>NZ_JANZLA010000003.1:0-250538 GCF_025770785.1 Cellulomonas sp. SG140 | reverse complement strand
GGCGGCCCCGCCCCCCCGCCCCCCCCCCCCCCGGGGGGGGGGGGGGGGGGCGGGGGGGGGGGGGGGGGGGGGGCCCCCACGGCCGGGGCGGTCAGCGTGGGGCGGCGCCTGGTGTGCCCGGCTTGAGGGACAGCCGGTCCCCGATCCAAGACACGGGAAGCGGGTCGATGAGGCCTCCGACGAACTGTCCGTCGGCGCCGAGGTTCTGGAAGGCGAGGAGCTGCCAGGCGCCGGAGCGGTCCTGGACGAGCCTGCCGGCATAGAGCGTCGCATCGGTCAGGCGCGTCGCACGGCTGATGTCGAACGGTCCGGTCAGGTTGTCGACCGGAACCGTAAAGATTCCGCCGCCGGGCTCGCTTGCGCGTCGCTCGTCGGACAGCTCCGGGCCCAGGCAGCTGAAGAGGAGAACGCCACGGCCGTCGACCACGGCGACCTGTGACACCTCGAGCTGACCGAATCCGGCGCCTGCGCCGCTCAGCGGGGGTCGGACCTCCCAGTTGTCGAGGTCGTCAGAGGTCGCGTGCCCGATGACGCCGCGCTGACGAAGCTCGCCGTGCCGGGCGCGGGCTGTGATGAGCATGTGCCACCCGTCCCCGGCGGGATCCTCGAAGACCCACGGGTCGCGCCACGCCTCGTCGGACCAGGCGGAGTCGCCGAGCTTCTCGTAGCAGGCGCCGTCCGCCTCGATGGGCTTGCGATCCGGGTCGGCGGTCCACACCGTCAGGTCGGTCGAGGTCGCGACGCTGATGCGCTGCCGCTGTGGCTGCTCGCGGCTGCAAGCGGTGTAGAAGAAGCGCCACAGGCCGTCCGGCCCACGCACGACTGATCCGGTCCAGATGGCGAGGTCGTCGAAGGCGGGCCCGTCGGAGGGCACGAATGCATCGGCGACCTCTGTCCAGCTGCGCAGGTCGGTCGAGATGGCGTGCCCGACGCTGGCATGCCGGTGTCGACGCTCAGGATCGCCGAGGGCGCGTGACGCCTTGAGGTAGAAGGCGTGGAACTGCTCGCCGTCGTCGACGAACCAGCTGTCCCACGTCCAGGAAGCGGGAAGGAGATACATGTCAGCCCTTCACACCGCTCGAGGCGATGGAGTTGATGAACGAACGCTGGAACGCCAGGAAGAGCGCCAGCACAGGCAAAGTGATCATTGACGCGTAGGCCATGACCTGACCCCAGGCGACGTTGAGCTGGAAGAAGTACTGCATCCCCACCATGACCGGTCGCAGACTCTCGGTCTGGACCACCATGAGGGGCCACAGGTAGGAGTTCCATGCCGGTAGGAAGGTCAGGATCGCCACTGTGGCGACCGCGGGCCCTGACAACGGCATCACGACGTTGCGGTAGATCCGAAAGGAGCCGGCGCCGTCCATCCGTGCGGCCTCGTCGAGCTCACGCGGAATGCTGGAGAAGTACTGGTAGAAGAGGTAGATGGAGAATGCGTTGGCGACGAACGGGATCACCTGCACCTGGTAGGTGTCCAACCACCCGGTGGTGAAGGTGAGATGGAACCCGTGCAGCTCCAGCGACGGCAGCTTGTTGACCCACCACACCAAGGGAAGGGCGAGGGTCTCGAACGGGACGATCAGCGTGGCGATGATCGCGGTGAGGACCAGCTGCTGACCACGCCACTGCAAGCGGGAGAGCCCGAATGCGGCGAGGCTGTTGACGAAGACCCCGAGCGCCACGGTGATCAGGGAGATCCCGATCGAGTTCAGCAGGAACCGTGCGAAGGGGACCCGGTCGAACACGCCCCTGTAGTTGTCCCAGGAGATGTGGCCCAGCGGGGCGAACGCCCGCCAGCTGGCGACGTCCTTGAAGATCTGCAGGTCCGGCTTGAGCGACGAGACGAACATGAACAGCAGCGGAAGGGTGAACACGAAGGCCAGCACGATTCGGAACGCGACGACGACCCAGGTGCGTCGCCGGGTGGTCGCGACCTTGCCTCGTGCGGTGCGCGTGGTGGCGAACCGTCGGGACGTGAGCGTGGTCATGGTCAGGCCTTCTCCCTCGTCAGGAAGCGCTGGATCGCTGCGACGGTCAGCACGAGCGTGAAGAACACCAACGAGATCGCCGAGGCGTAGCCCGTTGCGAGCTGCTGGTAGCCGGTTCGGACGGCCATGAACACGAGGGTCGTCGTCGAGTCGAGCGGGCCGCCCTGGGTGATCACGCTGATCTGCGTGAACAGGCTCAGCGCCGCGATGGTGATGGTGATCAAGATGAACGTGCGAGTGGCCGCCAGGCTCGGCCAGGTGATGTACCGGAACCTCTTCCAGCCCGTCGCGCCGTCCAGAGCTCCGGCCTCGTAGAGCTCGACGGGGATGGTCTGCAGGCCCGACAGCCAGATGATCATGTGAAATCCGACGGCCTGCCAGATCGACATCACGATGATCGCGGGCAGCGCTGTCGAAGGATTGTTCAACCAGTCGATCGGTGTGAAATGGCCGAACGACACCCAGACGAGAAACTTGTTGAGCAGCCCGTCCGTCTGGTAGATGAACTTCCACAGCAGCGACACGACGACCATCGAGGTCACCACCGGCACGAAGTAGACCGTGCGGAAGAAGTTCGTGCCGCGGATCTTCGCGTTGACCAGCAGCGCGAGGACCAGGGCCAGGCCGGCCTGCACCGGAACGACGACGAGGGCGAAGGTGAGCGTGTTGCGCAGCGACGCCCAGAACGTCGGGTCAGCGAACAGGTTGACGAAGTTCGTCAGTCCGATGAAATGAGCCGGGCGCGGCGAGATCAGTCGCGAGTTGGTGAAGGCGAGCGTGAAGGCCAGGACGACCGGGACCAACAGGAAGAGGACCAGCAGGAAAGCGGCCGGTCCGACCATCCAGGCGGCTGCGCGCGAGTCGCGGGCATGCGCTGTTCGCGACCGAGCCCGTCCGGACCGGCGCTGACCGTCGGAGAACGGCCCGCGGCGAGAAGGTGTCTTCGGTGTGGCCCCGGACGCGCGCTCACGCGCGAACGATTCGGTGGAGACCATGGGAATCCTTCGAGATGGGCCGGGTGCCGGCGGCGAGCTGGTCTCCGCCGGCACCCGGGGCTGGCTCAGAACGTGTAGTTGCCGTTCTGCTTGATGTCCGTGTCGATGTCGTTGACGGCCTTGTCGAGGATGGCCTTCGGGTCACCGCCTGAGAGGATGTCCTCGGTCGCCTTCTGGAACACCGAGGAGATGTACGGGTAGGCGGGCGTCACCGGCCGAACCAGGGCGAACTTCTGGCTGAGCTGGAAGAAGATCTCGCTCTTGCCACCAGGCTGGAAGTCGGGGATCTGGGCAGCCGCGGCGGTGGTCGCGGGGATGTTCCCGGTCGCCTGCGACATGTCGACGATGTACTTCGTCTGGTGAGAGAAGGTCAGGTAGGCGGTGGCGGCCGCGGGAGAGGTGCACTGCTTGGTCATTCCCCACTGCCAGGAGCCGCCGCCGATCTTCGTGCCGCTGCCCAGATCCGGCGGGGGCAGGACGACGGCGTCATCGCCGAACGCCTTCCAGATCGTCGCCGCCGTCCAGTTGCCCGCGTAGAGGATGGCGCTCTTGCCGTTGGCGAAGTCAGCCGTCGCGTCGGAGCCGGACTTGGCGGCCATGTAGCCGTCCTTCACCAGGCCCTGCATCCAGCCGGCCCACTTCAAGGCCGCCGGGCCGTTGAGCGCGCCGTCGGCTGACTTGTAGTCGGTGCGATTGACCAGGTCCCCACCGAAGCTCTGCAGGAGCGGGGAGTAGGCGTAAGGGATCCACTCGCCGGTGCCACCGGTGCCGAGGTCGAGGGCGTAGGGGAACTTGCCGGTGGCCTTGAGCTTGGTCAGCGCGTCGGCGAACTCCGTCGCGGTCCACGGCTTGTCGACGGTCGGGATCCGAACGCCGGCCGCGTCCAGGACCGACTTGCGGGAGAACATCGCCAGAGCCGCTTCGTAGTGGCCGAACGAGTAGATCTTGCCGTTCACCGTGCCGACGGTGCTCGGCAGCTGACCGTCGAACGTGCTGGCGGGCAGGCCGAGCGGGGCAAGGTAGCCCGCCCAGGCCCAGTTGGGGACGTTCGGCGCGTCGATGTCGACGATGCACGGCAGCTTCTTGGCCGTGGCGGCAGCGACGACTGCGTCGTTGTACGACGCCTGAGGGAACGACGTCAGCTTGACCTTGTACTGGGTCTGACTGGCGTTGAAGTCGTCGACGATCTTTTGATCGACCGCGAGCTCAGCGGCGTTCCCACCGTTGTGCGTCCACAGGTCGATCGTGGCACTGCCCGTCGCGCTGGACGACGAGACGGGCGCCGCACTGCTGCACGCGGCCAGGGCGATGATGCTCGCCACGGCTATGCTGCCGGCCGTGAGGCGGCGCTGGTTGGAAGACACAGGGTTCCCTCCGTTGTCACTCGTGGATCACTGATGGTCCGGTGGCCGCGTGCGTGAGTACGCGGTCCGGTGACGGTCGTCGCCTCCCCGGGGGCTACCGGGGAGGCGACGTCACCGAGGCCCGGTGCACCACCGGGCATCGGAGCTTGGCGGTCCGCACAGGCACCGGGGCGCCCGCCGGAGCGTCGATCTGGGCGTAGAGCTGCTCGGCCGCCCAGGCGCCCATCTCGTAGTGGGGCAAGGTCAGGCTCGTCAGCCCCGGGTAGAGGCCTTCCGTGATGATCTCCAGGTTGTCGAAGCCGACGACCGACAGATCGGTGGGGATCCGCAGACCCAACATCGCGGCGGCGCGGTAGACGCTCATCGCCATCCGGTCGTTGAACGCGAACACACCGGTCGGCCGCTCGCCTTGCGAGAGCATCCGGATCGCCGGCTCGAACGCACCGTCGGTGTTCGGTGCGCCGAACATCACCGTGACGTCCGCGTCGGGCACTGCGGCCGCGGCGCAGCGTGCCCGAAATCCGGCCTCGCGAAGGTGACTTGCCGGGATGTCGTCCTCGTCGTTGATCATGCCGAGCACCCGGTGGCCCGCTCGCACGAGGACGTCGGCTGCGTCCCAGCCGCCGGTGTACTCGTCGGGCACGACCCACGAAACCGTCGGGTCCTCCGTCCGCGCGTTCAGAACCACCACCGGTTCCCCGCGCAGCTCCGGCGGTACCGCCACCACCCGGTGGTACATCGCCGCATACAGCACACCGTCGACGCGCCGGTCCAGCAACGCCCGGATCTCCCGCTGCTCGAGCTCGACGTCGTAGGCCGTGTTCGTCACGAGCAGGACGGCGTCGTGCGTCCGTACCACGTCCTGCGCGCCCAGGATGATCTTCCCCGCGAAGGGGGTCGTCGCGATCTCGTCCCCCACCAGACCGACCGACTGCGAGCGGCGGGTGCGCAACGTGCGCGCGACCGGGTTGGCGGCGTAGCCGAGCTCGTCCGCAGCACGGTGCACGCGGCTGCGCGTCTCGGCCGCGATGCGCTTGCCGGAGGCGTTCGTCAGGACGTGCGAGACAGTGGTGATCGATACGCCTGCCGCAGCGGCAACGTCTCGGATGGTGACTCGGCTCTGAGTCATGCGCTGTGCCCAATCGTTTTGTCGTTGCCGGAATGCTGCCCGGCGCCGCCGACGCTGTCAAGGGGGTGGGTCGCTGGTCCGAACCGCCGGCAGCTCGAGCGCGCGCACCGGGGGCACGCGCACCGTGGGCGGGTGGCTGTCCGGCGGTTCAGGGGTCACGTGGACGGTGAACGCCCCATGCGGCGAAGACGCAGTCAGTCCCGCCAACCCGTCACCCGTCAGGACGTGGTTGCCGCACGCGCGCCCCGGGAGCCGGCGTACAGGTCTCGCAGCAGGGCAGCCTCGGCGGTGTGGTGGATCAGCTCGTCCAGGACGTGCAGGGCGTAGGAGTACCGCGACGCCTGCCCGTAGGGACCGCCGACGGCGCCGATCGGCTCGGCGAGCGAGGCGTCCGTCGTCTGGTCCAGCAGGTCACGCCACCGGCGGAACGACACCTGCAGGTCCTCCAGCGCGGCGGGCAGGTCGCCATGGACGGTGGCCGGCTCTTCACCGTGCGCGGGCACCTCGGGTCGGGGACCCAGACCCAACCACGCGGAGTTGCGTCCGTCGGCGAGCAGGTGGGCCAGGTGACCGAACCGCCAGCGCAGGCACACGCGGGTGTCCGCCAGCGGGGCCCACACCCACTCCTCCGGCGAGACTCCGGCCATCCGGTCCGAGAACCGTTGCCAGGCGTAGTCGAACAGCCCAGCGAGGTCCTCCCGTGGCGTGGCCATGGCCGCATCGTCGCACCGGCCGAGAGCGCCGTTCGTGGTGGTGATCCCCGACGGTCGTCCTAGCTCGCCGGGAAGCTCGGCGCCACGCCTCTCCACGTGTCCGTGCAGGCGGCCCACGCCGCCGGGTCTGGCGCCCTGCCGGCCTCGATGAAGCTCATCACCTCGTCGACGATGCATCCGTCGACGACCCCGTGTCCCCCACCGGGGACCGTGACGGCCAGGGAGGCCGACATGCTCCGGGCGGCCGGCGCGACGTTCTCCGGCGGGTCGGCAGGGTCGTGCTCGCCGTTCAGGAGCACGACCGGCGCGGACGTCTGGACCGTGCCGCGGACGCCGTCGTCGTGCGGCCAGACGGTGCACAGGGCCTGCTGCCAGCGGGCCCGGGCAAGCGTGTTCGCAGTGAACAGCGACCCCTCCTGTGCCGCGACGACGTCGGGAGTCATCTGCGCCCACTCGTCGCTGCACCGGATCGTCAGCGTCTGCACCTGCACGCGCCCCGCCTCCGCGTTCACCGCCGCGGGAAGCAGGCCACGGGCGCGCAGCACATCCGTCCACTCCCCGCGGACCATGGCCCGCAGGTCCCGCGGCAGCAGCACCGCGGTCGCGGGCGTTGCGAGGTAGGCGTCGACGACAGCTCCCGTCAGGCCGGCGGCGTCGACCGTCATGGTGTGCCCGTCGCCGAGGTCGACCACCTCCGGCGCCGCCGACAGGCGATGGACGAGGGTCGCGAGGTCCGTGGCCGGGTCGTAGGCGGACGTGCAGGCGGGCGAGGCGGCGCAGTCACGCACCAGCGCGTCGAAGGCCCGTTGCGCACTCGTCGGCACCCGCTGCCACAGGCGCACGTCGAGCAGGGAACCGGAGTCCAGGACGGCCGTCCGCACCCGCTCGGGGTGGGCCTGGAGGTAGGCGAGCCCCATCGTGACGCCGTAGGAGATGCCGTAGAGGTCGATGGCCTCGTAGCCGAGCGCCTCGCGAGCGGCATCGAGGTCGCGCACCGCCGCCGCGGTCGTGTCATGACGGGGATCGCGGCGGAGCGATCCGAGGCACTGCGTCACCGCGGGGCCGATCGCCGCCAGGTCGCCCTCGCCCTCGGGGGGCAGGGCGCAGGTCTCCGCCGTTGCACCGGTGCCCCGCTGCTCGACGAAGACGAGGTCGTGCCGATCCTCGAGGGGCGCGAAGGTCCGGTACGCCCACTCCGCGTCCCCGATGGCCGAGCTGCCGAAGCCGGCGAGGTAGAAGAGCGGATCCGGAGCGGGGTGGTCCGAGCGGGCCGGTACCACGAGCACCTGGAGACCCATCCGGGGGCTGTGCGGATCTGCCCAGTCGACGGGCACCTGCAGGACGGCGCACCGCTCCGGGTGGTCCGGGCCGTCCGTCCCGCACGAGCCCAGCTCGAGGCGCGGGGTTCGTGGCCCGCTGCAGCCGGCCACGCCCAGGACGAGGATCGTCAGCGCGGCAGTCGTGCCGGCCAGCACCCGGTGCGCGCTGCGCCGCCGACAGCGGCGGCGCTGACAGTCCTCGGTCCACGAGCGGCCACGCATGGCAACCCCCGCACGGCGCCGCGGACGCGGCCTCCCTGGCGGAGCGCCCGGAGGCACCCATGCGACGTCGGTACGAATGGACCGCTCTGGAGGAGTCGGCGCCAGGGCCGAAGGTCCGGGATCATGCAGGCCGCGCGGGATCGCACGAGGTCACCAGCCCAGCAGGCCGACGGGTTGCTCGGCCTGCGGTTCGCCGGCAGCGTCGGCGAACGCGTGCAGCGCTGCGACGACCTCGAGCCGGCGTTCCGACGGCATCGCCGCGACGATGGTGGCGATCTCCGCCCGGCGGGCCCGGGTGACCGCCTGGACCAGCGCAGAGCCTGCGGCCGTGGCCGAGATCCGCACCTCCCGGCGGTCGGCGTCGTTCTCGGCGCGCGCGACGAACCCGGCCCTGATGAGTCGGTCGACGGTCCGCAGCGCGCTGGACGGGCTGACGCCCAGCCTGTCGGCGAGCTGGTTGAGCCGGCACGGACCGCGGCTCTCCAGCACGACCAGCGTGCGGAACTGGGTGAGCGTGACCGTCTCCTCGATCTCCGCCAGCGACCGGGCCGAGACGCCGACCAGCGCTCGCGACGCGGTCAGCAGCGCGCCGACCAGGGCGTCGACCTCGTCACCGCGGCGGGACGCCGACACGAGCTGCTCGGCGCCGCCGTCGTCGGCCCGGGCGGGCGCCCCGTCCGTCTCGGCCACAGCACGCTCCTCTCGCCGGTGCTCAGCCACCCTACAGACGGCTCCCGGCATCGACCTGCTCCAGCGTCGACTTGCCTGAGCCGACGCAACTATTGCACACTGCAACTCATGCCGGACGTCACCGCCGCCCCTCCCGCCAGCGCACCGGGAGCAGGGGCGCGGCGTCTCGGCGTCGTGCTTGCGTTGCCCTCGGGTCGCCCCCGGTTCGCCTCGTTGCTCAGGTCCTCCAGCTGGGGCCTCGTCTCCCTCGCCCTGCTCGTCGGCGCCGGCGCGGGTGGTGGCGCGATCGTCTTCCGTTGGCTGATCCGCACCTTCACCCTGGCGCTGTCCGGTCATCCCGACTACGCCGCCACCCCCGGCGCCGCGCACCCGCTGCTGCCTGGTCTCGGACGTTGGTTCGTCGTCGGAGCGCCGGTACTGGCAGGACTGCTGTACGGCCCGCTCGTGCACTTCTTCGCGCGGGAAGCCCGCGGCCACGGCGTGCCGGAGGTCATGTACGCCGTTGCGCGTCGCGGGGGGCGGATCGCGCCGCAGGTGGCCGCAGTCAAGGCGTTGGCATCGGCGTTGTGCATCGGCGGAGGGGGGTCGGTCGGGCGCGAAGGTCCGATCGTGCAGATCGGAGCCGCACTGGGATCCACCGTGGGCCGGATCGTCAAGGTGGCGGAACCGCGGATGAAGGTCCTGGTCGCGTGCGGAGCGGCGGGCGGCATCGCGGCGACGTTCAACGCTCCTCTGGCGGGCGTGTTCTTCGCGATGGAGCTGATCCTCGTGGACTTCGCCGCCCAGTCGTTCGGCATGGTGGTGCTCGCCTCGGTGACCGCAAGCGTGATCGGCCGCGCTGCCCTGGGTGACGCCCCCTTCATGACCCTGCCGCCCTTCACGGTCGCGCACTCCTCCGAGTACCTGCTCTTCGTCCTGCTCGGTCTCCTCGGGGGCGGAGCGGGCGTGCTGTTCACCCGGGTGCTCTACGCGATCGAGGACCTGTGCGACGCGGTCTGGCGCGGGCCGGAGTGGCTCCGGCCGGCCGTCGGAGGCCTCGCGCTCGGGGGCCTGCTGCTGCTTCTTCCGCAGATGTACGGGGTGGGATACCCGGTGCTCAGCGCCGGCGTCGCCGGCGGGTACGGCATCGGGTTCCTGCTGCTGCTGCTGGTCGGCAAGATGGTCGCCACCAGCCTGACCATCGGGATCGGCGGCTCGGGAGGCGTCTTCGCCCCCAGCCTGTTCATCGGCGCGATGCTCGGCTCGGCCTTCGGCGAGGTGATGCACGCCGTCGCACCGGCGACTGCGGGGCCGATCGGCGCCTACGGGCTCATCGGGATGGGCGCCGTCTTCGCCGGCGCGGCACGGGCACCGATCACCGCCGTGATCATCATGTTCGAGCTCACCGGCGAGTACAGCATCATCCTTCCGCTGATGGCCGGGATCGTGCTCGCGAGCGGCCTCAGCCGTCGCCTCTCGCCGGACACCATCTACACGCTCAAGCTGCGCCGCCGTGGGGTGGACCTCACCGCGCCCACCGCGGCGCCGGGCGCCGAGGCGCAGGAGGTACGACGGGTGATGTCGCCCGTACCGCAGCCGCTGCACCGCACCACCGTGCTCAGCGACGCGGCTCGGGTCCTGTCCCGCTCACGGGACGGTGTGCTCCCGGTCGTCGCAGCCGACGGCACCTACCTCGGGGTGGTGACCTCGCGCGCCGTGGCCGACGCCCTGGCCGATGGTCAGCACGACGACCGACCCCTCGGCGACGTCATCGAGCTGCCCTCGGACCTCGACCAGGACGCGACACTGTCGACCGGCCTCGAAGCACTCGACTCCAGCGGCACGGCAGCCGTACCGGTGCTCGACGGCGCCGACCGCACCGTCGTCGGCTGGCTCACCGAACGCGCCGCGCTCCGCGCCCTGCGCAACCAGCCCGCCGCGACGGTGCCGGCACAGGAGACGTGACCCACGCACAGCTCCGGGTCAGGCCGTTCCGTTGAGCTACGGCGGGACCGAGCGGCGCGGCACCGACGGTGTGCGGAGCGCCGAGGCGCTGCCGGAGACCCGAGACCGACCCCTCAGTCGGTCCCGCAGCTCCAGGCGAGCCAGCGCCGTATCCGTCGGATGCTCCGGTCGGCCCCGTCGCCGTCAGGGTCGTTGAGGTGCCCGTGCCAGGTGCCCGGCTCGCGGACCACCGTGACGTCGACACCGGCGAGCGCGAGCTCCCCGGCGAAGCGTTCACCGGAGGCGCGCAGGCTGTCGAGGTCCGAGTTGACGATCAGCGTCGTCGGGAGCCCGGCGAGGTCGTGGCCGCCCGGGAACGCATACGGGTGGCCGAGGTCGGCGGGGTCGTCGACGTAGTTCAGGTTCAGGGCGAGGACGGTCTCGGGAGAGAACCGCTTCTCCTCCGGGACCGTCGCGTACACGGCCGCCAGATCGGGTGACATGGGAGGCAGCTCGGCGTGGACCAGGGGGTACGCCAGCACCAGCCCGGCCGGCACAGGTCCGCCGCGGTCTCGAAGGCGGAGCGTCGCGCCCGTCGCGAGGTTGGCACCGGCACTGGCGCCCCCGAGGAACCAGGTCGCCGGCCCCAGGTGGGCGCGCACGGCCCATCGGAAGGCCGTGGAGACCTCCTCCGACGCGACGGGGAAGTGGTGCCCGACGGATCGGCCGCTCCCCCACCTGTCGGACCACTCAGGTGAGCGTGCGAGGCGGTAGTCGACGGCCACGACGACGGCACCGTCGGATGCGATCTGCCGGGCGACCCAGTCGCTCTCAGGCATGTCGAGGTCACCGGCGACGAACGCGCCTCCGTGGGCCCAGACGAGTCCGTACCGCGGTGCCGAGCCGCTGTACACGCGCACCGCGATCGAGCCGTGGGGGCCCTCGATGCGGCGATCGACGGCGCCGATCGGCTCCGGGGTCATCTGCGGTCCTTCCCTGGTCGGTACGTCGAGGTCCGTGTGGCGGGTGGTCAGCTGGCGAGCCAGCCGCCGTCGACCGCCAGGACGGTGCCGTGGACGTAGTCGGAGGCGGACGAGGCGAGGTACACCGCGGCGCCCTGCAGGTCGACCGGAGCTCCCCAACGTCCGGCAGGGACGCGGGAGAGGATGGTCGCCGACCGGTCGGCGTCGGCACGCAGGGGTGCGGTGTTGTCGGTCGCGAAGTAGCCGGGGGCGATCGCGTTGACGTTGATCCCGAGGGGAGCCCATTCGTTGGCCAGGGCGCGGGTCAGGCCGGCGACGGCGTGCTTGGCGGCGGTGTAGGCGGGTACGTGCAGCCCGCCTTGGTAGGACAGCATCGAGGCGAGGTTGATGATCTTGCCGGTGCCCTGGGCGGCCATGGCCCGAGCGGCGGCCTGGGCGAGGAAGAACACGGCCGTGAGGTCGACCTGCAGCACGCGGTCCCAGTCGGCCTCGGTGACCTGCAGGGCCGGGGCCCGGGAGATCGTGCCGGCGTTGTTCACCAGCACGTCCAGGTGCCCGTGGACGGCCGCGGCCTGCTCGACCACGGCGGTCAGGTCATCCGGGGTGGCGGTGGACAGGTCGCAGGTGAGCTGGGTGACGGTCCGGCCGGTGGCGCGCACCAGCTCCGCGGTGCCCTGCGCCGGGCTGCGGTCCACCAGCACGATGTCCGCGCCGGCCTGGGCGAGCGCGAGGGCGATGCCCTGGCCCAGGCCGCGGCTGGAGCCGGTGACCAGGGCCACCTTCCCGCCCAGGGAGAACGCCTCCAGGATCGAGGTGGTCGTCGGCCGAGCGGCGTCGTCGGTTGCCGGGCTCATCGCAGGTCCCGCGGGTCGATGGTCACCACGTCGGCGTAGTCGGTGTTCTCCCCTGCCATCGCCCACACGAAGGAGTAGGCGCTCGTGGCCGAGGCGCAGTGCACGGACCACGGCGGGGAGACGACCACGTCCCCGTCGTGCAGCAGCAGCTGGCGGGTCCGACCCGGCTCGCCCATCAGGTGCACGGCCACGTCCGGCCCGAGCCCGTCGTACAGGTAGACCTCGGTGCGGCGGTGGTGCACGTGCGGGGGCATGGTGTTCCACACGCTGCCCGGCTCGAGCGTGGTGATGCCCAGCACCAGCTGGTTCGACTCGACGCCGTCAGCGTGCACGTACTTGCGGATGGTGCGGTGGTTGGACTGCTCGGCCGACCCGAGCTCCACCGCGACCACCTCGTCGCGGGACGCCAACGCGGGGGTCGTCCGCCGGTGCGCGGGGGTGGAGACGAGGTACACGCGGCCTGAGCCGGACACGGTCACCTCGCGGGTGCCCATCGGCAGGTAGAGCACGTCCTGCGCCCCCACCGTCCACGCCTCCCCGTCGCCGTCCACGCGCACCGACCCGCCCAGGCCGACCACGGCCAGCTCACGACGCTCCAGCAGGTGCTCGGCCGCCAGCTCGGCGGGGGCCGCCAGCGCCACTCCCGGGCCGCCGTCCACGCTCAGACCCCCGACCAGGATCCGGTCGTCGTGCGCGTACCCCCAGGACACCTCTCCCGCCGTGAACAGCCCGGACAGGACGAACCTGTCTCGCAGGTGCTCTCCGTCGAGCGAGGCGATCTCCTGCGGATGTGTGCTCCAGAGCCGAGTGAACGACATGCGGTGCTCCTGTCTCTTCGTGCACCCGGACGGGCGTGGGGACGTAGCGGGGACGGGTCAGATGACGGGCGCTGCGCTCGCGCCACCGTTCGCGCGGTCCGGCGCCGGCCCGCGCGAACGTCGTCGAGCCGTCACCACGGGGACACCCACTCGGGCAGGGCTTGGCGGGTCAGCGCCTCGAGGTAGAAGTAGTCCCCCCACAGGTTGCCCTCGTCGACCCCTGTTCCGCTGCGCATGTCGTACACGCCGTGGGCCAGGAGTGGTCCGCCGGCGACTCCCGGAGGGGCAGCACAGTCCTGGACGAGGGCGTCGAGCAGCGCGTCGGCCGCCCGTCGCCGGGCCTCGGGCGCGGCACCGGGACCGCTCGACGCGGCCAGCTCCAGCAGCCCACCGACCGCGATCGCACCGGCGGAGCTGTCCCGGGGCTGGTCGGAGCCGGTGCCGAAGGCGAGGTCCCAGTACGGCACGTGATCCTCCGGCAGCCGGTCGACGAAGGCGTCCGCGCACCGTGCAGAGGCCGCGAGGAAGGTCTGGTCCCCGGTGTGCCGGTAGGCCAGCGCGAAGCCGTAGATGCCCCACGCCTGTCCCCGAGCCCAGCAGGAGTCGTCGGCGAGGCCTTGCTGCGTGGTGCCGTGCAGGGGCTCGCCCGTCACCGGGTCCCAGTGGAAGGTGTGGAACGTGGTCCCGTCGGACCGGACGATGTGGTCCCGCAGCTGCCCGGTGTGACGGTGCGCAGCCTGCGCGTACCGCGGGTCACCGGTCTGCTCGCTCGCCCAGTACAGCAAGGGCATGTTCATCAACGAGTCGATGATCGTCCGCCCCCGCTGCGTCGGGTCCGACGCATCACCCCACGCCTGCACGATGCCCGCCGACGGCAGCACGCGCGCCATCAGGTGGTCGGCCGCTGCCAGGCCCGCGGCGCGTCCCGGTTCCGTGCCCGTCAGCCGCCACGGCAGCACGCAGCCGAGGGAGTACAGGAAGCCGAGGTCGTGCATGTCGACGTCGACGGCCGCCTCGAGCCGCTGCGCGAAGTCCGCGACCTGGTGCAGGCCTGCGTCGCGGAACCTCGGGTCACCGGTCAGCTGCCAGGCGAGCCACAGCTGGCCGGACCAGAAGCTCGTGGTCCACCCGGTGTTCGATCCGATCGGCTGACCCGCCGCCGCCGCGCGGGGGCGGTAGCGGCCGTCGGTCGTCGTGTCCGAAGGCCACCAGCCGGCGAAGGCGGTGAGACCGGCGTGCACCGTCTCGAGGGCCCTCAGTGCGGCCGTGGCCCGTGCCGAGCCCTCGGGGCCCGGCGTCGTACCTGGTGCGGTCATCGCGGCATCCCGTTCCCGGCGCGCGTGCGCCCTGGTGGTGCGGTGCACGACGGCGTCGGGTGGCCACCACCGTCGTGCGAGAGGTGGGTCGTGGTGCGTGCGCCGTCGGGCCACGTGACGTCGAGCGACATCGAGCTGCACCCGGCGGCGGGCTCGCAACGGAGCTCGGCGCGCGGGGGCGTCGAGGCGGCCGACGTGCTTCCGCCGAGGGTGACGAGGGCGACGACCGGCCCGGACGGGACCGGGCGGAGCTCCATGACGGGCACGAGTGCGACGGGCCCCAGCGGGCTGGCGTCGTTCAGCCGGACCACGTCCAGGGTGCCGTCCCCCACGAGCAGGTCGATGCGCGACTCCAGCCGTTCGGTGCGCGCCGTCGCCGTCGTGGCCGACGTCGAGGCGACGGGCTCGTCACCGGCCACCGGCCAGCCACCGACCCGAAGGGCGACCGCGGCCGGTGCTTGCTCCGCGACCTCGACGACACGCACCTCCCACGGGCCCCGGACCACCGAGTGGACCGTCAGACGCCCTGCCGGTGTCGGCGTGCCGGTCCATCCGGAGCCCGCCCCGTCCTGCTCGGAGCCCGCGTCCAGCCACCGCACGTCGGCGACCGATGCTCCGTAGGCGATCTCAGGTGCCGCTGTCCGCGACGGGTGACGTGCCGTGGCCACGTGTCCGGCCTGCGCGCTCGCACCGGTCACCTCGAGGGCAAGGGTGCGCATCCCCGCACGATGCGAGCTGCGTCCGCGAGCGTCCAGGAGCACGGCGGACTGGTCCACGGGATCAGACCAGGCGTGGTGGTCGAGCAGCGGGCTGGTGGCGGTGGAGTAGCCGAGGCGCGTGTACAGCGGGGAGTCGCCGACGCGCGCCCCCTCCATGGCGTGGTCCGTGCCGTGGTTGACCACCCGGATCACGCCGTCCGCCTGCGTCCCGCTCACCAACCAGCCCGGTGCGCGAACGATCCGGAGCCCGTCCGCACGCTCGACCGGCAGCGGTTCGGAGACGGAGGTCCACACCGGGTGGTCGACCGGCATCGCCAGTCCGAGCAGGCCCTTGCTGGCCCAGTACGGCGAGCTGGGTCCGGAGTACGACTGGGCAAGCGTCGGCCAGGGGTCGAACCAGCCGAGAGTCAGCAGTCCGCGTTCGTCCGGGACGCCGTGGCCCAGGAAGTGGCCGACGACCGCCAGTGCCGCGGTACGGAGCCCGCCGGCCGAGGTGGAGGGGACATCCGCGAGGGCACCCACCCAGAACGGGGCCGCCGCGGCGAAGCGGTAGACGAGGCTGCGCCCCTGGATCAGCGGGCTGCCGTCGCCTCCGACCAGTGCGATGGCGTCGAGCAGGAACCTGTCGAGGGCGGCCACGTCCCGGGTGAGACGTGGCCCGGCGAGGTCCGCGGCTCCGGACATGCGCGACCACAGCGTCGGGTACAGGTGCAGCGCCCAGCCGGCGTAGTGGTCGAAGGATCGCTCAGGGCCGTCCGCAAGCCACCCGTCCTCGCGGGCGAGCGAGTCGTGGGTGTCGAGGTCGGCCTGCATCTCGGCCAGGTCGAACGGTCCGCCGACCGACCGGAGGAAGGTCTGCACGACGAGCCGGAACCACAGCCAGTTGGTCGGTGGGTAGGTGTCGTCGCCGACCGCGGGGGTCAGGTAGTCGACCAGCTGCTCCTGCACCCGTGCCGAGAGGCGGTCCCAGATCCACGGTCGCGTCATGTCGAGAACCAGCGCCAGGGACGCCGCCTCCACCTTGGCCTGTGGATGCTCGCTCAGCCGCACCCACCGGTCGGCCGCCCCACGGCTCGAGCCGCCGTCGAGTCCGGTCGCGTACCACTCGGCGAGGTTCGTCGGGTCGTCTCCGTGCTCGCCGGTCAGCCTGAAGCCTGCGAGGAGGAAGGTCCGGGCGAAGCCTTCCAGTCCGTCGACTGCCCGGCCGAAGCCCCCTTCGGGACCCGGCAAGGTGATGCGGGCGTGGGACGGCGAGGCGTACGGCCGAACGGCGGCGAGAAGCCGGTCGGCGAAGGCACAGAGGTCCTGTCGTGTCGCCACGGCGCTCGAGCCGGCGGATGACGACAACGCTGATCCCCTTCGACTCACGATCGCCGGACGCCCAGGACGGCGTCGCCGTCGTCGGGTTGCTACCCAGTGAACCGATGATCCGATTGGTTGTCAATCGATAATCGACAACCAATCTCGAGGCGAGGACGGCACCCTGGGCGGTCGGTGCACGTGCTCTCTGCCGCGCCGACGGTCAGCCGCCGGTGACGAGGATGACGCGCAGGTCGCGGGGTCCGTGGACGCCTTGGACGCGGACGAGCTCGATGTCGCTGGTGGCGGAGGGTCCGGAGATCCAGGTGAGGGGCCGGTGCGGTTGCCGGGCGAGGATGGTGACGGCTTCGGGGACGGAGCCGACGATCTGGTCGGTGCGGACGATGCAGACGTGCCGGTCGGGCAGCAGGGTCAGGGCGCGGCGGCCTTGGTCCGGGGCGCCGTCGAGAACGATGGTGCCGGTCTCGGCGATGGCGACGCGACAGGCGGTCAGGACGGCGTCGGTCCGGTCGAGGTCGGCGTGGCTCAGCGGTGGGTCGTCGGGGCGGATCTGGATGCCGGTCAGAGCGGTCGTCCAGGTGGGGTCCAGGCCGGTGGGGACGACGACGCTGGCGCTGCCGGTCAGGGCGGTGGCGATGGCTGCCGGGAGCTCGGCGGGCCTGCACGTCTGCACGGTGGCGCGGTAGTCGCGCAGCCGCTCGGCGAGCAGGTCGACGGCGGCGCGGCTGCCGGCCGGGGTGTTGGTGCTGTGCCGGTAGTCCCGCGGGACGGCGGGCGGTGGTGGGGCGGTCCGGTTGGCGGCGGTGATGCGGGCCAGGACCTCGTCACGGGCGTTCATGGCCGCTCCCCTCGTGCGGCGGCGCGTCGGGTCCGCCGTGCCCACAGGTCGCGGAACGTCGCGCGCGGCAGGCCGGGTAGGTCGCGGGTGGCGGTCCACAGGGACCCGGGCCAGGGCAGGTGGCGGATGGGTCGTCCGCCGGTGAGTCGTCCGGCCAGGGCGGCGGCCCGGCCGGCCAGGGCGAAGCGTCGCCCTGAGCTCATCGCGGCGGCGGCGGCGAGCATGACGCCCGCGGTGGCGGTGGGGGCCAGGTGCCCGTCGGGGTGCGTGGCGCGTTCGCGCAGGTGGACCAGGGCGGTGGGGATGTCGATCTTGACCGGGCAGGCGTCGTAGCACGCCCCGCACAGCGAGGACGCGAACGGGAGGGTCGCGGTCGGGTCGTGCGGGTCGCGGGTGTCGTGGCCCAGGCCCCGCAGCTGGGGGGTGAGGATCGCCCCGATGGGTCCGGGGTAGACCGACCCGTAGGCGTGCCCGCCGACGCGTTCGTAGACCGGGCACACGTTCAGGCAGGCCGAGCAGCGGATGCAGTGCAACGCCGTGCGACCCACCTCGTCGGCCAGCGCCCGGGTGCGCCCGTCGTCCAGCAGCACCAGGTGGAACTCGGCCGGCCCGTCCCCCGGGGTGACGCCGGTCCACATGGTCGTGTACGGGTTCATCCGCTCCCCGGTCGAGGACCGCGGCAGCAGCTGCAGGAACACCTCCAGGTCCGCGAACGACGGCAGGACCTTCTCGATGCCCATCACCGTGATCAGCGTGTTC
Organism: Cellulomonas sp. SG140; assembly: GCF_025770785.1. Lineage (GTDB taxonomy): Bacteria > Actinomycetota > Actinomycetes > Actinomycetales > Cellulomonadaceae > Cellulomonas. Next base: position 232,585 of record NZ_JANZLA010000003.1, on the reverse strand, counting down.
GGCAGGGTCAGGCACATGCGCCCGTTGCCCTCGGACTCCACCACGGCCACGGTGCCCGTCTCGGCGATCGCCAGGTTCGCCCCGGAGATCGCCACCTTCGCGCGCAGGAAGCGGGCGCGCAGGTGCGCCCGGGCCGCCTCGGCCAACGCCGCCGGGTCCGACGTGAGGTCAGCCGGTGCGTCGCCCATGTGCTCGGTGAAGATGGTCCGGATCTGCTCGCGGTTGCGGTGGATCGCCGGCACCAGGATGTGACTGGGCTGGTCGCCGGCCAGCTGCACGATCAGCTCGGCCAGGTCCGTCTCGGTGGCCTGAATGCCGTGGGCGGCCAGGTGCTCGCCCAGGCCGATCTCCTGGGTGACCATCGACTTGACCTTCACCACCTCCCTGGCTCCGGTGGCCTGGACCAGGGCGGTGACGATCGCGTTGGCCTCGGCGCCGTCCCGCGCCCAGTGCACCCGGCCACCCCGGGCGGTCACGTTCTGCTCCAGCTGCACCAGCAGCTGCCCGAGGCGGGCCATCGCGTCGGCCTTGCGGCCCGCGCCGGCGTCGCGCAGCGCCTCCCAGTCCGGCAGCTCGGCCGTGACCGCCAGCCGCTTGTCCCGGATGGTGTGCGTGGCCTTGCGCAGGTTCGCCCGCAGCTGTCCGTCCGCCAAGGTGCCGTGCGCGGCGGTCGGGAACGTCGGCCCCCACCGCAGCGGGTCCTGCGGTGGCACGGCCGGCTGCGGGCGCACCGTCGGCAGCCCGAGCGGGACGGCGGTCATCGGGTGGCCCCCTCGGGTGCGCCGCCGACGACCCCGGCGTCGGTGGGACGCGACCGTCGAAGGACGCGCCCGACTCCGGGCCCGCGAGCGGGATCACGACGTGGCCGCCACGGGTGCTCTCGGGTCGAGACCAAGATCTCCGCCAGGTGCGCCGCCCGGGTCGACGCACGGCGACGGCGCAACGCCCCGTCGATGTTCATCAGGCACGACCAGTCCCCCGCCGTCACCACCTGCGCCCCGGTCGAGGCGATCGCCGCGGCCTTGTCGGCCACCATCGCCGAGGACGTCTCGGAGTTCTTCAACGCGAACGTCCCGCCGAACCCGCAGCACTGGTCCGCCTCCGGCAGGTCCACCAGGTCCAACCCGTCCACCGCCCGCAGCAGCTGCAGCGGCCGGTCCCCCACCCGCAAGATCCGCATCGAGTGGCACGTCGGGTGATACGTCACCGTGTGGCCGAACCACGCCCCGACATCCGTCACCCCGAGGACATCGACCAGCAGCTGCGACAGCTCGTAGGTGTGGGCCGCCACCGCGGCCGCGTCGTCGGCCAACCCGTCCCGCCCGGCCCGGCGCAGCACCCACTCCTGCTGGTGCCGGATCGAGCCCACGCACGACCCCGACGGGGCCACCACCGCGTCCCACCGCCCCTCCAGCACCGGGGCGAACGCCCGCACGTGGTTGGCGATCACCGGCACCGCCTCCGGCCCGTACCCGGAGTTCACATGCATCTGACCGCAGCACGCCTGCCCCGCGGGCACGTCGACCTGGTGACCCAGCCGCTCCAGCAGCCGCACCGTCGCCACCCCCGCACCCGGGAACATCGCATCCACCACGCAGGTGGAGAACACCGCGATCCGCATGTCGCTCCTTCCGTCCGAACCGGCTGTTCTCCTGCCGTGTCGCCGAGCCCCTGGATCAGCGCTGCACGCGGAGCTGCACCACTCGCGCCTCTGGCACGCCGTTGGTCTGCGACACCACCAGCCGCAACGCGCTGATCGGCCCGACGTCCACCAGAGGGTGCACTCGTTGGCGCCACCGGTTCGCACTCTCCTCCGCCACGGTCACCCAAGCACCCCGCGACGCGGCCGAGTCCGCCGCCCCGCGATCGTGCGGCAGCGCCTCCAGCCGGTAGGCACGCACGAGCTGCGGGAGGACCTCGTCCGGGGAGCGGTGGTGGTGCAGCGTGTTGAGCTCCAGGTCGACGTCGTCGTCGAAGACGATGCGCACCTCGCGCGGCTGCACGGGCGCCCGCCAGCTGAGCTCGAGCCACTCCTCGGCGCCGGCGCGCATCGGTCGGGACGCCCACATCTGCGGGCCGCCGTACGGGCGCTGGTAGCCGGCCGTCGCGTGGTGGGCACCGAGCGCACGGGACCGGGGCCCGGCGCCGAAGCAGACGGTGCGGCCGCGCAGCGGCCTGCTGGGCCATGCCAGCAGAAGGCCGCCCTGCACGTCGACGTTGGGGTCCTCGGAGTCCGATCCGTGCACCAGTGTCAGGACCCCCGGGGGCAGGCCTGCGCTGGTGAACACGGAGACGTCGGGGTTGGCGCGCAGCACGACGATCGCGTTCTGGGGCACGTCCGGCTCGAAGGTGGCCGGCACGCGCACCCACGTCGGCAGGTCGCCGCCCGGGACAGCGACCTGCGCGGTTGCCTCCAGCGCGACGGGGACGACGTTCTGCGGCTTGCCCGTCGACCAGACCTCCACCGTCAGCGTCGTCGGAGCGGACGCCGCCACGTAGAGGTCGACCCACTCCAGGCGCGGCTCGACGGGCACGACGATCCCCACGTCGGCCGTCAGCCGGTGCGGCCTGGTGTCGGTGCCGGCCGGCTCCCCTGCGTCGGTGCGGTCGACGCCGAGCACGTCGTAGGTGCTGGAGGCGGAGACCTGAGCGGTGCGCGCCAGGTCGTCCGGGTCCTCGTTCGGTACGCCGACGACGGGAGCGTCCTGGCGGAGGAGCGTCTGCTGGAGCGCGGCCAGATGGTCCTGGCCCAGCTGTCGAGGCGTGAGTCCGTGCCGTACGCACAGAGCGGCCGCGGTTCCCGCGGCCTCGCCCATCGCCCCGCAGGTCGCCATGACGCGGGTCGCACCGAACGCGATGTGCGTGGCGGACACGTCGCGGCCCGCCATCAGCATGTTCGACACGTTGGTGGAGTAGAGGCAGCGGTAGGGGATCTCGAAGATCCCGTCGCTGAACCGCTGCTTCGCCCCGGCGCCCGGGTCGTACATGCCCGCGACCGGGTGCAGGTCGATCGACCAGCCGCCGAAGGCGACGGTGTCCGGGAAGCGGCGCTGCTCGAGGATGTCGTTCTGCGTGAGCGTGTGGTCGCCGACGAACCGCCGGTACTCGCGCTTGCCCGGGACGTTGCCGATCCACTCGAGCGTCAGGTGGTCCGCGTCGAACTGGCCCGAGTTCTTGATGTGGTCCCAGATCCCGAGGATCACGCCGCGCAGCTCGTCCCGGATGCGTTCGTTGTCGTCGACCAAGTCGAGCTCGCCGCCCCACTCGATCCACCAGTAACGGGCGCCGGAGTCGCCGGCGCTGATCACACGTGACACCGGGATCGGGGTGGCGCCGATGTCGATCGCGGACTCGGGGGCGACGTACTTGACCGGGTGGCCGACGTCCTTGGTGTAGAAGAGCAGGGTCGACCCGAGGAACTCCCGGCGGCCCTGCACCGGCGCCCAGTCCTCGTCGAACTCGGAACGCGCCTCCTTGCCCAGGCGGTATCGCGCACCGGCGAGGTGCCCGACGAGCCCGTCGCCGGTGCAGTCCAGGAACAACGGCGCGACGAACCGCGTCGACAGCTCCGATCCCATGGTCCAGCCGGTGACCGAGTCGATGTGCCGGTCCTCGGCCGGACCGGAGGCGGCCACCTCGCGCACGTCGGTGTTGAGGAACAGCCGAAGGTTGCGCTCGCGTCGGACCGCGTCCAGCACGACGTCGTCCCAGTAGACCGGGTTGCCCTCGGGGTTGCGGAACTGGTTCTCCAGGTAGAGCTCGCCGACGATCCCGCTCTCGCGTGCCCACCGCTGGTTGCCGTGGGCCGTCGCGCCGCAGACCCAGACCCGCACCTCCGAGGAGGAGTTGCCGCCCAGGACGGGCCGGTTGTTGACCAGCGCGACCGACGCGCCGAGCCGTGCCGCTGCCACCGCGGCGCACACACCTGCCAGTCCCCCGCCGACGACCACGACGTCGCACTCGTAGGTCTGCGACCTCATGGGCGGTCCTCTCACGTGGGCGACGAACGGGCGCGCGGGCAGGTCTGGACGTCCAGAGTAGCGCTCTATAGATTATCGATTGTCCATCGACGATGAGGAGCAATGATGCTCGATCGCACCACGTCCCCCCGTCGCAGGCGCACCGCGGTCGCAGTGACGGCCACAGCCCTGCTCACCCTCACGGCCGCTGCACCTGCGGTCGCCGACGCCTCCCTCGGGCAGCAGGCCGGGAGCGGCACCACCTACTGGGTCTCCCCCGACGGGCCCGACCAGGGCGCGGACGGCCTGACGGAGTCCACCGCCTTCCGCACCATCCAGGCCTGTGCCGACCAGGCGCAGCCCGGCGACACCTGCCTGATCGGCTCGGGCACGTACGACGAGACGGTCACCCCGCCGCGCTCGGGCACGGCGGAGGCCTCGATCACCTTCAGCGCGGCTCCCGGCGCCCACGTCGTCGTCAGCGGTGCGCAGCGGCTGACAGGGTTCACCCCGGTCGGTGACAAGCAGCTCGCCACGATCGTCGCGGCCGACCCGTACGCGGCGAACACCCTGTTCAGCGCCGCCGTCGCCGCCCACAAGATCTACAGCGTGCCGGCCGACCTCGGCAGCGCACCGGCCGAGGTCCAGGTGTTCACCGACAGCAGGATGGACATCGAGGCCTCGTACCCGTTCCCCGGCACCGACCTGCTGGACCCCGCCATCGAACGCGCCGGGGCGGGTTCGGCGGGCTCGACCATCGTCGACCCTGCGCTCACGCGGCCGGCCGGCTACTGGGACGGCGCCCGCGTGCTGACGTCGTACTGGTACATCACCACCACCGGCACGGTCGCCAGCTCGGCGCCGGGCTCGGTCACGCTGACCACGGCGCCCGTCTGCGTGCACAAGGTGGTGCCGACGGACACGTGGTACCGCCTCTCGGGCAAGATCGGCGAGCTCGGGTACCCCGGCTCGTACTTCTACGACGCCGCGGCGCACCGGCTGTACCTGTACAGCGACGACAACCCGAACCGCCACCGCATCGAGACGAAGGTCCGGGACCTCGCCTTCGACCTGACGGCCGTGAGCGACGTGCGCGTCCAGGACGTCGGGCTGTTCGCCTCGACCATCCGCACGGGGAGCACCAGCACGGGCGTCACCCTCGACGGGATCGACGGCCGCTACCTGAGCCACTACTGGGACGTGACCCAGGGCACCACCAACTGCGGTCAGAACGTGACGCGTGGGGTGGCCACCTCCGGGATCGTCCTGGAGGGCACCGGCAACACCATCGAGAACAGCGACCTGCAGTTCAGTGCCGGCAACGGGGTCTCCCTCGGGGGGTACGCCAACACCGCCCGAAACAACGTGATCACGGACGTGGACTACGCCGGCACGTACGCCGCCGGGGTCGCCGTGCGCGGTCACAGCCAGACGGTGGAGCACAACACGATCGCCCGCGTGGGCCGCAGCGGCATCAACCTGCAGTGGAACGGCGTCACGGGCACCACCCCGGCGGCGGACCACCTCTCGTACAACGACATCTCCGGGTACGCCACCCTGAGCGTCGACACCGCGGCGATTTACACGTGCTGTTCCTCGCGGATGGCGGGTACGCAGATCGACCACAACGCGCTGCACGACCCGACGCCGCGTCCCGGTGGGGTGTACCCGTTCGGCATCTCCGGCATCTACGCGGACAACGGTCAGAGCGACCTACGCATCACCGACAACGTCGGCTGGGGCAACCACGAGGGCACCGTCGAGCTGAACGGGCTGGGCAGCGGCAGCCACGACAACCTCGTCGCCAACAACACGGGTGGGATGACGCTGTTCTACGTCCGTGGTCCGAACCAGTCGACCGGGACGCAGATCCTCAACAACATCGGACCGATCGCCGGCCTGGACCGGGCCACCGAGGGTGGCCTCGTCCTGTCGAACAACCTGATCAGCGGTGATCCGCTGTTCGTCGACGCCGCCGCGCACGACTACCGGCTGCAGGCGGGCTCGCCGGCCCGGCAGGCCGCCATCCCGATCCCGGGCGTGAACGACGGATCCACCGACCCGTTGCCCAGCCTCGGCGCCTTCCAGTACGGCGCCCCCGCCTGGACCGCCGGTGCCCGCAGCTAGCCACGCCGTGGCGCGGGCCGCCGGCGACGCTCGGGGCTCGTCCGGCGGCCCGCTCGCCGCGGTCGTCGAGGCGGCCGTCTCGTTCGGTGGTCACCCCACCGAGCGGACGGCCGCCCTGGCGGCGCTCCTCCGGCCTGCAGACGACGTCCTCGACGTGGCGCCCGCCGCCGATCGTGCGATCTGGGACCCGCGCAGCGGCCGCCTCGAGCAGCGCTCGATCGACGACCTCGTCCGACGCGCCGACGCGGACCGGGGTGCCCCGTGGCCCCAACCGCTCGCCAGCGCCGCGGCACGTGTGCACCGCGACGGCGACCGCTCCTCCTGGGAGGGACCGGCGCTGGCCAGGCAGCGGCGACTCAGCCGCGCCGCGGTGGCCGCCGCCGTCACGCTGGACGCCCGGTGGCTGGACGAGGTGGCAGACGGGGTTCAGCTGCTGTGCGAGCAGAGCTCCTGGTGCTGGCCCGCGCACGAGCTGTCCACCGCAGGGAACGGCCCCGTCCTGGCGGACGTCGGGACCCCGACCCTCGACCTCGGCGCCGGCGAGGTGGTCGGTCAGCTCGCCTGGCTCGACCACCTGCTCGGTGCGCCGCTCGACGAGCGGTACCCCGGTCTGCGCCGCCGGATCCGTCAGGAGGCCCGCCGCCGCGTCGTGGACCCGTTCCTCGGGCCGCACGTCGAACCCTGGCGCCGAGCCGTTCGCCCGGTGAACAACTGGAACCCGTGGATCCACGGCCACGTCCTCGCGGCGGCGCTGCGCCTGCTCGATCGGCCGGACGAGGTCCGGCTGCGTGCCCGCGTCGTCGACCAGGTCGTCGACGGCCTGGACCGATGGGTGGCGGCGCTTCCCGAGGACGGCGCCGTCGACGAAGGTCACGACTACTGGTGGGCAGGCGCCTCGCGCGCCCTCGAGGCGCTGGACCTGCTCACCCACGCCACCGGCGGCGCCATCGACGCCATCTCTGCGGTTCCCGCCCTGCGCGCCACCGTCCGGTACCCGCATCAGATGCACCTCGGCGGTCCCTGGCGGCTGGCGGTGGCCGACGGCCGCGCCCGTGGCGGGCCCACCCAGCCCTGGCACGAGCTGCACCGGGCCGCACGACACGTCGGCGACGACGCGGCGACCGCGTACGCGGCGGCCCACCGGGACGTCCCGCTGCACGAGGACATGGGGCTGGGACGACTGCTGCGCGGCCTGACCGATCCGGTGTGGCGAGCCACTGCGCCCGCGTCCCCTCCCCTGCCGCGCGACGTCTGGCTGCCGTCCCGGCAGATCATGGTCGCCCGCGAGCACACCGGCTCGGCCCGCGGCCTGACGGTCACGGCCAAGGGCGGTCACAACGGCGAGAGCCACAACCACGACGACCTCGGCTCGTTCACGGTCGCCTCCGACGGCGTCCCCGTCGTCGTCGACGCGGGCCGGCCGACGTACACGGCGCAGACCTTCGGTCCGCGGCGCCGGGAGCTCTGGCCGGTCCAGAGCTCGTGGCACACCGTCCCGGAGATCGACGGCACTCCACAGGCGCCCGGACCCGAGCACCGTGCGGAGGGCGTCGTCTTCGGGACCGACGAGGGCGGCAGCCGACTCACGCTCGACCTGGCCGCCGCCTACCCGGTGGCGGGGTTGGCGCGGTGGCGCCGCACGGTCGGGCTCGACCGCTCTCGCCACTGCGTCCACGTCGACGACGAGTGGGAGCTCACCGACGAAGGCCGTGAGACGACCGTGCGGCTGCTCCTGGCCGGCCGGGTGCGCGTCGGACAGGGCTGGGCGCGCGTCGTCCCGATGACCGAGGCGGCACCGCTGCTCGTCGACTGGCCCGCGGAGCTGCCCTTCCGCACCCTCCCCCGCGAGCTGGACGACCCGACCCTGTCCGACGTCTGGGGAGCACGTCTCCTGCGACTCGACCTCGTCGTGACCGGCCGCCGGTCCGTCTCTGTCCGCATCCGGCAGGACCCTGCTCAGGACTAGTCACCGATTATCGATTAGTGTACGTTGACGACGTCGACGACGACACAGAGACGAGAGGATCAACGATGATCACCAGACGCCCCATGGCCGTCATCGGCGCCATGACGGTCTCCCTGCTCGCCCTCGCGGGCTGCGCGACGTCTTCCAGCTCGGCACAGGCCACGCACGGCAAGGTGCAGGTGAGCCTGCTGGTCAACGTCACGCCCAACCTCACCAAGGACTGGTGGACCAACCTGGTCAAGCCGTTCGAGGCCGCCAACCCCGACATCGAGGTCGTCATCCAGGACCCGGGCAAGGAGGGCGTCGCGGCGGCCGTCCCCCGCCTCCTGGCCGCCGGCGACCCCCCGGACGTGGTGGAGTCGCTGCCGCCGACGACCACGCTGTCGGCCCAGCTGGTCGACCTGTCGAAGTACAAGTGGGCCTCGGAAGGCCCGCTGGCCGACCAGTACAAGATCGACGGCAAGAACCTGATGGCCGGCATCGGGATGCAGCTGCAGAGCCTGTGGTTCTACAACAAGACGGCGTTCAAGCAGGCCGGCATCGACAAGACCCCGACCACCGTCGAGGAGCTCACCGCCGACCTCGGCAAGCTGAAGGCGGCCGGCTGGACGCCGATCCAGAGCGGCGGTGACTGGATGTCGAGCTACGCGCTGCAGACGCTGGCCCTGCCGACCGTCGTCGCGCAGAACGACAGCTGGTACCAGCGCATGAGCAAGGGCGAGCTGACCTTCAGCGGCACCTACGGGCAGGCGGTCAAGCAGTACGCCGACTGGATCGCCGCCGGCTACGTCAACAAGGACGCCCTGGGCATCAAGTACGCGGACGCCGAGCAGGCGTTCCTCGCCGGAAAGTCCGCCCTGTACCCGATGGGCAGCTGGTTCGTCGCCAGCCAGGCCAAGTCCACCGGCGGCGCGGACATCGGCGTCTTCGCCGCACCGGCGTTCGCAGGCACGACCAAGCCCGCGATGGGCGCGAACATCGCCAGCCCGTACGTGATCATGAAGGCCTCGCCGCACCAGGACGCCGCCGCCAAGCTCGTGGAGTTCCTGGTCACCGACCACGACAGCGTGCTGAACGAGCTCAAGGCGGACGGCAACTACCGCAGCGGGTACTCGTACGACATGAACGACCTGGGCAAGCAGCTGCTGCAGATCGTGACCAGCACGTCGGCCGAGCAGTACACGCCGACCGGTGCCGGTTACGGCCAGCGCACGCTGCCGAACGGGTACTCCACCGAGCTGAACACGCAGACGCAGGCCCTCCTGGGCGGGACCTCGGCGTCGGACGTGCTCAAGGCCATGGACGACTGGTTCAAGGCGAACGCCAAGTGAGCTGAGGGCGGGGGTCGCACCAGCGGCCCCCGCTCCCCCTCCCCCTCCCCAGACCCGCCGCACCACCTGCCGGAGCCGCTGCCATGACCACCGCTAGCACCTCACGAGCCCCGCTGGCCGTGAACCGTCCGGAGCAGTCCGGCCGACGACGTCCGGTGCGGTGGGCCGACCGGCTGGCGGGTGTGGCCATGACCGGGCCGGCCGTCGCGGTGTTCATCGCGATGTTCGTGGTCCCGATGATCCTGGCCTTCGTGCTGAGCCTGACCGACTGGAACGGCTACAGCCTGGAGTTCCACTTCATCGGCTTCGAGAACTACCGCTTCGCGTTCCGCAACCCGCGGACGCTCGACGCGGCGACGTACACCGCGATCATCGCGGTCGTCGGCACGGTGCTCTGCAACGGACTCGGGCTCACGGTCGCAGCGTTGATCTCCGGGGCCGGCCGGACGAACACCGTGCTGCGGACGATCTTCTTCTACCCGTACATCATCAGCTCGCTGATCATCGGGTTCCTGTGGTCGGCGCTCCTGGCGCCCCACGGGGCCGTCAACACGAGCCTCGCGGCGATCGGTCTGGGCCCCGTGCCCTTCCTGACGAACCCGACGTTCGCCAAGGCGTCGGTGATCGGCACCATCGCGTGGGCCCACTTCGGCTTCAACATGGTGCTGTACATCGCCGGCATCAAGTCCGTCCCCACCGAGTACTACGAGGCGGCTGCGATGGACGGTGCGAGCCGGTGGCGCCAGTTCCGCAGCATCACGGTGCCGATGATCGCTCCGGTCGTCACCGTGAACCTCGTGCTCACCCTGGTGGGCCTGCTCAAGGCGTACGACGTGGTCCTGGCACTGACGGACGGCGGACCCGCCGGCTCCACGCAGACGATCGTCTACCAGATCCTCAAGGACTCCTTCGCCCAGTCGCGGCTCGGGCTCGGGGCGGCGCAGTCGGTGGTCCTGCTGCTGGTGACCGCCGCGATCGGCCTGGCCGTGACGTTCGCCCGGCGGGGCGCCGACCAGAAGGTGGCGGAGTGATGAGCGCCCGACTCGACGACGAGGTCCGCGAGCTGGCTCCCACGCCGGAACCGGTGCCCGTCGGCCGGCCGAGCGCGCGCTGGGGCCAGACGCTCGGCGTCACGATCGCCGCCACGCTGCGCTGGGCGCTGCTCGGGGCGATCGCCCTGGCGATGCTCGTCCCGCTCTACGTGATGGTGATCAGCGCCTTCAAGCCGCAGGAGGAGATCATCCGCCACCCGTTGGCGATCTCCCCGGGCACCTTCACGTTCAGCCACATGTGGGCCGCCATCACCAGCAGCCAGTTCAACGTGATCGCGGCCTACGGCGTCACCCTGCTGTTCGTCGTGCTGGTCAACGTGTGCTGCCTGCTGCTGTCGGCGCCGGCCGCCTACGTCATCGCCCGGGGCCGCGACCGCAAGCACACGCTGCTGCTCCTGCTGTTCGTGTCCGGGCTGTTCATCCCCGGACAGGTCACCTTGATCCCGGTGGTCTTCGTGCTGCGGGTGCTGCACCTGATCAAAACGATCCCCGGCTTCGTCCTGTTCGAGACCGCGACCACCCTGCCCGTGACGGTCTTCCTGTTCACCGCGTACCTGCGCACCGTGCCCCGGGAGATCGACGAGGCCGCGGCGCTGGACGGGGCGAGCCGGATGCGGGCCTTCTGGTCCTGCGTGTTCCCGGTGATGCGGCCCGTGATCGCCACCATCGTGGTGCTCAACTCGATCGGCGTCTGGAACGACTTCGTCAGCCCGCAGATCATCCTGGGGCCGCGGTCGGGCATCTACACCGTGACCACGGGCGTCTACGCCGCGGTCGGGGAGTTCTCCACCGACTACACGATCGTCTTCCCCACGCTGCTGCTGGCCATCGCGCCCGTGGTCGCCTTCTTCATCATCATGCAGCGCCACATCATCGGCGGCCTGGTCGCCGGGGCGACGAAGGGCTGAGCCGTGGACCAGGTCACCGGCACCCCCCTGAGCAGCCTCCCGGCATGGGCGGTGCTGCAACGACGGCTGTTCACCGAGATCGAGGACGCCTGGCGGCAGTTCTCCGACCGGTTCACCGAACCCGACGGTCGGCTGCGTGGGCAGCTCGACCTGCCGGACCGTGACGGTGTCGACGACCTGTACGAGCCGTTCTTCAACTGGCCGGCGTTCTACCTGCTCGGCGGCAGCGACGACGTGCTCGCCGCCGCGAAGCGGCACTGGACCGGTGTGACGGCCCAGCTGACCGAGGCCGGCATGCTCACCGACGAGTACGAGAACGGGTACGACTGGTTCCACCAGGGCGAGTCGCTGCTGTTCTTCTACGGGCTGTGCGCGGCCGATCCCGACGACGAGGCGTTCGCCACCCGGGCTCGGCGGTTCGCCCGGCTGTACACCGACCCGGAGCGCGGCAACTACGACCCGGTCGCCAACCTGATCAGGGCGCCGCACAACGGGTCGCTCGGAGCCCGTCGAGGGCTGGACGACACCCCGCGGCCCTACGCCGCCCCGGCCGACATGGAGCGCTACGGCCTGCCGCTCGAGCACGTGCCGGGCATCGCCGCGTGGTCCGACCTGGCCGATCCGGCGAACGCCGACGCGATGAGCCGCGCCATGCAGCGCGCCGCAGCCGGCGACGTGGTAGTGAACCTCGCCTCGACCGGACTGGTGGCCAACAGCTGGCTCTACGACCACGACCCCGCCTCCGCCGACTGGGTGACCCGCTACGTCGAGGGATGGCACCAGCGGGCCGCCGCCAACGGTGGGCTGGTGCCGGACAACGTCGCCCCGGACGGGACCGTCGGCGGCCTGCACGACGGCCGCTGGTACGGCGGTCACTACGGCTGGACCTGGCCGCACGGCCTGCCGTCGATCGGCTCGGCCACCGTCGTCGCGGGCCTGGCGGCCGCGCTCGTGTCGGGTGACGACCGGCACCTGGACCTGGCGCGGCGCGTGCTCGACACGGTGCTCGAGCACGCCATCACCGCACCTGTCTCCCGGACGCCGTACAGCCTGCGTGGCCAGTGGAACGCCCGCCTGGGCGCGGAGGTGGACCAGCCGGCGCTGCTGGTCCCGCACCGGTACGGCCGCTCGGGGTGGTTCGACTACGCCCCGATGCCGCTGGAGCTGCCGACCTGGCTGTGGTGGTGGTCGCGCGATGCCGGAGACCGCGCCCGGCTGGACCAGGTCCGCAAGGGCCTGCCGGCCAGCGACGACCCGGTCAAGCCGTTCCGGGACAAGGCCGAGGCCGGGCACGAGGCTCCGTGGCTCGCCTTCCTGGACGGCCAGCTGCCCGACTACCCGGTCCGGGCGCTGTCGATGGCCCTGGGGCAGGTCGCCCGCCGCGTGGCGCTCATCGAGGCGGCGGCCGGCGACCCGGACGCGGCGCACCTGCACTTCTGGCAGCGCGTGAACCCGGTGGTCACGGAGGTGCTGTCCCAGCTGGTCACCGGCACGCCGCAGGTGCTCTACAACGGCGGGCTGCCCTTCGCGGCGGTGGTCTACGAGGATCCCGAGCGCGGACGCCCGGGCCTGCCTTCCGACGTTGCCGCCCTGGTGACGGGCCTGCAGGAGGACGAGATCGCCGTCCAGCTGGTGAACACCTCGACGTCTCGCACCCGGCGGGTCGTGGTCCGACCGTCGCGCTTCGCGCGCCGGCGACTGGTCGGCGTGCGGCTGACCACCGAGCACGGCGCGGAGTACCCCGGTCCCAGCACCGCGTACGGCGCCCGGCCCGGGACCGCCACGGTCGAGCAGGTGCCGACCACGGAGGACGGCATCGAGGTCCTCCTGCCGCCGGCTCACCGCGCCGACCTGGTCCTGCTCACCGCCCCGGCGACCGCGCCGGCGCACCACCGATCCGTACGGGCGCTGCGTCCGTCGAGCCCCACGGAGGAATGACCGATGTCCGACACACCAGCGCCGCTGCCCCACCCCGACGTCGCGCTGCCGGTGCGCGGCCGTGCGTACGTCCGTGCCGATGCGGAGGTGGTGAGCGGGCTGTCCCGCGTCACGGCCGCCACGGCCAGCGCCAAGCTGCACGCCATGGGCATCACCCGCTCGTACGTGGAAGGCCCCCGACCGCTGACGCCGGGCCAACGCGTCGTCGGGTCCGCCCTGACGCTGCAGTTCATGCCGCAGCGCGAGGACGTCGCCTCCGGCCTGGGGCAGGAGTACGTCGAGCGGCGCACCGCCCTGTGGGCCGTCCTCGAGCAGGTGCAGCCGGGTGACGTGCTGGTGATCCAGGCCTACGGCAGCCGGTACTCCGGGTGCATCGGCGACATGCTCGCCCGCTACCTGGTCCGCAAGGGCGGCGTGGGGGTGGTGGTCGACGGCCGCATCCGGGACGCCGACCGGATCCGGGCGCTCGGTCTGCCGGTGTGGTGCACCGGCACCACCCCGCACTACGCCTCCCAGACGGACCTGTTCCCGTGGGCCTACGACGTGCCTGTGGCCGTCGGCGGCACGCTGTGCCTGCCGGGCGACGTGGTCATCGCCGACGGTGACGGCCCTGTCGTCGTCCCGCAGGCCATGGCGGCGAGCCTGCTCGAGGCGGCCCGCGACCAGGAGGAGTGGGAGGTGTTCAGCCGTGAGCGGCTGGACGGCGGTGCACGACTGAGCGACTACTACCCCCTGACCCCCGACACCCGCGAGGAGTACGAGGCATGGCGTTCCGCGCGAGCCTTCGTCCGCTGAACCCTCCGGCGGGCACCTCGCCGCTCTTCGGTCTCGGCTGCGCGCCCATCGGCAACCTCTACACCGAGGTCGCCGACGACGACGCCACGGCCACGGTGGCAGCTGCGCTGGACCGCGGCATCCGCTTCTTCGACACCGCGCCGCACTACGGCGCCGGCGTGAGCGAGATCCGGCTCGGCCGTGCGCTGCGCGGGGTCGACCGCGCGAGCGTGGCGATCGCGACCAAGGTGGGGCGGCGCATCGTGGCCGCCGACGGTCGCACCGTCCCGACGGGCGGGACGGGGACCGGCACCGTCGGCGACCTCAGCGCCGACGGCGTGCTGCGCAGCCTCGAAGGAAGCCTGATGCGGCTCGGCACCGACCGGATCGACCTGCTCTACCTGCACGACCCCGAGGACATCGACGAGGCGCTGCGCACCGCGGTCCCGGCGTTGCAGCGGCTGCGCGACGAGGGTGTGGTCCGGGCGATCGGTGCGGGCATGGTGCGGGCCGGCGACCTGGCCCGCCTGGTCCGCGAGGCCGACCTGGACGTCGCGATGATCGCGGGCCGCCTCACCCCGCTGGACCGCACGGGTGAGGAGGAGCTGCTCCCGGCTGCCCGGGCGCGCGGGACGGGGATCGTCGCTGCCGGGGTGTTCAACTCCGGCATCCTCGCCGACCCGGTCGCCGCCCCGTCCTTCGACTACAAGCCGGCCGGTCCCGCGCTGCGGGCGCGGGCCGAGCGGATGGCCGAGCTCTGCCGCGAGCACGGAGTGGAGCTGGCCCACGCCGCGGCCCGGTATCCCCTGCGGCTCGATCCGGTCGAGGCGGTGGTGGTGGGCGCGCGCACACCGACCGAGGTCGACGGCTTCGTCGCCGCCGAGCGCGCGCCGATCCCCGAGTCGCTGTGGGCGGAGCTCGACGCGGCATGACCGTGCGCCTGGTGGACGCCCACGTCCACCTGTGGGACCTCGACCGGCACGGGCTGAGCTGGTTCCGTGCGGACCTCGGCCTGCCGCGCAGAGCCCTGGGCTCCGACCTGCGTGCGGTGGCAGGGGCGGGGCCGCTCCTCGGTGTCGGGGTGCCGCTGGAGCGGGCGGTGGCCGTGCAGGCCGGCGACGGCGACGACGAGGTGCGTTGGCTGACGGCGCAGCGCGACGGTGTCGTCGGTGCCGTCGTCCTGCAGCACGTCCCGGAGCAGCGGGGGTGTCTCGAGGCAGCCACCGCCGTCCCGGGCGGAACCGTTCGCGGCGTGCGCGTCGCGGTTCCGGGCCGAGCCGAGGACCTCGGTGACGTGCCGGGACTCGACGCTCTGATGGGTCGCGCCGCAGAGCTCGGGGTGGTGGTCGAGTTCCTGGTCAGGTGGGAGCAGCTGGCCGCGGTGGCGCTGCTCGCGGCGAGGCACCCGGCCACGTCCGTCGTCGTGTGCCATCTGGGCCTGGGCTCGGGTGCTCTCGTGGAGGGCTGGGCCCGGGGGCTGGCGCAGCTCGCCGCCCAGGCCAATGCCGCGGCGAAGGTGTCCGGCGTGGTGACCGCCGCGGCAGGCGACTCCGCACGGATGGCGCAGGTGGTGGCCACGGCCGTCGACGCGTTCGGCCTCGAGCGCCTGATGTTCGGGTCGGACTGGCCGATCTCCGCCAGGGTCGCCCCCTACCCGCAGATCGTCGCGCGCACCGCCGCCGCGCTGCCGACCCTCACCGCGACCGAGACAGCGGCGTTCTGGGGCGGTACGGCCGCGCGGCTCTACCGGCTCTGAGCCCGGTCGCCCTCGAGCAGGGTGCCCGCCGCGTGCGAGCGGAACAGTGCCGCTGCGGCCTCGGGGTCGTCGCCGTCCAGGACCTCGACCAGCCGGCGGTGCCAGTCCGCGACCTGGTGCCAGTCCCCGGCGAACCCGGGGTCGGCCAGCACGTGGAGCGACCGGAGGCTGGGCTCCAGGACGTCCCACATGCGCAGCAGGAACACGTTGCCGAAGCCCTCGACCACCGACCGGTGGAAGGCAAAGTCGAGCTCGCGGAACCGGCTCAGGTCCTGGGCATCCGCGGCGGCGTGCATCTGGGTGATCAGGTCGACCAGCGTGGCCCGCAAGGCCGGCGTGACGTGCCCGCAGGTCAGCCGGCCGGCGATCGCTTCGAGCTCGGCCCGGGCGAACTTGGCCTGCGCGACCTCCTCGTCGGAGTACTGCGCGACGAAGCTGCCCTGGTGGCGGACGTGGTGCACCAGCCCGTCGTGCTGCAGCTTCCGCAGGGCGTCCCGTACCGGCGCCTGGCTCACCCCGAGCCGCTTGGCCAGCTGCAGCTCGACGAGCTGCTCGCCCGGAGCGAGCCGGCCGTCCTTGATCATGGCGACGACCAGCTCGTAGATCTGGTCGGACAGCAGCCCCCTGTTGAGCTCGCCGAACGACGTGAGCGTGTCTGCCATGACAGTGAGGTTACTGCATTATCGAGAATCGTCAGCGGTAATCCGACGCGCGTCGTACACCGCCAGCCACGCCGCCCCGATGAGCTCCGCTGCCGCGGGCATCGGGTGAACACCGTCAGGCAGCACGGCGGCCGCGCCGCTGCGCTGCACCGCCTCCGTCATGAGGTCCTGCAGAGGGACGAACGCCGCTCCGGTCTCGGCGGCGAGCCGGCGAACGACCGCACGCTTCTCGACCAGGTCCTCCAGCCAGGCCCGCTGCTCGTCACGCACCGGGACGAAGTGCGGCTCCATGACGATCACCTCGGCCTCGCCGGTCCGGGCGAGCAGTCGCCGGTAGGTGTCCTCGAACTGCCGTGCCGAGGTCGGGTCGCCGGAGTCGAAGCGGCGCCACATGTCGTTGACCCCGACGTGGATCGTCAGGACGTCCGGCCGCAGGGCCTCGACGTCGGCACCCCAGCGAGCCTCGAGGTCGACGGCACGGTTGCCGGCGATGCCACGGTTCAGCACCGACACGCCTTCGCCGCGTACGGCCAGTGCGTCGGCGATGCGGCGGACGTGCCCGTCCCCCAGCGACGCGTCGTCGTCCCGGTCGCGACCGGCATCGGTCAACGAGTCCCCCACGAACACCAGGCGCTGCACGGTGCTCACCTTCCCACCCCGCTCGGCATGGTTCTATGCTATCGATAATCGAGCATCGGAGCGACAATGAAGCTGCTGCGGATCGGACCGGCCGGCCACGAGGACGTCGGAGTCCTCGACCGGGACGGCCTCGTGCGGGACGTGAGCCCGTACGTCGACCCCCACACCCCGCTGACCCCCGACGTGCTGGCCCGGCTGGCCGACCTCGACCTGGGACAGCTGCCCGTGCTGGACACGGCGGGCCGCCGGCTCGGGGCGCCGATCCCCCGCCCGGGGGCGATCGTGTGCGTCGGCCTGAACTACCGGGACCACGCCGAGGAGACCGGTCAGGCGGTTCCCACCGAACCGATCCTGTTCCTCAAGCTGCCGCGCACGGTCGTCGGGCCCCACGACGACGTGCTCGTCCCCCGACGCAGCACCCAGACCGACTACGAGGTCGAGCTCGGCGCCGTGATCGGCACCAGGGCGCACTACCTGCCGGACGCGGACGCAGGTCTGGCGTGCGTCGCCGGGTACGTCGTCTCGCACGACGTCTCCGAGCGGGAGTTCCAGCTCGAGCGCGGCGGCCAGTGGGACAAGGGCAAGAACGGCGAGACCTTCAACCCCATCGGCCCCTGGTTCGTCACCGCCGACGAGGTCGGCGATCCGCACGACCTCGACGTGCGGCTGTGGGTCAACGGCGACCTGCGCCAGCGGTCCAGCACCCGGAACCTGATCTTCGGGGTCGGTGAGCTGGTGCGGTACATCAGCCAGTTCATGGTCCTCGAGCCCGGCGACGTGATCAACACCGGCACCCCGGGCGGGGTCGCGCTCGGCTACCCGGAGCCCAAGCCGTACCTGCGTCCGGGCGACGTCGTCGAGCTCGAGATCAGCGGTCTCGGCCGGCAGCGGCAGACCGTCGGCGCCGCGTGATGAGCCGGTTCACGTCCTTCCGAACGCTGGACATCCGGTTCCCGACGTCCCGGACCCTCGACGGGTCCGACGCGATGAACCCGGACCCGGACTACTCGGCGGCGTACCTGGTGGTCGGCACGGACGCCGAGGACGGCCACGAGGGTCACGGGTTCGCGTTCACCATCGGGCGCGGGAACGACGTCCAGGTGGCCGCCATCGACGCCGTCGCCGACCATCTGCTCGGTCGTGAGGTCGAGCCCCTGCTGGCGGACATGGGCGCGGCGTCGCGGCTGCTGGTCGACGACAGCCAGCTGCGCTGGCTCGGTCCGGAGAAGGGCGTGATCGCGATGGCCGTCGGCGCCGTCGTCAACGCCCTGTGGGACCTGAAGGCCAAGCGCGCCGGCCTGCCGCTGTGGGACCTGCTGGCGTCCCTGTCGCCGGAGCAGATCGTCGACCTCGTGGACTTCCGCTACCTGACCGACGCGATGACGCCCGACCAGGCGCTCGACGTGCTGCGCCGGGCCGAGCCGGGACGGCAGGCCCGTCGTGCCCGGCTCCTGCGGACCGGCTACCCCGCGTACACGACGAGCCCGGGCTGGCTCGGCTACTCCGACGACAAGCTCGTCACCCTGGCCCGGGAGGCCGTCGGCCAGGGGTTCGGCCAGATCAAGCTGAAGGTGGGCGCCGACCTCGGGGACGACGTGCGGCGGTTGCGTCTCGCGCGCGAGACCGTCGGGCCGGACGTTCGGATCGCCGTCGACGCCAACCAGCGATGGGACGTCGGCACCGCCGTCGACTGGGTCCGCGCCCTGGCCCCGTGGGACCCGGCCTGGGTCGAGGAGCCGACGAGCCCGGACGACGTCCTGGGGCACGCCGCGATCCGAGCGGCGGTGACCCCGGTTCCCGTTGCGACCGGTGAGCACGTGCAGAACCGCGTGGTGGTCAAGCAGCTGCTCCAGGCCGGGGCGGTCGACGTCCTGCAGCTCGACGCGACGCGCGTCGCCGGGGTGAACGAGAACGTCGCGATCCTGCTGCTCGCGGCCGTGTTCGACGTGCCGGTGTGCCCGCACGCCGGCGGCGTGGGGCTGTGCGAGCTGGTGCAGCACCTGTCGATGTTCGACCTGGTCGCCGTGTCCGGGCGGTCCGACGGACGGGTCATCGAGTACGTCGACCACCTGCACGAGCACTTCCTCGACCCGGTGCGCATCGAGTCGGGCCACTACGTCGCCCCCCGGGCGCCGGGCTTCTCCGCGCAGATGCGGCCGGACTCCCTGGCGGCGCACACCTATCCGGACGGGCCCGTGTGGGCCGCCGGCGACCCGTCCGTCGTCCGCGCCGGCAAGCCGGTGACGAGGTCGCCGCGCGGGTTCGTCGACCTGACCGCCGGCGCTGCCGGCTCGAACGCGAAGGAGCGTGCACGATGACCGGGCTGCGAGGGTTGCGTGTCCTTGTCACCGGCGGAGCGTCGGGGATCGGGCGCGCCACGGCGGAACGGTTCCTGGCCGAGGGTGCCCGCGTCGCGGTGCTCGACCGCACGCCGGCCGAGGTGACCGGCGCGACGGCCCTGGTCGGTGACCTGGCCGACGACGAGTCGGTACGCCGTGCCGTCACGGACGCGGCCGCCAGGCTGGGCGGGATCGACGTGCTGGTGAACAACGCCGGTATCGGCGCCACCGGTGACGTCGCGGCGAACGACGACGCGGAGTGGCACCGCGTCTTCGACGTGAACGTGCTCGGCATCGTCCGCACCACCCGCGCCGCGCTCCCCCACCTTCGGGAGTCCCGCCACGCGGCCGTGGTGAACACCTGCTCGATCGCCGCCTGGACCGGCCTACCGCGCCGCGCGCTGTACTCGGCATCGAAGGGTGCGGTCCAGGCGCTCACCCTGGCGATGGCGGCCGACCACCTGGCGGACGGCATCCGGGTCAACTGCGTCAACCCGGGGACGGCGGACACCCCCTGGGTGCAGCGGCTGCTCGACGGGGCCGACGACCCCGCGGCCGAACGGGCACAGCTGGAGTCGCGCCAGCCCACGGGACGCCTGGTGTCCGCGCAGGAGGTCGCGCACGCCATCGTCCACCTGGCCGACCCCCGGTCCGCCTCGACGACGGGGACCGTGCTCGCCGTCGACGGCGGCATGCACGGCCTCCGGCTTCCCGCCCGGGCCTGACCGCCCGTGCGCACCACCACCCTCGGCCGCAGCGGTGTCGGCGTCACCGCCCTCGGGCTCGGCACAGCCCCGCTCGGCAACCTGTACGCCACGGTCGGCGACGACGTCGCGGCGGCGACCGTGGTGCGCGCCTGGGACCGCGGCATCCGCTTCTTCGACACCGCCCCGCACTACGGCCTGGGGCTCGCGGAGCGTCGGCTCGGCGCGGCGCTGCGCCTGCTGCCCCGCGGCCCGGTGGTCTCGACGAAGGTCGGGCGGCTCCTCGTGCCGGGTCCCGCGGCCGGCGACGACCTCGGCGCCGGCTTCGCCGTCCGGGCCGACCACCACCGCGTCTGGGACCTCACAGGCGACGGCATCCGCCGCTCGCTGCGCGACAGCCTGGACCGCACAGGCCTCGACCGGGTGGAGATCGCCCTGTTGCACGACCCCGACGACCTCGAGGAGCAGGCCGTCGCCACCGCGCTGCCGGCGCTGCTGGCCATGCGGGACGAGGGCGTGGTCGGTGCGGTGGGCGTCGGCATGAACCAGTCGGCGATGCCGGCACGGTTCGTCCGGCGCTTCGACCTCGACGTGGTGCTGGTCGCGGGACGGTTCACGCTCCTCGACCACGGTGCCCTCACCGACCTGTTCCCCGCCGCCGGCGAGCGGGGTACGTCCGTGGTGGTCGGCGGGGTGTTCGGGTCCGGCCTGCTGGCGCACGACGACCCGCCGGACGGCGCCACGTACGGCTACGCGCCGGCGCCACCGGCTCTGCTCGTGCGCGCACGCCGCATCGCCGCCGTCTGCCGCGAGCACGGCACGACGCTGCCGGCAGCCGCCCTGCACTTCTCCCTCGACCACCCGGTGGTCGCGTCCGCCCTGATCGGCATGCGCAGCCCCGCGGAGGTCGATCGAAACGTGGCGCTGCTCGACCGACGGGTTCCCGCGGACCTCTGGGACGACCTGCGCGAGCGCGGGCTCCTGGACCGACCGGCGGCGGGGTTCCGCTCATGACCGTGATCGACGCCCACGTGCACCTGTGGGACCCGTCGGTGCGCCCGTACCGGTGGATGGCCGACCTGCCGCGCCTCGCCCGGCGGTACGACTCTCGCCAGCTGCACGACGCGGCGCGGGGCGCCGGTGTCGAGCACGCCCTGCTGGTCCAGGCAGCCTCGGGCGAGGCCGAGACCCACGAGCTCCTCGACGTCGCAGCGGCGGTGCCGTGGCTGGTGGTAGGCGTGATCGGCTGGGTCGACCTGACGGCGTCGGACGTGTCCGACCGGATCGCCGCGCTGCGGGCTCGGCTGGGGGGCGAACGACTCGTCGGGCTCCGGCACCAGGTCGAGGACGAGCCCACCGACTGGCTCGACCGGCCCGAGGTCAGACGAGGACTGCGGGCCGTCGCCGCCACCGGGCTGGCGTTCGACCTGCTGGTCCGACCCGACCAGATCCCGTCCGCCGTACGTCTGGTGGACGACGTGGACGAGGGCCGGTACGTCCTGGACCACGGCGCCAAACCGCCGATCGGCGGCACAGGGTGGGATTCGTGGCGCACCGAGATCGGGGCGCTGGCCCAACGGCCGCACGTCAGCGTCAAGCTGTCCGGCTTGCTGACCCAGGTGCCGCACGGCCAGCCGCTCGCACTCGCCGGCCCGGCAGCCGGTGTGCTCCTGGACCTCTTCGGCGCGGAGCGGACGGCCTTCGGCTCCGACTGGCCCGTGAGCACCCTCGCGGCGCCGTACGACCAGGTCATGGCCTTCACGCACGGCGTGATCGCCGATCTGGACCCGGCGGAGCAGCGCGCGGTTCTCGGCGGCGCGGCGACGCGGGTGTACGGGTTGGCCCTGCCGCCCGTCGACGGAGGGAGCTGACATGGGCGACGCCATCGAGCGCCCGGAGCCGTACCGCCGGTTCGAACGGCCCGTTCCTGGCTGGTTCCAGGGCGCCGGTCTGGGGGTCTTCGTGCACTGGGGGGCCTACTCCGTCCCCGCGTGGGCCGAACCGATCGGTGAGCTCGGCACCGTCGAGCCCGGCTACTGGTTCGCCCACAACCCCTACGCGGAGTGGTACTGCAACACGATCCGCATCGACGGCTCCCCCGCCCAACGGCACCACCGCCAGACCTACGCCGGGGCGCCGTACGACGAGTTCCTGGACCGCTGGACGGCCGAGGCGTTCGACCCGGACGGGCTCGTGGACCTGTTCAGGCGCGCGGGCGCCCGGTACGTCGTCCCGACCACCAAGCACCACGACGGCATCGCGCTGTGGGACGCGCCCGGCACCGGTGACCGGAACACGGTGGCGCGTGGGCCGCGACGCGACCTGGTCGCGGACTTCGCGCGGGCCACCCGGTCGGCCGGTCTGCGCTTCGGCACGTACTACTCGACCGGCCTGGACTGGTGGGCGGCACCCTCCCCGCCCGTCGTCGACGACGCGGACACCTTCGCAGCCGTCCGACCGATCTCGGAGGCGTACGCGCGGTACGTCCACGACCACCTGGTCGATCTCGTCGACCGGTACGCACCGGACCTGCTGTGGGCGGACATCGAGTACCCCGACGCCGGCAAGTCCGGGGGTCCGTTCGGCCTGGTGGACGTGCTCGACCGGTTCTACGCGGCGGCACCCGAGGGTGTCGTCAACGACCGGTGGGGCCGCACCCACTGGGACTTCCGCACCAGCGAGTACCAGCACGGCAACGCGGCCGAGGGCACCGGGATGTGGGAGCACTGCCGCGGCATCGGTCTGTCCTTCGGGTACAACCAGCTCGAGGACGAGCGGCACTACCTCGACGCGGACGCCGCGATCAGAGAGCTCGTCGACGTGGTGTCGCGTGGCGGCAACCTGCTGCTGAACGTCGGGCCCGATGCGTCCGGACGGCTCCCCGAGCTCCAGCGCGCCTGCCTCGAGGGGATGGCGGCGTGGATGACGAGCGGCGGCGCCGCAGCCGTCCACGACGTCCGGCCGGTGGACCCGATGATCGGCCGCCCGTCCGACGAGCCGTGGGTCCGCTGGACGCGGTCGGCCGATCGCGTGCTCGCCGCTGTGGACGCCGTGGGCGAGGTGCGTCTGGCGTGCTCACCCGAGCGGCTGGACCTCGCTTCGGCAGCACTGCTGGACGGCACCCCCGTCGCGGCCCGTCCCGAGCCGGACGGTGCGACGCTCCTCGCCCCCGAGCGGACCGGACCCGGCCCCACCGTCGTCGCGATGCGCGTGCGGTGAGCCGTCGAGCCGTCCCCGCGCACCTCGAGCGCCGCCAGACCCAGAGAGGAACCCGTGGATGACGATCGTCACGCTGCACACCAGGCTGCACCCGGACGCGCTGGCGGCCTACGACGCGCTGCACGCCGTGGTGCCCGCCGACCTCCTGGCCGCCCTGAGCGACGCCGGCGTCCGTGACTGGCGGATCTGGCGCGACGGCCAGGACGTGTTCCACCTGCTCGACATCGAGGACTACGCGGCGATGCGCGCCGCCCTGCGGGACCACCCCGCGAACGTCGCCTGGCAGGACCAGGTGACGCCCCTGCAGGAAGTGCCCGACGACTACTCCGGACGGGACACCGGTCTGCAGCTCGTCTGGTCCTTCGTCGACCAGATGGGCCAGCTGGGCCACGCCCGCGAGGAGCTGTGACCCACCGCGGCTGGACCGAGCTCGTCAACGCGGCTCGGTGACCCACGCGTGCGTTGCGGCGGCTTCTCGGTCCCGGCAGATCCGCATGCGTACTCATGCAGCGGACGCCGGTGCCCTGCCGACGCGTCGCGGTTCTGAAGTGACAGCGTGCGCCGCCTCTTCTTGCGCGAGACCGGGACAGCAACGCGTGCAGCAAGGCGGAGGGCGGCGGGCGCCACGTCGGCCGGGAGGTGTCGTCGCGGGCCGGTGTGCAGAGCCGTTCTCTGCCTGATCGGCGAGCGCGCGCGTGCGCCTTGAGCTGCTACAGCCGCGAGCTGACTTCCTTGAGGAGCTGGTCGGGCGCGAGCCACATGGAGGGGTACTCGGCGGCCCAGACCTGCTGGCCGGCCGGGTTGACCAGGACGAACCCGTGGCCGGGCAGGCCGGTGTGCATGCCCTTGCCCAGCACGTCGTACTCCTTCGAGACGGTGCCGTTGTCGAGGTAGAACGCCGACCTCACCTCGAGGCGCTGCCGGTCGGCGTTGATCTGGTCGGCGGTGTTCATGACGATCGGCACGACGGTGATGCCCTGGGCGGCGAAGGCGGGGTCCTGCTCGATCTTCTGCATCTGCACCAGGCACGCGTCGCAGCCGGCGCCCTCGGAGAAGTAGAGCAGCACGGGCTTTCCGCGCAGTGCGGACAGAGTGACCGAGGAGCCGTCGGAGCCGGGCAGGGTGAAGTCCGGCGCGGTGCGGACGGCGACCTGCTGGGTGGGTCGGGCCGAGAGCAGCCCCGCGGTGATCGCCCCGGCCACGACGAGCACGCCGAGGATGCTCGCGGCGAGGCGGACCAGGCGGCGTCGGCGGGAGGCGTCCCCGTGCGCCTTGCGCGCGGCGGCCACCACCTGCTCGCGGTGCTGGTCACGCTTGACGGCGGATCCGGAGGTCATCGGCTGGTTCCGTTCTGGTGCGGAGTGGTCGTGGCGGGTTCATGGCACGCCGGGAGTGCGTCCTGCGGTGCGGCGTCGGTGCCGTGGCGTTCGCCGGCACGCGGCTCTGCGGCGGGCGGCACCGGCCGCCGTCGCCGGTCGGCGAGCGTGCACCACACGAAGCCCGCGGCGACGGCGAGCAGCCCGAGCCCGAGCAGCACTTCGGGCAGCGGCGCCACCCAGTGCTCGACGGTGAGAAAGGCGCTGGTCAGGCCGCGTGCGGCGGCGTCCTGCACCGCGGTCCCGCCGGTCATGTCCCGGCTGTCGGCCAAGGCGATGACGAACCCACCCATCACGGCGAAGGCGGCTGCGACGCCGATGTTCAGGGTCGTGGTGACGACGCGACGGCCGGCCACGACGAGGCTGATGCTGCGTGGACGCAGCCAGCGCCGCTCCCCCAGCTTGGCGCGGTCCCAGACCAGCGCCATCACGAACAGCGGGAACACCATGCCGAACACGTAGGCCAGGCCGAGAGCCAGTCCGCCCGCAACCGACCCGGACAGCACCGAGAGGGTCATCACGCCGGCGAGCACCGGGGCGCAGCAGGAGGAGGCGATGCCGGAGAACACCCCCAGGGCGAAGAAGGAGGCGCTGTCCCCTCGGGAGGTGTCCGGCGCCCTCAGCGCGGACGGCAGCGACCACATCCGGCCCGACAGGGCCAGCCACGCCAGCACGAGGAACAGCACCCCGCCCGCGTAGTAGAGCGGCTGGTGGTAGCGGGCGATGGCGCCGGACAGCAGGCTGGCGCCGAGGGTGAGCGGGACCATCACCAGGGAGAGCCCGGCGGTGAAGACGAACGTCAGCGGCAGCAGTCGCCACCGGGCGCTCTTGACGGCACCGGCCAGGTAGGACGGGGCGAGGAACACGATGCAGCACGGTGCGAACAGCGCCACGCCGCCGGCGAAGAACGCCGCGAGCACGCTGCCCGTGGCGAGCAGCTGACTACCCATGCGAGCTCACCTGCCCGACGGCGGTGGCCCACAGATCGCCGTCCGTGGTCACCGCAGCGCGTGCGCGGACCAGCGCCTCGACCTTGCGCTGAGGGAGCCGCCCGGAGCTGAAGAGCTCCCCGTCGACGAGGACCAGCGGACTCATCGGCGGACGGTGACGGGCGACCAGGGCGCGACCCTCGTCGGACTCCAGCTCGACGACGCGCAACGTCAGCTTCGCCGGCTCGGCCACCGCACGCAGGCGGTGCAGGGCGTCGTCGCACAGGTGGCACGCGGGCGCGGTGACCACCACGACCGCCACAGGGGTGGGCTCGGTCCCCACGCGCAGCTCCCTCGCACAGGTCACCGACGACGTGAGCGCCGGTCAACGGGTGACCGGTCGGATCGCCGGACGGGTCCGAGCCTGGCCGGGGCGGCCTCAGCCCTCGTCGCGAACCGATCAAGGTTCGATGAAGGTCCCCGCCGCGGTGCTGCGAGACGTACGGCCCCGGCGGCGGGTCCGATCACAATGACCGGGTGAGCACCGCAACGGCCGCCCGTCGCGCGCTCGTCGTCGACGACGAGCGTCCCCTCGCCGAGCTCGTCGCGGGGTACCTGCGCCGGGAGGGGTACGAGGTGCGGCTCGCGTTCGAGGGTCCCGACGCGGTGGAGGCCGCGCGGGAGCTGGACCCGGACGTGGTCGTGCTGGACCTGGGCCTGCCGCAGCTGGACGGCGTGGAGGTGTGTCGCCAGCTGCGCACCTTCTCCGACTGCTACGTGGTGATGCTGACGGCCCGCACGGATGAGCTCGACACGGTGATCGGCCTGTCGGTCGGCGCGGACGACTACGTGACCAAACCGTTCCGCCCCCGCGAGCTCGTCGCCCGGATCGCCGCGATGCAACGCCGGCCCCGCCGGTCGTTCGGGACCTCGGGGCGCCCGCAGGGCGGGTCGGTGCCGCCGGTCGTCATCGGCTCGCTGCACCTCGACCTCGCCGGCCGCGAGGTGGAGGTGGACGGCGAGCCCGTGCCGCTGACCCGTACGGAGTTCGACGTGCTGGCCGCCCTGGCCCGGCGCCCGGCTGCGGTGCTGAGCCGCCGGCAGCTGATCGAGGCGGTCTGGGGCGACGGTTGGGTGGGAGACGAGCACCTGGTCGACGTGCACGTGCTGCACCTGCGCCAGAAGCTCGGCGACACCGTCGACGCGCAGCGGTTCGTACGGACGGTACGTGGTGTCGGCTACCGCATGGGCACCGGCGCATGAGCGCGAGCGTCCCGCCGGTCCGTGGCGGCCGCACCGGGCTCGCCGCCCGGCTCCTGCTGGCGTTCACCCTGGTGATGGGCGCGGCAGGCGTCACGGCCTGGCTCGTGGCCGGGTTCGCCGGACCGGTGCTCTTCCATCGGCACCTGGTGGGCACCGGGGTCGCCGACCCCGCCGCGGTGGTGCACGCGGAGGAGGCCTACCGCTCGGCATCGGCCCTGTCCGTGGGGCTGGGCCTGGCGGTGGGGCTCGCCATGTCGCTCGCGGTCGCTGTGGTGCTCGCTCGCCGGGTCGGTCGGTCGCTGCACGCGGTCGCGACCGCCGCAGCGCTCCTGGCCGCCGGGCGGTTCGACGCCCGGGTCCCGACCCCGCGGCTGGGCGCGGAGTTCGATGCCCTGGCGACCTCGTTCAACGCGATGGCGAGGCGACTGGCCGACAGCGAGCAGCTGCGTCGGCGACTGCTGGCCGACGTCGCGCACGAGCTGCGCACGCCCGTCGCGACGCTGGGCGCATATCTGGACGGTCTCGAGGACGGCGTCGTCGAGCTCGAGCCTCCGACGATCGCGGTGCTGCGCGACCAGGGCGCCCGGTTGACCCGCCTGGCCGACGACCTGGCAGCCGTGACCCGCGCGGAGGCGCCCGGCGTCCAGGTCGCACGCGTGCGCACGGACCCGAACGACCTGCTGCTCGGCGCCGCTGCTGCCGTCGCCGACCGAGCGTCCGCGGCCGGGGTGCTGGTTCGGGTCGAGCGCGGTGAGGGTCTGCCTGGTGTGCTGGTCGACCACGACCGGTTCGGCCAGGTGCTGGGGAACCTGCTGGACAACGCGTTGCGGCACACGCCAGCAGGCGGTGCGATCACCCTCGCGGCGGCGCGCACACCGGAGGGTGCCGTCCGCTTGACGGTCTCCGACACCGGCTCCGGGATCCCGGCCGAGCACCTGCCCCACGTGTTCGAGCGGTTCTACCGGGTGGACACCGCCCGGTCGCGCACGGACGGCGGATCGGGCATCGGGCTCGCGATCGTCCGGGCGTTGGTCGAGGCACACGCAGGGCGCGTCGCCGCGTTCAGCGACGGCCCGGGACGCGGTGCACGCGTCGAGATCGACCTGCCGCCGGAGTCCTGAGCGGTCGGACGTGGCTCACGCCGCGCGGCGCGGGCCGTCGTCGAGGACGCGCTTCAGCTCGAGGTACTGCTCGACGCCGAGCTCACCGGTCGCCAGGCGCTCCTCGAGCAGCGTGCGCGCGTCGGGTCGAACCTGCGCGGGGAACAACCGGCAGACGGTCCAGACGGCCAGGCCCACCAGCGCCGCCCAGGCAAGAACCATCAGGACCCAGCTGGGACCGGACGACGCGCTGCACCACGCCGGCATCTCGGCCTCCCGGAGCTCGCCGTTCGAAGGGATGCCGATCGGCGTCCGTCCCACCAGCATCGGGGGCCCGCGTCAACGGCGACCGCACGCACGATCAAGACTCGGTGAAGGTGACGGTGACCGCGGTTGCCGGCTCGCCGCCGCCCCGGGCCCTGGATGCTCTGGATGCTGGAGCGGGCCCGGCCGTCACGGAGCGTCCGGCGTCCCCGTCCCGCCGGCGCACTCAGCGCCCTGCTCCGGGGTCTGCGGGCCGTTGGCGTACTTCGTGACGAAGGCCGCCAGTCGGGGGTCGTCCGTCGAGCTCAGCTGCAGCTGCAGGCCCCACGCCGAGGCGACCACCGCCGCCGGCAGGCCCGCGCGGGGCGTGACCAGGACGTAGGAGCTCTTCGCGGCCAGCGACTTCAGGGTGGCCAGCTGGGCCGCGGGCAGGTTCGGGTCGTGGGTGATCCAGACCGCACCGTGCTCGAGCGAGTGCACGGCGTTCTCGTCGGCCACCGGCGCGGAGTAGTAGCCGCAGTTCTGGACGATCTCGGAGTGGTCGCCGCCGACCGGCGGGTTCTGCGCGTACTTCACGGTGCCGGTGACGTGGTTGCGGGACAGGCCGGTGAACGTCTTGACGCCGTCGATCGGGGCCTTGGCGGCCGCCTGGACGCTCGCGTCGTGGCTGGCCTGACGCACGAGCACGGTGACCGTCGTCCCGACCAGCGCGAGCACCACGACTCCGACGATCGTCCAGACCAGCAGGCGCCGGCGCCGTTCCGTGCGCCGCTGGGCCTGCTTGACCTCCGCAAGACGTGCCTGACGCTCGGTCAGCTCCGGGGTGCGCTTCTTGCTCATGGATGAACGCCTCTCAGAAGGCCGATGGATACGGAGCTCGGACGCGCTATTGGACACCATGGGGCTGAGGGCGAGCGGCCACCCGGAAGCCGCTGCGGCGCTCCTTCATCGAATCTCAACCATCGCGATGTCCGAGCCTTCGCATCGTTGCCGGAGCCTGGTTCGCATCAGGTCGGCGGAACGTGCCGGCCGGGCTGTCCGAGGAGATCGTCATCATGAGTGGGTACGGCGTCGGGATGGGCATCGGCTGGGTGTTCATGGGTCTCTTCTGGGTGCTGCTGATCGCCGCGATCGTCTGGCTGGTGGTCGCTCTGGCTCGATCCGGGCACCGGGCGAACGACGGCGTGCCGGTCCCGCCGCCACCGACCGGCTTCGGACCGGCACAGGCACCCTCGCCGCTCGACCTCCTCGACCGACGCCTCGCGGCGGGCGAGATCGACCTCGCGACGTACCAGCAGGTGCGTGCGGCGCTCGGCGAGCCGGGGAACCGATGAGCGCCGCAGAGGCAGGACCGCGTCGACGGCGGCGGAGCTGGCTGCTCGTCGCCCTGGTCACCGCGGTCGTCCTGCTCATCGGTTCGGTGGCGGTGACCGTCGCCTGGGCCGGCAACGCCGGCGGCGGCGCGACCACGAACCGCGGCTGGAGCTCCGTCGGCCGGGGTCCCGGCGCGGGCGGGATGATGAGCGGTCGCGTCGGCACAGCCGTGCCCCGGCTGGACGGCACCACCGTGCGCGTCACGGCGGTCGACATGGGCGCCATGATGGGCGGCCGCGGCCACATGGGTCTGGTCGTGGACCGGGCCGCGGTACCGGCCGGGACGGTCTCGCTGGTGCTCGCCAACGCCGGGTGGCGCACCCACGAGCTGGTCGTGCTGCCGCTGGTCGACGGGCAGCAGGTGGGCTCGCGATCCGTGGGCGCCGACGGCACGGTCGACGAGTCCGGCAGCGTCGGCGAGGCGTCCCGCAGCGCGGGCTCCGGCACCGGCGACGGCATCGCGCCGCACACCGCGGGCTGGACCACTCTCGACCTGCCGGCCGGACGATACGAGCTGATCTGCAACCTGCCCGGGCACTACGCGGCCGGGATGTACACGGAGCTGACCGTCTCCTGAGCTGCCGGTGAGCGTGCCGGCCGGTGGTGGTCAGTGCGGCGGCTCTGCTTGCTCCGCCTTGGCCGCCAACCCGGACTGCACCTCGGCGAGCACCCGCGCGTGGATCTCTTCCGACAGGGCGTGGATGAGCCGGGTGAGCTCGGTGTTCTCCTTCAGGAGCGACTCCTGCTCCTGGTAGTCGTGGTCGGCCTTGGCCTGCTGGAACGCCGCCTGCCTGTTCTGCCCGATCATGACGAAGGTCGACAGGAAGATCGCCTCGAGCGACACGATGAGGGTCAACGTCGGCCACGGCGACTTCTCGAACCACGACATCCAGACGGCGAACAGCGCGATGTGCAGATACACGAACCACATCGAGCCGGCGAAGGACGTGATGGCGTCGGCGACCCGGAGCTGAAGGCTGGCGGCGCGATGCTCCGCCTCGGCGAGCACCGTCGGATGGACCCGTGCGAGATCGGCTCGCCTCAGCAGCGTGCGAGGCCGGAGGTGCGGGACCGGGTGCTTCCGGGGGCTGGTCGTGGCGCCTGCTGCGCTGCTCATGGGCCTGTCTCCGCGGTGCGCGGCGGGCCGCTCCCGCCGGTCTGCGACGAAGGCTAGAGCCGAGGACCGCTCGGCCGTCGGAGGCTCTTCACCGGGACGCCGGGAGTGGAGAGAGCGGTCGCCCCGTCAGTGATTGCGGAGTCGGCTCATAACGGAGTACGCTCCGAAATGTGGCGACGACGAGGCGACCCCGTCCGGCCCCCGTCCGGCCGGACGACCGGCCCACCGGAGGTTCGATGACCAGCCCGCCAGCACCGGGGCGGCGTGAGCGCAACGCCCGCGAGAAGTACGCGCGCATCTTCGACGCCGCGTCGGCGCTGTTCTCCGAGCACGGGTTCGACGGCGTCACCACCCAGGAGATCGCCGAACGCGCCGACGTCGGAGCCGGCACGCTGTTCCGCTACGC
Organism: Cellulomonas sp. SG140; assembly: GCF_025770785.1. Classification (GTDB taxonomy): domain Bacteria; phylum Actinomycetota; class Actinomycetes; order Actinomycetales; family Cellulomonadaceae; genus Cellulomonas. The sequence continues at coordinate 201,382 of NZ_JANZLA010000003.1, read as the reverse complement.
GGCGACCAAGGGCGAGCTGTTCCTCATGGTCTACAACGAGCAGCTGCGCACCGCGATCGACGAGGGCGACCGCAGGGCCGCCGCGGAGCCCGACGTGACGGCTGCCGTGAACGCGCTCGTCGGTACCGTGCTGAGCGGGGCGCACGACCTGCGCAACGCGGCGGTCTACCAGCGCGAGCTTCTGTTCGGCGGGCCGACGGAGAAGTACCGCGGCCAGGGTCTGGCTCTGGTCCGTCGCCTCGAGGACCTCGTCGCGGCCCGGCTGCTCGACGCCGTCGACCCGGCGCGTCGCGACGAGCCCGCCCTCGCCGTCGGCGCCGCCCGCGCCGCCCGGAGCGTCTTCGCGGTGCTCAACCTGCTGCTCGCCCAACCCCTGACCGGGGCGCACCCGGGCGCGGACACCGCCGAGGAGCTGCGGGCGCAGGTGGCCCAGATCGTCCAGGGATTCCTGGCGTCGTCCGTCGAGGACACCTCCCGCTAGCCATCCGGCCCCCGGGACGACTACTGCGAAAGGCAAGGCGATGTACTACAGCAGCGGCAACTACGAGGCGTTCGCGCGTCCCCGCAAGCCTGCCGGTGTGGACGACAAGACGGCGTGGTTCGTGGGTGCGGGGCTCGCCTCGCTCGCCGGTGCCGCCTTCCTGATCCGCGACGGGCAGATGCCGGGCTCGCGGATCACGATCCTCGAGCGGCTGCGGCTGCCGGGCGGTGCGCTCGACGGCATCAAGGAGCCCGAGAAGGGCTTCGTGATCCGCGGCGGACGCGAGCTCGAGAGCCACTACGAGCTGCTCTGGGAGCTGTTCCGGTCGATTCCCTCCCTGGAGATCGAGGGTGCGAGCGTGCTCGACGAGTTCTACTGGCTGAACAAGGACGACCCGAACTACAGCCTGCTGCGGGTCACCGAGAAGCAGGGGCAGGACGCCCACACCGACGCGAAGTTCGACATGTCGGAGAAGGCGCAGAAGGAGCTCATCAAGGTCTTCCTCGCCACGCGTGAGCAGCTGGAGAACAAGCGGATCAACGAGGTCTTCTCCCCCGAGTTCTTCGCCAGCAACTTCTGGCTGTACTGGCGGACCATGCTGGCGTTCGAGGAGTGGCACTCCGCCCTCGAGATGAAGCTGTACCTGCACCGGTTCATCCACCACATGGGCGGGCTGGGCGACATGAGCGCCCTGCAGTTCAGCAAGTACAACCAGTACGAGTCGTTCGTGCTGCCGCTGTACACCTGGCTGCTGGACCAGGGGGTCGTCTTCCGGTTCGAGACCGAGGTCACCGACGTCGACTTCGACATCGACCCCGCCACCGGCCGCAAGCAGGCCACCCGGATCCACTGGGTGTCGGGCGAGAACGGCGCCGGCGGCGACGGCGTCGACCTGACCGAGAACGACCTGCTGTTCATGACCATCGGGTCGCTCACCGAGAACTCCGACAACGGCGACCACCACACGCCGGCCCGGCTGGACGAGGGGCCGGCACCGGCCTGGGACCTGTGGCGGCGCATCGCCGCGAAGGACCCGTCGTTCGGGCACCCGGACGTGTTCGGCTCGCACATCCCGGAGAGCAAGTGGGAGTCGGCGACCGTCACCACGCTCGACGAGCGCATCCCCCGCTACATCGAGAAGATCGCCGGCCGCGACCCGTTCGCCGGCAAGGTGGTCACCGGCGGCATCGTCACCGCGCGCGACTCCAGCTGGCTGATGTCGTGGACCGTGAACCGCCAGCCGCACTTCAAGCAGCAGAAGCCGGACGAGATCGTGGCGTGGGTCTACGCGCTGTTCGTCGACCGGCCGGGCGACTTCGTCAAGAAGCCGATGCAGGAGTGCACGGGTGAGGAGATCACCCAGGAGTGGCTGTACCACATGGGCGTTCCGGTGGAGGAGATCCCCGAGCTGGCCGCCACGGGTGCCAAGACCGTGCCGGTGATGATGCCGTACGTCACGGCGTTCTTCATGCCCCGTCAGGCCGGTGACCGGCCGGACGTCGTGCCCGACGGATCGGTCAACTTCGCCTTCATCGGCCAGTTCGCGGAGACCAAGCAGCGGGACATCATCTTCACCGTCGAGTACTCCGTGCGGACCCCGATGGAGGCCGTGTACACCCTGCTCGACATCGAGCGCGGCATTCCCGAGGTGTTCGCCTCCACCTACGACATCCGCACGCTGCTGCAGGCGACGAGCGACCTGCGCGACGGTGCCCCGCTCGACATCCCCGGCGGCCCGCTCGGCCAGCAGGTGCTGGACGGCCTGGTGGGTGGCACGCAGATCGCCAAGCTGCTCGCCGAGCACGGTCTCGTCCGCGGCTGACCGCCGTTGCGACCCGCTCGACCGAGCGCACCGGCTCGGTCGAGCGGGTCGACCGGCTCCGTCGGTGTCTCGACCTGTCCTACGTCGCCGCCGGGTGGTCCGACGAGCGCAGCACCGAGCTGGACGGCGCCGGCCCGGGTCGGCCCAGGAGGTAGCCCTGGCCGTAGTCGCAGCCCATCGCTCGCAGCGTGTCCAGCTGCGCCGGCCGCTCGATGCCCTCCGCGATCGTCTTCGCGCCGAGCGCGCGGGCGAGCTCGACGATGCCGCTCACGAGCGCCGCGCTCCTGGCGTCCGAGTCCACGGTGCTGACGAACGCCACGTCGATCTTGAGGATGTCGATCGGGAAGTCGAGCAGGTAGGCCAGCGAGGCGTGCCCGCTGCCGAAGTCGTCCAGCGCGATCGTGACGCCGAGGTCGTGCAGAGCGCGGACGTGGCCGAGCGCCGTAGGCCGGTCCTGCACGATGGCCGTCTCCGTGATCTCGATGCAGAGGCTCGCCGGTCGCAGGCCCGCGTCCAGGAGTGCGGTGCGCACCTGCGAGAACAGGTCGGGGTCGCTGAGCTGGTGCGCTGAGACGTTGACCGCCATCACCACGTTGGACCCGTCGCGCTGCCAGGCCGCGCCTTGGCGGACGGCTTCGCGCAGCACGAACCGCCCGATCGGGCCGACGGTCCCGGTCCGTTCGGCGAGCGGGATGAACACGGAGGGGGAACCGCTCCCGAGCGCCGCCCCGTCCCAACGGCACAGCGCCTCGAACCCGGTGGTCCGGCCGCTCCCGAGGTCCACCACCGGCTGGTAGCGGACGCTGAAGTCCCCCCGTTCGAGGCCCCGCAGGAGGACCCGCGCGGCGCGGGCGTCGCGAGCGAAGTCGATGACGGAGACGCGCGACTCCCCCGTCAGCCACGCCACGACGACGCCGACCGTCAGGAAGGCGACCAGGCGTGCGACCCACGCCTCCGGGGCCTGTGGCAGTCCGGCCGCCACGTCGAGCGGCATCAGAGGACCGGTCACGATCCCGGAGACGCTCGCGGTCGCCACTGCACCCGGCCACCCGAAGCGACCGGCCGCCACGATGATCGGCAGGTAGAACATCTGGGGCAGCACGGACTTCGTCCCCCCGGCCGCGTAGGTGCCCAACCAGGCGGCGGCGACCGTGACTGCGATCAGCGCCCCGGCGAACGCCGGGCCGGTTCGCGACGAGGTGTCCAGGAGGAGCCCGAGGCGCTCGCGGGCGTGCGACGACATCCCGGCCTGCGCGGTCTCGCCCACCCCGGCGGGGAGCTTCATGAGGAGTGCTCCGCGACCGAGGTCGTCGGGTGCCGGCCGTGGCTGGTACCGGCCCGGCCGCCAGCCGCGGCGGTGCAGGTGAGACCGGCCACAGCTCCCCCGGAGTCGTCGGGCGTCCGCCTGGCTGGCGCCAGGCGGGGCACCTCTTCGTGCATACCAGAGGATCGACCGGCGCGGGCCTGGTCTGAACGCTCTGGCCGGGTGGAAGGGCTTCCCGCGTCGTGCTCGACGCGTCCCGGTGCGACTCCCCTACCAGCGCCCCCGCCCGCGCCGGAGCGCACCGATCAGCGGCAGCAGGGACCCGGCCATGAGCACCTTGGCGAAGGTCGGCTCGGCCCCGTAGAGCACGGCACCCGCCAGGAGGAGGGCCGCGAAGACGATGGCCATCGGGATCTGCCGCACGGAGCGGTCGAGCTGCCGGACCCGCAGCTCGAGCATCGGCGTCTTCACCGAGAGGTCACCGCGCTCGACGAGGGTCAGGATGCGGTCGGCGCGCCCGGGGAGCGCCACCAGCGACTGCGCGATCTTGGCGCCTTCCGTGGTGATCGTGCTCCACAGGCCGCCCTCGCCGGCCTCTCCGGAGACCAGCGTGGCGGCATACGGCGTGATCGACGTCCACAGGTTGAAGTCGGGGTTCAGTCCGGCGCACATGCCCGACAGGACCGCCAGCGTGCGGCCGAGCAGCAGCAGGTTCTCCGGGAGCTGGAACGGCATGCTGACCAGCAGCTCACGGAACTGCAGGCCGATCTTCGCCATCTCCTTGTGGCTGATGTTGCGCAGGTCGCTCATCGCCATGCCGCCGAAGCGGTCGAACACCTGGGCCACGGCGAGGTCCATCAGCTTGGTGTCGGCGGTCGGCAGCAGCACGCCCATGGACGTGAAGGCGGCCACGAGCCGGGCGGAGTCCTGGGTGCCGACGGCGATCAACGCCTCCCGCAGCGAGGTACGCAGCGTGTCGGGGACCCGTCCGACCATCCCGAAGTCGATGAACGTCAGGCGGAACTGCCCGGGGTGCCCGTCGACGGGTGAGACGAAGAGGTTGCCGGGGTGCGGGTCGGCGTGGAACACCCCGTCGTCGAAGATCTGCTGCAGGTAGGTCTCCACCAGCTTCTCGGCGACCTGTGCGCGGTCGATCCCCGCGGCCGTGATCTGGGCGTAGTCGCCGAGCCGGATCGCCGAGACGTCCTCGAGGGTCAGCACCCGCAACCGTGAGTGCTCCCAGGCCACCCGCGGCACGCCGACCCTGTCGTCGTTCTCGAACACCCAGCGGAAGTGCTCGGCGTTGCGGGCCTCGGCGGTGTAGTCCAGCTCTTCCAGCGTCGTGGCCGCGAACTCCTCCACGAGGGCCGGGACGTCCGCCCGGCTGCTGACCGGCCGGTACCGGGTCAACCAGCGACCGACACGACGGAGCGCCGCGAGGTCGACGGCGACGATCCGGTCGATGTCCGGCCGCTGCACCTTCACGACGACGTGCGCGAAGCCCGTCTCGGCCGCGTCGGCGTCCCGGAGCACCGCCCGGTGGGCCTGCCCCAGCGAGGCGGCCGCCAGCGGCGTCTCGTCGAACGTCCGGAAGGCCTCCGCCAAGGTGCGTCCGAGCTCCGCCTCGGCACACCGCCGGATGTCGGCGAACGCAGCCGGCGGCACCTCGTCCTGCAGACCCGCCAGCTCCTCGGTGATCTCGGCCGGAAGCACGTCCAGGCGCGCCGAGAGGAACTGGCCGACCTTGATCATCAGGCCGCCCATGGCCAGGGCGAGCGCCCGGAACCGCACCGCCGTGCGACGGTTCCGGTGCGCTCGGCTGCTGTTCGACCAGCGTCGCAGCCCCAGCCTGGGCAGGACGATCTCCCAGAAGATGAAGCTCGCCGTCACCCCGGCGAAGAACGTGACGATCCGGCGGTACCGGGCACGCAGTCGAGGCGGCTGGGCCACGTCTCAGTCCTGCGCGAGCAGCGTGTAGACCTGCTTGCGCGCGGCGTTGAGGATCTCGATGGTCGACATGATCTGAGTCTTGTCGCCCGACCTGCCGATCTGCACCACCGCCGCGGCCAGCCGCATCCCGGCCTCTCGCAGCGCGGCGTACCCGGTGACGTCGGACTGGGCGGCCGCCACGTCCCACGGCGCCGGCTCGTCGGTCAGGTCGGCGACGGCCGCCCGGCCGGCGTCGGTGAGCGAGAAGACCCGCTTGCCGCCGCTCTCCTCGGCGACGACCAGTCCCTCGTCGGCGAGCAGCTGCAAGGTGGGGTACACCGAGCCCGCGCTCGGGTTCCAGGTACCGCCGCTGCGTGCGGACAGCTCCTGGATGATCTGGTAGCCGTGCATCGGCTGGTCCGCCAGCACCCGCAGCACCGCGGTGCGGATGTCCCCGCGCCGTGCGCGCCCGGGGTACGGGAAGCGGGGGCCCGGTCCGCCCATGCCGAAACCGGCGATGTTGCGGGCGAAGCTGCCCAGGTCGGGACCGAAGGTTCCCTTGCCGCTGTGGTGGTACATGGTCCGACTCCTCTCGATCGCGATACTCGACGATATATCGCTAACCATCGCACAGATCAGCCATCCCGGCATGAGGTCGCGGCTGAACTGTGGGCTGGTCCGCTTAGCGAGCCGTCCTCTCGTCAGGGGTCCGCGGCCGTCTGACCACGCCCTTCCGGTAGGCCGAGACGGTGGCCTCGCCCTCCAGCCAGAATCGCCACGGGTGCGCCGCAGCGTCACCACCCGGTCCGCTGATGCCGACGCGTGGGCCCGTGCGCACGGGGGCGCCCGACGAGCCGGTCGACGGACCAGGGCACGGCGCCCGCACCACGAAGGCGCTGCCCGGCGAGCAGATGTCGACGCCGTTGTCGTCGCGGCCGAGCGCCAGCGTCTTCGCCAGTCGCGCGGGTCCCCTCGCCAGGTCCCGGTCGCGGACGCCGGCCCTCCGTGAACGGGCGAGGTCGAGCCCGTCGACCACCTCACCGGCCCGCATCAGCACACCGCTGGCGACGCCTGACGGACCGCACACGAGGTTCGCGCACCAGTGCATGCCGTAGGTGAAGTAGACGTACAGGTGCCCGGGCTCGCCGAACATCACGCGCGTGCGCGCGGTGACGCCTCTGAAGGCGTGCGACCCGGGATCGTTCGACCCGTCGTACGCCTCGACCTCGGTCAGACGGACCGTGACGCCCGCGTGGGAGACGGTGCAGCCGAGCAGCTCGGGTGCCACCTGCAGGACCGGGCGGGCGAAGAAGTCCCGCGTCACCTCGTCGAGCGGCACATCGTCTCCCTCCAGGCCGCGTCCGCCGTGGCCGGCCACCTGGCCGAGCTGGCGCGCCGGTCTGCCATCGTCACCCGTCCCCGCGCGGCTGTCGCGCAGGGACCCGTCGATCGCGCTCGGGCGAGGCGGACTCCGGGGGCGACCCGCGGGCGCCTACGTTGGCCGCATGGCGGTCGCACGTACCCGCAGAGCCCGGGCGGCCCGCCGGCGCAAGCGGCGGATGGACAGCGTCGAGCACGACCTGACCGACGCCCAGTGGGTGGCTATCCAGGCCGCCTGGGGCGGCTGCGCCTACTGCGGAGCGACCGGGACGCCGCTGCAGCGGGACTGCGTCCTCCCCCTCTCTCGCGGCGGGCGCTACACGCTGGACAACATCGCGCCGGCATGCCGCTCCTGCAACGCCAGCAAGTGCAACGACGAGGTCACGGGCTGGCTGCGTCGCAAGCGGCTCGACGAGAGCGCCTTCCTGCTGCGCCATCTCGAGATCACCGCGGAGCTCGCGCGGCGGTTCGCCGCGGAAGGTGCGCCGAGGCCGGAGGACCCGGACGCAGGCTGACTTCGCCGGCCGGGACGACGGCGCCCGGATCAGGCTGATCGGCGCCTGAGCGGGCGGCCGATGCGACGCGTCCGGCCGTGCGCCGGGCGGCGTGCCGCGTGCTGGCTTTCCGCACGACCCTTCGACGATCGGGCCGGACCGGTGCGGTCGCCATCGTGAGCCCCGCCCCACCGCGCCTGCACGGCGAGCCGCTCCGTGTGCAGCCGGTCCGAGTCGGGGTGGTTCGGGCCAGCCGTCGGCCAGCCGGGCCCGCGGACGAGGGCGACGAGCGGCGCCACGAGAAGAGCCAGGAACACCAGGACGGGGAGGAGTGACATGTCTCCAGCGTGGTCGCGGGGCCAGCCTCGCGACAGTGGCAGAAACGACACTGTCCCGCAATATCCTGCCAAGCCGGATAGCATCGCCGGATGCTCCGTACCGTTGGTGTGCTGCTGGTCGACGGACTGGCGATGTTCGAGTTCGGAGTGGTCTGCGAGGTCTTCGGCATCGACCGCACCGACGAGGGAGTTCCGTCGTTCGACCTGCGGATCGCCGCTGCCCGGCCCCGCGTCGACACTGCGGTCGGCGTGCGGGTGGAGGTCACCCACAGCCTGGCCGATCTCGAGGACGTCGACCTGCTGACGATCCCGGCCGCCACGATCGGCCACTACGACGAGCGGCCGCTCCGGGCGGTCCGGGCCGCACATGCGCGCGGCACCCGCCTGCTGTCCGTCTGCTCCGGGGTGTTCGTGCTCGCCGCAGCCGGCGTCCTCGACGGTCGGCGCGCCACCACGCACTGGAGGTACGCCCGAGAGCTCGCCGAGCGGTACCCGACGGTCGACGTGGACCCGGACGTGCTCTACGTGGACGACGGCCAGGTGGTGACCAGCGCGGGCACGGCCGCCGGCATCGACGCGTGCCTGCACGTGGTGCGCCAGGAGCTCGGCGCCGGCGTCGCCAACACGATCGCGCGGCGCATGGTGGTCCCGCCCCAACGCGACGGCGGACAACGCCAGTACATCGTGGCGCCCGTCCCGGAGTGCGACGACGATGCGCTCCGCGACGTGCTGGCCTGGGCCGAGGCCAACCTCGCCGAGCCGCACAGCGTCGCGTCCCTGGCGGCCCGTGCCCTGGCGTCTCCGCGAACGTTCGCCCGGCGCTTCGTGGCGCAGACGGGCACCACGCCGGCGCGGTGGCTGACCGCCCAACGCGTCCAGCGGGCTCGGGAGCTGCTCGAGGAGACCGACCAGGACATCGAGGCGGTGGCTCGCGCATGCGGCTTCGGTTCGGGCTCGCTGCTGCGGCACCACTTCCGAGCGGCGGTCGGCGTACCGCCCCTGGACTACCGCGCCACGTTCGCGGCCCGACGGCTCCCGGTCGCGTAGCCCGGCGCGAAATCCGCCCCGCCGGGACGGGCCCGGACGCTCCGTGGCACGGCCGCCCGGCTTGGTCCGCTCGTCCTCGGAGCGCTACTCGTGCGCGGTCGCGGACGCCAGCGCGAGCACGAACCTGGCCTGCTCCAGCATCGCGACGTCGAGGAACGTGCCGTCCGCCAGGACCAGCGCGCCGACGCCGGCGGCCGTCGCGGTCCCGATCCGGTCGACCACCCGCTGGGCCTGCACGACCTCCTCAGGTGTCGGGGCGAAGGCGCTCCGGATCACGTCGAGCTGCGCGGGGTGGATCGCCGCACGACCGCAGAAGCCGAGCCGCCGGCCCGCCGTGCACGACTCACGCAGGCCCTCGAGGTCGCTGACGTGCGGGTACACCGACATGGCGGGGGACGGCAGACCGGCGGCCCGCGCGGCCAGCACGATGCGTGCGCGGGCGAGGGCGAGACCCTCGTCGGAGGTGCAGCGCAGGTCGGAGCGCAGGTCCGCCTCGCCCAGGCCGAGCGAGGCCACCGCGGGGTCGGCGCTCGCCACGTCGAAGGCACGTTCGACGCCGAGGGCGGTCTCGACGAGCAGGTGCAAGGGCCGGGCGGGCAGGCGGCGGGCCGCGTCGACCACCTGCTCGGGGACCTCGACCTTGGGCAGCCGCACCCCGAGGTCGGCCCGCAACGAGGCCAGCAGCTCGATGTCGCCCTCGTACCACGGCGTACCCGGCGCGTTCACCCGGACCTGGACCGAACGGTCGGCGTTCGCCACCGCCTCGCGCACCGTGTCACGCGCGGCGGCCTTGTGGGCCGGCGCGACGGCGTCCTCCAGGTCGAGCACGACGACGTCGGCGACCGAGCGCAGCGCCTTGGTGACGAGGTCGGGCCGATCGGCTGGCGCGTAGAGGAGCGTCACCACGACGCCGGTCATATCGCACCGTCCGACCGCAGCTCGGCGATGCGCTCGTCGGAGAAGCCGAGGTCGTGGAGCACCGCATCGGTGTCGGCGCCGTGCGGCCGTCCGGTGTGGGCGATCACGGCGTCCGCGTCCGACAGCCGGAACAGCGGGCCCTGCATCTTCATCCGTCCCAGCTCCGGGTCGTCGATCTCGTGGATCGTCCCGAGGGCGCGGAACTGCGGGTCGTCGACGATGTCGTGGGCGTCGTAGATGGGAGCGACCGCGGCGTCGGCCGCCTCGAAGGCCGCGGCGACCTCGTCACGGGTCCGCTGCCGGATCCAGCCTCCGACCACCGCGTCCAGCTCGTCCGCGTGCTCCGCGCGGGACGCGCCCGACGCGAACCACGGCTGCGCGGTGAGCTCCGGGTGGCCGACCAGCTGCACGACCCGCTCGGCGACGGACTGCGCCGACGTGGACACCGCGACCCAGCGGTCGTCCGCCGTGCGGTACGTGTTGCGCGGCGCGTTGTTGGACGAGCGGTTGCCTGTGCGGGCCTGGATCGTGCCGAGCTGGTCCCACCGCGTGATCTGCGGGCCGAGCATCGCCAGGATCGGCTCGATGATCGCCAGGTCGACCTGCTGGCCTCGGCCGGTCCGTTCGCGGTCGTGCAGCGCCACCATCACCGCGTAGGCGCAGGCCAGAGACGCGATCCCGTCGGCGAGCCCGAACGGGGGAAGTGTCGGCGGTCCGTCCGGCTCGCCGGTCAGCGCCGCGAAGCCGGACATCGCCTCCGCCAGCGTGCCGAAACCGGGGCGGTTGCGGTAAGGCCCTATCTGGCCGAAGCCGGTCACCCTCGCGAGGACGAGGCGCGGGTTCTCCGCGGCGAGCACGTCGTACCCGAGGTCCCAGCGTTCGAGCGTGCCGGGCCGGAAGTTCTCGATGACGACGTCCGAGGTACGAGCCAGGGCGAGGAAGACCTCACGGCCGCCGGGCCGGGACAGGTCGGCGGTGACCGTCGCCTTGTTGCGGCCCAGGGTCTTCCACCAGAGGTTGACGCCGTCCTTGGCGACCCCGTGGCCGCGGGACGGATCCGGTTTGCGCGGGTGCTCCACCTTGACCACGTCGGCGCCCAGGTCGCCCAGGTGCATGGCCGCCATCGGCCCGGCGAACAGGGTGGAGGCGTCCACCACTCGTAGGTCCGACAACGGTCCCCGCGGACGGTCGTGCGGCGCGCTCATGGTCGCTCCTCCTGGATCACCCACGCACAACGGAAGCCGATCCACCGGCTCCGGGCCAGGCCCAGGCCGGGCAGCAGCAGCTTCGCCGTGACCTCCGGCGGCTGGGGTCCGCCGTCGAAGTACCAGTCGGAGCCCTGCGCGAGGTGGTCGGCACCGCCCTTGAGCATCGCGAACCGCGTTCGCCCGTCCGTGTGCTCGCTGTCCGTCCAGTTCCACACCAGGGGCGCCCGGCGCCGCAGGCGGCCGGTGTGCGCCGCGAGCTGCCACTCGTCCTCCGTCGGCAGCCGCCCGCCTCGCCACGCGCAGTAGGCGCGCGCGTCCGCCAGGTCGACGTGCACCACCGGATCGTCCTCGTGGCCAGGGACGGGCCGACCGTCGGACCAGTGGAGCAGGAACCGGTTCGGGGTGGCCGGCCGGTAGCCGGTCGCCTCGAGGAACCGAGCGAACTCCCGGTTGCTCACCTCGTCGGCACCCACGGCGACGGGTGCGTCCTGGACGCCGTCCCGTTGCAGGGTCCGCGGGTCGTGCAGGCGGGGCGGCAAGGGCTTCCACTCGTCGACGTACGGCGCGCCCTGGTACATGCCCGTCTCACGCGCCCGGTACCGGACCGTGAGCACCCACGGGCCTGCCGGGACCACCACCGTCTCCCCCTCGATCGCCGCGCCGTTCGTGACCGGTGGCGCCGTCGTCCCGACCCGGCCGGCGACGCGGTGCCGGAACCGGGCGTCGGGCACGTGATCGAGGCCTCGCATCGCCGCACGCAGGTCCGGCAGCCACGACGGCTCGGGTGCGCCCGGCCGAAGGACCAGGACCGCGGCGATGCCCTCAGCGGGCAGCTGCACGTGCTCACCGCCGGCCGTCTGGTCGTGGTCGGGAGCGGCTGTGAGGTCCACCACCGTCCCGTCGGTCCCGGGGGGCAGCACGGCGCCCGTGACGTCGTGCTGCCCGCGGTTGACCAGTGCCCACAGCTCGACCCCGTCGAGGGCGAACCGAGAGGCGTGCACGCCGGGGGCCTGCGTCGCGAGCGGCGCCAAGGGGGTCCAGTCGCCGCGCAGCAGGAGCTCGTCGGTCGCTCGCTGCACCGTGAGCATCCGGCGAGCGGTGGCGGCGTCGCGCGGGTTCCATCCCACCCAGACACCGAACACGACCTCCCAGACCATCACCCCGACGCCGTTGAGCCAGGCCGACTGCAGCTCCTCGGCGTGGTCTCGGTGCCAGCGTCGGGTGTGGTGCTGCATGTGGCGCCGTTCGAACCAGTGCGCGCGCAGCACCCCGGGCACGGCGGAGTCGGCGAAGAACTGGGCCCACGACGTCGCGTGGTCACCGATCCGCTCCACCGCGAGCTTCGACTCGCCCTCCAGCACGATCCCGGGTCGCACGCCTCGCAACGCCTCCACCAGCTCCGGATCCGCCTTCCGGAGGGTGTCCAGGAAGACGCCGTCGGCGTCCAGGTCGGCGACCAGCGAGGCGAGCTCGTCGAGGTCGTCACCGGCCCGACGCGTCCCGACGTCCCACGGGTTGTAGTCGACGAACACGCGCAGGCCGGCGTGGTGCAGCTGGTCGACCAACGTCCGCAAGCCGGGGACGTCGCGGTACCAGTCCCACTGGTTGCGCTCGTCGACGCCGATCACGGGGTAGGCGTGCCACAGCACGACGGCGTCGAGGCCGCCGAACCGCTCCCGTGCGTCGGCGAGGAACCGGTCAGGGGTGAAGGTGGCCGCCTCGGCGTCGTAGAGCAGCTCGTCCCACAGCCACACCTGGGCGACCGCGTGGCAGCGGGCCGCCCACGCGGCGCCCGGCTCGTCGTAGATCCGCCCGTCGTAGCCGATCCGGTCACGTGACGCCGCACGCCACTCGGTCAGGCGGGCCCGCCACGCCGCGACCGCGTCCTCCCGGTCGGGTGCGGCGAAGATCTTGGCGTCGTCCATCCGGTCGACCAGCTCGGCGGTGAGCGGTCCGTGCAGGTCGACGGCGGTCGGCAGGTCGATCGGCCGCGGGACGAGAGGGTCGACGGTGTCGCTCATGCGAGCGCCGCCAGGGTCGCGTCGACCTCGGCCGCCGCCGGTACCCCCGGCTGCGCGCCGTGGCGGGTCACCGCCAGGGCTCCGGCCACCGTGGCCGTCCGGACCGCGGCGACGACGTCGTCACCGTCGGCGAGGCGTGCGGCCAGGACGCCGCAGAACGTGTCGCCGGCACCGGTGGCGTCGACGGGCTCGACCTCGATCGAGGGCACGCGAACCACCGCGGTGCCGCGTCGCGCGACCAGGGCGCCCCGCTCCCCCATGGTCACCACGACCGTCGGCACCTTCGCGAGCAGGAGCTCCACGGCGGCGTCGACGTCGACCGCAGGGTGACCGAGGTCGACAGCCTCGTGCTCGTTGACCACCAGTACGTCGAGCGCCGCCCAGAGCTCGTCAGGCAGCGGACGCGACGGTGCCGCGTTCAGGACGAGCACGGACCCCGGTCTGCGTGCCCGAGCAGCGGCGAGCACCGCCTCGAGCGGGATCTCGAGCTGGGCCAGGACGACGTCCGCCCCCGCCACGGCCGTCGCGGCAGCGGCTACCAGGCTGACGCGTGCGTTCGCGCCGGCCGCCACGACGATCGTGTTCTCGCCGTCGGGCGTGACGGTGATCAGCGCCGTGCCGGTCGGTACGTCGACCCGCTGGACCGTGTCGGTGGTCACGCCTGCATCGCGCAGCGACCCGAGCAGGAGCTCGGCGGCGTCGTCCTGACCGACCGCGCCGACGAACGACGTCGTCGCGCCTCCGGCTCGGGCGGCGGCCACCGCCTGGTTGGCGCCCTTGCCGCCGGGGCTGCGGCGCAGAGCGCCACCGAGCACGGTCTCCCCCGGCGACGGGTGCCGCGCCACGTCGACGACGAGGTCGACGTTCGCCGAGCCGACCACCACGACCCGTCCGCTCATCGACCGCTCCCCGCGTCCTGGGCGAGCCGGGCGGTCCGGGCGACGAGGTCGTCGATCCGCTGCTCGCCCCCGGGCAACGACGTGGCGATCCGCCCGTCGATCGGCGCCGTCCAGCGCTGCCCGATCCCCTCGACCCCCACCAGCGCTCCCACGACCGCGCCGACGGTGGCCCCGACGGAGTCGGTGTCCCACCCGGCGGTCACTGCGGCGCACACGCTGTCCCCGAACCGCCCCTGACCGCGCTCGAGGGCGAACGCGATGGTCGCGGCGTTGGGCAGGACGTGCACCCAGTGCAGCCCGCCGTACCGCGCGTGCAGCTCGTCGAGCCCGTCGACGAGGGTGTCCGCGTCACGGCCCGCTCGGCGACCGAGCTCGATCGCGTCCGCCAGCGCGCTCGCCGGCGGGACGACGCGGGAGGCGGTGTCCAGGACGGACTCCACCGAGTCGGCCACCATGGCTGCCGACCCCAGCGCCGCCGCCCACATCGCCCCGTACAGCCCGTTGCGGGTGTGGCTGAGCCGTGCGTCGCGCCAGGCCAGCTCGGCGGCACGCAGGGGCTGTCCCGGGTTGGTCCAGCCGTACACGTCGGCGCGGATCAACGCGCCGATCCACTCCCGGAACGGGTTGCGCCGTCGGGCCGTCTCCGGCACCGGGTACGCCTCGAGGAGGTTGCGGTAGGCGGCCCGCTCCGCGGTGAACACGCGTCCGGCCGGAAGCTGGTCGAGCCACAGCTGCGCGACGTCCTCCGTGCTGAACCCGGAGCCGTGCCGCTCGAGCAGCAGCAGCGCCAGCATCGGGAAGTTGAGGTCGTCGTCCTCGGGTGCCCCGGCGATGTTCTCCTCCAGGCTCGTCGGCGCGCTGCGCCGGTTCCAGGGCCACCGGGCCGCCACGTCGTCCGGCAGACCTGCCGCCGTGAAGTACCGGTCCAGCGGCCAGCGGCCGGTGGACCGCAGGATCGCCTCGATGCCCTGCCGCGGGATCTTCTCCACGGGCTTGCCGAGCACGCATCCCGCGGCCCGGCCCGTCCACGCCCCCGCCAGCCGGACGCCGAGGTCGGGCCCCGGCTGCTCGTCGGCAACCGACCCGAGGATCGCCGCGAGGTCGGCCCACCCGTCCGGCTGTGCCGGATCCGGCGGCGCGGGCGTCGCGTCCAGCTCGTCGAGCAGGGCGCCGGCGAGCGGCCGCAGCGGCTGCAGTCGGGGGCCGTCGGAGGCCCCGGACGCGGTGGGGGTCGGATCACCCCCAGCGGCCACCCAGCGGTCGCGCACGGCGGACACGTCCTTGCCCTCGGCCTGCGACTGGACCAGCTCGTGCGCGAGGAGGTCCTCCGGCTGTGCCCAGGTCAGTCTCACGGGCGCTCCCCCGCTGGCTGCGCCACCAACGCGGACAGCCGCGCGGCGCGCTCCGACGCCCGGCGGGCATCGGCGCCGACCAGCTCCGTCACGACGTCGGCCATGAGCCGCCCGGTCGCCCGCACGTCGATCCGGCTGGCGTGCTCGACCTGCTCCAGCCACTCGGTCGGCACGGCCGGGCCACCACCCAAGCCTGCGGCGAGCGCACCGGCCATCGACGCGATCGAGTCGGCGTCGCGGCCGTAGTTGACGGCCGCCAGCACCGCCCCGCGGTACTCACCCCGGTGCGCGGCGAGCAGCGCCAGCGCGACGGGAAGCTCCTCGATCGACTTGGTCCGTGAGGGTCGTCGGGCGTCCATCGACGGTGCCCGGTAGTCCTCGCCGACGGTGTCGAAGGGCGCGACGGCAACCCGCACGCGGTGCGCCAGGTCCCGTTCCGCGTCGTCGTCCGTCGGCGGCTGCACGGCCGCGACGGCGTCGAGGACTGCGTCGATCGCTGCGGCGGTGCCGTCGTGGGCGAGCCGGCGGGCGGCCTGCAGGACGGTGTCGACGGTGGCGTCCGGCGCCACCGATGCCGCGACCGCGGCTGCGAGGACTCCGGCCGCCTCACGCCCGTAGCTGGACTGGTGAGCCCCGGCGACGTCGATCGCCTCGGCGTAGGCGGCCTCCGGCTCCCCGGGGTTGGCCAGCCCGACGGGAGCGATGAACATCGCAGCGCCGCAGTTGACGATGTTCCCCGCACCCGCCTCCCGCGGGTCGACGTGCCCGTAGTGCAGCCGCGCCACCAGCCACTTCTCGGCGAGGAACACCCGCTGCAGCAGCAGGACGGTGTCCTGCAGCTCGGGCACCCACTGCGGTTCGCCGATCATCAGCGGGACCAGCTCCTCGGCGACGGCGTACGCGTCGAGGTGGGACCGCCGACGCGCGTACACCTCCACGAGTGCCCTGGTCATCAGGGTGTCGTCGGTCACGTGCCCGTCGCCCTTGTGGTACGGCGCGATCGGCCGCGCGTCTCGCCAGTTCTCGTGGAACGGCCCGACGATGCCCCGGACACGGCCGCCGTAGCGCTCCTCGATCTGCTGCGGCGTCCAGCCCTCCGTCGCCCCACCGAGCGCATCGGCCACGGCCGACCCCGTGATGACCGCGGTCACGCGGTCCTGCAGCCCGTCCACCCGTCCTCCTCGCACGACGATCCCCCTGCATGCTCCTGCACCGACCGGGGCGGCCATCCGACACGGCCGCCCCGGTGACACCTCAGCCCAGCTGCTTCCAGCCGTTGGTCAGCGCGTCGGTCAGGCCCGCGTCGTCGATCTGGTTGGCCAGGTACTTCTGGAAGGCCGGCGTGGCCACCGTGCTCTTCCACTGGGAGTACTTGTTGACGAACAGGAACGGTGCCGACTGGAAGTCCTTGCCGCTCTTGAGGATCTGGTCCCACCCGTTCTGGGAGCCGAGCTTGGTCGCCATCGCCTGCTGCGCCGAGGTGGTCGCCGGGATCAGCGCGTCGGCCTCGTTGACGGCCTCCAGGTTGTCGCTGGAGGTGAAGTACTCGAGGAACTTCACGGCCTGCGCGGCGTGCTTGGAGTCGGCGCTGACGGACAGCGTCTGCGGGTCCGCGGCCTGCGCCGCACCGTCGGGCCCGGCCAGCGGCGGCAGGACCACCCAGCTGAACCCGGAGGGTGCGTCCTTGGCCATGCTGGCGGCCAGGTACGAGCCCTGGACCGTCATGGCGACCTTCCCGCCGTAGAAGGCGGCGAGGGCCTCGGAGCCGGACTGGGTCAGGGTGACCGGGAGGATCGACTTGTCGTCGTAGGCCATCTGGTGCACCAGCTTGGGCAGCGCCAGCTCGTTGTCCCCGACGTGGATCGTGGCCTTGGTGCCGGTGCCGTCGAAGTAGGTGCCGCCGGACCCGAGGCCGAGGGTCATGAAGGTGGCGACCGGGCTCTTCAGGCCCCAGCCCACCCCCGCGACGCCGTTCTTGGTGGTCGCCTTCGCGATCTGCCGGAACTGGTCCCACGTCATCGAGTCGCCGGTGGGGATCGTCACGCCCGCCTGGTCGAGGAGGGTCTTGTTGGCGAACACCATGTACGACTGCACCTCCGTCGGGTAGGCGACGACCTTCCCGTCGACGGTGACGGAGGCGAGCAGCCCCTTGCCGATGTCGTCCTTCCTGGCCTGGGACATCTGGCCGGTCAGGTCCGCGAGGTAGCCGTCGGAGGCGAAGGACACGATCGAGGCGGCGTCGTCGTGGATGATGTCCGGCGCCGTCCCGCCGGCGAACTGCGTGGTCAGCTTGTCGTTGACGGAGTCCCAGCTCGCCTGGACCACGTTGACCTGGATGTCCGGGTTGGCGGCGTTCCAGCTGTCGACGATCTTCTTGGTCGCCGCGATGGTGGCGGGCTGGTCCGAGAGCGACTGGAACGTGAGAGTGACAGGTGCGGCCGCGGCGGAGGCGGTGCCGGAGCCGGTCGCGGTGGCGCTGCCGCCGCCGCTGGAGCAACCGGCGAGGGCTACCACGGCCACCGCGGCAGCGATGAGGGGCATGCGGTGAACGGTCTTCATCGACGTTCCCTTCTGTTGGTCGGCGTCGCGAGCTGCGACGCCCTGTCGGGTGGGGCCGCAGGCCTATCCCTTGACGGCTCCGGACATCAGGCCGCCCACCAGGCGGCGCTGGAGCAGGACGAAGAAGACGATGCTGGGGATCGCGGCGAGCACGGAGCCGGCCGCCAGGGGTCCGAGCGCGACCTTGCCCTCGCCGCCGACGAACATGCTCAGCGCGATGGGCAGCGTGTAGTGGGCCGGCGACTGCAGCAGGACGAGGGCGAAGAAGAACTCGTTCCACGACGAGACGAAGGCGAACATCGCCGTCGCCGCGACGCCGGGCATCAGCAGGGGAAGCACGATGTGCCGCAGCACGGTGAGCCTGCCCGCGCCGTCGATCGCACCGGCCTCCTCGAGGTCGCGCGGGATCGCCGTCACGTAGCCCTGGAGCATCCACAGCCCGAACGGCAGCGTGTACGTGGTGTGGACCAGGGTCAGCCCCACGAGGGAGTCGGTCAGGGCCACGGTCCGCAGCACGAGGAACAGCGGCAGGATGATCAAGATCACCGGGAACACCTGGCTGACCAGGATCCAGCCGGTACCGACGGCCCGCAGCGCCCCGCGGACCCGCGCCAGCGCGTAGGCCGCGGGCATCCCGATCAGGACCACCAGCACCGTCGACGCAAGCGCGACGACCGCGGAGTTGCCCGCCGACCGGATCAGACCCTGCCGCGCCAACGCGTCCGCGTAGTTGCCCCAGGCCCAACCACGCGTGGGCAGCAGCGAGACGGTGAGGGAGCTCAGCTCCCCCGACGACTTGACGGACGACGAGACGAGCCAGAGCAGCGGGAACCCGAGGAAGGCGATGTAGCAGGCCAGCGCGACGTACTGCGCCGGCCGGACGAGCGCCCGCGCCCTCACGGCTTGTCCTCGTTGCGCAGCTGGGACCACAGGTACAGACCCAGGAGTGCGACGACCACCACGACCAGCACCACGCCCATCGCGGCGGCGTAGCCGATGTTCCGGTTCTGGAACGCCTCGATGTAGGTGAACAGCATCGGCAGCATCGTCTTGCCGCCCGGGCCGCCCTCCGTGAGGACGTACACCAGGCTGAACGAGTTGAAGTTCCAGATGAAGTTCAGCGACGTGATGGACGTGACGATGGGACGCAGGCTCGGCATGGTGACCGCCGTGAAGCGCCGCCACGCCCCGGCGCCGTCGATCGCGGCCGCCTCGTAGGTCTCGACCGGCACCTGCTGCAGCCCGGCGAGCAGCGTGACCGTGGTCTGCGGCATCCCCACCCAGACACCGACCGCGATGACCGCCGGCAGGGCGGTGGTGAACGAGCCGAGCCAGTTGGTGTCCCCCGGCAGCCCGATCGCCCTGAGCACCGCGTTGAGCGGCCCCGCGTTCGGCGAGTAGATCATCCGCCACATGATCGAGACGACCACGGGCGGCATCGCCCACGGGACCAGCGCGAGCACACGTGCCAGCCCCCGCAGCCGCAGGTCGGCGTTCAGCAGCAGCGCGAGCCCCATGGCGGCGACCAGCTGCAGGACCGTGACGGAGACGGCCCAGACGATGCCGATGCGGAAGGACGACCAGAACATCGTGTTGCCGGCCAGCCTGGTGAAGTTCGCGGCGCCGACGAACGAGTAGTGCGGGTTGTGCACCAGCCGGGCGTCGGTGAACGCGAGTGCGACGCCGGCCAGCAGCGGGGCGACCGACAGCACGACGATGAGCAGCACCGACGGCGCGACGAGCACGGCCGTCTCCCGGCTCTGCCGGCGTCTGCTCGCCCCGGACCGTCGGCGTACGGGGCGATCGACCGACGCTCCGACGGTGAGCGTGCTCACGCCGGGCCGCCCGAGGACTCCCGGACGACCAGCCGGGGGGCCACGTGGACGCGTTGCGCCGGCCCGCTCTCGCCCGCGATGCGGCGCAGCAGCAGCTCGGCCGCTGCCCGCCCGCGCTCCCTCGACCCGAGGGCGACGCTGGTCAGGCTCGGCGAGAACACGGCCGCGATCTCCGTGTCGTCCATGCCGGTGACCGCGATGTCGTCGGGCACCCGGACGTTCCGCCGGCGCAGCGCCTGGATGCAGCCGATCGCCAGGAGGTCGTTCGCCGCCACGATGGCGTCAGGACCTTCGGCAGCGGGGTCGTCGAGCAGGCCGTCGACCGCCCGCGTGCCTGCCTCGACGGTGAAGTCGTCCGCGACCACCATCCCCGCGGCCGTCAGGTCATGGCGAGCCAGTGCATCCTCGAAGCCCTGCAGACGATGAGAGGCCGGGGTGGTCCCCAGCGGACCGTTGAGGAACAGCAGCCGCCGCCGTCCTACGCCGACGAGCTGGTCGACCGCCATGCCGATACCGGCGGCGGAGTCCGCCCACACCGAGTCGAGGGTGGTGTTCTGGGGCACGCGGCCGACGACGACCACCGGCACGGGAGCCTGCTCCATCTGCGCGGCCAAGGTCTCGTCCGAGCGCAGCGGGCTGATCACCAGACCGTCGACGACGCCCGACGCCAGCGAACGGATCACGTCGGCGGTGGACTCGACGTCGTTCCCCGTCGTCGCCACCACGACGTGGTAGCCCTGCGGCCCGACCACCTCGTGGATCGCCTTCATCATGTCCACGTAGACCGGGTTGCCGATGTCGGCGACCGCGAAGCCGACCTGGAAGGTGCGCCCCATGCGGAGCGACCGCCCCGCCGCATCCGGGTGGTAGCCGAGCTGCTCAGCCGCTGCCCGCACCTTCTCGATCATCTCCGGGCTGGCGCCCATGCCGTTCAGCGCCCGCGACGTCGAAGCCAGCGACGCGCCGGCGAGGTTGGCCACCTCGTGCAACGTCGGGCGTCGACTCATGGCCGTCCTCTCCATTGAGACGGAAACGTTTCCGTCGGCTGGCGGATACGTTTCCAGACGTGGTCTGCGTTGTCAATGGGTGGACCAGGACGCGCCGGCGGGACCGCTGGCCGCTCGAACCGGCGGGCTCAGACCGGCGTCAGGACGACGATCGGCTTGCTGGTGGGCTTGAGGGAGCCGCCGGTCGGCTCGACCGTCACCGCGAGGGAGTCCCCGGCCGCGTAGCGGTGCGTGAGGACGACGTAGTCGTCCGGGGTCGCGCGCACGATGCGGGCGCCGGCCGCCATCACCGCGTCGGGGACCGGGATGCCGTCGCGGACGACCCACAGCTGGTAGACCTTGCCGGGCCCCGGCTCCTGGAGCCCGGACGCCGTGAACAGGGCCCGGTCCCGGGACAGCACACCGACGACCGTGCCACCCCCGGGGACGTCCGCTCGGCGGACCTGGGCGAGCGGGTCGGCGAGCAGGTCGACGACCTCCTGCTGCTGCGCCTGGACGCGGTGGACCTCCTGGGTCTGACGCCAGGCGAGCACGCTGGGCACGGCCGCCGCGACGAGGGCGGCGGCAGCGACCGCCACCCAGAACGTGCGCCGCGGGCGCCGCCGCACGGTGCTCCGCTCCCCCGCGACGGGGGCCGGCGCGGGCACCTGCCCTTCCTGCGAGATCCGGTCGAGCACGGAACGACGCAGCTGCGACGGCGGTGCTGCGGACGTTGCCGTGCCGAGCATGGCCGCGGTCGCGCGCAGCGTCTCCAGCTCGTGCGCCGCATCCGGGTCGGTGGCGACGAGGTCCTCGACCCGGCGGCGGTCGAGGTCGTCGACCGCGTCGAGCGCGTAGGCGGCGAGCAGGTCGCGCGGGTCGCTCGTGCCGTCGGTCGGGTCCGGGGTCGTCATCGCTCCACTCCCAAGCAGTCGCGCAGGCGCATCAGCCCGTCGCGGATCCGGGTCTTGACCGTGGCCACCGGGGTGGCGAGCTGCTCGGCGACCTCGCGGTAGGTGCGCCCGCCGTAGTACGCCAGCACCACGGCCTCGTGCTGGGTGGGCGTCAGCCCGCCCAGGCACTGCCGCACCCGCGCACGGTCCATGGTGCCCTCGACCTCCTCCGCCACCACGTCGAACGGTCGCTCGAGGTGGGTGTCCACCACCCGCTGGTCGCGGACCCGCTCCGCCTGGACGGAACGGACCCTGTCCACGGCCCGACGGTGCGCCAGCGTCAGGGCCCACGTCCGGGCCGCACCGAGTCGGCGATCGAACCGTGGGGCCGTGCGCCACAGCTCGAGCATCACCTCCTGCGTCACCTCCGCGGCGTGGTCGCGGTCCCGCAGCACCGCCAGGCAGGTGCCGAACACGCCGGACGACAGTGCGTCGTACACCTGGGCGAACGCCTGCTGGTCGCCGCCGGCGGCGCGTTCGAGCAGCTCGTCGACCGAGGCCGTGGGTGCGACGTCCGCCTCGTCGGGCACACCTGGCGACGCGGTGGACATGAGGGTCAGTGTCGGGCACCTCTGCCCGGCGGGCGCGCCGAGGTGCCGGGCGGCTCGTTCGCTCACGGGTCCAGGTGGCCGAAGGCGATGACGTTGTCCACGTAGTGCCCCGTCGTGCGGTCGTAGGCACCACCGCACGTGATGAGCCGGATCTCGGCCCGCGACGTTGCGCTCCCGTAGACGAGCTGCGTGGGGAACTGCGCCTTCGGGTACCGGGCCACCTGGTCGATCGTGAAGGTGGCGACGGTGCCGTCCTGGCGGGTGACGTGGACCAGGGCGCCGGGGGTGAGCTCGCCGAGCCGGTAGAACACCGCCGGCCCGCTCTTGCCGTCCACATGGGCCGCGATGACGGCCGCGCCCAGCTGGCCCGGCGTCGGGCCCCCGGTGTAGTAGCCGGCGGTCGCGTAGTCGGTCGGTGGTGGCAGCACCCCGTCCGCGCCGACGCTCAGGGGCACGAGGTTCGTCGTGTGCACGCCGATGCTGGGGATGTCCAGCGTGACGGGCAGCGACGCCGGCAGGATCGGGCCGAGATCGGGCTCGGGGACGGGCGCGGCGGTCGTCGAGGGCGACGGCCGTGCCGGGGGGTCCGTCGCCGCGTCGGTCGGGACGGGTACCGACGTGGCAGCCACCCGGCTCAGCGGCGGCGCCGGAGGTCCGGCATGACCGTGCAGGCCCACGACCAGGGTCAGGACCCCGGCGAGGGTCAGCCCCACGGCCGCCGCGGCGATCGGGCCGCGGCGGCCGTGGAAGGCAGGGACCGAGGACATCACGCCTGCGTGCGTGCCCGACGCACGACGTACGCGCCGGTGCCCAGCCCCGCGAGAAGCAGCGCACCGCCGGCGAGCAGCAGACCCTGCTCCGGCCGTGCGGCCGCACCGCCGCCACCCGTCGCCATGGCGCCGACCGGGGCGGCCTTCAGCACGCCGCACAGCGCGGGGTCCGTCGCCTCGGCCGGCAGCTTCGGGTCGAGGTCCGACATCGCGGTGCCGTCGTACTTGCCGTCGCCGTTGTAGTCGACGCCGTGGATGACGACGACCGCCTGACCGGCCAGGATGGCGTTGGCGACCTCGGGTGCCACGGTGATGTCGCCGCGCTGGTAGGAGAGGTTGCCGCCGGGTGCCGTGTCGAACCGGTCCACCGCGAGGGCGCTCGACGGGCTCGTGTCACCGGTCTTGGTCAACGACACCACGACCGGGCCGTAGGCCGGGCCGCCCTCGGTGGTGGTGAGGTGCCCGTCCTTGTTCGTGTCGTCCGCCGCGGCGGGGCACTCGTGCCGGGCGTCGGCGCCGAAGTGGATGTGGGCGGCGTGCGGCTGGTCCGCGAGCAGACCCTTCGCGGCGAGCGTGACGCTCACCACGTCCCCCTTCACCGTGACCATGGCGGTCCCGCTGCCGTTGACGCCGTTGAGGGCGACGGGCGCGAGGTTGGCGTTGCCGCTCCCGTCGGCGGCCATCGCCGAGGTGACGCCGAGGGGCAGCAGGGCGGCCGCCCCGATCGCCGCGGAGGCCAGCTTGAGGCTCGTGCGCATGATGACTCCCTGTCAGGGCGGAACGCTCCGCCCACACGTTCGGGTACTGCGGACAGGGGTGGTTCGGCGCCCTCCGGCCGGTGGATTGGTCCGGGAGCGAAGAAGTTCTGCGCGAGTCGGGCCGACGGTGATCCGGGCAACTGGGACCGGCCCCCGTGGGTCGGCCGTTGCGCCGCAGGAGTGAACTTCGCTGAGCCGCGTGACCGTGCGCGGGCCCGGCACCGATATCACCGGTGAGAGGCGCTGCGACGGCGCAGCCCCGCGGCTTCGGAGGGCACCATGAGCAGCACCTTGACGGGCGCGTTGCTGACGAAGGTCGCGGGCCTGAGCGTGGCCGGCAAGGCCGCGGTCGGCGTGGGGATCACCGCGGTGGCGGTCGGCACCGCGGTGGCGGCGCCCGCGGTGGCGCAGCAGTTCACCGGCGCAGCGGCCCTGCCGGTGCCGTCGGTGAGCGCGTCTGCGTCGGCCACGCACGCGCCGAACGCACACGCCAACCCACACGCCAACCCACACGCCACCGCCCACCCGGGCCCGAGCGACCTCCCCTCCGCCGCAGCCTTCGGGCAGAGCGTCGCCGCGGACGCCCGCGACGGCGGCGTCGTCGGCCCGCAGATCGCCCAGCAGGCCCACGCCAAGCCCGGGCCGACGCACTCCGCGCGACCGTAGGTCGAGCTGGCCTGGTCGCCCGCGGGTGCCCGGGGCGCGCGGACCCGACGGGCTCGGCACACTGGCGCGGTGAGCGCTGCGGAGCAAGCCGGGTGACGACCACCGGTGCGGTTGCCGTCGAGCTCTACGGCCTGCCCCTGGAGCAGTTCACGGCCGCCCGCGACGCGCGCGCCAAAGAGCTGCGCCGCGACGGTGACCGCACGGTGGCGGCAGAGGTCGCCCGCCTGCCGAGGCCGAGCGTTGCGGCCTGGGCCGTCGACCTGCTCGTCCGGCACGAGCGGGACCTCGTGGAGCAGCTGGTCGAGCTGGGGGCCGCGCTGCGCGAGGCGCAGGAGACCCTGGCGGGTGAGCAGCTCCGCGAGCTCGACCAGGAGCGCAGGCGGCTGCTGAGGGCGATCGGTCAGCGGGCGCGGGCCCTGGCCGAGGATCAGGGCCTGCACCTGAGCGAGTCGGTGCTCGGCCAGGTGCAGGCCACCGTGCACGCCGCCATGGCGGACCCCGGGGCCGCGGCCGCAGTCAGGTCCGGTGTGCTGACCAGGTCGCTGGAGACGTCGGGCTTCGGTCCGGTCGACCTCGATGGGGCCGTGGCCGTGGTGGACGCAGCACCGCTGCCCCACACGCGTCGAGCAGCCCCTGACATCGGCGCCGGGGACGCCGAGCAGCACGAGGAGGAGCCTCGCCGGCACCGTGAGGAACGGCGCGATGCGGAGCTCTCCAAGGCGCGCGCCGACCTGGCTGAGGCCGAACGGGTGGACCGCCGCGCCGCCGAGCAGGCCGCGACGGCGCGTCGTGCCGCGGAGGAGCTGGACGAACGGCGCGCGGCGCTCGCAGAGCGAGCTGAGGTGCTGCGGCACGAGCTGCAGGCCGTGCAGGACGAGAACGACGAGCTGACCATGCGGCTGACGTCTGCCCGAGGGGCGCTGCGCGAGGCCACGACCGCCTCGAGATCAGCCGGACGGACGGCTGAGCGCGCCCGGGACCGGGTCGAGCGGCTCGAGCGAGAGGGCGCTCACGGTCGACCGTCGTGAGGCGCACCGGTCGTCAACCCAACCGAGCGTCAACCGCGCCGACGAGCGAGCACGTCAACCGTGATCGCCGTGGCTACCCCAGGATGTGGCGCATGGACCTGCTCGCCCTCGCTCACCGGATCGTCGCCGAACGGTTCCCGCATGCTCGGGCGGCCGTGCTGGCCGGGAGCGTCGGTGCGGGTCGGGCCACCGCCACCAGCGACTTGGACATCGTGGTCCTGGCCGGCCCCGAGGACCGCGTGCGGGAGGCGATCCGGGTGGACGGTGTGCCGGTCGAGCTCTTCGTCCACACGGACGAGTCCGTCGCGTACTGGTTCGAGCGCGAGCGCGAGCAGGGCGGGTGCACGCTGGCCCACATGCTCGCCACCGGCCTGCCGCTGGCGGGGGCCGAGGTGGCGCAGCTGCAGGAGCGGGCGCGCAGGCACCTGGCCGCCGGGCCGCCGGTGTGGAGCGCGGACCTGCTGGAGTACCGCCGGTTCGCGCTGACGGATGCGCTCGACGACCTCGCGGGCGCCACCGACGCCGGTGAGCGCGATGTCGTCGCCGGTCAGGTGCTGGTGATGGCCACGGAGCTCGTGCTCGGTTCCCGGGGAGCCTGGCTCGGCACGGGCAAGTGGCTGCTGCGCAGGCTGCGCGAGAACGATCCCGAGCTCGCCGACCAGCTGCTCGCCGGTCACCGTGCCGCCGTGGCGAGCGGAGACGTGAGCGAGCTGGTCCGCGTGTGCGACACGGTGCTCGACGGCGTCGGCGGCCGGCTGACCGAGGGTTTCGCGCGTCGCGGCAGCTGAGCGAGGCGACGAGTCGCGTGCACGTGCGCGCGATCGGCACCTGCAGCCCGCCCGCCGTCCCGGGCTCGTCGGAGTCCGTTCCGAGGGGAAGTCGACTGATCGATCCTGCCGATACCGGACCGATTCCCCGTTCAGGCGTGCGCAACCCCGACACTCGCGCCCCGGCGCGCCTCGCGTCATCCCACTCCGGGCACTTCTGTCCCCGTCTCGTCTTTCGAGTCTGATCGGTATTGACCGAAGTGATGCGCTGCTGTTCACTGACTGGCGTCCGCAGGCACCGCAGCCGGTGCCGTCGTCATCGCAGACGGGGGTCCGGTCATGGCGTTCCTGCGAACCAAGGCGGTGCTGTGCGCCCTCGCGCTGGGCGTGGCGGCCGTCGCCGTGTCCCCCGGCGCCCAAGCCGCTGGTGACCGGCCGGCCGCCGCGCAGACCGGCGCTCCCGCGGGTGCCGCCTCCGGCGCCGGGACGCACTTCCTGGACGACGCGTCCTACCTCGCCGGCTTCAACGACCAGCCCTGGTACGAGGCGAACATCCCCTTCGTCGACCTGCCCGACTCGACGATCCAGTCCGTCTACTACTACCGCTGGCGCACCTTCAAGGAGCACCTGCGGTACACGAACCCGACCGACGGGTGGATCTCGACGGAGTTCCTCGACTGCTGCGGGTACGCGGCGCCCTACCAGGCGATCGACGCCGCCGCCGGGCACCAGATCACCGAGGGCCGCTGGCTGCGCGACACGAGCTACGACCAGGACTACGTGCGGTTCTGGCTGACCGGTCCGGGTGCCGGGCCGAAGCCCGCGACCGACGCCGTCAACGCGGACACGACGGACTGGGCGCACGAGTACAGCTTCTGGCTGGCCTCCGCCGCCTACGGGCAGGCGCAGGTCAGCGGGGACTTCCGGCCGCTGGTCGCGATGCTGCCCGAGCTGGTGCGCCAGTACCGCGGCTGGGACAAGCAGCTCGACCCGACGTTGGGGCTGTACTGGTCGGTCCCGGTGTGGGACGCGATGGAGTTCTCGGCGTCGTCGTACCGCTCGAGCGACCCGTACCACGGCGGCGCGGGCTACCGGCCGACGATCAACGCGTACCAGTACGGCGACGCGGTCGCGATCAGCAAGATCGCCGAGCTCGCGGGTGACACCGCCCTCGCCGCCGAGTACGCGTCCCGAGCCGGCGACCTGAAGGCCGCGATGCAGCGGTGGCTCTGGGACCCGTCGCGCGGCTTCTACTACGCGATGGCGCGTGACGGCAACCCCGGACACCAGCTGCTCGACACCCGGGAGGAGATCGGGTTCGTGCCGTGGCAGTTCGACGCGGCGGACTCGAGCGACTCCGGCGCCTGGGCGCAGCTGCTCGACCCCCACGGGTTCGCCAGCGCGTTCGGGCCGACGACGGCGGAGCGCCGCAGCCCGCTGTTCATGTACCAGGCGGGCGGCTGCTGCCGGTGGGACGGACCGAGCTGGCCGTTCGCCACCTCGCAGACGCTGACCGGCCTGGCGAACCTGCTGGACGACTACCCGGCGCAGAGCACCGTCACCAGCGCCGACTACGCCGCTGCGCTGCACACCTACGCCGCGACGCAGATGCGCAACGGCGTCCCGTACGTGGCCGAGGCCCACGACCCGGACCAGCCGAGCTGGATCTACGACGGGTACGACCACAGCGAGGACTACAACCACTCCACCTACGACGACCTGGTGCTGTCGGGGCTGCTCGGTCTGCGTCCCAGCACCAGCAGCCACCTCGACATCCGACCGCTGGTGCCGTCCGACTGGGACCACTACCTCGTCGAGAACGTGCCGTACCACGGTCACCAGGTCACCGTGCTCTGGGATCGCGACGGCAGCCACTACCACCAGGGCGCCGGACTGCGGGTCTACGTCGACGGGGCCTTGGTGACGACGTCGCCGACCCTGGCACCGCTGAGCGTCGAGGTCGGCGCCGTCACCCTCGGCGCACGACCCACCGACGCGGCGCCGCGCCTGGTCGACGACGCGACCAACCCGCTGCGCACGGGCTACCCGATGCCGATCACCTCCTACACCTGGCGCTTCGACGACCCGTGGAACGCGATCGACGGCAAGGTGTGGTTCAACGAGGTCCCGGAGAACACGCGCTGGACCAACTACTCCTCCCCCAACGCCCACGACTGGTACGGGGTCGACTTCGGGGTGCCGACACCCGTCAGCGACGTGCGCTGGTACGGCTACGACGACGGCGGCGGGGTCCGGCCGGCCGCGGCGTACCAGCTGCAGTACTGGACGGGGACGTCCTGGGCCGATGTGCCGGGTCAGACGCGTGAGCAGGCCGCACCGGTGGGCAACGGGCTCAACCGGATCACGTTCCCGTCCCTGACGACCAGCCGGATCCGCCTGCTGTTCACCGACCCCAGCGGCGCCTACGTGGGTGTCACCGAGCTCCAGGCGTGGAGCGCCTCCAGCACGGCGCTGGGCGTCACCGTCGGTTCGGGCGCCCCGGTGCCGGTCGACGGGCCGACCACCGTGCCGGTCACGCTGCACAACACCTCCGCGCAGGCCGTCCGCCAGGTCGCGGTCACCCTGGCGGTGCCGGCCGGATGGACCGTGACCCGTCCGGACCCGGTCCCCGCGATCGGGGGCGGCGCGACCGCGACGGTGCACGTCGTGCTCACGCCTCCGGCCGACGACCGGGGCGGAACCCTCGCCGCCGTGGTCGCCACCGCGGACTACCTCGGCCCGGCGCACGTCGCGTCGAGCACGCACGCCCGGCAGAGCGTCCGCACGGCCTTCCCCGCCGGTCAGACCGACCCGGTCGGGTCGTGGCCGCTCGACGAGGGCTTCGGTGTGGTCGCCCACGACACCGCCGGCGGGCACGACGCGACGCTCGTCGGCGCACCGGCGTGGGTGAGCGGGGTGTCCGGGTCCGCGGTCCAGCTGGACGGCAGCAGCCAGTACGGGCAGACGAGCGGTCCGGTGCTCGACACGGTCGGGAACTTCAGCGCCGCCGCCTGGGTGCGGCTGGACTCGACCGGCCACTTCGCCACCGCGGTGAGCCAGGACGGGACCACGACCAGCGGGTTCTTCCTGCAGTACTCGGCCGCGGACCAGCGGCTCGCGTTCTCCACCGGGGAGGGCCGTGCGCTCTCGGACGCCGCGCCGGTGGTCGGTCGGTGGTACCACCTGGTCGGCGTGCACGACGCGAACGCCGGCACCTACACCCTCTACGTCGACGGTCAGGCGCAGGCGACGGTCAACCACCAGGCGCAGGGCGATCCCTCCAGCGGTCCGCTGGCGATCGGCCGGGCCTTCGCCGGAGGTGGGAAGACCGACTTCTGGCCCGGCGCCGTCGACGCCGTGCACGTGTGGGACCGGGCGCTGACGCCCGCAGACGTCGCGGCCCTCTATGCCTCCCGCACCTAGCAACGCTGTCCGCAGTCGTCCTGGACGAAGCCTCGAACAAGGGAGCTCAACGGTGACATCCCCCCTCGCAGCACGCAGAGCTCGGCGCCGGCGACGGCTGCTGCCCGCGGCGGTCGCCGTGGCGGCCGTCGCTGCGGTCACCCTCACGGCGACCGGCCCGGCCGAGGCCGAGACGGCGGCCGCGCCCACCGCCACCTCCGGGGCGGTCACCTCCGGTGACGCCCGGTTCGAGGTGCTCTCCCCCACGCTGATCCGCACGGAGTACTCGGGCACCGGCCGGTTCGAGGACTCGGCCACGTTCAACGTGATCGGCCGCGACGGCTTCGGGCGGACGCCCTTCACCACCGACACCAGCGACGGCTGGCTGACCATCCGGACGGCCGCGGCCACCCTGCGCTACAAGGTCGGCTCCGGGCCGTTCGGCAAGGACAACCTGCAGCTGTCCCTCGACGCCGGCCGGCAGAAGGTCGACGCCGCTCCGTGGGCCTCGGCCGTCCCGCCCACGTGCACGGTCGGCGTCCTGTGCGAGGCGGAGGACCTGTCGCTGGCCGGGGTGACGGTCGCCACCGACCACGCCGGCTACACCGGTCGCGGCTTCGTCGCCGAGATCGCCAGCACCGGCAGCTCCGTGACCTTCACCGTCGACCCGACCCAGGCGTCCACCTACGACCTGGCGCTGCGCTACGCGAACAGCTGGGGCGGCGACGGCCAGAACACCACGCGGACCATGAGCGTGGTGGTCGACGGCGGTGCCCCGACCCAGTTCTCGCTGCCACCGACCGGCAGCTGGGACACCTGGGCTCAGGCCCGCGTGCCGGTCGCGCTGAGCACCGGCCTGCACACCGTGCGGGTCCAGGAGGGCGCCGGCGACACGGGGCACGTGAACATCGACAGCCTGGCCGTCCTCGACCAGGGGGCGGCGTACCCGGCCCCGTCGAACCCGGCACCGCTCCCCTGCGCCTTCGGCGACGTCTGCCAGGCGGAGACGGGTGCGCTGTCGGGCGGCGCCAGGCTCGCCGCCGACCACAACCAGTACTCGGGCGCCGGCTTCGTCGCGGGCCTGGAGCAGGCGGGTGCGGCGGACGCCGTGACCGTCACCGGCGTGCCGGCGGCGGGGACGTACAGCCTGCAGCTGCGCTACTCGAACTGGGCTGCGGGCAGCCAGCCGGTGCAGCCGCGGCGGATGTCGGTCACCGTCGGCTCCGCGGATCCGGGCTCCGTGACGCTGCAGCCCACCAGCAGCTGGGACACGTGGCGCATCGTCGCCGTCCCCGTCACCCTGGCGGCCGGCCAGGACACCGTCACCCTCGGCTGCCCGGACGCGGCCAGCTGCAACGTGAACCTCGACACGGTCGCGGTCACGGCGACCGACGGCCCGCTGCTCGCGCCGCACGCCCCGCTCGGCGGGTACCGGCGCAGCCTGGACGGCCAGAACGGGTCGGCACCGACCGCGCCCGGCCTGATGTACCAGGACGGCTGGTCGCTGCTCGACGACACCGCCTCGGCCCTGCTCGACCCGTCGACCAAGGCCGTCACCCAGCGTCCGTCGCACGCCGGCAGCCCATACCAGGACGGCTACGTCTTCGCGTACGGCACGGACTACGCGCGGGGCCTCGCGGACCTCGGCAGGCTCACCGGTCCCTCGGTGCTGCTCCCCAGGTGGGCGTACGGCGTGTGGTACTCGGAGTACTACGACCGCACGGCGGCGGACTACGAGAACACGATCCTGCCGGCGTTCCGGGCCCACGGCGTGCCGCTCGACGTCCTGGTGGTCGACACCGACTTCAAGTCGCCGAACCGGTGGAACGGCTGGGAGATGGACCCGTCCAAGTTCCCCGACCCGACCGCCTTCTTCAGCTGGGCGCACGGCCAGGGGCTGCACACGAGCCTCAACGTGCACCCGAGCGTCCTCAGCTCCGACCCCCAGTTCCCCCAGGCGCAGGCCACCGCCGGCGGGACGCTCAAGCCCGGCGGCTGCTCCGGCGGCGGCGCGGACTGCTACGTGTTCGACTTCGGCAACCCGGCCCAGCTGACGGCGTACTTCGGCCTGCACCAGCCGATCTCGAAGGCGGGCAACGACCTGTGGTGGCTCGACTGGTGCTGCGACCAGTCCTACTCGAGCCTGCAGGGCGTGACCCCCGACTCGTGGATCAACCAGCAGTACGCCACCGACGCCGCGTCGCGGATCGGCCGCGGGTTCGCGTTCTCCCGGGCGTACGGCTCGCTCCAGGCCGGCGGGTACAGCAACGGCTCGGCCGTGCCGACCGGACCGTGGGCGGACAAGCGGACCACGCTGCACTTCACGGGCGACACCATCTCCACGTGGGACTCGCTGAAGTTCCAGATCGGGTACACGCCGGGTGAGTCGATGGCGACGGGGCTGACCAACATCAGCCACGACATCGGCGGCCACACGGGCGGCCTCCAGCTGCCCGGCACCGAGCCGGGCTCCACCCAGCTGCCGGGCGACCTGTACGCCCGCTGGGTGCAGCTGGGGACGTTCGAGCCGATCGACCGGCTGCACTCCAACCACAGCGACCGGCTGCCGTGGCAGTACGGCGCGGACGCCCAGGCGTCGGCCACCACGTTCCTCAACCTGCGCGAGGACCTGCTGCCGTACACCTACACGCTGGCGCAGCAGGCGAACGCCACGGGTGCCCCCGTCGTCCGGCCGCTCTACCTGCAGTACCCGGACCAGCAGGACGCCTACGCCAACTCGGACAGCGAGTACCTGTACGGGCCCGACGTGCTGGTGGCACCGGTCACCACTCCCGGCACCACCGCGACCACCAAGGTCTGGTTCCCGGCCGGCTCCTCGTGGACGGACTACTTCACCGGCACGACCTACCAGGGCGGCACGTCCGCCGACATCACGACGGGGCTCGACACGATGCCCGTCTTCCTGCGGTCCGGCGGCATCCTCACCACCCGCACCGCGAACGTGACGAACGACGTGCAGAACCCGCTCGACGCCGTCACGGTCACCGCCGCCGAGGGCGCTCCTGGCTCGTTCACCCTGTACGAGGACGACGGCACCACCACGGACCCGTCGCAGCACGCGACCACCCGCATCGACTACGTGCTGGACGGGAACACCCACCGGCTCACGGTCGAGCCCGCCGCCGGCTCCTACCCCGGCCAGGTCGCCCGACGGTCGTGGACCGTCAGGTTCACCGACGCCACGGCGCCCACGACGGTCAAGATCAACGGCCACACGGTCGGCCCCGACGCCTGGAGCTGGGACGCGGCCACGCGGACCCTGACGGTCCGGGCTCCCGCACAGGCGACGAGCAGCAAGCTGGCGGTCAGCTACAAGTAGCGCACCGGCCGACGGGCCCACGGGCGGAGCGATCCCCCGTGGGCCCGTCGTGCGCTTTCCGCAGCGCTCACCCGCCGGGTCGATCGGCATGGTGCGCCCTGCCGGATAGCCTGGCGTCGCTCGGGCGCCGGTGCCCGCAGCACCAGGGGGAGGCCGGTGTCCGAGAGCACCTTGGAGGGCCTGAGCGCTCGGGCGCCGCAGGCGTCCCCGTTCGGTCACGACGCCTTGATCGTGTGCGACACCCTGGTGCGGATCTACCGGAGCGGGCCGGTCGAGGTGCAGGCCCTCCAGGGGCTCGACCTGCTGGTGGACGAGGGTGAGCTGGTCGCGGTGGTCGGCGCGTCCGGCTCCGGGAAGTCGACGCTGCTGCACGTCCTCTCCGGCATCGACCAGCCGACGGCAGGCCGCGTCCGGGTGGGGCCGTGGGACCTGATGGCGATGTCCCGCCGCGACCGGGTGGCGTACCGCCGGACCATGGTCGGGTTCGTGTGGCAGCAGGCCGCGCACAACCTGGTGCCGTACCTGACCGGCGTGCAGAACGTGCTGCTGCCGATGGCGTTCGCCGGTGTGGGACGTCGGGAGCGCCAGCGCCGGGCCGCCGAGGTGCTCGGCATGGTCGGGGTGCGGCACTGCGCCGACCGGCTGCCGCGGCAGATGTCCGGCGGTGAGCAGCAGCGCGTGGCGATTGCGGTCGCGCTGGCGAACTCCCCCCGCGTGCTGCTCGCCGACGAGCCGACCGGCGAGCTCGACACGGCGACGTCCCAGGAGGTGTTCGGGGCGCTGCGGACGGCGAACCGCGAGGCTGGGGCGACGGTGGTGGTGGTCACGCACGACCCGACCGTCAGCGACCAGGTCGCCCGCACAGTTGCCATCCGGGACGGTCGGACCAGCACCGAGGTGCTGCGGCCGGCGGCCGGGCACGACGGTGCCGCCCCGGCCGCGGCGCAGGAGTACGCGGTGATGGACCGGGCGGGACGGGTGCAGGTGCCTCGCGAGTACCGCGAGGCCCTCGCGCTGACGCACCGGGTCCGGCTGGTGCTCGAGGCGGACCACGTCAGCATGTGGCGCGGAGGCGGTTCGGGCGGGCGGCGCGGGTCGGGCTCCGACGGCGACGGGTCGGCGGGGTGACCACCGGGGCTGCTGTCGCCGTGCGCGGCGTGCGTCGGACGTTCGGTGCGGGCCGCTACGCCGTGCACGCGGTGGACGACGTGTCGTTCGACGTCGCACCCGGAGAGCTCGTGGCGCTGGTCGGCCGTTCCGGGTCGGGCAAGACGACGCTGCTCAACCTGGTCGGCGGGCTCGACAGACCCGATGCGGGATCGGTGAGCGTCGGCGGTGTGGACGTCACGGCGCTCGACGAGGCCGGCCTGGTGCGGTTGCGGCGGGACACCGTCGCCTTCGTCTTCCAGACCTTCGGTCTGATCCCGGTGCTGACGGCGGCGGAGAACGTGGGGGTCCCGCTGCGCCTGCGCGGGCTGCCGGTCGCCGACCGGGAGCGGCGCGTGCAGCTGCTGCTGCAGCTGGTCGGTCTCGCGGACCACGCCGCGCAGCGGCCCACCGAGCTGTCGGGCGGGCAGCAGCAGCGGGTGGCGATCGCCCGGGCGCTGGCCGTGTCGCCGCGGCTGCTGATCGCGGACGAGCCGACCGGGCAGCTGGACATCGAGACCGGGCTCTCCGTGATGGCGCTGATCCGGGCCGTGGTCGAGGCGGAAGGGATGACGGCGATCGTCTCCACGCACGACCCGGTGATGATCGCCCTGGCCGACCGGGCCGTGCGGCTGGTCGACGGCCGGGTCGTCGATGCGTGAACGACCGTCCCGGCACGGTGCGGTGACCGAACCGGCTGCCGACCTGGCGGTGGTCCGGCGCGTGCGGACTCCGTACCTGGTGCTGCGACGCGCCCGCGCCCAGGCGGGCCTGCTGACTTGTGTCACGGCGTTGGCCGTGGCCGGGGCGACGCTCGTGGGTCTGTGCTCCCTGCTGCTGACCGCCGCGCAGGACCAGGCGCTGGAGACCGCGGTCCGCAGCACCGCTCCCGGCTCCGTCGCCGTCACCGCAGCCGTGACGATGGCGGACGACGCGACGCGGCCGGACGTGGTGGCGTCGGCGGTGGCGCAGGTGTCGGCGACCACGGCCGCGGCGTTCCGGCCGTTCCCGACCAGCACCTCGGTGTGGGCCACGTCCACCCCGAGGTACCTGGCGCCGATGCCGGACGGCGACCTGCGTGCGACCTACCTCCTCGAGGGCGACGACCTGGCGGAGCACGCCGTCCTCACCGCCGGCACGTGGCCTGCGCAACGCGCTGCGCCTCTGCAGGTCGCGCTGCTCGACTCGACCGCACGGCTGCTCGGCGTCGCGCCCGGCTCGACCGTGGTGCTGGCCGCGGCGCCGCAGCACCTGGGCGAGGCTCCGGCCGACCCGCTGACGGTGCACGTGGTCGGGACCTTCACGCCGCGGCGCGGGGACCGGACGTGGGACCGGGACCCGCTGGGCGCGGCGGGGTACGCACCCCGGGGTGTCACTCTGCCCACCTACGGTCCGCTGGTGGTCGCGCCGGGCACCCTGGTCGGGCACTCCCCCGTCGCCCGCTTCCACGTGGTGGTGACACCCGACCTGCACGGCGCGACGGTGACCGGGATCTCCGCGGCCGGCAGCGGTCTCGACGGGCTGCGGACGGCCCTCGAGCAGGGTCTCGGTGCCCGGGCCCAGGCTCTGGCGCTGACGGACGACTACCCCGACGTGCTGCGGCGGATGCGACAGCAGCTGGGGGTCACCGATTCCGAGGTGCTGGTCGCGGCCCTGCTGGCCGCGGCGCTCGGGGCCACCGCCCTCGGTCTGGGGGGCAGGCTCCTGGCCGACAGCCGGGCCGGAGAGACGGTGCTGCTGCGCGCCCGCGGCGCCGCGGGGAGCCAGCTCGCGGCACGGGCGACGGCGGAGGCGTTCGGGTTGGCGGCGGTGGCGGCCGGCGCAGCCGTCCCGCTCTCGGTCGTCGCGTACCGGTTACTCGCGGCGGTCCCCCGGCTGGCGGACGCGGGGCTGTCGGCCGCGACCGGCGTCACGGCGACGCTGGTCGTGACGGCCGTGAGCGCAGCGGTGGCGCTGTGCGGGGTGCTGGTGGTCGGTTCGCTGCGCGCGACGCGAGCCCCCGGCCGGCGTTCTCGGGTGGGGCTGGTGGCGCGCTCCGGTGTGGACGTGATCCTGGTGGGTCTCGCGGTGGTCGGGTACCTGCAGCTGCGCGCGCACGGCGTGGCGAACGGCAGCGTGGTCGACCCCGTGCTGGTGGCGGCGCCGGTGCTGTGCCTGGTGGGCGGCGCCGTCGTGGCCCTGCGGGTGCTGCCGTGGGTGGCGCGGCTCGCCGAGCTGCACGCCTCGCGCTCACGACGGCTGGTGCTGCCGCTCGCCGGCTGGGAGGTGGCTCGTCGGCACCACTCCACGGCCGGCGCCTTCCTCCTGGTGCTCGCCACCGCCGGTGGCACGTTCGGGCTCACCTTCGCGACGACGTGGGAACGGTCGCAGGTGGAGCAGGCGGACGCCCAGGTGGGCATGCAGCTGCAGGTGGACCCCGGCGACGTCGCCGCCGGCGACGAAGGCCCTGCGCTGGCGGCCACGACCGGCGGCCTCCCGATGGCCGTGGTCCAGCGGCCGGTCGCCCTGGGCTCCCATCTCGGCCTCGACGCCACCGGGGCCGCGCCGCAGCTCGTCGCGACCGACGTCCGGCGCGGCTTCGGTGCCGCGCCACCGCCGCCCGGCACCACGTGGGACGACGTCACCGCTCGGCTCGCGACCGCACGGCCCGCTGGACCGCTGCTGGCCGGCGACGTCCCGGCGGTGCTGGAGATCACCGGGTCGACCGCCGACGGGACCCCTGTGCTGGTCACGCCGTCCCTGGTGGTGCGGGACCGCTGGGGCGGCCAGGCGGTCCGCGCGGGGGGCCAGGTCCCGCTGGACGGGCGACCGCACCCGGTGGAGGTGCCGCTCGGCGGAGCGGGCGGGCTGCCGGCGGCGGACCAGGTCCAGGTGGCCGCCCTCGACTTCGCCCTGGCACTCGGTCCGGGTGCGGCGCCGCCGCCCGGCTTCGACCAGACGACAGGCCTGACCGTCACCGTCGTGCTCCGGGGAGCGACGGCGGCCGCCGGCACGTCGGCGACCTGGTTCGGCGGGTCGCCGCCCAACGACTGGCAGATCACCCGTGGGGTCGAGGTCGGCGAGCAGGACGGTGCGGACGGCGCCGTGCTCTCGGCCACGGGGTCCGTGTCGCTCACCGGCCTGCTGTACACCCGGGGAAGCCTGCTGCTGGTGGCCGGCGAGCCTGTCGGGGAGGTACCGGCGGTGGTCAGCACGGCGCTGGCCGACGAGCTGGGCGTGGGGCCGGGTGGCCGACTGTCACTGACCGTCGACGAGGCCGTCCTCGACGCCCGCGTCGTCGGGGTGGTGCCGTATGTGCCGTCCGCCGTGGGGGCGCGCGCGGTGCTCGTGGACCGGACGACCCTCGGCCGTGCGCTGCTGGCGCTGCACGACCTCGAACCCCTGACCGACCGCTGGTGGGTCGACGGTCTGTCCGACCCGTCGGCGGCGGTGGCCGCGGTCAGGGCGGCGGGACTCGGGCAGCCGACGGCGCGCGACGACCTCACGGCGCAGCTGCGTGACGGACCGCTGCGGATGGCGTTCGTCTCGGCGATGTGGACCCTGGTGGCGGCCGCGTGCGTGCTCGCGCTGTCGGGGACGGCCGCGCACGTCGCCTCGATGATCGGCGCGCGGAACCTCGAGGTCGCCCGGCTGCTGGGGCTCGGGATGTCCCGGAGGGCCGTGCGCGCCACCTTCCTCGCCCAGCACGCCGCGGTGTGCGTGGTCGCCGTGGGCGCAGGAGCCCTGCTCGGGGCCGGTGTCACTCGCGTGCTGGGCCCCCTGCTCGTGGTCTCCAGCAGCGGGGGCCGTCCGGTGCCGGAGGCGCTGGTCGTGTGGCCGTGGACGTCCCTCGCGGTGCTCCTCGGGCTGCTCGTCGTCGGCTCCACCGGCGTGGCGGTACCCGTAGCCCGGGCCGCGGTGCGGCGGGCCAGCGCGACCCACCTGCGGATGGACGTGCAGCCGTGACGTCCGGCGAGCAGTCCCGCGGCAGGCGGGTGTGGCGCGCCTGGACCGGAGGCGGCCTCGCCGGGCTGGGACGTCGGGCTGCCCAGGACGCCTGGCCGCTCGCCGTCCTCGCCGTCGTGCTGCTGCTGACCGTCACCCTGGCCGACGCCGCCCCCCGCGAGCTCGGCCGGGTGGCGGACCGCGCCGTGCAGGTCTCGGTGGCCGCCGAGCCGTCCGCCGGCATGACCGTGTCGGCGCCGTTCGACCAGCACGTCGTCGAGGCCGTCCCCGACCCCGGCACGGCGGACCAGCTCATCGAGGACGCGGCGCACGTGCGAGGTGCACTTCCGCGGCCGCTGGCGAACGTCCTCGGTGCACCGTCGGCCGAGATCAGCACCACCGAGCTGGCCCAGGCGACACCCTCGGGTCCGGCCGTGCTGCGGCTCGCCTACCTGTGGCGTGACGGTTTCGCCGGGGTCGACTGGGTCGAGGGGCGGGCACCGGGCCCGTCGGCCGGCGGCGACCTCTCGGCGGGCCAGCCCTGGCCTGTGGAGGTGGGGCTCTCCGCTCCCGTGGCGGAGCTGACCGGGGCGCACCCCGGTGACCGCCTCGCCGTGAGCGCCCCGGACGGCCAGCCCGTCGTGATCACGGTCAGCGGCGTCTTCCGGGCGCGGGACCCAGGCGACCCGCTGTGGGCCCGGATCCGCGGGATCCTGCAGCCCTCCGTGCGGGGGGCGGGCGCGGGACGGACGGTGGCGCTCGGCGCCCTCCTCTCGGCGGCCTCGGTGCCCGACGTGCGTCTGGCGCTCGACCCGCAGGCCGTGAGCCGCGTCATCGAGTTCCCGGTGCGGCCGGAGGCGCTGCGCTTCGCCGACCTCGGCGCCGTGGCGCGCGCCGTCTCGGCGCTGCAGGCGGCTCCGACGGACCTGGGTCTGGCGGGCCCACGGCCGACGGTCTGGACGCAGCTCGACCAGGTGGTCCGGCGGGTCCAGGCGAGGGTGCTGGCAGCCGGCGCCCAGGCATCCGTGCTGCTGGTGGGGCTGCTGGCCGCGTCGGTCGGGGTGCTGGGTCTCGGCTCGTGGCTGCTGGTACGTCGCCGTGCCGCCGTCCTTCGCCGGCAGCGGGCCCGCGGCGCGTCCCTCGGCTCGACGGCTCTCGGCCTGACGCTGGAGCAGGCGGTGCTGTGCGTGCTGGCCGGCTCGACGGGGCTCGTCGCGGGGCGCCTGCTGGTGCCCGGGCCACCCTCGTGGCCGCGGGTGCTGCCCGTCCTCGTGCTGGCGCTGGCGGCGGCGCCGGTCCTCGGTGCACTGACGGTCGGCGGCCGACCGTCGCGGCGTGCCGAGGTCGAGGGCCCCGCCCTGCGCGAGCGCAGCCGCCGGCTTCGTGCCGCGGCTGGACGGACGGCGCTGCTGCTCGTCGCCGTCGCGGCGCTCGTCACGCTGCGCCGGCGCGGCCTGCCCGTCGACCCGACCGGTGCCGACCTG
The DNA here is from genome assembly GCF_025770785.1 of Cellulomonas sp. SG140. Taxonomy (GTDB): domain Bacteria; phylum Actinomycetota; class Actinomycetes; order Actinomycetales; family Cellulomonadaceae; genus Cellulomonas. Next base: position 162,060 of record NZ_JANZLA010000003.1, on the reverse strand, counting down.
CTGCTCGTCCTGGGGCCGGCGCTGGGGGCGGTGGCGGCCGGGATCCTCGGGGTGCGGGTGCTCGTCGCGTTGCACCGTGTCGCGGTCCCGATCACCGCGCGGCTCCGCAGTGCCGGGCCCATGCTGGCGACGGCCGGCGGAGCAGCAGCCGGTGGTGCTGCACCGTTCGTGGCGCTCACGCTGTGCACGGCGCTCACCGCGTTCGGGGTGGTGGTCGGCGCCACGGTCACGACCGGTGAGGCCGAGGGCTCGTGGGACTCCGTCGGCGCCGACGTGCTGGTCCACACCGATGCGGACCACCCGCTCGACGCGCTGGCGGCGCAGCTCGACGGGGCCGCGGGCGTCCGAGCGGTCGCCCTCGGCCGGCTCGAGCAGAACGTGCAGGTGTTCGGCGTCGCCGGCACCGAGTGGGTCGACGTCCTCGCGGTCGACTCCCAGACGTACGACCGCCTGCTGGCTGCGACTCCCCTCCCGGAGCCGCAGGGGATGGCGGCCCTCGGCGAGGCTGCCGGCGGCCCCACCGGTCGGCCGCTGCCGGTGCTGGCGGCAGCGGCGCTGCGGGACGGCGGTTCGAGCCCGTCGCTGCTGTGGCACGGTCAGACGGTCCCGCTGCGCGCCGTCGGACCGGCGCCGGCGCTGAGCTCGGCGCTGGCCGGCACCGGCCCGCGGGCGAGCCTCGTGGTGGTCGACCGGGCGGCGCTCTCCGCCGTCGCCGGCGGCCAGGTCGACGCCGACGTGCTGTGGGCAGCCGGTCCGGGTGCCGAGGCGGCGGTCACGAGGTCCGGTGTGGATGCCGCGGCGGTCACCGGCCGCGGCGCGTGGCTCGACGAGCGGCGGCACGAGCCGCTGACGGCCGGCCTGCTGCTGCTCCTGCGGGTCGCCGTTCCGGTGCTCCTCGGCCTCGCGGCGCTCGTCGTCGTCCTGGCGACGGCAGCCGACGCCCCCCGCCGTGACCAGACCCTGGCGGTGCTGCGAGTGCTGGGCTTGGACACCCGACAGGTGCGGCGGGTGGCCGTCGGGGAGGCACTCCCGTGGACGCTGCTGGCCACCGCCTGCGGCCTCGCCACCGGGACCGCGCTCGGCGCGTTCTGCCTCGGACCGCTGGACCTCCGCCTGGTCACCGGGCAGAGCGGGGACCCCGCGCTCGTAGCGCAGGCCTGGGTGCTGGTGCTGCTGCCGGTGCTGGCCGGCGTGGCCGGGGCCGCGTCTGCGGTGCAGGTGGGGCGGGGGCGGGCCCTGGGCCAGGTGATGCGGATCGGGGTCACCTGAGCGCCTGGGCGGTCGCCGAGTTGCAGGACATTTGCCATCGACCAACGATGAACGGGTTCCCGGATGCCCGATCGGAGGTCCCAGGATGGGCCGCAGCAGCACGCACCGGCGCGGGAGCGCCGCCCCGGCAGGCGCCGGCGAGCACCTCCTCGACCGGATGCTGGCCGACGTCCGCACCGGTCGGTTCGAGCAGACGCTGGCCGCGCTCACGGCGGCCGGCGCGGCGATCACGGCCGCGGAGATCTACACCGAGCACGACTCGGCGAGCTTCGGCAACAAGATGATGTGGTGGCCGGTGGTGATCCTGCCCGCCGCGATCCCGGCCGCCGTCGCCGGCGTCTTCTCCAAGCGCGCGGCCAAGACGGTCCTGCCGCTCGCGTCGGCGGCCATCGTGGTCAACGGCCTGCAGGGCACCTACCTGCACTGGCGGGGCATCGCGCAGAAGCCCGGCGGCTGGCAGATGGCGTCCTACAACGTGGAGATGGGACCGCCGCTGTTCGCGCCTCTGCTGGCCAGCCTGGTCGGCGGCATGGGGCTGCTCGCCGCGATCCTGCGGCGCGAGGACCGGGCGTGACGGGGCCGTACCGGGCGCCGGACCAGCACGCGCTGACCCCGCAGGGTCGCGGCCGGTTCCCGGGCTTCGACGTGCTCGACGAGGTGCACCGGTGGGACACGGTGACCGCCGGGGTCGTGCTGGCGCGGCTGGCGCCACCGGTGGAGCTGTCCTTCTTCTCCCTCGCGGAGAACGCCTGCGCGGTCGCGCTGATGGACCTGCTGCTGGGGCAGGACGCCGAGCCCCGCGTCCCGGTGGTGGCGCTCATCGACGCTCGCCTGGCCGCGGACGAGACCGACGGCTGGCACTACGACGACATGCCGCGCGACCCGGACGCCTGGCGGCGCAGCCTGGCGGCGCTCGACGAGGACGCGGACGACCTGGCAGGGCGGCCCTTCGCGCAGCTGGAACGCGAGGACCAGGCCGCCCTGCTGCAGCAGGTGCAGCAGCTCGGCGGCGACGGCTCGCCGTGGCGCGGGCTCAGCGCGGACCACGTCTGGAGCCTGTGGACCCGGTACGGCTGCACCGCCTTCTACTCCCACCCGTGGGCCTGGAACGAGATGGGCTTCCCCGGACCGGCCTACCCGCGCGGCTACAAGAACCGCGGTGTCGACGCTCGGGAGCCGTTCGAGGTGGCCGACAGCTTCGACCGCGACCCCGTGCCCTTCGCCCAGCGCGTCGAGCGCGCCCGGGCACGGCACGCCGAGCTGGTGCGCCGGCGGCTCGACCGTCACGAACGGTCCGGGGACGACGAGCCGGGCGGCGGGTCGGTGGCGTGAGGGGCCCGGACTACGCCGGCATCCGCGGCCGCAACGCCTCGGCGTGGCTGCTGCCGAACGACGGCGACCGCGCGCAGCACCGGCTGCGGGACGACATGCGGCGGTACGACGAGGACGACGAGGTGGACCTCGTCGTGATCGGCGCGGGCGCCGGCGGCTCGGTGCTGACGCAACGCCTGGCCCGGGCCGGTTGGAAGGTCGTGTGCCTCGACGCCGGCCCCTTCTGGGACCCCGACCGGGACTGGGTCAGCGACGAGCGCGGTTCGCACCGGCTGTACTGGACCGAGCCCCGGCAGATCGGCGGGACCGACCCGGTGCCGCTCGGCAGCAACAACTCCGGGCGAGGCGTCGGCGGCTCGATGGTGCACTTCGCCGGCTACGTGCCGCGGTTCCACCCGTCGGACTTCCGGACCAGGACGGCCGACGGCGTGGGCGCCGACTGGCCCATCGCGTACGGCGACCTGCGCCCGTACTACGAGCAGATCGAGCAGGAGCTGCCGGTCGCCGGGCAACCCTGGCCGTGGGGCGACCCGCACGAGTACCCGCACCACGCGCACCCCGTCGGCGGCAACGGCGACGTGTTCCTGCGGGGCGCCGCCGCCGCGGGGATCGAGGCTCGCGTCGGACCAGTCGCCATCACCAACGGGCGGTTCGGCAACCGGCCGCACTGCATCTACCGCGGCTTCTGCCTGCAGGGCTGCAAGGTCGACGCGAAGGCGAGCCCCCTGATCACGCACGTGCCGGACGCCCTCGCGCACGGCGCCGAGATCCGGGCCCGGTGCCACGTCTCGAAGATCCTGGTCGACGACTCCACCGGCCTGGCGACAGGCGTCACCTACCTGCACGACGGGCTCGAGCACCGGCAGCGCGCCCGGGCGGTGGCCGTGGCCGGGTACAGCATCGAGACGCCGCGCCTGCTGCTGCTCTCCGCGAGCCGGCGGTTCCCCGACGGGCTGTGCAACGACCACGACCAGGTGGGCCGGTACCTGATGGTGCAGGGCGCACCGCAGACCGCGGGCCGGTTCGACTCCGAGGTGCGCATGTACAAGGCGCCGCCGCCGGAGGTCTCCAGCGAGGCCTTCTACGAGACCGACCCGACCAAGCCCTACAAGCGCGGTTGGTCGATCCAGACGGTCAGCCCGTTGCCGATCACGTGGTCCGAGCACGTCACCGCCCAGGGCCACTGGGGCGAGGTGCTGCGCGAGTACATGCGCGACTACGTCCACTGGTCGACCCTGGGTGCGCTGTGCGAGTTCCTCCCGCAGCCCGACAACCGGGTCACCCTGGCCGACGAGCAGGACCGGCACGGGCTGCCGGTCGCGCACTTCTCCTACAGCAGGTGCGACAACGACCGGCAGCTGATGGCCGCCGCGCAGGCGTCCATGGAGACGATCCTGCGGGCGGCCGGCGCGCAGGAGGTGATGACCGTCCAGCGGTACGCCCACCTGGTGGGTGGCGCCCGGATGGCCCGTCGGCCGGAGGACGGTGTGGTCGATGCCGACCTGCGCAGCTTCGCGGTGCCGAACCTCTACGTCACCGACGGCAGCGTGCTGCCGACGCAGGGGTCCGCCAACCCGGCGCTGACGATCATGTCGCTGGCCGCACGCGCGGCCGACCGGATGATCGCCGCCGCCCGCACGGGTCTGGTCGACGCGGAGCGGCCCCGATGACGCCGCGGATCGAGGACGTGCGCGTCGCGGCCTACCGGTTCCCGACTCCGACGCCGGAGGCCGACGGCACGTTCACCTGGGACGCCACCACGGCGGTGACCGTCCAGGTGACGGCGGACGGTCGCACCGGCCTCGGCTGGACGTACAGCTCCCCCGCCGCCGCCGCGCTGGTGGAGGCCGAGCTGGCGGACGTGGTGCGCGGCCGGGACGCGCTGGACGTCCCCGGCGCCTGGGAGGCGATGCACCGCGCCGGCCGCAACCTCGGCACGCGCGGGCTGTTCGCCCAGGCCCAGAGCGCCGTGGACATCGCCCTGTGGGACCTCAAGGCCCGCCTGGTCGACGTGCCGCTCGCCGACCTGTTCGGTCGCGTGCGCGACCGCGTGCCGGTGTACGGCTCGGGTGGCTTCACCACGTTCGACGCCGACCAGCTCGCCGAGCAGGTCGGCTGGTGGCGGTCCGTGGGGTGCCGGGCGATGAAGATCAAGATCGGCGAGTCGTGGGGGCAGCGGCGCGACCGGGACCTCGACCGGGTGCGGCAGCTGCGGTCCCTCGCCGGCGACGACGTCACGCTGATGGTCGACGCGAACGGCGGCTACTCCCCCGGCGAGGCGCGCCGGGTCGGCCTCGAGCTGGACGACCTCGGGGTGACCTGGTTCGAGGAACCGGTGACCAGCGACGACCTCCAGGGGCTCGCGCTGCTGCGCGGCGTGCTCGGGTGCGACGTCGCCGCGGGCGAGTACCTCACGGACGTCTACGACGCCGCGCGCATGGTGCCCTCGGTCGACTGCCTGCAGCTCGACGTGACCCGGTGCGGTGGCTACACCGGCTGGCTCCGCTGTGCCGGGTTGGCCGCAGCCGCCGGACTCCAGGTGTCCGGGCACTGCGCACCGTCCCTGCACGCACCGGTCGCGGCCGCCCTGCCGGCGCTGCGTCACCTCGAGTGGTTCGCCGACCACGCGCGCCTGGAGCCGCTGCTGGTCGACGGCGCGCCTCCCGTGGAGGACGGCGCGTTGGTGGTCGGCACCGGCCCCGGGCACGGGATGACGCTCCGCGAGGAGGCCGCGGAGTGGCGCGTCCGGTGACAGCCGGAGCACCGATCGCTGGCCTCTGACCACCGGCCGGTCCACCCGTTCGGCGACCACCCGCAGCGGCTCAGCTCCGACCCACGGCGCCCGCGCCGGAACCGAGCGCGAGCAGTCCTCGCACCGCCAGCTCACGCTCCGGCTCCGGGAGGGTGGCGAGCAGCCCCTGGAGCCCCGCCAGGCGCAGGTCGTCGTAGCGCTGCAGCGTCGCGCGACCGTGGGTGGTCAGCCGCAGGGCGACCTCCCGCCGGCTGTGCTCCGCGGTCGCCCGTTCCACCAGCCCGGCGACGACCAGCCGGTCGACCAGGCGGCTGGTGGTGGACGGGGTGACACCCATGCGGTCGGCGAGGTCGCCGAGGTTCGCCTGGCCCAGGTGGTCCAGGACGGTCAGGGCGCGAAGCTGGACCACGGACACGTCCCCGATGCCGTCGGCGGCCTGCAGCGCGATGCGCATCACGCCGCGAGCTGCCTCCAGGAGCCCCTCCTCGGTGGCACTGCGCACCATCGGCCCTCCCGTGCTCCGCCGGACCCCGACACTTGCACGGTAGCAACTATCGCTGCCCTGCTCGACGAGCCCGCTCAGCGCCACGCGGGGTGCGCCTGCGCCTGGGGCCTCAGCACGGTGCGGCACCAGGCGGCGAAGTCGGTGGACCCGAGCCGCGCCGCGGCCCAGTCCGCGTCGTAGATGCCTCCGGCGTGCGCCGCGAACACGTCGGTCGTGTCCCGCACCGCCCGGTCGCGGGCGCCCGCGGTGCGCATGCCGGCGGCGAGCTCCTCGAGCGTGAGGGACCGGTAGGCGACCGGCCGGCCCAGCTCTCCGCTCATCACCTCGGCCATCTGGTCGGGTGTGAGCCGGTCCGGCCCGAACAGGGGCACGTCGCCCTGACCCTGCCAGCCCCGGTCCGTCAGCAGGTCCGCCGCGGCCTCGGCGACGTCCGCCGTGGCGACCGTCGCGAAGGGCCGGTCGGCCGGCGCGGCGAGGCTGAAGACGCCGGCGCCGGAGATCGAGTCGAGCTGACCCAGCAGGTTCTCCATGTAGAACGGCATGGACAGCGCCCGGTAGGCGGCACCGGATCCCGCGAGCTCCTCGTCCATCGCGAAGGCGGCGGACAGCACGCCCGCCGGTTCCGTCCAGCCGTGGCCGGCGCTGGAGATGCCGACGACGCGCCCGGTCCCGTGCCGGCGGACCGCGTCGGCCGCGACCGTGGCATAGCGCAGGTAGTGCTCCCGCACGTCGGGGGCCGACCGGTCCGGCGGGACCAACCAGAGCAGCGCGTCGGCCCCGGGCAGCGCCTGGTCCAGCACGGCGGGCTCCGCGTGGCTGCCCGTGACGACCTCGACTTGGTCACGGACGTCGGGAGCCAGACGCCCGGGGTCGCGGACGACCACCCGGACCGGCTCGTCCTGCTCGAGGAGCCGACGGACCAGCGCACTGCCGATCTGCCCCGTGGGCGCGGTGACGACGATCATGCGACGACCTCCTGTATGCGGAACCGGAAGTCCGCTTCAGCATATGCCGCGTCGTCGCACCCCCGTCAACTACGCTCGGCAGCCATGACCACCGAGCGCCAGCCGCTGCGCGCGGACGCCCGTCGCAACCGCGAGGCGATCCTGGCTGCCGCCGCGGAGCTGCTCGGAGCTCGGGGTGACGACGCGCAGATGGAGGAGATCGCGTCGCACGCCGGTCTCGGAATCGGCACGGTGTACCGCCACTTCGCGGACAAGCGGTCGCTGGTCGCGGCGATCGTCGGCCGCCGGTTCGAGGCGGCGACCGACCTCGCCCTCGCGGCCGAGCAGCTGACCGACCCGACGGAGGCCTTCGAGCGGCTGCTCTACGGCTACCTCGAGTCCGTGGAGGCGGACTCCGCGTTCCGGCGTGCACTGCTCGGTCCGCAGGAGCCGCGGTGGGACGCCATCGCGGAGCAGAAGGTGGCGCTCGGGGACGTCGTCGAGCGGATCGTCACGCGTGCGGTCGAGGCCGGCGTGCTGCGGTCCGACTTCGACGCGGACGACTTCGTCCTGATCACGCGTGGGGCGATGGCCAACATGACCGGCGACGGCGACTGGCGCCGCCACGTGCAGCTGCAGCTCGAGGGCGTCCGCGGCGCCCCGAGCGGGTCGGCACCCGGCGCCTGACGGTCCTCGCCGGTCAGTCAGCGCGGACGTCGCGGTTCGCGGAGGGCGTCGATCGCCAGGTCGGCGAAGCGGTGCGCGGCGGCCGGGAGCCGCTCGCGACTCCCGGCAGCCAGTCCCCGACCGGCGGACAGCACCAGCACCAGGTCCTCGATGACGAAGTCCGCCCGGAGCCGTCCCGCCTCGCGGGCTCGTGCCGCCAGTCCGCCGAGCAGCCCGAGCAGCTCACGACGATGCTGCGCGAGCGCCCCCGGCGGCATGCTGGTCAGCAGCGCGTCGACGAAGGCGCGGTTCTGCACGTTGAGCACCAGCAGACCCCGCAGCGCCTCGGTGAGACCGGTCCACGGGTCCGCCTGAGCGCACCCGTCCTGGGTCGGTCGACGGGTGTGGGCCGCCACCGGGACGTCGGGGGCGTACGCCGAGCACGCGGTGGCGCACGTGGACGACGTGACGGCGCTCCCGTCGGCTCTCCCGTCGGTCGACGCGGTGACGCTGGGCAGCGCCGCGACCGTCGCGCACTTCGCGCTGGCCCATGCAGGCTTCTCCCCCGGCGACTCCGTGCTGGTGCGGGGTGCCGCGGGCAGCATCGGCATCGCGGCCGTCCAGCTGGCGGCGCGCGCGGGTGCCGGCGCCGTGGCCGTCACGACCTCGTCGACCGACCGCGGTCGCCGGCTGCGCGACCTCGGGGCCACGCACGTGCTGGACCGCTCGGGCGCGGGCGACGCCGCGGCCGACAGCGTCGACGTGCTCCTGGACGTCGTCGGCGGTGCCGACGTCCCGGTGTTCCTCGACCGGCTGTCCCCGAACGGGCGCTACGTCCTCGTCGGCGCGGCCGCCGGGTTCCCGCCGCCAGACTTCGCCGCGCCGCTGCTGCGGGCCTTCCAGCTGTCCCGCTCGTTCGCCACCTTCAGCCTCGCCACGGTGGGAGCCGGGGAGCGGAGCCAGGCCCGCGAGCAGCTGTTCCTCGCAGCCGTCCGCGGTGAGCTCGCGCCGGTGGTCCACGCCGTCCTCCCGCTCGACCAGGCAGCGGAGGCGCACCGGCAGATGGACGAGGGAACCGTCTTCGGGCGGATCGTGCTGGTCCCGTGACCAGCACTGACCGGCCCTGAGCGGCCGCCTCCCCTGCACCGCGGCGAGGATGAGGCCATGACGACGGAACCGCACCGCAGGGTCCTGCTGATCGGAGCCTCCCGTGGGCTCGGCCTCGCGCTGGCGCAGCAGTACCTGGCCCGCGGCTCGACGGTGGTCGCCACGGTGCGGGGATCGGGCCCGACCGCGCTGCACCAGGCGCTGCCAGGTGCCGGCGGCCGGCTGACCATCGAGATCGTCGACATCACCGAGCCCGACCAGGTCGACGCGCTCCGCACCCGTCTGGACGCGCGGCGGTTCGACCTGCTGCTGGTCAACGCCGGAGTGACGGACGACGAGAGCGACACCGTCGCCACCGTGAGCACGTCCGAGTTCGTCCGGCTCATGGTGACCAACGCGCTGAGCCCCATGCGGCTGGTGGAGGCGTTCCAGGACCTGGTGGAGCCGGCGGGCACCATCGCGATCATGTCCTCCGGCCAGGGCAGCGTCGCGAACAACGAGCGCGGCGGCTTCGAGATCTACCGGGCGTCCAAGGCCGCCCTGAACCAGCTGATGCGCAGCTACGCGGCCCGGCATCGCGCCGACCCACGCACCCTGCTGCTGCTGGCCCCGGGATGGGTCCGCACGGACCTCGGCGGTCCGGCCGCGCCGCTGACCGTCGAGGAGAGCATCCCGAACCTGGTCGAGACCGTGGCCGCCCAGCACGGGCGCGGCGGGCTGCAGTACCTGGACTACCTGGGGCGAACCGTCCGCTGGTAGGTCGTCGGCGGCCGGCTGCTCTCCCCACCGGGTGGCCTGCTCAACCCCGTGGCACGATGCCGTGATGTCGCGGGTCGTGTCCGTCGCACCGGTGCTCGCGGCGCACCGGCACGACCAGTCGGAGATCACCGCGGCGATCGGGCCGCTGCTGTCGCAGGACGCCGGCCGGCTCGCAGCGCTCGCACGGTTCCACGGCGCCAGCGGCGTCCGGACGCGGCACCTCGCGCTGCCGCTCGCGCGTTACGCGGAGCTGCGCGGGTTCGGCGAGGCGAACCACTTGTTCGAGACGATCGGCGCGGACCTCGCTGAGGACGCGGTCCGTCGGGCGCTGGCTGCGGCGGACCTGCACCCCGCCGACGTCGACTTCCTGCTGTTCACCACGGTCACCGGCGTCGGTGCGCCGTCGCTCGACGCCCAGCTGGTCGCGCGGCTGGGGCTGCGCCCGAACGTGCGTCGGCTGCCGTCGTTCGGCCTGGGCTGCGTGGCCGGCGCCTCGGCGGTCGCCCGCGTGCACGACTACCTGGTGGGACACCCCGACGACGTCGCGCTGGTCGTCTCGGTGGAGCTGTGCTCGCTCACCATCCAGCACGGCGACGACTCGCCCGCGAACCTGGTCTCCAGCGGCCTGTTCGGCGACGGCGCCGCCGCGGTGGTGATGCTGGGCGACCGCCGCGCGGCCGGCCGGGACGGCCTCGACGTCGTCGGCACCCGCAGCGGCGTGTACCCCGACACCGCGGGGATGCTCGGCTGGGACATCGGCGGCAGCGGGTTCCGCATCGTGCTCGGACCCGGTCTCGCCGACGTCGTCGAGGCGCACCTGCGCGCCGACGTCGAGGCCTGCCTCGAGCCGCTCGGCGCGAAGGTGGGCGATGTCGGCACGTGGATCGCGCACCCGGGCGGGCCGCGGATCCTCGACGCCGCCGAGCGCGCGCTCGGTCTGACGGACGGCACGCTGGACCGTAGCCGCCGGTCGCTCGCCGCGGTGGGCAACCTGTCGTCGTCCTCGGTGCTGCACGTCCTCGCCGACACGCTGAGAGACGCGGAGCCGTCCGCGGGGCAGCTCGCCGTCCTGTTCGCGTTCGGCCCCGGCGTCAGCGCGGAGGTCGTGGTGCTGCGCCGCCCCGAGGAGGTCTGAACCGTGTCCGTCGAGGTCTACCTGGTGGTGCTGGGCGTGGTGGCGCTCGAGCGCAGCGTCGAGCTCGTCGTCTCCACCCGGAACGCGGCCTGGTCCTTCGCCAGGGGTGGCACCGAGCATGGCCGCGGGCACTTCCCCCCGATGGTCGCGCTGCACGCCGCGCTGCTGGTCGCCTGCGCTGCCGAGGTGCTGGTGGCGCGTCGGTCGTTCGTGCCCGTTCTCGGCTGGACCGCTCTCGCGGTCGCGGTGGCGAGCCAGGCGCTGCGCTGGTGGTGCATCAGCACTCTCGGACCGCGGTGGAACACCCGGATCATCGTGGTGCCGGGCCTGCCGCTGGTCACCTCGGGCCCGTACCGGGTGCTGCGCCACCCGAACTACGTCGCGGTGGTGGCCGAGGGCGTCGCGCTGCCGCTGGTGCACAGCGCCTGGATCACCGCGGTGGCCTTCACCCTGCTGAACGCCGTGCTGCTGCTGCGGTACCGGATACCGGCCGAGGAGGCGGCCTTGCGCGAGGCGGCCCCTGCGGCCGGTCCGGACGTCGCGCACGCATGACCGCCGACCTCGACACCGACGTGATCGTCGTCGGTGGCGGACCCGTCGGGCTCGCCGCCGCGATCGAGGCGCGACTGGCCGGCTTGTCCGCGGTGGTGGTCGAACCCCGGGTCGGAGCGATCGACAAGGCGTGCGGCGAAGGGCTGATGCCCGGGACGCTGGCGGCCCTCGCGCGCCTGGGCGTCGACCCCGAGGGGCATCCGCTGACCGGCATCACGTACCGCGACGAGCAACGGCGGGCGGAGCACGCGTTCCGCGGCGGGCACGGCAGGGGCGTGCGGCGGACCGTGCTGCACGGCACCCTGCTCGCGCGCGCGGCCGCCCTGGGCGTCGATCACCGCGCAGCCCGAGTCACCGAGGTCCGGCTCGGGCCGACGAGCGTCGAGGCCGCGGGTCTGCGAGGTCGGTGGCTGCTCGGTTGCGACGGGCTGCACTCGACGGTGCGGGGCCTGGTCGGTCTGGAGGCCGGCCCACGCCGGGGCCCTACCGCGCCACCGCGCTTCGGGCTGCGTCGGCACTTCGCGGTCGCCCCGTGGACCGACCGCGTCGAGGTCCACTGGGGCGCCGACTCGGAGGCGTACGTCACGCCCGTCGGCCGCGACGAGGTCGGCGTGGCGCTGCTCGGCCCGCGCGGTGCGGACTTCGACACGGCGCTCGGGTCCTTCCCGTCCCTGCGACGCCGGCTGGACGGCGCCGTGCCCACCAGCACCGTGCGCGGTGCCGGGCCGCTGCTGCAGCGGACGAAGGCGCGCACCGCGGGCCGCGTCCGCCTGGTCGGGGACGCGTCCGGCTACGTGGACGCGCTGACCGGCGAGGGGCTGCGGGTCGGGCTGGCGCAGGCGCACGCGGCGATCGCCCACCTCGACGACCCGGCCGCCTACGAGCACGCCTGGCTCCGCGCCACACGCGACTACCGGCTGCTGACCGCCGGGCTCGTCACGTGGGCGGCCTCGCCGGCGCGCCGCGGCGTCGTCCCGGTCGCTCAAGCGGCTCCATGGCTGTTCGGCACGATCGTGGAGCGGCTCGCGCGCTGAACGCGCTCGCCTGGGCACGAGGCCCGCCAGACTGGACCTGTGGCGCGGATCGTTGCGAAGGGTGGACAGCCGCGCCGCGGCGAGCCCGGACGGCACGCCTCCACGGTGGCCGGCAGCCCGTGCCACCGGCCCTCGACCGGCCCGGGCGGGTCCGCATGAGCTTCGCGGCGCTGGCACTGATCTGTCTCGCCGGGCTGCTCGGTCCGGCGCTGGCCGCGCCGCGGCGCTGGGGAGTGCCGGTGGTGGTGGGCGAGCTGCTCGCCGGCATCCTGCTCGGGCCGATGGGAGTCGGTGCGCTGCAGGCGTCGCAGCCGACCTTCGCGTTCCTGGCCAACGTCGGGTTCGCGCTGGTGATGTTCGTGGCGGGCTCCCACGTCCCGGTGGCCGACCGGCGCCTGCGGGACGCCCTGCCGGTGGGACTCCTGCGTTTCGGGGTGGTGGTGGTCGCGGCGGTGCCGCTGGCGCTCGGCGTCGCCACGCTCACGGGGACGGGGCACGCGGCGCTGTACGCCGTCCTGATGGCGTCGTCGTCGGCGGCGGTGATCCTGCCGACCGTGCAGGACCTGCGCCTCGACGGCCCTCCCGTGCTCCGGCTGCTGCCTCAGGTCGCCGTCGCCGACGCCGCCTGCATCGTCGCGGTCCCCCTGGCCGTCGACCCGGCCGGAGCACCACGGGCGGCGCTGGGCGCCGCGGCTGTCGTCGCCACGGCGGCGGTGCTGTACGTGCTGCTGCGGGCCGCCGAACGGCGCGGCTGGCGCCACCGCCTGCACCGGGTGTCGGAGCGTCGCAAGCTCGCCCTCGAGCTGCGGAGCAACCTGACGATCCTGTTCGCCCTCGCCGCGGTCGCCCAGCTGGGCCACGTCTCCGTGATGCTCGCCGGGTTCACGTTCGGGCTGGTGGTCGCCGCCATCGGGGAGCCGCGGCGCCTGGCACGCCAGCTGTTCGCGGTGACCGAGGGCTTCCTCGGCCCCGTCTTCTTCGTCTGGCTCGGTGCGTCGCTCGACCTGCACGCGCTGGGCCGGAGGCCTGCGCTCGTCTGGCTCGGCGTCGCGCTCGGCATCGGCGCGGTGGTGGCCCACCTGGCGACCCGGGCCGTCGGGCAGCCCATGTCCCTCGGCGCCCTGGCGGCCGCGCAGCTGGGCGTCCCGGTCGCTGCCGCGACGCTGGGCACCCAGTCGGCTCTGCTCGGGCCAGGGGTACCCGCTGCACTCGTCCTCGGGGCGCTGCTCACCATCGGAGCCGCCTCCGCCGGTGCCGCCCTGGCAGCGCGGTCCCTCGGGCAGCACGACACCGGCGCCGACAGCGTCTCCGAGTCGCGTCCGGGACCCACGCAGCCCCCGACGAGCGGCTGAGCGGCACTGGGACCCTCAGAGGCGCCCGGTCAGGCCCTGCAGCGCGAGGCTGCTGCTCGCGACGGCCAGCCACAGCGCGCCTCCCAGCGCGAGGGGCCGCCAGCCCGCCCGGCGCAGACCCTCGACCGGCGTCAGCAGCCCGACGCCGGCGAGGGCGACGGCCGTCAGTAGCCGTGCGGTCCACGCCAGCCCCGGCTGCCAGGTCGTCGGCACGGCGTGCGCCGAGTTCACGGCGGCGGCGACGAGGAACAGGACCAGGAAGGGGGGCACCAGCCTCGTCCAGCGCACCGTCGGCCCGCGCTGCCCCGCCGCCCCGGCGGCGGCACGGGCACGTCGGTGGGCCCCCACGGCCAGGGTGAGGGTGATCGGCACGATCATCAGCGTCCGCGTCAGCTTGACCACCACCGCGGTCGCCAGTGCGCTGGCGCCGAACACCGTTCCGGCGGCGACCACGGAGGACGCGTCGTTGACCGCCGTGCCTGCCCACAGTCCGAACGCCGCCTGGGACAGCCCGAGCAGGTGGCCGACCACGGGGAAGAGCACCGCCGCCAGGGCGTTGAACAGGAAGATGGTGGTGACGGAGGTGGCGACGGCCACCTCGGACGCGCCGATGACGGCGCTGGTCGCGGCGATGGCGGAGGCCCCGCATATCGCGGTACCCACCCCGACGAGCGTGCGCGTCTCCCGGTCCAGCCCCAGGCGCCGGCCGAGCACCGCCGCTCCGGCCAGCCCGACCGCCAGCGTGCCGAGCATCACGGGCAGCGCCGACCGCCCGGTCGCCAGCACCTGGCTCAGCGACAGCCCGAGGCCCAGCAGGACCACGGCTGCTTGCAGCACCTGCTTCGACGCGATCCGCGCACCCGTGTCCAGGTTTACCGACCACGGCGCGCGCCGCAGCAGCAGCTCACGGCACAGCACACCGAGGACGATGCCGACCACCGGTCCGCCGACGACCGGCACCAGGATGCCGACCCACGTCGCCGCCGCCCCCAGCAGCACGGCGACGGCGAGGCCGGGTCCGGCGGTACGGACGGAGCGTGCAGGAGGGGTGGGCAGCGGCGGTGCGTCCGTCTCAGATGTCGTCACCCCATCAGGGTGGCGCCGGGCGCGGGGAGCCGCTAGCAGGCTGTTCGCGATGCCGTCATAGGCTATGGCTATGACCCGGTTACCCGACGCGCTGCCCGACCTGCGCGGTCTCGCACTGCTGGTCGCCGTGGCGGACACGGGTGGCATCGGCGCCGCGGCGCGCGCGAGCGGCATCAGCCAGCCCTCCGCCAGCGAGGGTGTCCGGGCCCTCGAGCGCCGCCTGGGCCTGGCGCTCGTCCGCCGTGGACGCTCGGGCTCGGGGCTGACCGACGAGGGACGGCTGGTCGTCGAGCTGGCTCGCCGTGTCCTCACCGCGACGACCGACCTGACGGATGCGGCCCGGGCCCTGCGGCGTGAGCAGGACTCCCACCTCACCGTGTGCGCGAGCCTGACGGTGGCGGAGCACCTGGTGCCGCAGTGGCTGGTGCGGATGTCCCGCGAGGCGCCCGAGATCAGCATCGCGGTGCGGATGGCCAACTCGGCGGGCGTGGCCGAGCAGGTGCGCTCGGGCGCCGTGGCACTGGGCTTCGTCGAGGGTGCGTCCGCTCCTCGTGGTCTGCGCAGCACGACGATCTGCACGGACGAGCTGATGCTGCTGGTGCGTGCGGCGCACCCGTGGGCCGGCCGCGGCGCGCCGCTGCAGCCGCGGGACCTCGCGGGCGTGCCGCTCGCGCTGCGCGAGCCGGGGTCGGGCACGCGGGACGTCCTGGAGCGCTGGCTCGCACAGGACGGCGTGACGCCGACCGCCGCGGTGGAGGTCGCCTCGACCACGGCCCTGGTCGCAGCGGCGCTGTCCGGCGTCGCGCCGACCGTGATCTCGGGCCTCGCCGTGCAGACCGAGCTCGCCCAGGGGCGGCTGGTCCCGGTCCCGCTCGCCACCGGGGAGCAACCCCGACGGTCCGACGGCGGTCCGCTGCGCCGACGGATCCGAGCCGTGTGGCAGGGCCCGGGAGCGCCCGGTGCGGCGGCGACCCGGCTGCTCGAGGTGATCCTGGATCGCTGAGCGCGCTACAGCTCGAGGTTCGCGCCCATCACCACGGTGCGCTCGGGCGGCAGGTGGAACACCTCCGTGCGGTTGGCGGCGTTGTGCGCCATCCAGACGAACAGCCGCTCGCGCCAGCCCGTCATGCGCGGCGCCCCGGTGGCGTGCACGGTGAGCACCGACAGGAAGTAGTGGGCGTCGGCGATGTCGACGTCCAGCTCGGGCGACTTCCCGATCGCCAGCGCCAGCCCGCGCGGGATGTCCTGGCTGTCGTTGAAGCCGACGTGGATGGTCACGTGCACGATGCCGTCGTCGCCGTGGCCGAGGTCGTCGATCTCCACGCGGTCGACGTGCCGGATGTGCGGCACGTTCTCGTTGACGATCTGCACGATCGCGACGTGCTCGTGCAGCACTCGGTTGAACGTGACGTGGGACCGCAGCGCCAGCGGGGTCGTGGACTTGTTCGGGTGCGGGAACACGGCGAACCCGGGCACGCGCCGGACGTCCTTCTCCCGCACCATGGCGACGAACTCGTCGAGCGGTCCCTCGAGGCGCGACCGCTGCGCCGTCAGCGTGGCGGCGCCCTTGCGCCAGGTGGTCATCAGCGTGACGACGATCCCGGCGATCAGCAGCGGCAGCCAGCCGCCGCTGACGATCTTCAGCAGGTTCGCGCCGAAGAACAGCACCTCGAGCCCGCCGACGACGACGCTGTAGGCGACCACCTTCCACAGCGCCCAGTGCCACACGCGCTTGGCGAGCAGCAGGTACAGCAGCGAGGTGAGGAACAGGGTGCCGGTGACCGCCAGGCCGTACGCGGTGGCCAGCCGGCCCGAGCTGCGGAACACCGCGATCAGCACCAGGACGCCGAAGAAGAGGATCCAGTTGATCGCCGGCACGTAGATCTGGCCACCCTCCTCCTTGGAGGTGTGCCGCACTGCGAGCCGCGGGAACAGGCCGAGCCGCACCGCCTGCCGGGACACCGAGTAGGCGCCCGAGATCACTGCCTGGGACGCGATGACGGTGGCCAGGGTCGCCAGGACGACCAGCGGGAGGGTGGCCCACGTCGGGGCGAGCCGGAAGAACGGGTTCGCCGTGGTGCTCGGGTCGCGCAGGATCATCGCGCCCTGGCCGAAGTAGTTCAGCACCAGCGCCGGGAACACCACCAGGTACCAGGCCCGCCGGATCGCGTGCGGTCCGAAGTGGCCCATGTCCGCGTACAGCGCCTCGGCGCCCGTGATGGTGAGCACCACCGCGCCGAGGGCGATGAACGCGACGAACGGCCGGTGCACGGCGAACGTGAGCGCGTAGGTGGGCGACAGCGCGCGCAGCACGGTCGGGTTCTGCACGATCTGCGGCACGCCGAGCAGGGCCAGCACGCCGAACCACAGGACCATGACGGGCGCGAACGCCCGGCTCACGGCGCCGGTCCCCCACCGCTGGACCGTGAACAGCACGGTGAGGATCACCACGGAGACGGGCAGCACCAGCCGGGCCAGCCCAGGGTCCGACACCACGACGCCCTCGACCGCGGACATGACGGAGATGGCCGGCGTGATCACGCTGTCGCCGTAGAACAGCGCCGCGCCGAGGATGCCCAGCAGCGTCGCCGCGGCGAGCCGCCGGGGGTCGCCCAGCCGGTCCCGCAGCAGCGCGACCAGGGCGAGGATGCCGCCCTCCCCCTCGTTGTCGGCCCGCAGGA
The DNA here is from genome assembly GCF_025770785.1 of Cellulomonas sp. SG140. Taxonomy (GTDB): domain Bacteria; phylum Actinomycetota; class Actinomycetes; order Actinomycetales; family Cellulomonadaceae; genus Cellulomonas. The sequence goes on along the minus strand of NZ_JANZLA010000003.1, from coordinate 144,886 downwards.
TCAGCGCGACGTACTTCACCGAGACGATGACCGCGATGGACCAGAACACCATCGACACCACGCCCAGCACGTCACCGGGAGTGGGCTGCACGTCGTTGTGGTCGATGCTGAACACCGTCTGCAGCGCGTACAGCGGGCTCGTGCCGATGTCGCCGAACACCACTCCGAGCGCGCCGAGGGCGAGCGCCGTGGCGCCCGCGCGGTGCGAGCCGTGAGGCCCGGGCGGCGTCGTCGCCGCTGCAGGTGCCGGTGTGCTGCTCTCCGGCTCGGCCGCACCGACCGGCATCTCCGCGTTGGTCACCCCGGCATCGTGGCATGCCGGGGCGAGGTCCTGCCGGTCAGCGCGGCCCTGGTCAGGCGCCCGCGGCGGTGACGATCGCGTCCGTGGCGAAGCCCGCCACCAGACCGATCAGCAGCCCGATCGCCAGGAGGTCCGCCCGCTTCGCCTTGGCGGCCACGCCGAGCAGCTGGGTGACGACGTAGAGGATCGATCCCGCAGCCAGCGTGAGGAACAGCACGCTGACCGGCTCGCTGGTGAACCCGTGGCCGAGGGCGGTGCCGACGAAGGTGGGACCGCCGCCGATCAGGCCGAGGGTCAGCAGGAACACCCACGACGGCCGGCGCCGGTTGCCGTCGGCGTCCACGTCACCGGCGAGCGGTGCCGTGATGCCGAACCCCTCCGTCCCGTTGTGCAGGGCGAACCCGATCACCAGGAGCGTGGCCAAGCCCACCTCCCCGCGCCCCGCGGACTGACCGATCGCCAGGCCCTCGGCGAAGTTGTGCAGACCGATGCCGATCGCGATCAGCAGCGCGAGGCGCCTCGCCGGCGACCACGACGACAGGTGCTCCCCCACGGCGACGGGTGCGGCAGCCACCGGGGCCGGCGTCGCCGTCCTGGTCGGTGCGAGCGTCGCCGTGCCGACTCCTGCCGCGGGCGCCGGTGCCACGGCGACGCGGTCGGTCGGGGAACCCACGGGCGGACGGCCCGGGTCGCCGCTGACGTCGATCGCGGGACTGGTGCCCCCACCGGCCGGCCGGACCGCGGCGTTGCGCGCCATCCAGCGCTCGTAGACCACGAGCGACCCGAGACCGACCGCGAGGCCGACGACGAAGAGCCCGCCGAGACCGAGCACGGGTCCGAGGCTGCCGGTCCCGTCGTGCACGGCCCCGAGGGCCGAGTCCACCGGCTCCCACGCGTGGCTCAGCACGTCCCACACCAGGAACAGGAGCACGCCGACAGCGGTGGCGTTCAGGACGGCGCGCAGCGTCGGTGCAGGCCGGCGGAGCCGCCCGACGGGCAGCCCGAGCAGGATGGTGACGCCGGCGACGAAGCCCAGCAGCAGCGTGCGACCGATCCCCACGAGTCCCTCATCTCCGTCCGACGACGGTGCGAAGTTAGGTCAGGCTTACCTACCTGGTCAAATCGAGAACGGTCCCCGTGAGCGACGCCACACCCGGACGGCGGCATCCTCGCCAGGTGGCAGCCCGTCGAAGGCCGACTTAGCGTCGAAAGGACGGCGACGGCCCGTGGGGGCCGAGAGGCGGTGCACCAGCGTGGCGAAGATCGCGTCCGAGGTTCTCATCGAACGACTGGCGGCCTGGGGGGTCGACACCGTGTTCGGCCTCCCCGGGGACGGCATCAACGGGATCATGGAGGGCCTGCGACGGCAGCAGGACAAGATCCGGTTCGTCCTCGTCCACCACGAGGAGGCGGCGGCGTTCATGGCCGCGGCGCACGGCAAGGCGACCGGCCGGATCGGCGTCTGCCTCGCCACCTCCGGCCCGGGTGGCATCCACCTGCTGAACGGCCTGTACGACGCCAAGCTCGACCACGCGCCGGTGCTGGCGATCACCGGCATGCAGGAGACGAGCGTGCTGGGAACCGGCTACCAGCAGGAGGTGGACCTCGACAAGCTGTTCGAGGACGTCACCGAGTACGACCTGATGGTCACCAACCCGACCCAGCTGCCGGGCGTCGTCGACATCGCCATCCGCACGGCGCTGGCCCGCCGCGGCGTCGCCCACCTGACGATCCCCAACGACCTGCAGGTCGCCGACGCGGACGAGGACCCGTACGCCCATGTCGCACCCGCCCGCCCGCCGGCCACGTCGCCGATCTACCTCGCTCCCCCGGGCCGGCCCCGCGAGGAGGACCTGCGAGCGGCCGCGGCGGTGCTCAACGGTGCCCGGAAGCCCGCGATGCTCGTCGGCGCCGGGGCCCGTGGTGCGCGCGAGGAGGTGCTGGCCGTCGCCGCCGCCCTCGGTGCGCCGGTGGTCAAGACGCTGCCCGGCAAGGCCGTCATCCCCGACGACTCCCCGTACGCCGTCGGCGGCATCGGACTGCTCGGGACCCGCCCCGGCGAGGAGCTGATGGAGAGCTGCGACACGCTCCTGATGGTCGGCACCAACTTCCCGTACACCAAGCACCTCCCCTCGCCGGGCGCCGCGCGCGTGGTGCAGATCGAGGCCGACCCCACTCGTGCCGGCGTGCGCCTGCCCACCGAGGTGCCGATCGTGGGCGACGCCAAGGAGTCGCTCGCGGCGCTGCTCCCGCTGCTGGACGGCGGGCCGGCCACGGACCACCTCGAGAGCTACCAGAAGGCGATGGCGTCGTGGCGGGACGACATGACCGCGCTGGAGGACGCCGGCCGCACCCCGATCGCCCCCCAGTACGTCGTCGGCCTGATCGACGATCTCGCGTCCGACGACGCCGTGCTCACCTGCGACTCGGGCACCATCGCGACCTGGGCCGCCCGGCACTGGACCATCCGCGCGGGGCGGGAGTTCTTCCTCTCCGGCAACCTCGCCACGATGGCTCCCGGCCTGCCCTATGCCAACGCGCTGCAGGTGGCCTACCCGGACCGGCAGGTGATCGCGTACGTCGGCGACGGCGGCTTCGCGATGCTCATGGCCGAGTTCCTCACCGCGGCCCAGCACCAGCTGCCGATCACCGTGGTGATCAACAACAACAACTCCCTGGGCCAGATCCTCTGGGAGCAGATGGTGCTCGGCTACCCGGAGCACGGCGTGCGGTTCGGCAGCCCGCCCGGTGACTTCGCGGGCTGGGCGCGCTCCTGCGGCGGGTTCGGCGTGCGGGTCGAGGACCCGCGCGAGCTGCGGGGCGCGCTGGACGAGGCGCTGTCGTTCGACGGGCCGTCCCTGGTGGACGTCGTCGTGGACCCGAACGAGCCGCCGATGCCGGGCAAGGTCAGCTACGAGCAGGCACGCAAGTTCGCCACCGCGTTCCTGCGCGGACAGCCCCACAAGGCGGCGATCGCCACGACGCTGTTCAAGGACAAGCTCTCGCAGCTGGGTCGCTGACGGTGCCGGCAACGCCCGCCGGTCGACGGCGGGTCGGGCCCTCGTGACGGCGGTCGCCGGCACGGGAGTGCACCTGCCCGCGTGGACGGCGGTGGTCGCGTGGACCACGCTCGGCATCGGGCTGGTGTGCGCGCTGTGGACGCTCCTGGACGTGGCGCGTCGGCCGCCGGCGATGCCCGTGATGCGGGTGGTGTGGCCGGTCACCATGCTGTTCGGCGGCCTGCTGTGGCTGTGGTTCTACCTGCGCTGGGGTCGCGAGCCACGACCGGAGTCCGAGCGGCGGCCGGGCTGGGTCTCGGTGGCGACCGGCACCAGCCACTGCGGCGCCGGCTGCACGCTCGGCGACGTCATCGGCGAGACGTTGGTGCTGCTGGTTCCCGGGACGGCGGCCGTCGCGGGTGCCGGCACCCTGTTCCGCGACGAGATGTACGCGCGCTGGACGGTCGACCTCGTCCTGGCGTTCGTCATCGGCGTCGCTCTGCAGTACGCCGCGATCGTGCCGATGCGCCACCTCCGTCCGGGCCGCGGCCTTGCCGAGGCCGTCAAGGCGGACACCCTGTCGATCCTCGCCTGGCAGGTGGGCATGTACGGCCTGATGGCGATCGTGCAGCTATGGCTCGCACCTGCGTGGTTCGGCGGGCGGCTGCCCGTCGCCTCGGCGCAGTTCTGGGCCGCCATGCAGCTGGCGATGCTCGTGGGCTTCGCCACCAGCACCCCCGCGAACGTGTGGCTGCTGCGCCGTGGGATCAAGGAACCGATGTGAGGAGGCAGGCGATGGATGCACCGACCCAGCACGCACCGCAGTCCGAGGGATCGGGACGGCTGCAGGCGCTCGACGGGGTGCCCGGGGCGCGTGGCGTCGCGGTCGTCACGGGCGGATCGGCCGGGCTCGGCCGTGCGATAGTCCGAGCGCTGGCCGCCGAGGGTTGGGACGTCGCCGTGCTCGCCCGCGGTGAGGACGGCCTGGCCGGCGCGGTGGCGGACGTCGCAGCGGTCGGCCGGCGCTCCCTCGGCGTGCCGACGGACGTCGCGGCGCACGAGGACGTCGACCGGGCGGCCGACCGGGTCGAGCAGACGCTGGGCCCCATCACCCTCTGGGTGAACAACGCGATGACGGGGGTTTTCGGCCAGTTCGTGGACGTCGCGCCGGACGACTTCGAGCGCGTCACCGCCGTGACGTACCTCGGCGTGGTGAACGGGACCCGTGCGGCGCTGCGGCACATGGACGCGCGGGACAGCGGCGTGATCGTCCAGGTCGGCAGCGCCCTGGCGTTCCGCGGCATCCCGTTGCAGTCGGCGTACTGCGGGGCCAAGCACGCGATGGTCGGCTTCACGGAGTCGGTGATCACCGAGCTGCTGCACCGCAAGAGCGGCATCACGGTGTGCATGGTCCACATGCCGGCGCTGAACACGGTCCAGTTCAGCTGGTTGAAGAACCTGCTCCCCCACCACTCGCAGCCCGTGCCGCCGATCTACCAGCCGGAGGTCGGCGCCGAGGCGGTGGCCCGCGTCGCCCTGCACCCCAGCCGCACCACCTGGGTGGGGTACCCGACCGTCGGCACGATCCTCGGCAACCGGGTGATCGCCCCGCTGCTCGACCGGTACCTCGCCAGGACGGGCTACGAGGCGCAGCAGACCACCACCGACACCACACCCCCGCTCGGGGTGAACCTGTACGAACCGGTCCCGGGCGACCACGGTGCGCACGGGGACTTCGACGGGCGCTCCAAGGACTCGAGCGCCCAGGTCTGGGCGACGTTGCACAAGGGAGTGCTGGCCGGTGCTGCCGCGCTGGCGGGGGCCGTCGTCCTCGCCGCGGCGTCACGTCGCGGCTCCTGACGCCGGCCTAGGCCGGAGCCGCTAGCCCGCGCGGCTCACCCTCGCCGAGGGTGGGCCGCCGGCGGTGAGCGCGATGTCCGCGAGCACGGTCCCGGGCAACGACCGCCGCTCCCGCACCGCTGCCGGCAGGTCCGTCAGGGCGTCCAGGACGCCGCGCCGACGCGCCGCCCCGGCGCGCCACTCCTCCCCGAACCGTCCGGCCGCGTCCCGCCACGGCAGCCGCAACGCTCCGGACAGGACGCGGGACCGGGTGACGCGTCGCTGCCGCGAGAACGGGTCGTGCCGGCGCTGCGACGGGTGGTGGTGCACCACCGGGCCCGGGAGGTAGACCAGCGAACGGCCGGCGGCGGCGAGGTCCCACGACAGGCGCTCCTCCTCACCGGGGAACCGCACCACGTCGTCGAACCCACCGACCGACAGGAAGTCCTCCCGCCGCAGCATGGCCGCGCACGCCATGAAGCCGAGGACCGGGATCGCGGCCGCCCCGTCACGGGGCAGCGGCGAGCGCGCGAGCTCGTCGCAGAACGGGTCGCGGCGGTTCTCCTCGCCGACCAGGACGTCGACCTGGACCACGGCGACCTCCGGATGGGCACCCAGCAGCTCGGCGGCCGCGTGCAGGGCGCCCGGCTCCCACCAGGAGTCGTCGTCCGCGAACGCGACGAAGGGGGTCCGAGCGCGCTGCACACCGACGTTGCGTCCGGCGGCCGCGAGGTTGCGCCCCGCCTCGACCACGTCGACGTCCGGATGCGCACGGCGCACCGCGTCCGGCGTCCCGTCCGACGAGCCGTTGTCGACCAGGATCACCGGGGCGCGGTGCCGCCCGAGGGTGGCGAGCAGGTCGGCACGGCGGTCCCTGCTGGCCACCACGACGGTGACGCGGGCGTCCTCGATCACACGGGCCTGCTCGCTCTGCATGCTGACCACTCTGGGGCAGCCGGCCGCACCCGGCGCGGCGAGCGAGCGCAGCGACCGTCAGTGGTGCAGCGCCCCGAACGCCTGGTACACGAGGAACGCCGGCCACACGAGGGCCTTGAGGACGCCCAGCACGTGCGGCCAGAACCCGTCGACCTGCTGCCAGAACCACACGAGCGCGCCGACCATGCCGAGGCCGTAGACGGCTCCGCCGCCACCGCTCACAGTGGCGGCGCGATTGCCTGCCATCTCCGTCCTCCGGTCAGGAGCTCGTGGCGAGATCCGGGCGCGGCGCCTGGCCGTGCTCGTGGTGCACGAGCGACAGGTCGGGTCCCGGGAAGATCAACGCCTCGTGCCCGTCGTCGAACCGGACCAGGAACGGCTCCGTCCCGCCCGGGCCGTGCACCTCGAGGATCTCGCCCTTGCGGTCGTGGCTGCCGACCGTGCGACCGTGGACGACGACGCTGTCACCGACGGATGCATGCATCCCACTCACCTCGCCCTCACCGCCCACGGTAGGCGGGTCGGCGGCCGCTGGCCAGGGCCTGCGGCGTGGGACGACCGCGTTCGCGACGCGGGCGGACCGCACGCGGCTCAGGCGAGCGAGAGGAACAGGCGTTCCAGCTTGGCGACGTCCAGCTGCTCGGCCTCGCCCTCGTCGTCCGCCCCGTCGGCGGCCGGCGTGAGGCACTGCTTCATGCCGGTCGCGATGATCGCGAAGCCGGCACGGTCGAGGGCGCGGCTGACCGCGGCGAGCTGCGTGACGACGTCCTCGCAGTCCCGGCCCTCCTCGATCATCCGGACGACGGCACCGATCTGGCCCTGGGCGCGCTTGAGCCGGTGGATCGCCGTCCCGAGCTGGTCGACATCGAGCTGCATGAGGCCATCCTCTCCTACCTGGGCTGCGCTCCAGAGTACCCCCCGGGGTACGTGGGCCCTTGGACCCAGGCGGCACTCGTCGCGGCGCCTAACGTCGAATCAGAACGCCGTCGCGGAGAACGGCGCGCCGTGCTGCCCGACCAGCCGTTGCCGATCTGCTCGCGGGCGTCGGTGCCGGGCAAGCGCGCTACCTGATGCCCCGGGCCCCGGATCTCCCCGACCGGGGCCCGGCCACCACGTCGTCGAAGAAGACGGAGGCACCCAGATCATCGGCGACTCGGACGCGATCGAGACGACCGAGAGCGGCCAGCCGGGCGTCGTCTGAGCTCTGGTCCGGGGGGACGCCCTGCCGGTGCTGCCGACCGCGGTGGCACCGGCAGCGGCGTATCTGGCCGGTGCCGAGCGCCCTCCTCCTTCGTGTCGCGGACCAGCCGGACCGCGAGAAGGAGGGGCACCATGAGTCTCACCGAAGGGTGGGCCGTCTTCGTCTCCGCACACGAGTCGGCCCTGAACGACCTGGTCACAGCGCTGACCACCGCACGACCGCACCTGCTGTCGTACGGGTCGCCGGCGTTCACCCCCGTGTCCACCCGGTTCGACACCGCCATGGCGGCGATCCCGTTCCCGGGCACGGGCGGCATCGACTGGCACGTCCGCTTCACCACGCCGCACCTGGACCTGTACAAGCAGGAGGACCCGCTCCCGCCGGAGCTGACCCTCGGCCCGGGTGAGTTCTCGCTGACGACCACCGTGCAGCTGTGCGTCGACTGCACCAGTCGCGGCGGCAAGGGCGACCTGACGCACGGCGAGCGTGTGCAGGGCGCCGACGAGCGCGCCGCCCGCGAGGCGGCCAAGGCCGAGCGCGAACGGTGGGACGAGTCCCGTGGCAAGGCGCGCAACCCGATCTGCACGGAGCTGGGCGTCGCGGCCATCGGCCACCTCGTGCCCACCTCGTCGGGCGGTGAGCCCGCGGTCGGCTTCGCGCTGGACGCGATCGAGCTGGTCGACGTCACCCCGGACTCGCTCGAGTCCGTGCTGGAGTGCCTGCTCGGCACCGTGCTGCGCGCGGTGCTGGCCACCATCTCCATCCCGCTGTCGGCCATCCGGGTCGGCGCCTTCACCCTGACACCGGCGCAGGGCCCGCTCATCGAGGCGGACGCCGTGCTGGCCCGCGGAAGCCTCTAGGAGCAACCGATGCCCGAGATCATCGCCGCGATCGACGAAGGCGCGGCCACCACGATCTTCACCACGCTCGCCGCCGGGCTGCCGCCCCAGTCGTCCTCCGGCAGCAGCTCGTTCGGCCCCTTCACGGCGGCCTACGCCGCCACCGCGACGCTGTCGTCGCCCGGCACGGTGGACCTGATCCCACCGGGGACCATCCGGGTCGCCGACCTCCGGATGGACTGGCACCTGCACCTGTCGTTGTCGCTGGACATCGGCGACTTCCTGCCCGACATCCACATCCCGCAGGTGTGCGTGCACGTCCCGTGCGTCGGGGACGTGTGCACGCCCAAGATCGACATCGTCTGGCCCACGGTCACCGTGCCGATCGACCTCTCCGACTACGTCAAGACCACCGTCGACCTCGGCATCGCCGTCACCCTGGTGGCCGGGACGTGGAAGGTCGAGGGCGTGGTGCAGGGGGTCCCCAACCTGCAGTTCGGCCTGACCACGGCCGCAATGCTCGCCGTCGTGGGCGCCGCGGTGGCGGCTGCCGTCGCGTGGGTCCCGCTCATCGGGCCGTTCGTCGCGGTGCTCGTCGCCGCGGTGGTCGCCGCGATCGGGGTCGCGGGGCTGACGGGCCTGCTGGGCCCGATCCTCACGCCGTTCATCAGCGGCACACGGTTCCCCGTGTACGCCCAGCCGCAGGTCTTCACCGTCCTGCCGGCGGCCGGACCCAACGACCCCGCGGTCACCATCACCCTCGACACCATCGGCGCCGAGGTGCAGCACAACCCGCCCGAGGACGAGCTGGTGCTCTCCGCGGACATCAGCGCGTGAGGAGGGCGAGATGATCACGGACCAGCTGGACAGCCGCGTGCTGCGGTTCACCGACAGCTACGCGCAACGGTTCATGAGGCCGGGCACCTACCGGTACGCAGTGGTCGCCGCCGGTGCGCACCCGGCGAAGGCGGTGCCCGTCGAGGCGGTGCGGTCCTTGCACCGTGGCTCGGCTGCGGCGCCCTTCACGGTGCAGGTCGACGAGGGCGAGACCGGCGCGATGGCGCAGACGGTCCTCACGGTCCGCCGCGAGGGCACGCGCTTCGTCGTCGACCAGCCGACCGTCCGCATCCGGACCGGCGACATGGTGATGTGGCACGGCACCGACCCCTCGTGGCCGTTCGCGATCGCCGGAGAGAAGGAGTTCTTCGGCAGCGACCGGCTGGTGAACGAGTCGGGCTTCTCGCACGCGTTCACCGCCGCCGGCACGCACGAGTGGGGTGACGCCTACGGCTCCGGGCTGCGGGGGACGGTCCGGGTGCGCCAGCCGCGGCTCGGGTCGGCCAAGGACGTCGAGGCGTGGCAGTCCCGGCTGTCGGCCGGCACGCTCGTCACCATCACCGATGCGGTCGCCGAGCCGGCCGAGGTGGAGCTCGTCGTGGGCCAGACGGTGTTCTTCGTCGTCACCCGCGGACCCGGGGTCTCCGTGACGGACGTGGACCTGCTGCCGCCTGCGGGGAAGGGCGAGGGCGACGAGGACGACGAGTCCCGCACGGCTGCCGCGGCGTCCTGAGCGCTGCGGAGCACGGCGAGGGCGCCGGGGCGACGCGACCGCCCGGCGCCCTCGTCCGTGGGCCTGTCGGCGCTGACCACCGACGGGGAAGATCGACCGGGTGCCCGGAGTTGGCACGTCCAGACGCCCACGGTCGACGGGAGGCCCCATGAGCACGGACCTGCAGCTGACCAGCGCGCCGCCGCCGTTGCCGCGCGCGCCGCGGATGGACCGGGACCGCGCGTCGGCCGCCCTGCTCGTCGCCGCGACCGTCGCGGCGGTCGTGTGGGTCAACTCCCCCGTCGGTCACAGCTACGGCACCTTCTGGGGCACCCCCGTGGGCCTGTCGCTGGGGTCCGCCTCGATCCAGCTCACGCTGCACTCGGTGGTGAACGACGCCCTGATGGCGGTCTTCTTCTTCGCCGTCGGCCTCGAGGTCAAGGACGAGGTCACCATAGGGCAGCTGTCCGAGCGTGCGCGTGCCGTCGTTCCCGCGGCCGCCGCGATCGGCGGCCTCGCCGTACCCGCGCTGATCTTCCTGCTGGTGGCCGGCCGGTCGGGCAACGCCCACGCATGGGGCGTGGTGATCTCCACGGACACGGCCTTCCTGATCGGCGCGCTGGCCCTGATCCGTCCCCGGCACCCCGCGCGGCTGCGGGTGTTCCTGCTCACCATGGCGGTGGTCGACGACGTGGGCGCGCTGACGGTGATCGCGCTCTTCTACACCGCTCACCTGCAGGTCGGCGCGCTGCTGGTCGCCGCCGTCACAGTCGGGCTCCTCGCGCTGGTGCGGTTCCTGCCGTCCGGCCGAGGGCCGGTCTACGGCGTGCTCGCCGTGGTGCTGTGGTTCGCCCTGCACGCGGCCGGGATCCACCCGACGTTGGCCGGCGTCGCCGTCGCGCTGCTGATCCCCGTGTTCGCGCCGCGACGGCGCGACGTGGAGAACGTCGAGGCGCTGACCCGGGCGTTCCGGCAGTCGCCCAACCCCCGCTACGCCGCCGCCGCGACCCGCGGCCTGCGCGAGTCGATCTCCATCAACGAGCGCCTGCAGGTCGCCGTGGCGCCCTTCGTGTCGTTCGTCGTCCTGCCCGTCTTCGCACTGTCCAACGCCGGGGTCCCCCTGGACGCCGGGACGTTGAGCGGCGCGCTGCGCGCCCCGCTCTTCTGGGGGGTCGTGCTCGGCCTGGTGGTCGGCAAGCTGGTCGGCATCACCGGCGCCACCGCACTGGTGGACCGCAGCGGCTGGGGTCGCCTCGCACCCGGGCTCCGCCTGCGCCGGGTGGCGGGCGGCGCGGCGCTCTCGGGCATCGGCTTCACCATCGCCCTGCTGATCGCCGACATCGCGATCCCGGACCCGGTGGCCGCCGCCCAGGCACGTGTCGGGGTGCTGGTGGCCTCCGTGCTGGCGGCCGGCCTCGGGTGGGCGCTGCTCGCGGTCGTCGACCGGTGGTCGCCGCCCGTCGCGGTCGGCAAGACGCTGCTGCGACCCTTCGACGCCCAGCGCGACCACTATCGCGGCCGGCCCGACGCCCCGATGGTGATCGTCGAGTACGGCGACTTCGAGTGCCCCTTCTGCAGCCGGGCCACCGGGTCGGTGGACGAGGTGCTCGCCGAGCTGGGCGACGACGTGGTGTGGGTGTGGCGCCACCTGCCGCTCGTGCGGGTGCACCCCCACGCCCGCGAGGCGGCCGAGGCGGCGGAGGCGGCGGACCGTCAGGGCCGGTTCCTCGAGCTGGCGAAGGTGATGTTCGCCCGGCAGGACCACCTGGAGCGCGAGGACCTGCTCGCCTACGCCGACGAGCTGGGGATGGACGTCGACCGCTTCGCCCAGGACCTCGAGGACGGGGACGTGTCGCGACGGGTGCAGGACGACGTGGACGACGCCGACCTGATGGACCTGCTGTCCACCCCGACGTTCTTCGTCAACGGCAAGCGGCACGTCGGCCCCTACGACGCGGCGAGCCTCGTCACGGCGCTCCGCGCCCCGCTCCACGAGACGGGCACGACCGCGTCGGTCGCAGGCTGACGGTCAGCCGCCGAGCCGCACGGCGAGGATGCCGGCCAGCACCAGGACGGCGCCGCCGAGCCGGGGTGCGGTCAGGGGTCGCCGCATCGCGCCCAGGGCTCCGGTGTGGTCGACGACGAGCCCGGCGACGATCTGCCCCAGGAGCACGACGCTGACGGTCAGGGACGTCCCCAGCAGGGGTGCGTCGAGGGCGTTGACGGCGACGAAGGTCGCACCGAGCAGCCCGCCGCTCCAGCCCCACCACGGCGGACGCGCCCACGCGCCGGCCCCCACCAGGCGGCCGCGCGCCGCCAGCACGGCGTTGAGCACCACGAGCGCGACGGTGCCCACCAGGAACGACGCGAGCGACGCGCCGATCGACGAGCCGAGCGCCTTTCCCAGCTCACCGTTCACAGTGGTCTGGACCGCGCTCAGACCCCCCGCCAGCACGGCCGCCACGGCGAGCAGCGGCAGGGCACGCGATGCGGCGGCACCAGGCGCGGGCGCTCCACCGGTCCGCGGACCCGGGCGGCGGCGCAGGTTGACCAGCACCGCCCCGACGACCACCAGCAGCGTGCCGAGCAGCCGCCAGGCCGTCAACGTCCTGGTCGCGACGCCGAACGCACCGGTCACGTCGATCAGCAGCCCGCCCAGAACCTGACCGAGCACCGGCAGCACGACGGTCACCGAGGCGCCGAGCCGGCGCATCAGCACCATGTTGAGCGTGAGGAAGACGACGCCGCACAGGCCGCCGATCCAGATCCACCACGGCCGGTGCGCCAGCGTCGCGCCCAGGGCGAGGGACGGCCGCAGCACCAGGACGACCACGGCGAGGAAGACGGTGCCGATGCCGAACGAGACCAGGGACGCCAGGAACGTCGAGCGCAGCGACGCCGACAGCCGGGTGTTGACCGCCGTCTGAACAGGCAGGAGCGCCCCGGCGGCGACGCCGAGCACCGCAGCGAGCAGCATGTCCCACTCCCCTCGTCCGACCGGGCCGGCCGGCGGGGTGCGACAGGGTGCCGTCCGCCGGAGTCGTCAGCGCGGACCGTCCCGCCGGGCGAGGGTAACCGAGACCTGCGACGCCGCCCGCCAGGCGGCGCCGGGTGCGCCGACGTCAGTGGTGCCGGAGCGCGTCGACCAGCTGGGCCTTCCTCATGTGGGACCTGCCCTCGATGCCGATCTGCGCGGCCCGCTTGCGCAGCTGGTCCACCGACCACTCCTCGTACTGCTCGCTCCGCCCGCCCTTGCGGCCGACCGCGGAACGGGAGGTGGCGGCCGCCGCGTTGGCGATCCGCGCGCTCTTCTCCTTCGAGCTGCCCTCGTCGCGGAGCTTCTCGTACAGCTCCTTGTCCTTGACGCTGGGTCCGGGGTTGCGTCCAGGCATGGTGGCGTCCTCTCCTCCGGCAGCGCACGTGGCGGGTGCGCCTGCGCACCGATGCGCTCGGCCGAGCGCTCCTCCACTGTCACGCCGTGGTGCGGGCGCCGCATCCGGTCGGCGCCCCGCGCGGGGTCAGTGCAGCTCGACGTGCAGCGCCTCTGCCGCGGCGCGCGCCCGCTCGCGCGCCTGCGCCACGTCGGCGCCGCGGGCCAGCGCGACCGCGACCCGCCGGTGCCCGTGCACCACCGGCTTGCCGAACAGCCGTACCTGGGCCGTCGGGAGCCGCAGCGCCTCGTCGACGCCGCTGAACACCGGGACGCCGTCGCCCGATGCCAGCACCGCGCAGGAGGCGGCCGCCGCCTGCTCGGAACCGGCCCCGAGGCGCAGCGGTTCGGGCGCGGGCAGACCGAGCACGGCGCGGGCGTGCAGGGCGAACTCCGACAGGTCCTGCGACACCAGGGTGACCAGCCCGGTGTCGTGCGGGCGCGGGGACACCTCGGAGAAGAGGACGCGGTCGCCGACGACGAACAGCTCGACGCCGAACAGCCCCAAGCCGCCCAGCGCGCCGGTGACCTGCTCGGCGATACGCCGCGCCTCCGCGAGGACCTGCGGTTCCAGGGCCGCCGGCTGCCACGACTCGCGGTAGTCGCCGTCGACCTGGGAGTGCCCGACGGGCTCGCAGAACGTGACGCCGTCGACGTGCCGCACGGTGAGCAGCGTGATCTCGGTGTCGAACGGCACGAAGCCCTCGACGATCACCCGGACCGGCGCGTCGCCGCCCGTGGCGGCTGCCCGTCCGCCGGTCTGGGCCACCCGCCACGCCTCCTCGAGCCCGTCGGCCGACCGCACCAGCGACTGCCCGTGCCCCGACGACGACATCACCGGCTTGACCACCACCGGAAGCCCGAGGTCCTCGACTGCCGCACGCAGGCCGTCCAACGAGTCCGTGAACCGGTACGGCGAGGTCGGCAGGCCGAGCTCCTCGGCGGCGAGGCGCCGGATGCCCTCGCGGTCCATCGTCAGCCGGGTCGCCCGCGCCGTCGGCACCACGCGCACCCCGGTCGCCTCCACCTCGGCGAGCACGGCGGTGGCGATCGCCTCGATCTCCGGCACGACGACGTGGGGCCGCTCGACGGCCAGCACCGCCCGCAGCGCCTCGGGGTCGAGCATGTCGACGACGTGCGACCGCGCGGCGACCGCCATCGCCGGGGCACCGGCATAGCGGTCGACGGCGACCACCTCGACCCCGAGCCGGACCAGCTCGATCGCCACCTCCTTGCCGAGCTCGCCGGACCCCAGCAGCAGCACCCGGGTGGCCGTCGACGTCCCTGGCGTCCCGAGGGTGCCGGGACGCGGCACGGTCGGGCGTCTGGTGGCGGGCGCGGCGTCGGACGGGCTCGAGGCGGGGGTCATGGTGCGATCCTCCCGCGGACGGCAGCGCATCCGTGCGACACGGCGCCGTAACATGTGCCCGCTAAGTTCCGCCCCGGGCGCCGACCGAGTTCCGGTGCCTGATCCTGCCGACTCCCGCCAGCGCCCTGCCGACGGGATGCGAGCCGCCTGGAGGCCTTCCGTGCGCACTACGCCCCTCGCCCTCGTCGCCGTCGCCGCGGTGACCCTCAGCCTGACCGCCTGCGGCGGTGGCAGCGGTACGCCGGCCGCCTCCTCCTCCGGCTCGGCCGCCGGAGCGAGCGCCGCGGCGACCTTCGACCCGTCCTCGGTGAAGAAGGACGACACGCTGGCCGCGCTGCTGCCGGACAAGGTGAAGAGCGCCGGCACGCTGACCGTCGGCGCGGACACCTCGTACGCCCCCGCGGAGTACATCGCCGAGGACGGCAAGACGCCCGTCGGCTACGACGTCGACCTCGCCAAGGCGATCGGCGCGGTCCTCGGCCTGAAGACCACCGTGCAGTCGGCGGACTTCACCGGCATCATCCCGGCGATCGGCTCGAAGTACGACGTCGGCATCTCGTCGTTCACCATCAACGCGGACCGCGAGAAGCAGGCGAACATGATCGCCTACTTCCAGGCCGGCGAGGCGTACGCCGTGCAGAAGGGCAACCCGAACAAGGTCGACCCGACCAACCTGTGCGGCCTGACGGTGGGCATCCAGACCGGCACGGTCGAGGACGACGAGTTCAACGCCGTGATCGACAAGTGCAAGGCCGACGGCAAGAAGGCGCCGAACCCGCTGAAGTACGCCAAGCAGAGCGACGTCACCACCGCCCTGGTCGGCGGCAAGGCGGACCTGATGTACGCCGACTCGCCGATCATCGCCTACGCGATCGCGCAGACCAACGGCCAGCTGGAGCAGCTCGGTGACGTGTTCTCGAGCGCCCCGCAGGGCATCGTGGTCTCCAAGGACGACACGGCACTGACGACGGCGATCCAGAAGGCCGTGCAGAAGCTGATCGACGACGGCACCTACGGCAAGATCCTCACTGCCTGGGGCAACCAGGCCGGCGCGGTGAAGACGGCCGAGCTCAACCCGACCGTCAGCTGAGAACCCGACGGTGAGCAGCCCCGCGGGGTCCGACGCGACCACCCCCGGCCGGGAGCCCGAGCGCATCCACGCGGTGCCCGTGCGCTACCCCGGCCGGTGGGTGGCCGCCGTCGTCGTCGCCGTGCTCGCCGCCATGGCGGTGCACGGCCTCATCACCAACCCCCGGTTCGCCTGGCCGACGGTCGGCAAGTACCTGTTCGCCACCCCGGTGCTGCAGGGCGTTCTGTGGACGCTCGCGCTGACCGTGGGGTCGATGGTGATAGCCGTCGTCCTCGCGGTGCTGCTCGCCGTGATGCGGGGCTCGGACAACCCGGTGACCCGCGCCGTCTCGTGGTTCTACATCTGGGTGTTCCGCGGCACCCCCATCTACACCCAGCTGGTGTTCTGGGGCCTGATCTCGGTGCTCTACCCGAAGATCTCGCTCGGCGTTCCCTTCGGTCCCGAGTGGCTGAGCTTCACCACCAAGGACGTGATCACGGCGTTCCGCGGGGCGCTGCTCGGCCTGGCGCTGAACGAGGCGGCCTACCTGGCGGAGATCGTCAGGGCCGGTCTGCAGAGCGTCGACCGCGGTCAGCACGAGGCCGCGCGGGCGCTGGGCATGAAGGAGGGCACCATCCTGCGCCGGGTGGTGCTCCCCCAGGCGATGCGCGTGATCGTGCCTCCCACGGGCAACGAGACGATCTCCATGCTCAAGACCACGTCGCTGGTGCTGGCGGTGCCCTTCACGCTCGACCTGAACTACGCGACCAGCGCCGTCGGCAACCGGATCTTCCAGCCCGTGCCGCTGCTGATCGTCGCGGCGTTCTGGTACCTGCTGGTGACCAGCATCCTGATGGTGGGCCAGTACTACCTCGAGCGGTACTACGGCCGCGGCTTCGACGTGCACAAGGTCAGCACCGGCCCGCAGGGGCCGCGGCGCGGTCGTGCGGCACGGCAGGCGGCGATCAACGCGGCGCAGACCACCCCCGAGCCGACGCCGCTGGACGATCTGGGCGGCGGCCTGCACCCCTCCGGAGGAGCACAGTGAGCACGACGACCGACACCACGGTGCCGATGGTCGAGCTCCGCCAGGTGCACAAGTGGTTCGGCGACGCCCACGTCCTGCGCGGCATCGACCTGGTGGTGCCCAAGGGCACGGTGTGCGTCGTCCTCGGCCCGTCCGGTTCGGGCAAGTCGACCGCGCTGCGGTGCATCAACCAGCTCGAGGAGATCGGCGCCGGCCGGGTGCTCATCAACGGCGAGCTGATGGGGTACCGCGAGGGCGTCCGCAACGGCACCCCTACGCTGTACCGCCTGCACCCGAAGGCCATCGCGCACCAGCGCGCCGAGGTCGGCATGGTGTTCCAGCGGTTCAACCTGTTCCCGCACATGACGGCGCTGGGCAACGTGGTCGAGGCGCAGGTGCAGGTGCTGCGGCGCGGCAAGGACGAGGCACGGTCGCGGGCTGTCGACATGCTGCGGCGGGTGGGCCTCGAGGACCGCATGGAGCACTATCCGGCGCAGCTGTCTGGTGGTCAGCAGCAGAGGGTCGCCATCGCCCGGGCGCTGGCGATGGATCCCGAGCTGATGCTGTTCGACGAGCCGACCTCGGCGCTCGACCCGGAGCTGGTCGGTGAGGTGCTCGCGGTCATGCGGGACCTGGCCGAGTCGGGCATGACGATGATCGTGGTCACCCACGAGATCGGGTTCGCCCGCGAGGTCGCCGACCAGGTCGTCTTCATGGCCGACGGCGTCGTCGTCGAGCAGGGCACGCCCGACGAGGTGCTGGGTTCCCCACGCGAGGCGCGCACGCGCGACTTCCTCTCGCGCGTGCTCTGAGTCCCGCGTGGCCTGAGCCCTGCGTAGCCTGAGCGCGGCGTGGCCTGAGTCCCGCGCGCTCTGAGCACCTCCGCCGGCGGCCCTGGTCAGCCGACCGGTCGGCGCCCCAGCCGGCGCCGGACCCGCGGCCAGCGCTCGAGGAACTCGGCCGCAGCGCGGCGGACGGCTGCGTCCTCCACCGCCAGGAGCCGTCCGAGCGCGAAGCCCGTGGCGCCGTCCGCGGCGTCGGCGGCCTCCTGGAGCACCTGCGCCGCGACCACGCCGTCGTGCAGCTCGCCGAGCAGGTCCGTCACGCCGGAGAGCTCCTCGGCGCACCGCCGCGCGCGCCCGCCCAGGCTGGGCGCGGTGGCCTGGGCCCCGTACCGAGCGCGCTTGGCGAGGATCCGGGCCCGGTGCCACGCCGGGGCGTGCGGGTCCGGGTGCTCCTGGCGCAGGGTCCGCACGGCGCGTCGCAGACGCTTCCAGTCGTGCATCACCAGCGCGGGCAGGACCTCCGCGGCCTCTGTGTCGGCCGCATCGACGACGAGCGGCCGGCGCGCCGCCTCCACGAGGTCGACCAGCAGCTGCAGGTAGCGGTCGCTGCGCAGCTCCTCGAGCGCGGCGGACCGCGCCTCGAGCAGACGCGGTCGCAGCAGCGCGTCCAGCGCGGGGAGCGCGCGCACACGGTCCTCGGCGGCGAGCGTCCGGACGTCGCGCTCGAGGCGGTCGTACAGCACCTCCGTGTCGCGGACGGCTCCGAGAGCGTCGGCCGCCACGGCCAGCCGGTCCCGCAGCCCCGTCGCCCAGGCCTCGTCGCAGACGGGGGTGAACGTCCGCAGCGCGCTGCGCAGGGTGCGCGCCGCCACACGGAGCTGGTGCACCGCGTCCGGGCGGTCCCGGCGGACACCCACGTCCGCCGCGATGAAAGCTCCCACGTGCAGGGCGACCGCGAAGGTCAGCACCTCGCGCGCCGTGCTTCGGCTGCCGGGACGGGACGGCACCACGACGTCGGGCAGGCGCGCCGCCGGCGGTGTGCCGCTGGACCGGGCATCGCCCGGTTCGACGTCGCCGGCGACCGCCTGGACCGCGTCGACCAGTCGCGTGACCGCCCGCTCGGCGTCCGGCGGCGGACCGAACGCCGTGATCCGCAGCCGCCGCTGGCGCTCCGTGCCACGCGCTCGCAGCTCCGCCTCTATGCGGTCGTCGTGCACCGCCGCGAGCTCGACCGCCGCCGGGTCCAGCAGGTGCACGGAGGCACGGGTCGTGCGGAGCTGCGCGACGGGCCGGACCTCGGCCTCTCGCACCAGCGCCGTCACCAGGTCGAGCAGATCGGCCGGCGCGTGCTCGCCCGAGTCGTCGTCCACCAGCTCGTGGACGACGACGTCCCGCGTCGTCTCGTCCTGCCCGGCACCGTCGCCGAGCGGCAGGGTGAGCCGCCACCCGGCATCCGGACCGTCGAGCCGGACCCGCAGCTCGGCGCCCCAGCGAGCAAGGCGCAGGTCGGCGGTGTCGTGCTGCAGCTGACGGAACGTCACGGGGTCGTCGCGCACCTCCTGGACGGCGCCCGGCACCATGTCGGCGAAGGGCGGGAGGTCGACCTCGTCCGTCAGCACCAGCTCGCGAGCGACCGTCGGTTCCCGGACGGTGCCGGCGTGGGTGTGGGACCGGTCGGCGGCGCGGCGGTCGGCGCTCACGGCACCAGCACCGCCGCGCCGGCGTACCGGTCGGCCGCGAGGTCGGCCAGCACCTCGGCGGCCTCGTCCATGGGCCGGACCGTGGTGCGAGGCCGGATCCGGAGGGCGTGCGCGAGGCGCAACAGCTCCTCGCCGTCGGCCCTCGTGTTCGCGGTGACGGACCGGACCTCCTTCTCGTAGAACAGCTCGCGCTCGTACACCAGGGTCGGGATGTCGCTCAGATGGATGCCGGCCAGCACCAGCACGCCGCCGCGGTCGAGCGCTCGGAGCGCGGGCGGCACGAGCGTGCCGACGGGGGCGAACAGGATCGCCGCGTCCAGCGGCACGGGTGCCGCGTCGGCGGCGCCCTGCACCGAGGTGGCGCCGAGCTGCCGCGCGAGCTCGCGGTCCGGCTCCGACCTCGTCATCACGTGCACCTCGGCGCCCTGGGCGAGGGCCAGCTGCGCGACCAGGTGCGCCGAGGCACCGAACCCGTAGAGGCCCAGACGGCCACCCGGTGGCAACGTGGCGCGGCGCAGGGCGCGGTAGCCCACGATCCCGGAGCAGAGCAACGGTGCAAGGTCCGGTGCGGGCACGTCCTGCGGGAGCCGGTAGGCGAAGTCCTCGCCGACCAGGGCGTGCGAGGCGAACCCGCCGTCGGCGTCCCAGCCGGTGAAGCGCGCGCCCGGGCAGAGGTTCTCGCGGCCGGACCGGCACCACCGGCACCGACCGCAGGTCGCCCGCAACCAGGCGATGCCGACCCGGTCGCCGATGGCGAACCGCCGGGCACCGGGACCGAGCGCGTCGACGACGCCGACCACCTCGTGCCCGGGGACCGTCCTGGGCCGGCGCGGCGCCAGATCGCCCTCGGCGAGGTGCAGGTCCGTGCGGCAGACGCCGCAGGCCTCGACCCGGACCCGCAGCTGCCCTTCGCCGGGCTCCGGGTCCGGCACCGTCGCACGCACCAGGGGTCCGGACGAGATCGGGCCCGATCGCTGCACCACCCACGCCTGCACGTCGCGCCTCCGCTCCCAGTGCCGACGCTCCGAGCCTGCCCCCACCGGCCGTGCGGTGCCAGACCGGTCGGCAGACGTGGTCCCGCGCCGGCTCGGCGAGGGCCGCGCGGACCGCCTGGTGGTGGCTGCCGCACGACGCTGCGGGCGGCGCCGAGTCGGTCCTCGACGCCGCCCGCAGCGGTCTCATGCGATCCGGCGTGAAGCCGGCGGCCGTGCTACGGCGCTGCGACCAGCGCCGACACGTACGACGGGCCCGCCGGCACGCCCCAGCCGGTGGTCAGGTCGTACCCGGGCGTCGTCGCGTAGCCGGGCACCGGGCCAGGCGTGATGACGCCGTCGGCGCCGATGTCCCACACCCGGTTCGAGTCGAGGACACCGCTCGGGGTGGTCCCGTAGGTGTGCGCGACCACGTCCGCGAAGGCCGTGGCCCGCGGGAACGAGGTCGCGTAGATCACCGGGTTGAGGTTGCCCAGGGGCGCCTTGTCCGCCGCGATGCGCTGCTGGTTGGCGAGGGCCGTCAGCGCCGCAGCCTGCGGCGACGAAGCGGACGTGCCGCCGTACACGTGCCACCCCACGCGGCTCACGCCGGGGAAGAAGGACGTGTAGACCAGCACACCGCCGTTGACGGACGAGTTCCACGCGAGGTCCGGCACACCGCGGTGGGCGCCGACGACGTCGGCGACACCGGCCTGGTAGTCCGGCCGCGCGTACACCGTCGACAGGCCGCCGCCCGTGATCATGCCGGTCGCGCTCTCGTTGTCCACGGGCTCGGTGCTCCCGCCGGTGGTCCAGCCGAAGTACGCCGGGTTCTGGCTGCCGTCGGCCAGGTACGGCACGTCGGTGGTGGGGTTCCACGTCCACCCGTTCTGCAGCTGCGTGCCGCCGACCGAGGTGACGTACGGGGAGACGTTGGGGTAGGAGACCTGCGGGTCGGGGCTCGTGGCGGTCTGCCGGTGCGCGCGCGTGTAGCCGACGGACCCGCCGTCACCGGCGGACGCGAAGAACGAGTCACCCTTGGCCTCACCGCGCGCGAACGTGGTGTCGAACCGGGCGAACTGCGTCTTGGCGGCGGCCGCGCTGCCGAAGGCGGACTCGTCGGTGCCGAACGACATCGAGAACACCGTGCCGGCCGGGAACCGGTCGACCGCGGCGTCGATCGCCTTCATCAGGTTGGGCAGGCCCGGCACGCCCTGCGTCTCCGCCGGTGGCACCGCGAGCAGCACGATGTTCGCCGCGGGTGCGAGTGCGTACGCCCACTCGATGTCGAGGGTCGCCTCACCGGCCCAGCCGGACGCCGCTGCCGGGCCCGACTGCGAGTTGCCGTTGCCGTTCACCGTCGTGGTCGGGAACCCGGGCTGGCCCTGCGGGAACCACTGCTCGAGCTTCGGCGTCGGACCGCCGAACGTGGAGGCGAAGGTGGTCAGGTCCTGCTGCGCGGTCGGGCTGCCGTAGGCGTCCACCAGGACGATCGTCTGGCCGGCGCCCTCGGTGCTCGACGCCGTCAGCGGCGGCAGCCCGTGCGCGGCGCGGACCTGGTCCGGGGTGTTGCAGTGGTAGTAGGCGTACTTCTTGACGGGCGCCGGCGAGACGCACGCCGGCGGGGTGCCCGCAGCGCTCGCCCCGTCCGGCGTGTCCGGCGCCTCGACGGCGAAAGGTACGACCGCCGGCCCGGCGACGGCGGCCAGCCCGGCGGCCGGGACCGCGGCACCGGCGGTCGCCAGTCCCAGGAGCGTTGCTGTGGATGAGGCCAAGAGTCTGCGCACGACTTCTCCCCGATCAGAGTCGACACGGACCCGTCCCACCATCGGGACGAGAAATGGGTACATCCGAACCCCGACGGCGGGCGTGCGCAAGAGCAGGCCAGGCCCGATCTCCGGGCCCGCCCGGCGTCGGCACCCAGACGCGGGTCAGGACGGACGGCCGGGAGGCACCAACCAGCTCACCGAGCGGGCGACGTCACCCGCCTTCAGCCACTCGTGCCGCTCGGACCGCGGGTTCGCCTCGTCGTCACGCCAGGCAACCATCACGTGCGTCGCCGTCCAGCGGACCGCACGCGCCGGGCGCCACTCCTCGGCGCCGTCCGACCAGACGACCCGCACGATCACGGGCACGTTCCCCTGCGGCCGCACGGGGACGGCGGTCGGCAGGTCACGGTTGGCGACCAGGCGTGCCGGCAGCTGCTGCGACCCCCGCGACGCGGTGACGCTCCGCGACGAGCCGGACACGGGTGCGCCGCCGGTGCGCACCTCGGGATCCGTCATGCGGTCAGCCTACCCGAACAGGTGTTCGAACGACGTCTCGCGCGGCGTCCATGCCTCGGGACGTCACCTCGCGCTCCGGGGCTCCCCTCCAGCGGCGGCTTAAGGTGCAGGTGAGATGACCACGACGACGGCCACCCACAGCCCCGACGAGCCGACGGCCTCCCCCGCACCCGGGCGGCAGGCTCCTCGCGCACCTGACCTCTCGCGCGTCGCGGTGATGGGCATCGTCAACCGCACGCCGGACTCCTTCTACGACCGCGGCCGGACGTTCGCCCTGGAGGCCGCCGTGGAGGCGGCGCTGCGGGCGGTGGCCGAGGGCGCGGACTGGGTCGACGTCGGCGGTGTCCCGTTCTCGCCGGACACCCCTGCGGTGGGGATCGCGGAGGAGCTCGACCGCGTCGTGCCCGTCGTCGCCGCGATCCGTGCGGTGTCCGACGTGGTGATCTCCGTGGACACCACGCAGGCGCAGGTCGCCGCAGCCTCGATCGAGGCCGGTGCCGACGTGGTCAACGACACCAACGGCCTGCGTGACGACGCGATGCTCGACGTCGTTGCCCGCACGGGTGCCACGGTCGTCGTCGCGCACTCGCTGGCCGCCCCGCACGTGCACCTGCCGCGCCCGCAGTACGGGGACGTGGTGGCCGAGGTGGCCGCCTTCCTGCGGGAGCGCGTCGCGCACGCCGTGGCGCACGGCGTGGCACGCGAGCGGATCGTGGTGGACCCGGGCCACGACCTGAACAAGAACACGAGCCACTCGCTGGAGCTGACCCGGCGGCTGGACGAGATCACGGCGATCGGCCCGACGCTCGTCGCCCTGTCCCGCAAGGACTTCGTCGGCGAGACGCTCGGTCGCCCGGCGGACGAGCGTCTGGCGGGATCGCTCGCCGTCGCGGCCTGGTGCGTCGAGCACGGCGCACGGGTGGTGCGTGCGCACGACGTGCGTGCCACCGTCGACGCGGTGCGCATGATCGAGGCGGTGCTCGGGCGACGCGAGCCGGTGGAGCACCGGCACAACCGCTGAGGCGTGCGCGTGCTGCACCGTGACGACGTCCTGGCCCGCTACGCCGTCGCGGACCGCACCCGGCCGCACCTGCGGATGAACTTCATCTCGAGCCTCGACGGGTCGGCGACCCAGGGCGGTCTGTCCGGCGGGCTGAACAACGCCGACGACAAGCTCGTGTTCGACACGCTGCGGATGCTGTCCGACGTGATCCTGCTGGGCGCCGGCACGCTGCGCGACGAGGGCTACGGCGCGATGCGCCTCGACGACGAGTCCGTCCGCTGGCGGGTGCAGCACGGGCTGGCGCCCCAGCCGACGTTCGCCCTGGTCAGCTCGCGCCTGGGCCTGCCCCCCACCCACCCGGTGTTCGCCGACGCGCCGGTGCGCCCGCTGGTGCTGACGCACGACGCCGCGCCGCCGGACGCTCGCGACGAGCTGGCGTCGGTCGCCGACGTGGTGCTGGTCGGCTCCGGTGCCGTCGACCCCTGGCTGCTGCGCGGCGCGCTGGAGCAGCGCGGGCTGCTGCAGGTGCTCTGCGAGGGCGGCCCGCACCTGTTCGGCACCTTCCTGGCGGCGGACGCCGTCGACGAGCTGTGCCTCACCCTCAGCCCCGTCCTGGAGGGCGGCCACGCCGGCCGCATCGCGGTGGGCCCCGAGGAGACACCGCGGCGCATGCACCTGGCGAGTGTGCTGCAGGCCGACGACATGCTGCTGCTGCGCTACCTGCGGGACCCCGCGACGGACGCTGCCGCGAGCCGGGTCGCAACCGGCCGGTGACCGGCGCCGACGAGGCACCTGTGCCGGTCAGGCAGGCGCATCCGTCGGCGGCCGGGCGCGGCGCGTCTCCGGCATGACGAGGCCCGCCACGAGCGCAAGGGCCGAGACGCCCGCCGTGGCGAGGAACGCGACCCGGAAGGAGGCGGCATCCGCCAACGCTCCCGCCGCGAGAGGCCCGACGAACGCGCCGGCGTCCGAGGCCATCTGGAACGCGGCGACCGGCGTGCCGCCCCGACGGCCGATCACGTCGCCCACCACGGCGGCGGTGGACACGCCCAGCATCGCCGACCCCGCGCCGTACAGGGCCATCCCGGCCAGGAACAGCGGAGCGCCGCCGGCGAACGCCATCGCCACCCCGGCAGCCAGGGCGAGCGCGGCACCCGCCCGGAGGAAGGGTCGTCGCCCTCCGCTGTCGACCAGGCGACCGGCCGGCACCAGGACGATCGCCTGCACCACCGCCGACACCACCAGACCGGCGCCGGTCCAGGAGGCGCCGAGCCGCAGTCCCTCGACGACGAACACCGGCACCAGGGACGCCCGCACACCGAACACGGCCCAGCCGACGGCGAAGTTGTTCACGACCGCGGCCCGGTACGCCGAGCTGCGCAGCGCGGTCCCCAGGCCGGTGGGCACGTGCTCCGCCGTTCCCGCGGCCGCCTCGTGCGCGCGCAAGGGTGTACGCGCCAGGAACACGGTGGCCACTCCCCCGGCGATCAGGAGGGTGCCGGCGTAGACGAAGAAGGGCGCACGCAGCGACCAGGCGGTCAGCGGGCCGCCGAAGGCGGGACCGGCGATGCCGCCGAGCAGGAATCCCGTCTGGTAGACGCCGGTGGCGCGGCCCCGCTGGTCCGGGGCGACCACCCGCAGCAGCAGCGCGAACGACGAGACGGTGAACATGGCGGAGCCGAGACCGCCCACCCCGCGCAGCACCAGCAGCTGCGGGTAGCTGCCCGAGAGCCCTGCCAGCAGGCTCGAGACGCCGACGATGCCGATGCCGGCCGCCAGCACCCACCTCTCCCCGAGGCGGTCCACCAGCCTGCCGGCGGCAGGGGCGGACACGAACCGCACCAGGGCGAACACGGAGACCACGGCACCGGCGGCGGCGTTGCTGACCCCGAACCCCTTGGCGAACAGCGGGATGGCGGGGGCGACGATCCCGAAGCCCAGGGCGACCGAGAAGGCCACCGCCGTCAGCACGGCGACCTCCGCCGGGAGGGCGCGGAACGGGTGCGGGATGCTGCGCCGGGCGACCAACGGGACGGCGGCAGGCCGCGGCGTGCGCGGCTGGCTGTCGGTGATGGTCGGCTCCCCTGCTGACGGAACGGCGGCCGTGGAACGGCTCGCGCGCGAGTGCGGCGCCCATCATGCCGCCAGCCGCCGACGGACGCGGACGTCCGACGGTTGCCGGCTGCGCCGCCACGGGCGACCCTTGCGGCGGGACACCGGTCGATCACCCGGGAGCGATGTGGACGCCGACGCCGTCGTCGTGGGGGCGGGCCTCGCCGGGCTCGTGGCCGCCGCCGAGCTGGCCGATGCCGGCAGGCGCGTGCTGGTGCTGGACCAGGAGCCGGAGCAGTCGCTGGGCGGTCAGGCGTTCTGGTCCCTCGGCGGGCTGTTCCTGGTGGGCACCCCGGAGCAGCGTCGGATGGGCGTGCGGGACGGGCTGGAGCTGGCCCGGCAGGACTGGTTCGGCTCCGCCGGCTTCGACCGCCCGGAGGACCACTGGCCCCGCCGGTGGGCGGAGGCCTACCTGCAGTTCGCCGCCGGTGAGCAGCGGGCCTGGCTGCGGGCGATGGGGGTGCGGTTCTTCCCGGTGGTGGGCTGGGCGGAGCGAGGCGACGGCCGGGCCGAGGGCCACGGCAACTCCGTCCCTCGGTTCCACATCACCTGGGGCACAGGTCCGGGTGTGCTGGCCCCCTTCGAGAGGCGGGTCCGTGAGCACGTCGCGGCCGGGCGGGTGGAGCTGCGCTTCCGGCACCGGGTCGACACCCTGACCACGCACGACGGCGCGGTGACCGGGGTCAGCGGCGCTGTCCTGGAGGCCTCGTCCGTCGGCCGCGGCAGGCCCTCCTCCCGTGTCGAGGTAGGTGGCTTCTCCTGCCGCGCGCAGGTGGTGGTGGTCGCCTCCGGCGGCATCGGCGGCAACCTCGACCTGGTGCGCCGGATGTGGCCTGAGCGCCTCGGCGCACCGCCGCGGGAGCTGGTCGCCGGCGTGCCGGCGCACGTCGACGGGCGGATGCTGCAGATCGCTGCGGCCGCCGGGGCCGCCGTGATCAACGCGGACCGGATGTGGCACTACACCGAGGGGCTGCACAACTGGGACCCGGTCTGGGCCGACCACGGCATCCGCATCCTGCCCGGGCCGTCGTCGCTCTGGCTCGACGCGGAGGGGAACCGCCTGCCGGCGCCGTGCTTCCCCGGCTTCGACACCCTGGCCACGCTCCGGCACCTGCGGAGCACCGGCCACGACCACTCCTGGTTCGTCCTCACCCGGAAGATCATCGAGAAGGAGCTCGCCCTCTCCGGTTCGGAGCAGAACCCGGACCTGACCGGCAAGGACCTGCCCCTCCTCCTGTCCCGCGTCCGGCGCGGTACCCCCGGTCCGGTCGAGGCGTTCCTGCGGCACGGCGAGGACTTCGTCGTGGCCGACACGCTGCCGCGGCTCGTGGCGGGGATGAACCACCTCGTCGGTGCCCCGCTCCTCGACGTCGACCGCCTGCAGGCCCTGGTCGAGGCACGCGACCGCGAGCTCGACAACCCGTTCTCGAAGGACGCGCAGGTCACGGCGATCCGGGCCGCGCGGCGCTACCGCGGCGACCGGCTGATCCGCGTGGCGGCCCCGCACCGCCTGCTCGACCCCGCCGCCGGTCCCCTGATCGCGGTCCGGCTGAGCATCCTCACGCGCAAGACGCTCGGGGGCCTACACACGGACCTGAGCGGCCGGGTGCTCGACGGCGGCGGTGTCCCGATCCCGGGTCTCTACGCCGCCGGTGAGGTCAGCGGGTTCGGCGGTGGCGGGATGCACGGCTACAACGCGCTCGAGGGCACCTTCCTCGGCGGCTGCCTGTTCTCGGGCCGGACGGCGGGGCGGGCGGCGGCGGCGGAGATCGCCTAGGTGCACCCGGGCGGCACGGCCGGGCTGCGGGAGCGCGACCCGTGAACCGCAGGCGGGACCGTCAGGCCGTGCGGCGCACGGGGCGGGCACCGGTCCACGCCGCCACCGCGACACCGGCCACGACCAGAGCGTCGCCGACGCTGAACGTGTTGGCCAGCGGCAGCGGCACCGGCCACGCGAAGACGTCGCCGAGCCACGGCAGCACCGGGTGGTCGACGACCGCGCTGTTGGCGAAGGCGAGGTGCGGGTCGATGCCGGCTGCGGTCGTCGCCCAGCGTGACGCCGGCAGGACGCCGCCGTTGAGGGCGATCGTCAGACCGTTCGACACCGCGCCCAGGCCGACCAGCACGGCCCCCGGCAGCCGTCGGTTCAGCCACAGGAAGCCGAGCGCGAGCACGTACGTCAGCACGTGCGCGACGGGGGCGAGCCCGTGCGGCAGCCGAACCTCGACGACGACGACCTGTACCGCGAGGGTCGCCCAGATCAGCAGCGGGGCGTGCCACCGGTGCAGCAGGAGACCGGCGGGCCAACGGCCGACGACGAGAGGTGTCGCGAGCGCGAGGAGGCACGCGGCGAGCACGAGCATCGCTCAGAGCCCTCGGGCACCGACGGTGGCGGAGTGGCCGCCCTGCCGCTCCAGCTGCTCGGCCAGCAGTCGCGGCGTGGTGGGACGACCGAGGTGGAAGCCCTGCCCGATGACCTCACCGATCTCTCTCAGCGCTGCGGCGGTCGGCTCATCCTCCACGCCTTCCGCGACCACGCGCAGCCCGAGCGCCAGGGCCAGGGCGATGGTGGACCGCACGATGATCAGGTCCTGGGTGTCGGTCGCGATGTCGCTGACGAACGACCGGTCCACCTTGAGCTCGTCCACCTCCAACCGCTTGAGGTAGCTGAGCGAGGCGTTCCCGGTGCCGTAATCGTCCACCGCGATGCCGACGCCGAGCGCGCGCAGGGCGCTGATGACCAGGTCGGCGCGCGCGGGGTCGGAGAGGATGCCCGTCTCCGTCACCTCGAGCACGAGGGCCGTCGCCGGCATCTGGTGCCTCGCGAGCGTCGCCGCGATCCGGGGCGGCAGCGAGAGGTCGGACAGGTGCCGGGCCGAGAGGTTGACCGCGACGCGGACGTCGTGACCCGCGGCGCGCCACCGCGCCAGGTCCGCCAGCGCGGTCTCCAGCACGAACTCCGTCAGCGCCGTGATGAGGCCCGAGCTCTCCGCCAGAGGGACGAAGTCGTCCGGGGCGACCAGACCGCGGACCGGGTGCTCCCAGCGGACCAGCGCCTCGACGCCCACGATCCGGGAGTCGGCCAGGTCCACCTGCGGCTGGTAGTCGACGAAGAGGTCGCCCGACTCGAGCGCGGCGCGCAGGTCGGCGAGCAGGTGGAGCCGTTCGAGGGTGTTGATGTCGAACTCGGGCGCGTAGGTGCTGATGCGGTCGCGCTCGAGCTTGGCGTAGTACAGCGCGATGTCCGCCCGCTTCATCAGCTCCTGCGGATCGGTGCCGTGCTCCGGGGCGACGGCGACGCCCGCGCTCGCGCGGATCAGCAGGTCGAGGCCCTCCACCCGGATCGGGTCGTCGAGCGACCGCAGCAGCACCCGGGCGACGTGCTGCGCATCGGCGAGGTTGCCCGCGACCACCACGGCGAACTCGTCGCCACCGAGCCGGTGCACCGCGACGTCCTCCGGCAGGTCGGACACCAGCCGCCGCGCCACCTGCCGCAGCAGCTGGTCGCCCACCGGGTGTCCCAGCGTGTCGTTGATGTCCTTGAAGTGGTCCAGGTCGACGAGCACCAGACCGGGCCCGTTGCCGTCCGTCCGCGCTGCGGCCGTGAAACCGTCGTCCAGCGACCGCCGCAGCTGGTCGCGGTTGGCCAGACCGGTCAGCGAGTCGTGCGACGCCAGGTGCGCGTGCCGAGCGGCGGCCCCGGCGAGCAGGTGTGCCGAGACGACGAACGGCACGAGGAGCACCAGGACGCCCACTCCGTCCGCCGCGAGCACGCCGGCCAGGCAGCCGACGGAGATAAGCACCAGGTTGGTCACGGCGTGGGCGACACCGTCCTCGGTCACCACCGCCATGAACGGCTGGAGCGTGGCCAGGGACACGACGCCCGCGACCAGGACCCGGTTGACGGTGATCATCACCAGACCCGCGACGAGCAGCGGCACCACGTCCCGCACCTCGACGAGCTTCGGTCCGCCGAGGAACGGAACGTGCGTCAGCCAGCAGAAGACCGCGCGGGCGGTCAGGACGCTCAGCGCGTACTGGGCCGTGTTGAACAGGGACTTGCGCGCCTCGCGACGATGCAGCAGGTCGTCGACCAGGCTGGCCACCGCCTGCACGATGACCGCGACGGCGACGCCGCCGATCGCGGTCAGGGCCAGGATGAACGGCGCCGACGTCGACAGGGTTCCGGCGTCGTCCTCCCCCGAGAGCCGGATCGGCCGCACCTCGCCGGCCAGCGCGGCCACGGCCAGCACGACGCTGGGCCAGACGAGGATCCGCGAGACGGTGTCCGGCCAGGAGCTCGCCACCACGGTGACCACCAGCCCGACCAGGCCGAGGCTGGTCACCGCCGTGACGTAGACGCCGACAGGAGCTGTTACCACTTGTACCCAGCGCCGACCAGCACTGCCACGGCCACGAGCGTGCCGGCGCTCGCCGCGATGCGGACGACAGTGCTGTTCTGGGTGGTCTTCCACTTGCCCATGTGTGGGTCCCTTTCGGCTGGGGACGACGCCTGCGGCCGCAGCCCCCCTGCCGTGCCCACGGGCGGCGTGACGTGCAAGGTGCCGGCCGTGGGTACGCGCGTCGTCCGTCGTCTTATCGGCTGGCAGGGCGCAGCCGTGAGCGATCCTTTCGTATCGGGTGCCCGGAGCGCCCGCATTTGGGCGTGTCGACATCGTGGCGCGCCCGTCGCGCGCGCGGCCCTCCGCTGTCGATCCCAGGGCTCGTCGTTCGTCATGACGCTGACAGCCAGGACGCGGCATCAGCGAGAGGAACGAGCATGACGACGATCACCGCCTTCGAGAACATCACCCTCGACGGGGTGATGCAGGCACCCGGACGCCCCGACGAGGACGTCCGCGGGGAGTTCCACGACGGCGGCTGGGCCCTCGGGTACCAGGACGAGGTGTCGATGGCGTACGCCGCCGAGGGCATGCGGACGCCCGGTGCGCTGCTGTTCGGCCACCGCACGTACCGCGACGTGCTGGACCACTGGACCAGCAGGCCGGAGCCCAACCCCTTCGCCCGGGTGCTTCTCACCACGCCCAAGTACGTCGTCTCACGTGACCCAGCCACGGTGCTCCGCTACCCGGCCTCCACCCTGCTCGCGGGAGACGGCGTCGAGCTGGTGCGCGAGCTGAAGGCCGCCGGCGGACCCGACCTGATGGTGATGGGCAGCGGCGAGCTGGTCCGCGCCCTGCACGCCGCTCGCCTGGTGGACCGGTTCACGCTGCAGGTGCACCCGATCGTGCTCGGCGCCGGCACCCGGCTGTTCGGGGACGGGGAGCGCGCCGACCTGACCCTGGGGCGCACGATCCCCACCACGACCGGCGTCCTCATCGCCGAATACGCTGTTCGTTGAGCCGAGCGGAGAGTCACATGCGCTACACGCTGCTGCTGCACTACCCGGAGGAGTCCGCCGAGACGATCGGCGCCGAGGCGATCGCCCAGGGCATGGAGGCGTTCGCCAGCTACGCGGCCACCCTGCAGGCCGCCAAGGTCCTGGTCGCGGCGGAGGTGCTGCAACCGTCGGTGTCGAGCACGACCGTGCGGGTGCGCGACGGCGCCCTGCGGGTGCAGGACGGGCCCTTCGCGGACACCAAGGACCAGCTCGGCGGGACGATCGTGATCGACGTGCCCGACCTCGACGCGGCGATCGAGTGGGCCAGGCGGGCGCCGCCGGTCCAGTGGGGTGCCGTCGAGATCCGCCCCGGTGCGACCCACACGGTCGAGGGCGTGTGGGTGCCGAACGGGTGAACCACCCGGACGCCCGGGCGGCCGCCGAGCGGGCCGCCCGGGCGTCCTACGGGCGGCTCGTCTCCCTGCTCGCGGCCCCGACGCGCGACCTCGCCACGGCGGAGGACGCCTTGTCCGGCGCCTTCGAGGAGGCCCTGCGCCGCTGGCCCGAGGTCGGGGTCCCGACGAACCCCGAGGGGTGGCTGCTCACCGTGGCCCGCAACCGGCAGCGCGACGTGTGGCGGTCCGCCGCAGCCCGCCGCTCGGTGCCGCTCGCGCACCACGGCGGCGCCGTCGACCCGTTCGCGGACCTCGACCCCCTCGCCATCGGCGACCGGCGCCTCGAGCTGCTCTTCGTGTGCGCCCATCCCGCCATCGACGAGTCCCTCCGCGCGCCCCTCATGCTGCAGACGGTGCTCGGGTTCGACGCCGCCCAGATCGGCCGGGCCTTCGCGGTGCCGCCGGCCACGATGGCGCAGCGGCTGGTCCGCGCCAAGAGGCGCATCCGGGACGCCGGCATCCCGTTCGCCGTCCCGGACCGCCGCCTGATGCCCGAGCGCCTCCCGGCCGTCCTCGAGGCGGTCTACGGCTGCGCCGCCCTGTCCTGGCGAGGCGGGCGCGAGACGCTCGCAGGCGAGGCGCGCTACCTCGCGGTGACCCTGGCCACGCTGCTGGGCGACGAGCCCGAGGCGTGGTCCCTCGCGGCCCTCACCACCTTGACCCTCGCCCGGCGGGCCGAGGGCGTCTTCGTCCCGCTCGACGAGCAGGACGCGACCGGTTGGGACGAGGACCTGATCGCGGAGGGCGAGGGCTACCTGCGCCGCGCGCGGTCCGCCGCACCTCCCGGTCGGTTCCAGCTCGAGGCGGCGATCCAGGCGGTGCACTGCGAACGCCGCCGGACCGGCACGACGAGCTGGGCCGCGCTGCGGACCCTGTACGCCGCGCTCCTGGCGACGGCCCCGACGCTCGGCGCGCAGGTCGCCTCCGCCGTCGTCACGGGACGGATCGACGGCCCGGACGCCGGCCTCGCCGCCCTGCCCACCACCGCCGACGAATTCCAGCCGTACTGGGCGGCCCGAGCCGACCTCCTCGCGCGCGCCGGTCGCGACGCGGCCGAGGCGTACCGCCGGGCGGCCGACCTCGCAGCCGACCCGGGCGTCGCCGACTTCCTCCGCCACCGAAGCGACGCCCGCGCGGCGAGCGGTCCGCTGCACCGGCACGGCACCGAGCGCACCTAGCGCGTCGGGGCCACGGGCGGCGGCACGATCACCACCGGCTGGTCGGCGAACTCCAGGACGTGTCGTGACCGCGCGCCGATGTACGGCTCGCCGCTGGCCGAACGGGAGGACTTGCCCAGCACCACCAGGTCGGCCTGCCACTGCCGGGCCTCGTGCAGGATCGCCGGAGCGATCTCTCCGGTGAGCACCCGCGTCTGCAGCTCGAGACGTGCAGCCGCCGCGAGGGCGCCGACCCGGTGCAGCATCGCGACGCCCGCCTCAGCGAGACGCGCGTCGGCACCCGGTTCACCGCTCGCCGCCTGGACCACCTTGGGCAGGCCGTGGTCGATCTCGACGTGCACGGCCCGAAGCTCGGCGTGCAGGGCGGTGGCCAGCTCGATGGCCAACCGTGCGGCGGCCAACGAGTCGGATGTGTCGTCGATGGCGACCAGGATCCGTTCGATCATGGCTGCGACCTCCTGTCGACCGTGCCGCTGACGGCTCGGCGCAGCCGCATGCCGTCCTCCTGCTCCGTCTGCTCGAGAGTGAGCTCCAGGGCCGCGAGTCGCTCCCGCAGCCACGGCAGCCACCGCTTGTCGAGGGCCCGCATCCGGCGCCGGGTGACCGCGATCTCGGCGGCGAGCCGGTCCACGGCCTCACGGGCGGCGGCGGCGCGGGCACCGGCGAGCAGGGCAGCCTGGAAAGCGGCCGTCGCCGGGACGACGGCCGCGTTCCCCGCCAGGACCGCCCCGTCGCTCGGCGCGGTGCGGACCAGGACGTCATCCGGATAGCTCAGGCCCATCGCCGAGGTCCAGACCACCTCGACCTCCGCCGTCCCCGAGGGCGCGGCGCACCGCACCACGTCCTCACCGCCGAGCAGCACGGCTCGCAGCAGCCACGTCTGCGCCTCGGCGTACGCCTGCGACCAGGCTGCCTCGCGTCGCTCCAGCCGGGTCTGCAGGCGCTGGTGCTCGGGCAGGAGGATGCGCAGCTTGCGGTCGAGCTGGTCACGGCCCTTCTGCGCCGTGCCGAGGCGCGCGCGCAGCCACAGGCGCCCGGCGCGGCCGGGTGGGACGGAGCGGGCGACCGGCACGGGCTACCCCTCGGTCCGCGGATGCTGCGCGAGGAACCGGCGGGACAGCATCGTCAGCTCCCGCGCCGGCAGGACCGTGAGGACCTGCCAGCACCGTTCCAGGGTCTCGTCCAGCGTTCGTCGTTCTCCCTGGCCCTGGTCGGTCAGCACGCGCTCGAAGGCGGTGGCGAACTCCAGGTACAGCTGGTCCGTGCCGTTGAGCGCGGCCTCCCCCACGATCTCCGCCAGCTGCTGGACCTGGCGTGCGCGGGCCAGCCCCGCCAGCAGCTGGGCGGCGACCTCCAGGTGGTCCTCGCGCGTACGACCCGCACCGGCACCGCTGCGCATCAGCCGCGACAGGGACGACAAGGGGTCCACCGGCGGGTAGATGCCACGAGCGTGCACCTGCGGGGTGAGAACGATCTGGCCCTCGGTGATGTAGCCGGTGAGGTCAGGCACCGGGTGGGTGATGTCGCCCCCGGGCATGGTGAGCACCGGGACGACGGTCAGCGAGCCGGCGACCCCACGGATCTGGCCGCAGCGCTCGTACAGCGAGGCCAGGTCGCTGTAGAGGTACCCGGGGTACGCCCGGCGGCCGGGCATCTCGCCGCGGGCCGCGGCCACCTCACGAAGCGCCTCGGCATAGCTCGTCATGTCGGCCAGGACGACGAGCACGTGGCGGTGCTGCTCGAAGGCGAGGTCCTCGGCGACGGTCAAGGCGATCCGCGGGGTCAGGATCCGCTCGATCACGGGGTCGTCGGCGGTGTTGAGCAGCAGCACCAGCTCACCGGCCGCCGATCGCTCCTCCAGGCGCGCACGGACCGCGTCCGCATCGGGGTGCGTCAACCCCATCGCGGCGAAGACGACGCAGAAGGGCTCGTCGCCCGACGTGGACTGGGCGGCGATCTGCGCGGCCAGCTCGAGGTGCGGCAGGCCGGCGGCCGAGAAGATCGGGAGCTTCTGACCGCGGACGAGCGTCATCAGCGCGTCGATCGCGGAGATCCCGGTGAGCACCGGCTCCGCCGGCGGTCGTCGGTGCACCGGGTTCAGCGGGCTGCCCGCGACGGGCGCCGTCCTGGTCGCCACGATCGGCGGACCACCGTCGACCGGCTCCCCGCGCCCGTTGCAGACCCGGCCGAGCCACCCGGGACCGATCGGCACCCGCAGCGGTGCACCGGCGAACGCCACCTCCGTCCTGCCGGGCGCCAGCCCGTCCGTGCCCTCGAGGACCTGCACCACCGCGAGGTCGTGGTCGACCTCGAGCACCAGGCCGTGGCGCTCCGGCTCACCGGCCGAACCGACCACCCGGACGACGGCGAACTCGTCCCAGCCGACCCGCTCCACGCCGCGCACCACGAGGAGCGGTCCGCGCAGGTCCCGCACACCCGCGTAGCGGACGGGGAACCAGTCGGTGGTGCTCATGGCAGCGCCGCCAACCGGTCGAGCTGCTGCTGGCGACGGACCGCGATGCCGGCGGCCCCGTCGGGCGGGGTCTCCGGTGCCGCGCGCAGCAGCGGCGAGAAGTCGAGCTCCTCGATCTCCGTCGCGGTGCTGCCGCCCTCGATCGCCGCCTCGCACCGGTCGACGACGTCGAGCACCGCATCGATGAGCGCGGCCGTCTTCGCCGGTGCGCATCGCGCGTCGTTGTCCGAGAGCGCGTTCTGCTGCAGCACCCCTTCGCGCAGCAGGCGGCCCGCCAGCAGGACGACGCGCTCGTGGCCGGGCAGGGACCCGGCGCCGACCAGCTCGGCGAGCTCGCCCAGGCGGTCGGCCTCCGCCAGGAGGGTGGTGACCCGGGCGCGACGAGCGCCCCAGCCCGGGTCACCGTTGGTGGCGTACCAGGCAGCCAGCCCCTCGGCGTCCCGCGAGAAGGACCCCGACCACGCCACAGCGGGGTAGTGCCGGGCGTAGGCGAGGCCGCGGTCGAGGCTCCACAGGGCGCGGACGAAGCGCTCGGTCTGGGCGGTCACCGGTTCGGTGGTGTCCCCACCGGCGGGAGACACGGCGCCGATGATCGTCACGGACGCGGTGGCGCCACCGAGCGTCACCGCGCGACCCGCTCGTTCGTAGAAGGCAGCCAGCGCGGACGACAGGGACGCCGGGTACCCCTCCTCCGCGGGCAGTGCGCCCGAGCGGGAGCCGAGCTCCCGCAGGGCCTCCGCCCAGCGGGACGTCGAGTCGGCGATGACCACCGCGTGGTAGCCCATGTCGCGGAAGTGCTCGGCGACGGTGACCCCGCTGTAGATGCTCGCCTCGCGGGCCATCATCGGCATGTTCGAGGTGTTGGCGATGATCACCGTGCGGTCGGCGAGCAGTCGACCGGTCCGCGGGTCGGTCAGCTCGCCGAGCTCGTCGAGCACGTCCGCCATCTCGTTGCCGCGCTCGCCGCAGCCGATGTAGACGATCACGTCGGCGTCGCACCACTTGGCGATCTGCTGCAGCAGCATCGTCTTGCCCGTGCCGAAGCCGCCCGGCACCGCCGCAGTGCTGCCCTGCGCGAGGGGGAAGACCGCGTCGAGCACCCGCTGGCCCGTGACCAGCGGAGCTGCTGCCGCCAGGCGCTCGCGCACCGGTCGAGGGCGGCGGACCGGCCACCGCTGGCTCATCATGACCTCGACGCCGCCGACCACCGCGACCACGTCCTCCGTGCCGTGGGCACCGGCGGCCGCGACGTGCTCGACCGTGCCCGACACCCCCGGCGGTGCCAGGACCCGGTAGTCGAGCCCGCCCGCCGGCACCGTGCCCAGCAGGGCGCCGTCGCCGACGTGCTCGCCGACCGCGATCGCGGGGCGCCACTCCCGTTCGCTCCTCCCCGCCTCGTGGCGGGTGCGCGCACCGAGCCACGTCGGCGCGTCGGACAGCGGACGGAGCAGGCCGTCGAACACGCCACCCAGCAGCTGCGGACCGAGGGTGGCGGACAACGGGTGCCCCAACGCCTCGACCGGGTCCCCGACCGCCAGGCCGCCCGTGTACTCGTAGGCCTGCACCGAGACGACCCGGTCCTCGATCGCCACGACCTCGCCCGGCAGCCGCGCCTGTCCCAGCGCGACCACCTCGGCCATCGCGACGCCGTCCAGACCGTCCACCTCGACCAGTGGACCGCTGACCCGGGTCACCCGGCCGCTCATCGGTCGTCCCACAAGGCCGCCAGGTCGAGCCGGGCGAGAGCGTGCGCGACCAGCGCGTCGACCGAGGCGTCGACGCGACGTCCGTCCGCCGCCACGCCGACCACGCCGCCGGACGGGTGCGGCTCCAGCCGCACCTCGGTGCCGAGCCGGTCCACCACGAGCGCACCGAGCCGCGCCTGCCGGCCGGGCTCGGCCAGCAGCTCCTGCACCGCGGCACGCGCTGCCGTGCACAGCTGCTCGTACGCCGCGCGCTGCGCCGCCAGGACGATGTGCTGCGCCTCGCGACGTGCTCGGGCCAGGTCCAGGGCCTGCCGTCGCTCGGCATCCGCCTCGCCGGCGGCACGCGCCCGGTCCAGGACCTCGGCCGCCTGCGCGCGTGCCGCCGCCGTCTGCGTCCGCGCGGAGAGCTCGGCCTCCGCCCGGGCCGCGTCGGCATCGGCAGCCGCCCGGCGCAGCAGCGCCTGCTCGAGCGGTTCGAGCGGGTCCGCGGCCCGGATCTCACCGGGAGGGGTCGCCGTGCTGGCGGTCATGACGGCAGCCGCACGGTGAGGGGGGCGCCGCGAGCGCCGGTGGCCTCGCCGATGGCGTCCGCGGCCGCCGCGGACAGCAGCACGACGGCGACCGTCGGCGGCAGGTGCTGCCAGGTGGCCCGCGCCTCCTCGGCGTCCCGGACCGCGTAGGTGCGCGCACCGGCGAGCGCGAAGCCGCTGACCAGCTCCGGCGACCCGATGACCGCGACGTCGCTCATGCCTTGCCGATCAGGATGATCGACACGATGAGCCCGTAGATCGCGATTCCCTCGGCGAGCCCGACGATCACCATCGCCCGCCCGAACAGCTCGGGCCGCTCGCTGATCGCGGCGAGCGCGGCGGCGCCGGTGTACGCGACGGCGATCGCGGCGCCGATGGAGGACCCGGCCACCGCGATGGCCGCCCCGATCAGCGCGGAGCCGTTGGCGGCGGTCGATGCCGCCGCGGCGACGGCGCCGGGCGCGGGGGCGGCAGCGGACGGCCCCGCACCGGCCACCATCGCCACCACGACGAGGGCCGCGATCAGCAGCAGCCCATTGGCGGCCAGGACGACGCGCAGGGCGGGTCTGCCCCGACGTCGCAGCGCCCAGCTCGTGGCGAGCCCGACGACGAGGATCGCGGGCAGGCAGATCGTCCAGATGATCATCAGGCCTCCGTCGGTGCGAGCGGGACGTGCCAGGGCCGGAAGGGTCGGCCCTCGCCCTCGAAGATCCGTGAGAACAGCTCGTAGTACTCCAGCCGCAGCGCCTGGATGCCGGCGACCAAGCCCTCGAGGGCGAACGTCAGCGCGTTGCCGACCACGAAGACCAGCACGGCCGCCGTCACTCCCAGCACCCCGCGGTGCGCCAGCGCCGTCGCTCCCTGCCAGACCACCAGGCCCAGCGCGGCATGGGTGAGCCCGAAGGCGGCGAGCCGGGCGAAGCTGACGAGGTTCGAGCCGAGGCGCACGACCAGGTCGACCAGCTCGACCATCGCCTGGCTGGCACCGGCGGCGCCGCCTCCCGCCGCGGCGAGCAGCCCGACGTAGCCGACCACCAGCGCCGCCACGGCGACGACCGCTCCGGCGGCGGTCAGGGCCGTCAGGTGCAGGTACAGGCCGCCGGCCAGCATGCCGAGGCCGAGGAACAGGGACGCACCCGCCAGCCCTGACGGGGCGTACACCGCGCGTCGCCAGCCGCCCTCCCGGAACCGATTCACCGAGCCGAGGGCGTACGCCCCGGCGAGCAGCAGCGCACCGACCGCGATCGCGACCAGCAGCAGCGTCACCGCGTTCTCCAGCGGGGACAGCCAGATCACCGGGACCACGCCCGTCGGCCCGAAGAACTCGCCGTAGAGGACGCCGAACACCGTGCTGGCCAGGCCGGCGCCGGCCAGGAACCGCCAGTACGGCGCCAGCCGCTCGAGGCGCTGCCACCGCCGGGACCGGACAGCCAGCGCTGCGAGCAGCAGCAGCGCACCGTGACCGGCGTCCGCGAACATCATCCCGAACATCACCACGTAGGCGATGCCGGCGAGCAGCGACGGGTCGACGTCCCGGTACGGCACCGTCGCGTACGTCCGGACCAGCCCTGCGAAGTCGCGGCCGGGTCCACGCTCGGACAGCAGCGTGGGCGGGTCGACACCACGCGGGGCGGGCAGCACGAGGACCGAGGCGTCCACGGCCGCCAGCGCGGGAGCAAGCCGCTGCACGGCGTCGGCCGGCGCCCAGCCGGCGAGGGCCGCCACGCGTCCCCTCGTGACCGCGTCCGCGGCTCGGGCGTCGAGCTCGGTCTCGCCCGCGAGCAGGTCCGCACGGCCGCCCTGCTCCCACGCCGGGAGGTCGGGCCGGCGGCCGAGGAGCGGCGTCACCTGCCCGCTGCGGCCCAGACGCCGGAGCGCGGCCGCGGCACCCGACTCCTTCGTCGCGCCGAGGCTCCGGTCCCCCAGCTCGTCCAGCTCCACGCAGCCCTGGTCGGCGACCGTCACCAGCAGGTCCCGCAGCTGATCGACGGGTGCCAGCAGAGCCACCCGCTGCATCCCCACGGGGTTCAGGGCGTCATGCCACCGCACCGAAGTCCTCCGCGACGTGCCCACCCCGTGCTGCGAGCTCCAGCGCCGCTCGCACCCGCCACGCGTCGACCGCGAGCCGCGCGACGGTCCCGACGAGCGCCCCCGCACCGGCGGCATCTCGATCGGCCATCGCAGCGGCCTCCCGGTCGACGCGCGCCCACCAGCCCGCCTCAGCACGCCACAGCTGCTCCGGCGCGCTGACGTCGGCCAGCGCCCACCGAGCGGCGGGCGGCAGGGCGCCCGCCAGCTCCTGGAGCGAGAGGGCGCCGCCCGCGGCGGGTCCGAGCACCCGCGAGGCGAGGAAGCGCACGCGGGTGCGGGGTGGAGCAGCCCGGTACGCCAGCTCGCGGGCGAGGACGAGGGCGGCCGCAGCCGATGCCCACGTACGCGCCTTCGGGACGTCGACGAGGATCCGCCCGGCTGCGGACAGCCGGATCGCCACGGAGACGTCGTGGGGATCGTCGCTGCCGGGGTCGTCCCAGCTGGACTGCGCCAGCACGCTTCTGAGGGCCGGCACACCGGCCGTGGCCGCCAGGCGAGGCCAGGCGGTCGCGAGCGCGCCGAGCTGGTACGGCGCGGGAGGCACCGGTTCCCTCCCGCGCTGCAGGTGCTCGTCGATGTTGAGGGCCTCGACCGGTGCCGTCAGGGCGCGCAGCATCACCACCCCGTCCCGCGGTGCCCACCCGGCCAGGACACGTACGTTCCAGACGAAGGTGGCCACGACGGCGCGCTGCGCCTCGGCGAGCGTCTGGTCCGGACGCACGTCGTGGGCGTACGGCCCGGTGCCGAGCTCCGCCAGCGCCGCAGCCAACGAGGGCCGGGCCGCCAGAGCGCGGATCGCCTCCGGGCCGAGCCTGCGCCGTCGCATCGCCGTGGACCGGACCCCGACGGCGACCCACCCCGTGCTCATCGCCGGTCGTCCTCGGCCGCGTCGACCAGCTCGGTGACGGCTGCGGCGATCCGAGCGACGTAGTCCCCCATGCACTGCTCGGCGTGCGCACGCAGCCGTGCGGCGCGCGCTCGCGCGGCCGCAAGCTCGGCGTCCGACACCTGCCGACCGACCTCCTGGGCGCGTGCCGCCGCGTCGGCGCGCTCACCGGCCGCTCGCTGCTCCGCCGTGGCCGCGATGCTCCGGACCTCGTCCCCCGCACGCCTGCGCAGCTCCTCGACGTCCAGCCTGCCCCGCTCGACGATCCTGTCGCACAGCAGCTCCGTCGGTGCCAGCCGGGCGAACACGGGCTCGAGCTCGGCGATCGCGTCCGCGACGCGGTCCTGCGGCACGCCGGCGACGGCCGCCGGACCCGGAGCCCCGGCGGGGAGGAACCTCCGCAGCGGACCGGGAACGCGTGGCATCCCGAGCCTCCCTCCAGGACGGCTCTCTCGGCTCCTTCCACCCTGGTGCCGCTCTCCGGCCCTGGTACAGGGCCTAAAGACCGTGGTGGTCGCTCCCCGGTGCCTACCGCCACGAAGCTGGAGGCTTGTAGCGTCTCCGCGGCAGCGGAACGTTCGGACGGAGGTGGCGGTGAGCGGGTCGTCGAGCCGTCCGGCGTTCGACACGGCCGAGGCCCTGATGCGGTCGCGGTTCGCCGCGTTCCGCGACGGCGACGCGGCCTGGCTGCTCGACTCATGGCATCGGTCGACGCGCCCGACGTCGCTCGACCTGACCGACAACCCGGTGTGGCGCGGCCTGCAGGTCGTCGACGTCGTCGACGGCGGACCGGAGGACGACGCCGGCATAGTCGAGTTCCGGGCGACGTACGTCCTGCCGACCGGCGGCGTCGAGGTCATGCACGAGCGGTCCCGCTTCGTCCGCGAGCACGGACGCTGGTACTACGTCGCCCCGGCTGACTGAGCCGGGTGGGGCTCACACCCGCTCGACGCCGTCGGCCTGCGGCCCCCGGTCGCTCTGTCGCACCTTGTACCGGACGCGGTCGCCCTCCTGCAGCGCCTCCGCGCCCCTGACCACCGACACGTGCACGAAGAGGTCCGCACCACCGGCGTCCGGCGTGATGAAACCGAACCCCCGATCGGCGTCGTAGCGCGCCACGACGCCCTCACCGCCACGCGCCAGGCCGTCAGACGCCCTCGACCGACCCGACGTCGCCGGCGCGGCCGACCGGCCACGCGCCGCCACCGCCGAGGCACCCCGCGGTGCCGAGCCGCGCACGAGGCGGAC
Source organism: Cellulomonas sp. SG140 (assembly GCF_025770785.1). Lineage (GTDB taxonomy): Bacteria > Actinomycetota > Actinomycetes > Actinomycetales > Cellulomonadaceae > Cellulomonas. The sequence continues at coordinate 103,563 of NZ_JANZLA010000003.1, read as the reverse complement.
GTTGCGGGCCTGTGGTCCCCGCTCGCTCTCGGCAACGTCGAAGGTGACGCGATCGCCCTCGGACAGCTCATCGATCCCGCCGGCGAGCGACCGGACGTGGACGAAGGCGTCCTCACCACCGGAGTCGGGGGTGACGAACCCGAAGCCCTTGTCCGCGTCGTACCAGGTCACGGTGCCGTCTGCCCCGTCGGACGCCACGACGCGCTGGGCCGCCTCGGCGCCGAGCGGCAGCAGGTGGTCCGCCTGCGGCCCCTTCTCCCCCTCGACCACCAGGAAGGCCACCCGCTGGCCCTGCGAGATCACGCCACCGGTCACGATGGCCGAGCTGTGCACGAAGATCTCCGCGCCGCCGCCGTCAGGCGCGACGAAGCCGTACCCCTTGCCCGGCTCGTACCAGGAGACGGTGCCGAGCAGGCCCACCGGCGCATCGGCGGCGAGGTCCCCGATCACGCGGACGTGGCGCGCCTGCGGGCCGCGGTCACCCTGACCCACCTCGAACTCGACGACCTGGCCCTCGCGCAGGGCGTTCGGCCCGCCGCCGGCCACCACCTCGGAGGCGTGGACGAACAGGTCGTCGGCCTCGTCGCCGAGCGCGAGGAAGCCGAAGCCCCGCTCCGCGTCGAACCAGCGGACAGTCGCCTGGGGCACGGTTGACTCCTTCTCGAACGGATGTTGCCGGCCCCCAGTCTCCCCCGGCCCGGCGCTCCCCACGGAACGGTGTTCGCCGCACGGGAGGCCTGGTGGCCCACCAACGTCGACGCGCGGGCGCTGGACGCCTTCGGGCCGCCGGTCGCCGGGGCCGTCAGGACGGGTCCCGACTGGGTGAGCTCGGGCAACGTCGCGTGCCTGGACTCCTGCTCCGTGCTGACGCGCTCGTTCACCGTCCCACCGGCCAGCAAGGTCGGTGAGGTCCTGTCCGAGGCGGAGACGACCGCGCACCGGGCCGGGTACACGATCCCGTTCGGCATCACCTGCATGGTCACCGTTCCCGCCGAGTCCCAGTTCATGTGCTCGGTGGACGGCCAGACGTCGGCGTCGAGTCTTGAGATCGAGGTGTACGGCGTCGACCCGACGGTCGTGACGCCACGCTCGTTGGCGGGCTACGGGCTGCCCCCGATGCCGAACGACACCGTGACCGGGGTCCGCATCGGCATCTCCGAACGGTGATCCGGGTCCCGTCTCCCCACTTCGCCACGACGGAAGAGCCGGCGGACCAGCTCGTGGCCGGTAGTGGTACGGGCACGAAGAAGGGGCCTGACCCGATCGCTCAGGCCAGGCCCCGCTGGTCGGGCTGACAGGATTTGAACCTGCGACCCCTTGACCCCCAGTCAAGTGCGCTACCAAGCTGCGCCACAGCCCGCCGGCCCCGCAGGACCGCGCGCAATGCTACCCCACGCGGTCGGCCGCCCTCCCCCGCCCGCCGGTCTCCGGCTGCGGGTCGCTGGCATGTCTCGGCGCGCTCCGCCCCACCGGAGGGCCTAGCGTGACCTGCAGGAGCGTCGCGAGGAGGCCCCCATGCGATTCGACTACGACTACGTGATCGTCGGCGGCGGGATGGCGGCTGACGCCGCCGCCCGTGGCATCCGGGAGCTCGACCCCACCGGGTCCATCGCGATCCTCGGGGACGATGCGGAGCCGCCGTACGAGCGGCCTCCGCTCTCCAAGGACCTGTGGCGCGAGCCGGAGGGTCCGGAGCCGTTCCTCCACACCGCGGCCGCAACGGGTGCGCAGGTGCACACGTCCACGCGCGTGACCGCCGTCCGTCGGGCGCAGCGCGTCGTCGTCGCCAACGACGACGACGAGTACGGGTACCGGGTGCTGCTCCTGGCGACCGGGGGCCGCCCTCGCGAGCTCAACCTCGGCCCGTCCCGCGAGGTGGTCTACTTCCGGACCCTCGGCGACTACCACCGTGCCCGAGCGCTGACCGGTGGCCCCGTCATCGTGGTCGGCGGCGGGTTCCTGGGAACCGAGATCGCCGCCGGCCTGGCCACCGCAGGCGCTGCGGTCACGCTGCTGACGCCGGACGCGGAGATCGGCGCGGGCGCCTATCCCCCCGGGGTCGTCCGCCGCATCCGGGCAGCGTTCGACCAGCACGGGGTGCAGGTGGTCACCCGGGCCCGCGCGAGGTGGCTCGAGCGTCCGGCAGCCGGTCGTGTGGCCGTGCACGCCGGGACGGACGACCACCCGATGGCGTTCGCGGCGGCCGGTGTCGTCCTCGCCCTCGGCATCGAGGTCAACGCCGAGCTCGCAGCGGCAGCGGGGCTCGTCGTCGACGACACCGGGGTGCGCGTCGACCAGCACCTGCGCACTCTCGACCCGTTCGTCTTCGCCGCCGGCGACATCGTGGACTACCCGGACGTGCGGCTGGGCCGCCGCCGCGTCGAGCACGTCGACCACGCGCAGAGCTCCGGCGCGTGCGCCGGCCGAGCGATGGCCGCCACGCTGACCGGCGGCGAGCTGCCGGTGTACGACCACACGCCGTTCTTCTGGTCGGACATCTTCGACCTCGGGTACGAGGCGGTCGGCCGGCTGGACGCGTCGATGCAGCTGGTCCAGGACTGGGCGCCCGGCCGCGAGGACGAGCACGGCATCGTCTACTACGTGAAGGACGAGGGTCTGCAGGGCGTGCTGCTCTGGGACGTGTACGGCAAGGTCGACGAGGCGAGCGCGTTGCTGGACGAGCTCCACGAGGCCGGGTCGCTGCCCGACCCCGAGTCGCTGCGCGGGCGCATCGCGTTCGACTGACCCACCACCGGCCGCCCGGCGCCCGGGGCCAGGTCCGTCAGCGCCGACGCTTCTCGCGCACCCGCACCGAGATCGCGATCGGCGAACCCTCGAAGCCGAACGTCTCCCGCAGCCGGCGCTCGATGTACCGGCGGTAACCGGCCTCGAGGAAGCCCGTCGCGAAGATGACGAACCGCGGCGGGCGGGACGACGCCTGGGTGGCGAACAGGATGCGCGGCTGCTTGCCACCCCGCAGGGGGTGCGGGTGCGCGGCCACCAGCTCGCCGAGGAACGCGTTGAGGCGGCCGGTGGGGATGCGCGTGTCCCACGACGCGAGCGACGTCTCCAGGGCAGGCACCAGCCGCTCGGCGTGCCAGCCGGTCTTCGCCGAGACGTTGACGCGCGGCGCCCACTGCACCTGCACCAGGTCCTGCTCGATCTCCCGCTCGAGGTAGGGCCGACGGTCGTCGTCCATCAGGTCCCACTTGTTGTAGGCGATCACCAGGGCGCGCCCGGCGTCGACCACCTGCGAGATCACGCGGGTGTCCTGCTCGGTCAGCGGCTGCGACGCGTCCACCAGGACGACGGCGACCTCGGCCTTCTCGATCGCGGCCTGCGTGCGCAGGGACGCGTAGAAGTCCGCTCCGCTGGTCTGGTGCACCCGGCGGCGGATGCCCGCGGTGTCGACGAACACGTAGGGCACACCCTTGAGCTGGACCAGCTCGTCGACCGGGTCGCGGGTGGTGCCGGCGACGTCGTCCACGACGACCCGCTCGGAGCCGGCGAGCTTGTTCAGCAGCGACGACTTGCCGACGTTCGGGCGCCCGACGAGAGCCACCCGGCGGGGACCCTCCGGGATCGCGGTGTCCCGGGCGGACCGAGTCGGCAGCACCTCCATCGCGGCGTCGAGCAGGTCGCCCGTGCCGCGGCCGTGCAGGGCCGAGATCGGGTGCGGCTCACCGAGGCCGAGCGCCCACAGCGCGGCGGCCTCCGGCTCCATGGACGGGCCGTCCACCTTGTTCGCCGCGAGCACCACCGGCTTGCCGGAGCGCCGCAGCAGGCGCACCACTCGCTCGTCGGTGTCCGTGGCACCCACGGTGGCGTCGACCACGAAGACCACCGCGTCCGCCAGGTCGATCGCCACCTCCGCCTGCTCGGCGACCCGCTTGTCGATCCCTGCGACGTCCACCTCCCAGCCGCCGGTGTCCACCAGCAGGAAGTCGCGGCCCGACCACTCGGCGGGATACGTCACCCGGTCGCGCGTCACGCCGGGCGTGTCCTCGACGACGGCCTCCCGGCGTCCCAGGATGCGGTTGACCAGGGTCGACTTGCCGACGTTCGGACGGCCGACCACCGCGAGGACGGGCAGCGCGAGGGGTGCGACGTCGGCGCCCTCGGCGCCCTCCTCGCCCTCGAGCAGCTGCAGGTCCTCGTCCTCGAGCTCGTACTCCTCGAGACCGGCGCGCAGCGCCCGCTCACGGGCGGCGTCCTCGGGCTGCGGCGCGACTGCCGCGGCGACCTGCTCGGCGGACGGCATCGTGCTCGGGGTCGTCGACTCGTCGGGCAGCTCGAGCTCAGGCGTCGGATCAATGGGGCTCACCGCACCATTGTCCCTGCCCGGCTGCCCGGCAGGGACCAGGACGGTTCGGTGTCCGGCCGGTACGCCGCGCGGGGTCCCGGGACCGCTGCCGTCAGGGTGCGAGCGTGTCGCGGCGCGGGTCGTCGGCCGGCAGGCGCATGCCGGACCGCTCCTGCAGGTCCGCGACCAGCGCCGCGAGGGCCAGGCGGAGCTGCGTCGAGGTGCGGTCGATCTGCTCCCGGCGCGACCCGACTGGCTCCACCGCGATCGGCTCGCCCGCCTCCATCACCAGGTGACGCCGAAGGCCGGGGACGTGACCGAACGTCTCGCCCGTCCGACGGGTGCCCAGGATGGCGACCGGCACGACGACCGCTCCCCCGTGCACCGCCAGCCACGCCGCACCTGCACGGGTGTCGTCCACGGCACCCCGCCCGCGGTTGCCCTCCGGGAAGATGCCGACCGCTCCGCCCCGGCGCAGCACGGCCAGACCGGCCTGGAGCGCCGACCGGCCGTTGGAGCGGTCCACCGGGATCTGGCCGGCGGCCCGCAGCACCGCACCGACCGGCCCGTGGAACATCTCCTGCTTCACCAGGATGTGCAGCGGCCGCGGTGCCATGCCGATCAGCAGCGGCCCGTCGATCACGCCCGTGTGGTTCGCGGCCAGCACGACGGGCCCCGTGCGCGGGACCCGCTCGGCCCCGATCAGGTGGGTGTCCCACACGACGCGGCCGAGGAACCGTCCGACCCAACGGGCCCACGCCGGCCCACCGGCCCAGGGCGCGAGCTCCGCCGTGACGGACGCGGTCACACCGCCCGTCCGCAGACGCGCGCCACCACCGCCAGGACCGCCGCGACGGTTCCCGGCAGGTCCAGGTCCGAGGAGTCCACCGTCACCACACCGTCCGCGGCCGTCTGGAACTCCACCACGGTCGAGTCGTCGGCGTCCCGGCGCAGCACCTGGTCGCGCGTCGCCTCGACGGCCGCGGCAGACGCGCTGCCGTGCAGCTCGCGCGCGCGGCGGGCGAGCCGTGCCTCCGCACTGGCCGTCAGCAGCACGCGGACGTCGGCGTCCGGCGCCACCACCGTGGTGATGTCCCGACCCTCGGCGACCACTCCACGGCCCTCCGCGAAGCCACCGGCGGCGCGCTCCGCGTCGATCAGGTCCCGCTGGCGCCGGTTCAGCTCGGCCCGCACCGCGAGGTTCGTCGCCACCGCGCTGACCGCCTCCGAGACCCACGTCTCGCGGATCGGCCCGGCCACGTCGACGCCGCCGACGTGCACGCCGGGCGTTGACGGGTCCATCCCCATCACCAGCGGCATCCGACGAACGAGGTCGGCCACAGAACCCTGGTCCTCCAGCCGGACACCCTCCTGCAGGCACCACCACGTCGCCGCCCGGTACATCGCGCCGGTGTCCAGGTACGCGAGCTGCAGGTGGCGGGCCACCAACCGGGACACGCTCGACTTGCCGGACCCGGACGGCCCGTCGATCGCCACCACCAGCGGCGCGTTCACCGGACCACCCTCCAGCCCCGGGCGGTCAGCTCGGCGTGCAGGTGCTCGGCGCTGCCGGGCAGCACCGAGATCTCCGCCACGCCCACCGGCCGGCCGGCAGCGTGCTCGATCTGCAGGTCCTCGAGGTTGACGCCGGCGGCCCCCACGTCGCCCAGCAGCCGGGCGAGCTCCCCCGGGCTGTCCGGGACCAGCACGCTGACCACCGAGTAGGCGCGCTGCGCACCACCGTGCTTGCCCGGGATCCGTGCGACGCCGGCGTTCCCGGCGGAGATCGCGCGGGCGATCGTGCTGAGGGCGCCCGGTGCCACGTCCTCCGGCCCGGTGGCCAGCGCGGCGTCGGTCAGCGCGGCGATCACGCCGTCGAGGTCCGACCGGACCTCCACCAGCACGGACCGGACCGCCAGGGCGTTCGCCGCCAGGATCGAGGTCCACAGCGCAGGGTCGCTCGCCGCGATCCGCGTGACGTCCCGGACCCCGGGACCGGCCAGCCCGAGCGCCGCGTCGTCCAGGTCCCGCAGCCGCGCCGCGACCAGGCTGGCCGCCAGCTGGGGCAGGTGCGACACGCTGGCCACCGCGGCATCGTGCTCGGCCGCGTCCATCGCCACGGGCAGGGCACCGAGGTCCACCGCCAGGGCCCGCACGGCGAGCACCGCGTCGGGGTGCGAGACGCCGGAGTCGGCGATCACCCACGGACGCCCGAGGAACAGGTCCGGGACGGCGGCGGACGGCCCGGATCGCTCGCGGCCGGCCATCGGGTGCGAGCCGACGTAGCGGCGCAGGTCGGCACGCGCACCACGCAGCTCGGCCAGGACGTACCCCTTGACGCTCGCGACGTCGGTGACCACCGCCGTCGGGTGCGCCACCAGCTCGGCACGCACCACGTCCGCCGTCACGTCCGGGGGTGCGGCGACGACGACGAGCGCGGGCTCCGGGTCGTCGGGACCCGCGGGTGTGCCCGCGCCGACGTCGCGGGCGAGCGCGAGGGCGGTGCGCGACGGGTCGGCCAGCTGCACCTCGACGCCGTGCCGGCGCAGTCCCAGGCCGACGGACGCGCCGAGCAGCCCGGTGCCGACCACGCGCACCGGGCCACGGGTCGCGATGCTCACATCCCCACCGCCGTCATCAGCGTGCCGAGCTCCACCCGCCCCAGCACCCGGGTGCGCCCCGGGGGCAGGTCGCCCAGCCGGATCGGCCCGATCCTCGTGCGGACCAGCCGGACGACCGGGTGCCCCACCTCGTCGAGCATCCGGCGCACCACGCGGTTGCGCCCCTCGTGCAGCTCGACCTCGACCAGGCTGGCCCGGGAGGTCGTCTGGAGGATCTGGAACCGGTCCACCTGCACCGGACCGTCCTCGAGCTCGACCCCGCGCAGCAGCACCCCGCCGAGCGAGGGCCGTACCTCACCCTCGACCTCGGCGACGTACGTCTTGGCGACCTCGTAGGACGGGTGGGCCAGCCGCTGGGCGAGCTCGCCGTCGTTGGTGAGCAGGATGAGGCCCTCGCTGTCGGCGTCGAGCCGGCCGACGTGGAACAGGCGCTCGGGGCGGTCGGCGACCAGCTCCTGCAACGAGGGACGGCCCTGAGGGTCGTGCATCGTGGAGACGACGCCGCGCGGCTTGTTCAGCGCGATGGTGACGAGGGTCGCATCCAGCTGCAGGCGCTCGCCGTCGACGTGCACCACGGCCTTCGTCGGGTCGATCCGCACGCCGAGCTCCCGTACGACGACACCGTCCACGCTGACCCGTCCGTCGGCGATCAGCTCCTCGCACGCGCGCCGGGAGCCGAGCCCGGCCCCGGCGAGCACCTTCTGCAGCCGGACGCCCTCGGGGTCGTGCACGTCCCGCTCGGGCACCGCGGGCGCCGCGGGGCGCCGGGCGCCGCCCCTGGCCGGCGCGCTGCGTCGACCGGCCGCGGACGCTCCCCGCCGCTCACCGGGAGCTGCTCCTCGCGGTGCACCGCCCCGACCGCGAGGTGCGCCACCGCCGGCGCCGCCACTGCCGCCCGATCCGCCTCGGCGTCCCGGCTGCGGCGACCGCCGTGCACGACCACCTCCGGTCGTCCCGTTGTCGCTCATACCGCTCCTCCGTTGCCGTCGAGGCCCTCCAGCGCGTCGATGTCCGGCAGGTAGGGCGCCAGCGGGGGCAGCTCGTCGAGGCTCGACAGGCCCATCCGCTCCAGGAAGTATCCCGTGGTCGCGTACAGCAGCGCACCGCTCGACGGGTCGGTGCCCACCTCGGCGACGAGTCCGCGCGCCGTGAGGGTGCGCACGACGCTGTCGACGTTCACGCCCCGCACGGCCGACACCTGCCCCCGGGTGACCGGTTGCCGGTACGCGATCACGGCGAGGGTCTCGAGCGCCGCCTGGGTCAGCCGCGCGGACTGCCCGTCGAGCACGAACCGACCCACCACGTCGGCGTACGCGGGCGCCGAGTAGATGCGCCAGCCGCCCGCCGCCGAGCGCAGCTCGAACCCGCGCGGGCGGCCCCCGTCCCGCCCGGCGTACTCGTCGGCGAGCTCGCGCAGCAGCCGCTCGACCTGGTCGACCGGCAGCGCGAGCACGGTGGCGAGGCGGACGGCCGGGACCGGCTCGTCGGCCACCATCAGGACGGCCTCGAGCGTCGCCGTCGCACCGCCGGGCAGCTGGTCGACGTCGAACGCGAGCTCGTCAGCCGCCGGCTGGGCGGCGCTGGAGGATGAGCCGGACGGGTCGACACCGTCCGGGACGGACGGGTCGGCCGTCGCACCGGGCGACTGCCGGTCGGTCTGGTCGTCCCCCTCCGCACCGTCGAGGTGGTCCTGGTTCATGCCGTGCCCTCCTCCGCAGAGCTCTGCTCCGGTCCGTCGTCCGCCTCGAGCTGGTCGAAGTCGCCGGCCACCGCGATCTCGCCCTCGTCGGCACCGGTCCACCGCACCGTCAGCTCGCCCAGCGGGACCACCTGCTCGAAGGCGACGGCCGACTCGCGGAACAGCTCGAGGAGCCCGAGGAACCGCGCGACGACGACGAGCGTCGACTCCGCGTCCTGCACCAGCGAGCGGAACGTCGCCGTGCTGTGCCGCCGCAGCCGGTCCACCAGCACCGCGGCCTGCTCCCGCACACTGACCGGTGGGGCGTGCAGGTGCGACAGGTCCACCTGAGGGACCGCACGCGGGGTCTGCGCCTTGGCCGCCAGGGCGGCGAGCTGCTCGGCGCCCAGCTGCCACACGAGCTCGGGCAGCAGCGCCGCCAGGTGCGGCTCCAGCTGGACGGCTCGGGGGAACCTCCGCCCCTCGGTCAGCAGCCGCTGGCCGATGTCGGCCGCCACGTCCTTGTACGCGCGGTACTGGAGCAGACGCGCGAACAGCAGGTCCCGGGCCTCGAGCAGCTCGAGGTCCTCCGCGTCCTCGACCTCACCCGTCGGCAGCAGCCTGGCGGCCTTGAGGTCCAGGAGGGTCGCGGCGACGACGAGGAACTCCGACGCCTGGCCCAGGTCCCAGTCGCGCCCCGCCTCGCGGATGTGCGCGATGAACTCGTCGGTCACCTGCGCGAGCGCCACCTCGGTGATGTCGAGCCGGTGCTTCGCGATCAGGCCGAGGAGCAGGTCGAACGGGCCGGAGAAGACGTCGAGGTGCACCTCGAACGCGCCGCGACCGCCCTGGACCACAGGTCCGTCGACCACGGGCGCGCCGACGTCGCCGACGGGCTGCGTCGGAGCGGCTGCGCCCTCAGGCGGCGTCGCCACGGGCGACGAGCTCGCGCGCCAGCTGTCGGTAGGCCGCCGCACCGGAGTGGGTCGGGGCGTACGTGGTGATCGGCTCGGCCGCGACGGTCGCGTCCGGGAACTTGACGGTGCGACCGATCACGGTCTGCAGCAGGGTGTCGCCGAACGCCTCGTGCACCCGCGCCACGACCTCACGGGCGTGCAGCGTCCGGGAGTCGTACATCGTCGCGAGGATGCCGTCGACCTGCAGGCGCGGGTTGAGCCGGTCGCGCACCTTCTCGATCGTCTCCACCAGCAGGGCGACACCACGCAGCGCGAAGAACTCGCACTCGAGCGGGATCAGCACGCCGTGCGCCGCCGTCAGGGCGTTCACGGTGAGCAGGCCGAGGGAGGGCTGGCAGTCGACCAGGATCACGTCGTACGCGTCGAGCGCGGGACGCAGCGCGCGGGCCAGGGCCGACTCACGGGCCACCTCACCGACCAGCTGCACCTCGGCAGCGGACAGGTCGATGTTCGCGGGGAGCAGGTCGAGGCCGGGGACCGATGTGGTCCGCAGGATGTCCTCGTAGCCGACGCCCCGGTCCATCAGCAGGTTGTAGACGGTGTGGTCCAGCTCGTGCGGGCTGATGCCCAGACCGACCGAGGCGGCACCCTGCGGGTCGAAGTCGACGACCAGGACCGTGCGGCCGTACTCGGCGAGCGCCGCGGCCAGGTTGATCGTGGTGGTCGTCTTGCCGACGCCACCCTTCTGGTTGCACATCGCGATGACACGAGCGGGACCGTGCGACGCCAGGGTCGTGGGGACCGGGAAGTCCGGCAGCGGACGCCCGACGGCGTCCCGTTGCGTGTCGGTCGTCTGGCTCACCGTGCGTTCACCACGCGGACAACCTACCGGAGGCCCTGCCGCGGGAGCCCGCGACAGACCGGCCACCGCGCACCTGCTCAGCGCGCACGCGGATGGCTCGCCGCGTAGACCTCGCGGAGCGTCTCCGGCGTGACCAGCGTGTAGATCTGCGTGGTGGTCACCGAGGCGTGGCCCAGCAGCTCCTGGACGACCCGCACGTCGGCACCGCCTGCCAGCAGGTGGGTCGCGAACGAGTGCCGCAGGGTGTGCGGCGACACGTGCGCGGCGGCCGGCAGCCCGGCACGCTCGGCGGCCGTACGCAGCGCTGACCAGGCACTCTGCCGGGACAGCCGGCTGCCCCGCGTGTTGAGGAAGATGGCCGGCGTCCCACGGCCCGCTGCGGCCAGCGCCGGTCTGCCCCGCACGAGGTACGCCTCGAGGGCCGCGGCCGCGAACCGCCCGACGGGCACGACCCGCTCCTTGGACCCCTTGCCGAGCACCCGGATCCAGGCACGACCGACGTCCAGCTCGAGGTCGTCGACGTCCGCACCGACGGCCTCGGAGATGCGGGCCCCAGTGGCGTAGAGCAGCTCCAGGAGTGCCCGGTCGCGCAGCGCGGCCGGCCCGTCGCCGAGCCCCGCTGCGTCGAGCAGCCGCCCCACCTCGTCGACCGAGAGCGCCTTGGGCAGGCGGCGGGGCTGTGCCGGTGGCCGGACGTCGTGCGCCACGTCCGCCGGCACCAGCCCCTCCAGCAGCCAGAAGCGGTGCAGGCCGCGGGCCGCGACCACGGCACGCGCCGCCGATGCGGCGGACAGGGCTGCGCCGCCGTCGGCACCGGTCCGCGCCGCCAGGACGTAGTCCTCCACGTCGCGCTCCGTCACGTCCTCCGGTCCCGTGCGCCCGCGCCCGGTCAGGAACGCCAGGTACCGGCTCAGGTCCCGCCGGTACGCCGCGAGGGTGTTGCGGGACAGGCCACGCTCGACCGTCAGGTGCGCCAGGTACGCGTCGAGCGACCCGGCCAGCGGACCCTCGCTCATCTGGCGCTCATCTGGGCGGCTCGGTGACCGCTAGAACGGCAGGAACACGTCGACCGAGACGGCGACGGACAGCAGGGTCAGGTACGTGATCGAGTGGTGGAACACCCGCATGGCGCGCATCCGGTGGTGCTCGGGGTCCCGGGCCGCGCGCAGCAGCGTCAGGCACGAGCCGACGAACCACAGGCCCAGCACCGCCGCCACGACGGTGTACACCCAGGTCAGGTGCGCCACCGGACCGAGCAGCAGGCTGCACGCCACCATCGCGACCGCGTAGCCCAGCATCTGGCGCGCGACCTTCAGGTCCGGTGCCACGACCGGCAGCATCGGGACGCCGGCGGCGGCGTAGTCCCGGCGGAACTTCATCGACAGCGGCCAGTAATGCGGCGGCGTCCAGAAGAACACCACGCCGAACAGCAGGGCCGCGGCCCACGAGACCCCACCCGTGACCGCGGACCAGCCGATGAGCACCGGGAAGCAGCCGGCGGCCCCGCCCCACACGATGTTCTGCGGGGTGCGCCGCTTCAGCAGCAGCGTGTACCCGACCACGTAGATCAGGATCGCGGCGGCGGTGAGCACGGCCGACGCGGGGTTGACCACGAGCCACAGGAACGTCAGCGACGCCGCGGCGAGCACCAGACCGAACGTCAGCGCTGCCCGTGGGCTGACGACCCCCGTGGCCGTCGCCCGCCGACGCGTCCGGTTCATCACCCGGTCGATGTCCCGGTCGATGTAGCAGTTCAGGACGTTCGCGGCGCCGGCCCCGCCCGCACCGCCCGCCAGCGTGGCGGCGATCAGCCACAGCGGCGGCAGCCCGCGCTGCGCCAGGAGCATCGTCGGCACGGTGGTGACCAGCAGCAGCTCGATCACGCGGGGCTTGGTCAGCGCCACGTAGAGGCCGATGCGGTGCCGCAGCCGCGCCCAGCGGCCCGAGCCCTGGGGCTCCGGCGGCAGGGCGACGAGCCCGTGCGGACCAGTGGGTCCCACGACGGCGCCGACGGCTCCCGGTCCCGACGGCGGCCGCCGCAGGCCGGCACCGCCCGCGGACGGGTGGTGGGGCGCTCCGGACGTCGCGGGCGCACCCGCCTGTTCCGCTGGGCTGGTCAGTCGCACGCGGTGCTGTCCGATCGTCGGCTCGTCGTCCTAGGGCGTTGTCATGCTACGCACCGCCCGTCGTGATTGGGACTTGAGTCCCGGGTGCCCCCGTCTCCGAGGTGCCGTCCCACCCCTCGCGCCCGCCCAGCGGTTGCTCAGAGGTGGGCGATAGGCTCGTGGCGCAGCACCCGTCGGCGCGACGCGCGCGGGGTGACTGCCGGTCCGAACGTCCCCGACGCGGGTCTCCGCGGGCCGCTCGACGTCGTCGTCCGGCCCTGCCCGGGCGGGAATGAGGTGTGGTGAACGCGAAGGCTCCCCTGGCCACCACCGTCGGCTGGACCGACCTGGACCGGAAGGCTGTCGACACCGTCCGGGTGCTCGCGGCGGATGCGGTCGAGAAGGTCGGCAACGGGCACCCCGGGACGGCGATCAGCCTCGCTCCCGCCGCCTACCTGCTCTACCACGACGTGATGCGGCACGACCCGGCGGACACCCACTGGCTCGGTCGGGACCGGTTCATCCTCTCCGCCGGCCACTCGAGCCTGACCCAGTACATCCAGCTCTACCTGGGCGGTTTCGGCCTCGAGCTGTCCGACATCGAGGCCCTGCGCACCTGGGGCTCCAAGACGCCCGGCCACCCCGAGTTCCGGCACACCAAGGGCGTGGAGATCACCACGGGGCCGCTCGGCCAGGGCATCGCGTCCTCCGTCGGCTTCGCGATGGCGGCTCGCCGCGAGCGTGGCCTGCTCGACCCCGACGCCGCACCCGGCACCAGCCCGTTCGACCACATGGTCTACGTGATCGCGTCCGACGGTGACCTCGAGGAGGGCATCAGCGGCGAGGCGTCCTCGATCGCCGGCACGCAGGACCTGGGCAACCTCGTCGTCATCTGGGACGACAACCACATCTCCATCGAGGGCGACACACAGATCGCGTTCAACGAGGACGTGCTGGCCCGCTACGCCGCCTACGGCTGGCACACCCAGCTGGTGGACTGGACCGTCGGTGGCGCCGACGGGTACGTCGAGGACGTCGACGCCCTGGCCGCGGCGATCGAGGCGGCCAAGGCCGTCACCGACCGGCCGTCGTTCATCGCGCTGCGCACGCTGATCGCGTGGCCGACGCCGGGCAAGACCAACTCGCACGCCGCCCACGGCTCCAAGCTCGGGGGCGACTCGGTCCGAGGCCTGAAGGAGGAGCTCGGGTTCGACCCGGACAAGAGCTTCGACGTCGACCCCGCCGTGCTCGAGCACACCCGTGGCTCCCTGGCCGAGAAGGCCAAGGCCGAGCGCGCCCGCTGGCAGGAGAAGCTGGACGCCTGGCGTGCCGCGAACCCCGACCGGGCCGCCTTGCTCGACCGCCTCTCGGCCCACGAGCTGCCCGAGGGCTGGACCGACGCCCTGCCGGTGTTCCCCTCCGGCAAGGCGGTCGCCACCCGCGCCGCGTCCGGCGACGTGCTCTCGGCTCTCGGTCCCGTGCTGCCCGAGCTCTGGGGCGGCTCCGCCGACCTCGCCGGCTCCAACAACACGACGATGAAGGGCGAGCCGAGCTTCATCCCGGCCAAGCGCTCCACCAAGGAGTTCTCCGGCGACGAGTACGGCAGGACCCTGCACTTCGGCATCCGCGAGCACGCGATGGGTGCGATCGTGTCCGGCATCGTGCTGCACGGTCTGACCCGCGCCTACGGCGGCACGTTCCTCCAGTTCTCGGACTACATGCGCGGCGCCGTCCGGCTGGCGTCCCTGATGGGCATCCCGACGGTCTACGTCTGGACGCACGACTCGATCGGCCTCGGCGAGGACGGCCCGACGCACCAGCCGGTGGAGCACCTGACCGCGCTGCGCGCGATCCCGGGCCTGGCCGTCGTCCGGCCCGCCGACGCCAACGAGACGGCTGCCGCCTGGCGGGCCACCCTCGAGCGCACCGACGGACCGGTCGGCCTGATCCTCACGCGGCAGAACGTGCCGACGTTCCCGCGCGGCGAGCAGGGCTTCGCGACCACCGACGGGGTGACGCGCGGCGCCTACACCCTGATCGAGGCGTCCACCGGGACACCCGACGTGATCCTGATCGGGACCGGTTCCGAGGTGCAGCTGGCCGTGGCCGCACGTGAGCAGCTCGAGGCGGACGGGGTGCCGACGCGCGTCGTCTCCGCGCCGTGCCTCGAGTGGTTCGCCGAGCAGGACGAGGAGTACCGCGAGTCGGTGCTGCCGTCCGCCGTGCGCGCACGGGTGTCCGTCGAGGCCGGGATCGCCATGTCCTGGTACAAGCTGCTCGGCGACGCCGGCCGCGCCGTCTCGCTCGAGCACTACGGCGCCTCCGCCGACTACGAGACGCTGTACCGCGAGTTCGGCATCACGGCGGAGACCGTGGCGGCCGCCGCCCACGAGTCGCTGGCCGCGGCGCGCGGCGACGGGGCGCCGTCGTCCACCGCCGGCTCCCCCACTGCGCAGGGCACGGGAGACCTGCCTGCGTGATCCTGGGGCGAGGCTCGCGCGCCACCGCCTGACGCGTACCACCGGAAGGGGAACGACCATGGCAACGAACGACTCTCACCGGGACCCGGCTCTGCAGCGGCTGGCAGATGCCGGGGTGGCCGTCTGGCTCGACGACCTGTCCCGGGAGCTGCTCCGCAGCGGTGAGCTCGCCGAGCTCGCCGCACGCGGGGTGGTCGGCGTGACGAGCAACCCCTCGATCTTCGCCACCGCCCTCTCCCACGGTGACGCCTACGACGCTCAGCTCGCCGAGCTGGCCGCCGACGGCGCCGCCGTGGAGGAGGCGGTGCTGCGGATCACCACGGACGACGTCCGCGACGCGTGCGACGTCCTCCGGCCCGCCTACGAGCGGACCGGAGGCGTCGACGGACGCGTCTCCATCGAGGTCGACCCGCGGCTGGCGCACGACACCGAGGGCACCATCACCTCGGCGCGCACGCTGTGGTCGGAGATCGAGCGGCCGAACCTGTTCATCAAGATCCCGGCGACCCCGGAGGGGCTGCCGGCCATCACGCAGGCGCTGTCCGAGGGGATCAGCGTCAACGTGACCCTGATCTTCTCCCTCGACAGGTACCGAGCCGTGCTGGACGCCTTCCTGACGGGGGTGGAGCGCGCGAAGGCCGCCGGCCTCGACCTGGCGCCGATCGCCTCGGTGGCCTCCTTCTTCGTCTCGCGCGTCGACACCGCCGTGGACGCCCAGCTGGACGCCCTCGGCACCCCCGAGGCGGGAGCGCTGCGCGGCCTGGCCGGCATCGCCAACGCGCGCCTGGCCTACGGCGTCTTCACCGAGGTCAGCGCCGGCCCACGCTGGCAGGCGCTGGCCGCGGCCGGGGCGCACCCCCAGCGGCCGCTGTGGGCCTCGACGGGCGTCAAGGACCCCGCCTACCGCGACACGATGTACGTCGAGGAGCTCGTCGCACCGGACGTGGTGAACACCATGCCCGGCAAGACGCTCGACGCGGTGTCCGACCACGGCGCCATCAAGCCGGACACCGTGACCGGTGCCCTGCCGGACGCGGCCGCCACGATCGAGCGCCTCGAGAAGCTCGGCGTGTCCATCGACGAGGTCACCGCTCGCCTCGAGACCGAAGGGGTGCAGAAGTTCGTGACTGCCTGGACGGAGCTGCTCGGCAGCGTGCAGCAGGGGCTCGACGCGGCCGCAGGTGAACCGACGGGCCGCGACGGCGAGGGGGTGCGGTGAGCCCCGCCAAGATCGCTGAGGGCGTCAACCCCCTGCGGGACCCGCGGGACCGGCGGCTCCGCCGCATCGCGGGCCCGTCGGGCCTGGTCATCTTCGGGGTGACGGGTGACCTCGCCCGCAAGAAGCTGATGCCCGCGGTGTACGACCTGACGAACCGCGGCCTGCTGCCCCCTGGCTTCGCCCTCACCGGCTTCGCCCGGCGCGACTGGGAGACGCAGGACTTCGCCCAGATCGTGCACGACTCGGTGAAGCAGTACGCCCGGACCCCGTTCCGGGAGGCGACCTGGCGGCAGCTCTCCGAGGGCATCCGCTTCGTGCAGGGCACGTTCGACGACCCGGTCGCCTTCGACCACCTCCGCGAGACGGTCGAGGACCTGGACGTCACCCGCGGCACGGGCGGCAACCACGCCTTCTACCTCTCGGTGCCGCCCAGCGCGTTCCCCCTGGTCTGCGAGCAGCTGGCCCGATCGGGCCTGTCGCAGCCCAAGGAGGGCACCTGGCGACGCGTGGTCATCGAGAAGCCTTTCGGCCACGACCTGCAGTCCGCGCGTGAGCTGAACGACATCGTCTCCCAGGCGTTCCGGCCGGACGACATCTTCCGGATCGACCACTACCTCGGCAAGGAGACGGTGCAGAACCTGCTGGCGCTGCGGTTCGCGAACCAGCTGTTCGAGCCGATCTGGAACAGCAACTACGTCGACCACGTGCAGATCACGATGGCCGAGGACATCGGCATCGCCGGGCGCGCCGGGTACTACGACGGCATCGGCGCCGCGCGCGACGTCATCCAGAACCACCTGATGCAGCTGCTGGCGCTGACGGCGATGGAGGAGCCGGTCTCCTTCGACGCCAAGGACCTGCGGGCGGAGAAGACCAAGGTGCTGTCGGCGCTGCGGCTGCCGCGTGACCTGGGCAAGCACACCGCGCGGGGGCAGTACACCGGCGGCTGGCAGGGTGGCGAGAAGGTCGTCGGCTACCTGGAGGAGGAAGGGTTCAACCCGAACTCCACCACCGAGACCTACGCCGCCATCCGGGTGGACATCGACACGCGCCGGTGGGCCGGGGTGCCGTTCTACCTGCGCACCGGCAAGCGGCTCGGCCGGCGGGTGACGGAGATCGCGGTCGTCTTCAAGAAGGCACCGCACCTGCCGTTCGACTCCACGGCCACCGAGGAGCTCGGCAAGAACGCGGTGGTGATCCGGGTGCAGCCCGACGAGGGCGTCACCGTGCGGTTCGGCGCCAAGGTCCCGGGCACCGCGATGGAGGTGCGCGACGTGACGATGGACTTCGGCTACGGCCACGCCTTCACCGAGTCGTCACCCGAGGCCTACGAGCGGCTGATCCTCGACGTGCTGCTCGGCGACCCGCCGCTGTTCCCGCAGCACGAAGAGGTCGAGCTCTCCTGGAAGATCCTCGACCCGATCATCGACTACTGGGCCGGCAAGGGCCGTCCTGACCCGTACCGCGCCGGCACCTGGGGACCAGAGTCGGCCGACGCGATGATGGCCCGCGACGGCAGGGCCTGGAGGCGGCCATGATCATCGACCTGCCCAGCACCACCACGCGGGAGATCAACCGCCGCCTGGTGCGCGAGCGCGACGAGGGCGGCGTCGTCGCCCTCGGCCGGGTGATGAACCTGCTGATCGACACCGGTGACCACGACCCGGAGGACGCCATCGCGGCGGCCAACCTCGCCAGCCGGGAGCACCCGTGCCGGATCATCGTGCTGTCCACCACCAGCCGGAAGCGGCGGCCGAACCTGGATGCGCAGATCCGGCTCGGCGGTGACGCCGGCGCCAGCGAGGTGATCCTGCTGTGGCCCGCCGGGGACATGGACCAGGAGATGGACACCCTGATCACACCCCTGCTGCTGCCGGACGCGCCCACGGTCGTCTGGTGGCCCAACGAGGTCCCGGAGAACCCCTCCGCGGCTCCGCTCGGGCGGATGGGTCGCCGTCGCATCACGGACACCACCCAGTGCACGTCGCCGTCGAAGACCCTCGAGCGACTGGCCGCCGTCTACCAGGACGGCGACACGGACCTCGCGTGGGCGCGCGCCACGCTGTGGCGCGGGCTGATCGCCGCGACCCTCGAGCAGCCGCCGTACGAGCCCGTGCACCGGGCCGTCGTCGTCGGCGAGAGCACGCACCCGTCGGTGGACCTGATGGCCGCCTGGCTCGCCTGGGCGCTGCGCTGCCCGGTGCACGTCGAGCGCGTCAAGGGCGCACCGGCCATCACCCAGGTCCGCCTCGAGCGCAGCAGCGGGCCGATCGTGCTCGACCGGCCCGACGGCAAGACCGCTGCCCTGCACCAGCCGGACCAGCCCGACCACCGCATCGCCCTGCCGATCCGCCAGCTCGGTGAGTGCCTGGTCGAGGAGCTGCGCCGGCTGGACCCGGACGAGGTGTACGGCGAGGTGCTGACGAAGGGCCTCGCCAGGATCGAGGGTTGACCAGGTGAACCGCGCACCGCACGTCGTCGTCCACCCGGATGCGGACGTCCTGGCCGAGGCGACCGCCGCACGGCTGCTGACCCGGCTGGTGGATCTGCAGTCGGACCACAGCCCGGTCCACGTCGTGCTGACCGGCGGCACCGTCGGCATCGCCGTGCTCCGTGCCGTCGCCGCGAGCCCGGTCCGGGGCGCGGTCGACTGGTCCGACGTGCACGTCTGGTGGGGTGACGAGCGGTTCCTGCCGGACGGCGACCCGGATCGCAACGAGGTCCAGGCCCGCGAGGCGCTGCTCGACGCGCTCGGCGACGCCCTCCCGGCCGACCACGTCCACGCGATGCCGGCGCGCACGGCGCAGGTACCGGACACCGACGCGGCGGCTCGGCTCTACGCCGCCGAGCTCGCTCGCCACGCACCTGCTGATGCCGACCTCGCGGTGCCGTCGTTCGACGTCCTGCTGCTCGGGATGGGCCCGGACGGCCACGTCGCCTCGTTGTTCCCCGGCCACGCGACCCTCTCCGTGTCGGACCGCACCGTCGTCGGTGAGGACGACTCCCCCAAGCCTCCGCCCCCGCGGGTGTCCTTGACCTTCCCGGCCATCCAGGCCGCCGCCGAGGTGTGGGTCGTCGCAGCCGGCGACGGCAAGGCCGATGCCGTGGCCGCTGCCCTGCGTGGGGCGCCGTCGACCGAGGTGCCGGCCGCGGGCGCCGTCGGCGCCGTCCGGACCCTCTGGCTGCTGGACGTCGCAGCGGCGTCGCACGTGGCCGTCGATGCCGGCGAGACGCGCTCCGAGCCGGGACCGGCGCGGCGCCAGACGGAGGGGCCCGGGTCCACCTGGGCCGAGGTCGACGAGCTCGTCGCTCCCCTGCTCGGCGACCTTACGGTCCCCGACTCGATCGCGTCGGCGGCGACGGCCGCTGCTCTGCCCGACATCGCGGTCAGCGCACCGCAGGGCCGCCTGCTCGAGCTGCTCACCCGGGCCACGGGCGCGCGCCGCGTGCTGGAGCTGGGAACGCTCGGCGGCTACTCGACGTGGTGGCTGGCGCGCGGCGCAGGCCCGGAGGGCGTCGTCGTGTCGCTCGAGCTCTCCGCCGACCACGCCGCCGTCGCCCGGCGCTCCCTCGATGCGACGGACATCGGCCATCGGGTGCAGATCGAGATCGGGCCGGCGACCGCCACGCTCGAGCGGATGATCCACGAGGGCACGGAGGCGTTCGACCTCGTCTTCGTCGACGCCGACAAGCAGTCCTTGGCGCGCTACCTCGACCTCGTCGTCGCGCTCTCGCGGCCCGGGACCGTCATCGTGGTGGACAACGTCGTGCGCGGCGGCGCGGTCCTCGAGGCCGACCACCCCGACGCGCGCGTCCAGGGCACCCGGCAGTTCCTCGAGCGCGTCGCGCAGCGTGCCGACGTCGAGGGGACCGTCATCCAGACCGTCGGCCGCAAGGGCTACGACGGGATGGCGATCCTGGTCGTGCGCTGAACTGAGCCCGCCTGCGGCGGTCAGCGACCGCGGCGAGCGTGGAGCGCCGCGAGGGCCTCGTCGAGGATCGCAGCCCCGTCCTCGTCCGAGCGGCGCTCCTTCACGTAGGCCAGGTGGGTCTTGTACGGCTCGTTGCGCACGGGCGACGGCGGGTTCGCCTGGTCCTGCCCGGCCGGGAAGCCGCACCGCGGGCAGTCCCAGGTCACCGGGGCCTCCGCGACCGCCTCCTCGGCGAAGCTCGGCCTGGTCTCGTGCCCGTTGGCGCACCAGTAGGAGATCCACACGCGCGGCGCGGCGTCGCCGCGCTCCGCCTCACCCATCGGACCCGCGCCGACGCGCGAGCCCCGGATAGCACTTCCGCTTGCCATGACTACTCAGCCCCCTCAGGACCAGCGCTGGACGAGCCCGAGCCCGACGATGACGAGCGACCACACGACGGCGACGCCGATCGTGATGCGGTTCAGGTTCCGCTCCGCGACGCCGGACGAGCCGGCGCTGCTGGTGATGCCCCCGCCGAACATGTCGGAGAGGCCACCGCCCTTGCCCTTGTGGAGCAGGACGAGCGGCACGAGCAGCAGGCTGGTCAGCACCAGTGCCACCTGAAGAGCGATGCGCAGGGCATTCACGGTGTGGGGTCGATCCTCACTCGTAGGACGGAGACAGGGCCGCAGGGCGAGGCCGCGTACAGGTTAGGCGACGCGACGGCCCTGATCCACCATCGCATCGCAGGACGACGACCGGCCCGGGCCTTAGGACCCGGGCCGGTCGCGTATGCAGGTCAGGCGCCGACGGCGTGCGACCGGTAGCGGGCGATCGCCGCGAACTCCTCCGGGTCGAGGCTCGCGCCTCCGACGAGGGCACCGTCGACGTCCGGCTTCGCCATGATCGAGGCGACGTTGCCGGACTTCACGGAACCGCCGTACAGGACACGCACGGCGTCCGCGGTCGCCTGGTCGTACAGCTCGACCAGCCGTGCACGGATGGCGCCGGCCATCTCCTGGGCGTCCTCCGGGGTCGCCGTCTCGCCCGTGCCGATGGCCCAGACGGGCTCGTACGCCACGACGAGCGTCGCCACCTGCTCGGCCGACAGGCCCTCGAGCGCCCCGTCCAGCTGGGCCAGCGTGTGCGCCACGTGCGTCCCGGCCTTCCGGATCTCGAGCTCCTCGCCGATGCACAGGATCGGCACCAGGCCGGCCGCCAGGGACGCCTTCACCTTGGCGTTGACCAGGGCGTCGTCCTCGGCGTGGTACTGCCGCCGCTCGGAGTGGCCGACGGCGACGTAGGTGCACCCGAGCTTGGTGAGGAACACCGGCGAGATCTCCCCGGTGTAGGCGCCCGACGTGTGCGCCGACACGTCCTGCGCGCCGTAGACGATGTCGAGCTTGTCGGCGTCCACCAGCGTCTGCACGGAGCGCAGGTCGGTGAACGGCGGCAGCACGGCCACCTCGACGGCGGTGTAGTCGTGCTTGGCGTCCTGGAGCAGCCAGGCCAGCTTCTGGACTGTCTGGATCGCCTGCTGGTGGTCCAGGTTCATCTTCCAGTTGCCCGCCATCAGCGGGGTGCGGTCAGCCATGCCTCAACCCTCCAGGACGGCGATGCCGGGGAGGGACTTGCCCTCGAGGAACTCGAGGGAGGCGCCGCCACCCGTCGAGATGTGGCCGAAGTCGGCCTCGTCGAAGCCGAGCTGACGCACGGCTGCGGCGGAGTCGCCACCACCGACGATGGTGAAGGCGCCGTTCTTGCCGGCGTCCACCAGCGCCTGCGCCACGGCGCGCGTGCCGGCCGCGAATGCCTCGAACTCGAACACGCCGGCCGGGCCGTTCCAGACCACGGTCTTGGCGTCGACGATCTTGGCGGCGAACAGCTCGCGGCTCTTCGGGCCGATGTCGAGACCCATCTGGTCCGCCGGGATGGCGTCCGAGTCGACCACCGTGGCAGGGGCGTCCGCAGCGAACGTCGGCGCGACCACCGTGTCCACCGGCAGCACGATCTCGACACCGGACGTCTCGGCCTGGGCGAGGTAGCCCTTCACCGTGTCCACCTGGTCCGCCTCGAGCAGCGACGTGCCGACCTGGTGGCCCTGGGCCACCAGGAACGTGTACGCCATGCCTCCGCCGATCACCAGGCGGTCGGCCTTGGTCAGCAGGTTCTCGATCACGCCGAGCTTGTCCGACACCTTGGCGCCACCGAGCACCACGACGTACGGCCGGGCCGGGTCGTCGGTCGCCTTGCGCAGCGACTCGACCTCCTTCAGCACCAGCTTGCCGACCGCGTGCGGCAGGCGCAGCGCGACGTCGTAGACCGACGCCTGCTTGCGGTGCACCACACCGAACCCGTCCGACACGAACGCGTCGGCCAGGGCGGCGAGCTCGTCGGCCAGCGCGCCGCGCTCGGCCTCGTCCTTGCTCGTCTCACGGGCGTCGAACCGGACGTTCTCCAGCAGCGCGACCTGTCCGTCCTCGAGCGCAGCGACCGTGGCCTTCGCGGAGGGGCCGACGAGGTCCTCCGCCAGCGCGACCGGCTGGCCGAGCAGCTCACCGAGGCGGGCCGCGACAGGCGCCAGGGAGTACTTGGGGTCCGGCGCACCCTTCGGGCGGCCGAGGTGCGCCATCACGACGACGCGCGCGCCCTTGGCGAGCAGCGCCTGCAGCGTCGGCAGCGCGGCGCGGATGCGGCCGTCGTCGGTGATCGTCGTGCCGTCGAGCGGCACGTTGAAGTCGGAGCGGACGAGCACGCGCTTGCCGCGCAGATCGCCCAGGTCGTCGATGGTCTTCATGGTCTCCTACCTACCTCGCAGGTGCGGCCGGTCGGCCGCTGGGGGGTACTGCACGGGCTGCAGACAGCAGCGTCCGCGTGCGCCGGGGCCTCAGGGCCGGGGCGCACGCGGACGCATGGCTGTGCTACCGGTGGTGCGGCGAGGTCAGAGCCGCTCGCCCACGTACGCGGTCAGCGCGACGAGGCTGTTGGAGTAGCCCCACTCGTTGTCGTACCAGGAGACGACCTTGACCTGGTCGCCGATCACCTTCGTCAGCTTGGAGTCGAAGATGCTCTGGTGCGGGTTGGTGACGATGTCGCTCGACACGATCTCGTCGTCCACGTACTCGAGGATGCCCTTGAGCGGGCCCTCCGCGGCTGCCTTCACCGCGGCGTTGACCTCGTCCACCGTGGTCTCCTTCGGAGCGGTGAAGGTGAGGTCCGTGGCCGAGCCGGTGATCACCGGGACGCGCAGGGCGTAGCCGTCCAGCTTGCCCTTCAGCTCGGGGAGCACCAGGGCGACGGCCTTGGCGGCACCGGTCGAGGTCGGGACGATGTTCTGCGCGGCGGCGCGGGCGCGACGCAGGTCGCGGTGCGGGCCGTCCTGCAGGTTCTGGTCGCCGGTGTACGCGTGGATCGTGGTCATCAGGCCACGCACGATGCCGATCGAGTCGTTCAGCGCCTTGGCCAGCGGGGCCAGGCAGTTGGTGGTGCACGACGCGTTCGAGATGATGTGCTGCGTCGCCGGGTCGTACGAGGTGTGGTTCACGCCGACGACGAAGGTGCCGTCCTCGTTCTTCGCCGGGGCGGAGATGATGACCTTCTTGGCGCCGGCCTCGATGTGGGCCTTCGCCTTCGTCGCGTCCGTGAAGAAGCCGGTCGACTCGATGACGATGTCCGCACCCAGCTCGGCCCAGGGCAGGTCGGCGGGGTTGCGCTCGGCGAGGGCACGGATCTTCTTGCCGTCGACGATGATGTTGTCGTCGTCGTAGTCCACGCTCAGCGGGAAACGGCCCAGGACGGTGTCGTACTTGAGCAGGTGCGCCAGCGTCTTGTTGTCCGTCAGGTCGTTGACGCCCACGATCTCGATGTCGGCGCCCGAGGCGATGATCGCCCGGTAGAAGTTGCGCCCGATCCGGCCGAAGCCGTTGATGCCGACCTTGATGGTCACTTGCCCTCCTCGGCACGCGCCGATCGCGTCGGCGCACACAATTGGTGGTGGGAACACTCGCACGCCGGTGTGCGGCCCGGCCGTCCTGACCGCCGCACGCGCTGCGTCCCTCGACGGTACTTCGTGGAGAGGAACGTGCCCAGCACGTGACGGTCGTGTGACGATCGGATGACACGACCCTATACCGTGCGCCTCCGGACTCGTGTGACGAAGGTCCGGCCGCCAGGCGTGCACAGGCACTCCCCGGCGGACCGCCCGGCAGAGGGTCTAGAGGTCGAGCAGCTCCGGGCTCAGACCCGCCTCGGTGTCCGGGACGCCGAGCTCGGCGGCCCGCTTGTCCGCCGTGGCGAGCAGACGCCGGATCCGTCCGGCGACCGCGTCCTTGGTCAGGGGCGGGTCGGCCAGCTTGCCCAGCTCCTCCAGCGACGCCTCCTTGTGGGCCAGCCGCAGCTCGCCGGCCTCACGGAGGTGCTCGGGCAGCTCCTCGCCGAGGATCTCGAAGGCCCTCTCGACCCGCGCCCCGGCGGCGACGGCCGCGCGTGCCGACCGACGCAGGTTGGCGTCGTCGAAGTTCGCCAGGCGGTTCGCCGTGCCACGGACCTCCCGGCGGACGCGCCGCTCCTCCCAGACCAGCATCGTCTCGTGCGCGCCCAGCCGCGTCAGCATCGCGCTGATCGCGTCGCCGTCACGGATCACCACACGGTCGATGCCCCGCACCTCTCGGGCCTTGGCGCCGATGCCGAGCCGCCGTGCGGCGCCGACCAGCGCGAGAGCGGCCTCCGGCCCGGGGCACGTCACCTCCAGCGACGACGACCGCCCCGGCTCGGTCAGCGACCCGTGCGCGAGGAAGGCGCCACGCCACGCGGCCTCTGCCTCCCCGACTCCGGACGAGACGACCTGCGGCGGCAGGCCGCGCACGGGGCGTCCGCGGTTGTCGAGCAGGCCGGTCTGCCGCGCGAGGGACTCGCCCTCCTTCACGACGCGCACGACGTACCGGCTGCCCCGGCGAAGGCCTCCACCGGACACGACGATGATGTCGCTCTCGTGGCCGTAGACCTCCGAGATGGCCTGCTTGAGGCGCCGGGCAGCCACCCCGGTGTCGAGCTCGGCCTCGATGACGATGCGGCCGGAGATGATGTGCAGGCCGCCGGCGAAGCGCAGCGTGGCGGCGACCTCGGCCTTCCGGCAGGACGTCCGGTCCACCTTCAGCCGGGCCAGCTCGTCCTTCACCTGTGCCGTCAACGCCATGCGGGTCATCCTGCCATCACCGCCGCTCCCACGGCCCGGCAGCCATCGGCACCGGCGGCCGGGCGCCTCGACGCAGCGACCGTCCGCCGAGCTCAGCTACGGACGCCGACGTCGCCGAAAGAGCCCTCGAGGATGTCCCGGTAGGCGGCCGCGAGCCGCAACGGGTCGTGCCGCGCGGTGCCGTCACCGCGGCGCACCTGCCGTACCAGGAGCCGCGCCCCCATGTCCGCGCACACCTGCGAGAGCCCGGCGACGTCGTCCACGGCCGCCGGGTCCGCGACGACGGCATCGATCCGCAGGTCGGGCGCGTGCTCGCGGAGCACGGCCACGTGCTCCTGGACGGGCAGGTCAGCCGTCTCGCCGGCCTCCTCGCGCTGCAGGTTCAGGGTGACGATGGTCCGGCCACGGTGCGCGACGAGCGCGTCGTGCAGCTCCGGCACCAGCAGGTGCGGGAGCACGGACGTGTACCAGGAGCCCGGCCCGAGCACCACCCAGTCGGCGTCCCGGACGGCTGCCACGGCCTCCGCGCACGCCGGCGGCGCCTCCGGCTCCAGACGCACCTGCTCGATCCGGCCCACGCTCGTCGCGACGGCGCTCTGGCCCTCGACGACCCGCCGCACACCGTCCGGGCCGACGACGTCCGCGGCGATGCGCAGCGGCACCGCCGCCATGGGCAGCACCCGGCCGCTGGCGTTGAGCAGCCGGCCGACCCAGTCCAGGCCCTGCACCGGGTCGCCGAGCAGCTCCCAGAGGGCGACGATCAGCAGGTTGCCGACGGCGTGCTGGTCCAGCGGGCCGTCGGACGAGTACCGGTGCTGCAGCACGTCCCGCCACGTGCGACCCCAGTCGGAGTCGTCGCACAGCGCCGACAGTGCCATCCGCAGGTCGCCGGGCGGCAGCACACCCAGCTCGTCGCGGAGCCGGCCCGACGAGCCGCCGTCGTCCGCCACCGTCACGACGGCGGTCAGGCGGTCGGTGAGGAGTCGGAGGGCCGAGAGGCTCGCAGAGAGCCCGTGACCGCCGCCGAGCGCCACCATCGAAGGGCCGCGGTGATGACGTCGGGCGGTCCCCGCGACCGCGCGGCCGCGGCCGGCCGACGGGCCGGACGTCATTCCTTGCCGAGGTCGCGAGCCGTCACGCTGACCCGCAGGCCCCGGTCCCGGAGGCGTGCCGCGAGAGCGTCGCTGATCGCCACCGACCTGTGCTTGCCCCCCGTGCACCCGACCGCGATCGTCACGTAGTGCTTGTCCTCGTGCCGGTAGCCCTCGAGCACGGGCTCGAGGGCGGCGACGTACCGGTCGACGAACTCCAGGGCGCCCGGCAGCCCGAGGACGTAGTCGCGCACCGGCTCGTCACGGCCGGACAGGTGGCGCAGCTCGCTGATCCAGTACGGGTTCGCCAGGAACCGCACGTCGACCACGTGGTCCGCGTCGAGCGGCAGGCCGTACTTGAAGCCGAAGGACACGATCGAGATGCGGAGGTCCGTCTCCTCCTCGCCGTGCACCGCCTCCCGCACGGTGCGGGCGAGGTCGTGGACGTTCAGCTCGGTCGTGTCGATCACCCAGTCGGCACGCTCGCGCAGGCTGGTCAGGAGGCGACGTTCCGCGGCGATCGCGTCCAGGATGCGCCCGCCGCCCTGCAGGGGGTGCGGCCGTCGCACCTGCTCGAACCTCCGCACCAGCGCCTCGTCCGACGCGTCCAGGAACAGGATCCGGAGGTCGACACCGGTGGCACGGAGGTTCTCCAGCGCGGTGTCGAGGTGACCGAAGAACTCGCCCCCGCGAACGTCGATCACCGCGGCGAGCCGCTGCGCGTGCTGCCCGGCGGTGCCGGACGTCAGCATCCCGACGAGGTGCACCAGCATCTGCGCCGGCAGGTTGTCCACGACGTACCAGTCGAGGTCCTCCAGCACCGCGGCCGCACGACTGCGGCCCGCGCCGGACATCCCGGTGATCACCAGGACCTGCGGCTGCTCCAGCACCGGGGCCGCCGTGGTGGCCTCGATGGCGGGGATCCCGTGCGGCACCGTCAGGGGCGAGGGCTCGTCCGTCATGGACCCAGGATGCCAGCGGGCTCCGAGGGCGGCGGGGTGAGGTCCGTCGACGCGCCGGGATGCGAGGGCGCCTCGACCGCCGCCGACGGCGCCGAGCCGCCCGCCAGCGCGTCGACCACCGCCCGCGCCGTGCGGTCACCCATGCCCGGCACGCTCGCGATCTCCTCGACGGTCGCCGCTCGAAGCCGGCGCACCGAGCCGAAGTGCTTGAGCAGCGCAGCACGGCGCGCGGGGCCCAGTCCCGGGACGTCGTCCAGCACGGACACCGTCATGCCCTTGCTGCGCCGGCGTCGGTGCGCGGTGATCGCGAACCGGTGCGCCTCGTCCCGCAGCCGCTGCAGCAGGTAGAGCCCCTCGGAGGAGCGCTGCAGGATCACGGGGTACTCCTCGCCCGGCAGCCACACCTCCTCGAGCCGCTTGGCGAGGCCGCAGAGCGCCACGTCGTCGACCCCGAGCTCCGCCATCGCGGCCGCGGCAGCGGCGACCTGCGGCGGCCCCCCGTCGACGACGACCAGGTTCGGCGGGTAGGCGAACCGCGCCGGCCGGCCCGTGCGCTCGTCGATCGGGCCCGATCGCGTCGGCACGTCCTCGTCGTCGTCCGACGACCCGTCGCCCAGCTCGACGTCCCCGGACTGGGAGCGCTCGGCGAGGTACCGCCGGAACCGCCGGGTGATCACCTCGTGCATCGCCGCCGTGTCGTCACGTGCGCCGTCGCCCTCGGGACCGCGCACCGTGAACAGGCGGTACTCGCTCTTGCGTGCCAGCCCGTCCTCGAACACCACCATCGACGCCGACTGGTACGTGCCCTGGTTGTGGGACACGTCGTAGCACTCGATCCGCAGCGGCGCCGACGGCAGGTCCAGCGCCTCCTGGATCTCGCGGAGAGCCTGGCTGCGGGTGGTCAGGTCGCCCGCCCGGCGGGTGCGGTGCAGGGCCAGAGCGTGCTCGGCGTTGCGACGGACCGTCTCGGCGAGCTCCCGCTTCTCGCCACGCTGAGGCACCCGCACGCTGACCCGCGCGCCGCGCAGACCGGTCAGCCACGTCTGGACCTGGTCGAGGTTGGTCGGCAGTGCCGGTACGAGCACCTCGCGCGGCACCGCGGCCGTGCCGCCGTCGAGCTCGGCCTCCGCGGTGCCGTACACCTGCTGCAGGAGACGCTCGACCAGGTCGGCGTCGTCCGCCTCCTCCACCTTCTCGACGACCCAGCCGCGCTGGCCGCGGATGCGGCCGTCACGGACGTGGAACACCTGGACCGCGGCCTCGAGCTCGTCGCCGACCAGGGCGAAGATGTCGCAGTCCGTCCCGTCGGGCAGCACGACGGCGTTCCGCTCGGTCGCCCGCTCGAGCGTGGCGATGTCGTCCCGCAGCCGCGCGGCGCGCTCGAAGTCCAGCTCTGCGGCAGCGGCCTTCATCGCCGCGGTCAGGCGGCGGGTGAAGCGCGCGGTGTCCCCCGCCATGAAGTCGCAGAAGTCCTGGGCCAGCCTCCGGTGGTCCTCCTCGGAGATGCGGCCGACGCATGGCGCCGAGCACTTGTCGATGTAGCCCAGCAGGCACGGCCTCCCCTGCTGGTGCGCCCGCTTGAAGACGCCGGCGGAGCAGGTGCGCACCGGGAACACGCGCAGCAGCAGGTCGACGGTCTCCCGGATCGCCCAGGCGTGCGCGTACGGCCCGAAGTACCGGGTGCCCTTGCGCTTCGCGCCGCGCATCACCTGGACTCGAGGCACCGCGTCCGCCATGGTCACCGCCAGGTACGGGTACGACTTGTCGTCCCGGTACTTGATGTTGAAGCGGGGGTCGAACTCCTTGATCCAGGAGTACTCCAGGGCCAGCGCCTCGACCTCGGTCCCCACGACGGTCCACTGCACCGAGGAGGCCGTGGTGACCATCTGGTACGTCCGCGGGTGCAGGTTGTACGGATCCTGGAAGTAGCTGTTCAGGCGCTGCCGCAGGCTCTTGGCCTTGCCGACGTAGATGACGCGACCGTGCTCGTCCCGGAAGCGGTACACGCCCGGCTGGTCCGGGATCTCACCCGGCGCGGGACGGTAGGAAGCGGGATCGGCCATGAGTTCGAGGGTAGTTCGCGGCGCCGACATCCCCGGTGACGGCCGGCCCGGCTAGCGTGGGCGGATGCCGCAGCTGCACACGTACACCGTGGACCTGAACTGGACCGGTGCCCGCGGGCACGGGACGACCTCGTACACCTCTTACGGCCGGGACCACGAGGTGCGCGCCGGTGAGCGTCCCGTGCTGCTCGGCACGTCCGACCCGCACTTCCGCGGCAGCCCGGACCGGTGGTCCCCGGAGGACCTGCTGGTCACGTCCCTGTCTCAGTGCCAGATGATGTGGTTGCTGCACCTCGCGGCGCGCGACGGCGTGGCCGTGCTCGGCTACAGCGACCGAGCGACGGGCACGATGCGGGTGTCGGGCGCATCGCAGGGCCAGTTCCAGGAGGTCGTGCTGCACCCGCGTGTCGTCGTCGCCGCCGATGCCACGCTGCCCGACGGGACCCCCGTGGACGACGAGGTCCTGGCGCACCTCCACCGGGAGGCGGCCGAGCACTGCTTCATCATGCGCAGCGTCAACTTCGCCGTGCGCGTTCAGCCGACACCGCTCGTGCGCGCCTGACACGCCTGCCACGGCCCCGGTCGGACTGACCGGTGGAGCGGGAGGAACGCCGCGCAGACCCGTCGGACGTCAGGCGGTGGCGCGCTCCCGTTCAGGCTCCAGCACCTCGGCGAGGAACCGCCCGGTGTGGCTCGCAGGAACGCCGGCGACGTGCTCCGGCGTGCCCTCGGCGACCACCAGGCCACCGCCGCTGCCCCCCTCGGGCCCGAGGTCGATCACCCAGTCCGCGTTCTTGATCACGTCGAGGTTGTGCTCGATCACGATCACCGAGTTGCCCTTGTCCACCAGCGACTGCAGCACGCCGAGCAGCTTGCGGATGTCCTCGAAGTGCAGCCCGGTGGTCGGCTCGTCGAGCACGTACACCGTGCGGCCGCTCGACCGGCGCTGCAGCTCCGCAGCGAGCTTGACGCGCTGCGCCTCGCCACCGGAGAGCGTCGGCGCGGGCTGCCCCAGCCTGACGTAGCCGAGCCCGACGTCGACGAGCGTGCGCAGGTGCCGCGCGATCGCCGGCACGGCGGCGAAGAACTCGGCCGCCTCCTCGATCGGCATCGCCAGGACGTCGGCCACCGTCTTGCCCTTGAAGTGCACCTCGAGCGTCTCGCGGTTGTACCGGGCACCGTGGCACACCTCGCACGGCACGTAGACGTCCGGCAGGAAGTTCATCTCGATCTTCAGGGTGCCGTCACCCGCGCAGGCCTCGCACCGCCCGCCCTTGACGTTGAAGGAGAAGCGGCCGGGCGTGTACCCGCGGACCTTCGCCTCCGAGGTCTCGGCGAACAGCCGCCGGACGTGGTCCCACACCCCGGTGTACGTCGCCGGGTTCGACCGCGGCGTGCGGCCGATCGGCCCCTGGTCCACGTGGACGACCTTGTCGAGGTGCTCCAGGCCCGTCACCTGCTTGTGCCTGCCGGCCACCTGGCGCGCGCCGTTGAGCTCGTTCGCGAGCACCGTGTACAGGATCGAGTTGACCAGCGTGGACTTCCCGGAGCCGGAGACACCCGTCACGGCGGTGAACACGCCCAGCGGGAACGCCACGTCCACGCCCCGCAGGTTGTGCTCGCGAGCACCGATCACCCGGAGCATGCGCCCCGGGTCCACCGGCCGGCGCTTGCCGGGCATCGGGATCGAACGACGCCCCGACAGGTAGGCGCCGGTGATCGAGTCCGGAGAGGCGAGCAGCCCCGGTAGGTCGCCGGAGTGGACCACGTGGCCACCGTGCTCACCGGCACCGGGTCCGATGTCGACGATCCAGTCGGCCGTGCGGATGGTGTCCTCGTCGTGCTCGACGACGATCAGCGTGTTGCCGAGGTCGCGGAGCCGGGTCAGCGTCTCGATCAGGCGTCGGTTGTCCCGCTGGTGCAGACCGATCGACGGCTCGTCGAGCACGTAGAGCACGCCGACGAGCCCCGAACCGATCTGGGTGGCCAGCCGGATCCGCTGCGCCTCGCCGCCGGAGAGCGTGGCCGCCGGTCGGGAGAGGCTCAGGTAGTCCAGCCCGACGTCCAGCAGGAAGCCGAGGCGCGCCTGGATCTCCTTGAGCACCTGAGTCGCGATCGCGCGCTCACGAGCGCCGAGCTCGAGGCCGTCGAGGAACGCCCGCGCCTCGCGGATGGGAAGCTGGCACACGTCGAAGATCGAACGGCCGCCCACCTTGACCGCGAGCACCTCCGGCTTCAGCCGCGCGCCCTGGCACACGGGGCACGGCACCTCCCGCATGTACGCCTCGTACTTCTCCTTGCTCCACTCGGAGTCGGTCTCGGAGTGGCGCCGCTCCAGGAACGTCAGCACCCCCTCGAAGCCGGTGGAGTACTGGCGCTCACGACCCCAGCGGTTGCGGTACCGGACCTTCACCTCGTGGTTCTCGCCGTGCAGCACCGCGTCCTTGGCGCGCTGGGGCAGCGCCCGCCACGGCGTCGTCATCGAGAAGCCGAGGTCGTCCGCCAGTGCGGTCAGGACGCGGGTGAAGTACTCGCCCGAGATCTGCGCCCACGGTGCGACCGCGCCGTCGGCCAGGGACAGGTCCTCGTTCGGGACGACGAGCTCGGGGTCGACCTCGAGGCGCGAGCCGATGCCCGTGCACTCCGGGCAGGCGCCGTACGGGGCGTTGAACGAGAACGTCCGCGGTTCCACCTCGTCGAGGGTGAGCACGTGGTCGTTCGGGCACGCCCGACGCTCCGAGAAGCGCCGCTCACGCTCGGGGTCGTCCGCCTCCGCATCGACCAGCTCGACGACGAGCAGGCCGCCGGCCAGGCCGAGCGCCGTCTCGACGGAGTCGGTGAGCCGGCGCTGCACGCCCTCCCGCGCCACGAGCCGGTCCACCACGACCTCGATGTCGTGCTTGAGCTTCTTCTCAAGGGTCGGCGGGCTGGTCAGCTGGACCACCTCACCGTCGACACGGGCGCGCGCGAAGCCCTTCGACTGCAGCTCCGCGAACAGGTCGGCGTACTCGCCCTTGCGACCGCGCACGACGGGGGCGAGCACCTGGTAGCGGGTGCCCTCCGGGAGCTCCAGCAGCCTGTCGACGATCTGCTGCGGAGTCTGAGCGGTGACCCGCTCGCCGCAGACCGGGCAGTGCTGCACGCCGGCCCGCGCGAACAGCAGCCGCAGGTAGTCGTAGACCTCGGTGATGGTGCCCACCGTCGACCGCGGGTTGCGGTTGGTCGACTTCTGGTCGATCGACACCGCCGGCGACAGGCCCTCGATGAAGTCGACGTCCGGCTTGTCCATCTGACCGAGGAACTGCCGGGCGTAGGCCGACAGCGACTCCACGTACCGGCGCTGACCCTCGGCGAAGATTGTGTCGAACGCCAAGGACGACTTGCCGGAGCCGGACAGGCCGGTGAACACGATCAGCCGATCGCGCGGCAGGTCGAGGTCGACGTTGCGCAGGTTGTGCTCGCGGGCTCCCCGGACCACCAGGCGGTCGTTCACGGTGGTCGAGTGTACGTGGCGCCACCGACATCTCGCACACATGTTCGATCCCGGCGAACGTGCGGGTCGATGCCTCGGGCGCGACGATGGGCTCGATGAGCAACGAGCTTCCGATCGACGAGTACGCCGTGCTCGGGGACGGCCGCACGGCCGCCCTCGTCTCCCGCCGGGGGTCCGTGGACTGGTTGTGCCTGCCACGGTTCGACTCGCGCGCCTGCTTCGCCGCCCTTCTGGGCGACGCGGACAACGGCCGCTGGGTCCTCACCGTCCCCGACGCCGAACGCGTGACCCGGTGCTACCTCGACGACTCGTTCGTGCTCGAGACGACGTACGAGGGTCCCGACGGCACCGCCGTGGTGCAGGAGTCGATGCCGCTCGGCGACGGACGGGCCGACCTCGTCCGGCGCATCACCTGCACGCGCGGTCAGGTGGAGGTCCTGCACGAGTGGGTCGTGCGGTTCGGCTACGGGCAGTACAGGCCGTGGGTCCAGCGCGTGACCGATCCCGACGGCAGGCCCGCCATCCACGCGATCGCCGGCCCGGACTCCCTGGTGCTCCACGGCGACCGCCTGCCCAACGCGGTGCACAACCGGCACGAGGACCGATTCACGCTGCGTTCCGGTGAGTCGGTCACCCTGACCCTGACGTGGTCGCCGTCGTGGCAGCCGGTCGCCCGCATCGGCGACGTCGCGGAGGGGCTGGCCGCGAGCGCCCGGGTCTGGCGCTCCTGGGCTGCCCGGGCGGACGTGCCGGGGCCGTACCGACAGGCGGTCGTGCGGTCGCTGCTCGTCCTGCGGCTGCTGACCCACGCGGAGACGGGCGGCATCGTCGCGGCCGTCACCACCTCGCTGCCGGAGACCTTCGGCGGAGGGCGCAACTGGGACTACCGGTTCACGTGGCTGCGTGACGCGGCACTGACCCTCGAGGCCCTCCTCGAGCACGGCTACCTGCACGAGACCGAGCACTGGCGCAGCTGGCTGCTGCGCGCCGTGGCCGGCGACGCCGCGGACATGCAGATCATGTACCGCCTCGACGGAGCGCGTGAGCTCAGCGAGCGGACGCTGGACCACCTTCCCGGCTACGCCGGCTCCAGGCCGGTCAGGGTGGGGAACGCCGCGTCGGGACAGGTGCAGCACGACGTGCTCGGCGAGGTGATGTGCGCCCTCGAGATGGCGCGTGCGGCGGGGATCGAGGAGACGCCGACCTCGTGGGCGCTCCAGCAGAACCTGATCGACCACCTCGTCAAGACCTGGCGCGAGCCGGACGCGGGCATCTGGGAGTCGCGCGGGCGACCCCGCGCCTTCACGCACTCGCGGGCCATGACCTGGGCCGCGCTGGACCGTGCGGTCAAGGCGGTGGAGACGCTCGGGGTCCCCGGCGACGTGGACCGGTGGCGGGCGGAGCGGGACGCCGCGCACGCCGACGTCCTGGCGAACGGGTGGTCGGACACGATCGGCAGCTTCGTGCAGTACCCGGGCGCCACCCACACGGATGCGTCGCTGCTGCAGATGTTCCAGGTCGACTTCCTGCCGCCAACGGACCCGCGCATGCTCGCCACGCTCGACGCCATCCGCAAGGAGCTGGAGGTCTCCCCCGGCCTGCTGCTGCGGTACCGGTCCGACAAGACGGACGACGGGGTGGGCGGACGGGAGAACCCGTTCCTCGCCTGCTCGTTCTGGCTGGCGGACGCGCTCGCACGGGCAGACCGGGCGGACGAGGCGCGCGCGGTTCTCGACGTCCTGGTCGGGTTGACCAACGACGTCGGGCTGCTCGCCGAGCAGTACGACCCCGAGCACCGGCGGATGGCCGGCAACACCCCGCAGGCGCTGTCGCACCTGGCGCTGGTCCGAGCGGTGCACCAGTACGAGCTCGCCCAGCGCCGGCGCACGCCATGAGCTACAGCGGCGACGTCCGGCCGGGCGGCCCCAGCGACGTGCGGGTGCTGGACGAGGTCGAGATCCGCAAGGCGTCGGTGGGGCCGATGGACAACAACGCCTACCTGGTCACCTGCCGCAGGACGGGAGCGCAGCTGCTGGTGGACGCGGCCGCCGATCCGGAGCGCCTGCTCGGCCTGATCCGTGAGGGCGCCGCGTCCGCCCGGCTCGACGGGATCGTCACGACCCACCGCCACCCCGACCACCTGTCGGCCCTGGCGTCCGTGGTGGCGGTCACGGGAGCGCCCCTGCTGGCGGGGGCGCCGGACGCCGACGCGGTCGCGGCGGCGGCCGACCGCCCTGTCGATCGTCGTCTGCAGGACGGTGACACGATCGCCGTCGGCCACGCCGTCCTCGAGGTGATCGCCCTGCGCGGCCACACGCCGGGCTCCGTCGCGCTCGTCTACCGCGAGCCGGAGCACGCCGACGAGGCGGACGCCGTCGCCGGGAGGGCGCACCTCTTCACCGGCGACAGCCTGTTCCCCGGTGGCGTCGGCGCGACCGGCAACGACAGGGTGCGGTTCGACCAGCTGTTCCGCGACGTGACGGAACGGGTCTTCGACCGGTTCGACGACACCGCCTGGGTCTATCCCGGGCACGGGCCCGACACGACCCTGGGCGCCGAGCGGCGCCAGCTGGACGCCTGGCGGGCGCGCGGCTGGTGAGCCACGGATCGCGCCCTCGACAGCCTCACTGCTCGGCGGGTAGCACCACCTGGGCCTTGGCGAGGTTGTCCCGGACCACTCGCCGGAGCACCTTGCCGACCTGCGACCTCGGGAGGTCCGGCAGCACCACGAGCCGACGCGGGACCGCGTAGCGGGCCAGCCGGGCCTCGCACCAGTGCCGCACCGCGTCGAGGTCGATGCCGTGCGCGCCCTCCTCGAGCACCACCGCCGCCACCACGCTCTCGCCGTGCTCCCCCGCCGGCTCGCCGACCACGGCCACGTCGGCGATGCCCGGCATCGTCCGCAGGTGGTCCTCCACCTGCGACGGGTAGACCTTGAACCCCCCGCTCACGATCATCTCCTTGAGCCGGTCGACCAGGACGACGAAGCCGTCGGGGTCCACGCGCACGATGTCGCCCGTGCGCAGCCACCCGCCGGCCAGCAGCTGGTGCGCCGTCTCCTCCGGCCGGTTCCAGTACCCGGCGAACACCTGCGGACCGGTCACCAGAAGCTCGCCCTGCTCACCGGGCAGCACGTCGCGCTCGGGGTCGTCCTGCGAGACGACGCGGATCCGCGTCGACGGGAACGGCGTGCCCAGCGCGCCGGGGCGCCGTGCCGGGCTCAGGGGGTTGCCGAGCGCGACCGGCGACGTCTCGGTCATGCCGTAGCCCTCCACGGCGAGGCCCCCGGTCAGCCGCTCCCACCGTTCGGCGGTCGCCCGGGGCAGCGCCATCGCGCCGCTGAGCGCGCACCGGAAGGACGTCAGGTCGGCACCCGTCCGCTCGGCCGCCACTCCGAGCCGCTCGAGCATCGGCGGCACGGCGGGCAGGAAGGTGCCGGGGCGGCGGCGCTGCGCGGCGAGCACGGTCGCCGGGTCGAACGACGGGAACACCACCTGGGTGGCCGCGATGCCGGTGCCGTAGAGCAGGCACAGGGTCATCCCGAACGCGTGGAAGTACGGCAGCACGGCGTACACGACCTCGACGCCGTCCCGCGCCCCGGTCCACGCGCGCCCCTGCGTCACATTGGCCACGAGGTTGCGGTGAGTGAGCACGGCACCCTTCGGGGTCCCCGTGGTGCCGCCCGTGTACTGCAGCAGCGCGACGTCCGACGGGTCCGCCGCCGGATGGTCCGCCGGCAGCGGCGCAGCCGCCGCGACGAGGCGGTGCCACGACGGGACGCCGCTCGGCACCGCCGGGCCGCAGAGGGCGGCACGCATCGCGCGCGCCTTGGGCACGGGGAGGTGCAGCGCCAGGCGGGAACGCAGCGGCAGGTCCTCGGCCAGGTCCACCGCCACGACGGTGCGCAGCGAGGGCCCGCGGGCCGCCAGCACCGACGGCACGGCCTTGCGCCAGACGAGGGCAACGCAGGCACCGCTGTCCGCCAGCTGGTGCCGCAACGACTCGACCGCGTACGTCGGGTTGTGCTCGACGACGACCGCACCGATCCGGAGCACCGCGTGCACCGCGACGACGTGCGAGGTGCTGTTCGGCAGGACCAGCGCGACGCGGTCCCCTCGGCGGACGCCGAGCTCGAGCAGCACCGCCGCCGCACGGGAGACCCGGTCGGCGAGCCGGCGGTAGGTCGTGGTCGCGCCGAGGAAGTCGACGGCGACCCGGTCGGGGAACGACGTGGCGGCACGGTCGAGCGCCGCGCTCAGAGGCTCGTCGGGGACGTCCACCTCTCGCGGGACCGACGTCGTGGGCGAGCTGTGAGTGGTCGGTCCTGACGTCGTCGGCACGGTACGAGCGTAAACCTACGGCCGCGTAACTTACGCGTCCGTAGGTCCTGTGCCGCGGACCTTCACCGAGCGTTCACCGGACCCAGCAGGGACTGGGCCACGGTCGCATGCGCCGACTCGTCGTCCGACGGGTGGTAGATGCCAGCGAGCACGTCCCGGTAGAGCCGGCTCAGCTCGTTGCCGGTGTAGTACGCCGCGCCGCCGCTGACCCGCAGGGCGAGGTCGACGACCGTCCGCGCTGACTCGGTGGCGCGCACCTTGAGCCCCACGAGCTGCGCGAACAGCCGTGCGCCGTGGTCGACCCGCTCGTCCACGTCCCGTGCCAGGGCGAACACCTGGAGCTCGGCACCGTCCTGAGCCAGTGCCGCATCGGCGACCTTCCACCGGATGTCCGGGTCGTCGGCGTAGC
Organism: Cellulomonas sp. SG140; assembly: GCF_025770785.1. Taxonomy (GTDB): domain Bacteria; phylum Actinomycetota; class Actinomycetes; order Actinomycetales; family Cellulomonadaceae; genus Cellulomonas. The sequence goes on along the minus strand of NZ_JANZLA010000003.1, from coordinate 65,915 downwards.
TGCGCCCGTCGTACTTCATCGACGTGCGGCGCCTGGCGTTGGCCGCACCGAGCTCGAGGGCACGCCGTCCGATGCCCGTGTACACAGCGGCGAGCAGGATCTCGAAGACGGAGAACAGCGCGACGATGTAGGGGTCGGCGCTCGGCCCGGGCGGCAGCCGCCGGACGATGCGGTCCGGCGGTGCGTAGGCGCCCTCCAGGTGCGTCGTCGCCGACTGGGTCGCGCGCATGCCCAGGGTGTCCCAGTCCTCACCTACGGTCACCCCGCCCTGCTCGCGGGCCACGACCCCGTGGACCAGACGGGGGTCCGAGGGGTCCGCGTCGTCGAGGCCGAAGGTCGCGAGGCGCGTCCAGACCGGCGACAACGACGTGAAGATCTTGGTGCCGACGTACCGGTAGCCGCCGTCGGTCGCGCGCTCGGCGCGAGTGCGTGAACCGAACATCACGAGGTCGTTGCCCGCCTCGGAGTTGCCGAACGCGAGCACCTCTCCGGCCGCAGCGTCCTGCAGCACGAACCGCATCGAGTCGTCGCCGTCCGCCATCAGCAGAGCGGCCATCCCCGTCACCACCAGGTGCATGTTCAGCGCCAGAGCGGTGGCCGGCGCAGCGGCCGCGAGACGCACCTGCTCGCGGGCGACCTCCTCGAGGGTCAGCCCGGCACCACCGAGCTCCGTGGGGACGAACGCCGTCAGGTACCCGGCGGCACGCAGGTCGGCGAGGTCGTCGTGCGGGAAGGTGTTGTCACGGTCGTGCACCGGAGCGCGGTCGTGGACCCGGGCGAGCAGGTCGTCGGTGAGCAACGTGCGGTGATGACGAGGCATGCGCGTCACTCTGCCATCCTCCCGGCCACCGACCACGGCCCCGGCTCGGGTCACCGTCCCGGCTGGGGCCACGCCACGAGCTCGGGCACGATAGGGCGATGACCACCTACGCCGTCCGCTACACGTACGACGAGCGCGCCGACGTGCGCGACCAGGTCCGCCCGGAGCACCGTGCCTGGCTGGCCGGTCAGGCCGACCGCGGCGCCCTGCTGGGCTCCGGTCCCTTCGCCGACGGCGAGCCCGGCGCCCTGCTGGTGTTCCGTGCCGCCGAGGCGGAGGCGCTGGCGCAGCTCCTCGCCCAGGACCCGTTCGCCCGCGAAGGCCTGGTCCGCTCGACGGACGTGCGCGCCTGGGACGTCATCCTCGGCCCCTGGTCCACGAGCCTCTGAGGCGGCTCGGCGCTCGGGGGCGGAGGGGCACCGGTCCCGCCGTCCCGCGGGAACCGTCAGCGCTCCAGCGCCCCGCTCTCGTCGGCCGCCGGCCCGGCAGCCTGGTCGCCGGCGGGCCGCCCGAGCCGCCCCGGCAGTCGGTGCCGGTTCGCATGGACGACGCTCGCGGCGGTGGCCGCCCCCAACGAACCGGCGATGACGACGAGTGACAGCCAGGTCGGCACCTCCGGCGCCCACCCGACCGGGCGGCCGCCGTTGACGAACGGCACGGCGTTGCTGCGGAGCGCCTCCGAGACCAGCTTCAGGCCGATGAAGCCGAGGATCGCGGCCAGCCCGTACGGCAGGTACACGATCCGGTCGAGCACACCCCCCAGCAGGAAGAACAGCTGGCGCAGCCCCATCAGCGCGAAGACGTTCGACGTGAAGACGATGAACGGGTCGTGCGTCAGACCGAAGATCGCCGGGATGGAGTCGAAGGCGAACAGCACGTCCGTGGTGCCGATCGCCAGGAACACCACCAGCAGCGGGGTGAACATCCGGCGACCGTCGACCACCGTGCGCACGGCGCCGCCGTCGTACTCCCGGGAGATCGGCCACAACCGGCGTGCCGCCCGGACGAGGACGTTCTCGTGGTACTCGTCGTCGCCGCTCTCGCCGCCGCGCAGCAGGTGCACCGCCGTGTACACCAGGAACGCGCCGAACACGTAGAACACCCAGCTGTACCGCGTGACCACCGCGGCCCCCGCGAGGATGAACCCGCCGCGCAGCACCAGGGCCACGATGATGCCGACCAGCAGCACCTTCTGCTGGTGGTCCCGTGGCACGGCGAACGCCGACATGATCAACACGAACACGAACAGGTTGTCGACGGACAGGCTGTACTCGGTCAGCCAGCCGGCGATGAACTCCCCCGCCGGCACCGCACCGGCCACCACGCCGACGAGGGCCGCGAACACCAGCGCGAGCACGACGTACACCGCCACCCACCGCAGGCTCTCGCGGGTGGACGGCACGTGCGGCCGGCGGCCGATCACCGCCAGGTCCGCCATGAGCAGGCCGACGACGGCGACGAGCGACACGACCTGGAACAGCACCGGCATCTGGTGGGTCATCGGGTGGGGTCCCCTTCGGTGTCGGCGACGCTGACGGTGCTCCGGTCACGCCCCGGGCGGTCCCGGGTGCTCAGCAGGGAGGCGGCGGTGGTCACAGCCAGGACGGCGACGATCACCACCAGGGAGGCGGCGGTCGGGATCTCGGGGACGGCGACATGCTCCCCGCCGTTGACGAACGGCACCTCGTTGGTGTGCAGCGCGTGCAGCACCAGCTTCGCGCCGATGAAGGCGAGGATCACGGCGAGGCCGTAGGACAGGTAGACCAGCTTGTCGAGGAGGCCGTCGACCAGGAAGTAGAGCTGCCGCAGCCCCAGGAGCGAGAACGCGTTGGCCGCGAAGACGAGGTACGTCTCCTGGGTCAGCCCGAAGATCGCCGGGATCGAGTCGACCGCGAACATCACGTCCGCCGAGCCGATCGCGATCATCACCACCAGCATCGGCGTGATCCAGCTGCGGCCGTCCCGACGGACGACCAGGTGGTCGCCCGCGTAGTCGTCGGTGACCCGGAACAGCCGACGCGTCAGCCGGAGCACCGCGTTCTCGTGGTACTCGCCGTCGTCCTCCCCGGCGCGCAGCTGCGTCCACGCCGCGTAGAGCAGGAAGGCACCGAAGACGTAGAACACCCAGGTCGCGTGGGCGATCAGTGCCGCGCCCAGGAAGATGAACGCGGTGCGCAGCACCAGGGCGACGGTGATGCCGGTCAGCAGCACCTTCTGCTGGTACTTCCGCGGGACGCGGAAGCTGGACATGATGAGGACGAAGACGAAGAGGTTGTCCACGGACAGGCTCTTCTCCGTCACGTAGCCCGCGAAGTACTCACCACCCGGGCCCGACCCCCACACGGCCCAGACCAGCGCGCCGAACGCGACGGCGATCCCGACGTAGGCCGCCGACCAGCGCGCCGCCTCGCGCAGCGACGGCTCGTGGACCGCCCGCACGTGCCCGACGTAGTCGGCGACGAGCATCGCGACGACGACGCCGACGGTCAGCGCCCACACCCAGCCTGGAACGTCCATGGAACTACCTCCGGTGCACATGACGAGATCACCGGAGGTCTTCTCTGCCGCGGGCGGTCGTTCTCAGCGTGCCCGGACCGACGTCACCGGGTCGACTTCGTCGGCGACCGTGATGACGATGACGTCGTAAGGGAGTACTCCCCTCCGCCGCCTAGTGTAGGCGACCCTTCCCGGAAGGCGCTCCGCGGGGCGTCGGGCGCGCCGGTCGACCCGTCGCGTCCCCCGCCACCCGGGCGGCGGTCAGGCCGTGGCGGCCTGCATCTGCCGCAGCTCCTTCTTCAGTCCGGAGATCTCGTCGCGCAGCCGGGCCGCGAGCTCGAACTGCAGCTCCGCGGCGGCCGCGTGCATCTGGTCGGTGAGGTCCTGGATCAGGTCCGCGAGCTCCCCGGCTGCCGCACCCACGAGCTTCGTGCGCTCGTCCTGCGGTCCGCGACGAGACCCGAAGCCCGGCACCGGCGCCTTGCCGCGACTGGCCTGCCGCCCCGCCCCACCCAGCAGCTCCGCGGTGTCCGCGTCCTCGCGCGCGAGCAGGTCGGTGATGTCGTTGATGCGCTTGCGGAGCGGGGTCGGGTCGATCCCGTGCTCCCGGTTGTAGGCCACCTGCTTCTCGCGCCGGCGGTTCGTCTCGTCGATCGCGGTGGCCATCCCGGCCGTGATGCGGTCGGCGTACATGTGCACCTCGCCGGACACGTTGCGGGCGGCACGGCCGATCGTCTGGATCAACGAGGTGGCCGACCGCAGGAAGCCCTCCTTGTCCGCGTCCAGGATGGCGACCAGCGACACCTCCGGCAGGTCGAGACCCTCACGCAGCAGGTTGATCCCGACCAGCACGTCGAACTCCCCGAGCCGCAGCTCCCGCAGCAGCTCGACACGCCGAAGCGTGTCGACCTCCGAGTGCAGGTAGCGCACCCGGACGCCCTTCTCCAGCAGGTAGTCCGTCAGGTCCTCCGCCATCTTCTTCGTCAGCGTGGTGACCAGGACGCGCTCGCCGCGGTCGACCCGGTCACGGATCTCGGCGAGCAGGTCGTCGATCTGCCCCTTGGTCGGCTTGACCACCACCTGCGGGTCCACCAGACCGGTGGGCCGGATGATCTGCTCCACCACGCCGTCGGACATCGACAGCTCGTAGCTGCCCGGCGTCGCGGAGAGGTAGACCGTCTGCCCGATGCGCTCGACGAACTCCTCCCAGCGCAGCGGCCGGTTGTCCACCGCGGACGGCAGGCGGAACCCGAAGTCCACCAGTGCGCGCTTGCGCGACATGTCGCCCTCGAACATGGCGCCGATCTGCGGCACCGTCACGTGCGACTCGTCGATCACCAGGAGGAAGTCCTCCGGGAAGTAGTCGAGCAGCGTGTTCGGCGCGGAGCCGGGTGCCCGGCCGTCGATGTGCCGGGAGTAGTTCTCGATCCCGGAGCAGGACCCGATCTGGCGCATCATCTCCAGGTCGTAGGTGGTGCGCATGCGGAGCCGCTGGGCCTCGAGGAGCTTGTTCTGCCGCTCCAGCTCGGCGAGCCGGTGCTCGAGCTCGGACTCGATGCCGGTGATGGCGCGCTCCATGCGCTCCGGACCGGCGACGTAGTGCGTCGCCGGGAACACGTGCACCTGCTGCTCGGAACGGACCACGTCGCCGGTCAGCGGGTGCAGCGTGGCGATCGCCTCGATCTCGTCCCCGAAGAACTCGATGCGGACCGCGAGCTCCTCGTACACCGGGATGATCTCCACGGTGTCGCCGCGCACCCGGAACGTCCCCCGGGTGAACGCCAGGTCGTTGCGCGTGTACTGCATGGTGACGAACCGGCGCAGCAGCTGGTCGCGGTCGACCTGGTCGCCGACGTTGAGCGTGACCATGCGGTCCACGTACTCCTGGGGCGTGCCGAGGCCGTAGATGCAGCTGACGGTCGCCACCACGACGACGTCGCGGCGGGTCAGCAGCGAGCTCGTGGCCGAGTGCCGCAGCCGTTCCACCTCGTCGTTGATCGACGAGTCCTTCTCGATGTAGGTGTCCGTCTGCGCGATGTACGCCTCGGGCTGGTAGTAGTCGTAGTACGAGACGAAGTACTCGACGGCGTTGTTGGGCAGCAGCTCACGGAACTCCGTGGCGAGCTGTGCCGCGAGGGTCTTGTTGGGCGCCATCACCAAGGTCGGTCGCTGCACCTGCTCGATCAGCCACGCCGTCGTGGCGGACTTGCCGGTGCCGGTGGCACCGAGCAGCACGACGTCCTTCTCCCCCGCCTTGAGCCGGCGGGTCAGCTCGGCGATCGCGGTCGGCTGGTCGCCGCTCGGGGTGTACTCGGAGATCACCTCGAACGGCGCGACCGTCCGCTGCAGGTCGGTGACGGGACGCATGCGCCCACCGTACGTCCGGCCACCGACACGGTCGCCGACGGCCCTGACACGGACCGCCGGCCCGCGCGGCCCGCGGCCTCAGCGGCCGCTGGTGAACGAGACCACCGAGTAGATGTCGTCCGCCTGCACCATCGCCGCGAAGCGCTCCATGAACGCCTGGTACGCGGAGAACCCGATCAGCCGTCGGTTGGCGACCGGGACCAGTCCCCCGACGCCGGAGTCCTTCACCGTGAAGGACTCGATGGCCGACCGAGCCGTCACCCGGCCCGCCGCGCGTTCCGCCTCGACCCGGAACCGCATGATCTCGCCGGCCTCCGGCCGGGCCAGGTCGCGCATCAGGAAGTCGACGCGGACCGGGGTCCGCGGGCCGACCGTCACCCAGCCGCGGTCGTCCTCGATGCCCCGCGCGCCGGCGGTCGCCAGCTCGAGCATGCGCGGGACGTCGATCGACGCGGAGGCGACGGACACCGATGCCTTGGACTGCCACGGCCGAGCCGCCCAGCCTCTGGTCCCCACCGACGACAAGGCCACCCCGCCCTCCGTTCACGTGCGGCCCGTTGCGGGCCGGAGAGGCGTCCTCGCCTCCTCGACTTCTTATCGGACGTTCGGTCCGCAGACTTGCGCCCGATCGCGCATCAGATTGGCAGATCGGCCCGGCGGCGCCAAGGTCCGTTCACCGGTGGGCGTACACGCCTCCGGCGACGGGGGTAGCGAGCAGCTGCGGGACTGTGACCAGGGTGAACCCGCGCGCGCGGAGCGCATCCACCAGGCCGGGCACCGCATCGACCGTCGACGGGTGGATGTCGTGCATCAGGATGATCGCCCCCGGGTGCGCACCGGCAAGAGCCCGCTCTGTGGTGACACCGGCATCGCGGTTCTTCCAGTCCTCCGTGTCGACGTCCCAGAGCACTCCCGCCATCCCGCGGCTCGCGAAGGCCTGGGTGACCGAGGGCGACAGGGAGCCGTAGGGAGGCCGTGCCAGGGTCGGAGCGGGCGCACCCTCCGCGACGATGGCCTGGGACGTTGTGTCGAGCTCCGCGGCGAGCGCCTCGTCGCTCAGGCTGGGGAGCATCGCGTGGTCCCAGGTGTGGTTGCCGACCACGTGTCCCGCGGCGACTTCGCGCGCCACCGCGCCGGGCTCCTTCGCGATCTGCCGGCCGACGACGAAGAACGTGGCGTGCACCGCCCGGGCCGCCAGCTCGTCCAGCAGCCGGCCCGTGTCCGGCCCCGGCCCGTCGTCGAACGTGAGGGCGACGCACGCCAGCGCCGCACAGTCGGGCGCTGCGGCGGGCGCCGCCACCGCTGGCTCGGGAGGTGGCTGGGGTGCCGCCGTGGGCGCCGGCGCGGGCTGCGCCTCGGGGGGTGACGACGTACCGCTCGGCGACCCACCGGCTCCGCGCCCGTCGTCCACGACCGCGCGCGGCGCGTCCGCGACGGCCGCCGGAACGGTGGTGACCGCGGGGCGTGGCAAGGCGGCCAGCCGCTCCGCCCCCAGCGCACCCGACGGGACGTCGTGCGCCTCCACGGCAGCACGTTCGGCGTGCGCCTGAGGCTCCTCGCGCAGCGCCACGGCGGACGTGCCGAGGGCCAGCGAGAGGAGCACGGACAGCGAAGCCGTCGCGAGTGCTGCGCCCCGCCGCATCCTGCACCACCCCATGTCCTGCCGATGTCCGGGGTGACGCTAGCGGTGCGTGCGGTCATGCCGGTGGACCCGCCGTGCGCGTGTCGGGCGCCACGGCCGGGGCAGGCGGGCGACTTCTAGCGCCGGCGATGCTCCTCGGCGGACGCCAGGTCCGCCTCCCGTTCGGCGGCGCGCTCCTGCGCGAGCCGGGACCAGAGGAGGTCCACCTGGTGCCGCAGCTCGTCGTCGGTACCCGCGCCGTCCAGCACGACGTCGGCGGCCGCGAGCCGCGCGTCGTCGTCGGCCTGCGCAGCAACCCGTGCCCGCGCCTCCGTCTCCGGCATACCGCGGCCGTCGACCAGCCGGCTGATCCGCTGTTCCTCGGGCGCGTGCACCACGACGACCATGCCGAAGGTCTCCGCCTGCCCCGTCTCCACCAGGAGCGGGATGTCGTGGACGACGACGGCGTCCGGGTCGATCGCCGCCGCGGCCGCCTCGCGCTCGGCCGCGAGCCGCCGGACCTGGGGGTGCAGCAGCGCCTCGAGCCGGCGCCGAGCCTCCGCGTCGTCGAAGACCCGCGCCGCCAGAGCGGCCCGGTCCAGGCTGCCGTCCGGCGCGAGCACCTCCGGGCCGAACGTCTCGACTACCTGCTCCAGGCCGAGCGTCCCCGGCGCGACCACCTCGCGCGCCAGGGCGTCGGCGTCGATCAGCACCGCGCCCAGCTCGATGAAGCGCCGCGCCGCGACGGACTTGCCTGCCGCGATCCCGCCGGTGAGCCCGATCCTCTGCATCAGCCCATCGTGCCCTGCCGCAGCCGTCGATGCGCCTGCCCGGGGCCCTCTCCCCGAGCGGAGCCTGCCGTCGGGAGCCCGCACGGCACGGCGGAGACGCCGACGGCCGGCCACCCCGAGAGGTGACCGGCCGTCGATCGACCGCAGGACCGGGTCAGTTGCCGGTCAGCTTCTCCCGCAGAGCGGCGAGCGCCTCGTCCGAGGCCAGCGTGCCGGTCGCCTCGTCGGACGCCGACGAGTAGGACGTCGGCACCGAGCCGGACGACGACTCGCCACCGGTGGCCGCCTCGGCGTCAGCCGCGGCAGCGGCTGCGACCTGCTTGCGGTGGGCCTCCCAGCGGTCGTGAGCGGCCGCGTACTGGGCCTCCCACGCCTCGCGCTGAGCCTCGTAGCCTTCGAGCCACTCGGAGGTGGTGGGGTCGAAGCCCTCGGGGTACTTGTAGTTGCCCTGCTCGTCGTACTCCGCCGCCATGCCGTACAGCGCGGGGTCGAAGTCCTCCGAGGTCGGGTCGAAGCCCTCGTTCGCCTGCTTGAGCGACAGGGAGATCCGGCGGCGCTCCAGGTCGATGTCGATGACCTTGACGAACACGTCGTCGCCGACCTGCACGACCTGCTCCGGGATCTCCACGTGGCGCACGGCCAGCTCGGAGATGTGCACGAGGCCCTCGATGCCGTCCTCGACGCGCACGAACGCACCGAACGGCACGAGCTTGGTGACCTTGCCGGGCACGACCTGGCCGATGGCGTGCGTGCGGGCGAAGGCCTGCCACGGGTCCTCCTGCGTCGCCTTCAGCGACAGGGAGACACGCTCGCGGTCGAAGTCGACGTCGAGCACCTCGACGGTGACCTCCTGGCCCACCTCGACGACCTCGGACGGGTGGTCGATGTGCTTCCACGACAGCTCGGAGACGTGCACGAGACCGTCCACGCCGCCCAGGTCGACGAACGCACCGAAGTTGACGATCGAGGACACGACACCCGGCCGGACCTGGCCCTTCTGCAGCGTCTGCAGGAAGGTGGAGCGGACCTCGGACTGCGTCTGCTCGAGCCACGCCCGGCGCGACAGGACCACGTTGTTGCGGTTCTTGTCGAGCTCGATGATCTTGGCCTCGATCTCCTTGCCGACGTACGGCTGGAGGTCGCGCACCCGGCGCATCTCGACGAGCGACGCCGGCAGGAAGCCACGCAGGCCGATGTCGAGGATCAGGCCACCCTTGACCACCTCGATGACGGTGCCGGTGACGACGCCGTCCTCCTCCTTGATCTTCTCGATCGTGCCCCAGGCGCGCTCGTACTGTGCGCGCTTCTTGGACAGGATCAGACGACCCTCCTTGTCCTCCTTCTGGAGGACAAGGGCCTCGACCTCGTCGCCGACCTTGACGACCTCACCGGGGTCCACGTCGTGCTTGATGGACAGCTCGCGGGAGGGGATGACGCCCTCGGTCTTGTAGCCGATGTCGAGAAGGACCTCGTCACGGTCGACCTTGACGATCACGCCTTCGACGATGTCGCCGTCGTTGAAGTACTTGATGGTGGCGTCGATCGCCGCCATGAAGTCCTCGGCCGTGCCGATGTCGTTGACCGCGACCTGCTGCGAGGTGGGCTTCGCGGGGGTGGAGATGCTCATGTAGGGGTGGGCTCCGATGCGGACAGGGAGTAGTTCGGACAGAAGGATGGTGATGTGGTGGTAACCGCCGAACGCCACCGAACCTTCCCCCGCACCGGCTGAGCCGGTCGGAGGGCACGTGGGCGCGCGGCACCGCCGTCCACCTTATCGGTGCACGGCGGTGCGGGCCAAGTCGCGGTCGGTGCCGCGGGACGCCGCTCGGCCGTTCAGGCGAGCGCCCGCGCCACCGCCAGCATCTGGTCCGGCACGTACTTCACCTTGCCGGCGACGTCGGCGATCGGCACCAGGTCCACGCGCTCGCCGTGGATGGCCGTCATCACGTCGGACCGTCCCTCGGTTGCGGCGTCGATCGCCGCCACGCCGAAGCGGGACGCGAGGATCCGGTCGAACGCCGTCGGGATGCCCCCGCGCTGCACGTGCCCGAGCACCGTCACGCGCGTGTCGAAGCCCGTGCGCGTCTCGATCTCGGACTTCAGCCGCTCGCCGATGGCTCCCGCGACGATCTCGCCGAACTTCCCCACCTCGGTCTCGTAGTGCATCGCCGTGCCGGGTGCGGGGACCGCACCCTCGGCCGCGACGACGATGGAGAAGCTGGCGTGCGCCCGGTGCCGGTGCTTGAGGAAGCGGGTCACCTTCTCGATGTCGAACGGCTCCTCCGGCGCCAGCACCAGCTCGGCGCCGCCGGCGATGCCCGAGGTCACGGCGATCCACCCGGCGTGCCGACCCATCACCTCGACGATCATCACGCGGTTGTGGCTCTCGGCCGTGGTGTGGATCCGGTCGACCGCCTCGGTGGCGATCGTCACGGCGGTGTCGAAGCCGATCGAGTAGTCGGTCCCCCAGACGTCGTTGTCGATCGTCTTGGGGATGCCGATCACGTTGATGCCGGCCTCGGAGATCTTGCTCGCGGCGTCCAGCGTGCCGTCGCCACCGATGCAGATCAGCGCGTCGATGCGCTCCGCCTCGAGCGTCGTGAGCACTGCCTCGACGCCGCCCTCGTTGCGGTGCGGGTGGAAGCGCGCGGTGCCGAGGAGCGTGCCGCCCGTCGCCAGCACGTTCCTGATGTCCTGGCGACCGAGCGGCTGCACGTCGCCGTCCGCGACACCCTTCCAGCCGTTGCGGAAGCCCACGATCGTGTGGCCGTGCTCCCCCTCGCCGCGCTTGACGACCGCGCGGATCGCGGCGTTCAGGCCCGGGACGTCGCCGCCCCCGGTCAGCAGTCCGACTCGCACCTGACGTACTCCTTCGTTGTCCGGTCCACCCCAGCTGGTCTGCGGGGCACGCCGTCGGGCTCGCCGCGCGTCCAGCGTAGTCAGAGGTGGAACGGCACCCGCCGGACCGTCGTCCCAGACGCGCCCGGCAGGATGGGGCCATGGCGGAGACCGAGGACGACGAGCTCGCGGAGGCCGGGTACCGGGACGTCCCGGACGACGAGGGCGGCCGCGCGTCGCGCCGCTGGTGGGACGAGAACGCCGGCGACTACCTCCGGGAGCACGGCGACTTCTTGGGCGCCGCGGATTTCGTCTGGTGCCCGGAGGGCCTGCGAGAGGCCGACCGCCACCTGCTGGGCGAGCTCGAGCCGGCGTCGTCCCGCGTGCTCGAGGTCGGTGCCGGCGCGGCGCAGTGCTCCCGGTGGCTGGCGAGCCAGGGACTCGACGTGGTGGCGACCGACGTGTCGGCCGGGATGCTGCGGGCCGCAGCGGCGCTGGACCGCGCGTGCGGAATCCGCGTCCCCACCGCCCAGGCGGACGCCCGGGCGCTGCCCTTCCCCGACGCGAGCTTCGACGTCGTGTTCACCTCGTTCGGAGCGCTGCCGTTCCTCCCCGACCCGGGCAGGGTGCACGCCGAGGTGGCGCGCGTCCTGCGACCGGGCGGGCGGTGGGTGTTCAGCACGACCCACCCGCTGCGGTGGCCGTTCCCCGACGACCCCGGCGTCGGCGGGCTCACCGCCACGCGGTCCTACTTCGACCGGAGGCCCTACGTCGAGACGGCGTCCAGCGGCCGGGTGCTCTACGCCGAGTACCACCGGACGTTGGGCGAGCTGGTCGCCGACGTGCTGACCGCAGGGCTGGTGCTCGACGGATTGCTCGAACCGGAGTGGCCGGCCGGGCACACCCGCACGTGGGGCGGCTGGGGGCCGGTACGGGGCGCCCAGCTGCCCGGGACCCTGATCGTCAGCGCCCACCGACCGGACTGACCGGTCTCGACGCGTCCTGCGGCCGAGCGGCCCTGGCACCGCGCGCCCGCGCCGCGAGCTGCCGACGGGTCAGTGACCAGCCTCGTGCCAGCTGGAGCCCGTACCGACCGAGACGTCGAGCGGCACCTGGAGAGGCCCGCCCGGCACCCGGTCCCCCGCGGCGCCCATCTGCTCGCGGACCAGCGACTCCAGCTCCTGCTGCTCGCCGTCCGCCACCTCCAGCACCAGCTCGTCGTGCACCTGGAGCAGCAGACGGGACCCCAGGCCGCGTCGGGTGAGCTCACGGTCCACACCGAGCATCGCGATCTTGATCAGGTCGGCCGCGCTGCCCTGGATCGGCGCGTTCAGGGCCATCCGTTCCGCGGCGTCCCGCCGGGCTCGGTTGTCGCTCGACAGGTCGGGCAGGTACCGGCGTCGCCCGAGGATCGTGGCGGTGTACCCGGTCGCGCGAGCCTCGTCGACCACACCGGTCAGGTAGTCACGGACCCCGCCGAACCGGGAGAAGTAGTCGGCCATCAGCGCCGACGCCTCCGAGACGTCGATCGACAGCTGCTGCGAGAGGCCGTACGAGGAGAGGCCGTACGCCAGGCCGTAGCTCATCGCCTTGATCTTGGACCGCATCGCCGGCGTCACCTGGTCGGTAGGGACCGAGAACACGTGCGAGGCGACGTAGCTGTGCAGGTCCTCGCCGCTGCGGAACGCCTCGATGAGGCCGTCGTCGCCGGACAGGTGCGCCATGATGCGCATCTCGATCTGCGAGTAGTCCGCCGTCAGGAGCGTGGCGAACGGGTCCGTCACCACGAAGGCGCGGCGGATCTGCCGTCCGGCCTCGGTGCGGATGGGGATGTTCTGCAGGTTCGGGTCCGCGGAGGACAGCCGGCCGGTCGCGGCGATCGTCTGCTGGAACGTCGTGTGGATGCGCGAGTCGGGTGCGACCGAGCGCAGCAGGCCCTCGACCGTCTGGCGCAGCCGGATGGCGTCCCGGTGCGCCAGCAGGTGCTCGAGGAACGGGTGCTGCGTGCGCGCGAACAGATCCGTCAGAGCCGCCGCGTCGGTGGTGTAGCCGGTCTTGATCTTCTTGGTCCGGGGCATGCCGAGCTGGTCGAACAGCACCTCCTGCAGCTGCTTCGGCGAGCCGAGGTTCACCTCGCGGCCGATCACCGCGTAGGCGTCCGCAGCCGCAGCCTGCACCTGGCGGTCGAACTCGCGCTCGAGGCCGGACAGGTACTCGCCGTCCACTCCGATGCCGGTCCGTTCCATCCGGCCGAGCACCACCTGAAGCGGCAGCTCCACGTCGTCGAGCAGCCGACGCGCACCGCGGTCCACCAGCTCGGCTCCGAGCACGTCGGTCAGGTCGCGGACGGCGGCGGCCCGCACGGCCGCCCGTCGGCCCTCGCCTGCGCCGTCGAGAGCCAGGTCCAGCGACCCCTGAGCGCCGGACGCGCCGTCGTCGGAACCCAGCTCGCGGCGCAGGTAGCCGATCGCGAGGTCGGGGAGGTCGTAGGCGCGCCGGTCCGGCTGGCACAGGTACGCCGCAAGCTCGGTGTCGAACACGACCCCCGCCAGGGGCAGACCCCGACCCATCAGCGCGTGCCACGACTCCTTGGCGCCGTGCAGGGACTTGGGCGCCTCCGGATCCGCCAGCCAGGTCGCCAGCGCGGCCTCGTCGGCGGGGTCGATCTCCGCGAGGTCGAACGCGACCGCCTCCCCCGCCGCGTCGGCCAGCGCGACGCCCCAGGCGTCCCCGCCGGACGGTGCACCGGAGCCGCGGACGTCGACCCCGAGCACCTGCCCGGCGCGGTCCGTCAGCCAGGTCCCCAGACCGCCCGCTCCGACCGAGACGAGGTCCAGCGCTCCACCGGCGACCGGCGCCTGCTCCGCGTGCTCGTCCGGGAGCATCGCGAACAGGCGGTCCCGCAGCGTCCGGAACTCGAGCTCGTCGAGGATGGTGTGGAGCGCCTGGCGGTCCCAGGGCCGTACGGCGAGGTCCTCGGGGCCGAGCGGGAGGTCGAGATCGTCCACCAGCCGGTTCAGGCGCCGGTTCAGCTGCACCTGCTCCAGGTTCGCGCGCAGCGACTCACCGGCCTTGCCCGGGATGGTGTCCGCGGCGGTCACGACACCGTCCAGACCGCCGTAGCCCAGCACCCACTTGGCGGCCGTCTTTGGGCCCACCCCCGGCACGCCGGGCAGGTTGTCGCTCGTCTCCCCCACCAGCGCCGCCAGGTCCGGGTACAGGTGCGGCGGCAGGCCGTACCGCTCCTCCACGGCCTCCGGCGTCATGCGGCTCAGCTCGGAGACGCCGCGCACCGGGTACAGCACCGTGACGTGCGGGCCGACCAGCTGGAAGGAGTCCCGGTCGCCGGAGCAGATCAGCACGTCCATGTCCTGGTCACGGCCCTGGGACGCCAGGGTCGCCAGCACGTCGTCCGCCTCGAAGCCGGCCTTCTCCAGCACCTGGATGTGCAGCGTGTCGAGCAGCCTGCGGATGATGTCCACCTGACCGCGGAACGGCTCGGGGCTGGCGTCCCGGTTCGCCTTGTACTGCTCGTACGTCTCGGAGCGGAACGTCGTCCGACCGACGTCGAACGCGACCGCCACGTGCGTGGGGACCTCGTCGCGCAGCAGGTTGGCCAGCATCGAGGTGAACCCGAACACCGCGTTGGTCGGCTGCCCGGTCGACGTGGCGAACTTGTCCACGGGGAGCGCGAAGAAGGCCCGGTAGGCCATCGAGTGACCGTCGATCAGCAGGAGCCGCGGACGAGGCCCGGAGCCGGGGGTGGTCACGGTCGGTGGCTGCGTCTGGCTCACGGGTGCCAACCTATCTGCCATGTCCGACACCGCCTCGACCGCCGGATCCCTGCTGGAGCGCATGGGGATCGAGCTGACCCTCGTGACCGCCGAGCGCGCCGAGGGCCGCATGCCGGTCGCCGGCAACACCCAGCCTCTCGGCCTCCTGCACGGGGGAGCATCGGCCACGCTCGCCGAGACGTTGGGGTCGTTCGCGGCGCAGCGTCACGCCGGGGAAGGTCGCGCAGCCGTCGGGATCGAGCTCAACGCCACGCACCATCGCTCGGCCCGTGAGGGCTGGGTGCACGCGGTGGCGACCGCCGTGCACCTGGGTCGTTCGCTGGCGACCTACGAGGTGACGGTGGACGACGACGGCGGCCGGCGGCTCTGCACCGCCCGGCTGACCTGCATGCTGATCGACATCCGCGCCTGACGGGCGCCGTGGGTGCCGGTCGCCGCGACCGGGGCGAGCGGGTCCTCCTCCCGCGCACGGGCCTGGCGGCGACGGGCGATCAGGTCCTCGAGACCGTGCCGCGAGGGGCGGCGTCCCGCGCCGGCCGAGGTCACCGGGTCCTGGGTCAGGCGCCGCGCGAGAGCGGCCGTCGTGACGACGCGATGGGCGGCGGCCGGCGCGAACCCCGCCTGCGCGAGGAACCTGTGCATGCCGCGCGCTCCTGGCAGCGGGGACGCGAACACCTCCAGCGCACCGGCCTGGTCGGCGATGTCGACGGCAGCCAGCAGCAGCGCGTGCCCCAGTCCGCGACGACGAGCGCTGTGGCGCACGTACAGGGACTCGAGGGTGAGGACGACGGCGTCGGTGAACGGTCCGGGGCCGACGATGCGCGCCAGCAGGAGGCCGTCGACCCGCTCGTCGAGCGTCGCGACGACGATGACGCCGCCAGGGGCGTTGAGCAGCATCAACAGCTGCTCGCGCAGCCGTACCGGGTCATCCGTGCAGAGCTGCGCGCCGACCATGAGCTCCGCCCGCGCCTCGAGGCACAGGCTGACGAGCTCGGTGACGTCCTCGACGCGGGCCGTTCTGGTCAGGACACCTGGACGCACGGCTGCTCGTACCTCCTCGCAGGGACCGGCTCTGGCCGCGGCTCACTGTGCCCCCGCGGTGCGCCTCGACGATCATGGACCACTGTCCACCTGGAGGGCCAGTCCCACTTCGGGGGGACGCGCGACGCAAGGCCGCACGAGCTCAGGAGGCGCTGCCCCCGCCGACCTGCTCGATGACCGCGTCGGCGACCTCGCGCATCGTCAGCCGCCGGTCCATCGACGTCTTCTGGATCCAGCGGAACGACTCCGGCTCCGTCAGGCCCATCTTGGTCATCAGCAGACCCTTGGCACGGTCCACCCGCTTGCGCGTCTCGAACCGCTCCGCCAGGTCCGCGACCTCCGACTCGAGCGCCGTGATCTGCGCGTAGCGGGAGATCGCGATCTCCACCGCCGGCAGCAGGTCCGCCGGGCTGAACGGCTTGACGACGTACGCCATCGCACCGGCGTCGCGCGCCCGCTCGACCAGATCCGTCTGGGAGAACGCCGTCAGCAGCACGACGGGCGCGAGGTGCGCCTTGCCGATCTTCTCGGCCGCGGAGATGCCGTCGAGGACGGGCATCTTCACGTCCATCACGACGACGTCCGGCTTGAGCTCCGAGGCGAGCTCGAAGGCCTCCTCGCCGTTACCCGCCTCGCCGACGACCTCGAAACCTGCGTCCCGCAGCGTCTCGACGACGTCCATGCGGATCAGCGCCTCGTCCTCGGCCACCACCGCGCGGCGCGCAGGCCGGGCCGCCGGCGCCGGGCGCTCGGCCTCGGTGCGGGTCGGGGTGGTCAGGTCGAGGTCGGCTGCCGCGCCGGGCGTGTCCTTCGGGCTCACGGGCACAGCCTAGTCGGCGTCGTGGCCAGGGCCCTCGCGCCCCTCGCTGCCGGCCCTGTGGTGCTCACCACGGGCACTATCCTTCCCAGCACGGCCCCGATAGCCCAACCGGCAGAGGCGTTCGGCTCAAACCCGATCCAGTGTGGGTTCGAATCCCACTCGGGGCACCACCTGACCTGCAGTTATACCTCCGCGTGGAAGATACGTGGAAGATCTGTCCGGCCCTTCGTTCAGCCGATGGTCGAGCCGGCTGCCGCGGTGTTGGACCGAACGCGGGAAGAGCCATCCCGGAACGGCGCGCTCCAGCAGCGACGCGCCGTGCTCAGGACGTCGACACGTGCGCCGCGCTCGTCCGGCTGAACGTCGATGGACCGGCGTCGTCCGCGCTCTGACGGGCCACGCTGACCTGCCGGCGTCGGGACCTCGGGAGGCCGCGACCTCCGTATGCCCCGAATCTTCATCAGGCCTCGACCGCACGTTGATCCGTGGTGGGTGAGATGCCCTGGGGCTTGTTGTCCTTCGGTGATGGAGGGAGGCCGCGCCGTTGTCGCGCACGGCAGGAAGCAACGGGGACTTGGCGCGCGCAGTCCAGTCGATTCGGTGGCCCCGTGCAGGTCCCCTGCTGGGTGCATCTCGCGACCCTTATGGAGGTCCATCTGATTACCGCCTCGGGCGCTGCCACATGACACCTCCGCGAGTCGGGCCCTTGCGGACGTCGCCGTGACCCGGACCGCCGTTGCGGCCGCGGAGCCATCGAAAGTGCGGGCAAGCGCGGCCGGAGGCTGGCCCGTTCGCGTCGGAGCGCGCGCGCTGTTGGTGCGGCTTGCGCTCGGTGCGGCCGGCGGGGCGCTGCTCGAGCCCGCCTTCCCGGACGTGTCGTGGTGGTGGGCTGCGCCTCTCGCCATCGCTGGGCTGCTCTTCGCGCTGCGACCCGACTCGGTACCGGCCGGTCTCGCCACAGGTGCCACGTTCGGACTGGCCTTCTTTCTTCCTCATGTGCGGTGGGCCGATGCGGCCGTCGGTAGTCCGGTCGGCTGGATCGCTCTGGCCACAAGCCAGGCGGCGTTCGTCTCGGCGTTCGGAGGCGGCTGGGTCTGGCTGCGGCGCGGCCAATGGCTGCGGCATCGACCCGGCCGTCAGGCCCTTGCCGCGGCGGCGACGTGGATCGCGGTCGAGCAGCTCCGGGGTCGGTGGCCGTTCGGTGGCTTTCCGTGGGGTGACCTGGCGTTCTCTCAGACGGACGGGCCCCTGTTGCGGCTCGCTTCGCTCGGGGGCAGCACCCTCGTCGGCGCCACCGTCGTGGTCGCCGGCGCACTGCTCGAGTCGCTGACCGCTGCGCATCAGCGGCGTCGGACTCCAGCACTGGCGCTCGTCGCTCTGACTGGCGGCGCCATTGCGGCCCAGTACCTCAGTCTCGGCGTGGACCCCCAGGTCGGAGCGATCGACGTGGGCGCGGTCCAGGGCAACGTGCCGTCGGGTCAGTCTGACTTCCGTAGCCGCGCCCTGCAGGTGACTGCGAACCATGCGACCGGGACAAGGGACCTGCTCGGCTCCAGATCCCGGGGAACGGTTGACCTCGTGCTGTGGCCGGAGAGCGCCGCCGACGTCGACCCACGGTCCGATCGGGAGGTCGCGGCGATCGTGGACGACGCTGCGCGAGAGGTGGGTGCGCCGATCCTGCTGGGAACCCAGCGCTTCGAGGGCCAGAAGAGATTCAACGACTACGTCCTGTGGGAGCCCGGCGTGGGCGCACGGGCGAGCTACACGAAGCAGCATCCAGTCCCGTTCGGTGAGTACATCCCCTATCGATCGTTCTTCCGCCGTCTGACGCGAACGGTCGACCAGGTCGGGACGGACATGGCACCCGGCCGTGGACCCGCGGTCATCGAGGTGCCCATCGCACGGCTTGGGCGCTCCGTGCCGCTGACGACTGTCATCTGCTTCGAGGTGGCTTACGACGACCTCGTCCGGCAGTCGGTCCTGGCCGGCAGCCAAGCGATCGTCGTGCCGACCAACAACGCCTCCTTCGGTCGCACGGCGGAGTCCACCCAGCAGCTCTCGATGTCCCGGTTCCGTGCAGCCGAGCACAACCGAGCCGTCGTGCAGATCTCGACGGTCGGCGTCAGCGCGATCGTCGCGCCCGACGGCTCCGTCCTCCAGCGAACCGGGCTGTTCACAGCCGAACAGATGGCCGGGCAGGTGCCACTTCGGACGTCGCTGACCCTCAGCGACCGGCTCGGACCCTGGCCGGGCCGCATGGTCGACCTGGCCACCGTGGTCCTCGCCTGCGGAGCGCTAGTCGGCGCGGTGCGGCGCCGCCGCTCAGGCCCACAGCAGGCGCACCAGAGCCACGGCGAGCACCAAGGAAGCGATCACCAGGGTCACCATCCGCCCGTGCCGGGTCACGCGGGCCATGGCGCGTAGAGGGAAGAGCAGCTGCCGACCTACGAGGTAGGCGGAGAAGCACACGACGAGCACCACGCCGGACCCTGAGGCCGCCGACGTCCGCAGAGCCACCAGGGAGAAGCCGACCAGGGAGGCGCACAGCGCCGACTCCATGAGCTGCACGGGGATTCGGCGCACGCCGAGATGCCGGTCGGAGGACCACAGCCCCCATCGGGACGCCGTCGGACGGCCGACGCAGCATCCGGCAAAGAGGCAACCGAGCCGCCCGACGCTCATCCCAAGGAACAACCCCGGCGCCGTAGCGTCCAGCACAGCGCCGACGGGCATCCCGAGAACGAGACCACTGACGGTCAGCGTCGCCAGCGCGACGATGACGAAGCCCTGGACCGACATCCCCGGTGTTCTCAACGAGCGGCGTCGCTCGATCGGATGGGTGAGCAGGTAGTAGGCCTTCGCACCGACCAGGCCCAGGGCGCCGGCGAGAACGGTGACCGCGGTGAGCCGCGGCCATGCCAGTCCCACGACGCTGGCGACGGTGGCCTGGAGGACGAGCCCTAGAACGAAGCCGAGCAGCACGAGTACGGACCACGAGCCGGCCCACACGCCGGGCGCGACGGCGTCCACCAACATCCCGAAGCCTGTGCGCCCGGAGGCAACGCCTCGCAGAAGCCCCGGCCGTTTCGGGGCCGAGCGCTTGACGCTGTCCTCGGGCAGACCGGCGAGCGGGGTCGCCGTGACGTCCCAACGGCCCGGTGCAGTGCCCGGGACGCGGGTCGTGACGCTCACCCAACCGGACCCGGGGATCACGTCGTGCACCGTGGTGACGACCTCGAACGCTGTTGATCCCTGGGGTTCACGCTGTTCCGGCTCGACGAGCCGGCCCTTCAGCAGGACCGATTGGGGCGCCCGAACGCCGTGCCGGGGCGCTTCGAACCAGTACGTGACCCCTAGTGCGGTCGGATCGAGGCCATCCAGGGCGGCACAGCTGGCAGAGGAGACCTCCGCAGCCCGCCGTGGCTTTCGGCCTGCAAGGCGCGGCGGACGGGCGCACGCGGGCGAGGCTGTGCCCGAAGCCGTGCTCGCCGGGTCCGGATGGGACACCGTCGCAGCGGAGTCCGTCTGCTTCACCACTGCCGAGTTCACCCGCCTGGGGGACGGCGGCCTGACTGCGCCAGCGGGACGGAAGAACGAGGCTCCCGCTGAGCCCTTCGCAGACTCGTTCACCGACCGAGCGGTTGCGGGCCGCGCCGGCCCCGAATGAGTCGTCATCGCGGAGAGCGCCCGAATGCGTTGAGATTCATGCCTCAACGACCCGACCTCCGTACGAAGGCCAACCGAAGAATCGATGAGCAATCGATCAAGGAAACACGGACGCCAGCCTCAAGAACGGCCTGCGACTAGAGGCGGGAGGTGACTTCCTTCAGCAGCTGGTCCGGGGCGAGGAACATTGACGGATACTCCGCCGACCACACTTCCTTGCCTGCCGCGTTCACGAGCACGAACCCGTGGCCCGGCAGGCCGGCGTGCATGCCCTTTCCGAGAACGTCGTACTCCTTCGACACCTTGCCGTCGTCCAGGTAGAACGCCGACTTCACGCCGATGCGCGTGCGATCGGCGTTGATCTCATCGGCGGTGTTCATCACGATCGGCAGAACGGTGATGCCCTTGTCGGCGAACCCGGAGTCCTGCTCGATCTTCTGCATCTGCACCAGGCAGGCGTCGCAGCCGGCGCCCTCAGAGAAGTAGAGGACGACCGGCTTGCCGCGCAGCTCGGAGAGGGTGACGGAGGTGCCGTCGCTGGCCTTGAGTGTGAAGTCGGGTGCTACCCGGGTCGCGACGCTCTGCGTCGGGCGGGCGGACAGCAGGCCCGCGGTCACGAGGCCCGCGACGACGAGGACGCCGACGACCCAGGCCCCCAGCCGGATCTGCCGGTGTCGGCGGTCAGCGGCGGCCTTCTTCTTCTTGGCAGCGGCGACGATCTCTTCGCGGCGCAACTCGCGCTTGACGGCGGATCCTGACGTCATCGGGTGGTCCTGTTCTGCTCGACGCGGTGCTCGTGCGAGGCGCCTTCGGGCGCGGTGGTGTCGTCGTGGCAAGAGCTGCCGTGCTCGGCCGCCCGCACCTCGTCCTCGGAGGTCACCGACGGTGGGCCCGGGCGCCTGCGCCGGTCGGCGAGGGTGAACCAGACGAAGCCCGCGGCGACGGCAAGCAGCCCGAGCCCGACGACGGCCTCAGGTACTGGCCCGAGCCAGCCTTCGATGGAGAGGAACAGCCTGGTCAGACCGCGCGCTGCCGCGTCCTGGGCCGCCGTCCCGCCGGTCATGTTGCGGCTGTTCGCTAGGGCGATCACGAAACCGCCCATCACGGCGAACGCGACAGCCACCCCGATGTTGAGGGTGGTGGTGGCGAAGCGCCGGCCGGCAACGGTGAACCGGACGGTGCGCGTCCGCATCCACTTGCGCTCGCCGAGCCGGGCGCGGTCCCACAGCAGCGCCATGACGAACAGCGGGAAGACCATGCCGAACACGTAGGCCAGGCCCAACGCGAAGCCTCCGGCGACGGACCCGGACAGGACGGACAGCGTCATCACACCGGCAAGCACCGGTGCGCAGCACGAGGACGCGATGCCGGAGAACACGCCGAGGGCGAAGAAGCTCGCGCTGTCCCCCCGAGTCGTGTCGGGCGCGCGCAGTGCGGACGGCAGCGACCACATCCGGCCGGACAAGGCCAGGACGGCCAGGCCGAGCATGAGCAGGCCCCCGGCGTAGTACAGGGGCTGGTGGTACCGGGCGATCGCACCGGACAGCAGACTCGCCCCGAGGGTGAGCGGCACCATCACCAGTGCGAGTCCAGCGGTGAAGACGAAGGTCAGCGGCAGAAGCCGCCACCGGGCACTCTTCACCGCACCCGCGAGGTAGCTGGGCGCCAGGAAGACGATGCAGCACGGGGCGAACAGCGCCACCCCGCCTGCGAAGAACGCAGCGATCACGCTGCCGGTGGTCAGCAGCTCGCTACCCACGGGCCACCGCCTGATCGACCCCGGCCACTGCGCCGCGTGCGCGCAGCAGCGCGTCGAGCTTGCGGCGGGGCAACCGGCCCGCGCTGAAGAACTGCCCGTCCACTAGAACCAGCGGGTTGAGTGCCGGCCGGTGCTCGGCGACGAGCCGGGCACCCTCGGGCGACGTGATCTCCACCTCGCGGATGTCCAGCGGGTACTGGGTGGCCACCTCGGCGAGGTGCTCGGTCGCTTCCTCGCAGAAGTGGCACGCCGGCGCGGTCACCACGACCACGGGCAGTGCTGGCAAGGCGGTCAACGCAGCCTCCACGCGCAGCGCCGCACGTTGTCGCGACGCAGGACAGACCCGGCCGGTCGACTGGGCGGGTCAAGGTTCGCCTGGCTGTCCTGCAGCGAGCGTCAGGGTCCGATCAAGTTTCGATGAAGACGGAGCCCACGCCCCGGTCGACGATCGCTCGGAGATCCGGGCACCGGACAGAATGACGATGTGAACTCCGCATCGCCCATTCGTCGCGCGCTCATCGTCGACGACGAGCGTCCCTTGGCCGAGCTGGTCGCCGGCTATCTGCGGCGTGAGGGCTACGAGGTGCACCTCGCCTTCGACGGTCCGACGGGGGTGGACTCCGCACGTGAGGTCGACCCGGACGTGATCGTGCTCGACCTGGGGCTGCCCGGGCTTGATGGCGTCGAGGTGTGCCGGCAGGTGCGCACGTTCTCCGACTGCTACATCGTGATGCTCACCGCCCGCACAGACGAGGTCGACACTCTCATCGGCCTGTCGGTCGGCGCCGACGACTACGTGACCAAGCCGTTCCGCCCGCGCGAGCTCATCGCCCGGATCACGGCGATGCAGCGCCGGCCGCGCCGCACTGCCGGACCCGCATCCACCGCCGACGTGCGCCCGGCGGATGAGGCGGTACCTCCGATCATGGTGGGGCCGCTGCGGATGGACCTGGTCGGGCGCGAGGTCGAGCTCGAGGGAGAACCCGTCGGCCTGACGCGAACGGAGTTCGACGTGCTGGCTGCGCTGGCGCGACGGCCCTCGGCCGTGCTGACCCGACGCCAGCTGATCGAGGCCGTCTGGGGTGAGCGCTGGGTCGGCGACGAGCACCTCGTCGACGTGCACGTGCTGCACGTCCGCCAGAAGCTCGGCGACACCGCCGACGCCCAGCGCTTCGTGCGCACCGTGCGCGGAGTCGGCTACCGGATGGGCACCGGAGAGTGACCGACCGCCCGGCTCGAGACGTCAGCTCCCGGTCCGGGTTGGCGGCTCGTCTGCTGCTGGCGTTCGTCCTCGTGGTCGCCGTCGCCGGGATCACAGCCTGGCTGGTGGCCGGCCTCGCAGGCCCCGTGCTGTTCCACCAGCACCTCGTGGGCACCGGCGTCGCCGACCCGGCGGCCGTCACGCACGCCGAGGAGGCGTTCCGCTCCGCCAGCGCGCTCGCCCTGAGTCTCGCGCTCGCGGCGGGCCTCGCGACCTCGCTCGGCGTCGCCGCCCTGCTCGCCCGCCGGGTCGGCGCGTCCCTGCACGCCGTTTCCTCTGCGGCCGCACTGCTGGCCTCCGGACGGTTCGACGCGCGTGTCCCCGAACCGCGACTCGGTTCGGAGTTCGACGCCCTCGCGTCCTCGTTCAACTCCATGGCCGGTCGCCTCGCGGACAGCGAAGCGCTACGGCAACGCCTGCTGGGCGACGTCGCGCACGAGCTCCGCACTCCCGTGGCCACTCTCGGCGCCTACCTCGACGGCCTCGAGGACGGCGTGGTCGACCTCGACCCGCAGACCATCACCGTGCTCCGGGCGCAGGGCGCCCGGCTCACCAGGCTCGCCGACGACCTCGCCGCCGTCAGCCGCGCCGAAGCCCCCACGACCTCCCTGGCTCTGACGCCCACCCGCCCGTGCGACCTGCTGCAGCTGGCAGCGGACGCCGCGGCCGACCGCGCCGCAACAGCGGGAATCGCTCTCCGCGTGGAGTGCGGTCCGGACCTGCCGTCGGTGGCCGTCGACCATGAGCGCATGGGCCAGGTGCTGGGAAACCTGCTGGACAACGCCCTCCGGCACACCCCAGCCGGCGGCTACGTGACGCTCAGCGGACAGCAGCGACCTCACGGCGTGGTCCTCGCGGTCAGCGACACCGGGGCCGGTATCCCGGCCGAGCACCTTCCCCGCGTCTTCGAGCGGTTCTACCGCGTGGACACCGCGCGGTCGCGCACCGACGGCGGATCAGGGATCGGGCTCGCGATCGTGCGGGCACTGGTCGAGGCACACGGTGGACAGGTCGCCGCCTTCAGCGACGGGCCAGGACGGGGGACCCGGATGGAGATCAGCCTGCCCGCTGGCGAACGGACTCGCTGAGCGGACAACCCGTCGACCGCCGTATGGCGACGACATCACGACCGGCCGCGGCCGGTGCCGGCACGGCCGGCTCCCGGTTCGGCCCTGCGCGGCAACGACGGTTCGACTGGCGGGCGAACTCTCGTTGGCTGCTCCACGACCCTTTCCCTAGCGCGCCGAAGCGCCCGGGCGGCAGCGGCCCGCCCGGGCGCTTCGGCTGTCTGCGTGCCCGGGTCAGTGCGACCCGTGGTCGTGCGGGGCTGGGCTGGACGGGTCGTCGATCCGCTCACGGTCGGGACCGATCTGGTCGCGGCCGGTACCGTCCGTGGTCCCACCAGCAGCGTCACCGTGGCCACCATGACCGCCGTGCCCGTGGCCGCCGGCCATCATGAACACCATCATCAACGGGCATGCCAGGAGCACCGCGTACTGCGCGGCCTGGCGCCAGCTGACGCCAAACGCCATCAGGGCGACGAGGATGACCGCTCCCCCGATGATCATGTGCTTCGCGTGCGACTTCACGGTGTGCCCTTCGCTGCTGACCGGTCGTCGAGGGTGTCCCGCAGCTCCCGGTACTGCTCGGCGTCGAGCTCGCCGGCCGCGAGGCGCTGCTCCAGCACGGTCCGCGCGTCAAGGCGAGCCTGGCCGGGGAACAGTCGGCAGACCGCCCACACCGCAAGCCCGACCACGAGAACCCAGCCGGTCACCATCGCGACCCAGCTCCACCCCGACAAGGTGGTGCACCACGGAGCCATGCCCGACCTCCAGCCGTGCGAGCCGCTCGACGGGACGCCGGATGACGTCCCTGATCCCAGGGTCGCGGTCGTGCATCAACGCTGCCCTCAGGCCGGATCAAGAGTTGGTGAAGGCGAACCGATCGTGCCCTGCAGCGATCGCGATCAGGCCCCGAGCCGACCGAGCATCGCGCGCATCTCGTCCATCTCGGCCGTCTGCGACGTGGCGATGGTGCCCGACAGCTCCACGGCGTCGGCGTTCAGGCCTTCGGCTTGCTCGACCTTGGCCATCTCCAGCGCGCTCTGGTGGTGGGCGATCATCATGGTGAGGAACTGCCGGTCGAAGTCCTTGCCGTTGCGGCCCTTCAGGTCGGCCGTCACGGCGGTCTGGTCCATCCCCTCGACCTGCATGCCCGAGTGGGCCATCCCCGTCCCGTTCGCCCCATCCTGGCCGGAGGACGGTGCCTCGCCCCAGGCGGTCAACCACGCGGACATGCGCTCGATCTCCTGCCCCTGGGCGGCGACGATCCGCTTTCCGAACGCGCGCACCTCGTAGGTGACGGCGCGATCAGCCGCAAGCTGGGCCATCTGCACCGCACCCTGGTGGTGGACGATCATCATCTGCGCGAACTGGGTATCCGTGACGTTATGCGTCGTCGTGCTGGACGGGCTCGGCCCAGCAACCATCGTGGCTGCGGCCTCGCCTGACAGCTGGACTGTTGAGCTGCCGCTCGTGGACCCGCAGGCGGTGAGTGCAGCGACGACACCGAGGGCGGAGGCGAGCGCGGCCACCGCGCGAGGAAGGCGCCGGGGACGGCCGGTCGTCAGCTGAGACATCGGTGCCACGAGGCAACTCCTTGACGTAGGACTTAGGTCCTGTTCAGTCTCGGCGACCGCCGAGTCGACAAGCGGGCGCGAACGATGAAGATCCGCTCAAGGTTTGACCGCACGCTGGCTACTTGCCGAGGGCCTTCACGCCCGGCACGTACTCCCAGTGCCACGGTTCGAAGGCACCGGAGCCCCCTGGCCGCGCCCAGGACGGGTTGTCCCAGCCGAACTTCGGACCGTTGGCTCGAAGCCAGGCACCGGCCGCCCCTCCATAGGTGTTCGCACAGAAGTCGATCGCCAAGCCCCAGCCGTGGTTGCTGGTCCCCGCTGCCGCCGCGATCCCGGGCTCTGCCGCCCGAAGCCGGGCCTGCTCCTCGTAGGTCCGGTAACCGGACGTGAGGCACATCGGCCGACCGAACTTCGCTGTGAAGGCGTCGTTCATCGCGAACGCGGTCACCACCGCGTCGGCCCTGTCCTTGTACGGCTTCTGCCACAGATCGCACAGGTTGGCCGCGGTCAGCTGCCCGTTCGCCATAGGTCCCGACACGACACCGGAGCACTCTGCAGCGGCCTGTGCCTCGGCGGAGGTCGTGGCCATCGGCGTCGGTGCCGCCTGACTGTCCCGCAGGGCGCTGCGCGAGGCGTGCTCAAGGGAGCCGGCCGCCGGGGCCGTCAGGGCCGCCGGAGGTGTCAGGTCGACCGGGCCGGCGAGTGCTTCGACCGTTGTCGGTAGGTCGGAGGCGTGCCGCAGTCCCGCCGACGCCGAGGTAGCCACCCAGGCGGGTGCGACGACCATGGCGACGATCAGGAACCCTCGCGCGATCGTGCGCACCACACCGCCAGTCCGCGGCTTCGCCTTGGCGCGTGCCCTGAGCTGGCGGCGACTCACCGTCGAAGCAGAAGCAGCCTCGACACCCGCACGGCTGCCTTCTGACCGGCGGCGGCTGGCGAGCGAGACCGGCAACGAGGCCGCGCTCACGATGCGACTGCCGGCCGCCGATCGGCACGGCCCCGGCCCCCGCCCGGAGCGCGTCGTCGGGGGCGCGGGCGCTCGGAGGGGCAGGCGGGGGTCGGGGCACGCATCCCGCCATGGTGGTGGGGCTTGTCCGAAGTTCTTCTGGACGTTTGATCAAGACGTGATGAAGTCGACCCGAGCTCGTGACCTCAGCTGGTGCCGCATCGCAAGCGCGGAGAGCGCGCCGAGGCCCAGGACCCACGCGAGCGCGAGCAAGAGTGCGCCACCCCCGTCGAAGGACCGGGTCAGGCCCGCATCGACGGCAAGACGGACCGGTCCGTACCCCGGCAGCAGGCGCGCCCACGCCGCGGGTTCGGCACGCAGCATCGGGCTCTGCGCCAGACCGACGTCGAGGAAGGGCCCGAGGAAGGCGATGAACACTCCCGTCACACGCCCCAGCAGTGGCGCGGCCAGAGCACCGAGTGCGGCGTAGACCAGGGCCAGCAGTGTGTTCGCCAGGACGTAGGCGGGCCACTGCTGCGCGTCGAAGACGGTGGCGGTCACGGCGACGGTCACCGCTGTGACCCCAACCGAGGCAGCCGCCGCAACGAGCCCACGGGCACCGGCCAGCACACCGGGACGCAGGCCCGCCAGCACCAGTCGGCGGTCAGCGGGTCCGGAGTCGACCGACAGGAACACTCCCACGAGCGCTGCCAGCGAAGCGACGGCGATCGGCGCCATCGTGCCCGCGTGGATGTCCGCCGGGTCGAACACCCGAGTCAGGTGCACGCCCCGCTCCACGACGGCGACCGGCGTCGCACCCGGCGGCGTGATGGCGTCCGAGAGCAGCACGAAGACTGCTGGGACTACGACGAGCAGCACCCAGAGCACCGGGTTACGACGTAGCTCGCGCCACCCGATCCCGAGGGCTGCGCCGATCTGGTTGCTCGCGGAACCGGGGCGAGACACGGCCGTACGGCGACGGTGCGCACGTGTTCCGAGGGCGACGACCAGGCCTGTCACCAGCACGGAGCCGACCGCCCATCCGAGGGCCAGGCCAAGGTCCCCCGGTCGGCCTGAATGCCCAGAGGCGACCTTTGTTGTCCACAGGGACACGTAGTGCAAGGGCATAGCCCGTAGCGCCGGCGTCGCCGTGCCGCTGAGGTTGGGCCCGAAGAACACGTCCACGATCCAGATGAAGAGGATGAGAACGGTGCCGTTCACCGGGACTCGCACGAGCGTCCCGACCACCGCACCCACAACCAGATACGCCAACCCCGCCAAGAACGCGCCCAGCGCGACGCGAACGGGCTGGTCGACCCGTACCCGCAGGATCAGCGCCCCGAACGCGGCCGCGCTGCACACAGCGGCCAGCACGATCCCGACGAGCACTCGAGCGAGCGCCAGCTGCGCCGAAGACGCCCCGGCCAGCACCACCCGCCGGTCCGCGTCACGCGAGTCGTTGACCTGGAGGTACATCGCCATGCCGGTGATGAACGCGGCGGCCCAGCCCGCCGTCGCCACCTCGACCGCGGGTCCACCACCACGGCCACCCAGGAGCCGCGCCGCGTCGGCGAGGGTTGGCGCGGCCACGAGGACGAAGGTGACGGGCACGAGGACGAGGACGACGGCGGTGGTGCTGTTCCGGACGTGGTCGAGCACGAACCGGCGCAGCAGGACGCGGGTCATCTCGACACCGCGATCCCGTCGCGCACCTCGAGGATGCGATCGAACCGGTCCTCGTCCGACACGAAGTGGCTGATCAGCAAGGTTGTCCGGCCAGCGCTGCGGCGTTGCTCCACGATCTGCCAGAACTTCAGGTACGTGTCCCAGTCGAATCCCGCGTACGGCTCGTCGAGGAGCAGCACCGGCGGGTCGGCGAGCAGGGCGAGAGCGAGGTTGAGCTTGGCCGCGGTTCCGCCGGAGAGTCCCGCTGCCTGCATCGACGCGTAGCGCTGGAAGCCGAGCGTGTCGTAGAGAGACGCGCGGGCAGCCTCCATCTGTGGTGGCGTCATGCCGTAGGCGCGGCCGTAGACCTCGAAGTGCTCATCACAAGTCAACCGCTCGTACAGCTGCGGCTGCTGCGGGCAGTAGCCGAACCGCCCCGCCCACGTCACCGACCCGGCATCAGGTGCGAGTGCGCCCACGAGCACGCGCATCAGCGTGGACTTGCCCGACCCGTTCTCCCCGACCAGGCCCACGACCTCCCCGGCGGAGAGCGCCAGATCGACACCTCGCAGCACGTGGACCGACCGTCGTACAGGCCACATCCCTGCCCTATACGACTTCTGCACTCCCCAGGCCGCGAGCACCGGGCCGTCGCGCGACCCGCTGTGGGTACCCATCTCGATCGCCACTCCTTCCCTTCTCTCGAGTTCCTGTCCCTCGAGCGGGTCGCTCGGCTCAGCTGCGCACCAGCCGGGCGATCGCCGCCGACGCCTCCCGCAGCCGGGTGTCCTGCAGCTCGCCGCCGTGTCTCGCGGCTTCGACCAGGCAATGACTCATGTGGTCATCGAGGAGGCCGAGGGCGACCGCCTGCAACGCACGGGAGGCGGCCGACACCTGCGTGAGGATGTCGATGCAGTAGGCGTCGGCCTCCACCATCCCGGCGATCCCGCGCACCTGGCCCTCGATGCGCCGCAGCCGGCGCAGCTGCTCCTGTGCGACCTCGGCGTTCATGTCAGTCCCCCTTCGCCACCGGCGCGGCCACCTGCGTGGAGACAGCACGGAACCGGCGCAGCCGCAGGCTGTTGGTGACGACGAAGACCGAGGAGAACGCCATCGCCGCGCCCGCGATGAGCGGGTTCAGCACAGCGCCGATCGCGAGCGGGATCGCGGCGACGTTGTAGGCGAAGGCCCAGAACATGTTCCCCTTGATCGTCGCGAGAGTCCGGCGGGCCAGCCGCACCGCGTCGACGGCGGCGCGCAGGTCGCCGCGGACGGCAGTCAGGTCGCTCGCCTCGATTGCCACATCGGTCCCGGTACCCATCGCGATCCCGAGGTCTGACTGCGCGAGCGCTGCGGCGTCGTTGACACCGTCGCCGACCATCGCGACCACACGCCCCTGGGCCTGCAGGTCGCGGATGACCGCGACCTTGTCCTGCGGGAGCACCTGGGCGATGACGTCGACGATGCCCACCTCGGCCGCGATAGCCCGAGCTGCCCGCTCGTTGTCCCCGGTGAGCAGCACCGGGTGCAACCCGAGTCCCTTGAGCTCAGCGACCGCCTCGGCGCTCGTGGGCTTGACCGTGTCGGTCACCACCAGCAAGCCGCACACCCGTCCGTCCCAGGCGACAGCCACCACCGTCCGCCCGGCTTCCTCCGCCAGGTCCAGCTGGGCACGAAGCGCGTCGTCCATCGCCACCGACCACTCCGACGCAAGCCAGGCCGGCCGGCCGGCCGCCACCGCGTGGCCCGACACGATCCCGGAGACACCGAGGCCCTGCGTGCTGACGAAGTCCGTCACCGCAGGCAGGACGGTGTTGCGCGCACGCGCACCGGCGGCGATCGCGGCGCCGATCGGGTGCTCGGACGCATCCTCGAGCGCACCGGCGAGCGACACCAGCTCGTCCTCCTCGACCCCGGCCGCCGGCACCGCCGCGACCAGGACCATCCGGCCGGTGGTGATCGTCCCGGTCTTGTCCAGGACGACCGTGTCGACCCGTCGGGTCGACTCCAGCACCTGCGGGCCCTTGATCAGGATGCCGAGCTGGGCGCCGCGACCCGTCCCGACCATGAGGGCGGTGGGGGTGGCCAGACCGAGCGCGCACGGGCAGGCGATGATCAGCACGGCCACCGCCGCGGTGAACGCCAGCTCCACGCCGCCGCCGACCCCGATCCAGAACCCCAGCGTGGCGACCGC
The DNA here is from genome assembly GCF_025770785.1 of Cellulomonas sp. SG140. Classification (GTDB taxonomy): domain Bacteria; phylum Actinomycetota; class Actinomycetes; order Actinomycetales; family Cellulomonadaceae; genus Cellulomonas. The sequence continues at coordinate 35,195 of NZ_JANZLA010000003.1, read as the reverse complement.
GAGGGTGATGACCACCGGGACGAACACCCCGGAGATGCGGTCCGCCAGCCGTTGCACCGGTGCCTTGCCGCTCTGCGCCTCTTCCACCAGTCGTGCCATCTGCGCGAGCTGGGTGTCGGCACCGATCCGGGTCGCGCGGACCACGAGCCGGCCGCCGGCGTTGACGGTGGCACCGACCACCTCATCACCGGGCCCGACCTCGACCGGGACCGGTTCACCAGTCAGCATCGACGCGTCCACCGCCGAGGCGCCGTCGGTCACGATCCCGTCGGTCGCCACCTTCTCCCCCGGTCGCACCACGAACAGATCACCGACCACCAGCTGCTCGACCGGGATCCGCTCCTCGACCCCGTCGCGGAGCACGGCCACGTCACGGGCACCCATCGCCAGCAGGGCACGAAGTGCCGCGCCCGACTGCCGCTTGGCTCGGGCCTCGAAGTACCGGCCGAGAAGGATGAAGACGGTCACCACCGAGGCGACCTCGAGGTAGATCTCGTTCGAGCCGCCCCCGCGTCGGGGGATCAGGCTGAAGCCCATCCGCATGCCCGGGTCGCCCGCCGAACCGAAGAACAGCGCGTACAACGACCACAGGAGCGCAGCCAGCACACCGACGCTGATCAGGGTGTCCATCGTGGCGGCGCCGTGACGCAGGTTCTTCCACGCCCCGCGGTGGAACGGCCACCCGCCCCACACCACCACCGGTGCGGCCAGCGTCAGGGAGAGCCACTGCCAGTGGTCGAACTGCAACGGCTCGACCGTGGCGAGGACCAGCACCGGTGCGGCCAGCACGGCGCTGATGACGAGCCGGCGGAACAGGGGATCGGGCTCGCGCTGCGCCGACGCATCCGTGTCTTCCGCTGCCGTGGGCGCCTCGGGGACCGGCGCGGGATCGTGGAGTCGCGCCGAGTAGCCAGTCTCCTCGACCGCGGCGATGGCCTGCTCCACGCTCGTGCCCTCGGGCAGCTCGACGGTTGCTCGCTCCGTGGCGAAGTTCACGCTCGCCTGTACCCCGTCGAGGCGGTTGAGCCGCTTCTCGATCCGGGCCGCGCACGAGGTGCACGTCATGCCCTCGATCTCCAGCTGAACCGCCGTGCTCACAGCGCCACCTCCACGTTCGTCGTCTGCCTTGCCGCGGCGCTGGTGGTCGAGCCGGCTGCGTGCACATCGGGAGCGGAGCGCAGCGGGCCGACCGCAGCGCCGATCCCGAGGCCGGCGAGCAGCGCGAGCACCAGCACCAGGGCGAAGACCGCCAGTCGGCCCGCGTCGCTCATGACAGCGCGCCGGTCAGCTCGTAGCCGGCCTCCGCGACCGCGGCGGCGACCCGGGTCGTCTCCAGCGGTGCCGCCGAGCTCACCGTGAGGGTCGAGACGCCGTCCGGCACCAGCTCGATCTCCACCGCGGTGACGCCCTCCAACCGGCCCACCTCGCGGGACACCGACCCGACGCAGTGCCCGCACGTCATCCCCTGCACCTGGTACGTCGTCGTGCTCATCGCTTCGCCCTTCGCCCTTCTTCTCCAGTCCGACCGGCAGTCGGACCTGCACGTCTTCCGGTATACCCCTCCCCCGTATCGGTATCTAGGCGGTGTACCGGATCTTCATCGAACGTTGATCGGACGGCAGCCGGACCGGAGGGGATCGGCCGTCACCGTGGTCGTCGGGCGCCTCAGCGCGCCATCAGCCGACGCCGCGGCGTCGGGTCCAGGAGGGAGATACCCGTGCTACCGGTGCTGTTCTCGATCGGCAGCTTCCACGTGCAGAGCTACGGCGTCAGCAAGGCGGCCGCCGCACTCGTGGCGATGTGGCTGCTCGGGCGCGCGTTCATCCGGCGCGGACTGCCCAAGGACTCCGCTACCTCGCTCGTCCTGTGGGCCACGATCTGGGGGTTCGTCGGCGCGAAGATCTACTACGTCTTCGAGCACCTGTCCGACTTCAGCCTGCACCACCTGGGGGGCATGGGCTTCACCTGGTACGGCGGTCTCATCGGCGGCATCATCGCCGGGCTGGTGATCATCCGGCGGCACGGGCTCCCCATGGCAGAGGTGGTCGGAGCTGCGGCCGCACCGCTCGCCCTGGCCTACGGGATCGGCCGAATCGGCTGCTTCCTGTCCGGCGACGGCACCTACGGCACGCCCACCACCCTGCCCTGGGGTGTGACCTTCACCAACGGCATCGTGCCGACCACGGTCCCGGTGCACCCGACGCCGCTGTACGAGTCGGTGGCGGCCGTTCTCATCACCGTCCTCCTCTGGCGGCTCGAGCGGCGCCTGGCGCCCGTCGGGGTCTTCGGTGCCTACCTGGTCCTCTCGGGGATCTCCCGGTTCCTCGTGGAGTTCCTGCGGATCAACACGCCGGTGCTCGGCGGTCTGACCCAGCCCCAGCTGTGGGCGCTCGTCGGCGTCGGCGTCGGCGGTGTGCTCATCGCACGGGCAGGTCGTCGCCAGGACGCGGGGCCGATGCAGACGTCGGCGCCGGCGGACGCAGACCCCGACCGAACGGTCGCGATCCGATGACCACCACGGGCACCGCCCCGAGGGACAGAGCAGCTAGACCTACCACCCTGCGCGGGCGGCTCGCCACAGCCGCGACCGGCACCGTCGGCGCCGTCGTCGGCCTGGCTCCGCACGTCCTGCACCACATCGGACCGCTCCTGGGGGTGGCGCTCGTCGCGGGCACAGGAGGGACCATCCTGTTCGGCCTGCTCGGCCTGGCCGCCTCGGTCCCGATGCTGCTACGCCTGCATCGTCGGTTCCACACCTGGCGCGCACCGGCGCTGGCACTGGCCCTGTTCGGGGCGGCTTTCGCCGTCTCGACGTTGGTGATCGGCCCGATGATCAGCGGATCACGGTCCCCCGGGGTCGGCCCGGCCCCAGCACCTGCCGTTTCTGAGCCGGCCGGTCACGCCTCGCACCACGGCTGAGCCCGGGCGCGACAGACGCCCCCTAGCGTCGGCGACCAGTCTTGGACGGGCCGCGCGGAGTCCCTTCGCGCTCGTCGTCCTGGTCCCCGCTCTCAAGCGGGCCGTCCGACAGGCCGCCGCTGCCACCGACGATCTTGATCGGAACTTCATCGACCCACCGGGAAGTACGCGCCGGACGTCCGAGAGACTCGATGGGACCAAAGTCCCAATCGAAGGGGTCGTCACGTGCGTCCACCATCCCGGTTCCGTCGCCGCGCCACCGCAGTCCTCGGAGCTGTCGCACTCGCCGCGTCCATCGCCGCCTGCAGTCAGGATGTGAGCACCCCACGGGCCGGTACGACGACGAGTGCGTCGGCTACCTCCCCCACGCAGCACAACGACGCTGACACCCAGTTCGCGCAGATGATGATCGTCCACCATCAGGGCGCCATCGAGATGGGCAAGCTGGCCACTTCGAAGGGTTCGACACCCGACGTGCGAGCCCTGGGACAGCGGATCGTGGCAGCGCAGGGCCCGGAGATCGAGCTGATGTCCGGCTGGCTGGCCCAGTGGGGCGCGCCGATGCCCGCGGTCTCGGACCACAGTGCGATGCCCGGGATGGAGGTCGGCGGGATGTCCCAGTCGAGCGCGACCGACCAGCTCGCGGGGAGCAGCGGGACGGCCTTCGACCGGCAGTTCCTGACCCTGATGATCAGCCACCACGAGGGTGCGTTGCAGATGGCCGCCAGCGAGCAGGCACAAGGTCAGAACGCAGACGCCCGCAAGCTCGCGGCAGTGATCACCACGTCACAGACCGCCGAGATCGAGCAGATGCGCGCCATGCTCGCCACGCTCGGGACGGCCTGAGGGTGCCCTGTCCGCGCACAGGCCGCCGCGCCAGCCGGCGCAGCCCCGTGCGCGGTACGGCGTGGGCCTCGCGGTACCCGACGGCGGTGCGACCACAGCGGGCCTACGGCTGTGGCCTCGTCCGCGGAGTCGCTCGGGCGCCGTGGCCCGTGGCGATCGTGGCGGCCAGTAGGTGCGCCGGACCGACGTGCGGTGCCCTCAGGCTGGTGCCGACCGTCAACGCGAAGCCGGCGCTCTCGACCGCCGACCGAACGGCGACGGCATCGACTCCCCTCTCGCTGACGAGGACCAGCCGGGTCGCCCCTCCGACCGTGAGGTCGGCTGCCGCCTGCTCGACGGCGTCGAGCGATCGGACCTGTTCGAGCAGCTCGGCCAGGCACGTCGCGCATGTCAGGCCCGTTACTGCGAAGTGCGTGACCACCATCAGGACCTCCCTGTCCCGCACGGTGTGCCGGACACGCTTCCACGCTACGGCGGTAGGGCGCTGGCTCCGTTGCGGGCGGATCAAGGTTCGATGCAGGTCACAGCCCGAGGTACGGCGCCGGATCGGTGGTCGCACCGTTGAGGTACACCTGGAAGTCCAGGTGGCATCCGGTCGAGACACCGCCCGTCATACCGGCGTAGCCGAGCAGCTGGCCCGCCTTCACGGCCTGACCGGCGGACACCGCGAAGGTGTTGAGGTGGTTGTACGCCGTCATCAACGATGCGCCGTTGACCCAGCCGTGGTCCACCACGACCCGGTTGCCGTCGCCGTAGATGGTCTGCAGCTTCAGCACCGTGCCATCCCGGCCGGCGTACACCGGCTGGTTGCAGCGGTCCTCGAGGTCGATGCCCGCGTGCAATCGCCAGATCTTCAAGACCGGCTGCAGACGCATCCCGTAGGGCGAGGTGACCACGATCGGGCTGTTCGCGGTCGGGTTGACGAACCACGCTCCCGCGCTCGCAGGGGCAGGCGGCCGCGGGCTCGTCGGACGGCTCGACGCCGCCAGCGCCGCCTGCTGCGCGACGATGCTGGCGAGCTCCTTGCCCAGCTGCGCCTGGGCAGCGTCGACCTGCGCCTGCTCCGCCTTCGCCTGCTCGATCCGGCCCTCGACGGCCGACTGCTGAGCGGCCTGCACCGCGACGAGCCGGTCCAGCTCGGCCTTCGCGGATCCGGCCTCAGTGGCGGCCTGGTCCGCCACGAGCACGGTCTGGTCGGCGTCTGCCTTCAGCCCGTCGATCCGGGTGCGCACGGCTGCCAGCCGCACCTGCGCGTTGCGGTCCTCAGCAGACGCAGACTGCAGCTGGTCGAGTACCTGTTGCTGCGTTCGCTGCGCCGCAGAGGCGAGGGCGAAGCGGTTCACGAAGTCCTGGGAGTCATTTGCGTCCAGGACCGCAGAGAGCGCGGACGCATCGGCGGCCGCACCGGTCTGGTAGGCCCGCCGAGCCATCGTGCCGATAGCCGCCCGAACCTCCGACGCGCGCGCGGTCGTGGAGGCGGCGTCGACGGAGAGCGTTCGTTCCTGGGCGCGTGCGTCGGCCAGCTCCGCACCGACTCGTTCGGACTCGCGCTGGGCGGCCGCCAGGGCCGCATTCGCGTCGTCCACCTTCTGCTGGGCCGCAGGAAGCTGCGCCTGCGTCGTCTGCACGGCCGCCACGGCGTCGGCCAGGTCCGCCGACAGATCTTCCAGCGACGCGTCCAGCTGAGCCCGTGTCGCCTTGTTCGCCTCGATCTGGGCCTGCGTCTGCTTCCGCCGGTTCGACAGATCGTCCGCGGTGGCCGGAGTCGTCTGTCCCGCGATCAGCACGAAGGCGACGGACAGCGTTGCCGCCAGGCCGGAGCGAGTCCACCCGATGGCACGACGCCGACGCGAGCGACTGACGTCGCTGAGGGGACCGACTGCGACGGGGCTGACGGCCATGGTCACCGCACCCGGCTACACAGCCGCGGCGTAGGCCGCAGGGTCGGCATCGAACAGGTCGACGCAGTGCGGGCAGCAGAAGTAGTACCGCCGTCCGTCGACATCGCGGACGCGACCGTCGCGCTCCGCTTCCGAGCGGACCGTCAGGTTGCCCCGAACCGCGCAGACAACAAGCTCCTCGCCGGGGCCCGCGACCGCATCGCGACGGTGAGCGTGCCCATGCCCTTGACCGCACCCACCGTGCCCTGCCGCGTGATGGTCACACATGCTCTCTCCTTCGCCCCGGTTTGCTCGTGTGGCTCACCGTTCGCACCGACCGCTGTTTGACCCCGAATGGCTCTCGCGTGCGGGCGGACGCGACGCCGCCGCTCGCATCGCCAAAATAGGGCGATCAGATCGCCCGGAACGCTCGCCGAGCACGACGCAAGTGAATATGAACTGAACATTCATGTGATCTTGACCGAGGGGCGAGGCACGGCAGTGCCCACTGGTAGGGGGCGACGTCCGGACGCTCAACGGCAGCGGGCGCTCGTCGCCTGCCGAGGCCTCGCAGCCTGGGACGGACGAGCAGAGGAAATCGCCTTCCAGTCAGCAGGAATACAGTGACCAATACCCCGGGCCGGCGACGTGCGCGCAATTCACGCACGAGCACGGGGCGGTGCGAGGAGGTCGACGTGGCCAGGCGTGTGCTGGTGGTGGACGACGAGGCGGGCATCCGCCGGGTGCTGCGCGCCTACCTCGAGGCGGACGGGTTCACCGTGGTCGAGGCCGGGACGGGGTCCGACGCGCTCGCCGAGCTGCGCCGGGACCGGCCCGACGTGGTGCTGCTGGACGTGATGCTGCCCGACGTCGACGGACTCGAGGTGCTGCGGCGCATCCGTGCCACCTCGGGCGTCGGCGTGGTGCTGGTGACCGCCCGCGCCGAGGAGGCGGACACGCTGGTCGGGCTGGCGGTCGGTGCCGACGACTACGTCACCAAGCCGTTCAGCCCCCGCGAGGTGGTGGCCCGAGTCAAGGCCGTCCTGCGGCGGGCGCGGGACGACGAGCCGGACGCGGAGCGCCTCCGCTTCGACCGCCTCACCGTGGACCTCGCGGCCCGCGAGGTGACCGTGGACGACCGTCCCGTGACGCCGTCGGCCCTCGAGTTCGACCTGCTCGGCGCGCTGGCCCGCTCCCCCGGCCGCGTCTTCTCCCGTCGGCAGCTGCTCGAACGGGTGTGGGGTGACGACTTCTACGGCGACGAGAGGGTGGTCGACGTGCACGTGCGCAGCCTGCGGCGACTGCTGGCCGACGACGCCAGCGCACCACGGTTCATCGCCACCGTGCGTGGCGTCGGGTACAAGTTCGTCGGGAGGCCGTCATGAGCCGTCTGTCCACCCGCGCCCTCGTCAGCCACACGCTCGTGGCGATCACGGGGGCCGCGACCGCCTACCTGGTCACCCGGACCCTGACGCCGCACTTCTACGACTCGCGCATGGCCGCGATGATGGCCGGCCAGATGATGCCCTTCGGGGAACAGCTGACCCGCACCTACGCCGTCAGCGCCGCCAACCGCGGCCTGGCGATCGGCGTGCTCGTCGCGCTCGCGGTGGCGATCGCCGCGGGTGCCTGGTCGTCGTGGCGGCTGCTGCGCCCGCTCGGGGACCTGTCCGCGGCCGCGCACCGCATCGCCGCCGGTCGTTACGACCAACCGGTCCCACCGCCCCGCGAGGCCGAGCTGGCACGCGTCGCCAACGACGTCAACGCCCTGGCGGCACGGCTGGCCGAGACGGAGGCCCGCCGCATGCGGCTGCTCGGTGAGGTCGCGCACGAGATGCGCACGCCGCTGACGGTGCTGGACGGGTACGTCGAGGGACTGCAGGACGGCGTGTTCAGCCCCGAACCGGAGCTGTACGCCGAGCTGTCCGGCGAGCTGCAGCGACTACGCCGGCTCTCGGAGGACCTCGGGGCACTGTCCCGCGCCGAGGAAGGACGGCTCGGACTACGCCTCGACCGCGTGGACGCGGCGGCGATCGCCATCACGGCAGCCGAACGGCTGCGCCCGCAGCTGCACGACGCCGGCCTGGAACTGAAGATCGAGGACGTCAACGGCCCAATGCTGGTCGAAGGAGACCCCGACCGCATCGCCCAGGTGGTCACCAACCTGGTCGGCAACGCCCTCGCGGCGACAGAGCCCGGAGGACACGTCAGCGTGATGTGCCGGCGGACCGCCACCAACGCCGTCATCGAGGTCACGGACACCGGCATCGGCCTCAGCCCGGCGGACGCCGAGAGGGTCTTCGAGCGGTTCTACCGCGTCCCCCGTGCCGCGAGCGGCCCGACGGCCGCCGGCAGCGGCATCGGGCTCACCATCGCACGGGGCATCGCCCACGCCCACGGCGGGACGCTCGACGCGACATCTCCCGGTCCGGGCGCCGGCTCCACCTTCTGCTTGCAGATCCCGCTCGCCGAGCCCTGACCGCCGACATCAAGACTCCGGCAAGCAACGGCCCGGAGCGCGACGGGTCCGACGACGAGACCGCTGCCGTCGGCCGAGCGGGCGACGAAGGTGCCCAGTCGCGTCTGCCATCCTGGGACCGTTGTCGACCCACGCGGGTCCGACTCGGTGCGAGCACCACATTCCGGCACGGTCGTATCGACGTGCCAAGGCCCGTCGCGAGAGGCGTCCTCACCCGTGAACAGCAAGCGCAAGTCCGAGCTGACCGAACGTCAGGCCCGCCTGGCAGAGATCAAGGCGGCCCAGAAGCGGGCTGAACGCCGGCGGACCATCCTGATCGCCACGATCATCGGGGTGGTCGTCCTCGCGCTGGTCGGGACGACCACGACCGTGCTCGTCCGCCAGGCCCGGCACCAGGCCAGCGTCCAGGCCGCTGCAAAGGCGCCGATCTCCGGCGTTCAGACGTTCACCAACTTGTCGCGAAACCACGTCACGGGGACGGTCGCGTACGCCCAGAACCCGCCTGTCGGCGGCGACCACTCCGAGATCGATCAGAACTGCGGCTACTACTCCGCGCCGGTCGCCGACGAGAACGCCGTGCACTCCATGGAGCACGGCGCGGTATGGATCACCCACCAGGCAGACCTGCCCGCAGCCCAGCTGACGACGCTGCGCAGCTTCGCAGCCAAGAGCGCCTATGTCCTGGTCACGCCCCGTACCGGCCTCCCGGCCCCCGTGGTCGCGTCCGCCTGGGGCGTCCAGCTGCAGCTGGCCTCCGCTGACGACCCGCGACTGGCAGCGTTCGTCACCAAGTACGCCAACGGCCCCCAGACACCCGAACCGGGCGCATCGTGCTCCGGGGGCACCGGGACGCCCGAGGCGCAGTAGCCCGAACCGAGCAAGCCGGAAGGGCTCAGCACCGACCGGACCACGCCGGGCCCACCCCTCTTCATCGGATCTCAATCATCGCGACGCTGGTCCCTTCGCATGGCGGGCGCACGCTGGATGTCAGCGGTAGGCCTTGAGGTGCCGGCCGACGAGACAGTGGAGGTCACGATGATGGGTTGGTACGGCGGCGGCATGGGTGTCGGCGCCTGGATCATGATGGGCCTGTTCTGGGTGCTGCTGATCGGCGCGATCGTGTGGCTGGTGGTGGCGCTCACGGGCCAGAGCCGCCGATCCGGACCTGTGTCGGGAGGCTATGGGCCTTGGGACGCCGGCCAGGGCCGCACCGAGAGCGCACCGCGGACCCCGTCGCCGCTCGAGCTGCTCGACCGCCGGCTTGCGGCCGGTGAGATCGACGTGGCCACCTACCAGCAGACGCGTGCTGCGCTGCTGGACAGCCGGGGTGGCCAGCCGTGACCACCGACGTGCTGGCACCGGGCACCGGTGCCAGCCCGCCGCCGTTCTCGACGGAGGGAGGACGACGGCCACGCACCCGGAGATGGCTGGTCGCGGCCCTCGTGACCGCCGTGGTGCTGCTCGTGGGATCGGTCGTCGGGACCATTACATGGACCCGTGGCGGTGCGGGCACATCGACCGGCACCTCGTGGTCCGGGTCGTACGGCGGAATGATGGGCGGCCGCGTGTCGACCCGAGTGCCGGCTCTGCCGGGAACCACCGTGCGCGTCAGCGCGGTGGACATGGGCGCCATGATGGGCGGCCGCTCCGGGATGCGGCTGACGGTCAGCCGGGGTTCCGTCCCGGCAGGCACTGTCTCGCTCGTCCTAGCGAACCTGGGCTTCCGGACTCACGAGCTGGTCGTGCTGCCGCTCGCGTCCGATCAGCAGGTAGGCGAGCGGGCCGTCGGGTCCGACGGGACGGTCGACGAGACCGGCAGCCTCGGGGAGGCGTCGCAGACGGCCGGCTCGGGCACCGGCGAAGGCATCCAGCCCGGAACGGCTGGCTGGACCACGCTCGACCTCCCCGCCGGACGGTACGAGCTGATCTGCAACCTGCCGGGCCACTACGCCGCCGGCATGTTCGCCGAGCTCACCGTCTCCTGAGCCGCTCGCGACGGCCTGCCCACTCTCGGGCGATCCGGGAGTGGGCAGGCCGTCGCAGTCCCAGTCGTCTGCCCAGCTACCGCACGGGCAACGCGAGGGTGACGCTGGTCCCGCGTCCGACCTGGGACCGAACCGTGACGGCACCCCCCGCCAGGGTCGCGCGCTCGCGCATGCCGGCCAGTCCAAAGCCGGCCGTGCGTCGTCCGGGTGCGAAGCCGCGCCCGTCATCCGCGACGGTCAGCACCAGCTGATCCTCGACGGCGAGCTCGACGGTCACGCGTGTTGCACGGGCATGCCGGGCGACGTTGCTCAGCGCCTCCTGAGCGATGCGGTACGCGGCGAGCTCGATCTCTGGCGCCGGCCGGACTTCAGGTCCGACGGCGTTCAGCTCGACCGTCACGCCGGTGCGTTCCTGGACCTCCGAGACCAGCTGCCGCAAAGCTGGTAGCAGGCCGAGATCGTCGAGCACCGGCGGTCGCAAACCGCGGATCAGACGTCGGAGTCCGACCGCGGCACCGTTGGCAATGCGTCGAGCCTCCCGGACCGCCTCTCGGGTACCTCCGGCGAGCCCGGAGTCGTCCAGCACGCGCGTCAGGTACGTGAGCTGCTGGAGCGGGTCGTCGTGCAGCTCACGCGCCAGGTGAAGACGCTCCTCCTCCTGAGCTCGCAGCACCCCGGCAGTCAGCGCACGCTGGAGCTCGAGCCTGCGACTCTGCTCGGTCACGTCGACGAGGACCACCTGCGTCAGCGCCCGCCGAGCCGGCGCACCCACCCGGTGCGCGGACACCAGGAACAAGCGTTCCTCACCGTCGGTGGCCCGGATGGTCCACACCCGTCCCGTCGTGAGTTCGTCCGAACCCGCACCCAGGACGCTGTGAAGGGGCGCCCCGAGCGCCCCCTCCCCGAGCAAGCTCTGCCCGGCCGCGTTCAGCTCGACGACCACCCCGGACGCGTCGGTGACGACGACCGGCGACGGTTGATGGTCGAACAGGTCGCGGTACCTGGTCTCGGTCAGCGCCAGCCGCTCCAGAGCGCTTTCCAGCCCGCCACGGCTGTCGCGCTCTCTGTCCACGTGCCGCCCCACGACGACGCTGCTGGCCGCCAGCACGACCATCCCGACCAGCTCGATCGAGACGTGCTCGTTCGAAGCGGTCTGCACGTAGAACAACGCCCAGTGCAGGCCGAAGAGGCCGGTCGCCCACACCGACGTCGCCACCGCGCCCCTGGTGCCGAACCCGACCGCCGCATACAGGAGAGGAATGAGCATCAAGTTGGAGGTCAGCGGTGTGGGAACCCCCGCCAGGTCGCGGCCGTCGAGCGAGCGCAGGGTGAGCACGTGAAGCGCCATGATCGCCAGGATCGCGATCTGGATCACCCAGAACCTCCCCGACCGCCACGGCACCCACGGCGACGCGTTCGCCTGCAGACCACGCAGCCGTTGCCGCAAGCCCCTGTCCGGTAGCTCAGCCCCGCTCACCGGCACCTCGCAGCAGGCCGGAGGCGAACGCCGTGACCACGGCCTCCGTCCGAGAGTGCACGGCGAGCTTGGCGTAGAGGGCGGCGCAGTGGCGCTCCACCGTGCGCGTGCTGATGTGCAGAGCGGCTGCGACCTGGTGGTTCGACATCCCCCGCGCGAGGCAGTCGAGCACGGTCTGCTCCCGTTCGGTCAGCCCAGGGCCGGACTGCACGCCGGGCAGCGTACTGAGCAGACGGACCAAGACGTCCGGCCGCACCACCGTGTGACCCGCCGCCACGGAACGGATCGCCTCGACCAGCTCCTCCCCCGGTGCGGTCTTGCTGAGGTGGCCCGAGGCGCCCGCTTCCAGAGCACCACGCACGTACTCGTCGTCGTCGTACGCGCTGACCATCAGCACGCGCACCTCCGGGTGGGCGGCGCGGATCCGGCGGGTCGCATCGATGCCACTGATCCCCGGCAACCGGATGTCCATCAGCACGACGTCGGGGACCAAGCGGTCGACCAGAGCCAGCGCCATCTCCCCCGAATCGGCATCCGCCACGACCTCGAAGTCGTCATGCTGCGCCAGGATGCTGCGGGCACCGTCACGGTGCAGCGCATGGTCGTCGACGACCAGCACCCGGATCACCGGCGTCACGAGCCGACCCTACGACCTGGGAGGTCACGGGTCGACGGGCCGTTTCTCGCCACCGATGGCGGCAATCACCCATAGGCCGTGACGGCACCTGGCCACCCAACAGCCGGTCGCGTCCCTGTCGACACCGACGGCCCGAATCGAGACTTGAGAGCGGAACGGTGCGCGACGGTGGGCACCGACGTTCGAGGGAGAACGGCCATGAGGTCAGTGACCGCGCAGCGGCGCCGCAACCGGCCACGAGTGCGCCTCGTGATGGTCCTTGCAGTCGGTGCACTGCTGGGATTCCCGTCCGCGGCATCTGCCCACGGCGGCGAGGGCGAACCCCAAGAGGGCTACCTCCTGGTCCAGCAGGCACTCGGCTACCTCGCGCACGAGGGCATGGACGGGATCGACCCAGCGATGGAGAAGGTCGACGACGCCCTTGCCACAAGCGACCAGGAAGGCGTCGACGTCGCCTTGGTCACGCAGGCCCGTGCCTCCCTCGAGGCGGGAGACGTGCTCACCGCGGAGAACACGTTGCAGCAGTCGATCACTGCCGCGGTCAGCCAGCTGATGCCGGCCGTCGGCGCGGAGACCGGTACCACGGTGGTCACACCCGACCTGCCCGGTCGGGCCGCGCTGTCCGGGCTGGACTGGATGTTCCTCGCGGTCTCGGCGGTGCTGGTGCTCGTCGGAGTCGCGCTCGCCGCAGTGTTCCGGCCGGAGGAGCCCCTGCGGGTGATCCGCGCCCACCTCGGCGATCCCCGGCCCGCTCACATCAACGCGCACTGACGGGAGTCGAACGATGGCCACGAGCATCGACCAGCAGGCCCGGGCAAGCCAGCCCGCCGACGGCAGCACCGGCCGCGAGCCCACCGGTGGTGCGCCCCGCGGGCGAGGTCGGCTGATCCTCGACGCGATCGACGAACGCCTCGGCATCGGCGCCCTGGAGTACCCCGTGCCCGATCACGCCAACAACCTGGCGTGGAGCCTCGGCGGAATCACGGCGGCGTCACTCGGCATCCTCATCGTGACCGGGATCCTGCTCGTGCAGTTCTACAACCCGGTCCCCGAAGCGGCGAACGCCTCCGTCCGTCACATCGTGACCGGCGTCTGGGGAGGACGGTTCGTCCGCGGACTGCACTTCTGGGCGGCGCAGGCGATGTACGTCACCGCGGCGCTGCACATGGCGCGGGTGTTCGTCACCGGGTCGTACAAGCGCCCTCGGGAGGCGAACTACCTCATCGGGGTAGCCATGTTCGGCCTCGTCACCCTCGCCATCTTCACCGGCACGGTCCTGAAGTGGGACCAAGAGGGCTTCGAGGCACTCAGCCACAACATCGAGATCGGCAAGCTCGTGGCCGGGGTGGGCCTGTGGTTCTCCCCGACCTTCGCCGACCAGGTGCCGATGCTCGTGCGCCTCTACGGCGCGCACGTCGTGATCCTGCCCGGGCTGATCCTCGTCCTTGCCGTGCTGCACGGCCTGCTGGTGAAGAAGCACAAGATCTCGCCGCATCCCTCGCTGCCGGCCGACGACACCGGCACGCAGGCGCCTGCGGACGAGCCGACCGAGCCCTTCACGCACCACCTGCGTCGGATCGCCGCGTTCGGCGTGGTGGTCCTGGGCATCGCGGGAATCCTGGCGGTCCTCGCCCCGCCGCCGGTGGGCGCACCTCCCGTCGCGGGGATCGAGATCACCCGACCGCCGTGGATGTTCTGGTGGGTGTTCACCCTGGAGAACTGGGTGGGGCTCTCCGGGATCCTCTGGGGCGAGCTGGCGTTCTTCGCGCTCCTCGTCGCCGTTCCCTTCATCGACCGCAACCCGAGACGATCCTGGCGGCAGCGGCCGGTGGCGATGTCGATCGCGGGGTCCGTCGTTGTCCTGCTGGTGGTCCTCACCGTCCTCATGGCGGCGACCCCGGCCAAGCAGCACCTCGGGATGTGAGGGCGTGGTGACCACCGTGCGCCGTCGTCCGCACCCTCGAGTTCCGCGCCGGCTCGCGCGGGTCTTCTGGTCCCTGGTCCTCGTCGCCATCGCGGCGAGCGGTTCGGTCAGCGCAGCCCTCACCGCGCGTCCGGGGCCGCTGACCGCGCTGTGGTTTGCAGCCAGCCTCGTCGTCGCGGTCTGTGCTCTGGCGCTCGCGGGGCGCGTGATGTTCGCTCTGGGACGCGGTCGCCGTGCGGAATGAAGCCGCGGGCTAGACAGCTGCCGTCACTGAGCGGGTGTCGCGCTGCTCCGCGGGTCCGGGATCTGCCGCCCCGACGAGACGGATGTCGGCGTGGTCGCCAGGCGTAGCGCGAGCAGGACGACCAGCAGTCCGATCAGCGTCCAGGAGCGGGGTCGTTCCCCCAGTAGCATGAAGGACAGCACGATGCCGAACACCGGGGTCAGGAACGTCCACGCGGTGAGCGCATCCATCCGCGAGCGACGTGCCTCCGCGAACCAGACCACGGTCGTCGCTGCCGTGCCGAGCAGTGCCAGGAAGCTCAGCGAGCCGACGAAGCGGGGCGTCCAGGCGATGGCGGGAGAACCGTCGACAGCCGTCGCGAGCCCGACGAGCACGATGCCGCCGATGGCGAGGTGCCAACCGCTGGCCACCACCAGGTCCACGTCGCCGAGGCGACGGGCAAGCAGGGTGCCGACCGTCACGCCCGCCGCCGCGAGGAGCGACACCAGGGCGCCTCTGCCACCACCGCCCGGCAGTGCCACGAGCAAGAGACCACTGAAGCCGACGGCCAGTGCCGTCGTCGTCCGTGCCGACAACCGCTCCCCGAAGAGCCACCAGGCCGGCAGAAGGATCAGCAGGGGCTGGGCGTTGGCCAGCACCGCGGCGGACCCCGTGGCGCCGCTGGCCGCGCCGTAGAACATCGCCGCGAACGCCACCGTGACGTTGACCAGGCCTAGGACGGCGATCTTCGTCCATGCCCGGACGCCGACGGGGACCGGGCGGTGCTGAACGGCGCCGACGGCGAGCAGCACCACCCCGGCCAGCACCGCCCGCAGCGCGGCGAACCACAGCACCGGTGCATCGCGAAGCCCCCACCGGATCGCGACGAAGCAACCACCCAGCACTGCAGTGACCCACAGCATGCGTGCCGGCCTGGGACGGTGCCGGACCACGTCCGACCCGTCCCAGGCGCCGGTGTCCCCGTGCACGTCCTGAACCGATCAGTGGCTGATGACCGGTTCGGGGTCGAGCGGCCGCCGGTCAGCAGCCGGATGCGGCGAGGCAGCCGGGGGCAGCTGGGCCGGCAGACGCAGCCGCTTCAGCATCAAGGCGTTGACAGCGACGATCACCGACGAGCCGGACATGGACAGCGCGGCGATCTCGGGGCTGAGCGTCAGGCCGATCGAGGCGAACACCCCGGCCGCGATGGGCAGGGCGATGGTGTTGTACCCGATGGCCCAGCCGAGGTTCTGCCGCATCTTGCGCAGAGTCCCCCGGCCCACGCGCAGCGCGACCGGGACGTCGAGCGGGTCCGATCGCATGAGCACGATGTCGGCGGTCTCGATGGCCACATCCGTGCCGGCGCCGATCGCGATCCCGATGTCCGCCGTCGCCAGCGCCGGAGCGTCGTTCACCCCGTCACCCACCATCGCGACCTTCTTGCCCGCCTGCTGCAGCTGGGTGACCTTGTCCGCCTTGTCACCCGGCAGCACCTCGGCGATCACCGTGTCGATGCCCAGCTGAGCGGCGATCCGTCGAGCGGTCGCCTCGTTGTCCCCGGTCAGCATGACCACCTCGATGCCCAGCTGGTGCAACGAGGCGACGGCGCCCGGCGCGCTCTCGCGTGCGGCATCCGCGAGGCCGACGACGGCGACCGCCCGTCCGTCGACCGCACCGATCACCGCGGTGCGACCGGTGTCGGCCAGCTCGTCGCGCACGGAGGCGAGGTCACCCAGCTGGACGCCCTCGGCATCCATCAACCTGCGGTTGCCGACCACGACGCGGCGCCCCTGGACGGTCGCCGTCGCCCCATGCCCGGCGACGTTGCGGAACTCCAACGCGGCCAACGCCGGTACGCCCTGCTCCTCGGCGTGCTTCACAACGGCGCGAGCCAGCGGATGCTCCGACTCCCGCTCGACGGCGGCGACGAGCGCCAGCGCCTCGTCCTGCGCCATGCCCCGGACGACGAGGTCGGTGACCTCCGGCTCACCCTTGGTGAGCGTGCCGGTCTTGTCCATCACGACGGTGTCGATGCGGGCCGAGGTCTCCAGCGCAGTGGCGTTCTTGAACAGCACGCCGCGCTTGGCGCCGAGACCCGTGCCCACCATGATCGCGGTCGGCGTGGCCAGGCCCAGCGCGTCCGGGCAGGTGATCACCACGACAGTGATCGCGAACAGCACCGCGGTGGCGACCGGAGCGCCGATCAGCCACCAGGCCAGGAAGGTCGCGCTGCCGCCCAGCAGAGCGACGAAGACCAGCCAGAACGCGGCCCGGTCCGCCAGCCGCTGGCCGGGTGCCTTGGAGTTCTGCGCCTCCTGGACCAGCTTGACGATCTGGGCCAGGGCGGTGTCCTCGCCGACCTTGCTCGCCCGCGCCCGCAGCGTGCCCGACACGTTGATCGAGGCACCGATGATCGCGTCTCCGGGAGCCTTGCTGACCGGCAGCGACTCCCCCGTGACCATCGACTCGTCGACCTCGGACTCGCCCTCCTCGACGACGGCGTCCACCGGGATCTTCGACCCAGGCCGCACCAGCAGCAGGTCCCCGACCACCACCTCCGCGGTCGGCACCTCCGTCTCGACCCCGCCGCGCAGGACGACCGCCTTCGGCGGCGCCAGCTCCAGGAGCGTGCGCACCGCCTCGTTCGCCCCACCGCGGGCGCGCATCTCGAACCAGTGACCCAGCAGGACGAAGGTCGCCAGCACGGTGGCCGCCTCGTAGAAGGCGTCGCCCCCGCCCGTCAGCGTCACGCCCAGGCTGTAGAGCCAGCCGGTCCCGACGGCGACCGCCACCAGCACCATCATGTCGAGCGTCTTTGCCCGCAGGGCGCGGTAGGCGCCGTCGAAGAAGATCCAGGCGGCGTAGAACACCACCGGCAGCGACAGCAGCAGCATGAACACGTCGTCACGCAGCCCGAACGGTGCCGGCGCGGTGAACCCGAGGAACTTGCGTCCGATCGGGGACCACAAGGTGATCGGGATCGAGAACACCAGCGCCACCAGGAACCGGTTGCGCATGTCGCGGACCATGTCCGCCATCGACCCGCCACCGTGGTGACCGCCGTGGCCCATGAGCTCGTGCGCCGACGGCGCGGCCGCCTCGCCATGGCCAGCGTGCGGCTGCGGGAGGTGGACGTCAGGCGCGCCATGCGCGTGCGTCACCTCGTGAGGCATGTCGGCGTGCACGTCGTGCTCAGCGTGAGGGGTACCGAGGTGAGGCCCGTGCTCCGCGGGAGGTGCGGGCGCCCTGTGCACATCGTGCGGGCCTTGCCGCTCCTCGACGCCAGGCTCGTGGTGCCCGTCGGGGCCCCCCGTTGATGCCACGCCTGGTTCCGCCATCGGCAGGCACACATGCCCCGGCACCGCACGGCCCTCGCAGTGGTACCCGCACGCGTTGACCCATCCGACCAGCTGCGCCAGCGACGTGACCGCGGGATCGAAGGTGACCGTCGCCGTCTGCGACAGGGCGTGGGCCTCCACCGCCAGCACGCCGGCCTGCTGCATCAGAGTCTTCTCGACGATCGGCTCCGACGTGGCCCAGTGCAAGCCCTCGAGGGCCAGCACCGTCGTCCGAGGATTGGTCATGGCAATGAACCTCCCGTGAGGCGGATACGTCCGTTCCTACTCGCACCGGGTGAACGCGCTGGTGCGTTGGTGACCCGGCGACCGGGCCCTGCGGCGGGGCGGCCGACTCGAGATCGCCGGTCGGGCAGGCCGCTCGACATAGGGCGGCCTGCCCCACTGCTCACTTGCCGGCGTACTTCACCGGGTCTGCCTCGAAGCTCTTGGCGCAGTGCGGAGAGCAGAAGTAGTACTGCACCCCCTCGTGCTCCACGCTGCTTGCCGTCGCAGGGTCGACGCTCATGCCACACACGGGGTCGATGGCCTTCGAAGACTTCCCGAACATCGGTTCCTCCTTGCCGTCACTTGCTGCCGACGTCCGACTCGACGACCGGAGGCGGTACCCAACCTGGCCACGCCCGCGCTCGCGGGAACCGAACGTCGATCCGAGGACCGGGGTGGGCCTCGCCTCTATAGGTATACCCCGTATGGGTATCGCACCAGCGACGCCCTATGAAGATCTGACGAAGATCCGCCCCTCGACGACCGGGCGGAGCCCTACGGTCGTCCCTCGAACTCGGCGGGTCGAAAGAGCGCCGGCGGGTCGTAGTGCTGCGCTGGCCCCGTCGGCGCGACGGGTGCCTCTGGGTGCGCGGCGCCGATGCTCTGGTAGCACTGCACTGTGCTCCGAACTCGGGCGGCCGGCGCGACAAGGCGGCGAGCGCCGCTCAGCTTGGCGGCAGCCGCGACCGGGTCCTCGCTGAGGAGCTCGCCGTCAAGAAGCCTGGCCGGCACGTGAAGCAGCTCGGAGCGCGCAAGGGTCGCGAAGGTCGTCTGGTTCATGCGCGTGATCTGCGTGAGGACCTCACACGAGCCGTGGAGAGCCTCGAGCGTGTCGCGGGTTCGCGGATCCCAGATCGTCGTGATGCGCGCCGGGCGGTCCAGGGGCACAAGCTCGGTCAGGAGCTCGCGGGCGGCGAGGATGTCGACACGGATTGCCGGATCTGGTGGGCCGGGAGCAAGGTAGTCATCGAGGTCGACCATGAGGCGTTGGAATGCATGCGCGGTCTTGACGAGGCCACTCGACGATGAGGCCGGTACGCGGTAGTCCATGCCGTGGGCGTGGGCGGCGTGAACATGCGCTGCCATGCCGAGCCCGGCGAGGTCGCGCAATGTCACGACGGAGTAGTCCGGCACCGTGTCCGCGAGCTGCCACGCTGCGTGCCGGAGGCGCAGCATCCGATCTCCGAGCTCGATGAGCGAATCGCCCTCGCGGACTGGGTAGATGTTCGTCGTCACGTCGCGCAGTCCGCGCCCGTGGTCGTGGTCGGACGCCAGCTCGTGCAGCCGGTGGGTCAGCGACTTGCTGGTCGACCGGTCCGGAAGCCACCGGTTGACCTGCTCCCAGGGGATGTCGCGATGCCTGCATGCGGCTCCGATGGCCGAGTCGGCGTTCAGCGTCAGGTCCGTCAGTGCTGCGATGAACGCGAGAGCGCCATGGCGTTGCTCCGGGTCCAGCACCAGGGATGCCTGCTCGGAGCGCGGTTCGTAGCGGGGGCCCACGTGCGTGGCGAGCAGGTCGATGGCCGCGCCGAGCTTGTCGGCCGCGTCGCGCCACGGATGGTCGAACGTCGGTTCGGGGTACGGCACCTGCACGGGTCGCTGCGTGAGAGGACCCAGGCTGGCGAAGAGGTTCGCCGCGACGCGGTCCAGGTCATCGTGGTCGGGCCGGCCCCGGCCCTGGGGCAGCCGGTCCGCCGCGCGAGTCTTGGCCGGGTCGAGCAGCCACCAGGCGTGGTTGCGCAGGGCCGCCAGCAGGTCATAGTACGTGCCGACGGTGTTCTGGACCTGCGTGAGGTCGCGGAAACCCCGCCGCATCACGTGCAGGAGGCCGGTGTGGATGTCGACCCCCGCGCGCCCGACGAGGTCACCGTAGGTCGCCCTCATGACCGCAGGTCCATCAGCACGTCGCGAGCCGCCACGACCTTCGAACCGACACTTCGCGCGAGCTGCCGGTCGCTCGGCGCACAGTCGACGGCCCCGAGCGGGGTCAGCCGGCGCAGTGCGCCGTCCAGCAGGCCGACGATCACCGCGCGGGTCTCCGCAACGTCGAGACTCTGGCTCGCAGGCCCCAGATCGACAGCGAGGGCCGCCAGCGGCACCTCGGGGTGCGCCCAGCCGACCTCGTCGCGCGCCTCACCGGAGTCCATCGCGGCGTAGGCCAGCTCGGCGCCCAGGTCGAGCGGCACCTGCAGCGACAAGCGGAAGGTGGCCTTGGTCGCGGCGAACAGCAGCCACCACACCCCCGCCCAGTCGTTCCCGACGTGTTCGAGCGCCGCCGCGGCGCCCGTCGACCACGTGTCGCTCATGGTGACCTCCGATCCCCCTCGGCCCCAGGGTCACGCGGCGCCAGCGTCCACGTGGCCAGCAGCCGATGCTCTGTGGACGACTTGGCCCCTCATAAGCGGGTGTGCGGAATCGGCGAAACACGCGACGCCGACATCCGCTGCAGCGCGTGAGCACCGGCGCCAAGGACCGCTCCCATCGATCCGACCGTCAGGGGCCGATCACTCCTGGCGCACCATCTCCCTCGCCCTCCGCCGGCCATCCACCCGACCCCTCCGCACCCGACCTTCCGCCCCGACCCCTCCCACTCCCCCCCGCAGCACCTGCCGGCCCTCCCCGCCGCCATCGACCTACCCGGCCCCTGCCATCAACCCGCTAGACACCTCTGGCACCCGGGCTCTGGTTCGGGCCGTCGCCGTCGCGTGTTTCGGCGGATCCGCGCTCCCGCTGATGTGGGGACACGCGCGCAGGGTCGGCCGAGGTGGGGTGGTCGGCGGTGGTGATGACGATGCACCGGCTATCCGCTGGGGCCGGGTATCGGTACCTGCTGCGGCAGGTCGCCACGGGTGACTGCCAACGCACCGGGCCGGCACCGGTGACGGCGTACTACCTGGAGTCGGGCAACCCGCCGGGCCGTTGGCTCGGTCGAGGCCTAGCCGGTCTGGCGGACCCCTCCACCGACCAGCCCGCTCTGCCCGCGGGCGCCGTGGTCGAGGAGGTGGGGATGTCGCGGCTGTTCGCGCACGGGCTCAACCCGCTCACTGGTGTCCCGCTGGGGCGCGCGTACCCCGCTGTGATCTCGCCCGCCGACCGCGTCGCCGCCCAGGTCAAGACCCTACCCGCGGACATGCCACCGCCGGCCCGGCAGGCGGCGGTCGAGGCGATCACCCGGGTGGAGCTGGGCCGGGACACCTCGCCGGTGGTCGCCGGGTTCGACCTGACGTTCACCGCGATGAAGTCCGTCTCGACGCTGTGGGCGGTGGCCGACGAGTCCACCCGGCAGGCTGTCACCGACGCGCACGCCGCGGCGGTCGAGCAGGCGATGGACGTCCTGCAGGACCGCGCCCTGTACACCCGGACCGGGCACGCGGGGTGCCGGCAGGAGCCGACGCTGGGGGCGGTCGCGGTGGCGTTCGACCACTGGGACTCCCGGGCGGGCGACCCGAACCTGCACACCCACCTGGTGCTGGCCAACAAGGTCCAGGGCCGCGACGGTGCGTGGCGGTCGGTGGACTCCCGGGCCCTGCACCACGCGGTCGTCGCGGTCTCCGAGGCCTACAACGGCTTCCTCGTCGATGAGCTGTCCCGGCGACTGCCCGTGGGGTGGAGGTGGCGGTCCCGGGGTGCGCACCGGTCGTTGGCGTTCGAGCTCGACGGGATCAGCGATGAACTGATGACGGCGTTCTCCCAGCGCACCAGCCAGATCGACGAGGCCATGACTACCGCGGTCGCTGGGTTCGCCGCCGGGCACGGGCGGGCGCCGAACCGGATCGAGATCACCCGCCTGCGTCAGCAGGTCACCCGCGCCACCCGACCCGCCAAACGGGTCTCACCGCTGCGCGAGCTGCTCACCAGGTGGCGGCGGCGGGCCACCGATGTCACCGGAATGTCACCGCGCGACCAGACCGCGGCGGTCCTCCGCCACTCGCAGGTCCGACCCGTCCAGATAGGGGCAGTTCCGGGCCTTGTCATCGCCGACCTGGCCGATCAGGTGCTGGCCGGGGTGCGCGAACGACGCTCGACCTGGACCAGGTGGAACGTGTTCTCCGAGGCCGCACGCGTCACACGCGCCCTGATCACCGCGTCCCCGGCCGACCGGCTCGAGCTCCTGGACGCGGTCACCGATGCGGCGTTGGGGCGGTGCATCAGTCTGGAGGCCCCGGCCGTGCTTCAAGCGACCGGCCGGTACGCCCGTCCCGACGGGGGCACGGTGTTCGACCGACCCGACGAGCACACGTTCACCGACACGGTCATCCTCGAAGCCGAGACCCGCCTCCTGGACGCCGCAACCGACCTCACCGCCCCCACTGCTCCCGTGTTCGACCACGCCCTCACGCTCCCCGGCGACGCGGACGGCCGACTGGCGCACGACCAGGTGGAGGCGGTGCGTGCGATCGCTGGGTCGGGCCGGGTGGTCGACCTGCTGGTCGGACCGGCCGGGTCGGGCAAGACCACCACGCTGGCCGCCGTGCGCACGGTCTGGGAGCGGACCTATGGGCACGGGTCCGTGATCGGGCTCGCACCGTCCTCGACCGCTGCAGCCAACCTCGCCGGAGCGTTGGGCATCAGCTGCGAGAACACAGCCAAGTGGCTGCACGAGTCCACCGGCCCGGGCGCCGCCACCCGGGCCGCCGTCATCGACCAGCTGACCACGCTGCGCGAACACACCAACGGGACGAACCTGACCCGGGTGCGGACCATCGACACTGCCCTGGCCGATTACCGCCGCCAGCAGCAGCACTGGAGCCTGCAACCGGACCAGCTGCTCATCGTGGACGAGGCGTCCCTGGCCGGGACCCTCGCCCTGGACGAGCTGACCCGCCAAGCCGCCAGCATGGGGGCCAAGGTGCTGCTCGTCGGCGACCACGCCCAGCTGTCCGCCGTCGACGCCGGCGGCGCGTTCGGACTGCTCGCCACCCGCACCGGCGGGGCCAGGCTGCGCAGCCTGTGGCGCTTCACCCACCCCTGGGAAGCGGCCGCCACCACCGCCTTCCGTGACGGCAACCCCCGCGTCCTCGACACCTACCAGGAGGCGGGGCGGATCCACGCCGGGCCAGGGGAATCGATGCTCGAGGAGGCCTACACCGCCTGGTCCGCCGACGTCACCGCCGGCTGCACCACCGTCCTACTCGCCCCGGACACCGCGACCGTCACCGCCCTAAACACCCGCGCCCACAACGATCGCGTCCAAGACGGACTCGTCGCCCCCGGCGGCCTGACCACCCGCGCTGGGACCACCATCGGGGTCGGCGACCGGATCGTCACCCGCCTCAACGACCGACACCTGAACACCGCCCGCGGGTACGTGCGCAACGGGGACCTGTGGGACGTGCAGCACATCGACCCCGACGGGTCCCTCACCGTCGCCCCCGCACGAACCCGCCTGGCCCGCCGTGGCGTCGTCGGCACCGCCGGCTCGCAGGACAGCGACCCCGTCGTGCTCCCGGCCCAGTACGTCGCCGACCACGTCGAGCTGGCCTACGCCACCACCACGCACCGCGCCCAAGGCATCACCGTCGACCGGGCCCACGTGCTCACCCACGCCGGCATGACCCGAGAGAACCTCTACGTCGCCATGACCCGCGGCCGCGAGGCCAACCACCTCTACGTCGCCACCGACACCCTCGACACCGACTGCGACGCCCTCCCCGACCCGCACGCCGCCCTCGACGCCCACGACATCCTCACTCGCGTCCTGGCCACCACCGGCGCCGAACAGTCCGCCACCGCCACCATCGCCGCCCGGCAAGACCAGGCCGCATCCCTGAGGCGTCTCGAACCGATCGGCCGCACCCTGTACGCGGACGCCGCCCAAGCCCGATGGACCCAGGCCCTCGCCGACCTCGGGATGACGCAACCGACCATCGACCGGCTCACGCGCTCCCCCGATGCCGGACGAGTGTTCACGACGCTCGACGTCCTCGCGAGGCTTGCGCCGGATGCGGACGCGGTCCTCGGCAGCCTCATCACGGCCTTCGAGCCGCGCGCGGATCCGGCGTCCACGCTCCTGTCTGGGGCGCGGGCGTACCTGGACCGGCACCGCGACGAAGCCCAAGACATCTGCGCCGTCCCGGACGCCACCGGGCTCGACCCTGCCGGCAGTGACCTGCTCGCCCAGGTCAACCAGCTCATCGACGAACGGCTACAGGCGCTGACCTCCGCAGCCCTCCAGACCAACCCGCACTGGCTGGACAGGCTCGGGCCCGAACCCGTGAGCCCAGCCGCGCACGCCGCGTGGCTCGCCGAGATCACCACCACCACCGCCCACCACGACCGGCAGCCCGCCGAGACCGCAACCCGCGGTGCGGGCTTCAGCTCAAGAACGCCCGTCTCGCGCTAGGAGGGAATCGTCATGACCCAACCCGACGGCTTCTACCCGCCGCCACGACTGAAGCAGCCACGACAACCACCCGTCGTCTTCGCCTGGTCAGCCCAGACACCAGACGACGAACACCTCTTCCTTGAAAGCCTCGACCTTTGGGTGCTCTGGCTCGTCGACCGCTACCAGCTCGACCACCGCACCGTCCCCGAGTGCTGGCACGAACACCCCGAACTCATCGAGGAGCTCTCCGCGCTGCACCTGTCCTGGAAGGGCTCCTTCGCGACTACCGCCTCGCACGACGCCCCCCTGCTGTGGCACGAGCGGTTCGCTGCCGCCCGAAGTCGCATCGGCGACTGGGTCGCGCGGCTCGGATGCAGACCAGACAGCCACCGGGCACCGCGTGGGTCTGCTGCACGAATAGGTGACACATGATCTGTAGTCCCGGTGGCGCCGCTGGAAGGATGTGCCTGGTGCCAACTCCCTATCCGAAGGAGTTCCGCCGGGACGTCGTGGCGGTCACCCTGCGCGGGCAGGCTCCGCCGAAGGTGATCGCGGCCGACTTCGGGATCGCCGAGTCGTGCCTGCGCAGCTGGTTGCACGCCGCTGCTGTCGAGGACGACAACCGTCCAGGTGTGACGGCCAGTAACTCAGCCGAGGTGCGTGAAGCGCTCCGGCGGATCCGGCTGCCGGAGCAGGAGCATAGCCAACGGTCGGATCGTCACCTGTTCGGCGATGCGCTGATGTCGAGCACGGTCTCCCACGTGGCGAACCAACTGAGTGCGATCACCCACGCAGCGTTCTGCTCGGGGCCGGCATGCGGCCCGTCCCCGGTCATGGACTGGACCAGTCCGGACATCTGCTCGGAAAGCTCTGCGAGCCGTCGGCCGACTTGCGCGGCCTGAGCGGCGTGCAGCGGCGCGCCGACCATGTGGTGGCGACACAACAGCGGGTGCTCGTCGGAGTGGTACGACCGGGGTTGGGCGCACACCGGGCACACCTGTGTGCGCCACAGGGGTTCGGTCTCGCGGATCCACCCGGCGGTCCACTGCAGGCGATTCGAGACATCGGTAAGGGCCGGGATGTTCATTCCCGCGTAGCCGACGGGCGGGTGAGCCTGGTCCGTTCCATGCAAGTCGCTGCAGATGCGACAGCCTTGCGTCGGGGTGATCACGTCCCGGAGGTCCGTGTGCCAGGGGGCATGATGAGCTGTGAGCTTCTCGGCGAGCTCGGCGGCGAGGTCCTTGTACAGGATGGTCAGGTCGAAGGGCTGGTGACCCCCGCGCGCGCCAGCGCCGTGCTCCCAGAGCTCGATCTCCACCGCCGCGTAGCCCCACGCGTGCCTCGGGCACAGGCCGAGGGAGCGTCGCAGGATCGACCGGATGCCGCCGACCATGATGTCGCCATGAACGAACGCCCATAGCTCTCGAACCTCGCCGGGCGTCATCGGCGCTCGACTGATGGGCGCCAGCTGAGGTGCCGGTCCACTCACCTCGGCGAGGGTTCGCGGGTCCACAGACACCATGACTTCCTCCCTTGTTCGGAAGGAGCCATCAGCCGTCGGCAGTTCAGGTGTCGAGGGCACCTCGGCGGGATCCATCGCCGCGGTAACGATAACTCCGCGGCTCCGCCGTGGCGCGTCATGACGAGAGGCCTCAGTCCCCTAGCGGCCTGCTCGCGGGCCGCCCCGTCTCACGCGTCGTGGGCTTGGTCCAGGTCCTCGACGTAGCGACCAGGACCGACGATGCGCCCGTCGGTTCGGCACCCGTAGACCAAGGGCTGAGCGGGGGTGATGCTGCTGTCACCCAGCCGGTCGCTCGCCACATCCTCGAGCACGGCCCGCAAGGCTCGCAGCGAGTCCCCGTGTGCGACGAGGAGCACGTTGCGCCCGGCCCGCAGCGCAGGCTGCACTGCGTCGGTCCAGACCGGACGCACCCTGGCAATGACGTCGCGAAGCGACTCTCCTGCGCGCAACGTCTCCGCGTCGACGAGGTCCGCCGGGGGACTCCACTGCCACGTCGTCGCCTGTTCAGGAGTGGCAGGCGGTGGGCACCCGTCCAGTGCGTAACGCCATTCGAGGTACGAGTCGCGGCCGAACTTCTCCAGGGCGCGGCGCTTGGCCAGACCGGTCAAGCGGCCGAGGCCGCGCGCCCGCAGCCGGGCGTCGATCACCCGGTCGTCCTGTGGCACACCTAGTCCGTCAGCGACCACGCCGGCCGTCTGCAGCGCACGCGCCAACGGCGAGGAGAGCACGAGGTCGATGCCGATGCGGTGTGCGCGGAGCATCTCCCCCGCGTTGCGTGCTTCGGCGAGGCCGACATCGGTCAGGTGCGGGTCGAGCAGGCCTGCGAACACCTGCCCGCCATCGGCCTGGCTCTGCCCGTTGCGCAGCAGCACGAGGGTGCCGGACGGGCGGCGGGTCTGCTCACCCGCCACCCGTCCGGGGTTCGGCCGGCTCGCGGCCGGTCGGTCCGTTCCCGGCGTCACCTGGCCGCCGGAGTGGTCAGCCCGTAACCCATGGCCGCTTCCGCCGCGGCGATCTCCAGCAGCCGGTTGTACTTGGCGACGCGCTCCCCGCGGGCCGGTGCGCCCGTCTTCAGCTGGCCGGTTCCGGTGGCCACTGCCAGGTCGGCGATGAAGGAGTCCGCGGTCTCGCCGGATCGGTGGGAGATCATCTGCGTGTAGCCGGCCTCGCGGCAGATCCGCTGGGCCTCGAGAGTCTCGGTGACGGTGCCGATCTGGTTGAGCTTGATCAGAGCCGAGTTGCCGACCTTGCGGTCGATCGCCTCGCTGATGATCGCCGGGTTCGTGACGAAGATGTCGTCTCCCACCAGCTGCAGCCGGCCACCGAGTCGGGCCGTCAGCTGGTGCCACCCGTCCCAGTCGCCCTCGGCGAGCCCGTCCTCGAGGGACCACACCGGGAAATCGGCGGCGATCTGCTCGTACCGCGCGATCATGTCTGCGCTGCTCAGGGTCTCGCCGGCCACGTGGTAAGCGCCGTCGCGGTAGAACTCGCTCGCGGCGGGGTCCAGCGCGATCGCCACACCGTCCATCCCGGCGGAGTACCCGGCGTCGCGGATGGCCTGCACGATCACGCTCAGCACGTTCTCCGGGCGAGCGATGTTGGGAGCGAACCCGCCCTCGTCTCCCAGCCCCGTGTTCTCGCCGCGGTCGCGCAGCAGCGCCCGCAGCCGCCCGTAGACCGCGGCGCCAGCACGGACCGCCTCGGGGAATGACGGTGCGCCGACCGGCGCGATCATGAACTCCTGGAAGTCCAGGTCGTTCGGCGCGTGCACGCCCCCGTTGAGCACGTTGAAGTGCGGCACGGGCAGCCGTGGCGTGACCCCGCCCGGCTGCAGCGACTGCCACAACGGCTGCTCACCCGCGAACGCCCGCGCGGCCGCCATCGACACGCCCACCAGGGCGTTTGCACCGAGCCGAGCCTTCGTGGGCGTGCCGTCCAGCTCGATCGTCGCCGCATCCAGGTCGGCCAGGCTGTCCCAGCTGCGGCCCACCAGCAGGTCCGCGATCTCCCCGTTCACGTTCGCGACCGCGCGGGTCACGCCCTTGCCGCCGTACCGGGCGGCGTCGCCGTCGCGCAGCTCGACGGCCTCGCGCGTCCCGGTCGAGGCGCCGGACGGCACGCCCGCTACCCAGGATCGTCCGTCGTCGGTTACGAGGGTGACCTGCACCGTCGGGTTGCCCCGCGAGTCAAGGATCTCCAAAGCCGACACTGCCGTGAGCACAACACCCTGACGGGTCATCGTCTGTCCTTCCGCTTCGCGCCGTCGAGACGGACACCGGTGCGGGCTGCCGGAGGACATGAGTCACGGCACGCCCGAAGGGGCATCCCAGGGACCGTTGGCGGCCATGACGACCGCGGTTGAAGGTGAGCCCCACCACCGTGACATCGCCGACACTAACAGTGGTCCTGTGGTCGCATGGCGCCCATGGTCCCTGGTCAGCGTTCGAGGCCACGTCGCGCGCCCCCTAGAATCCGACTACCGGCGATGGATCCCGCCGAGGCCCCCGGGCCTGACCCGCCGACCCCGGCTGATGGTTCCTGTCCTCATGAGACAGGAGCGCCGTGCCCGCGTTCGAACGCCTGATCCTCGTCCGGCCCGGGCCATGCACGTCCGAGGCCGAAGGCGCGCTGCCGGGCCTGCTCAACACCGAGCTCAGCGTCGAGGGTCGCGCGGTAGCCGACGACGTCCGCCATGCGGTGGTCGAGCAGCCCGTGCCCGTGCACGAGGTGCTGTCCTCCCCTCTTGTGCGCGCTGCGGATACGGCTCGAACAATTGCCCGCGAGGCGCTCGGCCAACCGTCGGTGCGGATGGTGTGGGAGCTCTCGGACCAGAACTTGGGTGCCTGGTCTGGCCAACCCGCAACGTCGGTACCGTCGCAGACGGGACTCGACGAGGTGCCACCGCAGATGTCGCCGCACGACCCTCGCTGGGCAGCCATGCGTTATGCCCTGCAGCAGCGGCCCTATCGCCAACGCGCCGAGCCGGAGTCGCTGCGCGACGTTCTGACTCGGGTCCGCGGCTTCTGGTTGCACCACCTGTACCCGCGTCTCGGCGCCGGGGCTGTGGTGATCGTCTCCCACGACGCGGCGCTCAGGGCCCTGAGAGTCATCGTCGAAGGGCTCGACGACGACCGGATGCTCGACGAGTCCCTCGGCCACGGAGACGTCGTGGCCTACGACGTCGGGGGCCCCGGGCGCCCGCGAATCACGCGGCTTCGGTCCGGCGCGCCTGAGGGTGCTAGCGCGCCGGACCTGTGAAAGATCAGCTCACCGCGGCCACGGTGCGGCGGTCGTGCTGGTCGTCACCCACGCCGGATGAGCCGGACGCGCACTCCGGGCAAAGGAGCCGTCGACCGGGTAGCCGGCGGGGAGCCGGGTTCCCCGGAGTGCTCAGCCAGGTTGCCGCGTGCCCGACCACAGCGTGGTCGATGCAGAGGCCAGCACCGCAGGTGGTGCAAACCGCCACTGCGGGCGTGAACTGGCTCCCTCGTGTCATGCACTCGAAGCACTGCATGGTTCGCTCCTCGGTCGCTCGACTCCTCCAGGCGCCCCGTGGCACCTGTTCCTGGCCGATCGGGATCCCGCTCCCGACCAGAGCGACCACCGCATGACGTCACGGCAGCCACCAACCAGGTGGTTGTCCAGGGACCGTTGGCAGCACCGTGCTGCAGTTGAGGCGAGCCCCTCCGCCGTGACGTCACCATGATGCGGTACCGACGCAAGTGCTGCGCCAGTCCGGAGCGCCGTGGTGTAGGTCGGACGTCAGGAGAGCCGACGCCGGACGCGGTCGGCATTGCGGGAGTGCCAGTCGGGAGCTAGCGTGCCGATCGGCGGAGGGGCTCGCCAGCACTTGCGCACCAGGCGCCAACGGTCCCTACCTGATCGACAGGTGGGGAGCCGTCATGACCGCGGTATGGGCTCAAGCAGGCGTGTGGTTGGCGCTAGCGCTGCTGGCTTCGGTGATCTCCGTGTGGCTGCGCCTGGCGACGGCCCTGTCCGAGATCGCCGTGGGCATGGTCGCGCAGCTGCTGATCGGCGCCGCGCTCGGAGCGAGCGCGCTTTCGCGAGACGCGTCTTGGGTCACCTTCTTGTCTGGTACCGGCGCGATCGTGCTGACCTTTCTCGCGGGCGCCGAGCTGGACCCGGCGAGCTTCCGGAGCAACTGGAGGCAGGCGGCTGGGATCGGCTTGGTCAGCTTCGCGGCGCCGTTCCTAGGATGTGCCGCCCTCGCCATCTGGGTGCTCGGTTGGTCACCCCGGGCGGGGTGGTTGGCCGGGATCTCGATGTCGACGACATCCGTCGCGGTGGTGTACGCCGTGATGCTCGAGTTCGGGCTGAACAAGACGTCGTACGGCAAGACCGTTCTGGCGGCCTGCTTCGTAACCGACCTGGCGACCGTGCTGGCGCTGGGGCTGATGTTCTCCCCGTTCACGTGGCGGACAGGAGTGTTCGCCGCGGTCGCCGCCCTCGTC
Source organism: Cellulomonas sp. SG140 (assembly GCF_025770785.1). GTDB lineage: Bacteria > Actinomycetota > Actinomycetes > Actinomycetales > Cellulomonadaceae > Cellulomonas. Next base: position 4,883 of record NZ_JANZLA010000003.1, on the reverse strand, counting down.
GTCGTCGTGCTCCCTCGGGTGGTCCGGGCCGTGTTCGCGCGCTTCGGAGGGCGACCATCCGAGATCGAGGCCAAGTTCCTTCTGGCCGTCCTGTTCGGGCTGGCGGCCTTGGCAACCTGGGCCGGTAGCGAGTCGGTGCTGCCGGCATACCTCGTCGGGATGGTGTTGGCCGGTGTCGTCGGCCGTGATCACGAGCTGGTCCGACGGCTACGCACATTGACCTTCGGGCTTCTGACGCCGTTCTACTTCCTGCGGGCCGGCTCGCTCGTGTCTCTCCCGGCTCTCGCGGCGGCGCCGATCGCCTTCCTTGCTCTCCTCGGTGCGAAGGTCTTGCTCAAGGTCGTCGGGGTCTACCCGGTGACGCGGGCATTCCGTTCCCCCCGCCGCGAGGGCGCATACACCACTCTGCTGATGTCCACTGGCCTCACCTTCGGAACCATCGCCGCCCTCTTCGGTCTGAACCATCAGATCGTGTCCACGGCGCAATACTCCATCCTCGTTGCGGCGGTGGTGGGTAGTGCCGTGATCCCCACGGTGATCGCGAATGCGTTCTTCCTCCCCCGGCACCTGCTCCCCGACCGCACGGAGGTCACGCGCGACGTCGCCGGCGCGCCTGCCGACCCTGCGGCCTCACCGGAAGTTGACCTCGTCCAGGAGGAACGATGAAGAGGATCCTCGTCGGCTACGACGGCTCGGAAGCCGCCGACGCCGCTCTCGACCTCGCCGCAGACCTTGCACGTCGATACGGAGCCGAGCTCCATGTCCTCGGGGTGACGCACGTCCCGGAGATCGCCGACGACGTCGAGACCGAGGCCCTGCTCGACCGTGCGGAATCGCACACCTCAGCAGTGCTGGAGGGCATCGGCCAGCGATTCACCGACCTTGCACCTGTCGTCGTGACACAGGTCGGGCATCCCGCGGAGCAGATCCTGCGTTACGCCGAGACCAATGGCGTGGACCACATCGTCTTGGGCCACCGCGGCAGGTCACGCCTCGAGCGATGGATGCTGGGCTCGGTCTCCAGACGTGTGGCGACATATGCGCGCTGCACCGTGACCATCACCCGTCCGGACGCGAGCCGGCCGCGCGCTGTCCAGTGACGGAGACCTGAAGTCGGCCGGGCCCGCGTGCCGTCGACCGGTCGACCGGCGCCAGCACTAGAATTAGGGTGGCGATGGATCCCGCCACAGTGCCGAGGCATCGTCCTTGGTGCTACAACCGCCAACCGGCTGATGGTTCCTGCCCGTCCACGTGACGACGGCAGGTGACGCATGCCCGGCGAGTGCACGGTCGTGCTGCTGCGCCACGGGGAGAGCGTCTACAACGCGGCCCAACGCTTCACAGGGCTGGGCCCTGACCCTGGTTCTTGGACACGCTGTATCCAGCACGTGCTGGGGAAGCGAGATGATCCAGGACCATGGCCCGCAAGAACTACTCCGATGAGTTCCGTCGGCAGGCCGTCGACTTGTACGAGTCCACCCCGGGGGCGACGCTGCGTGGCATCGCCGCTGATCTGGGGATCGTGCGGGGCACCTTGAGCAACTGGGTGGACCTGTACGGCACGGGCAAGACGACGGCCCTGGACGGCACGACGACCACCCGCCCGGTCAGTCCCAGGAGCGGCTCGCTGCCGCCGTCGGGGCCCGAGACCTCGGAACAGAAGGTGGCCCGGCTCGAGGCCGAGAACGCCCAGCTGCGGGCGGAGCGGACCAAGCTCGCGACCGAGCGGGAGATCCTGCGCCAGGCGGCGAAGTATTTCGCCGGGGAGACGAACTGGTGAGCCGCTTCCAGTTCGTCGCCGACCACTCCGGCACCTTCGAGGTGAAGCGGCTGTGCGAGCTCGTCGAGATCGAGCGATCCTCCTACTACGCCTGACGGGCCGGGGCACCGGCCAGGGCCGCCCGGGTTGAGGCTGACGCCGAGCTCGCCGAGCGGATCCGCAAGGTCCACGACGAGGACAGAACGGTCGGCGCGCCGCGGGTGACCGCCGAGCTCAACGACGGCGTCGCGCCTGGTCAGCGGGTCAATCACAAGCGGGTCGCCCGGGTGATGCGCGAGCACGCCATCGCCGGGTACCGCCGTCGGCGCAAGGTCCGCACCACGATCCCCGAACCTGCGGACCTGCGGGTCCCTGACCTGCTCAAGCGGGACTTCACCGCCCCGGCCCCGAACCGCCGCTACGTCGGGGACATCACCTACCTGCCGCTCTCCGACGGCACCAACCTGTACCTGGCGACCGTGATCGACTGCTACTCGCGCCGCCTGGTCGGCTGGTCGATCGCGGACCACATGCGCACCGAGCTCGTCGCCGACGCGCTCAAGGCCGCCCACGCGACCCGCGGCAGGCTCGCCGGCGCGGTCTTCCACTCCGACCACGGGTCGGTCTACACCTCCAAGGACTACGCCCGACTCTGCGCCGAGCTGGGGGTGACCCAGTCCATGGGCGCCGTCGGGACCAGCGCAGACAACAGCCTCGCCGAGTCCTTCAACGCCACCCTGAAGAGAGAGGTCCTCCAAGACCACAACGCGTGGCCTGACGAGGCGACCTGCCGCCGCCAGTTGTTCCGATGGCTCGTGCGCTACAACACCCGCCGCCGGCACTCCTGGTGCCGCTACCAGTCGCCTGTCACCTACGAGACCACGTCAGCCGCTATCCTCCCGGCAGCGGCGTAATCCACCACCGTGTCCACGAACCGGGGGTAAGGCCCACTTCTCGATCCGCCGCTCACCCGGCACGGCGTCTGCGGGGCCGGTTCAGCTGCGCAGCAGCTGCGGCGCGCGGGTCTGGAACCAACCGTCATCATCAGCTCCCCGCTCGAACGTGCCATGCGGACCGCTGACCTCGTTCGCACGGCGCTCGGCATCGCCGACGTACCCGTCGTGGGCGCCTGGCAGCTCGCCGAGCGCGACTACGGGACCTTGACGGGGATGGCCAAGCGCCACGTTCTCGAGCGATTCGGTGCGGACGCCTTCACCACGTGGCGCCGGACCGTCGACGGGGCTCCGCCACCGGCGAGCCCACGGCAGATCGCGACCTGGGAGTGCATGCCGCCGCCGGCGGTCGCGGAGCACCTTGAGGTCGGGGCAGGCGAGTCGTCGCGCGAGGTGATCGGGCGGGTACGCCCCTGGTGGGATCAGACCCGCGACCGACTCCCGCCCGGTGCGTGCGCCCTGCTCGTCGCACACGGGAACTCCTTACGAGCGTTGCGGGCGATTCTCGAACGGCTCGACGACGCGACCCTGACGGGCGTGAACATCCCTCCGACGCAGCCGTGGGTCGCGACCCTCGACGGGGCAACACCGACGGCTCCGGTGCACGGCCGCTATCTCGACGTGCCCGCCGCGAAGGCTGGGATCCGCAGGATTGAAGCGGAGGGTGGGACATGAAGGCACGCGCGTGGCGCCGTGGCCGGTTCGCGGTGCGGCGCTTGCACAGTCGGTCGAGCACGTGGCACGAGGTGCTGGCTTCGCTCCTCGGCCTCGGCCTTGTCACGTACGTGGTCGCCGTGGGTGGCCGCTCGTGCCCGTTCGTCGCCAGTGCCGTGTCGCTGGTACTGCTGCCGATCGTGGTCAGCCCTCGTCGGGCGGTCCAACGGCTTCACCGTCGGCTCCAGCAGCTACGACCGCCGGACGTGGACGTTCCCCGATCCGTGGCCGAACCACGATGAGCACCCCGGGCGAGCGGCAAGCTCCACTGGACGATCGGCTCGGCGTGATCGAGCACGTCGCGCACAGGTTCGGCCTCACGGACCTGTCGAACCGCGTCGCTGCCGTGGGGACTCAGACCTCCGACAGCCGCCTCGCGGTTGTCGTCCTCGGAGCCTTCAAGGCAGGCAAGAGCTCACTGCTGAACAGCATCATCGGTGACGATGTGCTGCCCGTACGCGCCATCCCTTCCACCTGCGTCCCCACCGTCCTCCAGTTCGGTGAGCACCTCAGCGCCACGGTTCGGTCGACGTCAGGAGCCGTCTCCTCCGTCTCGCCCTGGGCACTCGCCGACTTCGTGACCGAGGGTGCTAATCCGGACAACATCAAGGGCATCGAAAGAGTCGAGGTCAACGCCCCCGGCCTCGCCGCGTTCCCCAACCTCGTCTTCGTCGACACCCCCGGTCTCAGCTCGGTGCATGAGACCAGCGCAGCCTTGTCGACGCGGTGGCTTCCGCGGGTTGCCGTGGCGGTTGTGGTCGTCAGCGCGGTGCAGCCGCTGTCCGCGGCGGACCGCGATCTCCTGCAGCAGGTTGCGGTCCACACGCCGCACGTTCTGGTGGTTGTCTCCAAGATCGATCTCGTCGCAGAGCCTGAGCGGGCCGACTTGTGTGCCTACGTGCGTCGCGAGGCGCAGGCCGGGGCCGGGTACACCGGGCCGGTGCTCGCCTACTCCACCGCGCCGCCGTACGGCCACCTCAGAGCACGACTCCGTGCCCAGCTTGCGCGGCTGCAGGCGCACGAACGCGAGGTGGCCGCCGCGCTCCTGGCCCACCGGACCGAGCGTCTCGTCCAGGACACCCGCACCTACCTGGCGCTTGCCATCGCGGCCGCTGAGGCAGACGCCGAGTCGGCGACACGCCTGCGAACGGCCCTGGCAGCCGAGCGGGCTCGGCTGCCCGCCACCCGCACACAGGCGCACAGGCTGGTGCGACCGGCTGCACAGCAGCTGCAGGCGGTCCTGGTCGACCAGCTCCAGACCGAGCTCGCCACACTGAGTGCGGAGGTGCTCTGCCGCCTTCCGGACCAGGCTCGCCTCTGGCGCGGCTCTTGTCGACGACGCGTTGAGACTGACCCTCTGACGACGGATTGGGGCTGACCCCTCCGGGACTCTGGAGGGGTGATCGCACTGGAGGATTGGGCGGAGATCCGTCGGCTGCATCGGGCCGAGGGGATGC
>NZ_JANZLA010000002.1:269697-562552 GCF_025770785.1 Cellulomonas sp. SG140 | reverse complement strand
GTCGAGTGCGGAGCCTGACCTCCGGGCCGCGGCCAAAGCCACCATCGTTGACCTGCCGCGAGGCGCTTCCAGCAGAGGGTCAATCCCACCCCGTCGCCACAGGGTCAATTCCAACCCGTCGTTGACAGCTCTCTCGCCCACGAGGTGGTCCTCTTCAGCGACTGGTTCGTGAAGACTCTCACCGATGCCCTCGCCGGACCCGCACAGCGCGCTGCGGACAGGGCGGCACGGCAGATCACGGCGGCCGGCGACCCCCTCGAAGTTCTCCGCGAGGCTTTCGTCCAGCGGTTGGCAGCGCACGTCAGAGAGACCTTGGGGGTCGCGTTCGACGTGCCCCTCTCTGTCCCGCCCGAGCCTCGCGCGCAACGGGCCGACGTCATCGTCGGGCCCGTCTTCGACAACCGGCTGGACTTGCTCTCATGGGCTGTCCCGATGCGCCTGGTCCGACCGCTCGTGCACCGCCACTTCGCCAGCCTGACCCGTCGCCAGGTCGAGACCAACGTGCTGCGACTGGCCTACCAGGTCGCGAGCCGCGCGGCGGCGGAGCTCGACAGCTTCGCCGACAGCTGTGTGGACGTCATGGATGGCGAGCTCGCAGCATGCGAACGGCTGGTCGGCGCGCTGCAGGACGAAGGACCGCTGCTACGGCAGCATCTGTCGGTCCTTTCCGCCGGCGACGGAGCGGCAGCCCAGGCCACGGCGGGGCGTGCCGGGTAGCATGGGCCGCGGGTGATGGATCCCGCCCGGGCCGATGCGTCCGAACCGCCACGACGGCTGATGGTTCCTGTCTCGCCGTCGACGGCGGGCAGGCCACGAGCGTGCCCGCGGGAGGAGATCGCGCTTGAGCCGCTCCCAGGTCCCCCAGCCGCATCCGTCTCGGATGACCGACTTCGACGGGCACCCGGCCGTCGTCGGCATCGTGCCGGGCCAACCCGAGCTCGTCGCTCTGAGTGCAGCAGCCTGGGCGCGCGCGGCCACCGGTGTCGGACTGTACTTCGCCTACGTGGACCCGACCCGGCACACCGTCGAGGAACTACCCGACGGCAGCGTCCGCCACGTCCCCGTCGATCCGGACAGCGTGGACGACTCGTGGGTCCAGCGTCGGGGACGCATCGAGGCGCACCTGCACGACGTGGTGGACCCCACGGGCGTCCCGTGGCAGTTCCGGTACCTCGCGGGGCGCCCCGACCGCGCTCTGACGCACCTGGCCCGGGCCGTCGACGCGGCGGTGATCATCGTCGGCACCCGGGCTCCCGGCGTCCGCGAGAGCGTGCGTGCCTTCGTCGAGGGATCGGTTGCGGTCCAGCTGGCGCATCACCAGCACAGACCGGTGCTGACGATCCCGCTCAGCGTGGTGGACTGGAAGGCGCAGATCGCGTGGGCGTGAGGACGTGGACGTCGACCCGGTCAGCGGCCGCCCGGACGTCCCGCCCGCTGTACGCCCGACCTGGCTACCTGGCGATGCTCGTGGTTGGCGGCGGGCTTGGTACCGCCCTTCGCTCGTGGCTGGAGGGCCGATTCGTCACAACGACGGGTGGGTGGCCGTGGGCCACGTTCACCATCAACGTGGCAGGTTCTTTGCTGTTGGCGATGCTCATCACGACTCTGGCTCGCAGCGGCCCGGACTCGGGGTGGCGGCGACGGGTGCGGGTCGGCGTCGGCACGGGTGTGCTCGGTGGCTTCACGACGTACAGCACCTTCATCGTCGAGACGGACCAGCTCCTACGAGGTGGACACGTCGGACTCGGATTCGCGTACGCCGTCGGCAGTGTGGTGACCGGTGTGGCGGCGGCATTCGTCGGTGTGCTGGTGGCCCGGCGCGCTCCTCGCGTGGCGCCTCTTGCTACCGAGGAGCAGGTATGACCGGGGCTGTCCTCGCCGTCGCCACCGCCCTGGCAGGGGGCGTGGGAGCTGCGCTGCGGTTCGCGGTCGACGGTCTGGTGGGCCGCCACCGCCGCGGATGGTTCCCGCTGGGGACGTTGCTCATCAACGTGTCCGGCTCCTTCCTGCTCGGCCTGCTCACCGGGCTGGTGCTGCACCACCCCGGCGACGCAACCCTCAAGGTGGTCTTCGGGACCGGCCTCGCCGGCGGCTACACCACGTTCAGTACCGCGAGCGTCGAGGCGGTGAACCTGGCCACGACCGACGGGCGCCGCTCGATCCTGGCGGTGGCCCACGCCGCCGGCATGCTCGTGCTGTCGATGGCCGCCGCCGCGCTCGGGATGTGGTGGGGATGACTGTGCCCGGCCCGCGAGAGCTGGGCACCGCTGCGCCTGGTGACGGCGCGCCGCGGCTGGACCTCCTCGTGCCACCGGGGCTCGGCGGACGACCGGACCGGTCTGCGCTGGGGACGAGGACGTCCGCTGACACCTTGCGGGACCTGGCGCTCGACGGCTTCGTCGACAGGTTGGCCGCCCTTACGGGAGAGAGCTTGCGGGCGATCCTGGTCACGCCGCTGCGGACCGTCGACGCGGTGCGGTTCCGGCAGCACGTGTTCGAAGATCTGGATGACGAGGGCACCCGTTCGACCGTCGAGGCCTTCGTCGAGGTAATGGGGACAGCCAGCGGGTACCGCACGCACCAGTCGCGGGCACATCACCCGGTGGAGGCCGACCTCTGGGGCGCCCGCGCGGTCGGTGAGTACGTCCGGGCGGTCGACAGGCTGGCGAACGACCTTCCGGCTTCCCTTGCCAGCGCACCGGCGCGCTCGCTCGCTCTTCGGAGTCTGGCGCAGTTCGCCGACGCGTACGCAGCCTCTGACGGGTTCGGCGCGCTGCGCGCACACGCGACCCGGGTGGAAGCCGGTCTGGCCCAGGTCCGATACGCCGTTCTGGTGCGCGGACCGAAGGTCACGGTCGCCCCCCTGGGCGACGAGCCGGACCTGCAAGCGCAGGTGCTGGCCGCCTTCGATCGGTTCCGCCAGCGTGACCCGGCGGCGGCCGCACACGCACCGGCTCCGGGGCCCAACCTCGACCACGTGCAGGCACAGCTGCTGGGGCTGGTCGCGCACCTGTTCGAACCTCTGTTCCGCGATGTGGCCTCCTTGGCGGGCGCCGCCGGGGTGCCCGATGCGACGTTGGCCTCCGCCGCCGAACAGCTGCGGTTCTACCTCGCGTGGCGTGCCGCACTGGCGCCCGCCGACGCGGTGGGCTTGCAGACCTGCCTGCCGGACGTCGTGGCCGGGGACGTCGAGCTGCACGCCGAGGAGACGTGGGACCTGACGCTTGGCCTCGAACACGCAGCCGATGGTCGTCGGGTCGTGACCAACCAACTGGACCTGCACGGAGACGAACGAGTGCTCGTCGTCTCCGGTCCCAACCAGGGCGGCAAGACCACGCTCGCGCGCACCTTCGGCCAGCTGCACCTGCTAGCGGCGTTGGGAGTTCCCGTACCGGGACGCGACGTCAAGGTCATGCTGGCCGACCGGGTGCTGACCGTGTTCGACCGCGAGGAGGTGGCCGGCGAGCTCGGCGGCCGGCTGGGCGCCGAGCTCGCGCGCGTGCACGCCGTGCTCGACGCCCTCACCCCGGCCAGTGCGGTGGTGCTGAACGAGGTGTTCTCCTCCACGGCACTGGCTGACGCTCGCTGGCTCGCGCGACGCGTTCTGGAGCGCCTCATCGCGGCCGGGGTGCCCACGATGCTGGTGACGTTCATCGACGAGCTGTCCCGGCTCGGGCCCGCCACGGTGAGCATGGTGGCGGAGGTCGACCCCCGCGACCCGACGGTACGCACCTGGCGGGTGCTGCGTCGCCGCGCCGACGGCCGGGCGTACGCAGACGCACTCGCGGACCGATACGGGCTGTCGGACGAACGACTGGCCCAGAGGCTGGCGCGATGAAGGTGCACCTGATGGCGGCCGACGCCGACGTGAACCCGACAGCCGTCGGCGACCTCGCAGACCCGGTGGCAGCCTTGGCCCAGGACCTGCAGATCGACGTGCTGCTGGACGCCATGGGATCCGGCGACCGACTGCAACGAGCTGCTGCGCGAAGTGCGCTCCTGTCACCCCTGACCTCGCCCGAAGCTGTCACCTACCGGCAGGAGGTCCTGGCCGACTGCTTGGCACACCCCCATGTGCCCCGGGCGCTGTACGACATCGCGACGCGCGCGCTCGAGGCCGAACGGTCCGTGTGGTGGAGCCCACGGTTTCGACCAGAGATGGTCCTCGATCGCGCGGTCCGTGTCCTCACCGCTCAGCTGGAGATCATCGAGGAGCTGCGTGCCCTGGTTGCGCAGCACGGTGACACGCTCGCGTCCCCCGGCATGCGGGCGTTCGTCAGGACCGTCCGCGCCGAGCTCGACGATGCCGGGATGGCGCAGCTTCGCGATCAGCTCGCCGTGCTCGCGCGCCGCGACACCCTGTTGTTCGCGGCCGAACTCGCGCCGGACGGCCAGGTGGAGCACCCCCTTCCCCGGACACCGATGAGCGCGGGTCGGGTGTTCCGTCGTGTGGCCCTCGCCAAGCCCAGGTTCTCCTTCACGGTGCCCGACCGGGACGAGGCCGGTTTCAAGGCCCTCGAGGAGCTGCGAGACCGTGCGCTGTGGCGAGTGGCGGACGCCGCCGACCAGGCTGCCGGTCATGTGCACGCCTTCCTCGAGGCACTACGGGGCGAGGTCGCCTTCTACCTGGGCTGCCTGGCGCTGCACGAGCGACTGACCACCGTCGGGATGCCTGTCTGCTTCCCCCAGCCCTTGCCGGTGGGAGACGACGACGTCCGAATCGAGTGCGTCTACGACCCCGCCCTCGTGCTGACCACCGGCCAGCCGGCCGTGACCAACGACGTGCATGCCGACGCCGTGCGGTTGGTGGTGGTGACCGGCGCCAACCACGGCGGGAAGACGACATTGCTGCGCGCGATCGGGCTGGCGCACCTGATGCTGGGCGCCGGGATGTTCGTGCCCGCCACAGCCATGCGTGCCGCACTGGTGCCGACCGTCCGCAGCCACTGGGCACGGGAGGAGGACGCGGACCTCCAGCACGGGAAGCTGGACGAGGAGCTGTCCCGCCTGAGCAGGCTCGTCGACGACCTCGACCCTGGCGCGCTGTTGCTGAGCAACGAGTCGCTCTCGTCCACGGACGAAGCCGAGGGCTCCCGGATCGCCCTGACCCTCCTCCGCGCGCTGACCCGTGCGGGCGTGCGCGTCGTAGCCGTGACGCACCTGTTCGACCTGGCTGGACGGCTCTACGAGTCGGGTGACCCGCCCGCTCTCTTCCTTCGGGCCGCACGCGGCGACAACGGGCAGCGGCCTTACCGGATCGAGCCCGGGTCGCCTCTGGCGACGAGCTTCGCACGGGACCTGTACGAGCAGGAGTTCGGGCCCGCCGCAGAGGGTGTGACGTCCGTCGGCGGCAACCGCGATCGTCTGGAAGGCAGCCATGAGTGAGAGATTGGGTCGCGCCGACGCGAGCGGGACGACGCCGGACGGGGCGCCGGCCGCCACCCCTGGTGACCGATGGCTGACACCTGGTGTTGTCTCGATCGGCATCGCGTCCTTGGCCAGTGACGCCAGCCACGAGCAGGTCACAAGCCTGCTTCCCGCCTTCCTGACGGCGACCCTGCACGCAGGTCCCGCGGCGCTGGGCGCCATCGAAGGCGCGTCGGACGCTCTGGTGGGGCTCAGCAAGCTTGTCGGTGGTCCGCTGGCCGCCGAGCCTCGGCGGCGGGCCCGACTCGCCTCGGGTGGATATCTCTTGACGACGGTCGCGACGGCAGCGATCGGCCTCGCGACAGCCGTCTGGCAGGTGGCGATCCTCCGCGCCGTTGCGTGGGCCGCCCGGGGCGTCCGCTCGCCGTCTCGGGACACCATGCTCGTGTCGCTCGTGCCCCCACGCGCGTACGGCCGAGCCAGCGGGGTCGAACGGGCAGGCGACAACCTGGGCGCGCTCATCGGCCCGCTCGTGGCCTCTGCGCTGGTCGCGGTGATCGGGGTTCGGCACGCCATGATGGTGTCCGTCCTGCCAGGCCTCGTCGCTGTCGCCTCCATCGGCATCGCCGGACGAGAAGCCCGCCGGCGGCTGACCGAGCCGGGAGCCACGGCCCGGCTGTCGTTCTCCCTGCGGGAGCTGCGCGCGGCCGGCATGGGCCGCGCGCTGGTGCCGATCGCCTGCTTCGAGCTCGGCAACGTCGCCACGACCTTGCTCATCCTGCGGGCCTCCACCGAGCTCGAGGCCGGCAACCGATCCGCGACGACCGCCACCAGCCTGGCGATCCTCCTGTACGCGCTGCACAACGCGGTGGCGGCAACGACCGCACTTGCAGGCGGTTCACTGACCGACCGCCTCGGCCCGCGCACAACCTTCACGGCGGGGGCAGCGGCGTACGTCGTGGCCTACGTCTTGTTCGCCGTCCCGACGGGAGGGTGGGTCATCCTCGCGGCCGGATTCGCCCTCGCGGGCGCCGGGATCGGACTGGCCGAGACGGCCGAGTCGACGCTCGTCGCGCAGACGTTGCCCGACCGGCTCCGGGGGAACGGGTACGGCCTGCTCGGCCTCGTCCAGGCAATGGGCGACCTTGGGGCGTCCCTCGTTGCCGGGCTGCTGTGGTCCGCCCTGTCCCCCTCCGTGGCGTTCGGCTACGCCGCAGCCTGGATGGTCGCCGCAAGCGCGCTCGCTGGGAGGGTGAGCGTGCACGGTCGAGGCCGCCGCTGAGTTCCGAAGCGCGACGACGACCCAGTGCGCATGCCGGAGCCAGTTCGAACCTGGCTGTCCGATACCGCTGGCGCCCGCGTGTCGACATGGGTGTCGACCTGACGACCGGCACACTCGAATGTGTGTTCGAGCGGAGTCGGCGGCGCTTCAAGCTGCCGCTTCTCGGGAGGAGATGCGATGTCCTTTCACTTCGAGTTCGACGAGCGAGCACTGCTCCGCGAGGTCGAACGGCAGGCCCAGCCGGCGATGGACCGGATCGCCGACGATCTCACTCAGGAACTGGATCAGTTTCGACTGAGGTTCGCCGGCCGCCCCACGGCGGAGATCCGAACGGAACTCCAGCGGCTGTTCGAGCGGGCAGGCGGGGAGATCACAGATCCGGAGCTCGCCGAGTACGCCGCGGCGATCGCGGCGGGGACGCACATTCGGATCGAGGCCGAACGGCTTCACCTTTAGGCGCTTCGGCGTGACCGCGGTGAGTATCGCCACACTCGTCACCGGGTGAGCGACCCTTTGTCGGGAGGAGAACGCCGGGTGGCCCGTGTGCGCTCTGTCGCCGACAAGCCTTGAGCAGTGGCGCTGAAGCGCACGACCTGTTGTGGGTGACCGTCGAATTGTGGGCCAGGACGACGGTCCAAAGTGATGACACCTCGAGCGACGTTGAGGGGTGATCTCGTTGGAGGACTGGGCGCTTATCAGGCGGTTGGCCCGCACCCCAACGCCCTCGCTAGCGTTGTGACCTCTGCGGAGTCCGATCGTGCACGTCCCCAGCATGGTGGGTACGTGTGACACCGGCGGTCGCCCGGAACGGGTCCGTCGGGTCGCTCTCACTTCTCCTGCTGAAGGAGGGCGCCCGGCGCAGGCATATGTTGCGCGGGAGTAGGAGCGTTGACCGGAACGGTCCGCTCAGGGCTCGGGCCCGAGCGCGGAGCCCGTTCGCTGACGTGGTCGAGACCTTCGAGAAGTTCTTGGGCGACGGTGACGACGGTGCTCATGTGGTGGCGCAGAACGTCGAGGTCCTCGGCCCATCCGGCGATGTAGGGGACGGAGTACGCCGCGGGGTTCATGCCGAGGTGGCTGGTGACGATGTAGGCGATCGATTCGGCTTCGACCTCGGCGGCGCCGCGGCACGTGCGGTCGATGCCGTAGTCGGGGAATCGTCTGGCGTGGTTGGCGCGGATGTGGCCGAGCTCGTGGGCGAGTGTCTTGGTGGCCTGGGCTGGTTCGAGGTCCTCGGCGACGACGACGAGCCTGTCCTCGGGCGCGGTCCAGCCGTTCACGCCTGTGGGGCAAGTGCGGCGTTCGAGCCGGTATCCAGCGCTCGTCGTGAGGGTGGCGAGCCCGTCCCAAACCTCTCGAGGTGCCTGACCTGCGAGCAGTTGCGGCTGAACGCTGGGCAGCGGGGCGCCGTCGGTCTGGGTGACGTCGAAGACGTGCACCACTCGGAACCCCTGCAGCTCGCGCCGTCGCAGGGGCTCCTCATCGCCCGGCCGTGCCGGCGCAACAGCTTCCCGCACGTCTGCCTCGGGCGGTACTTCATCGCGGCTTCGGTACACGCACGGGGCGAGGATTGCGATGCCGTGCTCGCCCTTGACCACGTGCCGGTTCAGGCCGTTCCAGGTGCGGATACCGGCGACGCGAGTGGCGTCGGGGCGCTGGGCTGCGATGAGGAGCACGTTCGAGGGTAACTGCGGCCAATCACATCGAGTGCGTGATTCAGGGGCACTGCACGGCGTTCCGCCGTCGGGATCTCGGCACATCGGCGGACGGCGAAGGCCGAGCATAGGGGGCCCGGACGGGCTGTCGGGGGACGATGGACAACGCCGCAATCTTGCATCGGATACATGATACGGTCATCGGACCGCGACGGGTATGGGATGGAGATGGATGCCTGCTGATCGATCGCTGCGGGTGGCGGTGCCTGGCTCGGCCGCGTCCGTGCTGGCCGCGGGCGTGTCGTTCCTTGCCCCGGAGGAGGCGGTCGTGGAGGCGATGCTGGCGGGCTGGGCCGCTCAGCAGACCTCGAGGCTCTTGGCCGCCACCACGATCGAGCAACGGCTGTTGTTGGTGCGCCGACTGGTCGCGTTCACCAACGCCTACCCGTGGGCGTGGACCCCGGGCGATGTCGAGGAGTGGACGACGGCGCTGGTCGGTCGGGGGTTGGCGCACTCGACGCTGCGCAACTACCAGATGGCGGTGCAGCTGTTCTGCGGGTACGTGACCGATCGCCGCTACGGCTGGGACGAGGTGTGCGAGCAGCGGTTCGGCACCCACCCTGTGCAGGTCTTCCACGAGTGGAACACCGCCGTGCACCGCGACCAGAGCGAGGCGCGCCCCGGGAATCGTCCGCTGAGCCGCCAGGAGCTGCAGAGGTTCTTCGACTACTGCGACGAGCGGGTTGTGGCGGTGGGTAGGTCCGGGCGCAAGGGCTGGTTGGCGGCGTTTCGTGACGCGGCGTTGTTCAAGACGGTGTACGCCTTCGGGTTGCGCCGCCGGGAGGTGGCGATGCTGGACCTGGCTGACCTGTCGGGCAACCCGCACGCCGAGCAGTTCGGCCGCTACGGCGCGGTCTCGGTGCGCTACGGCAAGGCGATGAAGGGTGGCCCGCCGCGTCGACGCACGGTGCTGACCACGATGGGCTGGGCTGCCGAGACCCTCGCGGAGTGGGTTGAGGAGATCCGGCCCGCCTACGCCTCGACGTCGACGACGTTGTGGCCGACCGAGCGGGGAGCGAGGATCTCGACCGATCACATCAACACCAGGTTCGCCGCCTACCGCGACCAGTGCGGTCTGCCGGGCGAGCTGGGGCCGCACTGCCTGCGCCACTCCTACATCACGCACCTGATCGAGGACGGGTTCGACCACCTGTTCGTTCAGCAGCAGGTCGGCCACTCGTGGGGGTCGACCACCGCCGGGTACACCACGGTCGGCTCGGATTACAAGAACCATGCGCTGCGCCGGGCCCTGGGCCGGGCGTTCACCGATCCCGCCGGCGCATGACAGACAGGAGCGCCGCGATGGCACCCGCCCGCAAGCTGGGATACGCCTGGCACCTGAGACTGCGGATGGCCGAGCACAACATGTTCGCCACCACCGACCTGGTGCCGCTGCTGGCCGAGCGCGGCGTGGTCCTGTCGGCCGCGCAGGTCTACCGCCTGGTCACCCAGACCCCCGAACGCCTGAGCCTGCTCACGCTGATGGCGCTGTGCGACATCCTGGCCTGCAGCCCCAACGACTTGATCGAGCCCGTCGCGGCGACCCGCCGGACCGGGGCGACCGGCACCAGCGGGTCGGCAGCGATCGCGTCAGCGGACGGGCGGCGGGGACAGGTTCCGCGGCGGGCCGAGATCCACCGCGACCGGTGAGCGATCCGCCGTGTGCCGGGTGCGGGCGGCAGGTCACGCTCAGGGGCGCCAGCCTGCACGGGCGCATCTGCACAGCGTGCGTGGCCCGCGCCCACCAGGGCCTGTGCGCCTCGTGCGGTCGGCACCGCAAACTCGTGGGCCGCAACGGCGACGGGGCGCCGTGGTGCGACGCCTGCTACCGCGCGGGCGGTGCCGGCCGGCTGGCCGCCCGGCGCCGGGCTGTGATCCTGGCCGTCGCGGCGGCCGAACCGGCGTTGGCCGAGGCCACCGTCCTTCGAGTCATCGACCAGATGGCCGACGGACGCCGGTTGGGGCAGCTCGCCGACCACCTGCTGGCCAACCCCGGCGTCCTGGTCATCGGACCGAACAGTCGGCCGCCGGTCCTGGACCGCTTCGTCGGCGCCCTGGTCGCAGCGGGGGCCGAGACGATCACGTCGATCCACCCGACCTGCCGGGAGTGTGGGCGGACCCGACCCGCCCACCACCAGCTCCCCGGCGGGGCGACGATCTGCTCCGCCTGCTATGCCCGACGTACCAGTGCACGACCGTGCGGCGGCTGCGGTCGGCGGCGGCGCCCGTACGCGCGCGACGAGGCCGGTCACCCGCGCTGCCGCAGCTGCACCGACCGAGCCCGCGCAGAGGTCGAACAAGCCGAGGCGCTCGAGCAGCTCACGTCGGTGCTGACCGGTCAGGTGTCGCTGGACCATGCCCAACTCACCGGAGTCCTGACGGCTGTGGCGCCCCGCGGCCATGACCTGCGGACCCTTGCCCGACTGCTCGACGAGCACCGCCTGACCGACCCCGGACTCCCGTTCGTCGTCGCCCGGCTCGTCATCGCGTTGCGCGTCGCGGGGGCTGACCTGCCCTTCCCACCGTGCCAGTCCTGCCAGCAGCCCTGTGGCAGCGACGCGAGCGTGTACGGGGCTCGGGTGCGGTGCCGGACCTGCGTGCGGCACTGCCCTGGGTGCGCCAGGCCCGCCCGGCGCGAGGATGAACGCGTGTGCGGACGGTGCCGCCGGGACGCTCATCGGCGACGGGGCCGCTGTGCGACCTGCGCCCAACCGGACCGGGTCCTCGACGACCGGGGGCTGTGCCGTGGGTGCCGGGAGCGGGCGGCGCGCCGCTGCGCCGACTGCCACCAGAACCGGCCCCTGACCGCCGTCGCCGGACAGCAGTTGTGCGACAGGTGCGCGCTGGTGCGGACCGTCGACGGGCTGCTGGTCGACCACCCGCCCGGGGCCCTGCACGCCCTGAGGGCACCGATCCTGGCCGCCGAGCCCATGACCACCGGCCGCTGGCTGCGCCGACCAACGATCACCGCGCTGCTCGCAGCTCTCGACTCCGGGCGGCTACCATTGACCCACGCCACCATGGACGCCCAACCCCCAACCAGGGCCATCGAGCACCTGCGCGACCTGCTCCTGGCCTCCGGCGCGCTGGCCCCCGACCCGGACCGGCCGATCGACCGACTCCAGCACGACAGCGACCAGATGCTCGCGGCCCTGGACGTCAACGACGCACGGGTCGTGCGCAGCTGGCTGCGCTGGCAGGTCCTACCGCGGCTGCGCCACCACCACGAGGGGACCGTCGACCTCGGCGCCGCCGTCGCCAACGCCAGGCGCACGCTGCGGTCCGTCATCGCGTTCCTGGCCACCATCGAAGCCACCCACCGCACCCTGGCGAGCGTTCACCAGGGCGACATCGACAGCTGGTTCGCCAGCCTCCGCGCCCGACCGCACCAGGTCCGGCCATTCCTGACTTGGGCCAGGCGCACCCGAGTGCTGCCCCCGGCGATCATCCTGCCGCCAGCGTTCAGCGGCCGGGGCGACCTGCGCACCGATCCGGAACACCGGTGGACCATCGCCCGCCGCCTGGTCCGAGACGACGACCTCGACCCCCTCGACCGCGTCGCCGGCGCCCTCGTCGTGCTGTACGCCCAACCGTTGGTGCGGATCTGCGCGCTGACCACCGACGACATCGCCACCGACGGCGACATCGTGACCGTTCGCCTCGGCGGCGACCGGCTCGAGCTCCCCGAACCCTTCGCGACACTGATTCAGTCGCTACCGCTGCGGCGTCGCCAGGGCGTCGCCGAACAGTTCCCGGGCGACTGGCTGTTCCCGGGTCAGCGGGCCGGTCGCCACCTCGCGGCCACGAGCCTGGGAAGGCGGCTGCGCACCATCGGCATCGAACCGCGCCGGACCCGGCTGGCCGCCCTCGACCAGCTCAGCGCCGAGATCCCACCGGCGATGCTCGCCGGCGTCCTGGGCCTCAAGACCTCGCACGTCGTTCGGCACACCACTTATGCGGGCGGCGACTGGGGGCGCTACGCAGCCGACCGGGCAACCTGACGAGCGCCGACGGGTGCATGTCAGGCACAGCAGGAGGTATGTGCCACTGGTTGCCGAGGGGGCCGGCGACGATGGGGCAGGCTCTCGGCCATCGTGAGGTACGGCCCGCAGGTGTTGGCGAGGTCGTCGACCGTCATGCCGGCCTTGAGCGCGCCGGTCGCGGCGAGCATGATCTCCCCGGCGCCGTCAGCCTAGGGAAGAGCGCTTCCTGCGTCGTACGGTCGCGGCCACGAGCAGGGCGATGGCGGCCCCGGTAACCAGGCACCGAGCGCGCCGACCGCACCCGGTGTCAGGAGCGCGGGCCCGGCGCACAAGCTGACCGCGCTCAGGACGACTCCGGGCCCGCGTAGCAGCGAGGCCGGGCTTCTCGGGCTCGCGGGTGGGCTCTGGCTTGTGCGTCGACCCTCTGAGGTCCCCTTCTGGTGGTTGGTGTGGTCTCGGTCCTGCGGGTCGGCTCTGGTCAGCAGCACCCGTGGGCCTGAGGGTCGCTGGGCGCGAGTTGTTCGAGCATCGTCGTGGTCATCTCGACGGCGAGCCGGTAGGCGTCACGAACCGGGAGCACTTCGCCGTCCGGGTGCTCATCGAGCCACGGGAGGGCGTCCGCCGGCGAGGCGAAGTAGTGGACCTGGTTGCAGAATGACGAGCGGATCGAGGACAGGTCCTCGGGGTTGACCAGCGACACGACGGCAGTGGCCGGGTCGACCGTGGTGACGCCGGTCGGGTTGGCGGTCACCCGAATCGTGCTGCCACTGGTCGGTGAGGTGGACTCGATGGTTGCGGACCTCTCAAGCAGGGCAGGGAAGATCAAGGTGTCCAGGGCGCACCAGGTGTAGAGCTCGTCACCGTCGAGAGTGAACCGGTGCCGGGTGGGTCGCAAGGTCAGGCCCTGACCGATAATGCGGCCCTGCTGGTCGTATTCGGTCTCGGGTGTCGCGGCCAGGGCCTGGCGGGTCTGCTCGAGCGTCCGACCGGCAGCCTGGGCGAGGTTGCCCAGCTCGACGGGTTCTCCGGTTGCCAGCAGCCGGAGCAGCGGCACCCATAGGGCGGGGTCCATCCCGGTCGTGTTCGGGGAGATCAGGCGGTCGCCGAGGTCATGGTGGGCGGAGGTCATGGAAGGTGTTCCTTTTCTTGTTGTTCGGTGCGGGTTCACGAGGCGCAGCAGGAGAGCTGGGAGACGTCGGTGGTGAAGGACTGGCAGGCGATCTTGATGCCCTCGGCCATGGTCAGGTACGGGGCCCACTGGCGGGCGACCTGGTCGACAGTCATGCCTGCCGCCAGCAGGTAGACGCCGGCCGCGGCGAGCTCACCGGCGTCTTTGGCGACCGCGGTCAGGCCGAGGATCGCCCCGGTGCGGGCGTCGGCGACGACCTTGATGAAGCCGCGGATGTCGCGGTTGACCAGTGCCCGGGGCACGTACTCCAACGGCAGGACGCGGCACTCGCACTCGATGCCGGCGGCGACCACCTCTCGCTCGGTCATGCCCACCGCGCCGAGCGCCGGACTGGTGAACGTCACCCTAGGCAGGTGCCGATAGTCGACCGCCCGGCCGGCGCCAGCGAAGGCGTTGTCAACCACCAGCGTGCCGTGTGCCGCCGCGACGTACACGAACTCCCGGTGCCCGGTGACGTCCCCAGCCGCCCAGATCCGCGGGTTGGAGCTGGCCAATCCGTCATCCACCACGACCTCTCCCGCGTCGCCGGTCTTGACGTCGACCGCCGCGAGACTCAGGCCCTCGGTGACCGGGCGACGGCCCATCGCGACCAGTAGCTTCGATGCCCGGAACTCCTGCGCCCCACCCGAAACGGTGGCGGTGACGACGATCTCATCGGTCGCGTCATCCCGGCGGACAGCGGTGACCGCGGCACGGCGAACCACCCTGATCCCCTCGTCGCCGAACACGGCCATGAGCGCACTGGACGCCTCCGGTTCCTCACGCGAGGCCAGCCGCGATCGGACCAGCATCGTCACCTTCGATCCGAGCCGGGCGAACAGCTGCGCCTGCTCCAGCGCGACGTACCCGCCGCCAAGCACGAGCAGCGACTCAGGCACCTCACCCAGCTCCATCGCTGTCGTGGATGTCAGATAGCCGGCACCGTCGGGACCGAGACCGTCGATCGGTGGGACCCACGGCCGCGACCCAGTCGCCACCAGATAGTGGTCGGCCTGGACTACGTCGGTTGTTCCATCGGGCCGAGCGACTCGCAGTACCGGCGCCTCGCGGGTGCCGGCGAACGTCGCCTCCCCCTGCAGGAGCTGCCACCCGTAGGACGCGATCAGGTCGACGTACTTCTGGTCGCGCATGGCCTCAACCAGCGCCTGCTTGCCGGCGATCAGTCCAGGCATATCCACCGGACCCGCTGAAGCGGCGATGCCCGGGAAGCGATCAGCGTCCAGCGCGCCGTGCCGCGCCTCGGCCGCCGCGATCAACGCCTTCGAGGGAACGCAACCGGTGTTCACGCACGTGCCGCCGACCGTCGACCGTTCGACCATCACCACCGACTTGCCCAGCTTGGTGGCGTGGATCGCGGCGGAGAACGCCGCACCACCCGAGCCCACGATCGCGAGATCGACCTGCGAGTTCCCCATGATGATGCCTTCCCTGGACTTGGGTCGATGCGTGGACGGGAGCCATACTGGACCTTCCAGTTCAGTGGAAGGTCAAGCGCGATGAGGGGACAAAGTCAATGCGGATCGGTGAGCTCGCTCACGCAACCGGCACCACGACCAAGACGCTCCGGTTCTATGAAGACCAGGGACTCCTCCCGCACGCCGAGCGCACCGCCTCCGGCTACCGGGACTACACGCCCGAGTCCCTTGGGCGGCTCGACTTCATCCGCCGCGGCCAAGCAGCCGGCCTGACCCTCGCCCAGATCCGGCAGATCCTCGGCATCCGGGACAGCGGCATGCCGCCCTGCGAACACGTCCGCGACCGGCTCGACGAACGGCTCACCAACCTGGACACCCAGATCGCCCAACTGGTCGCACTTCGCGACACCCTCGCCCAGCTACGTGACCAAGCAGCAGACGCCGAACCGGAAACCTGCCCTCCCGATCAGGTCTGCCGGTACCTGTGATGTGGAGCAAGACGAACTGTTCTGCAGGAGCAGATTGCGTATCTGGGGTCGAGCGCGCGGGGGTCGCTTCGGCCAGCGTCGGGTTCGGCGATGAAGCGGGCGACTGAGTCCCACCCTGTCGGCGATTGGTGCGAGAGACGGTCAGGCCCCGCGGGGGGCGTACATGATCACGGCGACACCCACGAGGCAGAGAGCCGCGCCGATGATGTCGTAGCGGTCGGGCCGAAATCCGTCGACCACCATTCCCCAGGTCAGTGACCCGGCGACGAACACGCCGCCGTAGGCGGCCAGGATGCGGCCGAAGTTGGCGTCGACCTGCAGCGTCGCCACAAGGCCGTAGAGGCCGAGCGCGATCACCCCGGCTCCTACCCACAGCAGGCCGCGGTGCTCACGCACTCCCTGCCACACGAGCCACGCGCCACCGATCTCAGCGATAGCGGCCAGGACGAACAGGGCGACGGACCTGGCGATCAGCATGTCCGCGAGCCTAGGCCGGGCAACGGGCCGGCGCTGGGCAGCTTCTACCTGGCCATGGCCCGCTGCGGACTGGATGTGCTGGTCACGGGACTGGTGGTGTGCAGCTTCGTGGCGCGTCCGGCGCGCACACCGTTGGCGATGACGACGACCTCGGCGAGCTCGTGGATCAGGACGACGGCGGCCAGCCCGAGCACGCCGGCGACAGCCAGCGGGATCAGGATCGCGATTAGCGTGAGCGACAGGCCGACGTTCTGCAGCATGATGCGCCGGGCCCGTCGGGCGTGGGCGAATGCCTGAGGCAGGGCGCGCAGGTCCGTGCCCATCAGGGCGACGTCGGCGGTCTCCAGTGCGACGTCGGATCCCATGGCGCCCATCGCGATGCCGAGGTCGGCGGTGGCCAGGGCGGGGGCGTCGTTGACGCCGTCGCCGACCATCGCTGTGGGCGCCTTCGTGCGCAGTGCGGCGACCAGGGTGGACTTGTCCTCGGGGCGCAGCTCGGCGTGGACGTCGCTGATGCCGGCCTGGGCGGCCACGGCGTGGGCGGTGGCGGTGTTGTCGCCGGTGAGCATGGTGACGGTGTAGCCCTGGCGGTGCAGCTCGGCGACGACTGCGTGCGCTTCGGGTCGCAGCTCGTCGCGGGCGCCGATCGCGCCGATGACCTGCCCGTCGTCCTCGACCAGAACGGCGGTGGCACCGGCTTCCTGCATCTGCTGCACCTGGTCGGCCAGGTCCCCGGCGGTGATCCAGCCGGGGCGGCCCAGCCGCGCGGCCCGACCCTCGACGGTGCCGGTCAGCCCGGCGCCAGGGATCGCCTGGACGTCGGCGGCGTCGGGCACGGTGTCGACCGCCGCGAGGATCGCTCGGGCTAGGGGGTGCTCGCTGCGCGCCTCCAGGGCGGCCGCGACGGCGAGGACCTGCTCGCGGGTGTGGCCCGAAGTGGTGGCGACGGCGACGACGGTGGGGGCGTTGGCTGTCAGGGTGCCGGTCTTGTCCAGGGCGATCGAGCGGATGGCGCCGAGCGCTTCCAGGGCGGCGCCACCCTTGATCAGGACACCGAATCGACTGGCGGCCCCGACGGCGGAGACGACCGAGACCGGCACGGAGATGGCAAGGGCGCACGGGGACGCGGCGACCAGCACGACCAGCGCCCGCTGGATCCATAGTCCCGGGTCCCCGAGCAGGGAGCCGACGACCGCGATGAGGGTGGCGACGATCATGATCGCGGGCACGAGGGGCTTGGCGACCTGGTCGGCGAGGCGCTGGGTCGTGCCCTTGCGGGACTGCTCGGTCTCGACGATGTGCACGATGCGGGCGAGCGAGTTGTTCTCGGAGGTGGCGGTGACCTCGACCTCGAGCGCTCCGGTGCCGTTGATGGATCCCGCGTACACCTCGGTGCCGGTGCCCGCCTCCACGGGGATGGACTCTCCGGTGATGGCCGAGACGTCCAGGGTCGTGCGCCCGGCACGGATGGTGCCGTCGGTGGCGAGCCGTTCCCCGGGCAGCACCAGCATGGTGTCGCCGACGACCAGGTCGGCCGGGTCGATCACCTGCTCGACTCCGGCGCGTCGAACCGTGGCCGTGTCGGGCACCAGGGACAGCAGGGCCCGCAGCCCACCGCGGGTCTTGGCCAGGGAGTATTCCTCCAGGCCCTCACTCAAGGAGTAGAGGAAGGCGAGCGTGGCGGCCTCGGCGAACTCACCGAGGATCACAGCCCCGACGGCGGCGATCGTCATCAGGGTGCCGACGCCGATCTTGCCCCGGGAGAGCTTCTTCAGGGTCTCGGGCACGAAGGTGCTCGCCCCGACCACCAGAGCGCCGATATTGAGTCCCAGCGCCCACCCGTCCTGACCGCTCAGCCCGAGCAGGAACGCGGCCAACAGCAGCGTGCCCGCGACCAGACCGGCACGGATCTCGCTGACACCCCAGATGCTGGTGACGTCGTCATCATCGTCACCATCGATCTCATCGGCGGTGGTCCGATCGGCACAACAGGCGTCGCTCACCGGGTGGTCTCCTCGTGTGTCGATGTGTTCGTGGACAGCGAGGTCTGGCCGACCGTCTGGCCCAGGCCGTAAGTGGGGCACAGCTCGACCGCGTGCCCGGTCGCGTCCAGCAACCGCTCAGCCGCCGCGAGGACCGCAAGAAGCTCGGGGCCCGTCGTCAGGAAGAACATCGAGGCCCGACCCTGAGGACGCGAGTCGACCAGACCACACTCCTTCAGACATGCCAGGTGCGCGCTCACCGTGCTCTGCGCCAGACCGATGTGCTCGGTCAAGTCCCGCACCCGATGCTCACCGTTGGCCAGATGCTGCAGCACAGCCAGACGCGTCGGGTCGGACAGCGAACGGAACAACGCAGCAGCCGGTGCCAGCGCCAGCACTCCGCCCGCAGGAGGCGTCGGAGGACTGGGTGGGGATCCGTCGCTCAGCATCGGCATGCGGCGATAATAGCGCAGTCTCGCGGTGCGCCAGTTTCGCCGGCGGGCCGGTCCCTCTCAGCCCTGCGCGAGTACCGGTGCCCAGTGCCCGCGAGGCTCCGGCTTCGACCGGGCACGAGAACGACGCCGTGCCGAGTTTCAGCTCGATTCCCTGGTGTGCAGTGGCAGCGCCAGTGCGCACCGTGTCGGGGATCGTCTCCGCGCGCTGGTCAGAAGCCGACGGGTGCTTCGACGTGGTCTGCGGGCTCGAGCTGGATGGTGGGGTGAGTGACCGCGTATTTCTCGGTGAGGATCCGACGTGTCTGGTCCAGCACGCGGTGCCAGGTGGCGTCGTCGTCGACCACGATGTGCACGGTCGCGGCCTCCATCCCGCTGGTCAGCGTCCAGATGTGCAGGTCGTGGACCTCCCGGACCCCAGGCAGGGCGGCGAGCTCAGCGGTAGCGGCGATGATGTCGATGCCGGGGGGCGCGACCTCCATGAGGATCCGCAGAGCCTGGCGCATCAGGTTCCAGGTGCGGGGCAGGATCAGCAGCCCTATCCCCACCGCGACGATCGCGTCGACGTACCGGAACCCGGTCACGGTGATGATGATCGCGCCGACGATGACCCCGACGGAGCCGAGCATGTCCGACAGCACCTCAAGGTGGGCGCCCTTGAGGTTCAGGCTCTCCTTGGACCCCGCTGTCAGCAGCCGGAAGGAGATGATGTTGACGACCAGGCCGATAGAGGCGACCACCAGCATCGGCATCCCGGCGACCTCGGGTGGGTTCCGGAAGCGCTGCACTGCTTCGTAGAGCACGTAGAACCCGACCCCGAACAACAACAGCCCATTGATCACAGCGGCAAGGACCTCGAGCCGGTAGGTGCCGTAGGTCCGCCCACCTGCCGCCGGGCGCTTCGCCAGCTGGATCGCGGCCAACGCCATACCGAGCCCGAGGACGTCGGTCCCCATGTGGGCGGCGTCGCTGATCAGAGCGAGCGACCCTGTGGTGAGGCCGGCGACGACCTCCACGATCGCGTAACTCGCGGTCAGGGCGAAGGCGATGGCCAGTGGCCGCTGGTGTCGGGAGCCCGCGCTGCCGATCCTCGGGCCGTGCGCGTGACCATCGACGCTGGCGTGCGAAGTGCTGTCATCGCATGGGCCGTTGTCCGTGTTGTGGTCGGTTGTCATCGGATCGTCAGTCGAACAGCTCGCCGAGGAAGCCGCCCGGGCGACGCTTGCGCTCGTACCCGTGTCCGCTCTTGTGCTCTTCACGGCCATGGTCCTCGTACTCGCGCCGCTCGGGGGCCTGCGGGACGGCGGAACGGGACGAGCCGTAGTACGCGCTCTCAGCCTCGGTGAGGCGTTCGAGCTCGCCCCTGTCCAGGAAGATGCCCCGGCAGCCGGTGCACTGATCGATGAGCACCCCATTGCGCTCGTACGGGCGCATGTCCGAGCCGCACTTGGGGCACGTGAGCGTCGTGGACAGCTGCTGGTCCTGCGTCATGCGAGAGCCTCTCTGTTTTCGGCGGCGACCGACGAGAGCTCGTCGGTCCGGACCGCCCGTGCCGCGGGCGCATGCCCGAGGTGGGTCAGGGCGACGTCCAACAGGAGGCGGACGTGCCCATCGGCCAGTCGGTAGAACGCCGATCGCCCACTGCGCCGCACGACCACGACCCGGTGCGCACGGAGGAGCCGCAGAGCGTGACTGACCCCCGACTCGCTTTGGCCGGTCACTGCCGCCAGGTCATGCACGCACACCTCGCCGCCCTCCAGGAGCGTGATCAGCAGCCGCAACCGGCCGGGGTCACCCAACAGCCCAAAGACCGCCGCCAGGTCCTCCACGGTCGACTCAGGTGGCAGTGCGCCGGTCAGCGCAGCAATCCGATCCGAGCCGGACTCCGGCGCACACGGGTGTGTCGCACCTGTCACGCGATCAGTCTCTCGGAACATCTGAACAAACTATCAGACGATCGAGCAAGCTGGTGCCGTGAACCTGGGCCTCCTCCGGGCAACCAGCACCTGCTCTCACAAGCGCCAGCCATGTGAGCACGGGCGCTGAGGAGACGGCCGTGCTGTCGCCATCCAGAAATCGATCAAGTCGCTGCATCGAGATCGCTGACACCCGCAAGGGTTTCCACCGCGATGTGGGCTCCGCTCTGGGCCCACTCAATGGCGGGATTCGCACAGGAGGGAGAGAACTCACGGCGTTCGAATACGCCTACTCCGCCACCTGAGTAGGTGGTGAAGCGGGCCGCGACTGTGAGCATCTGGGCCCACTTGTCGGAGTGGACGAGCTCGGCGACGGCGTCGACGAGCTGGGCGTGCAGCGCGGTGAGCTTCTCCTCCGTGGAGGGACCACCGGTGGGGCGCATGTCAGCTCCCGGCCGCGACGGGTCGGGCGCCGGCGGGCAGCAGGGCACCGGCGCAGACGGGGTCGGACCAGCCGAGGTACCCGTGGCCGCCCAGGTACATGCCTTCGAGCCGGCCGAGGGACAGCTGGTAGACACCGCCGTGGTTGCCGGTGGCCCGGTCGAAGATCTCGTTCGCGGTGATCTGGATGACGTTCGGGTCGCAGCCTGAGGGGTCGGCTTGGACGACGAGGGAGACGTGCCCGTCGGGCCGGCCGGTGTTGAAGAAGACGAACGAACCCAACGGTGGGCACGGATCGCCGGGGTGGGCGTGGCCGGTGGCGAGCATCGCCAGCCAGTGGGTGTGCGCGGAGACGTACCCGGAGTTGGCGTACCCGTAGGCGCGGCAAGCGAGCTGGTCGCAGCGTTGGTACCAGCCGCCGGTCACCCCGACGTACGCCAACCCGGTCCTGACCGCGGCGGCCACATCGGCCGACGTGCCGGCGGGGATGGCCGCCGCGGCGGGGCTGGCGCCCACGCCCGGCACACAGCCGCCACTCGTCGGCTCGGGCGTGGGGGTGGGCCCCGAGTCCGGCAGGAGTGCCTCAGCAGTGAACGTCGCCTCCGGTGCGGGAGCCGTGCCGCTCGAGGCGATGCAGCGCTGTGTGCTGGTCCCCACGGACAGCGCGGTCACGGCGGCCAGAGCCGGGACGGTGAGGACGAGCAGGGCGCCGGTCAGCAGCTTGCCGATCATGCGGGCACCTGCGTTCCGGTCGCGGTGGCGTGCTCGACGACGGTCCGGTCGGCCGCCAGGCGGGTGGCGTCCCGGCGGGCGGTCCACGGGCACAGGTCGATGACGGTGGGTTTGGTCTGCCGCAACAGGAGCACCCCCGTGCCGAACGGGAGGGTGCGCAGCACTGCCGGTGGCATCACCGGCACGGACCGCACCGAGGTCGACGAGGACCGGTCACCGCCACGGCCCGCGGTGCGGGTCTCGACGAGCTCGTCGATGTGGCCGAGCAGCTGGGCGACCTCGTCCAAGTCCCGGTACTTGCCCAGCCCGCCGAGGACGACCTTGACGGTGGCGGCGTCCCAGATGGTGTCGGCGGCGTGCTCGCCCCAACGGTTGCGGGCTTGGGCGAGGGACTGCAGCACCGCCAAGGTGGTGATCCCGGACCCGCCGCCCTCGGACATCAGGGACGGCAGGGACGGCAGCGGTGTGAGGTTGGCGATCTCGTCCAGTGCGAGCAGCAGCGGCGGATCCAGTCGGGCGCCGGGTGCACGGGCGGCCAGGGTGCGGGCGGTCTCGGTGATGTCCTCGACGAACGCCGCGATCAGCGGGGCGCACGAGGCGGCAGCGACCGACGAGGCGAGCAGGTAGAGGGTGCCGGACTCACGCAGGAAGGTGGCCGGGTCGAACTCCGTTCCGGGTTTGGGGTCGAGTGTAGCCAGGACGTCGGGGTCGGCCATCGCGCCCAGCGCCTGTCGGACGGCGAGCCAGATCGAGTCGCGGGTACGCGGGTCGCTGTGCACCACGGTGTCGAGGGCGTCTGCCCAGCCTTCGGCCGGGGAGTACCGGTTCAGGATGGTGATGGCGTCGTCGGCCAGGGCCGGGTTCAGGGACCACCGGTACAAGTCGATGGTGCGGCGCCCATCCAGGGCGGCGGCGTGCAGCAGGCAGCGCAGTGCGGTTTCGGTCTGCCCGGCCCAGAAGTCCGCGTCGGTGACGGACTTGCCCAGGCCGGCGCCCGCGGCCAGGCCGCGGGCGCGGACCATCGCGGTGTGCGGTGCCTCGCACCCGCGGATCGGCGACCAGGCCAGCCCACCGGCGATACCGGCGAGGCGTTGGGGGTCGAAGATCGCGACCGGTCGGGACTGGCGCCGCCGGGCGCGCACGGTGACGGCGAGCGTGTCGGGTCGGGTGGAGGTGGTCACGACCGGGCCCGGAGCGTCCAGCACCCAGGGGATCACCAGGTGCAGGCCCTTGCCCATCCGGGGCGGGCCGACCAGCAGCACTGAGTCCTCGACCGTGCACCACAGGTCCCGGCCGCGCAGCGACCCGAGCCGGTAGCCGATTCGCTGCGGTTCGGCGCGCTTGTCGAGCGAGGGTCGTACGACGGCGGCACGTGCCCGCAGGGCTCGGGCATCGGCTGCCCGGTGCACCTCAGCGGGGTGGGCGGTGCCCGGCAGGTGCCGGAGCCGGTTCGCCTCCGTGCCCGCCCCGGCCAGTCGCCGGTAGAGCCTGCGGCCGGCGAGGGCGAGGACGGCAACGAGGGTGAGGACGATGGCGGTGCCGGACCAGTAGGCGATCGGTCCTGGCAGTTGACTGCGGTTCGGCCAGGCCGCGGCTGGGTCGCCGGCGTGCGCCAAGGACACCAGTGCGGGCAGGAGTCCGCCGTCGGGTGCTCGACGTCCGGTCAGGAGGCAGCCGACCAGTGCACCGGCCCAGAGGATTCCGGCGAGGGCGAGCAGGCCACCGAGGGCGGCCAGCGCCCAACCCGTCTGGTCACCGCCGCCGGTGGCCGCGAGCTGCCGGTTGACGGGCGGTCGGCCGTTCATCGGGCCAGCTCCTGGGTGCGGGTGATGCTGAGCAACGGGATGACCCGGGCGGTCGTGTCGTGGTCGACGGGGAGGACGGTCGCGGTGCGGCGCAGGGCGTGGGTGATCGTGTGCCCGGTGTCGACCAGGTCGCCGATGAGGACGCCGGGGTTGGCGGCGGCTTGCTGCAGCTGGCGGGCACCGGTGTCGGCCAGCCGCCGGGCCTGGTCGGTGGCGACCGTGCGGGCCGCGACCGTCGGGAAGGCGTACCAGCCGGTCTCGACCGCCTGGCCCAGCTCCTCCAGGGAGGGCAGCGCGGGGCCGTGCTGGGCGTGCTGGCGGGCCGTCCACGCGACGGTGACCAGGTCGACCGGTTCGCCCAGCTCGGTCAGCTCGATCGTCGTGCCGTAGATCAGCCGCCAGCCAGGGTCACCGACTGCGGCGATCGGCAACCACGAGGCGACCTCGCCGACCGCCTCGGGGTGGGCGATCAGGGCGCCGACGAGCTCGACGACGTGGCTCCGCTCGGCCTCCACGTCACGTCCCGCGTGGGCCTCCAGGTACCGGGCTGCGCCCTCCTGCTCCTCGCCGTTGCGGAACGCGGCTCGCAGCGCCAGGGGCACGACGTTCTCCTGCTGCTGCGCGGCGCCGATGGCGGCGGCCCAGCGGCTGGCGGCGGCGTCCAGGCCGACGTCGACGAGGTTGCACGTGGTGGTCAGCGGGACGCTGGTGCGGTCGACCGCGGACTGCACCGCACCGGCCCGCAGCAGCACCCCCAACCCGACGAGCTCGCGGCGCAGCCCGGTGTCGAGCACCATCCGCGCGTACGCCAGGGCGTTCGGCGTGTAGGGCGTAGCGGTGATCAGCGCCGCGAACCGCGGCCGGTCCGCCAGCCGTACGCCGAGCCGGTCGGTCAGCGCGTCGGCCATCGCCCGCGGGTGAACGGGCTCCCCTGCGACATGCCGTTCGATCACCGCGGTGTACAGGGCACGGTGCCAGCTGTCTGCGAAGTCCCCCGGCCGCAACCAGCCCCGCACCTCCCCGACCGGTGTGGGGTCGTCCATCAGCGCACGCAGCAGCGACCGCTCAGCCAGCTGCTCGACGTCGGACCGCAGCATCACGACCACCCCCCGACCCGCATCGCGGCGTCGGTGTCGACCAACGGTTCCTCGATGGGCAGCAGCACGTGCTGCACCACGTGGCTGCGCCCGGGCAGCTTCCACAGCCCGGTGCCGCGGGACAGCAGCGGCAGCAGGTCCCGCTCCGGCTCGGTCAGCCCGAGGGACGCCGTCGCGGCCGCCAGCTGGTCGGCCTCCTGCCGGTAGATCACCCGGGTGGAGCAGTCGGCCAGCAACCCGTCGGCCAGCGCCCGGGTCTCGGATCCGCGGTGGCCGACCGCGTCCAGGTCGGACAGGCGATGCAGCACGAGGAGGTTGGCGATCCCGTAGGCCCGGGACAGCTTCCACTGGGCCTGCATGCGCCGGATCAGCCCAGGGTGGCGCAGCAGCCGCCACGCCTCGTCGTAGATCACCCACCTCGGGTTCGTCGACGAGGCCAGGGCACCCTCGACCCAGGCGGCAGCGCACGTGGAGGCGATCGCCAGGGCGTCGTCGTCAGACCCCAACGCCGACAGGTCGAGCACCACCATCGACGCCATCCGATCCAGGGCGTCGGTGGTCGGGGCGTCGAACAGCCCGGCCAGGTCCCCGGAGACCAGGCGACGCAGCCCGTGCACCAGATCGCGGCCGTCGGCCGCCCGCTCCTGCACCCGCATCCCGTCCGCTCGCGCCAGGCGGGTATCCGGGGACACCAGGGCCTCGATGACCTCTCGGATCGTGATCGTGCCTCGACCCGACAGGTGAGCGAGAGCGGCGTCCAGGGCGCTGTGCTCGGCAGCCGTCAGATCCCGGCGCAAGGTCGCCGAGGCCACGCCGGCCAGCAGCTGCGACCGCAGCGCTTGCCGGTCCTCGCCCACGACCTCCAGCGGGTTCAGCCGGGTGGGCGACCCGGGGCCGAGGCGAAGGACCGTGCCGCCGACCGCGTCGGCAACCACAGCCCACTCCCCCTTCGGATCCCCCGGCACGTACACGGTCCGGCCGGCAGCGATCGAACGGAGAGCCAGCGACTTGGCCAGCGCGGACTTGCCCTGCCCGATCACCCCGGCCAGCAGCACGTTGGGGTTGGTGAGGGTCCCGTCGGCGTACTGGGTCCAGGGGTCGAAGCAGAACGCGCCCCCGCTGAACAGGTCCACCCCCACCGGCACGCCCTGATCAACGGTGGGCGGGGCCAGGAACGGGTACGCCCCTGCCAGGACCGCCGAGGACGCACGGTGCGCAGGCACTCGAAGTGCCGGCCCGGCCGAGTAGTGACCGGCCCGGCTGCGGAACCAGGCGCTCACAGCACACCTCGCGCCAGGGGAAGGGCACCGGCCAGGAACGCGACACCTTGCTGGCCGACCAGACGCTGCACCTCGCACATCGCCTGCGCAGCGGCGGTCTCCAGCGCCACGCACCGGTCCTCCAGCTGCGTCTCGGTTCCCGCGGAGACTGTCACCAGGCCGGTGAACCGCAGGTCAGCGTGTCCGGCAACGAGCTCGGCCTCGCGGCGTTGCAGGTCGGCGACCTCAGCGCGCGTCGCCTCGTCCTCGATCTGCCCGATCCGATGCCGCTGCGCGGCATCTGCGGCGTGCTCGACCTTCGCCTTGCGGATCTCCCGCAGGGCACGCACGGTCGGCAGCGGTTCGGCGATCACGCTCAGAACCCGGGTCCCGGTGTCCCCGAGCAGCAACGGCTGCAAGAACCCCAGGTGCGTCGCTGAGCGAGGCCACTCGTTCACCCAGTACGTCGCGTGGAACGCCGTCCCGACGACGATGGACGCCCAACGCTCCTTGACGCCGTCTGCTGGCGGCATCGACCAGCAGGGAAGGCCCTCGCGCCGTGCGGCCGTCTGCGGGTCGTAGGCACTGGTGAGCACCTCGGCCAACCGAGCGGTGTTCAGCCAGCCCGATGGGTTTAGGTCGGCGGCCCGCAGGGACGAGGCCACGGCGTCGAGCTGCGCGACGACAGGCTGCAGACGTTCGCGGTGCCCGCCCCGGTAGCCGCGAGGAAGACGCGCCGCCACCGCGAGCAACGTCTCGCGCCGATGGGCGGCGACGAAGCCGTCGTCCAGCATCGCGGAGACGGCCTCTGCGATCCGGCTGCCGGTTGCCCCGCGGTGCGCACGCCACCACTGCCGGGCCGGGGTCAGACCACCCGGCACGGTCCGAACCAGGATCTGAACCCGCACGATCGTCGACTGCTGGCAGACACCGGCCAGGACCCGTCCCCACGCGCCGACCTTGTGTTCTTGCACCGAACCGTCGTCCAGCAAGAACCCCGACGCATTCACTGCCAGAAGCGCGGTGGTCGTGCCGGCCCTCCGGTCGACGACCAGGACGCCGCCGAGGGCCGGCTCCTCGACGAGCTCGAGATGCCCGGCCACGCCGGGCAACGTGAGGGTGCAGGGCTGATGCTCAACGCGGGTGCTCCGAGCCGCGCTGGTCGCCCCGCGCAGCTGACGGCCCCGCCACGCCGTCATCAGCGGGAGCCAACCGACCAGCGGACGGCCACCGACGGTGACGGTGCCCACGACCAGCAGCACCACCCACAACGGGGCCGACACGAGCAGTCCCCCGCTACCGGCCGAGTAGACCGCCGTCACCGCGACTGCCGCGGCGATACCGACGGCGGCCAGCTGGGCAGCCGACAGGCCGAGCAGGACGCCGCGGCGCTCGAGCCGACCAAACACCGTCGTGGATCCGGACTGCGACGCGCTCATCGACCCTCACCGCCAGTCGAGGGCCGCGGCGCGGCCGGTGGCTGCCGGGGCGGACGTACGGCGCTCGCTGCACCGGCCGCTGTCCCCGCGCCTCGAGCCGCGGCTGCGCCTGCACCTGCACCGCCGGTGACCGCGGTCAACGCCACGTGCTGGGCTGCGAACTTGGTGGTCGTCGCGGCGGACTGCCCGACCCTGCTGATCGGGTTGGCCGCCACGTTGGCGTGCATCACGGTCGCGGCCTCAAGCCCCGACCAGTGCACGAACCGCCACGTCAACCACGGCGCCCAGATGGCGATCGCCAGCAGCAGGACCCCGACGAGCAGGTCCGACAGGCCGGTGCTGTCACTGCCGGCCGGCACGCTGCCGACAGCCGGGCCGGTGCCCGAGAACGCTGAGGCGCCCACCACGAACGTGACGACGATGACGACCTTGCAGAACACGAGCGCGGCAACGATCTCCAACCACCGGCGGGTCCACACCCGCGTCTGGTCCCACGCCGACCCGGCGAACGCGATCGGCGCGAACACCGCCACCAAGATCAGTGCCGCCTTGCGGAACAGCAGAACACCCCACAGCAGCACGAACCCGACCGTCAGCAGCAACCCGAGCAGCAGCTGCAACGCCGGCGACAACCCGGTCAGGAAGCTGAACCTGAAGAACCGCGCCGCCGCCGAACCCACCGTGTACCCGGCCGAGCCGGCGATGTACCCGCAGAGCGCGTCGACCAAGGTGAGCGCGACTTGTGTCACGGCCAACGCCAGCGCCGCGCCCAGCACGGCCTTGCCCACCCCGAGGACTCCACGCACGAGGCCACCCGGCTCGCGACGTAGCACCGACGTGAGCACCTGGATGACGAACAGACCGACAACCGCAGGCAGCGCAATCGAGGCGATCACTGCGACGTTGGCCTGGAACCAGGTCGCGCCGAGATTGATCGCCGTGGTCGTGTCCAGGGCGGTCAGGGCCAGCTGGCCCACCTGGGCCGAACCGCCGACGAAGGCGGAGCCGAGGCCGCCCAGCACGTAGTCGGACGCGGCGCCCTGCACGGCGTCCGTGACCTGGCAGACCAGATCGAGCGGGCCAGAGCACCCGCTCGCCACCACGGCGGCCATGTCAGATCCGCCCGCCCATGCCGGAGAAGAACGCCACGATCGCGTTCGCCCCACCGATCAGCAGCGCACCACCCACCGAGACGAGAACGCCCGTCTTGGCACCGGAGGCGTAGCCGTAGTTGCCCTGCTGGCGGGCGACCGCCCAGGTGATGACCGAGATCACCAGCCCAGCAACACAGGCGACCAGGCCCCACGTCAGGAGCGCGCCGACGATCTGACGCAGAACTGCCAGTCCCGGAAGCCCGTTGTCGTTGGGCGTAATCCCAGGGTCGGCAGCCGGGAGCAGGAGCAACACGTTCACGGACGACCTCATGGCGCACCCCATGCCAGTCCAGGGCGCCCACCGTCAGGGAGCCTCTACTAGCGGGAGTGCACCCGCGGCCGCAACACGCGACGGCAGGCACGGTGGCTCTCGGCTCCAGCACACGGAAGGCCCGGGAGACCGCTCTGCCCAACGCCCAGCAGCCTCGCAGACCGCCGCGTCCCCACTTGCGGATGCCGACCGGACCGCGATCGCGCGGACGGCGCACGGAGGCAACGGCAAGGCTGTCGCCCGGCCCAGCGCCATCGGGGTCGACTATCGACAACGCCAACTCAGGGCCTAAGTCCTAGCCAGCACGGCACGTTCTCGTCCGGTCCGCGAACCTGGCACGCACAAGAAACCAAAACGCCGGTCACGGCTATCTACCGTCGCTACGTTAACGGTAGCCGCAACGGGCCCGCTGGCAACGCCTCGAATGAGGCCTACCGCGAGCCGACCCAAACCGGCGAAGGCACGTCATGTGAACAGCGAACCCTCTGGTCCAGTGCCCCGGACCGATGCAACTCCTTGCGGAGCGCTGCTAATGAACCGCTCAGACGGGGACACAACACGCAATTCCGGACGGAGCGCACGGGTGAAGATCGACAGCGTTTCGATTAAAGGCTTTCGCTGCTTAGCGGACGTCTCAATCGACCTCGACGACTATGCCGCGTTCATCGGGGCGAACGGCGCAGGTAAGTCCTCGGTGCTCTACGCCCTCGACTGGTTCTTCAACAACGGCCGGCTCTCCGAATCGGATGTGCACGGTCACGTCGACGGCGAACCCCTGCCAGACGATGCGCGTATCGAAGTATCGGTGACTCTCACAGACCTATCCCTCCACGATCGTGAGCTCCTCGGTCAGTACGGGAGAGGTGAACGTGCAGAGTTCCGCAAGACGTGGCATTTACGAGACGGCAAGACGAAGGTTGTCGGTAACGCAAGGCAAGGTCCCGGCTTCGCGGAAGTTCGCGCAATGAGCCGGGTCGGAGAATTCCGGCCCGCCTACGAAGCACTGCGGGGCTTGCTCACCGACCTACCGGATCTGGGCAAGCAGGCGAGCAAACAAGAGATTGAGGCAGCACTTGCGGAATGGGAACGCGACGCCGATCACCGGAGCGACCTAGTTGCCGTGTCGGACGCGGACGCCAATCATATGTTCGGGATCAACGGACCGAACGTAATCAAAGACTGTCTCCGCTTCATCCTGATCCCCGCTGCCACGAACATCGCCAGCCAAATTGGCGAGTCCGGCAGGGGATCGGCCTTGACCCAGCTCATCGGCGCAGTCATGGCTGATGCGAGCGCAAGAGCCCAGGCGGAATGGCTCGCTGAGAATGCTGACACGATTGCCGGCCTGAAGTCCAAAGTCAAAGCGAGCATCGAGAGCTCAACTGGAATACAAGCCCACCGCATCAATGCTCGGCTAGCATCACTGGTCCCGAATGCGACGGTGACCCTAACGCCAGAGGTACCCGATTGGACTCCCAAGGCCGAGCCAACGGTGACGACCACCGTCACGGTCGACGGGGTTTCGAACGATGTATCGCGACAAGGCCACGGCGTGCAGCGCGCAGTCATGATCTCGATGTTTCAGGCACTCGTGCCCGACGAGGAACTGACGCGAGGATTGCACGCTCCCATCGATGGAGAAGAAGCAGTTGACGGCGAGCGACGGCTAGCCAATGCGCTTGAGGCACTGCCGAGCATCGTAGTCTGCATCGAGGAACCAGAGATCTATCAACACCCGGTGCGGGCGCGATCCTTCGCGCGGACTCTCACGGAGCTGAGTGGGCAGAACAACGTTCAGGTAATCGTCGCCACGCACAGTCCATACTTCGTTCGACCTGAACAGTTTGCTTCGCTTCGGCGATTCACCCTCGTGGATGGAGTGACCAGCACCGCGCAGGCAACCGTTGCGTCCGTCGCGCAGCAGACGGCCCTCGACCCCGACAAGATCAACACAGCTGTCGAACGTATGCTGCCCACCGAGTTCTCGGAGGGCTTCTTCTCGGACGCCGTCGTATTGGTCGAAGGTCCAACAGATCGCGTGATCATCGAGGCGACGGCAGCGTTGCTCGGCACCAACCTTGACGCAAGAGGCACATCCGTTCTGGACGCCGAGGGCAAGACGTCCCTGAACGTGTCGAACGCGATCCTCACCGCCCTCGGGGTGCCGACGTACATCGTGCTTGACGGCGATGCGTTGGGCGCTAGACGGAAGCACCCTAAGGACGCCGCGAAGCGGGCACAGGTCGACGCGAGTCACAAGCAGGCCACCGAAAAGGCCGTTGCATGGCTACCAACCTCGAAGGCCGTTTGTGGCACGCTTCCCTTCAACTACGGCGATTCGACAGTTGTCACAGATCGCTTCACGATCTGGAATGACGACATCGAGGAGGAACTCGGTGCGTGGGAGAGTTTCTCAGCTCAAGCGAGCGCCTGTGGCGCACCCGTGGAAGCCCGGGCGAACAAGCATCAACTGGCGTACAAGACCGCCGCACTTGCGGCCGATCCTGCCGACCTGCCGCTCAACTTGCGCTCATTAGTCGAGGTCATCACCAGATTCTCTCACTAGATCAGATTCAGACGACAAACACGGGATAGAGGGCCGAGACCTTGATTGAGAATCACGAGGACGTACTTGCGGCAATTTCAGACTGCCGTGAGGTGCGCCTTCGATGGCGATCTCAGGACGATGGGGGGAGGATTCAAGCTCGCCGCTGCGCCCCAATGGACTATGGGCCGTGGCGTCGCGCAGGGGACTCAGCACCGCGCTATCACTTCTGGGATTTCGAGAGCGACAGCGGACGAAATCACAACATTTCGCTGCGCGATGACCAGATAGTGGACGTAGAGATCCTCGACACCTCGTTCGAGCCGGCGGCATTCGTCACCTGGAAGCCGAAGTGGTTCATCTCCCGAACAACATGGGGCGCCCACAATTAGTTCCCCCGGCGCTCGAAGAGCATTGCGGCCTCGCGACCCCGGCGCCCCGCACAGCGTCGTAAGGTAAGCAGCTCCCCTACTCCGGGCGTCATTCCCCACGTGCGATCCGGAGCCGGCGCGCCAGCGGTCAACGTCGAGTACTCAACGGGCGATCGCGCCGGGCATCGACGGCCTCTCGGAGCGCGTCAGATGGAGTGGAACCGTGAGTCGTACTCGTTCGCCATGCGGACGATCATCGAGTCGTAGTGGAACGGCTCCCCCGGCTGCGGAGCCGGTGGGCGGCTGACGACGTTCACCGGCCCGCCCATGTTGGAGAAGTCGAGCACGGTGACGCCGATGCCGTCGAAGCCCGTGCCGGTGGTGCCTTGCCGCCTCGGAAGTTCGGCGATCTTCTCGAGCATCCGGATGGCGTCTGCGGGTTGCCGGTGTTGCGTGACGATCGGCGGTGCGCCGTCGAGTGGCCGGTTGTTCGTGACCGAAGATGCGAACTGGTCCGCAACGTTGATCTGCACGTACCCGATAGCCAACGCCTGCGCCGACGCGCCGTGGACACACAGGTGTGAGGAGTTGAGCTCGTCGTAGATCCGCGGTCGGGCCTTCACGTGCGCCGTCATCGCAGCCTTCGCCTCCAGCGCGATGAGCACTGCACCGACAGGAGCGACGGGAACGTCGGGGAGGCCTGCGAGAAGCGCCAGCTCGGCGTCGGTGAGAGGGATGTGGTTGCTGGCAGCCAGTGAGCGCAGAGAACGGTGTCCCGTGGGGAGCGGCCCGACGGGCCTCGCAACGACCAGGTCGAGCTTCTTCTCCCGGTTGGTCCCCCAGTCGCGCATCGAGTGGTTGACGCCGAGAACGACCTTGCCTTCCCGCGCGTGACGGGCCAGCAGCGCTGATGTCGAGAGGAGGTCGAACGCGACTCCCCAGCAGCCGACCTGTGAGTGTCGATCCGAACGGGAGTTGTATTGCCAGACGTTCCCGTACCGGTCTGGATCTGCGGGGACTTCGAGGAAGCGAGCGAGGATCTGCGGCCCGTGCACGTCCGAGACGGTAGCCGCGACGACCTCCATCAGGGGGCGACCCGCTCAAGGGTCTAGGCCGAATCGACCGTTCGGCCGCTACTTCACTTGTGCGATCGCGTCGATGTGTGCGGCGATGTCCTCTCGGAAGCCAGGGTGGCGACCGAGGTTTCCCTGCTCGAGCCGACTCCTGAACCCGCTCGCTCCTCGCAGGGTCAATGGCTCGGCGGACGTGATGTCGAGCTCATCGACGAGGTGGCGATACGCCGAGGTGGTGGGGAACTCGGTCAAGCCAGGGACGGTCCACACCTTGCCGTTCTCCCCGCAGGCCGCCGTGGGCCACGCCTTCCGAGTCGGGGTCCACGACTCGTACGTGACCTCAGGGGTACCGGGTTCGGCGAGGCGTCCGGCCACCCACTTCGCGACGCCCACGGTGACTGCGTTGCCCACGAGCTTCCAGCGTGGGCCGTTGCGCCGGGCGGTCGTTGCGTCGACGGCGGTCCAGCCGCGATCGAAGCCCTGCATCGCCTCCGCGTCTTCGACGCTGGGCTTGAGGAACCGGCGTCCGAGGGTCGCCTTGGGTAGCCAGACTGCTGGCGGTGAAGGAATGCCAATGGTCGAGCCACCCTTCAAGGTGGGGACGGCGTCTTGCGCCCAGCCCAAGCCGCCGCGGCCTTCGGTCCAGTAGAAGCCGTACGCATCGTCAGCCAGCGACTCGGGATCGAGCGGGCCATCGTCGTCCGAGAACAGGACCGCCCGGGGGTCCAGGTCGACCGAGGCGACGAGCACGACACGGCGCCGACGCTGCGGCACACCGGTGAACCGGGAGTCGACCACCCGGTAGGCCCACCGGTAGCCGAGGTCCTCAAGTTCCTGCACGAGGTACGTCATGGCCTGACCGCGGTTGAGCGCCAGCATGTTGGGGACGTTCTCGATCAGAAGTGTCGGGAGTGTCCGCCGGTGGCGCACCACCTGCAGCACGTCGAAGACGTGCTTGATCAGCCCGGAGTTCACGCCATCGATGCCCGCCATGCGGCCGGCCTGGGACAGGTCGGTGCATGGGAAGCCCGCGGTGACGACGTTCACGCTGTCGGGCAGGTCCTTGAGTTCGCGCACGTCGGGGTGGATCTCCACACCCGGGAACCGCTCGGTCAGCACGGCCTTGGCCGGGTCCCACCACTCGCAGAGGAGCGCGGTGCTCACCTCGTGCCCGAGTGCCCGTTGGAACCCGAGCTCGATGCCGCCGATACCAGCAAAGAGACCGGCGACCGTGAAGGTCGGGCTTGTCACGTGGTTCCTCCGAAGGGCTGGGCTCGGACCTGAGGCTAGTTCAGGTCGGCAGGGCGTCCCGGGAGGCTACGACGAGCCACCAACACGAGTCGCTGTCGGGCGGCCGAGCGCCTCGATGACCCGCTCGGCCGCGTCGTCCACGGCCTCGTGCGACCAGATCCGGACGACCCTCCAGCCCTCCTCGTCCAGCCGGGAGTCAGTGTCGCGGTCTCGGGCAACGTTCGCGGCGATCTTGGCCGCCCAGGCGGCAGCGTTCCTCACGGGTGCCGTTCCGTGCTCCGGGCAGCCATGCCAGAAACACCCGTCGACATATACCGCAACCTTGCGTCGGGGGAACAGGATGTCGGCTCTCGTTCGACTGTCGACCGTGGGTGCACGGTCGACAAAGTAGCGAAGCCCGCGGCGGTGCAACTCGCGTCGGAGTGCAAGCTCCGGAACGGTATCCCGACGTCGGACGGCGCGCATACGCGCCGTGGTCGCAGCGTCCGTCGCTGGCCAGTTGGACACACCACCAGTGTCCATGACACCAGCCGGTGTGGCACAACGTCACACCCAGTGGCGACGACAGCCCGGACACCGGTACAACATGGTCGCAGTTGAGGCGCCGCCTTCCCGGGTTGCGTCGCGACAACGGGGAGTGTCGACGTTTGGCCCGAAACCCTCTCAAGATTCAAAATGTGCTCCGTGGGCCGCCGCCTTGGAGCCCTTCGAGGCTCGCGGGGCCCGGCTGCGTAAGCAAGACCCATTCGACCCGGCCCGACGTAGCTCACGCGGACATCACTCGTACGCGCCGGGCGCTGGTGTTAGGTCAATTCTGGATCGAGCCTCGCCATAAACTCCGAGTATCGGCGGCGAAGTTCATTGGCCTCCTTTGGCCCGGACCGCGCGAAGGTCGAGGTAATCGCGATCCTCTGAAGCTCTTCCGAACCGGGGTCGACCAGCAGGCCGAGTGTCGCAACTTTGATTGCGTCGCGGTGTCGCCCTGCCTCGCTGTGGGTCCGCGCAAGAAGCTCGGCTGCGTCGGTGATCGCGCTGACCATTTCCTGAATGTCGTGGTCGGCCCAGACGTAGGCGGCTGGCGGGACCCCCCTTAATGGGCGGTCGCGCACGAGGGCTATGGAGGCTGCGAGCTCGTCCACTTGCCCCTGCCCGTCGCGAGCCACCGCTTCGGCGAGGTGGTACTGAAATCCGGACCAGTCGGTCTCGACGCCCTCACCGAGGCGGAAGAGTCCGTCAATGCCGACCGTAGGCAGGACTTCGTCGCCGAGGCGCTCTCGCGCACGTCGCATGAAGACGTTGCGGGTGTTGGCGCTTCCTCGTTTGCCGTTCCAGATCATCTCGTCGAGATCAGGGCCGGAAGCGGGGCCGTGCAGGGCTAGGTACACGAGAAGTTCGACGGTCCGTGGGGTAAGCGGCCGCCCACCGATGCCGTCCACCTGAATCGGACCCAACAGGTTGAGCCTGATGCCCGCGGCCGCGACGTTGGGTTCGCTGATGACGGGATGGGCTGCACGTAGCGCCGCGGTGTCCTCCTGCGCGGTGGTTCTCGGAGCCGCGTCGGCGGGGTGTGGGTCGGGCGGCAGTGAGGTGATGAGCAGGTCCCGCAAGTGGTCGGCCTGTTCCGAGGTCAGCCGCTGGGTTTGGAAGGCGATGTCGATCGGCTCGAGTCTGGCGCTTCCCGCGGCGTCGACTCGGATGGTCCAGGCGTCGTCTACGTCCTGGCGGGTCAGGGTGACCACGCCGCTCCAGGGTCGACTCGGGGGCGCGGTCAGGCTTGCTTCGATGAAGACGATCGGCAGCCAGATGTCGTCCAGTTCGCGGCGTGCGCGCGCCTGCAGGACATCGGCGAGGCCCCGTCTGGCGAGCAGGCCAGCGACCGACTGGGCCCATCCGGTGCGGTCGTCGCGTTCGTCGGTGGCGCGCAGGCGGAAGTCCTCAAAGGCGTCGGTCAGGTCGGCGAAGGTGTCGTCGGTGTGGATGGCGAGCTGGCTGGCCAGATCGGAGGTGGCCGCCTCCAGGGCAAGTGCGCGCAGCGCCTCGTCGGCGGTGGTGTCGTCGCCCGCGAAGGTCAGTGTTCCGGCTGCCTCGAGGTTGAGGATGAGGGTTGCGTCCTCGGTGTGGCCGAGGGTGACAAGCAGTGGGTACGGGGTGCCCTGTGCGGGGTCGTCGATAGCTTCCTGGGTAGCGACATCGGCCGTCGATGCAACCCAGGTGCGCGGGTTCGTCGCGGTGAACGGCGCTACCGCGTCTGCGACGTCCTGCAGGAGCAGAAGGGTCAAGTGGTGCTCGTCGAGGAGGAGCGCTGCAACCCGCGGGAGCTCGCGACTGGCGTTGAAGCAACGGCAGGCGAGGTTGTGCAGAGTCGTGCGGATCGCGTCGATGCTGACGGGGGTGGCGGCGGTGCGCAGGGTGCGTTCGGCGGATGCTGCGGCCGAGGTGGGTTCGGGCATGGGGATGGTCTCCCCCACGCGTCGGGCTCGTTGTTGGAGGTGTCGGCGGCGGGCGATCTCGCCGACGACGCCAACGGCGCCGAGTGCAGCCAGGCCAACGAACCAGTCGCTCGCCGCTTGACGCTCGTCATCGTGTGCGAGGGCGGTGGACGTGCCGGTTGCATGCTCCCGCGAGCCACCGTCTGTAGTGGTGGCGGCAGGTGGTGGCGCCGCGGGGAGTGTCGGGGCGGGCTTGGCCATCGGTGCGGGCGACAGTGCCGGTGGTGGGGGAAGGTCCGGCCCTACTCCTGACTCGGCCTTCGGCTGCTGCAGCGGAGGTTCGGGCACCGGTGCAGTGGTCGGTAGGCGCAGGACCCAGCCCGGTCGCAGGACGTCCGGGTCGGAGAGGTGACTTCCGTCCGCCTGGGTAATCCCGGCGTTGAGGGCGGCGATCTCGAGGTAGCGGTGGCCGTCACCGAGGTGTGCGGCGGCGATGCTCCAGAGGGTGTCTCCCAGCTTCACGATGACGGACGCACCCTCGGCACTGGAGGCGACGGTGTGCACTACGGGCGGGAGGTCCGTGGCGTCGGCGGGGAGCAGGAGGGTCCATCCGGGCTTGATGAAGTCCGCGTCGCGTAGCTGCGCACCGTCGGGTTGGGTCCGGCCGGTGTTCAGGTCCCGGATCTCGGTGTACCGCAGCGGGTCGCCAAGGTAGAGCTCGGCGAGGTCCCACAGTGTGTCGCCGCGTTCGACGGTGATCGACGGCAGCGCTGCCGACGGTGCCGCGGCGGCGGGCGCGGGCGTCGTCGGCGGTGCGGCCGGCGCAGCAACCGCCGCGGCGTCTGCTGGCGCAACTGAGGTGGCGAAGGTGGCGACCAGCGTGCTGGCGGCGGCGGGGCTCGCTGGTGTGGTGATGGCGCTCGCTGTGGCGACCAGGAGGCTGGCGGTGGCGATCAGGCGCGAGGCCGTCCGCTGGAGGCCACTGAGCAGCGGGATCCGGGGCGCGTGCACCCGTCGGGCGGAGGCGGCGAGCTCGACGAGGACCGAGCAGGTGAACGCGGCCCAGGCGATCCAGGCGACGGCGCCGAGCACGGCCAGGAGGAGGGACCCGTCGTCGGGTGACATGACCCGGTCCCACAGCTGCCCCCAGGTGGCCACCTGGTCGGGCAGGTAGACCGGCGCGAGGGCGACCAAGGCGGCCGGGACGCCGACGACGAAGCCAAGCAGCGCGATCACCGCGACGAGCCCTCGGGCGAGGTCTGCGCGGTTGGGACGGGTGGGGGTTGTGGTCATGTGCCACCTCCGGTGATGGCTCCGACGAGGACGGCTTGGGCGTGCGCGGTGACGGTCAGCTGGTCGATGCCGATCAGCGAGAGGAACGCGGTGGGTGTGGTGCGTGTGACGGTGACGGTCAGGCGGGTGCGGTCGGTGGAGACCTCGACGGTGCCGGTGGCGCCGGCTGCGGTGAGGTAGTGCTGGGCGGCCTGGACGGCTTGGGTGCGGTCGACGTGGCCGGTGCTGCCGGCGGTGGCGGCGGCGGTGTCGAGGGCCTGGCCGCCGGCGCGGGCTGCTTCGGCGGCGGTGGCGGTGGCCTGCTGGGTGGCGCGCAGCTTCGCGCCGCCGTCGGCGACCAGGCCGAGCAGGACGAGCAGCCCGAGGGCGCTGATCGCGAAGAAGACCGTCACCGATCCCCGGTCCGGGTCGGTGCGCCACGGCGCGGGCCGGCGGGTCATCGGGATCGGTACCGGTCGAGGGGTGAGGTCGCCTGCCCCGTGATGGTGTGTGAGCCGGGTAGGCCAGGGATGGCCAAGTCGGCCAGCGACACGACGCAGACCACCTGGACACTGATCGCCGCGTCCACCCCCAGCGGGGCGGCGAATCCAGTCGTGTCAACCGTGATCTGGGTCGAGGCGCAGTGCGATGCGGCCAGCTCCCGCTGGGCTGACGTCGTGGCGGTCGCGCGGGCGGTGTCTGCGGTGCGGGTCAGCGAGGCGTCGCGGGCGGCTGCGCGTGCGGCCTGCTCGACCGCGGCGGACGAGGTCTCGACGCGTCCGGCCAGTACCAGCGCCCCGAGCAGGAGCAGCAGGGCCGGCGCCAGGATCGCCAGCTCGAGGCTGACCGACCCGCGCTCGCCGTGACCGAACCGCGCCCGTCTCATGGTGCGCCCGCTGTGGTGAACCGCTCGAGCGGCCCGGCCGCGGACTGGGACACCGCGATCCCAGGGACACCGGGCAGCACAGAGACAGATCGGCCCGTGACGACGACCTGCACCTGCCCCGCCGCAGGGCTGGCCGTGGTGACGTCCGGGTTGAGGAGGGTGTCGGCGCCGTGGTCGGCGATGAAGGCCAGCGCGCTGCCACGTCCTGCAGCCGGGGTGGAGTGGTAGGCGCGGGCGACGCTGACGCCCTGTTGTGCGGCGGCCAGGGCGAGCGAGCGGGCGTGGAACCACAGGGCGTACTGGATCAGCGCAGTGACGATCAGCAGCAGCACGGGGAACACGATGGCCAGCTCGAGGCTGACCGATCCACGGTCACTGGTGGTGCGCCGGACAGGGCGTGGGGCGGGCATCAGTTGATCTGGTTGATGCGCCGTTGGACGGCGGCGGTGATGGCCGCGACGAGGAGCCCGGCGATCAGGATCAGGCCGAGGATGATGATCACCAGCTCGAGCGTGGTGGCTCCCACGTCGCTGTCGATGTGCCGGCGCACGTTCGCGCGGGTGGTGGTGATCAGGGCCTGCAGGTAGGTGAGCGTGAGCAGGACGGGCATCTTCTTCTCCGTTCAGGTCAGCAGGATGCGCATCAGGGCGGGGTAGCCCAGCAGGGCCATGAAGCACAGGCCGAGCAGGGAGACGGGCACGACCATGTGTTCGGAGGCGGCGTTCGCCTGGGCCGTGGATGATGCGAGCAGCTGGGTCCGTAGGGACGCGGCGCGGGCGCGCAGGGTCGTGTAGACCGCGGCACCGTCCCGGCCTGCGAGCCGCATGATGTCGGCGGTGTCGGCCAGCTCGCTGACCCCGGTCTCGGCAGCG
Source organism: Cellulomonas sp. SG140 (assembly GCF_025770785.1). GTDB lineage: Bacteria > Actinomycetota > Actinomycetes > Actinomycetales > Cellulomonadaceae > Cellulomonas. The sequence continues at coordinate 523,389 of NZ_JANZLA010000002.1, read as the reverse complement.
AGGTCGGTGAGCCCGGTCCAGGAGGGTTGGCCGGCCAGCTCGGCGCGCAGGAGTGCGTCGCCGATGCGGGTGAACTGCGGTGATCCGCCGATGGCCGCGGCACGGTCGAGGGCTTCGGTGGGTCCGGCGTCGGCGAGGCGTTCCATCGCCACCAGCTCCAGGAACACGCACGTCGCCGCCCGCAGCGCGGCGCGAGTGTTCGCAGCGTCTTGGCGCAGCGCCAGGTCCGGCAGGAAGAAGAACACGCCGCCCAGCAGCAGCCCCGCCGCGGCCGGGACCGCCAGCGGCAACCGGATCCCGGTCAGCAGCAGGACCGCGCTCATCACCGGCGGGAATGCCAGGCCTACCAGGGCGTAGCCGATCTTCTTCGCGGCGAGCTCCTCGGGGCGCACCTGGACCGTGCGCAGGTCCAGGGCGAACCGCGCCAGACCCAGCCCCAGCACCGCCTGGGGCAGGATCCGCGCCTTCAGCCGGCCGACGCGTCCGCCTGGCGTCTCGGCGGCTTGGGCTCGCAGGTCGGAGTCAGCAGGCAGGAGCCGGTGCACCGCGTCGGCCAGGTCGGGGTGGGCCGGTGCCAGACCGGCGAGGATCACGACCAGTCCGGCGCCTACCAGTCCCCCGGCCAGCAGGGTCAGCCACACCGGGGTCATCGCGGACCCCCGGCCTGGGTCCCGGTGAGGAACCGGGAGGCGGGCGGGGTCAGGGTCAGCGCCCGCATCCACAGCAGGCAGCCGGTGAACGCGGCGGCGATCGCGGCCAGGACGAGCTGGCCCAGGGTGTCGCCGTAGGGGGCCAGGTACGTGCCGTTGAGGGTCAGGACTCCGGCCACGGCGAGGGTGATCAGCGTGACGAGCCGGGCGGTGGAGCGGGGCTTGGCGCGTTCGGCTTCGACCTTGCGGCGAGAGGCGACCTCGTCGGCAACCGAGCCGGCCACGGCAGTGAGGACCCCCGCCAGGCCGGGGCCGCGGCGTCGGGATGCGAGCAGGAGCGATGCGACGACGAAGTCGCCCGAGGCGTCGTTCAGATCGTCGGCGAAGGCGCGGAGGGCTTGTTCGGTCGGCCACCGGGCGCTCAGTCGTGCGACCAGGGCGCCGACTTCCGTGCGCAGCGGCGGTGGGCAGGACGATGCCGAGGCGGTCAGGGCCTGCTCCAGCCCGACGCCGGTGGCCAGGACGTCGGCCAGACGGCGGGTCCACTCCTCGATCGCCTCGACCCGGTCGATCGCCCGGGCGGCGACCTTCGCCGAGCCGAGCAGGTAAGGCAGCCCCACGAGCACCGCGGCCACGATCAGCCCGGCGACCGGCCAACGGGTCACCGCCCACATCGTCAGCCCCGCACCGCCGGCGACCAGCCACCGCCATCGACCCCACCAGCCCGCCGCGGGCCGTGGCCGGCGCCGACGAGCCTTCGGGGGCGCGGGTTCGGTGCGCCGCAAGCCCCGCGCGGTGACGAGGAGCCCGGCGACGAACACGGCTCCGGCAATGGCGGCGAGAAGGGTGCTCATCGGGCACCGTCCACGGGGCTGGGCCAGGTGCCGTCGCGTTGGTCCAGGAGGTGCTCGTCGAACCCCGCCCGAACCAGCTCGTGCAAGAACCCCGGCTGATGCAGGGGCACGGCCCGTCCGTCCAGACCAGGTCCGAACACGGCGGTGGTGGCGGGCCGGTTGGTCTCCCCCAGGCCGTTGACCTCCAGGACCTGCGAGACGTACCGGTGTCGTTGTCCGTGCTCGGTGAGCAGCTCGATGTGCACGAACAGGTCCACCGAGCCGGCCAGGAGCCGGTAGGCGAACGTGTCGGTCATGTGCACCCCGGCCGACAGGCACAAGGTCACGATCCGGTCGATGGCGTGCGCCGCGGTGCGGGCGTGCAGCGTGCACAGCGACCCGTCGCCGGTGGACATCGCCTCGAGCATCGGCAGGACCTCGGGGCCGCGGACCTCCCCGACGATGATCCGGCGCAGGTTCAGCCGCAGGGCGTCGACGACCAGGTCGGACAACGTCACCTCGCCTGCCCGGCGCCCGGCGGCGTCGTGCTCGGCGGAGCCTTCGCGGGCTTCGAGTGCGACGACCCGGGGGTGCCGGTCGGGCATGTCGTGCAGGTGGAGCTCGTACTCCTTCTCGATGGTGGCGAACCGTTCCATCGGGTCGAACTCGTTGGCCAGCGCTCGGATCAACGTGGTCTTGCCGGCGTTCTGCAGGCCCGTGACCACGATGTTCTTTCCCGCCCGCACGGCCGCCCGCAGGAACCCCGCCAGCACCGTGTCCAGGGTGCCCAGCGTGATGAGGTCGTCCAGGTCGATGTCCCGCACCCGGTGCCGGCGGATCACCACGTGCGGTTTGGGTGTCGTCCAGGCGACGGCGGCCAGTCGGGACCCGTCCTCCAGGCGCAGGTGCAACGCCGGGTGTGCGGAGGTGAACGTGCGTTCGGCGCCGCCGGTGCGGGCGGCCAGCAGCTGGAGGGCCTCGATCAGCTCGGCGTCGGAGTCCGCCACCGGTGGGTGGCGCACGTCGCGGCCGTCGGCGTAGGAGACCCAGACCTGGTCGTAGCCGTCGACTTCGATGTTCTCCACGTCCGGGTCGTCGATCAGCGGCTGCAACCGGCCCAACCCGAACAAGGCCGCCATCACCGCCCGAGCGGTAGCCAGCTCCACATCGACTGGCCACGGCTCCTCGCCCCGGCGCACCCGCTCACGCCCACGTTCGGACAGCTCCGCGGCGACGAGCGAGCGGGCCAGCTCGCGACGGGCGTCCGGTGCCTGGATCGGCTGGTTCTGCAGCCGCTCCGCCAGCCGCTCGGCCACGACGGCCCGCACGAGCCGCACCATCGCCGGGTCCGCGACAGGCAGCACGGGTTCACCGGCCGCCAGCTCCGGGATCGCGGTCGGGACGACCAGCCCGGTGGGTGCGAACAGGAGCGCCGGGCGCTCGTCGAGGCCGGTCATCGCGCCACCACCGACTCGACGTCCGGCACCAGCTCGGCCACCCGCCGCACCACCGAGCGGGCTGAGCGCATCAGCGCCGACCGGTCGATCCACCCACCGGAGCCGCCCTCCATCAGCGCTCGGGTCGCCCGAACGTCGCGCACAACCGTGAGCACCTCCCCCACACCGAGTGCGGATGCGATCTCCGCGCCCCCGTACGGGCCCGGGTCCACCACCACTCCGACCGGAGCGGAGCCCCCCTGTCGCTGCGGAGCAAGAGCGCGGACCGCGGCCGCCGCCGGCAGCACCGAGGCCAGGTCGCCGCGCACGACGACCGCCAGCAGATCGGCCCCCGTCAACCAGGCCGTCGGCTCCCACCGATGCCCCAGGCGCCCGACGTCGACCACGACATCGACCCCGCCCGCCGACAGGTCCCGCGCCACATCGACGAGCGCCGCCCACGTAGCCCCCAGTGGCCGGGCCTGACGCGGGTCGGCTACCCCGGGCAGCACCATCCGCGCGCCGCCCGGGTCCAACGCCACACAGCAGCCGATCACCTGCTCCACCGACAGCGGCAGGCGAGCTGCCGCCAGCACCGAGACCCCTGCGGCGTTGGGGATCCCCGACCGCAACGGCCCGCTCACCAGACCCGAACCCGCAGGATCGGCGTCGACCAGCAGCACCCGGCGACCCGAACGCACCTCCGGCCAGACCGACGCCAGAGCGAACGCGATCGTCGTGACCCCCGGCGCGCCATGGGCCGAGGTCAGCGCGACGACGCTCACGGGGTCACCGCCGGCAGCACCACGATCACGAACCGGCCTGTCGCCGCCCGGGTCGCCAGCGCCGGACCATCGCCCGCCGAGGCAACGACGTCGACGACCACCGTGCCGTTCACGTCCGCGGGCCCGACCCGCACCACCTGCGCGGTGAACGAGCGCGGCGCGCCCGGCGCCGGGTCGGCTCCCGCCGCCGGCGCGTCGACTACGAGCAGCCGGTCACCAGCCGACAGGCCACTGGCCGGCACGCGACCTGCCGCAAGCGGCAGAGGCACGAGCACCTGATCGGCCCCGACCACGCCCGCCGAGGTCACATCGGCACGGGTCACCAGGGCCCCCGCCCGCAGCTCCACAGTCGCCCGCTGCCCCACCAGCGAGCTCGCCTGGCCGGCGGGCACCACGGCGACCGTCGGATCCACCGCGACCGACGTCGTCGTCAGGTCCTCGCGGGTCACCACGGCGCCGTAGGCCACGTCGCGGGCCACCATCACCACCGGCACCCGATGCCCAGAGGCGGACACCAGCCAGATCGCCGCCAACGCCCCCAGGACCACCATCGCCACCCCTGCGACCACCAGCCCGGGACGGCGTCGGCCACGCGGCCCGACGACGCTGGCCGGTCGCAACCCGTCCACGGCGGTCCGACCGTCCAGCCCTCGCCGCTCGCCCGTCGTCGTCATCGGTCTCCCTCCCCGGTAGCCGCACGCGGCCCGTTCGCTCAGCTCGTGGTCACGAGCACCTGCACCTCACCAACCCGAACCTGCCCCGTCGAGACCCGCGTGACCGTCAAGGACCCCGATGCCCCGCCACCGGTCCAGGTCACGTCCCACGTCGTCGTCGCCCTGATCGGGTACGCCAGCCCCGGCTGCTCGGCCGACGAGCGCTGGTAGACGTGCTGGCACGTCGGCGACGTCATGCCTCCCGCGTAGTACGCCGTGCCGGGGTTGCGGCACGTCTCCGAGAGGCCGTCGCCGGTGTCCCAGACGATCTGGCGCGCCTGCGCCGTTGCGGTCACCGACAGCCCGGGCACTGCGGCCGTCGCCGAGTTCGGGCCCCACGTCGTCGGCGTCACGTCCGTCCACAACCACACCGGGACCCCGACCGTGGCGAACTTGTCAGCGGGGATGGACAGGTGGATCTCCGGACCCGTCAGCGTCATCTGATCCACCGCTTGCTGCGCCAGCTGCGCCGGCGTCACCGACGTGCCGCCGTAGCCCGGCGGCGGTGACGCCCGCCACGCCCATCCGCCTGCGCTGCTGCCAGGAACGATCGGCAGGCAGATCACGGCCCAGATCGCCCCGTTCGGATAGTGGCCCTCCCAGGTCACGCTGTCTGGCGGCTGGGGATCGAGCTGCTTCCAGTAGCAGCTGTCCTGGTCGTTCCACCAACCCCACAGGTCGACGAAGCACGGGACTTGCTCACCCGTCTTGGCGACCGTGCAGATGCGCTGACCCGGACCCGACGATGGACCGCCCCCGGTGCCCGGAGTCGAGGCCGCCGGCGTCGGGGGCACGGCAACCTGCACGATGCAGAAGAGCTGCTCCGGAGGACACGTAACGTCCGACGGCGCGATGCTTCGCGACGGCGGAAGGAGCGTCGTCGCCATCGCCACCAGGCCGATGAGCAAACGGTGGGTCAACACGTCGACTGCCGATCGACCAGCGAATCGCTGACCACCCAACGTCCGGCATAGAAAATGGCGGTCGAGTTCACGACCAAGCGCAGCGCCTGACCCGGAGCAGCCGCAGACTTCCCGCTGGTCGTGTAGACGGGCTGCCAGTTGGTCCCATCGACACAGTCCGCGATAGCTGCGCTCTGTCCCGGGACCACCTTGGACACCACCGGTGCGAGGACGGGCTCGCCGACGTTCGCGATCCCGTTCTTGGCGTACAGCTGGGCAGTTGATGCGAGGTTCGCAAGTGCCTTGTCGACCGCGACCTGCTGCACCTGAGCCCAGTTGCCGCCGGTCAGATCTGCATAGGCACCCGGGTCCTTGAGGACCCGCACCTGCGCATCCCAGTAGCCCCGGTACGCAGTGAGGATCGGCGCTTGCACCGCTTCGACGGTCGGGTCGACCAAGGGCGAGCCGGTAGGCGATGGTGCTCGCGACGTTACCGACGGCGCGCTGACCGAGGGGGCCGGCTCTGGGGCGTGCGGTGCGCAGGCGGCCACCAGCAGCGCGACGACCATGACGACGGTCGCGCCCCCTGCGGTGCTGTGTCGACTGCCCATCGGCGCACACCTGCTCCCGTCCGGCCCACAAGCACGGCGGGCCGGCTTGACGGCGGTGTCGGTTTGTCCCATTGGACACCCCGATTCGTCATAGGCCAACCCTCGACAGGTCAGGAGCTTCCTGACTGAAGCGCATCGCTTGGCACTGGTGTGCGCCGCTGCCGGCACGGTCGGGGGTGTCGGCCCGAGATCTGTGGACATCACTCAGCTCGCCGCCCGCTGTGGACAAGTCGGCTCCGCCAGACGTTCCGCGCGTTGCGCCGCGAGGACGGGTGAGCGGTGCCGGCGCACCCGGGTCGACCGCAGCGCGGCGCCGATCCCGGGTGTGCGCACTGCCTCTGGACCGTTCAACATGAGCCGCGGAATCAGGCCCGGCCACTCCGGGGTGCCGAGCAGGACGACGCACAGTCGGCGGGCCTGCCAGGGTGGCAGACCGAGCTCGTCGGCCATCGTTCGCCAGCCGATCACCGTGCATCGGCGATCCCTGGGCAGTGCCTGCAGTTGCACGGTCATGGCGACGATGTGGTCAGCCGCGTCGCGCTGCCAGCCGGCAGCGGACAGCGCTACCGCCGCCGTCTCCTGCGCGATGGTGAAGTCGACGCTCTCGGCGAGGTAGTCGTCGCTGATCGCGTCCAGACCCATGTCGGTCCACTTCTCGAGGCTCTCCAACTGCGCCGAAGGATTGGCCCCCGCGAGCAGCTCCCATGAGCGCCGCTCGGCCTTGCCGAACAGCGCAGCGGCGGCCTCGCCGTGAACTGCTCGGCTCGCGGCCTTCCACACCACCCCCCAGGGCGAGTCGGCTTCACGCAGCCGGGCTGTGGTCAGCACACGCCACGCCGCCTGCCACGCGGAAGCCTCGGCCTGAGAGGCAGCGAACCCGCGCAGGCCCCAACCCGCGACCAGCGGCCGGACAAGGTCGGCGCGGATGAACGTCAGCAGCCGGGTGCCCGCGGCCCCGTCCCAGCCCTCGCCGTCGATCGTCGCCAGCACGCTGAGCAGGCACTCGCGCGTGCGGACGATCCGCTCGCCATCCTCGCGCTGCCGTGCTTGGTTCTCGATGGTCATGCTCGCCTCCCCGTGTCGCATGGACAAGGGAGACGTTCCGCACAGGCGCTGTATAACGCGGTGACATCAGGCCTCGCGGCCGAATGTCACCTCAATGTCCTCGGGCCTCCCGAGGTGTCACCGCCAGGTGCGGTCCACTCGGCAAAGACCTCGCGCGCGGCAGCCCGCACCGCATGATCGGCGTCACCGAGGAGCGACGCCTGGGCCATCGCCCCACAGCCGCGATGGCGGATCACCGCGAGCCGGACGACCACGTCGGGATGCCTCGAGAGACGGTCCGCGAGGCCACCTGGGCACTGCGGATGCTCCAGGATCGCCAGAGCCACACCCATCGGAAGGCGCCCGAGCTCGTTCATCGGCGGGCAGATGATCGCGAGGGCTTCGTCGTCGGCGGTCGGGTCGGTCGCCACCCGCAGCAACGCCTCTGAGTCACCAGCCTTGGCGGCGGCCCACGCGGCCGCTCGCACGGCGCGCGTCGCAGCCGAACTCGAGGCGATCACTCGACTCGAACGCCTGTTCGAACCCATGTGTGGATCCTAAGCCGCCCGAGGAGCCACGGCGTCGCCGGATGTCACTTCAGAGCCCCGGTCCGCGCGGCCCCTGATCGAGTGCCCGGAGCGCGGTGTCACTGGATTGTCACCGCGCCCAGGCAGGGGATGCGCGAGGACATCGCAGATGTCACCGCGATGTACCGGGCCGCAGAGGACCGTCGATGTCCCGTACAGGCACGAGACGCAGCTCGGATCGGTCGCCAGACCACACGACCGAGGTCGTCTACGGTGCCGGCCGCGCGTCACGACGAAGGAGGAAGCATGACGATCAGCGTCGAGCACGAGCTGCTCACGGTCGCCGAAGCCGCCGATCGGCTGAGGGTGACGACCCGGTACATCCACATGCTCATCGCCGACGGCACACTCCCCGCAATGCGGCTCGGGCGGCGCTCGATCCGTCTCCGCAAGGAGGACGTCGACCACGTCCTTCGCCCCATCGAGACCTGGATCTCGGAGGGAACGAAGAACACACGCAACCAGCTCGTATGAGTCAAATATGGCGCTGATCTGCGTTCAAGCAGATCAGGTCCTTGCCCGCTCCACCGCGGACTACAGCGCGCCGCCCTTGGCCATGGGCCCCGCAGTCGCAGTCGCGGGACGGCTGTGGCGCTAGCGGATGACGGTCTGGAGGCGCAGTCCGCAGGACCGACGCTGATACCGTTGGTGATGCCGAGCAGGTTGGCCCGTAACTAGCCCAGCGGCCCATCGAAACTGCGGCACGTCCGTGTACGGAGTGCCCGTCCGCCAACTGCGAGGCGTGAGATGACTTCTGTCCCGGTGAACACTCCCCTGTTTCTAGCACTTTCAACTGAACGGCGATCCCGGATATACCTTCTGACGGCTGCGGAGGGCAGCCCGCCGGCAGCTCTTGAGCAAGTCACGACGCTGGCAGATTCAGCAACGGCCGCTGCCGCCCTGGTGCAGCACCTCAATTCTTCCGTCAGCTCCGGTGATCGGTCCTCGGTCGAGGACTACCTCACGGATCTGCCTGAAGCGGTAGCGCTCGCGTGCCGCCGGGCCTTGGAGCGTGCCGCTTCTAGCGTCGGCTTGCCCGCAGTCCCGTCTGACTTGCCCGTCGTACGCGAGTTCTTCGCTACGTCGCCGGATGAGATTGTTGAGCATCTGCAAAGCGGGATTACACTCGGTCTTCAGTTTCTGGTCACGAACGAGTCTCTTCCGGACGATGTGCGGCTGAAGGCCACGCTCTTCGGGGACGAGATGGAGGTTCCATACACGCCGTCGCCGCAATGGCTGCCTGCACCCAACGGCGCACCCTTGCTCGATCGGACCTACCCAAGCGAGGACGACCTGCTCGACGTGTTCCGTGACCCCGTGTGGGAGACGTTCGTCTCCCGTGCGTACTGGCTGTGGGTGCAGGAGGAGGACGATCCGGACTCGGCGAGCGCGACGATCGTCGTCGAGCACTTCGATCAACTCATTGACGACTCGAACGTGTTCCTGCGCTTCGCTGCGGAGGACGACTCGGACACGGAAGCACGCGGGCCGTTGAGCCCGAGGAACCGGTTCGAGTTGTACATCACGTTGCTGGCAATGACGGCCGACCTGGATACGCTCCTATCCGACTGGGGCGAGGATGTGGATTCAGTTGTGCGTGACGACATGCCTCTGACGGTTCTGGCTCAGCCGCGCGAATGGTGGGTGCCGATGCGTGATGCAGCCGATCGCCTCTTTACGGCGGCTCGAACCGGTGCGCTGCACGATCTTGAACCTCGTACGGTCGGTGAAGAAGTCTTGATCGCCTTGGCGACCCGTACGAGCTATGTGGAATGGGGTCGCGACACTGCGGACCTGATGGGTGTGACCGCGAAGTTCAACTCCCTGCCGACCGACCCGGAATGGGACGGGAAGTACGAGGAAATCCTTCCCCATTTGGTGGGCGATGTCGACGTGGAGATGCTGTGGGATCGGCGACTGGATGGGATTGAGGATCCGGAGGATCCTACGAACGCTTTCCTGCTAATGGGTGACTTCAGGCCCGCGGCGTGGCATGACGTTCTCGACGGGACGGCTGAGGACGTGGACTCCGCGGAGGACTGACAGCGGGGCGACTCCGACCTCTCTCGCGCACTCGGGCGCCGTGGCTCGGCCCCGTCAAGGCGCTTGGGCTGCGGCCTGCTGAGGCCGGTAGGTGGCTGACCCGCCACGCTGGACTCGGTCCGTGGGGCGGCAAGCACGACATGTTCCCAGGAGCTCGTCTTGCAAGATGGGCTGACTGCCTGTGTCTACTGTTTGATCTGCCCTGCCCCACCCGCGATGACGACGTCGAGGCGCGCGGCGAGGTCACGATCGCGAATGGCACGCGCGTGCTGGTAATGCAGCGCCATGGCGGGCGTGGAATGGCCGGCGCGGGCCTGGAGTTCCGCAACGGAGGCGCCGGCCTCGGCCAGCAGAGACAAGCCTGCGTGGCGCAGGTGATGGAAGCGGAAGGTCAGTGGAAGCCCGCTCCGGCGCGCGGCGCGCTTCACCGCGTCGGCGAACGTCTGCACGGGCGGGGGCGACCCCGGAGTGCGGCCGACGAAGAGGAGCGCGTCTCCACTGCCCCCGACTCCGATCAGGTGGCGCTGGAGTGCCTCAACGACGATGTCAGGCATCGCGATGTCCCTGATGCCGGCGTCGGTCTTCGGCGGCCCGAACATGGCGACGCCGTCGATCCAGGTCACGCCCCGCCGGACGTGCACGATCCGGGTATCGAGGTCGACATCACGCCGCCTGAGGGCCAAGACCTCCCCGACCCGCATTTGGCACCATGCGCCCAGGTGGATCGCTGCCGCGTAGCGCTCACCCACCGCTTCCGCGAGGTCTGCGACCTGATGCGGGGTCAGCACCTCGACAGGCGTCACGGCGCGCGCCTGTCCGGCGCCTCGGATCCGACAGGGGTTCGCGGCGATCAGGTCGTCCGACACTGCCGTGGCCAGCACGGTGCGCAGGAAGGCGTAGACGCGTGCTCGACCAGTGGGGTGCGCCGAATCCAGCTCGTGGTGCCAGGCGCGGACGTGCTCAGGGGAAATCTCGTCCAGTCGCATCCCACCGAGTCGCTTCGGGCTGAGATGGAGCCGCAGGTAGCTCTCGTACGTGCGTCGTGTGGACGGCCGCAACGGCTCACCGCGACCGTTCCGGCGTTCCGCGATCCACTCCGCGACGTAGTCGCGCAGCCGCGGCGGCCGGGATGCCTGGACCGCCTTCGGCGATCCCGCCGCGACCTGCTCGAGCGAGACCTGGGTGCGGGCGAGCCAGGCCCGTGCTGCGGTCTTCGTGGAGAAGGTCGTCGGGGCCGACTTCCATGAGCCGACACCAGTTGCGTAGCGGGCCCGGTAGCGTCCCGAGGGCAGCGCTTCGACAGAGCCGAATGAGCTTCGTCCTGGCACCGCCCGCCCCCTCGGCGTGGAAGATACGTGGAAGATCTCTCTTCCACGCGGTTCGTAAGCAGGCCCCGATGTTCCCCTCATCCGCCTAGGTTGTCGGGCCGTTCCTGCACGTCAGAGGCTATATCCGGTAAGGTCGTAGCACCAGCGTCAGCTGCCCCGCAGAGGCGGTTCGAATCCCACTCGGGGCACCACTCTGACCTGCGATGACGTACCGACGTGCAGCACCTGTGACGGGCCAGTCGGGTCACCTGCTACCCGACCACGACGCTGCGGAGCAGCGCCCCCGCGGCGTCGAGCGCCTGGACCTCGACGTAGCTGCCGGGGTGCTTCACCGGGATCGCGGTCTCGAAGCCCGCTCGTGGCACGGTGGCCGCCGGCGCCGCATCGGAGGCGTCGCTCCCGGTGAGCACCCGCCACGACGCCACCTGCGTCGCGCCGTTCCAGCTGACGTAGACGGTCCCCGCCGATCCGCTGCGCCGCAGCACCGCATCCGGCGGCGCCGTCGGCGTGCCCGTCCACGGCGCGACGAACGCCCGGTAGCTCGAGCCGGCGGTGAAGGTGGCGTCCGAGAGCAGCTGGCCGGCGCCCGTGTACTCGGAGTAGTACGGCTCTTGGCCCCAGCCGACCACCACGTTGCCATCCGGCAGCACCTGAACGTCGCCCTGCGTGGCCGCGGCCCTGGTCGCAGGCGGGAGGTACTGGACGACGAGCGTCGCCGTCATGGTCGTCGTGTCCAGCGACAGTCGCACTCCCCGTGAGGACGTCGGCGGGGCCTCGTTGTCGAAGAGGGTGACGGTGCCGTCGGCCTGCCGACGCGCGTCGTGCTGCCACGCGAACGCGGCTCCTGGCCCGAAGGTGAAGCTGCTGTGCCGCCCCCCGAGCTGCCACGTGACAGCACCGGTCCCGCGCGCGACCTCGTACACCGTGTGCGTGTTGCGCGCCGAGATCAGCAGGTGGTCCGGACCGTCCAGCGACACCGAGTTCATGTGCAGGTAGTCGAACGGGTTCGCCTGCGTGCCCTGGCCGGGCGACAGCGGCTGGAACGTGTCGGAGATCGGCACGTGGTCGAGCGAGCGCCACTCGAACAGGACGCGTCCGGTGGCGATGTCCACCTCCTGCGCGACGCCCTCGAGCACCCAGCCGTCCTTCGGGCCGCCGATGCTGCTCAGGTCGGCACGGACCTCCGGGTACGACGTCAGCAGCATCGTGCCCCGCGGCGTGATGGTCGTCTCGTGCATGTCGGCCTGATGAGGGCCGAGGTCACCGCCGGTGGTCACCGTGGCGACCTGCGTGTACGTCTGGTCCAGGACGACGACGTCCCCGTGGCCGTACGACGAGGACGCCCCTACCCAGTAGGTCAGCACGGGCCTGCCCTGGTACGTCTGCTCGCGGAAGTCGAACGTCCCCGTGCTGGATCCGGCGACCCACACCGGCTGGCCGTGGGCGTCGACGATCAGCTCGCCCTGCATGGCGACGCCCGTGTCCAGGTCCTTGGGGCCGAGGAACACGTCCGCGCTCTCAGCCGCAGGTGCCAGCGCCAGTCCCGCGTCGGCGGTGGTGGCCGTGATGACCGGCGGCGTGAGGTCCGGGCGGGACACGAAGTGCCGAGCCGGGGCCTTGGTCACGGCGGACGAGGTCGGCGTCGGGGTCACCGCGGCGGGGTGCTGCACCGCCGGTGCCCAGCCGGTCAGCGCCACGGTCAGGACGGCTGCGAGCAACCACCCGGCACGGGGCGTGATCGAGGGACGCATCGAGGCACCCTCGCACGGGGTCCTGGAGCCCGCCTGTGCGGAGCCGGTCCCCTGCCTGTGTCCCGGGGGCCGCGCCGGCCCGCGGCGAAGGTCGGTCGCAAGAGCCGAACGTCCCACTCCGTGGGCACTCGTGGACACATCGTGGACACCGCTCCTAGCCTCGACGCATGACCGGTCGACCCAGCGCGTCCCGCGCCGCCGCCGTGAGCACCTTCGTGCCCACGGCGAGCTGTCGACCGGCTCCGGGCCGCGCCGTCTGCGCGCCTCGGCGCTCGTGTCAGCTCTGTCGCTGACCACCCCCTGACGCGGCCCTCGTCCGCGTCCTTGGCCAGGACCGCAGCGCCGTCGAGCGTCTGTCGCTGCGCCACGCCAGCCCTCGCCGGCTGCACCCGCACGCCCCGCCCCCGATCCGGTGGGCGGGTCACGTGCGCGCTGAACCGCTCGTCACCCGAGGAGAACCATGTCCACCTCGTCCCCCACCAGCACCGTCCGAGCACCTCGCACCGCTCGTCCGGCCCACCAGTCGTCCAAGCCCAACGGGCAGTGGGCGGTCGACGGCCGGGAGCCGCTCAACGGCAACGAGGCGATGAAGGCGCAGGACAACGGCCTCAACGTCCGGGAGCGGATCGAGCAGGTCTACGCGCAGCAGGGCTTCGACTCGATCGCCGACGACGACCTGCACGGGCGGTTCCGGTGGTGGGGCCTGTACACGCAGCGAAAGCCGGGGATCGACGGCGGACGCACCGCCACGCTGGAGCCGCAGGAGCTCGAGGACCGCTACTTCATGCTGCGGGTGCGTGTCGACGGCGGGGCGCTCACCACGGAGCAGCTGCGGACGGTCGGCGGCATCTCCACCGAGTTCGCGCGGGGCACGGCGGACATCACGGACCGGCACAACATCCAGCTGCACTGGGTGCAGATCGAGGACGTGCCCGAGATCTGGCGTCGCCTCGAGGCGGTCGGGCTCAGCACCACCGAGGCGTGCGGTGACGTCCCACGCGTGATCCTCGGCAGCCCCGTCGCCGGCATCGCGGCCGACGAGATCATCGACCCGACGTGGGCGATCAACGAGATCGCCCGGCGCTACATCGGCGACCCGGAGCTGTCGAACCTGCCGCGCAAGTACAAGACGGCGCTCACCGGCCACCCGAGCCAGGACGTCGTGCACGAGATCAACGACGTCGCGTTCGTCGGCGTGGTGCACCCCGAGCTGGGCCCCGGCTTCGACCTGTGGGTCGGCGGCGGCCTGAGCGTGGCGCCGCGGCTCGGTGAGCGGCTCGGGGCGTTCGTCAGCGAGGAGCGCGTGCCCGAGGTGTGGCTCGCGGTGACGCGCCTGTTCCGCGACTACGGCTACCGGCGGCTGCGCAACCGGGCGCGGCTGAAGTTCCTGCTCGCGGACTGGGGAGCCGAGCGGTTCCGTCAGGTGCTGCAGGACGAGTTCCTCGGCTATGCCCTGCCCGACGGTCCACCGGCTCCGCCACCGACCCGGTCCGGGGACCACGTGGGCGTCCACGAGCAGAAGGACGGGCGGTTCTACGTCGGCGCCGCGCCCTACGTCGGGCGGGTCTCCGGGCCGTCCCTGGTGGCGATCGCCGACCTCGCGGAGAGCGTCGGCTCGACCCGACTGCGCCTGACGCCGTACCAGAAGCTCCTGGTGCTGGACGTGCCGGCCGAGCACGTCGGCACCGTGGTCGACGGGCTGCGCGCCAACGGCCTCGAGGCGGAGCCGAGTCCGTTCCGCCGGTCGACGATCGCGTGCACGGGCATCGAGTTCTGCAAGCTCGCCATCGTCGAGACGAAGGCGGCGGCCGTGCGCGTCGTGGACTCGCTCGAGGAACGGCTCGGAGACCTCGACGCCCTGACCCCGATCGCCCTGCACATCAACGGCTGCCCCAACTCCTGCGCCCGGATCCAGACCGCCGACATCGGCCTGAAGGGTCAGCTGGTCCAGGGCGAGAACGGTGAGCAGGTGCCCGGCTACCAGGTGCACCTCGGGGGCGGCCTCGCGTCGGCGGACCGCGAGGAGCCGGGGCTCGGCCGCACCGTGCGCGGTCTCAAGGTGACCGTCGACGGCGTCGCCGACTACGTCGAGCGCGTGGTGCGGCGGTACGTCGCCGACCGCGCCGAGGGTCCCGACCGGCCCGAGACCTTCGCGGAGTGGGCCCACCGCGCCGACGAGGAGGCACTGCAGTGACCGCACCGACCCGCACCCGCCGCACCGACGACGAGCTCCGCGCGGTGGTCGAGGAGGCCGCCCCCCGGCTGGCCGAAGCGCCCGCCACGGAGGTCGCCGCCTGGGCCGCGCAGGAGTTCGGCCCGCTGCTCGCGGTGGCGTGCTCGATGGCCGACGCCGTGCTGCCCCACCTGGTCGCGCAGGCCGCTCCGGGGGTGGACGTGCTGTTCCTCGAGACCGGCTACCACTTCCCCGAGACGATCGAGACCCGCCGCGTCGTCGCCGAGAAGCTGCCGGTGCGCGTCGTCGACGTCCTGCCGCGGCAGACGGTCGCCGAGCAGGACGCCACGCACGGCAAGGACCTCTTCGCGCGGGACCCGGCGGCCTGCTGCCGGCTGCGCAAGATGGAACCCCTCGCCGAGCAGCTCGCCGGCTACGAGGCCTGGGTGACCGGCGTGCGTCGCGAGGAGGCGCCGACCAGGACGAGCACGCCGATCGTCACCTGGGACGCCGCGCACGGGCTGGTGAAGATCAACCCGCTGGCGGCATGGACGTTCGACGAGCTGCTGACCTATGCGTGGGCCAACGAGGTGCCCCTCAACCCCCTGCTGAGCGACGGCTACCCGTCGATCGGCTGCCAGCCGTGCACCGCCCGGGTCGCCCCGGGCGACGACCCCCGATCCGGCCGCTGGGCCGGCCTCGCCAAGACCGAATGCGGGATCCACCGATGAGCACCACGACCACAGCCACGGCCGCACCGGCCGCCGGCCGGACCGTCGACCAGGCGCTGCCGCCGCGCCGGCTGACCCAGCTGCAGACCCTCGAGAGCGAGTCGGTCCACGTCTTCCGCGAGGTCGCCGCCGAGTTCGAGCGCCCCGTCCTGCTGTTCAGCGGTGGCAAGGACTCCGTGGTGATGCTGCACCTGGCGCTGAAGGCGTTCTGGCCGGCACCCGTACCGTTCCCCGTGCTGCACGTGGACACCGGGCACAACTTCCCCGAGGTGCTGGCGTACCGGGATGCGACGGTCGACCGCCTGGGCCTGCGGCTGGAGGTGGCGCGGGTCCAGGACTACCTGGACGACGGCCGGCTGCGGGAGCGCACCGACGGCACTCGAAACCCGCTGCAGACGCTCCCCCTGCTCGACGCGATCCGTGACCACCGTTTCGACGCCGTGTTCGGCGGCGGCCGCCGGGACGAGGAGAAGGCGCGGGCCAAGGAGCGGATCTACAGCCTGCGCGACGAGTTCGGCCAGTGGGACCCCCGCAACCAGCGCCCCGAGCTGTGGAACCTCTACAACGGCCGCCACGCACCCGGCGAGCACGTCCGCGTCTTCCCGCTGAGCAACTGGACCGAGCTGGACATCTGGCGCTACATCGCGGCCGAGCGCATCGCGCTGCCGTCCCTGTACTACGCGCACGACCGTGAGGTGTTCCGGCGCGACGGCATGTGGATCGCCGTCGGTCCGTACACCGAGCCGCGGGAGGACGAGCCCGTCACGGTCCGGAGGGTCCGCTACCGGACCGTCGGCGACATGTCCTGCACCGGCGCGGTCGAGAGCGACGCGGCCGACGTGCAGGACGTGGTCAATGAGGTCGCCGCCACGCGGCTGACCGAACGAGGCGCGACCCGTGCCGACGACCGCCTGTCGGAGGCCGCCATGGAGGACCGCAAGAAGGAGGGGTACTTCTGATGGCGACGCTGCTGCGCCTGGCCACCGCCGGATCCGTGGACGACGGCAAGTCGACCCTGGTGGGCCGTCTGCTCTACGACTCCAAGTCCGTGCTGACCGATCAGCTCGACGCCGTCGCACGCGTCAGCCGCGACCGCGGGCTCGAGGCGACCGACCTCGCGCTGCTGACCGACGGCCTGCGTGCCGAGCGCGAGCAGGGCATCACCATCGACGTCGCGTACCGCTACTTCGCCACCCCGCGCCGGTCGTTCATCCTGGCCGACTGCCCGGGTCACGTGCAGTACACCCGCAACACGGTCACGGGTGCGAGCACGGCCGACGTCGTCGTCCTGCTCGTCGACGCCCGCAAGGGCCTGCTCGAGCAGACCCGCCGCCACCTCGCCGTCGCGTCCCTGCTGCGGGTGCCGCACGTCGTCGTCGCGGTGAACAAGATCGACCTGGTCGGCTTCGACGAGGCGGTGTTCGCCGACGTCTCGG
This sequence comes from Cellulomonas sp. SG140, assembly GCF_025770785.1. Classification (GTDB taxonomy): domain Bacteria; phylum Actinomycetota; class Actinomycetes; order Actinomycetales; family Cellulomonadaceae; genus Cellulomonas. Next base: position 506,366 of record NZ_JANZLA010000002.1, on the reverse strand, counting down.
CGCAGGTGCAGGCCGCTGCCGCCGATCTCGGCCTCGACGACGTCCGCACCCTGCCCGTGTCCGCCCTGGACGGCGACAACGTCGTCGACCGTTCGGCGCGCACCGCCTGGTACACCGGACCGAGCCTGCTCGAGCTCCTCGAGGAGCTGCCTGCCGGCGTCGATCCGGCGACGGAGGCCTTCCGCTTCCCCGTCCAGGTGGTGCTGCGCCCGCAGGACGCGGCGCGCGACCCCCTGCTGCGGGACTACCGCGGTTACGCCGGTCAGATCGCCGCCGGCGTGGTGTCGGTCGGCGACCCCGTCGTCGCGCTGCCGTCCGGTCGCACCAGCACCGTGCAGGCGATCGACACCGCGGACGGTCCCCTCGAGGTCGCGTTCGCGCCCCAGTCGGTGACGCTGCGCCTGGCGGACGACCTCGACATCGCCCGCGGTGACCTGCTCGCCGCCGCGGTCGACGCACCGACCACGACGCAGGACCTGCAGGCGACCGTCTGCTGGCTGTCGGACCGGCCGCTCCGGCCGGGCGCACGCGTGCTGGTGAAGCACACCACCAGGACCGTGCAGGCCGTGGTGCGCGAGGTCGACGGACGTCTCGACCTCGACACCGCGCAGCTCGAGCCGGCCGACGCGCTGGAGCTGAACGACATCGGGCAGGTGCGGCTGCGCCTGGCCTCGCCGGTCGCCGCCGAGGAGTACGTCGTGGCGCGGCGGACGGGGGCGTTCCTGCTGGTCGACGCGCACGACGGCATGACGCTCGCCGCCGGGATGGTCGGTGACCCGCTGAGCGCGGCGCGGTGTCCGGGCGCACGGCCCGTCCAGTACGCGATCTGATCCGGACGCGATCTGAGGCGGGTCCCTGCTGCCCGAGCACACCCACCGAGAGGCACCTGCATGTCCCGCACCACCGTCCCCAGCGGGCGGGCTATCCAGCCCGCATCGTCACGGCGTCGGCTGCGCCGCCTGCTGAGCGGTGCCGCCGTCACCGTCGTGGCCGCGACGCTCGCCGCCTGCAGCCCCGCCGCGGGTGCCGCGGCGCCGGTGCAGACCGGCCCGGCCGGTGAGCTGCGCCTCGGCTACTTCGCCAACGTCACCCACGCCCCCGCGCTCGTCGGCGTCGGCCGCGGCCTGTTCGCCGCCCGGCTGAAGGCGGCCGGCACCCCGACCCTGACCACCCAGGTGTTCAACGCCGGTCCCGCCGCGATCGAGGCGCTGAACGCCGGTGCGGTCGACGCCGCCTTCGTCGGGCCGAACCCGGCGATCAACGGCTTCATCCGGTCCGGCGGCGACGCGCTGCGGATCGTCGCCGGCAGCACGTCGGGAGGCGCCGAGCTGGTCGTCCGCACCGGGATCACCTCGGTGCACGACCTGGTGGGCACCGACCTCGCGACGCCGCAGCTGGGCGGCACGCAGGACGTCGCGCTGCGGTCCTGGCTGCACGACCAGGGGCTCCGCAGCCCCCTCAGCGGCAGCGGAGACGTGACGATCACACCGACGGACGACGCGCAGACGTTCCAGCTGTTCACCGACCACCGGATCGACGGGGCGTGGCTGCCCGAGCCGTGGGCGTCCCGGCTGGTGCTCGAGGGCGGCGCCCACGTGCTCGTCGACGAGAAGGACCTGTGGCCGGGCGGCAGCTTCGTCACCACGCACCTGATCGTGTCGCGCCGCTACCTGGCCGCCCACCCGGACACGGTCCGCGCCCTGCTGCAGGGCCTGCAGGACTCGGTCGACTGGTTGCACGCCAACCCGGGCTCAGCAGCGAGCGCCGTCAACGCCCAGCTCGTCGCCACCGGCGGCAAACCCCTGTCCGACCAGGTGCTGGCACGCGCGTTCGCCGAGACCGCCTTCTCCACCGATCCGCTCGCCGCGACGCTCAAGACGTCCCTGGCGCACGCCGTCGCCGCAGGCACCGCGCACCAGGCCTCGATCGACGGCATCTACGACCTGCGCCTGCTCAACGAGCTGCGCAGGCAGTCCGGCGCGGCACCGGCGTCGGCCGCAGGCCTCGGGAAGGAATGACCCATGACCTCCACCGCCATCTCCCAGGACGCGGGTCCCGTCGCTGACGCCCTCCGGGTCGAGGGCGTCAGCAAGCAGTACGCCGGGACCGGCGCACCCGTGCTGGACGGCATCGACCTCACCCTGCGCCCGGGCGAGTTCGTCTGCCTGCTCGGGGCCTCGGGCTGCGGCAAGTCGACGCTGCTGTCGATCCTCGCCGGCCTGGAGCGGCCGACGGCCGGCACCGTGCACGTGCCCGGTGGCAGCGCAGCCCTGATGTTCCAGGAACCGGCGCTGCTCCCGTGGCTCACCGCCGCCCGCAACATCGAGCTCGCCCTGCGGCTGAACGGCGTGCCCGCCGCCCAGCTGGCAGTCCGTGCGGCAGAGCTGCTCGACCTCGTGCACCTCGCCGGCGCGGGCGCCAAGCGGGTGCACGAGCTGTCGGGCGGCATGCGCCAGCGGGTCGCACTGGCCCGGGCGCTGGCCCAGGACCGCCCGGTGCTGCTGATGGACGAGCCGTTCGCCGCGCTCGACGCGATCACCCGCGACCTGCTGCACGACGAGCTCGAGCGCATCTGGCTGCGGACGGGCCGGACGGTCGTCTTCGTCACCCACAACGTCCGCGAGGCCGTCCGTCTCGGGCAGCGGGTGCTGCTGATGTCGAGCCGTCCCGGGCGCATCGTGCGGGAGTGGACCGTCGACATCGAGGGTCATCGGCGCATCGAGGCGCCCCAGGTCGCCGCCCTCGCGGTCGAGATCACCGACCACCTGCGCAAGGAGATCCGCCGCCATGCCGTCTGACAGCACCGTCCGGACGGTGCCGCCCGCACCGGCTACCGATCCCTCCGACGTGGACCGCCGGCTCGAGGCCGGGCTCGACGCGCTGCAGACGGTCGACCAGGACCGTGCGGGCCGCGTCCGCCGCCGGCTGACCGGTGCGTGGCCCCCGGCCCTGGCACTGGTGCTGCTGCTCGCCGGCTGGCAGGCCTTCGTGGCTCTCGGCGTCAAGCCTCGGTACGTGCTGCCGGGGCCCGCCGACGTCGCCGGCACGCTCCTGGGGCTGTGGCGCGCGGGCGACGCCCAGACCGCCCTGCTGACCAGCCTGGGACGGGGCCTCGCCGGGTTCGTCGTCGCGGTGGCGATCGCCACCCCTGCCGGGCTGCTGGTCGCGCGGGTGCGCTGGCTGCGGGTGTCCGTCGGGCCCCTGATCTCCGGGCTGCAGGTGCTGCCGTCCGTCGCCTGGGTACCCGCCGCGATCATCTGGTTCGGGCTGTCCGACGCCACGGTGTACTTCGTCGTGCTGATGGGCGCCGTGCCGTCGATCGTCAACGGCCTCGTGTCGGGGGTCGACCAGGTCCCGCCGCTCTTCCGACGGGTGGGCCGCGTGCTCGGTGCCGGCCCATGGCAGCAGGTCCGCTACGTCCTGCTGCCGGCGGCGCTGCCGGGGTACGTCGCCGGCCTGCGGCAGGGATGGGCGTTCTCGTGGCGCTCCCTCATGGCGGCCGAGATCATCGCGGTCGGCGGCAGGATCGGCTTCGGGCTCGGCTCGCTCCTGGAGCAGGGCCGCGAGCTGAGCGACATGACGACCGTGATCGCGGCGATCGTGCTGATCCTCGTGGTGGGCGTCACCGTGGAGCTCGCGTTCTTCGCCCCGGTCGAGCGCGGCCTGCTGCGCCGGCGCGGGCTGTCGGCGGAGACCGCACGATGACGGACCTTCCGCAGTACCCGCTCACCCTCTCCGTCGCGGGACGCCGGGTCCTCGTGGTGGGCGGTGGACCGGTCGCCGCGCGGCGCGCACGCACCCTGGTCGACGCCGGTGCCGCCGTCCACGTGGTCGCGCCCCAGGCTGACCCCTCGTTGGCGGACCTCGCCGCCGAGGGCACCATCACCTGGTCGGGCCGCCGCTACCGGAGCGGTGACCTGGACGGGGCGTGGCTGGTGCACACCGCGACGGGGGATCCGGACGTCGACGGACAGGTGCTCGCCGATGCGGACGCCGCCCGGGTCTGGTGCGTGCACGCCGGCGATGCGGCGCAGGCGACGGCCTGGGTGCCGGCGGTCGCCACGGTGGACGACGTCGTGGTCGCGGTGAACGCCGGCGGCGACCCTCGGCGCGCGAGCGGGCTGCGGGACGCCATCGGCGCGCTCCTGAAGTCGGGCTCCCTGCCGCTGCGCCGGCGACGCCGCCCTGCTGCGGGCACGAGCACGGCCGCACGCGCCGTCGGCTCGGTCGCCCTCGTCGGCGGCGGCCCCGGTGACCCCGGCCTTCTGACTCTCCGCGGCCGACGCCTGCTCGCCGAGGCCGACGTGGTCGTCGTCGACCGGCTCGCCCCGCACGCCGTGCTCGCCGAGCTCGACCCGGACGTGCTGGTGGTCGACGTCGGCAAGACCCCCGGTCATCACGCCGTGCCGCAGGACGAGATCAACGCCCTTCTCGTCCAGCACGCCCTCGCCGGCCGGCGGGTCGTCCGCCTCAAGGGCGGCGACCCGTACGTCTTCGGCCGTGGCTCCGAGGAGGCCGAGGTCTGCCGCCGCGCCGGCGTGCCGGTCGAGGTCGTGCCGGGGGTGACCAGCGCCGTGGCCGTTCCCGCGGTGGCCGGCATCCCGGTCACCCACCGCGGTGTGGCGAGCGGCTTCACGGTGGTGACGGCGCACGACGACATCGGCGCCGTCCCCGCGGTTCGCGACCACACGGTCGTGCTCCTCATGGGGGTGGCCGGCCTGGCCGGGGCCTGCCGGGCGATGCGGGCCGCAGGCCGCCCCGACGACACGCCCGTCGGGATCGTCGAGGACGCTTTCGGGCCGGGCGAACGCGCGACGGTCGGGACCCTCGGGACGATCGCCGACCTGGCCGAACGGGTCGGCGTGCGATCGCCCGCCGTCACCGTCGTCGGCGACGTCGTCCGCCTCTCCCCTGCCTGGAGGGACGCGCACGCCGGTCGCCGTGACGTCAGTGGCTCCCCCGCAGCACCATCCGCATGATGCGCGCGTTGAACACCACGAAGCGCGTGAGCTGATAAGGCACGTTGCGTCGACGCCGGAGCGTGCCCGCGGTCGGCAACGGTGCTGTCGTCAGGTCCACGACCGGCTGGTCGCCGGGCAGTGCGTTCAGGCTCGTCATCTCTCACTCCGGGATCAGGAACCAGCCAGGACGACCCTTGGCCTTGTAGATGAACAGGAAGTGCAGCATCAGCTTCACCCAGTGCCCGCTGAGCCCGATCTCGCCGCGGGTGTCGGTGAGCACCCGACCCGTCGGGTAACGGTCGTAGTCGGGCACGATCGGCATCATCGTCATCGCCGCAGCGGAACCGGTGCGCAGGTCCGACCCTGCGGACGCCACGCAGGCTGCGCCCATGTTCGCCATCGACGCCCGGTGCGGCAGGGCGGACGGACCCTTGTGGATGCGGTCGACGATCGTCATCGCGACGTTGCGTCCCATCACGCCCGAGGGCATGCCGGTCCGCGGGGGCGACGGTGCGATCGCGGTTCCGTTCACGCTCTTCCGGGGGCGTGAGATCGGATGCGGCGGCGCGAACGCGATACCCACGGCGAAGACGTTCCGGTACCCGGGCACCTCGTAGGTCGACGGCCAGTCGGCCGCACGCCATTCCTCGTAGGGCCGGGCGGTGTAGTCCGCGTCGACCTTCATGAAACCGCTCGGCGCGAACAGCTCCGCCGTGATGTCCTGCCCCTCCCGGTCGTAGGCCGTCAGGCCCACCCCGCCGAACGGCGGCAGCAGCATCGCGAAGTCGAAGCGCAGCGTGTGGCGGTTCCCGTCGAGGGTCTCGTAGCTCACCAGACCCTCGTCCACCCGCTCCACGTGGGCCCCCAGGATCGGCCTGACGTCACGCTCCCGGAACAGCGACGACGTCCACAGCTCGCTCGACGTCTGGAAGCCCTTGTCCTCGAACGTCATCCCGTCGACGCCGAAGTCGCCGAGGTGCGCCTCGTTGGTCAGGTAGTACAGCGTCGCGCGGTCCCGGACACCGGCGTCCCGGAGCACGTGGTCCACGTTGAACACGTACTCGAAGGCGGCGCCCTCGCAGGTGCACGTGCCGTGCCCCATCCCGACGACCAGCGTCTGGCGCTCCCCGGCTCGCAGGCGCTGCACCACGGCGTCGAGGGCCCGCGCAGCCCCGGCGGCGTGGTCCGCGGTGCACACCGACACGCTGTGACCTTCCGGTCCCAGACCCTCGGTCGCCTCGAACCTCAGCCGGGGCCCGGTCGCATTGATCAGGTAGTCGTACCGCAGCCGCTCCTCCTCGCCCGCTCGGCCCTGGCCCGTGTAGACGACGTCGACCGCGCCGCGCGGGTCGTCGTCGTCGCCCAGCGGCCGGATCGCCACCGCGCGCGCCTGCCGGAACTCGATCCCCTTCCGGCGGTAGACGGGTTCGAGCGGGAACACCACCTGCTCCTTGCGCATCTTCCCCACCCCGACCCAGATGTTGGACGGGATCCAGTTCCAGCGGGAGTTCGGGGAGACGACGGTGATGGTGTGGGCGCTGCCCGGGCCGGTCCGCCCCAGCTGCCGGGCGAGGTGGAGCGCGGCGGTGTGCCCGGAGACCCCGGCGCCGAGTACGACGATGTCGGCCATGACGACCCTTTCGAGGCGGGACTGAGGCTCACGAACTCCCGTGCGAGCGTCGGTCCGCCAAGACGGTCCCGCCGCTGCGCGGGCCACACCTCGAACCTAGTCCCGCTGGCGTCCGACGGGACGCTGCCGAGCCGGCCGATGCCCCGCGGGTCCGGCTCGGCAGCCGACTGGGACGCGGTTCGGCGGGCGCATCCCGGTCGGCTGCCGACCCGCTCACCGACGCGCTACACGCGCGCCGGACCCTCGCCTCCGCGCACGAGCGCGTCGCGGATCTCGCGCAGCAGGAGCGTGTCCTCGTCCGGCGTCGCATCCACCTCCTCCTTGCGGACGAACCGCCGCTTGGCCGCCTCGTACGGCTTCACGATGAAGAAGTAGACGACGAACGCCAGGATCAGGAACGCGACCAGCGCGGTGAGGAACGGCCCGACGGACACCAGCCCGCCCGGCTTCCACTGGTCGAAGTTCGGGGCACCGCCGGCCTTCGCCAGCAGCTCGATGATCACCTTGGTGAACGCGGTGACCACCGCCCCGAAGGCGGCGCCCATGATGAAGGCGACGGCGAGCTCGACGAGGTTGCCCCTCATGATGAAGTCCTTGAAGCCCTTCATGGCTGCTGCTCCTCTGTCTGGTGTGGCGTTGTCCCCCGGGCCGCCTCTGCCGGTCAGCCTCGGGGCGATGCTCCACCCGTTCCCGCAGGTCCCGCCACCGTTGCGGTCGCATCGAGCCGCCCCGGAATCGTCCGCTCGGCGCCCGAGCACCCGGGCCGGTGGCCCCGCAGCCGTCCAGCGACGGCGGCGCCGCGCACCCGACGGGTCCCCTCCTCTCCACGGCTCCTGCTCGCCGCGACCCAGCGCGCGGGAGCGCTTCCACACCGTGCCGCGAAACCGCTACAGTGGCCGCCGACCAACCTCGAATCGATTCGAGATCGCGTCGCGCAGCAGAGAGAGGACCCGTCGTCGTGACCGAGCCCCTGCCGTACCAGGACCCCACCCTCGCGGTTCCCGCCCGGGTCGCCGATCTGCTCGCCCGTATGACGCTGCCCGAGAAGGTCGGGCAGATGCTGCAGCTCAACGCCAAGGACGGCGTCGAACCGCTCGTCAGGGACTTCCACGTCGGCTCGATCCTGCACGCCTCCCCGGCCAACGTCCTGCAGGCGCACGACCTCACGGAACGCACCCGGCTGCGCATCCCCCTCCTGGTGGCCGAGGACTGCATCCACGGCCACTCGTTCTTCGAGGGCGCGACGATCTTCCCCACCCAGCTGGGCATGGCAGCCACCTGGGACCCCGAGCTGCTCGAGCGCGCCGCACGGGTGACGGCGGTCGAGGTGGCCGCGACCGGCATCCACTGGACGTTCTCCCCCGTGCTCTGCATCGCGCGCGACCTGCGCTGGGGCCGCGTGGACGAGACGTTCGGCGAGGACCCCTTCCTCATCGGAGAGCTCGCGTCGGCGATGGTCCGCGGCTACCAGGGCGACGGCCTGACGGACCCGACCGCGATCCTGGCCACCGCCAAGCACTTCGCCGGCTACTCCGAGACGCAGGGCGGTCGGGACGCGAGCGAGGCGGACATCTCCCGCCGCAAGCTGCGGTCCTGGTTCCTCCCGCCGTTCGAGCGGGTGGCACGTGAGGGCTGTCGCACGTTCATGCTCGGCTACCAGTCCACCGACGGCGTGCCGATCACCGTCAACCACTGGCTGCTGAACGAGGTCCTCCGCGGCGAGTGGGGGTACACCGGCACCCTGGTCACCGACTGGGACAACGTCGGCCGCATGGTCTGGGAGCAGCGGATCGAGCCGGACCACACCCACGCCGCGGCCCGCGCGGTCCGGGCGGGCAACGACATGGTGATGACGACCCCGCAGTTCTTCGCCGGCGCCCAGGACGCGGTGGCGCAGGGCCTGCTCGCCGAGCGCGACATCGATGCCGCGGTCGCGCGCATCCTCACGCTGAAGTTCGAGCTCGGCCTCTTCGAGGACCCGCGCCGCCCCGAGCCCGCACGGCAGCGTGCCGTCGTGGGGGAATCCGAGCACACCGCCGTCAACCTCGAGACGGCCCGCCGGTCGCTGGTGCTGCTGCGCAACGACGGCACGCTGCCGCTCGCCGGTGGGTTCACCGCTGACGCGACCGGACGCGCGGTGGACCCTAGCGACCACCCGTACCGCGTCGCGGTCGTGGGCCCCAACGCCGACGACCAGCACGCACAGCTCGGTGACTGGGCCGGGGCCTCCGGACAGGCGGACTGGCTGCCCGACGGCCACCCACGGCACCTGACCGCGACGGTGCTCGACGGTCTGCGCGCGCACGTGCCGGCCGGGTGGACCGTCACGCACGCCCGCGGTGCCGACGTCGTCACCGTCGGCCCGGACCCGGAGGGGGCGTTCTTCCCGGATGGTCAGCCGCGTCCGGCGGTCGCGGTGCCCTGCCCGCCCGACGAGGCGCTGATCGCCGAGGCGGTCCAGGCGGCCCGTGACGCCGACGTGGTCGTCGCCGTGGTCGGCGACCGGATCGAGCTGGTCGGCGAGGGTCGCTCCACGGCCACCCTCGAGCTGGTCGGCGGCCAGATCGCCCTGCTCGACGCGCTCGCGGCGACGGGGACACCGATGGTCGTCGTCCTCGTCGCCTCGAAGCCGCTCGTCCTGCCGCCCTCCGCCCTGGAGGCCGCCGCGCTCGTGTGGGCGGCGAACCCCGGCATGCGCGGCGGACAGGCGATCGCCGAGCTGCTGCTCGGTCTGGTCGAGCCGAGCGGCCGGCTGCCGATCTCGTTCGCCCGGCACGTCGGCCAGCAGCCCACCTACTACAACCAGCTGCCCGGCCAGCACGGCACCCGGTACGCCGACCTGACCCAGGACCCCGCGTTCGCATTCGGCGAGGGCCTCAGCTACACGAGCGTGGCGTACGACGACCTCGTGGTCTCCGCGCCCGTGGTGGGCCCGGACGACGTCGTGCGCGCCCAGGTGTCCGTGACGAACACCGGTGCCCGGCCCGTCCTCGAGACCGTCCAGGTCTACCTGCACGACGTCGTCACGTCGGTGACCTGGGCGCAGCAGGAGCTCAAGGCCTACCGCCAGGTGGCGCTGGCACCCGGTGAGCGACGGGTCGTCGAGCTCGAGCTGCCCGTACGCGACTGCACGCTGGTCGACGCGGAGGCGACGCGGGTCGTCGAGCCCGGCGAGTTCGAGCTGCTCGTCGGCCCGTCCTCACGGGACCGCGACCTGCTGCGCGCCACGTTCACCGTCCGGGCCTGACGGACCGGGCCCCCGTCGGTCAGCGCTGCGGGCCCGGGGACTCGACCAGGTCCGCGTACTCGCGATGACGGCCGATCCACGCCTTGACGAAGGGGCACGCCGGGACCACCCGCCGCCCCGAGGCCCGCGCGTCGTCCAGTGCCCGGCGTGCCAGAGCGGAACCCACGCCCATCCCCTCGGCCTGCGGGTCCACCTCGGTGTGGGTGAACGTGACCACGTCACCGTCCAGCTCGTAGAGGAGCACCCCGACCACCGTCGCACCCTGCCGCGCCTCGTAGCGCTGCTCCGTCGCCGCGTCTCGCACGTCGATGTCGTTCACCCGCGCCCCCGTCCCACCATCGCCACCCATGCCGAGATCCTCTCGGCATGCCCGCCGTGCGGCGACCCGACCTCCCCCGCGCGGGCCGTCCACCGGACCAGGGCCCTAAGTCTCAGCCCGGCTCCACAGAGGGCCCTAACGTCGTCCCATCCACTGGCCGTGCAGGTCAGACGTCTCGACGGCAAGGAGGCCGGCGCGATGAAGGTCAAGGCGTACCACTCGGCACACCCGTCCGACCCCCAGGTCTTCCACGACGACGACGAGTGCCCTGCGGGCCGCGAGATCCCCTGGTGGAACAAGCAGCTGGGCACGGACGAACGCCCGCGGTGCGAGTACTGCGTGTCGATCGACGCCCACCGCCCGGTCGCTCTCAGCGGACGCTGAACCAGAAGAGCTCGCCGCACGCGCCCCGTCCGGGGCCGTGCGGCGAGCTCTTCTCGTTGCTGTGGGTGCGTCGGAGGACGCCGACGTCACAGGACGCGCAGGCGCTCCGGCTCCTCGCCGCCGATGCGGTGCACCACCACGGAGTTGGTGGACCCGGTCACGCCGACCGGCGTACCCGCCACGACCACGACCACGTCGCCGATCTCGGCGAGACCCTGGGCCCGCAGCGTCTGGTCCACCTGGTAGACCATCACGTCCGTGCTCTCCACCTTGGGCACGAGGTACGTCTGCACGCCCCAGCTCAGGGACAGCACGTTCCGGACGGCCTCCAGCGGGGTGAAGGCGAGCAGCGGGATCGCCGACCGCAGGCGCGACATCCGCCGGGCGGAGTCACCGGACTGCGTGAAGGTCACCAGGTACTTGACGCCGAGCGCGTCGCCGACCTCAGCGGCGGCCCGGGTGATGGCGCCGCCGCGAGTCTGGGGCGTCGAGCCGAGCGGTGCGATGCGCTCGCGGCCCAGCTCCTCGGTGACCTCGATGATGCGAGCCATCGTGCGGACCGCCTCGATCGGGTACTCACCGACGCTCGTCTCGCCGGACAGCATCACCGCGTCAGCACCGTCGAGCACCGCGTTGGCGCAGTCGGAGGCCTCGGCGCGCGTCGGCCGGGGGCTGGTGATCATCGACTCGAGGACCTGCGTCGCGACGATCACCGGCTTGGCGTTGCGGCGCGCCAGCTCGACGGCCCGCTTCTGGACCAGCGGCACCTGCTCGAGCGGCAGCTCGACGCCCAGGTCGCCGCGGGCGACCATGATGCCGTCGAACGTCTGCACGATCTCGTTGAGGTTCTCGACGGCCTGCGGCTTCTCGATCTTGGCGATGACCGGGACGACCCGGCCCTCCTCCTCCATGATCCGGCGCACGTCGTCGTAGTCGCGGGCGTTGCGGACGAAGGACAGCGCGATGAGGTCGGCACCGACGCGAACCGCCCAGCGCAGGTCCTCCTCGTCCTTGTCGCTCAGCGCCGGGACGGAGACCGCCACGCCGGGGAGGTTCAGGCCCTTGTTGTTCGACACGGGGCCGGGGACCTCGACACGGGTCACGACGCGCGGGCCGTCGACCTCGGTGACGCGGACCAGCACCTTGCCGTCGTCGATGAGGATCGGGTCACCGGGCTTCACGTCCCCGGGCAGGCCCTTGAACGTGGTGGAGACCAGGTCCTTGGTGCCCTCCACGTCCTCGGTGGTGATGGTGAACACGTCACCGACCTCGAGGAAGTGCTTGCCCTCGACGAACCGGCCGAGGCGGATCTTCGGCCCCTGGAGGTCGACCAGCACCGCCACCGAGCGGCCCGAGGCCTTCGCCGCGGCGCGCACGTTGTTGTAGACCCGCTGGTGCACCTCGGTCTCACCGTGGCTGCGGTTCAGTCGCGCCACGTCCATACCCGCGTCGACCAGTGCCTGGATCTGCTCGGGCGACTCCGTCGCGGGGCCGATGGTGCAGACGATCTTCGCTCTACGCATGGTTCGAGCCTATTCCCTCTCGGATTTCGGGCCGCAGCCGAACGTCCTGGCCCCGCCTTGTGGGCAGGGGTTATCCGCGGTCGCGGGTGCGATGTGTCACTTGCTGGTCGTGCGGCGTTCGTCTGCTGGTCAAGGACGCAGTGCTTGGGTGCTCGCCTCGATCGGTGCCGGCAGCTCCGACAGGCCGTTGAGGTAGGCGTCCACCGACGCCGCTGCGGCCCTGCCCTCGGCGATCGCCCACACCACGAGCGACTGCCCCCGGCCGGCGTCGCCGGCGACGAACACGCCCGGTACGCCGACGGCGAAGTCGGCGGACCGCTGGACCGTGGACCGCCGCGTCACCCGCACGCCGATCTGGTCGACGAGCGCACCCGTCTCCGGACCGGAGAACCCCATGCAGATGAGCACCAGGTCTGCCGGCACGTCCTGCTCGGTCCCCGGGGTCGGAGCGCGGGTCCCGTCCGGCAGGTACTCGGTACGGGCCAGGCGCAGGTGACGGACGGCGCCGGCGTCGTCACCCTCGCCGCCGATGAAGGCGACGGTCGAGGCCAGGTAGGCGCGCTCGCCGCCCTCCTCGTGCGACGAGGAGACCTCGAACAGGACCGGATCCGTCGGCCACGGCTGGTCGACGGTCCGGTGCGTCGGCGGACGCTTGCCGATGGCCAGCGTCGTGACGGAGGCGGCGCCCTGCCGCAGGGCCGTGCCGAGGCAGTCGGAGCCGGTGTCGCCACCGCCGATGATCACCACGTGCTTGCCCGCGGCGGTGATCTGGTCCGGCACGGTCCCACCGGCGGCCACGACGTTGGCCTGGTGCAGGTAGTCCATCGCGACGTGGATGCCGTCGAGCTCACGGCCCGGCAGCGGCAGGTCGCGGGGCACCGTCGCGCCCGTGGCCACGACCACCGCGTCGTACCGCGCGCGCAGGTCGTCCCAGGTGATGTCGCGACCGATCTCGACGTTGGGCCGGAACCGGGTGCCCTCCGCGGTCATCTGGGTGAGCCGGCGGTCGATGTGCCGCTTCTCGAGCTTGAAGTCCGGCACCCCGTAGCGCAGGAGGCCGCCGATCGCGTCGTCGCGCTCGTACACGGCCACGGTGTGGCCGGCGCGCGTCAGCTGCTGGGCGGCGGCGAGGCCGGCCGGCCCGGAGCCGACCACCGCGACCGTGTGGCCGGTGAGGCGCTGGGGCACCTGCGGGGTGACGTAGCCGCGCTCGAACGCCTCGTCGATGATCGAGACCTCGACGTTCTTGATGGTGACCGGCGGCTGGCTGATGCCCAGCACGCAGGACGACTCGCAGGGGGCCGGGCAGATGCGACCCGTGAACTCCGGGAAGTTGTTGGTCGCGTGCAGGCGCTCGATCGCGTCCGCCCACTGACCTCGCCACACCAGGTCGTTCCACTCGGGGATCAGGTTCCCCAACGGGCAGCCGTTGTGGCAGAACGGGATGCCGCAGTCCATGCAGCGACCCGCCTGGGCACGCAGGAACGGCTGACCCTCCGGCAGCTGCTCGTGGACGTCCTTCCAGTCCTGGATCCGGACCTCGACCGGCCGGTTCGGTGGCAGCTGACGGTCGCGCACCTTGAGGAACCCCCGCGGGTCAGCCATGCGCCACCTCCAGGATCCGCTCCCACACGCCCGGGGCCGTCGGGTCGAGCCCCTCGGCCGCCGCCTTGGACAAGGCTTCGCGGACACGTGCGTACTCGGTCGGCAGCAGCCGGGTGAACCGTGCGCGCACCGCCTCGGGGTCCTCGAGCAGCTGCGCAGCCACCGGCGAACCGGTCTCGTCGAGGTGCCGGCGGAGCAGGCCCGTCACCAGCACGACGTCGGAGTCGTCGAGCGGCTGGAGCGCGAGCTCACCGCTGGCGACCGCCTGCGTGTTCACCAGGGCCGGCTGCAGGTCCAGGACGTACGCCGTACCGCCCGACATGCCGGCCGCGAGGTTGCGCCCCGTCGGGCCGAGGACGACGACGGTCCCGCCCGTCATGTACTCGCAGGCGTGGTCGCCCACGCCTTCGACTACGAGCGTCGCGCCGGAGTTGCGCACGCCGAAGCGCTCGCCCACCAGACCGCGCAGGAAGATCTCGCCCGACGTCGCGCCGTACCCGATGACGTTGCCCGCGACGACGTTGTTCCGGCCCGACAGCACCGAGCTGCGGTGCGGCCGGACGACGAGGCGCCCACCCGACAGACCCTTGCCGACGTAGTCGTTCGCGTCGCCGAACAGGCGCAGGGTCACACCCTTGGGCAGGAACGCGCCGAAGGACTGACCCGCCGACCCGGTCAGCGTGACGTCGATCGTGTCGTCCGGCAGGCCGGCTCCGCTGTACCGCCGGGTCACCTCGTGACCGAGCAGCGTGCCGACGGTGCGGTTGACGTTGCGGACCGGCAGCGCGATGCGGACGGGCTCACCGTGGTCCAGGGCGTCGGCTGCCATCGCGATCAGCTGGTTGTCCAGCGCCCGCTCGAGGCCGTGGTCCTGGTCCTTGACGTGGTGCAACGAGGACCCCGGCTTCGGCTCGGGGACCGCCAGCACCGGGCCGAGGTCCAGCCCGGCGGCCTTCCAGTGGTCGACCGCCGCCGTGGTGTCGAGCAGCTCGACGTGACCGACCGCCTCCTCGATGGACCGGAAGCCGATCGACGCGAGGTGCTCGCGCACCTCCTGGGCGATGTACTCGAAGAACGTCTCGACGAACTCCGGCTTGCCCGTGAACCGGGCGCGCAGCTCGGGGTTCTGCGTGGCGACGCCGACCGGACAGGTGTCGAGGTGGCAGACGCGCATCATGACGCAGCCCGAGACGACCAGCGGCGCGGTGGCGAAGCCGAACTCCTCGGCGCCGAGCAGCGCGCCGATCACCACGTCGCGACCCGTCTTCAGCTGCCCGTCCACCTGGACGACGACACGGTCGCGCAGGTCGTTGAGCACCAGCGTCTGCTGCGTCTCCGCGAGGCCGATCTCCCAGGGCGTACCCGCGTGCTTCAGGCTCGTCAGCGGCGAGGCGCCCGTGCCGCCGTCATGGCCCGAGATGAGCACCACGTCCGCGTGCGCCTTCGCGCACCCCGCGGCCACCGTGCCGACGCCGAACTCGCTGACGAGCTTGGTGTGGACTCGGGCCTTCGGGTTGGCGTTCTTCAGGTCGTGGATCAGCTGCTTGAGATCCTCGATCGAGTAGATGTCGTGGTGCGGGGGCGGCGAGATCAGGCCCACACCGGGTGTGGAGTGCCGCGTCTGCGCGACCCACGGGTACACCTTGTGACCCGGCAGCTGACCGCCCTCGCCGGGCTTGGCACCCTGGGCGAGCTTGATCTGCAGGTCGTCCGCGAAGGTCAGGTACTCGCTCGTCACGCCGAAACGTCCGGATGCGACCTGCTTGATGCGGGAGCGACGCTCCGGGTCGTGCAGGCGCTCGGGGTCCTCGCCGCCCTCACCGGTGTTGGAACGGGCGCCGAGGTGGTTCATCGCGATCGCGAGCGTCTCGTGCGCCTCCGCCGAGATGGAGCCGTACGACATGGCGCCCGTCGAGAACCGCTTGATGATCGAGTCGACCGGCTCGACCTCGTCGATCGGCACCGGCTGGCGCACGCCCTCCTTGAACCGCAGGAGACCGCGCAGCGTCATCAGCCGCGAGGACTGGTCGTCGACCCGCTGGGTGTACTGCCGGAAGACGTCGTACTGCCGCGTCCGCGTCGAGTGCTGCAGGCGGAACACCGTCTCGGGGTCGAACAGGTGCTCCTCACCGCCGCGGCGCCACTGGTACTCGCCGCCCACGGCCAGGGACTGGTGCGGCTGCCGGTTGCCCGATGCGGGGTAGGCGTCGGCGTGCCGTGCGGCGACCTCCGCCGCGATGACGTCGAGCCCGACGCCGTCCAGCCGGCTGGTCGTGCCGGTGAAGTACCGCTCGACCAGCGCGTGGGACAGACCGATCGCCTCGAACACCTGCGCGCCGCGGTAGGACGCCATGGTGGAGATGCCCATCTTGGACATCACCTTGAGCACGCCCTTGCCCAGCGCCTTGATCAGGTTGGCGACGGCCTTCTCCGGGGCGACCCCCGGCAGGTAGCCGCGGCGCGCCATGTCCTCGACGGTCTCCATCGCCAGGTACGGGTTCACCGCAGCGGCGCCGTAGCCGATCAGCAGCGCCACGTGGTGCACCTCGCGGACGTCGCCGGCCTCGACGACCAGCGAGATCTGCGTGCGGGTGTGCCGGCGCAGCGTGTGGTGGTGCACGGCCGAGAGGAGCAGCAGCGACGGGATCGGCGCGTGGTCCGCATCGGAGTTGCGGTCGGACAGCACGAGGAAGCTGACGCCGTCGGCGATCGCCGCGTCGACCTCGGCGAAGATCTCCTCCAGCCGGGCCTGCAGCGCGGCACCGCCGCCGTCGACCCGGTACAGGCCGCGGATCGTCGTCGCCCGGAAGCCGAGGTCCGGCTGCCGTGCGACGTGCACGATCTTGGCGAGCTGGTCGTTGTCGATCACGGGGAACGGCAGCACCAGCTTGCGCGCGTGCTCCGGTCCGTCGGTCAGCAGGTTCGGCTCCGGACCGATGGCCCCACCGATGGCCGTGACCAGCTCTTCGCGGATCGCGTCCAGCGGCGGGTTGGTCACCTGCGCGAACATCTGCGTGAAGTAGTCGAACAGCAGCCGCGGACGGGACGACAGCACGGCAACCGGCGTGTCCGACCCCATCGCCCCGAGCGGCTCGGCGGCGTTGGTGCCCATCGGCGCCAGGATGATCTTCAGCTCTTCCTCGGTGTACCCGAAGGTCCGCTGGCGGCGACGCACGGAGGCGGTCGAGTGGGCCACGTGCTCGCGCTCGGGCAGCTGCTCGAGGTGGACCGCGTTGTCCCGCATCCACTCGGCGTAGGGCCGCTGGGCCGCCAGCTCGCCCTTGATCACCTCGTCCGCCACGATCCGGCCACGGCGGGTGTCGACCAGGAACATCTTGCCGGGCTCGAGGCGGCCCTTGGCCACCACCGTCGCCGGGTCGAGGTCGAGCACGCCGGCCTCGCTCGCGCAGACGACGAGCCCGTCCTCGGTGACCCAGTACCGGCCGGGACGCAGGCCGTTGCGGTCCTGCATCGAGCCGATCAGCGTGCCGTCGGTGAACGTCATCGCCGCCGGGCCGTCCCACGGCTCGATCAGCGTGGAGTGGTACGCGTAGAACGCGCGCCGCTCGGGATCCATCTGGGCGTGGTTCTCCCACGCCTCGGGGATCATCATCATCATCGCGTGCGGCAGCGACCGGCCGGCGAGGTGCAGCAGCTCCAGGACCTCGTCGAAGCTGCCCGAGTCCGAACCGCCGGGCGTGCAGACCGGCAACAGGGGTGCGAGGTCGCCCAGCAGGTCGCTGTGCATCATGCCCTCGCGGGCGGCGACCCAGTTCCGGTTGCCCCGCACCGTGTTGATCTCACCGTTGTGGGCGATCATCCGGAACGGCTGCGCGAGCTCCCAGGACGGGAACGTGTTGGTGGAGAAGCGCGAGTGGACCAGCACGATCTCCGAGGCGTACCGCGGGTCCGACAGGTCCGCGAAGAACGGCTCCAGCTGCCCGGTGGTCAGCATGCCCTTGTACGTCAGCGTGCGGGCGGACAGCGAGGCGAAGTAGAGGCCGGCCTCCCGCTCGGCACGCCGGCGCAGCCGGAACGTGCGACGGTCGAGGTCGATCCCGGAGAGCTCACGCGCGGGGTCCGCGACGACGAGCTGACGGAACACCGGCATCGAGGCACGTGCCGTGGGGCCGACGAGGTCTGCGGTGATCACGACGTCGCGCCACGCGAGCACGTCGAGCTTCTCCTCCGCAGCGATCGCCTCGACCGCGGCGACGACGCGCTCGCGCTCGTTCGCGTCGACGGGCAGGAACGCCAGACCGATCGCGTAGTGACCGGCCGGCGGCAGCTCGGCGTCCACCACGTCGCGCAGGAACGCGTCCGGGATCTGCGTGAGGATGCCCGCCCCGTCGCCGCTGTCCTCCTCGGCGCCCACCGCACCTCGGTGGTCGAGGTTGAGCAGCGCGGTGAGCCCGGCGTCGACGATGTCGCGCCCCGGCGTGCCGCGCAGCGTGGCGACGAACGCGAAGCCGCAGGCGTCGCGCTCGGCGTCGGGGTCGTACAGCCCGTGGGCCAGGGGTGCCCGCAGGCTCCCTGGGGTCACGTGCGATGTCGACATCAAACCGTCCTCACAAGGTCGCACGTACAGCTGGTGCGTGTGGGACGTCGTCGGCCCGCATGCGTGGGGTGACACTACCAACCGGTCGGACCGCGGCCGCATCGCACACCAAGGCGTGGTCCCACGGTGCGGTGCGGTCACCGCGTCGGGTCCGACGCGTTCCTCTCGTCGTCCTGCCGCACCGGTGAGGCCAGCAGGAGGGTCGTGTCGCGCCCGGGGTGCCGGCGGCCGACCACCGCGAACGCTACCAGCGCACCGAGGCCGACCACGATGGCCGTCCAGACGTTGAGCCGCAGCCCCAGGACGTGGTGCGCCGGGTCGATCCGGAGCAGCTCGACCCACAGCCGGCCCGCGCAGTACAGCGCGACGTAGAGCCAGAACGCACGCCCGTGGCCGAACCGGTAGCGCCGGTCCAGCCAGACCAGGAGCGCCGCTGCCAGCAGGTCCCAGATCAGCTCGTACAGGAAGGTCGGGTGGAAGAGCGTCCCGGACGGGTAGCCGGCGGGCAGGTGCGCGTCGTCGATGCGCAGACCCCAGGGCAGCGTCGTCGGACCGCCGAACAGCTCCTGGTTGAACCAGTTGCCGAGCCGCCCGATCGCCTGCGCGACGAGCAGTCCGGGTGCCAGGGCGTCGGCGAACGGCGCGAGCCTGACCCCCTGCCGGTGGGCTCCGATCCACGCACCGAGGCCGCCGAGCGCGACAGCCCCCCAGATCCCGAGGCCACCTTCCCAGACGAACAGGGCGCGGACCGGGTCACCCCCGCGGCCGAAGTAGGCGTCGGGAGAGCTGATCACGTGGTACAGCCGACCTCCGACGATCCCGAACGGCACCGCCCAGTAGACGATCTCGAGGGCGGTGTCGCCGTCATCACCGCGCTCCACCCAGCGACGTCGGGTGATCACCACGCCGACGACGATGCCGAGCAGGATGGCGAACGCGTAGGCACGCAGAGGCAGCGGTCCGAGGTACCACACGCCGCGCGACGGGCTGGGGATCGCCGCCGTCACGGCGGCGAGGGTCACCTCGCGCTCCGCACACCTGCCGCCAGGCTCTGCGTGACCGCGGTCAGCGCCGCGAGCCCGGCCCGCTCGTCGGGTGCGTCGACCAGGGCCCTGACGAGGGCCGAGCCGACGATGACGCCGTCCGCGTAGGCGCCGACCTCGGCCGCCTGTTCCGCACGGGAGACACCAAGCCCCACGCACACGTGGCGAGCGCCTGCCGCGCGGGTGTCTGAGACCAGCTTCTGCGCCCGCGAGCCGACCGTCGACCGCTCGCCCGTCACACCCATCGTCGAGGCCGCGTAGACGAACCCGCGAGACGACGCGGCGGTCAGCGCGAGGCGCTCCGGGGTCGAGCTGGGTGCGACGAGGAACACCCTGTCGAGCCCGTGGCGGTCCGACGCCGCGATCCACTCACCGGCCTCGTCCGGGACGAGGTCGGGGGTGATCAGGCCGGCACCGCCGGCTGCGGCCAGATCACGTGCGTAGGCCTCCACGCCGTACCGCAGCACCAGGTTCCAGTACGTCATGACAAGGATCGGGGCTCCGCGGCCGGCGACCTGCTCCACCGCCAGCAGCGTGTCGCGCACACGCGTGCCGCGGGCGAGGGCGGCCTCGACCGCGTGCTGGATCACCGGTCCGTCCATCACCGGGTCGGAGTAGGGCATGCCCAGCTCGACGACGTCCACACCCGCGTCGACCATCGTCCGCACAGCGTCGACCGACGCCGGCACGCTCGGGTAGCCGACCGGCAGGTAGCCGACCAGCGCCGCACGGTTCTCCCGCTCCGCCAGCGCGTCGAGCAGCGCTCCGGTCGACGAGACGACGTCCGTGCCGGTCACAGCTGCTCTCCCTCGTCCGCCAGCACCGTGGGCTCCTCGTCCAGCAGCCCGAACCACGCACCCGCCGTCGCCACGTCCTTGTCCCCACGCCCGGAGAGGTTCACCAGCAGGACCGGCTCGTCGACGCCCCACTGCTCGACCTCACGCCCCAGCTGCAGGGCTCCCGCCAGGGCGTGCGCCGACTCGATCGCCGGGATGATCCCCTCCGTGCGGCACAGCAGGCGGAACGCCTCCATCGCCTGGTCGTCGTCCACCGGCCGGTACTCGGCCCGCCCGATGTCGTGCAGCCACGCGTGCTCCGGCCCGACGCTCGGGTAGTCCAGCCCCGCTGAGACCGAGTGGCTGGGGCGCGTCTGACCGTCGTCGTCCTGCAGCAGGTACGACCGCGCTCCCTGCAGCACGCCGGGCTCACCACCGGAGAACCGGGCGGCGTGCTCGCCGGACGAGATCCCGTGACCGCCGGCCTCGAAGCCGAACAGCCGGACCGACGGCTCGTCGAGGAACGCGTTGAAGATGCCCATCGCGTTGGACCCCCCGCCGACGCACGCGGCGACGGCGTCCGGCAGCCGCCCGATCTCGTCGAACAGCTGGGCGCGCGCCTCCTCGCCGATGATCTTGTGGAAGTCGCGCACCATCTCGGGGAACGGGTGCGGGCCGGTCACCGTGCCGAGCAGGTAGTGCGTCGTCTCGACGTTGGTGACCCAGTCCCGCAGCGCCTCGTTGATCGCATCCTTCAAGGTCCGGCTGCCCTGGCGGACCGGCACGACCTCGGCCCCGAGCAGGCGCATCCGTGCGACGTTCAGCGCCTGCCTGCGCGTGTCCTCCTCGCCCATGTAGACGGTGCACTCGAGGTCCATCAGCGCCGCTGCCGTCGCCGTGGCGACGCCGTGCTGGCCCGCACCGGTCTCCGCGATCACCCGGGTCTTGCCCATGCGCTTCACCAGCAGGGCCTGGCCGAGCACGTTGTTGATCTTGTGGGACCCGGTGTGGTTGAGGTCCTCGCGCTTCAGGAAGACCCGCGCCCCGCCGCCCACGTGCCGCGCGAACCGCTCGACCTCCGTGAGGGGGCTCGGCCGCCCGGTGTAGGTGCGGTGCAACCGCGCCAGCGCGGCGGCGAACGCCGGGTCCGCCTGCGCCTTGTGGTAGGCGGTGTCCAGCTCGTCGAGCGCCGCGATCAGCGCCTCGGGGACGAAGCGGCCGCCGAACTGACCGAAGTACGGGCCCTGATGGGTGGACAGCGGCCCGGTGGTGGCGGGGCCATGAGCGTCCGAGGGAACCGGGCGGCCGCCGCTGGACGGGCTCACTGCCGGACCGCCCGCAGGGAGGGGTGGGCACCTGCCGCGACGAGGTCCGCCACCGACCGGCGGGGGGCGTCGTCCGTCACCAGGGCCTCCCCCACGAGCACGACGTCGGCGCCCGCTCGCGCGTAGTCCATGACGTCGTGCGGTCCACGCACCCCGGACTCGGCGACCTTGACGACGTGGTTCGGGATGCTCGGCGCCACTCGTGCGAACGTGCCGCGGTCCACCTCGAGGGACCGCAGGTCGCGCGCGTTCACCCCGACCACGCGGGCGCCGGCGTCGACCGCCCGGCGCGCCTCCTCGGAGTCGTGCACCTCGACGAGCGCCGTCATGCCCAACGAGTGCACCCGGTCGACCAGCGACTCCAGCACCGTCTGCTCCAGCGCGGCGACGATGAGCAGCAGCAGGTCGGCGCCGTGGGCGCGCGCCTCCCACACCTGGTACGGCGTGACGATGAAGTCCTTGCGCAGCACGGGGATGTCCACCCGTGCCCGCACCGAGTCCAGGTCCGCCAGCGAGCCCCGGAAGCGCCGCTGCTCGGTGAGTACCGAGATCGCGGCGGCTCCGCCCTTCTCGTACTCGGCGGCCAGCGCTGCCGGGTCGTCGATGCTGGCGAGCGCACCCTTGCTCGGGCTCGAGCGCTTCACCTCGGCGATGACCGTGACGGCGTCCTCGACCTTCAGCCGAGAGACGCACTCGAGCGCTGAGGGTCGACGCTGCGCCCGCTCCTTGAGCTCGTCCAGCGACGTCAGCGCCTGGCGCTCGGCCAGGTCCTGGCGGACACCGGCGACGATGTCGTCCAGCACGGTCATGGCCCCCACCCCTCCCGCCCGGTCGGTCCGGTTGCGGCCATCGTAAAGGTGGCCCGCCGGGGGCCCGTCCGCCGGTCATGGGATGGAACGGTGCGGACCACACGATTGCCGCGAGGCGCCGGGGCGCGCGCGGGCCACGGCGGCGCGTCCGCGTGGCCGGTGAGCCGGGTCAGCCCGAGTGCGGCGGGTGCGTGATCAGTACGTGCGACCGGACGTCGAGGCGAAGATGCCGAAGACGATCGCTCCGATGACCAGGATGGCGACGAGCGCCCCGAGCGCCGTGGCGATCCAGCCGATCACGATGCCGGCGACCGCGATCCCGTCGTTGTTCGCCTCACCGCGAGCCACGGCCTGACGGGCTCGCCTGCCGAGGATCACGGCGGGGATGCCGGTCAGCAGGGTGAAGCCGAGGACGATGCCCGCCAGCGCGAGCACGAGCGACCAGATCCCCAGATCGTTGCGCGGGTACACCTGGCCGTAGCCCGGGTACCCCGGGTAGGGAGCGCCGTAGGGGGCCGAACCGTACGGCTGGGCTGGGTACGGCTGGGCTGGGTACGGCTGAGCCCCGTAGGGCTGGGCCGGCTGGGCCGCGTACGGCTCGGTCCCGTAGGCCTGACCGGGGGCAGGGTAGCCGCCGCCATAGGGGCCCTCCGCACCCTGTGCCTCGCCGGGGTATCCCGGCGCGTGCTGACCGGGGTACGGGGCCGACGACCCAGGCTGTGGCTGCGCTGGGGCCTCGGGGTGCTGAGGTCCGGAGGTGGGCGCCTGGGGCTGGGCCGGCACCGCGGGCGGCTGGTCGGAACCGGCGGTGCCGCCGGGTCCCTCGGGGCTGGACATTCGTCCTCCTGCTCGTCCTCGGCCGGACGTTCCCCGGCCGCTGCGCCGATGCGGTGGCTCAGTGGCCGCCGCGGGCCCGAGCGCTGCCCGGCTGGCCCAGGCCCATCATCTGGAGCACCCTGCCGACGATCAGCCCGGCGAGGACCACCCCGCCGCCCACCCACGCCAACCAGGGCTCCGCGAGAGCGACTCCAAGGCCTGCCACCACGGCACCCACCACCACGATCAGCGTCGTCGTCCACGCCGCGACCGTGCGGCCGTGGTTGCGGGGCGCCGCCGCCGGTGGCAGATGGACCGCCTCGGTGCGGCCGGCGCCGAGCATGCGGTTGCCCGGCTGGTCGTCGAGAGGCTGGTCTGCCATCGGTTCATACCCTTCGTGCTCGGCTGTCGGACACAGTAGCGGAGAGCTGGGACGCCCACCGGCGGAGCCGGCGGTGATCACGTCGGGTCCTCCCCGCGGGTCAGAGCATCCCAGTCGGCCCGCTCGTCCGGCTCGTGGGACCGCTCGCCGGGCGCGTCGGACCGCCGGCCGGGCTCCGCCTGCGACGGTGGCAGCACGCGCTCCGGCGCGCCGGCGACGGTGGGCGCAGCCGTCGGCTCCTGGCTCTGCGGGACGACAGCCGCGGCGCCGGGCGGCATCGGCCCGAGTTCGCGTTGCGTCGCCGCACGCGCAGGTGCCGGCTCGTGGCGGCCGCTCGTCCCGGACCATCGGGCCGAAGCGCGGCCCAGGGCGATACCGCACACGACCACGATGGCGGCGACCAGCGTCGCGACCCACGGGGCGGCCGTCGTCCGGGGCGTCCCGACGAGGTGGTCCACACCGGTCGCAGCCGCGACCGCCTGCCGGGCCACGGGGCCCGGGTCCGCCAGCAGCGCGACGGCCGACCAGGCGACCACGACACCGCACAGCAGCACGACCGCCATGACGACCCACCGGCCGAGCCGACCGGCCAGTGCGAGCGCGGCACCGGCGGCCGCCAGGGCCAGCGCAGCGCCCACCATCCCCGGTGCGGCCCTCGTGCCCGGGACGTGCACCTGCACGGTGCCCGTCAGCACAGAGGTTCCTGCGGCGCTCACCCACGTGGGGACGGCGGCGACCCAGACGAGGACGGCGAGGAGCAGCAGCGCTACCACCCACCGCCCGCGTCCCGCGCGGGCGGTCACCGCTGCGCCGGACGTAGCCGTGCCGCGATCTGCACCGCTCGGACGGCGGCGGCGGCCTTGGCCCGGGTCTCGGCGTACTCGACCTCCGGGACGGAGTCCGCCACGATGCCCGCTCCCGCCTGGACGCTCGCGGTGCCGCCCCGCAGGAGAGCCGTGCGGATCGCGATCGCCATGTCCATGTCTCCGGCGAAGTCGAAGTAGCCCACCGTGCCGCCGTAGATCCCCCGCCGGGCGGGTTCCACCGCGTCGATCAGCGCGATCGCACGGGGCTTCGGCGCACCGGAGAGGGTGCCGGCGGGGAAGGTCGCGACGAACGTCTGCAACGCCGTCGCTCCGGCCCGGAGGCTACCGACCACCGTCGAGCAGATGTGCATGATGTGCGAGTACCGGCGCACCGACATGAAGTCCACCACGTCGACGGACGTCGGTTCGCACACCTTCGCGAGATCGTTGCGCGCCAGGTCGACCAGCATGATGTGCTCGGCGCGCTCCTTCGGGTCCGCGAGGACCTCGTCCGCCAGGGCCCTGTCCTCGTCGGGGGTCCGCCCTCGGGGACGCGACCCGGCGATCGGGAAGGTGACCACCTGGCCGTCGGTCACCTTGACCAGGGTCTCCGGGCTGGAGCCCACGACGGCGAAGTCGTCGCCCCGAGGGTCCTGGAGCTGCAGGTAGTACATGTAGGGGCTCGGGTTCACGGTCCGCAGCACGCGATAGACGTCGAGGGGCTCGGCCGGGCAGTCGAGGTCGAGGCGTTGCGACAGCACGACCTGGAACACCTCACCGTCCCTGATGGCGTCCTTCCCCGTGCGGACGGCCGCCTCGAAGTCGGGCCGGCTGGTGCGGAAGCGGAGCTCGGGCTCCGGCAGCGAGGGGTCGAGCACCGCGACGGCGGGCTCCGCGGCTCCGACGAGGCCGGCCTGCATCGCCTCGAGGCGGGCGACCGCGTCGGCGTAGGCCTCGTCGACTCGGTCGTCCGTCGCGTCGAAGTTGATCGCGTTGGCCACCAGCCAGACCGAACCGTCCTGGTGGTCGACCGCCGCCAGGTCCGTGGCGAGCAGCAGCGTCACCTCAGGGACGTCGAGCTCGTCGGGCGCCTCCGCCGGCAGGGTCGGCTCCCAGTGGCGCACGACGTCCCAGCCCAGGGCACCCACGAGCCCACCGGTCAGCGGTGGCAGACCTGGTACGGGCGGCGTCCGGAGCACCTCGAGCGTCGTGCCCAGCACGTCGAGGACGTCGCCGTCCCGCGGCACGCCGACCGGGACGTCTCCCGACCAGACGGCCCGGCCCTCCACCACCCCGAGGCTGGCGCGGGACCGCACACCGACGAACGACCACCGCCCCCAGGTGCCGTCCGCCTCGGCCGACTCCAGCACGAACGTGCCAGGACGCCCGCCTGCCAGCGCGCGGTACAGGCCCACCGGCGTCGTCGCATCGGCAAGCAGCCTCCGGACCACGGGGATCACACGGTTGTCCCGCGCCAGCTCCCGGAACCCCTCCAGCGTCGGCCAGGTGGACCCCCACGGCACCTCGACGGCGTCGACCGGGGTCGTCTCCCCCGGGACCACCGGGTCCGGCGCGCTCATTCGCCCACCACGGCAGGCAGCGGACCTCCTGCGTCGAAGCACGAACGAGCGCCGGTGTGGCACGCGGCGCCGACCTGCTCGACCTGCACCAGCACGGCGTCACCGTCGCAGTCGAGCTCGACCGAACGGACCAGCTGGACGTGGCCCGACGTGTCGCCCTTGCGCCAGTACTCGCGCCTGGAACGGCTCCAGAACGTCACGCGTCCCGTCGTGAGCGTCCGGTGCAACGCCTCGTCGTCCATCCACCCCAGCATCAGCACCTCGTGCGTGTCGTGCTGCTGGATGACGGCGGCGACCAGACCTGCCGCGTCGTGCGCGAGGCGCGCCGACACGGCCGGGTCGAGACCGGTGGAACCAGGGACGGCCGGGGCAGCGAGGGGCTCAGCGGGCACCCCAGGATCCTGCCACGGCGACGCCGGGCTGCCGGGTCCCGGTCCATCCGCAGGGTGTCCGACGACCCCGCGTCAGCGGACCGTGACCCCCGCAGCGCGCAGCGCGTCCTTGACCTGGCGGACCGTGAGCTGCCCGAAGTGGAACACGCTCGCCGCGAGGACCGCGTCAGCGCCCGCCCGCGCCGCCTCGACGAAGTGTGCCGGCGTGCCGGCCCCGCCGCTCGCGATCAGCGGCACGCTGACCGTCGCACGCACGTCGGTCAGCATCCGGAGGTCGAACCCGGCCTCCGTCCCGTCGGCGTCCATCGAGTTGAGCAGGATCTCGCCGGCACCGAGCTCGGCGGCGCGGGCGGCCCACTCGACCGCGTCGATCCCCGTTCCGCGTCGACCGCCGTGGGTGGTCACCTCGTAGCCCGACGGCGTCCGCGTCTCGCCGGTGCAGCGGCGCGCGTCCACGGACAGGACGAGCACCTGCGAGCCGAAGCGCTGCGCGATCTCGGCGATCAGCTCGGGTCGGGCGATCGCGGCGGTGTTGACGCCGACCTTGTCCGCGCCAGCCCGGAGCAACCTGTCGACGTCCTCCGCCGAGCGCACCCCACCGCCCACGGTCAGCGGCACGAACACCTGCTCGGCGGTGCGCCGGACCACGTCGTACGTCGTCTCGCGCCCCGCCGACGACGCCGACACGTCGAGGAAGGTGATTTCGTCGGCGCCCTCGGCGTCGTAGCGGCGTGCGAGCTCGACCGGGTCGCCGGCATCGCGGAGGTTCTCGAAGTTCACGCCCTTGACGACGCGGCCGGCGTCCACGTCGAGGCACGGGATGACACGCAGGGCGAGGCTCATGAGCTCCCTCCGGCGGCGACCGCCAGGATGTCGACGACGAACACGACCGTCTGTCCGGACAGCTCCTGGCTCTGCGTCGCACCGAGCGCGTACGTCGGCGGGACCACGAGCAGCAGCTGCGAGCCGACCGGCTGGTCGGCCAGGCCCTCGGCCCACGCCGGGACGTCCACGAGGGAGAACGACGACGGCGAGCCCCGGCTCCAGGTGGAGTCGAACGCCTCGCCCGTCTTCCAGGAGAAGCCGACGTACTGGACCGTCACGGTGTCGCTCCGCGTCACCTGGCGACCGGAGCCACGGATCAGCGGCTGGGCGACCAGCGAGGTGGGCGGGTCCGTCCCGGTCGGCGTCAGCGTCGGCGCACCGTCTGCGGCGAGCTTCACGGTGGGAAGGCCCTGCGGTGGGTCGACGTGCTGGCCGGTGGCGCGCAGCGACAGCACGTCGACCACGGTGACGGTGGGCACGTCGTTGCCGGCCCCGGTCCCGGGCGGGCTCACCTGCAGCAACCGGGCGCCGATGTGCGCGCCGGAGAGCGTCCGATAGAGGTCTGCGCCGAGCGCGGCAGGGGTCAGCTCGCGTGTCACGGGGCTCGCCGAGTAGCTCTCCGCGACGACGGTGGCCGTCCGGGCGTTCTCCACCCAGTAGTTGAGCAGCACCGGCTCGCCGTCGTGCAGCTCAGGACCTGTACCGGGCCAGATGGTTGAGCGGTAGGTCCGCCCCGGATCGAGCGGGGCGACGTAGGTCAGGATCGGCTTGCTGCCCGGCTCACCGGAGACCGAGACCTCGGGCGCCGACGACGCGGGTCCGGCGCACGCCGTGAGCAGCAGTGCGAGGAGCGCGAGCAGCGCAGCGCGCAGGCGCACCTCGTCCCTCCTTCGTCCACCGTGCGGACCACGGCCACCTCGCGGCCCGGCCGTCCACTGTACGGGTCCTCACATCGACTCGATGAGCCGGTCCACCCGCTCGTCGATGCTCCTGAACGGGTCCTTGCACAGGACCGTCCGCTGCGCCTGGTCGTTGAGCTTGAGATGCACCCAGTCCACGGTGTAGTCGCGCCGCGCGTCCTGGGCCGCCCGCACGAAGTCGCCACGAAGCTTGGCCCGCGTCGTCTGCGGCGGCTGCTCGGTCGCCTCGAACACCTCCACGTCGGTGGTCACCCGCTCGACGAGGCCTCGGGCGGCGAGCAGGTTGTACAGGCCCTCGGTGCGAGAGATGTCGTGGTAGGCGAGGTCGAGGCGCTGCACCCGCACGTCGGACAGCTCCAGGCCGTGCTTGGCGCGGTAACGCTCGATCATGCGGTACTTGATCGCCCAGTCCAGCTCGCGGTCCACCAGCGACAGGTCGCCGGTGCGCAGCGCGCGCAGCCCCCGCTCCCAGAGGTCGAGCACCTGCTTGGTCTCGGGAGAGGGACCCACCTCCGAACCGACGAAGTCGGCGACCCGCGCCAGGTACTCCTCCTGCAGGTCGATCGCCGTCACGGTCCGGCCCGACGCCAGCGTGATGGGGTGCCGCCCGGTCATGTCGTGGCTGATCTCGCGGATTGCCCGGATGGGGTTCTCCAGCGCCATGTCACGGACGGGGACACCGGCCTCGACCAGACGCAGCAGCATGTCGGTCGCACCGACCTTGAGCATCGTCGTCGTCTCGGCCATCGACGAGTCCCCGACGATCACGTGCAGGCGGCGGAAGTGCTCTGCGTCGGCGTGCGGCTCGTCGCGGGTGTTGATGATCGGACGGGACCGGGTCGTCGCGCTGGAGACCGCCTCCCAGATGTGGTCGGCGCGCTGCGACAGGCAGTACACCGCACCCCGCGGGGTGGCCAGCACCTTCCCGGCCCCGGTCAGGATCTGCCGGGTGATCAGGAACGGCACCAGCACGTCCGAGAGCCGGGCGAAGTCGCCCTGCCGGCGTACCAGGTAGTTCTCGTGACAGCCGTACGAGTTGCCCGCGGAGTCGGTGTTGTTCTTGAACAGGTGGATGCTGCCGGGCAGCCCCTCGTGCTCCAGCCGCTGCTGGGCGTCCTGCACCAGGCCCTCGAGGATCCGCTCCCCTGCGCGGTCGTGGGTGACCAGCTGCCGCCAGTCGTCGCACTCCGCCGTCGCGTACTCCGGGTGCGACCCGACGTCGAGGTACAGCCGTGACCCGTTGCGAAGGAACACGTTCGATGAGCGCCCCCACGCCACCACCTTGCGGAACAGGTAGCGCGCCACCTCGTCCGCCGAGAGGCCGCGCCCGTCCACCGCGGCGCACGTGACGCCGTACTCGGTCTCCAGGCCGAAGATCCGTCGGTCCACGGCGGCTCTCCCTTCGTCGGTCCGGACTGCTCGTCCCGCTCAGCGAGCGGTGTCCTCCGGCTGCTCCGCGCTCGGTCCGCCCTCCGGACCAGGCGGGTGCTCCTCCGCGCCGGCCTCGGCCGAGCCCGGCCCCGGCAGGGGCGCCTCGGTCGATCCGGTACCCAGGACGTCCTCCAGCAACGCGCCCGTCAGGCGACGGAACGCCCGTCGCGGTCGCGTGCGGTCGAGCACCGCGACCTCGAGGCTCGACGCGCCGAGAGCTCGGGGCGGTGCACCGTCCTCTGCCGGCGCACCGAGGGCACGGACGCCGAGCTCCAGGACCTCGGCGAGACTCATGCCGGGCCGCCAGTGCTCACCGATGATCGCGGCCAGCCTGTCCGACTGCCCGCCCATCGCCACCCAGCCGTGCTCGTCGGCGACCGAGCCGTCGTAGCTGAGGCGGTAGATCTGGTCCCCCGCCGGCTCGCGACCGACCTCCACGACGACGAGCTCGACCTCGAGCGGCTTCGACTCGGTGGTGAAGACCGTTCCCAGCGTCTGCGCGTAGGCGTTAGCGAGGCCCCGCGCCGTGACGTCGACCCGGTCGTAGGAGTACCCGCGGAGGTCCGCGTACCGCACGCCGGCCACCCGCAGGTTCTCGAACTCGTTGTACTTGCCGACGGCGGCGAACGCGATCCGGTCGTAGATCTCCGAGACCTTGTGCAGCGCGCGGGACGGGTTCTCCGTCGCGAAGGCCACACCGTCGTCGTACTGCAGCACCACGACCGACCGCCCCCGCGCGATGCCCTTGCGGGCGTAGTCCGCGCGGTCCTTCATCAGCTGCTCGGGCGAGACGTAGAAGGGCATGCTCATCGGGCCGGTCCTCCTCGTCCCTCGCGCCGAGCCGCGCGGACCTCGTCCGTCGCCGCCGCCAGCTCCGAGTCCGGCACCCGCAGGTAGCCGGCCTCGGTGACCGTCGCGACGACGGGGTAGATCCCGCGGTCGCTGTCCGGACCGCCCGTCGCCGAGTCGTCGTCCGCCGCGTCGACGAGGGCCTCCACGGCGACGTGCACCGCCTCGTCCGCCGTCATGCGGGAGCGCCACCGCTTCTTCAGCGAGCCACGTGCGAAGACGGACCCGGACCCGACGGCGTGGTGCTCCTGCTCCTCGTACCGACCGCCCGTCACGTCGTAGGAGAAGATCCGGCCGACGCGTCGGTCGAGGTCGAAACCGGCGAAGAGCGGCACGACGGCGAGCCCCTGGAGCGCCAGCGGGAGCTGTCCCCGGATGATGGTGGCGAGCCGGTTCGCCTTGCCGTCGAGCGAGAGCAGCGAACCCTCGATCTTCTCGTAGTGCTCGAGCTCGAGCTGGAAGAGCCGCACCAGCTCGACCGCCAGGCCGGCCGTGCCGGCGATGCCCACGGCGGAGTACTCGTCTGCTGGGAAGACCTTCTCGATGTGCCGGCTGGCGATCATCGATCCCATGGTCGCGCGGCGGTCACCCGCGATCACGACCCCGCCGTCGAAGGTCAGGGCGACGATCGTGGTGCCGTGCGGAGCGTTCAGGACGGCGCCGGCAGCGCTCGCATCGACCGCTCGGGAGGCGGGCAGCAGCTGCGGGGCGTACCCGCCGAGGAACTCGACGAAGGAGGATGTCCCCGGCGTGGTGAACGCCGCCGGCAGCCTCCCGGCCGGATGGGCGTCGGTGCTCACTGACCACCCTTCTGCACGAACCCGCGGACGAACTGCTCGGCGTTGGACTCGAGGACGTCGTCGATCTCCTCCAGCAGGGCATCGACCTCCGCGTCCCGCGCCTGCGCCGACGGTGCCGCGGGCGTGGGGGCCTCGGGCTCGTCGCCCGGTACGTCGTCCTGGTGCCGGTTGACGTGCTCGGTTCCCGCCATGGTGACCTCCCGGGGGTGGACTCCTGCTGTGGCCTGCTCGTGCCCACCCTAGGCCCTGGCGCCGACAGCGCCGGGTGACGGCCGCGCGCCGCCCGTGGGCCGCGGACACACCCCTTGCCCGTGTGCACAACGCCCCGCGGCGGGTCGCCTGACCTGTGAGGATCCGGGCATGACCGCTCCGACGACCGGCCGGTTCGACGCCGTGCGTGCCAGCCTGCTCGACCGCTCGCTGTGCCCGGCCTGCGGTGCTCCGCTGTCCGGGCCGCGTTGCCTGTGGTGCGGCGTCCCGCTGGACGGGCCCGCGGCACAGACGGTCCTGCGGCTCTCGGTCGCGGCCGCGGAGGCCATCGCCAACCGTGAGGTCGGGGTCCGCGACCTCTACGCGGAGCGAGACGCGCGGTTCCGCCAGCCGTCCGGGCTCACCGCCGCGTCCGGCCCGGCCGGGACCTCGCGCTCGCCGCTCCGTCCGCCACCGCCCTCGGCACGACGTGTCGCGCCACCGACCGCAGGGATCGCGCACCCCGCACCAGGAGCCCCGCGACCCGCTCCCACCTGGGGTCCTCCCCCGCACGAGCGCCGCACCGCCAGCACCCCACGATGGCGGGTGCAGTCGGTGCTCCAGGCGCTCGGCGCCGGGCTCCTGTCGTCGGCCGGGATCGTCTTCCTCGTCTTCTCCTGGGGGGTCCTGAACCTTCAGGCGCGCGCGGCGATCGTGGCGCTCGGGACCGTCGTGGTCTTCGGCACCGCCCAGGTGCTCGCACGGCGGGGTCTGAAGCAGGGCGCCGAAGCCGTGGGGGCGGTGGCGGCGGTGCTGCTGCTCCTCGACGCCTGGGCGCTGCGGAGCACCGGGATCGTCGAGTCGGGCGCCCCAGGTGTCTACGCCAGCGTGGCTTCGCTCGTCTGCGCCGTCCTGCTGGCGGGATGGGGCCGGGCGGCGCGCCTGAGGGTCGGAACGATCGGGGCCGCGGTGCTGTGGTCCATCGCCCCGCTCCCGTTGGCGACCCTGGCACCGTCGGCCCGGAGCTGGGTCTGGGCGCTGCTGAGCAGCGTCGTGATGGGGTGGGTCCGGCACGTCCCGCAGGTCCGCGCCCGGAGCAGGGACGACCACGCAGAGGTGACGGCGAGCCTGCTCCTCTCCGGCGGCGCCGTTCTCGCGTGGGCCGTCGCGACGCTGATCGCGCTGGCATCGCTCGGCACCACACCGAAGGACGGTCTCGTGCTGCTCAGTGCAGCGGCCGTGGCCGCAGCCCTGCAGGCCTGGCTGTGCGCGACGGCTCCCGCACGGCACGAGGAGTCGATGGCGATCGTCTGGCAGTGCGCGTTCGTCGGCGCAGCCTTCGTGGACGTCGTCGCGGGCGCCGCCGTGGCGCGACCTGCGACCGGGGCCGCACTGGCTCTCGTCGCGGCCGGCTGCGTGTCCGGGCTCGTCGCGGCCGTGTCCGGCGACGGCCGCGGGGATGCCGCGGTCGGCACCGGACCGAGCCGGGCGACCGGTGCTGGTGCGATCCTCCGTCGGCCCGCTGTGACGCTGCTGCCCGCCGCCGCTCTGCTGATCTCGGTCGGCGCTGGGGCCCTCGTTCCCGGCGACGCCTTCGGGGTCGTCCTCCTCCTGCTGCTCACCGTCGTGGCCGCAGTCGTCGACCGCCGGTCGGGCGACGCCCTGGGCGTCGGTGCTCGTGCCGTGGCCGCCCGCGTCGCGGTGGTCTGCAGCCCGTTGGTCGCGCTGGTGGCAGCCCACGGCGGGGGCTGGGCGACCGCCCTCGGGCTCGCCGCGTGCGCGGTCGTCGCCGTGTGGGCTCGCACCTGGGGCGTCCTTCGATCCTGGGCCGCACGGTCGACCGCTGCAGCGGCGCCCTGGA
The DNA here is from genome assembly GCF_025770785.1 of Cellulomonas sp. SG140. Classification (GTDB taxonomy): domain Bacteria; phylum Actinomycetota; class Actinomycetes; order Actinomycetales; family Cellulomonadaceae; genus Cellulomonas. The sequence continues at coordinate 473,335 of NZ_JANZLA010000002.1, read as the reverse complement.
CCGTCGCCGCGATCGGGGTGGCGGCGCACGCCGCGGGTGCGGGCGCCAAGGATGCCGTCGCGATCGCGGCGACGGGCGGCGCCGCGCTCCTTTCGTTCGTCGTGGTGGCACCCGACCGGCCCCGCCACGAACGCCAGGTCGCCCTCATGGCGGCGGCGTGCTCGGCCGGGATCGGCTGGTCGCTGCTCGCCGTCGTGCCGGGGTGGTGGGACCGCTCGGTCCTCCTCGTCGTCGTGGCGGCGTGCGGCCTCGTCGCGCTCGCACTCGTCTCAGGCGCCGAGCGCGTCGGAGAGTGGGGCGCCGTGCTCGGCGCGGGTGCGGCCCCTCTGGTCCTGGCTCTCGCAGCCTTGTCCACGGCCGCCGTGCTCCGTCCGGCTCACGCCGCGAACGGCGTCGTCCTCGTCACCGCGAGCGGCGGTGCGGCCGCGGTCATGCTCTCGGTCGTCGCGCGCGACCGCCGGGGTGCCCGCGCCGGTCGCGCCGCAGAAGCGGGAGGCTGGACGACGCTCGCGGCGGCGCTCCTCGCGGCAGTCCAGCAGTCTGCGCAGGTCGCGGCCACGGTGCTGCTCGTCGCGGCAGTCGGGGCGCTGGTCACGGGTGCCCGCGGCCGACGCCCCGGGCTGCGCTGGGGAGCGCTCACGCTGGCGACGGCAGCGTCGTGGACGCTGCTGCACGCGAGCGGGCAGGGCACCCCGGAGCTGTTCACCGCGCCCACGGCGGTGGTCGTCGCCGTGGTGGGCGCCCGGCGTGCACGACGAGGCCGGTCGGACGGCGTCACGCTCCTGGCGGCCGGTCTGACCCTGAGCCTGCTCCCCACGGCGGTCCTGGGCGGTGCCGTTCCGCTGACCGCACGGCTGCACGCCGACCGTGACATCCTCACCACCGCAGCCGCCGTCGTCCTGGTCCTCCTCGCCGCACGCCGCTCCGCTCGACGCCCGGCCGGGGTGACGACTGTGCTCGCCGGTCTCGGCCTCTGCCTGACCGTCCTGGGCCCGGCACGCGCGGCCGTCGACGCCGCCGGTACGAAGGGCAGCGGCGCGCTGCCCGAGCTGCTCGGGGCTCTCGCCGCCGTCCTGCTGCTCACCTCCTGCCGCGCGGCGAGGACGGACGCGCCCCGTGCCGTGCAAGGCCCGGTGCGCGCGATCGAGCCCTGGCTCGTGACGACCGCCGCGGTGCTGCCGAGCGTGCTCGCGGCCGAGCCGGATCCGGCCGGCCGCCTCCGGCTGTGCGTCCTCGCCGTGGTCGGTGCAGGTCTTGCGGTCGTAGGCTCCACGGTCGCGGTCCGGGCGAACGAACCCTGGGCCCGGCACCTGATGGGGGTCGGCATCCTCGTCTCCTCCGCGGGCGCTCTGGTCGCGGTGCGAACCCTCCCCACGGTGCCCGGCGGTGTCGTGCCGGCGGCACTCGGCCTCCTGCTGGTCACGACGCTCTTCCTACGGCCACCCAGCTGGTCCGTGCCGGCCGACCTCGCCCGGACGCTGGCCGGCGCTCTGCTGCTGGTGCCGAGCCTGCTGTCGAGGTCGGAGGCATGGCGGCCGGCCGCTTGGACCGGAGTCGCGGCGGTGCTCCTGACGGCGGGATGGCTGGTCCGGGCGCAGCAGCGGCGCGCCACGACGGTGCGGCACGTCGCGGCGCTCGCCTCCGCACTCGCGGCGGCCGGGCCGTGGTGGTACGTCGTCTCGCCCCGGCTGGACTCGGTCGGGCCGACGAGCAGCCCGCCCGAGCGCTGGGCCCTTCCTGCGGCCGTGCTGGTGCTGGCCGCCAGCCTGCTGGGCTGGCCGCGGCGGGACGGGATCCCGTCCCGGCTGACCCTCGCCACACCGGCGCTCGGCCTCGCGGCGCTGCCCACGTTGCTGGCGGCCGACGCGACCGCGTCCGGGACCGTACGGCTCGCGGCGGTCTCGACCGTCGGAGGTGCGCTCGCTGTCATCGCCCAGCTGCGGCGGTCCGGGCCGTCGTCGTCTGCCGAGGACGCACGCTGGGGGGTGGGCGTCGGGACAGCGGTCGCGGGCGCCGCAGCGTTCGTCGCGGCGGCGGTCGGTCCGTGGTCGTGGGACGTGCCGATCATCACGTTCGGCCTGCTCCTCATGGCGCTCGGGCTCCTCCGCACGACGCAGGAGGCGGCCGCCGGTACGTGGCCGACGCTCGGTCCTGGCCTCCTCGTGGCGGTCGTCCTCCCGGCGCTCGTCAGCGCGGGGAACGGTGCCGCGTGGCGGCCGGTCGTCGTGGTCGTCCTCGCGGTCGCCGCGACCGTGCTGGGCGCCACCCTGCGCTGGCAGGCGCCCTTCGTGGTCGGCGCGGCCACGCTGGTCCTGGTCACGGCGCTGCAGGTGGGGCCGTGGGCAGGCCGGGTGCTCGTGCAGACGCAGGGCTGGGTGCTCCTGGCCGTCTGCGGCACGCTGCTGCTCGCACTGGGCCTGCGTTACGAGCGCCGGCTCGCGCAGGCCCGTGAGGCGGTGCGGTTCGTGGCGACGATGCGCTGACCGGTCGGTCGGCGGCCGCGGGTGGCGAGGTCAGGCCCCCAGCGCCGCCAGCAGGGTCGCGGCGTCCGGGCTGCGGTCGAGCAGGTCGCCGACGTGGGCGCGCGTCCCTCGTGCCGGGTCTCGCATCGGCACCCGCTGCAGGGAGTGCGATCCCGGGACGTCGAAGACGACGGAGTCCCATGACGCCGCCGACACCTGCCCCGGGTACCGCGCCACCGCCTCGCCGCGGAAGTACGCGCGCGTGTCCTCGGGTGCGTGCCGCACCGCCTCCACGACGTCGTCGTCGGGCACGAGGAGCTCGACCGCGCCGGCGGCGGCGAGCCGGTGGTACAGCCCCCGCTCCGGCCGCACGTCCGACCACTGCAGGTCCACGGCGGCCAGACGAGGGTGGTCCCACGCGAGCTGGTCGCGCCGACGCATCCCCTCGAGCAGCCGCAGCTTCGCCAGCCACTCCACCTCGCGGGCGCACGACGCGGGGTCCGTGCCGAGCCGGTCGAGCAGCGAACACCACCGGTCCAGCACGTCACGGGTCTGCGGGTCGACCGGGCCCGTCGGTTCCAGGGCACGGAGCACCGAGTCGAGGTAGACCCGTTGGATCTCCAGGGCGGTCAACCGCCGACCGTCCGCCAGCTCCAACCGCTCGGTGAGGGTCAGGTCGTGACTGACCAGGTGCACGGCGCCCACCGGGTCGGCGAGCGCGAGCTGGTCCACGGCGGCCAGTGCACCCGGACCGCCGTCCACCAACGCCTGCTCGATCAGCCACAGGACCAGGGAGGTGGTGCCCAGCCGGAGGTAGGTGGCCGGCTCCAGCATCGTCGCGTCGCCGATGATCACGTGCAGGCGACGCCACCGCGCCGGGTCGGCGTGCGGCTCGTCCCTGGTGTTGACGATCGGACGACGGAGCGTCGTCTCGAGCCCGACCTCGGCCTCGATGTAGTCGGCCCGCTGCGAGAGCTGGAAGCCCGCCAGCTCGCCGCGCTGCCCGATCCCCACCCGTCCCGCCCCGGTGAACACCTGGCGCGTCACCAGGAACGGCGTCAGGCGGTGGACGAGATCGGCGAACGGGACGGACCGTTCGACCAGGTAGTTCTCATGGGTCCCGTACGTCGCGCCCTTGCCGTCGACGTTGTTCTTGTACAGGACGACGTCCGGCATCGCGGTCATGGAGGCCAGCGCGCGGACGGAGGCGAGCATCACCAGCTCCCCGGCACGGTCCCACTTCACGCCGTCGAGCGGGTTGGTCACCTCGGGGCTCGAGTACTCCGGGTGCGCGTGGTCGACGTAGAGGCGCGCACCGTTGGTCAGGATCACGTTCGCGGCGCCGGGGTCCTCGTACTCCTCGACGGTCGACCGCGGCATCGCGTGGGGGGCGTCGCCCGACGGCGCCGGAGCGGCCGGGTCGTCCGTCAGCAGCGACGGGTGCGCCGAGGCGCGCTGCAGCCGGAACCCCCTCGCGTCGTGCAGCGGGTCCTCGTCGTCGTAGTCCCAGCGCGCCTTCGCGCGGGCACCCTCGCGGGCGGCGGCATGCACCGCGACGACGTGGCTCGACAGCAGCATCGGGTTGGCGAGCGGACGCCCGGGCTGCAGGACGCCGTACTCGGTCTCGATCCCCATGATGCGCCGGACGGTCACGTCCTCACCCTAGGGCGCGGGGCGCGGACGACCGGGTGCCGCCGGTGCGCAGACAGCGCCCGGTGCCCTGCCCCTCGGCTCAGAGGTACTGACCCGTGCTGGTCACCGTCTCGATGGTGCGTGAGGTGTCGACACCCTTCTTGCCCTGCACGATCGTCCGGATGAAGACGATGCGCTCGCCCTTCTTGCCGGAGATGCGCGCCCAGTCGTCGGGGTTCGTCGTGTTGGGCAGGTCCTCGTTCTCGCGGAACTCCTCGACGCAGGACGCCAGCAGGTGGTCGACCCGGATCCCGCGGTGTCCCGTGGAGAGGAAGTCCTTGATCGCCGACTTCTTCGCCCGGTCGACGATGTTCTGGATCATCGCCCCGGAGTTGAAGTCCTTGAAGTACAGGACCTCCTTGTCGCCGCTCGCGTAGGTGACCTCGAGGAACCGGTTCTCGTCGCTCTCGGAGTACATCCGCTCGACGACCCGCGCGATCATCGCCTCCACGGCGGCGACCTCGGACCCGCCGTGCTCGGCGATGTCGTCCGCGTGGATCGGCAGGTCGGGGGTCAGGTACTTGGCGAAGATCTCGCGGGCACCCTCCGCGTCAGGACGCTCGATCTTGATCTTCACGTCCAGGCGGCCGGGCCGCAGGATCGCGGGGTCGATCATGTCCTCGCGGTTGGACGCGCCGATGACGATGACGTTCTCCAGCCGCTCCACACCGTCGATCTCGGCGAGGAGCTGCGGCACGATCGTCGTCTCGACGTCCGACGAGACGCCGGTGCCGCGGGTGCGGAACAGCGACTCCATCTCGTCGAAGAACACGACGACCGGATGCCCCTGCGACGCCTTCTCGCGGGCGCGGGCGAAGATCAGCCGGATGTGCCGCTCCGTCTCCCCCACGTACTTGTTCAGCAGCTCGGGGCCCTTGACGTTGAGGAAGTACGACCGGGCGGCGTTGGGGTCGTCACCGCGTGCCGATGCGGCCGTGGCGGCCAGCGAGTGAGCCACCGCCTTCGCGATCAGCGTCTTCCCGCAGCCGGGAGGGCCGTAGAGCAGGACACCCTTGGGCGGCTTCAGCCCGTGCTCCCGGAACAGCTCAGGGTGCAGGAACGGGAGCTCGACCGCGTCGCGGATCGCCTCGATCTGGGCGCCGAGACCGCCGATGTCCGAGTAGTCGATGTCCGGGACCTCCTCGAGGACCAGCTCCTCGACCTCGGCCCGCGGGATCACCTCGAAGACGAACCCGCTGCGCGAGTCGATCGTCAGCGCGTCGCCCACCCGCACGCCGCTCGACGCCACCTGGCCGGCGAAGCGGACGACCCGCTCCTCGTCGCCGCGCCCGACGACGAGCGCACGCCCCTCGCCGAGCATCTCCTTGATGGTGACCAGCTCGCCGACCTTCTCGTACCCACCCGCCTCGACGACGGTGAGGGCCTCGTTGAGCATGACCTCCTGGCCGGGCTGCAGCTGACCGACGTCCAGCGACGGGCTGGCCCCGACGTGCATCTTGCGGCCGGCGGAGATGATGTCCACCGTCCCGTCGTCGCGGGCACCGAGGAACACCGCATAGGTGCCGGGCGGCTTGGCCAGCTCGTCCACCTGCCGCTTGAGCTCGACGATCTGCTCCCGTGCCGCGACGAGAGCCTCGGTCAGCCGCTCGTTCTTCGCGGCGAGGACCGCCACCTCACGGGGCAGGTCGCGTCCAGGAGCAACCGGGTCGCTCATGTCGGCCTCCGTTCGCACGTCGCTGGTCTGGCTCGGAGCCATCCTGCACGGCGCTGTGCCTGCTGGTCCGGCAACAGTAACCACACGGCCGGACACCGCACCCGTGACGCGTCGCACAGGCCGGTCCGTCTCAGCAGCCGGACCGACCGCGTCCGTCAGGGCGCCGCGGGCGTCTCCGGGGGCTGACCGACCTCCCGACGCGCCCGCCGGACCTTCTTGTCCGACACGGGCTGCTCGCCCAGCTCCTCGGCGGTCCACAGGTCGGCGTCGGCCACAGGCGCCCCGTCGGCCGCCACGGGATAGGCGCCCTTGGCGGGGCGGCGGCGCCGCAGCGGGGCCTGCACGCCGTCCGCCAGGCGACGTGCCGTCAGCAGGAAGCCGGTGTGGCCGATCATCCGGTGGTCCGGACGCACGGCCAGACCCTCGAGGTGCCAGGTGCGGACCATCGACTCCCAGGCGGCGGGCTCGGTGAACCGCCCGTCGGTGCGCAGGTCCTCGGCCAGCCGGGACAGCTGGGTGGTCGTCGCGACGTAGCAGACCAGCACTCCCCCCGGCACGAGTGCGTCCGCGACGACCTCGATGTTCTCCCAGGGTGCGAGCATGTCGAGCACGACCCGGTCGACGGTGCCGCGCTCGGCCACCTGCGGGAGCACGTCGGCGAGGTCCCCGACCGAGAGCCGCCACGCCGGGTGCGGGCCGCCGAAGAAGCCCTCGACGTTGCCCCGGGCGACGGCCGCGAAGTCCTCGCGCCGCTCGATCGAGTGCAGCTGCCCGCCGTCACCCACCGCGCGCAGCAGGAAGAGCGTCAGGGCGCCGGACCCGACACCTGCCTCGACGACACGCGCGCCCGGGAAGATGTCGGCCATCGCCACGACCTGCCCGGCGTCCTTGGGGTAGACGACCGCGGCGCCGCGAGGCATCGAGACGACGTAGTCCGCCAGCAGCGGCCGCAGCGCCAGGTACTCCACGCCGCCGGAGGAGCGCACCACCGACCCCTCGGGCTGACCGGCGAGGCCGGCGTGCGCGAACCAGCCCTTGTGGGTGTGGAACGTCCCACCCTCGGTCAGCGTGATCGTGTGCAGGTGCCCGCGCGGGTCCGTCAGCTGCACGCGGTCGCCGTACCGGAAGGGGCCGGTGTGGCGGGTGGCGCCGGTCGGCGTCGGTCCGCCGGGTGCAGGGAGGTCGGTCACGGCGCCCGAGTCTAGGGCGGCGCACCCACCGTCCCGGACCGGCGGACCGGTGCTAGACCCGCAGCATCGCCACGACGTCCGCCGTCCGGACGAGCCCCGCGACGCGGCCGTCCACCAGGACGGCGACGACCGGGGACAACCGGGACGCCTCGGACAGCGCCTGGAGCAGCGCCTCGCCCGCCAGCCCTCCGTCCACCCACGCCCCGACGGGCAGCGGGACCGCCACGGCGCTCACCGGGGTCGTCGCCGCGGCGTCAACCGGGACACGGCCCGCCGCCTCGACGTCGACGTAGGCCGCGGGCCGACCGTCCGGGGCGACGAGCACCACCTCGCTCGCGCCGGCCGCGACGGCGTGCTGACCGGCCACGGCGACCGTCTCGTCGGGCGCGACGGCCAGCGCCGGCCGAGCGACCGACGCCAGGGTCAGGCCGTGCACCACCCGCTGCTGCCGTGCGGAGCGGATCGTCGCGGTCGCGCCGCTCCAGAGGAAGGCCGCGAGCAGGAGAGCCCAGATCACGGTGAAGACCGACGGCGTGGAGCCCTGCGCCAGGGGAAGCACGACGGCGAGCAGCACCAGGCCTGCGGCGACGGCTCGCCCGACCCAGCCGGCGACCTCCGTACCACGCGAACGGTCACGGGTCCCGGCCCAGACGGCGGCCTCGAGCAGGCGGCCACCGTCCAGCGGCAGGCCGGGCAGCAGGTTGAAGAGGCCGACGAAGCCGTTGCTGAACGCACCGGCCCACGCGAGGTACTCCGCCAGCGACCCGCTCGGCGCTAGCACTCTGAGGCCGGCGAACGCCCCGGCGAGGAGCAGGTTCGCCAGGGGGCCGACGACGGCGACGAGGGCGGACGTCGCGGGCGACGAGCTGCCGCCGACGAACGAGGTGTGCCCGCCCCACAGGGTCAGCACGAACGCCGTCGGCTGCTGCCCGCGCCGCTTGGCCACGATGCCGTGCGCCAGCTCGTGCACCAGCACGGACGCGAAGAGCAGCACGACGAACACCGCCGCGACGAGGTACGCGCCGGCGCCGAGCCGGGTGGCGTTCTGCACGGACGGCGCGTACGCCGCCGTCAGCACCACCACGGCGAGCAGCCACGAGGGGGCCAGCACCACGGGCGCGCCGGCCACGTGGCCGATCACCCAGCCGGGCTGGCGGGACTGGCGCGGGTCCGACGGGCTGCTCACCGGCCCAGCGTAGGTGGCCCGGCGCGGCGCACCGTGCGGGAGCCGCGTGCCGAGGTAGGGATGTCGGTGGTGCCGCCTACCCTCGGCGGGTGAGCATCGACCAGGACGAGACGGCTCCCGAGCAGATCACGGAGCTCGACGGCACGGTCGACCCCCTGGACGTCGCGGTCGAGGAGACGATCGAGGACGCGGCCGACGCCTCGAACCGGGCGGCGTCTCGCGTGCCGCCTGGGCTGTCACCCTCTCGTGCGCACGACTTCCTGCAGTGCCCTCTGCTGTTCCGCCTCCGCGTCGTCGACCGCCTCCCGGAGCCCACCACCGAGGCGGCCGCTCGCGGGACGCTGGTGCACTCGGTCCTCGAGCACCTCTTCGACCTGCCGGCGTCCGAGCGGACCATGGACGCCGCCCGGGCGCTGCTGCTGCCGCGCTGGGCGGCGCTGTGCGAACGGTCCGAGGCGTACGCCGGGCTCTTCGCCGACGACGCGGCCCGCGACGCCTGGCTGGTGTCCGCCGAGGGCCTCCTCGGTACCTACTTCACGCTCGAGGACCCGACCCGCCTCGAACCGCGCGCCCGCGAGCTGAAGGTGACCGCGGAGCTCGAAGGCGGTCCGCAGCTGCGTGGGGTGATCGACCGGGTCGACGTCGCACCCAACGGGTGGGTGCGGGTCGTCGACTACAAGACCGGCCGGTCCCCCCGCCCGGGATACGAGGGCGACGCCCTGTTCCAGATGCGGTTCTACGCCTACGTCGTCTGGCGCACGCGCGGCACGCTCCCCCGCCTGCTGCAGCTGGAGTACCTCGGGGACGGGACCGTCCTGCGGCACGAACCGACCGAGTCGGAGATGCTCACGCTCGAGTCGCGGGTGCGGTCCATCTGGACCGGGGTGCAGGAGACGGCGCGCAGCGGAGACTGGCGTCCGCGGACCTCGAAGCTGTGCGACTGGTGCTCGTTCCGGCAGCTCTGCCCGGCCTTCGGCGGCACGACGCCCGAGGTGTCGGACGACGCGGTCGAGCGGGCGACCGGTGTACGGCCCGAACGGGTGGCCGTCGCCTGACGGTCAGGCGGCGCGCAGGTCGAGCACGTGCCCGGCACCCACCCGGGCCAGCGCGGCCAGGTCGAGGTCGGTCAGCCCGGAGACCCGGCTGAGCTCCGGTGCCGGCGGCACCGTCGACGGCGACGCCAGGGCGACCACCCGGGCGCCCGCGGCGAGGGCCGCTGCCACGCCGGACGGCGAGTCCTCGACGGCCACGCACAGGCCCGGCTCCACGCCGAGCAGGCGCGCAGCCGTCAGGTACGGCTCCGGGTGCGGCTTGGAGTTCACGACGTGGTCGCCGGCGACCACGACGTCGAACAGCCCCACCGCCTCGGCGAACGGAGCGGCGAGAACGGCCTGCGACGACGTGACCAGGGCCTGCGGCACATCGGCAGCGTTCAGCTCCGTGAGCAGCTCGACCGCACCCGGCTTCCACGGGATGCCGGCGGCCACCGCGGCCCCGACGCGGGCGTTCAGCGCCTCGGCGATCTCGAGCGCGGTCAGGGTGACGCCCCGCGCCTGGAGGGCAGCGGCGCACACCGCCATCGACGACCCGATCATGTCCACCGCGTCGGCGGCCGTCCAGACTCCGGAGTACGCCTCGACCAGCTCGGCCTCCGCGGCCATCCAGTACGGCTCGGTGTCGATGAGGGTGCCGTCCATGTCCCAGAGGACGGCGGCGGGCAGCTCGAGCACCGGACCATCGTACGGAGCCGTCGACGTGCCTCCTCCCGTCGAGGTCCGGAGCGCACGGGCCCCCTGCGCCCGGGCCGCCCCGCCTAGGCTGTCGGGGTGAGCGACGTGACGGCGGACCTGCCCGGTGACGACACCGTCATGCTGGCGGCGTTCGAAGGCTGGAACGACGCCGGCTCCGCGGCGACGGAGGCGCTGACGCACCTGCACCAGGCCTGGGACGCCGAGCAGATCGACGAGCTGGACCCCGAGGAGTACCACGACTTCCAGGTGAACCGTCCGGTCATCGCCGTGGACGAGGACGGCGTCCGCCGGATCAGCTGGCCCAGCACGTCCGTCGCGGTTGCGCGGGGCCCGCGCACGGGACGCCAGGTGGTGCTGGTGCACGGCATCGAGCCCTCGATGCGGTGGCGGCGCTACTGCAACGAGCTGCTCGACATCGCCGCGGGCTTGGGCGTCCGGACCGTCGTCACCGTCGGCGCGCTGCTCGCGGACGTGCCCCACACGCGCCCGATCCCGGTGAACGCCACCAGTGAGGACGCCGCCGTCCGCGCCGCCCTCGGCCTGGAGGCGAGCACCTACGAGGGTCCGACCGGGATCGTGGGGGTGCTCCAGCACGAGGCGGCCGCGCGCGGCATGCAGTCCCTGTCGTTGTGGGCGGCCGTGCCCCACTACGTGGCGCACCCTCCGTCGCCGAAGGCGTCCCTGGCGATCCTGCACCGGGTCGAGCAGCTTCTCGGGGAGTCGATCCCGCTCGGCGAGCTCCCGGACGACGCCGCGGCCTGGCAGGCGGGCGTCGACGAGCTGGCGGGCGAGGACTCCGAGATCGGCGACTACGTGCGCCAGCTGGAGCAGGCGAAGGACACCGCCGAGCTGCCCGAGGCGAGCGGTGAGGCGATCGCGCAGGAGTTCGAGCGCTACCTGCGTCGGCGCGACACCGGCAACGGCGGCTGAGGGACGCCGGTCCGGCTGCAGGCCCTAGAGGCGCACGCCCAGCAAGGCGTCCACGGCGCGGGCCACCACCCCGGGTGCTCCCTCCACCGGCTCCTCGGCTCCGTGCACCGCACGTGCCGCCCAGTCGTCGACCGCGTGCAGGGCCATGGGCGTGTCGAGGTCCTCCGCGACGGCCGCGCGCACGGCGCTCAGCGTCGCGGTCGCGTCGGGTCCGCCGTTGCCGGAGACCGCGCGCCGCCAGGACGCCAACCGCGCCCGCGCCTGTGCGAGCTGGTCCGCCGACCACTCCCAGTCGTGCCGGTACCGGTGCGCCAGCAGCGCCAGCCGGATCGCCATCGGGTCCTCGCCCTGGTCCCGCAGGGTGGAGACGAGCACCAGGTTGCCCCTGGACTTGCTCATCTTCTCCCCGTCCAGACCGACCATCCCGGCGTGCACGTGGACCCGTGCGCCGTGGCCCGCGTCCAGCAGCCGCGCGTGCGAGGTGCTCATCTCGTGGTGGGGGAACAGCAGGTCGGACCCCCCACCCTGGACGTCGAAGGGCAGCCCGAGGCCGTCCCGCGCGATCACCGCGCACTCGATGTGCCAGCCGGGGCGGCCCCTGCCGAGCGTCCCGCCGTCCCACGCCGGCTCGCCGGCGCGCTCCCGCCGCCACAGCAGCGGATCCAGCGGGTCCCGCTTGCCGGGCCGCTCGGGATCCCCGCCCCGCTCGGCGGACAGGGCGAGCATCGTGTCGCGGTCGAGGCCGGCGACGGCCCCGAAGTCGTGGTCCGCCGTGAGGTCCGCGTACACGTCGCCCAGGCCGGTCCCGTCGTCCACCGCGTCGGGTGTGGGCACACGGTAGGCAGCCCCTGCCTCGAGCAGCGCCTCGACCGCCACCACCACGTCCGGCAGCACCTCGACGACGCCCCGGTAGACGTCCGGCGGGATGACGCCCAGCGCTGTCATGTCCTCGGCGTAGAGGGCGATCTGGTCGTCGGCGAGCGAGCGCCAGTCGACGCCGGTCGCGGCCGCCCGCTCGAGCAGAGGGTCGTCGACGTCCGTGACGTTGGAGGCGAACCGGACGCTCAGGCCCGAGTCCCGCCACGCGCGGTTGAGGACGTCGAACGCGACCGCGGTGGCCGCGTGCCCCAGGTGCGTCGCGTCGTAGGGCGTGATGCCGCAGACGTACAGGGTCGCGGTCGGTCCGGACGACGCCGGCACCAGCAAGCCGGTCGAGCTGTCGTGGACCCGGACGACGGGCCCCTCACCCGGGAGCCGCGGGACGTGCGGGGCAGGCCAGGTGAGCACGCCCGGAAGCCTAACCGGCTCGGCGGCGCCGCCCGCGCGGGCGGACGGGTCAGAATGCCCATGTGACGGCCGCCACCGACGACCCGCGACGCGGCGTGGTCCCGCTCGCGATCTACCAGCAGCGGGACGGGGCATGGACGCGGGTGCCGTGGGATCCGCAGCTCGTCGTCCGCACCGGGGGCCGCGGCACACCGACCTGGGTGGTGCTCGAGCGGCTGGCCGACCTCGCCCCTGCCGCACGGGCGTGGGGCGCGGACGAGATGACCGTGTCGTTGGCGGAGCACCGGGTCCGCCGCCTGGAGACCGGGCGCCCGAGCACGGCGCTGTTCGCGCACGTCGACCACGGGCGCACGGGTGACGTCCTGCTGTCGATCCCGACCATGTGGTACGACGACACGACCAGGGACGTGCACACCGGCGACCTGACGGCCGTGGCCTGCGACGACCTGATGCTGTCCGTCGAGCAGGGCAGCGCGCACGTGCACGAGATCGCGGCCGAGCGGCTGACCACGGGCGCCCCCACCCCGGACCGTGGTGTGCGTGAGGCCCTGGCCGCACTCCTGTTCACCGTCCTCGCGCGCGCCAGCGAGGTGGAGCTCGGGCTCGGCGACGCGGTGGCGCACACCGAACGCCTGGTGTTCAGCTCGGGCAGCTCTGACCCGGTGGAGCGGATCTACGACCTGAAGCGTGAGATCGCCGAGGCGCGCCGCAGCCTCAGCCCGCTGATGGCGGTGCTCCCCGAGCTGGAGGACGACGAGGACCGTCACGCGGCGCGCACCAGCCAGTGGCTGCACCGGCTGCAGGCGTCGGTCGACCGTCTGGACCGCCATCTCGACGCCCACGACTCGCTGCTCGGAGCGATGCTCGAGGTGCACCTGTCGCAGGTGTCGGTCCGGCAGAACGAGGACATGCGGAAGATCTCCGCGTGGGCGGCGATGATCGCGGTCCCGACGCTGATCGTCGGGCTCTACGGCATGAACTTCCACCACATGCCGGAGCTGAGCTGGACGTACGGCTACCCGCTCGCGGTGGTGGTGATGGGGGCCGTCTGCCTGTGGTTGTACCGCGCGTTCAAGCGCAGCGGCTGGCTGTAGCGACCAGGCCTCGGCGGCGCGCTGCGCTCCCGCCGCGACGCGGGAGCTCAGGGCGTGACCGGCACGCTCGGGTCCAGCGCGCCAGTGACGAGCAGCAGGACGACGACGGCTGCCAGCCCGATCCGGTACAGCACGAAGGGCCGGTAGCTGTAGGTCGAGACGATCTTCAGGAACACGATGATGACGAGGTACCCGACGACGAACGCCACGATCGTCGCGACCAAGGTCAGTCCCAGACCCGGTACCCCGGCGTGCCCGAACCCGTCGAGGTTGGTCACCAGCTCATAGAGCCCCGAGCCGAACACCGCAGGGATCGCCAGGAGGAACGAGTACCGGGCGGCGGCCTCGCGGGTGTAGCCCATCAGCAGACCGCCGGTGATCGTCCCACCCGAGCGGGAGACGCCGGGGATCAGGGCCAGTGCCTGCCAGAAGCCGAACTGGACCGCGTGCCGGGGCGTCAGCGTGTCGAGCGGGCGCTCCTTGCGACCGACCCGGTCCGCCCAGCCGAGCAGCAGCGCGAACCCGACCAGCGTGAGCACCGTGATCCAGAGGTTGCGCAGCACGTTCTCGATCGAGTGCTGGAACAGCACGCCGAGGACGACGATGGGCAGCGAGCCGATGGCGATGAACCATGCCATCAGCGCGTCGTGGTCGGGCCGGGCACCGTCGGGCATGCCGGCGCGCGACCGCCAGTCCGTGCCGCGGTCGCCACGCAGCGCCCGCCACCAGGCCGAGACGATCCGCACGATGTCGCGGCGGAAGTAGAGCAGCACGGCCGACTCGGTGCCGAGCTGGATCACCGCCGTGAACGCGGCACCCGCGTCCCGCCCGCCGATCAGCTCGCTGATGATCCGGATGTGGGCGCTCGACGACACCGGCAGGAACTCCGTCAGGCCCTGCACCAGTCCGAGCAGGATCGCCTCGCCGCCGCCCATGCCGCTCGCCACGGGGCGCACCATATCCTGCGCGGCGTGCCGGGCCCCCGACGCCCCGCGGTTAGGGTGACCAGTCATGGAGCAGCGCCGGGTCGGACGTACCGGCCTGCACGTGTCGTGGCTGGGTCTCGGCACGATGACCTGGAGCCGGGACACCGACGAGCACGACGCGGCCCAGCTGCTGCGGGAGTTCGTCGAGGCGGGTGGCACCCTCCTGGACACCTCTGCGTCCTACGCCGACGGCGGCGCCGAGGAGCTGATCGGCAGCCTGCTGCGCGGTGCGGTCGCCCGTGACGAGGTGCAGCTGTGCACCAAGGCGGGTGTCCGCCGCACCCCCGACGGTTCGGTGGTGGACGCCTCCCGTGGCGCGCTGCTCGACAGCCTGGACGCGTCGCTGCGGCGGCTGGGCACGGACCACGTCGACGTCTGGCTGGTGCAGAACCCCGACCCCCGGACCCCGCTGGAGGAGACGTGCTCGGCCCTCCGGCTCGCGGTGAGCTCGGGACGGGCTCGGTACGTGGGCCTGTCCAACCACGCCGGCTGGCAGGTGGGCCGCGCGGCGACGCTGCTCGAGCCCGACGTCGGCCTCGGGGTGCTGCAGGCCGAGTACTCGCTGCTGCAGCGGGGCGTCGAGCGCGAGGTGGTGCCGGCCGCCGCCGCTCTCGGCGCCGGACTGCTCGCCTGGTCACCGTTGGGACGCGGCGTCCTCACCGGCAAGTACCGGCGGACGGTGCCCGCCGACTCGCGCGCGGCGTCCGCGCACCTGGCGGGCTTCGTCGAGCCCTACCTCACGCGTCCGGCGTCGGCCGTCGTCGAGGCGACCGCGACCGCGGCGACCGGGTTGCAGCGCTCCCCCGCTGAGGTCGCGCTCGCCTGGCTGCGCACGCGTCCCGCACTGGCGTGCGCGGTTCTCGGCGCGCGGACGCCGGCACAGCTGCGCGCGTGCCTGGCTGCCGACGACCTGACGCTGCCGGACGAGATCGTGCGGGCATTGACCGAGGTCAGCACCCCGCCGGTCGGCTACCCCGAGCGACCGGCCGGCTAGCGACCGGTCGGCTGACGTCCCGCCGCGTCGTCACGGAGTCAGCGGGAGACGGGAGCCTCGTCGTCCTCGTCCTCGGCTGACCAGTCCTCGTCCGACTCGTCGTCGGCGTCGTCGTCGTCCTCGTCCTCCTCGGACTCGTCCTCCTCCTCGCCGAGGTAGAACGGGGTCGCCTCCCCGAAGACGGTGCCGAGGGCGTCGTCGTAGACCTCGAACGCGTCGGCGAGGACGTCGTACGCGTCGTCGACCGCCGGGTCGTCCTCGCCGTGGCGGCTCTCCACGGCGTGGTAGTGGGCCTCGAGCGCGGCGATCAGCCGGTCGAGCGCAGCGCGGGGGTCGACGGTCATGCCGTAGACCGTATCGCCGCGCAGGGCACAATGGCACCGCGCCGGTCGTTGCGCGGGTGCAGCGCCGGCAGAGGTCGACCGCCGTACGACCCACGCGACGAGAGACGAGGTGAGCGGGTGGCCGAACGAACGACGGCCGGCCGGGGCGACTTCCTGTCCCGAGGCGGCCAGTACGAGTACCGCACCCTGACGATCCCGCGGACCACCGACGGGAACGACGCCCGACGGATGCTGACGTACGAGGCGGAGTACGGCCGCTGGGAGCTCGCGCGGACCCGGATGTACGTGGGCGGCGAGCGGCGCGTGCTGCTGCGCCGCAAGATCATCCGGGTGCAGAGCACGCTCGGCGCCGACCTCGACTGAGCGCGCAGACCACGACTGAGCGGCCACGCCCGTCGAGGGCGCGGTCTCAGCAGGTCTGCAGCAGGCGGTCCAGCACGCGAGTGCCGAAGCGCAGGGCATCCACCGGCACACGCTCGTCGACGCCGTGGAACATCGCCGGGAAGTCGAGGTCGGCAGGCAGCCGCAGGGGCGCGAACCCGTAGCCGTGGATGCCCAGGCGGGCGAGCGACTTGTTGTCCGTGCCGGCCGACAGCATGTAGGGCAGGACCACCGCACCCGGGTCCTCGGCCTGGACCGCGGCCGTCATCGCGCCGACGAGGTCGGTGTCGAAGGGCGCCTCCGGGCCGATGTCACGGTGCTGCGACTCGATGCGGACGTGCTCACCGAGGAGCTGCTGCAGCGTGGCGTCGAACTCGGCCTCGTGCGCGGGCAGGAACCGACCGTCGACCGTCGCCCGTGCCGAGCCGGGGATGACGTTCGCCTTGTAGCCCGAGGCGAGCTGCGTCGGGTTGGTGGTGCTGCGCAGGGTCGCGCCGACGAACCGCGAGGCCGGGCCCAGCGCCGCGACCAGGGCGTCGACGGCCGCCTCGTCCTCCGGGTCGAACGGCAGGCCGGTGAGGTCCGCAACACCCTCCAGCAGCCGACGGACCGTCGGGGTCAGCTGGTACGGCCAGCGGTAGGCGCCGATCCGGGCGACCGCCGCCGCGAGGTGGGTCACCGCGTTGTCCGGGTTGACCTGGCTGCCGTGGCCGGCACGCCCCTCGGCGACGAGCTGGAGCCATGCCAGGCCCTTCTCGGCCGTCTGGAGCAGATAGGCGCGGTGGCCGCCGACCTCGACCGAGAACCCGCCGACCTCGCTGATCGCCTCGGTGGCGCCGGCGAACAGCTCGGGCCGGTTGTCCACCGCCCAGTGGGCGCCGTGCACGCCGCCCGCCTCCTCGTCGGCGAACATCGCGAGCACGACGTCCCGGGCCGGCCGGCGACCCTCGCTGACCATCTGGCGCACCACCGCCAGGACCATCGCGTCCATGTCCTTCATGTCGACGGCCCCACGGCCCCAGAGCACGCCGTCGACCTCGACGCCCGCGAACGGGTCGACGGACCAGTCGGCCGCCTGCGCCGGCACCACGTCCGTGTGGCCGTGCAGCACCAGCGCGGGACGGTCCTGGTCGCGCCCCTCGAGTCGCACCACCACGTTGGCGCGGCCGGGCGTGCTCTCGAAGAGCTCCGGCTCGAGCCCGACCTCCTCCAGCAGGCCGACGACGTACTCGGCGGCCAGCCGCTCCCCCGGTCCGCTCGAGTCGCCGTAGTTGGAGGTGTCGATCCGGATCAGCTCCGCGCAGATCCGGGCGACCTCGGCCTCCGCCGGGGTCCCGGAGGCTGTGGTGGAGGCGTCGCCGGCGGTCGGATCGGGCATGAGGTCACGGTACCGGGGACGCACGACATCGCCCCGGGGTGCGCCTGCGGGCACCGGTCAGCGCGACGACACGGCTCCGCGGGACCGTCAGAGGGTCAGGGGTTCAGGCCACGGCGCGCCAGGAGGGGTTCCAGCCGGGGCTCGTGGCCGACCATCTCCCGGAACGCGTGCATCGGGTCGACGGACCCGCCGCGCGACAGCACGGCCGCGCGCAGACGATCACCGTTGGCGCGCCGCAGACCGCCGTTCGCGGTGAACCAGGCGACCGTGTCGGCGTCCAGGACCTCCGACCACAGGTAGGAGTAGTAGCCGGCGGCGTAGCCGCCCCCGAACACGTGGTTGAAGTAGGAGCTGCGGTAGCGCGGCGGCACCGTCGGCAGCGCGACGCCGGCCGCGTCCAACGCGGCGGCCTCGAACGCCTCGACGTCGGCCGGGTCCGCCGGGACGTCGTCGGGCGCCAGGCGGTGCCACGCCTGGTCGAGCAGTGCTGCGGCCAGGTACTCGGTGGTGGCGAAGCCCTCGCCGTCCTGCCGACCCTCGAGCAGCGTGTCGAGCCACTGGGCCGGCATGGGCTCGCCGGTCTCGTGGTGCACGGCGAACCGCCGGAGCACGGAGGGGTCCCACGCCCACATCTCGTTGACCTGCGACGGGTACTCGACGAAGTCGCGCGGCACGGCGGTGCCGGACTGGGACGGGTAGTGGACGTCCGACACGAGGGCGTGCAGCGCGTGGCCGAACTCGTGGAAGAGCGTGATCACGTGGTCCCAGGTCAGCAGGGCCGGCTGACCCGGCGCGGGGCGGGGGATGTTGGCGTTGTTGACGACGACGCAACGCTGGCCGAGCAGGCGGGACTGGTCGACGAGGGTGTTCATCCAGGCGCCGCCGCGCTTGCTCGCCCGGGCCCACGGGTCCGCCAGGAACAGGCCGATGCCGTCTCCACCGGCGTCGAGCACCTCGAAGACGCGGACATCGGGGTGGTAGCCGGTGAGGTCCCTCCGCTCCGTGAACGTCAGCCCGTACAGCCGGTTCGCCGCCCAGAACACGCCGTCCACCAGCACGCGGTCGAGCTCGAGGTACGGGCGCAGCAGGGACTCGTCCAGCGACCGACGGCGGCGCCGGACCGCCTCCGCGTAGTACGACCAGTCCCACGCCTCGAAGGTGGCGCCCGGCACGTCCGCCGCCAGCGCGGCCGCGAGGTCGTCCGCCTCCCGCCGCGCGTTCGCCACCGCGGCGGGCGCCAGGCCGGTGAGCAGGTCCGTCACCGCCTCCGACGTGGTGGCCGTCCCGTCCTGCGCGACGTAGTCCGCGTGGTGCAGGTAGCCGAGGAGCCGCGCGCGCTCGGCACGGAGGCGGGCCAGCTCCAGCAGGATCGGCCGCGTGTCGTGCCCGGGACCGAGCCCACGCGTCATCGCCGCACGGTGCACGCGTTCGCGCAGCGTCCGGTCGTGCAGGCTCGCCAGCATGGGCTGGGCGGTGGGCAGGACGAGCTCGAGCAGCCACGCACCGGCGTGCCCCCGCTGCTCCGCTGCGGCCGCGGCGGCGGCCACCGCGTCCGGCGCGAGACCGGCCAGCTGGGCCTCGTCGGTCACCAGCACCGCGGCGCCGTTGGAGGCGGCGAGCAGCTCGCGGCCGAAGCGGGCGTCCAGGGCGCTGATCCTCTCGTTGAGCGCCCGGAGCCGCTCCCGGTCCGCGGCGCCCAGTCCGACTCCGGACCGGCGGAAGTCGAGGTCGAGCCGGTGCAGCAGCCACTGCGTGTCCGGCTCGACCGCGAGCCGGCCGTCGTTCACCTGCTGCGCCAGCGTCCGGACCCGGTCGTAGAGCCGTCGGTCGAGGAGCATCGCGTCGTGGTGCGCCGCCAGCAGCGGCGCCACCTCCTCCTCGAGCTCTTCCAGGGCTTCCGTCGAGTCGGCCCCGAGCTGGTTGTCGAACGCCGCCATCACCCGGTCGAGCAGCTGACCCGACCGCTCGAGGGCCACGACCGTGTTCTCGATCGACGGAGGTGCTTCGTCCGTCGCGATCGCCTCGAGCTCCGCGCGCTGCAGCGCCATGCCCGCCAGGAGGGCCGGCCGGTAGTGCTCCTCGCGGATGGCGCGGTAGTCCGGCAGGCCGTAGGGCAGCGCCGACGGCGACGCGAACGGGTTGGCCGGGTCCAGCACGGCGTCGTGGGCGGTGGGGCGGGGCGCGTCGGTCACGACGCCATCGTCGCAGCAGGCCGACACGGACCGTGGTCCGGCCGCGACGGGCCGGCGCCGACGCCGTGCGTGCTGCCTCGACCGTCCGTCGACGCCCTAGACCGTGGTGCTCCGCAGGACGTCGGCGGGCGAGGCCACCGGGTAGCCGTGCGCCAGGCCCACGGGCTCGCTGTACAGGCGGCCCGCGTGCGTGGTCAGGCCGGCCGCGAGCGCCGGGTCCGCCGCGAGCGCGGCGCGCCAACCGTCGTCGGCCAGGGCGCCGAGGTACGGCATGGTCACGTTGGTCAGCGCGCGCGTCGACGTGACCGGCACGGCACCCGGCATGTTGGCGACGCAGTAGAACACGGAGCCGTGCACGGCGAACGTCGGCTCGTCGTGCGTGGTGGGGCGGGTGTCCTCGAAGCACCCACCCTGGTCCACCGCGACGTCCACGAGCACCGACCCGCGCTGCATCCGCGACACCAGCTCGTTGCTGACGAGGTGAGGGGCCCGCGCGCCCGGCACCAGCACGGCACCGATCACCAGGTCCGCCTCGAGCAGCGCCTCCTCCACCGCCCACGCGCTGGAGGCCACGGTCCGCACGGCGC
Source organism: Cellulomonas sp. SG140 (assembly GCF_025770785.1). Lineage (GTDB taxonomy): Bacteria > Actinomycetota > Actinomycetes > Actinomycetales > Cellulomonadaceae > Cellulomonas. The sequence continues at coordinate 453,206 of NZ_JANZLA010000002.1, read as the reverse complement.
CCCCGAGCTCGACGTCGAGGCGCCGCAGCCGCGGCACGGACACGTCCAGCACGGTGACCTGCGCACGCATGCCGACCGCGATCGTCGCCGCGTGGAAGCCGACGGTCCCGCCGCCCAGCACCACCACGCGGGCGCCGTCCACCCCCGGCACGCCTCCGAGCAGCACCCCGCGGCCGCCCTCGTTCCGCATCAGGTGGTAGGCGCCCACCTGGGTGGCGAGCCGGCCGGCGACCTCGCTCATCGGCGCGAGCAGGGGGAGCGAGCCGTCGGCGAGGCGCACGGTCTCGTAGGCGATCGACGTGGTCCCGGCGGCGAGCAGCGCGTCCGTGGCAGGACGGTCGGCGGCGAGGTGCAGGTACGTGAACAGGACGAGGTCGTCCCGCAGGTACCCGTACTCGGACTCCACCGGCTCCTTCACCTTGCAGACGACGTCCGCCTGGGTCCACACCGCGGCAGCGTCCGGCACGACGGTGGCGCCGGCCGCCCGGTACTGCTCGTCGTCGATCGCCGACCCGAGGCCGGCGCCGGCCTCGACGAGCACCTCGTGGCCCGCGGCGGCGAGTCGGTGCACCCCTGCGGGGGTGGCGGCGACGCGGTACTCACGGTTCTTGACCTCGCGGGGGATGCCCACCTTCATCGACGTGCTCCTGGTCGCCCGGGCTGCGGCCGGGTGGTCCCGGCCGGACGTGCACCGTGTGGTTCACGTCACACACGATTGTGAACTTCACGTGTTTCCGGCGCGTCACCACCGCAGGATCTTCGGTAGGTTCGCGCCATGTCGGTCGGATCGTCGTCATCGGGCCCTGCGCGGAGGTCGGCGTCGACCGAATCCTCGGCGGTCCTGGACGACGTCGACAGGGCGATCCTGCACGAGCTGGAGCGCGACGGCCGGCAGTCCAACAAGGACCTCGCCGCCCGCGTCGGGATCGCGCCGTCCACGTGCCACGCACGCGTCCGATCCCTGCGGGAGGCCGGTGTGCTGCGCGGCTTCACCGCGCAGGTGGACCCTCAGGCGCTGGGCCGCGGGCTGCAGGCGATCATCGCCGTCCGGCTGCAGGCGGCCGCCCGGGCGCGGCTCGGCCGGTTCGCGCGTGCCCTGGCCGAACGACCGGAGGTCCAGGACGTGTACCTGCTGGGCGGTTCGGACGACGTGCTCGTGCACGTGGCCGTGGCGGACTCGCAGGCGCTGCGCACCTTCGTCGTGGAGCACCTGTCCACCCGCCAGGAGGTCGCACACACCCAGACCAGCCTGGTGTTCGAGCACCTGCACCTTCCGTCGGACACCCGATGACCGCACGGGTGCACCGCAAGGAACGTGCGGGCGCGCCGAGCGGCTTCTTCGCCTGCGAGGCGGCGGGACTGCGGTGGTTGCGCGCGGCCGACGCCGTGCCGGTGGTGGAGGTGCTCGACGTCGCCGAGGACCACCTCGACCTCGTGCGGCTGGAACCCGCACCGGCATCGCCGGGCGCGGCACGTGACCTGGGGCACGGCCTCGCCCTCCTGCACGATGCCGGGGCGGACGCGTTCGGGGTGCCGCCCGAGGGGTGGTCCGGGGACGGGTTCTTCGGTCCGCTCGAGCACCCGCTGCCCATGGCGTCCGGCCGCCACGCGTCGTGGGGCGCCTTCCTCGCGGAGTGTCGCCTCCTCCCGCTCGCGGCCGAGCTGCGCCGCTCGTCGACGGTCGACGCCGCGACCCTCGACGGCCTCGAACGGGTCGCCGGCCGGCTGCGCAGCGGTGCGCTGGACGACGACGACACCCCGGCCCGCCTGCACGGTGACCTGTGGTCCGGCAACGTCGTGTGGACCACCGCGGGCGCGACGCTGGTCGACCCCGCCGCGCACGGCGGTCACCGGGAGACCGACCTGGCGATGCTGGCGCTGTTCGGCCTGCCGTACCTCGACCTGGTGCTCGCGGCGTACCAGGAGGTCCATCCGCTGCGTCGCGGCTGGCAGCACCGTGTGGGGCTGCACCAGCTGTACCCGGTCGGCGTGCACGCGCTGCTGTTCGGCGGTGGCTACCGGGAGCAGCTGTGCCACCTCGTCGGCCCATGGGCGGAGGAGCGATGAGCGAGCCGCCGTGGTGGCCCGAGCGCCGGCCGCACGACGAGCAGCACGGGCCGAGCACGTCGTTCGAGGCCACGCCATCGGCCTGGACCGGAGCGTCGAGCGACGCGCAGCTCGACGAGGCTCTCGCCGCCCGGCTCGGCACGCGGCCACGTCGCCGTCGCCGGTCCCTGGCCGCCGTCCTGGTGGTGCTGCTCGCGCTGACGACCGTCTGGCTGAGCGGACGGCTCGGCTCCGCCGCCGCAGCCCGCAACGCGCCCCCGCCCGGACGGGAGGAGGCGGCCGTGCCGCTGGGCAGCCCGCCGCTCGGCGCGCCCACCACCGGGCCCTACAGCTTCCTGCAGACGCAGGCCGACGGGGTCGCTCCCGTCACCTACGACCCGTGCCGACCCCTCCACTACGTCGTGCGCACCGACGGCGCACCGGCCGGCGGCGACGTGCTGATCGCCACCGGGCTGGCCCGCATCTCCGAGGCGACCGGGCTGCAGTTCGTCGCGGACGGCACCACCACCGAGGCGCCCACGCAGCACCGGCCGGTGTACCAGCCCGAGCGCTACGGGCGCCGCTGGGCACCTGTCCTGATCGCCTGGTCGACCCCGGCGGAGACCCCGGAGCTCGCCGGCGACGTCGCCGGGAGCGCCGGCTCCTCCTCCGTGACGCTGCACGGGACGGCGCACTACGTCAGCGGCATCGTGGTCCTCGACGGACCCGCGATCGCCCAGCTGCTCGGCTCAGCGAACGGCACCGCGCTCGCCCAGGGCGTCGTGACGCACGAGCTCGCCCACCTCGTGGGGCTGGGGCACGTGAACGACCCGACCCAGCTGATGAACCCCACGGCGGCGGTGAACGTCACCTCCCTCGCCGACGGCGACCGTGCCGGGCTGGCGCGGCTCGGCACGGGGCCGTGCGTGCCGGGACTGTGACCAAGGGCACCTGTGAGCCGAGCCACCCTCCCAAGGTGGTTCCCAGGTTCCGCACGTACCGTGGACGGAACGCTCACCGCCGAGCGTGACCGCCGGGACCGCCCCGGCGCCGCCTGACCTCGCAGGAGACGTCATCTCGCACCCCATCGTGCTCGTGCACGGCACCCGCACGTCCTCGACCATCTGGGACCCCCAGGTCGCCGCGCTCCGCGCACGCGGCCACCACACGGTCGCCGTCGACCTCCCCGGGCACGGGACACGCCGGGGCGAGCGGTTCACCCTCGAGGGTGCGATCCAGGCGATCGACGAGGCCGTCGCCGCCTGCCTCACCCCGCCGCTCCTGGTCGGGCTCTCGCTGGGCGGGTACACGTCCCTCGCCTACGCCGGTCGTCACGAGCACCGGCTGGCCGGTGTGGTGCTCGCCGGGTGCTCGACGGAGCTGCGCGGCAAGCCCATCGGGGCCTACCGGCGGCTGGCGCACCACGCCAACCGGCTGCTGAGCGTCGGCGGGGAGTCGTGGCACGTGGTGACGGAGATGCTGACCGCGGTCGCGGGCTACTCGCCCCTGGCCGACCTGCGACGGCTGACGCTGCCCGTCTGGCTGGTCAACGGCGCCCGCGACCCCCTGCGGCTCGACGGAGCGCCGCTCCCTGCGCGCCCGTCCCGCCACCCGCCTGACGGTCGGGCCCGGCGCCGGGCACGACGTCAACAGCCACGCCCCGGCGGCGTTCAACCGCGCGCTGTTCGAGGCGATCGCCGAGCTGCGTCACCACGAGGTCCCGGTCCTGCTCTGAGCGGCCACGTCGGGTCGCCGTGGTCGAGCCGGCGACGCGCGACCGGCCGGAGGTCCCTGGACTGCGCACGCCGGTCGCGACACCCTGGACGTGGAGGTCGTCATGGGCGTCGACACGGTCGTCCTGTCTGCCGATGCCGGCGTCGTCGGCGCCGGTCCCTCCCGCGGGCGCGGCCGAAGGCTCCCCCTGGTCGGGCTGGTGCTGACGGTGCTGCTGGGGGCCGGCTGCACGACGTCGACGGCGCCCTCGCAGGCTCCGACCGGAACCCCGGCGCCGACCGCCTCCGCGACACCCGCCCCGAGCGCCGGACCAGGGACGCCGACAGCGACCGCCAGCTCGCCGCCGGCGTCCCCGACACCCGTCCCGCCGTCGCCCTCGCCTCCCGCTCCCCCTGCTCCGCCGCCGCAGCCCCCCGCGTCGCCCACCGTCCCTCCCCCGGCGCCTCCGACCGGTGTCCCCGCCGCCTGGCGCGGTGTGGACGTGAGCCGCGTCGCCACCGACCGGAACGTGGTGGCGCTGACGTTCGACGCCGGATCGTCGAACGCGGGGGTCGCCTCCGTGCTGGCGACGCTGGCCCGCTACGACGTGCCGGCCACGTTCTTCGTCACCGGTCAGTTCGCCCGGCGCTACCCGGCGGACGTCCGGGCCGTCAGCGCCGCCGGCTACCCCGTCGGGAACCACAGCGACTCGCACCCGGACTTCACGCAGACCACGACCGTGGAGATCCAGCGTCAGCTCGCGGCCGCGGAGGCGTCGATCCGTGCCGCGACCGGGCACGCCGCCAAGCCGCTGTTCCGCTTCCCGTACGGCGCCCGGACCGCGGAGGACATCCACGTGGTCAACGACGCCGGGTACGTCCCGTTCCGCTGGACGGTGGACACGCTGGGCTGGAAGGGCACGAGCGGTGGGCAGTCGGTGGAGTCGGTGCGGGCCCGGGTGCTCGACGCGGCGCAGCCAGGCGAGATCGTCCTGATGCACGTCGGTGCCAACCCGGACGACGGCAGCACCCTCGACGCCGCAGCACTCGGCTCCGTGATCGAGGGGCTGCGCGAGCGCGGCTACTCCTTCATCACGCTCCGGTCGCTGCTGCCCTGACCGACGGCGTTTCGGGCTCGCAGGTCGGTGTGCGAGCATCCGGTGACCGACGGACCCGACGGTCGAGGCTCAGCGTGGTGAGGAACGATGCGACCGACGTACATCCCCAGCCCGTCGCAGGGCGTCTGGTACCTCGGTCCCGTGCCGATCAGGGCCTACGCCCTCTGCATCCTGCTCGGCATCGTCATCGCGACGCTGTGGACCCAGCGACGTTGGGCGGCTCGGGGCCGTGACCCCGAGCAGGTGCTCGACATCGTGTTCTGGGCGGTGCCGTTCGGCATCGTCGGCGGCCGGCTCTACCACGTGATCACCGACCCCGAGCTGTACTTCGCGCCGGGGCGGCAGCCGATCCGGGCGCTGTACATCTGGGACGGCGGGCTCGGCATCTGGGGCGCGGTTGCGCTGGGCGCAGTCGGCGCGTGGATCGGGTGCCGCAAGCACGGGGTCCGGCTCGCGGACTTCGCCGATGCGGTTGCTCCCGGGCTCGTGCTGGCCCAGGCGATCGGCCGATGGGGCAACTACTTCAACCAGGAGCTGTTCGGCGGCCCGACCACGCTGCCCTGGGGACTGCTGATCGACCCGGCCCACCGCCCGGCGGACACCCCCGACGTCGCGACCTACCAGCCGACGTTCCTGTACGAGTCGCTGTGGGACGTCGGCGTCGCGGTGCTGCTCGTCTGGGCCGGCCGGCGCTTCACGCTGCGCAGCGGGCGCCTCTTCGCGCTGTACGTCGCGGCCTACACGGTCGGTCGCGCGTGGGTCGAGGCGCTGCGGGTGGACCACGCGAACCACTTCCTGGGGCTGCGCCTGAACGACTGGACCAGCCTGGTCGTCTTCCTCGGTGCGGTGGCCTTCCTGCTGCTGTGGCGTTCCGGGGACGGCCGCGCAGGCGACGACGACGCCACGGGCGAGGCCGAGCCGGACGGCGCGCCGTCCGAGGAGGTGCGGTCCGAGGAGGTGCGGTCCGAGGAGGTGCGGTCCGACGAGGTCCCCTCCGGCAAGGCGCCTTCCGGCGAGCCGCCGTCGGGCGGCGCGCCGACGGCAGGAGCCTGAACCGGCACCCCGCGCATCAGAGGCGCACGTCAGACGGTGAACCGTCCGACCAGCTCGCGCAGCTCCACCGACATGCGGGCGATGTCCGTCACCGACTGCTGAGCCTGCGTGACGTTCTGCGTCGTCAGCTCGGCCGCGTCGGCGACGCCGGAGATCGTGGCGGCGATCGCCTCAGCCCCGGTGGCTGCCTTGGTGACGCCCCGGTTCATCTCGTTGGTCGTGGCGGTCTGCTCCTCCACGGCGGCGGCGATGGTGGTCTGGTAGTCGTTGATCGCGCCGATCACCGCGGTGATCTCCTCGATCGCGGTCACCGCCCCGTCGGTGTCCGCCTGGATCGCCTCCACGCGACGGGCGATGTCCTCCGTCGCCCTGGCCGTCTCGCGGGCGAGGTCCTTGACCTCACCGGCGACGACCGCGAACCCCTTGCCGGCCTCACCGGCGCGCGCCGCCTCGATGGTCGCGTTGAGGGCCAGCAGGTTGGTCTGCTCCGCGATCGACGTGATCAGCTTCACCACGTTGCCGATCTCCCGGGAGGAGTCGCCCAACCGGCTCACCGTCTCCGTGGTCGCGGCAGCCGCCGCGACCGCCTCGCCGGCCACCCGCGCCGCCTCGGTCGCGTTCTGCGCGATCTCGAGGATCGAGGCACCCATCTGCTCGGACCCGGCTGCCACCGCCTGCACGTTGCGCGACACCTCGCCGGCCGACGCGGAGACCACGCCCGCCTGCGCCGCCGTCTCGTCGGCGCTGGAGCCGATCTGCTCGCCGGACGCCGCCATCTGCTCCGTCGCGTTCGCCAGCGAGGTGGAGGACGCGTCGATCGTCCCGACGGTCATCCGCAGAGTGGCGATCGCGGCGTCCAGCGCATGACCCATCCGCCCGACCTCGTCGTGCGAGGTCAGCCCCGTCGTCACCGTCAGGTCGGCGCGCTCGAGCGCGGTGCACACCGCCTTCACCCGGCCGAGGCCGCGCACGATCCCGCGGGCGACGAACAGCCCCAGGGCGATGGCAGCGCTCAGGCCGATCACCAGCGCACCGAGCATGAGCAGCCGACTGGTCCGGTACTCGGCCGCCACGGCATCCGTCGCCGCCTGCGCCGCGGTCTTCTCGTCCGCCACCAGGTTGGTGACCGCGGCGTTCATCGCCATCACGATCGCCGTCGCCTGGTCGTTGCTCGTGTTGGTCCACGTGGCGATGTCGTTGGCTCGGCCCGCCGGCAGGAGCTTGCCGTCCCGGACGGCGACGTACGCGGCGAGCTGCTGCTCGACGTCGGCGACGTACCCACGTTGGGTGCTCGACAGGTCCAGGGCCTTCAGGGCCGCCAGGGCGTCGGTCGCCTCCTTCTCGTCGTCCGCGACCGCCCGCTCGTCCTCCTTCTTCTCCGTCGCCCCCAGCGCCAGAGCCTGGTTGCTGACGTCCAGGCGCATCTGCACCATGGCGCGGCGAAGGGTGGAGGCCTGCTCGACGCCCTGGACGTGGTTCTGGAACAGCTCGGCCGTCGCGGCGTTGCTGCGCGCCATCGAGACGATGCCCACGACGCCCACCGCGAGCGCGACCAGCGCGGCGACCAGCACGGCGGTCAGGATGCGGGTGCTGACACCGCGATCCGTCCACCACCGCAGGGCGCCGTGCAGACGGGACGAGGACGCGGACGCGGTGGACGACATGGTGCTCCCTTGCAGGTGCTCGAGGCCTCCCCTGCGGCGGCATCACCCACTCGATCGGCCGACGCGCGTCGGCCCTGAGTCGTCCGGCCGCCGCGCTGCCCTGCCGCCGACCGATCTCGCGCCGGGCAGCGCCTGGTCACCGGCCGGTCCGAGGACCTTCGTCGCACAGCGGCGACAGGTCTCGCCGTGCGAGGCGGCCCGACCTGGACGTCTGCACTTCACCGAGCGTCCACCGAGTCCTCACCCGGCGCGCGCCGGCGAGAGCCTCGGGGACGGGCTCCGACCCGTAGCCTTCCGGAGGTCGCCCGTCCGGACCGCCGCTCGTGCCGCTCGTGCCCTCACGCCCTTCCTGCTCGGGACTCGCTGATGTCGTTGACTGGTCTGCCGTTCCTCCTGGTTGTCCTCGTGCTGACGGTGGCCGCTCTCGTCTGGGGTGCCGTCCGCCTGCCGGCGCGCCGACGCACCGTCGCCACCGTCCTGACCCGCCTGCTCGCGCAGCTGGGGGTGAGCGCGCTCGTGCTGCTGTCCGTCGCCGTGGTGATGAACAACCAGAACGGGTGGTACGCAAGCTGGGGCGACCTCTTCGGGACCGGCGGGACGTCGACGGTGCGGCAGAGCTCGGGCGGCACGAGTGCGGAGGCCGCCCTGCAGGACAAGCCCAAGGGGCCCGGCCTCGGCAGCCCGGTGCCGGTCGCGAGCCTGCCGCCGCTGCCCTCGCCCGGGCAGCGCGTCCAGACGTTCACGTTCACCGGATCACGCAGCGGCCTCAGCGGCCGGGTGATGGTCAGCCTGCCCGTCGGCTACGAGGACCCGGCCAACGCCCGCAAGACGTACCCGGTCGTCATGGCGTTCCACGGCTACCCGGGCGCGCCTGACGTGTGGATGCAGGGGGTCAACCTCGTGCCGTCCCTCGACTCGCTCTCGGGCCAGCACAAGATCTCGGACGTCATCGTCGTCGCGCCGCAGCTCGAGTTCCCGGCCGGAGCCGACACGGAGTGCGTCAACGGCGGTTCGGGCCAGCCCCAGGTCGAGACGTGGTTGGCGAACGACGTGCCTCAGCACCTCGCCTCCGTGCTCCGGGTCTCCCGCGACCGCACGGGTTGGGCGACGCTCGGCTTCTCCTCGGGCGGCTGGTGCGCCGCGATGACGTCGATGCTGCACCCGGACGTCTTCGGCGCCGGCGTGATCCTCGGCGGGTACTTCGCGCCGATCTTCGGCAACAGCTACGTCCCGTTCCACTCGAACGACCCCGCGGCGAAGCGGTACCAGCTCGTGTCGCTGGCCACCACGGCACCCCCGCCGGTGGCGCTGTGGCTGCAGACCAGCAAGGCGGACTCGCTGTCCTACTCGAGCAGCGCGGCGATGCTGAAGGCCGCCCACGCGCCGCTGTCGATCCAGTCCCAGGTGGACATCAGCGCCGGGCACCGCATCAGCGTGTGGGCCGATGCGGTGCCGACGGCGCTGACGTGGCTCGGGTCGACGGTCGACGGGTTCAAGCCGACCGCCTGAACCCGCCGCGCCGCCCGGACCGTCTCAGCCGAGCCGGTCCGCCTCCCGCAGCAGGTTGTCCGCCCGGACCGTGAGGCTTCGTGACGTGCCGAACACCGGCTCGGGCCCCCGGGCACGGTCGTCCCCCCGCGCCGCCGCGTCCAGGATCGCCTTCATCTGCGTCGCCAGTGCGTCACGCTCCCGCAGGATCCGGCTGAGCGCCGCCTCCGTCGCCTGGTAGCGGGCGTCGTCGGTCGCGGAGCCGCTCGCCAGCGCGGCCGAGTCCGCCTTCAGCGTGAGGGTGGCGAGCGGGCCGACCGACGAGTTGATCGCGTGGTAGGCGGACGCCAGCCCCTGCGTCGCCACGAGCGCCGGGCTCGGGTGCGAGAGCAGCTCGGAGATCACCCGGCCGTCGCTGGTGTAGGCGTCGTGCAGGCCGGCGAGATACATCAGGGTGGGACGCAGGTCCACCTCCTCGACCCAGGTGCCCACCGTGCTCGCCTCCGGCACGGTCCGGGTGGAGTTCGGGTCGTGCGCCTGGTTGCCGTCGGCCGGCGCCGGGCCGTCCAGACCCTTCGCCGCGACGCCGGGCCCGACCAGGCCGGCCCACGTGATGTCGATGTTCGGCGAGTAGTAGCCGTGGTCGTAGGCGTAGCTCGGGTTGATGCTGACCGCCGGTCCGGAGGTGGAGAAGTAGTAGTCCGGCACGGGGAACAACGAGTAGGTCGGCGTGCGCAGCGTGTCGGCGGTCTGCATGTGCAGGATCCGCTGCTCCACGGCGCCGGCCTGGTACGTGACGATCTTCTGACCGGTCGCACCGCTGTACGGGTTGTCCGCCGTCATCGCGGCGGTGTCCCGCTGCAGCTGCCGGACGGCCGGCGCGGAGGGCGACGGGCGGCCGTCGACGTAGATCGACGCACCCTGCGGCTCGATCTGGAACGGCGTGCCGGCGCTGGCGGTCGTCGAGAGCAGGGCCTTGATGTTGGTCTGCAGCTCGCCGATCTGACCCGCTGCGTACGTGCACGGGACAGTGACGCCGTCGCACCCGGCGGGCGTCGGGACCGTCGCGCGCCCCACGTTGGCGCCGGCGAACTGGTCGTTCTCCTCCGAGCTGATCAGGAACAGCGTGTTGTCCTTGGTGATGCCGTCCTTGGTCAGCCTGTCGAAGAACTTCGCGAACGCCGCGTCGTACGCCTTGGCGTTGGCCACGTAGCAGGCGTCACCCGGTCCGACGGGCTTGCCGGCAGCCGTCGCGGTCGCGGTGGTGCAGCCGGTGGTCCCCGGCTTCCGCTCGTGCAGGTCCGAGATGTAGCCGTAGGTGACCGGGACGCCCGCCTCGAGCATGTCGGCCATGTAGGCCAGCGACTGGGTGGCCGTCGGGTTGAAGCCGGGGAACCCCGGCGTGTGGGAGTACTGGTTGATCAGGGCGTTGCCGTCCAGGTCGGTCAGACGGCCCTGCGAGTCCGTGACGGGGTAGCCGTGGCTGGTCAGGTTCGCCGTGCCCCCACCGAGCACCGGCGCCACGTACTTGTGGCCGAACAGCGCGCTGAAGCCGGCGTACCCGCCGGGCTCGGTCGGCAGCGAGTCGGCGACGGCGCTCGGGGACGGTGCCGTCTGGCCGTACTTCACGGCCGTCGCGTCCGCGCACAGGCGGTCGCCCGCTGCGCAGTGCAGGGCGACGCCGACGTAGTCCGCCGTCTCCTGGTTCTTGTAGCTGTCGGGGTTCGCGGTGAACTGCGCGACCTCGGGCGAACCGGCACCGAAGACCGTCGGCAGGTCCAGCTTGGTGTTCTCCAGGACCATGTTCGCCGTCGAGAAGTCGCCGACGGAGCAGCCGGCCTTGGTGAACGCCGCCCACGGGGCGGGTGTCTGCCGGCTGGTGCCGGTCGAGCCCGGGGTGTCGGAGTACACCATCGTCGGAGTGGTGTCGTGGCCCGGCGACGGGGTCGCAGCCGTGTCGTACACGGGGCTGGTCCAGTAGGCGAAGGAGCCCGCCGGGTCACTGCTGCCGTCCGGGTTGTACGTCCGGTACGAGTTGGTCACCGGCTGCCCGTGGCGGTCCCCGTACAGACCGGTGTAGATCGACAACGAGTCGTCGGCCGTGTGGGCGATCAGGGGGGTGTGCACGTTCGACATCAGCGTGCCGTTGCCCTGCAGGAAGGCCATCAGGTGCGGCATCTGCTCGAGGTCCGAGGGGACGTCCGGGTTGTCCCGCGCCAGGTGCACGTTGTCGAAGACCAGGCTCACGACGTGCTTCACGCCGTTGCCCAGGTCGCAGCCCGACGCGACGGCGGGGCGCCGCTCGTCGGCCGGGGCGGGCGGTGCCGCCGACGCCGAGGTGACCGGCGCGACGAGCGCCAGCCCAGCGGCCGCCGCCATGGCGGCCGAGACGATCCGATGCTTCGAGACGCGAGTCACAGGTGTCTCCTCATCCAGCAAGAGGGGCCGTTACTGCACACGACGCCGCCCACGGTCGCACCGAAACGGGGAGAAGTGAACAGGCGGGAGGTGAACACCTGGCGGCGCGCGGGCGGCACGGCCGCCGGCGCGGTGGGCGACGTGCCCCCGAGCTCACCGGGAGACCACGAAGGGCCTGGACCGGCACGTGGCGCGGTTCAGGCCCTTGATGGTCGCTGTCTCAACGAGTGTCCGGAGGGGGACTTGAACCCCCACGCCCTATACGGGCACTAGCACCTCAAGCTAGCGCGTCTGCCATTCCGCCACCCGGACAGGTGGACACCTCGAGCGCTCGGCGCCCGGGTGCGGCGGTAAAGATAGCACGGAGCGTCTGCCGCCCCCGCATCCGGCCGGCGGTGCAGACTTGCGGCATCGCCGCCGGTCGCGCAGAGCGTCGGCGCACCTCCAGGGGGGTTCATGACGGACAGCACGAGCACCGGCGACCGAGGGCCGCGGATCGCGCCGTCCCAGGTCAACCCCGTTGCGCGGCGCGTCGCGGGAGGCCGGCACAACCCGCACGTCACGGGTGACGACGAGACCGCGCCGCGCTGGCTGCAGAAGGCCGCCGGGGTGTCGTGGCGGCTGCTCGTGCTCGTCGCGGCCATCGCCGTCGTGTTCTTCGCGACCTCCAAGGTGCAGCTCGTGTTCATCGCGCTGTTCCTGGCCTTCGTGTTCACCGCGGTGCTGCGGCCGCTGGTCAGCGCGATGTCGCGCATCATGCCGCGCGGCCTGGCGACGGCGCTCTCGCTGCTGACGGGCATCCTGGTGTTCGTCGGGATGCTGACGTACGTCGTGTACTCCGTCGCCAACCAGTGGCAGCAGCTGTCGAAGCAGTTCGGCACCGGCATCCAGCAGATCATCGACTTCCTGCAGAGCGGCCGGCTGCCGTTCCAGGTCACCAACGCGCAGACCGCGGCGTGGATCGACCAAGGGGTCAAGTGGGTGCAGGACCACGCCGGACAGCTGGCGGGGCAGGCGGCGGCCAGCGCCACGTCGGTGGTCGAGGTGTTCACCGCGCTGGCCCTGGCGATCTTCTGCTCGATCTTCTTCCTGGCGCGCGGCACGGACATGTGGACCTGGTTCCTCAACCAGCTGCCGGCCCGGGTGCGCGAGAGCTGGCAGACCGCCGGCGGGGCCGGCTGGTACACCTTCTCGGGGTACACCCGGGGCACCGTGATCATCGCCCTGGTGGACGGGCTGCTCGCCTTCATCCTGCTGACCGTGGTGCAGGTGCCGCTCGCGGCGCCCCTGGCCGTGCTGGTGCTGATGGGCGCGTTCATCCCGCTGATCGGGGCGCCGACGGCCATGGCGGTGGCGATGATCGTCGCGCTGGCTGCGCTCGGTCCCATCCAGGCCGGCATCGTCGGCCTGGGCATCGCCGGCATCGGTCAGTTCGAGGGCCACGTGCTCCAGCCGCTGGTGATGGGCAAGCAGGTGTCGCTGCACCCGGTGGCGGTCGCGATCGCCGTCGCGACCGGCACGCTGTCGGCCGGCATCCTCGGTGCCGTGATCGCCGTGCCGCTCGTGGCGGTGAGCTGGGCGGTGTTCAGCAAGCTGCGCACGATGGACCCGCCGATGGTCGACGAGGCGGAGGCCGAGGCCGAGGCGCATCCGGTGGAGCAGGCGGAGCACATCGACGACGACGAGGCGATCAAGGAGCAGTAGCACCACGGGTCGGCGGCTGCCCTGCACCGAGCCGACGATGGTGGTGACCGCACCGCCGGCGCCCGCTCACCGGAAGTCCCGGGACGCCGTTCGCACCCGTAGCGACAGGGGGCTCAGGTGCTCCGCGACCAGGTTGGTCGCCTCGTCGGCCCGCTCCAGCCGACCGCGCACGACGAGCGCCTTCGACGTCCTCGCGGCACGGCGGAACCGCTGCCACAGCCCCGCCGAGCAGATGACGTTGAGCAGCCCGGTCTCGTCCTCCAGAGACAGGAACGTCACCCCGCCCGCGGTGCCCGGCCGCTGCCGGTGGGTCACCACGCCGGCGACCGCCACGCGTCCCGTCGGCACCGGGTCGCGGTACACCTGCTCCACCCGCAGCACCCCGGCCGCGTCCAGGCCCTCACGGACGAACTGCGTCGGGTACGAGTCCACCGAGACGCCGGTGGCCCACACGTCGGCGGTCGCCACCTCGACCGCCTCCAGCCCGGGCAGCATCGGCGCCGTCACGCCCACGCTGACCCCGGGCAGGGTGTCCGGGCCCTCCTGGGCCAGCGCGCCGGCCGCCCAGAGCCCCTCCCGACGGGTGGTCCCGAGACTCTCGAGGGCGCCCGCGGTCGCCAGCGCCTCCAGCTGGGCGGTGCTGAGCCGGACCCGACGGACCAGGTCGCGCAGGTCGGCGAACGGACCGTTCGCCGACCGCTCGGCGACCAGCGCCTCGGCCACCTCGGTACCGACCGACCGCACGGACGCCAGGCCGAGGCGGACGGCCAACGAGCGGTCGGCACCGATCCGCTCCCCCACGGGCGCCATCGCGTCGGTGCCGCTCGGCCGCGGCACCAGCGGCGGCTCACCCTCGGCAGGCGTGGGTCCGATCCGTTCCACCACGGCGAGCGCGGCCGATGCCTGCACGTCCGGCCGCAGCACCTGCAGGCCGTGCCGGCGCGCGTCCGCCACCAGGCTCTGCGGTGAGTAGAAGCCCATCGGCTGCGCCGCGAGGAGACCCGCGTAGAACGCGGCCGGGTGGTACATCTTCAGCCACGCGCTGGCGTACACCAGGAAGGCGAACGAGTACGCGTGCGACTCCGGGAAGCCGAAGTCGGCGAAGGCCTTGAGCTTGTCGAAGATCTGCTCACCCGTCCCGCGGTCGATCCCTCGTTCGGCCATGCCGTCCAGCAGCCGGGCGTGCAGCGCCTCCATCCGCTCCATCGACCGCTTCGACCCCATCGCGCGCCGCAGCTGGTCCGCCTCCGCAGCGCTGAAGCCGGCGGCGTCGATGGCCATCTGCATCAGCTGCTCCTGGAACAGCGGCACGCCCAGCGTCTTGGCCAGCGCCGGTTCCAGCAGCGGGTGCAGGTAGTCGACCTTCTGCCGGCCGCGGGCTCGTTCGATGTAGGGATGCACCGACCCGCCCTGGATGGGTCCGGGGCGGATCAGGGCGACCTCGACGACGATGTCGTAGAAGCTCTTCGGCGCCAGCCGCGGCAGCGTGGCCATCTGGGCCCGGGACTCCACCTGGAACACCCCGACGGTGTCCGCTGCGGACAGCAGGCGGTACACGCCCGGGTCCTCGTGCGGCAGCCCGTGCAGGTCGAGCTCGACCCCCTCGTGCACCCGCACCTGGGTGAACGCCAGCCGCAGGGCGGTCAGCATCCCCAGGCCGAGCAGGTCGAACTTCACCAGACCGGCGTCCGCACAGTCCTCCTTGTCCCACTGCAGCACGGTGCGCCCCTCCATCCGCGCCCACTCCACGGGGCACACCTCGATCACCGGGCGGTCGCACATCACCATGCCGCCCGAGTGGATGCCGAGGTGCCGGGGCAGTCGCAGGAACCGCTCGGCCAGGTCGATCACCTGGTCGGGGATCTCCTCCTGCTCCGCGGCCGACGGTGGCCGCTGCGCCGGGACCACGTCGTGGCCGTCCGCCGTCACCGTCCCGGCGACCGCCTCGGCCGCCACCGGCTGCGACCGCGACAGGGTCCACCACGGGCTCGGCGCCTGCGGTCCGCGCAGGCTCCCCCAGCGTTCGATCGACGTGCTCCAGGCGTCCTGCTGACCGACGTCGTACCCCAGCGCGCGGGCCGCGTCACGCACCGCCGAGCGCGGCCGGTAGGAGATGACGTTGGCCACCTGGGCGGCGTGCGTGCGCCCGTGCATGGCGTAGACGTGCTGGATCACCTCCTCACGACGCGCCGACTCGATGTCCACGTCGATGTCCGGCGGACCGTCCCGCTCGGGAGCAAGGAACCGCTCGAACAGCAGCCCGTGCCGCACCGCGTCCACGGCGGTGATCCGCAGCGCGTAGCAGACCGCGGAGTTGGCGGCCGACCCTCTGCCCTGCGCGAGGATCCCGTTGCGGTGGCAGAAGTCGACCAGCTCGTAGACGACGAGGAAGTAGCCCGGGAACCCGAGGTCCTCGATCACGCGCAGCTCGTGCTCCAGCTGGGCGTAGGCGCCCGGCACCCGCTCCGCCTCGGGCGGCCCGTACAGCTCCGCGGCCCCGCGGCGCACCAGCTCACGCAGCCAGCTCGCCTCCGTGTGACCGGGCGGCACCGGGTACGGCGGCAGCTTCGGGGCGACCAGGGACAGGTCGAACGCGCACTCGGCGGCCAGTGCCGCGGCCGTCGGCACCGCGGCGGGGTGCCGACGGTGCAGCACGGCCATCTCTGCCGCGGACCGCAGGTACGCGGCGGGTGCACCGGGCAGCCAGCCGTCCAGGTCGTCCAGCGACGAGCGCGCCCGCACCGCGGCCAGTGCGGCGGCGAGGTCACCGTCGCGCGGTGCGGCGTAGTGCACCCCGCCGGTGGCGACCAGCGGCAGGCCGGCGTCGGCCGCGAGCCCCGCCAGGGCGTCGGCGCGGTCGTCGTCGTACGCGTCGTGGGCCGCGGTGACCTCGACAGCGACGTTGTCACGTCCGAACAGCGCCACCAGCCGGTCGAGCTCGGCACGGGCCGCCGCCGGTCCCCCCGGCGCCACCCCGGTCACCCCGGACGGGTCTCCTCCGGACAGGGCCCGCCGTACCGCACCCTTGCGACAGCCGGTGAGCACCAGCCACTGCCCGTCCGCCACGGCCGCCAGCTCCTCGAGCCGGTGGTCGGCGGCACCCTTGACCCCGGTGCGCAGGTGCGCCTCGGCGATCGCCCGGGACAGCGCCCGGTAGCCGCCCGGACCCCGGGCGAGCACCAGCAGATGGGTGGATCGGGGGTCCGGCACACCGGTCGGCGGGTCGAGCACCGGTCGGCCGGGGGTGGCACGGGTGCGCTCGCGCGGGTGGCGGCGACCGTCCGGTGCCGGCAGGTGCAGCTCGGCGCCGAACACGGTCGGCAGCCCGACGGCGCGGGCCGCCTGGGAGAACCGCACCACGCCGTACAGGCCGTCGTGGTCGGTGAGCGCCAGCGCGGTCAGCCCGAGCCGGGCCGCCTCGGCGGCCAGCTCCTCCGGCTGGCTGGCGCCGTCCAGGAAGCTGAACGCCGAGTGGGCGTGCAGCTCGGCGTACCGCTCAGTCATACGTCGCCTCGCACACCCAGCCGTCCCCCGCACCGGCGAGGAGCAGCGCCCGGCCGTCGTCGAGCGTCACCTGCAGGTGGACGCGCACCTGCGCAGGACGGTCCGGGTGCTGCCACCACCGCTCGGTGAGCATCCACGGCCCCGCCCAGCCGACCACCGTCCCGGCGCCGTCGGTCGGCCAGTGCACCCGAGCGGGTGGCCCGCTCATCCGGGCCCGGTCGTCTATCCGCACCTCCAGACCGGCAGGGTCGGCGAGCCGCACGGGCACCGGCTCCGCCGGCACGCTGGCCGGAGCCGGCTCGGGCAACCTGCCCGGCCACGGCAGGTCCGCTGCCCGGTGCGGGACGGTGTGCTCGCCCCAGGGCTGCAGGTAGACCTGCTCCCGCACGTCCCGGCCGCCCTGCAGCACCCCCGTGAGCACCCCGCTGCCGCCCACCAGGGACTGCGCCCGGTCCAGCGCCCGGTGAGCGCGCAGGTCGCCGCCGGAGGGACCACCCCACAGCCGCCCCTGCTCGGCACCGGCAGCGGCGACGTCCAGCGCGGTGAGGGTCAGCCGGACCAGACCCACGGGTCGGTCGTCGTCCGTCCCTGGCAGGTCCGGCGCCGGTTCGTCGTCGCGCCGCCTGTCCGACCATGACCGCCCGTGCACCTGGCTGCCAGGCTCAGCGAGGCCGTCGAGCACCGTGCCCGGCCGGCCGCGGTACCGGTCCCGGGCGTGGTCACGTGCTGTCGCGACGGCGGTGGCGGTCAGCCAGCCGTCCAGCTGCCAGCGCACCCGGTCGGTGATGCGCGCCGGCGTCAGCCCGCCCCATCCGCCGAGATCGGTGCGCCAGGTCCGCACCAGGTCGACACCCTCGTCGGTGCGTGCGGCGATCTGCAGCCGTCCGCAGCTGACGCCACGCCTGACCAGGTCCTCGTGCAGCTGCTCCGCCAGCCGTCGGCCGGCGAACGCCGCCGCGTCCACCCGGTGCAGCGGGGGGTCCAGCTCGGCGCTGACCTCGAGGTCCGGCTCGGGCCGGTGCCGCACCGGCGGTCGCTCGTCCGAGCCTCGTGCCAGCAGGTGCGCCCAGCTGCCGAGCCGGCCGAACCGCGCGTGCACCGCCGCCGCGGGCAACGCCGCCAGCTCACCGAGCGTGCGCAGCCCCAACCGGTGCAGCAGGTCCACCAGCTCGCCGACCGCAGCCGCCTGCTCGTCGGTGACGGCGGCGTGCACCAGCTCACCCACCCCGTGCGCCGCGAGGAACACCGGCGAGGCACCGGGCTCCACCACGGCCCCGGTGCGGGCGGCGAGCACGGCGGCGAGCAGCCCGTCGGCGGTGCCGACGCCGCACTCGTACCCGGTGGCAGCCGCCACGGCGTCGACCAGCCGGGCCGCCAGCACGTCCTCCGAGCCGTGGTAGCGGCTGGCCCCACCGGCCGGCAGCAGCAGCAGTCCCGGCCGGGCCACCTCGACGCCGGCGACCACGGTCTGCGCCGCTGCGGCCACGGGCTCGAACAGCCGCACGTCACGCGCGTCGTCCGCGGGCAGCAGCACCAGCTCGGGGCAGCATCCCTGCGCCTGGCGACGACGCATGCCGCGTCGCACACCCTCCTCACGTGCCAGTGCGGACACGGCGGTCACCGCCCGCCCGTCGTGCACGGCGACGGGCACGTGCCCGGGCACCTGCGCGACCGCGGCGGCTGCCACCACCGGCCAGTCCGGCACCCACACGACCGTCGTCCGGGTGCTCATCCGACCAGCCTCAGGTCGGTCCGCTCCTCGGTGCCGGCACCCGCAGGAACCAGGGCCGGGCTGCGCACCGGCACCGGCCCGTCCGGATCGGGCGCGCCCAGCGGCAGCACCACGTCAAGCGAGCGCGGCACCGCGGCCCCACCACGTCCGGAGCGCTGCACCCGCAGCCGGTGCGAGCGCAGCCGACCCTCGCCGGCCCCGACACCCGTCCAGCCGAGCTCGCGCACGGAGAGCACGGTGCTCGCACCCGGCCAGGCACAGGTGGGCAGCAGCACGGTGCCGCGCTCCCGGGCGCGAGCGGACAGCTGCCGCCGCTCGGTGTCGGTGAGCACCGCCGCCGCTCCTACGACCACCACGTCGATCCCGTCGAGCAGCGCTGCCACCACCGTCGCCGCCTGTGCTCCCGGGTCCGGCACCATCGCGAGACGCGCGAGGTCCACCCCCGCCTGCGCGGCAGCGAGCAGCCCCAGGTCCGGCCGTCCCACCGCAGCCGCCCACGCCCCGTGCCGGCAGGCGTGCGCCAGCATCGTCAGCACCAGGGAGGTCGACCCCGTCACCACCGTGGTGTCGCCGCGGCGCAGGCCGCCGGGGAGCACCGGCGCCAGCTCTGCAGGAACGTCCATCGGTGGCCGCTCGCTGGTGAGCAGCGAGGCCGTCGGCTGCACGGGACGGCCCTCGTCGTCGGCCGCGACCCCGCCGACGACGCCGCCACCGATGCCGAGCACGCTGCGTGCACCGGTGCGGAGCTCCGCCCTCGCCAGCGCGGCGCGGGCCCGAGCCGCCCGCTCCTCGCGATCCAGGGCGACTGGCATGTCAGAATTCCTCCTCCCGACCGCGTGCAGCGCTGCAGCCGGTCATGCGTTCGAACGTGTGTTCGAACAGCACCAGTACACGCCGTCCCGACCCGGGTGTCAATCCGCCTGCTCAGCCCTGTGGACACCCGCCGCCCGGGCGCCGTGCCACCGAGCGGACCGCCGCCGGACCGGCCACGATGGGACCCGTGGCACTCTCCCTGAACCGCCCCGTCGCACCCGATCCCTACGCCCTCCTGCCCCAGGTCCCGGCGTTCACGCTGCGCTCGGACGACGTCGCCGACGGCGCCCGCCTGCCCGACGCCGCGACCAACACCCCTCGTGGCGACAACGTCTCGCCGCAGCTGAGCTGGTCCGGCTTCCCACCGGAGACCGTCGCCTTCGCCGTCAGCTGTTTCGACCCCGACGCCCCCGGCGTCGCCGGTTGGTGGCACTGGACCGTGCTCGGCGTGCCGGCGAACGTCACGTCACTCGACCGCGGCGCGGGCCGTCCCGACGGCCACGGCCTCCCCTCCGGCGCGATCCAGCTGCGCGGTGACGACGGCGTCCCCGGGTACGTCGGCGCCGCTCCCCCACCCGGTGACCACGTGCACCGCTACTACTTCGTCGTGCACGCGCTGGACACCGCCGACCTCGGCCTCGCGGCCGACACCCCGCCCGGTGCCGCCAGCTGCGCGCTCGTGTTCCACACGATCGCCCGTGCCGTCCTGGTCGGCACCTACCAGCGCTGAACCGGGCGGCTACCCTCCCGCCATGGCTCCCGTCTCCCTCACCTGGCTGCGCGCCCTGGACCGTCCCGACCTGCTCGCACCGTCGACGGCCGCGGCCCTCACGTCCTGGGCGTCGACGCGTCCTGAGGTCGCCGACGAGGTCCGGGTCGCCGAGATCGACCCCGACCTGGCGGACACCGCCGCCATGACCGAGGCGTACGGCCTGCCGCTGTCCGCGTCGGTGAACTGCGTGCTGGTGGCCGGACGCCGTGCCGGCGACGAGCGCATCGCGGCCGCGGCCGTGCGCGCCACCACCCGGGCCGACGTGAACAACGCGGTGAAGCGGCTGCTCGACGTCCGCAAGGCCTCGTTCCTCCCGATGGACCGGGCGGTGGCCGACTCCGGGATGGAGTACGGCGGCATCACGCCTCTCGGCCTGCCGCCCGAGTACCGCGTGCTCGTCGACGCGTCCGTGCAGCAGCCGCACCCGGACAGCGGGGAGCCGGTGATCATCGGCAGCGGTCTGCGTCGCTCGAAGCTGCTGCTCCCGGGCGCGCTGCTGGCGTCCGCTCCCGGCGTCGAGGTGGTCGACGGGCTCGCGCTCGCCTGAACCGCTACGCAGGACGCCCGACGCGCGTCGCCCAGAACGCCACGGCCGCCGCGGCCGCGACGTTCAAGGAGTCCACCCCACCCGCCATCGGGATCCGCACCACCAGGTCGCACGCCGCGACGGTGCGCGCCTTCAACCCGTCACCCTCGGCACCGAGCACCATCGCGAGCCGGTCCGGGGGGTCCGCCACCAGCTCGTCGAGGCTGATGGCGGAGTCGTCCAGCGCCAGGGCGGCGGTGACGAAGCCGGCGGTGCGCAACGCGGCGACACCCTCCGGCCACGGGTCGACCCGCGTCCACGGCACCTGGAACACCGTCCCCATCGACACCCGCACCGAGCGTCGGTACAGCGGGTCGGCGCACCGCGGGGTGACCAGCACGGCGTCGACCCCCAGCGCGGCGGCCGAGCGGAACGCCGCACCGACGTTGGTGTGGTCGACGATGTCCTCGAGCACCGCCACCCGCCGCGCACCCGCCACCACGTCGTCCACGGGCGGCAACGGCGGGCGGTGCATCGCGGCGAGCGCCCCCCGGTGCACGTGGAAGCCGGTGATCGCCTCCAGCACGGGCTCGGCGGCGACGTACACCGGCACCGGGGCATCCCCGGCACCGGGCGCCTCCGCGAGCATCCGCTCGACCTCCGGCACCCACCGGGGCGCGGCCAGCACCGAGCGCGGCCGGTGCCCGGCGGCGAGCGCCCGGGCCAGCACCGTGGAGCTCTCCGCGATGTACAGCCCCTTGGCAGGCTCGTGCCGGGAGCGCAGCGCGACGTCGGTCAAGGAGACGTAGTCGGCCAGCCGTGGATCGGCGGGGTCCTCGACGGTCAGCAGCTCCGGGTGCAGCACACCGTGATCCTGTCAGCCCTCGGCCCGGCGCAGCGCACGCCCGCCCAGCGCTGCGGCGGCCGCACCGGCGCAGGCCAGGAGCGGGACGACGACGAATGCCGTGTGCATGCCGAAGGTGTCGGCCAGCGCACCGAGCAGTAGTGGGGCGACCCCGATCGCGGCGCCCCCCGCGAGGGTGGCGTAGCCCTGCACCCGGTCACCGTGGCCCGGCGACGCACCGAGCATCAACGCGATCGACAGCGGGTACTGCGCTCCGTACCCGAGCCCCGCCAGCACCAGTCCCGCCATCGCGACCGCGGTCGACGTCGTGCTCCACACCACGGCCCAGCCCGCGATCGCCACCAGGAATGCACCGGTCAGCAACACCGCCGGCCGCATCCGCAGGGACAGGGGTCCGACGACGAACCTGGTCGCCGTCATGCCCGCGACGAGGCCGGCGGTCGCCGCGGTCGCGATGCCGGCGCGGGCGCCGGTGCGGTCGATCAGCAGAGCGGTGGCCCAGTAGGTCGTCGCGTTCTCGATGGCGATGGCCGCAACCAGGGAGACGATGAACAGCATCGCGGCCGCCGCGGGGCGGTAGCGCACGTGCGGGACGGCGCTCGGCGGCAGCACCGCCGAGCTCGGCAGCACGGCCGGCTCGTCGTGGGTCAGCAGCGCGGTCTCCTCGTCGAGCTCCCCGGCCTCCGCTCCGACCGTCACCGGGACCGGCGCGGCGAGCGGGAGAACCGGTCCGTCCGACGACGGCGCCCTGGACCGTGAACCGCGCGTGCTGAGCGCGGCTGAGCTCGGCAACCGGAGCACGAAGGCGGCTCCCACCAGGGCGATTCCGGCGGTGACCAGCACGGCCGGCCGCCATCCCCAGCCGGCCGCGACCGCGGCACCGACGGCGAGCGGACCGAACAGCCCCACCCCGGAGCCCACACCGTTCGCCTCGGTGATCGCCGCCGTCGCCACCCGTCCGTGCCGCAGGGCCAGACCCACCTGGCTCGACGCGATCAGCACGTTGCCGCCGGTCGCCAGGACCAGCATCGCCAGCAGCGTCCACACCAGCGCCGGTCCCAGCACCAGGCCGACGACGCCGACGGCCACGGTCACCCCGGCCGCCACGACGGCGGTGCGCCGCCCCCACCACTGGACGGAGCGCGGTGCCAGCACGGCGGCGACCAGGCCGCCGAGCGCCATCGCGGTGCCGTGGAGCCCGGCCTGCGCCGAGCTGAGCCCGCGCTCGTGCGCCAGCAGCGGCACGCTCGGGTTGAAGCTGTACAGCAGCCAGCCCCACGTGACGAACGAGCCGTAGAGCGTGAGGGTCAGGCGGTCGCGACGCAGGCGAGGGACCGTCCCGTCCTCAGATCGAAACGATGCGACCGCCACGCAGGCAGCCTAGTGCCCCGCGCCCCGGCGCCCACATCCCTGGTGACTCGCGAGAGGGGGTCCGGTCCGCCGACCGGGCCCCCTCTCACCGCGCCGCCAGGGCGACGGTGTCAGTCGACCGGGCTCGTCGCCGCCGCGAACTGGCTGGCGTACAGCCGGGCGTAGGCACCGTCCGCCGCGAGGAGCTCCTCGTGGCTGCCCTGCTCGACGATCGCGCCGTGCTCCATCACCAGGATCAGGTCGGCGTCGCGGATGGTCGACAGCCGGTGCGCGATGACGAACGACGTCCGGCCCTGCCGCAGCGCGTTCATCGCGTGCTGCACCAGCACCTCCGTGCGGGTGTCCACCGAGCTCGTCGCCTCGTCGAGGATCAGGATCGTCGGGTCGGACAGGAACGCCCGCGCGATGGTCAGCAGCTGCTTCTCACCGGCGGAGACCGTGCCGCCCTCGTCGTCGATCGTCGTCGCGTAGCCGTCGGGCAAGGTCCGCACGAACCGGTCGACGTGCGTGGCCGCCGCCGCCTCCACCACCTGCTCGTGCGTCGCGGAGTCCACGCCGTAGCCGATGTTGTCCTCGATGGTGCCCTCGTAGAGCCAGGTGTCCTGCAGCACCATGCCCATCTGCGAGCGCAGCTCGTCCCGCGTCAGCGTCCGGGTGTCCACGCCGTCGAGCGTGATCCGCCCGCCGTCCACCTCGTAGAACCGCATCAGCAGGTTGACCAGCGTCGTCTTGCCGGCGCCCGTCGGGCCGACGATCGCGATCGTCTGACCCGGCTCCGCCACCAGGGACAGGTCGTCGATCAGCGGCGTCTCCGGGTCGTACCGGAAGGACACGTGCTCGAAGGCCACCCGGCCGCGCACCGGCGCCGGCAGCGTGGCCGCCGGTAGCGGGTCCGGACCCTGCTCCGGCGCGTCGAGCAGCTCGAACACCCGCTCGGCCGACGCGACGCCGGACTGCAGCAGGTTCGCCATCGACGCGATCTGCGTGATCGGCTGGCTGAACTGCCGGCTGTACTGGATGAACGCCTGGACGTCGCCCAGCGTCATAGCGCCGGACGTGATCCGCAGCGCGCCCACCACGGCCACCAGCAGGTAGTTGAGGTTCGCGACGAACCCGAGGGCCGGCTGGATGATCCCGGAGATGAACTGCGCGCGGAACGAGGAGTCGAACAGCTTGCGGTTGCGGTCCTCGAACGTCGCGGCCGCCTCCTTCTGCCGGCCGAACACCGTCACCAGCGCGTGGCCGGTGAACATCTCCTCGATGTGGGCGTTCAGCTCGCCGGTCCACCGCCACTGCTGGATGAACTGCGGCTTGGACCGCGCCGCGATCGCACCGGCGATGCCGATGGTCAGCGGGATGGTGACCAGCGCGATCAGGGTCAGCTGCCACGAGATGGTCAGCATCATCACCAGCACGCCGACCACCGTGAGCACCGAGGTGATCAGCTGCGACAGCGTCTGCTGCATCGTCTGCGCGACGTTGTCGATGTCGTTGGTCACCCGGGACAGCAGCTCGCCGCGCGGCTGCTTGTCGAAGTAGGACAGCGGCAGCCGTGACAGCTTCGACTCCACGTCGGCGCGCATCCGCAGCACCGTGTTCTGCACGATCCGTGCGGTCAGCCGGCCCTGCACCCAGCCGAACAGGAACGACGCGACGTAGACCGCCATGACGACGACGAGGATCTTGCCCAGCCTGGTGAAGTCGACGCCCTGGCCCGGCACGACGTGCGTCATCGCCTGCAGCATGTCCGCGACCTTGCCCTGCCCCTGCGCACGCAGGGCGGCGACGGCCTGCTCCTTGCTCACCCCGGCGGGCAGACGGCGTCCGACGAGCCCCTCGAAGATCACGTTGGTCGCGCGGCCCAGCAGCTTGGGGCCCGCGACGGCGGCCGCGACGGACAGCACGCCGAGCACGATCACACCGGTAAGCCGCACCCGCTCGGGCCCGAGCCGGCGCGCGAGCCGCTTCGCCGAGCTGCCGAAGTCCTTCGACTTCTCCCCCGGCATGCCCATCCCCATCGGGCCGTGCCCGCCCATCGGCCCGCGCCGCGGCGGTGCCACGGGCGCCCGGCCCTGCGTCTGCCCGCTCACGCCGCCTCCTCCACGCTCAGCTGGGAGTACACGATCTCCTGGTAGGTCGGGTTGCCCTCCAGCAGCTCGGAGTGCGTCCCGACGCCCACGACGCGTCCTTCGTCCATGACGACGATCCGGTCCGCGTTGCGGATGGTGGCCACGCGCTGCGCGACCACGAGCACGGTGGCGTCCTGCGTCTCCGGTACGAGCGCCGTCCGCAGTGCGGCGTCCGTCGCGTAGTCGAGGGCGGAGAACGAGTCGTCGAACAGGTAGATGCCCGGTCGCCGCACCAGGGCCCTGGCGATCGCGAGCCGTTGTCGCTGGCCGCCGGACACGTTGGTGCCGCCCTGGGCGATCGGCGCGTCCAGACCACCCTCGAGCGCCTCGACGAAGTCGCGCGCCTGGGCCACCTCGAGGGCGTGCCAGAGGGCGTCGTCGTCGGCGTCCGGCGTGCCGAACTGCAGGTTGGAGCGCACCGTGCCGGAGAACAGGTAGGGCTTCTGCGGCACCAGGCCGATCTGCCCCCACAGCTGGTCGGCCGCGAGGTCGCGCACGTCGACCCCACCGATCAGCACGCGGCCACCCGTGACGTCGTACAGCCGCGGCACCAGGTTGAGCAGCGTCGTCTTGCCCGAGCCGGTCGACCCGATGATCGCCGTCGTCTGCCCGGGCTCCGCGACCAGGTCGACGCCTTGGAGCACCGCGTCCTCCGCGCCCGGGTAGCGGAACTCCACGTCCCGCAGCTCCAGCCGCCGTCCGACGACGCCGCTCGGCAGCGGGACGGGCACCAGCGGCGGCACCACGGTCGTCGGGGTGTCGACCACCTCGGCGATCCGCTCGGCGGAGACCATCGCCCTGGGGATCATGACGAACATGAACGAGCTCATCATGACCGCCATCAGGATGAACATGATGTAGGTGATGAAGGCGGTCAGGGCGCCGATCTGCATGTCGCCCGCATCGATCCGCCGCGCGCCGAACCACTGCACCGACACGGTGGTCGCGTTCATCACGAACATCACCACGGGGAACATCAGCGCCATCAGCAGGCCGGTGCGCAGCGAGGCCTCGAACAGGTTGGTGTTGGCCACGTCGAACCGCTCCGCCTCGCGGCGCTCGCGGACGAACGCCCGGATCACCCGGACACCGGCCAGCTGCTCCCGCATCACGCGGTTGATCGCGTCGATCCGGCCCTGCATCTGCCGGAAGTACGGCACCATCCGGCTGACGATCAGCGCGACGATGACGACGAGCACGGGCACCACCACGAGCAGGACCCCGGACAGCACCACGTCCTGCCGCAGAGCCATGATCACGCCGCCGACCAGCATGATCGGCGCCATCAGCATGAGCGTGAACGACATCAGCACCACCATCTGCACCTGCTGCACGTCGTTGGTGGTGCGGGTGATCAGCGTCGGGGCGCCGAACTTGCCCATCTCCTGCTGCGAGAAGGACTGCACCTGGGCGAACAGCCGCCCGCGCAGGTCCCGGCCGAGCGCCATCGCGGTCCGGGCGCCGTAGTACACCGCACCGATCGAGCACACGACCTGGGCGAGGCTGACGGCGACCATGATCACGCCGAGCCGCCAGATCTCGTGGGTGTCACCCTTGGCGACGCCGTTGTCGATGATGTCGGCGTTCAGCGAGGGCAGGTAGAGCGTGGCGACCACCTGGGCCACCTGGAGCAGCAGCACCGCGACGGCCGCGCCCCGGTAGGGACGCAGGTGCTCGCGGAGCAGTCGGATCAACATGCAGGACTCCCCCTGGGTGTGGGCTGTGCCGTGCGGGCTGGGTCGTGGTGCGGTGCGGCGCCGATCAGCGCCGAGGAGCGGGCTCCGGGCGGTCCGCGGGACCGAGGATCCCGTTGAGGACGAAGCCCACGAGCGCGGGGGCGGACACCGGTTCGACGTGCTGGCCGGTTCGGGCGGCGCCCGCGGTCCGGGCGGCCGCTCCGATCAGCGCGATCTCGAGCAGGTCGGCGGCCATGGGGACCGGTTGCGCGAGGCGGTCGGCGTCGGGCTCCAGCATCGTCTGCAGGCGGCGGCGGAAGCCGGCCGCGAACTCACCCTGCCGCCGTGCCCAGTCGCGATGGGCGTGCTGGTCACCGTGCTGGTCGGCAGAGTCCTTGCGGAGCTGGTGCAGCACCGTCATCCAGAGCATGACGTCCTGCATCCGTCGCAGCCAGGCCGAGACAAGCAGCGCCAGCCGGTCCTCCAGCGGTGTGGAGACGTCCATCCCGTCCATCAGCTCGAACAGGTCGGACGGGTCGACGGCGGAGCCGACCGCGTCGCGCACCAGCGACGCCTTGTCGTCGAAGACGCGGAACAGCGTGCCCTCGGCGACGCCGGCCGCCTCCGCCAGCTCGCGGGTGGTCACGTCCGCACCGCGCTCACGCACCACGGGCAGCACCGCGCGCAGGATCGCCCGACGCCGCTCGTCCGGCGGCAGCGGCGCGGCGCGTCCGCCCTTGGCGCGTGCCTGTGCCACGGCGGTGTCCGGGGTCGCGATCACAACGAGCAGGCTAAATGAGTGAGCACTCACTCAGCAACTTCTCAGGTGCCGGACGGTGCGTCCGCCGCCGCCGCGACGTGGTGGCGCCTACGACTCGGTGGCGTCCCCCGTGCCCGGGGGCACCTCGGTAGCCGGCGGCTCGTCCGGGGCCGGCCCGACGGGCGCCGCACCGGACGCGCTCGGTGGGACCAGCGGAGCGGGTGCGCCGGTGACGGCACCGCCCGGGCGCTGACCCGCCTCGGCGGTGGGGTCGAAGGGCAGGCCGGACAGCGTCCCCGCACCGGTGGCGTCGGCGGTCGCCGCTGCCGACTCCCGCCGCGCCTCGGCAAGAGCCTCCTTGGGATCGGGCAGCGACACGGGCGGCAGCTCGGAGGCGAACGGCGAGGAGCCGGACGTGGGCGCCGACGGCTCCGCACCCTCGGCGAGCGGCTCCACGGGGCCGCCGAACGCCCGGGACAGCGCACCCAGCGCGCCCGACAGCTCGGCGGGGAGGAACCACATCGTGTTCGAGGGGCTCGCCGCCACCTTCGGCAGCACCTGCAGGTACTGGTAGGCCAGCAGCTTGGGATCCGCGTCGCCACGGTGCACCGCGTCGAACACCTGGAGGATCGCGCGCGCGTCGCCCTCGGCCCGCAGGATCGTCGCCTGCGCCTCACCCTCGGCCCGCAGGATCGCCGCCTGCTTCTCACCTTCGGCGGTCAGCACCTTGGACTGCTTGACACCCTCGGCGGTCAGGATCGTGGCGCGCCGGTCACGCTCCGCACGCATCTGCTGCTCCATCGAGCCCTGCACGGACGCCGGCGGGTCGATCGCCTTGAGCTCGACCCGGTTGACCTTGATTCCCCACCGGCCCGTCGCCTCGTCGAGAACGCCGTTCAGCCGGCCGTTGATCTGGTCGCGGCTGGTCAGCGTCTGCTCGAGGTCCATCGAGCCGATCACGTTGCGCAGCGTGGTCACCGTCAGCTGCTCGATGCCGCGGATGTAGTCCGCGATCTCGTACACCGCGTCCTTCGGCGACGTCACCTGGAAGTAGATGACGGTGTCGATGCCGACCACGAGGTTGTCGGAGGTGATCACGGGCTGGGGCGGGAAGGTCACCACCTGCTCACGCAGGTCGACGGCGGCCCGGACGCGGTCGACGAACGGGATCAGCAGGTGCAGCCCGGGGTCGAGCGTCCGCGAGTACCGCCCGAGCCGCTCGATGATGAGCGACGACGCCTGCGGCACGATCCGTACGGCGCGGAACAGGGCGGTGATGACGAAGATCGCCACCAGTGCTGCGACCGCGATGGCCACGGCCTGGCCGAAGTCCGTGCCGTTCATGGGTCCTCCTGGGTCGAACGAGCAGTTGACGAGCAGGGTCAGGGACGGGTCGGGGTCTGGCGGTCCCGGCCCGGGCCCGATCCCGTCGTCAGGTCCGGTGGAGCGATCAGTGCGGTCGCGCCGTCGATGCGCACGACGACGGCGTCCTGACCGGGCTCGATTCGGGTGCCGGCGGCGGTCCGCGCCGTCCAGACCACTCCCCCGAGCTTGATGCGCCCCTCGGTGTCGGTCACCGGGGACACCACCTGGGCGACCCTGCCGACGTAGCCGGTGGCGTTGGTCTCGGTCAGCGGCACCCTGTTGCGCCAGTGCCGCAGCAGCCACGGCCGCAGCGTCGCGAGCAGCACCACGGACACGACCGCGGCGACGACCACCTGGAGCTCGAGCGGTGCCCCGAGCGCGGCCGTGAGGGCGCCTGCGAGGGCGCCGCCGGCCAGCATCACCAGCACCAGCGCGACCGACACCATCTCCAGGATGCCGAGGACGAGCGCGATGCCGATCCACCACAGCCACGTCATGTCAGCAACCCCCTCGGCGCCTGCGAGCGCCCGACGGTGGTCGGGTGCCGCACCATCGATCCTAGGCGGCGGGCATCTGCCCGTCGGGGGTTTCGGGTGCGGAGCCGGGCGTCAGTGCGCGCCGCTGTGCTCCTCCGCCACGAGCGCACGGGCGCTCCAGCGCCCCGCGGTGTGGTCGAGGTCGAGGTCGAGGTCGAACGCCGCCGAGAGGTTCGCCGCGGTGAGCACCTCGGCGAGCGGACCCGCCGCCAGAGCCCTGCCGGCGCGCAGCAGCAGCGCATGGGTGAAGCCGGGCGGGATCTCCTCGACGTGGTGCGTCACCAGCACCAGCACCGGTGACCGGTGGTCCCGCGCGAGCTCGGCGAGCGCACCGACCAGCTCCTCACGGCCGCCGAGGTCCAGGCCGGCGGCGGGCTCGTCCAGCAGCAGGAGCTCGGGGTCGGCCATCAGCGAGCGGGCGACCTGGACGCGCTTGCGCTCGCCCTCGCTCAGGGTGCCGAACCACCGGTTGGCCAGGTGGTCGACACCGAACACGGTCAGCAGGTCGGCAGCACGGGCCTCGTCGACGTCCTCGTAGCTCTCCTTCCAGCGGCCGGTCATGCCGTACGCGGCGGTGAGCACCACGTCGCGGACCGTCTCGCCGGACGGGATCTGCTCCGCGAGTGCCGCGCTGGACAGTCCGATCCGGGGCCGCAGCTCGAAGACGTCCACCCGCCCTAGCCGCGATCCCAGCACGTCGACCGTGCCCTGCGTCGGGTGCATCCGACCCGACGCCACCTGCAGCAGGGTCGTCTTGCCGGCGCCGTTGCGGCCCAGGACCACCCAGCGCTCACCCTCCTGCACCGTCCACGACAGCTCGTCGAGGATGGTGGTGGCGCCTCTGACGATGGTCACGGACTGCAGGTCGAGGACGGGGGTCATGGGCACGGGCACCTATCGTGGCAGACGCACGGGGTCATGCGTCGATCCGGTTGCGGTCGAGGGCGTCGGCGCCGGCCACGATGAAGTCCTTGCGGGGGCCGACCTCCGAGCCCATCAGCAGCTCGAAGACCTGCTCGGCTCGTTCCGCGGCCGCGACCGTCACCCGGCGCAGGGTCCGCCGCCTGGGGTCCATCGTCGTCTCCGCCAGCTGCTGCGCGTCCATCTCACCGAGGCCCTTGTACCGCTGGATGTCCGGCGAGTACCGCTTCCCGGCACGGTCGAGCTTCTTCAGCGTCGTGGCCAGCTCTGCCTCGGAGTACGTGTACACGTACCGCTCGGGGTCGTCTCGGCGCCCGCCCAGCAGCTCGATCCGGTGCAGCGGAGGCACCGCTGCGTACACCCGACCGTCGGCCACCAGCGGTCGCATGTAGCGGAAGAACAGCGTGAGCAGCAGCGTCCGGATGTGGGCGCCGTCCACGTCCGCGTCCGTCATCAGGATGATCTTCCCGTAGCGCGCGGCCTCGAGGTCGAACGTCCGACCCGACCCGGCACCGACCACCTGCAGGATGGCCGCACACTCGGCGTTCTTCAGCATGTCCGAGACCGAGGCCTTCTGGACGTTGAGGATCTTGCCCCGGATCGGCAGCAGCGCCTGGTAGTCGCTGGAGCGGGCCAGCTTGGCGGTGCCGAGCGCGCTGTCACCCTCGACGATGAACAGCTCCGACCGCACCACGTCGTCGATCCGGCAGTCGGCCAGCTTCGGCGGCAGCGACGAGGACTCCAGCGCCGTCTTCCGCCGGCTGATCTCCTTCTGCTTGCGCGCCGAGAGGCGGGCGTGCATCTCGCCCACCAGCTTGTCCAGCAGGGACGCGGCCTGCGTCTTTGCAGGGTTGCGCGTGGAGGTGAGCACGGTGCTGAGCTCGGTGGCGACCACCTTCGCGACGATGCCCCGCACCGGACCGGTGCCCAGCACCTCCTTCGTCTGCCCCTCGAACTGCGGTTCGGCGAGCCGGACGGTGACTACCGCCGTCAGCCCGGCCATGATGTCGTCCTTCTCGAGCCGCTCCGTGGTGTCCTTGGTGGACACCTTCAGTCGACGGGCGTTCGCGGCCACCTGCTCCCGAAGGGTCTTCAGCAGCGCCTGCTCGAACCCCGCGACGTGGGTACCGCCCTTGGGCGTGGCGATGATGTTGACGAACGAGCGCACGTCGGTCTCGTAGCCGGTGCCCCACCGGAGCGCCACCTCGACGTCGCACGTGCGGGTCACCTCACGCGGCACCATGTGCCCACGCTCGTCGAGCACGGGCACCGTCTCGACGAAGTCCCCGGAGCCCACCAGGCGCCAGATGTCGGTCACCGGCTGGTCCGGCGCGAGGTGCTCGACGAAGTCCACGACCCCGCCGGTGTGCAGGAACGTCTCCGTGTGGGGGCCGTGCTCACCTGGGGTGCCCGGCAGGGCACGCTCGTCGCGGAGCACGATCTCCAGGCCCGGGACCAGGAAGCTCGTCTGCCGCGCGCGGGTAGCCAGCTCGTCGTAGGAGAACGTGGCCGTGGACGGGAAGATCTGCGGGTCCGCCCAGTACCGGACCCGCGTCCCCGTCACCGCCTTGGCCACCTTGCCGGTCACCGTGAGGTCGGAGCCGGAGACGAAGGGCTGGAACGACGACTCGGGCCCACGTCCGGCCGAGTCGTCGAACACGCCGGGCTCGCCGCGGTGGAAGGTCATCAGGTGCGTCCGACCGTGGCGGTCCACCTCGACGTCGAGCCGCGCCGACAGTGCGTTCACCACGGAGGCGCCGACACCGTGCAGACCGCCCGACGCCGCGTAGGACCCGCCACCGAACTTGCCACCGGCGTGCAGCTTGGTGAAGACCACCTCGACGCCCGTCAGTCCGGTCTTCGGCTCGACGTCCACCGGGATGCCACGACCGTCGTCCCGCACCTCGACCGAGGAGTCGGCGTGCAGCACCACCTCGATGTGCCGGCAGAAGCCGCCGAGCGCCTCGTCCACCGCGTTGTCGATGATCTCCCAGAGGCAGTGCATCAGCCCGCGGCTGTCGGTGGTGCCGATGTACATGCCCGGACGCTTGCGGACGGCCTCGAGGCCCTCCAGCACGGACAGGTGCCGGGCTGTGTAGCCGGACTGCGAGGAGACGGTCGTCACGGGGGCGATGGTACTTGCGGCCTCTGACGGGCCCGTTCAGGCCGGCCGCGACGCGCGCCGGACGCGAGGGCGGCTGCGGGCCGTCTCGGTGCCCGGGACGGAGCCGTCCACGATGTGTCCGACGTCACTCCACCATCACGTCGGCGTCACGGCTCGGTCACACGTCGCGACGATTCTGTACGCGATGAGCGAACCACCCGCCCTCGCCGGTATGGATCCGTGCCCGGGATGGTTCTATGGGTTTGTGAACGCGACCCAGACGCACGCCCCGCTGACCGCAGCCGACCGCTGCGACAGGTGTGGTGCCCAGGCCTACGTCCGCGTCCTGCTGCCCGTCGGCGAGCTGCTGTTCTGCGCGCACCACGCGCGCGAGCACGCGGACAAGCTGGCGTCGGTGGCGACGCACGTCCAGGACGAGACCGACCGACTCCTCGCCGAGCACGGCGCGGGGGCGGGAGCGGCAACCGCCTGACCGCGGCCTGAGCAGGCCTCTCGACCACGGACGACGAGGCCCGGACCATCACGGTCCGGGCCTCGTGCCATGTCTCCCGCCATGTCTGCGCACGCACCGTGACCCGCGCCCAGGCACCTCCGGAGGGCGCCGGCACGACGAAGGCCCGGACCATCCGGTACCGGGCCTTCGTCGTGCTCGCTCGTACGCCTCAGTCGAGGTAGTCCCGCAGCACCTGCGACCGCGACGGGTGCCGCAGCTTGGACATCGTCTTGGACTCGATCTGGCGGATGCGCTCACGCGTCACGCCGTAGACCTTGCCGATCTCGTCGAGGGTCTTGGGCTGGCCGTCGGTGAGGCCGAACCGCATCGACACGACGCCCGCCTCACGCTCGGAGAGCGTGTCGAGCACCTGGTGCAGCTGCTCCTGCAGGAGCGTGAAGCTGACGGCGTCCGCCGGGACGACGGCCTCCGAGTCCTCGATCAGGTCGCCGAACTCGCTGTCCCCGTCCTCGCCGAGCGGCGTGTGCAGCGAGATGGGCTCGCGGCCGTACTTCTGGACCTCGACGACCTTCTCCGGCGTCATGTCGAGCTCCTTGGCGAGCTCCTCCGGGGTCGGTTCGCGACCGAGGTCCTGCAGCATCTGGCGCTGCACGCGCGCGAGCTTGTTGATGACCTCGACCATGTGCACCGGGATGCGGATGGTGCGCGCCTGGTCGGCCATCGCGCGGGTGATCGCCTGCCGGATCCACCACGTGGCGTACGTCGAGAACTTGTAGCCCTTGGTGTAGTCGAACTTCTCGACCGCGCGGATCAGGCCGAGGTTGCCCTCCTGGATCAGGTCGAGGAAGAGCATGCCGCGGCCCGTGTACCGCTTGGCCAGGGAGACGACGAGGCGCAGGTTCGCCTCGAGCAGGTGGTTCTTGGCGCGACGGCCGTCGTGGGCGATCCACTGCAGGTCCCGCTTCAGCTTGGCATCCATCTCGATGCCGGAGTTCAGGCGCTCCTCGGCGAACAGACCCGCCTCGATGCGCTTGGCGAGCTCCACCTCCTGCTCCGCGTTCAGCAGGGCGACCTTGCCGATCTGCTTCAGGTAGTCCTTGACCGGGTCGGCCGTCGCGCCGGCGGTGACGACCTGCTGGGCCGGCGCGTCGTCGTCGTCCGCGTCGGAGTAGACGAAACCGCTGTCCTCGCTGGCCTCCTCCTCGGAGGCAGCGGCCGGTGCGGCGGCGTCGGAGTCGTCCTCCTCGTCCGCGACGACCTCCGTCGGCACCTCGTCGGCGTCGACCTCGGTCACCTCCGCGATGTCCTCGACGTCGCCACCCTCGAGCTCGGCACCCGGCTCGATGTCGGTGTCGTCGATCTCGTCCTCGTCCACCTCGTCGGCAGGCGCGGACTCCACGGGTGCGACGGGCCGAACGGCCTTGGCGGCCGCGGGCTTCTTTCCCGCCGGCGCTGCGGCTCGGGCGCGGGTCTGCTTGGGCGCGTCGGCGTCCACGGTCGCCGTCGCGGCCGGGCGGGTCTTGGCACTGGTCGCTGCCACGGCACGCCGGGCGGACGCCGGAGGCTCGTGGCGAACCTCGATGCCGACGGTGCCGAGCGCGCGGACCACCGCCTTCAGGCGCCGTGCGTCCTGCACGTCCGCCTGCTCGCAGGCGGTGCGCAGCTCGACGGCGTCCACGGCTCCATGGGTACGGCCGTTGCGCACCAGCTGCTGGAGGGCAGGGTGCTCGAACTCGCGAGGGAGCGCGGGATGCGGGGTCTGGGGCGACACGAACGACCTTTCGGCGACTTCAGCGGCAACGCCGCGAGTCACGGATCCGTGGAGACAGATGGATATTGTACCGACCACCGTCGTCGGGCACGGCCCGGTGACCGCGCGAGTGGCGGCGATCGACGGCGGCGAACCTGCGGCCTCCGGGTCCAACGAACGGAGCCCGCCGAGGATTCCCGCCGGAACCACCCGATCACCACGGCCGACGGTCGGATGTCGGGCTACGCGGGGTCGGGCTTCACGGTGAGGACGGGGCACGGCGCGTCGAACAGCACGCGCTGTGCGTTGGCGCCGAGGATCAGCTTGCCGACCGGGCTCCGCCGGCGCAGGCCGATCACCACCAGGTGTGCCCCGGTCTCCTCCGCCGTGCCGATCAGGTCGTCCGCGACGTCCCCACCGTCAAGCAACCTGATCTCGTGCTCCACACCGTCGGAGGCCAGCTGACGGTCGACTGCGGCGAGCGCCTGCTCCACCTCGGCGCGCTGCGCCGGCGGCTCGTCCTGTCGCGTGCTGACCACCACGACGATCCGCTCGGAGCGCAGGTGGGACTCCCGAACCGCCGCCTCGAGCGCTGCCCGACCCTCCGCCGTCGCCAGGTACCCGACCACGATCGCCATGCGCCCTCCTCGGAACCCGGGCGGCCACTGCGCCACCTGCGGCGACGGTACCGGTTCACCGACCCGACGACGAGCCGGTCGCACGGCCTCGCGCCGGGCAGGATCACGCCTCGGCACGGACCCATCCGGGTGGGACCCCCTGGGCGACGGCATCGTGGATCAGGTGTGCCAGGCGGTACGACGGGTCGCTCTCGAACGCTCGTGCGAGCAGGAGCTGAGCCCGCGCGCCGTCCCCACGCCACCAGGCGAGCAGGGCGAGCAACGTCAGCGCCGGTTCCTGGTGCGCACTCTCTCCGTGGGCGACCACGCGCTCGAGCGCGCGTTCGTGGATCCTCGTGGCACCGGCCGGCGGTCTGACACCGAGGCTGGGGTCGACCACCAGCGCGAGCGCGTCCGCCAGACCGGCATCAGCCTCCGGCGACGTGCGCGTTCCCGTCACCGAGCGTTCGGGCAGCGACCCCGTCCCGGGGACGAGTGCCACCAGCACCGCGTCCCGCACGCGCGGGTCGGCCAGACCGGCCTCGAGCCGCCCGAGCGCGGAACCACCGATCCGCACGGTGCTGTCGTCAGCCTCCGCCACCGCGCGCCGCCAGGCCCGGACGCAGTCCAGCCGCCATCGTTCCAGCGCCGCGTCCGAGCTCGCGGCGGCCCGTCGCGCGACCCATCGTCGCCGCACGCGCGCGACGGCCTTCCGTGCG
This sequence comes from Cellulomonas sp. SG140, assembly GCF_025770785.1. Classification (GTDB taxonomy): domain Bacteria; phylum Actinomycetota; class Actinomycetes; order Actinomycetales; family Cellulomonadaceae; genus Cellulomonas. The sequence continues at coordinate 417,368 of NZ_JANZLA010000002.1, read as the reverse complement.
TCGGCACCTGCCGACCTGATGCGCGCCACGTCGTCCCGGGAACCGGCGACGGCCGAACCGGCGAGCACCATCTGCGCACCCACCTGCGTGGCGTCCAGCTCCGCAAGCGGTCGCCCGCCGACCGGACAGCAGGAGTCGGCGCAGTCGAGGGCCAGGTAGCCGTGATCGGTGACCACCCACACGGGTACGTCGCCGAACGGCGCTGCCGCGGCCTCGCGGAAGTGCTCGACGGCCGGGACGACGGCCGGCTCGCCACCGCCCCGCGGGTCGTTGCCGGTGTAGAGCACGAGCACGCAGCGGTCCGCTCCGTCCCGGTCGAGGTGGGAGACGAGCGCCCGAGCGAGTCGTGGGCCGTCGGCTCGCTCTGCCAGGTCGGCCAGGTCGACCCGGATCACCAGGCCGACCTGCCCGCGCGGCGGACGGAGACTGACGGCGACGGCGCTGCGCGCCGGGCGGAAGCCGAGCTGGTGCGGGATCAGTGCCAACAGCTCACGGGGCTCGGACAGACGCAGGGTGGAGAGGCTCATGCGGTCACCCCACACCGGACCCGTCGGCCGACCCAGCTCTGTCCACAGGGTCCAGCGGTCGCCGCTCGTGCACAGGCGTCGAGGTCGTCTCGCACGGCGGCGCGACTCTCGGTCCCTGAGGTGTCGCGACCCCGCCGTACCAGCGCTCCTGCGACACCTCCCCGGCGGCAGCCGATGGGCCCCGCCGCGTAGCCTGTCCCGGTGCCGCACACGACCGCCCAGGGACCCCGTGCCAGGGGCCCGAGGATCGCGGTGACCGGTGCTTTGGTCGTGGCGGCCCTGACCCTCACCGGGTGCGCGTCGAGCGCGCCGGCACGACTCGGGTCCCCCTCGAGCCCGTCGTCCCCCTCGCCGACCGAACCGCTGCTCACCGAGCAGGCGGGCAGCGGGACGAGCGTCGGCACCCTCGTCAAGGGCTTCCCCACCCAGCTGGTCCCCGTGCCGGAGGGGGCCACCGTGCTCGTCTCGTCGGCACAGCCGATCGCCGGCGGCCTGACGCAGATCAGCCTGAACCTGCGCAGCGCCCAGGACGCGGCGGGACTGCTGGCGGCAGTGCGTGGGCCGCTGCTCGCGGCGGGCTTCCACGAGGCACCGCCGGCCCAGCCCGACCCCGGGCTCGCGGCTCAGAGCTCGTTCTCCCGTTCCGACGGCACCGAGCTGGTGCTGGTCGGCGTGCTCGACCGGGACGGCGTGCGCACGCTCACGCTCGGGGGCCGTGTGCACGTCTGAGCCGCCCGGGGCCGGTCGCCGCTCCCCTACGCTGACCTGGTGAGCGCCTCGGCACCGCCCCTGCTCGACGACGAGGACGTGCGGCGCCAGGTGGACGGCCTCCTGCGGGCGCACCTCGATCGGCTCGAGACCGACCTGGCCGAGACCGGGCACGAGGCGGCACCGCTCGTCGAGGCTCTGCGCACCATGCTCGGCGGTGGCAAGCGCCTCCGAGCTGCGTTCGCCTACTGGTCCTGGCGCGCGCACGGCGGCGTCACGGGCAGCTCCGAGGAGCTCTGCGCCCTGCGTGTCGGCGCGGCCCTCGAGCTCTTCCAGGCAGCGGCGCTGTTCCACGACGACGTGATGGACGACTCCGACACCCGGCGCGGGCGCCCGACCGCGCACCGGGCGTTCGCGGCTCGGCACGCGCGGCTCCACCTTGCCGGCGACGGTGACCGGTACGGGATGTCCGCCGCGATCCTGCTCGGTGACCTCGCGCTCGTGGCCTGCGACGCCGAGCTCGCCGAAGCCGTCGAACCCTTGCCGCCGGCGGATGCGGCAACCGTCCGCTCGTTCTTCTCCCGCATGACGTCGGGCGTGACGGTCGGTCAGTACCTGGACCTGGCGGCACAGGTCCAGCCCTGGGGCGACGACCCCGCCGTGATCGAGCGCCGCGCGTGGCAGGTGCTCCGGGCGAAGTCGGCGCGCTACAGCGTCGAGCAGCCCATGCTGCTCGGCGCGGCGGTCGCGGGCGCCGATGCCGCGGCGCTCGACCGCTGCGCGGCGATCGGCCTCCCGCTGGGCGAGGCGTTCCAGCTGCGCGACGACCTGCTCGGTGTCTTCGGCGATCCGGCGGTGACGGGCAAGCCGGCCGGTGACGACCTGCGAGAGGGCAAGCGGACGGTCCTGGTCGCCCGGGCCCTCGCCTCCGGGGACGAGACGACCCGCCGGTTGCTGACGGAGCACCTGGGCGACGCGACGATGGACGCGTCGCGGACGGCGCAGCTGGCGGACGCCATCGCCGCCTCCGGTGCACCCGCCGAGGTGGAAGGGCTGATCGACCAGCTGTCGAGGCGTGCCTTCGGGCTCATCGAGTCGAGCGGCTGGCGGGAACCGGCCCGTTCCCACCTCGTGGAGCTGGCGCGGCAGGCGGTCGACCGCCGGCGCTGAGGGAGCCGAACGCTCGCCGCGCCGCCGAAGGGTCGCAGACCGCGGACGCGCTCAGAGCTCGGCCTGGGCGAGCCGCCTCACCAACGACTTGCGTCCCGCCAGGAGGGCGTCCATCGGGGTGCCGCCCAGCTCGTCGGTGGGGGTGAACAGCCAGACGATCGCCTGCTCGTCCGTGAAACCGACGTCCGCCAGCACGGTGAAGGTGCCCTGCAGCGCCGCCAGCACGGTCCACGCCGCCCCCGCGCCGGGGACGCCGGGGTTGGCCGGGTTGGCGAGGTGACCCGGCACGAGGAAGCGCGCCGGGACGCAGAGGACGGGCGGCTCCCCGCGACGGACCGCGATCAGCCGCCGCTCCTGGACGAGGCGCCGCACCTTGGCCACGTCCTCCCCCAGCCGGTCGGCCACGTCGGGAAGGGTCAGCCACTCGTCGACCAGGTCGTCGGGCGCAGCAGGCGCGTCAGTCACGAGGTCAGCCTACGAGTGCGGAGGTGGGCAGCGACGCGCGACGCCGATCCGCACACCTGCCGACGCCCCGAACCGGGACGCTTCGGACCTCGACCTTTCACACCGGCTCACCCTCCACTAGCGTGCACATCTGTCACATCTGTCACAGGCGTCACGGGGCGCCGACCATCTTGTCGCCGGGGGTCCTTCGCCATGACCGACACAGCAACAGCGCGTGCCACGGCACGCCGACGTGCCGCGACGGGCACGGGGGCCACCCTCGCGCTCACCGCCGTCACCGTCGCCGTCGCGGCGCCCGCCCACGCCGACACGCAGTACACCGTGCGGCCCGGTGACACCGTGAGCCACATCGCGCAGCGTGCAGGCGTGAGCGTGGCGGCGATCAGCCGGGCCAACGCGCTCGCCGACGCCTCGCGCATCCGAGCCGGGCAGGTCCTCAGCATCCCCGGGGCAGCGGCTCCCGCCGCGGTCGCCCCGGCACCCCGCGCAGCGGCCTCGACGACCACCGGCACGGTCCGCACCACGTACACGGTGGTCAAGGGCGACACCGTGTCCCACATCGCCGCGCGCACCGGTAGCTCGGTGGCGGCCATCGTCGCGGCGAACCACCTCGACGGCAGAGCGTTCATCCGGATCGGCCAGGTCCTGACCATCCCGTCCGCGAGCGGCGCTCCGGCTGCCGCAGTCACCGCGGTGTCCGCGACGGTCGCGACCGTCCCGACGATCAAGGCCGTCAACGCCCCGACCTCGGTCAGCCGGTACACCGTCGCCGCCGGCGACACCCTGTCGTCGATCGCCTCGCGGTTCGGCACCACGGTCGCCGCGGTCGCGGCGGCCAACGGGCTGGACTCGCGGGGGCTCATCCGCATCGGGCAGGGTCTGGACGTGCCGGGCGCCACCGTCGCCACCGCGAAGCCGCTGGTCGGTGACACCTTCGCCGGCCGGACCTACCCGGCCGTCGTCGTCGGCGCGGCGAACGTGAACAAGGCCGCACTGCTCGCGACAGGCGTGCCCTCGCCCGCACAGATGCGCGCCCTGGTGGCATCCACGGCACGCACCCTCGGTGTGGACCCGGCCCTCGCACTCGCCGTCGCCTACCAGGAGTCCGGGTTCGACCAGACGTCCGTGTCGCCGGCCAACGCCATCGGCACCATGCAGGTGATCCCCTCGTCGGGCGAGTGGGCGTCGCAGATGGCGGGCCGGTCCCTCAACCTGCTGAACCCCCAGGACAACGTCACCGCCGGAGTGCTGATCCTGCGGTCCCTCGTCCGCACGGCGCCGGACCTGCCGAGCGCCATCGCGGGCTACTACCAGGGGCTCGCATCCGTGCAGAAGAGCGGGATGTACCCGGACACGCGCCGCTACGTCGCCAACGTCCAGACCCTGATGACGCGCTTCCGCTGACCGCGCCCGCGCTGCACGCCTCCGCCGGGGCCGCGGAACGCGCCCGTAGACTCGCCACCGTGGGAGCCACCGTCACCGATCCGCTCGTCGGCCGCCTGGTCGACGGCCGGTACGAGGTGGTCTCCCGCCTCGCCCGCGGTGGCATGGCGACGGTCTACGTGGCGGTCGACCGCCGGCTGGACCGCGACGTCGCGCTCAAGGTGATGCATCCGCACCTGGCCGACGGTGCGTCCGGCGCGGACTTCATCGCCCGCTTCCGGCGGGAGGCCCGCACCGCGGCACGGTTGGCCCATCCCGGCCTGGTCAGCGTCTTCGACCAAGGCGTCGACGGCGAGACGAGCTACCTGACCATGGAGCTCGTCACGGGCGTGAACCTGCGTCGTCGGATCGGCGAGCAGGGTGCCCTGAGCGTCGGTGAGGCCTTGCGGATCGGCGAGGCGGTCCTCGACGCCCTGACCGCGGCGCACCGCAACGGCCTGGTCCACCGAGACGTCAAGCCGGAGAACGTGCTGCTGGCAGCCGAGGACGACCGCGTCAAGCTCGCCGACTTCGGCCTGGCCCGCGCGGTCACCGAGGTGACGTCCACCACCACGGGGACGGTGCTGGGAACCGTGGCCTACCTCGCACCCGAGCTCGTGGTCCGCGGCGCGAGCGACGCCCGCACGGACGTGTACGCCACCGGCATCCTGCTCTACGAGATGCTGACGGGCCGCCAGCCCTTCACCGGGGCCACCCCGATCCAGGTGGCGTTCCAGCACGTGAACAGCGACGTGCCGGCGCCGTCCGACCTGGTGCCGTGGCTGCCGAGCGAGGTCGACGAGCTCGTCGCCGCGCTCACGGCCCGCGACCCGGCCGACCGACCCGTCGACGCGGGAGCCGCCCTGGCGCGCCTGCGGCGCACGCGCGCTGCGCTGGACCCGGTGGTGCTGGGCCGGCACGCGGACGTGTCCCCTGCCGTCCCCGCGCAGCACGCGCCCGAGAGCTCCGACGAGGACCTTGCATCGGCTCTGAGCACGTTCAGCGGCGAGGGCGACGGCGTCGAGCGTCTCGGGGTCGCAGCCGGCCGCGACGAGCAGGTCACCACCACCCTGGCCACCGTCAACGGTGCGGGCAGCACCGTCGCCCTGCCGATCGGGCTCGGGACGACGACGCCCGGGCCGTCCGCCGGCGGGTCGCCGGCCACAGCAGACGTCCCCGCGCCACGACGCTCACGGCGGCGCCGGTGGCCGGCGCTCCTGCTCGCGGTGCTGCTGGTCGGCGGCATCGCGTACGGCGGCTGGTGGTACGTCGAACAGGGGCCCGGCGCCTACACGACCGTCCCGCAGATCACCGCCCAGTCGGAGCAGCAGGCGCTCGCCGTCCTCGCCAGCCACGGTCTGCACGGCGTCCGGACCGAGGCCTTCGACGACGTCGCTCCGGCCGGCCAGGTGTTCAGGGCGAACCCCGCGGTCGGGCAGCCCGTGCGCAAGGCCGGCACCGTCACCTACACCGTCTCGCGCGGCGTCGACATGGTCACGATCCCCGACGGCGTCGTCGGAGCGATGCAGGCGGCTGCCGAGAAGGTCCTGAAGGCGGCCGGCCTCTCGGTCGCCTACGGACCGGAGCAGTGGCACGACACCGCCGCGATCGGGTCGGTGCTGTCCGCGACGCTGCCGGACGGTGCCGCCGCGGACCCCAAGACCCAGGTGAAGCGCGGCACCACGGTGACCCTCTCCCTGTCCAAGGGGCCGGCACCGGTGACGGTGACCACCGTCGTCGGTGCGACCCTCGACCAGGCCACCGCACAGCTCGCCGCCGACGGCCTGAAGGTGGCCGCCAGCGAGGCGTTCAGCGACACCGTGCCGGCCGGCACCGTGATGGACCAGTCGCCGAAGGCGGGCAGCACCGCGCACCGCGGGGACACCGTCCAGGCCACCGTCAGCAAGGGCCAGGAGATGCTTCCGGTGCCCAACGTGATCCAGATGAAGGCCGACAAGGCGACGAAGACCCTGCAGGACGCCGGGTTCACCGTGGCGGTCACCTATCCGTTGGGCGCGCACCCGTTGAACACCGTCTACGACCAGACACCGGCTGGCGGCAACGGGAAGACGGCCCCACGCGGCTCGACGATCACGCTGTCGGTGGTCTGACCCAGCGGCCGCCAGCCGCGGAGCGAGCCTCCCCGACGACGGTCCCCGACCGTGACGAGGCCCCGTCTCCCCAGCGGGGAACGGGGCCTCGTCGTACGCGCGCCACTCTCATGAGCGACGGAGCAGCTCCACCACCTGGAAGGCCAGCTCGAGCGACTGCTGGTGGTTCAGCCGGGGGTCGACGCGGGTCTCGTAGCGCCGCGACAGCCCCTCCTCGTCGATCTCCTCGGTGCCGCCGAGCACCTCGGTGACGTCGTCGCCGGTCAGCTCGATGTGCAGGCCTCCGGGGACCGTCCCGAGGGCCCGGTGCACCTCGAAGAAGCCGGCCACCTCGTCGATCACGTCCGCGAAGCGCCTCGTCTTGTAGCCGGACGAGGAGACGATGCCGTTGCCGTGCATCGGGTCGCATACCCACGTGATCGGCCGACCGTCGGCGGTGACCTTCGCCACCAGGGCAGGCAGCCGGTCGCGGACCAGGCCCGCGCCCATCCGCGTGATGAAGGTCAGGCGGCCCGGCTCGCCGTTCGGGTTCAGCCGGTCCATCAGGGCCAGCGCCTCGTCACCCGTGGTCGTCGGGCCGAGCTTGACGCCGAGCGGGTTTTGCACGCGGGAGAAGTAGTCGATGTGCGCACCGTCCAGCTTGCGGGTGCGCTCGCCGATCCACAGGAAGTGGCCCGAGCAGTCGTACGGCAGGCCGGTGCGCGAGTCGATCCGCGTCAGGGGCCGCTCGTAGTCCAGCAGCAGACCCTCGTGGCTGGCGTAGAAGTCGACGGCCCGCAGGGCGTCGAAGTCCGCGCCGCAGGCAGCCATGAACCGGATCGCCCGGTCGATCTCCGCCGCGATCTCCTCGTAGCGGGAGTACGCCGGGTTGGCGGTGAAGCCGCGGTTCCACTCGTGCACCCGGAGCAGGGAGGCGAAGCCGCCGGTGGTGAACGCCCTGATCAGATTCAGGGTCGACGCCGACGTGTGGTAGGCCTCGAGCAGTCGCTCCGGGTCCGGGGTCCGGTCCGCTGGCGTGAAGGCGTAGCCGTTCACGATGTCCCCACGGAAGGCCGGCAGGGTCACGCCGTCCCGCGTCTCGGTGTCGGCGCTGCGCGGCTTGGCGTACTGGCCGGCCATCCGGCCCATCTTGATGACGGGCAGGCTGGCGCCGTACGTGAGCACCACGGCCATCTGGAGGACCGTCATGATCTTGTGGCGGATCCGGTCCGCGGTCGCCTCGGCGAAGATCTCGGCGCAGTCCCCGCCCTGGAGCAGGAACGCCTCGCCACGGCCCGCCGCGGCGAGCTTGGCCCGCAGCGCATCCGCCTCACCGGCGAAGACGAGCGGCGGCAGGGTCGCGAGCTTCTCGCGCACCTGCCGAAGCCGCGTGGCGTCCGGCCACGAGGGCTGCTGCTCGGCCGAGAGGCCCTCCCAGGCGTCCAGACCCTCCAGAACCCCGGGGTCCGGCTCCACGCTCATGCGTGGGAAGCCGCTGCGACCAGCGGCTGGCCGATGTCCGCCAGCAGCCGGCCGAACCAGGGCTGCGTGACGTCGAACGCCTTGCCGCCGGCGATCCGCGGGAACTCGATCGCACGCAGACGGTCGCCGTTCTCCTCGTCGTGACCGATGACGCCGGCCTCGCCGCGCAGCGCGCACTCGACGGCCAGGTCCGTCATCGACTTGATGAGGCGCAGGTCCTCGGCGTTCGCGGCGGCGGCGCGCGAGTAGTAGCCGGACTTCTGGACCATGACCTTCTCGGCGCCGAGCTTGGCGGCGAACTGCTTGGCGAACCACTGGCCCGGGTTGATCGTGTCGAGCTTGACGTGACCGAAGGCGTCCCGAGCGACCTCCTCGCCCGCGGCCTCCTTCTGGGCGACGATCTCGTTCATCCCGGCGCCCTCGGACAAGAAGATGTTGACGTTCCCCTGGGTGTCCATGATCGCCTTGAGGCGCGCCGCCTCGGCGTCGATGTCGAGCGCCAGCTCGGGCAGGAAGACGGCGTGGATGTCCCAGCGCTCACGCGTCAGGCCCAGGCTCGGCACCCACTCCTGCAGGTCGAGCCACTTGCGGTACTCGGACGCGGCGGCGGCGGTCAGCCACCCGCAGTGCCGACCCATCACCTCGTGCACGATCAGCATCCGGGGGCCGGAGCGGTGCTCGCCGATGATGTTCGCCGCGAAGCCCGCCGCCTCCTCGGCGGCGGTCCATGCGCCGAGGGACTGGCGGATCGGCACGACGTCGTTGTCGATCGTCTTGGGCAGCCCCACGACCGTCAGCGGGTAGTCGTTCTCGGCGAGGTAGGCGGCCAGGTCCGCGGCGGTGGTGTTGGTGTCGTCGCCACCGATGGTGTGCAGCACGTCGACCCCGTCGGCCTTGAGCTGCTCGGCCGCCACGTGCAGCGGGTTCTCACCCTCCTTGACCAGGCCGCGCTTGACGCAGTCCTTGGCGTTGGTCAGCTTCACCCGGGAGTTCCCGATGGGCGAGCCGCCGAAGCGGTGCAGGATGCCGGCCTTCTTGCGGCCCTCCTCGTCCACCACGATCTTCTCCCCGCGCAGCAGGCCGTGGTAGCCGTGCTGGTAGGCGATGATCTCGATCTCGGGGGCGATCTCCGTGTAGCGCTCGATCAGCCCGCCGACGGCCGAGGACAGGCACGGGGCGAAGCCGCCTGCGGTGAGGAGAGCGACGCGACGGACCGACATGGGGGAACACCTCTCGATCGAGCACGGGTATGCAGCCGCGGCTGCACGGGGACGCGCCAGGCGCGCCGGCCATCCTACTGACCGGCCTCCGCGGTCGGCGGCTCGACCGGAACCTGGACGTCGGGCACCGGACGCCCGCCGGGAGCGGCCGGCAGGTGGTCCGTCGCGTCACCCGTCACCGCCGGGTGGCCGGTGGCGATCCGGGCCTTCTGGGTCGCCGCGTAGACGTCCACGTACTCCTGGCCCGAGATGCTCATCAGGGCGTACATGATCTCGTCGGTCACGGACCGGAGGATGAACCGGTCGTTCTCCATGCCGCGGTAGCGGCTGAAGTCGAGCGGCTCGCCGATCACGATGCCGATCCGCATCACCTTGGGGATCGTGCGGCCGATCGGCTGCGCGATGTTGGTGCCGACCATCGCGACGGGGATCACCGGAGCGCCGGACTCCAGCGCGAGCCGCGCCACGCCCGTCTTGCCTCGGTAGAGCCGGCCGTCGGGGCTGCGCGTGCCCTCGGGATAGATGCCGAAGAGCCCGCCTTCGCCCAACCGGCGCAGTCCCGTCCGCAGCGCCGCCTCCCCCGCCTTGCCACCCCCGCGGTCCACCGGGATGGTGCCGACGCCGCGCATGAAGCCCGCGGTCAGCCGGCCCTTGATGCCGCGGCCGGTGAAGTACTCCTGCTTGCCGATGAAGACGATCTCGCGCGAGAGCACGAGCGGCAGGAAGAACGAGTCGATGACGGCCAGGTGGTTGCTCGCCAGGATGGCGGGACCATCCGTCGGCACGTTCTCCACGCCACGGACCCACGGCCGGTACACCAGCCGCAGCAGGGGTCCGACGAAGATGCGCTTCATCAACCAGTAGAACAACGCTCAACTCCTCGACCGGGCAGCGGCGCAGCTCGACGTCCCTGTCGCGATGCCCTGGGGCACCACGCCGACTGCTGGGTCCGACTCTAGAGTGCATCCATGCCGCAGCGTCCCGACGACGACGCCGACGCCGGCGAGCCGGACCAGGCCGCCGTCGACGCACGCTGGGCACAGATCGTCGCAGAGCTCGCCGACCTCGAGACACCGTCGGCACACGTCGACCGCGCGGACCACCGGCCGGACGCCGATCGGGAGCAGCACGCCGCCGGCGTCCACCAGCCTCCTGCAGCGGCCGAGCTGACCGGTCGGGACTGGGACGGCAGCGCGCAGCAGGACGCGGCCGAGGCGGCCGTCGACGCGAGCGAGCACTTCGTCCCGCCCGACCCGGGTCCCGTGCTCGGTGGCGATCCCCTGCTCACGCTTGCCTGGACCGCGGCGATCGGGATGCCCGTCCTCTTCGTCGTCCTCGTGCTCGCCTGGCCGGACGCGCCGGGGTGGCTCCTGGCGATCGCCGGAGCCACGTTCGTCGCAGGGCTCGGCGTGCTCGTCTGGCGCATGCCGCACCGGCGCGACGAGGGGGACGACGACTCCGGCGCGGTCGTCTGAGGCGCGACCCCCGCTAGGACTCGAGCCGCGCCAGGTCGGCCGCGCCCACCATGCCGGCCTCGTTGCCCATCGAGGCGATGGCGAAGCGCGCCTCCGGGTGATGCCCACGCGCGGACAGGTGCTCGAGGAACGCGGTACGTGCAGGCGCCATCACCAGCTCGCCGGCTGCGGAGAGCCCACCGCCGACCACGAACAGCTCGGGGTCCAGGAGCGCCGCGACGGACGCGGCACCCTGACCGACCCACCGGCCGATGTCCGCGAGCAGCTCGATGGCCAGCTCGTCGCCCTCCTCGGCGGCCTGCGTGACGTGCAGCCCGGTGATCTTGCGCCACTTGCCGCCCGCGAGCTCGAGCAGCCGGGCCGCCCGGTCCGGGCGCTGCTGCGCGATCGCATGCGCGTCCCGCACGAGCGCGCTGCCGGACACGTACTGCTCCCAGCAGCCGCGCTGACCGCACCCGCACACGTGCCCCTCGGGCACCACGCGGAGGTGGCCGATCTCGGCGGCCACACCCCAACGGCCGCGCACCAGGCGCCCGCCCGAGACGATGGCGCCGCCGAGCCCGGTGCCCAACGTGAGCGTGACCATGTCGGTGACACCGTCTGCCACGCCGAACCGGTACTCGGCCCAGCCGGCGGCGTTGGCGTCGTTCTCGACGACGATCGGCACCTCGGTCCGCAGCGCCGTCGCCACGGCGTCACGCAGCGGGTGGTCTCGCCACGGAAGGTTCGGCGTGAAGCCCACCGTCGCACGGTCGGCCCCGATGAAGCCCGGAGCGGCCAGACCGATCGCGCCCACCTCGTAGTCGGCCATCAGCTCTCGGCAGACGTCGACCACACCCCGGTCCACGGTGGTCGCATCGGTCGGGTCCGTGTCCCGCCGGGTCTGCGCCAGGATCCGACCGTCGTCGTCGACGACGCCCGCAGCGATCTTGGTCCCGCCGATGTCCACACCGATGGCGTGCATGTGGTGCCCGTTCCCTCGTCCGTCCGCACCGACGTCCCGATGCGCGGGCCCACGCTAGCGCCCGCGGGGCGGGGCGAGCCGCAGCCTGCCGCCGACGACGTGCGGCCCCCCGCGACAAGTGCCAGGTCTGCCCGAGAGAGGGGGTCGAACGTCCCGTATCCTCGCGATACACGTCGTCGTCTGCCACTGGAGTCAGCATGGACGAGTCCTCCTCCCCGCTCGTGGTCGAGGTCGATCGGTCGCGGAACCTGAACGACCTCTTCGCGGAGCGGGTCGCGGCGACGCCGGACCGGGTCCTCATGGAGCGACGGTCCCCCGACGGCGGTCCGTGGGCCACGACGACGGCTCGCGCGCTGGACGCCGAGATCACGGCGGTCGCCCGCGGGCTCGTGTCCCGTGGGGTGCAGCCGGGCGACCGGGTCGGCATCATGTCCCGCACCCGCTACGAGTGGTCGCTCCTCGACTGGGCGATCTGGCGGGCCGGCGCCGTCACCGTGCCGGTGTACGAGACGTCCTCGGCCGAGCAGGTGCACTGGATCCTGTCCGACTCCACCGTCTCCCTGCTGGTGGTGGAGACGGCCGCCCACGCCGAGCTGGTCGACCAGGTCCGCGCCGAGGTGCCGCAACTGCGGGACGTGCTGGTGATCGACCACGACGCGGTGGCCGCGCTGGTGCGTGACGGCGCCCACGTCCCGGTCGAGGAAGTCGAGCAGCGCCGCCACCTCGCTCACCTGGACGACCTGGCCACGATCATCTACACGTCGGGAACCACCGGCCGGCCCAAGGGCGCCGAGCTGACGCACGGGAACTTCTACGAGCTCACGGTGAACGCCGTCGAGAAGCTGAACGTGGTGGTGCAGGGCGACGGTTCCCGCACGTTGCTCTTCATGCCGCTCGCGCACGTGTTCGCGCGGTTCGTGCACGTGCTGACCGTCGCGGCCGGGGCGACGCTCGGGCACACCGCCGACACCAAGACGCTGCTGCCCGACCTCGAGGCGTTCCGGCCCACCTTCGTGCTGTCGGTGCCACGAGTGTTCGAGAAGGTCTACAACTCCGCCGAGCAGAAGGCGGCAGCCGGCGGCAAGGGCGGCATCTTCCAGCGTGCCGCGAAGACGGCGATCGTCTACTCCCGGGCGCTCGACACCCCGGGCGGACCGAGCCGGTGGTTGCAGCTCCAGCACCTCGTGGCCGACGTCCTCGTGCTGCGGCGGATCCGGGCGGCGCTCGGCGGGCAGGCGCGGTGGGCGATCTCCGGCGGCGCGCCGCTCGGCGAGCGGCTGGGGCACTTCTTCCGCGGCACGGGGCTGCACGTGCTCGAGGGGTACGGCCTGACCGAGACCACGGCGCCCGCGACGGTGAACCTGCCCGACCGGTCGAAGATCGGCACGGTCGGTCCCGCGCTGCCCGGCACCTCTGTGCGGATCGCGGCCGACGGCGAGGTGGAGGTCCGCGGGATCGGTGTCTTCCGCGGGTACCACAACAACCCGGAGGCGACGGCCGCGGCGCTCGTCGACGGCTGGTTCCGCACCGGTGACCTCGGGGCCCTCGACGACGAGGGCTACCTGCGGATCACCGGCCGGAAGAAGGAGATCATCGTCACCGCCGGCGGCAAGAACGTGGCCCCCGCAGTGCTGGAGGACAGGCTGCGCGGGCACCCGTTGGTCAGCCAGGTCGTGGTGGTCGGCGATCAGCGACCGTTCATCGGAGCCCTCATCACGCTCGACCCCGAAGGCGTCCCGGGATGGCTCGCCGCGCACGGCAAGCCGCCGATGTCGCTGCAGGACGCAGCCAAGGACCCCGACGTGCTGGCCTCGCTGGACAAGGCCGTCGCGAGGACCAACCAGGCGGTGTCGCGAGCGGAGTCGATCCGCAAGTACCGCATCCTCGAGGGCGACCTCACCATCGCGAACGGCTACCTGACCCCGAAGCTCAGCGTGCGGCGCGCCGAGGTCCTCAAGGACTTCGCCCACGAGGTCGACGCGCTGTACGAGGGTCCGGTGCACGGCTGAGCGTGCCGTTCGCTCAGCCGGTCAGGTCGATCCGGAGCGGCGGCACCAGCCCTGACGCGGCCAGCACGTCGAGAGCGGCACGCTCGCCGGCGTCGAGCTCGACCGCGCCTCCCACGCCAGACGGCGTACCGGCCGGGACCATCAGGAACGTCACCACGCAGTCGGCGCACGCGGCGGGGCCCGCCGTGCACGCGTCGCAGTCGATGATCATGGCGCGACGCTAACGAGAGCCACCGACACGTCCGTCCGGTGCGCCTCGGCGGGGCTGTCGGTGCCCCTGGCTAGCGTGCCCGCCATGCACACGGACCACCGCCCGCGACCGTTGTGGGCCGGTCCTGCTGCCGGCGGCGCGCGTCCGGCCGGGACCACGGCGACGCAGCCGACGCTCGACGACGTCGGCACCCCGCTGGCCGAGGTCACGTTCGTCGTGGTGGACCTGGAGACCACCGGCGGGCGCCCGGGCGACAGCGCGATCACCGAGATCGGCGCCGTCAAGGTGCGCGGCGGCGAGGTGCTCGGCGAGCTCCAGACGCTCGTCGACCCGGGTAGTCCGGTGCCGCCCTACATCCAGGTGCTGACGGGGATCACGACGTCGATGCTGGTCGGAGCACCGCGCATCGAGCAGGTTCTGCCGTCGTTCCTCGAGTTCGCCCGGGGCGCTGTCCTGGTGGCGCACAACGCCCCGTTCGACGTGGGGTTCCTGAGGGCCGCAGCCTCGGCGACGGGACATGCCTGGCCCGGCTTCCGCGTGGTCGACACCGTCCGGCTCGCCCGCCGCGTGGTGACCCGGGACGAGGCTCCGAACCACAAGCTGTCCTCCCTCGCGGCACTGTTCCGGGCCACGACCACGCCGAACCATCGCGCGCTCGACGACGCACGGGCGACCGTGGACGTGCTGCACGCGCTGCTCGACCGGATGGGGCCGCTCGGCGTCACCCACCTGGAGGACCTGGCGGACGCCGCCGACCCGGTGCCGACCGACGTCCGTCGCAAGCGGACGCTGGCGGACGGACTGCCGGACGCGCCGGGGGTGTACCTGTTCCGCGGTCCCCGTGACGAGGTGCTCTACGTCGGGACCTCGACCACCTCCCTGCGCCGCCGGGTCCGCACGTACTTCACGTCCGCCGAACGGCGCGCGCGCATGTCCGAGATGGTGCGGCTGGCGGTACGCGTCGACCCCGTCGTCTGCGCCACCCCGCTCGAGGCCCGGGTGCGCGAGCTGCGGCTGATCGCCGAGCACGCCCCCCGCTACAACCGGCGGTCCCGCTCCCCCGAGCGCATGCCGTGGGTGCGGCTGACGTCGGAACCCTTCCCCCGGCTCTCGGTGGTGCGGCAGGTCCGGGACGAGCCGGGCGCCGCCTTCCTCGGTCCTTTCGCCTCCGGTGCCGCAGCGCAGCTCGCCGTCGAGGCGCTGCACGAGGCCTTCCCGGTCCGCCGGTGCACCCGTCGGCTGCCCGCCGTGGCACCGCCCGACGCGTCCGCGTGCGTGCTGGCGGAGCTCGGCCGTTGCGGTGCGCCCTGCATCGGCTCGCAGGACGTGGCGCAGTACGCCGCTGCGACCGAGCCCCTGCGGACCGCGATGACGGGAGACCCCGGCGCCGTCGTCCAGCACGTCGGGACCCGCATCGGAACCCTGGTCGCGCAGGAGAGGTTCGAGGAGGCAGCCGCCGAGCGAGACCGCTTGACGGCCTACCTGCGCGGCGCGACCCGCGTGCAGCGCACCACCCCCCTGGCTCGGTGCGCCGAGCTGGTCGCGGCCCGTCGGACGGACGACCACGGCTGGGAGATCGTGCTCGTCCGCCACGGACGGCTCGCCGGGACCGCACGCGTCGACCGCCACGTGGACCCGCGCCTGGCGATCGCCACCCTGCAGGCGACCGGCGAGCACGTCGACGCTCCCGTGGCACCGGCGGGCGCCGCGCACCCGGAGGAGACGGATCTGCTGCTCGCTTGGCTCGAGCAGCCCGGGGTCCGGCTCGTGGAGATCTCCGACGAGTGGTCGTGCCCCCTCCCCTCGGCCCAGGCCGTCCGGGATGCGGCGGCGGCCGTGGCGGTCGCGCTCGCCCTGCCGCCGACCGGCGACCAGTCCCTCGTCGACGAGCTCAGCGAGGCCGCGACGAGCGGCGCGAGACCACCCGACCGTCCGACGCGCTCGCGTGCGGCGGAGGGCACCCGTCGCACGGCATGATGACGACATGCTCACCGCGATCGTCCTCATCGACACCGACGCAGCCCGGATCCCGGAGGTCGCAGCCGCGATCGCGGAGATCCACGGGGTGACCGAGGTCTACTCGGTCACCGGCGAGGTGGACCTCATCGCCATGGTGCGGGTGCGGGAGCACGACGAGCTGGCGGACGTCATCGCCGACAAGGTCAGCAAGGTGGAAGGGGTCCTGCGGACGCAGACGTACATCGCGTTCCGCACCTACTCCGAGCACGACCTGGACAAGGCCTTCGCACTCGGCCTCGAGGACTGAGCTCAGCCCCTCTCCGCGGGTCGCACCGCGGCCGGAAGACGGGGCACCGGCCGGTCGTCCACGACTCGCCGTGCACGACCAGCGCCTGCGAGGACGCTGCGCCTTCCGCTCAGACGCCCACCGTGCGCCAGCGGTCCAGGACCCCGGCGGCCGAGCCGTCGTCCACCGACCGCTCGGCGTGGCCCATCGCCGCCCGGAAGCGCTCCGTCAGGGTGCCGTCGGCGGTGCCGGGCAGCGTGCCGTCGGCGACCAGGCCGGCTGACGCGTTGAGCAGCACGGTCTCGCGCACCGGCCCGCGCTTGCCGTCCAGCAGCTCCAGCACGACGCCCGCATTGTGCTGCGGGTCACCACCACGCAGGTCGGTGAGCGTGACGGGCGCGAGGCCGAGGTCCGCCACCCAGTCGACGACGCTCTCCGTCACCACGCCGCCGCGCACCTCCCAGACCCGCGACGGGCCGGTGGCCGCGAGCTCGTCCAGACCGTCACGCTCCCCCCGGAACACCAGCGCGTCGGTGCCCCGGGTGGCGAGCACACCGGCGACCAGGGGGGCCATCCGCGCATCGGCCACGCCGATCGCGGCGGCCTGCGGCTGCGCGGGGTTGGTCAGCGGGCCGAGGAAGTTGAACGCCGTCGCGACGCCTAGAGCGCGGCGCACCGGCCCGGCGTGCCGCATCGAGGGGTGGAACAGCCCCGCGAAGCAGAACGTGATGCCCACCTCGGTGGCGATCGGACCGACCCGGTCCAGCGGCTGATCGAGGCGGATGCCGAGCGCCTCCAGCACGTCGGCGGACCCGGACGCCGAGGACGCGGCCCGGTTCCCGTGCTTGACCACGGTGACACCCGCCCCGGCGATCACCAGCGCGGCCATCGTGGACACGTTGACCGTGAACGCGCGGTCCCCACCCGTCCCGACGATGTCGAGCGAGCGACCGGGGACCACGAACCGCTGGGAGTGCGCCAGCATCTCGTCCGCGAGACCGGTCAGCTCGGCCACCGTCTCGCCCTTGGCGCGAAGTGCCACCAGGAACCCCGCCATGCACGCGGTCGGTGCCTCGCCCCGCATGATCTCGCCCATGGCCCAGCGGGTCTGGTCGGCGCTGAGGTCGCGGCGGGCGATCAGCTCCGCGAGGACGTCCGGCCACGTGAAGGTCGCGGCGGTCTCGGTCATCGGGCGAGCGCGCTGCCCGTCAGCAGGGACTGCACGGCACGGTGCAGCAGCACCGGGTCGAGCGGGCGGCTGATCACCGCGTCAGCGTTGGACCACGAGGCGAGCCACGCGTCCTGCGGGCGACCGGTCAGCACCAGCACGGGCGGGCAGTCGTAGACCTCCTCCTTGAGCTGACGAGCAACGCCCATCCCGCCGACCTTGTCCGCCTCGCCGTCGAGGATCACCAGGTCCAGCTCGCCGCCCTCGACAGCCGAGTAGACGGCTTCGGCCGTGGCGACCTCGACCCACTCGATGTCCGGCTCGCCCCGTCCGAGCCGACGGCCGACGCCGAGCCGCACCTGGGCGCGCGCGTCCACGTCGTCGCTGTACAGCAGGATCCGGGGACCGGTCACGGTCTCCTCGTTCTCAGGCTCGACGCTGCTCATGGGCCGTCCTCGTTCGTCGTCGTGCGGGATAGCCGAATCTTGGCACGCCCGCCCGGTCGGAGGCTCCGGCGTCCGGCCGCGTCCCCGGGCCCGCGCGGATTCTGACGAGGTGACACTTCGAAGCCATCCGTCGTGGGCCTTAGGACCCATGCGAAGCGCTGATCCGCCATAATGGCGCGGTGTCGACCGCCACGGCTGCCCCGCGCACCACACCCCATGTGACCGTCAACCGCCCGAACCCGGTGTCGGTCGGCACGATCGTGTGGCTCGCGTCCGAGCTGATGTTCTTCGCCGGGCTCTTCGCCATGTACTTCTCCACGCGGGCGGCCGTCCCGAAGGTGTTCACCGAGGGTGCGGCGCACCTGAACGTGCCCTACGCGGTGGTCAACACCACGGTGCTGCTACTGTCCTCCGTCACCTGCCAGATGGGCGTGTGGGCGGCCGAGCGCTTCCAGCCCCGTCGCTCCGGGGCGCTGTGGCAGGTGAACCGATGGGGCCTGAACGAGTGGATCGCCCTGACGTACCTGATGGGTGCGGTGTTCATCGGCGGACAGGTCTACGAGTACGCCTCCCTGGTGCACGAGGGCATCTCCATCTCCTCGACGCCGTACGGATCCGTCTTCTACCTGACCACCGGGTTCCACGGCCTGCACGTGATCGGCGGCCTGATCGCGTTCCTGTTCCTGCTCGGGCGCTCGTTCGCCGCGAAGAGCTTCGGCCACCACGAGGCCACCACCGCGATCGTCGTGTCGTACTACTGGCACTTCGTCGACGTGGTCTGGATCGCGCTGTTCTCGATCATCTACCTGCTCCAGTGACCGCTGGTGCTCCTGTGACACCCGTTCCCCCACGCGAGACGAGGACCCATCAGTGAAGGCACTCGCGGCCCGCAGGCACGACCGGCGCGCGCCGGTGGTGCTGCTCCTGCTGGCGCTGCTGCTCGTGGGCGGGCTGTACGCCGCCCTGCAACCCGCTCCGGCAAGCGCAGCACCGCAGGCAGCATCGGCGAACGACGTCACCAACGGCGAGAAGCTGTTCGCGGCCAACTGCGCCACGTGCCACGGCATGGGCGCCACCGGCACGAACGCCGCTCCGTCCCTGGTGGGCGTGGGCGCCGCGGCGGTGGACTTCCAGGTGGGCACCGGCCGCATGCCGCTGGCGATGAGCGGCCCGCAGGCCCAGCGCAAGCCGGTCGTCTTCACCCCGGAGCAGATCTCGCAGCTGGCGGCCTACGTCGCGAGCCTCGGCCCCGGCCCGGCCATTCCCACCGCCGAGCAGGTCGACGCGAGCAAGGGTGATCCCGCCACCGGCATGGCGATCTTCCGCACCAACTGCGCGATGTGCCACAACGCCGTCGGCGCCGGCGGTGCCCTGAGCCAGGGCAAGTTCGCCCCGAACCTGTGGAGCACCAGCAACACCCACCTCTACGAGGCGATGCTGACCGGCCCGCAGTCGATGCCCGTGTTCAACGACTCGAACATCACCCCGCAGGAGAAGCGGGACATCATCGCCTTCGTCCGTCAGCAGGGCGGCACGCAGCCGGGTGGTCTGAGCCTCGGCAGCCTGGGTCCGGTGACCGAGGGTCTGTGGGCGTGGGTCGTCGGCATCGGCCTGCTGATCGGCGCAGCCGTGTGGATCGGAGCGAAGTCCTCGTGAGCACCATCGACAGGTACAGCGGGAGCTCTGACGAGCTCGCCTCGTCGGAGCAGCTGCCCGACAGGTTCCAGAACCCCGGCCTGCCGCCGCACCGGCCCCGCCGTGGCGACCTCGACCCGCGGGCCAACAAGACCTCCGAGCGGATCGTGCTCGCGCTGTTCGGTCTGTCGACGCTCGGCACCATCGGGTTCCTCGTCGCGTACTTCGCGCTGCCGACCGGGACGGACGCCGGGGGCATCCAGCGGTCGACGATGACGCTCGGCCTCGCGCTCGCCTTCGCCCTGCTCGGCATCGGCACCGCCGCGATCCAGTGGGCCAAGTCGATCATGAACGACCACGAGCGGGTCGAGGAACGACACCTGATGGAGTCGAGCCCGGCCGTGCGCGAAGGTGCGATCGCGAACCTCGAGGCGGGCGCCGCCGACTCCGGCCTGAGCCGGCGAGGCCTGCTCAAGAGCGCGATGATCGGCTCCCTCGCGCTGTTCCCGCTCACCATCGTGGTTCCCCTGATCGGCAACATCGGCGGGAACTGGAACGTCTCGACGTTCAAGCACACGATGTGGAAGAAGGGCCTGCGCCTGACGACCGACCCGACGGGGCGGCCGATCCGCGCGGCGGACGTCACCATCGGCTCGGTGGTCCACGTGATCCCCGACGGCCTGGACAAGGCCGCGAACCCGATGGACGAGAAGGCGAAGGCGATCGTCCTGCTGATCCGGCTGGACCCGCGGGACCTGCACGAGGCCGACGACCGCAAGGGCTGGTCGTACAACGGCATCGTCGCCTACTCCAAGGTGTGCACCCACGTCGGCTGCCCGGTGGCCCTGTACGAGCAGCAGACGCACCACCTCCTGTGCCCGTGCCACCAGTCGACGTTCGACGTGGCCAACGGCGCGAAGGTGGTCTTCGGCCCCGCGAAGCGGCCGTTGCCGCAGCTGCCGATCACGGTGGACAGCGAGGGCTACCTCGTGGCGCAGAGCGACTTCCACGAGCCCATCGGTCCGAGCTTCTGGGAGCGGCTGCGGTGACGACGACCTCCACGACCACATCCCGCCGGACGGCGACCGGCGGCTCGCAGGGTCCCGCCGCGGCCTCCGCCGACTGGCTGGACCAGCGCACCGGCATCGCGGTCGCCGTCAAGGGTCTGGCGCGCAAGATCTTCCCGGACCACTGGTCCTTCATGCTCGGCGAGATCGCCCTCTACTCCTTCATCACGCTGCTCATCTCGGGCGTGTTCCTGACGATGTTCTTCGTCCCGAGCACCAACGAGGTCACGTACAACGGCCCGTGGACGGCCCTGCAGGGCACGCGGATGTCGGAGGCGTACGCCTCGACCCTGCGGCTGTCGTTCGAGGTGCGCGGCGGCCTGCTGATGCGGCAGATCCATCACTGGGCCGCCCTGATCTTCATGGCCGCGATCGTCACGCACATGATGCGCATCTTCTTCACCGGTGCCTTCCGCAAGCCGCGCGAGATCAACTGGGTGATCGGCTTCACGCTGCTGGTGCTCGGCATGGCTGCCGGGTTCTCCGGCTACTCCCTGCCGGACGACGTGCTCTCGGGCAACGGCCTGCGCATCGCCCAGGGCATCACCCTGGCGGTACCGATCATCGGCACCTACGCCTCGTACGCCCTGTTCGGCGGCGAGTTCCCGGGGACGGCGCTCATCCCGCGTCTCTTCACCGTGCACGTGCTGCTGATCCCCGGCCTGCTGCTCGCCCTCGTCGGGCTGCACCTGGCGTTCGTGTTCCTGCAGAAGCACACGCAGTTCCCCGGCTCCGGCCGGACCAACACCAACGTGGTCGGCTATCCGCTCTTCCCGGTGTACGTCGCGAAGGCCGGCGGCTTCTTCTTCGTCGTCTTCGGCGTCATCGCGCTGCTCGGCGCGACGATGCAGATCAACCCGGTGTGGAACTACGGCTCGTACGACCCGTCACCGGTCTCCGCCGGCGCCCAGCCCGACTGGTACATGCTGTTCCTCGAGGGCGCCCTGCGACTGATGCCCGGCCAGGCCGAGGTGGTGCTCGGCTCCTTCACGGTGCCGCTCAACATCATCGTCCCGGCGATGATCCTGCCGGCGATCCTGCTCGGGGCCCTCGCGCTGTACCCGTTCGTCGAGGCCTACGCCAGCGGTGACCACCGCGAGCACCACCTGCTCGACCGGCCCCGCAACGCGACGTTCCGCACCTCGTTCGGCGTGTCGCTGCTGACGGCGTTCTTCGTCCTGGTGCTCGCCGGCTCGAACGACCTGATCGCCACCCAGTTCCACCTGTCGATCAACGACATCACCTGGACCTTCCGCGTCCTGCTGTTCGTCGCACCCGCGATCGCGTTCCTGGTGACCAAGCGCATCTGCCTCGGCCTGCAGCGCCGGGACCGCGAGCTGGTGCTGCACGGTCACGAGACCGGCCGCATCGTCCGGTTCGCCAGCGGCGAGTACATCGAGGTGCACGCGCCCCTCGACGAGGACGAGCGCTGGCTACGGGTGCAGCAGGAGCCCGTCCGCCCGCTGCAGATCGCACCCGCCGAGGACTCGCGCGGCGTGCGCCGCAAGGGGTACGCGGCAGACCGTCGGCGGCAGCGCCTCTCGCAGCTCTTCTACGAGGACCGCGTCGAGCCCGTCACCCCGCGCGAGCTCGCAGCGGCCCACGAGCACGGCGCCCATCCGGTGCTCGAACCGGCCGAGCAGACCGCCCAGATCAGCGCCGGGGTGCACTGACCGGTGTCCCGCGGCACGTTGTTCGACGCCGACAGCAGAACCTCGGGCAGGATCACGGTTCCTGCGCGAGAGTGGAACAGGCGCACGGTGGTCGCCGCCCTCGGCGACGGCCGCCGTCGCGCGCACACCCGCGGCACCGACCGCGGTCCGACGCACGGAAGGCACTGATCGATGGCTGACTACACGCTCCCGGACCTCCCCTACGACTACGCGGCCCTCGAGCCGCACATCTCCGGGCGGATCATGGAGCTGCACCACGACAAGCACCACGCCGCCTACGTGACGGGCGCCAACACCGCCCTGGAGAAGCTCGCCGCCGCCCGGGAGTCGGGCGACCTCGCCGCGGTCAACCTGCACGAGAAGAACCTCGCCTTCAACCTCGGCGGGCACGTCAACCACTCCGTGTTCTGGCAGAACCTGTCCCCCGACGGCGGCGACCGCCCCACGGGTGAGCTGGCTGCGGCGATCGACGAGTTCTTCGGATCCTTCGAGAAGTTCCAGGCGCACTTCGCCGCGAACGCCGTCGGGATCCAGGGCTCCGGCTGGTCGATCCTCGCCTGGGACACCCTCGGGTCGAAGCTCGTGGTGTTCCAGCTGTACGACCAGCAGTCGAACTTCCCGCTCGGGGTGATCCCGATCGTCGTGCTCGACATGTGGGAGCACGCCTTCTACCTCGACTACGTCAACGTCAAGGCCGACTACGTCAAGGCGTGGTGGAACATCGTCAACTGGACGGACGCCGCCGCACGCCTGGCCCGCGCCCGCGCGACGAGCCTGATCCTGCCCGCCTGACGACACGGAGCAACCCGCGCGCAGTGCGCAGGTGCAGGACGACGATCGAGCCCGGTCGGGGCACCCTCCCGACCGGGCTCGATCTCTGTCGTCGGCGGACGGCCCGCTAGGGTCGCGGGGATGACCACCGACCGCCCGGCGCACCCGGGCCAGCCCAGCGGGCCCGCTGCGCCCGGGCCCGCTCAGCCGGCGGCCGACGATCCCGACGCCGACCGCCGGGCACGCCGGTGCGCGGCGCTGGCCGCCCACATCCGGCTGGTGCTCGGCGACGGGCACCACCGTCGCGGGCTGGACATCGGCTCGGGAGCAGGCGGGGTCAGTCCCCACCTGGTGGACCTGTTCGACGAGCAGGTCCTCCTCGACGTCGACGGCGACGCCCTGGCGCTGGCGCACGCGAACGTCTCGGCCGCCGTCACGGCAGCCGGCTGCAGCACGCGCGTGCGCACCGCACGTGTCGACCTGTCCACCGCCGAAGGTGCGCCGCACGCCGGCGACCTCGCGCCGCTCGACGTCGCCTTCAGCGCCATGGCGCTGCACCACGTGCGAGACGTCCCGCGTCTGCTGCGGACCGTCGCCGGCCTGCTGCGGCCGGGCGGACGGCTCGTCGTCGCCGACCTCGAGCCGGACGGTGGGCTCTACCACGCCGATCGGCCGTCGTTCGACGGCCACGACGGCTTCAGCCACGAACAGATCTCGTCGTGGTGCGTGGCCGCGGGGCTGCACGTCGACCAGCTCGTCACCGCGTACGTCGACCCCAAGCCGGTGCGCGGGACGGTGCGGCACCTGCCGGTCTTCGTCGCGGCGGCGACGCGGCTCCCCGGCTGACCCGGGCCCCCGACCGCTCAGTGGGCGTGCTGCCCGCGCGAGAACTCGAACACCCAGCCGACCAGGCCGATCACACCGACGGGCACGGCGATCGCCAGGAGCCACCAGCCGACCGCCAGGCCGAGGAAGGCCAGAGCGGCCGCGAGGCCGATCACGAGCGGCCACCAGGACCACGGGCTGAACACACCCTGGTCACCCGCCCCCTCGGAGATCTCGCCCAGCTCGTCGTCCTCCGGGCGCGGGTCGATGCGGCGAGACACCAGCGCGAAGTAGGCGCCGATCATCCCGACCAGCCCACCGAGCAGCGGGATGCCGAGGGTGCCCACGGACTCCCAGTGGCTGAAGTAGCCGTAGACCAGGCCCACGGGCACGAAGAACAGCACCCCGCGCAGGAAGAGTCGGGCCTCGAGCTTCACCGGTCAGCCTCCGGGTCCTGGGTGTCGTCGATCACCGTCGTGCTGGACTTCTCGGGCTGCGCGGTGCCCTCGGCGATGCGGCGACGGGCGTCGCGGGGGTTGTCCGTCCGTTGCGCCTCCCAGTCGAGCAGACCGGGCTCCGGCTCGACGTGGTCCATCGCGGCGACCTCGGGGTGGTGCAGGTCGAACGCCGGACGCTCCGAGCGGATCCGCGGCAGGGACACGAAGTTGTGGCGCGGCGGCGGGCAGCTGGTGGCCCACTCGAGCGAGTTGCCGTAGCCCCACGGGTCGTCGACGGCGACCTTCGGCGCGTTCCGCCACGTCGTGTAGACGTTGTACAGGAACGGCAGCGTCGAGATCGCCAGGATGCCGGCACCCACCGTCGACACCTGGTTCATCCAGGTGAACCCGTCAGCCGGCGAGTAGTCGGCGTACCGACGCGGCATGCCGCGCACACCGAGCCAGTGCTGGATCAGGAACGTCGTGTGGAAGCCGATGAAGAGCAGCCAGAAATGGATCTTGCCCAGCCGCTCGTTCAGCATCCTCCCGGTGAACTTGGGCCACCAGAAGTAGAAGCCGGCGAACATCGCGAACACCACCGTGCCGAACACGACGTAGTGGAAGTGCGCCACGACGAAGTACGTGTCGGACAGGTGGAAGTCCAGCGCCGGGCTGGACAGGATCACGCCCGTCAGACCGCCGAACAGGAAGGTCACCAGGAAGCCGATCGTCCACAGCATCGGCGTCTCGAACGTGAGCTTGCCGCGCCACATCGTGCCGATCCAGTTGAAGAACTTCACGCCGGTGGGCACCGCGATGAGCATCGTCATGAACGAGAAGAACGGCAGCAGGACCGCACCGGTCACGTACATGTGGTGCGCCCACACGGTGACCGAGAGCGCCGCGATCGAGATGGTCGCGTAGACCAGGCCCTTGTACCCGAACACCGGCTTGCGGCTGAACACCGGCAGGATCTCCGTCACGATGCCGAAGAACGGCAGGGCGATGATGTAGACCTCGGGGTGCCCGAAGAACCAGAACAGGTGCTGCCAGAGGATGGCACCGCCGTTGTCCGGGTTGAACACCTGGGCACCGAGCCGCCGGTCGGCGCCCAGCGCGAACAGCGCCGCGGCCAGGGGCGGGAACGCCATCAGCACCAGCAGCGACGTCACCAGCGTGTTCCAGGTGAAGATCGGCATCCGGAACATCGTCATCCCGGGGGCCCGCATGGTGACGATCGTGGTGATGAAGTTGACGGCGCCGAGGATGGTGCCGAAACCCGTCAGCGCCAGGCCGAACACCCACAGGTCACCGCCCACGCCCGGCGAGTACACCTGGTTGGACAACGGGGCGTAGGCGAACCACCCGAACGAGGCGGCGCCCTGCGGCGTGAGGAATCCCGCGGCCGCGATCAGACCGCCGAGCAGGTACAGCCAGTACGCGAACATGTTGAGCCGCGGGAACGCGACGTCCGGAGCACCGATCTGCAGCGGCATCAGCACGTTCGCAAAACCCGCGAACAACGGCGTCGCGAACAGCAGCAGCATGATCGTGCCGTGCATCGTGAACGCCTGGTTGTACTGCTCCGGCGTGGAGAACACCTGCATGCCGGGCGCGAACAGCTCGCTGCGGATCAGCAGCGCCAGGATCCCGCCCACGATGAACCACACGAACGACGTGATCAGGTACATGTACCCGATCGTCTTGTGGTCGGTGGAGGTGATCACCTTCACGACGGTCCGGCCCAGGGTCTGCCGACGCGGCGCCAGGCCCGGGATCAGCTCGGTCGTCGCCACCATCAGCCTGCACTCCCCACGCTGTTGAGGTCCTGCGCCCGGCTCACGTCGAGCCCGAGCTGACCGGTCTGGCCCTTCGCCTTCAGGTCGGCGAGGTGCGCGTCGTACTCGGCGCGCGTCACGACCTTCACGTTGAACAGCATCCGCGAGTGGTACTCACCGCAGAGCTCGGCGCACTTGCCGCGGTACTCGCCCACCGTCTTCGGCGTCACCTCGAACTGGTTGGTCCGCCCCGGGATCACGTCCATCTTGTACAGGAAGGCCGGCACCCAGAACGAGTGGATCACGTCGCGAGAATTGAGCGTGAACAGGACCTTCTCGTCCACCGGCAGCCAGATCGTCACGGGCTCGTCGAGCGCGCCCGGCGCCTGCAGGTCCTGGACCTGCTGGCCGCTGTCGTACACGTTCGCGTCCTGGTAGTTGACGTCCCAGCTCCACTGCTTGCCGATCACCTGGACATGGACCTTGGCGTCGCCGGTTTTGGCGTTGATCGCCGTCATGTCGCGGTTGGTGTAGTAGAAGAGCACGCCGACCATGACGATCGGCAGGATCACGTACATCACCTCGAGGGGCACGTGGTACCTCAGCTGCACGGGCAGCGTGCTGTCCGCCTTGCGCTTCCGGTACACCGCGACGCACCACAGGATCAGGCCCCAGACGAGCAGGCCCACCAGCAGCGCCGCGATCCACGAGCCGCGCCACAGGCTGGCGACCCGTCCGGTCTGGTCGGTGACCTCGTGCTGGGTGCTGCCGGGCAGCCAGCCTCGGTACACGGTGTCCGAGCAGCCGCTCAGGGCGACCGCTGCCATGAGCACCAGCCCGGTGCCCACGAGGGCCCTGCGGCGCGTCCGGCGGTGGTTTTCCGGGTGCACGGGCAACCTTCCACTCACGGTTCCGGGTGGGTGCACGACGCGCGTACGACGGCCACCTGGGACCTTGGTCCTTTCGACGCGTGCAGCGTAGCGCGCGGGCGGCCCCCCGTCGTGCCCGGCGACGCGATATGACGACGCGGTGTCAGCATGATCGGCGCCTGGTCGAACCCCGTTACCGTGCACGTCGTGGACGACACGACGCCTCGGGTGGTGCTCGACGCCGGCGGACAGGCGCCGCTGCTCCCGGTCGCGCGCGAGGCCTTCCTCGCCGCGCTCGACGAGGGCTGGGCCGACCCGCGGAGGCTGCACGCCGAGGGCCGCCGGGCCCGCCTGCTCCTGGACGGCGCCCGCGAGGCGATCGCGGCGGTGGTCGGCGCCCGTACGGACGAGGTCGCCCTCGCCCCGTCGCACACGGAGGCCCTGCACGCCGCTGTCAGGGACGTCGCGCTCGGGCGACGTCGGGTCGGGCCCCACGTGGTGGTCGGTGCGGTGGAACGTGCCGCGGTGCTCAACGCCGCGGAGTTCGTCGCGGCCCGTGCCGGAGGTCGGCGCGTGACGGTACCCGTCGACCGTACGGGACGGGTCGACGAGAACGGGTTCGGCGTGGCCCTCGCGCAGCCCGGCATCGCGCTGGCGGCGCTCCAGCACGCCAACGGTGAGGTCGGCACCCTGCAGCCGGTGGCCCCGGTGCACGCCGCGGCGCGAGCGGCCGGCGTCCCTCTGCTGGTCGACGCCGGGTCGAGCCTCGGGCACGTCGACGTGGGACCGCACTGGGACCTGCTCGCGGGCGGTGCGGCCGACTTCGGCGGCCCGGCCGGGATCGGCGTGCTCGTCACCCGCAGCGGCGTCCGTCGTACCCCGGACCGCCCGGAGGACGAGGACCGATGGTTCCCCGGCGGCGTCAGCGTCCCGGCGGCCCTGGCTGCCGCCGTCGCGCTCCAGGCAGCGGTGGCGGATCGGGACCAGGCCGATGCCGTTCGACGCGAGCTGGTGGACCTGGTCCGCCACCGGGTCGCGACCCAGGTGCCGGACGTCGAGGTGGTGGGAGAGCCGACGGACCGGCTGCCGCACGTCGTGACCTTCTCGTGCCTCTACCTCGACGGAGAGTCCCTGGTCACGGAGCTGGATGCGCGCGGCTTCGCCGTCGGCTCCGGCTCGGCCTGCACGTCCAGCGCCCTCGAGCCGAGCCACGTGCTGGCCGCCATGGGGGTGCTCACCCACGGGAACGTGCGCATCGCCCTTCCTCGCGGCACCGCCCGCCACGACGTCGAGCGGTTCTGCGACGTCCTCCCCGAGGTCGTGAGGCAGCTCCGCGACCGTGCGGGCGTGGTGGGACTGTGACGGAAGCTGCCGACACCGGCGAGGTGGTCGACGCCCGCGGGCTGGTGTGTCCTGCACCGATCGTGCGGCTGGCCCGCGTCGCACGCGCTGCGGCCGCCGGCACGCTGGTCACGGTGCTGGCCACCGATCCAGCCGCCGAGGTGGACGTCCCCGCCTGGGCACGGATGCGAGGGCACACGGTGGTGCGCGCCGAGCGCACGAAGGACGGCGCGCTCGCCGTCACGGTGCGGATCGGTGGCGCGTGACGGAGGAGCGGCCGGTCTGAGCCCGGACGCAGACGGGCCCGGCACCTCGAGGTGCCGGGCCCGTCCGACCGCTGGTGCGCCGGTCAGCTGAAGGAGCCGCCGCAGGCGCAGGAGCTGCCGGCGTTCGGGTTGTCGATCGTGAAGCCCTGCTTCTCGATCGTGTCCGCGAAGTCGATCGTCGCGCCTTCCAGGTACGGCACGCTCATGCGGTCGACGACGACCTCGACACCGCCGAAGTCCTTGACGGCGTCGCCGCCGAGGATGCGCTCGTCGAAGTAGAGCTGGTAGATCAGGCCCGAGCAGCCACCGGGCTGCACGGCCACGCGCAGCCGGAGGTCGTCGCGACCCTCCTGCTCCAGCAGGCTGTGCACCTTGGCGGCCGCCACGTCGGTCAGCTGGACGCCGTGCGTCGCGGTCTGGGTTGTCTCGGTCATGCTGTCTCCCGAAAGGGTGCGTGCTCGGCGCGGCCGGTCTCGGCCCCGACCCCTCGCGCAACACCGGGCTGCGCGTTGATGTTCCCCGTCAGCGTACGACGCCCATCAGGACGCGGCGCACCAGGGTCCCGCGGCACCTCAGCGTCGTGTCGGGGACCACGTCCGCGCCACCCGGACCGCACGTGCCCTCAGCGTGCCGGCCGGGTCGGCGAGCGCTCGCTCCACCTCGTCGGGCGACGTGCCGACCGCGTACGCGGCGGCCACCCCGACCTCCGCCAGCTCGTGCCGACCGACCAGCACCTGACCCGCGACGACGACCACGGGGACCGCGAAGGGCACGGCCCGTGCGGCGACCTCGGACACCACCTTGCCGTGCAGGGACTGCCAGTCGAACCGACCCTCCCCGGTCACCACGACGTCCGCCGCAGCGATCCGGTCGGCGAGGCCCACCTCGTCGGCCACCAGAGCCGCACCGCCGACCAGTCGCGCTCCGAGCGCAGCAAGACCGAACCCGAGGCCGCCGGCTGCCCCCGCCCCCGGGACCGCGGCCAGGCGCGCGGCGCCCGGCGCCCCGGACAGCAGGTCGGGACGTTCGACGCTGCCCAGAGCGGCACCGACCAGCCGGGACAGGTGCCCCAGCGCCGCCTCCAGCTCTTGCGCCTGCTGGGGGGACGCTCCCTTCTGGGGTGCGAACCCGGCGCTCGCACCCTGCAGCCCCAGGAGGGGCACGTCGACGTCGCACGCGGCGACCACCTCGACGCCCTCCCACTCCCGGCGCAGCTCGCGCAGCCCGGCGACGTCCTCCGGCTGCAGCCCGACCAGCGCCGCGCCGCCCGAGCCGAGCCGACCGGCTAGGTCCGACAGCCCGAGGCCGACGAGCATCCCGGCTCCCCCGTCGTTGGTGGAGGACCCGCCCAGACCCACCACCACACGTGCCGCGCCGGTCGTGCGGGCGTGTCGCAGCAGCTCCCCCACCCCTCGGGTGGTGGTCCGGCCGGGGTCCCGGCGGTCCGGCGGTACCAGCGGCAGGCCGATCGCCTGGGCCGTCTCGACGTACGCCGTCGCAGGGACGTCGTCGTGCGCAGGCACCAGCAGCACGACCGCAGGCACCGGATCCCCCAGCGGCCCCGTCACCGTGACGGGGATCACCTGACCACCGAGAGAGCTGTGGATCGTCTCGACGAAGCCGGGACCGCCGTCGGCCAGCGGGCAGGCGACGATCTCGTCGTGCGGCGCCCCCGCCAACCAACCGGCCCGCAGAGCCTCCGCCGCCTCCGGGGCCGTCAGGGAGGACCCGAAGCTGTCAGGAGCCAGCAGCACGCGCACGCCGCGATGGTGGCACGTCGGCAACCGGACCTGCTCGAGGGGCCGGCCGGCGGTATGGGAAGATCGGGCGATGAGCCTGGTCACGCCCGAGCGTGGTGCGTTCGTCGAGCCCATGCCGTCCGCTCTCCTGCTCCTCGGCCGCGGCTCGGACCTGCAGTCCGAGCGCGGGGTGGAGTGCGTCGGCGCGCTGCCGGCCGCGAGCGACCCAGACCTCGTCGAACGGGCGCGCGTGGCGCGCGCCCAGCTCGGGGACCGCGCCTTCGTCCTGGGCCACCACTACCAGCGCGACGAGGTCATCGCGTTCGCGGACGTGACCGGCGACTCCTTCAAGCTCGCCCGCGAGGCCGCCGCCCGGCCGGACGCGGAGTTCATCGTCTTCTGCGGCGTGCACTTCATGGCGGAGTCGGCCGACATCCTGACCGCCGACCACCAGCAGGTGGTGCTGCCCGACCTCGCCGCCGGGTGCTCGATGGCCGACATGGCCGCCATCGACCAGGTGGAGGACGCCTGGGACGTGCTGGTCGACGCCGGTGTCGCGGAGTCCACGGTGCCGGTGACCTACATGAACTCCACCGCGGCGATCAAGGCCTTCACGGGCCGCCACGGCGGCACCGTCTGCACGTCCTCCAACGCGCACGTCGCCCTGCGCTGGGCGTTCGACCGGGTCGGCGGGGTCGACGGCACCGGCAAGGTGCTGTTCATGCCGGACCAGCACCTGGGCCGCAACACCGCCGTGCGGCAGCTGGGCCTCAGCCTGGACGACTGCGTGGTGTTCGACCCCCGCAGGCCGGGTGGCGGGCTCACCCGGCAGCAGCTGCGCGACGCCCGGATGATCCTGTGGCGGGGGCACTGCTCCGTGCACGGGCGCTTCTCGGCGCAGAACGTCGCGGCGGTCCGCGCGGCGGACCCGGCGACGACGGTGATCGTGCACCCGGAGTGCAAGCACGAGGTGGTGGAGGCGGCCGACATGGTCGGCTCGACCGAGTACATCATCAAGGCGCTCGACGCGGCCGCCCCGGGAACCTCGTGGGCGATCGGCACCGAGCTGAACCTGGTCCGGCGCCTCGCGCTGGCCCACCCGGACAAGACCGTGCACTACCTCGACTCGACCGTCTGCTTCTGCTCGACCATGAACCGCATCGACCTCCCGCACCTCACCTGGGCGCTGGAGTCGCTCGCGGCAGGTCGGGTACCGCACCGGATCGTCGTCGACCCGGACGACGCGCACTGGGCCCGTGTCGCCCTCGACCAGATGCTGGCCCTGCCGGGCTACTGACGGAGGTCGACGTGGGCACCGGGCACCCCCTGCGGATCGGGCTGTTCGTCTTCGACGGTGCGGAGGAGCTCGACGTCGTCGGCCCCTTCGAGGTGCTGGCGTGGTGGGCGGCGCACTCGGAGCTCCACCCCGAGGTCGTCACGTTCTCCCTGGACGGGGCGGGCGTGCGCTGCGCGCACGGTCTGTCGCTCGTCCCCGACCTGCCCGCCGGTGAGCTCGGTCCGCTGCACGTCCTCGTATACCCCGGTGGCCGTGGTACGCGCGTCCTCGCGGCCAGCCCGGAGCACCTCGCGTGGGTCCGGCAGATGCGGGCCACGACGCCGCTGATGGCGAGCGTGTGCACCGGGGCGCTGGTCCTCGCGGCTGCCGGGCTGCTGGCGGGCAGGCCAGCCACGACCTACTGGGACGCCTTCGACGAGCTGGCCGGCCTCGACCCCAGCGTGCTCGCCGACACCGAGGCGAGGTTCGTCGACGACGGCGACGTCGTCACCTCGGCCGGGGTGTCCGCGGGCATCGACATGGCTCTCCACCTCGTGGCCCGGCTCGAGTCGCCGCAGATGGCCCGACGGGTCCGTCGCGGCATCCAGTACGACCCGCACCCGCCGGTCTGAGCCCCCGGCCGCCGGCCGGTCACCGGCAGGTCACCGTCCGGCGAGCCGCTCCAGCAGCAGCACCTCGGCCAGCACCGCACGCTCCAGCTCCCCCAGGTGCACCGACTCGTTCGGCCCGTGCGCCCGGCTGTCCGGGTCCTCCACACCCGTGACCAGGATCGCCGCGTTGGGGAACACCTCGAGCAGCTCGGCGATGAACGGGATCGAGCCGCCGATCCCGATGTCGGCCGGCTCGGTCCCCCACGCCTCGGCCAGCGCCCACCGTGCTGTCCGCATCGCGTCCGAGTCCGTCGGTGCCTGGAACGGTCGGCCCCTGTCCACCCGCGTGAACGCCACGGGTGCACCGAACGGTGCGTGCTCGTGCACGTGGCGCTCCAGCGCCGACAACGCCTCGTCCGGGTCCTGGCCCGGTGCGAGCCGCAACGACAGGAGCGCGGACGCACGAGGGGCGATGGTGTTCGAGGCGGTGGCGACGCGAGGCGCGTCGAGGCCGATGACGGCCAGTGCCGGCCGTGTCCACATGCGCGCCGTCAGCGGCCCGCTGCCCGCGAGCCTGACGCCGTCGAGCACCCCCGCGTCTGCGCGCAAGGAGGCCTCGTCGTCGTCGACCGCCGGGTCCGGCGCGCGCACCAGCCCCTGGACCGCCACCTCACCTGCGTCGTCGTGCAGCGTCGCGATGAGCCGCGCCAGCAGGGTCGGCGCGTCGAGGATCGGTCCGCCGTACATGCCGGAGTGCACCGGGTGGTCCAGCACGGACACCTCGACGACGGCCGACGCGAGACCTCGCAACGAGGTCGTCAGCCCCGGTACACCGACCTTCCAGTTGGAGGAGTCCGCGACGACGATCACGTCGGCGGCCAGCGCGTCCTCATGGGTCCGAAGGAACTCGAGGAACGTCGGCGAGCCGACCTCCTCCTCCCCCTCGACGAACACCGTCACGCCTACCCCCAGCTCGCCGGAGAGTGCGCGCAGGGCGCCCACGTGCGCGACGATCCCCGCCTTGTCGTCCGCCGCACCACGCCCGAACAGCCGCTCGCCGTGCACCGTCGGCTCGAACGGCGCCGTCTGCCACTCCCCGACGTCGCCGACGGGCTGCACGTCGTGGTGCGCGTACAGCAGCACCGTGGGCGCGCCGGCCGGAGCGGGGTGGTGACCCACCACCGCCGGAGCACCCCCCGGCACGCGCAGCACCGTCGCGTCCGCCAGCCCGGCGCCCCGCAGCAGCGCGGCGACGGTCTCGGCGCTCTGCTCGACGAAGGCCTGGTCGAACTCCCGGTTGGAGACGCTCGGGATCCGGACGAGAGCCTCGAGGTCGCTCTGCACCGCTCCGAACAGGTCGTGCACCCGGGCCCGCAACGCGGCGACCCGCTCCGCCGAGGGGATGCGCCCCGACGTGGTCGAGGAGTCTGCGAGGGTTGCGGGCGGCACGTCGGAGGTCACGAGCGGCCACCGTACTCGACTACCCTTGCCGGGTGATCGGACGCAGCAAGGACCAGCGCGACGCCGAACCGGCAGCAACGCGCGCGCCCTCCGCCACGGCCTCTGGCGTGGCCGGCGGCAAGGGTCGGCCGACGCCGTCCCGCAAGGAGGCCGAGGCCGCCAACAAGCGCCCGCTCGTGCCGACCGATCGCAAGGCCGCCGCGAAGGATGCGCGGGCCAAGGCACGCATCCAGCGGGACCTCGAGTACAAGGCCATGCAGACGGGCGACGAGCGGCACCTGCCGCCTCGCGACCGAGGGCCGGTCCGCCGCTACGCGCGCGACCACGTCGACGCCCGGTGGAGCCTCGGCGAGTTCTTCATGCCGGTCGCCGCGGCGTTCCTGGTGCTCGCCGCCGTGGGTGCGCGGGTCAACGCCGCCTTCTTCACGATCGTGACGCTCGCGCTCTACCTGTACGTCATCGCCGCCTTCATCGACGGCTACGTCCTGTGGCGCGGGCTGCGCAAGAAGCTGGTCGCCAAGTTCGGCGTGGCCGCGATCCCGAAGGGTCTGGCGATGTACGCCGCCCTGCGGGCCTTCCAGCTGCGCCCCACCCGCCTGCCGAAGGCCCTGGTCAAGCACGGGCAGTACCCCGCCTGAGCCCGGCCGCTCCACCCCCTCCCCGCGCCGGACCGCGTCGGACGACAGACCTCAGACGGTCGGCAACGGGACGTCCGGCGGTACCGGCTCACCCTCGTGCAGCAGCCGCGCCGTGCGGGCACCCTGCGCCGACAGGCCGCGCCAGTGCTCGCCGAGCCACGTCTCCGCGTCGAACCGCGCCGTGAAGACGGGGCTCGAGGGCCGGTCCAGCTCCACGCCGGTGCCGTCGAGCAGCTGCCACTGCCACCGCGGTCGCACGGATCAGACCTCCGTCCGCGAGCGGCTCGCGTCGGCGCCGAGCGCACGCGAGATGCGCGCCGCGAAGAACGGACCGCGGTAGATCAGGCCGGTGTAGGCCTGCACCAGCGTGGCGCCGACCGCGAGGTACTCCCGCGCATCTGCCGGCGTGCTGATGCCACCGACCCCGATGATCACCGCCTCCGGCCCGAGACGGTCGCGCAGCCGTGCGACGACGTCGAGCCCACGGCTGAGCAGCGGCGGTCCGGACAGCCCACCGGGCCCGAGGTCGTGCGCGATGGTGGTGTTGACGGCCACCACGCCGTCCAGCCCGAGCTCCGCGACGAGCTCGGCCACGGCGTCCACGTCGTCGTCCGAGAGGTCGGGCGCGATCTTCACCAGCAGGGGGCACGGTCCCCGACCCGCTCGCACGGTCGCCTCGTCCGCAGCGACCCGGGTCGCCTCGAGGACCGGTCGCAGCGCGTCGACGGCCTGCAGGTCCCGCAGGCCGGGCGTGTTCGGCGACGAGACGTTGACCACCAGGTAGTCGGCGTACGGCGCCAGCCGGCCGGCACTGGTCGCGTAGTCGGTCGCGGCGTGCTCGACGGGGGTCACGCGTGACTTGCCGATGTTGACGCCGATGACAGCGGCCCGGCCGCGCCGGGTCGCACGCAGCCGCCGCAGACGCTCGGCCACCACCGCCGACCCTTCGTTGTTGAACCCCATCCGGTTGCGCAACGCCTGCTGGTCGAGCACGCGCCAGAGCCGGGGCGGCTCGTTGCCCGGCTGCGGCTGCGCGGTCACGGTGCCGACCTCGACGAACCCGAAGCCGAGCATCGTCATGCCGAGGACGCCGTGCCCGTCCTTGTCGAAGCCCGCCGCCAGCCCCAGCCGGGACGGCCACCGCCGACCCCACAGAGTCAGCGCGCCCGTCGGCGGTCCGCCCAGCACCCGACCGACCAACCACCGCAGGCCGGGCACGTCCGAGACGCCACGGATCAGCGCGAAGCTCCAGGCGTGCGCCCGTTCGGGATCCAGCCGCCGCAGGACGAGGTCGAAGAGCAGCCGGTACACGGCCCCAACCTATCGGCCGTCGCCACGCCCTGTGCGCACCAGCCAGAGCACGCCCAGGAAGGGCAGCAGCAACGGGACGTAGCCGTAGCCCTGTCCGTAACCCGACCAGACGGTCGCATCAGGGAAGTCCTGGCGCGCGACGAGCGAGACGGTGCCGACGACCAGCACGCCGGTCAGCTCGGTCAGCACGGCGGCCCAGGCGAGCCGCCGCCGCGACGTGGCCAGCGCCACCGTCGCGACGATGTAGACGAGCGCCGCGAACAGCGAGAGCAGATAGGCCAACGGCGCCTGCGAGAGCTTGGTGGCCACCTGGAACACCGCGCGCGCCGTGGCCGACAGCGCGAGCACGCCGTACACGGCCACCAGGGCACGGCCCGGCCCGGTGGAGGTCCGCCTCATGCCACGCTCCAGATCTGCCACTGCCGCCACTCCATCACGCCCACGGTCACCGCTGCCGCCAGCAGCACCACCGAGCTCCACCGGGTCCGCTCGGCGAACGCCCAGGTGGCCGCCAGCGGCAGGACGAACAGCTGCACGGCCACATAGGTCCAGAACAGCCCGGGCGACACGTGAGCGGCGACCCCCGACCAACGGGTGCCCGCGATCGCCGCCTGCACCAGGAGCACCAGCTCGACCACGGCGGCTGCGAGCAGCTGCCGGGCCACCACCGGCCGGTCGCGGACGGTGTACCAACCCGCCCACGAGGCCAGGAGCAGGCACAGCACGCCCAGCAGGACGACCAGAGGGATGCTCACGGCGGCTCACGGTACCCGTCGTCCGGGCGAGGGCAGTCGCGACGCCCGCACTAGCATGCGGGAGTGATCTCGCTGACCGGCAAGGACCCCGCACGCCTGTCCGTCGACGCCCTGGTGGTCGCCACCGCAGAGCGCGACGGCGCTCCCCGGCTGCTCGGCGCCGACTGGCTGCCCGAGTCCCTGCGCGCCTCGCTGTCGTCGGACGCCCGGGCGCTCGGCATCACGGGTGCGACGGGTGAGGTGCGGCGCGTCCCGGCGACGGGGTTGTCGGCTCGCGTGCTCGTCCTGACCGGGACGGGGACCGCGGCTCCGGATGCCGAGGCGCTGCGCCGCGCGGCCGGGGCGGCGACCCGCGAGCTCGCCGGGGTCGGCTCGGTCGCGCTCGCGCTGCCCGCGGACGACGTCGCCCGGGTCGCCGCGGTCGCCGAAGGTGCGCTGCTCGGCGCCTACACCTTCACCCGCTACCGGGGCACGGCCACCTCGGCGTCCGCCGCGTCGCCCGTCGCCGAGATCCAGGTGGTCACCGGGCTGGCGAAGGACAAGGCGGCGGCTGCCGCGCTGGACCGTGCGCAGGTGCTCGCGGCCGCCGTCCACGCCGCGCGCGACCTGGTCAACATGCCGCCGAACGAGCTCTACCCCGCGGCGCTCGCCGACGCCGCCCGAGCCGCGGCGCGGGAGGTCAAGGGCGTCAAGGTGACGGTCCTGGACGAGAAGGCCCTGGCCGCCGGTGGCTTCGGCGGGATCCTGGGCGTCGGGCAGGGATCGGTGCGACCACCCCGTCTGGTGAAGGTGACCTACGCACCGTCCCGGGCCCGCGGCCACGTGGCGCTGGTGGGCAAGGGCATCACTTTCGACTCCGGCGGGCTGTCGATCAAGACGGCGGACGGCATGGTCGGCATGAAGTCCGACATGGCGGGAGCCGCCGCCGTGCTGCACACCGTGCTGGCGGCCGCGCGCCTCGGGCTGCCGGTCGCGGTGACGGGTTGGCTCGCCGTCGCCGAGAACATGCCCTCCGGGACCGCGCAGCGCCCCTCGGACGTGCTGACGATGCGCGGGGGCACCACGGTCGAGGTGCTCAACACCGACGCCGAGGGCCGGCTGGTCATGGCCGACGCGCTGGTGGCGGCCGTCGAGGAGAAGCCCGACGTCGTGCTCGACATCGCCACGCTCACCGGTGCCCAGGTGGTGGCTCTCGGTGACCGGGTGTCGGCGGTGATGGGATCGGACGAGGTCCGTGGCGAGGTCGTGGCGGCCGCGGACCGGTCCGGTGAGCCGTTCTGGCCCATGCCACTGCCCGCGGAGCTGCGCGCAGGCCTGAAGTCGCAGGTCGCCGACCTGTCCAACATCGGCGAGCGGTTCGGCGGCATGCTGACGGCCGGGATCTTCCTGCGCGAGTTCGTCGGGGGCACCCCGTGGGCCCACCTCGACGTGGCAGGCCCCGCCTTCAACTCCCGCGAGCCGCACGGCTACACACCGCTCGGCGGGACGGGTGCCGGGATCCGGACGCTGCTCGCACTGATCGAGGCGCGCGCCGACCGGTGAGGCCCCGGCCACGCGCGGACGGCGGCCGATCAGCTTCCCGGACGCTCCGCCGGTTCGGCGCCGCCGCGGCGCTGCGCCGCCCTGGTGCGGGAGGTCCAGTCCCGCATGCGCTGGGGATAGCCGGTCCGCTGCACGTCGTACACCGGGATGCCGAGCTCTCGGGCGATCGCGCCGGCCGCCCGGGCGTCCGGGACGCGCCGCCGGGTCCACTCCCCGTCCGTCGCCACGAGCATCACGGTGCTCGGGGTCACGTGGGTGGCCGGCTCGACGTACGCCTCGACCCCCACCCGGGTCGCGACGAACTCGCGCAGGTAGGCCACCGTCGCCTCGCGCGCCTTGCGGTCGGTGAGCGCCGCCGCGGGTCCGGCGGTGCGCGCCGGGCGAGATCGACGGAACCAGGACATGCGGCGAGCCTAACGGCGCAACGCGCGCACTTCGGGCGTTCCCGGTGGTAGAAACACATGGGACGAATGTCTCAGGGATCACACCAGCACGGGTCCGACGCCGGTTCGATCACCAGGGTCGGTGATGACAAGATGGACGTTGGACCTAGATCCCTTGTCAACCGAGGAGCAAGCCTGTGGCCGACACCCACGCTTTCGACATCGTCGTCCTAGGCGCAGGGAGTGGCGGCTACGCCGCTGCCCTGCGCGCTGCGGAGCTCGGCAAGAGCGTGGCACTCGTCGAGGCGGACAAGGTCGGCGGCACGTGCCTGCACCGCGGCTGCATCCCCACCAAGGCGCTGCTGCACGCAGCCGAGGTCGCGGACGAGGCGCGTGACGGGGCGCACGTCGGCGTGCACGCGACGCTCGAGCGCATCGACATGGGCGAGGTCAACCAGTACAAGGACGGCGTGATCTCCCGCCTGTACAAGGGCCTGCAGGGCCTGGTGTCCTCGCGCAAGATCGAGGTCGTGCAGGGCTGGGGCACACTGACCGGACCCAACACCGTCCAGGTCGGCGACCGCACGCTCACCGGTGAGCACATCGTCCTCGCCTCGGGGTCCTACGCCCGCTCGCTGCCGGGCCTGGAGATCGGCGGCCGGGTGATCACGTCCGACCAGGCGCTGCAGCTGGACTGGATCCCCAAGAGCGCGATCATCCTCGGTGGTGGCGTGATCGGCTCGGAGTTCGCGAGCGTCTGGAAGTCGTTCGGTGCGGACGTGACGATCATCGAGGCACTTCCGCACCTGGTGCCCAACGAGGACGAGGCCGTCTGCAAGGCGTTCGAGCGTGCGTTCCGCAAGCGCGGCATCAACTTCTCCGTCGGCGTCCGGTTCGCCGGCGTGACGCAGAACGACGACGGCGTGCACGTGTGGCTGGAGGACGGCAAGGCGTTCGACGCCGACGTGCTGCTGGTGGCCGTGGGCCGTGGACCGGCCACCTCGGGCCTCGGCTACGAGGAGCAGGGCGTGCGGGTGGACCGCGGCTTCGTCCTGACCGACGAGCGGCTGCACACCGGGGTGGCGAACATCTACGCCGTCGGCGACATCGTCCCCGGGCTGCAGCTGGCGCACCGCGGGTTCGCCCAGGGCATCTTCGTCGCCGAGGAGATCGCCGGCCTGAACCCCGCTCCGATCGTCGAGTCGGGCATCCCCCGCGTCACCTACTCCAACCCCGAGGTGGCCTCCGTCGGCGTCAACGAGGCGAAGGCGCGCGAGCTCTACGGCGCCGAGAACGTCGTGTCGCTCGAGTACAACCTCGGCGGCAACGGCAAGAGCCAGATCCTCGGAACGCAGGGATTCGTCAAGCTGGTCCGGAAGGTCGACGGTCCGGTGGTCGGCGTCCACATGATCGGGGCCCGCGTCGGTGAGCTGGTCGGCGAGGCCCAGCTGATCGTGAACTGGGAGGCCTACCCGGAGGACGTCGCCGCGCTGGTGCACGCCCACCCGACGCAGGACGAGGCCATCGGCGAGGCATTCCTCGCGCTGGCCGGCAAGCCGCTGCACGCGCACAACTGAGCAGAGTCGAAGGAGACCGGAGTCGTCATGTCCCAGAACGTGCAGCTTCCCGCACTCGGTGAATCGGTCACCGAGGGCACCGTCACCCGCTGGCTGAAGAACGTCGGCGACCACGTCGAGGTCGACGAGCCTCTGCTCGAGATCTCCACCGACAAGGTGGACACCGAGATCCCGTCGCCATTCGCCGGCGTCGTGGAGCAGATCCTCGTCCCCGAGGACGAGACGGCCCAGGTGGGCGCGGTCCTCGCCGTGATCGGCGACGGCACCGGTTCGGCACCCGCACCGAGCGGCGACGCGGGTCAGGGAGCCACGCAGGCGCCTGCCGAGGAGCCCGCCGCGGAGCAGCCGACGGCACAGGAGCCGCCGCAGCAGCCGGCCGAGCAGCACGAGGAGTCGGCACCCGCCGGCACCCCCGAGCCGACACCCGCAGCCGCGGCCGACGAGGCGCCGTCGACCGGCGGTCCGGGCCAGGAGGTGCGGCTGCCGGCGCTCGGCGAGTCCGTCACCGAGGGCACCGTCACACGCTGGCTCAAGCAGGTCGGCGACTCCGTCGAGGTCGACGAGCCGCTGCTGGAGATCTCCACCGACAAGGTGGACACCGAGGTCCCGTCACCGTTCGCCGGCACCGTGCAGCAGATCCTGGTCCAGGAGGACGAGACGGCACAGGTCGGCGCTGTCCTCGCGGTGATCGGCAGCGGCGCTGCCGCCGCGGCTCCGGCGCCCAGCACGCCGGAACCGCAGGCCGCGACTCCGGCGCCGGCATCGGCCCCTGCCCCTGCACCGGCAACTGCACCTGCGCCGAGCGCGGCACCGGCGCCGGCACCCAGCCCGGCACCGGTCCCCGCTGCCCCGGTTCCTGCCGTCAGCGCCCCCGCCGTCGAGCAGACCGCGTCCGGTGCCTACCTGACGCCGCTGGTGCGCAAGCTCGCCGCCGAGAAGGGCGTCGACACGGCCGCACTGCGTGGCACCGGGGTCGGAGGGCGCATCCGCAAGGAGGACGTCCTGGAGGCCGCCGCCCGTGCCGAGGCGGAGCGTGCGGAGGCGGCGCGACGCGCCGTGGAGCAGGCGGCCGCACCGGCCGCAGCGCCGGCCGCCGCAGCAGCGGCGCCCGCGACCGTCCCGGCCGTCTCGCCGCTGCGCGGGACCACCGAGAAGGCCAGCCGCCTGCGGCAGATCATCGCGGAGCGGATGGTCGAGGCGCTGCACACGCAGGCGCAGCTGACCACGGTGGTCGAGGTCGACGTCACCAAGGTGGCCCGGCTGCGCGCACGGGCCAAGGACTCGTTCAAGGCGCGGGAAGGCGTCAACCTGACGTTCCTGCCGTTCTTCGTGCTGGCCGCCGTGGAGGCGCTGAAGGCCTACCCCAAGGTGAACGGGGTCCTCGAGGGCAACCAGATCACCTACCACGGCAGCGAGAACGTCGGCATCGCCGTGGACACCGAGCGTGGGCTCGTGGTGCCGGTGATCCGTGACGCCGGTGACCTCAACCTCGCGGGCGTCGCCCGCAAGATCGCGGACCTCGCAGGTCGCACACGGGCCAACAAGGTCGGCCCGGACGAGCTCAGCGGCGCCACCTTCACGGTGACGAACACCGGCTCCGGCGGCGCGGTCATCGACACGCCGATCGTCCCGGGGGGCACCTCGGCGATCCTCGGCACCGGGGCGATCGTCAAGCGTCCCGTCGTCGTCGCCGGCGAGGACGGCGCGGACGTCATCGCCATCCGCTCGATGTGCTACCTGTGCCTGTCCTACGACCACCGGCTGGTCGACGGGGCCGACGCGTCGCGGTACCTGATGGCGATCAAGCGCCGCATCGAGGAGGGCGCGTTCGAGGCCGAGGTGGGGCTCTAGGCCCCGACGGACGAGGGGAGGAGCAGGGCGTGCGCGTCGTCGTCGCCGGTTCGCACGGCCTGATCGGCAGCGCCCTGCTCCCCCACCTCGTGGACTCCGGCCACGAGGTGCTCCGTCTGGTTCGCGGACGTCCCGCCGGCCCCGACGAGCTGCCGTGGGACCCGGACCGGGGCCGCCTCGACCCAGCGCTGCTGCACGGCGTCGACGCAGTGGTGAACCTGGCCGGCGTCAACGTCGGCAGCCGACCGCTGACACCCGCTCGGAAACGACAGGTGATCGGCTCGCGGCTGCGCACCACCGGCTTGATCTCGGCGACGCTCGCCGCAGACCCGGACACCCCGCGGATCCTGCTGCAGGCCTCGGGGATCGGCGCCTACGGCGACCGTGGTGACGACGTGCTCAGCGAGGCGGAGCCGTTCGGCAGCACCTTCTTCGCCGAGGTGGTGCGCCGTTGGGAGGCGGCGACGCAGCCGGCGACGGACGCGGGCGTCCGGGTCGTCCACCTGCGGACCGGCATCGTCCTCAGCCCGAACGGCGGGGCGCTCGGGCGGCTGCTCCCCCTCATCCGGTGGGGGCTGGGCGGCCCGCTCGGCTCGGGACGGCAGTTCTGGGCCTGGATCACGCTGCTCGACGAGGTGCGGGCGATCACCCACCTGCTGAGCAGCGACGTCGCGGGGCCGGCCAACCTGGTCGCCGAGCCGGCACGCAACCGTGACGTGGTCGCCGCCCTCGCGGCGGAGTGGCACCGGCCGGCCGTCCTGCCGGCGCCGGCGTGGGCGCTGAGGCTGGTCCTCGGTGACTTCGCCCCCGAGGTCCTCGGCTCGGTGCGCGCCGTTCCGACGACTCTCGCGGCGTCGGGCTTCCTGCCGGAGCACCCCGACATCGCCACGGCCGCCTCGTGGCTCAGGGCGCAGCTCCCGGCTGGCTGACGGACCACACCCGCCAACCGGCGGCCGTCCACCGCAGGTGGAGCAGCACGGTTCGGGGCGCCGCAGCTGCGGCGGTGGTGCGTCGTCCGTCGGTTCCCACGACCACGTAGCCGGACGTCGCCGAGCTGACCGACACGTCAGCCTCGTCCTGCGTCGGCGTCCCGGTCACCGAGGCGGAGTCGACACGCGCGCTGAGCCCCTCGGCGCCGCCCCCGCCCAGCGATGCGATCACGTCGGCGTCGGCCCGGGCCGCCGGCCCGCCCGTCACCGCGACGTCCGCCACCCGGTCGGCCGAACCCGATCGCAGCACGTCGGCCCTGCGCCGCGTCAGCTCCGCCGCGGCCCCGGCCGGGTCGCTGCGGTCGAGCAAGGGCTCCGGGGTCGCCGAGACCTCCCTCGTCGCAGGGTGCGCGAGGACGTGCCGGCCGATCCCGACGGCGGCGACCAGCAGAACGCTGGCGGCGACTGAGACGACGACCCGGCGCCGCGCGGACCGCGGCGCAGCGGCAGGTGGTCGACGTCGGGTGGTTCTCGTCGTGCCGCCCGACGAGCGCGGTAACGGTCGGCGCTCGGTCCCTCCCGAGACCGGGAACGGACGCCGCATCCCTGCGACAAGGGAGGCGCCCGCCAGCGCGGCGGCGTCCGGCAGCCGCACGGCCTCCGGCTCCGCGGTGGCGAAGCACCGTGCCACGACCTCGTCCGCCGAGCAGCCGCCGGCCAGCAGCTCGTCGAGCACCGGGCGAAGCCGTGGGACGGACGCTGGCCCCGCGAGCAGGGCACCGTCCTCCTCGGGCATCACGCCGACGACCGTCGAGAGCAGACGCGACAGGTCGTCCTCAGGCAGCGCGGTGCCCACCAGGCCCGGTCGCGGTGCGACGAGCACGGGCCGACCGTCCGGCTGGACCACGACGTTGTCCGCCTCGACGGCACCGTGCGCCAGGCCGGCGGCGCCGAGCGCCGACAGCACCTGGCACAGGGGGACGAGCAGCGTCACGCACTCCCCGTCCGTCATCGGGGCGCGCGCACGCCGGACCGCGCCCAGGCTCACCCCGACGACGTGGTCGACCAGCACCCCAGTGCGGCCGGGATCGATCGGTGTCACGGCACGCACCTGACCCAGGTGCGGGTGCTGGAGCTCCGCGAACCGGTGGACGCGGTCGACCAGCCGCTCGTCGGCGGCCGCCATCAGGACCAGGAGCTCGAAGGCCGGCGACTCGTCCTCCGGTCGCCGCGCCAGCCACCCGCCCGCCGTGCCCGTACCGCCCGTCGCGAGAAGTCCGAGCGCCGTCAGGGCACGGTCGACGTCGATCGGGGGCATGTCGGGCACGCCGACATGAAAGCGGAGCGCCGACCGGGACGGTGCCCCCCCGTCCACAGGGTTCGGCCTCAGGCGAGCGGCACGGCCCGGTGCTCGCGCGCCGACACGAGGGCGGCGTCCAGCACCCGTGCGGTGCGGACGGCGTCCCACGGGTCGACCGGCGGAGGACCTCCGTCCGTCACCCAACGGACCACGTCGCGGTACAGGTCCACGTGGCCACCGGGCGCCCGCGGGACCGGCGTCCGCTCGTCGCCGCGCACCAGCCAACCCTCGAATCCCGGACGGCCGACGGACAGGTCCAGCAGCTCGAACGGCGTCGGCTCACCCTCGTAGTGCGTCACGAGGTACGCAGCCTCGTCACCGAGCACCCGGGTACGCGGCCCCGGTGCACCGACGAGGCTGCCGGCCTGCAGGTGGCTGATGACCGAGTGCCCGTCGGCGTCAGGGGCGTGCGTGAGCGCCATGAACACGTCGTCGAACGCGGGCGTGGTCAGC
The DNA here is from genome assembly GCF_025770785.1 of Cellulomonas sp. SG140. GTDB lineage: Bacteria > Actinomycetota > Actinomycetes > Actinomycetales > Cellulomonadaceae > Cellulomonas. The sequence continues at coordinate 373,218 of NZ_JANZLA010000002.1, read as the reverse complement.
GTGCGCAGCTCCGCCGTCACGGACACCGCGGGGCCGAACAGCTGGATCGCGGAGTCCACCAGGTGCGCGCCGAGGTCCAGCAGCAGACCACCCGCCTGGACGTCCTGCTCCTTCCAACGGTGCTGGGGCTGGGGCCGGAACCGTTCCCACCGGCGCTCGAACCTGTGCACCCGGCCCAGCTCCCCGGCGGCCAGCACCGCGCGCAGCGTGAGCTGCTCGGGGTCCCACCGTCGGTTCTGGAAGACCGTCAGCCGACCACCGACCTCGTTCGCGAGGCGCACCAGCTCCGCCGCCTCGTGCTCCCGCGGTGCGAGCGGCTTGTCGACCACGACGGGCAGCCGCGCCTGCAGCAGCGGCGCGACGCTGCTGACGTGGTCCCCCGTCGGGCTCGCGACGACGACGAGGTCCAGCTCCGCGGCGTGCTGCACGAGGGATGCGACGTCCGGCACCACGCGAGCACCCGGCCAGTCGGCGTGCACCTGCTCCGCCCGCCCCCGGGTCACCACGCAGGTCACCCGCTGCCCGAGCTCGCGCAGCAGACGCCCGTGGATCCCCCGACCCGAGCCGCCGTACCCGACCAGACCGACCCGCAAGGACTCCATCCACCCAGCCTACGGGGACCCCCGCAGGGTCCGACGCGCGGCGCGGGTTAGCCTGCCGGCATGCGGTTCGAACCCCTGGACCTCGGTGGCACCCTCTCCCCCTACGTGCCGACGTGGGACCTGCAGCGTCGGGTCCATGCCCGCGTGGCCGACGACGAGCAGGAGGACACGGTCCTGCTGGTCGAGCACGAGCCGGTGTACACGGCAGGCAAGCGCACGGCCACGGCGGACCGCCCGGTCGACGGGACCCCGGTGGTCGACGTCGACCGCGGAGGCCGCATCACGTGGCACGGCCCTGGTCAGCTCACCGGCTACCCGATCGTGCGGCTGGCGGAGCCGGTCGACGTCGTCGCGTACGTCCGTGCGTTGGAGGAGGCGCTCATCCGCACCTGTGCCGATCTCGATCTCACCGCGGTGCGGGTGGAGGGGCGCAGCGGCGTGTGGTTCCCGGCCGACCCGCCCGGGACTCCGTCGGCTCGACGCGAGCGGAAGGTCGCCGCGATCGGGGTCCGGGTCGCTCGCGGTGTCACGATGCACGGCTTCGCGCTGAACTGCTGCTGCGACCTGCACCAGTTCGACCGGATCGTGCCGTGCGGCATCGCCGACGCCGACGTCACCAGCCTCTCGGCCGAGGCCGGTCGCACCGTGACGATCGACGAGGTGGCCCCCCTGGTCGGCCGTCACCTCGTCACCGCGCTCGATCCGCTCCTCGCGGCGCCGGCTCTCGCACGGGGGTAGATCGTCGCCTGGTGCGACCGCATCGGCGCGGCGGTCCGCTCCGGACCACCGGTCGGCGGCCGCCGCCTCAGAAGGTGTCGCTGTCGGCCTCCCGCGCAAGCGCTCGAAGCTCCTCGTCGATGCCGAGCGCCCAGTCGCGGACCTCCTCCAGGTCGCGGTAGTCGCCCGGCTGGGCGTGCACCAGCGCGACGAGCGCGCGCTCGGAGATGTTCAGCTCGGCGCGTTCGAGGCGGCCCGGGAACATCCGCACACCACGGGCGCCGACGGCCTTGGCCACCTCCGTCACGTCGTCCGGGACCACCGGGGCGCTCGCCGGCTCTCCGACAGGGCCCGACCAGAAGAGCCACGCGGGTCGCTCCCGCAGCTGCCCGGCGCGCCGGTCGACGAGGTCGCGCACACCGAGCGCGAGCCGCCCGACGTAGACCGCAGAACCCAGCACCACGGCGTCGTACCCGGTGACGTCCTCGACCTCGTCCGGACCGATCTCCGCGACGTCGTGGCCCGCGTCGCGCAGCACCGCCGCGACGACCTGACCCATCTCCCGCGTACCGCCGTGGCGCGACGACACCGACACCAAGACGCGCATGCGTGCCTCCTCCCGGGCGATCCCCCCGCTCGGCCTCCCCTGACGCCGCGCCCAACCTCTCCAGCGTGTCGTGAGGTGGGGCGGGGTGCGCGGGACCCAGGTCCCTGCGAGGTCCCTGCGACGGGTCCGGGCCGCGGACCGCGGGAAGGCACGGCCGAGGCCGGCGTTAGTCTGACCTTCGTGACGATCGCACCCGAGGGACGCCGGATGCTGCGGGTCGAGGCCCGGAACGCAGAGACGCCGATCGAGCGCAAACCCGAGTGGATCCGCACCCGCGCGACGATGGGCCCGCAGTACGACGAGCTGAAGCACCTCGTCCGCCGCGAGGGCCTCCACACCGTGTGCGAGGAGGCCGGCTGCCCCAACATCTTCGAGTGCTGGGAGGATCGCGAGGCGACCTTCCTCATCGGGGGCGGCACGTGCACCCGGCGATGCGACTTCTGCCAGATCGACTCGGGCAGGCCGGAGCCCTTCGACGCCGACGAGCCGCGCCGCGTGGCCGAGTCCGTCCAGGCAATGGGCCTGAAGTACGCCACGGTCACGGGCGTCGCCCGCGACGACCTGCCGGACGGCGGTGCGTGGCTCTACGCCGAGACCGTGCGCCGCATCCGTGCGGTCAACCCCGGGACCGGCGTCGAGCTGCTGATCCCGGACTTCGACGCCCGTCCCGAGCGGCTCGCCGAGGTGTTCGGCTCCGCCCCGCAGGTGCTCGCGCACAACCTGGAGACGGTGCCGCGGATCTTCAAGACGATCCGGCCCGGATTCCGCTACGAGCGGTCGCTGTCCGTGCTCACCGCGGCGCGTGAGGCCGGGCTGGTCACCAAGTCCAACCTGATCCTGGGGATGGGCGAGACGACGGACGAGGTGCGGGAGGCACTGGTCGCCCTGCACGAGGCCGGGTGCGACCTGATCACGATCACCCAGTACCTGCGGCCGTCGGTGCGGCACCACCCGGTGGACCGGTGGGTGCGGCCCGAGGAGTTCGTCGAGCTGTCCGACGAGGCCCGCCGGATCGGGTTCGCCGGCGTGATGGCCGGCCCGCTGGTGCGCTCGTCGTACCGGGCCGGGCGACTGTGGGCCCAGGCCATGGCGCGGCGCGGCGCGACCGTCCCGGCCGGCCTCGAGCACCTGGCGGAACCCACGACGGCGCGCCAGGAGGCGGCCTCGGTGCTCGCCCGCACCGCTGGTCGCTGAGCCTCTCCGCTGCGCAGGAGGCCGTTCGGCCGTCGGTAGACTCGCGTCCCATGGCCCGCGCGAGCACACCGCCGTCACGCCCTGCCAAGGGCGCCGCCGGCACCACCGACACCGCCCCCAAGAAGGTCCGCTGGTACACCCAGGTCTGGACCGCCTACCAGATGACCCGGAAGCACGACCCGGCGATCACCTGGTTGATCCTCGCGGTGTTCTTCGGCATCGTCGCGATCGGCCTCGTGGTCGGGCTCCTCGTGCACTCGCTGATCTACATGCTGGTGCTGAGCATCCCGTTCGCGGCGCTGGGCGCGATGTTCGTGCTGGCGAGGCGCGCGGAGACCGCTGCCTACACCCAGATCGAGGGTCAGCCCGGTGCATCGCGCGCCGCGCTCGGCACGATCCGCAAGGGCTGGACCTTCACCGAGGAGCCCGTGGCGGTGGACCCCCGCACGCAGGACCTGGTGTTCCGCGGCCTGGGCCGAGCCGGTGTCGTGCTGGTCAGCGAGGGGCCCGCGAGCCGCGCGGGCAAGCTGCTCGAGCAGGAGCGCAAGCGGACCGCGCGGGTGATCTCGGGCGCCCCCATCACCGTCATGCAGATGGGCGACGAGCCCGGCCAGGTACCCCTGCGCAAGCTGCCCCGTGCGGTGCAGAAGCTGCGTCCCCAGCTGACCAAGGCGGAGGTCGCCGAGGTGAGCAAGCGGCTCACGGCACTGGGTGGGATGCGCCTCCCGATGCCGAAGGGCATCGACCCGACCCGGATGCGCCCCGACCGGCGCGGTCTGCGCGGGCGCTGACCGACCGGTTCAGCGCCGGACGATCACCGTCCCGCCCGCGCGGTCGTGCAGGCCTCGGCCCTCCCCGTCCTGCACGACGGCGGGGATCACGAGGAGCAGCAGGACGGTCCGCACGGCGGCCCGGACGAGCCCTGGTGGGCGGCCTGGGTCGGATACCGGACTACCCGAAGAGACGCGGCGGTCAGTGCCCGCTCCGGCCCCGACGGCGGGCGCCGTCCGCACGCGCAGGTTGAGCAGCCGGTGCCCCAGGGTGTGACCGACCGTGCCGACCAGCAGCACGTTCTCCAGCGCGAAGATGCCGAGCGTCGCCGTGGGGTCACCCCGCACCAGCGAGAACGTCGCGGCCCGAGAGCTGGGGAACAGCGCGCCCGAGATCAGCAGGCAGGCGAGCCAGTCCACCGCCAGGGCGAGCAGCCGGCGGCCGGTCCGTGCCGGCGACCCCGGACCGGACACGGGCAGCCCGAGCCTGGTGCCGGCACCGGCCCCGGAGGTCACGTCGCCCTCGAGCCCCGAGCCCATGTCCTCACGTCGTGCCACGCCGCCAGCCTAGGAGAAAGGTCCCGGACGACCGTCCGGGTCGTCGCACGGCGGTCACACCGGGCGTCCTCACGTAACACCGCCGAAACAGACGTGGCACCGGCGCGTCATCACGTGCGCCTAGCCTCTGCGCAGGCCCGAGCACACGGGCTGGACTCAACCGAGGAGCAGCGGATGTTCAGCAAGCCAGAGGAAGTCCTGGCGTTCATCAAGAGCGAGGACGTCAAGTTCGTCGACGTCCGGTTCTGTGACCTGCCCGGCGTCATGCAGCACTTCAACGTCCCCGCGGCGTCCGTCGACGACGACTTCTTCGTCAACGGTCAGATGTTCGACGGTTCGTCGATCCGCGGCTTCCAGGCGATCCACGAGTCGGACATGAAGCTGATCCCGGACGTGACGACGGCCTACGTCGACCCGTTCCGCGTGGAGAAGACGCTGAACATCAACATGTCGATCGTCGACCCCTACACCGACGAGCCCTACAGCCGCGACCCGCGCCAGATCGCCGCCAAGGCAGAGGCGTACCTGCGCTCGACCGGCATCGCGGACACCGCCTTCTTCGCACCGGAGGCCGAGTTCTACATCTTCGACTCCGTGCGCTTCCAGACTCGCCAGGACGCCGGCTTCTACTTCATCGACTCCATCGAGGCCGCGTGGAACAGCGGCCGCGAGGAGGAGGGTGGCAACCTCGGCCACAAGACGCCCTACAAGGGCGGCTACTTCCCCGTCGCGCCGGTGGACCAGTTCGGGGACATCCGCGACGAGATCTCGCTGCTGCTCGACGAGCTCGGCCTGCAGGTCGAGCGCGCGCACCACGAGGTCGGCACCGCGGGCCAGGCGGAGATCAACTACCGCTTCGACACGCTGGCCAAGTCGGCCGACAAGGTGCAGCTGTTCAAGTACGTGGTGAAGAACGTCGCCCACCAGAACGGGCGCACCGCCACCTTCATGCCGAAGCCGCTGTTCGGCGACAACGGCTCGGGCATGCACGTCCACCAGTCGCTCTGGAAGGACGGCGAGCCGCTGTTCTTCGACGAGAAGGGCTACGGCGGCCTGTCCGACATCGCCCGCTGGTACATCGGCGGCCTGCTCAAGCACGCGCCGTCGCTGCTCGCCTTCACCAACCCGACGGTGAACAGCTACCACCGCCTGGTGCCCGGCTTCGAGGCGCCCGTCAACCTGGTCTACTCGGCTCGCAACCGGTCGGCATGCATCCGCATCCCGGTCACGGGCTCGAGCCCGAAGGCCAAGCGCATCGAGTTCCGCGTGCCGGACCCGTCGAGCAACCCGTACCTCGCCTTCTCGGCGATGCTGATGGCTGGTCTCGACGGCATCCAGAACCGCATCGAGCCGCCGGAGCCGGTCGACAAGGACCTGTACGAGCTGCCCCCGGAGGAGCACGCGCTCATCCAGCAGGTGCCGGGCTCGCTGCCCGAGGTGCTCGACAACCTCGAGGCGGACCACGACTGGCTGACCGCCGGCAACGTGTTCACCCCGGACCTGATCGAGACCTGGATCGACTACAAGCGCTCCGCCGAGGTCGACCCGATCCGGCTGCGGCCGCACCCGCACGAGTTCGAGCTCTACTACGACGTCTGATCGTCAGGGGCCGCGGCTGCTCCCGTGAGCCCCTGACCAGCGGTACCGCCGGCCCGGCCACCCTCGTGGTGCCCGGGCCGGCGTGCGTCTACGGCTGACCCCGCGGCTGCCCCGGACGGTCAGCCGTAGAAGACGCGCTCGACGACCGCCCGGGCCCGGCGTGCTGTGCGCAGGTACTCCTCCTCGAGCGTCGCGCCCGAGCCGGCGGGGTACCCCATCACGCGGGCGACGCCTGACAGCGCGGTGTGGTCGTGCGGGAGGACGTCCGTGTGCGGGCCGTCGGTGCGCCCGGACCACAGCACGTTCGCGTCGCGCAGCCGGGAGGCGAGCTCCCACGCCGCCGCGAGCACCGCACGGTCCTCCTCCGCCAGCAGACCGGCAGCGGTCGCGGCCGTGAGCGCCTCGAGGGTGGACGTGGTGCGCAGGCCCTCGACCTCGTGCGCGTGCTGCAGCTGGAGCAGCTGAGCGGTCCACTCGACGTCGCTGATCCCGCCCCGCCCGAGCTTGAGGTGCCGGGCCGGGCTGACTCCGCGCGGCAGCCGCTCCGCCTCGACCCGGGCCTTGATGCGCCGGACCTCACGGACCGCCGCCGGGTCCAGACCTCCGGCGGGGTACCGCACGCGGTCGATCAGGGCGCGGAACCGCCCGGCGAGCGCCACGTCGCCCGCGACCGGTCGCGCACGCAGCAGCGCCTGGGCCTCCCACGTCGCGGACCAGCGGCCGTAGTACTCCGCGTAGGAGTCGAGCGTGCGAACCAGCGGACCGTTGCGGCCCTCGGGCCGCAGGTCGGCGTCCACCGCGAGCGCCGGCTCGGGGCCGACGTCCCCGAGCAGGGCGCGCAGCTGGCTGGCCACGGCGGTGGCGAAGTCCTGAGCGAGGGTGGGCTCGACCCCCGGGAGCGGGTCGTGGACGAAGAGGACGTCGGCGTCCGACGAGTAGCCCATCTCGCGCCCGCCGAGGCGACCCATGGCGACCACGAGCATCCGGGTCGGGTCGGCATCCAGTCCCCGCTCGGCGCGCGCCTCCCACCGGCTCACCCGCAGCGCACCCGCCAGGACCGCGTCGGCCGCCACCGTGAGGCTGTGCGACGCCCTGATCCCCGTGGTCACGCCGAGCACATCGGCCGTCGCCGTGCGGGCCAGCTCCCGCCGGCGCAGCGCGCGGAGCGCCGTGGCTGCCGCGACGCGCTCGTACGACCTGGTCAGGATCGCGTCGGCCTCCCCCTCGAGGCGCTGGGCGTCGCGCGGCTCCAGCTCGGCGTCGTCGTCCAGCCAGACGACCGACTCGGGTGACCGCGTCAACGCGTCGGCGACGTAGCGGGAGGTCGACAGCACGCGAGCCAGCCGCTCGGCCGCCGTGCCGGAGTCGCGCAGCAGCTTGAGGAACCAGTGGGTGCTGCCGAGCTCGTCCGACAGCCGCCGGAACGCGAGCAGGCCGCCGTCCGGGTCCGGCCCCGCGGCGAACCACCCGAGCATCACGGGCAGCAGCTGGCGCTGGATGGCCGCCCGTCGGGACAACCCCTCGCTGAGGGCGGCGATGTGCCGCAGGGCACCCCCGGGGTCCCGGTAGCCGATCGCCTCCAGCCGGTGCCGCGCCGCCTCCGGCGCCAGGGTGACGTCCGCCTCGGACAGCCGCGCGGTGGCGGGGAGCAACGGCCGGTAGAACAGCTCCTCGTGCAGGCGCCGCACGTCGCGACGCACGGACCGCCACCGTTCGAGGAGACCCTCGGCCCCCTCCGTGCGCATCCCGACCGACCGGGCCAGACGGCGCAGGTCCGGCTCGGCCTGCGGCAGCAGGTGGGTCCGCCGCATCCGCCACATCTGCACCCGGTGCTCGAGGACCCGCAGGAAGCGGTAGCAGGCGGCCAGCTGCGCGGCGTGCTCGCGCCCGACGTACCCGCCCGCCGCCAGGGCCGCGAGCGCAGTCAGCGTGCTGCCGCTGCGGATCGACTCGTCGGCGCGGCCGTGCACCAGCTGCAGCAGCTGCACGGTGAACTCGACGTCGCGCAGACCGCCGACGCCCAGCTTGATCTGACGGTCCGCCTCCGCGGCGGGCACGTGGCGCTCCACCCGGCGCCGCATCGCCTGCGCGTCCTCGACGAAGTTCTCCCGCCGCACGGCGGCCCAGACCATCGGCTGCGTCATCTCGACGTACGCGCGCCCCAGCTCGACGTCCCCCGCGACGGGCCGTGCCTTCAGCAGCGCCTGGAACTCCCAGGTCCGGGCCCACCGCTCGTAGTAGGCGCGGTGGCTGGCCAGGGTCCTGACCAGGGGCCCGTCCTTGCCCTCCGGCCGGAGCGCCGCGTCGACCGCCCACAGCGCAGGCTCTCCGGACGGTGTCGAGCACGCCCGTGCCAGCCCCGCGGCGAGCCGCGCGCCGACCGCGATCGCCTCGTCCTCGGCGGTGCCCTCCACCGGCTCGACGACGTACACCACGTCGACGTCGGAGATGTAGTTCAGCTCGCGACCGCCACCCTTGCCCATGCCGATGACAGCCAGCCGCACGCCGGGCGCCCCGTCCGGGAACTCCGCCCGTGCCAGCGCGAGACCGGCTTCGAGGGCGGCGCCGGCGAGGTCGGCGAGCGCGGCCGCCACCGCAGGAAGCCGGGTCAGCGGGTCGTGGCTCGTGACGTCCGCCGCGGCGATGCCGAGCAGGTGCCGGCGGTAGGCCCGACGCATCGCGTCGACGCCGGGCGCGCCGGCCAGGCCGGCGACGGGCACCGCGGCGGACGGGTCCGCCTCCACCGCGCGCAGCAGGTCGGCGCGGACGGAGGTCGCATCGACCTCGACGCCCGGGACGTCGTCGAGCACCACACGCAGGCCCTCCGGCCGCGCGACCACGACGTCGCCCAGCGCCGCCGACGCGCCGGCCAGGGAGAGCAGGCGCTCGCGCGCGGGGCCGGCCTCGGTGACGGCGGCGACCAGGGCCGCCGTCAGGTCCGGGTGCGGGCCGACCGCACCGGCCACCTTCGCGAGGGTCAGGAGCGCCTGGTCCGGGTCCGCGACCGCGCCCAGCAGCTCGGGCAGGTCGTCGGCGGCCTGCGGCCACACGGCGAGCAGCGCCCGGTCCGTCAGCAGCCGCTCACCTCGTGGCACGTCGGCAACGCCTGCCCGGGACAGCCGGGCGGCGAGCGACTGGCCGCGGCCGTGCGTGGTGCCGACGGTCATCGGTCAGACCAGAGGCAGGAACCGCTGCAGCTCGAACGGGGTGACCTGCGCCCGGTACTCCCGCCACTCCTCGCGCTTGTTGCGCAGGAAGTAGTCGAAGACGTGCTCCCCCAGCGCCTCGGCCACCAGCTCGGACCGCTCCATCACCTCGATGGCCGCCTCGAGCGACGTCGGCAGCGGCTCGATGCCGAGCGCACGCCGCTCCGCATCGGTCAGCTCCCAGACGTCGTCCTCGGCACCCTCAGGCAGCTCGTAGCCCTCCTCGATGCCCTTGAGACCGGCGGCGAGCAGCACCGCGAACGCCAGGTACGGGTTCGCTGCCGAGTCGACCGCGCGGTACTCCACCCGGCTCGAGTTGCCCTTGCCCGGCTTGTAGAGCGGCACCCGCACGAGCGCGGACCGGTTGTTGTGGCCCCAGCAGATGTAGCTCGGCGCCTCGGCACCGCCCCACAGCCGCTTGTAGGAGTTGACGAACTGGTTGGTCACCGCGGTGATCTCCGCGGCGTGCCGCAGCAACCCGGCGATGAACGACCGGCCGGTCTTGGAGAGCTCGAGGTCGGCGCCGGCCTCGTGGAACGCGTTCTTGTCTCCCTGGAACAGGGACAGGTGCGTGTGCATGCCGGACCCGGGCGCCGCGAACAGCGGCTTCGGCATGAAGGACGCGAACACCCCCTGCTCGAGGGCCACCTCCTTGACCACCGTGCGGAACGTCATGATGTTGTCCGCAGTAGTGAGCGCGTCGGCGTAGCGCAGGTCGATCTCGTTCTGCCCCGGACCGGCCTCGTGGTGGGAGAACTCCACCGAGATGCCCATGGACTCGAGCATCGTGATCGCGGCCCGACGGAAGTCGTGGGCGGTGCCCCGCGGGACGTGGTCGAAGTAGCCGCCCTGGTCGACGGGCACGAGGGTCTGCGTCGGGTCGGCCGGCGCCTCGAACAGGTAGAACTCGACCTCGGGGTGCGTGTAGAAGGTGAACCCCTTGTCGCTGGCACGGTCCAGCGCGCGCTTGAGCACCTGGCGGCTGTCCGCGAGGGACGGCGCACCGTCCGGGGTCAGCAGGTCGCAGAACATCCGGGCGGTGCCGTGCCGTTCACCGCGCCACGGCAGCACCTGGAACGTGGACGGGTCCGGGCGGGCGATCATGTCGGCCTCGTACACCCGGGTCAGGCCCTCGATGGCCGAGCCGTCGAAGCCGATGCCCTCGGAGAAGGCCTGCTCCAGCTCGGCGGGTGCGACGGCGACCGACTTGAGGATGCCGAGCACGTCCGTGAACCACAGCCGGACGAACCGGATGTCCCGCTCCTCGACCGTCCGGAGCACGAATTCCTGCTGCCTGTCCATGGGTCACATCCTTCCCTATGACCAGGCGTGCAGCCGCCCCTGGCACGTCGGCGCGGCGGTCGCCGTCCGGACCCCTCGATAGGCTCCCAGCCATGGCCCGACCTCGCATCGCCCTGGCCCAGATCGACACGTGCGTCGGGGACGTCGACGGGAACGTCGAGACGGTGCTCGCCTGGTCCCGTCGCGCTGCCGCGGCCGGTGCCCACGTGGTCGTCTTCCCCGAGATGACCCTCACCGGCTACCCGATCGAGGACCTCGCGCTGCGGGCGTCCTTCCGGCGCGGGGCCCAGGCGGGGCTCGAACGACTGGCCTCCCGGCTCGTCGAGGAGGGGCTGGGCGAGCTGACCGTGGTGGTCGGCACCATCGGCGAACGGCGGCTCGGCCCACGCAACGACGCCCAGGCGGACGCGGCGGCTCGGGCCGCGGTCCGGGCCACCAACCGGGCGGTGGTGCTGCAGGGCGGGGAGGTGCTGGCCCGGTACGACAAGCACCACCTGCCCGAGTACGGCGTGTTCGACGAGAGCCGGATCTTCACCCCGGGGCACGAGGTGTGCGTGCTGGACGTCCTGGACCGACGTGTCGCCGTGGTGATCTGCGAGGACATCTGGCAGGACGGCGGACCTGTGACGGCCCTCGCAGACGAGGACCTCTCGCTGCTCCTCGTGCTGAACGCCTCGCCGTACGAGGAGGGCAAGGGGCACGTCCGCACGGCGCTGGCTGCGCGTCGCGCGCACGAGGTCGGGGCGCCGGTCGCCTACGTCAACCTCGTCGCCGGCCAGGACGACCTGGTGTTCGACGGCGGCTCGTTCGTGGTCGGGCGCGACGGCCAGGTGCTGGCCTATGCACCGCAGTTCGTGGAGCACCTGCTCGTCTGGGACCTGGCGGAGGACGACGAGCCCGAGGTGCCGGGCCCGCGCGCGGCACCCCTGACCGCGGACGAGGAGGTGTACCGGGCGCTCGTCCTAGGGCTGGCGGACTACGTCCGCAAGAACGGCTTCCGCTCCGTGGTGCTCGGGATGTCCGGTGGCATCGACTCGGCGCTGTGCGCCGCCATCGCGGCCGACGCGATCGGCGGGGAGCACGTCGTCGGTGTCTCGATGCCGTCCGTCTACTCCAGCGGGCACTCCAAGGACGACGCCGCCGACCTCGCACAACGGATCGGTGCGGACTACCGCGTGCAGCCGATCGCGCCGATGGTGGACGCGTTCCAGGGGCAGCTGCACCTCGAGGGGCTCGCCGAGGAGAACCTGCAGGCCAGGGTCCGCGGCGTCACGCTGATGGCCCTCTCCAACGCCGAGGGCCACCTGGTGCTCGCCACGGGCAACAAGACCGAGCTGGCCGTCGGCTACTCGACGATCTACGGCGACGCGGTCGGCGGGTTCGCGCCGCTGAAGGACGTGGACAAGTCACGCGTGTGGGCCCTCGCCCGCTGGCGCAACCACGCCGCGCTCGACGGCGTGTTCCGGCCCGACGAGGTGCCGCCGATCCCCGAGTCGTCGATCACGAAGCCGCCGTCGGCGGAGCTGCGGCCGGGACAGGTCGACCAGGACTCGCTGCCGCCGTACGACCTGCTGGACACGGTGCTCGACGCGTACGTCGAGAACGCCGAGGGACGGGCCGAGCTGCTCGCTCGTGGTTTCGCACCGGAGGTGGTGGACAAGGTGCTTCAGCTGACCGACAGAGCCGAGTGGAAGCGCCGGCAGTACCCGCTCGGTCCGAAGGTGACCGCGCTGGCGTTCGGCCGGGACCGGCGGCTGCCCGTCACCACGCGTTGGCGCGAGCTGTGAACGCCCCGCAGCGCGTGCGGGTCCAGCACCTCCAGGCCGCCAAGGACCGCGGCGAGCGGTTGGTGATGCTCACCGCCTACGACGCCGTCACGGCGCGCATCTTCGACGAGGCGGGCGTGGACCTGCTGCTGGTCGGCGACTCGATCGGCAACACCATGCACGGGTACACCAGCACGCTGCCCGTCACGCTCGACGAGATGGTCGTCGCCGGACGTGCCGTCGCGGGTGCCGCCCACCGGGCCTTCGTCGTCGTCGACCTGCCGTTCGGCACCTACGAGGCCGGACCGGAGCAGGCCCTGGCCACGGGCGTCCGCGTCCTCAAGGAGACCGGTGCCGCAGCGGTCAAGCTCGAGGGCGGCCGGCGGGTGGCAGCCCAGATCCGGGCGCTGACGGACGCCGGCATCCCGGTGGTGGCGCACCTGGGGTACACCCCGCAGTCCGAGAACCTGCTCGGCGGTCCGCGGGTGCAGGGGCGCGGCGACGACGGGGCCGACCGGCTGCGCGAGGACGCGGTCGCCGTGGTGGACGCCGGCGCCGTCGCCGTGGTGCTCGAGATGGTGCCGTCGCCGGTCGCTGCGTCGGTCACGTCGATGCTGCGCGTGCCGACCATCGGGATCGGCGCGGGCGCAGGCTGCGACGGCCAGGTGCTCGTCTGGGTGGACATGGCCGGCATGACCGACTGGACGCCGCGGTTCGCCAAGCGCTACGGCGAGCTCGGCTCCGCCCTCGGTGCTGCAGCACGCGCGTTCGCCGACGACGTCCGGGCCGGCGCCTTCCCGGACGCGGAGCACGAGTTCGGCGCCTGAGCGCCGGCCCGTCGGCCGTGCCGGTCAGCCGCGATCGGCCTCGTCCTGGCGGTCCCACGCCTCGGTGCGCTCGTGCGCGGTCTGCAGGGCCCGGGCCGCTGCCTCGCGCGTCGGGTAGGGGCCCATCAGCACGCTCCAGTCGCTGTGCCGTCCCTCCTCCACCTCGTGCGTCTGGGTGTTGAAGTAGAACTCGGTGGCCATGGCGGGCTCCCTCCGAGGGATCGGCGGTGGGGTCGTCTTTCGTAGACTGCCAGGTATGCCGCCGGTGCACGCGTCACGAGCCCCCCTGACCCCGGGGCGGCTGGGCCCGCGCCGGACCGTCCCCGGATCCATCGAGCGACCGGAGTACGTCGGTCGGCCGGCACCTCGACCCTGGACGGGCAGCAACGTGCTGGAGCCGGAGACGGTCGAGCGCGTCCGCATCGCCTCGCGCATCGCGGCGCAGGCGCTGGCGGAGGTCGGGCGCCACGTGGCGCCCGGGGTGACGACGGACGAGCTCGACGCCGTCGGTCACGAGTTCCTCCTCGACCACGGCGCCTACCCGTCGACCCTCGGCTACCGCGGCTTCCCCAAGTCGCTGTGCACGTCCCTCAACGAGGTGATCTGCCACGGCATCCCGGACTCGACGGTCGTCGAGGACGGCGACATCGTCAACATCGACATCACGGCCTACATCGGCGGCGTGCACGGCGACACCAACGCGACGTTCCTGGCCGGTGACGTGGACGAGGAGTCACGGCTGCTCGTCGAGCGGACGCACGAGGCGCTCGCGCGTGGCATCAAGGCCGTCGCACCGGGGCGCGAGCTCAACGTGATCGGCCGGGTGATCGAGCGGTACGCGGCTCGGTTCGGGTACGGCGTGGTCCGCGACTACACCGGCCACGGAGTCGGGCCGGCCTTCCACACAGGCCTGGTGGTGCCGCACTACGACGCCGCACCGGCGTACGACACCGTGATCGAGCCCGGCATGGTGTTCACCATCGAGCCGATGCTCAACCTCGGCACCCCGGACTGGCTGATGTGGGACGACGACTGGACGGTCGTCACGGCCGACGGCCGGCGCAGCGCGCAGTTCGAGCACACCCTGCTGGTCACCGACACCGGAGCGGAGATCCTGACGCTGCCATGAGCGACAACTCGATCCTCGGCAAGAGCAAGATCCACACCGCGTTCGGCATCGACATCGGCGGGTCCGGCATCAAGGGCGCCCCGGTCGACCTGCGCACGGGCGAGTTCGCCGCGGACCGGGTGCGGATCCCGACACCGCAGCCCGCCACGCCGGACGCCGTCGCGCGCACGGTGGCCGAGGTGGTGGACTCGTTCAAGCTGCGCCGGACGGTGCCGATCGGCGTCACCTTCCCGGCGGTGGTGCTGCACGGCGTCGCGCAGTCCGCGGCGAACGTCGACCCGTCGTGGATCGGCACCGACATCGAGAAGACGCTGCGGGCGGCCACCGGCCGGCGCGTGCTGGCCGTCAACGACGCGGACGCCGCCGGCTTCGCGGAGGTCGAGTACGGGGCCGCCCGCGGGGTGCCGGGCCTCGTGATCGTCGTCACGCTCGGCACGGGGATCGGCACCGCGCTGATCAACGACGGCGTGCTGGTGCCCAACACGGAGCTCGGCCACCTGGAGATCGACGGGTTCGACGCCGAGACCCGCGCGTCCGACGCTGCTCGGGACCGCGAGGACCTCAGCTGGGAGCAGTGGTCCGAACGCCTGCAGAGGTACTTCTCGGTGGTCGAGAAGCTCTTCTGGCCCGAGCTGTTCGTGGTCGGCGGCGGGGTGAGCAAGAAGTACCAGGAGTTCCTCCCCCGCCTGACGCTGCGGGCGCCCATCGTCCCGGCTGCCCTGCGCAACGCGGCGGGCATCGTCGGCGCGGCCCGGCTGGCTGCCCGGGCGCACTGAGCGGACCCCGCGGCGCCGGGCCCGGGACCTACCGGTGCTCGGCCGCGTGCCGGGCCTGCTCCCGCTGCAGCCGCAGCACGAGCCGGTAGAGCACGTCCCGGGTCCGCTCCGAGGGGTCGACGAGCGTCGCGCCGTAGCGGGTCCCGGTGCTGGACGGCTCATGCCGTACCACGCGGAGCCGGAGGTCGACGAGCTCCTCGCCGACGGGCAGCCCCAGCCGGAGCGTCGCACCCTCGCGGAGCTCCTCGGGCGCCATGAACCGCGCGCCCGTGGCCGAGACGTCGAGCACGGTGACCCTCAGGCTCGCCGGGCTCGCACCGCCCTCGAGCGTCGCGACGCAGCTGCAGCGGTAGGCCGCGCGGGCCGCCGCCCGGCGCTGGTGACGGGCGAGGTCCTCCACGACGACGACGTCGACCGCGGCACCGTCATCACGTGCCTCGACGGCCGCCACCAGGCCGGCGTACGAGCACACGCCGCGGACGGGGTCGAGCACCGTCACCCCGATGGTGTCGCCGGGGTGCAGGCCGGGCAGGGCACCGTCGGCGCGCATCCGCAGCACGCCGTCGGCGTACTCGGTGACGTAGCCGCCGACGTCGCCGCTCGGCGTCGCGACCCGGCAGCCGGCAAGCTCGTGCACCCGCATATCCTCGCGCGCCGAATGCCCGGCGAACGACAGCGTCCACCGCGCGGCGGCGCGCGCCCCGGTCGGGACCGGCGGTGCTGCGGATGAGTCAGTCGATACGCCGGGTTCTGTGCCCGGTCACGGTCTCCCGCGACCGGGTGGCGGCCATCCATCTACGACGTACGTTGCCGCACGCCTCCAGCGGCCTACCCGGGAGCTCGGGCGGGCAGCCCTCGAACGCTCCCTGTCTGGCCTTGCTCCGGGTGGGGTTTGCCGAGCCGCACCGGTCGCCCGGTGCGCTGGTGGTCTCTTGCACCGCCGTTTCACCCTTGCCGGTCCCCGGAGGGGCCGGCGGTCTGTTCTCTGTGGCACTGTCCCGCGGGTCACCCCGGGTGGGTGTTACCCACCACCCTGCCCTACGGAGCCCGGACGTTCCTCGGCGGGCCTCCCTGCGGAGTCCCGACGCGGCCGCCTGACTGACTCATCCGCGCTGACCAGGGTAGCCGACGACGATCTCAGGGTTCGTCCAGGGACTTCCCGGATCCATCGTGGGCGGCGCCGCCGGAAAGATGGTCCCGTGACCCCCATGACGAGCTCCGAGCTCTCCCCTGCGCCCGCGGCCGCACCGGCCGCCGACGCCATCGCCTCCGCCCGCGCACTGACCAAGGTCTACGGATCCGGGTCCACCGAGGTGCACGCCCTGCGCGGCATCGACGTCGAGCTGGGCCGCGGCGAGCTCACCGCGATCATGGGGCCCTCGGGATCGGGCAAGTCGACGCTGATGCACTGCCTCGCGGGTCTCGACCGGCCGACCTCCGGCACGGTGGTCGTGGACGGGCAAGAGGTGTCGGCGATGTCGGAGCGCCGGCTGACCAAGCTGCGGCGGGACCGGGTCGGCTTCATCTTCCAGGCGTTCAACCTGGTGCCGACCCTGACGGCGGCCGAGAACATCACGCTGCCGCTGGACATCGCGCGACGGCCCGTCGACCGGGAGCTCTTCGACGAGGTCGTGGACGCCGTCGGCCTGCGGGACCGGCTGACG
This sequence comes from Cellulomonas sp. SG140, assembly GCF_025770785.1. Classification (GTDB taxonomy): domain Bacteria; phylum Actinomycetota; class Actinomycetes; order Actinomycetales; family Cellulomonadaceae; genus Cellulomonas. The sequence goes on along the minus strand of NZ_JANZLA010000002.1, from coordinate 356,501 downwards.
CACAAGCCGGCCGAGCTGTCCGGCGGCCAGCAGCAGCGCGTCGCGTGCGCGCGCGCCCTCGTGTCCCGGCCGGCGGTCGTCTTCGCCGACGAGCCGACCGGCAACCTCGACTCGCACGCGTCCGCCGAGGTGCTCGGCTTCCTGCGGCGCAGCGTCGACACGCTCGGCCAGTCGGTCGTCATGGTGACGCACGACCCGCGCGCGGCCTCGTACGCGCACCGCGTGCTGTTCCTCGCGGACGGGCTCTTCGTCGCCGAGCTGACCGACCCGACCGCCGCCGGCGTGCTCGACACGCTGGCCGGCCTCGAGGGCCTCGCCGCGCGGCCGCGGTCATGAGGCGCATCGCCTGGCGCGCCGTGCGCGCGCACCTCGGCCAGTTCGCCATGTCGATCGTCGCGGTGGCCCTCGGCGTCGCGTTCGTCACCGGCACCTTCTCGCTGCGCGAGATGCTCTCGTCCACGTTCGACGAGATCGTCGGCGCCTCCACCACCGCCGACGCCTACGTCCGGGTGCCCGACGACGGCTCGAACGTCGTGTCCGGCGAGCGGTCGGCCGCCCCCGGTCTCCCGCTCTCCCTGGCCGGCACGCTGGAGCGGGTCCCCGGCGTGCAGGCGGTGATCCCGTCGCTGTCCGGGCCGATCACGCTGGTCGGCGCGAACGGCACCGCCGTCCGGAGCACGCAGGCGCCGAGCTTCGCACTGGCCTACGACCGCCGGGACCCCTCGGTCGCCGGGCTGACGGGCCGGGCACCCGTCGGACGCGACGAGATCGCCGTCGAGCGGCACACCCTGGACTCCTCCGGCCTGCACGTCGGTGACCGCACCAAGGTCGTGCTCCTCGGGGACGTCCACGACGTCACCGTGGTCGGTGCGGTCGACTTCGGTGCGCCGATGGCCGGGGCGACGATCGTGCTCCTCGACCCCACCGTGGAGCAGGCCGCCTTCGCGCCGGCCGGGACGACGTCCTCGTTCCAGGTGTACGCCGACAGGTCGGCCGGACTGACCGAGCAGCAGCTGGTGGACCGCCTGGCCCCCGTCGCGAGCGCGGCGCACGCCCAGGCGCTGACCGGTGCGGCGATGCGCACCGAGACCAGCTCGCAGATCTCCAAGCAGCTCGGCTTCGTGTCCACCTTCCTGCTCGTCTTCGCGCTGCTCGCGCTGTTCGTCGGCGCCTTCATCATCGCGAACACGTTCACCATGTCCGTGCGGCAGCGGATGCGGGAGTTCGCCCTGCTCCGGGCCGTCGGCGCGTCGCCGCGGCAGGTGTTCGGGTCGATCCTCACGCAGTCCGCCCTCGTCGGGGTGATCGGCTCGGCCATCGGCGTCCTTGGCGGCCTCGGCCTCGTCGAGCTGATCGGCGTGGTGCTGCAGCGGATGGACATGACGCTGTCCACCCGCGTGCCGCTGTCCACGTCGACCGTGCTCATCGGGCTGGTGGTCGGCACGGGCGTCTCCGTCGCCGCGGCCTCGCTGCCCGCCCGGCGTGCCGCCGTCGTGCCGCCCGTCGAGGCGATGCGCGACGAGGTGACCGTGAACGAGCGGTCGCTGCGGCTGCGCGCCTGGGCGGGCCTGGTGCTCGTCGTCGCCGGTGCGGCCGCCGTGGTGCTGGCGGCCGTCCGCCCGCACCTCGGTTCCGCCGGCACCCTGCTGGGCGTCGGGGCGGGGTTCGTCCTGATCGGGACGCTCGTGGTCGGTCCGGTCGTCGTGCCGGCCGTCGTGCGGCTGCTCGCCGCGCCCGCGGTGGCGTGGCTGCGTCCGGTCGGCCGGCTCGCCCGCGGGAACGTGGTGCGGAACCCGCGCCGCGCCGCCAACACCGCCGGAGCGTTGACCATCGGCATGGCGCTGGTCGGTGCGGCCGCCGTCATCGCGGCGAGCACCCAGGCGTCGGTCGGATCGCTGGTCAGCTCGGAGGTCAGCGCGGACTACGTGCTGCGCACCGGCATGAGCGACACGGTCGCGCCCGCACTGCTCCAGAAGGTGCAGGCGCTGCCGTCCGTGCAGCAGGCGGAGGGCTTCCCGTGGACGCACGTGCTGGCGGCGGTGGGTCGCGCACCGACGGGCGCGGACGGGCAGGCTCTCGTCGCCGTCGCGCCGACCATGGTCGGGTCGCTGCTGCGGCCGTCGTCGACCGAGGGTTCGGTGACGCAGGCCCTCACCGGCGGCGAGCTCGTCGCCGACAAGCTGCTCGCCAAGGACAAGGGCTGGAAGATCGGCGACACCGTGTCCGTCACCGGCCCGCTGGGCGAGAAGTCCCTGCGGATCGGGGCGATCGCACGGTCGGGCGCCGTCGGGCAGGCGCTCTGGGCCTCCCCCTCGGTGGTCGACACCCTGGTGCCCGCCGCGCAGCAGCCGGACACGACCGTCCTGGTCAAGGCCGCCGCCGGCGCGGACCTGAACGCCTTGCGAACGCAGCTGACCGACCTCTCACGCCCCTACTACGTCGTGTCCGTCATGGACTCGAAGCAGTTCGTCGACGGGCTCGCCGCGCAGGTCAACCAGATGCTGGCCATCCTGTACGCGCTGCTCGGCCTGTCGGTGGCGATCGCCGTCCTCGGGATCGTCAACACCCTGGCGCTCTCGGTGATCGAGCGGACGCGGGAGATCGGACTGCTGCGGGCGGTCGGTCTGGGACGGCTCCAGCTGTCGGGGGTGATCACCGTGGAGTCGGTCCTGACGGCCGTGTGCGGCACGGTGATCGGTCTCGCGGTCGGCATCGGCCTGGCCGCCTCGCTGCCCCGGCTCTACGCCGACCAGGGGCTGTCGCAGCTCTCGGTGCCGGGGTCGAGCCTGGCCGGGATGCTCGTGCTGGCCGTGCTGGTGGGTGTGGTCGCCGCGGTCTGGCCCGCGGTGCGCGCGGCTCGGCTCCCCGTGCTGGACGCCGTCGCGCAGGAGTAGCCAGGAACGGCGGCCGGTGGCGCGACAGGGGGCGCGTCCACCGGCCGTCGCGGCTCAGCGCGCCCAGCCCTCGCTCGGCACCCCGGCCACCGCGATCTCGTCGCGCTTGTCGCTGAACAGCCGGATGATGCTGACGGACGCCGGCGCCACCCGCAGCTGCGACCACGACCCCGGTGCGGCCCCCATCGTCACGCCCAGCATCGCCCGGATCGCCACCGCGTGGCTGACGACGACGACGGTGCGGCCCTCGCCGGCCGCCTGGAGCCGGTCCAGCCCGGCGCGCACCCGCCCACCCACGTCCGCGATCGACTCGCCGCCGGGTGGCCGGACGGTGCCGAGCGTGTGCCATGGCTCGAGCTGCCCGGGCCAGCGCTCCTCGACCTGTTCGGCGGTCAGCCCCTGCCACGCTCCGAAGTCTGCCTCCCGGAACGTGGCGTCGGTCTCGACGTGCAGCCCCAGCCGTCCCGCCACGACGGCGGCGGTCTGCTGCGTGCGCACCATCGGCGACGCGACCACCCGGCTCGGGTAGGCGATGTCACCCCACAGGTCGCGCCCGACCCGGTCGACGAGCGCGGCCACGTCGGCAGCCTGGCGCCGCCCTGTCTCGTCCAGCGGCGGTCCCGGCTCGCTCGAACCGGAGTAGCCGCGTGAGACGGTCATCGCCGTCTGCCCGTGCCGCACCAGCACGACGGTGACCGGCTCCTCCTCGTCGAACCGCACGCCCGCCCCGGACGGGCGAGGACCACGCCGAGCCGAGGAGCCGTCGGCTGCCGGGGACGACGACGGGTCCCCTGACGAGGGGCGCACGGAGCTCACGGACGAACTCTGACGGTGGTCGGGCGGCGACGCCACCCGGTGCCCCGGCCGGGCACCGGCACCCGTCAGCGGACGAGGATCCGCCCGCACTCCTCGCACCGGACCACCTGGTCCTCCGGCGCCGACCGGATCCGCTCGAGGTCGAGCGGGTTGAGCTCCATCCGGCACCCGTCGCACTGCCGGCCGCGCAGCGCCGCCGCGCCTCGACCACCGAGCTGCGCACGGAGCCGCTCGTACACCGCGAGCAGACCGGCATCCAGACCGGCCGACGCGCGCTGCCGCTCCTCCCGGAGCCGGGCTGCCTCGTCGTCGAGCTCGCGCTCCGCCTGCTCCCGCTCGGTCGCGGACGCCGACTGCTGCTCGACCAGCGCCTCGTGCGCCTTCTCGAGCTCCGCCAGCGCGGCCGTGTGCGCCTCCAGGCGCTCCATCACCGCCAGCTCGACCTCTTCCAGGTCGGCCTGCCGCCGGGCCAGGCTCTCGATCTCGCTGGTCAGGGCCTGAGCGTCCTTGGCGCCGGCGCCCGCCTGGAGGCGCGCCTGGTCCCGCACCGCCCGGCTGCGCACCTGCTCGACGTCGGTCTCCGCCTTCGACAGCTCCCGGCGCAGGTCGCCGGCCGCCGTGCGCGACGTGACCAGCGCCGTGTCCAGGTCCGCGAGCTGTGCCTCCAGCTCGCGGATCCGCTCGAGCACCGGCAGGGTCCGGCGGCGGTGCGCGTTCTGGTCCAGGCGTGTGTCGAGCTCCTGCACCTCGAGGAGGCGGTGCTGGTCGGCGGCGGGGGCTGTGGTCACGAGTCTCCTTCGGGTGCGCCGCCCAGCGGCGCCGGACCGTCCACACGGGCGGTCCACGGATCGGTGCGCAGACTGCTGACGCGGGTGCTCACGGTAGCGCCCGCCGCGCCGAGGTCCTGCTCGAGCGCCGCCGCGGCGCGGGTCAACCACGGCCACTCCGACGCGAAGTGCGCGGTGTCGACCAGCGCGGGGACGCCGGTCGGCGACTCGAAGAGCGCGCGCTCACGCTGCTCCGAGGCGGGGTGGTGGCGCAGATCGGACGTCACGTACACGTCGACCCCGGCCGCGCGGACGGCATCGAGCTCGCTGTCGCCCGAGCCGCCGAGCACGGCGACACGCTCGACGCGAAGGTCGGGCGCACCGGCGTACCGCACACCCTGGGGTGTGGCGGGCAGGGCCGACGCGACCGCTCGTGCGAAGGCGTCGAGGGTCGTCGGGGTGGGCAGTCGCCCGACGCGACCGAGACCTGTGCCACCCGGCAGCGCGGCCAGCTCCAGCACGTCGAACGCCGGCTCCTCGTACGGGTGCGCCGAGCGCATCGCGGCGACCACCGCCGCACGCCGGTCCCGGGTCGCGACCATCTCGACCCGCGCCTCCACGACGCGCGCCCGCTCCCCGGGTGCCCCGACAGCGGGCCGCGCCGCGTCGGACGGCACGAACGTGCCCTCGCCGGTGCTCGACCACGCGCACCGGCTGTACTCGCCCAGCGCCCCCGCGCCCGCGGCCGCCATCGCGTCGACCACCCGCTCCGCATCTCCTACCGGCACGAACACCACGTGCTTGTCGAGCGCGGGTCCCGGGTCCGCAACCAGGGGCCGGGTGTCCACGAGGCCGACCGCGGCCGCCAGGGCGTCGGCGACGCCGTCGGCGGCCGCATCGGCGTTCGTGTGGGCGTTGTACAGCGCCGTGCCGCCGCGCAGCAGCCGGTGCACGACCGACCCCTTGAACGTCGTCGCGGCGACGGAGTGCACGGGCCGCAGGAAGAGGGGGTGGTGGGTGACGACCAGATCGGCGCCCCACTCCAGCGCCTCGTCCACGACGGCGGCGACGGGGTCGACGGCGAACAGCACGCGCCGCACGGCCTGTTCCGGGTCCCCGACGACCAGGCCCACCGAGTCCCACGGCTGTGCCGTCGCCGGTGGGTACCGCCGGTCCAGCGCGCGGACGACGTGCGCCAGGGTCGGCGTACCTGGGGGCGGCGGGCTCGAGGCGCTCATCGCCGCCAACCTATCGCCCGGTCGGGGCACCGCTAGGCTGTGGCGTCCTCGGGGCCTGTAGCTCAGTTGGTCAGAGCGCCGCGCTTACACCGCGGAGGTCGTCGGTTCGAGACCGGCCGGGCCCACCCTCGTCGCTCCGTCGTCGCCGCTCCGCGTCCCTGCGGAACGGTCAGCGACCACGGCCGCGGGTCGCGAGCCGGGTGGCGGACCAGTCCGGGGCGATCGAGAAGGTCGACATCGCGTGCAGGCCCGACGTCGTGGCGGCCTCCTCGATGTCGCTGTGCGACACGTGACCCGCACGGCCGGCCTTGGGCGTCAGCACCCAGATCGGTCCCGCGCCGTCCAGCACCGTCATGGCGTCCACCAGGGCGTCGGTCAGGTCCCCGTCGTCCTCCCGGAACCAGATCAGGGCGCCGTCGGTGACGTCGTCGTAGTCCTCGTCGACCAGCTCCGAACCCGTCAGGGCCTCGAGCCCCCGGCGCAGGTCCTCGTCGACGTCGTCGTCGTAGCCGAACTCCTGGATCACCTGCCCGGAGATGAAACCCAGATGCGCCGCCTGCGCGGCTGCGTCGTCCGCGGTGGATGACACGACCTGACTGCTCCCTTCGGGCCGACCTGCTGATGACCGCACACGCTAGCCCACGCACCTCGGGTTGGCCCCGGCAAGAGGTCTCAGGCGCCGCGCGCCGTCCGGTGTCGCCGACGTCACGCTGCTGCACGGGTCCTCGTGTGACTTTCGGCCCACGGACGGCGGAGAATGTCGAACACTGCCCGATGCGCCGCGGCCACAGCCGCCACCCGCGGAGGGACCGGATGCGCGCCGGGGCGACCAACGTCCCAGCGCGCACGAGAGCGCAAGGAGCGAAGGTGGCGTCGATCGACGAGACGGGTCCCCTCATCGGCGGACTTCTCAGCCAGGTTCCGGACATCGACCCCGAGGAGACCGGGGAGTGGCTCGAGTCGCTGGACGGGCTGATCGACTCGGAGGGCGGCCCGCGCGCCCGCTACGTGCTGATGAGCATGCTGCGGCACGCGCGCCAGCGGAACGTGGCGATCCCGGCCTCGCTCAACACGCCGTACGTGAACACGATCGCGGTGCACAACGAGCCGTACTTCCCCGGCGACGAGGTGATGGAGCGCCAGTACCGGCGGCTGATCCGCTGGAACGCGGCCGTGATGGTGACGCGCGCGCAGCGTCCGGGCGTCGCGGTCGGCGGCCACATCTCGTCGTACGCCTCCGTGGCGACGCTGTACGAGGTCGGCCTCAACCACTTCTTCCGTGGCAAGGACCACCCGGGCGGCGGTGACCAGGTGTACTTCCAGGGCCACGCCTCCCCCGGCGTGTACGCCCGTGCCTTCCTCGAGGGCCGCCTGACCGCTGAGCAGCTCGACGGCTTCCGCCAGGAGCTGTCCCACCCGGGAGGCGGTCTGCCGTCCTACCCGCACCCCCGTCTGCTGCCCGACCTGTGGGAGTTCCCGACCGTGTCGATGGGCCTCGGCCCGTCGTCGGCGATCTACCAGGCGTGGACCAACCGGTACCTGCACGAGCGCGGCATCAAGGACACCAGCCAGCAGGACGTGTGGGCGTTCCTCGGCGACGGCGAGATGGACGAGCCGGAGTCGCGCGGCATGCTGCAGCTCGCGTCGTCGCAGGGCCTGGACAACCTGACGTTCGTCGTCAACTGCAACCTGCAGCGGCTGGACGGACCGGTGCGCGGCAACGGCAAGATCATCCAGGAGCTGGAGGCGCAGTTCCGCGGCGCCGGCTGGAACGTCATCAAGGTGATCTGGGGCCGTGAGTGGGACGTCCTGCTCAACGCCGACAAGGACCGCGCGCTGGTCAACCTGATGAACGTCACCCCGGACGGCGACTTCCAGACCTACCGGGCGGAGGACGGCGCGTTCATCCGGGAGCACTTCTTCGGTCGCGACCCGCGGACCAAGAAGCTCGTCGAGAACATGACGGACGACGACATCTGGGCCCTCAAGCGCGGCGGCCACGACTACCGCAAGGTGTACGCCGCCTACAAGGCCGCCCGGGAGCACACCGGCCAGCCGACGGTGATCCTCGCCCACACGATCAAGGGCTACGGCCTGGGCTCCGGGTTCGCCGGCCGCAACGCGACGCACCAGATGAAGAAGCTCAAGGTCGACGAGCTGAAGACGCTGCGGGACACGCTGCACCTGCCGATCACGGATGCGCAGCTCGAGGAGAACCCGTACCTGCCGCCGTACTACAACCCGGGTCCGGACGACGAGGCGATCCAGTACATGCTGGAGCGGCGTCGCCAGCTCGGCGGGTTCGTGCCGGAGCGCAGGTCCACGTACAAGCCGCTGACGCTGCCGGAGCCGAAGGTGTACGAGCGGCTCGCCAAGGGCTCCGGCTCGCAGCCGGTGGCCACCACGATGGCGCTCGTCCAGCTGTTCAAGGACCTGGTCAAGGACAAGTCGATCGGCTCGCGGCTGGTGCCGATCATCCCGGACGAGGCCCGCACCTTCGGTCTCGACGCCATCTTCCCGAGCGCCAAGATCTTCAACACGCTCGGCCAGCACTACATGGCGGTCGACCGCGAGCTGATGCTCTCCTACAAGGAGTCGCCGTCCGGCCAGATCATGCACACCGGCATCAACGAGGCCGGTTCCGCCTCGGCGTTCCAGGCGACGGGCACCAGCTACGCGACGCACGGCGAGCCGCTGATCCCGTTCTACTTCTACTACTCGATGTTCGGCTTCCAGCGGACCGGCGACCAGTTCTGGGCCGCCGGCGACCAGATGGCCCGCGGGTTCCTGGTCGGCGCCACCGCCGGCCGCACCACGCTGACCGGCGAGGGGCTCCAGCACGCCGACGGCCACTCGCCGGTGATCGCGGCGACCATGCCGCACGTCGTGCACTACGACCCCGCGTACGGGTACGAGATCCGGCACATCGTGCGGGACGGCATCGAGCGCATGTACGGCGACGGGACCGACGGGCGCGATCCGAACGTCGTCTACTACCTGACCGTCTACAACGAGCCGATGCCGCAGCCCGCGGAGCCGGAGAACGTGGACGTCGAGGGCATCCTGCGCGGCATCTACCTGCTGCAGCCTGCCGAGGGCGACGGCCCGCGCGCCCAGATCCTCGCCTCCGGCGTGGGCGTCCCGTGGGCGCTCGAGGCGCAGCAGCTGCTCGCCGAGGACTGGGGCGTACGCGCCGCGGTGTGGTCCGTGACCAGCTGGAACGAGCTGCGCCGCGACGGCCTCGCCGCGGACGAGCACGCCTTCCTGCACCCCGGTGAGCCGGCACGCGTGCCGTACCTGACCGCCAAGCTCGCCGGTGCGGAGGGTCCGTTCGTCGCCACGTCGGACTTCGACCACCTGGTCCCCGACCAGGTGCGCGCCTGGATCCCCGGCCGGTACGCCACCCTCGGTGCCGACGGCTTCGGCTTCTCCGACACACGCGCCGCCGCACGCCGCCACTTCAAGATCGACGGTCCGTCGGTCGCGGTGCGGGTGCTGCAGCAGCTTGTCGCCGAGGGTGCGGTGGACCCGTCCCTGCCGGGCCAGGCCATCGAGCGGTACCGGCTCCACGACGTCACGGCCGGCACCTCCGGTTCCACCGGCGGCGACAGCTGACGGCTACCTCGTCGTCCGTCGCGGCCCGTCCGGTGCTTCCGGGCGGGCCGCGGTGCTTCCAGCCGCAGCGCGCCACGGTCTGCGACCCGGGCAGCCGCACGCGCACCCGGGGTCCAGGGTCACGTGCCTGGGAGAGCCTGCTCCGCCTCGGCGACCGCCTGGGTCAGCTCCGCCCGCATCGCCTGCACGGCCGCCTGGTCCGGGTAGAGCGACAACGCGTCGAGGTGCTGCTTGGCGTCCAGCGGCCGTCCCGCCTCGATGGACGCGAGCACGAGCTCGCGCGCCACCTCCGGGTCGTGCTCACGGGGCCGCCAGTGGCCCACGCCGAGCCCGAGCGCCTCGACCGGCTGACCGGCCTCGCGCAGCAGCGCCAGGCCTTGGGCCAGGGCGCGCCCCGAGGGGTCGCGCTCGGCGGCCGTCACGACGCGCCGCATGGTCCCGTCGTGGTCGTCGTGCACCGACAGCCGGGCCAGCTCGATGAGCGGGTACCACCCGCGCGGGTTGCCGGCGAACTCCTCGGCGAGCGCCCAGACGGCGAGGTCGGCGGCGTGCCGCCGCTCCTGCTCGTCCGCAGGTGCGGTCAGCGGGTCCTGGTCCGCGACCGACTCCGACGCCCGGCGCCGGACGATCTCGGCGAGCGCCTGGAAGGCCCGCTCGTTGTTCGGGTCGTCCGCCAGCATGGACCGCAGCGCGTCCTCGTGGAGGGTGTCGCCGCGACGCTGGCTCGACGTCGGACGACGCGCTCCGACGCGTGATGCCGACGACGGGCGTCGGATCAGCTGACGGAGACGAGGCAGGAGTGCCATGCAGCGACCATAGCCGAGGGCGTCTCGCCGCACCCGGCTACGCGGAGACCGCAAGGGGCCGTCCGGTGCCACCGGTCGCCGCCGCGGCCCGACGACACGTTCGGGGCGCTTTGTCGACTCCCCACAAGTGCGCCCGTATGCTCCGGGCATGAACCCTGCGAGCCCCCGTGGTGGACCCGCTGACGGTCGTACGTCGACGACAGCGGGACGGGGCCCCGACGGCACGCACCGCCCGCCGCGCGGACCACGGGTGGCCCCGTCCCCCTCCACCAGCCCGGAGACGCAGCGCCGCGTGCGGGAGGCCGCAGGCGATCTCGCCGCGGCGACGATGCGCCGCCTCGACGCCGACCTGGAGTGGTACCGGGCACTGCCCGCCGAGGACCGGTCGTGGGTGGGACTGGTCGCCCAGGCGGGCATCACGGCCTTCGTCCAGTGGTTCTCGGACCCGACCCGCGCACCCGCCGGAGCCGGGGAGATCTTCTCCGGCGCGCCGCCCGAGCTCACCCGGTCGATCTCGTTGCAGCACACGCTGCAGCTGGTGCGCATCGGCGTGGACGTCGTCGAGGCGCACAGCGACCGTCTCGCCGCACCGGGCGAGGAGAGGGAGCTGCGTGAGGCGGTGCTGCGCTACTCCCGGGAGGTCGCCTTCTCGGCGGCGGACGTGTACGCCCGTGCGGCGGAGGTGCGCGGCGCGTGGGACGCCCGCCTCGAGGCGCTCGTCGTCGACTCCCTGGTCCGCGGCGACGTCGACGACTCGCTCCGGTCCAGGGTCGCCGCGCTCGGCTGGCGCGGCCACGGCGCGATGCTCGTGGTGGTCGGCACGACGACGTCCTCGCTGGAGGAGGTCCGCGCCACCGACCTGCGTCGCGCGACGCGTCGCGAGGCCGACGTCCTGGTCGGCATCCAGGGTGACCGTCTCGTCGTGTTCCTCTCCGGCGACGGCGACCTCGGTGCCGTGGTGACCAGCCTGCTGCCCCGGTTCGGTCCCGGGCCCGTCGTGGTGGGGCCGCCGGCCCAGGACCTGGCCGACTGCGCCCGCTCGGCGCGGGCGGCGCTGGCCGGCCTCCAGGCGGCCGCGGCCTGGGCGAACGCCCCACGACCGGTCCAGGCGGACGAGCTGCTGCCCGAACGTGTCCTGGTCGGGGACGCCACCGCCCGTCGCCAGCTGGTCGCCCGCGCCTACGCGCCGCTCGCCGCCGGGCAGGGCGCCCTGCTCGACACCTTGACCGCCTACCTCGGCACCGGACGTTCGCTCGAGGCGGCCGCGCGGTCGCTCTACGTGCACCCGAACACGGTCCGGTACCGCCTGCGCCGGGTCGCGGAGATCACGGGCTGGGACCCGCTCGACGCTCGCGACTCGTACGTGCTCCAGACGTCGGTCGCGCTCGGACGCCTCGACGGCGTGGTGCCCTCGAGCTGACGGCCTTGTAGGACTCTCACAAGGGCGTCCGATGAGGTTGGTGCCCGCCGTGACCGGGACGGGTTGACGTCACCCGGCACAGTGGTCGGGTGCTCGTCGTCGTCTGCCCCGGCCAGGGTGCCCAGTCCCCCGGCATGCTCGCCCCCTGGCTCGAGGTGCCCGGCGTGGCCCCTGCGCTCCACCGTGCCGCAGAGGTGACGGGCGTCGACCTGGTCCGCCACGGCACCACGTCGGACGCCGACACCATCCGCGACACGGCGGTCGCCCAGCCCCTGCTGGTCGCCTCGGCGCTCGCGTCGTTGCGAGCGGTCCTCGGCGCCTTCGAGCCCACGAGCGGCTGGACCGGGGCGACCGCCGGACGGCTGGGCGGGGTCGGGGGGCACTCGGTCGGAGAGCTCGCCGCACTGGCGATCTCGGGCGTGGTGTCCGACGACGAGGCGCTGCGCCTGGTCGCCGTCCGGGGCGCCGCGATGGCACGGGCAGCCGCTGCCGGGCCGACCACCGGGATGAGCGCCGTGCTCGGCGGGGACCCGCAGGAGGTGCTGGCCGCGATCGCCCGGCACGGGCTCGTGGCCGCCAACGTCAACGGTGGCGGCCAGGTGGTCGCGGCAGGCCCGCTGGACCGCCTCGCTGCGCTGGCCGCAGATCCGCCGGCCAAGGCCCGGATCATCGCCCTTCAGGTCGCCGGAGCGTTCCACACCGACGTGATGGCCCCAGCGGTGGCCGACCTGCAGGCGGCAGCCGACCAGGTGGTGCCCGCGGACCCGACCACCCCGCTGCTGAGCAACGCCGACGGCGAGCTCGTCTCGTCCGGCGCCGACGCCCTCGCCCGCGTGGTCGCGCAGGTCGCGCGGCCGGTCCGGTGGGACCTGTGCCAGCAGACGATGGCGGAGCAGGGCGTGACCGGGCTGCTCGAGGTGGCCCCCGGCGGCGTCCTGACCGGACTGGCCCGGCGTACGCTGCCCGGGGTCGAGACCGTCGCGCTGAAGTCGCCGGCCGACCTGGACGCCGCGCGGGACCTCGTGCTCCGGCACGCCGCGCCCACCGCGAAGGAGCAGCAGTGACCCGTCCCACCCTGACGCAGTCCAGCGGTGCCGCGCACAGCCGGATCCTCGGTCTCGGAGGCGCACGCGGCGAGCGCGTCGTGCCGAACGACGAGCTGGTCGGCCCGATCGACTCGTCCGACGAGTGGATCCAGCAGCGCACCGGCATCGTCACCCGGCGCCGGGCCGGTGCCGACGTCTCGGTGCTCGACCTCGCCGAGGAGGCGGCCCGCGCCGCGATCGCCGACGCGGGGCTGACCGGCGCGGACATCGACGCGGTGATCCTGTCGACCGTCACCTACTTCCACCAGACGCCCGCCGGCGCCGCGATCGTCGCCGATCGGATCGGCGCGACGCCCGCGGCGGCGTACGACATCTCCGCGGCGTGCGCGGGCTACTGCTACGGCATCGGCCAGGCCGACGCCCTCGTCAGGGCCGGAGCCGCACGCAACGTGCTGGTGATCGGCGCCGAGAAGATGAGCGAGTTCGTCGACCCAACCGACCGGTCGATCTCGTTCCTGCTGGGCGACGGCGCCGGCGCCGTCGTCGTCGGTCCGTCCGACTTCCCGGGAATCGGCCCGACGGTGTGGGGGTCCGACGGCGGGCAGTCCCAGCTGATCCGGCAGACGCACTCGTGGCTGCAGTGGCGCGAGGACTCCTCGCTCGGCTGGCCGACGCTGCGGCAGGAGGGTCAGTCGGTGTTCAAGTGGGCCGTCTGGCAGATGGCCCCGATCGCGCAGAAGGCGCTGGACGCCGCCGGCGTGACGGCCGACCAGATCGACGTCTTCGTGCCGCACCAGGCGAACATGCGGATCATCGACCTGCTGATCAAGCAGCTGAAGCTGCCCGAGACCGTCGTGGTCGGACGTGACATCGCCGACACCGGCAACACGTCGGCCGCCTCGATCCCCCTGGCGACGGAGCGTCTGCGCCGCGAGGGCAAGGCGAAGTCCGGCGACCTGTGCCTGCAGATCGGCTTCGGCGCGGGGCTCGTGTACGCCGCCCAGGTCGTCGTGCTGCCCTGACGCCGTCGCGACCCGCTGTAGGTTTCGTCCGACCCGCACCACCGACACGAGGAGAACCCCCATGGCGTACACCGAGCAGGAGATCCTGGCCGGCCTGGCCGAGATCGTCAGCGAGGAGACCGGCCTGCCGACCGACTCCGTCCTGCCCGAGAAGTCCTTCACCGACGACCTCGACATCGACTCGCTCTCGATGATGACGATCGTCACGCTGGCCGAGGAGAAGTTCTCGGTCACCATCCCCGACGACGAGGTCAAGAACCTCGCCACCGTCGGCGACGCCGTGTCGTTCATCGCCGGCGCACAGGCCTGATCGGCTCCGGCCGCTGTCACCGGCCGGTGCCGAGGCCCTCGGGGCCCGCGCCGGCCGGTGACACCCCCGTCCCCCTCACGACCAGGAGCATCCGATGACACCCGTACCCGACGTCGTCGTCACCGGGATGGGGGCCACCACGCCCCTCGGCGGTGACCTCACCAGCACGTGGAACGCCGCGCTCGCCGGTGAGTCGGGGGCACGACCCTTCGACAACGACTGGGTGGAGCGGTACGGGCTCCCCGTCACCTTCGCGGCCACCATCAAGGTCTCGCCCCGGGACGTCCTCCCGGTACCGGAGCTGAAGAAGCTGGACCCCTCCGCCCAGTACGCGATGATCGCGACCCGCGAGGCGTGGGCGGACGCCGGCTCGCCCGAGGTCGACCGCGAGCGGCTCGGCGTCGTGGTGTCGTCGGGCATCGGCGGCATCTGGACCACGCTCGACGCCTGGGACACGCTGCGCGAGAAGGGCGCCCGTCGCGTCCTGCCGATGACGGTGCCCATGCTCATGCCGAACTCGCCGACGGCATTCGTGTCGCTCGAGCTCGGGGCGCGCGCCGGTGCGCACGCCCTGGTCTCGGCGTGCGCGAGCGGCGCGGAGGCGATCGGCTACGCCGTGGAGATGATCCGCAGCGGCCGGGCCGACGTCGTGGTCGCCGGCGGTACCGAGGCCTCGATCCACCCCATGCCCGTCGCGGCCTTCGCGGCGTCCCGCACGCTGTCGCTCCGCAACGACGACCCGCAGGCGGCGTCCCGGCCGTACGACGTCGACCGCGACGGGTTCGTGCTCGGCGAGGGGGCCGGCATCGTGGTGCTGGAGAGCGCCGAGCACGCCGCCGCCCGCGGTGCCCGGGTCTACGCCCGGATCGCCGGTGTCGGGCTGTCCTCGGACGGCTACCACATCACGTCGCCCGAGCCGAGCGGTGACGGCCAGATCCGCGCGATGAGCGCCGCGCTGAAGGACTCCGGTGTCGCTGCCCGCGACGTGGTGCACGTCAACGCGCACGCCACCTCGACCGTCGTCGGCGACCTGATCGAGGCGCGGTCCATCCGGGGGCTCCTCGGCGACGAGGCGGACCACGTGGCCCTGTCCGCCACCAAGTCGATGACGGGGCACCTGCTGGGCGGCGCGGGAGCGCTGGAGACGATCTTCACGGTCCTGGCGCTGCACGACCGCCAGGCGCCGCCGACGATCAACGTCGACAAGCCCGACCCCGAGCTGGTGCTGGACCTGGTCCGGTCCGAGCCGCGGCCGCTGCCGGACGGTCAGATCGCCGCCGTGAACAACTCGTTCGGCTTCGGCGGGCACAACGTGGCCCTGGTGGTCACCTCCGCCTGACCGCGGCACCGCCTGACAGCGACGCACGACGGGCGCCCGACGACCCAGGTCGTCCGGCGCCCGTCGTCGTTCTCAGGTCGGGAGAGGGCCTCGGTCGCCTGCGTCAGCCGACGCGGTGCAGCCAGCGGACGGGTGCCCCGGCGCCGGCGTACCGGAACGGCTCGAGCTCGTCGTCCCACGCCTGCCCCAGCGCGAGGTCCAGCTCGGCACGGAGCCGGGCAGCGTCGCCGGCGTGCTCGAGCGCGGCACGGATGCGGTCCTCCGGCACGACGATGTTGCCGTGCACGTCTGTCGCGGCGTGGAAGATGCCGAGCTCGGGAGTGTGGCTCCATCGCGCGCCGTCGGCGCCGTGGCTCGCCTCCTCGGTCACCTCGTACCGGAGGTGCGCCCAGCCGCGCAGAGCCGACGCGAGCCGCGCACCGGTGCCCTGCGGACCCTGCCAGGACAGCTCCGCGCGGTAGAAGCCCGGCCCCGCCGGCTGCACGGTCCAGTCCATGCTGACGCGCACCCCGAGCGTGTTGCCGGCCGCCCACTCGACGTGGGGGCACAGCGCGCGGGGTGCTGAGTGCACGAAAAGAACACCGCGGGTCAGAGCACCGGCCATGTCATCCTCCTGGGCGGATCGAGGTTCGCCTTCCCCAACGACCTCGCTCAGCACCCGGGAGGCTGCGTGGCGCTCGCGGCGTACGGGGCCAGCATGCCTGACGACACGCCGGGTGCGCCAGCGCCACCGCGGCGCGCCCCGCTCCGACGGGCTACAGCTGCTCGCGGATCGCCCGCATCGCCTTCTTGCGCACGGACCGCTCGAGGCGGTCGAGGTACAGCATCCCGTCGAGGTGGTCCACCTCGTGCTGCAGGGCGCGCGCCATGAGCTCCGTGCCCTCCACGACGACCTCGTGGCCGTCGAGGTCGGTGCCGACCACCCGCGCGTACCAGGCGCGCCGCGTGGGGTACCAGAGGCCGGGCACCGAGAGGCAGCCCTCGTCGCCGTCCTGGTACTCGTCCTCCGACAGCTCGGCGATCACGGGGTTCAGCACGTAGCCGATCTCGTCGTCGATGTTCCACGAGAAGGCGCGCAGGCTGACGCCGATCTGGTTGGCGGCCAGGCCGGCACGTCCCTCCTGGTCGACGGTCTCCAACAGGTCCTCCACGAGCCCGCGGACGCGGGCGTCGATGGTCGTCACGGGGTCGCACGGGGTGCGCAGCACGGGGTCGCCGACGATCCGGATCTCACGCAGGGCCATGGCTCGATCCTCCCATGAAGCGACGGGGCGCCGGTGAGCCCTCGGCTGCGTCGCCTGCCGGGTGTGACGCACCAGACGAACCCCGACGTAGGCCGGAGCGTCCGGGCGGCGTACTGTGGTCTTTGTACTGACTGGTCAGTGTGAGAGAGGTCGTATGAACACCGACGCACGCCATCCGTCCGACCCCACCGCTCTCGCCTCCGCGCCCGGGCGGGTCCCGACTGCCGTACGGGCCACCGGGCTCGCCCTGCACGGCAGCAGGGGCGTCGTCTACGGACCGGTGGACCTCGAGCTGCCGAGCGGTGGCCTGGTCGTGGTGCAAGGGCCGCAGGGTGGCGGGCGGTCCAGCCTGCTCCTCACGCTCGCGGGCCGGATGGTGCCCGACGCCGGGTCGCAGCTGGAGGTCCTCGGCGAGCCGCTCCCCCGGCGACGCCGAGCTGTGCAGCGACGGGCCGCCGTGGCCGGCTTCGCCGGTATCGACGACCTCGACGGTTCGGTGACGGTCGGTGCGACCGTGCGCGAACGCCTGGCGTGGCTGCGACCGTGGTGGGCGCGCTCGCCGCGGGTCGACCAGACCGCCTTCGGCCGGCTGGCCGCTCCGGTGTTCGGGCCGCGTCCCCTCCCCCAGGTCGACACCCTGGTCTGGGACCTCGACGAGGTCGACGCCATGCTGCTGCGCGTCACGCTGGCCATGGCGCAGCGACCCGACCTCCTGCTGGTCGACGACGTCGACCAGGTGCACGACAGCACGCGGCGACAGACGGTCTGGAGCTGCCTCGAGGCGCTGACGACGTCGGGCACCACGGTCGTCGCGGCCGTCGCGTCCCTCGACGAGCTCGCGCGGATGCACTGGACGTCGCCACCGACGCGGGTGGCGCTCGCCTCAGGCCCCCACGCGGTGCCCGCGGCCGCCTGACACCGACCCGGTGCGCCTCCCCCGACCACGACTTCCGAGGACTGTGATGACGTCTCTCACCTCCACCGGCACCGAGCTGCGCCGGTTCCGCCACGGGCTGCTGCCCAAGCTCGCCATCGCCGCGATGGTGCTGGTCCCGCTGCTGTACGGCGCCCTGTACCTGTGGGCCTTCTGGGACCCGACCGGGCACCTCGACCGACTGCCCGTCGCCCTGGTGAACGCCGACACGGGCACGGTGCGGGACGGCGCACCCGTGCACGCGGGTGACGAGGTCACCACGGCGCTGGTCGACTCGAAGGCGCTGAAGTGGGTCCGCACGGACGCCGGGGACGCGGCGGCGGGCGTCCGGGACGGGCGCTACTACTTCGCTCTGACCGTCCCGGCCGACTTCTCCGCCTCCGTCGTGTCCGCCGGTGGAAGCGACCCGCATCCCGCCCAGCTGCAGGTGACGTACGACGACACCAACTCGTTCCTCGCCACGACGCTCGGCCGGAGCGCGATGGCGCAGGTGTCCGACGCCGTCCGGGCGACGATCGGTCAGCAGGCCGCCGACCAGGTGCTGGTCGGGCTCGGGTCGGCCCGCGACGGCTTCGCCCGCGCCTCGGACGGTGCGCTGACGCTGCAGGCGGCAGCCGGGACGCTGTCGTCGGGCGCGCACCAGGTGGCCTCCGGTGCGGACGCGGCCGCCGGGGGCGCCGCGAGCCTGGCTTCCGGCAGCTCGGCGGCAGCGAGCGGGTCGGCCACGCTGGACAAGGGGGCGCACGCCCTCGCGGAGGGCACGGCGACCCTCGCGACGGGCGCCCAGGCCAGCGCCGCGGGCGCACGCACGCTCGCCGACGGGGCCGCCCGGCTCGCCGACGGCAGCGCGACGGCCGCGACGTCGGCAACCGCGCTCGCCACGGGTGCCGCACAGGTGTCCGCCGGCGTCACCAGCACCGCGGGGCAGGTCTCCGCGCTGGCGAGCCAGCTCGGCGACCTGTCCGGCGGCCTCACGTCCGTCATGATGTACCTCGCCGCCCGGGCGCCGGTCGACCCCACCGCTGCCGCGCTCCTGAGCGGGCTGCAGAAGGACGCCGCCGCGTTGCCCTCGGCAGACCAGCTCGCCCAGACCACCGACCAGCTGTCCCAGCTCCAGGCGGGTGCGGCCAAGGTCGCCGGCGGTGCAGCCCAGCTGAGCTCCGGGCTGAGCACGCTGAGCACGTCCGCCTCCCAGCTCAGCTCCGGTGCCACCGCGCTGGCCGGCGGGACTTCGCAGGTGTCCGGCGGAGCGGTGTCGGCCGCCGCCGGGGCGCACGACCTCGCGGCCGGTGCGGACCAGCTCGCCGCCGGCACCGCCGCGCTCGCAGCAGGTGCCACCACGCTCGCGGGCGGCACGAGCACCCTGGCGTCCGGCGCCTCGCGCGTCGCCGCAGGCTCGGACCAGCTCGGAGCCGGCTCCGCCACGCTGGCAGGCGCGCTGCAGACCGGTGCCTCGTCCATCCCGGCGGACGACCCGGGGACGCAGACGGCGCGCGCCGCGACACTGAGCACGCCCGTACGGCTGGCCAGCACCGACGTGCACGCCGCCGCCGGGTTCGGCGAGGGGTTCGCGCCGTTCTTCATCCCGCTGGCGCTCTTCGTCGGCTCCCTGATCACCTGGCTGCTGCTGCGGCCGTTGCCCTCGCGGGCGCTGGCGACGCCGGCGTCGGGCTGGCGTGCGACGTTCGCCGGGTTCCTGCCGGCGATGGTGATCGGCGTCGCCCAGGTGGCGGTGATGCTCGCCGTCATCCACTGGGGGGTGGGGCTGCAGCCGGCGTCGGCGGTAGGCACCGTGGCGTTCACGCTGCTGGTCGTCGCGGCGTTCCTCGCCCTGCAGCAGATGCTGGTGGCCGTGCTCGGCCCCGCGGGAGGGAAGGTGGCCGTCCTGGCGCTGCTGATGCTGCAGCTCGCCTCCTCCGGTGGCACCTACCCGGTGCAGACCACCCCTGCCTTCTTCCAGGCGGTGCACCCGTGGCTCCCCATGAGCTACGCGGTCAGCGGGCTGCGCGAGGTGATCACGGGCGGCGCCGACGGGCGGCTGCTGGTCGCGGTGCTCGTCCTGGTCGGTGTGCTGGTCGGGTCGCTCGCGATCACCGCGTGGCGTGCCGGCCGGATGCGCACGTGGACGCTGTCACGCCTGCACCCCGTGCTGTCCATCTGACAGGCTTCCGCACATGGCGGCCACGAGGGACCACATCGTCTCGGCAGCACTCGCGCTCGTGGCGGACCGCGGCATCGCCGCGACGTCGATCGACGACATCGCGGCGGCCGCGGGCGTGGCCAAGGGCAGCGTGTTCTACAACTTCGGCAGCAAGTCGGCTCTGTTCGAGACGATCATCGCCGAGGGCGTCGCCCGGCTGACGGCCGCGCTGCAGGCGGCGAGCGACGGCCTGACCGGTCGGGCGGCCGTCGAGGCGATGGTGACGCAGCTGCTGGTGCACATCCGCGACCACCCCGACTTCGCCAAGCTGGCGGTCGCCGAGGTGTTCCGGACAGGACGTCAGTGGCAGGAGTCCATCCGCAACATCCGCGAGGACTCGATCGGCGCGTTCCGCACCGTGGTCGCGCAGGCGTGGCCCGAGCGGGACTCGACGCTCACGGCGGCCGCGCTGTTCGGCGCCACGGTGATCACGGGGCTCGAGTGGCTCGTCTTCCAGCCGGACCGTTCGCTGGAGGACGTCCGGGACGCCGTCCTGGCCACCATCCGGTAACCCGTCGACGCACGAACGCCGGTGGTGACCCTCGCGGTCACCACCGGCGTTCGACTGCTGTGCGGGATCTCGGTCTGCGCGACCGGGGGCCTCAGTCCGCCACGCGCTGCTGCGGGACACCCTCGAGCAGCTGACGGACCTCGTCCTCGTGGAACCGGCGGTGCCCGCCGAGCGTGCGGACCGCGGAGAGCTTGCCCGCCTGCGCCCACCGGGTGACGGTCTTCGGGTCGACCCGGAACATGACCGCGACCTCACCAGGGGTGAGGAGTGCGCCCTGCGGGAGCGTGGTGTGGGTGGTTGCCATCTGTGGCACTCCTTGTCGTTCGGTAGCTCGGCTGACCTGCGTGGGTCCCGTGGCTTTGCGTCCCCGCCTTGCGGTGGGTTTGCCGTTTTTCGCTGACAGCAGGGGACTATGCCCGAAAACAGGACATCTGCGCAACAACCGCCCTCTCCACGCACCGCCGATACCGGGTGAAATGTGCGCAGCGGTAGCCTGCCCTCGCACCAGGGGCAGTAGCTCAGCCGGTCAGAGCAGCGGACTCATAATCCGTCGGTCGTGGGTTCAAGCCCCACCTGCCCCACGCACGGCCCGCCCAGGGCCTCACCCCGGACGCCATCCGCGTCCCCGCCGACGGTACGGAGGTACCGATGTCCCTGCTCTCGCACCGTCCCCCGGCCGAGGTCCGCCGACGGCTGGACCTGGCGCACGGGGACGCCCTGCTGGTCGCCGTGCGGATGACCGACGACCGGTGGGCGGTGGCGAGCCGCCGGGCGCTGCACCTGGTGCCGGCCGTCGGCGAGGTGGCGCACGTGCCGTGGTCGACGATCGAGCGCGGCACGCTGGACACCGCCAGCCACACGTTGACGGTGCACTGGGTGACGGGCGCCACGGCGGCCGTCGAGCTTCCGGAGGACGCCGACGGCAAGGCGTTCGCCCGCACGTTCCGGGAGCGCGTCCAGCAGTCGGTGGTGCACACGACGAGCGTCACCGTCCCCGGAGGCGGGCAGGTGCAGGTGGCGCTGCGGCGCGGGGAGGACGGCGAGCTGTTCACGCAGGTGCTCGGCGGCCCGCGCGTCGACCTGACGGACCCGCAGGTGCGACGCCTCCTGGACGAGGCCGAGGCGCGGGTGCGCGAGGCTGCCGGGCTTCGCTGAGCGACACCGGGCCGGGCTCCGGTCGTGTCGGGGCGCACCCAGCCGGCTGATACAGTTCTGCCCGCGATCCCCCGTAGCTCAATTGGCAGAGCATCCGACTGTTAATCGGAGGGTTACTGGTTCGAGTCCAGTCGGGGGAGCAAACCCCCAGGTCGCAGTGTCGTGACCGGTCACCGACAGCGTCGGTCCCCCGTTCACCCCCTAGTTGGACACAGGGAACCACGGACGCTCGCCACGCTTGGCCTGCTGAGTAGCCAGCGCTGCCTTTGCGCGGTGCACGAGGCCAGGCGGCAACCGATCGCCGTACCCGGACACGACGATTCTGACGTGGCCCGCCGCGTCCCTCGTGAACTCCGCCTGTCCTCCCTCCAGTACGACTACGGCCCGGGCGGGACGCGTCTGCGCCGTCCGCGGTGCCGCAGGGAGGCGACGAGCGCGGCGGCGCGGGCTGGAGCTCGCTCGCGAGGCGCGTGCCTCATCTAGCAGCGACTTGGCGAACAAGGGGGCTATCAGCACAGTCACCATGGCCATGACCGCCCAGTACACGACGGTGTCAAGGATGGGAACGCCGAAGAGAAGCACAAGCAAGCCGAGGGTGAGTGATCCGCTCGTCCTAACGTCCCCGGGCAAAGGAAGCCGCCCGCCCGCGAACGTGACCCACGTGAACCACAGACCCCAGATCGTTGACGCGATCGATCCCACCACGGCGAGAGTCCCGCCGATGGTCCGGGCGACGCCAGACGTTGCGTCCATATGGCGAACGTAGAGCGGCGTCTTCGCGCCGGAGAGGTAGTTCGCGGGTGATCCACCACCCCGGTCATAGTCTCGGCGGGTGTTCCTAGCTGGGGTGATGTCCACGTTGGCCGGCACGATGCTCGCCGGGTACGTCCTCTGGCGAGACTGGCGCAAGCACCGGCGTGGCGAACCCATCGTCCCCGTGCGGCGCTGGGTATCGCGCGCACGGCGCCTCCTTGGTCGGCCGTGGCGCGGAAGCGGGACGCCTGCAGACGATGTCCTGGTGACTGACGCTGTGACAGCGGAGCTCACGACCGGGTGGGACGCCGACGCGGATGTGCACGAGCAACTGTGGTTGCTCAACCGCAGCGTGAACCTCCTGTCCTTGAGAGAGGCCGAGCACCATGACGAGGCCAGCGCCAAGTTCCGCGAACTCGAGAACGATCGGGACTCGATCGCGAGGGACGTTACGGACGTTCGCGAACAGCTCACTGATGTCGCCACGGGCAGCGTCCGACTGGAACTCCTCGGGCTGGTGCTCGTAGGCATCGGCACCGTGCTGTCTGCCTTCGGCGGGCACTAGCGCGTCAGAGCACCGTCGCCGTCCACCGGTCCGCCACGTCACGAGGCATGTAGACGCCTTGGGTCAACTTCGTTCCGCAAATGCGAACGTCTAGGGACTTCTGGGGCTCCCCGTGGTCCTGCTCAGGCCCGCCGGGCAACGTTGAGGACCGCACCCCAGCCCCTGCGGAGCCTTCCGTCCGTGCGGCGGGCCAGTCGACGGCGAATCTCGTTGAAGAGGCGCTGGCGGTCGTCGGGCGCCATCGCGATGTGGCCGGAGAAGGTGCGCAGCAGCCGGATGTAGCTGTCCGCGTCGTAGTCGACCGTCCAGTCGAAGTGGTCGACCGTGACCATGTGGAACAGCCCGGACGCCTCGATCTCCTCGCGAAGGTCCGGTAGCTCGCCCGGAGCCGGACGCCGGGGCTCGGCCGGTCCACCCTTGCCGATGGCGTCGTAGACCTCCTGAAGCTCCGCGAAGAACGGGTCGCCGCCGACGGGGAAGACGTGCTCCGTGCCCCAGACCGCGAGGTGCCCGTCAGGACGAAGAGCCCGCGCCGCAGCGGCGTACCGGATCTCCGGATCGACCCAGTGCCACGACGTGGCGGCGACCACGGCGTCGTAGGCGCTCCGCTCGCCGTGCCAGTCCTCGAGGGTTGTCTCGACGACGTCGACCCGATAGTCCGCCAGCAACTCCCGTGCGCGAGCGGCCAACGCCGGCCCGGGCTCGAGTGCGGTGACACGCAGCCCGCGCTGAGCCAGCGCCGACGTGGCCTTGCCAGGCCCGGCGCCGACTTCCAGGACTCGATCACCCGGCCTCAGACCGGTCGTCACCATCAACCGGTCGAAGAGCTGGGCCGGATAGTCGGGCCGCGCGCCCATGTACAGATCCGCCGCCGAATCGAACGTCCTGGCCAGAGCTTCGCGTTCCTCACTCATCGGCCCAGTCTTCGCTCACCGCCTCGCGCGCGGGAAGGCGGGGGCGGCGACCAGTCGTCTGCCTGGTGGGGGTTCTTCGCTGTCCGGACGGACGTTCGGCGCGGCTGCGCGCTACCGGTCCGGCCGCCGTGTTAACGTTGCCACGCATCGGGACGGACGGTTCGCACACGGTCGTCCTGGTCCGGTGACGGCAGACACGACAGCCTCGGATGACGGCGTCGACCTCGGGAAGGAGCGCAACGCACATGACGTGGTTGGTCACCGGCGGAGCCGGGTACATCGGCTCGCACGTGGTTCGGGCGTTCCAGTCGGCCGGTGTCGAGGCCGTGGTCCTGGACGACCTCTCCTCCGGGCACCGCCGCTTCGTCAGCGAGGGGACTCCCCTGGTGGTCGGCTCCGTGCTGGACACCGAGCTGGTGACGCGCACGCTGCGCGAGCACCGCGTCGAGGGCGTCGTGCACCTCGCCGGGTTCAAGTACGCCGGCGTGTCCGTGCAGCGCCCCCTGCACACGTACGAGCAGAACGTCACCGGCACCGCGCACCTGCTCGGGGCGATGGCGGCGGCCGACGTGACGGCGATCGTCTTCTCCTCGTCGGCGGCGGTCTACGGCACGCCCGACGTCGACGTCGTCACCGAGACCACCCCGACGCGGCCCGAGTCCCCGTACGGCGAGAGCAAGCTGATCGGCGAGTGGCTGCTGGCCGACCAGGCGACCGCGACCGGCCTGCGGCACACGTCCCTGCGGTACTTCAACGTGGTCGGATCCGGCCACGACGACCTGGTGGACACGTCGCCGCACAACCTGTTCCCCCTGGTGTTCGACGCGCTCCTGGCCGGGCGTACGCCCGTGGTCAATGGCGACGACTACCCGACCCCCGACGGAACGTGCGTGCGCGACTACGTGCACGTTCAGGACCTGGCTGAGACCCACGTCGCCGCCGCGCAGGCGCTCGCGGCCGGCACCCCGCTGCAGGCCGTCTACAACCTCGGCGCCGGCGACGGTGTCTCGGTGCGGCAGATCATGACGGCCATCGCGCAGGTGACCGGGACGCCGTTCGAGCCCGTCGTCGGCCCGCGCCGTGCGGGTGACCCGGCACGCATCGTCGCCTCCGGGGCGCTCGCCGCGCGCGACCTCGGCTGGGACCCCCACCGCACGCTCACCGACATGGTGGCGAGCGCGTGGCACGCACGTCAGACCCACCCCACCACCGACTGACACGAGAGGACGCCGCCACCGATGCCGAGCGCCATCCAGCCCTCCTGGGACGACCCCACGGGCGCCGCCCGCGCCACCGAGCTCTTCACGCAGGCGTTCGCCACCCCGCCGGACGGTGTGTGGGCCTCCCCCGGTCGCATCAACCTGATCGGTGAGCACGTCGACTACAACGCCGGGCTCTGCCTGCCGCTCGCCCTGCCCCACCGCACGTTCGCCGCGGTCCGGGCGAGGGACGACGACCGGGTGCGGCTGGTCTCGGCACAGGCGCCCGGGTCCGTCTTCGAGGGGTCGCTCGACGACCTCGGCCCCGGCCGGGCGACCGGGTGGACCGCCTACGCGGGTGGTCCGGCGTGGGTGCTGCGCGACGAGGGCGTGCCGGTGCGCGGCTTCGACGCAGCCGTCACGTCCTGCGTTCCGTTCGGTGCCGGGCTGTCGTCGTCGGCCGCCATCGAGGGTGCAGTCGTGCTGGCGGTCCGCGAGCTGGCCGGCGTCGGCCCGCTGGACGACGGCGCGCGTGCCGACCTGACGGCTGCGTGCGTCCGCGCGGAGAACGAGATCGCCGGCGCACCGACGGGCGGCATGGACCAGGCGGCCAGCCTGCGGTCCCGCGCCGACCACGCCCTGCTGCTGGACTGCCAGGACCTCTCGGTGGACCACATCCCGTTCGCTCCTGCGGCCGACGGCCTGGCGATCCTGGTGATCGACACCCGGGCGCCGCACAGCCTGAACGACGGGCAGTACGGGCTGCGTCGGCAGCAGTGCCAGTCCGCCGCGAAGAAGCTGGGGCTCGGCTCGCTGCGAGAGGTCACCGACCTCGACGCGGCACTGCTCGCCCTGACCGACCCCGTCGAGCGGGCCCGCACGCGGCACGTCGTCACGGAGATCGCCCGCGTCCGCGAGTTCGTCGCGCTGCTGCGCTCCGGGGCCCTGGCGGGCACGGGTCCGCTGCTGGACGCGTCGCACGCCTCGCTGCGCGACGACTACGAGGTCTCGTGCGAGGAGCTCGACGTGGCGGTGGAGACCGCTCGGGCGGCCGGGGCCCTGGGTGCGCGGATGACCGGTGGGGGCTTCGGCGGGTCGGCGATCGCCCTGGTCCGGGCCGTCGACGTGGCCGCGGTGGCCGATGCCGTCTCGGCGGCCTACGCCGCACGCGGGTGGGGTGAGCCGGGCTTCCTGGTGGCGGACACCGCCGCACCGGGTGCGCGGGTCGTCTGAGCACCACGGCGGAGGGTGCCCCGCACCCTCCCTATGCTCGGCACATGCCCAGCCCGACCGGTTCCGGCCGAGGCGGCCGCGCGTCCATCGGTGACGTCGCGCGCCTCGCCGGCGTCTCGCTGCAGACGGTGTCCCGGGTGTCGAACGGCTCGGCCTCCGTCCGGCCCGGGACGCGGGCGCGGGTGCTCGAGGCGATGTCCAGCCTGGGCTACGCCCCCAACCACGCGGCGCGGGCCCTGCGGTACGGCAGCTTCCAGGCGATCGGGGTGGTGGCGCACCGCCTGCCACGCACCGGCGAGACACGGATCGTCGAGGCGGTCGTCGAGGCTGCCCGGCGCGAGGGCTTCACGATCTCCCTGGTCGACGTGCTGACGCCGTCACCGGACGACGTGAGCGACGCCGTGCAGCGGCTGGACAACCAGGCCGTCGACGGGCTGGTGGTGATCCGCGCGGAGACGGCGACCCCCGAGACGCTGGCGCTGCCGTCCCACCTCCCGGTCGTGGTCGCCGATCCCCGTCAGGTCGGTCGGCACGCCACCGTGGGCGCCGACGAGACGGCCGGTGCGCGGTCGGCCGTCGAGCACCTGCTGGCCCTCGGTCATCGTCCGGTGCACCACGTCGCCGGCCCCGAGGACTCCGTGCCGGCACGCCTGCGCCGCGACGCGTGGCGTGCGGCCTGCACGGCCGCCGGCGTCGGCACGCCCGCCCCTCAGGTGGGCGACTGGAGCGCGGAGTCCGGGTACGAGGCCGGCCGCAGGCTGGCGCGCGACCCCTCGGTGACAGCCGTCTTCGCCGCCAACGACGAGATGGCGGTCGGTGTGGTGCGCGCCCTGTTCGAGGCGGGACGACGGGTGCCCGATGACGTGTCGGTGGTCGGCTTCGACGACATCCCGCTCGCCGGCTACCTCTGGCCGCCGCTGACCACGGTGGTGCACGACTTCGAGCGGGTCGGCGCCGCGCTGGTCGAGCTGCTGGTGCGGCAGATCCGGGACGGGTCCGACCTGAGCACCGAGCGCGTCGTGGTGCCCGCCCCGCTGGTCGTGCGGGCGAGCACCGCGCCTCCCCGAGCCCGGACCACCTCGTGAGCACGCCCGACGCACGGGAGGTGCACCGCGTCGTCGTCGCGCGCGCGCAGGACGAGCGCGCGGAGGTAGCGCTCGCGCGGCGGGGAGCGGTGACCGAGCTGATCGTCGACGGGGTGTTCGCGATGGACACGGTCGACACCGGGACGGAACGTGCCCTCGCCCGGCTGGCGCTCGACTGCTGGCAGGGGGACGACGGCCAGGGCCTCGAGGAGCACGACCCGGGCGGGCCTCCTGGGGCCCGAGTGCTGGTGGGTGGGCTCGGCCTGGGGTTCACCACGGCGGCGCTGCTCGCCGACCCACGGGTGGCGACCGTGCACGTGGTGGAGCTCCACGCGGCGATCGTCGAGTGGGCGCGCGCCGGCATGCTCCCGCTGCCCGCCGCTGCGCTGAGCGATCCCCGCCTGACGGTCACCGTGGGTGACGTGGTCGACGTGCTGCCGAGGCTGGCGGCCGGCTCGTTCGACGCCCTGCTGCTGGACGTGGACAACGGCCCGACCTTCCTGATCCACCCACCGAACGCGGTCGTCTACCAGCCGCGGTTCCTGCGCACCGCGCTGCACCTGCTGGCGCCGGGCGGCGTCCTGGCCGTGTGGTCGGCCGACCGGGCACCGACCCTCGCGGACGCGCTGCGCACCGTCGGCGCCGACTGCCGCGAGGTGACGCTGCACGTGCAGCGCGACGGGCGGGACCTGGAGTACGCCCTGTACCTGGCGGTCGCGGTCGGCGGACCATGAGCGGGCTGCCGAGCACCGTCGTGGCGCTCGCCGGCACGCCGAGCGGGCTTGCGACCGCGTTCGCCTCGGGAGCCGTGGCCGGGCTGGCGATCGCGGTGCCGGTCGGTGCCGTGTCGACGTTGATCGTCATGGTCGGCGCCCAGCGGGGGTGGCGGGTGGGCGCCGCGGCAGGGCTCGGTGCGGCGACGGTCGACGGTGCGTACGCGACGGTCGCTCTGGTGGCGGGCGCGGCGCTGGCCCCGCTGATCGAGGCCCACCGCGCGACGCTGCGTTGGTCGTCCGCCGTGGTGCTGGCGGTGGTGGCGGTGATGCTGGCCCGGCCGGCCTGGCGTCCCGCCGCTGCCGCGCCGGCCACCGCCGCGGAGGAACGGCCCACGCTCGGGCCCGGGCGGGCGTACCTGACGGTGCTCGGCCTGACGGCGGTCAACCCGGCCACGGTGGTGTACTTCGCGGCGCTGGTGGCGGGTCCGGCCGCCCGGACCGTCACGGACCCGCCCCAGCGGACCGCGTTCGTCGTCGGCGCGATGCTCGCCTCGGCCTGCTGGCAGCTGCTGCTCGCCGGTACGGGATCGGCAGTCGGAGGCGTGCTGGCGGGCCCGCGAGCGCGACGCTGGACGGCGGCGGCAGGGGCCCTGGCCGTGGGGACCCTGGCCGTGGCGACGGCCGTGGGCGGCTGACGGGCGTCGGCCGCCCTCACGGCTCCCAGCGGAACAGCCGCGCGGAGACCACGGTCAGCACCGCCGTGAACGCGAGCAGGACGAGCACCGGCGCCACCACGGACGACGGGCCCCTGCCGCGCACCATCGTGTCGAGCATCGCCTCGTTCAGGTAGCGCAGGGGCAGCACCCGGGACACGCCCTGCAACCAGCCGGGCGCGGCTGCCAGCGAGAAGAACGACCCCGACAGGAACGCCATCGGCAGCACGATGACGTTGGCGAGGCCCACGGCCGCCTCCTCCGTCTTGGCGACCGAACCGGCGAGCAGACCGATCGACAGGAAGGCCAGCGTCCCCACGAGGGTCAGAGGGAACACCATCGGCCACCACCCGGTCAGCTTCAGGCCGAAGAAGGCCACCGCCACGGCGAGGAAGATCACCACCTGACCGAACGCGACGGCGAGGCTGACGCCGACGCGCGCGAGCACCACCGAGGCGGTCGACACGGGAGCGAGCCGCATCCGGCGCAGCAGCCCGTTGGTGCGCCACGCCACCAGGTTGACCGCCGCCCCGAAGGTCGCGCTCATGGCCACCGCCCAGCCCAGCAGGCCCGGGGTGACGAACTGGATGGTTCGCAGCGAGGTGTCCTCGACCTGGGCGGTCCGCAGCGAGAGCGCCGGCGGAGCGCCCGACGCCGCGAGGTTGGTCGCGTCCACCAGCCCGCGGAACGTGCCGAGCACCTGGGCGGCTCGCACCTGGTCGGCACGGGAGTAGCGCACGTCGACCGTGCCGCCGTCCTGGGTCACCACCGCGGCGACGGCACCGGACCGCACCCTGGCCAGGGAACCGTCGAGGTCGTCGCTCGTCGTGACGGAGATCGACTCGTCCAGCTGCGCGCGGGCGTCAGGCGGCAGCCGGTCGAGCACCGCCACCGGCCCCACGGCGACCACGTCGAGCCGAGGGCTGGAGCGGTCGGAGAAGATGCCCCCGAACAGCACCAGGAACATCAGCGGGAAGACGACGGACCAGAAGATGGTCATGCGGTCGCGGACGAAGCCCTTGGCCATCGCCGCCGTGAGCGAGCGCAGCGCGGTCACGATCGGTACTCCCGCCCCGTCAGGTGCAGGAAGACGTCCTCCAGCGTCGCTCCTCGCACGCTGAGCCCCGTCAGTGCGCCGCGCGCCGCCAGCCGGCCGAGCACCACGGCGGGCTCGCGCGTGGTGAAGACGAGGCTGCCGTCGTCCTCCTCGGCAGCGGCGACGGCGGCGACCGTCGTGACGTCGTCGACCGGCAGCGCTCCCGGAGCGAGGGTGATGCGGACCGGTGCGTCGAGATCGCGCACCAGTCCAGCCGGGGTGTCCAGCGTCAGCAGCCGGCCCTCGTCGACGATCGCGACGCGGTCGCACAGCGCCTCGGCCTCGTCCATGTAGTGGGTGGTGAGCACCACGGTCCGACCGTCGGCGGTCAGGCCCCGCAGCAGGTCCCACAGGTTGCGCCGCGCCTGCGGGTCGAGCGCCGCGGTGGGCTCGTCGAGGAAGACCACCTCCGGGTCGTGCACCAGGGCGCAGGCGATGGACAGCCGCTGCCGCTGGCCGCCGGACAGCTTCTCCGTGCGCTCGTCCGCCTTGTCCTCCAGCCCGACCGTGCCCAGCAGCCGGTCGGCACGAGCGGCGGGCACGCCGTACAGCGCACCGAAGGTGCGCAGCTGCTCACGGGCGGTCAGCCGCTCGAAGAACGACGACGCCTGCAGCTGCACGCCCATCCGGCGTTGCAGGGCGGGGTCGCGCCGCCAGGGGTCGTGGCCGTCCAGCCGGACGGTTCCGCCGGCGGGCCGGCGCAGCCCCTCGATCGCCTCGAGAGCCGTCGTCTTGCCGGCGCCGTTGGGCCCGAGCAGGCCGAAGAACTCCCCCGGCTCGACGACGAACGAGACGTCGTCCACGGCCACCAGCGCGCCGTACGTCATCGTCAGGTGCGACACGTCGATGCGGACGCCCATGTGCCCACCTCACCACCGGCCGCCCCGCGGCCACCACCCCCCGGTGACAGCGCCGCTCCCGCCCGCAGCCCGGCGCCCCGCAGCGGCAGCGGTCAGGCGCTCTCGCGCAGCGTGCGGCGCCGACCCTCCAGAGCCACGAGCTCGGCGAAGGCGGCGGAGTACGCAGCCGAATCGGCCTGTGCGTCCATCCGCTGCAACCGCCCGCGCAGCTCGGCGATCTGCCGCGTGCAGCCGATCTCCACCAGTCGCAGCACCACGCCTCGGACGTAGTCCGCGAGCGCGTCGGCGCGGTCCTCCGGGACGGGCGCCACGGCGAGCTCGGTGACCAGCGGACGGACCGGCTCGGACGCCTCCTCGATCACCTGGCCCACCCACCCGGTGGCGTCCCCGCCGGCAGCGACGACACGGCCGGCCTGCGGTCCTCCCGCGGCCCGGAGTGCCTCGTGCACGGCCCGGTAGGCCGGCACCGTGAACGTGTCGGAGCCGAGGTCGTCGGCGTCGGACGGGACCAGCGCCGGCAGCTGCAGGAGCACCTCGAGGGCGGTGCGCTCGAGGGAGGCGACCGGGTCGCGCCGGTCCGGGACCGGCAGCCGCGGGGCCGGCGGGGGCTGTCCCTCTCGACCCGGGTGGCCCCCACGTCCGTCGCCGTCCCCCCGAGAGCGGTCGTCGACCCGGGTGCGGTCGCCAGCAGGCGCGGACCGCCCCGCGGCGGCGACCGCCCGGCGCACCTGCGCCTCGTCACCCAACCCGAGCCAGCCCGTCAGCAGGCGGGTGTACTCCGGCCTCAGCGCGGCGTCCCGGATGCCCGCGACCACCGGCGCCGCCGCCCGAAGCGCCCCGACACGCCCTTCAGCGGTGCCGAGGTCGAAGCTGGCGAGGGTGGAGCGGATCACGAACTCGAACAGCGGCTGCCGTCCGGCGACGAGGGCCCGCACCGCGTCGGGCCCCTTGGCCTGCCGCAGCTCGCACGGGTCCATCCCGGAAGGCTCGACGGCGACGAACGTCTGCGCGGAGAAGGACTGGTCCTCGCCGAACGCGCGCAGCGCCGCCTTCTGCCCGGCGGCGTCGCCGTCGAACGTGAAGACGACGGCACCGCCGACGGAGCCGCCCCCGGCGAGCTGCACGCCGCCCGCTCCCCCGGAGTCGCCCATCAACCGCCGCACGATCCGCGCGTGCTCGGTGCCGAACGCCGTACCGCAGGTCGCCACCGCGGTGCCCACTCCGGACAGGTGCATCGCCATCACGTCGGTGTACCCCTCGACCACCACCACCTGCCGTTCGCGGGCGATCTCCCGCTTGGCCAGGTCGATGCCGTAGAGCACGTGCGACTTGCGGTACAGCACCGTCTCGGGGGTGTTGAGGTACTTGGGCCCGTTGTCCTCGTCGAACAGCCGCCGCGCGCCGAAGCCGACGGTCTCGCCGGTCACCTCGCGGATCGGCCACACCAGCCGCCCGCGAAACCGGTCGTAGACGCCCCGCTGCCCCTGGCTGACCAGGCCGGACGCGATCAGCTCCGGCTCCGTGAACCCTCGCCCGCGCAGATGCCGCAGCAGCCCGTCCCAGCCCTGCGGCGCGTAGCCGACGCCGAAGCCGTCGGCAGCGGCACGGTCGAAACCGCGCTCGCCGAGGAACCGGCGACCCGCCGCGGCCGACGGCCCCGCGAGCTGCTCCCGGTAGAACTCCTCGGCCACGCGGTGCGCGTCCAGCAGCCGGCGTCGCCGACCTGGCTCGTCACCGGGCCGTGGTGCGCCGCCCTCCTCGTACCGCACCTGCAGACCCACCCGGGCGGCGAGGTACTCCACCGCCTCGGTGAACCCGAGGCCGTCCACCTTCTGCACGAAGGCGATGACGTCCCCGCCCTCACCGCATCCGAAGCAGTGGTACCGGCCCACCTGCGGGCGGACGTGGAACGACGGCGACTTCTCGTCGTGGAAGGGGCACAGGCCCTTGAGCGACCCGACGCCGGCGGGCCGCAGCGCGACGTGCTGGCCGACGACGTCCTCGATGCGGACGCGTTCGCGGACCGCCTCCACGTCCTCCCGCCGGATGCGCCCCGCCACGCGCGAAGTGTAGGTCGTCAGCGGTAGGGGGGTGCGACGAGGTCGGCGTGCCAGGAGGCCGCCGACACGTCGGTCAGGGAGGCCACCTGGTCGATCACCACGCGCAGCCGGGCGGCGTCGTCCGACGCCTGCGCCCAGTCGGCGGCGAACGGTGGCTCGAGGGCGATCGGCGCGCGCTCCGACAGCACCCGGACCAGGTCGACCAGCATCTCGCGCTGTCGCTGGTAGAGCGGCTCGAGCTCGCGCGGCGCCATCACGTAGGCGACCGCGAGGCCCTTGAGGACCAGGATCTCGGCCACCGTCTCGATCGGCACGATCAGGTCCGCGGCGTACCGCGTGAGCGGTCCCGGACCGTACTGCTCGCGGGTGGCCTGCTGAGCCGCGGCGGCGAACCGGCCGATCAGCTGGCTCGTGGCGTCCTTGAGCATGGCCAGCGCGCCGCGCGAACCGTCGAAGCCGGTGGTCCACAGCTCCGCCGCGACCAGCCGGTCCATCGCCGCCTGCAGCCCGTCGGCGTCCACCTGGTCGCCGTACCAGGTCTCCACCGCCTCGACGACACGCGCCCGCTCGTCGTCGTCCGTCAGCACCACCAGGTCGAACCGGCCGCCGACCACCGCGTCCTCGACGTCGTGCACCGAGTAGGAGATGTCGTCGGCGAGGTCCATCACCTGCGCCTCGAGGCACTTGCGCCCGGCCGGCGCCCCTTCGCGCAGCCAGGTGAACACCGGGAGATCGTCCTCGTACACGCCGAACTTGTGGGTCGGTCTGCCGCTGGCAGCGCTGACCGGCCCCTCGCCGTAGCGCCACGGGTACTTCACCGAGGCGTCGAGGCTGGCGCGCGTCAGGTTCAGCCCGACCGGGCCGTCGGGGCCGACCACCTTGGGCTCGAGCCGGGTGAGCAGCCGGAGCGTCTGGGCGTTGCCCTCGAAGCCGCCGATGTGCCGGGACAGCTCGGCGAGCGCCCGCTCGCCGTTGTGCCCGAAGGGCGGGTGCCCCAGGTCGTGCGCGAGGCAGGCGGTGTCCACGACGTCCGGGTCGCATCCGAGCGCCTTGCCGAGCTCGCGGCCGACCTGCGCGACCTCGAGGGTGTGCGTGAGGCGCGTGCGCACGAAGTCGTCCGACGCGGGGCCGAGCACCTGAGTCTTGGCGCCGAGCCGCCGGAGCGCCGAGGAGTGCACCAGGCGGGCGCGGTCGCGCTCGAAGGGTGTGCGCTCCTGGTTCTTCGACCCCTCGTGGACCCAGCGCTGCAGGTCCCGTTCGGCGTAGCCGGGCACGAGGGCGGCCTGGTCGCCGGGCACGGCGGGGTGCACGACGGTCACGCGGGAAACCCTAGGCGACGGCGCACCCCGCCGGTCAGGACAGTCGCCAGACGTGGACCGCCGGTCCGTAGCCAGGGAGGGCGAGTCCGTCCCGCCGGACCTCCAGCTCGCCGTCGCCGTACAGCCGCTCGGGCCCTGAACCGTCGGCCAGCAGGGCGCGCGGCAACCGCGCGCCCGGCCAGCGGCCCCTGGCGGCCAGCACCAGCACGCGCTCGTCCGCCGTCTCGCGCAGGAACGCGACCGCGTCGTCGTGCACCACCACCCAGCGCAGACCGCCCTCGCGCAGCGCCCGGCTGCCCCGACGGACCTCGATCAGCCGGCGGTACACGTCGAACGTCCCCCGGTCCCACCTCGGACCGCCCCCGGCGTCGATGTCCGCCCATGGCATCGGCACCCGCGCACCCTCACCGGTGGTGCCCGTCAAGCCGCCCTCGTCCCCCGCGAAGACCATCGGCGTGCCCGGATACGTGAAGAGGAGCCCGGCGGCCACCTCGACCGCGGCGGGGCTGCCGGCGAGGGTGCGGATGCGCGGGGTGTCGTGGGACCCCAGCAGGTTCCACTGGTGCGCCGCCACCGACCACGGCACGGCGGCCATCGCCTCGCGCATCGCCGCCACCGTCGCCCGCCCACGGCGTCGGGGCCGCGGCACGGGGATCCCGGGCATCGTCAGGCCGGACGACGGGTCCACCAGCCACCCGCCCACCGGCGTGGCGAACCCGGCGTAGTTCATCGCCGCCTGCCAGCCGCCGGCCCGCAGGTCCTCCCCCGCGTCGTGGAAGTGCTCCGCGACCAGCACCGTCTCCGGCGACACGGCAGACATCGTCGCCCGCATCGCGCGCGCAACCCGGTGCGTCAGGTCGTCCGACCCGTGCCGACCCGTCATGTTCGCCACGTCCACCCGCCAGCCGTCGAGCGCGTAGGGCTCGCGCAGCCACCGTGCCGTCACGGAGCCGGGGCCGGACACCATCCGGTCGAACGTGCTGCCCGCGCCGTAGTTGAGCTTGGGCAGGGACGGGTGGCCCAGCCACCCGACGTAGCCGGGCTCGGTGTCCGTCCAGTAGTACAAGGACGCCTCGGGCGCCGAGCGGTCCTGCCGCGCGGCCTCGAACCAGTCGTGGCCCGCACCGGTGTGGTTCGTCGTCAGGTCACCGACCAGCCGCATCCCCCGCTCGTGCACCGCGCGGGACAGGTCCGCGAGCGCCTGGTCGCCGCCGAGCAGGGGGTCGACGTGGTCGAAGCTGGTCGCGTCGTACCGGTGCACCGACCGTGCGGGGAACACAGGCGTGAGGTAGACGGTGTCCACCCCCAGCCGCTGCAGGTGGTCGAGCCGCTGGACGAGCCCGCGCAGGTCTCCCCCGTACAGCTGGCGTCCCGTGGAGCGTCCGGTCGCCGCGGGCGGCACGTCCCACGCCATGGGTTCGGCCCATGCCGGACCTCCGGCCGGTGGCCCGTCGTACCCGTCGGCACGGGCGAACCGGTCCGGGAACACCTGGTAGACCACGGACGAGCTCGTCCACGCCGGAGCGGGTGCGTGCACCGAGAGCCGGAAGTCGGCGGCGTCCGTGACGTCCCGGGCGTGCAGGCCGGTGCCGTTCAGCCACCGCGCGCCACCGGGCTCGTCCAGCAACCAGCGGTACCCGGTGACGGGGTTGTGCACGGCGACGTCCGCGGTGAACCATCGCTCGTCGCCACGCCCGCCACCGTCGCCGCCGTCAGCGCGGGCCGCCACCATCACGGGCTCGCCGTCACGCAGCACGCGCAACCACACCGAGTCGACCGGCCGGTCGCGGGGGACGCGGACCCGCACCGGCACCACGTCGCCGAGCGTCGGGGTGCCCGGCGCCACGTACAGCGCCGAGCCGTCGTGGTGCGGCCGGTCGAGCCGGTGCCGCGGGGCCTGCCGGGTGCGGTCCCGGCTCACCCCTTGACCGAACCGGCCGTCAGGCCGGACACGATGTACTTCTGCAGGAACTGGAACAGCAGCACCACCGGGATGGCCGCGAGCACCGCACCCGCCGCGAACAACCCCCAGGGGGCGGTCTTCTCGTCGGCCGCCCAGCTGTACAGGCCGACCGCCAGCGTCCACTTCTCCGGCCGCTGCAGCACGATCTTGGCGATGATGAACTCGCCGTACGACGAGACGAACGACAGCAGCCCCACCACGGCGAGGATCGGGGCGACCAGTCGCAGGATGATCGTCCAGAAGATCTGCGCGTGCGTGGCGCCGTCGATCTTGGCCGCCTCGTCCAGCTCACGCGGGACGGTGTTGAAGAAGCCGTACATCAGGAACGTGTTCACCCCGAGCGCGCCGCCGAGGTACACCGCGATCAGCCCGAGCTGGCTGTTCACCCCGATCGCGGGGAACACCTTGGACAGGCTGAGCAGCAGCAGGAAGATCGCGACGAACGCGAGCATCTGCGGGAACATCTGCACCAGCAGCAGGAACGTCAGGCTGCCCCGCCGCCCGCGGAACCGGAACCGGCTGAACGCGTACGCGGCGGCCGCCCCCATCAGCACCGTGCCGACGGCGGTCACCGTGCACACCAGCAGCGAGTTGAGCAGCCACGAGCCGAAGTACCGGCCCCACAGGTTCTGGTAGTTCTGCCCGGACACGTGCCGGAACAGCTGGTTGGACCCGGTGAGCGTCCCGCCCGGGTTGAACGACGCCGAGAGCACGTACAGCAGCGGCAGCACGCAGACCACCACCATGACGACGGCGACGACGTGCCGCCAGCCGATCTCCCGCCACCACCGCACGCCGTGCACGGGGGCGTGGTGCTCGAGAGAGCGGGTCGGCTTGGTCGGCGTCCGCAGGACGGTACCGGTCCGGGTCGAGGTCGCGGCCATGTCAGAGCTCCTCGAGGGTGCGCGTGCGCCGGAAGCCCCACCAGGAGATGAGGCCGACGACGATGAAGATGAGGATCGAGACGGCGCTCGCCAGGCCGTACTGCTTCAGGCCGCTGCCGAACGCCACCGCGTAGACCATCGAGATCAGGATGTCGGTGTGCCCGATCAGCACCGGGGTGCCGGTGAAGCTGGGCCCGCCGCCGGTCAGCATGTAGATCAGCGAGAAGTTGTTGAAGTTGAACGCGAAGCTCGAGATCAGCAGCGGTGCGACGGAGATCATCAGCAGCGGCAGCGTCATCGACCGGAAGATGCGGAAGGGGCTCGCGCCGTCCATCCGCGCCGACTCGATGATGTCCGCCGGGATCGACTGCAGGGCCCCCGTGCACACCAGGAACATGTAGGGGAAGCCCAGCCACAGGTTGACCATCAGCACGGACACCTTGGCCAGCGTGCCGTCGGTCAGCCACGGCACGTTCGCGCCGCCCAGCAGGACCTCGTTGACGTACCCGAACCGCTGGTTGAGCATGCCGCGCCAGACGAGAGCGGACAGGAACGCCGGGAAGGCGTACGGCAGGATCAGCAGGGACCGGTAGATGCGCCGGCCCCGGACCCGCGGGTCGTTGAACGTGATCGCCAGGAACAAGCCCAGCGCGAACGTCGTCAGCACCGAGAGCCCCGCGAACACGAAGGTCCACACCAGGATCTGGGTGAACGGTCCGGACAACCGGGTGTCGGTGAACATCTGCGTGAAGTTCGAGAAGCCGACGGCGACGCGCCAGCCGGGGGTCAGCGCCGTCCCGTCGGGCGAGACGAAGCTGCCGCGCGAGTCGGGCCGGTACACCGTCCCCGTGCTCGTGTCCGTCATCGTGTCGGCCGCCGCGTCGTACGTCAGCGCGGACCTGTACAGGTAGCCGTTCTGTGCGTCCTGGGTGCGCAGCGACCCGTCGTCCGGGTTCGAGGAGAACGGCACGCGCAGGTTGACGATCTCGTCCTGCCGACCGGCGATCGAGGCGAAGTCCAGCACCTGCCAGCCGGGCACCGCGGTCACCTTGCCGCCGTCGACGGTCGCACCGTCCACGGCCGTCAGCGGCTGCGACGCCGAGCCGACCTCCGCCTTCCCGTCGACGACGACGGCGAATCCGACCGTGCCGGCCTTGTCGACCACCGTGAGCGGGTAGGTGGCGGAGCCCTCCACCCGCTTCTCGTTCTGCACCAGGATCTGGGCGACCGCGTCGCTCTTCGTGGAGTTGTGCCCGTCGCCGTAGTTGGTGAAGGCGACGTAAGCCGTGTACCCCATGACGAACAGCTGGTACACGAGCAGGAAGAGCAGCCCGGGCAGCAGGTACTTGGCCGGCAGGCCGCGCCGGGAGAAGTACACCCACGTGATGGCGACGAGCGCGACGAGCAGGAACGCCGCGACGCCCCACGACTGCACCGCGACCGCCGTGAGGATGCCGTAGACGCTGATCGCGTCGGCGACGGCGACGACGGCGAGCTTGACGAAGAAGCCGCGGGACCAGCTGCGTGCGTGGGAGGTGTCCCCCACGCCGGTGCGCCGGCCGGACGGCGTGCGCGGGGGCGCCTCGTCCGGGATCTCTACCTGGGTTCCCTGGTGGGACATGGTGCTCCTCGAGGCGGCCGGGACGGCCGGGTGACGTCGTCGTCTGCGGCTCATGGTGGTCCTGTCCGGGCGGCGGCGCCTGGCGGCCGCCCGGCGGCGGGGCGGGGGCCCCGGGGGAGTGCGCGCCGGGGGCCCGGGCGCCGCGCCCCGCCCGGGGGCGGGGGGGGGGGGCGGCGGGGGGGGGGGGGGGCCCGTCGGGGTGTCGGCCGGGGGG
This sequence comes from Cellulomonas sp. SG140, assembly GCF_025770785.1. Taxonomy (GTDB): domain Bacteria; phylum Actinomycetota; class Actinomycetes; order Actinomycetales; family Cellulomonadaceae; genus Cellulomonas. The sequence goes on along the minus strand of NZ_JANZLA010000002.1, from coordinate 317,989 downwards.
CCCCGCGGCCGCCTCTCCCCGACCGGTCAGCGACCGGTCACGGGCGTCACTTCTTGGTGGCGATGGCGTTCTGGATGTTGGTGATCATGGTGGTCCAGGCGCCGGCCGGGTCGGCCGCCTGGCCGTTGATCAGCTGCACCTCGGTGGTGCCCCAGAAGGACCACACGGAGCCCATCTCGGGGATGGACGGCATCGGCGCACCGGTGGCACCGGCGGCGTTGAAGCCGGCGAGCACCTTGTCGTCCACCTTGCTGGCCGCGGCGGTCAGGGCCGGCAGGCGGCCACCGCTCTTGTACAGCTCCGTCTGCACCTTCTCGGTGGTGAGGAAGTTGACCACGAACTCCTGGGCGAGCAGCGGGTTCTTGCTCTTCGCCGAGATGAACGCGCCCTGGACACCGACGAACGGCTTGGCCTCCTGGCCACCGGCGCTCGGGATCGGCAGCACGGAGATGTCCATGCCGGCCTTGGTGAACGCGGTGGTGTTCCACGGGCCCGTGATGATGTACGGCGCCTTGCCGTCGAGGAACGCCTGCTTGGCCTTGTCGCCGTCGATCGACGCGTCGAGGACCTTCTCCTTGCCCAGCTTCTGCAGGTAGGCCGCGAACTTGGTGCCCGCGTCACCGCTCATGCCGATCTCGTTGGTGTACGAGCCGTCGTCCTTCTGCTTGAACACCGGGGCGCCGAAGGACGTCTGCAGCGGGTACAGGTGGTACGCGTCGCCCTTGTCACCCTGCTGGATCAGCACGGAGAACGGGGTGTTGGCCGTCTTGGCCTGCGTCACCAGGTCGTCGAACGTCTTCGCTGTCGTGTCCTGGAGGAGCTTGTTGTTGCGGACCAGCGCGATGTTCTCGATGGCGTACGGCACGCCGTACTGCTGGCCGTTGTAGGCGAACGCGGAGACGGCGGACTTGCTGAAGTCCTTCGCCTTGTCGCCGAGCTGGACGGTGGCGACGACGCCGTTGTTGACGAACTCACCGGTCCAGTCGTGCGCGCCGATGATGACGTCGGGGCCCTGCCCGGTGGGGACCTGGGAGACGAAGTCGGTGCGGATGTCGCCCGACACCTTCTGCACCAGGTCGACCTTCACGCCGGTCTGCTGCTGGAACTCGTCGACGATCGGCTTCATGGAGTCGATGCGGGTCTCGTCGACCCACATGGTCAGGGTGCCGCTCAGCGTCGGCTTCGCGCTCGCGGTGGCGCTCGCGGTGGAGCCGGAACCCGACCCCGAGCCCGAACATGCGGCCAGCGCCAGGGTCACTCCGGCGATCGCCGCGAGGGGGATGCTCCGTCGCATCGTTGTGTGCTCCTCGGTGGAAGACGTGCCGTCGGCCGACGGGACGCCCGCCGACGATGGCCTGATGGCTGGGACGGTAACGCGCTTGTGATCGCATCAGCAACTCGTTACGGTAACTTTCAGGCAACGGTTTGCAGGGCTGGGACGTCGGACGGAGACACGCCGGCGACGCGCCGGGCATGATTGACCGTCGCACCCCGTATGGACGAGGAGGTCCCGTGTCTCTGCTGCCGCCGGCACGCACCCGGCTGACCGACATCGCCGAACAGGCAGGTGTCAGCACCGCCACGGTGTCGCGCGTGCTCAACGGCAAGCACGGGGTGTCCTCCCACACCCGCCAGGCGGTGCTCGCCGCCCTCGACGTGCTCGGCTACGAACGGCCCGACCGGCTGCACTCGCGGCCTGCCGGCCTCGTCGGGCTCGTCGTGCCGGAGCTGAGCAACCCCGTGTTCCCCGCGTTCGCGCAGGTGATCGAGACGATGCTGTCCGACCGCGGGTACACGCCGCTGCTGTGCACGCAGTCGCCGGGCGGCACCACCGAGGACCAGTACGTCGAGATGCTGCTCGAGCACGGGGTGGACGGCATCGTCTTCGTGTCCGGCCTGCACGCCGACACCTCCGCCAGCACCGAGCGGTACCAGCGGCTGCGCAGCCGCGGCATCCCGCTGGTGCTGGTCAACGGGTACGCCGAGGGGGTCGACGCGCCGACCGTGTCGACGGACGACGCGGCCGCGATGGAGCAGGCCGTCCGGCACCTGACCTCGCTCGGCCACCGGTCGATCGGGCTGGCCGTGGGCCCGACGCGGTTCGTGCCGGTTCGCCGCAAGATCGACGCGTTCTCCGAGCTGCTCCGGCGGCAGGGCGTCGCCGAGCCCGAGCAGCACATCGTCTCGACCCTGTTCACGGTCGAGGGCGGTCAGTCCGCCGCGCTCGAGCTCATCGAGTCCGGGCACACCGCGGTGATCTGCGGGTCGGACCTGATGGCCCTCGGCGCGGTCCGTGCCGCCCGCTCGCGCGGGCTCCAGGTGCCGGACGACCTCTCGGTGGTCGGTTTCGACGACTCACCGCTGATCGCGTTCACCGATCCGCCGCTCACCACCATCCGGCAACCGGTGGCGGCGATGGGGCACGCCGCCGTCGCGGCGCTGGTCGCGGAGATCCGGTCCACCCCGGTCTCCCGGGCGGAGCTGCTCTTCCAGCCGGAGCTCGTCGTGCGTGGGTCCACCGGCGCCGCGCCCGCCGGTGCCCTGGTGCTCCCCGGACCCGGGGCCGCCGCAGTCTGACGACGGCTCCCGCCGTCCCGTGCCGCCGGCACCGCACCACCTCACCGCCCGAGCCGTCACGTCCTGTGCCGTCGCGTCCTGACGCGCCCGCGCGGCGCCCCGCCGCACCCTTCGAGAGGCCTCCATGACCAGCACCGCTCCCGACCGCGTCCGCGTGCACACCGCCTCGGCGGACGCGCAGTGGTGGCGCTCCGCCGTGATCTACCAGGTGTACCCGCGCTCGTTCGCCGACTCGGACGGGGACGGCGTCGGCGACCTGCCCGGGATCACGGCCCACCTGGACCACCTCGTCGAGCTGGGTGTCGACGCCCTGTGGCTGTCGCCGTTCTACCGGTCACCCCAGGTGGACGCGGGCTACGACGTCGCCGACTACCGGGACGTCGACCCCCTGTTCGGCACGCTGGCCGACGCCGACGCGCTGCTCGAACGGGCGCACCGGCTCGGGCTGCGGGTGATCGTCGACCTGGTGCCCAACCACACCTCGGACCAGCACGCCTGGTTCCGGGCGGCACGAGCGGCGGCCCCGGGCTCCACCGAGCGGGCGCGCTACCTGTTCCGGGACGGCCGTGGCGAGCACGGTGAGCTGCCGCCGAACAACTGGGAGTCGGTGTTCGGCGGACGTGCGTGGACGCGGGTGATCGAGGCCGACGGCACCCCCGGGCAGTGGTACCTGCACCTGTTCGACGCCGGGCAGCCGGACCTGAACTGGGAGAACCCGGAGGTCCGCACCGAGTTCGAGGACGTGCTGCGGTTCTGGCTGGACCGCGGGGTCGACGGTTTCCGCGTCGACGTCGCGCACGGCATGGTCAAGGCGGAGGGCCTGCCGGACTGGTCGGGCCACGTCGCGATGATCGAGGGTGACGAGCAGGGCACGGTCCCCGGCGACACCAACCCGATGTTCGACCAGGAGGGTGTCCACGACATCTTCCGCGCGTGGCGCCGGGTGCTCGAGGAGTACCCGGGCGAGCGCGTGATGGTCGCCGAGGCGTGGGTGGACCCGCTCCCCCGGCTGGCCCGGTACGTGCGGCCCGACGAGCTGCACCAGGCGTTCAACTTCGACGTCCTGGTCACCGGATGGGACGCGGTGCGGCTGCGGCGGGTGATCGACTCGTCCTTCGCCGCCAATGACGCCGTCGGCGCTCCCACCACCTGGGTGCTGTCGAACCACGACGTCGTCCGGCACGCGTCCCGGCTCGGCCTGCCCGACCCGACCAGCCGGCCCAACGGCATCGGACCGGACGACGTCCAGCCGGACGCCGAGCTCGGGCTGCGGCGGGCGCGCGCCGCGACGCTCCTGGTGCTGGCGCTGCCCGGCTCCGCGTACCTGTACCAGGGCGAGGAGCTCGGGCTGCCGGACCACACCACCCTCGACCCGGCCGTCCGGGCCGACCCGGCCTTCTTCCGGACCGGTGGCGCCGAGCTGGGTCGCGACGGCTGCCGGGTCCCGCTGCCGTGGCGCACGGACGCTCCCGCGTACGGCTTCTCACCGACCGGGGCGACCTGGTTGCCGCAGCCGGACGAGTGGGCGCGGCTGGCCGTCGACGTCCAGCGTGACCAGGCGGGCTCCACCCTCGAGCTCTACCGGGCCGCTCTGCGGCTGCGGCGGCAGCACGGGTTGGGCGCGGGCGACCTCAGCTGGGCGCCGGAGGAGTCGGCCGACCCGACGGTGCTCGCGTTCGTCGTCCGGGACGTCCTGGTGGTGGCCAACCTCGGCGAGAGCACGGTGCCGCTGCCGGACGACGGAGAGGTGCTGCTGTCCTCCGCGCCGCCGGCAGCGGGGGCAGAGCGCACCGTGCCGCCCGCCACGACGGTCTGGGTCCGGCTGCGCTGACGGTTGCCCGTCCGACGCGGAGAGACCGTGGCCCTGCGGGCCCGACCGCATCAGCCGCGACGTGCGGAGACGTCCCACGCCTGCGCCGAGTGCGGCGCCACCTGGACGGTGATCTGGCCGCCCTTGACGGTCGCCGACGACCCGGTGCACCGGCCCCCGCTCACCGGCGCACCACCCGCCAGCACGTCGCAGTAGGCGCCGGCCGGCAGGTGCGTCGGGATGCTCGTCGCCACCGGGCTGTCCGCGTTGTTCACGACGACGAAGCCGAGACCGCCGCGCCCGAGGGCGACCGCGTCACCCTCCGACCACGTGTCGACCACGGCGGCCGAACCGGCGACCGCACGCCACCCGACCATGCCGGCCACGGCAGGCCAGGCGTGCTGGCACACCCAGTCGCCGGGCTGCAGCGCGGCGCCGGGGCCGGGAGCGGCGCCGCACGCGGCGTCCAGAACGGCACCGCGGGCGTCCTGGCGGGGGCCCGCGTCGCGGTCGTCAAACGCGTACCCGGAGTACACCAGCGGCGTACCGTAGCTGCCCGCCAGCATCAGCACGTCGGCCAGCTGGTAGGTGGCGCCGTCGCGGTAGCTGAGGGTGGACCGGTTCCGCTCGGTGTCGTGGTTGTCGACGAAGACGACCGCCTTGTCGCTCGGCGCGTAGCGGCTGCCGGTCCCCAGGGTCAGCACGGGACCGATCGAGCCCGCCAGCATGCCCTTGACGTCCCGCCCCCAGGAGAACTCGAGGACCTTGCCGTTCGCCAGGTACTGCTCCGGGGTGATGGGTTCGCCGCTGCCGCGGATCACCTCCTGGACCACGCCGGTGCCGGCCGGGAGGTCCGCGGTGAAGGCCGCGATGTCCTCCGGCGCCATGTGCTTGGCCGCGTCGATGCGGAAGCCGTCCACCCCGAGCGAGACGAGGTCGGCGAGGTAGTCCGCGATCTTCTGGCGCACCTGCGGCTTCTCGGTGGCAAGGTCGGCGAGGTTGGACAGCTCGCACGTGCGCACCTGCGTCGCGTCCTGGTAGCTGACGATGTCGTCGCCCGGCGTCAGGCCGCAGTGGTGGAAGTCGCCCGCGGCGTCCGAGTACAGCCCCGGGTACTCGTAGTGCGAGTACGACGAGCCGGCCCAGCCGACGCCCGGGGTGTCCTGGCCCGTCATGTGGTTGACCACGGCGTCCGTGTAGACCTTCACGCCGGCGGCGTGGCAGGCCGTGATCATGGCGGTGAGCTGCGCACGGGTGCCGAGCCGGCTCTCCAGCCGGTAGCTGACCGGCTGGTAGGAGGTCCACCACTGGCTGCCCAGCACGTGCTCCTGCGGCGGTGAGGTCAGCACCCACCCGTAGCCGGCGGGGCCCAGCCGATCGGTGCACTCACGCGCGATCGCCGGCCACGTCCACTGGAACAGCTGGACGCCGACGTCGCGCACGGCAGGGCCGGCGGTCGGGGAGGCGGACCGTCCGGGCGTCGAGCACGCGGCCAGCAGGGCGAGCACGGCGGCCAGCGTCGCGGTCCGGAGGAGCCGCCGAGAGCGGGCGGACGGGGTCGTGCGGTGCGTCATCGTCACCACCAGGTCGGGCCGCAAGGACTTGCAGCAAGTTTCGGCGCGCCGAGTGTAGCCCGCGAGCGGCGGCCGTAGGCTCCCGACGTGCCCGCCGTCGTCGTCAACGGACCCGCGTCGTGGAACACCCTGGTGCGGCTCGACGCACTGCCGCAGCCGCGATCGCAGACGCTCGCGGCGCGCTCGGTCGAGCACGGCCTGGGCGGTACCGCCGCAGGCAAGGCGGTGACGCTGGCCGCCCTCGGCGTCGACGTGCTGCTCTCGACCGTGCTGGGCGACGACGAACCGGGCACGCAGGTACGCACGGGGCTGGATCGGCCCGGGCTGCGTGTGCTGGGGCGTCCGGCCGCGCGCGGTCGCACCGAGCAGCACCTCAACCTCCTCGCCCAGAACGGCGACCGGGTGTCGATCTACCTCGAGCTGCCGCAGGTGCAGGGCCCCACGCCGTCCGGCCTGCTCGCTGCGCTGCGCGAGGCACCGGTCGCGGTCCTCGACCTGGCGGAGCACTCCCGTCCGCTGCTCGAGGCCGCGCGGGCGAGCAGGGTGCCGGTGTGGTGCGACGTCCACGACGACGACGGCGCGGCGGAGTACCCACGAGCGTTCGCGCAGGTGGCGGACGTGCTGCTCGTCAGTGCCGCACGGCTCGACGACCCGAGGCGGTACCTCGACGCGCGGGTCGTTGCCGGGGCGCGACTGGCCGTCTGCACGGCCGGGTCGGCGGGCGCGCTCGCGCGCGACGCCGAGGGCTGGTGGGAGGTCCCCGCGGTGCGGGTCGACGTGGTCGATCCCGAGGGCGCCGGTGACGCCTTCCTCGCCGGGCTGCTGGCGGCCCACCTCGACGGGCTGCCGACGCCGGACGGCCTGGCGCTCGCCTCGGCCGTCGCGGCACTGGCCGTCGCGCAGCCCGGTCTCGGCGGGGGGTCGGTCACGCGTGCGCAGGCCGACGCGCTGGCGGGTTCCGTGCGCGTGCGGCGCGCCTGACGCACTCCCGGTTCGTCCACGGGCCGTCGAGCGGTGGTCCCGGACGTCCGCGGCGGACCAACGGTGGCGTCAGCCGCCCGACACCGACAGCTCGGCCTCGCGCAGCGTCCGCCGGAACTCCTCCGACAGCTCCCGCGAGTCGAGCCACCCGTCCGGCACGTGCGGTCGTTTCGGCGATCCGGCGCGGCCCCGCTGCCCCTCGGCGGCAGCGCCGGGATAGGGCTGGTCGTGGTCCAGCAGCGCGAGCAGGTCGTCCAGCTCCGCCGTCGTCGACACCATCGCCAGCCGGGCCCGCAGCTCACCGCCCACCACGTAGCCCTTGAAGTACCAGGCCATGTGCTTGCGCATCTCGCGCAACGCCTTCGACTCGTCCCCGAAGGTGTCGACCATCAGCTCGGCATGCCGCCGCACCACCGCGGCGACCTCGCCCAGCCCGGGCCGCACGCGCACGTCCGAGCCGGAGAACGCTGCGGCGAGGTCCGCGAACAGCCACGGCCGCCCCTGGCACCCGCGGCCGACGACCACCCCGTCGACACCCGTGTGCGCCACCATCTCCAGCGCGTCCTCCGCCGACCAGATGTCCCCGTTGCCGAGCACCGGGACGTCCGTCACGGCAGCCTTGAGCGCCGCGATGGCGTCCCAGTCGGCCGTCCCCGAGTAGTAGTCGGCCGCCGTGCGACCGTGCAGCGCCACGGCCGCCACGCCGGCGTCCTGAGCACGCAGCCCCGCCTCGAGGTAGGTCAGGTGGTCGTCATCGACCCCCTTGCGCATCTTCACGGTCACCGGCACCCCCGCAGGTGCCGCGGCGGCCACCGCCGCCTGCACGATGGACGCGAACAGGTCTCGCTTCCAGGGCAGCACCGCGCCCCCGCCGCGGCGGGTGACCTTCGGCACGGGGCAGCCGAAGTTCAGGTCGACGTGGTCGGCCCGGTCCTCCTCCACCAGCATCCGGACCGCCGCACCCACGGTCGCCGGGTCCACGCCGTACACCTGCACCGACCGGGGGCGCTCGTCGGGCGCGAAGTCGATGATCCGGAACGACTCCGGGCTCCGCTCCACGAGGGCGCGGCTGGTGACCATCTCGGCGACGTACAGGCCGGCACCGGACTCGCGGCACAGCCGGCGGAACGCCGCGTTGGTCACGCCGGCCATCGGTGCGAGCACCACGGGGGTGTCCACGACGATCGGACCGATGTGCAGCGGGGGCAGCACGGCACCGACCGTCGGGGCGGCCGGACGTGCGTCGGCGTCGTCGAGGACCGGGGGCATGCCGTCCAGTGTCGCATCCGGCCGTGGACGACCACCGCCTGGCGGAGGGGCCGCCGGGCCCGGTCGTCAGGCGTCGCGACGAGGTGCGAGCGGCTACCGGGCCTCGGGGTCGGCCTGGTGGATGCCGAACGTGTTGCCCTCGGGGTCGAGGAAGTAGCCCTGCCACGCCATGCCGGTCAGGGCGTACTTGGGCAGCGCGACACGCCCACCCGCGGCCTCGATCGCCGCGGCGGTGGCGTCGAAGTCGTCCACCTGGACGGTGCAGACGAACGCGTTGGGACCCTGCTCCGCGCCCGGCGCAGGGGCTCGCCGCTTCAGCAGCCCCCCGTCGATGCCGACCTGGTCACCCCCGCCGGTGGTGACGCCCCAGTACTCGTCGTCTGCCACCCCCGACCAGTCCTGGAACTGCCAGCCGAACACCGACCCGTAGAACTCCCGGGCCCGGGCGACGTCGTCCGCGTGGATCTCGAAGTGCACGACACGGGACACGATGGACCTCCTGCGCACGATGCGGATCTACGGCTCCACTCTGGCAGTGCCGAAGGGCGGCCGCTGCCTGAGCCGGGACGCCGCCGGCGGCTGTGCCGCAGGCCGGCCGCTCAGCCCAGCAGCCACCCGTTCTCCTGGGCGAGGCGGACCGCCTCCGCACGCGTCCGCCCGCCGGTCTTGCCCATCGCGGCCGACAGGTAGTTGCGCACGGTGCCCTCGGACAGGAACGTCTCCCGCGCGATGTCCGCCACCGTCCCGCCCCGGCCGGCGACCAGCAGGACGTCGCGCTCGCGGTCGGTCAGCGGGCTCGCGCCCACGGCCAGCGACTCGACGGCGAGGTCGGGGTCGACCACGCGCAGCCCCGCGTGCACGCGGCGGACCGCGTCCGCCAGCTGCTCGGCCGGGGTGTCCTTGACGACGAACCCGCTCGCGCCCGCGTCGAGTGCGTGCCGCACGTACCCCGGCCGGCCGAACGTGGTGACCACCAAGGACCGGCAGGACGGGTACGCGGCGCGCAGAGCGGCAGCGGCGGCGATCCCGTCCATCCCCGGCATCTCGACGTCGAGGAGCGCCACCTGGGCCGCGTTGGCGCGCGCGGCGTCCACCACCAGGTCGCCGCGTCCCACCTGCGCCACGACCGTCAGGTCCGCCTCGAGGTCCAGCAGGGCGGCGAGGGCGCCGCGGACCAGCGCCTGGTCGTCGGCGAGCAGCAGCCGGATCGGTCGGTCGCTCATCGGCCCTCGTTCCGGGCGATCACCGCGAGCCGGTAGCCGCCCAACGGGCTCGTCGACACCTCGAGACGGGCCCGGGCGGCCCGGGCCCGCTCGGTCAGACCGTGCAGCCCGTTCCCCGGCGCGGTCGGCTCCCCGCCGGCACCGCCCGAGGGTCCGTGCCCGTCGTCGTCGACGACGAGGGAGTCCGCCGTCATCGTCACCTCCACGCGGCTCGCCGCCGCATGCCGCAGCACGTTGGTCGTCCCCTCTCGCAGCGCCCAGGCGAACAGCTCACGCAGGTGCTCCGGGACGTCGTCGACGCTGCCGGGCACCTGCGCCAGGACCCCCGCGGCGTCGAACGCCTGCCGGGCGCCGGCGAGCTCGCCGGCCAGCGTGACGGCGCGGGTCGCCGACACCATCCCGCGCACGTCGGCGAGGGCGCCGCGGGCCAGCGCCTGCACCTGGGCCATCTCGGCACGGGACCGCTCCGGGTCCAGCTCGAACAGCTTGCCGGCCAGCTCGGCCTTGACCGCGATCACCGTCAGCGAGTGCCCCAGGATGTCGTGCATGTCGCGGGCGATCCGTTCCCGCTCCCGCTCGACGGCCAGCACGGCGACCTCGGCCTGGGCCAGCTGCAGCTGGCGGTTGCGCTGCACCAGCTGCGTGAACCCGAACACCGCGAACGACGCCAGCAGCACGGACAGCACGAGCCCGTCGATGGTGGACCAGCCGGGGACCACCCGGGGCAGGCCCACCACCACGACGCTCGCCCCGAGGGGCACCAGCAGCGCCCGCGGCTGGCAGATCAGGAAGACGGCCGAGACGGAGAGGAAGACGAGCCCGACCAGCCCCTGCTCGGCAGCGGCCAGGGTCGAGAGGCCGACGAGCACGGCCTGGCCGCCCAGCACCAGCGCGACACCGCGGCTGCCCATCCGCTCACCACGGCCGCCGCCCCGCGTCACGACCGTCCAGCCGAAGCTGAGCGCGAGCCCGGCGACGGCTGCGAGCGACACGTCCCGGGCGAGCCCCACGTGGCTGCGCCAGGCCGCCAGCCACGGCTGCACCAGGAAGACGACCCAGACGAGGCCCATGGCGGGCCCGACCACCGCCATCACCCGTCGGTTCAGGGGCCGTGCCGCGCCGTCGGACTCCGACTCCACGGCCGGCTTCCCGCCCCAGCCGGGCCATCCGCGCCTCACGGCGCTCACGGTAGCGGGCGGCCACACCGGCACCGGCCGCCCGCCGGTCACACCCGTGCGGTGTCCCGCCGGAACCGCCACGCGGCCCCGAGCCCGAAGACCACGGCCCAGCCGACCACGTTGAGCACCGCCCACCCCGTCACGGCCTCTCCCGTCAGCGGTGCTCGGACGATCTGCGCCACCCCGTAGGTCGGGACCGCCTTGGCGATCTGCGCGAACACCCCGTCACCCAGCGGCACGAAGAGCCCGCCGGCGAACGCGAGCAGCGCGAGCACCGGTCCGAGGATCTGCATCACGTTCTCGGCCGGCAGCAGGTAGCCCATGAACAGTCCGAACGCGGCGAACACCACGGAGCCGACCCAGGCGAGCAGGAGCGACCACACGAGCGCGCCGCCCTGGCCCGTCGCACCCTCGGCGATCCCGATGCCACCGACCACGACCACGGCTGCGAGGCCGAGCACCATGGCCACCAGCACCTTGGTGGTGACGTAGGTGGCCGGACGCAGCGGCGTGAGCCGCAGCTGACGGGTCCACCCCTGAGCACGTTCCACCGAGACGCTGGCGCCACCGCCCGTGGTGGCGAGCATCGCGCCGTACAGCGCCATCGACACCATGATGAAGGCCGTCACGTTGCCGTGGCCGACCGACTGGTGCCGGTAGGCGGTGTTGGCTCCGAAGATGAGGAAGAACACCGGCGGCATCACCAGCGTGAAGATCACCGTGCGGCGGTTGCGCAGCAGCCGGCGCAGCTCGACGGCGAGGAAGCGGCCGTTCAGCAGGCCGGTGCGCGGCGTCCGGTCCGGCGCTGCCGTCGGACGGGGCGTGGTGCCGGGGGCCGTCGGTGCGGCGCTGGCGGTCTCCGTGCTGGTCATGAGGGGCTCCCTGCGCTCGTCGTGTCACTGGTCAGCGCGAGGAACGCGTCCTCGAGCCCACGTGCGGTGATCTCGATGTCGGTGGCCGTGGTGGAGGTGAGCAGCAGCCGCGCGACCCCGTCCGAGTCCGAGGTGCGCACCAGCAGCCGGTCACCGCGCAGCTCGACCGACTGCACCCCGGGCAGCCCGCGGAGCGCGGCCTCGTCCGTCGGTGTCAGGTCGGCCAGGGTGGCCGAGACCAGACGGCCGGACGCCAGGTTCTTCACCTGCGCGGCCGAGCCGTCGGCGACGATCCGGCCGTGGCTGACCAGCACGATGCGGTCGGCGTACGCGTCCGCTTCGTCGAGGTAGTGCGTGGCGAACAGGATGGTGCGGCCCCGCGCCGCGTCCGCCCGCAGGGCCGTCCAGAACTCCCGGCGACCCTCGACGTCCATCCCGGTGGTCGGCTCGTCCAGCACGATGAGGTCGGGGTCGGGCAGCAGCGCCAGTGCGAACCGCAGCCTCTGCTGCTGGCCGCCGGAGCAGGATCCGACCTTGCGTCCCGCGATGTCGGCGATGCCGGCACGGCCCAGCACCTCGGCCGCGGATCGGGCCGACCGGAAGAACGAGGCGGTCACCTCGACCGTCTCGCCGACGGTGAGGTCCTTGAGCAGGCCGCCGGTCTGCATGACGGCCGACACACGGCCCTCGGCGATCGCCCGCGTCGGGTCGAGGCCGAGCACCTGCACCGTCCCGGCGTCCGGCACGGACAGCCCGAGCAGCAGGTCGATCGTCGTCGTCTTGCCCGCGCCGTTCGGTCCCAGGAAGGCGACGACCTCGCCCGGCTCGACGGCCAGGTCGATGCCGTCGACGGCGTGCACGGAGCCGAACGACTTGTGCAGCCCGCGCAGGTCGATGGCCGGCGGGGCGTCCCCGGCCGCACGTGGCCGGAGGGAGGTCTCGGTGAAGGTCATGCACCGATCCTGGCGACGTACCAGGTCAGCGGCCCACGCCGCGCGTCACCGGCTGAGCATGACGGATGTCATGCCCAGCCGGTGGCTCGAGAGACCCGGTTCAGGCGCCGATCAGTCGCTGCGCGAGGTACTCGGACACGTGACCGAGCCCGACGCGCTGCTGCGACATGTCGTCGCGGTGGCGGATGGTCACGGCGTCGTCCTCGAGGGTGTCGAAGTCGACCGTGATGCAGAACGGCGTGCCGATCTCGTCCTGGCGGCGGTAGCGGCGACCGATGGCCCCGGCGTCGTCGAAGTCGACGTTCCACGCCCGGCGCAGCTCGGCGGCCAGGTCGCGCGCCTTGGGCGACAGCTGCTCGTTGCGCGAGAGCGGCAGCACGGCGGCCTTGACCGGCGCCAGGCGCGGGTCCAGCTTCAGCACGACGCGGGTGTCCACGCCGCCCTTGGTGTTGGGCGCCTCGTCCTCGGTGTACGCGTCGACCAGGAAGGCCATCAGCGACCGCGTCAGGCCGGCCGCCGGCTCGATGACGTACGGCACGTACCGCTCACCACGGCCCTGGTCGAAGTACGACAGGTCCGCACCGGAGTGCTTCGAGTGGGTCGACAGGTCGAAGTCGGTCCGGTTGGCGATGCCCTCGAGCTCGCCCCACTCGCTGCCCTGGAACCCGAACCGGTACTCGATGTCGACCGTCCGCTTCGAGTAGTGGGACAGCTTCTCCTTCGGGTGCTCGTAGTGCCGCAGGTTGTCCCGGGCGATGCCGAGCCCGACGTACCAGTCGGTGCGCGTGTCGATCCAGTACTGGTGCCACGTCTCGTCGGTGCCCGGCTCGACGAAGTACTCCATCTCCATCTGCTCGAACTCGCGCGTGCGGAAGATGAAGTTGCCCGGCGTGATCTCGTTGCGGAACGACTTGCCGATCTGGCCGATGCCGAACGGCGGCTTCTTGCGCGCGGCCGTCAGCACGTTGGCGAAGTTGACGAAGATGCCCTGGGCGGTCTCGGGACGCAGGTAGTGCAGCCCGGACTCGTCCTCGACCGGGCCGAGGTACGTCTTGAGCATCATGTTGAAGTCGCGCGGCTCGGTCCACTGACCCTTGGTGCCGCAGTTGGGGCACGGCACGGAGGCGAGGCCGCCCTCGGGCTCGTGACCCTTGCGCTCGGTGAACTCCTCGATCAGCTGGTCCTCGCGGAACCGCTTGTGGCAGTGCAGGCACTCGGTCAGGGGGTCGGTGAACACGCCGACGTGGCCGGAGGCGACCCACACCTGCCGGGGCAGGATCACGGACGAGTCCAGGCCCACGATGTCCTCACGGCTGGTGACCATCGCACGCCACCACTGCCGCTTGATGTTCTCCTTCAGCTCCACGCCGAGCGGCCCGTAGTCCCACGCCGACCTGGTACCGCCGTAGATCTCCCCGCTCGGGAACACGAAGCCGCGCCGCTTGGCGAGGGAGATGGCGTTGTCGAGGCGGGACGGTGCGGCCACGGTGTGCACTCCTGGGTCGGGGGTCCGCGGCTGGGTGCCGCGGGAACAGCCGCCCCAGGCTACCGGCCTGCGGCAACACCGCCCTCTGGCCTCTTTTGACAATGATTCTCGTATTCGGCAAGATCCTCGCTGTGAGCAGACGACGGATCGGCGGCCTGGCGGCAGTGGTCGTCGTTGCGCTGGCCGCCCTGACCGCCTGCGGCGCGGCCGGCGCCAGCGGCACCCTCGCCGGCGCACCTGCCGGCAAGGTGCAGGTGCTCGCGTCCTTCTACCCGCTCCAGTTCGTGGCGCAGCAGGTCGGTGGCGACCGGGTGCACGTCGACTCGCTGACGCCTCCAGGCGCCGAGCCGCACGACGTCGAGCTGTCCCCCGCCCAGGTGTCCGCCGTCGAGACCGCGAACCTGGTGGTCTACCTCTCCGGGTTCCAGGCAGCGGTGGACGACGCGGTCCGTCAGGTGCGCCCGCACCACGTGCTCGACGCAGCGGTGCACGCCGGGCTGATGGACCTCGGCACCGAGCAGGCCGCCGAGGGAGCCGACCCGCTCGCGGGCACCGGCGGCGGCACCGCCGCCACGCGCACGCTCGACCCGCACTTCTGGCTGGACCCGTCCCGCCTGCCCGCACTGGCGGACGACGTCGCGACGGCACTGAGCCAGGTCGACCCGGCGGGCGCAGCGGACTACCGCGCCGCCGCGGACCGGCTCTCCGCCCGGTTCACCGCCCTGGACACGGCCTACCGCACCGGTCTGGCGGACTGCCGGCGTCAGGTGCTGGTCACCTCGCACGAGGCCTTCGGGTACCTCGCGCTCCGGTACCACCTTCAGCAGGTCGGCATCTCCGGGCTGGACCCGGAGACCGAACCGTCGCCGGCCCGGCTGGCACAGATCGGAGACGTGGTGAGACGAGAGGGTGTGACGACGATCTTCTTCGAGACGCTGGCCAGCCCCAAGGTGGCCCGCACGCTGGCCTCGGACCTCGGGGTCCAGGCCACCGTGCTCGACCCGATGGAGTCGATCACCGAGCCGGGCGCCGACTACTTCTCCGTCGCGCAGGACAACCTGGCGACCCTGCGCACGGCGCTGGGCTGCGCATGAGCGCCGCGACCACGTCGTCGGGCCCCGACACCGCACCCGTGATCGAGGCGGTGGACCTGCAGGTGACGCTCGGGGGGCTGACGATCGTCCGAGGGGTCGACCTGGAGGTGGCGCGCGGCGAGGTGCTGGCGGTGCTCGGTGCCAACGGCTCCGGCAAGTCCACCCTGATCCGCTCCCTGCTGGGCGCGGTCCCGCTCAGCGGCGGCAGCGTCCACCTGTTCGGCGAGCCCCTCGGTCCCGGCGTCCCGTGGCTGCGCGTCGGGTACGTCCCGCAGCGCGTGCCCGTCGCGTCCGGAATGCCGTCGACCGCGCTCGAGGTGGTGCGGTCCGGTCTGCTGTCGGGCCGGTCGCTGCGGCCGCCGCGGGACGCGCGGACCCGGGCGCTCGCCGCCCTGGACGAGGTCGGCATGGCGGGCCGCGCCGGTCAGCGCGTCCAGGAGATGTCCGGCGGGCAGCAGCAGCGCGTCCAGATCGCGCGGGCGCTGGTGCGGCGGCCCGACCTGCTGGTGCTCGACGAGCCGACCTCGGGCATCGACCTGCCGACCCAGGAGGCGTTCGTCAGCACCGTGCGGCGGATGCACGAGAACGGCGGCACCGTCGTCGTGGTGCTCCACGAGCTCGGCGAGTTCGGACCGTTGATCCAGCGCTCCGTCGTGCTCCGGCACGGTCGCGTGGTGCACGACGGCGCACCACCGGTCGCCCGCGTCGAGCACGCCGGACCGGCGCACGACCACGCGCACGCGCACGGCGACCCGCCGAGCGCCGCATCCGGCCTGTCGGTGGAGGTGACCCCGTGACGTTCTGGGACCAGGTGGTGGCCATGGCCACCTCGCCGCTGATGCAGCGCGCCATGCTGGCCGCGGTGCTCGTCGGCGCCGCGGCGCCCGTGGTCGGCACCTTCCTGGTGCAGCGGCGCATGGCCCTGATGGGCGACGGCATCGGTCACGTGGCGCTCACCGGTGTCGCGCTCGGCTGGCTCGTCGGCAGCTGGGCCGGGCTGGTGCCCAACGGCGCCCTCGCCGTCCCGGGCGCCGTGGTGGCGGCCGTCGTCGGCTCCGTCGTCATCGAGCTGGTCCGCGAACGCGGCCGCACCACGGGCGACCTCGCGCTGGCGCTGATGTTCTACGGCGGCATCGCCGGTGGCGTGCTGCTGATCAAGGTCGCCGGCGGCACCAACGCGAACCTGATGGCCTACCTGTTCGGGTCCATCTCCACGGTCTCCCCGACCGACCTCGTGTGGACGGTCGCGCTCGCCGCCGTGGTGCTCGTCGTGGGCGTCGGTCTGCGGACCGCGCTGTACGCCGTGAGCCACGACGAGGAGTTCGCGCGCGCCTCCGGGCTGCCGACGCGCGCCCTCGCGATGGTGGTCGCCGTGCTGGCGGCCGTGACGGTGACCGTGGCGATGCGCGTGGTGGGCCTGCTGCTGGTCAGCGCGCTGATGATCGTGCCCGTTGCCGTCGCGCAGCTGTACGCCCGGTCGTTCGGCCGGACCATGGCGACGGCGAGCGGTGTCGGTGTGACGGTCAGCGTGGTCGGCCTCGTGCTGACCTACTGGAACGACATCCCGCCTGGGGCCACCATCGTGGTGCTGGCGATCGTGGTCTACGCCGTGTCGGCGGCGCTGCGGCCGATGGTGCGGCGGCGCACGACGCCCCCCGACCCCCACCCGGAGATGGCGGACGACGTGCTGCTGGCCGACTCGGACGAGGAGTGCCAGGTCCCCGTGCCGGCACCCCACCGGCACCCGAACGCCTCGCTGCGGGCCGACCAGGTGCGCCGCCAGTAGGCCCTCCTGGGCCTCGCCCGCAGGTGAGGCCCCCGGTGGGAACCCGGAGCCCGGGTCGCCGCTAGGTCGCGACGGGGCTGTCCACCGCGCCGCCGTACCTGCGGTCACGGCGCGCGTACGTCTCGACGGCCCGCCACAGGTGCCGCCGGTCCACGTCCGGCCACGGTTCGTCGAGGAACACCAGCTCGGCGTACGCCGCCTGCCAGAGCATGAAGTTCGAGGTGCGCTGCTCGCCGGACGACCGCACGAACAGGTCGACGTCCGGCAGGTCCGGCTCGTCCAGGTGCCGCTGGATGGTCTTCTCGCTGACCTTCTTCGGGTCGAGCCGCCCGGCCGCGACCTCCAGGGCGATGGCGCGGGCGGCATCGGCGATCTCCGCCCGGCCGCCGTAGTTCACGCACATCGTCAGCGTGCACACGGTGTTGTCCCTGGTCTGCTCCTCGGCACGCTCGAGCTCGGAGATCACCGACCGCCACAGCCGTGGCCGGCGGCCGGCCCAGCGCACGCGCACGCCCCACGAGTCCATCAGGTCGCGGCGTCGGTGCAGCACGTCCCGGTTGAACCCCATGAGGAACCGCACCTCGTCCGGCGAGCGTGACCAGTTCTCGGTGGAGAAGGCGTACGCCGACACGTACTCGACGCCCACCTCGATGGCGCCTGCGACCACGTCGAGCAGCGACGCCTCACCGGCGGCGTGCCCGGCCGTGCGGGGCAGCCCGCGCGCGTTCGCCCACCGGCCGTTCCCGTCCATCACCACCGCGACGTGCCGCGGCACCAGCTCCCGCGGGATCGCCGGCGGCCGGGCACCGGACGGGTGCGGGGGTGGGGGGACGGGGGTGCGCACGGCGGCCACTAGACGCGCTCCACCATCGGCAGGGACCGCAGCCGTCGCTCGAGGTGGAACTGGCTGAACGCCGCCACCAGGCCGTTGCCCTCGGCGCGGTGCCGCTCGGCGCTGCCGTCCGCCGTGGACCAGTCACCGACCAGCAGAGCGGCGAGCAGGGCGAACGTCTCCGGCGCAGGTGCCGCCGCACCGGCCGGTCGGCACGCGTTGCACACCGCACCGCCCATGGCCACGGCGAACGAGTGGTGCGGGCCCGCCGCTCCGCAGCGCGCGCAGTCGGCGAAGCTGGGTGCCCAGCCCGCCACCGACAGCGCCCGTAGCAGGTAGCTGTCGAGCACCAGGCCCGGGGCGTGCTCGCGGCCGGCCAGCGCCCGCACCGCACCGACCAGCAGCCAGTACTGCTGCACCGCCGGCTCGTGCTCCGCCTCGACCAGCCGGTCGGCCGTCTCGAGCATCACGGTGCCGGCCGTGTACAGCGCGTAGTCCTCGCACACCGGCCGCCCGTACGCACCGAGCGTCTCCACCTGGGTGACGACGTGCAGCGACCGCCCGGTGCTGAGCTGCACGTCCACGTGCATGAACGGCTCGAGCCGTGAGCCGAACCGGGACGTGGTGCGCCGCACCCCCTTGGCGACCGCACGCACCTTGCCGTTGGTGCGGGTCAGGAGGGTGACGATGCGGTCCGCCTCACCCAGCGGATGGGTGCGCAGCACGATCGCCTCGTCGCGGTAGAGGCTCACCGGCCCATTCTCCCCCGGACCACCGACGCGCCGGGATGCGAAGGACGCGGCGCGTCGGTGGCCGGACGGGGAACGCTCAGCGCTGCTGCCGGTTCACCGCGGAGATGATCGCCTTGAGGGACGCCGTGGTGATCGACGGGTCGATGCCGACACCCCAGAGGATGTCGCTGCCCACCGCGCACTCGACGTAGGCGGCCGCCGTCGCGTCACCACCGGAGGACAGCGCGTGCTCGGCGTAGTCCATGACGGCGACGTCGACGCCGATGGACCGCAGCGCTGCCACGAAGGCCGCGACCGGCCCGTTCCCGTTGCCCACGATGGTCCGCTCGACCCCGCGGTCGACCAGGTCCACCTCGAGGTGGTCCTCCCCGCCCTCGGTGCTCGTCGCCCGGGTGCCGCGCAGCGAGAACCGACCCCACGGGTCGAGCGGCTGGCCGGGCTCGTCGCCAGCACCGCCGGTCTGCCGCGGGCGCGCCGCCGCAGCCATCTCCACCGGCAGGTACTCGTCGACGAAGATCCGCCACAGGTCGTCCGCCGTCACCTCGGTGCCGTGGGTGTCGGTGTGCCGCTGCACCACCTGCGAGAACTCGATCTGCAGCCGGCGCGGCAGGTCGAGGTCGCGCTCGGACTTCATCAGGTAGCTGATGCCGCCCTTCCCGGACTGGCTGTTCACCCGGATGATCGCGTCGTAGCTGCGGCCGACGTCCTTCGGGTCCACCGGCAGGTACGGCACCGCCCACTCGAGCTGGTCGGTGGTGGTGCCGGCCGTGGCGGCGTCCACCTCCATCGCCGTCAAGCCCTTCTTGATCGCGTCCTGGTGCGAGCCGGAGAACGCGGTGAACACCAGGTCACCGCCGTACGGGTGCCGCTCGGCGACCTGCAGCTGGTTGCAGTGCTCCACGACGGACCGCACGTGCGGCAGGTCGGAGAAGTCGATCTGCGGGTCGATCCCCTGGCTGAACAGGTTCATGCCGAGGGTGACCAGGTCGACGTTGCCGGTCCGCTCGCCGTTGCCGAACAGGCAGCCCTCGATGCGGTCGGCACCGGCCAGGTAGCCCAGCTCGGCCGCCGCCACGGCGGTGCCGCGGTCGTTGTGCGGGTGCAGCGACAGCACCACGTTCTCGCGGTGGTGCAGGTGCCGGCCCATCCACTCGATCGAGTCGGCGTAGACGTTCGGGGTGGCCATCTCCACCGTCGCCGGCAGGTTGATGATCACCTTCCGGTCCGGGGTCGGCTCCAGCTCGTCGAGCACCGCGTTGCACACCCGCACGGCGTACTCGAGCTCGGTCCCGGTGTACGACTCGGGGCTGTACTCGTAGAACACCTCGGTGTCCGGGACCAGCTCCTCGTACTTCTTGCAGAACCGCGCGCCGGACACGGCGATGTCGAGGATGCCGTCCTCGTCGGCGTTGAACACGACGCGCCGCTGCAGCACCGAGGTCGAGTTGTAGAAGTGCACGATCGCCTGCTTGGCACCGGCGATCGCCTCGTACGTCCGCTCGATCAGGTGCTCGCGGCACTGGGTGAGCACCTGGATGACCACGTCGTCGGGGATGCGGTCCTCCTCGATCAGCATCCGCACGAAGTCGTAGTCGGTCTGCGAGGCGGACGGGAACCCGACCTCGATCTCCTTGTAGCCCATCTGCACCAGCAGCTCGAACATCGCGAGCTTGCGGGCGGGGTTCATCGGCTCGATCAGCGCCTGGTTGCCGTCCCGCAGGTCCACGGCGCACCAGCGCGGGGCGCGGGTGACGTGCCGGTCGGGCCAGGTCCGGTCCGGCAGGTCCACACGGATCTGCTCGTGGAAGGGCCGGTACTTGTGCACCGGCATCCCGGAGGGCTGCTGGGGGTTGCGCTCTGCTACGTCGGTCATCGGGGTTCCTCGTCAGTCGTCGCGGCGGGTGCTCAGCCGGCGCAGCGGACACCGCGACGAGGATCCGGCCTAGAGGGCCTCGCCGCGGCGACGAAGAAGGAGAACGCTCCGGAGCACGCTTGGCACCCTACTCCCCCGTTCGCGCGACCCGGCAACGCGTCCAGGTTCAGCCGAGCACGACGACGTCCGCCGGCCCGCGCGCGAGCAATCGGGCCCCGACCGTGTCGAGCCGGTCCGTCCCCACCGGCGCCGGCACGCTCCAGGTCCGGATCCCGTCGCGCAGGCCTCGGCCCACGATCGCCAGCGCCCCGCCCGACGCGACCTCGAGCCCGATGACCTGCGTGCCGTCCGTGCGCGGGACCCACGTGCGCGCGCCGCCCTCCAGGCCGGCCCGCACCTGCCACAGGGCCGCCCCGGTGCGCACGTCGACCGCTCCGTACACGCCGTCGGCCGCTGTGACCAGGACGCCCGAGGCGACCGCCACCGCGTCGAGGTCGGTCGGCAGCTGCCATCGCACCGTCCCGGTCACCCGGTCGACGCCGCGCAGCTGCGGGCCGGTGTCGACCACCAGCAGACCAGGAGCGGAACCGTCGTCCGCCTCGAGCTGGACCGCCCTGCCGCGCAAGGTGGCCCACGAGTCCGAGCCGTCCCGGTAGAGCCGGCCGCCCTGGACACCTCCGAACGTCGCGAAGCCCCCGGGCACGTCCACCACCTGGAGCTCCACGCCGACCGGCGCGGCGACCAGGACCGATCCGGTCGCGTCGTCCAGGACCTCGGAGCCCGCACCGCGGACGACGGTCCTGCGCGGACCCACGACGACCTCGGCGGCACGCCCCGCCGCCGCGTCGTCGAGGACGTCCGCCGTGACGTGCTCCCAGCGCACGGCGCCGGTCAGCCCGTCGGACCGCTGGACGCGCACCCGTCCGTCGGGCCGGACCGATCCGAGCACCAGGTCGTCGCCGATCCGTCCGACGCCGACGACCGGGCGGTCCACCGCCCACCGGCCCAGCGGGCGCCCACCGACGGCGTCGAGGGCGATCACGCGGGCCGGTGCCGCCGAGTCGCGAGGCCCACCGGCGAGGCACAGCACAACACCGTCATCGGTGCCGGCGTCCGATGGGCAGCGCACCGTGACGGGCCCGCCATCCGCCGTCGTGGGCGCGACCGGAACCATCCAGCGCTGCGCGCCCGAACGCGGCTCGTACGCCGTCACCCACCACACGGCTGCGCGGAGCGACACCAGCACGACGGCGCCGGAAGCCTGCAGCACCGTGCCGGGCCCTTCGGCGGCGGCCGCGCGCCACAGCTCGACGGGCGCGTCCTGCATGGGCCGGACCAGACCCGGCACCGCGGCGATCCGGTCCGCGAGCGCCCGCTGGCGGCTGTCGACCGCGTTCCCGGCCACCACCAGGCCGACCAGCGCCACCAGCGCGGCCGCGCTCAACCACGGCCAGCGGCGGGGGCGAGGACCGGACCCGGAAGCCTCGCCGGACGCGGCTGTCGCACGGGCCGGCACGGGAGGTTCCGTGAGCGCACCGTTCGCCGACGAGCGGTGCCACCGCCGTGGGGTGACGTCCTCGTCGAGCTCCACCGGCCGCATCCTCACGGCCGGGTGGATCCCGGTCATGCTCCGAGTCTAGGAGTGCCGTCCCGACCGCGCGGGAGGGGTGGCGGGTGCGGCCGTCGGCCCCTCGGGCCGCGGAGCGTCGCGCCGCTGACGGGGAAGCGCACGGGCCTCGGCAGCGGCAGGCTGGGTGCCGTCCGCCCCGTCGGCGCGCGTGCCGCCGTCCACCACCACGACGCTGACGTTGTCGTGGCCACCGTTCAGCAACGCCTCGGCGACGAGCGCGCTCGCCGCCCGGCGCGCGTCGGGCTCCTGGCTCAGCAGCTCGGCGATGCGGTTCGCCGGGACGTCCCGGGTCAGGCCGTCGGTGCAGATGACGAAACGGTCGGAGGGGCCCGCGGGAAGGATCCAGAGGTCCGGGTCGGGGCGACGGCCCGTGCCGAGGGCGCGCGTCAGCACGTTGCGCTCCGGATGACGCGCCACCTCCTCCGGTGTGACGCGGCCCTCGACGAGCAGCTCCTGCACCACCGAGTGGTCGGCCGTCACCTGGTGCAGCACGCCGTCGGCCCAGCGGTACACGCGCGAGTCGCCCACGTTGAACACGAGCCACGACGGGCGCCCCTGGTCCACGACCGTGGCGACGCCCGCGACCGTCGTGCCGCCCTGGCGGTCCCCGGTCAGCTCCTCGCGGAGCCGGGTCCAGGCGCTGTCGAGGCACTCCAGCACGTCGGAGGTACCGACCGACCCCCGTCCGGCGAGCCGTGCGAACTCCTCGACCGCGACACGGCTGGCGACGGCCCCCGCGTCGAGGCCCCCCATCCCGTCCGCGACGAGGAACACCGGAGGGCACGCCAGCAACGCGTCCTCGTTGACGTCACGCACGCGACCGCGATCGCTCGCCGAGCCCCACGACGTCCGCACCCTGCACCCCCCGTCCCGCACTCTTGACGATGACATCGGCGTCGAGGGACGCCAACCTGAGCGTCGACGGTACCGGCGCCCGTGCCCATCTTGGCGGGACCTCAGACACCCAGCTGGTAGACACCCCAGTAGGCGAGCACGACGAGCAGGACCAGGCCTCCGGTGGCGACGGTCCAGGAGGCGGCGGTCCGCACGGCGCCGGGCCCGGAACCGGGTACCCGGCCGGCCCTCGCGCGTCGCACCGCGAGCACGCCGGCGACGACGACGAGCATCCCGGCGAGCCGGAGCGCGAGCCATCCGCCCTGCACCAGCAGGGAGTTGTGCTGGTAGTCCATCGCCAGCCGCGCGACCGACAGCAGGTACCACACCAGCCCGGCGACCGTCAGGATCGCGCCGCCGCCGAACGCCACGAGGTAGCGCGCGTAGCCCGACGGCCACCGGGCCCCGGCCGGCCGGTCCCGGGCCGAGCGGCGGCGCGTCCACGCCTCGCCGAGCCGGTGGCCGACCACGAGCAGGCAGCCGAGCAGCACCAGACCGGCCGCCCCGAGCACCACGAGGAGCACGACGTTGCCGTCCCGCAGCTGCGACGGCTGCGGGACCGGCCCGGCGAGGTACAGCTGGACCGGCTGGGCGCCGGCGACCTGCGGCACGCCGGACGCGGTCGCGGGTAGACCGAGCACCCAGCCGGTCATGTCCTGCAGGAACGTGGACGACACGGTCCCGTCGACCTTGATGCCGTGGTCCGCCCCGGCGTAGTAACGGACGGTCACCGCGTCGTTGCCGGCCCGAGCCGTGTCGGCGAGGATCTGCTGGGCACCCTGCACCACGGGCATCGACGCGTCGCCGGTGCCGTACACCACGAGCACCGGCTGGGTCATCTTCTGCTGGTACGGCTGCACGTCGAAGTCCACGTACTCGAAGCCGCCCGGCAGCGTCATGCCGACCGCCCGCGGGATCGCGCGGAACACCCCGTGCGGCACACCGGTGTTGCGCAGGTACTGGTCGGAGGCGAACGCCGCCTGCTGCCGCGGGGGCACCACCGGCGACGACACGAGGATGACGAACGCGAGCTGGCGGTCGGTGGCCGCGATGACGGGGGCGATCCAGCCGCCCTCGCTCTCGGCGTACACCCCCACCCGTGCGGGGTCGACGCCCGGGTGCGCGCGCAGCAGCTGCACCGAGCGGTCGTAGTCGGCCGCCATCGCCACGTAGTCGCGATGCGCGGTCGAGTAGGTGTCGAGCCGCTTGTCCGGGACCATCGCGACGACGCCGGCGCTCGCGAGAGCGGCGGCCTGGGACCGGAACGCCACGGCGAACTTGCCCGTGCCGGCACCGTGGATGAACACCACGCCCGGGCGAGGTCCAGGCGCCCCGACGGGCTCGGTGATCTGCGCCTGGACGCTCGCGCCGTCGAGCTGCACCGTGACGATCTCGGTGCGCACCGGATAGGTGTGCAGGGTCGGGGCACCCGTGATCGCCGTCGAGGTGCTCTGCACCTGGAGCGGCTGCGTCAGCGGTGCCGGGTCCCACTGCGGCCCGAGCACGGCCCCGACGACGGCGAGCACCAGCACGCCCACGACCGAGGAGGCGAGGACCCGGTACACGTTGCCTGCACGCGAGACGGCGTGCGGCGGACGCCGGTGACCGTCCTGGTTCAGCAGGTGCGGGAGGGACGTCACGGTGTGCAGGCTCACGCTCAGAACCCGAGTCGGCCGAGCTGCTTGGGATCGCGCTGCCAGTCCTTGGCCACCCGCACGTGCAGGTCGAGGAAGACACGCGCTCCGAGCAGCGCCTCGATCTCGCGCCGGGCCTGCGTACCCACGTCCCGCAGCCGACCGCCGCCCTTGCCGATGACGATCGCCTTCTGCGAGTCCCGCTCGACGAACAGGTCGACGCGCACGTCCAGCAGCGGCACGTCGTCCCGACCGGCGGTCCCTCGCGGCACGATCTCGTTCACCACCACCGCGAGCGAGTGCGGCAGCTCGTCGTGCACACCCTCGAGCGCCGCCTCACGGACCAGCTCGGCGACCATCACCGCTTCGGGCTCGTCGGTGAGCTCGCCGTCCGGGTACAGCGCCGGTCCCTCCGGCAGGTGACCGGTCAGCACGTCGGCCAGCACGTCCATCTGGTAGCCCGAACGCGCCGACACCGGCACCACGTCGTCCCACTCGCCCAGCCGGCTCATCGCCATCAGGTGCTCGGCGAGCCTGCCCTTGCCGACGAGGTCCGCCTTCGTGGCGATGGCCACGACGGGGGTTCGGCGCCTGCCCTGACCCAGCGACGCGAGCTCGGCCGCGATGTACCGGTCGCCGGGCCCGACCTGCTGGTCGGCCGGCATGCAGAAGCCGATGACGTCGACCTCGCCGAGCGTGTCCTTGACCAGGTCGTTCAGCCGTTCGCCGAGGAGCGTGCGAGGGCGGTGCAACCCGGGGGTGTCCACCAGCACCAGCTGGGCGTCCGGCCGCGTGACGATGCCGCGGACGGTGTGCCGCGTGGTCTGCGGACGACCCGAGGTGATCGCGACCTTCTGCCCGACGAGCGCGTTGGTCAGCGTCGACTTGCCCGCGTTGGGCCGGCCGATCAGGCAGGCGAAGCCGGAGCGGTGGGTCATCGCTCGACCTCCGCGCCGCCGGGATGCTCGGCACCCACGCCGCCCTGGCCCTCGACGGACCGGCTCACGAGCACCGTCGCGAGGCGTCGGCGCCGTCCTTCCGCACGGTCGGCGACCAGGTGCAGCCCGTGGATGTCCCCCGCCGAACCCGGCAGGGGCACCATCCCCAGCGCCTTGGCCAGCAGCCCCCCGGCGGTGTCCACGTCCTCGTCCTCCACCTCGAGCCCGAACAGCTCGCCCAGCTCGTCACGGCCCATCCGCGCCGGCACCCGGAACACCCCGTCGCCGAGGTCCTGCACCGTCGGGGCGGTGCGGTCGTGCTCGTCGGTCAGCTCACCGACGATCTCCTCCAGGGCGTCCTCGATGGTGACCAGCCCCGCGATGCCGCCGTACTCGTCGACCACCATCGCCATGTGGCTGGCGCCGTCGCGCAGCTCCCGCAGCAGGTCGTCCACCGGCTTGGACTCGGGAACGAACACCGCCGGTCGCACCAGGGCGCTGACGGGGACGTCGAGCTCCGCGGCGTCCCGCGGCCGGTCCGGCGCCAGGCGACTCACCACGTCCTTGAGGTACAGCACCCCACGGACGTCGTCCACCGACTCGCCGATCACGGGCACGCGCGAGAACCCTGACCGCATGAGCAGGGCGAGCGCCTTCCGCACCGGCGTGTCCTCGCGCGTCACCACCATGTCCGTGCGCGGCACCATCACCTCGCGCGTCAGCGTGTCCCCCAGCTGCAGGACGGACCGGAACATCGCTCGCTCCGTGTCCTCGATCACCTCGGACTCCGCCACGCGCTGCACCATGTCCCGCAGCTCGTTCTCGTCCTCCTCGGCCGTGGTCCGGCCTGCCGCCGCCGCCCGTCCGAGACCGCCGAACGCCGCCGTGACCACGGACAGCAGCCCGGCCAGCGCCGTCAGGGTGGCGACGGGCCGGCGCCGGCCGACGGTGCGCGGACTGACTCGCACCAGGACGAGCGCCAGCACCACGCAGACACCGAACGACGTCAGCAGCACCACCCACCACGGCCGCACCAGCTCGGAGGCGGCCAGGGTCACGCTGACGGTCGCCGTCATCTCGCCGAGCAGCCGGACGAACGCCGCCGCGGACGCGACCCTCGACGGGTGCGCCACCAGCCGCTGCACCTGCGGCGCGGCCGGGTGGTGCGCTGCGACCAGCTCGGTGACCTGCGCGCGCGTCACGCGCATCACCGCCACCTCGCCGGCGGACAGCAGTGCGGCGAGGGTGATGCCGAGCACCACCAGCACGCCCAGCAGCACCAGCGGTGCTCCGGTCATCGGCCGGCCAGGAACGTGAGCAGCAGACGTCGCTGGAGCGCGAACATCTCCTTCTCCTCCTCCGGCTCCGCGTGGTCGTAGCCCAGCAGGTGCAGGATCCCGTGCGTCTCCAGCAGCAGCAGCTCCTCGATGGTCGAGTGGCCCGCGGCCCGCGCCTGGTCCGCGGCGACCTGCGGGCACAGCACCACGTCGCCGAGCAGCCCCGCGGGGGTGGGGTCGGAGTCGGTCCCCGGCCGCAGCTCGTCCATCGGGAACGACAGCACGTCGGTCGGGCCCGGTTCGTCCATCCAGCGCACGTGCAGGTCCGCCATCACGTCCGTGTCGACCAGCAGGACCGACAGGTCGGTCTGCGGGTGGACGTGCATCTCGTCGAGCACGTGGCGTGCCAGCGCGGCGAACTCGGCCTCGTCGACCTCGACGCCGGACTCGTTGTTGACCTCGATGCTCATGCGGAGTCCCAACGGGCGTAGGCGTCGATGATGTCCCCCACCAGGCGGTGACGGACCACGTCGGAGGACGTGAGCCGGCAGAACTCGACGTCCGGCACGCCCTGCAGCACCTGCTCGGCCTGCCGCAGACCCGAGGTGGCGGCGGACGGCAGGTCCACCTGGGTGACGTCGCCGGTCACCACGACCTTCGAGCCGAAGCCCAGCCGGGTGAGGAACATCTTCATCTGCTCCGAGGAGGTGTTCTGCGCCTCGTCGAGGATGACGAAGGCGTCGTTCAGCGTGCGGCCCCGCATGTACGCCAGGGGTGCCACCTCGATGGTGCCGGCGTCCAGCAGCCGGGGGATCGACTCGGGATCCACCATGTCGTGCAGCGCGTCGTACAGCGGGCGCAGGTACGGGTCGATCTTCTCGGCCAGCGTCCCGGGAAGGAAGCCCAGGCGCTCCCCCGCCTCCACCGCCGGCCTGGTGAGCACGATCCGGTTCACCTGCCGCGCCTGCAGCGCCTGCACCGCCTTGGCCATGGCCAGGTACGTCTTGCCCGTGCCGGCGGGCCCGATGCCGAAGGTCAGCGTGTGCCGGTCGATCGCGTCGACGTACTCCTTCTGCCCCGCCGTCTTCGGCCGGATCGCACGCCCTCGCGTCGACAGGATGTTGAAGGTGAGCACGTCGGCCGGTCGGGCCGAGGACGCCGCGGTCAGCATCGCGACGGAACGGTTGACCACCTCGGGGCTGAGCGGCGTCCCGGCGGAGACCGTCTCCACGAGCTCCTCCACGAGGCGTGCGACCAGCGCGACGTCCCCGACCGGACCGGTCAGCGTGACCTCGTTGCCGCGGACGTGCACGTCGACGGTGGTGAAGCCGGCCTCGATCTCGCGCAGCACCTCGTCGCGGAGGCCGAGCAGCTCGACCATAGGCACCTGCGACGGCACCGTGATGCGGTGCTCGACGCGGGCCGGTACGGCGTCGGGCCGACCACGCTGGAGGGGGGTCGAGAGGACCGGGGCGCCCGCAGCCGGAGGCGTCGCGCCGGGGGTGCTCGACGAGGGCTGGGCGGGTGTGGGTTGAGCCATGTGCTCGGCGTGCGCCGTGCGCTCCTTCGGTCGGTCCGGCAGGCAAGCCGATCCTACCTGGCAACACCGGGGCAGCCCTGTTCAGCGATGGGCCGATGGTCCTGTCGTTCGCCAACGGCGAGGACGAAACTGACGGGCGAGGACGCCGGGCAACGGAGCCTGGCGGCGCACGCGGAGGTGCCACCGTGGCCAAGTACGTCAAGGACTTCACCGAAGGCGACAAGGACCAGAAGGACCTGCTGGGGGGCAAGGGCGCGAACCTTGCCGAGATGACCCGACTAGGCCTCCCGGTACCGCCCGGCTTCACCATCACCACCGAGGCCTGCCGGGCCTACATGAAGTCCGGGGACGTCCCTCCCGAGCTGCGGGTCGAGGTGACGCAGGCGCTGCGGCACCTCGAGGACACGATGGGCCGCACGCTCGGCGACGTGCACGAGCCGCTCCTGGTGTCCGTCCGCTCCGGTGCCAAGTTCTCGATGCCCGGCATGATGGAGACGGTCCTCAACGTCGGCCTGAACGACGCCTCCGTGCGGGGCCTCGCCGAGTTCGCCCACAACGAGCGGTTCGCCTGGGACTCCTACCGTCGGCTGATCCAGATGTTCGGCCGCACCGTGATGGGCATCGACGGCGAGCTCTTCGCCGAGGCCCTCGACAAGGCCAAGGCCGCGCGTGGCGTGACGGCCGACGTCGAGCTGGACGCCGACGACCTGCACGAGCTCGTGGGCACGTTCAAGCGGATCTTCCTGGAGCAGACCGGCCGCGAGTTCCCGCAGCACCCGCGCGAGCAGCTGGACCTCGCGATCGTCGCCGTCTTCGACTCGTGGGGCACCGAGCGTGCTCGGCTGTACCGCCGCAAGGAGCGCATCCCCGACGACCTGGGCACCGCCGTGAACGTCGTCGCGATGGTGTTCGGCAACCTCGGTCCCGACTCCGGCACCGGTGTGGCGTTCACGCGCAACCCGTCCACCGGCGAGACCGGCGACTACGGCGACTACCTCGCCAACGCGCAGGGCGAGGACGTGGTGGCGGGCATCCGCAACACGATGTCCCTGGCGGACCTGGAGCGGATCGACCCGGACGCCCACAACGAGCTCAAGCGCGTGATGCGCCAGCTCGAGACCCACTACCGCGACCTGTGCGACATCGAGTTCACCATCGAGCACGGCAAGCTGTGGATGCTGCAGACGCGTGTCGGCAAGCGCACCGCGCCTGCGGCGTTCCGGATCGCCTCACAGCTGGTGGACGAGCACCTGATCACCATGGACGAGGCACTGGCCCGCGTCACGGGTGCGCAGCTGACCCAGCTCCTCTTCCCGCAGTTCGCCCCCGGCTCGTCCACCACCCTGCTGACCAAGGCGATGGCGGCCTCGCCCGGCGCCGCGGTCGGTGAGGCCGTCTTCGACTCCGCGACGGCCGTCGAGTGGGCCGCGAAGGGGAAGGACGTCATCCTGGTCCGCCGCGAGACCAACCCGGACGACCTCGGCGGCATGATCGCGTCGGTCGGCATCCTGACCGCTCGCGGCGGCAAGACGTCGCACGCGGCGGTCGTCGCCCGTGGCATGGGCCGCACGGCGGTGGTCGGTGCGGAGGCACTCGTCGTGGACCCGGTGGCGCGCCAGTTCACCTGCGGCAAGACCCTGGTGAAGGAGGGCGACGTCATCGCCATCGACGGGACCACCGGCGAGGTGTTCCTCGGCGAGGTCCCCGTCGTGCCGTCGCCGGTCACCACCTACCTGGAGGAGGGTCTGGACGCCGCGCTCGCGCAGGCTGCCGACGAGGACACCGCAGAGCTGGTGCGAGCGGTCGACCGGATCATCACGCACGCCGATGCCGCCCGTCGGCTCGGGGTGCGTGCCAACGCCGACACGCCGGAGGACGCCCGCCGTGCCCGCAGCCTCGGCGCGCAGGGCATCGGGCTGTGCCGCACCGAGCACATGTTCCTCGGCGAGCGCCGGGTGCTCGTCGAGCACGTGGTGCTGTCCCGGACCGACGAGGAGCGTCAGGCCGCACTCGACGCGCTGCTCCCGGTGCAGACGCAGGACTTCATCGAGATCTTCGAGGCGATGGACGGCCTGCCGACGACGATCCGGCTCATCGACCCCCCGCTGCACGAGTTCCTCCCCGACCTGACGGCCCTGTCCGTCAAGGTGGCTGTCGCCAAGGAGCGCGGCGAGGTCGACCAGCACGACGTCGAGCTGCTCGCGGCGGTCGAGCGCATGCACGAGGCGAACCCGATGCTCGGGCTGCGCGGTGTCCGGCTCGGTCTGGTGATCCCGGGACTGTTCGAGCTCCAGATCCGTGCGATCTGCGAGGCGCAGGCCGCCCGCATCGCGGCCGGAGGCCACCCGAAGGCCGAGATCATGGTGCCGCTCATCGGCTCGGTGCAGGAGCTGCACCTCGTCCGTGACTCGGCGCTCGAGATCATGGGCGAGGTCGGCGCCAAGCACGGCATCACGCTCGACCTTCCGATCGGCTGCATGATCGAGCTGCCCCGCGCCGCGCTGACGGCCGGACGCATCGCGGAGGAGGCCGCGTTCTTCTCCTTCGGCACGAACGACCTGACGCAGACGACGTGGGGCTTCTCTCGCGACGACGTCGAGGGCGCCTTCTTCGCGCAGTACACCGCGAACGGCGTGCTGTCGGTGTCCCCGTTCGAGACGATCGATGCCCAGGGCGTCGGCCGCCTCGTGAAGATCGCCGTGGAGGAGGGGCGCGCGACGCGACCGGACCTGCACCTCGGCGTGTGCGGCGAGCACGGCGGCGACCCGGAGTCGATCCGGTTCTTCGACTCCGTCGGGCTCGACTACGTGTCCTGCTCCCCGTTCCGGGTGCCGGTGGCCCGGCTCGAGGCCGGTCGCGCGGCGATCGACAGCAGCACGAGCGACGCCCGCTGAGTCCCCGCGGGGGGTCGGGCCAGGGCTGGGCCCGGCCCCCCGCGGGCTCGTCGGAGGATCCGACGACCAGCTCACACGCACTGGTGCGGCAGCAACCTGGCGCGCCAGGCGACGCGGTCGGCCTTGATCAGCTCCAGCGACCCAGACGTTCGGCCAGCAGGGCGAGCGCAACGGGACCGGCCGTCGACGTGCGCAGCACCCATGGCCCCAGGCGTACCGGCACCGCGCCCGCCTCCACCAGACGGTCGAGCTCGTCCGCGGAGATGCCGCCCTCGGGGCCGACGACCACCAGGACCTCGACGTCGGAGCCGTCGGCCGGCAGGGCTGCGGTCCGCAGCGGCGTGGTGGCCTCCTCGTGAAGCACCAGCGCGGTTCCCCCGGCAGCGACCACGTCGGCGACCCGGCTGGCGAGCCCGGCCGTGTTCACGGCCAGCTCCACCACCGGCACGCGGGAACGGCGCGCCTGCTTCGTCGCCGCCCGCACCGTGCCGAGCCAGCGCGCCCGGCTCTTCGCCGCCCGGTCCCCACGCCAGACCACGATCGACCGCGCTGCCTGCCACGGCACCACCGCGTCGACGCCCACCTCGGTGGCCGCCTCGATCGCCAGCTCGTCGCGATCGCCCTTGGCCAAGGCCTGCACCAGGACCAGGGCCGGCCGGTCGGGCGGCTCCTCGTTGCGGGCCAGGACCCGCAGCCGCACGCCGTCCGGACCGGTCGACTCGACGACGCCGACGAGCCGGACACCGCTGCCGTCCACCACGTCGACCCGCTCACCGGGGCCACGCCGCTGCACCACGCCGGCGTGCCGACCCTCCGCACCGTCCAGCAGGTACGTCCCACCGGCCACCACGTCGCGGAGGTCCCCCGGCTCGGTCAGGAAGACGGGCGCACTCATCGCCGGTCGCGGCT
Organism: Cellulomonas sp. SG140; assembly: GCF_025770785.1. Classification (GTDB taxonomy): domain Bacteria; phylum Actinomycetota; class Actinomycetes; order Actinomycetales; family Cellulomonadaceae; genus Cellulomonas. The sequence goes on along the minus strand of NZ_JANZLA010000002.1, from coordinate 286,013 downwards.
CATCGTCCGGCGAGCTTGTCGCGCAGCCGCGCGAACATCCCCGTGCTGGCGGTCGCGAGCCGCGCATCGGGGCGCTCCTCGCCGCGCAGCGCCGCGAGCCGTCGCAGCAGCTCCGCCTGCTCGTCGTCCAGCGCCACCGGGACCTGGACGTCCACGTGCACGTGGAGGTCACCCCGGCCACCGGTGTGCAGGTGCCCGACGCCCAGGCCCTTGAGCACGACCTCCTGGTCGGGCTGGGTGCCCGGTCGCAGATCGACCTCCTGCGGCCCGTCGAGCGTGTCCAGCGTCAGAACCGTGCCGAGGGCCGCGGCCGTCATCGGCACGGGGAGAGTCGCGTGCAGGTCGTCACCACGGCGGACGAACACGTCGTGCCGGCGCTCACGCACCTCGAGGTACAGGTCGCCGGCGGGTCCCCCGGCGGGGCCGACCTCGCCCTGTGCCGTGAGCTTGATCCGCGTCCCGGTGTCCACGCCGGCGGGCACGTCCACGGAGATCGTGCGACGGGAACGGACCCGGCCCTCACCGGCGCACTCGGTGCACGGCTCGGGGATCACCGTGCCGAAGCCCTGGCACGCGGCGCAGGGCTGCGTCGTCATCACCTGGCCGAGGAAGGAGCGGGCGACGCGCTGGACGGAACCACGGCCGCCGCACACCTCGCACGTCCGGGGAGACGTACCCGGCCGGCAGCAGCTGCCCTGGCAGGTGGGGCAGACGACAGCGGTGTCCACCTGCACCTCGCGGTGCGACCCGAAGGTCGCCTCCGACAGGTCGATGTCCAGCCGGACCAGCGCGTCCTGACCGCGTCGTGCACGCGGGATCGGGCCGCGCTGCGCCGTCGCGCCCGTCGCCGCCCCGAAGAACGTCTCGAAGATGTCCTGGAAACCGAAGCCGCCGCCCATGCCGCCCGCGGCGCTCGGGTCGCCTCCGAGGTCGTACGCGCGGCGCTTGTCCGGGTTGCCGAGCACGTCGTAGGCGCGCGAGACGTCCTTGAAGCGCTCCTCGGACGCCGGGTCGTTGCCCGCCACGTCGGGGTGCAGCTCGCGGGCCAGGCGCCGGTAGGCCTTCTTGATCTGCTCGGGGGTCGCGTCCCGCGGCACGCCGAGGATCTCGTAGTAGTCCGTCACAAGCAGGTGTGCTCGCTTCCTTCGAGGTCGGCCGGTCAGCCGGCCAGGATCCTGGTGAGGTACCGGGCGACGGCACGCACGGCGGCCATCGTGCCCGGGTAGTCCATGCGGAGCGGTCCGACAGCGCCCACGCGGGCCACACCGGGGCCCTCTCCGCCGTAGCCGCTGGTGACGAAGCTCGTCTCGGCGAGGCCCGCGTGCTGCGTCTCGCGCCCGATCCGGACGGCGACGGCCGTGTGGTCCTCGGCCATCTCGGCCAGCAGGCGCAGCAGCACCACCTGCTCCTCGAGCGCCTCGAGCACCGGACCGATGGTGCGGCTGAAGTCGGCACCGGCGGTCCGCGCGAGGTTGGCGGTGCCGGCGACGACCACCCGCTCCTCGCTCTCCTGCGCGAGCGTCTCGGACACGGCTGCGACGACGACCCGCACCAGTGCGGCTCCGGCGGGGCTCAGCTCGGCGACGAGACCCTCCAGCGCCTTGGGGAGCTCGGCGAGCCGCAGCCCGGACAGCGCGACGTTGAGCCGCACCCGCAGGCGAGCCACCAGCGCCTCGTCGAGGTCCTCCGCGAGCTCCAGCGTCCGCTGCTCCACCCGGCCGGTGGTCGTGATGATGACGAGGAGCAGGTGACGGGCGCCGACGGGGACCAGCTCCACGTGTCGCAGCGACGAGCGGCGCAGCGACGGGTACTGCACCACCGCGACCTGCTGGGTCAGCTGGGCGAGCAGCCGCACGGCCCGGTCGATGACGTCGTCGAGGTCGACCGCCTGCTCGAGCAGAGCGCTGATCGCCCGCCGTTCGGGCAGGGAGAGCGGCTTGACCTCCGCGAGCCGGTCGACGAACTGCCGGTACCCCATGTCGGTGGGGACGCGACCCGCCGAGGTGTGCGGCTGGACGATCAGCCCGGCCTCCTCGAGGGCGGCCATGTCGTTGCGGATCGTCGCGGGCGACACCCCGAGCTGGTGCCGCTCGGACAGGGCCCGCGACCCGACCGGCTCACGGGTCGCGACGTAGTCCTCGATGATCGCGCGCAGGACGTCGAGGCGTCGGTCTTCGCTGCTCATGCGTCCCTCCCGCCCGTCACAGCCGGATCGCTGCGGATAGCACTCCACGCAGTCGAGTGCCAATTCTACGCAACGTCGCGGGAGGGTGACGGAGGCGCCGTCGTCGTGCCCCTACAGTGCCCGGGTGACCGAGGACCGCTACGGGCGCGACGTGCTGGCCGGGACCCAGGCAGTGCCCCACCGAGCTGCGCCGCGCGCCCGGCCGTGCCCGGCGGAGCCCGGGCTCGTGGTCGAGGACGTCGAGACGGGCTGGGTCGGCGCGGTGGTGCGGGTGGAGAAGTCGGGTGGCCAGCACGTCGTCGTGCTCGAGGACCGCCGGGGCCGCACCCGCACCTTCGGGCTGGGGCCCGGCTTCTGGGTCGACGGTGAACCGGTCGTCCTCACCGCACCGGCAGGCCGACGAGCGCCGGTGGCACCGGCGCGGACGGCATCCGGGTCGCGTGCCGTCGCAGGCGCCCCCGCGCGCGTCGCCCGCGCCAGCCGGATCTGGGTCGAGGGCCGGCACGACGCCGAGCTGGTGGAGAAGGTGTGGGGCGACGACCTGCGGATCGAGGGCGTGGTGGTCGAGCTGCTCGACGGGGTCGACAACCTGGTGGACCACCTGCGGAGCTTCGCTCCCGGCCCGGACCGTCGGGTCGGCGTCCTGGTCGACCACCTCGTCGCGGGTTCGAAGGAGGAGCGGATCGCCGCGGAGGCGAGGCGGTGCGGTCCACCGGGGAGCGTGCTGGTGCTCGGCCACCCCTATGTGGACGTGTGGCAGGCGGTCCGGCCGGAACGCGTGGGTCTCGACCGTTGGCCGGCGATCGAGCGGGGCACGGAGTGGAAGCTCGGCGTCCTGCGCGAGCTCGGCTGGCCGGCCGAGGACCAGGCGGACGTCGCACGCGCCTGGCAACGCATCTTGCGGACCGTGCGGTCGTACGCCGACCTCGAGCCGAGCCTGCTGGGACGCGTCGAGGAGCTCATCGACTTCGTCACGTCCTGACCGGCGCGCGCAACGGCGACGAACTGGTCCAAAACCCGCCCTGCCAGCACCTCCACCGAAGCTGTGCGCGGCGCTACTGTCGGCGCAAGGCCGCGCCGGACGCGGCTGGCGACCCCCGACGAGAGAGCTGGAACCATGACCACGAACCCTCCCGAGGGCACCCCGGATCCCGGGGCCTACCCGCCGCCGGACTCCCCCACCCCGCCTCAGGCTCCCCCCGCCTACCAGGCTCCGGCCCCTGGCTACGGCCAGACGCCACCCGCCTACGGGCAGCCGGTCTACGCCGCGCCGCTCAGCCCGAGCGACGAGCGGCTCTGGGCGACCCTGGCGCACGTCGGCGGCATCGTCCTCGGCTTCATCGCGCCGCTGGTCGTCTGGCTGGTGTTCCGCGAGCGCAGCGGCTTCGTGAACGACCAGGCGAAGGAGGCCCTCAACTTCCAGATCCTGATCGTGATCGCCTACATCGTCGGTGGCATCCTGACGGTGGTCCTCATCGGCGGCCTGATCCTGGCCCTCGCATGGCTGGCGACCATCATCTTCGGGGTCATGGGCGCCGTCGCGGCCAACAAGGGTGAGCTGTACCGCTACCCGTTCAACTGGCGCATCATCAAGTGAGCAACCGGGACTGACCGCCCACGGTCAGGACCGTCGAGCATGCGGAGGCCGGTGCCCACGGGCGCCGGCCTCCGCCGTGCCCACGCCTCTGCTGCGGGGCTGTCGGCACGACGCCTCGCCCCCTCGGTCAGTCGACGAGGGTCCGGACCACCGCGTCGGCGAGGAGCCGTCCGCGCAGCGTCAGCGCCAGACGCCGCGCTCCGCTGCCGCCCAAGGCCGCCACCGGGTCGACGAGACCGTCGGCCACCAGCTCGGCGACACGAAGGCGTGCCGCCGCCGAGAGCTCGTCGACCGGCAGACCCTCCGCGAGCCGCACACCCAGCAGCACCCTCTCCATCGCACGGGTGTCCTCGTCGAGCACCTCGCGACCGGCAGCGGGTGAGTGTCCGGCAGCGAGCCGGTCCGCGTACGCCCGTGGGTGCTTGACGTTCCACCACCGGACCCCGCCCACGTGGGAGTGGGCGCCAGGCCCGACGCCCCACCAGTCGTCGCCGCGCCAGTAGGCGAGGTTGTGCCGACTGACGTCCTGCGGCCCGCGGGCCCAGTTGCTCACCTCGTACCAGTGCAGACCGGCGGCCTCGAAGGCAGCGTCGGCCAGCTCGTACTTCGTCGCCTGGTCGTCCTCGTCGGGCATCGGCAGCTCACCGCGACGCACCTGCGCCCCCATGCGGGTCCCGGGTTCCACCACCAGGGCGTACGCCGACACGTGGTCGACGCCGGTGGCGAGCGCCGCGTCGACGGACCGGCGCCAGTCGTCCACCGACTCGCCCGGCGTGCCGTAGATCAGGTCGAGCGAGACCCGCAGCCCCGCGTCGCGCGCCCACTGCACCACGTCCGGGATCCGCCGCGGGTCGTGCGTCCGGTCGAGGGTCGCCAGCACGTGCGGTACCGCGGACTGCATCCCGAAGGACACCCGCGTGTAGCCCGCCTCCGCCAACGCCACGAGCGACCGGGCGTCCACCGAGTCCGGGTTCGCCTCGGTGGTCACCTCGGCGCCCTCGGCGAGGCCCCAGGTGTCCCGGACTGCGCCGAGCATCGTCCCGAGGTCCGCCACGGGCAGCACGGTCGGCGTGCCACCACCCACGAAGACCGTCGACGCGGTCCGCGACGGGAGACCGGCATCCCGGAGCACCTGTGCCGCCAGGCGGATCTCGTCGACCGCCGTCCGGGCGTACGCCACCTGGCTGGCACCTCCGCTGAGCTCGGCGGAGGTGTACGTGTTGAAGTCGCAGTACCCGCACCGCACCGTGCAGAACGGCACGTGCAGGTACACCCCGAACCGGCGCCGGTCGGCGCCGACCGCGGCGGACGCGGGGAGCGCGCCGTCGTCAGGTGCGGGATCGCCGTCCGGCAGCGCCGGGCTCACTTGCGCTTCGCGTCCTTCGCGTCCTTGCCGGACGAGGGCGCGGCCTCCGAGGAGAGGGCGGCGATGAAGGCCTCCTGCGGCACGTCGACGCGACCGATCGTCTTCATCCGCTTCTTGCCCTCCTTCTGCTTCTCCAACAGCTTGCGCTTGCGGGTGATGTCACCGCCGTAGCACTTGGCCAGCACGTCCTTGCGCATCGCGCGGATCGTCTCCCGGGCGATCACCCGCGACCCGATCGCCGCCTGGATCGGGACCTCGAACTGCTGGCGCGGGATGAGCTCGCGCAGCTTGGACGCCATCGCGACGCCGTACGCGTACGCCTTGTCCTTGTGCACGATCGCGCTGAAGGCGTCGACCTGCTCCCCCTGGAGCAGGATGTCGACCTTCACCAGGTCCGCGGCCTGCTCACCGGCGGGCTCGTAGTCGAGGCTCGCGTACCCGCGGGTGCGCGACTTCAGCGCGTCGAAGAAGTCGAAGACGATCTCCGCGAGCGGCAGCCGGTACCGCAGCTCGACCCGGTCCTCGGACAGGTAGTCCATCCCCAGCAGCTCGCCGCGACGCGACTGGCACAGCTCCATGATCGTGCCGACGAACTCGCTCGGCGCCAGCACGGTCGAGGTCACCACGGGCTCCCGCACCTCGCGGATCTTGCCGCCGGGGAACTCGCTCGGGTTGGTCACCCGGATCTCGGTCCGGTCCTCCATCGTCACGTCGTACTCGACGTTGGGTGCGGTGGAGATCAGGTCGAGGTCGAACTCGCGCTCCAACCGCTCCCGCACGATCTCCAGGTGCAGCAGGCCGAGGAAGCCGACGCGGAAGCCGAAGCCCAGGGCCACCGACGTCTCCGGCTCGTAGTGCAGCGCCGCGTCGTTCAGCTTCAGCTTGTCGAGCGCGTCCCGCAGGTTCGGGTAGTCGGAACCGTCGATCGGGTACAGGCCGGAGAACACCATCGGCTTCGGGTCGCGGTACCCGCCCAGCGACTCGGTGGCAGGCCGTGCGGCGTTGGTGACGGTGTCGCCGACCTTGGACTGCCGCACGTCCTTCACGCCGGTGATGAGATAGCCGACCTCGCCGGCCCCGAGACCGGTGGTCGGCACCGGCTCCGGCGAGATGACGCCGATCTCGAGCAGCTCGTGCGTCGCGTGCGTCGACATCATCGCGATGCGCTCGCGCTGGTCGAGGTGCCCGTCGACGACCCGCACGTACGTCACGACGCCGCGGTAGGTGTCGTACACGGAGTCGAAGATCATCGCCCTGGCCGGTGCGCCGGCGTCCCCGACGGGGTGGGGCACCTGCTCGACGATGCGGTCCAGCAGCTCACGGACGCCCTCGCCCGTCTTGCCGGAGACCCGCAGGCAGTCCTCGGGCTGACCGCCGATCAGGTGCGCCAGCTCCTCGGCGTACTTCTCCGGCTGCGCCGCGGGCAGGTCGATCTTGTTGAGCACCGGGATGATCGCCAGGTCGTTCTCGAGCGCCAGGTACAGGTTGGCGAGGGTCTGGGCCTCGATCCCCTGGGCGGCGTCGACCAGCAGCACCGCCCCCTCGCAGGCGGCCAGCGACCGGGACACCTCGTAGGTGAAGTCCACGTGCCCCGGGGTGTCGATCATGTTCAGGGCGTACGGGGTGAGCACGCCGGCGGCGTCCTCGACGCCCCACGGCATCCGCACGGCCTGCGACTTGATGGTGATACCGCGCTCGCGCTCGATGTCCATCCGGTCGAGGTACTGCGCGCGCATCGCCCGCGCGTCCACCACGCCGGTCAGCTGCAGCATCCGGTCGGCCAGCGTCGACTTGCCGTGGTCGATGTGCGCGATGATGCAGAAGTTGCGCAGCAGCTCCGGCGGGGTCGCCGCGGGGCGGATGCGGGCCGCGGCGGCGGTGCTCGGGATCGGTGACACGGGCGGTCGGGCTCCGGACGACGGGAGGGGCGGGGGCCCCTCATCGTCCCATGCCGCACGAGGCCCTCACACGACGACCTCAGGCCTGGCGGGTCACCTGCACCTGCACGCTCAGCTCCTGCGCCGCCGGCCCGGCGTAGATGCCGCGCAGGGGCGGCACGTCCTCGTACGAGCGACCGCGGGCCAGGACCACGTGCTGGTCCGCCACGACGCCCAGGTTCGTGGGGTCCAGGGCGAGCCAGTCCCCCACCCAGCACTCGAGCCACGCGTGCGACTCCCCGGTCACCGGCTGTCCCGTCGGGCCGTCGGCCTTCGGGTGGAGGTATCCGGACACGTACCGCGCCGGCAGCCCGATGGCGTGCAGCGCGCCGAGCGCCAGGTGGGTCAGGTCCTGGCAGACGCCCCTGCGTGCGGCCCACGCCTCGGCTGCGGGCGTGTGCACGGTGGTGACGCCCGGGACGTACTCCATCGCCTCGTGCACGGCCGCGCACACCGCCCGGGCGGCGGCATCGGGCGCGAGACCGGCGGCCGCGGACACGGCGAGGGTGACGACCTCGTCGGGTACCTGCGTGCTCGGCGGGTCGGCGAGGTGCTCGGCGTACCGGTCGCGCACCTGCCGGGAGCGGACGACGTCCCAGTCGACCGCGACGACCTCCGGTCGCCCACCCACCTCGACGACGTGCTCGGCGGTGATGCTGAGGGTGGTGTGCGGCGTCACCACCTCGAACGCGGTCACGGCCGTGCCCCAGTAGTCCCGAAAGGCCGTCGACCAGGTGCTCGGCTGCACGTCCAGACGCGTCGAGAGCACCCGCTGACCCGGCTCGTCCACGGGTGTCATCCGGGCCTCGTTGTGCGAGACGGCCACCGGTTCCGGGTAGCGGAACGTCGTCGTGTGCACGATGCGCAGGCGGCTCACAGCGCCTCCCCCACCCATGTGGTGACCAGCGGCGTCGGGAAGTAGCGCGCCCGCACGGCGTCGGACGCGGCCGAGCAGCCGCGTTGGACGAGGGCCATCTGGCCGGGCAGGTCGTCCACCAGGTCGCCGAGCCTGCTGAACTCCAGCGCCGCGCGCACCTGGCCGACGTGCCGCCGGGCGTCCTCGACCGTCGACCGGTCCACCACGGGCTCGAGACCCGCGAGGCAGACGTCCGCCTGCTCGAGCGCGTGCACCACGGAGCGCGGGAACAGCCGGTCCCGCAGGAGGAACCCGGCCATCCGCTCGTCGGACGCCGCCCCCCGATAGGTACGGAGGAAGGCCTCGTACGCCCCGCAGGACCGCAGCAGAGCGGTCCAGCTCGGCCCCGTCGAGCCGGCGAGCGCCCGGGTCGTCAGCAGTCGAGCCGTCATGTCCGCACGTTCGATCGACCGCCCGAGCACCAGGAACTGCCACGTCTCGTCGCGGGACAGGGCGGAGTCTACGATGCCCGCCACCATCGCGGACCGCTCCCGCACCCAGGTGAAGAACTCGTGGGGACCGGTGCTCGTCGCCATCGCGGGGACGGCGCTCCACGTCGCGTTCAGGCACTCCCACAGCTCGGTGGAGATGATCTCCCGCACCCGACGTGCGTTCTCCCGCGCTGCGACGACCGCGCCCGTGACGGACGAGGCGGACCACCGCTCGTACGCCAGCACGGCCAGCACCTGCTCCCGGCCGACCTCCACGCCGGGCGCCGGGACCGGCCGGTCCATCACCGAGAGCAGCGAACGGCACGCCAGGTCCTCCTCGGCCCACGGGTCCTCCGCGAGCAGCTGGACGTGCACGTCGAGCAGGCGGGCGGTGTCGTCGGCACGCTCGACGTAGCGTCCGATCCAGAACAGCGCCTCGGCGATGCGGCTCAGCACGGTGCACCGCCGGTCGTCCGGGCCTGCTGCTGCTGCATCTGCTGGCCGCGCAGGTCCTCCGGACCTGCGTCGATCGGCACCGACGCATCCTTCGCCACGGCCTGCGGCGGCGTGTGCGGGGCTGCAGGGCCTCGGCGAGCCGCGCGACCGAGCACCCACGTGTCCTTCGAGCCGCCCCCCTGGGACGAGTTGACGACCAGCTGGCCTTCGGGCAGCGCCACCCGGGTGAGCCCACCTGGCAGCACCGACACGTGCTCGCCGTCGTTGACGGCGAACGGCCGCAGGTCCACGTGCCGCGGCCGGAGGCCCTCCTCCACGAGGGTCGGGACGGTGGACAGCTGGACGACCGGCTGGGCGATCCACCCGCGAGGGTCGGCCAGCAGCCGGTCGCGCAACGCGGTCAGCTCGGCGACGCTCGCGGCGGGCCCGACGACGATGCCCTTGCCGCCCGACCCGTCGACGGGCTTGACCACCAGCTCGTCGAGCCGGTCGAGCACCTCCTCGAGCGCACCCGGATCCTCGAGCCGCCACGTGTCGACGTTCGCCAGGATCGGTTCCTCGTGCAGGAAGTACCGGATCAGGTCGGGGACGAACGTGTAGACGAGCTTGTCGTCGGCCACGCCGTTGCCGACGGCGTTGGCCAGGGTCACCGTCCCGTTGCGCGCGCACGCCAGCAGCCCGGGGCAGCCCAGCACGGAGTCCGAACGGAACACCACCGGGTCGAGGAAGTCGTCGTCCACCCGCCGGTAGATCACGTCCACCCGGCGACGGCCCTGCGTGGTGCGCATCCAGACGCGACCGCCGGCGCAGAACAGGTCCCTGCCCTCGACGAGCTCGACGCCCATCATCCGTGCGAGCAACGTGTGCTCGAAGTACGCGCTGTTGTGCACGCCCGGGGTGAGGACGACGACCGTGGGCTCGTCGACCCCCGCAGGTGCGGCGGCCGTCAGCGCGGCGTGCAGCCTGCGGGGGTAGTCGGCGACGGGGCGGATCCGCAGCGTCGCGAACAGCTCCGGGAACGTCTGCACCATGGACCGTCTGTTGGCCAGCACGTAGCTCACGCCGCTGGGCACTCGGACGTTGTCCTCCAGCACCCGCCATCCGCCGTGCCCGTCACGCACCAGGTCGATGCCGGAGACGTGCACCCGGACGCCGTTGGGCGGTTCGATGCCGTGGGCCGCCCGGCAGAAGTGGTGCGACGACACGATGACCGAACGCGGCACGACGCCGTCCGCGACGGCCCGCTGCGGTCCGTACACGTCCGCCAGGAACGCCTCGAGGGCGCGCACGCGCTGGGCGACCCCGGGAGCGACGTGGTCCCACTCGTCCTCCGCGAGCACGCGCGGCACCACGTCCACCGGGAAGGGCCGTTCCTCACCGGCGTAGTCGAACGCGACGCCCTGCTTGAGGTACGACCGCGCGAGGCCGTCCGCCCGGGCACGCAGCTCGTCGGCGGTGAGCCGCGCGACCGCCGCGTGCACCTGCTCGTACGCGGGCAGCACGGCCCCGTCCGGACCGAGCATCTCGTCCCACGCCCTCCCGGTGGGATAGCCGTCGAACAGGTCCGCCATGCCGGGAGGCTAGGAGCGGGATGTCTCGGCCGCGTTACGCCGTGTTACGTGCGACGACCAACCGCTACCGTGCACCACCATGGCCGGCAGCTGGTGGCGCACTTTCCTCGACGTGTGGCGAGCGCCGGGGACGCCCGCGCCGACGTCCGTCGGACGCGCCGCCGCGACCGCTCCCCCTGACCCGTCGGTCGTTCACCACCGGCCGGGCCCTGACTTCCACGGGACGGTGCGCCCGGTCTACGCACCTGACCTCGACGGTGCACCGGACCCCGGAGAGATCGTCTGGACCTGGGTGCCCTTCGAGGAGGACGCGAGCCAGGGCAAGGACCGGCCCGCCCTGCTCGTGGGCCGCGACGGACCGTGGCTGCTGGGACTGATGCTGACGAGCAAGGACCACGTCGCTGCCGGCGAGGCGGGCGGCGTGCGTGCCGATCGCCTCGGCCGGGTGTGGCTCGACCTCGGCACCGGGCCTTGGGACGCGCGCCGCCGGCCCAGCGAGGTACGCCTCGACCGGGTGCTGCGGATCGACCCGGCGGCGGTGCGTCGCGAGGGCGCCGCGCTTCCGCGCGCGATGTTCGACCTGGTCACGCGCGCGTTGGCCGGCCGCACGGCCTGATACCATGGTCGCTCGCGTGCCCGGCCGGGTTCGTGTCGGCGGGTCCTCCTCGCCGGCGCCCTGCGCCGACACGCTGCGCTGCTTGGTCCAGCTCCTCCGCACGGGCGTCCCCACCGCCTCGGTCCCGGAGCCGGTCCGCCCTCACGACCTGTCAGACCGCTTCGGCGAACACCAGAGAGTCCACACGTGGCAAACATCAAGTCTCAGATCAAGCGCATCCGCACCAACGAGAAGGCGCGGATGCGGAACAAGGCCGTGAAGTCCGAGCTGAAGACCTACGTCCGGCGCGTCCGCGAGGCGGTCGCCGGCGGCGACAAGGAGAAGGCCGGCGAGGCGCTGGTCACCGCGTCCCGCAAGCTCGACAAGGCCGTCTCGAAGGGCGTCATCCACGCCAACCAGGCCGCGAACAAGAAGTCGGCCCTCGCGAAGTCGGTCAACGGTCTCTGACAGCAGCGGCGCGCACCGGCGCCGCTGCGCCGTTCGACCGCAGCTCGGTGAGGTAGCCCGACAGGGCACCGCTTCGCACGACGACTGAGGGCGTCACCCCGTGGGGTGACGCCCTCAGTCGTTGCCGAGCTCGACTGCCATCGGCGACGAGACGGTGCCCGCAGCCCGGGCGAAGCCGCCGGCCGGTCACCGCCCTCCTGGCGACCGGCCACCGCCACCTCTCCTCAGCGAGCCCAGACCTGCCAACCGCCGACCGGCACGCTGCTGCGGAAGCCTGCTTCCGCGAGGGCACGGTCGTACGCCTGGGCGGCGGCCGCCGACTCGCCGTGCGCCCGGTAGCGATCCCCCAGGTCCCGCCACGCAGCCGCAGACTGTCGGGAGGCGGACATCATGCCGAGGACGTCGGCAGCCCACTGGTAGGCCCCGGCCGCTTCCTCGGTACGACCAAGGGCGTGGAGCGCATCGCCCAGCGCGAGGTGCGCCACTGCGGACTCGAGGCGCGGTGCGGAACCGAGGCGCTCGATCGCGTGCCGCGCACGCTCTTCCGCCAGCTCGGGATCTCCGAGCAGCAGGTGCGCCCGCGCCGTCTCGACGTCCATCGCCGCGAGCTCGACGGTGGAGCCGAGCACCTCGAGGTCGCGCGCCGCACCTTGGATGTGCTGCAGGGCCGCCGCCGGCTCCGGGGGGTCCGAGCGCAGCAGCAGCCACGCGTAGTTCAGCCGCAGCCTGGGCAGGTCACGGTCCGGCTCGCCCTCCGACAGCAGGGCGAGGGCCCGCTCCGTGTACTGCTGGGCCAGCGCGTAGTCCCGGCGCTCCTCGGCGACCAGCGCCGCGTTCCAGTACACCGACCCGCGCCCGCGCGGTGAGCCGAGAGACTCGGCGAGCTGGATCAGCTCGGCGGCTCGATGGGTGGCGAACAGCAGGTCGCCCCGCTCGACGTAGGACCACAGGACCGTCGAACCGAGCCGCAGGTGCTCGTCGGTGCCGACCAGGTCCTGCTGGACCAGGTCCTCCAGCGCGGCCTCCCCGACCTCCACGCTTCTGTGCAGGTCTCCACCCTCGAGGTAGGACACGACGAGGGCGTTCGCGAGCTTGGCGGCCTCGAGGTGATGCCCGCGGGCGCGCTCGTCGGCGTGGAGCGGCTCGAGGATCTCGACCGCCGCCTCGAGGTCACCGAGCAGCTCGTGGGTGCGAGCGAGCTCCGACAGCACCTCGACGCGCAGCGTGGGCGTGACGACCGCGAGGTCGAGCGCCTCGAGGCGCCGACGCGCCGCCTCGGTGTCGCCCGTCGTGACGTCCAGCCTGGCGTAGCTGAGCTCCAAGCGGATCCGGGCCTCGTTGGGGCCCTCTTCTCCGTGCTTGAGGTACTCGAGCGTGCTGCCCAGGCGCTCGGCGAGGACCGTGAGCGCAGCGTCTGTCGGCTCTCGGTGCCCTGACTCGATGAGCGAGATGTAGCTGGGCGAGAACGCGTTGCCGGCGAGGGCGGTCTGGGACAGGCCCGCAGCCAGTCGCGCCTCCCGCACACGGTCAGCGATGGTCGTCATACCAAGTCACTCTACCTGTGACCTCGGTAGGTGACGCCTTCAACAGCGGGTCAATTCCGGCCGGGGCGGCATGGGGTCGCAACCGCCCCGGCCGGCGGGAACGCTCAGTAGGTCTTGCAGCAGCCGATCGCGCCGCCGGCGGTCGACGAACCGGGCGCGACCTGGGGTGCGCTCAGGCCGAGCAGGGCGACGAGGGCGAGGGCGGCGGTGAGGGTTTTGGCGGCGCGGGACATGACGGGCTCCTGTCATGAGGGTTGTGCGTGCGGTCATTCCCATCATCACACCTCGACCGCACGATGTCCCTACTTCTCGGTACGTTTCGGGGCGTGTCGGCACGGGAACGACGGACCGGCACAAAGGCCTCGTCGCCTCGCGGAAAATCCACCCTCGCCGAACTGCGTGCCTGAGGCACACATGTGGTGTCATGAACCGCATGACGCCCGAGAGCGACGACAGCCTGTCCTGGCTGGGCGCCGCGGTGGACGAGGCGATCCCGGCCCAGCTGCTGCTGGAGTGGGACCGGCACGTCGCGCGCACGCCGGTCCTCGTCGCACGGCAGGGCATCTTCACCGAGCACGGCCGGGCCTTCGCGTACCAGCTGTCGTTCCGGTCACCGGGGCACCGGCTGGAGAACCCGTCCGCCTGGAGCGCCCGCCAGCACGAAGAGGCCACCGCGCACGTCCTGGACGCGACGTTCGGTCGTGCCGACCTGGAGGACGTGGCCCAGGGACGGCTGCTGTTCGTCCGCTGCCCGCGCGCCTACCTGCTCGGGGAGCTGCGGGTGCCGCACCGCCCAGACAGGCTGGTCATCGAGGTGAGCGACTCGGTGGACCCCGCCGTCATGGGCGGGATCCGGCGCCTCCGCGCTCAGGGGTTCCGGATCGCGCTGCCGAACTTCACCAACGTCCCCAGCGAACGTCAGCTGCTGCCGCTCGTCGACTTCGTCAAGATCGACGTCCGTGACCTCGACGTGGAAGGGCGGCCCGTCGTCCGCGCCGCCCGGTCGTACGGCGCGCTCGTCGTAGGCGAGTACGTCGAACGCCCGGACCAGCTGCAGCACGCGCGCGAGCTCGGCGTCAACCTCTTCCAGGGCAACCTGCTCGAGCGCGCTGGCGTGCTCGACCGGGCCGACGCACGGCCCGTCGTGCCCTGAGCCGTCGGTCCATCGCAGCGTCCGGGGACGCCTGCGGCATGCCCAGGTGACCTTCAGCGGACCTGCGTCGCGTCATGGCCGGCTGGGCCGAACGGGCGATGCGCCGTCACGATCCGGACCACGGCCGCTCTCATCCGACGTGACCGCACAGGTGCACCGGGTGCGTGGGGGTGGGGGCGCCCCGACGAGCGTCCCCACGCAGCGGCTTCCCGTCGCCCTCCAGCCGATCTGGGCCACGAACGGAGTACTCCTCGGGCACGAGTACCTGTACCGGTCGATCTCCGGCCGGCCGGCGGGGGTCGACAGCTGGGCGGCGGCGCGGCAGGACGAGGCATCCGCCTCCGTGCTGCGCACCGTGTTCGGCGACGGCGGCGTGGCGGCGGGGTCGGCGCTGGCCTTCGTCAACGTGACGCGCTCGTTCCTGGTCCGCGACCGTCCGCTCCCGGCACCGTGCGGCCGGCTCGTCCTCGAGGTCGTCGAGACGGTTCCCGCCCACGCCGGGGTGCTGCTCGGGCTCCGACGGCTGCGGGCCCGCGGCTACCGCATCGCCGTCGACGACTACACCGCGTCGACGGACCAGCGGGCGATGCTGCCGTACGCCGACTTCGTCAAGGTCGACTGTCGCGACCTCGCGCGGCTGCCGGGCGAGGCGCTCGAAGAGGCGCGGCGGTACGGTGCGCGACTGGTCGCCGAGCACGTGTGCGACGTCGAGGTGCTGGTGCGCGCCCTCGAGCTCGGCTTCGAGTTCCTCCAGGGTGACGCCCTTGGCGCCGCGACGACGCAGGCCTGCTGACCAACACGAGCCTGCTGAGGAACGGCAGGCCGCGCGCCGTCAGCGGCGGACGGCAGCCGCGATCCGCAGAACGGCACGCTCCACGGCGAACTCGGCGTCCCTGCTCTCGCCCTTCACCTCGGCGTCGGCCTGGGCGACGGCGCTGATCGCGGCAGCCAGACCCTCGGGTGTCCAGCGGCGCAGCTCACCGGCGGCCCGGTCGACCTGCCACGGAGCCAGGCCGAGCTCCCGCGCGGCGGCAGCGCCCCGGCTCCGCACCGCACCGACCTTGGCCAGCATGCGCAACCTGGCCGCGAGCGCCGCGACGATCGGCACCGGGTCGAGGCCGGTGGACAGGGCGTGCCGGAGCAGGGCCACCGCGCGGCCGGCGTCACCGACCACGGCGGCATCGGCCACCTGGAAGCCCGTCGCCTCGACACGCCCCCCGTGGTACCGCTCGACCGTCTCGGCAGCGATGAGCCCCGTGGTGTCGGCGGCGAGCTGGGAGCACGCGGCGGACAGCTCGCGCAGGTCCGCGCCGACGGCGTCCACGAGCGCGCGGAGCGCTGCGGCATCGGCTCGGCGGCCGGCACGCCGCAGCTCGGCGGCGGCGAAGGCCACCTTGTCGGCATCCGACTTGACGGGATCGGCAGCGACGGTGGGCACGCCGGCAGCCCGGCACGTGTCGAGGAGACGCTTGCCCCGAGCACCGCCGCCGTGCCGGAGCACCACGACGACGGAGTCGAGCGGAGCGCCGACGTACGCGACCGCGTCCGACAGCAGCTCGTCCGACGCTCGCTCGAGGCCCTCGAGGACGACCACCTTGTCGTCCGAGAAGAGGCTGGGGCTGGTGAGCACCGCGAGGGCACCGGGCGTGTACTCCGCGGCATCGAGGCGCTCGACCGCCACGTCCGGGATCCGTTCCCGCACCTGCTCGACGATCCGGTCCACCGCGCGCTCGGCGAGGAGCGCCTCGGCACCGGAGACCAGCACCACGGGTGCGACCGGTGCGTCCTGCCAGCCGATCCCGCTCTGCGCGGCTCGGGACGTCGCACGTCGGGCGCTGGGCACGGCACCAGCCTGCCAGACAGCACGGACACGTTCTCCAGTCCGCGTCGCCACGCCGCTCAGACCGGGACACGTGGGGGCCCTCGTCGATGGCGGCGCCGCCGTGCCGACAGCACGAGGGCACCGATCGCTGCGGACACGCCGGCCATCGCGACGATGCCACCGGCGCCGGGTGCCCACGCGAGCTGGGCACCCGGCGCCGCGGCCGCGACCCGTGCGACCCCGGCCGCCCCCCAGCCGGCGGCGCCCGCGCGCTG
>NZ_JANZLA010000002.1:0-269687 GCF_025770785.1 Cellulomonas sp. SG140 | reverse complement strand
ACCCCGGCGGGCCCCCCCCCCGCCCAGCCCCCCCCCCCCGGGGCGGGGGGCCCCCCCCCCCCCCCCCCCCCCCCCCCCCCGCGGCCGCGACCCGTGCGACCGCGGCGACCCACCAGCAGGCGGCGCCGGCGAGCTGCGCCAGCAGCAGGGCCGCGTGCGGCGAGCACGGGGCGACCACAGCGGTCAGGAGACCCAGCACGGTGGCCGGCGGCACCGCGGGCGCCGCGGCGAGGTTGGCGAGCAGCGCGTACGTGCCGACCGAGGGCCGCAGCACGAGCAGGACCGGCGCGCAGGCCAGCTGCGCCGCGAGCGGGGCAGCCACCGCGGCCGCGAGAGGACGACCGAGCCGAGGCGACCACACCCGTACCCAGGCACCGCCGAGGACGACGATCGCCGCCGTCGCCGCCACGGAGAGGGCGAAGCCGATCTGGAACGCGAGCCACGGGTCGGCCAGCAGCAACGCAGTGACCGTCGTCGCGAGGGCGGCAGGCGCTCGGGCAGGTCGGCCGGACAGGAGGCCGAGCAGGCCGACCACGCCGGTCACCGCGGCGCGGAGCACGCTGGGCTGCGGCCCGACGAGCACGAGCAGACCCGCCCCGGTCAGCACGACGACGCCTGCACGCAGCGCCACGGGCAGTCGGCAGGCCGCCGCCGCAGCCGCTGCGATCGCGCCGACGAGCGCGAAGTGGGATCCCGAGACGGCGATGAGGTGGGTCAGCCCGGCCGTTCGCATCGCCTCCGACAGGTCGTCCGGCACACCCGAGCTGTCGCCGAGCGCCATGCCCAGGAGCAGGGCGCCGGCGTCGGCCGGCAGCCGCGACGCGATCCGGCGCGTGGCCGCGCGCACGTGCTCCGCTGCGCGGTCCGGCCATCCGGGTCGGGCGACGACCTCGGCCGCCGACCTCGCCTGGAGCGTCGCCACCGTGCCGTCCGTGGCGCTCGACGGCGTCAGCCGGCCGGTGACACGGACGATGCTTCCGGGCGGCACGTCACCCGGCGCGACGACGACGACGGAGGCCGCAGCGCCGGACCGTCGCCCGCGGCTCTCCACCCAGCGCACCGCGACCGTGTACCGACGGTCCGGCTCGCCGTCGCTCCACCGGGCGTCCAGCGGCACGGGGCGGTCCACGACACGTCCCGTCACTGTCGCGGTCGCACCCTCACGCAGGGTGGTGGCGAGCAGACCGCCGGTCCGGAGTGCGCGCTGCGTGGACGCGTCGAGCAGCGCCAGCGTGAGGACGAGGAGCCCGAGCGCCACGGTGGCGGCGACCCTGCGCGACGGCTGCCGAGGGCGCCGGCACCGTGGCACGACGACGAGGACGAGCACGACACCGATCGCCGCAGTCCCGATCCACCGCACGGCAGCAGGACCGCCGACGACTCCCAGCGCGGCGCCCGACCAGCTCCCGATGGCCACCGGCAGCAGGCGCAGGTCGAGGACCTCCGGCGGCTCGGGGATCCCGGCGTCGGACGCACCGTCCTGACGGGCATCGGCACGCGCAGCGCTGCGCGGGGCCGCTTCCGGGCACCGCTGTGGCGCGATGTCGGAACGCTTCGCACGAGCACTCACACGCGCACCATCGGTCGGAGCCGCTCCAGCAGGGTCGGGCCGATACCGCTGACCTCGCCGAGCTCGTCGACCGAGGCGAACCGATGCTGCAGACGCCGGTCGAGGATGCGCTGCGCGAGCACCGGGCCGATGCCCGGGAGCGCGTCGAGGTCGGCCAGCGTGGCCGTGTTGAGGTCCAGGCGAGCCCCGGCGCTGCTCGGGCTCGGCTCGGCGGACGGCTGGGCGGCCTGGCCGGGTCCGGGTACGACGAGCTGCTCGCCGTCGGTCACCGGCCGCGCCAGGTTCACTGCCGCGAGGTTCGCGTCGCCGGCCGCACCACCGGCCGCCTCGATGGCGTCCTGCACCCGCGCTCCCGGCCGCAGCCGGACCACGCCGGGCCGGGCCACGGCTCCGACGACGTGGATGACGAGCTGAGCGGCGTCCGTCGAGGACGGGGACGCGGGTGTCGCGAGTCCCGTGGTGGAGCTCGACACGGTGGCGGGCGCCGGCGTGGGCAGCTCCACCGGGTCCCCCGGTGCGAGAGCGGACGCCCGGATCAGGGTGGCGCCGACGACGAGCGCGACCGTGGTCGCCGCCGAGGCCGCCAGCCGCCACGGCACGCTCCAGCGCACCCGCTGCGGGGGCTCGTCCCCGACGCCGAGGTCGGTCGCGACCCCGTACGAGTCCTGGTAGTCGAGCGCCGCTGCCCGCACGGCGGTCGGGACCCACCCTCCGGCGCCGAGAGTCGGCGGCGACACGGGCGCCGCGAGGGGCTCGTCAGCCACTGGTCGGTCCGCCACCGGTCGCTCGGGCAGCGGTCGGTCCGCCGGCGGTCGGTCGGTGGGCGGCGGATCCGCTGCCGGCTGGTGGGCCGCTGCCGGGTGGGTCAGTCGGTCGAGCCGACGGCGGGCGGCGCTGGCGTCGGCACGGAACACGCCGGGGACGCTAGGCGTGAGGTCCTGCCGCCCCGACGAGCGTCGGAGCGGCAGCCCGATCGTCCGCACTGAGCCACGGGCTGGGGACGGCTCGTCAGAGCCGGGCTGACACCTCGTCGGCAGCGCCGTCCGAGACGACCACGGCCAGCAGCCCCGGGCCCACGTGCGCCGTCAGCACGGCGCCGGCCGGGCTCACCACTACCTCGCGCACCGTGCCGCGGGTCGCCTCCGTGAGCCGACGCGCGAGGTCCTGGGCCACGTCGGCGCGATCGGCATGATGCACGGCGACCCGTGCGCCGCGACGAGCGAGCGCATCGGCCGTGGCCACGGCGAGCAGCCGCTCGACCGCCGCCCGACGTGTGCGGATCTTCTCCGCCACGACGAGCCGACCATCCACGACGGTCAGCAGCGGCCGCAGCCCGAGGACGGTCCCGAGGGCGGCCGCGGCCGCGCCGAGCCGACCACCGCGCCGCAGGTGCTCCAGCGAGTCGACCAGGAACCACACCCTCGACGACTCCGCGGCGGTCCGCGCTGCCCGGGCGACCGCCTCGACGTCCGTGACGGGACGAGGGTCGGAGGCGCCGGCGCGCCGGATGCGCCACCTGGAGGCCGGTCGGCGCCGGTCCTCGGCCGCCGGACCGTCGACCCGGGCGCCGTCCAGCGGCGTGCCGTCGGCCGCCCACGCCGCCGCAAGCGCCGCGAACCCGAGCCCCATCGCGGCGGTCCGGGAGTCGACGACGTGCACCGGCAGCGGTGCCCGCTCCGCCGCGGACCGGGCCGCCTGCACCGTCCCGGAGAGCTCGCCGGACAGGTGGACGGAGACCACCGCGGTCGCCCCGGCGGAAGCCGCGGTGGCGTACGCGTCGGCGAAGGCCGCGGCCGAGGGCTGGGACGTGGTCACGCGCGCACCGCGCTGGAGTGCCGCGATCGTCGCCGCGCCCAGATCCGTGCCCACGAGCGGCGCGCCGTCCACCAGCACCTGGAGCGGCACCACCCGCACACCCCAGCGTTCGGCGGCACCGGCGGGCAGCGCCGCGGTCGAGTCCGTCACGACGGCGACGTGCGACTGCAGCCGTGCTGAGCGCGGGCGTGGCATCGGGGTGCCGGACCGCGTCAGGCCGGCACCACGTTGACCAGCTTGGGCGCGCGGACCACCACCGTGCGCACCGCCCTGCCGTCGAGCGCCCGCTGCACACCGGCATCGGCGAGCGCCAGCTCGCGCAGCTCGTCGTCGGACACCGACGGCGCCACCTCGACCCGTCCACGCACCTTGCCCGCCACCTGCAGGACGCAGGTCACCGACTCCTCGACCAGGTACGCCGGGTCGGCGACGGGGAACGGTGCGTACGTCAGCGACTCGGCGTGACCGAGCCGGTCCCAGAGCTCCTCGGCGATGTGAGGGGCCACCGGGGCCGTCATCAGCACGAGCGGCTCGACGGCGGCCCGAGGCACCCGGTCCAGCGTGGTGAGGTGGTTGTTGAGGACGATCAGCTTGGCGATGGCGGTGTTGACCCGCATCGCCGCCATGTCGTCGCCGACCTCGGCGATGGTGCGGTGCAGCACGCGCAGCGTCTCCACCGACGGCTCGTCCTCGCTCACCACCGTCGCACCGGTGGCCTCGTCGACCACGTTGCGCCACAGCCGCTGCAGGAACCGCTGCGCACCCACGACCGCCCGGGTCTCCCACGGGCGCGACAGGTCCAGCGGGCCCATCGACATCTCGTACACGCGCAGGGTGTCGGCCCCGTACTCGGCGTACATCTCGTCGGGCGTCACCACGTTCTTCAGCGACTTGCCCATCTTCCCGTACTCGCGGTTGACGGGCTCGCCCTGCCAGGCGTAGCCGGTGGTCGCCGTGGCGTCCTCGACCACCTCGGCGGCCGGCACGTGCACGCCCCGCTCGTCGGTGTAGGCGTACGCCTGGATGTAGCCCTGGTTGAACAGCGTGTAGAACGGCTCGCCGGCGCTCACGTGACCCAGGTCGTGCAGCACCTTGTGCCAGAACCGGGCGTACAGCAGGTGCAGCACGGCGTGCTCGACGCCGCCGACGTACAGGTCGACGCCGCCGATGGAACCCTCCGGCTGGGACCCGTGGCCGGGGCCCATCCAGTAGCGCTCCAGCTCGGGGTCCACCAGGACCTGGTCCGAGTCGGGGTCGAGGTAGCGCAGGTAGTACCAGCACGACCCCGCCCAGTTGGGCATCGTGTTGGTGTCCCGCCGGTACTGCTTGGGGCCGTCGCCGAGGTCGAGGGTCACGTTGACCCAGTCCTCGTTGCGGCCCAGCGGCGCCTCCGGGGACGACTCGGCGTCGTTCGGGTCGAACGTGCGTGGGGCGTAGTCCGGCACCTCGGGCAGGGTGACGGGCAGCGCCGAGGTCGGCAGGGCGACGGGCTGGTCGTGCTCGTCGTAGACGATCGGGAACGGCTCGCCCCAGTACCGCTGGCGGCTGAACAGCCAGTCACGCAGGCGGTAGGTGGTGGTGCCCTCCCCCAGCCCGCGCTCGACGAGCCACGCGGTCATCCGCTCCTTGGCGGTGACGACGTCCAGCCCGTTGAGGTCGAGCGCGTCGTTGGCCGAGTTGATCACGGCGCCGTCGCCGGTGCGTGCGCCGTCGGGGGTGCCCTCCGGTGCGGCGACCGTGTAGACGACCGGCAGCTCGAAGGCCTGCGCGAAGGCGTAGTCGCGCTCGTCGCCGCCGGGCACGGCCATGATCGCGCCGGTGCCGTAGCCCATCAGCACGTAGTCGGCGGTGAACACCGGCAGCGGCTCGCCGTTGACCGGGTTGATCGCCAGGTGGCCGGTGAACACGCCCGTCTTGCGACCTGCGTCCGCCTGACGCTCCACGGCGGTGCGGCCGGCCGTCTCGGCGCGGTACGCCGCCACGGCGGCCGCGGGCGAGTCGAAGCCCCCGGTCCAGGCCGACCGGGTGCCGTCCGGCCACTGCGCGGGCACCTCGTCCAGCAGCGGGTGCTCGGGCGCGACCACCATGAACGTGGCGCCGAACAAGGTGTCCGGGCGGGTGGTGAACACCTCCAGCTCGGCACCGCCCTCGACGGCGAACCGCACGCGGGCGCCCGTGGACCGGCCGATCCAGTGCCGCTGCATCGACTTGACCTTCTCGGGCCAGTCGATGGCGTCCAGGTCGTCCGCCAGCCGGTCGGCGTAGGCCGTGATGCGCATGTTCCACTGCCGCAGGCTGCGCTGGAACACGGGCATGTTGCCGCGCTCGGAGCGGCCGTCGGCCGTGACCTCCTCGTTGGCCAGCACGGTGCCCAGACCCGGCGCCCAGTTCACGGGCGTCTCCGAGAGGTAGGCCAGACGGTGCGCGTCGACGACTCGGCGGCGGGCCGGGTCGTCGAGGTCGGCCCATGCGGCACCGGCCGCTACACCGGGCACGCCGTCGGGCACGGGCCGCGCGCCGGACGCCAGCTCGGCCTCCAGGTCCGCGACGGGTCGGGCACGACCCAGGCCGCCGTCCGCGTTCGGCGCGGACTCGTCGTACCAGGAGTTGTAGATCGCCAGGAAGATCCACTGGGTCCAGCGCATGTACTCGGGGTCGATCGTCGCGAACGACCGCCGCGGGTCGTGCGCCAGGCCCAGCCGCCGCAGCTGGCGCTGCATGATCGCGATGTTCGCCTCGGTGGTGACGCGCGGGTGCTGCCCCGTCTGCACCGCGTACTGCTCGGCAGGCAGGCCGAAGGCGTCGAAACCCAGCGCGTGCAGCACGTTGTCGCCCTGCATCCGGCGGAAGCGGCCGACGACGTCCGTGGCGATGTACCCGAGCGGGTGGCCGACGTGCAGACCCGCCCCGGACGGGTACGGGAACATGTCCATGACGAAGAACGGGCGCCGACCCGGCTCGGCGTGGCGGCCCGCGCCGTCGGTGAGGTGACCGGTGGGGTTCGGGGTGAAGAACGTCCCGCGGCGGTCCCACTCGTCCTGCCAGCGCGCCTCGATCTTCGCGGCGAGGGACGGGGTGTAGCGGTAGGGCACCTCGTCGGGGGTCGCGGCCGGTCGGGGGGCGCTGATCTCCTGCGACGTCACCTGGGCGAGTTTACCGGCGGGGGGCCGGGACCTCGGACGGCGACGGCTCCCCTGGTCGGCGACCGACGGTCCTTCCTAGACTCTCGAAGATGTCGTCGCAGACGGGTGACCAGGTCGACCCCGTACGGCTCGCGCAGCTGCAGGCCGAGGCGGCACGCGCCGCCGCCGATGCCGCGAAGGCCAAGGCACAGGCAGCGGAGGCGGAGGCCGCTGCGGCGGCTGCGGCGCTGGCCGCGGCGCAGGTGTCCGCCGGGCGCACGACCACCCCTGCCCCCGCGTCGTCCGCCCTGGCCGACCAGGTCGCCGCCGGCTACTCCTTCACCGGTCCGGCGCTCGCCCTGGGCGCGCTGCTGCAGGACGGCTCTCCGGACCCGGCGGCCCAGGTCCGCATCCCGCTCGGCATGCTGAACAGGCACGCCCTGGTGGCCGGTGCGACCGGCACCGGGAAGACCCGCACGCTGCAGCTGATGGCCGAGTCCCTCTCCGCCGCCGGTGTTCCTGTCCTGGTCGCGGACATCAAGGGTGACCTCACCGGTCTGACGGTGCCCGGCACCCCGAACGACACGCTGCTGGAGCGCACGCGCGCGATCGGGCAGGACTGGACGCCCGCGTCCTTCCCGGTGGAGCTGTTCACGCTGGGCGGGACCGGCACGGGTGTCCCGATCCGCACCACCGTCAGCGAGTTCGGCCCGCTGCTGCTGGCGAAGGTGCTCGGGCTGAACCAGACGCAGGAGTCGAGCCTCGGCCTGGTCTTCCACTGGGCGGACACCCAGGGACTGGCGCTGCTCGACCTGGCCGACCTGCGCGCGACGGTCCAGTTCCTCACCTCCGACGACGGCAAGGCCGAGCTCAGGGCGATCGGCGGCCTGTCGGCGGCGACCGCGGGGGTGATCCTGCGCGAGCTAATCACGCTCGAGTCGCAGGGGGCCGCGGCGTTCTTCGGCGAGCCCGCCTTCGCGGTCACGGACCTGCTGCGCACGGCTCCCGACGGACGCGGCGTCGTGTCGGCCCTCGAGCTGCCCGGTGTGCAGGACCGGCCGGCCCTGTTCTCCACGTTCCTCATGTGGCTGCTCGCCGAGCTGTTCGAGGTGCTCCCCGAGGTCGGAGACCCGGAGAAGCCGCGGCTGGTCTTCTTCTTCGACGAGGCGCACCTGCTGTTCGACGACGCCTCGCCGCAGCTCCTCGACCAGGTGGTCCGGACCGTGCGGCTGATCCGGTCCAAGGGCGTGGGCATCGTCTTCGTCACGCAGAGCCCCAAGGACGTGCCGGCCGACGTGCTCGGTCAGCTCGGGAGCCGGGTCCAGCACGCTCTGCGCGCCTTCACGCCCGAGGACGCGGCAGCGCTGCGCGCGGCGGCTCGCACCTACCCCTCGTCGTCGTACGACCTCGAGCAGGTGCTCACGCAGCTGGGCACCGGCGAGGCGATCGTCACCGTGCTCGGGGAGGGCGGCGCCCCGACGCCCGTCGCGTGGACCCGGCTGCGGGCGCCGCAGGCGTCGATGGGTGCCGCACCGGACGCCGCCGTGCTCGGTGCGGTCGCGGCGTCTCCCCTCGCCCCGCGCTACGGCACGCCGGTCGACCGGCAGTCGGCGTACGAGCTGCTCACCGCGCGGGCGCAGGAAGCGGCGGCGCGGGTCGCAGCCCAGCAGGAGGCCGCGCAGCAGGAGAAGGACGCCGTGGCCGCGCGGCGCGAGGCGGAGCGCGACGCCCGCTCGTCGTACCGCCCCAGGGCGAGGTCCCGGGCGGGGGACCCGCTGGACTCGTTCCTGCGATCGGCCGGCACGCAGCTGGGACGCGAGCTGACCCGGACGCTGCTCGGCACGCTGCGCAGACGCTGACGCGTCAGGACGACACGTCAGCCGTCACGGGGTCCCGACCCAGATCGCCGATGCGGCACCCTCGCCGAGGTCGACCTGCTCCTGGTCACCGACGCGCGCGGACACGACGCCGGCGACGGAGTGCCGCGTCACGCTGACCGGAACGTCGAGACCCAGCCCGCGGGCAGCGAGGTAGCGGAGCAGCTCCGGGTCGGCGTCGGAGATGCGGACCACCCGCCACTCCCCCGGCTCCACGTCCCAGAGCGTCCTGGCGGCCGGCACGTCCATCGACCCGTCGGGCCCGGGGATCGGATCGCCGTGCGGGTCTCGGGTCGGATGACCGAGATGAGCCGCGATGCGTTCGACGAACGTGTCCGAGACGGCGTGCTCGAGCACCTCGGCCTCGTCGTGCACCTCGTCCCAGCCGTAGCCCAGATGGGCGACGAGGAGCGTCTCCAGGAGGCGGTGCCGCCGGACCATCGCGAGCGCGTGCGCCCGACCCTCGGCCGTCAGCCCCACCGCGCCGTAGGGCTCGTGCGTCACCAGACCGGCGTCGGCCAGCCGTCGGACGGTCTCCGAGACCGTCGACGCGCCGACGCCCAGGCGCGCGGCGAGGGCCTTGGTGGTGACGGGCGCGTCCGACCACTCCTGGGCGGACCAGATCACCTTGAGGTAGTCCTGGCTGACGGCCGTCAGCGACTGTGGGGACCGGCTCACGACGTCCAGCGTAGGGGCCGCGCCGGCCGGTGCCGGGCGGGATGCCGACCTCACGGTGCTGCGGTCGCCGGCACCGAGCCGCCCGCCACGGTCGGTCCGGGACCGGGCGACGGCGCGGCGGCGGACGACGGTGCTCGCGGCAGCACCGGCCACGGCTGCGCGGCACCGACGGTGACCGTCCGGTCCGGGTGCACGGCGATCACGCGGTAGTCCACGAACCTGCGGGTCTCGGTGTCCCAGCGCAGCACCGTCAATTCGGCCACCCCGTGCAGCGGTCCGATCGTCGGCTGGTTGACCTGGGCGCCGGCCGTCGTGCTGCTGATGTACCGCACCCCCTCGCCGACCACCTCGGGATCGGTGCGTACGTGGTAGTGCCCGGAGATCTGCGCCGGCACGCAGCCGCGGTCCAGCGCTTCCTGGCCGACCGGGGGGTTGTGGATCAGCAGGAGGTCGACGCCGGTCTTGTCCGCACAGGCGACGTCGGCGAGCCGCGCACCGGCGGAGTCGACGGTCTCGCCGGCCACGGAGGTGGTGCCGCCACCGACCCGGGTCTGGCTCGGGTCGTGGTCGCCGAGGATCCGGATGCCGTCGACCGTCACGACCGAGCCCGCGAGCACCGTGGCGCCCGAACGGGCGTACCGCTTGCTCGTGGTGTCCGAGTCGTGGTTCCCCGGCGACGTCACCAGGGCGACACCGGCCGGTACGGCACGCGCGAACGTGGTGTCGCAGTACTGCTCCACCGGTGTGCCGTCGAGCGTCGTGTCCCCCGCATCGAGGACGAGCGAGGCCCGCGACAAGGTGATCGCTGAGTGCATCAGGGACGCCATGCCGACGTTGCAGTGCAGGTCGGAGACCACCACGACGGTGACCAGCTTCGCCTGGGCGCGGGTCGGCGACGGGCTGGGCGAGCCGCCCGCGGACGTCGGCGACGCGGAGGCGGCGGCCAGGCCGGCGGCCTGTGGTGCGAGACCGGTCGCCTGCGGCGCGAGCCCCGTCGGCGCGCCGGTGGCCCCTGCGGTCGAGCCCGCCGCGGACAGGGACGGGGTGGCGGTGGGGGTCGCGGTCGGGGCGGGCCGGGACCAGACGACGGGATCGGCAGGCCTGGAGGCCCACGCGGCGACGAGCGCCTGGTCGGCAGCCTGGTAGAACGCGTCGTTCTCACGCACCGCGGACAGGACGTAGCCGCCGTAGGTGTCGATCACGCCACCGAGCCGACCGGTGACGCGGGCGCCCTGCAGCGGGGTGCCGTTGAACACGGGCGAGATCGCCGCGGTCGAGCGGCTCGGGGTCGGCCCGGTGCTCGACGTGAGCACCGTGCCGCACACGACGACCCCGGCCACCACGGCGACGACCAGGCGCCGGTGGACCCGCAGCGCGGTCGCCAGCTCGGCGCGCCGAGCCGGGCCCAGCAGCCACCGACCGAGGAACCACAGGCCGGCGAGGAGCAGCGCCGTCACCGCCGCACGCACCGCCGCGTCGGCGATCAGCGCCAGCGTGACGTCGTGGACCGTGGACTGCGGTGCGCTGAAGAACTGGACGTAGGACTGCAGGTCCCCGCTCAGTGCCGCCAGCGTGGTCGCGGGGTCCACCGAGGTCAGCGTGTCGGGGATCTCCTCGACCGTCGCCCGCACGCCGAGCGTCAGCGGCAACGGTGAGCGCACCAGCAGCCTGCCGAGCGGACCGACGTCGATGGTGACGGTCGAGTCGGTGGTGACCTCGTACCGCGCCTCGTGCGGGCCGAACGACCCGTGCACGGAGGCGGTGGTCACCCCGACGACCACCGCGACGAGCACGTCGAGCAGCACGAGCACGCTCGCGTGCAGCCACCACCGCCGGGAGCGTCGGGGGAAGCGTGGGAGTCGCATCGTCACCACCCTAGGCGCGCCGCCAGCTCGAGCGACCCGCGGGGCTGCGCGCTCCGGCTGCGCCCTAGTCCCCCTCGCGCGCCGCCCGCTCGTCCCGCCAGCGCACCCACTGCTGCGCGAGCGAGAGGTCGTAGTCCGGACCGCCGGTCCCGACGGTGAACAGCGTGACGCCCGCGGCGAGCAGGTCGTCGGCGACCGCCTCCGGCGGCGCGCCCACGCCGACCGAGCGCTCGACCAGCGATGCGGTGTCCCGCCCGACCGCGGCGCCGTGCTCGTCGAGGATCGCGCTCTTGCGCCGCAGCTCGATCACGTCACCGAACGAGTGCCACACGTCGGCGTGCTCGGCGACCACCCGCAGCGTCTTGCGCTCACCTCCCCCGCCGATCAGCACGGGGATGTCCCTGGTGGGCGCCGGATTGCCTGCCGCCAGGCGGGCCTTGATCCGCGGCAGCGCCTGCGCCAGGTCCGCGATCCGGCTGCCGGGCGTGCCGAACTCGTAGCCGAACTCGTCGTAGTCCTTCTGCTTCCAGCCGGCCCCGATCCCGAGGATCAGCCGCCCACCGCTGATGTGGTCGACGGTCCGGGCCATGTCGGCGAGCAGCTCGGGGTTCCGGTACGAGTTGCACGTGACGAGGGCGCCGAGCTGCACCCGGCTGGTCTGCTCGGCCCAGGCGCCCAGCATCGTCCAGCACTCGAAGTGCTTGCCGTCGGGGTCGCCCGACAGCGGGAAGAAGTGGTCCCAGTTGAAGACCACGTCGACACCGAGGTCCTCAGCGCGGCGCACGGCGTCGCGGACCTGGGGGTAGTCGGCGTGCTGGGGCTGGAGCTGGACACCGATGCGTACGGGATGCGTCACGCGGTGCAGGCTACGTCCCGACGTGCAGATGTGCTGCTCAGGCCGCGGCCGCGACCCGGATCACGTTGCGCCACGGGTCCTCGAAGCGCAGCGTCTGCCCGTCGTGCTCGCCCTGCACCCCGGCCCGGACGACCCGTGCGGCCAGCGCGTCGAGGTCCCCGGCCGTCGGTACCAGGATGCGCACCTCTCCGAGGCCCAGGGACGACGCGCGTGGGCCGGCGCCGGCCGAGGCCCAC
Source organism: Cellulomonas sp. SG140 (assembly GCF_025770785.1). GTDB lineage: Bacteria > Actinomycetota > Actinomycetes > Actinomycetales > Cellulomonadaceae > Cellulomonas. The sequence continues at coordinate 257,668 of NZ_JANZLA010000002.1, read as the reverse complement.
GTGTTCATCGCCAGATGGTGGTGGTAGCCGCCGGCGGAGACGAACAGGGCCCCGTGCCACTGCGCGGTGACGTCGAAGCCGAGCGCGTCCACGTAGAACGCCCGCCCGGAGGGCACGTCACCGACGGACAGGTGGACGTGCCCGACGACCGTCTCCCCATCGACCGGGGCCGGGTCCGGTGCCGCCTGCTCGAGCCGCTCGAGCTGCGCCTCCCCCAGGTGCTCGACCAGGAACTCGTTCGGGTCGAGCCGCAGGGAGTCCATCAGCACGCCACCGTCGGCGGTGTGCCGCCACTCGTCGCGCGGTCGGTCCCAGTACAGCTCGACGCCGTTGCCCTCGGGGTCGGTCAGGTAGAACGCCAGCGAGACGAGGTGGTCGGCCGAGCCGGTGTACGTCCCCGGCGCGTGGCGTGCGACCGAGGCCAGCGTCTCGGCCAGGTCGGCGCGGTCGTCGAAGAGCAGGGCCGTGTGGAACAGACCGGCCGAGCCGCGGCGCGCGGGCGGCAGGTCGGGTGTGTGCCGCAGCACGACGAGGGGTGTGCCACCCCGGCCGAGGGTCACCTGCGCCGGACCGGTACCGAGCCGGTCCACCGGCTGCTCGACCACCGCGAGGCGCAGGACGTCACGGTAGAAGCGCAGCTGGGTGTCAAGGTCCCCGACGAGCAGCCTGACGGCGTCCATGCCGGTGCCCGCCGCGATGGACTCGTGCGCCTGTGCGAGCGCCGGTGCGACGGCGGTGCGGGCCCCGGCCCCGGGTCGAGGAGCGGTGCCGGCCGACGGAGTGGTTGTCATGTCAACTACTGTAATAGTTGAAGCATCAACTTTCAAGCGGTCACGGCTCGAGGCGACGGTTGGTCCCCAGCTCGGAGAGGAACACGGGCCCGTGCTCGGCCAGCTCGGCGTCCAGCTCCGCGGCCCACGTGCTGAAGGGCCTCGACGCGAGGGCGTCGTTCGCGAAGCGGTGGTCGGTGGTGACCTCCGTGACGCAGAAGGACGGGATGGCGAGGTCGGTCACCGGTCCGCCGCGCTCGACCTCGGCGACCACCAGCGGCGCGTTCGCACCCGTGAACACGTCGATCACCCAGCCGTCGTCCCCGAGCCACACCGCGTGGCGCAGCTTCGCGACTCGGGCCGGGCCACGGCGCACGATCTCGATGCCCATCAGCGGGTCCAGCTCCCGCTCGGCCTCGTACCGCGTCCCCGCCACCATCGGCCCCTTGACGGTCACCGAGGCGAACTCGACCCGGTCGACGTACCGCTCGAGCAGCAGCAGCTCGTCCAGCCCCGGGTCCTGCACCGCGGGGACGCCGGGCGCCTGCACCCGCACGCGCACGGCATAGCCGTCGGCGGCGAGCAGGTAGCTCTGCACGATCAACGTCGGGTTCGCCTCGAGCAGCTCGGCCGGCACGTCCCGCGCGACGAACCTCCGCTCGAACTCGAAGTCGCCCTCGCCGGAGTCGCTCATCGGGGCCTCCCGAGCCGTGGCCGCCACGGCGGCCGTGCCTGCGGCGGTGCGCTCACGCGCCGACCAGCCGAGCCTAGTGGCGCCCCTCCTCGTCCGGCGGCACCACGTCGGGCAGGCCGAAGGCGCCGAACAGCTCGGGCGCGAACCAGACGGTCACGCGCTGCACGCCGTCCGGGCCCACGGTCACCTGCTGCAGCTGGAAGGCGTGGTGGCGGCCGTCCGCCTCCCTCATGTAGAGGCCGAACGTGGGCAGCCCGTTCGAGGACGTGCCCAGCAGCCGCATGCTGCCGGGGCCGGTCGCGGGGCACCAGCGGCAGATCAGGCTCCCGACGGCGTCGGGCCCCTGGTACCACTCGGGGTACGGCGGCATCTCCCAGACGACGTCCGCTGCGAGCAGCGTCACGAGGGCCGGCACGTCGTACGCCTCGAAGGCCGCCACGTACCGGCGCAGCAGGTGCTGCTGGTGGGGCGTGAGGTCCGCAGGCGCCGGTGGGACGTCGAGCGTGGCCATGCGGGCGTGCGCCCGCTGCAGCGTGGAGTTGACCGCCGCGACCGAGAGCCGCAGCGCCTGGGCCACCTCCGCGGCCGTCCAGGCCAGCACGTCCCGGAGGAGCAGGACGGCGCGCTGCTGCGCGGTGAGGTGCTGCAGCGCCGCCACGAAGGCGAGGCGGACGGTGTCGACGTCCACCGCCCGGTCGGCGGGGTCGGCGCCCGGAGTGCTCCACAGCAGGCGGTCGGGCAGCGGTTCCAGCCACGGCACGGAGCGGTCCTGGCGCGGCTCGACGGCGGGGTCCGCCGGCGGTCCACCCAGCCCCACCGGCAGCGGCCGTCGCGCTCTGCCCTCCAGGTGGGACAGGCACACACGCGTCGCGATGCGGTACATCCACGTCCGCAGGGACGACCTGCCCTCGAAGTCCGGCAGCGCACGCCACGCCCGCAGCCACGTCTCCTGCAGGGCGTCCTCGGCGTCCTGCAGGGATCCGGTCATCCGGTAGCAGTGGGCGAGCAGCTCGCGACGCAGCGGCGCGACGAGCGCGTCGAACCCGTCCTGCTCGACCGGTGCGGCCACGTCCTCCGGTGCGGCGGACGGCACGGCGGGAGGGACTGTGGTCTGCGTCACACCAGGACGGTAACCCGGGCCGGCGACACCGCGGCACCCCTGCCGTGGCACCCGCTCCCCGAGGCGTCGGAGGGACCCGGTGCCAGACTGCGCGGGTGACCCAGCGCTACACCGAGGACGACCACCTGGCCGGCCGCACCCTGCTCGTCGCCGCGGCATACCTGGTGCTGCGCCGCCCCGGACCGCACGGCGACGAGGTGCTGCTGCAGCTGCGTCGCGGCACCGGGTACATGGACGAGCACTGGGCGACGCTCGCCGGCCACGTCGACCCCGGCGAGTCGGTGCACGAGGCGGCGTGCCGCGAGGCCGCCGAGGAGGCCGGCGTTCGGGTGCGTGTCGAGGACCTGCAGCCGCTCACGGTGCTGCACCGGTTCGAGCGCGGCGGTCCGGCCGTCGAGCAGCGCGTCGACGTCTTCTTCGCGGCGGACCGCTGGGACGGCGAACCGGAGCTGCGGGAGGCGAACCGAGCCGCGGCCATGGCCTGGTACCGGTTGGACGCGCTGCCCGAACCGGTCGTCCCCCACGAGCGGACGGTCCTCGACGCGCTGGCGCACGGCGAGGCCCTGCCCGCCGTGATGTCGGTGCCGGTCAGCCCGTGTTCTGCAGACCTGCCGCCACACCGTTGACGGTGAGCAGCAGCAGCCTGCGCAGGTCCTCGACGCTCTCCTGCGAGTCGCCCGTCCGCAGGGCCCGGAGGGCGCGCAGCTGGAGCAGGGACAGGGCGTCGACGTAGGGGCTGCGGAGCGCGACGGCGCGGCCGAGGATCCGCCGGCGGGACAGCATCACCTCGGAGTCCGTGATCGCCAGGACCCACTGCCGCGTGAGCGCCATCTCCTCCAGCACCAGAGCGGCGAGGTCGGCGCGCTCGCCGAGACCGAGGTAGCGGGCCGCGATGCGCTCGTCCGTCTTCGCCAGCGACATCTCGACGTTGTCGATCACCGTGGCGAAGAGCGGCCAGTCCCGGTAGGCGCTGCGCAGCAGGTCGACGTCGCCGACGGAGTCGAGCGCCGTGCCCAGGCCGTACCAGCCGGCGAGGTTGATCCGGGCCTGCGACCAGGAGAAGACCCAGGGGATCGCGCGCAGGTCGTCCAGGGACGACACCGACAGACCGCGTCGTGCCGGCCGGGAGCCGATCGGCAGCAGGCCGACCTCCTCCAGCGGGGTCACCTCGGCGAACCACTGCGGGAAGCCCTCGGCACGCACCAGGGCGTGGAACCGCTGGCGCGAGGCGACGTCGAGGCGCGCCGCGAGGTCGCCGAAACGCTCGGCCGCCTCCGCCGTGCGCCGCTCGACGGAGGGCGCGCCGGCCAGCAGCGTCGCCGCCGTGACCTGCTCGATGTGCCGCGCGGCGATGGTGGGGTCGCCGTACCGGGCGAAGATCACCTCGCCCTGCTCGGTCAGCTTGAAGCGACCGTCGACGCTCCCCGGTGGCTGGGCCAGGAGCGCGCGGTTCGCCGGACCGCCGCCACGACCCAGGGCGCCGCCGCGGCCGTGGAACAGCGTCAGGCGGATGTCGTGCTCGCGCGCCCACGCGGTGATCCGCCGCTGGGCGTCGTCCAGCGCGAGGGTGGCCGACACCGGCCCGACGTCCTTGGACGAGTCCGAGTACCCGAGCATCACCTCGAGGTGCCGCCCGGTCTGCTCCAGGCGCCGCTGGACCTGCGGGATCGCCAGCGACTCCTCGAGGATGTCCACGCTGGCCTGCAGGTCCGCGAACGTCTCGAACAGCGGGATCGCGTCGATCACCGGCGCGTCGTCGGCGCCGTCGAAGGCCAGCTCCGCCAGCCGGTAGACCGCGGCGAGGTGCTCGGCCGACTGGGTGAACGACACGATGAACCGGCGCACCGCCGCGAGCCCGAACCGGCGCTGCACGCTGCCGATCGCGCGGAAGGTGTCGAGCACCTCGACCGTCCGGGGCGCCAGCTCGCCACCGAGCCCGTGCTCGGCGATGTCGGCCAGCGCCTCGGCGTGCACCTGGGAGTGCTGACGCACCTCGAGCTCGGCCATGTGGAAGCCGAACGTCTGCACCTGCCACAGGAGGCGCTGCAGGTCGCCGTACGCCGCGCGGACCGCGCCCGCCTCCGCGAGGGACCTCTGCAGCACCATCAGGTCGGCCTCGAGGGCCGCTGCGTCGGGGTAGGCCAGGTCGGCGTCCCGCCGACGAGTGGCCGCGATCCGCTCCGCGATCAGGCGCAGCACCCTGCGGTGCGGCTCGTTCGGCGACTCGGCGGCCACCGCCGCGGTCAGCGAGTCGGACAGGGACCGCTGCCGCTGCCACAGCGCCAGGAGGCCTGCCGAGGGCGGCGTGCCGTCGGCGTCGAGAGTCATCGCCTCGGCGGTACGGCGCGCGGACGCCTCGAGTGCCGTCAGCGCGTGCTCGGACGCGAGCACCGCGGCGGCTCGGGTCACCTCGGCCGTCACGTTCGGGTTGCCGTCGCGGTCGCCACCGATCCAGCTGCCCGGGTGCGACCACGGCCGCACCACCGGGGCCGTGGTGCCCGCCGCGTCCCCGAGCAGCCAGTCGTCCAGCCGGCGGTACACGGCCGGCAGCACGTCGAAGAGGGTGGTGTCGAAGATGTTGAGCACCGTGGCGACCTCGTCGAGCACCGTCGGCTTCTCGGCGCGCAGCGGCGAGGTCCGCCAGAGGGTGTCGATCTCGGACAGCAGCCGGCGCTCGTTCTCCGCGAGCGTCGTGCCGCCGATGTTCAGGGCGTCCCGCTCGGCGACCAGGTCGGCGATCCGCCGGATCGAGCGGGCGACGGCCCGGCGCCTGGCCTCGGTCGGGTGGGCGGTGAACACCGGACGGAACTCGACGGCCCCCAGCCGGGCGCGCGCCTCCTCCGGTCCCACCTCGGCAGCCAGCTGGGCGTACGCCGACCCCAGGGAGTCGTCGGGCGCGAGCTCGTCGGCCGCGATCTGCGACTCACGCTCCCGCAGCACGCGCACGCGGTGGTACTCCTCGGCGAGGTTCGCCAGGTGGAAGTAGCACGTGAACGCGCGCGCCACGTGCTCGGCCCGCGTCAGGTCGAACCCCTCGACCAGCGCCTCGGCCTGGGCCAGAGCGTCGGACTCGGGGTCGTCGTGCGCGCGGATCGCCAGCTCCCGGAGCCGCTCGACGTCCTCGAACAGCTCGTCGCCGCCGGCCTCGCGCAGCACGCGACCCAGGAGCTCCCCGAGCAGGCGGACGTCGGTCCGCAACGGCTCGGGGACCTCGTGGCGCGCCAGGCCGCGGACCGCCTCAGGGGTGCTCTCGGATGACGTCACGGGCCCAACCGTAGGGCCAAGGTCCCATGACTGTCGTCCGCGTCCACGGTCACCGCACGGTGGCGAATCCGCCCGTCCAGCCGATCTTCTGCGCGGCCGCCAGCGTCATCTGCAGGAAGCCCAGCGCCTCGAGCTCGTGGGCCCGGCGCAGGGAGCCGGCGTCCACCACGGTGATCGCGGGACCGAAGGCCTCGGTGAACCCGGCCTTCGCCGCGACGTCGTCGCCGGCGACGAGGACGGTCGTCGGGGCGTCGCCCACCTGTCCGGACGCCAGCGTGCCGGCGAAGTTGGTGTTGAAGGCCTTGACCACGGCAGACGACGGCAGCTGCGCGGCGATCTGCGCGGTCGCCGACGAGCCCGCGGGCACCACGAGCGAGTCGAACGTGGCGAAGTCGACGGGGTTGGTGATGTCGACGACGGTCCGTCCCGCCAGCTGGCTGCCGTAGGTGCCGATCAGCTCTGCCACGGCGGGGTACGGGACGGCCAGCACGACGATGTCGCCGGTGATCGGCTCGCCGACCGCGCCCGGGGTCGCCCCCACTGCCGCCGCGAGCGTCTCCGCCTTCTCCACGTGCCGGTCGAGCACCTGGACCTGCGCGCCGCCCTTGACCGCCAGCCCGGCGATCTGCGTCCCCATGTTGCCCGTGCCGATGACGGTGACCGTGCTCATCCTGACCTCCATGTGTTTGTCGGTACAACCAACATAGTCCAAATAGTTGACGTGTCAACTGATGTCGTAGACTGGGCGCATGACCACGGCGACTGAGGAGAACCCGCCGGCCCCGGCGACCGAGAAGCGGGCCTGCGACCCTGTCCGCACCGACGGCCAGGACGTGCCCTGGCTGAGCGCCGACCAGCTGCGCGCGTGGATCGGCCTGATCTCCGTCGCCGAGCTTCTGCCGGCTCGGCTCGACTCCCAGCTGCAGCGCGACGCCGACCTCACGCACTTCGACTACCAGGTGCTGGCGATGCTGTCCGAGGCACCGGAGCGGACGCTGCGGATGACCGGCCTGGCCCAGCGGACCAGCGCGACCCTCCCCCGGCTGTCGCACGTGGTGAAGCGGCTCGAGGTCCGTGGGCTGGTCGAACGCCTCCCGTGCCCCGGGGATGCACGCGCCACCAACGCGCACCTGACCGACCTCGGCTGGGACACGCTGGTCCGGACGGCGCCGGGGCACGTGCGCACCGCCCGCGAGCTGGTGATCGACGTCCTGAGGGACGAGCAGGTCGCCCAGCTCGAGGAGATCACGTCCGCCCTGCTCACGCGGCTCGACCCCGACGACCGGCTGCTGCGCCGCAACCGCTGAGCAGCAGCCGAGCGCACCCTCCCCACGAGACGGAGGTCGCTGGCAGGATCGCCGTCATGATCGTCGTCACCTCCAACGACCTCCCCGGCTACCGCGTGCTCGCCGTCCTCGGCGAGGTGATGGGCCTGACCGTCCGCTCCACCAACATCGGCGCGAGCTTCACCGCCGGCTTCCGCGCCATCGGCGGCGGTGAGATCCCCGAGTACACCAAGATCATGTACGAGAGCCGGCACGAGGTGATGCGTCGGATGGTGACCGAGGCGGAGCAGCGCGGCGCCAACGCGATCCTGGCGATGCGGTTCGACACCGACTCGATCGGGCAGTTCAGCGAGGTGTGCGCGTACGGCACCGCCGCCGTCGTCGAGCCGATCGCCGCCGGCGAGCCGGGCGCCACGCCGCAGTCGGCGCAGTTCGCGACCGGCACCCCGGGCACCGGGGCCTGACTTCGGCCTCGGGCCTGACCGTCGGCGCGGGTCGAAGCGCCGTCTACGCCTGCGTGGGTGCCTCGGGCGCGCCGCCGGCGGCCCGGCCCGCTGCGAAGCCCTCCGCGTAGGCCTCGGCGGTACCGAGCCGGAACATGTCGTCGGGGCCGGTCCGCTGCAGCGCCCGCGCGCCTGGGCCGTCCTCCGCGGTCACCCACCGCCCCAAACCCCGGACCACGGCGAGCGGCCGGCCGGACGCCTTGCCCTTGACCAGCTCCGCGGCAGCCGCCAGCTCGTCCGCCACCGCCGTGACCGTCATGGTCAGCGGTCGCCCGAAGCTGTCCGCCCGCCCCCGCAGGTCCTCGAGCGGTGTCAGGCCGGCGACACCGATCGCGATGTCCACCACACCGTCGCGCCACGGCCTGCCGGCGGTGTCGCTCACGATCACGCCGACCGTCACCCCGAACCGCGCGGCGACACCGTCCCGAAGGGCCCGTGCGGAGGCATCGGGGTCGAGCGGCAGCAGCAGCACGGTGCCTGCGGGGGTGTTCGAGGCGTCCACCCCGGCGGCGGCCATCACCAGCCCCAGCCGGTTCTCCACGATCCGTGTCACACCGGCGGAGTGCTCCCGCGTCGCGACCACCCGCACGGTCTCGTCCGTGATCGCCTGCTCGCGGTCCTCGGCAGCGACCACCCGTCCCTCGGCCTTGGACACCACCTTGCTGGTCAGCACCAGCACGTCGCCGTCGGCGGGACGGTGGTCCGGGTCGTCGTCGGCCGCGAGCGCGTCGAGCAGGAGAGCGACCAGGTCGTCGCCGGTGCGCACCTCGCCGACGCCGCCCGGTGCCCAGACCCGCAGCTCGGACGGTTCGCGGTCGGCACCCGTCATCGGCTCAGCGCCGGCAGCACGTCCCGCCCGAACACCTCGAGCCACTCCCGCTGGTTGCGCCCGACGTTGTGCAGGTAGATCCGGTCGAACCCGAGGTCGACGTACCGCTGGATCTCCGCCCGGTGCACGTCCGGGTCCGCCGAGACCACCATGCGGCCGGCGAAGTCCTCGGGCCGGACCATCCGCGCCATCTGCTCGAAGTCGAACGGCGAGCGGATGTCCCCCTTGGGGAACTTCATGCCGCCGTTGGGCCACTCGTGCATCGCGTTGGCCATCGCATCCTCGTCCGTCGCCGCCCACGACAGGTGCAGCTGCAGCACCTTGGGCATCGCGTCCGGGTCCTTGCCGGCCTCCCGGGCACCCTCGGCGAACCGGGTGAACAGCCCGCCGATCTTCTCCAGGGGCGCACCGACGGTGATCAGGCCGTCCGCGTGCCGGCCCGCGCGCTTGGCCGTGACCGGGCCCGCGGTGGCGACCAGGATCTCCGGAGGCACCTCCGGCATGGTCCACAGGCGCGTCGACTCGAGCTTGTAGAACGTCCCGGCGTGCTTGGTGTCCTTCCCCGCGATCGAGGAGGTGAACAGCTTGCGGATGATCTCGATCGCCTCGAACATCCGGTTGATCCGCTCGGGCGCTTCGGGCCAGTACCCGGCGATCACGTGCTCGTTCAGCGCCTCACCCGATCCCAGCCCGAGCCAGTGCCGGCCGGGGTACATGGCAGCGAGCGTCGCCGATGCCTGGGCGACCATCGCGGGGTGCCAGCGGAAGGTCGGCGCCGTCACACCGGGGCCGAAGTCACCGGTCGTCCGCTCACCGACGGCCGTCAGCACGTTCCAGACGAAGGCCGACTGCCCCTGGGCGGGGACCCATGGCTGGAAGTGGTCCGCCGCCATCACCCCGGAGAACCCGTGCTGCTCGGCGACGGCCGACAGCTCGACCGCCTCGGTCGGGTGGAACTGCTCGAGGCTCGCCGCGTAGCCGACCGTCAGCCCGTTCGCCGTCACTGCCACATCGTCTCCGTCCGCCCGGCGCGGGGCCCAGGTCGTCCCGCGCGCACGACGACGAGCCTAGGACGCCTGCTCAGACGGCCAGCGGCTGCGGCTCGCGCAGGTCGGCGTCCGGCAGCGACGCGTCCACCACGGGCAGCACCAGGACGTCCGCAGACGCCGGCTCGACCAGCAGGGCCGCCGACTCGTCCGTCGCACCACGGCGGACCAGCGCCACGCCGCCCACCACCAGCACCGCACCGACCAGCTGCACGCCGGCCGGGGCCTCGCCGAGCAGCGCCCACGCGAGCACCACGGCGAACAGCACCTCGGCGAGGGCGAGGAACGACGCGGTCCGCTCCCCGAGGATGCGCACCGAGACCGTGCTGACGCCGTAAGCGAACGCCGTGGGGAGCGCTCCGAGCACCAGGGCGAGCACCAGCCACGACGTGCTGGTGCCGGCGACGTGCACCGGGACCGCGGGAGTGCGGAGCGGGAGCACGCCGACCACCAGCAGCAGCCCGATCACCAGGGCGCCGACCACCAGCCCCGAGCCGGCCACCGCCACGGGCGGCAGCGGCGACGGGCGTGCCGTCATCGCGAAGTACGCGGCGTTCCCCACCGCAGCGGCGAACGCGAACAGCAGGCCTACCGGGTCGAGGTGGATGCTGCCGGTCAGGTCGAGCACCAGCACCAGCCCGCCCATCGCCAGCGCGGCGCCGACCAGCGTGAGCCGAGAGGGCGTGCGGCGGGTCCGGGCCCAGGCCCACCCGAGCAGCAGCAGCGGCGCCGTGTACTCGACGAGCAGGGCGACGGCGATCGGCAGCCGGTCCACGGCGAGGTAGTACAGGCTCGTCGACCCGGCGACGCCGACGAGGCCGAACAGGAGCAGGGTCCGACGCTCCGTCACCAGCAGGCCGTACCGGCCGCGCAGCGCCCACAGCGCGGGGCCGAGCAGGAGCAGCGCGCCGAACGAGAGGCGGAACAGGATCGCGCCGCCCGGGGTCCAGCCCGCCTCGAGCAACGGCTTGGCCACCGGCCCCGAGGTCGCGAACGCAGCGGCCGCGACGAGCCCGGCCACCACGCCACCGCCGCGGGATCCCGCTGTGCGCACGACTACCCCCTCCAACGCCCCGATGTCAGGGGTGAACGCGACTTATGCTCGTGACAGTACCCAGAGACGCCGACAGGAGTCAAAATGACGTTCGCCCCTGACACCGAGGTGTCGCTCACCGCGGCCGCCTGGCTCGTCAACACGGGCCTGCGCCGCGACGGCGTGGACACCCTCACGTCGGTGGCGGACCTCGACCGCTTCTACGCCGACTTCGGCTACGCAGGCCGGCACGACAGGGACGACGACGAGGTCGCGGCGGTGCGTGCCGTGCGCGAACGCCTGCACCGGCTCTGGCACGTGGACCGCGACGAGGCCGCCGGGGTGGTGAACGAGATGCTGCGCGAGGCCGGCGCGCTGCCGTACCTGGTGCGCCACGACGGCTGGGACTGGCACCTGCACGCCACGGACATGGACGCGCCGCTCCCCATCCGGATCATGGTCGAGGCCGCCATGGCCGTGGTGGACGTGATCCGGTCCGACGAGTACGCGCGCATGGCGCTCTGCGAGGCGCCCGACTGCAGCGCCGTGCTCGTCGACCTGTCCCGCAACCGGTCCCGGCGGTTCTGCGACGTGAACAACTGCGCGAACCGCGCCCACGTCGCCGCCTACCGCGCCCGCCGAGCGGCCGCCGACCCGGCCGACGGCTGACGCCGCACCGGCGCTCGGCGAACCTTGGTGAACGGACGGCGACGCACAGGTGCTCGGCCGGTGAAGATCCCGGGGGCCTACGAGAGGACGAGTCCGAACGGACCCGCGCGGGCACGTGGCGGCCCTAGCATCCCGGCGTGACCAGGCCGGACAGTCTCTTCGTCGTCGTCACCCTCGCCGTGCTGGTCGCGGCGGCGATGGCGGCCGCCGTCCTGCTGTGGAACCGGGTGCGGGGGACACGGCCGCTGCGCACGCTGCAGCGGGTCGGCCTCCTGCTGCTGTGCCAGCTGCTCGCGGTGGCGACGGCGGCCACCGCGATCAACCACGTCAACCAGTTCTTCACGTCGTGGAGCGACCTGCGGGGTGCCCTCGGCCCCGCTGACGCCGTCGGGGCCGCGCAGTCGCCGGTCGAGCACGGCACACCGGAACCCACCGCCACACCCTCGGGGACCGCGGCGGCGCTCCCGGAGGGGTTCACCCGGTCCGCCGACGGGTTCGTCCGCGGGCACCTGACCGGCACGGCGTCCGGTGTCGAGGGAGATGTGGTCGTCGCGCTCCCCCCGGGCTGGGACCCCTCTCGTCACCCGCGGTACCGGGTGATCCTCGGCCTCGCCGGATACCCGGGCAACCCGGTCGACGCGATCATCGGCCTGCACCTGGCGTCCGAGGTGGCGGCCCGCATGCAGGCCGGCACGCTCCCGCCGACCATCGTCGTGGCGGCGACCACCAACGTCGGCGGCAAGAACTGGGACTGCGCCGACGTCGCCGGCGGCCCTCAGGTGGCCACCTGGCTCACGCGGGACGTCCGCGAGCTGATGGTGCGGGAGTTCGACGCCGATCCGGCCGCACGATGGACGGCCGTCGGCCTGTCGAGCGGCGGCTACTGCGCCGCACGCCTCCTGCTGACGGAGCCCACCCGGTTCGGCACGGCCATCAGCATGTCCGGCAGCGACGCACCGGACGCCCCGGCACTGTCCGCGAGGCCGGCGGACCGGACCGCCGCCGACCTGCGCACCCTGGCCGCCCACGGCACGAACCCGCCGGTGGACCTCCTGCTGACGGCCACCGCGCAGGACGGAACCACGGTGAAGGACGCGCAGGCGCTCAAGGCGGCCGCCGGGACCGGCGTCTCCGTCGACGTGCAGGTGCTCAACAAGGGCGGCCACAACTGGTCCGTCTGGGGCGAGATGGCCGCACCCGCCTTCGACTGGCTCACCGCCCACCAGCCGCACTGAGGACCGCCCGCCGTGCGCAGCACCACCTGCGCTTCTGGGAGAATGTCGGCCATGGCCGAGCTGAACCCCCTGTCGCCCCGTGTCCCGGCAACCCGTGCCGTGCGCGAGGTACCGGACCGGGTATCGCTCGACGGGGTCGAGGAGCGCTGGGACGCCTCCTGGTCGCAGCAGGACCTGTACGCGTTCGACCGCACGGCGGCGCGCGAGCAGGTGTACTCGATCGACACCCCGCCTCCCACCGTCTCCGGCTCGCTGCACGTGGGCCACGTGTTCTCCTACACGCACACCGACGTGGTGGCGCGCTACCGCCGGATGCGCGGCGCCGAGGTGTTCTACCCGATGGGCTGGGACGACAACGGCCTGCCGACCGAGCGCCGCGTGCAGAACTACTACGGCGTCCGCTGCGACCCGTCCCTGCCCTACGTCGAGGGGTTCGTCCCGCCGCACCAGGGGACCGACGGGAAGTCGGTCAAGCCCGCCGACCAGGTGCCGGTGTCCCGGCGCAACTTCATCGAGCTGTGCGTGCGCCTGTCGGCGGAGGACGAGCAGCAGTTCGAGACTCTGTGGCGACGCCTGGGCCTCTCCGTCGACTGGTCGCGGACGTACCAGACGATCGGCGAGCGGGCCCGCGCGGTCGCGCAGGCGGCGTTCCTGCGCAACCTCGCCCGCGGCGAGGCGTACCAGGCCGAGGCCCCCGGCCTGTGGGACGTGACGTTCCAGACGGCGGTGGCGCAGGCCGAGCTCGAGGCCCGCGACTACCCGGGCGCCTACCACCGCGTCGCCTTCCACCGCACCGACGGCGGCGGCGACGTGCACATCGAGACGACGCGCCCGGAGCTGCTGCCGGCGTGCGTGGCGCTGATCGCCCACCCGGACGACGAGCGCTACCAGCACCTGTTCGGCGGCACCGTGACCAGCCCGCTGTTCGGCGTGGAGCTGCCGGTGCTGGCGCACCCCGCCGCCGAGCCGGACAAGGGCGCCGGCATCGCCATGTGCTGCACCTTCGGCGACCTGACCGACGTGCAGTGGTGGCGCGAGCTGCGCCTGCCGACCCGGTCCGTGGTCGGTCGCGACGGTCGCCTGCAGCGTGAGACGCCTGACTGGATCACCTCCGACGGCGGCCGCGCGCTGTACGCGGAGCTGGCGGGGAAGACGACGTTCTCGGCTCGCGAGACGGTCGTCGCGAGCCTGCGCGACTCGGGCGAGCTGGACGGCGAGCCGGTGGCGACCCAGCGCAAGGCGAACTTCTACGAGAAGGGCGACAAGCCCCTCGAGATCGTCACCAGCCGGCAGTGGTACATCCGCAACGGTGGCCGGGACGAGGACCTGCGCGCCGCGCTGCTCACCCGCGGTGCGGAGCTCGGCTTCCACCCCGAGTTCATGCGGGTGCGCTACGAGAACTGGGTCAACGGGCTCAACGGCGACTGGCTGGTGTCCCGCCAGCGCTTCTTCGGCGTGCCCTTCCCGGTGTGGTACCGGCTCGACGAGGACGGCAACCCCGACCACGGCAACCCGCTGGTGCCGGCCGAGAGCGCCCTGCCCATCGACCCCTCCTCCGACTGCCCCGAGGGCTTCACCGAGGACCAGCGCGGCGTGCCGGGCGGGTTCGCCGCGGACCCGGACGTGATGGACACCTGGGCGACCAGCTCGCTCAGCCCGCTGATCGTCGGCGGCTGGCTGTCCGACGACGACCTGTTCTCCCGCGTGTACCCGATGGACCTGCGGCCCCAGGGTCAGGACATCATCCGCACCTGGCTGTTCTCCACGGTGGTGCGCTCGCACCTGGAGTTCGGCGCGCTGCCGTGGTCGGACGCCGCGATCAGCGGCTGGATCCTCGACCCCGACCGCAAGAAGATGAGCAAGTCCAAGGGCAACGTCGTCACGCCCATGGGCCTGCTCGAGGAGCACGGCTCCGACGCGGTGCGGTACTGGGCGGCCTCGGCCAAGCTCGGCACGGACGCGGCCTTCGAGGTCGGCCAGATGAAGATCGGCCGCCGCCTGGCGATCAAGGTGCTCAACGCCAGCAAGTTCGCGCTCTCGTTCGGTGCGGCCGACGAGCCCGTCTCGCTCGACCCCGCTCACGTGACGCAGCCGATCGACCGGGCGATGCTCGCGGGCCTGGCCGACGTGGTCGAGACCGCCACGGCCGCGCTCGAGGCCTACGACCACACCCGCGCCCTCGAGGTGACCGAGACCTTCTTCTGGACGTTCTGCGACGACTACCTCGAGCTGGTCAAGGACCGCGCGTACGCCGCGGAGGACGACCCGGAGGGTGCCGCCTCGGCGCGTGCCGCGCTGGGCATCGCACTGGACACGCTGCTGCGCCTGTTCGCCCCGGTGCTGCCGTTCGCCACCGAGGAGGTCTGGTCCTGGTGGCGCGAGGGTTCGGTGCACCGCGCCGCGTGGCCGACGGCCGAGCCGCTGCGCGTCGCGGCGGGTGACGCGGACGCCGGCGTCGTCACCGCTGCCGGTGCGGCCCTCGCGGCCCTCCGCAAGGTGAAGTCCGAGGCCAAGGTGTCGATGCGCACGCCCATCACGGCGGTGACGCTCGCGGTCCCGGCCGCGGCGCGCACCTCGGTGGAGCTCGCGCTGACCGACCTGCGCGCCGCCGGCCGGGTGACCGGGACGCTCCACCTGGTCAGCGGAGAGGACGGCTCGTCGGTGGCGCGGGACGCGGAGCTGGGCGTCGCCGAGCAGCGCGCCTGACCCTCGACGGACCGACCCGGCGTCGACACCGCGCCCCGGCGCCGCCGCGACCCTCGTGGCGGGCTGGCGCGCGCTTGCCAGCCACTAGGGTCGGTCCGACATCACCGCACCTGGAGCACCCATGGTCGAGTTCACCTCCCCCACCCTCGTCGAGGACGATCCCGCGCTGTCCATCCCCGGCATGCTCGCCGCTCGGCTCGCGCGGGACCCCGACGGCGTCTTCGCCGAGCGCTCCGGCGGTCCGGACGGCAGCTGGACCAAGGTGACGGTCCGGGAGTTCGTCGACCAGGTGAACGCCGTCGCCAAGGGACTGGTCGCCTCGGGCATCCAGGCCGGCGACCGCGTCGCGATCATGTCCCGCACCCGCTACGAGTGGACCGTCGTGGACTTCGCGTGCTGGGCGGCCGGTGCCGTCGGCGTGCCGGTCTACGAGACGTCGTCCCCGGAGCAGGTGCGCTGGATCGTGTCCGACTCCGGCGCCCGACTCGCCATCGTCGAGACGCCCGACCACGCCGCCGCCGTCGCCGAGGTGCGCGACGACCTGCCGGGCCTGATCGAGGTGCTGGTGCTCGACGACGACGCGATCGGAACGCTGGTCGCGCGTGGCACCCAGGTGACCGACGAGGAGATCGCCGCCCGCAGCACCCTGGCGAACGGCGCCTCCCTCGCCACGATCATCTACACGTCCGGCACCACCGGCCGCCCCAAGGGGGTCGAGCTCACCCACGGGAACTTCGTCTCGATCACCCGCGAGGGCGTCGCCGGCCTCGGCGAGGTCTGCGCCAAGCCGTACTCGCGCACGCTGCTGTTCCTGCCGCTCGCCCACGTGTTCGCCCGCTTCATCGAGGTGCTCTGCGTGCCGTCCGGCGCGGTGATGGGCCACACGCCCAACGCGCGCAACCTGATCGCGGACCTCGCAGCGTTCCAACCGACGTTCGTGCTCGCCGTCCCGCGCGTGTTCGAGAAGGTCTACAACTCCGCGGAGCAGAAGGCCGGCGACGGTCTGCCGCTGCGCATCTTCCGGTGGGCCGCCAAGGTCGCCATCACGTACTCACGGGCGCTCGACACCCCGTCGGGCCCCAACCCGGTGCTGACGCTGCAGCACCGGTTGGCCGACCGGTTGGTGCACCGCAAGCTGCGCGGCGCGCTCGGCGGTCGGGCGGAGTTCGCGGTGTCCGGAGGCGCGCCCCTCGGCGAGCGCCTCGGCCACTTCTACCGCGGGATCGGCGTGCGCGTCCTGGAGGGCTACGGCCTGACGGAGACGACCGCCCCGACGGCGGTGAACCGCCCGGGCCTGACCAAGGTGGGGACCGTGGGACCGGCCTTCCCCGGCACCAGCGTGCGGGTGGACGACGACGGCGCCATCTGGGTCGCCGGGCCGCACGTGTTCCGTGGCTACCGGCACCTGCCCGAGCAGACCGCCGAGGTGCTGGTGGACGGCTGGTTCAAGACGGGCGACCTCGGCTCGCTCGACGAGGACGGCTACCTGCGGATCACCGGCCGATCGAAGGAGATCATCGTCACCGCCGGGGGCAAGAACGTCGCGCCCGCCCTCCTCGAGGACCGGCTGCGCGGCCACCCGCTGGTCAGCCAGGTCGTCGTCGTCGGAGACCAGCGACCGTTCATCGGCGCCCTGGTGACGCTCGACGCCGAGATGCTGCCGGGCTGGCTGGCGATGCACGGCCTGCCGCCGATGGACGTCGAGACGGCCGCGGTGCACCCGGCCGTCCTGGAGGCGCTGGACCGCGCCGTCGCCCGCACCAACGAGGCGGTGTCCCGCGCCGAGTCCATCCGCAAGATCCACGTGCTGACCACCGACTTCACCGAGGCGAACGGGTACCTGACCCCGTCGCTGAAGGTGAAGCGCGCCCAGGTGCTCAAGGACTTCGCGGCGCAGATCGACGAGCTGTACGAGGACACCCGCCAGCACGACTGACGCGCCGAGCCGGCGCGGCCGCCGGAACGCCCGTGGGGTACCGGCGGCCTCGCCGTGGACGGTTCGACCCGGTGGGCCTCAGACGAGCGTGCGCAGCCGGGCCGTATCGGCCGACTGGGACAGCAGCCCACCGCTGGGCGTCGAGCCGTCCGACCAGCGCAGCAGCGCGCCGACACCGTCCACCAGCTCGGCCTCACCGTCGCCCGCGAACGTCACCCCCGCGTCCTGGCCCAGGGCCGCCCGCAGCAGCGCCACGTCGCAGGGCATGGACCGTGCCTCGCCGGACGTCACGCCGATCGCCGCCAGGTCTCCGGCGCTCGTCGCGAGCTGGAGCGGGTCGGGACCCACCCACAGCGTCCGCTGCGTGAGCGCCGCCGAACCGTCGCCCAGCACCAGCTCGGCCACCTGGCCGCGGCGCAGCACCTCCACCACGGAGTCCAGGGCCGTCACCGCGGCGTTCCCCTGGCCCAGCGCCTGCCGGAACCGGTCGAGGGTCGCCGCACGGCGTCGGGCGCGGTAGGCGTCCACCGCCTCGACCTTCTTGGCGTGGAAGGCCTCCTCGTGCACACCCTCGCCGCGGCCGCCACCCGGCACCTCGACCAGGAGGTCCCGCACCGGCTGCCCGACGGCGTCACGAACCAGCGCGACCGCCCGCACGTCACCGGTGAGCACGACGAGGTCCGGCGGGTCCTCGGCGACGCGGTGGTCGAGCGCCGAGGCGACCGCCTCCGCGTTGCGCTGCCACGAGTCCTCGGCACGGGTCTGGGACCGCCGGTCCAGGCCACCGCCGCGCGTCTTGTGCACCTCGTCGTGACCGCCCTGCACCACCTCGGTGGTCGGCTTGGCGTCACGCTCCCCCGCCTGCACCCGCTGCAGGTCGGCGCCGTTGCGGTCCACCGCGACGACGAGCAGGTCCACCGTCTCGTCGGCGGCGTGGATGGCCTGCAGCAGCGCCGGAGCCGGCCCGAACATGCCTTGGGACTGGGCAGGCGGCGTGGACAGCAACCGGTCCACCACGAGCCCGTAGGCGTCCGCCACCAGCACCCGGCCGTGCGGGGTGCGCCGACCGTCGGGCACCTGGAGGCGTTCACCGATCTGGTCCAGCACCGCGGCCGGCGCCCCGTCCCGCTCGAGCGCGCGGCGCACCGCCTTCCACCGGTCCGCCGCCTCCGCCTCAGCGGACAGCTGGGACGGGGTCGCATCCAGGTACACGGTGGTGAAGGGAGCGGGACGCCCGAGCAGGGGCTTGAGCCAGTGCAGATCCATCGAGAGGACTCCTCGGTGCTCGACGGTCCCCGGCGACCTCGGCGGGGCCGGTGGCCCCGGGGCTGACGCTCCTACCTTCCGCCACCCGTGCGGCCGAGCGCCACCCCTGCAGCGCGCCGACGCGACGCGCTCAGCGCTGACGGGCGGAGGCGATCGCCTCGTGGTGGCGGATGACCTCCTCGACGATGAACGCGAGGAACTTCTCCGCGAACACCGGGTCCAGGTCCGCCTCGCGAGCCAGCTCGCGCAGCCTGGCGACCTGGACGGCCTCACGGCCGGGGTCGGACGCCGGCAGCCCGAGCTCGGCCTTCAGCACGCCGACGCGCTGGGTCGCCTTGAAACGCTCCGCCAGGATGTGGATCAGCGCCGCGTCGATGTTGTCGATGCTGTGCCGGAGCCGGGCGAGCTCGGCCGGCACCACGGAGCCGGCCGGGCGGCTGTCGCTCACGCGCTCTTCTCGCGCGGTGGGCGCTTGTCGCGGGGAGCCTCGCGCGGAACGAGCGTGGGGTACACGTTCGCCAGGACGACGTCACGGCTGATCACCACGCGTGCCACGTCGTCACGGCTCGGGACCTCGAACATCACCTGCTGCAGCACCTCTTCCATGATCGCGCGCAGCCCGCGAGCCCCGGTGCCCCGCAGGAGCGCCTGGTCGGCGATCGCCGCCACGGCGTCGTCGTCGAACTCGAGCTCGACGCCGTCGATCTGGAACATGCGCTGGTACTGCTTGACCAGGGCGTTGCGCGGTTCGGTGAGGATCCGCACGAGGGCCTCGCGGTCGAGGGGCGACACCGTGGTGATCACCGGCACGCGGCCGATGAACTCGGGGATCAGGCCGAACTTGAGCAGGTCCTCCGGCATGACCTCGCCGTACACGTCGATGTCGTCGGCGGTGTGCAGCGGAGCACCGAAGCCGATGCCCCGACGGCCGGCGCGTGACGTGATGATCTCGTCCAGACCGGCGAAGGCACCCGCCACGATGAACAGCACGTTGGTGGTGTCGATCTGGATGAACTCCTGGTGCGGGTGCTTGCGACCACCCTGCGGCGGCACCGACGCCGTGGTGCCCTCGAGGATCTTCAGCAGCGCCTGCTGCACGCCCTCGCCGGACACGTCGCGCGTGATCGACGGGTTCTCGCTCTTGCGGGCGATCTTGTCGACCTCGTCGATGTAGATGATGCCGGTCTCGGCCTTCTTGACGTCGTAGTCGGCGGCCTGGATCAGCTTGAGGAGGATGTTCTCCACGTCCTCGCCGACGTACCCGGCCTCGGTGAGCGCCGTGGCGTCCGCGATGGCGAACGGCACGTTGAGCATCTTGGCGAGCGTCTGCGCCAGGTACGTCTTGCCGCAGCCGGTGGGGCCGATCAGCAGGATGTTCGACTTGGCGATCTCGACGTGGTCCTCGGCCAGGCCGACGCGGCCGGTCTCGCCGGCCTGGATGCGCTTGTAGTGGTTGTAGACGGCAACGGCCAGCGACCGCTTCGCGGCGTCCTGGCCTATCACGTACTGCTCGAGGAACTCGAAGATCTCCTTCGGCTTGGGCAGCTCGACCATGCCCGCCTCGGTGCTCTCCGCCAGCTCCTCCTCGATGATCTCGTTGCAGAGGTCGATGCACTCGTCGCAGATGTAGACGCCCGGTCCGGCGATCAGCTTCTTGACCTGCTTCTGCGACTTTCCGCAGAAGGAGCACTTGAGGAGGTCGGCCCCGTCCCCGATCCGAGCCACAGAATCCCCTTCCTCCAGTGCACCTGCGGTGCGTCCCGTGCATCGTCCCGCAGCACGGCTCCGGCGGCGGTGCGCGTCTTCCCATTGGACACCACGGCAGGCGCCGTGTCAGCCGTACCCCCCGGAACGCCCGGCGTGTCCTGTCCGGCCGGTCGGCCGGCCGCGGGAGGCACCTAGGACGCAGGTCCTGCGGTGGTGCTCCGCGCCGGCCGACCGGCCGCTGCGTCGCTCAGGACGGCTGGACCGTCGTGGGCACCACGCCCTTGCGGCTGGCGAGCACCTGGTCCACCAGCCCGTACTCCGCCGCCTGCTGAGCGGTCAGGATCTTGTCGCGCTCGATGTCCTGGCGCACCTGCTCCAGCGGCTGGCCGGTGTGGTGCGCGAGCGCCTGCTCCAGCCACTCCCGGATGCGGATCAGCTCGTTCGCCTGGATCTCGATGTCCGAGGCCTGGGCGTAGCCGCCGCCCTCGATCGCCGGCTGGTGGATCAGCACGCGGGCGTTCGGCAGCGCGAGCCGCTTGCCGGGCGAGCCCGCCGCGAGCAGCACGGCCGCGGCGGAGGCGGCCTGCCCGAGGCACACCGTCTGGATCTGCGGCTTGATGTACTGCATCGTGTCGTAGATCGCGGTCAGCGCGGTGAACGAGCCGCCGGGCGAGTTGATGTAGATGGTGATCAGGCCGTCCGGGTCGGTGCTCTCCAGGACGAGCAGCTGGGCCATCACGTCGTCCGCGGACGCGTCGTCCACCTGGACGCCCAGGAAGATGATCCGGTCCTCGAACAGCTTGGTGTAGGGGTCCTGCCGCTTGAACCCGTACGCGGTGCGCTCCTCGAACTGGGGCAGCACGTACCGGCCGGACGGCGAGGCGGGTGCGAGGCCACCGGGGCCGGCCAGGCGGCCGGCGGCGGCGACGAACTGGGACTCGATGCTCATCAAGGTCTCCTCTTCAGGTCGTCGGACGTCAGGCCGTGCCGCCGCGGCCGGTGACCGCGTGGGCCGTCTCGACGACGTGGTCGATGAAGCCGTACTCGAGCGCCTCCTGCGCCGTGAACCAGCGGTCGCGGTCGGCGTCGGAGTTGATCTGCTCGATCGTCTTGCCCGTCTGCTGGGCGGTCAGCTCGGCCAGCACGGTCTTCATGTGCAGGATCAGCTGGGCGTTGATCCGCACGTCGGTCGCGGTGCCGGCGATGCCGCCGGACGGCTGGTGCATCATCACGCGGGCGTGGGGCGTGGCGTAGCGCTTGCCCTTGGCACCCGAGGAGAGCAGGAACTGCCCCATCGAGGCCGCCATGCCGATGCCGATGGTCGCGACGTCCGGCTGGACGTACTGCATCGTGTCGTAGATCGCCATGCCGGCCGTGATGGACCCGCCCGGCGAGTTGATGTACAGCCAGATGTCCTTGTCGGGGTCCTCTGCCGCCAGCAGCATCATCTGGGCGCAGATGGCGTTCGCGTTCTCGTCGCGCACCTCCGAGCCGAGCCAGATGATGCGCTCGCGCAGCAGTCGGTTGTAGATGGAGTCGTTGAGACCGAACCCCGGGGAATCGGCCCGGGCGATCGCCGGCACCTGCTCGTTCACGGATGGGCTCCCTCGTCGAGTGCTGGTGGATCACCGTGCCGCCCGGTCCGGGTCCCGCGAGGGACCGTGCTGGACGGCGACGCTGCAGCGACCCTAACGCCCTGCCAGGTGGGGCCATGTCCGGCGCGGGGGCCGTTTCGCTGACGGCGCACGGGGCGCCCTCCTCGGCTCCGAGGGCCAGCGGCAGCCCGGCCGGTGCGGCCGGACGTGCGACGGGCCCGGGCCGGCATGATGCCGGCCCGGGCCCGTCGTGACGGTTGCGAGCTCAGTCGCGGATGATCGCCGAGATGTCGGTCGCGGCGTCCGTGGCGACCGGGGAGGCCTGCTCCGTGGTCTCGGCGGCCTCGTCGGACTCGGTGGTCGGCGCCTCCGCCGCCTCCTCCTCGTCCGTGCCGATGAACTCGGACAGGTCGACGGTGGCGCCGGCCGGGTCGGTGACGGTCACGCGGCGCAGCGCGACGGCCAGCGCCTTGGAGCGGGCGACCTCGGCCACCATCGACGGGATCTGCCCCTGCTGGTCGATCGTCTGGATGAAGGTGTTCGGGTCCATGCCGTACTGGCGCGAGGCGTTGATCAGGTAGTCGACCAGCTCGGGCTGGCTGACCTTGACCTGCAGGTCCTCGGCGAGGGTGTCGAGCAGGATCTGGTTGCGCAGCGCGGTGGTGGCCTGCTCGGTCACCTCGGCGCGGTGCACGTCGTCCTCGAGGCGGCCCTCGGACTCGAGGTGGCGGACGACCTCGGCCTCGACCACACCGGCCGGGACCGGGATGTCGAGCTCGCCGATCAGCTGCTCGAGCAGCCGGTCGCGGGCCTGGACGGCACGGTTCTGGGTCTTGATGCGGCCGACCTGCTCGCGCAGGTCCACCAGCAGCTCGTCCAGCGTGTCGAACTCGCTGGCGAGCTGGGCGAAGTCGTCGTCCGCCTCGGGCAGCTGGCGCTCCTTGACGGTGGACGCCGTGACCGTCACCTGGGCCGTCTGACCGGCGTGCTCGCCGCCGACCAGGGCGCTCTCGAACGTGGTGGTCTCCCCCGCCGACAGGTCGGTGAGCGCCTCGTCCAGACCCTCGAGCATGTTGCCGGAGCCGATCTGGTAGCTGACGCCGCTGACCTTGTCGACCTCCTCGCCGTCGATCGTGGCGACGAGGTCGATCTGGACGAAGTCGCCGTCCGCGGCGGGGCGGTCGACGCCCACGAGGGTGCCGAAGCGCTCGCGCAGGCCGTCGAGACGCGCCTGCACGTCCTCGTCCGTCACCTCGATGTCGTCCACGGCGACCGTGACGCCGTCGAGCGCCGGCACCGCGATCTCGGGGCGGACCTCCACCTCGGCGGTGAAGTGCAGCTCACCCTCCTCGCCGGGCTTGGTGCTGGTGAGGCCCGGCACCTGGGTGACCTCGACGTTCGGCTGGCCGAGCGGGCGCAGCTTGTTGTCGCGCACGGCCTCCGCGTAGAACTCCCCGAGCCCCTCGTTGACCGCGTGCTCGATGACGGCGGGCCGTCCCACGCGCTGGTCGATGATGCGCGGCGGCACCTTGCCCTTGCGGAAGCCCGGCACGGTGACCTGCTCGGCGATGTGCTGGTACGCGTGCTCGATGCTCGGCTTGAGCTCGTCGTACGTCACCTCGACGGTCAGCTTGACCTTCGTGGGCTCCAGGGTCTCGACGGCGCTCTTCACTTCGGGTGCTCTCCAACTGGTTCGGCGGGCGCCGGTGCTCCGGCGGGGGCGCGTGCGTCGCGCGTACCGCCCGGGACGAGCAGGGCGGCGTCGACCTCGCGCTGGCGACCCTCGATCGTACGTCACGGCATCCTCGCGCCCCAATCCGCCCCTGGCGCTCGGCGCTGCCGTCCGGCGGCAGGGCCCGCGGACTCAGGGGCCGTCGCACGGGTCGGGTGCGTCCGGGGCTGCGGACCGCCGAGGTCCGGCAGACTGGCGCCGATGAGCTTCTACGGCGAGACCGAGGTGGGCGGCCCCAACGGGCTGACCTACGCCGTGCTGGTGACCCGGCTGGCGCACGACGAGCTGCTGGAGGTCCTCACTGCAGAGCGGTTCTCCGGCTGGGTCGCGCCGACCGAGGACGGGTGGACGGTCGCCGTGCCCGAGTCGCCGCTGGGCCACGTCGCCTCGCACCGACGGCGGCTTCCCGAGCTCGCGGAGGCGATCAGCGACCGCACCGATGCCGTGGTGGCCTCCGTCGTCGTGGTCAAGGACGAGCTGCTGCGGCTGTGGGCGGGCCGGGGAGGCGCGCAGCTCGTCGACTACGTCAGCGACCCGAGCGTCGGTGCGGAGGACGCGCCGCTCGAGCTGGACCCGTTCGGCAACCCGGTGGGCATCTCCGACGGCCCGGTCGGGGCGCACGGGGCTTCGGCCCTCGCGCGCGCGGCGGACCGGGCGCAGGCCGCCGACGAGCTGCAGGAGCTGCTGGCCGAGCGGCTCGGCGAGAGCGAGAACGAGTCGGAGCGGCTGCAGGCCGCGGCACGGCTGCTCGGCTGGCCGGGCTGGCTGGTCGCCGTCGACTCGCTGCCGCGGCGGGTGCCCGGCGGACCGGACGCGTCGGCGTTCACGCGGCTGCGGGCGGGACGCGGGGGCATCGGCGGGATCGCCGCCGCGCAGGCGGCTCGGGTGGTGCGTCGGAAGGCCTGATCCGCCCGGTACCCTGAGGGCCGCGGTCCGCCCTGGCGGACCTGTGCGGACGTAGCTCAATGGTAGAGCCCCAGTCTTCCAAACTGGCTACGCGGGTTCGATTCCCGTCGTCCGCTCCACCCACTCTCGTCCGCCCGTCACAGACGCGATCCGGCAGCCGTCCCGACGGCCAGTGCGCCCCGGGCCGGTTGCCGGGCGATCCTGCGGCGCAGCGCGTCCTGAGCGGGCACCGGCAGCAGCCGCGCGATCGCCGCCATGCGGCGCGCGTTCTTGCCGGACAGGTAGGAGGACCGGGGACGGGAGGCGCGCAGCGCGCGCTCGACCGTCGCCGCCACGACCTCGGGTGGGCTCCCCTTCTCGTGCAGGTCGGCGAAGAAGTCCACCAGGTGGCCGAAAGCGTCCCGGTACAGCGCGCGGCCCTCGGGGGTCGCCTCGTCCAGCATCCGCTGGGCGTCGCTCTCGAGCTTGTCCACCGCCTCGCTGCGGATGCTGCCCGGCTCCACCACCGTCACGTGGATGTCCCACGGCGCGAGCTCCTGCCGCAGCGCGGCGCTCATCGTGGCCAGGGCGCTCTTGGTGGCGGCCAGCGGGCCGACGAACGGGGGCGTGAAGCGGGCGCCGATCGAGCCGATCATGACGATCCGGCCTCGAGCGCGCCGCAGCAGCGGGAGGGCAGCCTGGGTGACGGCGAGCTGGCCGGTGACGTTGACGTCGAGCTGGCGGCGGAACTGCTCGAGCGGGATCAGCTCCAGCGGCCCGAACACCCCGATCCCGGCGTTGTTCACCAGGCCGGCGAGGCCGGCGTCGCCCACGTGGGCGGTGATGAGCTCGACGGCCGACGCGACCTGCTGCGGGTCGGTGACGTCCAGGATCACGGGGGTCACGTCAGCGCCGGCCGCCTCGGCGAGAGCCGCTCCGTCCGCCGGCTTCCGGACGCCGGCGAACACGTGGTAGCCGCTCCTCGCCAGGCGTTGCGCCGCGGCGCGACCGATGCCGGACGAGGCTCCGGTGACCAGCACGTGGGAGTGCGCACAGGTGGTCATGTCTCCCCCTTCAGGAGATGCGGGTGCCCGTGAGGTAGGACTGGACGACCGGGGCGACCCATCGGACCAGGTCGTCGACGCCCGCCGCCGTCAGTGCGTCGAGGCGGACCGCGTAACGGGCGACGGCCAGGCCGACGAGCTGGCTGGCGGCCAGCGCCGCACCGAGCTCGGCGTGCTCCGAGCGGAACGACGCGGCGAGCTCACCGAGCACGCGGTCGGCGAGCAGCCGGCGCAGCAGCGCCGCGGCGTGCTCGCTGTCGACGGCGGACCGGATGAGCCCGAAGAACGGCCCCGGCTGCGACACGTCGCCGAGCAGGGACAGGAAGTACCTGACCAGCCGCTCTCCGGCGGCCTCCGGTGCGCCTGCCGCGACCGCCGCGACGGCCCGCTCGGGCACGATCAGAGCGGTCGCCACCTCGGTGAACAGCTGCTCCTTGTTGCCGAAGAAGCGGCGGACCAGGGCGGAGTCGACCCCGGCGGCGGCCGCGACGCCGCGCATGCTCGTCGCGTCGAACCCGTGGGCCGCGAAGCACTCGGCCGCCGCGGCGACGATCTGCTCCCGCGTGCTCGTCGGTCCGGGACGCCTGCCGGTCCGTGCCATCGGTCCTCCTAAGTCCTCGTTTGGAGACTTATAAAGTCTGCACCCGGGGACTTATGCCCGACAAGCACCTGGAGCCGTCTCGTCCGGTCGACGAGTCAGTGGCCGGCGCGCACGGCCGGATGCACCATGAGCAGGGTGCTGTCGGGCGCGGAGGTGCGAGATGGCGGCGGTGGACGAGGTGCTGGTCGGCCTGAAGGACCAGCTCGACGGCCTGCGCGAGCTGTACCGGGACCTGCACCGACATCCCGAGCTGAGCATGCGCGAGCACCGGACGGCCGAGCTGCTCGAGCAGCGGCTGAGTGGCCTCGGCTACGCGGTGCAGCGGATCGGCGGGACGGGAGTGGTCGGCGTGCTGGCCAACGGGCCCGGACCCGTGGTGCTGGCCCGGGCGGACACCGACGCGCTGCCTGTGCGCGAGGCGACGAGGTTGGACTACGCGTCGACCGAGACGGTCCAGGACGAGTCGGGACCCGTGCCGGTGATGCACGCCTGCGGGCACGACATGCACGCCGCGGCGCTGCTGGGGGCTGCCGCGCTCATGGCGGGTCGACGCACGGCCTGGTCGGGGACGTACGTGGTGCTGCTCCAGCCCGGCGAGGAGGTCGGCGCCGGCGCGCAGGCGATGCTGGACGACGGCCTGACGGCGAAGATCCCGCGACCGGACGTCGCCGTGGGCCAGCACGTGCTGCCGTTCGAGGCCGGAACCATCGGCACCACCCCGGGTCCGGTGCTGTCCGCCGGGGACTCGGTGAAGGTCACGGTCTACGGCAAGGGCGCGCACGGCTCCATGCCCCACAACGCGGTCGACCCGGTGGTGCTGGCGGCCAGCATCGTGCTGCGGCTGCAGACGATCGTGTCCCGCGAGACCCCGCCGGGGGCGTTCGCCGTGGTGACCGTCGGCGCCCTGAACGCCGGCACGAAGTCGAACATCATCCCCGACCGGGCGACGCTGCTGCTGAACCTGCGGACGTACGACGCGGCCCTGCGCGCGCGGGTGGTCGCCTCGATCGAGCGGATGGTCCGCGCGGAGTGCGAGGCGTCCGGCAGCCCCCGCGAGCCGGACATCGAGTACTACGACCAGTTCCCGCTGACCTCCAACGACCCGGGTGCGAACGACCAGGTGACACGCGCGTTCGTCGCCCACTTCGGCGCCGACCGGGTGCACCACCAGGAACCCGTCACCGCGTCGGAGGACTTCTCCCGCATCCCCGACGCGTTCGGCATCCCGTACGCCTACTGGACCGTCGGCGGGCACGACGCGGCCGAGTACCGCGCCGCCGTCGCGGCCGGCCGGGTCGCGCAGGACATCCCCGCCAACCACTCCCCTCTCTTCGCCCCCGTCATCGACCCCACCTTGGCGACCATGGTGCAGACCCAGGTGGTCGCCGCCCTCGCCTACCTCGCACCGGGGAGCTGACGGCACCGGGCGCGAGGCGTCGCGGGCCGGGCGGCCTGATGATGGAGACCGTCTGCCTCCTGCTGCCGTCCACCCCGCGAAGGAGCCCCGTGACCCCGTCGCCCCGCCCTGTCGTCGACTTCTGGTTCGACCCCGCCTGCCCGTGGGCCTGGATGACCTCGCGGTGGGTGACCGAGGTGAGCCGGCACCGCGACGTCGACCTGCGTTGGCACGTGATGAGCCTGTCCGTGCTGAACGAGGGCCGGGACCTGCCGGAGGACTACCGACGGCTGATGGACGACTCGTGGGCGGCCGTGCGCGTCGCGATCGCGGCCGCGCGGGACCACGGGGACGAGGTGCTGGCGCCGCTGTACACGGCACTGGGCACCCGCCGGCACCCGCAGGGCCGCACGGACACCGACGCGATCATCGCCGAGTCGCTCGCGGAGGTCCGTCTGCCCGCGTCCCTGGCGGCGGTGGGGGCCACCACCGAGGTGGACGACCTGCTGCGCGCCTCCCACCAGCGGGCGATCGACCTGGTCGGGGACGACGTCGGCACGCCGGTGATAGCCATCGACGGCGTGGGGTACTTCGGGCCGGTGGTGACGCCCGCGCCGACCGGCCAGGCGGCGCTCGACCTGTTCGACGGCCTGGTGCTGATGACGCGCGTGCCGGGCTTCTACGAGCTGAAGCGCACCCGGACGGCCGGACCGCAGCTCTGACGGGCGCCCGCCGTCGGGCCCGTCCGTCGCCCCATCACCACGGCACCGTGCCGTCGTGGTCGAAGAACGTGCCCGTCGGTCCGTCCCGGCCGAGCAGCGCCGCCCGCACGATGGCGCGAGCGCCCTCCTCCACGGTCTGCACCCCGCGGTGGCCGTTGAAGTCGGTGGCGGTGAACCCGGGGTCGACGGAATTGACGCGCAGCTGCGGGAACGCCTTCGCGTACTGCACCGTCACCATGTTCACGGCCGCCTTCGCCGAGCTGTAGGCGAGGAGCTGGTACCGGCTCGCGATCGACGCCGGGTCGGTGGCCAGCGTCATCGACCCCAGCCCGCTGCTCACGTTGACCACCGTCGCGTCGGTGGACCGCTGCAGCGCCGGCAGGAAGGCCCGCGTCACGCGCACGACGCCGAAGACGTTGGTGTCGAACACCGTGCGCATCACGTCCGCCGTCACGTCGGCCGGTGCCGCGAGCCCGCCGGAGACCCCGGCGTTGTTCACCAGCACGTCGAGCTCCCCGACGGTGGCCGCCGCGGCGGCGACGGAGGCGTCGTCGGTCACGTCGAGCTGCACGAGCCGGGCGCCCAGCTCGTCGGCAGCTCGCCGGCCGCGCTCGGCGTCCCGGGCGCCGATCCACACGTCGTGCCCGAGGGCGAGGAGCTGTCGGGCGGTCTCACGGCCGAGGCCCTTGTTGCCACCTGTGATCAAGGTCGTGGTCATGCGAGCAGCCTGTGCCGGTCCCCCGTGGGTCGGCAGGTACCCGCGGTACCAGGGTGCGGAGCGGCCTGCCGGCGGAGCGAGACTGGGTCCATGCCGTCCGACCTGGGAACCGTCCTGCGCACGTGGCGGGAACGTGTGGCGCCGCAGGACGTCGGCCTGCCGCCGGGGTTCCGCCGGCGGACCCCGGGCCTGCGCCGCGACGAGCTCGCCCTGCTCGCCGGCGTCTCCGTCGACTACGTCACGCAGCTGGAGCAGGGCCGGGCCACCGCGCCGTCCGCTCGGGTGCTCGAGGCACTCGCGCGGGCTCTGGGGCTCGGCACGGCGGAGCGTGACCACCTCTTCCTGTCCGCCGGGCTGCGCCCACCGGGCGCCGGCACGGTGTCCCGGCACGTCACGTCCGGGGTCCGTCGCCTGGTCGACCGGCTCTCGGGCACGCCGGTGAGCGTGTGGGACGCGACCTGGACGATGCTGCTGGCGAACGACGCGTGGATGGCGCTGCTCGGCCCGCTCCGCGACGAGACGGAGCGCAACCTACTCTGGCGCCACTTCGTGCTCGGGATCAGCGCCGTGCGCCACGGGTCGGCCGCCGACCTCGACCGCTTCGAGACCGCGCTCGTCGCCGACCTGCGCGCCGCTGCGGCCGACCACCCCACCGACCCGTCGGTGGACGCCCTGGTCAGCGGCCTGCGGGCACGCAGCGAGCGGTTCGCGCAGCTGTGGGACGCCGGGGTGGTGGAACGGCACGCCTCGGAGCGCAAGACGGTGGTGCACCCGTCTGTGGGCGAGGTCGTGGTGGACTGCGACGTGCTGACCGTGCCCGGAGCCGGTGACCTGCGCATCGTGATGTACACCGCGGAGCCGGGCAGCGAGGCGGCGGGCGCGCTGGCGCTGCTCTCGACGATCGGCACCCAGCCCCGCTGACCCCACCCCGACAGGACGGACGACGATGGAGCACGACTCGACCGGCACGACCGTGGCCGGACCCGTCGTCCTGGTGGAGTGCACCCGGGGCGAGCTCGTCGAGAGCGTGCACCACGGCTCGCTCTGCAGCGCCGACGACCAGGGCCGCGTCCTGCTCGGCGCCGGTCCCGTCGACGCGCCCGTCTTCCCGAGGTCGACGCTGAAGCCCCTGCAGCTCGCCGCGATGCTCCGCAGCGGCCTCGAGCTCCCCGAGGACCTGCTCGCGCTCGGCGCGTCGAGCCACTCGGGCGCGGCGGTCCACCGGGACGGGGTGCGGCGGATCCTCGCGCTGCACGGGCACGACGAGACGGCGCTGCGCAACGTCGCTGCGCTGCCTCTCGGCGAACCGGAGCGCGAGGAGTGGCTGCGCACCGGCCACGGACCGGTGCCGGTGTGCCAGGACTGCTCCGGCAAGCACGCCGCGATGGTGGCGACGTGCGTGGTCAACGGCTGGTCGGTCGACGACTACCTGTCCCTCGAGCACCCGCTCCAGCGGGCGATCGAGCGGACCATGACCGAGCTGACCGGCGAGCAGCCGGCGACCGTCTCCGTCGACGGCTGCGGCGCGCCCCTGTTCGCGTTCAGCCTGCGCGGTCTCGCGACGGCGTACGCGCGGCTCGCGACGGCGGCCGAGGGCACGGTCGAGGGCCGGGTGCTGGCGGCGATGCGCCGGTTCCCCGAGCTGGTGGGCGGCGAGGACCGGGACGTGACCCGACTGATGCGCGCGGTCCCGGGGTTGGTCGCGAAGGACGGCGCCGAGGGCGTGCAGGCGCTGGCGCTGCCCGACGGGACGGGCGTCGCGATCAAGATCGAGGACGGGGCCGACCGGGCGCGGCTGCCGGTGGTGCTCGCCGTGCTGGAGAGCGTCGGGGTCGACCAGGCCGCGCTGCGCACAGTGCCGGTGCCGCCCGTGCTCGGCGGTGGGGTGCCGGTCGGGACGCTCCGCGTCGCGGAGTCGGTGCCGGGGCTGCTGGCTGCCGGCTGAGGGCACCTGACGCTCAGAGCCGCCCTGACGCAGCTGCCGCCCGCGCCCAGGTCTGCCAGTCGACGCCCCTGACCAGGGCGCCCGGGCCCGGCAGCACGGAGCCGGCCGTCATGCTGGGCGATGCCGGCACCGGCTCGATCCGCACCCGCTCGCCGCGCAGCTCGACCAGCTGCCGGACCAGGTCCACGAGGTCCTCCCGCCGGGGACCGGCCACGTCGACGTCGCCCTCCGTCCGGTCGGTCGCCAGCTCGACGAGAAGCCGCGCCACCTCCCGCGACTCCACCGGCTGGGTCGGCATCCGCATCACCTGGGCGGTGTCGCCGTGCCGGCCCCGGTCGAGCACCTGGCCGGGGAACTCGTGGAACTGGGTGGCTCGGAGCACCCGGGGCCCGGGCGCGTGCTCGCGGGTCGCGCGCTCGTGCGCGAGCGTGGCGACGTACCAGGGGTAGTCCTGGCTGCGGTCCACGCCGACGATGGACAGCACGACCGTGCGCCGCACACCGGCGGCGTGCGCTGCGGCTCCGAGGTTCGCCGCTGCCCGGGTGAAGAAGTCGACGGCCCCGGTTTGGTCCATGACGGGCGAGCGGGTCGTGTCGATCACCGCGTCCACGCCCTCGAGGCGGTCGCCCACCGATCCCGGGACCATGAGGTCGACGCCGGTCGCGCGGCTCAGCGGCACCACCTCGTGGCCGCCGGTCCGCGCCAGCTCCACCACCTGTGCGCCGATCAGGCCCGTGGCACCGGCCACCGCCAGCCTCTGCACGTCCGTCACCCGGCCGATGCTAGGCGGGCGGTCACCGGGTGAATCGGCCCTCCGTGAGCCGCACCACCCGATGGAGTTCTTCCGGTGCGCAGGCGCAGGCCGATAGGGGGGGTGCCACCCGCGCGCGATGCGGCGCTCGCCGGGCGACGGAGTGGGCAGAGAGCGCGAGGCCTGGATGACGGCGATGCATCGAACCCCGTCTCCCTTCCTGATGACCGTCCTCCTGTCGCTCGTCGGGGTGGCCGCCTTCGCCGTGACCGGTGCCCACGTGCGGCTGTGGCTGCTGGTCGTCGCTCCGCTGGCCGCGGCGGTGACCGTCATCCTGTCCGTGGGCCTGCGCGGTCCGGCACGGCCACGGGCGTGGCTGCTGCTGGCGTTCGCGCTCGTCTCGGCCGCGATCGGCTCCGCGGTGCAGGTGCACGAGCAGGCCATCACGTCGGCCGTGTCCCTGGCCTTCGACGTCGGCTCGCTGGCCGTGGGCGTGGCGATCCTCGCCTTCACCCCTCCCGTGCCGGCTGAGCGGGACCGGTTCGCCTGGCTGGAGAGCGCGATCGGTCTGGTGTCGCTCGCCACCGTCGGCTACCAGTTCCTGGTCCAGCCGTACGTCGACGCCGGAGCCACGACGGCGGCGGTGACGTCCGCGGCGGCGCTGCCGACCCTCGACCTCGGGCTGTTCGCCCTCCTGCTGCGCCTGCGCGACCACCGTCCACGCCGCAGCACGTCGCTCACGGTGCTGGTGGGGGCCCTGTGCTGCGCGGTCGCGTCCGACACCGTCGTCGGGCTGGCCACCATCGGGGGTCAGTACCACCCCGGCTCCCGGTGGGACGGCTTCTCCTACATCTCCTACCTGGCGCTGGGCGTCGCGGCGGCGCACCCGTCGATGACCAAGGTGGGCCTGCCCTCGGCGGGCGTCGCGCCCTCGCGTGTTCCCGGCCTCCTGCTCCTGCTGCCCGCGGGGGCCGTCGTGCCGGCGCTGTGCCTGGGGGCGGTGCTGGGCACGCTGCACCTGGACCTCTGGCTCGCTGCGGCCGCAGGGCTCGTGCTCTTCCTGCTCGCGATGTCCCGCGCGATCGACCTGCTCGCCCGCAGCGAGCGCGCCAGCCTGCACGACGCCCTGACCGGCCTGGCCAACCTCCGGCGGTTCCGCAACGAGCTGGCGCGGTCGGCACACCTGCCGCACGGCGTGACGGCGCTGCTCGCGCTGCTCGACCTGGACGACTTCAAGGCGATCAACGACACCTACGGGCACACGGTGGGCGACGCCCTGCTGGTCCAGGTGGCCGACCGGCTGACCGCTGCCCTTCCCGCCGGGCTGCTCGTCGCCCGGTTCGGCGGCGACGAGTTCGGCGTCCTGGCCGTCGGCACCGACACCGACGCGACGACGCAGGCGGACCGCATCGGCGGCCAGATCCTCTCGGTGTTCGCCGAGCCCTTCGTGCTGGAGGGCCTGCCGCTGCGCGTCTCCGCGAGCGTCGGCGTGGTCATCTCCCCCGACGTCCAGACCCTCGAACGGCTGCAGGTCGACGCGGACATCGCGATGTACGCCGCCAAGGACGCGGGCCGAGCGACGTACCGGGTCTACAGCCGGGAGCTGCGCGACCAGGTGCTCGGGCAGCGCGAGCTCGCCGGTCAGCTGGACCACGCGCTGCGCCACCCGGAGTCCGGCGGGCTGTGGGTCGCCTACCAGCCGGTGGTGGCGGTCAACGGCGCCGGCCTGCGGTCCGTCGAGGCGCTGGTGCGGTGGCGGCACCCGAGCCGAGGCCCGCTGCTGCCCGGTCAGTTCCTGCCCACCGCCGAGCACGTGGGCCTCTCCGCGGACCTCGACGAGCTGGTCCTCGCCACGGCGCTGCGTCAGCTGGCCACCTGGTGCGACACCGACCCCGCGTTCCGGTCCATCCGGGTCGCCGTCAACATGACGGCGGCCTCGCTCAGCCGCTCCGACCTGGTCACGCACGTCCTCGACCACGTCACGAACGCCGGTCTGCTCCCCAGCCAGCTGACCATCGAGATCACCGAGCAGACCGCGGTGCCCGGCGGTGCCGAGCTGACCGCCGCACTCAACGAGCTGACGGCGGCGGGCGTGGAGCTGGCGATCGACGACTTCGGCACCGGCTACTCCGCCCTGAACTACCTCGAGCGGTTCCCCGTCTCGGTGCTCAAGCTCGACAGCAGCCTGATCAACTCCGTCGACACCCACCCCTCACCGCTGCTGGCGGCGGTCACCGCGCTCGCGCGCTCCCTGGGGCTGGTGCTCGTCGCCGAGGGTGTCGAGCGGGCCGGGCAGCTGGTGGCGCTCCAGCAGCTCGACATCCCCTACGTGCAGGGCTTCCTGTTCGCCCGGGCGCAGCCGGCCCGCGCCGTGGAGGACTACCTGCGCAGCCACGGCCTGCACACCGGCGGGCGCGCGACCGCATCGTCCGGGCCACCGGCCGGGCGCAGCTTCGGCGTGCCCTCGCCGGGCCGCCCGACGCCGTAGCAGCGGGTCACCCCGAGCCGCCCCGCCGGGCGGTGCGTCCGCCGGTGAGCGAGGATCACCGAGGGCTGCCGCGCGGTGGTCCGGGACAGGAGGCGGACGATGAGCAGCTCGACCAGCCAGCCGCAGGATGACGACCGGCCGCAGCCGCCCGTCGTCGAGGGCACCGGACCTGACGAGAACGAGCTCGACCCCGGCAAGACGTCCGCGGAGGACTCCGAGGACGGCGGGCGGTCCGACGCGGGCTGACACGTCGTCCCCGGGCAGGCGACCGGCTCAGCGCCAGGCCGGGTCGACCCGGTGCAGCTCCACGTCCTGCAGCGCACCGTCACGCGTCTGCGCCGTCATGAACGTCGCGAACGGCTGACGCCGCCGGTCCGTCGGCGAACCGGGGTTGAGCAGCCGCATCCCGGTGGGTGTGCACGAGTCCCACGGGATGTGGCTGTGGCCGAAGACGAGCACGTCCAGGCCGGGGTGGTCCCGGTCGCAGCGCGCCTCGCGGCCGGTGGCCGGGCCGGTCTGGTGCACCACGCCGAGACGGACGCCGTCCAGCTCGACGGTCGCGACGGTGGGCAGCAGCCTGGTCAGCGCCGCCGAGTCGTTGTTGCCGGCGCAGCCGACCAGCTGCGCGGCCCGCGAGGCGACCGCGGCGTACAGCTGCTCGGAGATCCAGTCCCCGGCGTGCACCACCACGTCCGCCGCGTCGACCGCCGCCCACACGACGGGCGGCAGGTCGCGCGCCCGCACCGGCACATGGGTGTCGGCGAGCAGCACCAGTCGCATCGCCCGATCCTGCCGCCGTCCGCGACCGGCCGCACGGGTGCCGCCCTCAGCGACGTGCGCCGCTCGCGGGCCGCTCCACCCGCTCCCATCCCCGCCGCGGCGGCTCCGCCCCGAGCCGCGGGCTGCGCGAGCGGTAGACGACGTACGGCCGCCACAGGTACCAGACCGGCGCGCTGAACACGTGCACCAGCCGGGTGAACGGCCACAGCGCGAACAGGCCGAACGCCAGCAGCCCGTGCAGCTGGAAGCCGATCGGCGCGTGCGCCATCAGCTCCGGGTGCAGGTGCCCGTAGAAGATGCCGCGGAACCACACCGACACGCCCAGCCGGTAGTCGTACTCACCGCCGAGCTTGAGCGCCGAGCCGGCGGCCGTGTTCCACAGGCCCAGCAGGACGACCGCGGCGAGCCAGGCGTACATCAGCTTGTCCATCTTGGTGGTGGCGCTGAACACGGGCCCGACGGTCCGCCGCCGGTAGATCAGCAGCACCATCCCGACGAGCGTGCAGACCCCGGCGATGCCGCCGATCCCCACGGCCATCACGTGGTACGCCGTCTCGCTGATGCCCACCGCCGACGTCCACGACTCCGGGATGCCCAGACCCATCACGTGCCCGAGGAAGACGAACAGGATCCCGAAGTGGAACAGCGGGCTGGCCCAGCGCAGCAGCCGGGACTCGTAGAGCTGGGACGAGCGGGTGGTCCAGCCGAACTTGTCGTACCGGTACCGCCAGACGTGGCCCAGCCCGAACACCGCCAGGCAGACGTACGGCACCACCACCCACAGCAGCAGGTCCTTGGTGCTCATCGGCGGGCTCCCATCGGCGTCGGTGGCGGCATGAACGGCTCGAGACCGACCTCCTCCCCCGGCGGTCCCTCGGCCGCCAGCCGGGCGACCGCGTCCCGCTCGTCCCCCGCGAGCGGAGGCAGCGTGGCGCACACGGCCCCCACCACCCCCGCATAGGGCGACCGCGAGTCCTCGAGCGCCAGCCGCAGCAGCTCCAGGCCGGCACGGTGGGCCAGCAGCAGTGCGATGCCCGCTTCCGCGTCCGTGGTCGCGGCGAACTCCAGCAGGATGCACAGGTGGTCCGGCAGCTCCTCGCCGTCCACCTCCGCACCGGCCGCCCGGTACGCCTGCTTGAGCTCGACGAGCGCGACGCCGCGCTTCCGGGTGTCGCCGTAGGAGTAGTAGGTGAGGTAGAGGCTGCACCGCCGGCGCAGGTCGAACGTCTCGACGTAGTCGGCCTGCAGCTGCGACAGCGCCGTGAGGCGGAGGTGGTCGGCCAGCTGCCGCAACGGCGCCCCGACGGGGTCGGGAAGCTCCTGCGCGGCGGCCTCGACCTGCGGCAGCAGCGCGAGCAGCTCCGGCGACGGGTACTCCAGCAGGAGCGCCGCCAGCCGGTGCACCACGGCCGTCTGCCGGGTGGCGAGCCGGTGGGCGGCCGCGGCGCGGGCGACGCGGTTCATCGGGGCTCCGTCCCCGACCCCGTCGGACCGGGTTCGCTGCCACCCGCGGGCAGCGGCTGCGTCTCGCCCGACGGGCCGTCCGGCTCGTGCGGCCGCGCCTCCTCGGGCCGCGGCGGGAACATCCCCTCGGGCGCCCCCTTGCCGTCCCAGTTGAGCAGGTTGACGCGCGCCTTGCGCGTGGCCGGGTCGGCGACCGTGTCCGTCAGCTGCCGCTGCTGCAGCATGTGGAAGTTCTCCACGGCGATCGGCGTCGTGCCGCCCGAGCCCTCGCCGAACGGTCCCCACTCGTTCATCCCCGGGCCGCCCTCGTAGTCCAGGCTGCACTCGGTGGCCAGCTCCTCCAGGCCGTGCGCCTGCTCCTCGTGCGCGGTGGGGATCACGTACCGCTCGTCGTACTTGGCGATCGCCAGCAGCCGGTACATCTCGCGCATGGTGCCCTCGTCCATGCCGACGGACGCCGGGATCGACGCGTCGCCCTCACGCCCCATCGACAGGTCGCGCATGTACGACCGCATCGCGGCGAGCTTGCGCAGCACCGCCGTGACCGGTGCGGTGTCGCCCGCCGTGAACAGGCCGGCCAGGTACTCCACCGGGATGCGCAGCGCGTCGATGGCGGCGAACAGGTTGCCCCGCTCCTCGGCGTCCTCCCCCGTGTCCCGCACCACGTCCACCACCGGCGACAGCGGCGGGATGTACCAGACCATCGGCATGGTCCGGTACTCGGGGTGCAGCGGCAGCGCCACCTCGTAGGTGCTGATCAGCTTCCAGATCGGCGAGCGCTGGGCGGCGTCGATCCAGTCCCGCGGGATGCCCGACCGCTCCGCCTCCCGGATCACCTCGGCGTCGAACGGGTCGAGGAACACGCTGCGCTGCGCCGCGAGCAGCTTGGTCTCGTCCGGCTCGCTGGCCGCCGCGAGCACGCGGTCGGCGTCGTACAGGACGAGGCCGATGTAGCGCAGCCGGCCGACGCACGTCTCCGAGCACACCGTCGGGATGCCCACCTCGATGCGCGGGAAGCAGAACGTGCACTTCTCGGCCTTGCCGGTGCGGTGGTTGAAGTAGACCTTCTTGTACGGGCAGCCGGTGACGCACTTGCGCCAGCCGCGACAGCGGTCCTGGTCGACCAGCACGATGCCGTCCTCGGACCGCTTGTAGATCGCGCCGGACGGGCACGAGGCGGCGCACGACGGGTTCAGGCAGTGCTCGCAGATGCGCGGCAGGTAGAACATGAACGTCTTCTCGAACTCGAGCTTGACGTCCGCCGACACCTTGGCCAGGACCGGGTCGTCCTTGGTCAGCTCCGGGGCGCCGCCCAGGTCGTCGTCCCAGTTGGCGCTCCAGCGCACCTTGGTCGGCTCGCCGGTGATCAACGACAACGGCCGGGCCACCGGCGTGTGCTCCTGCAGCGGGGCGCTGGTCAGGTTCTCGTAGTCGTAGGTCCAGGGCTCGTAGTACTGGTCCATCGACGGCATCTTGGGGCTGGCGAAGATGGTCAGCAGGTTCTTCGCACGGCTGCCCGCCTTCAGCTGCAGTCGCCCGCGGCGGTTCAGCGTCCAGCCGCCCTGCCAGCGCTCCTGGTCCTCGTACGTGCGCGGGTAGCCCTGACCCGGGCGCGTCTCGACGTTGTTGAACCAGACGTACTCCATGCCCGTGCGGTTGGTCCACGCCTGCTTGCAGGTGACCGAGCACGTGTGGCAGCCGATGCACTTGTCGAGGTTCATCACCATCGACATCTGAGCCATGACCTTCATCGCGCTTCCCCTTCGCTCGTTCCTCGCTCCGGAGTGCGCCGCTCAGCGACTCTCATCAGTACTGCACCTCCTGCGAGCGCCGGCGGATGACGGTGACCTCGTCGCGCTGGTTCCCGGTGGGGCCGAGGTAGTTGAACGCGTAGGACAGCTGCGCGTACCCGCCGATCAGGTGGCTCGGCTTGATGAGCAGCCTGGTCAGGGAGTTGTGGATGCCGCCGCGGCGGCCCGTCGTCTCGGTCAGTGGCACGTCGATCAGGCGGTCCTGGGCGTGGTACATGTACACGGTCCCC
The DNA here is from genome assembly GCF_025770785.1 of Cellulomonas sp. SG140. GTDB lineage: Bacteria > Actinomycetota > Actinomycetes > Actinomycetales > Cellulomonadaceae > Cellulomonas. The sequence continues at coordinate 219,422 of NZ_JANZLA010000002.1, read as the reverse complement.
TGGGGCATCCGGTGCGAGACGACGGCCCTCGCGACGACGACGCCGTTGCGGTTGACCGCCTCGACCCAGTCGTTGTCCCGCACGCCCACGGTGGCGGCGTCCAGGTCGCTCATCCAGATGGTCGGGCCGCCGCGGGACAGCGTCAGCATGAAGAGGTTGTCCTGGTACTCGGAGTGGATCGACCACTTGTTGTGCGGCGTCAGGTAGCGCAACGTGACGCCGAGCTCGCCGGTGGAGCCGAGCTCCGGCTCACCGAACAGCTCGCGCATGTCGAGAGGTGGCCGGAACACCGGCAGCTGCTCGCCCAGCTCGGCCATCCAGTCATGGTCCAGGTAGAAGTGCTGCCGACCGGTCAGCGTGTGCCAGGGCTTGAGCCGTTCCACGTTCACCGTGAACGGCGAGTACCGCCGCCCGTGCGCCTCGGTGCCGGACCACTCGGGTGAGGTGATCACCGTGGCCGGACGGCTCTGGGTGTCGGCGAAGGTGACCCGCTTGCCCTCGTGCTCGGCCGCCAGGTCGGCGATCGTCGTCCCGGTGCGCCTCTCGAGGGTGTGGAAGCCCTGGACGGCGAGGCGGCCGTTGGTGGTGCCGGACAGCGCGAGGATCGCCTCGCAGGCCTGGACGTCCCGGGTCAGCAGCGGACGCCCCTCGAGCACGTCGCTGCCGGTGTTCCGGGCCACGCCGTTCTTCTGGCCGAGGTACGCCACCTCCTCGCGCACGTCGAACGTGACGCCCTTGGTGGTGGCGCCCAGGGTGTCGACGAGCGGTCCGAGGGTCGCCATCTTCGCGGCGACCGCCCCGTAGTCCCGTTCGACCACGACGAGCTTCGGCATGGTCACACCCGGCACGGGGTCGCACTCGCCCTGCGCCCAGTCCAGCGCGACACCACCCGGGTTGAGCAGCTCGTCGGGCGTGTCGTGCGTGAAGGGCACGGCCACGACGTCCCGCCGCACCCCGAGGTGCGTGCGCGCCAGCGTGCTGAACGTGCGCGCCAGCGTCTGGAAGATGTCGAAGTCGGTGCGGCTCTGCCACGGTGGCGCGATCGCGGGGCTGAACGAGTTGACGAACGGGTGCATGTCCGTCGTGTTGAGGTCGTGCTTCTCGTACCAGGTGGCCGCCGGCAGCACCACGTCGGAGAACACCGTGGTGCTGGTCATCCGGAAGTCGAGCGAGAGCAGCAGGTCGAGCTTGCCCGTGGGTGCCTCGTCCCGCCAGACGACGTCGCGCGGCCGCCGGTCCGGAGGCGCCTCCGCGGCTCGCAGGTTGGACTCGGTTCCCAGCAGGTGCTTGAGGAAGTACTCGTTGCCCTTGGCGGAGCTGCCGAGCAGGTTGGCCCGCCACACCGTCAGCACGCGCGGGAAGTTCTCCGGCGCGTCGGGGTCCTCGGCCGCGAAGCGCAGTCGGCCGGCGGTGAGCTCCTGCGGCACGTACTCGTCGACCGGCAGGCCGGCCGCGTCGGCGTCGTCGGCGAGGGCCAAGGGGCTGCGGTCGAACGTCGGGTACGACGGCATCCAGCCCATCCGGGCCGTCTTGGCGATCACGTCCGCCGTGGTCAGCCCGGCCAGGAGGCCCTTGCCGGTCGCCGCCGAGAGCGCGTCGGCGGAGAAGGGGTCGTACCGGAACTGGTCCGTGTGCAGGTACCAGTAGGCGGTCTGGATCATGGTGCGTGGCGGCCGCGCCCAGTCCAGCGCCATCGCGTAGGTGGTGTAGCCGGTGATCGGCCGCACCTTCTCCTGGCCGACGTAGTGCGCCCAGCCACCGCCGTTCACGCCCTGGCAGCCGGTGAGCATCGTCAGCGTGAGGAACGTGCGGTAGATCGTGTCGGAGTGGAACCAGTGGTTGGTGCCCGCTCCCATGATGATCATCGAGCGGCCGCGCGACTCCTCGGCGTTGGCGGCGAACTCCCGCCCGATCCGTGCGGCAGCCGCCGCGGGGACGCCGGTGAACTGCTCCTGCCACGCCGGTGTGCCGGGCTGGTCCGCGTCGTCGTACCCGGTGGGCCACTCCCCCGGCAGGTCCGGGCGTCCGACGCCGTACCGGGCGAGCAGCAGGTCGAACACCGTGGTGACCAGGTGACCCGCGACCCGGCGGGCCGGCACGCCGCGTCGGATGGTCCCGGCGGACCCGTCCAGCGCGTCGAACCGCGGCAGGTCCACCTCGACGCCCTGCACCTCGCCCGCACCGGCGCCCCGACCGGGTGCCGCGCCGAGCGGCGCCTCCGCGGACAGGCTCAGCAGCGGGTCGACGTCCCCCAGGTCGAGGTTCCACCGCCCCTCACCGGACTTGCCGTACCGGAAGCCGAGCGACCCGCCCGGCACCACCGGCAGGCCGGTCGCCCGGTCGAGCAGCACCGTCTTGAAGGCGGCGTTCTCGCTGGTCGCCTCGGCGCCGGGCAGGTCCGCGGCGGTGAGGAACTTGCCGGGCACGTAGGCGCCGTCCCGCTCGTCGAGCCGCACCAGGAACGGCAGGTCCGTGTACCGCTTGACGTAGGAGTCGAAGTACGGCGTCTGCTTCTCGACGAAGAACTCGCGCAGGATCACGTGGCCCATCGCCATGGCCAGCGCCCCGTCGGTGCCGGGCTGCGCCGCGAGCCAGTCGTCGGCGAACTTCACGTTGTCCGCGTAGTCCGGTGAGACGACCACCACCTTCTGACCGCGGTAGCGGGCCTCCGTCATCCAGTGCGCGTCCGGGGTGCGCGTCACCGGGACGTTGGAGCCCCACATGATCAGGTAGCCGGCGTCCCACCAGTCCCCCGACTCCGGCACGTCGGTCTGGTCGCCGAACACCTGCGGCGACGCGACCGGCAGGTCCGCGTACCAGTCGTAGAACGAGAGCATCGGGGCGCCGATCAGCTCGTGGAACCGGGCGCCGACGCCGTGCGACACCTGCGACATCGCGGGGATCGGCGAGAAGCCGGCCACGCGGTCCGGCCCGTACGTCTTGATCGTGTACACCTGCGCGGCGGCGACGATCTCCACCGCCTCGTCCCAGCTGGCCCGCACCAGGCCGCCCCGGCCCCGCGCGCTCTTGTACCGGCGGGCCTTGTCCGGGTCCTCGACGATCGCCGCCCACGCCGCCACCGGGTCACCCGTGCGGCGCCGCTCCTCGCGGTACAGGTCGAGCAGCACCCCGCGCACGTACGGGTAGCGGATCCGGGTCGGCGAGTACGTGTACCAGCTGAACGCCGCGCCGCGCGGGCAGCCGCGGGGCTCGTACTCGGGCCGGTCCGGGCCGACGCTCGGGTAGTCGGTCTGCTGCGCCTCCCACGTGATGATCCCGTCCTTGACGTAGACCTTCCACGAGCACGACCCGGTGCAGTTGACGCCGTGGGTGGAGCGGACCACCTTGTCGTGGCTCCAGCGGTCCCGGTAGAACTCGTCGGCGTCCCGCCCGCCCACCTTGCTCAGGGTCCGCAGGTCGGCCGACACCTCGCCGCGCCGCAGGTGGCGCCCGAGCCGGAGCAGCGCCTCTGACACCGGGCCGTCGAGGCCCGGCTCGGCAGGGGTGCGCGGTGTGGTGCTCGGGTTCATCTGGGCTCCTTCGATCGACACACGCTCGTGCGGAGGTAGCGAGAACGGGCTCAGCTGGGCCGGGATGCCCCCGGCGCCGGTCGGCGGAGCGCGGAGCCGCGGGGGTACGCGGCGGCCCGGCGTGCGCCTGCCGGGGGTGCGGCGGGCGCGGGTGCGGAGGGTGCTGAGGGTGCGGGTGCTGCGAGGGCACAGCGAGCGAGGTCGTTCTCCCTCGGCTGGACCACCCTCGGTTCCTCCCGGACTCGGCTGTCGTCAGTGTTGCTCAGGGAAGCCGCGGTTAAAAGCGGATACGCCCGTGGAAATTCAAGTTCCTCTCGCCGTGCCGCTCCAGCGGTCCGTGGTTAGCGTGCGGGAGGGCTTCATCGGGCCCTCGGCCGGCGGCCCCCACGCGGGCCGGGCCCCCACGGGGAGAAGGAGCGACCATGCGTGCGCTGACCACCATCCCGCTGCACGGCGGCACCCTGCAGGTCAGCGACGTCCCGGACGCCACGGCTCCGGACGGCCACCTGCTGGTCGACGCCCTCGCCGTCGGGGTGTGCGGGACCGACCGGGAGATCGCCGACGGGGACTACGGGTGGGCGCCGCCCGGCCGGGAGCGGCTGGTGATCGGCCACGAGTCCCTGGGGCGAGTCCGCACCGCGCCCGACGGCAGCAGCTTCTCCCCCGGCGACCTGGTGGTCGGCGTCGTGCGCCGGCCGGACCCCGTGCCGTGCGGCGCCTGCGCGCACGGGCAGTTCGACATGTGCCGCAACGGGCAGTACACCGAGCGCGGCATCAAGCAGCTCGACGGCTACGCGAGCGAGCAGTGGTCGGTGGAACCGGACTTCGCGGTGAAGCTCGACCCGCGGCTGCACCAGGTCGGCGTGCTGATGGAGCCGACGACGGTGGTCGCCAAGGCCTGGGACCAGGTGGAGCACGTCGGGCGGCGCGCCTGGTTCGAGCCCCGCACGGTGCTGGTCACCGGCGCCGGACCCATCGGGCTGCTCGCCGCCATGCTGGGCGTCCAGCGCGGGCTCGACGTGCACGTGCTCGACCGGGTGACCGACGGGCCGAAGCCCGCGCTGGTCTCCGACCTCGGCGCGACGTACCACCACGGCGACATCGACGAGGTCGCGACGGCGATCAAGCCGGACGTCGTCATCGAGGCGACCGGCGTCGGCCCGCTGATCTTCGGCGCGATCGCGGCCACCTCGTCGTACGGCATCGTCTGCCTGACCGGCGTGTCACCGACCAGGCGCCGGCTGACCATCGACGCCGGCGGGCTCAACCGCGAGATCGTGCTGGAGAACGAGGCGGTCGTCGGCTCGGTCAACGCCAACCTGCACCACTACCGACTGGCGGCCGAGGCCCTGGCCGAGGCCGACGTCGAGTGGCTCGCGCGGCTGATCACGCGCCGGGTCCCCGTGGAGCGGTTCGCCGACGCGTTCACCGACCAGGACGACGACGTGAAGGTGGTGCTGACGTTCGACGGGTCCGGCAGCTGACCGTCAGCGGTCCACCCGCGCGCTCCCGCCGCCGGCCAGCTTGAGCACCTCGGCCTTGCTGGCCATCGTCGTGTCGCCCGGCGTGGTCATCGCCAGCGCGCCGTGCGCCGCGCCGTACTCGACGGCGGTCGCCAGCGGCTGACCGTCGAGCAGGCCGTACACCAGACCGGAGGCGAACGAGTCGCCGCCGCCGACCCGGTCGAGGATCTCCAGCCCCGGCCGGTGCGTGGCCCGCACCAGCCCCTCCTCGCGGGACCACGCGATCGCACCCCAGTCGTTCACCGTGGCGGACCGCACGGTGCGCAACGTCGTGGCGATGACGGCGAAGTTCGGGTACTGCGCACGGACCCGGTCGATCATCGCGCCGAACGCGTCGACGTCCAGCGCGGACAAGTTCTCGTCGACCCCCTCCACCTCGAACCCGAGGGCCGCGGTGAAGTCCTCCTCGTTGCCGATCATCACGTCCACGTGCCGGGCGATCTGGCGGTTGACCTGCTGCGCCCGCTCCTTGCCACCGATCGCCTTCCACAGGCTCGGCCGGTAGTTCAGGTCGTAGGAGACGACGGTGCTGTACCGGTGCGCCGCCTCGACGGCCGCCAGCGTGGTGGCCGCGCTCGTCTCGGACAGCGCCGCGTAGATGCCACCGGTGTGGAACCACCGCACGCCCAGCTCGCCGAACAGGTGGTCCCAGTCGACGTCCTGCGCGCGCAACTGGCTGGCCGCGGTCAGGCCCCGGTCGGAGACACCGACGGCGCCGCGCACGCCGAACCCGCGCTCGGTGAAGTTCAGCCCGTTGCGCACCGTGCGGCCCACGCCGTCGTACGGCATCCAGCGGATGAACGAGGTGTCCACACCGCCCTGGAGGATCAGGTCCTCCACCAGGCGCCCGACCTCGTTGTCCGCGAGCGCCGTCACCACGGCGGCCCGCAGCCCGAAGGCCCGGCGGAGGCCGCGGGCGACGTTGTACTCGCCACCGCCCTCCCACACCCGGAACTCGCGTGCGGTCCGGATGCGACCCTCGCCCGGGTCGAGCCGCAGCATCACCTCACCCAGGCTGACGGCGTCGTACCGGGTCTGCTCGGCGGGGCGGATGGTCAGGGCGGGCACGGGCACTCCTGCGGCTGGGTCGGTGCGCTGGTTCGGGCTGCGGGGCGGGCGGTTCGGCGTGGTCAGGGGCGCAGGCTCGACGCGAGCCGGACCGCCTCGGCGACGAGGTCACGCACCCCCGCGAGGTCGCCCGCGGCCACCCGGTCGCGCGGCACCATCCAGGAGCCGCCGACCGCCTTGACCGACGGCAGCGCCAGGTACTCGCCGAGGTTCTTCGGCCCGACGCCACCCGTGGGCACGAAGCCGATGCCGCCGAACGGCGCGGCCAGCGCGGCGATCGCCGCGGCACCGCCGGACGTGCCGGCCGGGAAGAACTTCACGGTGGTCAGTCCGAGCGCCAGCGCCGCCTGCACCTCCGTGGCGGTCACGGCGCCGGGCAGGGCGAGCACGCCGTGCTCCTGCGCTCGCTCGACGACCGCGCGGTCCGTGCCGGGCGAGACGACGTAGTGCGCACCGGCGGCGACCGCGGCGTCCACCTGCGCCGGTGTCAGCACCGTCCCGGCGCCCACCAGCACGTCCCCGCGATCGCTCATCGCGCGGATCGCCTCGGCGGCGGCCGCGGTGCGGAAGGTCACCTCGGCGACGGGCAGGCCGCCGTCGACCAGGGCCTGCGCGAGCGGGCCCGCCTGGGCGGCGTCGTCGATGACGACCACGGGCACCAGGCGGTGGGCGGAGAGCTGGTCGAGGATGGTCGGCACCGGGAGTCCGTTTCGCTAGTCGCAATGCCCATCGCGTGCAGCGAAACGAGTATGTCATGGCGGCGCGCGAGGGTGCACCGCTGCCGCGCGGCTCAGCCGAGGGGCAGCGCCAGGCCGGCCGGCAGGAGCGGCGGGAGCACCTCGCGGATCGTCGCGTACAGCTGCTCCACCCGCCGCTGGTCCATCCGCTCGCTGGGCACGGTGAGGCTGACGGCGCCGACGACTGCGGCGCGGGAACCGAGGCCGGCGGACGAGCCGGTCGCAGCACGGACAAGCGGGACGGCCACGCAGGAGATGCCGGGCTCGTTCTCCTCCTGCTCGACGGCGTAGCCGCGCGCGCGGGCACGCTCGAGCTCGTCCCACACGTGGTCGGCCTCGACCGCCTGCTCGGCAGAGCGGCCGGCGCCACCGGTCGGCCGCACGTACCCGTCGAGCGCCTCCCGGGACGTGCCGGAGTACGCCAGCATCGCCCTGCCCAGCGCCGTGGTGACCGCCCACCGCCGGCGGCCGACCGCGGACCACACCCGCACCGGGCGGTCCGGCTCGACCTTGTCCAGGTACACCACCTGCGCACCGGACAGCACCCCGAGGTGCACCAGCTCGTCGGTGGCCGAGCACAACGCCACCAGCGCGCCGTGCAGCAGGGACGGCAGGTTCGCCTCGTCGAGGAACCGGTCGGCGAGGGCGACCGCCGCCCGCCCGAGCCGGTACCGGCCCGTCTCGCCGTCCTGGTGGACGAACTGCCGGTGCCGGAGCGCACCGAGCGTGCGGTGCGCGGTGGTCTTGTGCATGCCGGTCGCCGTGGCGAGCTCCGCGAGGGTGGCACCGTCGGCACCGTGCGAGGCGAGCGCCTCCAGGAGGCGCAACGCGCGATCGACGCTCTCGAGGGGGGACGCCGCTCCGGCGTCCACGGCGGTGACCACGCGGTCAGCGTACGGGCGCGCCGGCACCCGCCCTCCTCACCGCACGGGCATCGGGTGCCCGCCGCTGGACAGGAACAGCGCCAGGATCACGGTCACCAGCGTCAACCAGCGCGTCATCCGGTTGCGCGGCACCTGGCTCAGCGCCGCCCATGCCACCGCGGTGTACCAGGCGAACACCCATGGGGCCACGAGGATCCAGGCGAACACCAGCACGAAGGGCCAGACGACCTCGCGGGGCTGGTCCCCCGCGATCCTCTGGTTGAGCAGCCACGCCACCACCAGGAGCGCCAGCGGCCACAGGAGGCTGATGCCGTGCATCATCGCCGCCTCGCTCACGCCGAGAGCCCGTCCGGTGATCTCGACCAGCCGCCACGGGGACGGCCACGTCACCAGCTGCAGCCCGTGCAGCAGCGGGCCGAGCGCACTGGTGCCGTAGAACGTGTACGGCAGCACCAGCGCGGCTGTCGCGGCCGCGGACATCCGCACCAGCCGGCCCCACTGCCGCCGCGCCGCCAGCGGCCACGCGAGGCCGAGGCCGATCAGCACCGCGGAGATCTTCACGCCGCTCCCGAGGCCCACCAGGACGCCGGCGAGCACGTCGCCCCAGCCGGACCGCAGCTTCCGCGCGACCTGGATCGCGCCCACGGCCGCGGCGGCGACCAGGGTGTCCAGGTGACCCCCACCGACCAGCGCGAGGATCAGCACCGGGTTCGCGGTCCAGAACAGCGTGGCGCGCACCGGGTCGTCGGACGTCCGCAGCAGGAGCACCCCGACGCCGAGGAAGACCAGCCCGTTCAGCACCATCCACGCCAGGACGGTCGTCGCGACGTCGCTGCCGCCGACCCAGGCGGCGAACGACTGCAGCAGCGTGGCGACGGGGCCGTACACGGACGGCTGGTTCTTCCACATCATGCCGACGGGGTCCAGGTACGCCGCCTCACCCCACGCGAGCGGGCTGGTGACGTACGGGTTGCCACCCTGCGCGGCGATGCGTCCGTACACCGCGTAGCTCGCCACGTCGGACGAGCCGACCGGCGTCAGGCACACCATGACGGCCACCACCACGGCCGAGGCGACGAGGAGGTGCCGGGGATCAGGTCGCCAGCCCTTGCTGTTCGCCCAGATCATCCCGGCCAGCCCCAGCCCGGCGAGGATCTCCGCGGCGTAGAGCATCAGGCTGGCCAGGACGGTGTGGCCCGACAGCGACGGCAGCAGGGACAGGGGCAGGTGCACGCCGATCGCCTCGGCGTTGGGAGCGGTCGCGCCGAGCAGCATCCCGAGCGCCAGGCCCGCACCGGCGAGCGACACCGCCACGCGGGGGTCGGACACCCAGCTGGCGGCCAGCGCCCGGACCAGGGTGTTCATCCGGCGCGCGACCGGACCCGGCGGTCGGTCCAGCGGACCGGGTGCGCCGGACCGGGTCCGCGCCAGCGCGGTAGCGGTGCGGCGCGGACTGCGGGTGGACGTACTGGTCACGCCGCACAACCTCCACGGGCGAGCGCCCGACCGCTGCTCCGGGCCCGGTCGCACGGCCGACGCCTCGGCGGGTGCGCCCGCCGAGAGCAGGTCAACGGGTGACGGTGCGCGGTGGTGCGCCTCCGTCGATGCCGCCGACCCTACGCGGTGCACCCGTGGAGCGGCACCGAAACGGTGCACATCGGCTCAGCCGTTGGTGACGGTGTACCAGATGCCGTAGGCGCCGGCCACGCACATCAGCACCGTGGTGGTCCAGCCGAGCACCGCCGCCAGCCGCCCGTTGGTGTACTCGCGCATGATCCGCCGGTCCCGGGAGATCAGCATCATCACCACCAGGAACGGGCCGGCCGCGATCCCGTTGAGGATGGCGCTGAGCACCAGCAGCCCGATCGGGTCGGAGCTGACCACGCTCATCAGGGTGCCGCCGACGATGCCGGCGGCGAGCACGACGTAGAACAGCGGCGCTCGTCGGGGGCTCCGCTCCAGGCCCCACTCCTGGTTCGCCAGGCCCGCGATCCCGGCGGCACCCGAGGCGGCCAGCACCGGGATGGCCAGCACCGCCGAGCCGACGAACCCGACGGCGAACAGCACCGTGGAGCCGGCGCCGGCGATGGGCGCGAGAGCCTTGGCCGCGTCCGCGGCGGTGCTCACGTGGGTGCCCGCCTTGCCGAGCGTCGCGGCCGTCGCGGTGATGATCGCGAACATGATCAGCTGCGAGAACGCCATCCCGGCGATCACATCGATCCGGCCGTTGCGCAGCTTGCGCCGGGCCGCGCTCGGCGTGCGGTCGGCCAGTCGCGGGGCCTTGTCGCCGCCGAGGTCCTCGGCACGCAGCTGCTCGACGCGCTGGGCGGTCTGCCAGAAGAACATGTAGGGCGAGATGGTGGTGCCGAGCACGGCCACCGTCAGGCCGAGGTAGTCCGGCGTGAGCTGGATGCTCATGCCGGCGAAGCCCCGCAGCACCTGCGCCCAGTCCACGTCGGCCACGAAGAGCACGCCGATGTAGACCAGCAGCACCAGGCACAACCACTTGAACACCCGGCCGATCAGCTCGAACGAGCCGGCCACCACGGCGCCCAGGATCGCGACGCCGGCCACCGCGCTCCAGACCGGCGCGGGACCCGCGTGCAGCAGCTGCATCCCCTGGCCGATCGCCATCAGGTCGGCGGCCACGTTGACGACGTTCGCGACGATCAACGCCACCAGCAGCACGCCGATCACGAGCCGCAGCGAGCGCGGGAACTTGCGTCGGATCAGCTTGCCGAAGCTGTCCCCGGTGGCCTGCGCCATCCGGTCGCAGATCTCCTGCGTGGCCGCCATCAGGGGGAACGTCACGATCGACGTCCACAGCATGCTGTAGCGGAACGTCGCACCGGCCTGGGCGTAGGTGGCGATGCCGGACGGGTCGTCGTCCGCCGCTCCCGTGACCAGCCCCGGACCGAGCACCCCGAAGAACCGCGCGACCGGGGACCGACGCTTGCCGTGGCTGCCCGGCTCCTCCGGGGTGCCGACGTCGAGCTGAGGCGGCACGTCCTGCGAGTGTGGACGGGTCTGGCTCACTGTTGCCTCCGCGATCGACCGGTCGCCCCCTTGGGGCTCGATGCTAAGTCGGCACCGCCGAGGTCGCTCGGTGAGGAGATGCGCAGGTCAGAGCACGTACGCATGCCCGGCTGGGGTGTCCGCCCCGCTGCCCCGGCGGGGCTCGCGTGCGCCAGCAGGTAGGCTGGGGCCACCCGGCGTACTCCTGCGCCTCGCGTCGACGAACGCTCCCTGCGGCACCCGGTGCCCAGACGCGGATCGACGGCGAACCGCCCCCGGCTGCCGCCGGGGTGCGCGTGTCCCGCACGGTCCCCATCAGCGCGTCGCAGCGCCCCTCTCGTGAAAGCAGTCCATGTCCTCCTCCTTCGACGCCCTCGGCGTCCCCGCCCGCCTCGTCTCCGTCCTGCACGCGCAGGGCATCGACGAGCCGTTCCCCATCCAGCGCGACACCCTCCCCGACACGCTCGCCGGCCGGGACGTGCTCGGCCGCGGCCGCACCGGTAGCGGCAAGACGCTCGCGTTCGCCCTTCCCGTGGTCGCCCGGCTGGCGTCCGCAGGGACCAGGGCGAGGGCGGGGCACCCGACCGCGCTCGTGCTGGCGCCCACCCGTGAGCTCGCCACCCAGATCGCGGCGACGTTCGAGCCGCTGCTCGCCGCGACGGGCCACACCGTGACCACCGTCTTCGGCGGCGTCTCGCAGCACCGGCAGGTCCAGGCCCTGCAGGCCGGCGTCGACGTGGTGGTCGCGTGCCCTGGGCGCCTCGAGGACCTGATGAGGCAGGGCCACGTCCGGCTCAGCGCGGTCCGCGTCACCGTGCTCGACGAGGCGGACCACATGGCCGACCTCGGCTTCCTCCCGGCTGTCACCCGCATCCTCGCCGCCACGCCGGCCGGCGGTCAGCGGCTGCTGTTCTCCGCGACGCTGGACAACGGCGTGGACAAGCTGGTCCGTCGCTTCCTCTCCTCCCCCACCACCCACTCGGTCGACGACGCGACCAACGCGGTGGAGCTGCTGGAGCACGCGGTGTTCGGCGTGCCCGACGCCGATGCGAAGAAGCGGCTGGTCGAGGCGCTGGCCTCCGGTGAGGAGCGCACCATCCTGTTCGTGCGCACCAAGCACGTCGCCAAGCGCCTGGCGAAGCAGCTGACCGCCGACGGCATCCCCGCGGTGGACCTGCAGGGCAACCTGTCCCAGGCGGCCCGCGACCGGAACCTGGCGGCCTTCCGCAGCGGCGAGGTACGCGTGCTGGTGGCCACCGACGTGGCGGCCCGCGGCGTGCACGTCGACGACGTGCCGCTCGTGGTGCACGTCGACCCGCCGACGGAGCACAAGGCCTACCTGCACCGGTCCGGACGGACCGCACGCGCGGGCGCGGCCGGCACGGTCGTGACCGTCACGCTGCCCGAGCAGCGGCACGACGTGGCCACGCTGCTGCGCCGGGCTGCCGTGCACGCCCCGCTGCAGGCCGTGACCGCCGACTCGCCGCAGGTGCGCGCGCTGGTCGGCGAGCCCGCCGCGCGCGTGCACCGTCCGGCGCCGTCCGTCCAGCCCGCCGCACCGCGTTCCGGCGCGGCGCCGACGGGGCGGGGTTCCCGACGACGCCGCGGCTCTGCCGCATCGGGTGCGGACCCTCGCGGCGGCCGGACGACGGCATCGGCTGCCGGCGCGCAGGACCGGCCGGTCGGTGGCACGACAGCCACGGGCCGTCCGGCACCGCGCGCCGCGGCTACCGGCGGAGCAGCTGCGCACTCGACCGGCGGAGCGGCTGCGTTCTCGGCCGGCGGCGCGCGGCGGGGTCGGCGCAGCGGGAGCCGCTGAGCGCCGACGTCGCGGCGGTCGCGAACCCGTCCACCGGTGTCGCGGCCGACGACTCGCGACGGGCGACCGCACGCCGAGGGGCCTGGCCCGGCCGTTCTGACGTCGGACGGCGCGCCCGGCGCATCCGCTCAGAGCGGTCCGCCGGGCCGCCGCTCCACCAGCGCTTCGAGGACCTGCACCGCCACGTCGCTCAGGTCGGAGCGGCCGTCCCGAGCCGCCGCGATCAGCATGGCGAAGGCGGCAGACGCGTCGCAGTGCTTCGTCGCCATGATCGCGCCGATCGCCTGGTCGATGGACGCCTGCGCGGCCAGGGCGTCCTCCAGGGCGTGGCGCCGTCCGTTCGCCTCGCGCAGGTCCAGGCAGAGGTCGACGACCCGGCCGAGCTGCTGCGCGTAGACGTCGGCACGGACCAGGCTGTCCCGGTCCCACGGCCCGGGTCCCGGTCGGTAGACGTTCACCGCGACGGCCGCCTCGCTGCGCAGGTGCACCGGGAAGCCCCCGGAGGACCGGAAGCCTGCGGCACGGGCCGTGCGCGTCCACGCCGGCCACCGGTCCTCGGCGTCGAGGTCGTCGACCAGCATCACCAGACCGGTCTCGAGGGCGTCGAGGCAGGGCCCCTCGTCGACGGCGAGCTCGACCTCGTCGCACGCCGCCGCGAGCGGGTCGCTGCTGGCCGAGCGCCGCACGCCCCCCTCGAGCCGCAGCATCACGCTGCACGACGCCTGCCCACCCAGCACCACGGCGGCGCCGGACGTGAACGCCCCCAGCTGCTCGTCGAGCAGGTCGTAGAGCTGCTGGTCGACCGGCCTGCGCTCGTCGTCCATCCGCTCACCTCGCAGCCTCGGGCGCCTCGACGGTGCCGGTCGGGGTGGTCGGATTCGAACCGGCGACCTTCCGCTCCCAAAGCGGACGCGCTACCAACCTGCGCCACACCCCGTCACGCCGGACGGCGTCCCGCGCAGGGACCAGCGTAGAGGTGATCCGGCGGGAATCTTTGCGCGGGTCTCCCGGTTGCGGTTAGCGTCATGGCGTCGCGGACCAGGTCGACCTCCGATCGGAGGCCTGGCACCCGCCCGAGCGAGGGAGGCAGATCGGCGTGCAGCACGCTCCGACCGCCCTCGCCGTGCGCCCGTCCGGGCGCGCCCGCGCGGCCTCGTCGGCCCGCACCTGTCGCTGTCGGTAGAGCGCTGGCTGCCTCCTGCCCGACGGCGGGAACCCGGACCACCCGGTCGGCCAGCGCTCGCCTCGTCGGACGACCCTCGCCCCTGCTGCTGTGGCCGACGCCGCGTGCACCGCGCAGGCTCGGGGTGAACGTCCTGCCCGGCCCGTGCCTCCACCAGAACCGACGAAGAGGAACCATGTCCCGCATCTACGACGACGCCACGCAGCTCATCGGCAACACCCCGCTGGTCCGCATCACCAAGATCACGGACGGCGCCCCCGCGCAGATCGTCGGCAAGCTCGAGTTCTACAACCCCGCCAGCTCCGTCAAGGACCGCATCGGCGTCGCCATCGTCGACGCCGCCGAGCAGTCCGGCGAGCTGCAGCCGGGCGGCACGATCGTCGAGGCGACCAGCGGCAACACCGGGATCGCGCTCGCGTTCGTGGGTGCGGCGCGCGGCTACCACGTGGTCCTGACGATGCCCGAGACCATGTCCAAGGAACGCCGCGCCCTGCTGCGCGCGTACGGCGCCGAGCTGATCCTCACGCCGGGCTCCGAGGGTATGAAGGGCGCCGTCAACAAGGCGAACGAGATCGCCGCCGAGCGTCCGGGCGCCGTCCTGGCCCGCCAGTTCGCCAACGCCGCCAACCCGGCGATCCACCGCCGCACCACCGCGGAGGAGATCTGGGCCGACACAGACGGCGAGGTCGACATCCTGGTCGCGGGCATCGGCACGGGCGGCACCATCACCGGCGTCGGCCAGGTGCTCAAGGAGCGCAAGCCCGACGTGCAGATCATCGGCGTGGAGCCCAAGGAGTCCCCGATCCTCAACGGCGGCGAGCCCGGTCCGCACAAGATCCAGGGCCTGGGCGCCAACTTCGTGCCCGAGGTGCTCGACACCTCGGTGTACGACGAGGTGATCGACATCGACGGCGACACGGCGATCGCCTACGCCCGCCGCGCCGCCAAGGAGGAGGGCCTGCTCGTCGGCATCTCCTCCGGTGCCGCGATCGCCGCGGCGATCCAGGTCGCCAACCGTCCGGAGAACAAGGGGAAGCTGATCGTCACGATCATCCCCAGCTTCGGCGAGCGGTACCTGTCCACCGTGCTGTACGCCGACCTGCTCGACTGAGCCGGGTCTTCCGTTCACTGCTCGTCCCCACCCGTCCGACCGATCCATCGGGAGCCTGTCCATGACCGCACTGCTCGGCAGCCACGGCGCACCACCGACCGTTGCTCGAGGTGCTCCGAGAGGACCTCGAGGCCGCGCACCAGCACGACCCCGCGGCACGCAGCCGGCTCGAGGTGGCGCTCGGCTATCCGGGCGTGCACGCCGTGTGGGTCTACCGTCTCGCGCACCGGATGTGGCAGGAGCCTGGGCTGCGGCTCGCCGCGCGGCTCCTCTCGCAGGCGGCCCGCGCGGCCACCGGCGTGGAGATCCACCCCGGCGCCCGCATCGGACGCCGGCTGTTCATCGACCACGGCATGGGCGTGGTGGTCGGGGAGACCGCCGAGGTGGGCGACGACGTCGTGCTGTTCCACGGCTCCACGCTGGGCGGCAAGACGATGCGGCACGGCAAGCGGCACCCCACGCTGGGTGACGGCGTGGTGGTCGGAGCGGGCGCCAAGGTGCTCGGGCCCGTGTGGATCGGCGACGGAGCGCAGATCGGAGCGAACGCCGTGGTGGTGCACGACGTGCCGGCCGGTGCGATCGCCGTCGGCGTGCCGGCGCAGGTCCGGCTGCCCAAGGTGGCGCACAGCTTCGACCCCGAGGTCGACGACCCGGCGATCTACATCTGACGGACCACCGAGCCGGGCGCCGTGCTGACCGGTGCGGGCCGTAGCCTGACCGGCACGGACGCCGCGACGGCGCGGCGACGTCGGACCATCGGAGGTTCCCGTGCGGCTCGGCTACCACACCGGCTACTGGTCGGCCGGACCTCCGCAGGGCGCGCAGCAGGCGGTGCTGACCGCAGAGCGGCTCGGCTTCGACTCGGTGTGGACGGCGGAGGCCTACGGGTCGGACGCGTTCACACCGCTCGCGTGGTGGGGTGCCGCCACGAGCCGCATCCGGCTGGGCACCGCCGTCGCGCAGATCTCCGCCCGCACCCCGACCGCCACAGCGATGGCCGCCCTCACGCTCGACCACCTGTCCGGCGGCCGGTTCGTGCTGGGCCTCGGCGTGTCCGGCCCCCAGGTGGTGGAGGGCTGGTACGGGCAGCCGTACCCCAAGCCGCTGGCTCGGACCCGCGAGTTCGTCGCCGTGGTGCGCCAGGTGCTGGCCCGCGAGGCCCCGGTGACGTTCGACGGCGAGTTCTACCGTCTGCCCCTGCCGGCGGACCAGGGCATGGGCCTCGGCAAGCCGCTGCGCTCGACGGTGCACCCGCTGCGCGCCGACCTGCCCATCCACCTCGCGGCGGAGGGCCCCCGCAACATCGCGCTGACCGCCGAGATCGCCGACGGGTGGCTGCCGCTGTTCTACGCCCCGCGGCTCGACGACGAGTTCCGCCAGCTGCTCGACGACGGCTTCGCGCGCCGCCTCGCCGGCTCCAGCCCCCGCGAGCGCTTCGAGGTGACGGCGACCGTGCCGGCGGTGCTGGGCGCGGACGTCGAGCAGGCGGCCGACGCCGTGCGGCCGTTCATCGCGCTGTACGCGGGTGGCATGGGCGCCCGTGGCGCCAACTACCACCGGGACGCGCTGGCGCGGCTCGGGTACGCCGAGGCGCTGGACGAGATCGCGGCGCACTTCCTCGCCGGGGACCGCGCCCGTGCCGCCGCTGCGGTGCCGACCGAGCTGGTGCGGGACGTCGCGCTGGTGGGCACCCCGGACGACCTGCGCGACCAGCTGGCGGCCTGGCAGCGCACCGCGGTGACGACGATGCTGCTGCAGACCGATCCGCGCGACCTCCCGCGGGTCGCCCAGGCTCTCGGGGCCACGGCGAGCGCGGCTGCCAACGGCTCTCGGGACGCCTAGCGAGGCGGCGACGGGGCGTCCGTCAGCCCCGCTCCGCCGCGTCGTCGAACGCGTCCTCGTCGGGCCACCACAACGCGCGGCGCAGGGCCACGCGCGTGCCGTCCGCGACCAGCGGGGTGCCCTCGGCGCGCAGCCGGTCGAGCGCCTCGGTGGCGTGCCGCGCCGGCGGCGACCCGGCGGCATTGACCACCCGCCACCACGGCACTCCCCCACCGGCGTGCGCCAACACCTGACCGACCTGCCGGGGGCCGCCCCGGCCGAGCCGGTCCCGCAGCACCTCGGCCACGCTGCCGTAGGTGACCGCGCGGCCCGCCGGTACGGCGGCGACCAGGTCGAGCACCTGCTCCAGGTAGTCGTCGTCCATCGCTCAGGCCCGCTGCACCAGCACCAACGCCCGGTCGTCGTCCTCCTGGCGGCGCGCCGCCGCGAGCACCGCGTCGGCCCCGCCACGTCCCGTGGACACCAGCTGCTCCAGGACGCCGAGCAGCCGGTCGATGCCCTGGTCCAGGTCGCCGCCGCGGGTCTCCACCAGGCCGTCCGTGTACAGCAGCAGCGCGTCACCGGGCTGCAGGGTGCCGGTGCGGGCCTGGCACCGGAAGTCCGGCGTCACCCCGAGGACCGGTGCACCGACGGTGTCGACCACGCTGACCCGCCCCGACCCGGCGTGCAGCTGCACCGGGGGCAGGTGGCCGGCGGTGGCCACCTGGTAGGCCCCGGTGCGCAGGTCCAGCGCCAGGTGCGCGGCGGTCGCGAACCCGTCGTCCCAGCCCTGCCCGAGGAGGTAGGAGTTCGCCGCCGGCAGGAAGTCGGCCGGTGCCATCGCGCCGAGCAGCCCCGCCAGCGCGCCCGACAGCTGCAAGGACCGCACCCCGACGGCCTGACCCTTGCCGGAGACGTCGACCAGCACCACCTCGAGGACGTCGTCGGCGGGCGCCCGCGCGACGACGAAGTCCCCCGAGAACGCGTCCTGGTGGGCCGACCGCACCACGGCGTCGACGCGCCAGCCGGCCGGCAGCGGTGGGATGTGACCGTTCGCCTCGAGCCGGTCCCGCAGGTCCACCAGCATCAGGCCGCTCGGCGCGCCCTGCAGACCGAGCCGCTCGCGGCTGCGCCCGAAGATCAGCACCGCGCCCACGGCCGCGGCGAGCACCACGATCGTGCCCGGCGTCATCGTCCCCGAGCCCATCGCCCACAGCGTCATCGCCAGCACGCTGACCAGGGCGGCGACCACCACCAGGGCGAGCCAGCGCAGCACGAACACCGCGACCAGCAGCAGGAGCAGGAAGGCCGAGGGCGCCACCCACTCCGGTCGGTCCCACATGCCGAGGGCCAGCAGCACCGCGAGCGCCGCCAGCACCACCCCGGGGACGGCCTGCGGCCGCCGGGCCCAGCGACCGAGGCTGCGCTCGAGCGCGCCGGAGCCACCGGATGCGACCCGGCCCGGCGCGGGTCGGCCGGAGACGCGAGCGGTCCGCCCGCCCGGCCCGTCGTCGCCGGCGCGCCGGTCGGGGCTGCTCGTCATGCGCGAAGGCTAACCGCGAGCACCGACGGTGGCCCGACGATCCGCCGGTCGAGCAGCAAAGACGGTGCAGCCGCAGCGGCGCGCCCGGCAGCATGGGCACCATGACGACGCTGCCCCACGGCTACCGCACGGTCGAGATCGGCGAGGACCGCAAGGAGGAGTTCCGGGCGGTGGACCGGTTGGCCTTCGCCTGGCCCCCGGACCCCGAGGTCGACGCGCAGGTGCCGTTCACGGTTCCCTTCGACCGGGCGATGGCGGTGGAGGGGCCGGGCGGCCGGCTGGCGGCGGTGCACGGCTCGTACCCCTTCACGCTCCCGGTCCCGGGCGGCGCGGTGCCCTGCGCCGGTCTCACCTGGGTCGGGGTGCGTCCCGACGAGCGCAGGCGCGGCCTGCTGACGTCGATGATCGCCACCCACGTCGAGAGGGCCCAGGGTCGCCGCGAACCCGTGTCGGCGCTGTTCGCGGCCGAGCAGGGCATCTACGGCCGGTTCGGCTACGGCTGCGCGGCGGACGCGGTCCGGCTGACGCTCCCCCGCCGGGCCGCGCTGCGTCCAGTCCCGGGATCGGAGGCCCTGACGGTCGAGCTCGCCACGGCGGACGCCGACCTGCACGAGGACCTCGTCGACCGGCTGCACGTCGCGGCAGGTGCAGGCAGGCCGGGCTGGGTGGTGCGCAGCACGCCCGCCCTGCGCCGGCGCATCCTGGTCGACCCGCCGCAGTGGCGCGCCGGTGGCGAGCCGATGCAGCTGGCGACCGTGCGCGCGCCGGGTGGCGAGCCTCGCGGCTTCGCGCTGCTGCGCCGGACGCCCCGCTGGACCGAGGCGGGGCCGGAGTTCTCCGTGGAGGTGCTCGCTGCCGTCGCGCTGGACGCACCGGCGACGCACCGGCTGTGGTCGTTCCTCCTCGACCTGGACCTCACCGCGACGGTGAGCACGCCGAAGCTCGCCGTCGACGACGCTCTCCTGTCGCTGCTCGTCGACCAGCGGCCCGGGCACCCCCGGCTGGAGGACAACCTCTGGGTGCGGCTCCTCGACCTGCCCGCCGCGCTGGCCGGACGTCGTTACCTCGCGCCCCTCGACACCGTCCTCGAGGTGACCGACGCCCTGGTTCCCGCGAATGCCGGTCGGTGGCGGCTGCGCTCGCACAGCCCGGACGACCAGGGGACGTGGGCGCTCGCCGTCGAGCGCACCGACCAGGAGGTGCAGCTACGGGCGGACGTCCGTGAGCTGGGCGCCGCCTACCTCGGCGGACGGTCCCTGGCCGGCCTCGTCGCCGCCGGGCTGGTCGAGGAGCGCACGTCGGGTGCCGGCGTGCGCGCCGCCGCGGCGTTCGGGTGGCCGGTCGCGCCGTTGTGCAGCTGGACCTTCTGAGCCGGGGTCAGCCGCGGTCGCGCTCGTACTGCGCGAGCTGGTCGATGCGGCGCTGGTGCCGCGGGTCGCGCGAGAACGGCTCGTCCACGAACAGCGTGACCAGCGCGAGGGCGTCGTCCACGGAGTGCTGACGTGCGCCGATCGCCACCACGTTGGCGTCGTTGTGCTGACGCGCCAGGCGGGCCGTGTCCTCGTTCCAGGCCAGGGCCGCGCGGACGCCGGTGACCTTGTTGGCGGCGATCTGCTCACCGTTGCCCGAGCCGCCGATCACCACCCCGAGCGACCCCGGGTCGGCGACCACGGCCTCACCGGCCTCGAAGCAGAAGGACGGGTAGTCGTCCTGCGGGTCGTACGTGTGCGCGCCGTGGTCCACGACCTCGTGGCCGGCCGCGCTCAGGTGCTCGACGACCGCGTTCTTCAGCTCGAAGCCGGCGTGGTCGGAGGCGACGTGGATGCGCATGGCGTCATCCTGCCAGCCCGGTGCGCCGCCCGACCGACCGCGTCCGCCGTCCCGTCGGTGCCGGTCCGTAGGCTGGCGCCCATGACCCGTAGCGGCATCGACGTCACCGCCCTCGACCCGGCCACCCGTCCCGCGGACGACCTGTTCGCCCACGTGAACGGGCGCTGGATCGCCTCCCACACCATCCCGGCCGACCGGGCGTCCGACGGCGTGCTCCGCGCGCTGCGCGACCGCTCCGAGGAGCAGGTCCGCGACATCATCACCGAGCTCGGCGAGCAGGTCGCCGCCGGCCAGCAGCAGGACGAGGACGCCGCGAAGGTCGGCGCCGCCTTCGCCAGCTTCATGGACACCGAGGCGATCGAGGCCGCCGGGCTGGCACCGCTGCGCACCGACCTGGCGCTGATCGAGCAGGCGAGCACCCAGGCGGAGCTGACCGGGGCGCTCGGCGCCCTGCAGCGCACGGGTGCCGGCGGCGCCGTCGCGTTCTTCGTCGACAACGACGCCAAGAACCCCGACCGCTACGTCGTGCACCTGACGCAGTCCGGTCTCGGCCTGCCGGACGAGGCCTACTACCGCGACCCCCAGTACGCCACCTTCCTCGAGGCGTACCGCCCGCACGTCGCCCGCATGCTGCTGCTCGGCGGCGTCGCGTCCGACCAGGCGGATGCGGACGAGCGCGCCGCCCGGGTGGTCGCCCTCGAGACGGCGCTCGCGGCGCACCACTGGGACGTCGTCAAGGACCGTGACGCGGAGCTGACCTACAACGCCACGACGCTCGCCGATCTCGCCGACGACGCCCCGCAGTTCGACTGGCACGCGTGGGCCCGCGCGCTCGGTGCGCCGGAGGGCTCGATGGACGACCTGGTGATCCGCGAGCCGGACTTCGCGCGCGGCTTCGCCGGCCTGTGGGAGACGGAACCGCTGGCGGACTGGAAGGACTGGATGGCGTTCCACGCCGTCAGCGCCCGCGCCGCCTTCCTCACCGACGAGCTGAGCCAGGCGAACTTCGACTTCTACGGCCGCACGCTGACCGGCGCCCAGGAGCAGCGCGAGCGCTGGAAGCGCGGCGTCTCGTTCGTCGAGGGCGTGCTGGGGGAGGCGGTGGGCAAGCAGTACGTCGCCCGGCACTTCCCGCCCGAGCACAAGGCCCGGATGGACGCCCTGGTGGGCCACCTGGTCGAGGCGTACCGGGAGTCCATCTCGAGCCTGGAGTGGATGGGGGCGGAGACCCGCGCCAAGGCCCTGGCCAAGCTCGACGCGTTCACCCCGAAGATCGGCTACCCGGTGCGGTGGCGGGACTACTCGGACCTCGTCGTGCGCGCTGACGACCTGCTGGGCAACGTCCGTCGGGCGTCCGCCTTCGAGCAGGACTGGGAGCTGGGCAAGATCGGCAAGCCGATCGACCGCGACGAGTGGTTCATGACGCCGCAGACGGTCAACGCCTACTACAACCCCGGGATGAACGAGATCGTGTTCCCGGCCGCGATCCTGCAGCCGCCGTTCTTCGACGCGGACGCGGACGACGCGGTGAACTACGGCGGCATCGGCGCGGTGATCGGCCACGAGATCGGCCACGGGTTCGACGACCAGGGCAGCAAGTACGACGGCACCGGGCGGCTCGCCGACTGGTGGACGGCGGAGGACCGGGCGGAGTTCGAGGCGCGGACCAAGGCCCTGGTCGACCAGTACGACGGGTACTCCCCCGCCCAGCTGGACGGCAGCCACCACGTCAACGGCGCCCTGACGATCGGCGAGAACATCGGCGACCTCGGCGGCATGGCGATCGCGCTGAAGGCCTACCGGATCGCGCTCGGCCGGCCGCTGGACGGGGCTCCCGTGATCGACGGGCTCACCGGGGTGCAGCGGGTGCTGATCGGGTGGGCGCAGGCGTGGCGGTCCAAGGGCCGCGACGCCGAGGTGATCCGACGACTGGCGGTCGACCCGCACAGCCCCGAGCAGTTCCGCTGCAACGGCGTCGTGCGCAACCTCGACGCGTTCTACGAGGCCTTCGACGTCCAGCCGGGCGACGGCCTGTACCTGCCGCCGGAGGAGCGCGTCAGCATCTGGTGACGGGGCGGGGCCGGTCCGCGGACTAGCCCTTGCCCTTGCCCTTGTGGCCCGGCGGGCCGGCCGCCGGGCCACCGCTCGTCACGTTGGACGCGGTGGTCGCGGACGGTGCGGGCGTGGCGGACGGTGCGGTGCCCTGCGGGAGGAGCGTGAGGGACTCGCGTGCCAGCCGGAAGCCGACGCCCCGCGCGTCGGTGCAGGTAACCCCGTCCGTCGCGCTGGTGCACGTCCGTCCGCCGAGCGTGCTCGAGCTGCCGTAGGGCAGCGCCGGGACGTCCTCGCCCGCGGGTCGGGGGGCGGGTCCCGTCTCGCAGGGGGTGGCTACACCGTTGGCGTCGAGCACGACCGTGTGCCCGACGGTGCCGGTGCACCCGGCGACCGGCGGCACGGTGAACGTCGCGTTGGCGATGGTGCACGTCGCCGAGTCGGCGGTCAGCGTGCAGGCGATGTTGCCGCTCGGCAGCCGGAAGTGCGCCGGTCCCGACGACGCCGAGGCGCTCGGCGCGGGCGAGGTGGAACCGCCCACCGAGCTGCCGGTCGTGGCAGCGGAGCCGGTCCGGGCCGCGCGGTTGACCCCCGTGACCACGAGCGCGATGACCAGGGCACCGACCAGCACCGCGTCCACGGCCACGAGGATGCGGATCAGCCGGTTCTGGTCCGGACGCCCGGCGCTCACCGCACGCACCTGGTTGTGTGACGGACGCACCTGGTCCGGGCACCGACGGGCGTCGTCTCGGCACGAGCGGGCACACGGGCTCCGATCTGTCGCGATTGGCATGGCTCGGCTCGAGTCTGCCTGCCCGCAGGGGCCGGGCGCACCTCGGCAGGGCCCGCAGGCCGTGCGCACCGGTCGCGTGCCATGATCGTCGGCGGCCGCCACCCGCGGCCTCCGCGCCGGCCCGATCGGTCGGCCCATCCCGCAGGAGTCGCACGTGCCCGGACAGAACCTGACCCGTGACGAGGCGCGCGAGCGCGCCTCCCTCGTCCAGACCGCCAGCTACGAGGTGGCTCTCGACCTGACCACGGGCCCGAGCACGTTCCTGTCCCGCAGCACGGTGCGGTTCGCGGCCACCGAGGGTGCGTCCACCTTCGTCGACCTCATCGCGCCGACGGTGCGCGAGGTGGTGCTGAACGGCCGCGGCCTGGACCCGGCCGAGGTCTTCGTCGACTCGCGGATCCGACTGGACGGGCTGGCAGCCGAGAACGAGCTGCTGGTGGTGGCGGACTGCGCCTACATGAACACCGGCGAGGGCCTGCACCGGTTCGTCGACCCCGTGGACGACGAGGTATACCTGTACAGCCAGTTCGAGGTGGCCGACAGCCGGCGCGTGTTCGCCGTGTTCGAGCAGCCGGACCTGAAGGCGACGTTCACCTTCACCGTCACGGCGCCGGCGCACTGGACCGTGGTGTCCAACGGCCCCGCGGTCGGCCAGCCGGTGCGCATCGAGGGCGGCGTGAACCGCAACGGCGGCACCGACCACGGCATCGCGGTGTGGCAGTTCGAGACGACACCGCGCATCTCGTCCTACATCACGGCGATCGTCGCCGGCCCGTACCACGGTGAGCACCGCGAGCTGACCAGCATCGACGGGCGCACCATCCCGCTCGGGGTCTACTGCCGCGCCTCGCTGGCCGAGCACCTGGACACCGACAACATCGTCGACATCACCCGCGCCGGCTTCGCCTTCTACGAGAAGACGTTCGGCACGCCGTACCCGTTCGCCAAGTACGACCAGCTGTTCGTGCCGGAGTTCAACGCCGGTGCGATGGAGAACGCCGGCTGCGTCACCTTCGTCGAGACCTACGTCTTCCGTTCCAAGGTCCCGGACGCGACCGTCGAGCGCCGCGCCGTGACGATCCTGCACGAGCTGGCCCACATGTGGTTCGGCGACCTGGTGACCATGCAGTGGTGGGACGACCTGTGGCTGAACGAGTCGTTCGCCGAGTTCCAGTCCACCCGCGCGACCGCCACCGTCACGCCGTGGACCAGCGCCTGGACCACCTTCTCCTCGCTGGAGAAGAGCTGGGCGTACCGGCAGGACCAGCTGCCGTCCACGCACCCGATCGCCGCGGACATCCGTGACCTCGAGGACGTGGAGGTCAACTTCGACGGCATCACGTACGCCAAGGGCGCGAGCGTGCTGCGCCAGCTGGTGGCCTGGGTGGGCGAGGAGAAGTTCGACGCGGGCGTGCGGGCCTACTTCGCGAAGCACGCCTACGGCAACACCCGGCTGCGCGACCTGCTGAGCGAGCTCGAGGCCACGAGCGGCCGGGACCTGAGCGCCTGGTCTCGACTCTGGCTGGAGCAGGCGGGCGTCACCCTGGTGCGGCCGTCCCTCGAGGTGGACGACGACGGCGTGATCACGGCCGCCGCCGTGCTGCAGGAGGTGCCGGACACGCACCCCGTGCAGCGTCCGCACCGGCTGGCCGTCGGCGGCTACGACCTGGACGCGTCCGGCCGCCTGGTGCGCACCACGCGCATCGAGCTCGACGTCGACGGGCCGAGCACCCCGGTGCCGGGGCTGGTCGGGAAGCACCGCCCCGACCTGCTGCTGGTCAACGACGACGACCTGGCCTACGCCAAGACCCGCCTGGACCCGGTCTCGCTCGCCTTCGCCACGGAGCACCTCGCGGCGTTCGACGCCTCGCTGCCCCGCACGCTGGTGTGGGCGGCCGCATGGGACGCCACCCGCGACGGCGAGACCCCGGCCCGCGGCTACGTCGACCTGGTGCTGGGCAACATCGCCCACGAGACGGACTCCTCGGTGGTGCTCGTCCTGCTGCGCCAGCTCACCACCGCCCTCGACCTGTACGTCGCGCCCGAGCACCGCGGTGCGACCGCGGCCGCCGCGGCCGACCGGCTGCTCGAGCTGGCCCGGGCAGCCGCCGCCGGCTCCGACCTGCAGCTCCAGCTGGTCAAGGCGTTCGCCGCCCGCGCCGTCACGGAGTCGCAGCTGAGCCTGGTGACGGATCTGCTCGACGGCCGGCTGCACCTGCCGGGCCTGTCGGTGGACACCGACCTGCGCTGGGAGCTGCTGAGCTCGCTCGTCACCGGTGGCCGCGCCGCGGAGCCCGACATCGCGGCGCAGCTCGCCGCCGACCCGACGGCCACCGGTCAGCGTGCCGCCGCCGCGGCCCGTGCGGCCGTGCCGACCGCCGAGGCGAAGAAGACCGCCTGGACCTCGGTGGTGGACCGGGACGACCTGCCGAACGCGGTGCAGGCCGCCACGATCGCCGGCTTCGGCCGGGTGCACGACGTGGAGCTGCTGGTGCCGTTCGTCGACCGGTACTTCGAGGCGATCGACGAGGTGTGGCGCACGCGGACCAACGAGATCGCGCAGACGATCGTGTTCGGCCTGTACCCGGTGGAGCTCGTCGGCCACGCGGACGTCGACCTGCTGGTCCGCACCGACGCCTGGCTCGGCGCCCACCCGGACGCCGCCCCGGCCCTCCGGCGGATCGTGTCGGAGAACCGCGACGGCGTGCGCCGCGCCCTGGCGGCGCAGGAGGCGGACCGCCGCAGCTGACCGCGGCGCCCGTGGCCGTCCCGCCGGCGAGGTGGGCCGGCCACGGGCCGAGCCGGTGAGCGGGCGCTCAGCGGCCGTTCATCACGGCGGCCAGCGAGAGCAGACGCTGGTTGTCGAACAGGTCGTCGACCAGCACCACCGCACCGGAGCTGTCCGTCAGCGGGATCTTCCAGTTCGGGTACTCGGTGTCGGTGCCCGGCTGGTTCTGCGCCCGCCGCTCCCCGACCGCGTCCGCCAGGGACACCCCGATCAGCGCCGCCGGCGTCGCGAGCACCCAGCGGTGCAGGGCCTCGACGATCTCCCGCTCGGACGGGTCGTCGCCGAGCATGCCGCGCTGCCGCAGGGCGGTCAGCATCCGGTTGCGCTCCGCCTCGGCCTCGGCGCGGACCTGCTCCACCGGTGCCGTCAGCAGGCCCAGCCGGTTGCGCAGCGTCACGTGCTCGCCCGCGAGGTAGCCGGCGGTGGGCGGCAGGTCGTGGGTGGTCACCGTCGCCAGAGCGAGCCGACGGTAGTGCTCCGGGGGCACCGGGTTCCCGTGCATGTCCTGCTCGAACCACAGCACCGACGTCCCCAGGATGCCGCGCTCGGACAGGTAGTCGCGGACCCACGGCTCGACCGTGCCGAGGTCCTCACCGATCACCAGGGCGCGAGCCCGGTGCGCCTCGAGCGCCAGGATGCCGACCAGGGCCTCGTGGTCGTAGCGGACGTACGCACCCTCCGCGGCCGACATGCCGGTGGGCACCCACCACAGCCGGAACAGGCCGATCACGTGGTCGATCCGCAGCGCCCCGGCGTGCCGGAGGATCGTGCGCAGCATGTCGCGGTACGGGCGGTAGGCGGCGCGGGCCAGGGCGTCCGGTCGCCACGGCGGCTGCGACCAGTCCTGCCCCTGCTGGTTGTACATGTCCGGGGGCGCCCCGACGGTCGCGCCCGACGACAGCACGTCGCCCAGCGCCCACACGTCGGCACCCTCGGGGTGCACCCCGACCGCGAGGTCGTGCATGACGCCGATCGCCATCCCACCGGACCGGGCGGCGCGGTGCGCCTCTGCCAGCTGGGTGTCGGCCACCCACTGCAGCCACTCGTGGAACACGATCCGTTCGGCCAGCTCGGTCCGCGCCGCCTTCACCAGCTCGGACGACGGGTCGAGCGCCTCGGCCGGCCACCGCGGCTGGTCGGCGTACCGCTCGCACAGCGCGCACCACAGCGCGAACGTCTCGAGGCCCGCGCCCTGCTCCGCGACGAAGTCGTCGAACGCCTCCTGGCGGGCGGCGGACCGCGGCGCGGCGAACACCACCTCAAGCGCCACCTTCTTCGCGGTCCACGCCGCGTCCCGGTCGATGGGACCCGGATCGGCGTCGAGCGCCAGCACCGGTTCGGCGGCCCACTCGACCAGCGCGCGGTCGGCGGCCGACAGGTAGGCCGTCTCCCGCACGTCCTCCACGCGGATGTACACCGGGTTGATGAAGCGCCGGGAGGTGGGCAGGTAGGGGCTCGGCGTCATGCGGCCGGCCGGCTCTGCGGCGTGCAACGGGTTGACCAGGACGAAGTCGGCACCGCACCGCTTCGCCGCGAGCCAGCCGATCTCCGCCAGGTCGCCGAGGTCGCCGATGCCCCACGACGCCCGAGAGCGCACCGAGTACAGCTGGGCCATGTAGCCCCAGGCGTGCCGATCGGCGAGCGCGGCAGGCAGCTCCAGGCGGTCCGGGGTGACCACCACGGCGCAGTGCGCACCGGCGCTGGGCCCCTCGGCGTGCAGCTCGTGCCAGCCCAGCGGGAGGTCGGCGGGCAGGGTGAACGTCGCCCGTCCGACCCGCCGACCGTCGACCACCCGCGGCTCGACGTACACGTCGGCCTGCGTCAGCTCGAGGCGGCCGCCACCGGCCTCCTCGTCCAGCGCCAGCCAGACGCGGACCGGGTCGCCGTCCGTCACGTGCACGGGCACGTGGGCCTGGCGCCCGCTGCGGGTGACCACCACCGGCGGCACCACCCGGCGCCACGGCATGTCCTCGACGTGCGCGACGGCGAGCGCCACCCGCTCCGGCGAAGACGCGTCGACGCCCAGGGCCGCGAGCACGCCGCGGAGGGTCGCCTCGGAGGCCCAGTGGTGCAGCCCGTCGTGCCCGCGGTAGTCGGGGACCACCCCGTAGGCCGCCGCGAGGCGCAGCAGCGGCTCGGCTGGGCGCTCGGTCTCGTCTGGCACGGCACCGATCCTGCCAGAGCCGGTGCGGCGCGACCCGGCCACACGCGGCGGCCGCCCTGCCCTGCGTAGCCTGTCGGGTCATGGCCTCCCCGATCCGCCTGCGCTACCCGCCCGCCCGCGTGGCCGACGTCGTCGACCTGCTGCACGGGCGGCCGGTGGCGGACCCGTACCGCTGGCTGGAGGATCCGGACGACGCGGCGACGCGGGAGTGGTCGGCCGCGCAGGACGCCGTGTACGCCGCCTACCGCACCGAGCTGGTGGAGCGCGCGGCCGGCACGGCCTTCGCCGCCGGCACGATCGACCAGCGGCTTCGGTCGCTGCTCGGCGCGGGCCACGTCGGCACCCCAGTCTGGCGGGGCGACCTGCGGTTCCAGACCCGCCGGGAGCCAGGGGCGGAGCACGCCGTGGTGCTCGTGGCGGAGCCGGCGCCGGACGGCGGCGTCCGCGAGCGCGTCCTGGTGGACCCGATGGCGCTGGACCCGGAGGGCACGACGACGCTGGACGCGTGGCAGCCGTCGACGGACGGCCGGCTGCTCGCGTACCAGATCTCGTCCGGCGGCACCGAGGAGAGCGTCCTGTTCGTCCTGGACGTGCGGACCGGCGAGCTGGTGGACGGTCCCGTCGACCGGGCGCGGTACTCGCCCGTCGCCTGGGTGCCCGACCCGGACGGTGACGCGGCGTTCTACTACGTCCGTCGGCTGGCGCCCGAGCTGGTCCCGGCCGAGGAGCGGGCGTTCCACCGGCGGGTGTGGCTGCACCGTGTCGGCACGGACCCTGCGCGGGACGTCGAGGTGTTCGGGGCGGGCCTCGACCCCACCAACTACTACGGCGTGTCGGTGTCCCGCGACGGACGGTGGCTGCTGCTCTCTGCGTCGGCCGGCACGGCGCCGCGCACCGACGTCTGGATCGGCGACCTGTCGGCCGGCCCGGTGCCGGAGCTGCGGGAGGTGGCCGTCGGGCACGACGCGCAGGTCGGCGCCTGGGTGGGCCGCGACGGCGCGCTGTACGTGCTGACGGACCTGGACGCCCCGCGGGGGCGCCTTGCGGTCACGCGGCCGGACGATCCCGGTGTGGGTACGTGGCGGACGCTGCTCGCGCAGGACGACGAGGCGGTGCTCGAGGACGTCGCGCTGCTCGACGGCGGTGGCGACCGGACCGTGCCGACCGCACTGCTCGCGTCGTGGCGGCGCCACGCCGTCAGCGAGGTCACCCGGCACGACCCGGTGACCGGCGCGCGGCTCGGTGAGGTCCCGCTGCCGGGGCTCGGTTCGGTGTCCGGGCTCGTCGCCCGGCGCGACGGCGGCCCCGAGATCTGGTTCTCCTACACCGACCACACGACGGTGCCGAGCGTGCAGGTGCACGACGGCCGCACCGGGGAGACGAGCCTGTGGGCCGCCCCGCCGGGCAGTCCCCCGGACCTGCCGGCGGTGCACGTCGGACGCCTCGAGGTGCCCAGCCGGGACGGCACGGTGGTGCGCGCCTTCGTCGTGACCCGCGCCGACGCGGTGGACCAGGCAGGCCGACCCTGCACACCCGCGCCGACCGTCCTGTACGGGTACGGCGGTTTCCAGGTCAGCCTCGACCCGGCGTACTCGGCCACCACCCTGGCGTGGGTCGAGGCCGGCGGCACCTACGTCGTCGCCAACCTGCGCGGCGGCGGCGAGGAGGGCGAGGACTGGCACCGGGCCGGCATGCGGCAGCACAAGCAGAACGTGTTCGACGACTTCCACGCGGTGGCGGAGCACCTGGTCGCGACGGGGTGGACCACGCCCGCCGAGCTGGCGTGCTGGGGCGGCTCCAACGGCGGGCTGCTGGTCGGCGCGGCGGTCACCCAGCGGCCGGACCTGTTCGCCGCGGCCGTCTGCTCGGCGCCGCTGCTCGACATGGTGCGGTACCAGCTGTTCGGCCTCGGCCGCACGTGGACCGAGGAGTACGGGGACGCGGACGTGCCGGAGGAGCTCGACTGGCTGCTCGGGTACTCCCCCTACCACCGGGTGGTGCCGGGCACGCGCTACCCGGCCACCCTCTTCACCGTCTTCGAAGGAGACAGCCGCGTGGACCCGTTGCACGCCCGCAAGCTCGCCGCCGCCCTGCAGGCGGCGACCAGCGCCGCACCCGACGAGGCACCGGTGCTGGTCCGCCGCGAGACGGGGGTGGGGCACGGCGGCAGGTCGCTGTCGCGCAGCGTCGGCCTGACCACCGAGGAGCTGCAGTTCGTCGCCGACCGGACGGGGCTGCTCGCATGAGGCCTCTCGTCGAGCGCCTGGCGACCGGACCCTGGCTCGCGGCCGCCACGCCGGCACCGCACCCGAGCCAGAGCACGGAGCCCGCGCTGCTGCCGGCCAACCCGACCTCGGCCCGCAGCTGGTGGCACTGGTTCACCGGCGTCCCGCTGCGGATCCTGCTGATCCTGGTGATCTCCGGCGTGGTGCTCGTGGTGCTGCGCGTGCTGATCAACACGCTGACCGACCACATCGCCAAGGGCATCCCCACGCTGCGCTCACTCGGCGAGTCGGAACGGGCGGCCGCGCTGCTCGGCACCAACCCGGTCGCGGGAGCCCGGCGCGCGCAGCGCGCGCGCACCATCGGCTCGGTGCTGCGCTCCACGGCCGGGCTCGTCGTCGGCGCGATGGCGGTGTTCCTGGTGCTGGACGCGCTCGGGGTGAACCTCGCACCCTTCATCGCCTCGGCCGGCATCGTCGGCGTGGCCGTCGGCTTCGGTGCGCAGAGCCTGGTGAAGGACACGCTCACGGGGCTGTTCATGCTGGTCGAGGACCAGTACGGCGTGGGCGACGTGGTGGACGTCGGCCCGGCGACGGGGACCGTCGAGGCGGTCGGGCTCCGTGTGACACGGCTGCGCGATGCGGAGGGCACCCTCTGGTACGTCCCGAACGGCTCGATGGTCCGCGTGGGCAACAAGACGCAGGGCTGGGCCACCGCCACGGTGGAGATCGACGTCGACTACTTCCAGGACCTGGACCAGGTCCGGTCGCTGCTGCAGCAGGCCGCCGCGCAGGTGGTCGCCGACCCCCATGTGCGGGACTGGGTGGAGGGCGAGCCCTCGGTGCGCGGGATCGAGCGGCTCAGCGCCGACGCGGTCACCCTGCAGCTGACGGTCCGCACGGCGCCGGCGCGCCAGTGGGAGGTCGCCCGCCGGCTGCGGCGGGCCGCGCGGGACGTCCTGGAGCGCAACGACGTGCCGCTCGGCGGTCAGCGCGACGCGATGGCGGCACGGATCGCGGCGCGGGCGGCCGCCGCCGAACCCGGAGCCGAGGAGCCCGCGGGCAGCCCCTCCGCCGCGGCCGACCAGCAGCCGTCGCCAGCCGGGCCGGACGCCGACGCCACGGCCCGGGACCCGCACCGCACCCCGGTGGAGGAGGCCGTCGAACCGCACCCGACCGGTTCGGCGTCAGACGCCGGGCAGCAGCCGCCGGAGGGCCCGACGCGCTGAACCCGCGTGCCGCGTCAGCGCAGGCTGTCCAGCTCCGCGGCGAGCGAGTCGGCCTCCGGGCCGACGATCACCTGGACGACCTTGCCGGACCGCACGACGCCGAACGCGCCGCTGGCCCGCAGACCGGCCTCGTCGACCTGCTGGGTGTCCGTCACCTCGACGCGCAGCCGGGTGATGCACGGCTCCAGGTCCACCACGTTGGCGCTGCCGCCGAGTGCCGCCAGGATCTGCTCCGCCTTGCTCATCGGTCTCCCTCAGTCGCTCCGCCGCATCCGTCACGGCGAGGGCCGGCGTCGGACCAGCGTATCGCCGCACGTGCGAGCGGTCCTGGTCGTCACGGGTCGTCATGGGCCGTCGTGGGTCGTCGTGGGTCGTCATAGGTCGTCATCGGTGGTCACGGCTCGTGTGAGGATGGCGCGGTGCGGTCCGACTCCTTCTACACCGCCGTCGGCGGGCACCAGACGTTCGTGCGGCTGGTCGACGCCTTCTACGCGGGGGTGGCCGACGACCCGGTGCTCCGGCCGATGTACCCCGAGGACGACCTGGGGCCCGCCGCACAGCGCCTGACCATGTTCCTGGAGCAGTACTGGGGCGGCCCGACGACGTACTCCGAGACGCGCGGGCACCCTCGGCTGCGGATGCGTCACGCCGGGTTCCGCGTGGACCCGCAGGCTCGTGACCGGTGGCTGGCGCACATGCGGGCAGCGCTCGACACGCTCGACCTGGCACCGCTGCACAAGGGCGAGCTGTGGGACTACCTGGAGCGGGCCGCCCACTCGCTGCTCAACACCTTCGAGGAGGCACGATGACGGACCGGTCGCGCACGGTGGATCCCGAGCCGGTCGGACCGACCGCGCCGTCGCCGACGGGGTCGTCGGTCGGCGCCGCCCAGGTGGAGGCGAGCGACGAGGCCGGCGCCGCCGCCCTCGGCACGGTGCTCCGCACGCTCGACCTCGCCGCCGGCGGCGCCCCGGACACGTTCGTCGGGACGAGCCTGGCGCACCCCAACGGACGCGTGTTCGGCGGCCAGGTGCTGGCGCAGGCCCTCCTCGCCGCCGGCCGGACACTGGTCGACGACCCCGACGCGGGCCCGCGGCTGCCGCACTCGCTCCACGGGTACTTCCTGCGCGCGGGCGAGATCGACGTCCCGATCGAGTTCGGTGTCGAGCGCCTGCGCGACGGCCGGTCCTTCAGCGCCCGCCGCACGCACGCGGCCCAGCACGGGGCCCCGATCCTGTCCATGACGGCGTCGTTCCAGCAGGAGCAGCCCGGCATCGACTACGCCGAGCGGATGCCGCACGGGGTGCCGGGTCCGGAGGAGGTGCCCACGGCACTGGACCACCTGGCGCGGATCGACCACCCGTTCGCGCGGTTCTGGGCCGACGGTGCGTTCGACGTGCGGCACGTCAACGGATCCATCTACCTGCGCCCGGACCGGGAGCGCACCGGTCGGCAGCTGGCGTGGGTCAAGGCCCGTGCCGCGGTGCCGGACGACCAGCTGCTGCACCGGGCTCTGCTGGCGTACGCCTGCGACCAGGTGATGCTCGAGCCGGTGCTCCGCCACGCGGGCCTGTCCTGGGCCACGCCGCAGCTGTCCATCGCCTCGCTGGACCACGCCATGTGGTGGCACCGCGACGTGCACGTCGACGAGTGGCTGCTGTACGTGCAGTCCTCCCCCAGCGGTCAGGGCGGCCGGGGGCTCGGAGCCGCGCGCGTGTTCGACCAGGACGGGGCGCTGGTGGCGTCCATCGCCCAGGAGGGCATGGTGCGGGTGCCGCTGGGCTGAGCCGGCCTCGATGACCGGGCGGTCTCGGCGGACGGCGCGCCCTCGGCGGGCGAGGCGGCCTCGGCGGGCGCGGCGGCAGCCGTCAGGTGACACTGCCTGCCATGGTTCGTCTGCGCCGCTCCCGCCTGGACGCCCCGGGCTGGACACGGCGCCGCGCCGGCCGCGGCTTCGTCTACCTCGACGTGACCGGTCACCGCATCGAGGACCCCGAGGTGCGGGCCGCCATCGCCGCGCTCGCCATCCCACCCGCCTGGCGGGACGTCTGGATCTGCCCGTGGCCCAACGGTCACGTGCAGGCGACCGGCGTCGACGCCGCGGGACGCCGCCAGTACCTGTACCACCCCCAGTGGCGCCGCCGGCGCGACCGGCTCAAGCACGACCACGTGCTCGAGGTGGCCCGCCGCCTGCCCGCCGCGCGCCGGGCCGTCCGTGCCGACGTGCGTCTCGACGGGATGCCGCGGCAGAAGGCGCTGGCGCTCGCGTTCCTGCTGCTCGACCTGGCGTACCTGCGCGTCGGCGGCGAGGGCTACGCGGCCACCAACGGCTCGTTCGGGCTCGCGACGCTGCGGCGCGAGCACGTGCGGGTGCACGCCGACGACACGGTGCACCTCACCTTCCCCGCCAAGTCCGGCCAGGTGCGGGACACGCTGGTGGACGACGCCGAGGTGGCGGCGGGCGTCCGCACGCTGGTGCGGCGGCACGACGACAACCCGGAGCTCCTCGCCTGGCGCGACGAGGCCGGCTGGCACGACGTGACGAGCGCCGACGTGGCGGTCTACGTGCGCGACCGGCTCGGCGGTGAGGCGACGCCCAAGGACTTCCGGACGTGGCACGCGACGGTGCTCGCGGCACGTGCGCTGGCGGATGCCGGCCCGGCACCCGTGTCGGACCGGGCCCGTCGACGTGCCGTCACCCAGGCCGTGCGGGAGGTCGCCGCGGAGCTGGGCAACACCCCCGCCGTCTGCCGGGCGTCGTACGTCGACCCCCGCGTGATCGAGCTGTGGGAGCGCGGAGAGCACATCGGGACCGTCCGGACGCAGGCGGCCGCCGAGAGGGCCACCCTGACGCTGCTCGACTCCTCGCCGTGACTGCGCTGCGCGGTGCGGACCGGGTGCCGGGACCCGCCAGCGGCGCCCTCCGTCGCGTCGGCCCAGGGGTCAGCGGCGTCGGCGGAAGCTGATCGGACCCTCCACGTACGGCTGCCACGCTGTCCGCTCGGCCTCGCTGATGCGCCGCGGGCTGCCCGTGGAGGTGTCCACCAGCACGAGCGTCGCCACCGCACGCGCGTACACCGTCGGCTCCGGGGCGTCGTCGCGCACCTCGTAGCAGACGTCGATGCTGGCCCCGCCCAGGTAGCCGAGCCACATCTCGACGATCACCGGCCGACGACGGTACGGCAGCGGGTGCAGGTACTCGATCTCCTGCCTCGCCACGAGCGTCGACACGTCGGCTCCGGGCCCTGCGTCGAGCACGGCCGTCGGCCACTGCACGGCCGGCGCGGCGTCGGGCGCCTGGTCGGACACGGGATGCCGCCAGAACGCCTGGATGCGCGCCTCCTCCAGGAGCCGCAGCATCGCCACGTTGTTGACGTGCGCATAGGCGTCCATGTCGGCCCAGCGCAGCTGCACGGGCACCTCGAGCCTGGCCATGCGGCACCTCCTTCGTCGCACGCATCCTGCCCTGCCACCGCGTCGACGCGCCGCCGCGTCCGCGGGCTCGTCCGTGCGCCGCGCGGCCCGACGCCGGCTCCAGCAGCGACGACCGCCGTCAGCCCGCCGCCTTCGCCGCCAGCTGACGGCACGTGCGCAGGTCGTCGAGGGCAGCTGTGACCGGCGCAACCACCAACCGGGCCGCCACAGCCCCGACGGCCTCCCGCAGCCGCCGCGCCGCGGCGCGGGCGCGCCGACGCGCGGAGACCCGCGCGAGCACCGAGCCGACGGCTGCGACCAGCAGCCCGCACAGGATGCCGCCGAGCAGCAGCGCGGTGGGCACCGGGAACGGTCCCCACTGCGGCGTCCGCGGCTCCGGGAGCCGGAGGTACCCCATGCCGGCGAGCGCGCCGAGCCAGAGCAGACCGGCCAGTGCCGCAGCGAGGAGCAGCAGCTGGACGGCACCGAGGGCGCGGGTCCAGACCGGCACACGCTCGGGCAGCAGCGGCGTGGCCGCAACCGCGCGATCCAGCTCGTCGGGGAGGTCTGTGGTGCGCAGCTGCTCCCGGCCGGCGAGCACCCAGGCGTCCGGGAGGCCCGCGAGCGCGGCGTCGGTGTAGTCGCGGACGGCGGTGGCAGCCGCCGAGCGGGCGGGCGGGCTCGCCGGGGTCAGCGACGTCGCCGTCAGGCCGTCCGCCGTGGAGGCGGGGGCGAGGTGCAGCCGGCGCAGCGGGTCGGGCCGCAGGCGTGAGACCCAGCGCACGGGCGGCCAGCCGGTGCGGGCGCCCGCCCGGCGGACGGCCGACCGACGCACCGCCTCGGCGACCACGGGCACGCCGGCGGCGGTCGCCAGCGCGTCGACCAGCCGGTCGGTCGCGGCCGGACGCGACGGTCCGGCCGTCGGTCCGCACGCGGCGAGGACGTGGGCGGCGGCCGAGCGCAGGTCCGCCGTCGAGCGG
Source organism: Cellulomonas sp. SG140 (assembly GCF_025770785.1). Taxonomy (GTDB): domain Bacteria; phylum Actinomycetota; class Actinomycetes; order Actinomycetales; family Cellulomonadaceae; genus Cellulomonas. Next base: position 183,716 of record NZ_JANZLA010000002.1, on the reverse strand, counting down.
TCGTTCGCGGCACGGCGACGTGCCGCCGCCTCGTCCAGCAGCCGGCGCAGCTGCTCGATGCCGGCACCCGCCCGCGCGGAGACGGCCACGATCCGGGCCTTGTCCAGCCCGTCCTCCACGGCGAGCCGGTGCAGGTCGGCCTGCACGGCGCGCACCTGGTCGGCGGGCAGGCGGTCGGCCTGGTTCAGCACCAGCACCACGACGGCGGCATGCCCGGCGAGCGGTCGCAGGTAGCCCTCGTGCAGGGCGGCGTCGGCGTACTTCTGCGGGTCGACCACCCAGACGAGCAGGTCCGCGCGCTGCACCAGCCGGTCGGCACGCAGCCGGTGCTCGGTCACCACGGAGTCGTGGTCGGGCAGGTCGAGCAGCACCAGCCCGCCCTGGGACCCCGGATCGGCCGCCAGCCGGTACCGCCGCTGCACCCCGAGCCAGTCGAGCAGCGCCTGCGCGCCGTCTCCCCGGACGGCCGCCATCGCCTCCGCCGTCGTCGGTCGCTGCACCCCCACCGCGGCGAGATCCGCGCCGGCCAGAGCGTTGAACAGGGACGACTTGCCGGAGCCCGTCGCCCCCGCCAGCGCCACGACCGTGTGCTCCGCTGACAGTCCCACGCGCTCGCGCGCCCTGGTCACCACCTCACGGCACCGGCTGACCAGTGCGTCCGGCAGCCGACCGGCGCCGGCGTCCAGGGCGGCGTCCAGCGACTCGAGGCGATCGTGCACGGTCAGGCTCATGCGGGCGCGTCCCGGCCGAGCAGACGGCGCCAGAAGCCCCGTCGGGGCCGCGGGGCCGCCTCGTCCAGCACCGTCCCGGCACCGCGCAGCGGACGGGTGTCGCCGTCGTGACCCGGCCGCACGGGCGCCCTCTGCGCACGCTCGGCGCGGGCGGCGGCGACCACGTCGTCGACCACCTCGCGCAGCGGCGCGCCGTCCGCCTGCATCGCTCCGAGCGCGTCGAGCTGTCCGGTGAACCGGGCCGCCTCCCCGTCCAGCAGCGAGGCGACCCGCACGTCCAGCCGCTCCCGCGCCTCGACCGTCAGCCGTCGCACCGCGTCGTCGCCGAAGACCGCCTCGAGCAGCTTCTGCGCCACCACCGCCGTCCCGCCGGCGATGCCGACCTCCACCCCCGTCAGCCCACCGGTCGAGGCGAACGCGAGCACCATCAGGCTGACCCCGAGCGCGTTGACGCCGAAGGACAGGTACCGCGCGGTGCCGCGCCGATCTGCCCCCTGCTCGCGCACCAGCCCCAGCACGTCCGCCTGCCAGCCGCGCACCTGGCGGTCCACCTCGTCGCGCAGGCCGCGAGAGGCGCGCGACAGCTCGAGACCTCCCAGCAGCGCCGCTCCTGCGGGGTCGGCACGCCAGGCGGCGTGGGCGCGCCCCGCAGCCTCGTCGGCGGCATCCAGCAGCACGGCCTGCAGACCGTGCGCGAGGGCCGTCTCCACGCCGGGAGCCACGGCCGGACGGCCCCGGAAGAAGCCGGTCAGGCTGTCTCGCAACCGTCCGACGCCCTGCTCCACCGACCGGAACAGGTCACCCGTCCCGACGAAGTCCTGCCACCGCGCCAGCACCTCCCCGCGCAGCAGCGCACCGTCGGACGTGACCGCCCGCACGTGCGCCGCCGCGTCGGCATAGGCGCTGTGCACCCGCTCGCGCAGGCGTGCGTCCGCCTCACGCTGGGCGTCCGCAGCCGCCGCGAGCCCCCGTGCGCGGCTCACCAGGTCGTCCACCACACCGTCGCGCGTCGCGAGCGCGACGTCGGTACGGGCGGCGGCGTCCGCGCCGAGGTCCGTCAGCCAGCGCGAGACCGCAGCGACCGCCGGCTCGGGCAGCAGCCCGTCGACCAGCACCGTCTCCGGCACCACGAACAGCGGCGAGTCCCCCAGCCCCTCGCCCACCATCATCCGGCGCAGGTCGTCCACCACCGCCTCGGCACCCGGGTCCACCCGGTCGACGACCAGGGCCGCTCGGGCGCGTCGACGGGCCGCACCGCGTAGCAGCTCCCACGGCACCGCGTCGGCGTAACGCGCCGCCGTGGTGACGAACAGCCAGAGGTCCGCCGCCGCGAGCAGCTCGCCTGCGAGCGCCCGGTTCGCCACGTCGACCGAGTCGATGTCCGGGGCGTCGAGCAGGGCGAGGCCCTGCGGCAGCGTCGCGCTGGGAACCAGACGGAGCTCACGGCCCACACCCGCTGGTGCGGCCGGTGCGTCGGACGACGTCCGGGCCAGGGCGGGCAGCACGCGGTCCGTGCTGAACCAGCGCCCGTCCAGCGGATGGTGCACCAGCACCGGCGAGCGTGTGGTCGGTCGGAGCACGCCGGGAGCGGAGACCACCTCGCCGAGCAGCGAGTTGACCAGGGTGGACTTGCCTGCGCCGGTCGAACCGCCGACCACCACGAGCAGCGGGGCGTTGTGCGCCCGCAGCCGCGGCAACAGGTAGTCGTCCAGCTGTGCGATGACGGCGTCGCGCTCCGCGCGAACCGCGTCGACCCCCGAGACGCGCAGCGGGAGCGGGAGCGCGACCAGCCGGTTGCGCAGCCGTTCCAGCGCGTCGAGCAGCGGCACGTGCACCGCCGCCTCGAGCCGGCCGCTCGCGGCCGGCCGCGGGTCCGGCTCCGGCACACTCATCCGGTCAGTGTGCCGGAACCGCCCCGTGCGGGCCCGTCAGTCGCGGCGCAGCTTGCGGTACGTGACGCGGTGCGGACGAGCCGCGTCCGCGCCGAGGCGACCGACCTTGTTCTCCTCGTACGACGCGAAGTTGCCCTCGAACCAGTACCAGCGGGACGGGTCCTCCTCGGTCCCCTCGTACGCCAGGATGTGGGTCGCCACGCGGTCGAGGAACCAGCGGTCGTGCGAGACGACGACCGCGCAGCCCGGGAACTCCAGCAGGGCGTTCTCCAACGAACCGAGCGTCTCGACGTCCAGGTCGTTGGTCGGCTCGTCGAGCAGCAGGAGGTTGCCGCCCTGCTTGAGCGTCAGCGCCAGGTTCAGGCGGTTGCGCTCACCACCGGACAGCACGCCGGCCGGCTTCTGCTGGTCAGGACCCTTGAACCCGAACGCGGCGACGTAGGCCCGGGACGGCATCTCGACCTGGCCGACCTTGATGAAGTCGAGCCCGTCGGAGACGACCTCCCACAGCGTCTTGGCGGGGTCGATGCCGCCACGGCCCTGGTCGACGTAGCTGACGGACACCGTCTCGCCGACCTTCAGCGTCCCGGCGTCCAGCGGCTCGAGCCCGACGATCGTCTTGAACAGCGTCGTCTTGCCCACGCCGTTCGGGCCGATCACGCCGACGATGCCGTTGCGCGGCAGCGTGAAGCTGAGGCCGTCGATCAGCACCCGGTCGCCGAAGCCCTTGCGCAGGTCTGTCGCCTCGATGACCACCGAGCCCAGCCGCGGGCCCGGCGGGATCTGGATCTCCTCGAAGTCGAGCTTGCGCGTGCGGTCGGCCTCGGCAGCCATCTCCTCGTAGCGGGCCAGGCGCGCCTTGCTCTTGGCCTGCCGACCCTTGGCGTTCTGCCGGACCCACTCGAGCTCGTCCTTCAGCCGCTTGGCGAGCTTGGCGTCCTTCTTGCCCTGGACCTGCAGCCGCTCCTGCTTCTTCTCCAGGTACGTCGAGTAGTTGCCCTCGTACGGGTACAGGCGACCGCGGTCGACCTCGCAGATCCACTCGGCGACGTGGTCGAGGAAGTACCGGTCGTGGGTGACCGCGAGCACGGCACCGTGGTAGCTGGCGAGGTGCTGCTCGAGCCACAGCACGGACTCGGCGTCCAGGTGGTTGGTCGGCTCGTCCAGCAGCAGCAGGTCCGGCTTCTCGAGCAGGAGCTTGCACAGGGCGACGCGGCGGCGCTCACCGCCCGACAGCACCTTGACGTCCGCGTCCGGCGGCGGGCAGCGCAGCGCGTCCATCGCCTGCTCCAGCTGGGCGTCCAGGTCCCACGCGTCCGCCGCGTCGATCGCCTCCTGCAGGTGGCCCATCTCGGCCAGCAGGGCGTCGAAGTCGGCGTCGGGGTCCGCCATCAACGTCGAGATCTCGTTGTAGCGGTCGAGCTTCCCCTTGATCTCGGCGACGCCCTCCTCGACGTTGCCGAGCACCGTCTTGTCCTCGTTGAGCGGCGGCTCCTGCTGCAGGATCCCGACGGTGTACCCGGGAGACAGCCGCGCCTCGCCGTTGGACGGGTGGTCCAGGCCGGCCATGATCCGTAGGATCGTCGACTTCCCGGCCCCGTTCGGGCCGACGACGCCGATCTTGGCGCCCGGGAGGAAGTTGAGCGAGACGTCGTCGAGGATGACCTTGTCGCCGTGCGCCTTGCGCGCCTTGTACATGGTGTAGATGAACTCAGCCACTGGCCTGCTGTCCGCTCCGCTGCTCGGGTGGCCGGCGCGGGATCTCGCCGCCGGCGGTGGCTCCCCGGGCCCTCGCCCGCGCAGGTGCTCCGCGCGGGTCGTCGCAGCAGGCCGGCCACGCCGTGAGCGGGCCGGCTCCGCTGCGTCGTCGCCGGGTGCCGGTGCACCAGCCTAGGCGATCACCTGCTCCCGGCCAGCGTGAGCGCGGCCGTCGACAGGTCCTCCTCGGCCTCGTCGGCCGGTTCGAGCTCAGCTGGTTCGGCGTCCGGCTGCGCCTCGTCGTCGAGCTCGGCCAACGCGCTCAGGTCGGCGGGCGCTCCCTCCGGCGTCTGGTCGCGGCCGGGGCTGACGGTCCGGGCGAAGTGGGAGCTGCCGAAGCTCAGGTCCGGACCCAGCGCATCGGCTTCGATGACCAGCGTCGTCCGGAGTCCGTCGGGGCCCGCCCACTCGTCCGTGGCGAACCTGCCGTGCACCAGCACCGGGTCGCCCTTGCGCAGCGACTGCGCGACGTTCGCCGCGACGTGACGCCAGACCTTGACCGTGAACCACTGGGTCGCGGCGTCCCGCCACTCCCCCGAGGCCCGGTCGTAGAACCGGCGCGTCGCGCCGAGCCGGAACCAGGCGTACGGGACCGATCCGTCGCCGCCGGGCGAGTACTTCACGTCCGATCCCAGCCAGCCGGTGATCGTCAGGGTGGACTGCGTGCTCATCGGTACCTCCATCGCCGAGGCCCCGACGGTGGCGGGGCGCGTGGCGGCAGGCTGCCCTCCGCTGGCCGCACCCGTAGCCACCGGAGGACGGAGGCCGACGACGACGGGCGGCGGACCGGGACTGTGGGCGGTTCAGTCGTCGAGCGACCGCGCCGAGGCGACCAGCTCACGGGTGCGCCGGTGCTCGGCGATCACCTGCTGCGCCGGGACCACCAGCCGGGCGCGCGCGGTGCCCTCGATGGACGCCCGTCCGTCGGCCACGACCGCGGCCGCGCGTCGGCCGGCCGCGGCGCGGCGCACGGCCGTCGCCCCCAACCTGGCCAGCACTGCTGCCAGGGCCGTCACTGCGGCCGAGGGAAGCGCCCAGCCGTCGGCGGACCTGCCGCCGAGCCACTCGCCGAGGCCCACGGACGCCGCGATCACGGCGGCGAGGCCGAGCAGCGCGGCCAGGGCGGTGAGAGCGGCCGCCCAGCGGGAACGCCGAGCGGTCACGGTGACCCCCGCCAGGGCGTCCGTCAGGGCGAGGCCGAGCTCGGCGTCCGTCGCCACCCGCTCGTGCACGTCGCGGGCCCACCGCGCCGGCAGCCCGGCCGTCGCGTGCTCGATCCACCCGGACCGCGCCTGGGCGACCGAGTCGAGGGGCACGGGACCGAAGGTCGGTGCCGACGGAGACGCGCCCCGGACGAGGGCCGCGACGGCATCCGCGACCGCGTCGAGGCCCACGGCGGCCGCCAGCGTCTCGACCACCGGGGCGACGGCGAGTCGAGCGGGTTCGGGCTCGGCGGCGGCCAGCTGCCCGGACAGCAGACGGGCGGCACCGTCGAGCTCGGCGTCCGCGCGCCGCGCCGCCAAGGAGCGCTGCGCGACCACGCGAGCGAGCTCCGCGCGGACCTCCTGCACGCCCTCGCCGGTACGAGCCGACACCTGGCGCACCGGTACGCCGCGCAGCCCGTCCTCGACCAGCAGACGCTCGACGTCGGCGGCGAGACCGTCGCGAAGCGTGGGCTGGACGGTGTCCACCTGGTTGAGCAGCACCGCCATCGCGGCCTCGTGACCGACGAGCCGCCGCAGGTAGCCGGCATGCAGCGCGTCGTCCGCGTACTTCTGCGGGTCCACCACCCACACCAGCATGTCCGCCTGGGGCAGCACCCTGTCGACGACTGCGCGGTGCTCCGGGGAGACCGAGTCGTGGTCCGGAAGGTCCAGCAGCACCAGGCCGCGCAGCGCCGCCTCGTGCTCGCCGTCGAGCAGGCTCTCGCGCTCGATGCGGTCGTCCGGGTCCACCCCGAGCCACGCCAGCAGCGGACCGCTGCCCGTCCCCCAGACGCAGGCGGTCACGCGCGACGTGGTGGGGCGGCGCACGCCGACCTCGGCGAACTGCAGGCCGGCGACCGCGTTGAACAGGCTCGACTTGCCCGAACCGGTGCCGCCTGCGAGCGCCACCACGGTGTGGTCCACCCCGAGCAGCAGGCGCTCGCGCACCCGGTCCAGCACCGCCAGCACCTGCTCGGCGACCTCCGGGTCCACCCGCTCACCGGCCCGCCGGACGGCCTCCTCCAGCGCGTCCGCCCGCTGACGCAGGGCGGCCGTCTGCTCGCCCTCCAACGTCGACGCGGCCTCGGGGGTCGCCGAGGCGCCGGCCGGCGCGGGAAGCGGCTGGTCCGGAGCGGCGGGGGTGCCGTTCACGTCAACGCCTTCAGCACGGCGAGCCGCAGCCGCAACGTGCTGGCGGCGTCGGCCGCGAGGTCCCGTTGCCGCAGCACCGCGTCGACCGCCGCCCGCTCGAGGTCCACCTGGTTCGCCGCGAGCACCGACAGCTGCCCGCGCAGGTCGTCCACCACGGCCGCGCCCGTGGCGCCCAGCAGGGTGCTCAGAAGCTCCGCGGCCCCGACGACGCCGGCCGCGCCCGTCAGTGCCACGGCGGCCAGCACCGGGTCTCCGACGACGCGGCGGACGCGCCGACGCCGCCGCGAGGCGCGGGCACCCTGATGGGCCTCGGCGGCCAGCGCTGCGTGCAGTGCGCGCTCGCCCTGGGCCACCCAGCCGCGGGCGGCCTGCTGCGCCCCGGCGATGCGCTCGTCGACACCGTCGTCACGGCCGAGCGCCGCCGCCACGGACGCCGAGCCCGCAGGCGCGTGCTCGTCCACCAGCGCGGCGTTGACGGCGTCCTGACCACGTTCACCCGCGGCGACCAGGACGGACGTGACCGTCGTGACGAGGTCCCGCAGCAGCGGCGCCACCGCGGCCTCCCGAGCGCGCGCCGTGCGCGATGAGCCGCGCATCCGGCCCGAGCGCCTGACGACACCCGAAAGTGGCGCGCCCGAGGCGGTCAGCTCGGCCCAGCGGGCCCGGACGGCCCCGTCGGCGACCGCACCGGCGGCCACGTGCTCGCGGGCTCGCCGGCCCGGGGCCACCACGGCGTCGTCGAGCCGCGCACCGATGGCCGCCGCGGCGTCCGCCTGCTCCTGCACGGCGTCGGCCAGCTCGTCGACCCACGGCCGGAGGGCTTCGAGCGCCCCGCGCAACGTGCGGGCGACCACGGTGCGCGCCCGGTCCGGGCCCGCCAGCATCGTCAGCCAGCGTCGGATCGGTGCCACGACGGCCGGCGGCAGGACACCCTCGTGCGGGCCGACGTCCGGTACGACGAAGAGCGGTGCCCCTTGCAGACCGTGGGCCCTCAGGCGCTCCAGCAGGTCCCCGCGCACCTCGGGCAAGGACTCCGGGGCGACCCGGTTGAGGACCATCGCGATGGTGGTCTGCCGCTCGACCGCGTCCTGCAGCACCCGCCACGGCAGCGCGTCCCCGTAGCGCGCGGCGGTGGTGACGAACAGCCACAGGTCCGCGGCCTCGAGCAGGCGGTGGGCGGACTCCCGGTTCGACTCGAGCACCGAGTCGAGGTCGGGGGCGTCCAGCACGGCGATGCCGCGGGGCACCGACCCGTGCGCGACCACCTCGACCGACTCCAGCACGGGGTGGTGGGACAGCAGGTCGGCGTCGTCGGGGTTGTGGACCAGCACCGGACGTCTGGTGGTCGGCCGCAGCACGCCGGCCGCGCTGACCTCGGTGCCGACCAGCGAGTTGACCAGCGTCGACTTGCCGGCACCGGTCGAGCCGGACACCACGACCACCGCAGGTGCGGAGAGCTCCGTCAGCCGAGGGACGAGGTGCTCACCGAGCTGGTCCACCAGCCTCGTGCGAGACGTCCGGGCCGGCTCCGCACCCGGCAGGTCGAGCGGGAAGGACGTCGCCTCGACGTCGCGGTGCAGGTCCCGGACGGCGTCCAGCAGCGACGTCGCGGCCAGCGGACGGGCCAGCATCGAGCGCGGATCGTCGCCGGCATGCCGGCCTCCCCCGTGCGACGAGGGGTGCGCCGGCGCGGTGCCGGGCTGCGCGCTCACGGCCCCATTCTCGTGTCCCACTGATGACCTGCACAAACGCGGCGCGCGGGTGAACGACCAGCAGCCCGCGGGACCGCTCCGGAGCCACCGCCAGGCCTCGTACGATGGCAGCGCCGGACGACCGGCCCGCCCCCGTAGCTCAACGGACAGAGCAACGGCCTTCTAATCCGTCGGTTCCCGGTTCGAATCCGGGCGGGGGCACCGCAGGACGAGCACGTCGGCCACCCGTCGGGAGCGGCCGGCGCGTGCCGTAAATGCCGTGACCCGCGCGACGGCGCTGTGGTGTCGTAGATCACGTCCACCTCACCGGTCGCCCCCTCGCAGGGGCTGCCTCGTCGCGCCCAGGAGGCGTCCGTGCTCCCCGAGACCACCTACCAGCTGATCTGCTTCGACCACGCCGAGCGCATCGCGCGCGCCGCCGCGACGCGCCGCGCTCGTTCGGTGCCCAGACGTGCACAAGGCGGCGGGAGGCCCGGTCGTCGCACCGGCCATCCGCCGGCTGTGGCGTCTCGCTGACGGCACCGCACGACGAGGCAGCGCACGAGGGGCGCGGTCCTTCCCGACGAGGGCAGGGACCGCGCCCTTCGTCGTGCAGGGTCGTTTCGCCCGGCCGCGCACGGCCCGGGACGTGCGACCGTCCGCGGCGTGCCACCATGGCGCCTGGCCGCGCCGTCGAGACGCCTCGCCGAGGTGGCGCCGCGGCCGACGAGTCCCGGGAAGGACGGCACGGATGGGTCGGCACGGCGCGCCTCCGCCCCATGCGTCCCTCCCGACCGGCCGGCACCTGCGCAGCGTGCTCACCACCTGGGCCGAGCGCGCCGCGCTGGGACTCGCCGCTGGCGGCGGCACCTGGGGCGTGCTGCAGTGGGCCGGCACCACCTCCGGCGCTGCCGCGTGGGCGGCTGCCGGCGTCGCCGTGGTCGTGCCCTGCGCCGCGTGGGCGGCGTCCACGCTCCCGGGTCACGACGCGGAGAAGCCCGCCGCCGAGGAGCCCCACCGGCACCGGTAGCCGGGCGGCGCGCGGCGACGCACCGCGGTCCCACGGTGCTCTCTCGCGACGGTCCTGGTGGGCGGCCCGATCTAGGCTGACCCCCGTGACCAGCACCCCCGCCAACGGCAGCTCCGACCGGATCGTCTGGATCGACTGCGAGATGACCGGCCTCGACCTGCGACAGGACGCCTTGGTCGAGGTGGCGGCGGTGGTGACGGACTCCGAGCTGCGCGTGCTCGGCGAGGGCGTGGACGTGGTGATCGCACCGCCCCCGGAGTCGGTCGAGGCGATGGGCGACTTCGTCCGGACGATGCACACGACGTCCGGGCTGCTCGAGGCGCTGAGCACCGGGGTGACCCTCCAGCAGGCGCAGGAGACGGTCATGGACTACGTGCGCACGTGGGTGCCCGAGCCGGGCAAGGCTCCGCTGGCGGGCAACTCCGTCGGGACCGACAAGACGTTCCTCGACCGGGACATGCCGGAGCTCGTCGGGCACCTGCACTACCGCGTGATCGACGTGTCGTCGATCAAGGAGCTGGCGCGCCGCTGGTACCCACGGGTGTACTTCGCCTCGCCCGCGAAGCAGGGCGGCCACCGTGCGCTGGCCGACATCCTCGAGAGCATCGACGAGCTGCGCTACTACCGGTCGGCGCTCCTGCCGGCCGCGCCCGGGCCGGACTCGGCCACGGCGCGACGCATCGCCGCCGAGATCCTGGCCAGCCCGTCCGTCGCCGGGGGGACCAGCGCCTGACAGCCGGGCGCCACGGCCTGGCCCGACCTGGAACGGACTGGCACGGCCTGACACGGACTGGCACGGCCTGACACGGACTGGCACGGCCTGACACGGACTGGCACGAGACGACGAAGGGCGCCGACCTCGCAGGTCGGCGCCCTTCGCGCTGGGGTGGCTAACGGGACTTGAACCCGCGACCCCCTGGACCACAACCAGGTGCTCTACCAACTGAGCTATAGCCACCACGGTCTCCGCGCCGCCGCAGCGGCGAGGGCCGACGGAAAGTGTAGCGGGTGCCGGACGGCGGTCCGCTCCAGCGGCCGGCGGGACGGTTCCGCGCCGGCCGAGCCGGCCCACTCTCAGCAGCCGGGTGCCGAGTGCCTCACAAGCGCGCCTCCACCGCCTCGGCGAACCGCTCCGCGGACCCGGGGGCGTGCTCGAGGAAGAGCGACGGCTCGATGAGCTCGACCTCAAGGATCACCGGCTTGCCCTCGTCGTCCGGGATCAGGTCCACCCGCGCGTAGAGCAGCGGACGGTCCAGGCCGGGGAACACCTCCGGGATCGTCGCCATCACCCGGTCGGCCACGGCACGCTCCGCCTCGGACGCGTCGCGCGGCGCCATCCGCTCGCGGCGGTACAGCACGCCCTCCGTCTCCTCGCGGCGGTAGGGCCCCGCGAGGAGCGCGCTCTTGCGCACGGCGTGGCTGAACTGCCCGTCGACGTACACCAGGGCGGTCTCCCCGACGGTGTCGACCTGGCGCAGGTAGCGCTGCAGCATCACGTGCCGGCCCACCCCGAGCAGGTTCTTCGCATGGGTGATCGCCAGCATCCGCGACGGCGTGTCGCCCGCCTCGTAGCGACCGGTGTCGCGGGAGCCGGCGCTGACGGTCGGCTTGATGACGAAGTCGCCGAACGCCGGGAACCGGGTGTGGATGGCGCGGGCGTCCATGTTGCGCTCGGGGTCGAGCCAGATGGTCGGGACGATCGGGAGGCCACGCTGCTCGAGGTCGCGCAGGTAGGTCTTGTCGATGTTCCACGCAACCACCTCGGCGGGGTTCAGGAGCGCCGACGAGTGCTCCACCCGGCGGGTCCAGTCGGCGAACTGGCGCGCACGGTCGGTGTAGTCCCACGTCGAGCGGATCAGCACGTGCGGATACGCCGACCAGTCGACCGTCGGGTCGTCCCAGACGACGGCCGCCGTCGCCACGCCCCGCGCCTCGAGGGCGTCGCGCAGCAGGCGGTCGTCCTGGTCCAGCTCGGGGAGCTCGGCGCACGTGGCGATCGCGAGGCGAGCCGGAGCTGAACTGGGGGGCACGGTGGTCACTCCGGCAGCGTACCGACGGGTGCGAGGGCGGTGAGCCGGTGCAGGGCGCGCTGGACCGAGGCCGGTCCGGCCCGGCCGACCACGGTGTCACCGTCGACGACGGTGAGGGACGGCGGCTGCCCGTCGCGGCCCGGCGGGAGCGCCACCAGGGCACCGAGCACCTCGTCGAGACCCGCGCCGAGGGACACGACACCGGGTGCCGTACCGCCCCCGGTCGGTCCGGTGCCGACGACGGACCGGCCGTCATCGCCTCGGCCCGTCGTGCCGTCCGTCGCCCCGGTGAGAACCGGCTCGTCGAGGTCCGCCCGCTCCAGGGTGCCGAGCGACAGGAGGCTCGCCGTGCGTCCGCGGCCGACGAGGTCGGCGACCGCCGCCGTGGCGGGGCGTGCCACCACCTCCAGGGGCGGGGCGAGCTGCTCCACGTGCGCGCCGGTGCTCAGCACCACCATCCGGTCCGCCATCCGCACCGCCTCGTCGACGTCGTGCGTCACCATCACCACGGTGGTGCCGAGCTCGGCGTGCAGCCGCAGGAACTCGCTCTGCAGCCGCGCCCGACCGACCGGGTCGACGGCACCGAAGGGCTCGTCCATCAGCAGCACGGGCGGGTCGGCGGCGAGGGCCCGGGCGACGCCGACGCGCTGCCGTTCTCCCCCGGACAGCTCGTGCGGGTAGCGGCGCGCGTACCGGGCGGGGTCCAGGCCCACCAGCGCCAGCAGCTGCTCGGCCCGGTCCTGCGTGCGACGGCGGTCCCAGCCGAGCAGCGCGGGCACGGTCGCGACGTTCTGCGCGACGGTCCGGTGCGGGAACAGCCCGACGCCCTGGATCACGTACCCGATTCGCCGGCGCAGCTGCACCGGGTCCACGTGCGTGACGTCCTCCCCCGCCAGCTCGATGCGGCCGGAGGTGGGCTCCACCAGGCGGTTCGCCATCCGCAACGTGGTCGACTTGCCGCAGCCGGAGGGACCGACCAGCACCAGCAGCTCGTGCTCACGCACCTCGAGCGTGAGGTCGTCGACCGCGACCTCGCCGCCGTACTCCTTGCGCACGTGCTCGAACCGGATCGCCGGTGTGCTGGTCATGGGCTCGGACGCTAGCGGAGGCCTCCGACAGCCGCAGCGGCTGCGCGTGTCGGTGGCCCTGGCTAGGTTCGGCGCATGCTCCTGCTCGTCCCCGAGCTGGTCCCCTCGCTCGTGCCCACCCTCACCTCGGACGCCGCGCCCAACCCGTGGCTGTCCTGGACGTACCTGCAGCGCAACAGCGGAGACGTCCTGGCGGCGACCGGGCAGCACGTGACGCTGACGCTCCAGGCGGTGGCCATCGCGCTGGTGATCGCCCTCCCGCTCGGCGCGCTCGCCCACCTGCGGCCGCGGCTCGCCGGTCCGGTCCTCGGCGTCACCGGGGTGCTCTACACGATCCCGTCCCTCGCGCTGTTCGCCGTGCTCGCGCCGTGGACCGGGATCGGCCGGGTGACGGTGCTGATCGGCCTCGTGTCCTACGCGCTGCTGGTCATCGTGCGCAACGTGCTGGTCGGTCTCCGCGGCGTGGACCCCGCGATCGTCGACGCGGCGCGCGGCATGGGGTACGGGCGGCTACGGATGCTGACGCAGGTGGAGCTGCCGCAGGCGCTGCCCAGCATCGTGGCGGGCGTCCGGCTGGCGACCGTCACCACCGTCGCGCTGACCACGGTCGGGGTGGTGGTGGGCTTCGGCGGCCTCGGTCAGCTGATGTTCCGTGGCTTCCGCAGCAACTACCACGCCGAGATCATGACGGCCACGCTGCTCTGCCTCCTGCTCGCCCTCGTGGTCGACCTGGCGCTGGCAGGCATCGGTCGGCTGCTCACCCCGTGGGCGGTCCGGGGGGTGCAGCCGGCATGAGCGTGCTGCTCGAGGCGCTGCGGTGGCTCAACGACCCCTTGAACTGGACGGGGCCGTCCGGTGTGCTGGCGCTGACCCGGCAGCACCTGGTGGTGACCGGCCTGGCCGTGCTGCTCGGAGCGCTCGTCGCGGTGCCGACCGGTCTCTACCTCGGCCATCGCGGGCGCGGGGCGACGGTCGGCGTCGTCGTGTCGAACACGTCCCGGGCCCTCCCGACCCTGGCGATGCTGACTCTGTTCGGCGCCACCGGCCTGTTCGGCAACGTCGCGACCGCCCTGGCGTGCGCGGTGTTCGCGGTCCCGCCGCTGCTGTCCGGCGCGGTCACGGGGCTCGGCGGCGTGGACGCCGACGTCCGGGACGCCGCGCGCGGGATGGGGATGTCCGGCGCACGCCGGCTGTGGACCGTCGAGGTGCCGCTCGCCGTCCCGCAGCTCGCAGCCGGGCTCCGCACCGCGGTGGTCCAGGTGGTGGCCACCGTGCCGCTCGCGGCCCTCGTCGGCGGTCGCAGCCTGGGCACGATCGTCGTGACCGGCTTCGGAGTGCAGCGGTACGGGCAGGTCGTCGCCGGCGCCGTGCTGGTCGCGGCGCTGTCGCTCGCCGCCGAGGGGCTGCTGGCCCTGCTGCAACGCCTCGTCACGCCCGCCGGCATCCGGGCGCTGACCCGCTCGGTGCCGGTCGAGAGCGAGTCCGGGCATACGCCGCCCACCACGCAAGTTGCCCATGTCGTCCGGGCCGGGTCGAACGACCCAGTCCGCGATGTCTAGTCGTCCGAACCCCGATCTGCGAGGAGCACATCAATGCCCGCCAGACGCACCACCCTGCTCACGAGCGTGGCTGTCGCCGTGCTCGCCCTGAGCGCCTGCGGCGCCCCGGGCTCCGGCGGCGGCACGACGCAGGCCCCGGCTGCCGCGTCGTCCGGCACGGCAGCCGCCTGTGCACCGGTCGCCGGCGACAAGCTCGTCCTGCTCAAGGACGACAAGGGCCTGCAGAACGCCGACAACGTGCTGCCCGCCATCAACACCAAGGCTGCGACGGACCACCCGAGCCTGGTGACCCTGCTCAACTCCGTCTCCGCGAAGCTGGACACCCCGACGCTCGTGTCGCTGAACAAGTCCGTCGACGTCGATCGACGGACCTCCTCCGACGTGGCCAAGGAGTTCGTCCAGAAGCAGGGGCTCGCCGCGACCGACCAGTCCGGCGCGGGTGCCACCGTGGTGGTCGGAGCCGCAGGCTTCTCCGAGAGCGCGACCCTCGCGGAGATCTACGCGGAGGTGCTCCGGACCGCCGGCTACCAGGCGAGCACCCGGACCATCGGCTCCCGGGAGACCTACCTCCCGGCCCTCGAGTCCGGCCAGCTCACGGCCGTGCCCGAGTACGCCGCCTCGCTGGCGACCTACCTGAACTCCCAGGCCAACGGTGCGAGCGCGGCGCCGGTCGCCTCCTCCGACGTCGACAAGACGGTGGCCGCTCTGACGCCCCTGGCCGCCAAGGCGGGTCTGACGATCGGCACGGCGTCCAAGGCACAGGACCAGAACGGCTTCGCCGTCACGCAGGCCTTCGCCGACAAGCACAAGGTCAGCACGCTGAGCGATCTCGCGTCGGCGTGCGGCGGCGTGGTGCTCGCCGGGCCGGCCGAGTGCCCGCAGCGGCCGTTCTGCCAGATCGGTCTCGAGCAGACCTACGGCCTGAAGGTCTCCGAGTTCAAGTCGTACGACTTCGGTGCGATCGGCCAGGCGATCCGGAAGGGCGACGCGACGATCGGCCTGGTGCTGACGTCGGACGGCAGCCTGGGCTGATCCGGCGATCCGCGCTCGGGACGGCCGGCCAGCCCTACAGGCCGGCCGTCTCGAGCAGCCGCAGCCACACCTCGCTGACCGTCGGGTAGGACGGCACGGCGTGCCACAGCCGATCGAGCGGCACCTCGCCGACGACGGCGATCGTGGCGGCATGCAGCACCTCGCCGACGTCCGGACCGACGAAGGTCGCGCCGACGATCACGTCGCGTGAGGTGTCCACCACGATCTGCGCCCGTCCTGAGTACTCCGGCGACGTGACCGTCGCACCCGCCAGGTTCTGCAGGTCGTACCCGTGGACGACCACGTCGAGGCCGGCACGTCTCGCCTCCGCCTCGGTCATGCCGACCCACGCGACCTGGGGCCGGGAGAAGACGACCTGCGGCACGGCAGCCGCATCGGCCGACGCCCGGTAGCGGCTCCACGGCCCCGCCTCCTGCTCACCGGACCGGGTCAGGCCCCGCGGCACCGATCCCGCGCCCTGGTCCGCTGAGACGTTCGCGTCCTCTCGCGGGTCGAACCGCGCGGCGATGACGTCCCCGCACACCCGGGCGTCGTACTTGCCCTGGTGGGTGGTGCCCGTCCGGCCGGTGACGTCGCCGACGGCGAACAGCCAGTCACCCTCGACGCCGACGGCCTGCAGCGCGTCGTCCACCGTGACGGCACGGCCGGGCTCGAGGCCGATCGTCTCCAGGCCCAGGTCGCCCGTGCTCGGCCGGCGGCCCGTCGCCGCGAGCACCTCGTCGACGACCAGGTCCTCCGGGCGCGTGCCGGCCGAACCGTCGCGCGTCCGGGCACCCTCGTGCTGGTGGTGCTGCACCACCAGCTGCACCCCACCGGGCTCGCGCCGGGCGGACACCACCTCGGCACCGAGCACCACGCGGACGCCGCGCTGCATCAGCGCCTTGGCGACCGCCTTCCCGGCGAACGGCTCGGCCCTCTCGAGCAGCCGGTCACCACGGACCAGGACGGTCACGGCGGACCCGAGGTCCGCATAGGCCGTCGCCATCTCGACGGCGACCACCCCGCCGCCGATGACGGCCAGCCGCTCCGGCACCTCGTGGGCCGACGTGGCCTCCCGGCTGGTCCACGGACGCACGTCCGCGAGCCCCGGCACCGGCGGCACGACGGCGGTGGAGCCGGTCGCCACCACGACGGCGCACCGGGCCCGCAGGTCGACGTCTCCGTCGACCTGCTCGAGGCGGAGGGTCCGGGGGCCGGTGAACCGGGCGTGGCCGCGCAGCACGGTGAGGCCGGCGCCCTCCGCCCACTGGACCTGGCCGGTGTCGTCCCAGTGATGGGTGACCTCGTCGCGCCGGGCCAGCACCTCGTGGACGTCCAACGGGCCAGGGTCGCCGACGCCCCGGGCCTCACGGGCCTGCTGCACCACGTCACCCGGCCGCAGCAGGGCCTTGGACGGCATGCAGGCCCAGTACGAGCACTCCCCGCCGACCAGGGCCTCCTCCACGAGGGCCACGGACAGGCCGGTGCGGGACGCCCGGTCGGCCGCGTTCTCCCCCACCGCCCCGCCACCCAGCACCACGACGTCGAACTCGCGCTCGGTCATGGCGCCATGGTGTCCTGCGGTCCGCCCTCGCGCAGCGCGACGCCCCGCACCGCACCGCACGGCGGCTCCATGATGCCGGGCCTCCTGGTGGCAGACCCGGCCGCGGCGCGCGGCGGCGGGCCCCGCGGTGGGTCAGGCCAGCGCCTGCACCGCCGCTCGCAGCCGCCGGCAGCCCACCTCGAACGCGGGGGGCTCCGGGAGCAGGCTCAGGGCCAGCGTGCCCGGGGTCGGCAGGTCGTAGAAGTACCCCGGGTGGACCGCCAGGTGCGCCTCCGCCAGGAGGGTCAGCACCAGCTGCTCGTCGGGCAGGTACCGCGGCACGTCCACCAGCACGGTCCACCCGCCTCCGCACCGGCGGACCCGGAAGCCGTCGTCGTCGAGCAGCGCGTGCGCCACGGCGAGGTTCGCGGCGAGCCGCGCCCGCGTGGCGGTGACCGACGCCTCCGCCCGATCGAGGATCTCCGGCAGGGCGAGCGCGACCGGGGACGAGACCGACAGGTAGGTGTCGGCCACGGTCTCGAGGGCCCGGTGGACCGTCGGGAGCTCGCCTGCCGGGCCGGCGACGCGCAACCAGCTCAGCTTGAGCTGGGGGGCGCACACGAGCTTGGAGAGCCCGTCCAGGGTGAAGGTGGTGCACGGGCGTTCGGGCTCGGACGACGACGGCGGGACCGTGTCGCCGGGCGCGGCGTCCAGCCGGAAGGGTGCGAACACCTCGTCCAGCACCAGGGCCGCGCCGCCGGCACGGCACGCCGCCTCCATCGACCCGCGCTCCGCGGCGCGGAGGTAGGCGCCCGTCGGGTTCCCGGGGCTCACCGCCACCACCGCCCGCACGTCGGGCCGGGCGGCCAGGGCCGCGACCTGCCCGGTGTCGACCGACCAGCCGTACGGGTGCAGGTGGTGCACGGCGTACGGCACCGTCCGCACGCCCGCCAGTCGCGCGAGCGGTTCGACCAGCGGGTAGCCGGGGGCGGGGACGGCCACCGCGTCGCCGGGGTCGCAGAGCAGCTGGAGCAGCCAGGCGTACGCCTCCGAGGTGCTCGCCGTGAGGTAGTAGTCCTCCGGCACGCCGCCGTACCGGCCCGCGAGCGCGACGCGAGCCGAACGGGGGCCGCGGGGATCCGGCTCGTAGGACGCCGCGGCGGGCACCGCGCGGCGGACCGCCTCGAGGACACCGGCGTCGGTCAGGCCGTGCCGAGTCGGGTTCGAGTCGGACAGGTCCAGCACCGGCACCCCGTCGGCTGCCAGACGGGCCCGGAGACGGGTCGTCTCGTTGGGCCGCTCGTCGGGCGCCGAACGCTCCGCCAGGTGCACGCGGGGATGGTAGTCCGGGGACGTCGGGACGTCCGACGACCCGAGGCCGGGGCAGGCGTCACCGACCGGCGACGACGAGGCACGACGTCCCTAGCATCGGGACAGGTGGCAACGGAGCCACCAGGGTCGAAGGAGACAGCCATGGCTCGCACGTACGTGATCACGGGAGCGGCCTCCGGCATCGGGAAGGCCACGAAGGAGCTGCTCGAGTCCCGTGACGACAAGGTGATCGGCGTCGACCTGCACGACGCCGACGTGACGGTCGACCTCACCACGGCCGAGGGACGGACCGCACTCGTCGACGAGGTCGCCGCCCTCAGCGGGGGCACGGTGGACGCCGTCCTCGCCATCGCCGGGCTGGCGATCCCGGCACCCCCGACCGTCTCGGTGAACTTCTTCGGCATGGTGGCCACGCTCGAGGGCCTGCGTCCGCTGCTGCTCGGCTCCGCGGCGCCTCGCGCCGTCGGCGTGTCGTCGATGGCCAGCCTGCACCCGCTGGACGACGAGCTGGTGGCCCACATGACCGCGGGCGACGAGACCGCAGCCCTGGCTCGTGCCGAGGTCCTGGCGCAGGACCCGGAGCTGCGCAACCTCATCTACAGCTCCACGAAGAAGGCCTTCGCCCAGTGGGTGCGCCGCACTGCGCCGACCCCGGAGTGGGCGGGTGCGTCGATCCCGCTCAACGCCGTGGCGCCGGGCGTCATCGAGACACCGATGACCAGCGGCATGCTCACCACCGAACAAGCCCGCACGGAGCTGCTGAAGCTGGTCCCGATGCCCCTCAACGGCATCGCCCAGCCGGAGGTGGTGGCGCGGCTGCTCGCGTGGCTCACCAGCGAGGAGAACACGCACCTGTGCGGTCAGGTGGTGTTCGTGGACGGCGGCAGCGACGCGGTGATCCGCGGCGACACGACCTGGTGAGCAGCTGCAGGGCGTGCCGACATCGTCGACGCCCTCCATGCCAGAGGGCCCCTGACAGCGTCTCCGCCGTCAGGGGCCCTCGTCTGTGCGCCATCAGGGACTCGAACCCCGAACCCGCTGATTAAGAGTCAGCTGCTCTGCCAGTTGAGCTAATGGCGCGCGGGGCGAAACGTTAGCAGGGGTGGGCCGCGGATGCGAAACCGGAGGTCAAGGCGACCCCGGCACGCCGGGACAGGGCAGCCGGGTCAGGCACCGGGCGTCTCGGGCTCGGCCTCCCACCACGTCTCCTCCGGCAGGCCCTCGGTCTGCAGGATCTCCTCGGACGACACGACCGGTGCGACGAGGTCCACCAGCAGCGCGAGCGGCACGTGCTCGGCGAGCAGCTCCTGCGCGACGCGGGACTGCTCCTCGTCGGCACGCGGTGCCGGCGGCACCGGGCTCGTCTGCGGCTGGTCGGCCGTGGTCTCGTCGTCCTGCGCCATGGGGCTCCGTCCGATCGTGGGTCCTCCATCGTGACCCACGGATCGGGATTCGCCCAGCCGCCATCCGTGCGAACGTGCGACGGGCCGTGCCCCGCCGACGGCAGCCTCGCGAGCCGCCGCAGCCGGCCGTCCCGGCGGATGCGGGTCGCAGCGCCGAACGGCCAGAGGTCGACCGGCTAGAGGTAGAGGCCCGTCCCCTGACCCTCGCCGCGGGGCTCCGCGACCGCGTGCACGTCCTTCTCCCGCAGCAGCACGTAGGTCGCGCCGGCGAGCTCCACCTCGGCACGGTCCTCCGGGTCGAACAGCACCCGGTCGCCGACCGCCACCTGCCGCACGTGCTGGCCCACCGCGACCACGCGTGCCCACGCCAGCCGCTTCGCCACGGTGGCCGTGGCAGGGATGACGATGCCGGCCGCCGAGCGGCGCTCGGAGCTGTCCTGGTCCAGGGCGACCAGGACACGGTCGTTGAGCATCCGGATCGGCAGGTCGGCGGAGCTCGTCTCGTCCCGGGCGGTCACGACGGGCACGGTACCCGCCGACATAGGGTGGGCAGAAACGACCCCGGGAGGATCCCGTGCCTCGACTGTCCGCCGGCGACCCGGCTCCCGACTTCACGCTGCCCACCGCCGACGGTGGCACCGTGACGCTCTCCGACCTGCGCGGTTCGCACGTGATCGTGTACTTCTACCCGGCGGCCATGACGCCAGGCTGCACGACGCAGGCGTGCGACTTCCGCGACTCGCTCGGCTCGCTGCAGAGCGCCGGCTACCGGGTGGTCGGCGTCTCGCCCGACACGCCCGAGCGGCTTGCGCAGTTCGCCGAGGCGGAGCACCTGACCTACCCGCTGGCGTCCGACCCGCAGCACCAGGTGCTCGAGGCGTGGGGCGCCTGGGGCGAGAAGACGCTGTACGGCAAGACGGTGGTCGGCGTCATCCGCTCGACCGTGGTGGTCGACCCCGACGGCGTCGTCGAGCTGGCCCAGTACAACGTCAAGGCCACCGGCCACGTCGCCAAGCTGCGCCGGGACCTGCAGCTCGTCTGACGAGACGCTCGCCGCGGCCGGCCCTCCCGATGGGGCTTCGCCGACCGCGTCGCCCGTGCCGCGCCCTGTGCGAGGATCGGCGACGCGCGGCGGTACCGCTCGCGCGGGAGTGGTGAAACGGCAGCCACGCCAGGTTTAGGTCCTGGTGCCCTCACGGGCGTGCGGGTTCAAGTCCCGCCTCCCGCACGTCCGCACGTCGGTCTCGGCAGGCCGGCGACGCGCTCGGCACGACGAAGGCCCGCTCACCGTCGAGGTGAGCGGGCCTTCGGTTCGTTCAGGGTGCCGACCGGTGGCGTGGACGGCGGCAGGAGCCGCTGCCCGGCGCGGTCGACGGGCCGTCAGGCGTTCGCGGTCTCGCGCTGGCTGATCTTCTCGCGCACCTCGTCCATGTCGAGGTCCTTCACCGCGGTGATGACCTGCTCCAGGGTCGGCGCAGGCAGTGCGCCCGCCTGGTTGAAGACGAGGATGCCGTCGCGGAAGGCCATCAGCGTCGGGATCGAGGTGATCTGGAGCTCGGCAGCCAGGTCCTGCTCGGCCTCGGTGTCGACCTTTCCGAACACGATGTCCGGGTGCTGCTGCGAGGCGGCGTCGAAGATCGGGGCGAACATGCGGCACGGGCCGCACCAGGACGCCCAGAAGTCGACCAGCACGATGCCGTTGTCGCGGACGGTGTCGCCGATGGTGGCACCGGTGAGGGTGGTGGTGGCCATGAGTGGTGATCCTCTCGTCGTCGGTCCTGCCCCTTCAGCGTGCGGCGCCCCGCAGGTATTCCGCACCCGGTGCACGGGCCGGTGTGCCACCCGCCGGAGCGTGCGGCCACGGATGCGCACCCGCACGGGGTAGAACAGGGCGGTGACCGACACCGCCGAGTTCCCGCCCGAGTCCGAGCGCCCCGCCGGCTGGCTGCGCGCCGACCAGATCGCGTCCGCGCGGCAGTGGCTGCCGATCCTGTACGTGGACGCCGTGCCGGTCCGGGTGGACGACTCCGGCGACGTGGTGGCCGTCGGGCTGCTGCTCCGGGTCACACCGGAGGGTGTGATGTCCCGGGCGCTCGTCTCGGGACGCGTGATGTTCCACGAGCGGGTCCGGGACGCGCTGGTGCGGCACATCGAGAAGGACCTCGGCCCGATGGCCCTGCCGCAGATCCCGGCGAGCCCGCAGCCGTTCACCGTGGCCGAGTACCTCCCG
The DNA here is from genome assembly GCF_025770785.1 of Cellulomonas sp. SG140. Taxonomy (GTDB): domain Bacteria; phylum Actinomycetota; class Actinomycetes; order Actinomycetales; family Cellulomonadaceae; genus Cellulomonas. The sequence goes on along the minus strand of NZ_JANZLA010000002.1, from coordinate 162,040 downwards.
ACGCCCGGCGTGACGCCGTACCACGACCCGCGCCAGCACGCGGTGTCGCTCGCCTACGTCGTGCCGGTCGCCGGCGACTGCCGTCCGCAGCAGGACGCCCTCGACCTCGCCTGGATCACCCCCGAGCAGGCCTGCGAGCAGGACGTGCAGCTGGAGATGAACGGCGGCCAGGGGCTGCTGCTGCGCCAGGCCATGGCCCACGTGGGCCGCATGCCCTGACCGGGCGGGCGCTACGAGGCGCGGCTCCGTCAGGACAGATCCAGACGGGGCCAGTCGGCGAGATCGGCGAGCATCTGGCGGTCGTGGGTCGCGACGACCACGGCGGCGGACGTGGCGCGCAGGGCCGACGTGAGCTCGTCGACCAGCCCGACGGACAGGTGGTTGGTCGGCTCGTCGAGCACCAGCACATGCGGTGCCGCGAGCAGGGCCTTGGCCAGCTCGAACCGGCGGCGCTGACCGACGGACAGCTCCGCCAGCGGCCGGTCCAGGTCCTGCTCGGTCAGCAGACCCAGTGCCGCGACCGGTACGAGCTGCGCAGGGTCGAGGCTGCCGGAGGCGAGCAGACCGAGCGCGTGCTCGGCGTAGGCCTCGAACGCCGTCGGCGCGCCGCCGTCCGGCCGAGCCTCCCGCGCAGCTGCTCGGGCGGTCCCGTCTGCGTCCGCCGTCACGTCGTCCGACTCCTGCGCCAGCACCCCGAGCCGCGTCCCTGGTGCGAGCACACGGGCGCCACGGTCCGTCGCGAGGGTGCCGGCCAGCACGGCGAGCAGCGTCGACTTGCCAGACCCGTTGGGCCCGGTGACCAGCAGGCGGCTGCACGGGGCCACCTCGATGCGCCGGCCGGGCAGGTCCAACCGGCCCGCCACGCGGGGAGCGCGCACGTCCAGCAGCGGACCGCCGCCGTAGGTGCTCGGGGTGGACGGCAGGTCCGGGAACGCCAGGGCCGGTGGCGGTACGGGAACCTCGACGGACTGCTCGGCGAGGCGCTGCATCAACCGGTCGACGGTGGTGACCTTGCTGCGCGCGCGGGTGGCCCGCCGGTGCGCCTGGCTGCCCTTGGGCGGGCGCCACTCGTCCGACAGCTGCTCGTAGGACTGGTCGAGCCGGTCGGCCAGTGCCGCGGCACGCTTGCGCTCGGCGCGGTACCGCGCCCGCCACCGGCGCAGCATCTCGTCGCGGGCGTACCGGTAGTCGGCGTACCGGGCGGCCCCGTACAGCGCGGGACGCCCGTCCATCGACGGGTCCAGGTCGAGGATCCCCGTCATCACGTCGTCGAGCAGGCGCCGGTCGTGGGTCACGACGACGAGCGCGCCCCGCCACTGCCGCAGCTGAGCGGTCAGGTAGTCCACCCCGGCGGCGTCGAGGTGGTTGGTCGGCTCGTCCAGCAGCAGCAGGTCGGACCGCTCGGCGAGCCGCGCGGCCAGCCGCACGCGGTACCGCTCCCCCACCGACAGCTCCGCCAGCCGCCGCCGGGGGTCGCGCGGCGCACCGAACCGGCTCAGCGCCTCGTCCACCCGACGGTCGGCGTCCCAGGCCGCCAGGTGCTCCATGGCTTCCACGGCCTCGGTCAAGGTGGCGAGCTCGCCGCTGGCGTGGTCGAACGCAGCGATGGCGTGCTCGAGCGCCGCCGCGGCGGCCCGCGCAGCCTGCAGCGACGTCCGGACGACGTCGCCGACGGTCGCATCGCTCGCCGCCCGCAGCTCCTGCTCCACCACCGCGAGGGTCCCCGAACGGCGCACCGAGCCGCCCAGCGGAGCTAGCTCACCGGCCAGCACCCGCAGCAGGGTCGTCTTGCCGGTGCCGTTCTCCCCGACCAGGCCGAGCCGGTCGCCCGCGGACACGACGAGCGACACCCGGTCGAGCACCGGGTGCGCCGGGTAGCCGAACGTCACCTCGTCCGCCACCAGCTGCACCCGGGCGGCGTCCGTCACGCTCAGCCGCCCAGGGCGTGGACCACGAGCGGGGCGAGCGCACGGAACGCCTTGCCGCGGTGGCTGATGGCGTTCTTCTCCGCCGGCGTCAGCTCCGCGCACGTCCGCGTCTCGCCGAGCGGCACCAGCACGGGGTCGTAGCCGAAGCCGTGCGCGCCGCGCGGCTCGGTGGCGAGCACGCCGTCCAGCGACCCGGTCCGGACCTCCTCGCGCCCGTCCGGCGTCACCAGCGCCGCCGCACACATGAACCGGGCGGTGCGGTGCTCGGGCGCGATGTCCGCCAGCTGGGCCAGCAGCAGCTCGAGGTTGGCCGCGTCGTCCCCGTGCCGGCCGCTCCACCGCGCCGAGAAGATGCCGGGTGCACCGCCGAGCACGTCCACCGCCAGCCCGGAGTCGTCAGCCACGGCGGGCAGCCCGGTGAAGGCCGCGATCGCACGCGCCTTGATCAGGGCGTTCTCGGCGAAGGTCAGCCCGTCCTCCACCGGTTCCGTGGCACCCACGTCGCCCGCGCCCACGATGCTCGCCGCGTCCAGCCCCGGCAGCGCCGGCACGAGGATCTCGCGCAGCTCGCGCACCTTGTGGGCGTTGTGGGTGGCGAGCACCAGGCGGACGGGCGCGGTCGTGCCGGGCGCAGCCGTCACGGGGCGACCTCGGCGCCGGCCGTCACCCGGGTGCCGGGCGCGGCGGCGAGCGCCTGCTGCTGCAGCGCCGTCAGCCGGCCGGTCCCCACCAGCGCCAGGTCCAGCAGCGTGTCGAGCTCCGCGCGGTCGAACGTCGCGTGCTCGGCAGTTCCCTGCACCTCGACGAACTTCCCGCTGCCGGTCACCACCACGTTCATGTCCGTCTCCGCGCGGACGTCCTCGACGTACGGCAGGTCGAGCATCGGGGCACCGTCGACGATGCCGACGCTGACGGCGCTGACCGAGTCGGTGAGCACGGTGCGACCGGCGGGGACCAGCCCCTGCTCCCGAGCCCACGCGACCGCGTCCGCCAGCGCGACGTACGCGCCGGTGATCGCCGCGGTGCGGGTGCCGCCGTCCGCCTGGAGCACGTCGCAGTCCAGCACGATCGTGTTCTCGCCGAGGGCCGCGACGTCGATGATGGCCCGCAGGGAGCGTCCGACGAGCCGCGAGATCTCGTGCGTACGGCCACCGACACGGCCCTTGACCGACTCGCGGTCGGACCGCGTGCTCGTCGCGCGCGGCAGCATCGCGTACTCCGCGGTGACCCAGCCCTGGCCCGAGCCCTTGCGCCAGCGCGGCACGCCCTCGGTGAAGGAGGCGACGCACAGCACCGTCGTCTGCCCGAACTCGACGAGGACGCTGCCCTCACCGGTCTGCAGGAAGCGACGGGTCAGGGCGACGGGGCGCAGCTCGTCGAGCGCGCGCCCGTCGGCGCGGGCGGGCACGCCGGTGGAGGGCGTCGAAGGGGGGACGGTCATGGGCGCGAGCCTATCCGGGCGCCCCGACACGCTCCTGGGCCGACCGTCAGACGCCCCGCGACGGGCCGCGCTCAGAGAGCGTGCACGGCGCCGGGTGCGGCCAGGTGCACGGGACCGTCGAACGCCGCGCGGGCCTCGGCGAGCGACACCTCGGCGTCGTTCCACGCTGGCACGTGGGTGAGCACCAGCCGGCCGACTCCGGCTCGGGCAGCAGCCTCGCCGGCCCGTCGGCCCGTCAGGTGCACGCCACGGAACGCGTCGTCCCGGCCCTCGAGGTAGCTCGCCTCGGCGAGCAGCAGGTCCACCCCGGCCGCCAACGCGTCCAGGCCAGGACCGGAGTCCGTGTCACCCGTGTACGCCAGCGTCACGGAACGGGAGGCGTCGCCCTCCGCCGGTCCGGTGACGCGCACGCCGAAGGTCGGCAGCGAGTGGTTCATCGCCACCGGCGCGAGCGTCAGCGGGCCGACGGTCACCGGGGCCGCCGGGTCCCACACCCGCACGTCGAACTGGTCGCTGCAGTCGGCTGCCGGGTCCCTGCCCGCCAGCTGGGCGAGCCGCTCGGAGGTGCCCTCCGGCCCGTGCACCGGCACCGGCGGCAGGGGGCCGCCGACGGGTCGGTAGCGACGCAGCACGTTGAGCACCACCATGTCCGCGACGTGGTCGGCGTGCAGGTGGGAGATGCCGATCGCGTCCAGCGCCGCCGGGTCGGCGTAGCGCTGCAGCGGGCCGAGCGCACCGTTGCCGAGGTCCAGCAGCACGGTCCACGTCCGGCCGGCGGCGTCCTCCGCCTGCACCAGGTACGCCGCGCAGGCGGCGTCGGGCCCGGGGTACGAGCCGGCGCAGCCGACGACGACGAGCCTCATCGCAGGGCCAGCGGCGTCTCGACAGCGGTCACCTCGGGGCCGAGGAAGCGCCGCGCGAGGCGGGCGAACTGCTCGGGGTCGCCGGTGGCGACGAAACGGTGCTCGGGGGGCGGGGCGTCCGGGGACCGCAGCAGGTCGTGCGCGACGAGGGTCCGGTACACGTCCTTGGCCGTCTCCTCGGCGCTCGACACGAGCGTGACGTCCTCGCCCATCACGTAGCTGATCGCGCCGGTGAGCAGGGGGTAGTGCGTGCACCCCAGCACCAGCGTGTCCACCCCGGCCTCACGGATCGGGTCGAGGTACTCGTGGGCCACCTCGAGCACCCGGGGCCCGGAGGTGACACCGGCCTCGACCAGCGGGACGAACTCGGGGCACGCCGCCGTGGTCAGGCGCACGCCCGGCGCCACCGCCAGCGCGTCGTCGTACGCACGCGACTCGATGGTCGCCCGCGTGCCGATCACGCCGATGTGCCCGTTCCGGGTCGCCGCCACCGCACGCCGAGCCGCCGGCAGGATCACCTCGACCACCGGGATGCCTCGCCGCAGCGTGTACCGCTCCCGCGCGTCGCGCAGCATCGCCGCGGACGCGGTGTTGCAGGCGATCACCAGCATCTTCACGCCCGCGTCGACCAGGTCGTCGAGCGCCGCGAGGGCGAAGGCACGGACCACGGCGAGCGGCTTGGGCCCGTACGGCGTGTTGAGCGTGTCGCCGATGTAGAGCGTCGACTCCTGCGGCAGCTGGTCGAGGATCGCGCGCGACACCGTCAGTCCCCCGACGCCGGAGTCGAAGATCCCGATCGGCGCGTCGTCCACGCTGCGAGCCTAGTCGCCCGGCCCGACACGGCCCGGCGGACCCAGGTCCCCGCGGGCCAGCATCGCCTGGACCAGGGACTCCTGCAGCCAGGTGAGCGCGTCGTACACGGTGACGAGGTAGGCGCGGACGTCGTCGGCGCCGTGGCGACGTCGGCGACCCGCGGCCCGCAGCAGGCGGTCGGCGTCCTCGTCCGTCCGGATGCCCAGCCGCTCCGCCAGCACCAGCCGCAGGTCGGTCAGCGTGGCGGCGACCGCGGGCGCCTGCGCCACCGGCACCACCGGCCCGTCGTCCTGCAGCGCGGTCCACAACCAGCGCAGCCGCACCAGCTTGGCCGTCCGCAGGTCGTCCTCGGTCAGCCGGCGGAACTCGGCGGCGACTGCCGGGTCGTCCTGCGACGCGTCGGGCAGCAGGCGGTGCACGGCGGGGTCCTCGGGCGGCGGCACGGGCTCCGTGCGCAGCCTCCAGACGGGCGGGACGGGCGCGTCGGAGCCGCCCGCCGCCTCCGGGACCGCGTCCGGTGAGCCGTCGGCCGGGCTGGGCAGCTCGCCGTCCAGCAGCTCGACGACGTTGGCGACGACGGACGCCACCACCTCCCGCTCACCGGCGTCGAGCTCGGCCCGGTAGCCGCCGGACTCGTAGCGGAAGCCGCGCATCAGGCGTCCTCACGCTGCAGCGTGGCCCACAGGCCGAACCCGTGCATCGCCTGCACGTCGACCTCCATCGCCTCGCGGGTCCCGGTCGAGACGACCGCACGACCCTCCTGGTGCACCTGCATCATCAGCCGCTCCGCCTTCTGCTCGGAGTAGCCGAAGTAGGAGCGGAAGACGTAGGCGACGTAGCTCATCAGGTTGACCGGGTCGTTCCACACGATGGTGACCCAGGGCCGGGCGACCACGGCCTCCTCGTCGGACCGTATGTCCTGCTCAGGCACGGTCTCGGTGGGCATCGCCCCACTGTAGAGAACTAGGTTGGCCGGATGACCGCCAGCACGGCCCTGCTGACCGACCGCTACGAGCTGACCATGCTGCAGGCCGCGCTGGCCGACGGCACCGCCGACCGCCGCTGCGTGTTCGAGGTGTTCACCCGTCGGCTGCCACCGGGGCGCCGGTACGGAGTGGTGGCCGGCACGGGCCGGGTGCTGGACGCGGTGCGCGACTTCCGGTTCGACGACGACCAGCTCGAGTGGCTCGCCGCCGAGCGCGTGGTCGACGATCGGACGCTGGAGTACCTGCGCGACTACCGGTTCACCGGCGACGTCGTCGGCTACGCCGAGGGTGAGGTCTTCTTCCCGCTGTCCCCGCTGATGGTCGTCGAGGGCACCTTCGCCGAGGCGGTGCTGCTGGAGACCGTGGTCCTGTCGATCCTCAACTACGACTCGGCGATCGCCTCGGCCGCGTCGCGGATGACCAGCGCGGCCGTGGACCGTCCGTGCCTGGAGATGGGCGCGCGGCGCGCGCACGAGGAGGCCGCCGTCGCGGCCGCGCGCGCCGCCGTCATCGCCGGTTTCGCCGGCACGTCGAACCTCGAGGCGGGTCGCCGGTACGGGCTGCCGACGATCGGTACCGCCGCCCACGCCTTCACGCTGCTGCACGACGACGAGGAGTCGGCGTTCGCGGCGCAGGTCGCGTCCCAGGGGCGTGGGACGACGCTGCTGGTGGACACCTACGACGTGCACCGCGGCGTGGAGCGGGCGCTCGCGGCGGCCGGCACGGAGCTCGGTGCGGTCCGGCTCGACTCCGGCGACCTCGCGGCGCTCGCCCAGGAGGTGCGCGCGCAGCTCGACGCGGCCGGCGCCCGCCGGACGAAGATCGTCGTGACGTCCGACCTGGACGAGTACGCGATCGCGGCGCTGGCCGTCGCACCCGTCGACTCCTACGGCGTCGGCACGTCGGTGGTCACCGGCTCCGGGGCACCGACGTGCGGGATGGTCTACAAGATGGTCAGCCGTGAGCGGGCCGACGGCTCGATGGAGGCCGTCGCGAAGGTGTCGCGGTCCAAGGCCAGCGTCGGTGGCCGCAAGGCCGCGGCGCGGCGGCTCGGACCGGACGGCCGAGCGGTCGAGGAGGTGCTGGTCAGCGGACCGCCGGACCGGGTGCTCGCCTGGCAGGACGCGCAGCGGCGCAGCCCCGAGCCGACGTTGCGGCCGTTGCACGTGCCGCTGATCACGGGCGGCGTGGCCGACGAGCGCTGGACGGGTGCCGCGGGCGTACGGCTGGCGCAGGCGCGGCACAAGGCCTCCCGCGACGAGCTGCCCCGCGGCGCCCGCCGGCTCTCCGCCGACGAGGCAGCCGTGCCGACCGTCACCGTTCGTCTCGAGGCCTAGCTGCGGCTGGCGCACGCGCGGCGCCGGTGCCGGTGCCGGTGCGGGCCGATCAGGCAGACCGGGCAACCGGCGTGCCGTGACGGGTGCGGAACTCGAAACCACCGCCCGGCGACGGTCCGATCTGCACCTGTCGTCGATGCACGACGTCGTGGTGGTGCCAGCACAGCAGCACGCCCCGGTTGACGTCCGTCTCGCCGTGCCGGGCCGCCCAACCGTCCACGTGGTGCACCTCGCACAGCGCAGGAGGGGCGCTGCAGCCCGGGTACCGACACGAGCCGTCGCGGGCGATCACCGCCTTGCGTCGGGGTCCCACGAACGTCCGCTCGGACCGACCGGCGTTGATGACCTGCGACTCGGGGCCGAACACGATCCGGCTGATCTCCGAGTCGCACGCGAGCCTCGCGAGCACCGACGGCGGGACCGGACCTGACCCCAGGAGCTCGGCCACGGCGAAGCGCTCGACATCGGCCACGGCGACAGCCGGAGCGATGGACCTTCCTCTGGTCCCCGCCTGAGCTCACCAGGCAAACCGCGCCCGAGGCCGTCCCTCCCGGTGCCAGCGGGGGCCGCGGGGAGCCCGGCCGGAACGCCGACCGCACGCCTCAGCGTCTCGTAGTCGACCACGCAGGACAGATGCGGTCGGACGGCCGCGCCGGTGCCGACGAGGCCGTGGTCCAGACACAGCCGCGCGACGTCCGCCAACGCCTGCGCGCGGCGCTGCGGCGTCGAGCGATGGTCGTCCGGTGCCGGTGGCGTCATCACCGAGTCGAGCGCGGCGCTCAGCAGTGCCCCGTGATCGGTGGTGAGGAACCCGGCGAGGTGCACGCCCCCGGTGGTCGGGGACAGCGTCACGTGCTCACGCTCGCAGGCGTCCCGGTAGCCCCTCTCGTCGGCCTCGGGGTCGGCCGCCGCCGCCCAGCGCTGCACGAGTCGTCGGAAGGAGCCGGCCGGAAGGGTGTGCGCTTGGCGCAGGAGGAACTCCTCGCCGCACTCCTCTTCCGCTGCGGCGAGCACGAGCCGGCGCGCATCGGACGTGGGCGCGAGCTTCGCCAGCACCTGAACCTGGTCTGCGCCGACGTCGCCGGCAAGGCCGGCGCGGGCGGTTGCTGGTAGGTGGTCTCGCAACGCCCGGCCCGTGCTCGCCAGCTCCTTGGCGCGGTGGAACGGCATCCCGGTGATGCCGGCGAGCCAGTGCGGGAAGGACCGAGCGCCCTCGATCGACCACAGGCCGTCTGCCTCCACGGTGGTGGCTAGCCGAGCCGACGCGACGGCAAGACGGTCCAGCTGGGTCCGAAGTGCCACCAGGACCTCGATCGCCGCCTGTCCCTCGAGCCTCGATGCGGGGGTGCCGGACGTCTCGACGGCCGTCACCAGTCGGTCCACGACGGATACGAGCTTCGGGACGACGGGTGGCGTGCTCGAGGCTCGCGCCGCCGAGTCCATCGCGACACCTCCCCACGTCCCTGTCGTGCATTTGTTGAGAGCAACCTCCGCCTACCTCGGAAACGCTATCGGCAACCACTGACAAAGCAGCGGAGCGAACGCGGCACCGTGATCTGGCCGACCCTTTCCGGCGAAGCACGTAACGGCCGGCGGTGCGCGTGTCATGCGGGTGGACGGGCAGTATTGCTGATCCACGGCGGGCTGTGGGCGGCTCGGCGACACTCATGAGAAATGGCACACGACGGACGTGGTGCTCTCATTGATGCGGTGCGAACGGGTGCTCAGATGTTTCGTCAGGGAAGGGGCGGCGTCGCACCCCCCTCGCGACCCTTTGATCAGGCGGATCGAGGGACGGTTTGGGATTCTGCAGTCCCCACGTGGCCGGGCGCCGAGCGGACCGTGCCCTCAGCGGCCGACGAACCAGCGCCGCACCAGCTCCACCCGCGCGGTCAGCTGGTCGACGTCCGCCAGCGCCACCTCGGGACCGCCCGCCCGCCGGCGCAGCTCGGCGTGGACCTGCGCGTGGGTCTGCCCGCTGCGCCGCGCCCACGCCGAGACCAGCCGGGACAGCTCGCGCCGCAGCTCCGACCGCTGCCGGTGGTCCCGCGGCGGTGGTGCCGCGGCGCCGGCGGCCCGGCGGGCGCTGAGCTGGTCGGCCTGGCGCTGGGCCAGCAGCGCGGACACCTGGTCGGGGTCCAGCAGACCGGGCAGGCCGAGGAAGTCCAGCTCCTCGTCGGACCCCACCTCGGCGCCGGTGCCGAACTCGCCGCCGTCGAACAGCACGCGGTCGAACGAGGCCTGCGCCTCTAGCGCCTGGAACGTGCCGGCCAGACCGTCCGGGCCCACGGCGTCGGCCGTCGAGCGCTCGGTCTGCGCCTCCAGCAGCAGTGCGGCCTCCGGGTCGTCGGTGGCGGACGTCGGGCGGTCGAGCGCGTGGTCTCGCTCCACCTCGAGCTGGGCCGCGAGGGCCAGCAGCTGCGGGACGCTCGGCAGGAACACCGAGGCGGTCTCCCCCCGGCGCCGGGCGCGCACGAACCGGCCGACGGCCTGCGCGAAGAACAGCGGCGTCGCCGTGCTCGTGGCGTACACACCGACCGCGAGCCGGGGCACGTCCACGCCCTCGGACACCATCCGCACCGCGACGAGCCACCGGGACGTGCCGGCGGAGAACTCGTCGATCCGGTCGCCCGAACCGGCGTCGTCTGACAGCACGACGGTCGGCGACTCGCCCGTCAGCCGCGCCAGGTGGCCGGCGTACGCGCGGGCGTCGTCCTGGTCGGTGGCGATCACCATCGCCCCCGCGTCCGGCACGGTCCGGCGGACCTCCGTCAGCCGCGTGTCCGCGGCGGCCAGCACGCTGCCGATCCACTCGCCGTTCGGGTCGAGCGCCGTGCGCCACGCCTGCGCGGTGATGTCCTTGGTCAGCGGCTCGCCGAGGCGGGCGCTGACCTCGTCGCCCGTCCGCGTCCGCCACCGCATGGAACCGCTGTAGGACAGGAAGATGACGGGCCGCACGACGTGGTCGCGCAGCGCCTCGGCGTAGCCGTACGTGTAGTCGGCCCGGCTGCGCCGGATGCCGTCCGGGTCGCGCTCGTAGGTGACGAACGGGATCGCCGCCGTGTCCGAGCGGAAGGGCGTGCCGGTCAGGGCCAGCCGCCGGGCCGCCGGCTCGAACGCCTCGCGGACCGCGTCGCCCCAGGACAGGGCGTCGCCGCCGTGGTGCACCTCGTCGAGGATCACCAGCGTCGGCGCCGCGTGGGTACGAGCGGCGTGCAGCGCCGGGCGGCTGGCCACCTGGGCGTAGGTCACGGCCACACCGTCGAAGGAGGCGCCGTGCCGGCCCTGCGCGTTGGAGAACGTCGGGTCGATAGCGATGCCGACCCGCGCCGCGGCGTCGGCCCACTGCCGCTTGAGGTGCTCCGTCGGCGTCACCACCGTGACGCGCCGCACCACCCGCGCATGCAGCAGCTCGGTGGCCACCCGCAGCGCGAACGTCGTCTTGCCGGCGCCCGGCGTCGCCACGGCGAGGAAGTCCCGCGGGGACCGCTCCCGGTACGCCTCGAGCGCCTCCGCCTGCCACGCGCGCAGCCGTCCCGCCGTGCCCCACGGCGCGCGGCCGGGGAACGCCGGCGGCAGGTTGGACGCCGCCGACGGCGAGACGTGCGGGCTGTGCGGGGACGGCTCCGTCCCCGCCGTCACTTGCCGGAGCCCCGACCGAAGCCCCATCGGCGGCCGGAGCCGCCCGACCCGCCGGAGTCCCCGCCTGAGGACCCGCCGCCGGGACCGTCCTGCGGCGCGCGCAGCCCGTCGTAGATCTCCTTGCAGACCGGGCACACCGGGAACTTGTTCGGGTCCCGCCCGGGGACCCAGACCTTCCCGCACAGCGCGATCACGGGCGTGCCGGACACCGCGGACTCGAGGATCTTCTCCTTGCGCACGTAGTGGGCGAACCGCTCGTGGTCCCCCGGCTCGAGCTCCTCGGCGTGCTCGGTGCGCTCCAGCACCGAGGTGCCGGCCGCCGGCTCACCGACCGGCCGGGGCCCGAACGGGTCGTCGGGACCGGTGGGAGGCAGCGGCTCGCTCATGGCGCCCATCGTACGTTCCGGGTCCGACACCGCCCGGGCTCGGACCGGCCGCACGGGCGCCCCCGAGCCGTGCCAGTGCGGCCCACCGCGCCGGTCGGCGGGCGTCGGATGCCGGGGCCGGATGCCGCCGTCAGATCCCCTGCCACGCGGGCTTGCCGGCATAGGTCTGGCGGTAGTAGTCGGCGAGCTGCAGCCGGCCGGCCGCCGCGTCGTCGACCAGCACCGTCACCCGGGGGTGCAGCTGCAGGACGGTTCCCGGCCACAGGGCGCTGACCGCCCCCTCGACCAGCTGGTGCACGGCCTCCGCCTTGCCCCTGCCGGTGGCCAGCAGCACCAGGTGCCGGGCGGACATGATCGTGGCCAGCCCCTGGGTCAGGCAGTGCGTCGGCACGGCCTCGACGTCGCCGCCGAAGAACCGCGCGTTGTCGGCACGCGTCTGCCGGGTCAGCGTCTTGATGCGGGTACGCGAGGCGAGCGACGAGCCGGGCTCGTTGAACCCGACGTGGCCGTCGGTGCCGATGCCGAGCAGCTGCAGGTCGACGCCGCCGGCCTCGACGATCTCCCGCTCGTACGCCGCGCAGGCCGCCGGCACGTCGTCCGCGGAGCCGTCCGGACCGCGCACCGCGGCGGGGTCGAGGTCCACGCGGGACACCAGCTCCCGCTCGATCACCGCCCGGTAGCCCTCCGGGTGCCCCGTCGGCAGCCCGACGTACTCGTCGAGCAGGAAGCCGCGGGCGTGCGCGAACGAGAGCCCCTCCTCGGCATGCCGTCGGGCGAGCTCGTCGTACACGGCGAGCGGGCTCGAGCCGGTCGCCAGGCCGAGCACGGGACGCTGCGTGCCCTCGAGCAGCTGTTGCACCGCGTCCGCCGCCAGCCGTGCCAGCGCGTCCGGCGCGCCGATCACCACCTCCATCAGAACGCCCTCCGCTCGTCGCCGGCGGGTGCCGCGGCGCCGTCGTGCGCCCGTGCCACCAGCGCCGCGCCGAGCGCCCCGGCCGGGACGTCCGCCGGCGCGAGGCGCACCCGCTGGGCGAGGCCGACCGAGGCGAGGAACGGCGAGGTGGCCGCCTGTCGGTCCAGCGTCCGGGTGACCGCGTCCAGCAGCGGCGCGCCCACCCGGCTCACCCCGCCGCCCAGCACCACGACGTCGACGTCGCAGGTCAGCACCAGCACCCGCACCGCTGCCGCCACCCCTGCGGCGACCTCGTCCCGCACCTCGACGGCCGCCTGGTCCCCGGCGGCCGCGGCCTCGAAGAGCTCGGCGGGAGCCGGCCGGCCGTGGCGCGACGGCCACGCCGCCTCGATCGCGCTGCCGGACGCGTACTGCTCCAGGCAGCCCAGCTGACCGCACTTGCACGGCCGGCCGCCCGGCACCAGCGTCAGGTGCCCGATCTCCCCGGCCACCCGGTGGGAGCCGCGGCGCAGCGTGCCGTCCAGCAGCAGGCCGGCGGCCACGCCCGTACCGAGCGCGACGTAGGCGACGTCCTGGACGTCCGACCCGGCCGACGTGCGGCCCAGCGCGTGCGCGGCGCCGACCACGGCGGCGTTCAGGTCGTTCTCCACGCGGACCGGGACGTCGCCGCCGAGCGCCGTCGCGACCAGCGTGCCGAGCGGCAGCGGCGCCTCGAGGCCGAGGTTGACCGCGTGCGCCACGGTGCCGCGCTGCGGGTCCACGACACCGGGCAGCCCGATCCCGACGCCCGCCACGTCCGCGACCGTCAGCTCACGGTCGGCCAGCAGGCCGCGCACCAGGGCGACGATCCCGGCGACCACCCCCGACGGCCCCGGCACCGTGGGGGCGTGCCGCTCGGCCAGCACCGTGCCGGCGTCGTCCACCAGGACGCCCTGCACCTTGGTGCCGCCCACGTCGACACCGACCGTCGGCCCCCTGCGAACGGCCGGCGGTGCCGTCGTGGACATCAGCCCTTCACCGCCCCGGACACCAGACCGGACGTCATCCGGCCCTGCACGAACAGGAAGAAGATGATCACCGGCACGGCGATCAGCGACGACGCCGCCATCACCTGCCCCCAGTCGGTGTCCCGGCTGGCGCTGGCCTGCACGAAGCTGCGCAGCCAGATCGGCAGCGTCTTGGCCGTGTCGGACTGCAGCACCACGAGGGCCACGGTGAACTCGTTCCACGCCTGCAGGAAGGCGTACACGCCGGACGCGACCAGCCCCGGGGCGAGCAGCGGGAAGGTGATCCGCAGGAACGCCTTGGTCCGCGACAGCCCGTCGACCATCGCGGCCTCCTCCAGCTCCACGGGCACGCCGGCGACGAAGCCGCGCAGCATCCAGATGGTGAACGGCACCACGGCCGCGACGTAGACGATCGAGATGCCCAGCACCGTGTTGAGCAGGTGCAGCGAGCCGATCAGCCGGTACTGGGCGATGAACAGACCCTCGGCGGGCAGCATCTGGATCAGCAGCACGGCGAGCACGAAGCTGCGCCGCCCGCGGAACCGGTACCGGCTGATCGCGAGCGCCGCGAGGAACGCGAACACCAGCGTGCAGAGGATCGTCAGGCCCGTCACCAGCAGCGACATGCGCAGCGCCGGCAGGAACGAGCCCGAGGCCCACACGGCGGCGTAGTTGTCCATCGACGCGTTCACCGGCCAGAAGGTCGGCGCACCGGACTGCAGGCGGATGTTCGACATCAGCGAGGAGATGGTCATCCAGTACACGGGGAACGCCCAGAGCGCCGCGACCAGCAGGGCGAGCAGGCCCAGCAGCAGCCGGGCGGGACGTAGCCGACGACGACGCGTGGTCACCGCTCGTCCTCCTCTCGCAGCAGCGTGCGCACGTACGCCCAGCTGAGCGCGACGGTGAGCAGCAGGACGAAGATCGACACCGCCGAGGCCGCCCCGAAGTCACCGGAGCCGACACCCAGCTGGTAGATGTACGTGCCGAGCAGGTTGGTCTCGCTCGGCGTGCCGCCGGCGTCCTGCAGCAGCCGGATCTGGGCGAACACCCGCAGGTCCCAGATGATCTGCAGCAGCAGCACGATGGACAGCACCGGCCGGATCATCGGCAGCACGATCCAGCGGAACCGGCGCGCGCCGTCCGCACCGTCGATCGCCGCCGCCTCGAGCACCTCGTCGGACACCTGGCTCAGGCCCGCGTAGACGGAGAACGCGACGAACGGCACGGACATCCAGACGATGATCACCGTGGCGACGAAGAAGAAGGACAGCGGGTTGGCGAGCCAGCTGTGCCCGGTGAAGTGGAAACCCATCGCGGTGAGCACGTAGTTCACGACGCCGCGGCGGTAGTCGAACAGCCACCGCCACACGGTCATCGACGCGACCACCGGCATGGCCCACGCGAGCAGCATCGCGATCTGCACCGCGAGCCGCGGCACGGTGCCGACGGCCTTCATCAGCAGCGCCACCAGCACGCCGACCAGCACGGTCACACCCGCGTTGACCAGGCAGAACGCGATCGACCGCGCGACCACGGTCCACAGGTACGAGTCGGCGGCCAGGTCGAGGTAGTTGCGCAGGCCGACGAACTGCGGCGGCTTGCCGAACTGCTGGGCCAGGCCGAACTTCTGCAGCGACGTGACCACCTGCCACCCGAGCGGGTAGCCGAGGGCGAGGACGAGGATCCCGATCGAGGGGACCAGCAGCGCGTAGGGGACGCGCGGGCCGCGGCGGCGGCGAGGTGCGGGACGCTGCGCGTCCGGGTCGACGGTCACGACGGCGGTCCGCCGGGTGCGGGAGGAACGCGTCGACCGTTGCACGGTGCCGTGCGGGGGCCGGGCGGCCGGTTGCTCCGGCACCGGGACCGGACCTGCCGGCGCGGGGGACGCCGAGGCGTCGGGGCGTGACATCGGGGCTCCTGCGGTCGGACGGGAGGGGGGTGCCCCGCGGTGCCGGCGGACGTGCCGGCACCGCGGGTGCGGAGGACCTCAGCCCTTGCCGTTGAGGATCGGCGTGGCGGCGTCGTCGAACGCCTTGGCGGTCGACGCGATGTCCGCGCCCTGGGAGATCTTCTGGAAGAACTCCTCGAGCTTCTTGCTGTTCTCCAGCGCCGCCCAGCCCGGTGCGGCTGGGGTCAGCTTGGCGTTCAGCGCCGACTCGGTCAGCGCCTTGGCGAACTGGTCGGTGCCGAGCGAGCTGACGTAGTCGGTGTTGGCCGGGCCGAGACCGTTCTTGCCCAGCATCTGCTGGTACTCCGGCGAGAAGATGATCTTCATCAGCGACTTCGCCAGCTCGGGGTGCTGCGTCTTGGCCGAGATGCCGATGTTGGACCCGCCGGCGAACACCGGCGCGGCGCCGCCGTTCACGCCCGGCAGCGGGAACACGCCGAACGTCTGGTCGTTCCAGTTGCGGACGTCCTTGCCGTCCTTCTTGGCCAGGTCGCCGATGGACCAGTGGGCCCAGCCGGGCGCCATGATCGTCGCCGCGTCGAGCGAGTAGCTCGTCGTCGAGCCGTCCGCCGCCTTGACCGAGTCGGAGTCGTTCAGGTGGTTGTAGGTGTTGGCGTCGGTGGCGTCACGCGGTGCCTTGGACGCGTTCTTCCACAGGTCCTGCAGCTGCTGCAGGCCGACGATCGTCTTCGGGTCGGACATCGTGGACTTCCACTGGCCGCCGTCCTTGACCGCGAGCTCGCCGCCGTTGGCGAAGATCCACGAGATCGCGTTGCGCCAGTCCTGACCGCCGATCCACAGGCCGGACAGGTTGGCGATCCCCTTCGGGTCCGCCGCGGCGATCTTCTTCACGTCGTCGTTGAACTCCGACAGCGTCTTCGGCGGGGCGGTCACGCCGGCCGCCTGCCACAGGTCGGCCCGGTAGAACACGTACCGGGAGCCGAAGTAGTACGGCAGCGTGTAGTTCTTGCCGTCGACCTTGCCGGCCTCGACGAACCCGGGCAGCAGCTTCGAGCCGCCGAGCTCGTTGTACATGCTGCTGATGTCCATGAAGGCGCCGACGTTGGTGAACGTCGAGGACTGCGTGTTGCCCAGCTCGGCGACGTCTGGCGTGTTCGCCGCGTCCGGGAGAGCCGTGGTCAGCTTGGTGACCAGGTCGCCCCAGTCCTGCTGCTCGATCACCAGCGTCGAGCCGGGGTTCTGCTTGGCGAACTCCGTCTTGAGGTAGGTGCGCAGCTCGTCGGGCGTGTCGGCACCGGCCAGCCACAGCTTGATCGTCGCCGGTGCGGGGGTGCCGCCACCGGCCGCCGTCGTCGTGCTGCTCGAGCCGCTGCCGGAGCTGCAGGCCGCGAGCGCGAGCGTCGCCGCGAGGCCGACGGCCGCGAAACGTAGGATCTTCACGTTGGAGCTCCTCCTGTGAGCGAGGCGTTCGTCCGACGACGACGCCGGGTGGTGCTGCGACCTGCTGGACGGTCGGCTCGGGGTCGTCACGTGACCCCGAGCTGACCCGACAGGACGAGGACCGCCGCGCCCGTCAGCGAGGCGTCCTCGTCCAGCGTTGCCATCCGGATGTCGAGCTCCTGCCCGATGACGGGCATGGTCCGCTCGCGCACGGTGGCGAGCGCCGCCTCCCGCAGAGGACCGTCCAGCAGCTCCGGCGGACCGGAGAGCAGGACCTCCGCGAGGTTCAGCGCACTCGCGACGGGTGCCAGGGTCACTCCCAGCAGCCGTCCGACCGACGCCAGCGCGGCGTCGGCAGCTTCTCGGTCGAGACCCGCGACGCGGCGGCGCAGGGCCGGCGCGCTCAGCACGGTCTCCAGGCAGCCGTGGCGCCCGCAGGCGCACGGCAGGGCCTCCTCGGTCGAGGCGTCGTCGACCACGGTGACGTGGCCGATCTCACCGGCGGCCCAGCGCCGGCCGCGCACCAGCGCCCCGTCCACCAGCAGGCCGGCACCGACGCCCTGACCGACCGTGAGCACCATCGCCGCGCCCTCGGCACCGCCGTAGGTGAACTCCCCCAGCGCCCGGGTGTTCGCGTCGTTGGCCACGTGCACCGGCACGCCCAGCGCCTGCGTGAGCCGCGCCGCGAGCGGGACGCCGTACCAGCCCCGGTTGGGGGCCTCGACCACCACGCCGTCGGCGTCGACCACACCGGGCGACGCGATGCCGATGCCGAGCACGGGCGCCGGCGCGGCGGCGAGCAGGTCGCGGCACAGGTCGGTCAGCAGGTCCGCGGCCTCGTCGCCGCGGCGGCCGTCGAGCGGCACCTCCCGGCGCGCGACCACGTCGCCGGTGAGCGTCATGACGGCGCCGAGCATCCGCGCGTCGTCGGTGAGGTCGACGGCGACGACGACGAAGTCCTCGGTGCGCATCCCGACGAGCGTCGCCGGCTTGCCCACCTTGCCGGCCGCCCGGACGCCGAGCTCGGCGACCAGGCCCTCGTCCATCAGGTCCCCCACCAGGTCCGACACCGTCACCCGGGTCAGACCGGTGCTGCGCGCGATGTCCGCCCGCGACGACGGGCCCGAGTGGAACAGGTGACCGAGCACCAGCGAGCGGTTGTGCGCACGGGCGTGCTCGGGGAGCACTTTGCCCGTGGGCCGGAGCGCCCGGCTGATCCGGCGGGCGCCCACCTGCGTCGTCACGTTTGTTAGTAGACCTTCCTTACTAATCGACGTCAAGCGATCCGGGTGACCGTGATCACATCGTGACGAGCAGTTCACCTGCGTGACTCATGGGATGTCTTCGCAGGTCAGGGCGTCACGCGCGTGAAACGTCGGAGCCGTCGGGAGCGGCCGCAGCCGCCCCACGCCTCCCGGTCCGGAGAGGCGTCAGACCCCTCGGGCGGCGCGGACCCAGCCGAGCGCACCGGCGTGGCGGCAGGACTCCGTGGCCACCGGCACCGCCTCGCGCAGCGCGGCGACCGGGTCGAGCCCCCGGGCGAGCCCGGCACCGATCGCGCCGTGCAGCACGTCACCGGCGCCGAGGGTGTCGACGACGTCGTCCGGCGGCAACGCCGGCGGGACGACCTCGTCGTGACCCGCCGGCACCCGGACGCGAACCGGGCCGCTCCCCGACGACCGGGCGACCACGGACGGGCCGAGCGCCGCGACGTCGTCCAGCAGCGCGTCCGAGGTGTCGTCGCCGCGCCCGGGCAGCCGGAAGTCCCCGGACAGCACAGCGACGTCGACCGACACGAGCAGGCCGTCCAGCCCGGGCTTCCAGCTGCCGCCGTCCAGCAGCACCGGCACGCTGCGCGCGTGCGCCGCCGACGCCAGGACCCGGGCTGCCGACAGGTGGTGCCCGTCGACCAGCAGGGCCGTCGCACCGGCCAGCACGTCGAGCGCGGCGCCCGCAGCCGGCCCGAGGTCGTCGGGCCGACCCGTCGCGTTGGTCGACGCGACGGCGCGCTGACCGGTCGCCGCCGTCACCAGCACGGTGGACACCGGCGGGTCGGCGGACTGGCCCGCGAGCAGGTCCACCACGTCCACGCCGGCAGCGCGCAGCCCCGCGCGGACCAGGTCGGCGATCGGCCCCTCCCCCAGCGCCGTGACCAGGGTGGTGGGCACGCCGAGCGCGACCGCCGTCGCCGCTGCGTTCGCCGCCGGGCCCCCGAACGTCACGTGCAGGTCCCGGGCGACCACCTTCTGGTCCGGGCCCGGGACCGCGTCGACCACCTGGACGACGTCCAGGGTGGTCAACCCGCAGCACACCAGCCGCGCGGCGGGGACGTCGGGCCGGTCGGGCACGTCGGCACTCTACGGTCGGCGGCCGCCTCCCGGTCCCCCGGCGGTCCCGGTCGCCCGGTCACCGGGAGGCAATACGGTGGGACGGTCCACACCACGTCCTTGCCGGGAGCAGCCGTGTCCTCGTCACCCATCGACCCCACCACCACCGACGCCTGGCAGGCGTTGTCGGACCACGAGAGCACGCTGCGCCCGGACCTGCGGGCGTGGTTCGCGCAGGACCCGCAGCGCGCACGTCGGCTGACGTTCGAGCTGGGCGACCTGACCGTCGACCTGTCCAAGAACCTGGTCACGGACGAGACGCTGGCGCTGCTGACCCGGCTCGCGGACCAGGTGGGCGTCGCGGACCGGTTCGGCGCGATGCTGCGCGGCGACCACATCAACGTGACCGAGAACCGGGCGGTGCTGCACACGGCGCTGCGGCGCCCGGCGGGCGCCTCGCCGCGGCTCGTCGTCGACGGGCAGGACGTCGACGCGGACGTGCAGGACGTGCTGGCGAAGGTCTACGCGTTCGCCGACAAGGTGCGCACCGGCGCCTGGACCGGCGTGACCGGCGAGCGGGTGCGCACGGTCGTCAACATCGGCATCGGCGGGTCCGACCTGGGCCCGGCGATGGCGTACGAGGCGCTCAAGCCGTACGTGCTGGACGGGCTGAGCGTGCGGTTCGTCTCCAACATCGACCCGACGGACCTGGCCGAGAAGGTCAAGGACCTCGACCCGGCGACCACGCTGTTCATCGTCGCCTCCAAGACCTTCGGCACGCTGGAGACGCTGACCAACGCCCGGCTGGCGCGCGCCTGGCTCTGGGAGCGGCTGGTGGCGGAGGGCCGGATCGAGGACACGGACGAGGCCCGCACCGGTGCGGTGGCCAGGCACTTCGTCGCCGTGTCGACGGCTCTGGACAAGGTCGCGGCGTTCGGCATCGACCCGGCCAACGCGTTCGGGTTCTGGGACTGGGTCGGCGGCCGCTACTCGATGGACTCGGCGATCGGCCTCTCGCTGGCGATCGCGATCGGCGAGGACGGCTTCACCGACCTGCTGCACGGCTTCCACCTGGTGGACGAGCACGTGGCGCGGACCCCGTTCGCGCAGAACGTGCCGGTGCTGATGGGTCTGCTCAACGTCTGGTACGTCAACTTCCTCGGCGCGCACACCCACGCGGTGCTGCCCTACGCGCAGTACCTGTCCCGGTTCCCGGCCTACCTGCAGCAGCTGACGATGGAGTCCAACGGCAAGTCGGTGCGCTGGGACGGCTCGCCCGTCACCACGCAGACCGGCGAGGTGTTCTGGGGCGAGCCCGGCACCAACGGCCAGCACGCCTTCTACCAGCTGATCCACCAGGGCACCCGGCTGATCCCGGCGGACTTCATCGCGGTGGCCAACCCGGCCCATCCGCTGAAGGACGGCGACACCGACGTGCACGCGCTGTTCCTGGCGAACTACTTCGCCCAGACCAAGGCGCTGGCCTTCGGCAAGACGCCCGACGAGGTCCGTGCCGAGGGGACGGACGAGGCGATCGTGCCGGCCCGGGTGTTCTCGGGGAACCGGCCGACGACGTCGATCCTGGCGCCGGCGCTGACCCCGTCGGTGCTGGGCCAGCTGATCGCGCTGTACGAGCACATCACCTTCGTCGAGGGCGTCGTGTGGGGCATCGACTCGTTCGACCAGTGGGGCGTCGAGCTGGGCAAGAAGCTCGCGACGGAGATCGCCCCGGCCGTCGAGGGCGACCGGGCGGCGCTGGACGCGCAGGACCCGTCGACCAAGAGCCTGATCGAGAAGTACCTGGAGCTGCGGCACTGAGCGTCCCGCGCGGGGTGACCGGCACGGGCCGGGCGGGGCTGGCTCCCGCCCGGCCCGTGGCACGCTGGGGCGATGCCGGCTGAGCAGGTGCGCGCGCGGGTCGACGCGTGGACGTGGGCCGTGCGGCTGTTCCCGACGAGGTCGGCGGCCGGCGCCGCGTGCCGCGGTGGGCACGTGCGGGTCAACGGTGAGCGCGCCAAGCCCGCGACGATCGTGGTGCCGGGCGACGAGGTGCACGTCCGGGGTGCCGAGCGGGACCGCGTCGTGATCGTCGAGCGGACGATCGTCAAGCGCGTGTCCGCGGCGGTGGCGGTGACGTGCTACCTCGACCGCTCCCCCGCACCGGTGCCCAAGGAGCACGTCGCGGCTCTGGGGGTGCGGGACCGCGGTGCCGGGCGGCCGACCAAACGGGAGCGGCGGGAGATCGACCGGCTGCGCGGACGCTGACCGCCCGCAGCGCGAAGAACGCGGGGTCAGTCCGTGGCCGGCGGCCCGACGCCGAGCAGGTCCGCGAGCGCCATCGCGTCGAACGGTGCTCGGACCTTCACGTCGTTGTCGAAGTAGACGACCACGTCGTGCCCCTCGTCCGCCCACCCCCGGATGCGGTCCGCCCACAAGGTCAGCGCCGGCGGGTCGTAGCCGCTGACGTACAGCTCGGTGTCGCCGTGCAGCCGGACGTACACGAGCGGCGCGGTCGGCTCCAGGAGCAGGGGCCACTTCCCGGCGGTGTCCGCGACGACCACCGCCACGCCGTACGCCCTGGCCAGCGCGGTGAACCGGGGGTCGACGAATCCCGGGTGGCGCACCTCGAGGGCGTGCCGCAGCGGCCGGTCCAGGTCGGTGGTGGTCCACGCGCGGCCGTCGAGCCGCTCGTCGTGCTGCTCGGCCAGCGCCGCCGCTTCCGCGGTGCTGCGCGGGAGCCGGGCGAGGAAGGCCTCGACGACCTCCGGCTCGAAGCCGAGCCGCTCCGGCAGCTGCCACAGCACCGGGCCGAGCAGCGGGCCGAGCGCGAGCGGTCCGCTGGCGAAGAAGTTGGCGAGCGGTGCGGCGACGTCCCGCAGCCGCTTCATGTGGGTGATGAACCGGCCGCCCTTGACGGCGAACAGGAAGTCGGCCGGCACGGCGGCCGCCCAGGCGAGGTAGCTCTCGGGCCGCTGCAACGAGTAGAAGGAACCGTTCAGCTCGACCGTGCGCAGCCGTCGCGAGGCGTACTCCAGCTCCCGGCGCTGCGGCAGGCCGGGCGGGTAGAACACGCCGCGCCACGGCCGGTACCGCCAGCCGGAGATGCCGATGCGCACGTCCACGTCCGTCATGCTGGTCCTGTGCCGCAGACCTCGCCCACCGACGCCGCGGGTGCCGCGGCGCCGGTCGCGGTGGACGTCTACCGGCCGGCACGGCCGCTCGACCTGGTGCACACCCTGCTGCCGCTACGGCACGGCGGTGGTGATCCCGTGTGGCGGTGGACCCGCGACGGCGCGGTGTGGTGGGCGACACGCACGCCGGACGGCCCGGCGACGCTGCGTCTCGAAGCGCGATCCGGTGCCGTGCACGCCGCGGCGTGGGGTCCCGGCGCGGAGCGGGTGGTGGCCGGGGTCCCGGCGCTGCTCGGCGCGGACGATGACGACTCGACCTTCCCCGCCCACCTGCACCCGCTGGTGCACCGCGCGCACCGCACGCTGCCCGGGCTCCGGATCGGTCGCACCGGTCAGGTCTGGGAGCAGCTGGTGCCCGCCGTGCTCGAGCAGCGGGTGGTGGGCCTGGACGCCCAGGCGTCGTGGCGGGTGCTGGTCCGGCGGCACGGGACACCCGCGCCCGGCCCGGCACCGGAGGGGCTTATGGTCGCGCCGGCGGCGTCGGTGTGGCGGGACCTGCCCGTCTGGGAATGGCGACGGGCCGGGGTGGACGCCCAGCGCCACGGCACCGTCGTGCGGGCGGCGACGGCGGCCCACGCGCTGGGCGCCGACCTCGGCGGCGCGGAGCTGACGCGTCGGCTGCGCACCGTTCCGGGCATCGGGCCCTGGACCGCGGCGGAGGTGACGTCCCGCGCGCTCGGGGACGTCGACGCCGTCAGCATCGGGGACCTGCACCTGCCGAACCTGGTCGGTTGGTCGCTCGCCGGCCGCAGGACGGACGACGCGGGGATGCTCGCGCTGCTGGCGCCGGTCCGGCCGCAGCGGCTGCGCGCCGTGCGGCTGCTCGAGGTGGCCGGGACCCGGCCGCCCGCGCGGGGGCCCCGCGCGCCGCGGGCGCGCGCGCTCGTCTGACGGCGCACCCTCGGCCGATCCTGTCCTCGATCGACCGTCCGGGCGGGTTGTCCGACCGGAGCCCTCGGCGGGCAGCCGGTCCCCTTCTGTGGCGATACTGCGAGGGACCACCACCGGAGGGAGCACCCGATGAGCTACGGATACGCGGACCGGTCCGACGAGGAACCGCTCTACGTCGACGACGAGCCGCCGCACGAGGCCCGCCTCGCCGGCCGTGCCGCCAGCACGGTGCTGGCGTTCGTGATGCTGGCGCTGGCGTTCGTGCTGTTCGGGCTGTCCGGCAGCGTCTCCGGCGGGGCCCAGCCGTGGCTGTTCTGCGGCGCCATCGCGGCGTTCGCGCTGGCGTACGCGATCCCCACGGCGATCCTGCCGGCCCTCGAGGACCGGTGAGGGGTACCGGTCCCACCGAGCTGGTGCTGGTGCGGCACGGCGAGTCGGTGGGCAACGTCGCCGCCGCCGAGGCCGAACGGACGGGGGCCGAGACCATCGCGGTCCAGACCCGGGACGCCGACACCCCGCTGTCCGTCCGGGGCGAGGACCAGGCCCGGGCGTTGGGCGCCTGGCTCGGCACCCTCCCGTCGGACCGGGCACCGCAGTCCGTGTGGTGCTCCCCGTACGTGCGCGCCGCCCAGACGGCCGCCACCGCTCTCGACGCGTCCGGCCTGACGGTGCCGGTGCGCTACGACGAGCGGCTGCGCGACCGCGAGCTGGGCATCATCGACCGGCTGACCCGCGCCGGCGTGCAGCGCCGCTTCCCCGAGGAGGACGCCCGCCGGCACCTGCTCGGCAAGATGTACTACCGACCGCCGGGCGGCGAGTCGTGGGCCGACGTCGCTCAACGACTGCGCTCGGTGCTCGACGACCTGCACCGCGCCGAGGACGGGCGGCGGGTCCTGGTGGTCACGCACGACGCCACGGTGATGCTGCTGCGGTACGTGCTCGAGGGGCTGACCGAGGCGCAGCTGATGGACCAGGTGCGCCGGCACGGTGTGCGGAACGCGTCGGTGACGCGGCTGACCCGGCACGACGACGCCTGGGAGCTCGACGCGTTCGACGTGGTGGACCACCTCGAGGTGCTCGAGGCGCCGGTCACCAGCCACCCGGGGACCGACCCTCGTGGCGAGTGAGCCGATCACCCCGGAGCTGCTGCGCGGGTGGCCGCTGCCGGACCGCACCGGCACCAAGGACGCCCGCGGCAGCGTGCTGGTGGTCGGCGGTGCCCGAGCCACCCCGGGCGCGGCGCTGCTGGCCGGGCTGGCGGCGCTGCGGGTCGGTGCGGGGCGGCTGACGCTGGCGGTCGCGGGGTCCGTGGCCGGTCCGCTGGCGGTCGCGGTGCCCGAGTCCGGCGTCGTCGGGCTGCCCGAGGACGCCAACGGCTCGGTGAGCGGGTCCAACGACGCGCTGGACGGCCAGCTGGAGCGAGCCGACGCCGTGGTGGTCGGTCCCGGGTTCGACGAGCCGGTGGGGACCCGACGACTGGTGGAGCACCTGGTCGGCACCCTTCGCCCGGACGTCCCGCTGGTGCTGGACGCGTTCTCCCTCGGCGTGCTGCGGGACCTGCCCGACGACGTCCGGGAGCTCCTTCGCGGCCGCAGCGTGCTGACGCCCAACCTGCGCGAGGCGCAGTTCCTGCTCCCGGGCGGCGGCACGGCGGGGAAGGCCGACGAGCCGGACCCGGCGGAGGCGGCCGCGGAGGCTGCCCGCCGGTACGGGGCGGTCGTCGCGTGCGGCGGTCAGCTCGCGGCGCCCGACGGCCGCGCGTGGCGCTCCGGGACGGGCGCGTCCGGTCTGGGCACGTCCGGCAGCGGCGACGTGCTGGCGGGGGCGATCGCCGGTCTGCTGGCCGGCGGCGCCGACCCGGCGCAGGCCGCGTGCTGGGGGGTCTGGCTGCACGGGTCCGCCGGTGACCGGCTGGCCGCCCGCGTCGGGCTGACCGGGTACCTGGCGCGCGAGCTGCTCGACGGGCTGCCCGCGGTGCTCGTCGAGCTGTCCACCAGCTGACGCTCGACCCCGGCACGGCGCCGGCCCGGCACCGCGACCGTGAGGTGCGCGGGCCGGGCCGGGCCGTGCTGCAGGCGGTCAGCCGCTCAGTCGTGCCGCGGCGTGGTGACCTTCACCGAGGCGACGGACCCGTCGCTGTTCAGCAGCACCTGCCGACCGACGGGCCGGTGGAAGTTGAACAGCCCGTCCAGCGAGCCCGCCCGGGAGTCGGCCGAGAAGTCGCCGATCTGGCCGGTGCGCCAGTTGGTCTCGACGAACGACAGGATCGACGACTGGTCCGTCTGGGTGTGGTCGACGTAGTTGGTCTTGGCGAAGGGCGAGATCACCAGCAGGGGCTGGCGCGTGCCGGGGCCGCAACGGTCCTGGTAGCCGCCCGCGACCCCGACCGTCGTGGCCGCCGTCGTGCAGATGGCGGAGTCCTTGGCCGGGTCGTTCGACCCGTTGGTGATCAGGGCGGACTGGTGGTCGTACCAGCCGTCGGAGTCGTCGTAGGCGACGACGACGGCGGTGCTGGACCACTCGGGCGACTTCTGCAGCGCGTTGATCTCCTTGACCAGGAAGTGCTGCTCGTCGATCGGGTCGGAGTACGCCGCGTGCCCGTCCTGGTAGGCCGGCGCCTTGAGGAAGCTCACGGCGGGCAGGTTCCCCGCGGCCAGGGCGGCGTCGAAGTCGCTGATGTCGTAGTTGTGGTTCGCCTGGTCGGTGTGCCCGACGGCGGCCACGGAGCTCGGTGCCAGGTGGTGCGGGTTGGCCGTCGAGGCGTAGTAGGAGAAGGGGTTGTGGTGGGGGCTGTAGTCCGCCACCACGCCGCCGCCGACGTTGGTGCTCGTGGCGCCGCAGACCGCCTTGGTGCCGGTGCCGGCGTAGGCCGTGGTCGGACGGAAGCCGCCCTGGAACCAGCCCCACGTCACGCCCTTGGCGTTCAGCAGGTCCCCGACGTTCTTGCCGGTGGCCACGGCGAGGTTGTACGACTTGGCGCCGTTGTTGTTCGAGCAGTCGTCGTAGTACGGGTCCGGGTCGTTGATCACCGTGCCGACGCCGTTCGCGTCCGGCGAGGCGACGACGTAGGAGTCGCTGGTGGGCGTCCCGGTGGGGGTGACGGCGTGGATGCCGTGCGTCTGGCCGCTGACCAGGTTGATCGCGCCGGGCGTCGACGGGCCGAACGTCGTCGAGTACGAGTTGTCGCTCATCGCGTAGTGCTGCGCGTAGTTCCACAGCCCCGTGACGGTGTTGCCGTCGTAGTAGTCCATGACCAGGCCGGGCTCGGTGAACAGGCCGGGGGTGCAGGTCTCCACGTCGGTGTTCTGCACGTACAGGTCGTTGCGGCCGCCGTCGGCCGCCTTCTGCTCCGCGCTGTACCCGTGGTTCTGGTCGCACGTCATCGCCTGCGCGGCGCTGAGCCGCTGCGGCAGCGCCGAGTTCGGGTTGCTGGTGAGCAGACCGGCCGTCTGCAGCGTGTTGGCGCGCGGGGTCCCGTGGGCGGCGGTGAACCGCGTTCCGTCGGTGTTGGCGGCGTTCGGGTACGTGGCGAAGTAGTGGTCGAACGAGACGTTCTCGTTGAAGATCACCACGAGGTGCTTGATCGGCGTGGCGGTGGCGCCCCGACGGGCGTCGTCCCGCTGGTCGTGCGCGGACGACGCCGTGGCCGAGGCGACCACGAGGCCCGCGACGGCGAGGCTCGCGGCCCCGACGGCGGTGAACCGATGCATGCGGTGCACGTGCTGCTCCTTGGGTGTCGGATTGGGACGAACGTCCCGTACCGAACTGTCGCTCGCCCGGGCGGAGACCGCCTTCCGGCGTGGTGAACGGCCGATGAACACGCCGCGAACCGTGCGCGTCGCCCGCCCGGATGGCGGCCGCCCCGGCGGCGGTCGCGCGCACTGCCGCACACTTGACGCGTGGAGACGAGCCAGCCCCGGATGAACGTCGAGTCCTTCAACCTCGACCACCGCACCGTCAGCGCCCCCTACGTGCGCCTCGCCGACCGGAAGGTGCTCCCGCACGGCGACGTGCTGGTCAAGTACGACGTCCGGTTCACCCAGCCGAACCGCGCCCACCTGGAGATGGACACCGTCCACTCGATCGAGCACCTGTTCGCCGAGAAGTCCCGGAACCACTCCGACAAGGTGGTCGACTTCTCCCCCATGGGGTGCCAGACGGGCTTCTACCTGATCCTGGCGGGCGACTGGGAGTACGACGACGTGCTGGCCCTGGTGCAGGCCACGCTGGAGGACGTGCTCACGGCCACCGAGGTCCCCGCCGCCAACGAGGTCCAGTGCGGGTGGGGCGCCCACCACACCCTCGAGGGGGCGCAGCAGGCCGCCCGCGACTTCCTCGCGCAGCGCGCCGCGTGGAGCCAGGTGACCGCGTGATCGCCGTCGACGCGGTCGTCGTGACCGCCATGGCGGAGGAGGCCGAGCCCTTCCTGGCCCGTGCCGACTTCGTCGGCGCGCCCACCCACGTCGGCCAGGCCGTGCACCGCGTGCTGACCCTCGGCGGGCACGGTGTGCTGCTGGTGGTGTGCGGCATCGGCCTGGTCAACGCCGCGGCCGCCGCGGCGGTCGCGGTCACCAGCACCGCGCCCCGGACCCTGATCAGCGCCGGCAGCGCCGGCGGCCTGGGCGCCGACGTGCGCGTGCGGGACGTCGTCGTCGGCACCTCGTACGTCTACTCGGGCGCGGACGCGCGCGCCTTCGGGTACGAGCTGGGCCAGGTGCCGGGCATGCCGGCGGTGTTCGACGCGGACCCGCAGCTGGTCGAGGCCATGCTCGCCGTGCGCCCCGAGGGCCAGCGCGTGCTCGCGGGGACCATGCTGTCCGGCGACGCGTTCGTCGACCCGTCCGGCGTCGACCGGGTGCGGACCGCCTTCCCCCACGCGCTGTCGACCGACATGGAGTCCGCGGCCCTCGCGCACGTCGCGCACCTGTACGACGTGCCGTTCGTCTCCGTGCGCGGCATCTCCGACCTGTGCGGACCGGCCGACGAGTTCAACCAGCACGTGGACGACGCGGCGGACCGCTCGGCCGCGGTGGTGGTCGGCGCGCTGCAGCGGATCGCCGCGCTCGTCTAGCGACCCTTCTCGCGGCCACGCCGCGCCCGCCAGGCGGCAACCTCGGCCTCCACGTCGCGCAGCGGTGTGACGACCGGCGGGCCGCCGAGCAGCTGGCGCCGCGCCTCGACGATGCGGCGGTTGAGCTCGGCCAGCACCTCCCGGACCCGGGACTCGGACCGCATCTCGTCCAGCCGGTCGTTGAGGCGCTCGACGTCGGCGCGCAGCTGGAGCGCCTCCGGGAGCACGCCGGACACGTGCTCGCGCTCGACGTAGGCCTTGAGCCACCAGTCCGGGTCGTGCCGGGTCAGGTTCGGCAGCGGCTTGCCGGCGAGCGGCAGGTGGTCGAACTCACCACGGGCGATCGCCTGGTCGACCAGCCCGTCGACCCAGCCGGCCCGCTGGTCCATGCGTCCGACGGCGCGCGGCGGACCGGCGGGGTCCAGGCAGGCGGGACCGTCGGTCTCCTCCGCGGGGGCCGCGGGCACGTCGGGACGTCCACCGTCGGCCTCCGCCGTCGCTGCGTCGTCGGCCTCGAGGCGCTCCGCGCGGTAGCGGCTCGCGCGACGGACCGGGTCGTCGCCCCCGGCACGGCGTCGGTGCACGGCATACCCCCTCGTCAGCGCCCTCGGCTGCCCGGGCAGCCGCGTCGACGACCACGCTACGACGGGTCGGAAAGTTGCGATCGCGATACCCCCGGGGGTATCTTCCTTCCCGTGACCCCCAGCGCGAGTCCTTCATCGTCCACGCCGTCAGCCGGCACGCGCATCGTCGTCGTCGGCGGCGTCGCAGGCGGCATGAGCGCCGCCGCGCGCGCCCGCCGTCTCGACGAGCACGCGAGCATCGTCGTCCTCGAGCGCGGCTCCTACGTCTCCTTCGCCAACTGCGGCCTGCCGTACCACCTGGCCGGCGAGATCGGCCGCGAGGAGAGCCTCCTGGTGCAGACGCCGCAGTCGCTGGCCGAGTCCCTCGACCTCGACGTGCGGACCGACAGCACGGCCACCTCGATCGACCGTGAGCGGCAGACCGTCCACGTGGTCACGTCGACCACCGAGTACGACCTGCCGTACGACGCGCTGCTGCTGGCGCCGGGCGCCGTGGCCGTCCGGCCGCCGATCGACGGCCTCGACCACCCGTCGGTGCACGCGCTGCGCACCATCGACGACGTGCAGCGCCTGCGCGGCACCGTCGACGAGGTCCTGGTCAGGCGACCCGAGGGTGAGGCCCGTGCGGTCGTCGTCGGCGCCGGCTTCATCGGCCTGGAGGCCGTCGAGGCCCTGGTCACGCGCGGCTTGAGCGTCGACGTCGTCGAGCTGGCGGACCACGTGCTGCCCCCGCTCGACGCCGAGCTCGCGACCCTCGTCTCCGACGAGCTGGTGCACCACGGCGTGCGGCTGCACACCGGCGTCTCGGCGAACCGCGTCTCCGAGGAGCTCGACGGCTCCGTCCTGGTCACCCTCTCGGACGGCACCGAGCTGCCCGCCGACCTGGTGCTGGTGAACGTCGGCGTGCGGCCCGAGAGCACGCTCGCGCGGGACGCCGGCCTGGACCTCGGCCCCTCGGGCGCCATCCGCGTCGACGCCGACCACCACACGTCCGACCCGCGGATCTGGGCCGTCGGGGACGCGATCGAGGTGCGCCAGGCCGTCACCGGCGTCGTGGGCCCCGTGCCGCTGGCCGGCCCGGCCAACCGGCAGGGCCGCCGCGCCGCCGACTCGATGCTCGGCCACCGCACCACCCCGCAGGCCGACGTGCTGGGCACCGCGATCGTGCGCGTGTTCCGGCTGACCGCCGCGATGACGGGTGCGAGCCAGCGCGTGCTGGACCGCGCCGGCATCGAGCACGAGGTGGTGCGGGTGCACCCCGGCCACCACGCCGGGTACTACCCCGGCGCGCAGCAGGTGCACATCGTCGCGAGCTTCGCCCCCGACGGGCACCTGCTCGGCGCCCAGGCCGTCGGCCGCGCCGGCGTCGACAAGCGGATGGACGTGCTGGCCACGGCCCTGCGCGCCGGTATGACGGCCGACGACCTCGCCGAGCTCGAGCTGTCCTACGCACCGCCGTTCGGCTCAGCGAAGGACCCGGTCAACATGGTCGGCTTCGTCGCGCAGAACGCGCTGGACGGCACCGCGCCGCAGTGGCACCCGGACGAGCTGGACGAGGTGCGGCGCGACACGCTCGTGCTCGACGTGCGCACGCACGGCGAGTTCAGCCGCGGACACCTGCCGGGAGCGATGCACGTGCCGCACATCCAGGTGCGCGACCACCTCGAGAAGATCCGCGCCGCGGCCGCCGGCCGACCGATCAGCGTGCACTGCCAGAGCGGGATGCGCTCGTACCTGGCCACGCGCATGCTGATCGGTGCCGGGATGGACGCGCGGAACCTGTCCGGCGGCTGGCTCAGCCTGCTCGCCTCCCGTCCGGAGCTGCGTACCACCACAGTCCCCGCCCAGCCGAAGGAGCCCGCGACCGTATGAGCACCAACCCGTTCCTGCGCCTGTTCGGCCTCGGCCGTTCCGACGACGGCAAGCTGCCGGCCAGCGTCCGCGCCGACCGTGCGGTCGAGCTGGTCCGTGACGGCGCCGCCCTGGTCGACGTCCGGGAGAGCCACGAGTGGAAGACGGGGCACGCGCCGCAGGCCGTGCACATCCCGCTCGGCCAGATCTCGGGTGCGCCGCGGCGGCTGAAGGCCGACCGCCAGGTCGTGGTCATGTGCCACAGCGGCATGCGCTCGCGCACCGCGGCCAACCAGCTGCGCAAGCTCGGCTTCGACGCCACCAGCGTGTCCGGCGGCATCGGCGCCTGGCAGGCGGCCGGTGGCGCCGTCCGCCGCTGACCCTCCACCCCCAGCTCCGCGCGGCACACCGCGCGGCCCGGCACCTGCTGGTGCCACCCACCCGTCCCCGGCCCCTGCCGCGGGACCCGTCCCGAGAACTCGAGGAGACACCCCATGTGCAGCCCCATCCGTTGCTCCCGTTGTGGCAAGGTCACCTGGACCGGCTGCGGCCAGCACGTCGACCTGGTGATGGCGAACGTGCCGGCCGAGCAGCAGTGCACCTGCCGCTGACCGCCGACCGCTGACGACCCGACAAGGACTGACATGAGCACCATCGCCGTCGGCGCGGAGACGTTCGCCGACACCGTCCGCGACAACGACATCGTGCTGGTCGACTTCTGGGCCGACTGGTGCGCGCCGTGCCGCATGTTCGCGCCCGTCTTCGAGCAGGCCTCGACGACCCACCCCGACGTCGTGTTCGCCAAGGTGGACACGGAGGCGGAGCAGGAGCTCGCCGCGCAGGCC
The DNA here is from genome assembly GCF_025770785.1 of Cellulomonas sp. SG140. GTDB lineage: Bacteria > Actinomycetota > Actinomycetes > Actinomycetales > Cellulomonadaceae > Cellulomonas. Next base: position 130,612 of record NZ_JANZLA010000002.1, on the reverse strand, counting down.
GGCATCACGTCGATCCCGACGCTCATGGCGTTCCGGGAGGGCGTGCTGGTGTTCTCCCAGCCGGGTGCGCTGCGGGCAGCGGACCTCGAGCGCGTGATCACCGGGGTCAAGGATCTCGACATGGACGACGTGCGCCGGCAGATCGCCGAGCACGAGGCGAGCCATGCCCGGGCCTGACAGGCCCCGCCGACCGGCTGCGACGGCGTCGTCGGACGCAGCCCCGACGGTCACCGCGGACGCCTCTGCCTCTGCGGTGGCCGTCGACCCCGCCCCCGCGGCACCGGACCCGGTGGCCGTGGCGAAGGTGTCCGCGCGCCTGCGGCGGGCGCACGGGCAGCTGGCCGGGGTGATCCGCATGCTCGACGACGGCCGCGACTGCCAGGACGTCGTCACGCAGCTCGCCGCGGTCTCCCGCGCGATCGAACGAGCGGGCTTCGCGCTGGTCGCGGCCAACCTGCGCAGCTGCCTGCGCGACCCGCAGGGCCCCGACGACGTCGCCGCGGACCGCCTCGAGCAGCTCTTCCTCTCCCTCGCCTGACCCGGTCGGCGCCGCAGCCGGGCCGGGACGAGCCCCGGACCCAGGTCCCAGTTCATCCCATGATCGGTCGCATAGCGTCTCTGCATACCACCAGGGGTATGTGAGGAGACAGCTCGTGAAGATCGTCGTCGTCGGTGGAGTGGCAGCTGGAGCGTCGGTCGCAGCACGCGCCCGGCGCCTCGACGAGTTCGCCGAGATCGTGGTGCTCGAGCGCGGCCACCACGTCTCGTTCGCCAACTGCGGGCTCCCGTACCACATCGGCCAGGTGATCGCCGACCGCGGACGCCTGCTGCTGCAGACGCCCGAGAGCCTGCGCGAGTCGCTCGACATCGACGTGCGCATCGGCTCGGAGGTGCTGTCGATCGACCGCGCCGCACGCACGGTCACGGTGCGCGAGGTCGACTCCGGCCGCGAGTACACCGAGAGCTACGACGCGCTCGCCCTCTGCCCCGGCGCCAACCCGGTGCGTCCGCCGCTGCCGGGCATCGACCACGAGGCCGTGCACGTGCTGCGCCGGCTGGGCGACATGGACAGGATCAAGGCGCGCCTCGACGCGCTGGTCGCAGCCGCCGCGAAGGGCGAGCGCGAGCCCGCCCGGGCCGTGGTGATCGGCGCCGGCTACATCGGCCTGGAGATGGCCGAGAACTTCCAGCACCGGGGCGCCCGTGTGCACGTCGTCGAGCTGGCCGACCAGATCCTGCCGCCGCTGGACCACGAGATGTCCGTGCCGGTCGAGCAGCACCTGCGCTCGCGCGGCGTCACCCTGCACCTGTCCACGGGCGCCGCGGCCTTCACCCCGCGCACCGACGGCGGCGTCAACGTCGAGCTGAGCAACGGCGAGCTGCTCGCCGCCGACCTGGTGATCCTCGCGGCCGGCGTGCGCCCCGCCACCGGTCTGGCCGTCGAGGCCGGGCTGGCCCTCGGTCCGCACGGCGGCATCGCCGTCGACGAGCACATGCGCACCTCGGACCCCGCGATCTGGGCCGCCGGGGACGCCGTCGAGACGCCGCACACCGTGCTGCCCGGCACCGCGCTGGCGCCGCTGGCCGGCCCCGCGAACCGGCAGGCGCGCGTGGCGGCCGAGAACATCTGCGGGCGCGACACCGTCTACCGCTCCACGCAGGGCACCTCGGTGGTGAAGGTGTTCGACATGGTGGCGGGCGGCACCGGCGCCACCGAGCGGCAGCTGGTGGCCGCGAAGGTGCCCTACCGGGCGGTGCACGTGCACCCCTCCGGCCACGCGGGCTACTACCCGGGCACCGCGATGATGAGCCTGAAGGTGCTGTTCTCCCCGGCGACCGGCCGGATCCTCGGCGCCCAGGCGGCCGGGTTCGACGGTGTGGACAAGCGGCTGGACGTGCTCGCCGCCGCGCTGCGCGCCGAGCAGACGGTGTACGACCTCGAGGAGCTCGAGCTCGCCTACGCCCCGCCGTTCGGGTCCGCCAAGGACCCGGTGAACATGGCCGGGTTCGTCGCGTCCAACGTGCTCCGGGGCGACATCTCCCTCTGGTACGCCCAGGACTGGGAGAACGCGACGCGGGACGCGCGGCTGGTCGACGTCCGCACCCCGGAGGAGTACGCGATCTGGCACCTGCCCGGCGCGGAGAACGTGCCGCTGGCGGTGCTGCGCGAGCGGTGCGCCGACTGGGACCGCTCGGTGCCGGTCCGGCTCTACTGCGCGGTCGGCTTCCGCAGCTACCTGGCGCACCGCGCGCTGGTGCAGCGCGGGTTCACCGACGTGTCCGTGCTGTCCGGCGGGACCGCGACCTTCCGGGCGTGGCGCGAGCTCATGCCCGAGTCCGACGAGCCGCCGGCCCCGGTGATCGCCTACGCCGACCCGCCGGAGATCGCCGAGCAGGTGCGCCGCCTGGCCGCCCAGCCCGTGGTCACCGGGGTGAGCGTGGACCTCGACTGCTCCGGGCTGGCGTGCCCGGGCCCGATCATGAAGCTCGCCGAGACGATGCGGGGCCTGGGCGCCGGCGACGAGGTCGTGGTCACCGTCTCCGACCCCGGCTTCGCGAACGACGGCCCGGCGTGGGCACGTCGCAACGGGCACGAGCTGGTCACGCTGACCCCGTCCGGCCCCGGGTACGTCGCCCGGTTCCGCAAGGGCGGTGCGCCGGCCCCCGCCCCCGCAGCTGCGCTGAGCGCCCCGGCTGTCGTGGCGCCCCAGGCGGCGAAGAACTCCTTCGTCGTCTTCTCCGGGGACCTCGACAAGGTGCTCGCCGCGTTCATCATCGCCAACGGCGCGCTCGCGATGGGCGAGGAGGTGTCGATGTTCTTCACGTTCTGGGGGCTGAACTCGCTGCGCCGCACCGACGCTCCCGCCCGCGACCGCAGCGTGACGGACCGGATGTTCGGGGCGATGATGCCGCAGGGTGCGGACAAGCTCACGCTGTCCCAGATGAACCTGGCGGGCGCCGGCACCGCGATGATCAAGAAGGTGATGAAGGACAAGGAGGTCCCGTCGCTGCCGGAGCTGATCTCCGCCGCGCAGAAGGGCGGGGCGCGGCTGATCGCCTGCACGATGACGATGGACCTGCTGGGCATCGCCCGAGAGGACCTGATCGACGGCGTCGAGCTCGGCGGGGTCGCCACCTTCCTCGGCGAGGCGCACGACTCGGGCACCACGCTGTTCATCTGATCCGGACCGGCCGACCCGTTGGTCCGAACGGGTCGGCCGGTCCGGATCACCCGCACATTCATCCGGTCGCCCATCGCCACGGACGCCTGCACGGGCCGATGCTCGGGCAATGGACACCCTCAGCCCCGACGGCATGGCATCGGCGATCGAGCGCGCTCGCTACTCGGGCCTGCGCAAGGAGCCCTGGGAGGACCTGCGCGACACCGAGCGCGACACCCGCGTGGAGGTGATGCGGGCCGCCCTCGAGGAGTCCGGGGTGACGGCCGCCGTCGCGGTCGTGGTGGCACGGGGCGCTCAGGCGGACGAGCTGGCGGAGCAGGTCGCGGCCCGCGACGCCGAGCTGCGGGCGCGCCAGGCGGAGCACGACGCAGACCTGGTGCGCCTGACCGGCCGGATCTCCGAGCTGGAGGACGAGCTGGCCGACGCGCGGGCGGCCCACGCCGCCGAGCTGGCCGACGCGACGGCCGAGTACGAGTCCGAGCTGGCCGAGGCGCGTTCCGGTGAGCAGCGGGCCGTGCACCGTGCACAGCAGGCCGAACGCGCTCTCGAGGCGGTGCGGAACGCGCTCGCCGGCGTCGCGGTCGCCGAGCCGCTGCCGGTCGTCCACGAGGTGGCGGCCGACGACGAGACGACTGCCTCTGGTGCCGTGCCGGCCGCGGTGTCTGCCGGGACAGCGGCGGAGTCCGCGGCACAGCGAGGGCTGTTCGGACGCAGGGCGCGCTGGGCGCACTGAGGGCCGGGCGCACTGAGGGCCGGCCGCCGCCCGCGCAGCCGTCGCGGACCGGGCGCCGCGAGGAATGTCAGTGACGGGTGAGAGGTTGCGCACACAGACTGGACGGCGGCCGTTGCGCGGGGTCCCCGCGGGGCTGAGCCGTACGTCGCAGTCCCGACCGCCTTGCGCCCTGGCCTGACCGCCCCACGCTGGGCCCGACCTCGCCTGGAGAGTCCCGTGACCGACCGGCCCAGCCCCGAGCTGCTCGAACCCGGCTCGCCCCTCTCCGAGGGGCCGCTCCCGGCAGCCGCCCCGGAACGGATGGCGCCGCGCGACCGGCTCGCCGTCGTGCTGCTCCTGGTCTCCACGTTCGTGGTGATCCTCAACGAGACGATCATGGGCGTCGCGCTGCCCCGCCTGATGACGGACCTGTCGGTCACGCCCGCGACGGCGCAGTGGTTGAGCACCGCGTTCATGCTCACCATGGCCGTGGTGATCCCCGTGACGGGCTTCGTCCTGCAGCGGATCACGACGCGGGCCGCCTTCCTCACCGCGATGGGCCTGTTCAGCCTGGGCACGGCCGTGTGCACGCTCGCTCCCGGCTTCCCCGTGCTGCTCGCGGGCCGCGTGGTCCAGGCGACCGGGACCGCCGTGATGCTGCCCCTGCTGATGACCACCGTGATGACCGTGACCCCGCCCGCCTCCCGGGGCCGGACGATGGGCAACATCTCGGTGGTGATCTCCGTCGCCCCGGCGATCGGGCCCACCATCTCCGGCCTGATCCTGTCCGTGCTGCAGTGGCGCTGGATGTTCGGGCTCGTGCTGCCGATCGCGCTCGGTGCCCTGGCCCTCGGCGCGGCACGGGTGCCCAACATCGGCGAGACCCGCTCGGCACGGGTGGACGTCGGCTCGGTGGTGCTGTCGGCGTTCGCGTTCGGCGGGATCGTGTACGGGCTGTCGACGCTCGGCAGCGCGACCGGTGTCGTGCCGGTGACGGCCTGGCTGAGCCTGGCGGTGGGGCTGACGGCCCTGTCGCTCTTCGTCGCCCGGCAGCTGTGGCTGCAGCGGGCGGACGACGCTCTGCTGGACCTGCGGGTGTTCGGCTCCCGCACGTTCACGGTGAGCGTCGCACTGATGGCCGTGGTGATGATGGCCATGTTCGGGACCATCATCATGGTGCCGATCTACGCGCAGCAGGTGCTGCACCTGACCACCCTGTCCACCGGCCTGCTGCTGCTTCCCGGCGGGCTGCTGATGGGCCTGCTCGCCCCCGCGGTCGGCCGCGCCTACGACCGGTTCGGGCCCAGGCCGCTGCTGGTGCCCGGAGCGGTGCTGCTGAGCGCGGCGCTGTGGGGCATGACGACGCTCGACCAGCACAGCTCCCCCGGGCTGCTGCTCGCGGCGCACGTGACGCTGTCGGCCGGCCTGGCCGCGATGTTCACTCCGCTGTTCACGTCCGCCCTCGGCTCGCTCCCGGGGCACCGGTACTCGCACGGCAGCGCGATGGTCGGCACCGTGCAGCAGGTGGCCGGGGCCGCCGGCACCGCGCTCTTCGTCACGGTGCTCACCGCACAGGCGGGTCGGCTGGCCGAGCAGGGCGCCGACGGTGCAGCGGCGACCGCGGGCGCCGTGCAGGCCGCCTTCCTGGTCGGAGCCCTGGTGTCGCTGCTGGCCATCCCCGCGGCCTGGCTGGTGCGCCGACCGTCCGACGACCCCGTGCCGGCCGTGCCGGAGGGCGTCCCGAGCCCCGCGGTCGCCGCCGAGGAGAGCTGACCGGCCCGCCTCGGACGCCGGTCAGCCGGCCCCGGGCGCTGTCCCGTCCGGCCGGAGGCCGGCGGCCCGCCGCGTCCGCGCGTTGGCGTGCACGGACCACCGCGGCACGGTGACCGCCAGCACGGCGGCCGCCACTCCCCCGACCCCGGCCACGGCGAGCACGCCGGCCGCCAGGCTGCCGAGCGCGGCCCCGGCGGACACGACCAGCGGTCCGGCCGCGAGCCCGGCGTCCTGGAACAGCCGCCACACGCCGAGGAACTGCGAGCGGACCGCCGCGGGGGCCACGTCCGCACCCAACGTCATCAGCAGGCCGGACCCGACCCCGTTGGCCAGCCCCATCACCATCGCGACGACGGACAGCGTGCCGACGGACCGCGACAGGGGCAGCGCCGCGATCGACAGCCCCAGCAGCACCATCGACGGCACGGCCACCCACAGCCGCCCCCGGCGGTCCATCACCTTCCCTGCGGGGTAGAACACCAGCATGTCGAGCGCGCCCGAGACGCCGTAGACCAGGCTGGTGGTGGCCGGCGCCAGGCCGAGGTGCTCGCCCCACAGCGGCAGCACCACCTGCCGCGCCCCTCGCGTCGCCCCGACGAGCAGCACGGCGACGCCCAGGGTGGCGAACACGCTCCCGTTCTCCCGCAGCACATGCACCAGCGGCACGCGGGGCGCCTCACGCCGGGCGGCGGTCGCCTCGGCGGCGACGTCGGGGACGGCGGCGACGATCACGAAGGTGACCACCGTGACGCCGACCGCGAGCCAGTAGGCGCCGGGCGTCCCGGCCAGGTGCACCACGCCGGCACCGAGGAACGGCCCCAGGAACACCCCCATCCGGCCGACGCCACCCAGCGTGGACAGTGCCCGGGCTCGGTACAGCGGTGGTGTGATCTCGGTGAGGTACGCCTGCCTGGCCAGGAGGAACACGGCATTGGCACCGCCGGTGACCAGCACCGCCGTGCCGAGCACCAGCAGGCTGTGCGCGGTGGCGCACCCCACCAGCGCCACGATGGCGAGCACGGCGGCGGCCAGCATGGCCCGCCGGTCGCCCCATCGCGCCGCGAGGGCACCGGCCGGCACGTCGGCGAGGATCTGGCCGATGCCGAGGAACGCCGCCAGCAGACCGGCGACGGCGAGCGAGGCGCCCAGCTGCGAGGCCGACACCGCCACCATCGGCGTCACCGCGCCGATGCCCACCTCGAACGCGAGCGCCGGGCCGAACACCCCGGCGACGGCCGACCGGGAGAGGAACCCACCCATCGCGTTCTGCTGAGCGCGGGCGGGGCTGGACATCGGCCCCATTCTCCTCCCGGCCCGAGGTCACGGCTGACGCACCCCCGGGCGCCGCTCACACCCCGGGGCGGTCCGGGCCCTCCGACGGCGCCGACGGCAGCCGCACCACCGCCGCCAGGCCACCCAGCGGGCTGCCGGCCAGCGTCACGTCACCGCCCTGCTCGCGCGCCAGCTCGCGCGCGATCGCCAGCCCGAGCCCCGCACCGCCTGCCTCCCGCTCGCGTGCCTCGTCGAGCCGCACGAAGCGCTCGAACACCCGCTCCCGGTCCGCCACCGGCACGCCGCGGCCGTCGTCCTCCACCACCACCCGACAGGCGTCGGCCCGCTGGTCGATCACCACCCGCACCCGGGTCCCCGCGTGTCGGGTGGCGTTGTCCACCAGGTTGCGCAGCACGCGGGTGACCCGTTCCCCGTCCGCGACGGCGTTCCCGCTGCCGATCACCTCGACCGGCACCCGAGCCGCGGTCGCGGCGAGGCCGTCCGCCACGGCCCGCAGGTCCACCGGGACCGGATGAGCAGGGCGCGCGCCGACCCGGGCGAGCAGCAGCAGGTCGTCCACCAACGCCTGCATCCGCAGCGCCTCCGGCTCCAGCTCGGCCGCGAGCTCCGCCACGGTCCACGTGCCGGGGTGCGACCGTGCGACGTCGACCGTCGCCCGCAACGCCGCGAGGGGCGACCGCAGCTCGTGCGCGGCGTCGGCGACGAACGTCCGCTGCCGCGACGCCGCCCGGTCCAGCCGCTCGAGCATCTCGTTGAGGGTGCGCGCCAGCGCGGCGAGCTCGTCGTCCGCCGCCGGCACGGGCAGCCCGCCACCACCACCCGCCGCGGCGACCTGCGCCGCTCCCCGGCGCAGCTGCTCGACCGGGTGCAGCGCCCGGCCGACGGCCAGCCACAGCGCCAGCGCCACCAGCACGGTCAGCAGCGGGACGACGATCAGCAGGGCCACCCGCAGGGCGCCGAGCAGGCCCTGCACCTCGCCGAGCGGCAGGCTGACCACCACCGTCGCCGGCGACCCCCGGTACGTCACGGCGTGCACCGCCACGCGGCCCGGTCTGCTGTACGCGTCGTCGGCGGTGCTGAGCACCAGCACGCTGGTGCCGGCGCTCGAGCGGAGGGCCGACAACGGCCCGGCGGGCAGCACCGGCAGCGTCCGGCTGGCGTTCGGCGAGGACGCGAGCACGCCGCCCTGCGCGTCCAGCAGCTGGGCGACCTCGCCCGCCTCGACGGTCGGCAGCGTGGCGGGCAATGTGTCGCTCTCCACCAGGCCGGTCACCACACCGACCCGGTCCCGCAGCAGCCCGTCCAGCGCCGCCAGCCGGCTGCGCGACAGCACCGCCGTCAGCGCGAAGGCGCCGGCGACCAGCGCCACCGCGACGGCCGCCGCCGTCAGCACGGTCAGCCGCAGCCGCAGCGACAGGCCCAACCAGCGCCGTCCGCCGCCGCGCCGCTCCGTGGTCATCCCGCCATCCGGTACCCGGCACCGCGGACCGTGAGCACCGCGTCGCGGCCGAGCTTGCGGCGCAGGTAGCCGACGTACACCTCGACCACGTTCAGGTCCTCGCCGGGGGCGTCCCAGACGTGGTCGCGCAGCTCGACCTTGCCGACCACCCGGTCCGCGTGCCGCATCAGGTACTCCAGTAGCGCAAGCTCGCGCACGGTCAGGGCGACCGGCTCGCCGCCGCGGGTCAGCGAGCGCGTGGCCGGGTCGAGCTCCAGGTCGCCGACGCGCAGCACCGCCGGACGCTCGGCGACGGGCCGGCGCAGCAGCGCGCGGATCCGGGCGACGAGCACGACGAAGGAGAACGGCTTGGTCAGGTAGTCGTCCGCGCCGACGTCGAGGCCGTCGGCCACGTCGTGCTCACCGTCCTTGGCGGACAGCAGCAGCACCGGCGTCCACACGTCCCGCGCCCGCAGCTCGCGCACCACGTCGTAGCCGTGCCGGCGCGGCAGCATGATGTCCAGCACGATGGCGTCGTAGTCGCGGTCGGTCGCCAGCTCCAGCCCCTGCTCGCCGTCGTAGGCGACGTCGACCGCGAACCCCTCCGCCGTCAGCCCCCGCTGCAGCGCACGGACCAGGCCGCGCTCGTCGTCCACCACCAGCACGCGCACGCGGTCAGCATCCCATCGCCGTGGGACGGTGCGCCGCGACGGCGCGGACCGGCGCCGCGACGGCTCTCAGCAGGCCCTCAGAGGCGGGGGTGCACCCTGGTGCCATGACGAGCGATGTGACGACCGTCCCCTCGGACGCTCCGCGTCCCCCACGCCGCGGCCTGTCCGCACGAGCGCGGTGGGCGGTACCCGTCGCGGTCGGTGCGGTGGTGGTCGCAGGGTTCGCCGCGGCGCCGCTGCTCGCGGACGCCGGTTCGGCCGGCCTCCCCGACATCACGGCCCAGCAGCTGGTGACCCAGGTGCTCGAGGCCAAGCCCGTGCCGATGTCCGGCACGGTGGTGTACACGGCGCGCCTCGGGCTGCCGGACATCTCCTCGCTCGGTGCCGTCAGCGGCACGGTCAGCCCGGCGGACCCGATCAACCTCCTCTCCGGCAGCTCGACGCTGCGGATGTGGACGGACGGCGCCGGCCGCTCGCGCGTGTCGCTGCTGGGTGCGACCTCGGAGTACTCGGTGGTGCACGACACGACGCAGGCGTGGACCTACTCCTCCAAGCAGGACGCCGTCACCCACTACACGCTGTCGGCCACCGATGCCGCGAAGCTCAAGGCCGAGCAGCAGAAGCGCGCGCAGACGCCGGTCCCCGGCGCCTCCGAGCTGCCGACGCCGTCCCAGGCCGCCGACCAGGCGCTCAGCCAGGCGCAGCAGTACTCGACGGTCACGCTGGACAGCCAGACGACCGTGGCCGGCCGCGGTGCGTACCAGCTGGTGGTGACGCCGAAGACGAGCGGCACGCTCGTGGCGCACATCGTCGTGACGGTCGACGCGGCCACCTACACGCCGCTGCGGGTGCAGGTGTGGAGCACCGACAACGCGAAGGCGCCCGCGCTCGAGGTCGGCTTCACCGACGTCTCGTTCGCGAAGCCGTCCGACGCGGTGCTGTCGTTCTCCGCCCCGCCCGGCGCCAAGGTGACCGAGAAGACCGTCACCCTGCCGCAGCACACCGACGCCACCAAGCCCACGCCGTCGCCCACCGCGGGCGCCCTGCCGCAGAACGTGACCGTCACCGGGACCGGCTGGGCCAGCGTGGTCGAGGTGCGCGGCGTGAACGTCTCGGCGCTGCTGTCCGGGAACGCCGCGGCCGCAGCGGCAGCCGCCCGCGACCTGCCGCACCCGCCGACCGCCCAGGGTCAGGACGTGGTGAGCCAGTTCATGGGCGGCGACGGCACCGGCCCGTCGAAGTCCGGGTCGGGCCTGAGCGCCAGCACGCTGTACGACGGCCTGACCAAGGCGGTCCCCGGCGGCCGGCTGCTCTCCTCCGCGCTGGTGTCGGTGCTGATCCTGGACGACGGCCGGGTGCTGGCCGGCGCCGTGCCCGGTGCCACGCTGCAGCAGCTCGCCGGATGACCGGGCTGCCGACCGGGGTCCGGGGCTCGGCTCCCGGCACCCCACCTGAGGGTTCCTCGGTACCCGGCGCTGCGGCGCCGGGTACCGGCACGTCCGCCGCCGGGACGGCCACCGCCGACACCGCGATCCGTCCTGCCGCCGGCTCGACCGCCGGCGGAGCGCCCGCCATCCGCACCAGCGGGCTGACCAAGCGCTTCCGGTCCGGTCAGGTGGCCGTCGACCACCTGGACCTGGAGGTCCCGCGCGGTGCGGTGTTCGGCTTCCTCGGCCCCAACGGCTCGGGCAAGACGACGACCATCCGCATGCTGCTGGGCCTGGTGCGCCCGACGAGCGGCCAGGCCTGGCTGCTCGGCGAGGCGATGCCGGACGCGGCTGCCGCGGTGCTGCCCCGCGTCGGCGCGCTCGTCGAGGGTCCTGCCTTCCAGCCGTACCTGTCCGGGCGGGCGAACCTGCACCGGCTCGAGGCGGTCGACGCGACTGCCGACCCGCGCACCGCCACGGACCGCATCGACGCGGCGCTGGACCGCGTGGGCCTGACTGCGGCCGGGTCCAAGAAGTACCGCCAGTACTCGCTCGGCATGAAGCAGCGGCTGGGGCTGGCGGCGGCGATGCTGCGTCCGCGCGAGCTGCTGCTGCTCGACGAGCCGACCAACGGCCTCGATCCCCAGGGCACCCGCGAGGTGCGGCACCTGGTCCGGGAGCTGTCCGCGGCCGGCACGACGGTGCTGGTCAGCTCGCACCTGCTCGCCGAGATCGAGCAGGTGTGCACGCACGTGGGCATCATGAGCCGCGGCCGGTTGGTCCTCGCTGGCGCCCGTTCGGAGCTGACGGACGCGCGGACCACGCGTGCGACGGTGACCACCACAGCCACGGACGCCCCCGCCGCCGCGCGGGTGCTGACCGGCCTCGGCCTCTCGGACGTGTCGGTGACCGGCGACCGCGTCGAGGGTCTGCTGGGCGAGGTCCCGCCCGACCGGGTCTCCGCCGCGCTCGTCAGCGCCGACGTCCCCCTGCTGGGGCTGGACGTGCGCAGACCGAGCCTCGAGCAGGTGTTCGTCGAGCTGACCGGGGAGGGTTTCGATGTCGCACGCTGAGTCCCTGGTCGCGCCCGGTCCGGGGCCGACCGGCGAACCGCTCGACCCTGCGTCGCCGCAGCGGGGCGCCACCGGCCGGCTGGTCCGCAGCGAGCTGCGGCTGGTGTTCGGCCGTCGCCGCAACCAGGTGCTGCTGGCCGGGCTGGCCCTGGTGCCGCTGCTGATCGGCCTGATGATCTGGTTCACGCAGGACACCTCGACGGCGGGCGAGGGCCCGGGCTTCATCGGCCGGGTGTCCCAGAACGGCCTCTTCCTCGTCGTCGCCGCTCTGTTCCTCTGCCTGCCCTTCCTGCTGCCGCTGACCGTCGGTATCGCCTCGGGCGACTCGCTGGCGGGCGAGGCCAACGCCGGCACCCTGCGCTACCTGCTCGTGGTGCCGGTCGCCCGAGCCCGGCTGCTGACCGTCAAGGCGCTCGGCGCCCTGGCGTTCGTGGCCGCGGCGGTGCTGGCGATCGCCGTCGTCGGTCTGATCGTCGGCGCCACGCTCTTCGGCGTGCACGACATCGCGTTGATCTCCGGCGGGTCGGTGCCCATCGGCAACTCGGTGCTGCGGGTGGCGGGCATCGTGCTGTACGTCGGGATGTCCATGACGGGGCTGGTCGCCGTCGGGCTGTTCTTCTCCACGCTGACCGAGGTCCCGATCGGCGCGATGGCCGCCACCGTGGTGACCGCGGTGGTCAGCGCCGTGCTCGACACGCTGCCGGCCCTGGCGCGCATCCACCCGTACCTGCTGACCCACCACTGGCTCGACTTCGCCGAGTTCCTGCGGATCGCGCCCGACTCCCACGTGCTCTGGACCGGCGTCGGCGTGCAGGCCGCCTGGGTGGCGGTGTTCGGCGCGCTCGCGTGGAGCCGTTTCACCACGGCCGACGTCTCGTCCTGACGAGCGGGTGCCGCGCCGTCGGGCCCGGTGCCGTCAGTCGAACAGCGTCGGACCGTCCCCGAGCGCGACCGTCAGCCGGCCGTGCATCTCCGCGTCCAGCGCCGGCAGCGCGCCGAGCTCGAACCAGGCCGCCTCGGTGTTCTCACCGTCGGCCGGGAACGGGTCGCCGCTGACGTGCCGGAAGCGGAAGGTCAGGTCGAGGTACTGCGACCGGTCCCCGTTCGAGTACGTCATGGGCGGCAGCGCACGCACCCGGGCCAGCCGTTCCGGCACGGCGACCACGCCGGCCTCCTCGAGCACCTCCCGGGCGGCGGCCGCGGCCGGCTGCTCACCGGGGTCGATGATGCCGGTCACGGGGGTCCAGCGACCGTCGTCGGAGCGCCGCACCAGCAGCACACGGTCTCCGGAGGCGTCGAGCACCACGGCGGTCACGCCCGAGAGCCACAGCAGGTCGTGGTCCACCTTGGCACGCAGGGCGAGGACGAAGTCGGGGGTGGCCACGGGTCCGCATGCTACGTCCGGCGCCCTGAACAGGGCTCGACGACGAGGCGGTCGCTACGGCTCGACGACGAAGCGCGTGGACCCGGTGGGCGTGGCGTCCTCGACGTCCACCGCGCTGACCGCGGCGTGCCGCGGGCCGCTCGCCAGCTCGTCGACCATCGTCTGCACCGGCTCGGGCTCGCCCTCCACCAGCGCCTCGACCGCTCCGTCCGCGCGGTTGCGCACCCAGCCGGTCACCCCGATCCGAGCTGCCTCGCGCGCCGCCCACCAGCGGAACCCGACGCCCTGCACCTGCCCGTGCACCACGACGTGCTGTGCGATCACGTCTCCATAGTGGTGCAGACGGCGCCGGTCGGCCGCCTGGACGACGGGGCGGCAACGTCCCGTCTTGCATGGCGGGCAGCCTCCGCCGCCGTGACGCGGGCCGTCACGGCACCCTGCTGCGCCCCGCACCGGGGAAGATGGCCCGGTGAGCACCGACACCCTCGCCCGCACGGACGGTGGCCGCCGCGTGCGGTGCGCCCTGTTCGTGGACTTCGACAACGTCTACATCGGGCTGCGCCGCCTCGACCCCGCCGCGGCCGAGGCCTTCGCCACCGACCCCGGGCACTGGCTGGCCGAGCTGGAGACCGGGAGCGACTCGCAGGGCGAGTTCAGCCGGCGGTTCCTGATCCGTGCGTGCTACCTGAACCCGTCGGTGTTCTCGGTCTACCGGCCCAACTTCACGCGCGCCGGCTTCCAGGTGGTCGACTGCCCGTCGCTGACCCAGCAGGGCAAGTCGAGCGCGGACATCAACCTGGTGCTCGACGCGGTCGACGCGCTCGCGGCGCCGACCCGGTACGAGGAGTTCGTCATCGTCTCGGCCGATGCGGACTTCACGCCGCTGGCCCTGCGTTGCCGCGCCGCGGACCGGATGGTCACCATCATCACCGCGAGCCCCGCCGCCAGCGCGTACCGAGCCGTCGCCGACAACGTGATCACGGCCGATGCGCTGGCCGAGCTGGTCACCACCACCACGTCCCTCTCCGACGAGCCGCCCACCACCACTCCGGAGCCCGTCACGCCGGAGCCCACCGCAGCCGAGCAGCGCCCGGGTGCCGAGGAGAAGACAGCGGGACGGGCCGTGGGGCGCACGACGACCGGCTCGGCGACCACCGGCACGCCGGCCGCTGCCGCAGCGCCGGCCGCCACGGCGCCGGTCACGCAGACGCACCCGTCGCCCGCGGCCCGCCGTGCCGTGCTGCACCGGGTCCGCACCGCGGACCGTCCGGTGCCGCTGGGCGCCGTGGCACAGGCAGCGCAGCAGGCCGACCCCGCGCTGCCGGGCTCCGGCTGGGGCGGCGCCGGCAGCTTCGCGGCGTGGCTGGGCCGCGTGCTGCCGGAGCTCGGCATGACCAGCCGGCCGCCGGGGTACGTGTGGGACCCGCAGCGGTTCGACGAGGCGGACCTGCCGGGCGTGGTCGCGGACACCGACCCGAGCGCCCTGACCCGCCAGGTGATCGCCGTGACGGACACCCCGGGCCTGCCCGCCTCGGGCTACCGGAAGCTGCTGGAGAGCCTCGCGACGGACATCGCCGCCCACCCGTTCGAGCGTGCCGAGACGTCCCGACGCGTCCGGGACGCCTGCCAGAAGGCGGGAGCCCAGGTGGGCCGCGCGACGGTGAACACGGTTATCTCCGGCATCCTCTACACCGGTCTCGAGCTGACCACGGCCCACCCGGCCGAGAAGCTGGCGCAGGCGTGGGCGGACAACGTGATCGGCCTGTGCCGGGGCGCCCGGATGGACCTGAGCAAGGGCGACGTCGCGGCGATCCGCGCCTGGGTGGGCGGCGGCCTGCTCGAGGGCTGAAGATCGAGGCGGCCGGTGCGATGAGCCCGACACCGCCGGCCGGTCTGTTGATGAGGGGACGTCCGCGCCGGTCGTGGTGCGGCACCGTCCCGCCGTCCCAGCTCCGGAGGTCACCATGCTCGGTCAGTCACCCGCGTTCAGCGGCTTCTCCGTCGACGACGTCGAGAAGGCGGCCGCGTTCTACCGCGACGTGCTCGGCCTGACGGTCGGTGTGGACAACGGCATGCTGACGCTGCGGCTCGGGACGGGCGCCAGCGTGCTGGTCTACCCGAAGGGCGCCGACCACACCCCGGCGTCGTTCACGGTGCTGAACTTCCCGGTGCGGGACATCGACGGCACCGTCGCCGCCCTGGCCGAGCGCGGAGTGGTGTTCGAGCGCTACCCGTCGATGGCAGAGGCGACCGACGAGGCCGGCGTCGTCCGGGGGCCGGCCGGCCCGCCGATCGCGTGGTTCACCGACCCCGCGGGCAACGTGCTGTCCGTCCTCGAGGACCCGTCGGTCCCTGCCTGACCCTGCTCAGCCGCGAGAGCGGTCCACCAGCCCCCGTAGGTAGGCGGCCTGCCCGGCGTGCTCGGTGGCGTCCACCACGATGCTGACCAGGCGTACGCCGAGCGTCACCGGCGGCTGCCAGCGCCGGTCCACCACCCGGTCCAGCTCCGTGTGGTTCAGGCCGCCGACGTAGTCGGCCGCGAACGCCGCGACGGCGTCGACGTAGCCGAGCAGGTCCTCGGCGGGGGCCACGACCTGGGCGACCTGTGCCGAGGTGTGCCCGTAGCCGGTGTCTCCCGCGTCCAGCGGCAGACCGAGCGTCTGGACCCAGCCCTCGGACGTCCACACCTGCTCGAGGCCGGCGACGTCCGCGAGCTGGGCGTCCTGCACGCGCGCCGCGTGCCACACCAGCCACGCGATCGAGTTGGCCTCGGCGTCCGGACGGAACGCGAGACCCTCGGCGTCCAGTCCACCGGCCGCGCGGTGCAGCACCTCCGGGATCCTGCTGAAGAGCTCCGTGAGCAGTGTCGACACGTCCATGACCCACCTCCTGTCCGGGACGTTACGCCGCACCTCCGACAACCGCCCCGTGGCCCGGACGTGCGGCCGTCAGCCCGCGCCACCACCCTGACCGGCACCGGCCGTACCACTCACGGCGCGGCCAGGAACCCGTTGACCAGCTGCGCCAACGTCCCCGGCCGCTGCTGCGGCACGGCGTGGCCGACGCCGGCCACCACGGCGAGCCGTCCGGCCGGCAGCGACCGGGCGATCGACCGGCTGTGCGCGGGCAGCACCACGTCCCGCTCGCCCACGACCACCAGCACGGGCAGCTCGACGCCGGCCAGCTGCGCGGTCGTCAGGTGCGGGTCGTCGACCATCAGGTCCAGCAGCTCGATGCGCCGCGCCGCCCCCGACCAGAGACGTGCTGACCTCTCGAGCGCCCGACGCGCGGCCACCATCGCGCGCAGCACACCCGGCCGCAGGCCCGACGGGTCGAGGTTCGCCCCGCAGACCACCAGGCGGCGCAGCCGTGCCGGGTGGCGCACCGCGACCTCCAGCGCCACGTTGCCGCCGTCGGAGTACCCGAGCACGTCGGCTCGATCCAGGTCCAGCTCGTCGAGCACGGCGGCGACGTCGTCGGCCATCGAGGCGATCGTCAGCGGTCCGTCGCCGCGCGGGGACCTGCCGTGGCCGCGCGAGTCGATGCCGACCAGCCTCCGTCCGGGCGCCAGCAGCGGCACCATCCGGTCGAACACGTGGTGGTCCTCGCCGTTGCCGTGCAGCAGCACCAGCGGCCGACCGGTGCCTCTGCTGACCACCCAGAGGCCCGCGACCAGGCCACCTGCTGCCGTCCCCGCTGTGCGCACAGCCCCGTCCTACCGTGCGCGGTGGGGTCCAGTTACGGCGGGCGGCCCGCACCCGGCGCGGCCGTGCTGGCGGGCGGGTGGCCGCACCCCAGGGCTCCACCGTGTCGGCGGGGCCGCGTACGTTTCGCCTCGTGGTAGGTCACGCGGATCCGCACGTTCGCCGGGCACGGCTGCACGCCGTCGCCATGGGGCTGGAGTGGGCCGAGCTGACGCATCCGTTCGACGCGACCACCGCGGTGTACAAGGTCGCCGGCCGGATGTTCGCCCTGGTGGGGGCGACGGCGCCCTACCGGCTCAACGTCAAGGTCGACCCGGAGGACGGCGCCGCGCTGCGCCGTGAGTTCCCCACCTTGCTGCCCGGCTGGCACATGGACCACCGGCACTGGCTGACGGCACGGCTGGACGACGACGCGGTGCCCGACCAGCTGCTCGAGGAGCTCCTGGTGGACTCGTACCGGACGGTGCACGCCAACCTGTCCCGCCGGACCCGGGCCCTGCTCGCGGCCGGTCTCTGGCGGCCCGAACCGGCGAGGGTCCGAAGGCCGCGCGAGCCGCGGCAGCCCGGCGCCACCCCGCGGCGCTGAGGGCCCTGCCCCCGTGGTCCGGTCAGCCCTCGCGCCCGAGCAGCACCAACACCTCGGCGTGCGTGGTCTGCGGGAACATGTCGAGCAGCCGAGCACGCCGCGGCCGCAGCGACGGCATGGCGGACAGGTCCCGAGCCAGGGACACCGGGTTGCAGCTCGAGTAGAGCACCCACCGGGACGACGACCGCTCCAGCCAGCCGGCCAGCTCCGCACCCAGCCCCCGGCGAGGCGGGTTCACCACCACCAGGTCCGGGGCCGCGCCGGCCGTCTGCGCGAACGCGGTGGCGTCACCGGCGAGGAACCGCACGCCGTCGAGACCCAGCTCCGCGGCACTCGCCTCGGCGCTGGCCACCGCCTCGACGCTGACCTCCACGCCGGTCACCTCGCGACCCGGCCCGGCGGCGTGCAGGGCGAACCCGCCGACGCCGCAGTACAGGTCCCACACCGTGGCCGGCGCCACCTCGTCGATCCACGCGGCAGCCTGCCGGTAGAGCGCGGCCGCCACGGCGGTGTTCGTCTGGAAGAAGCTGCGCGGCCGCAGGTGCAGGTCGACGTCGTTGACCCGCATCCGCAACGTCTGCTGCTCGGTGAGCGGGACCTCCCGCTCACCCTCCAGCACGGCGGCGTGCGCGGGCTGCACGTTGACGGAGGCCACCGTCAGCGCGGGCAGTGCCTGCTGCAGCGCCGGCAGGTGCTTGCGGATCCGGGCCAGGGCCTCGGTGGACCGCAGCACCAGCCTCAGCATCAGCTCACCGTCCGGTGACGCCGTGAGCAGCACGTGCTTCAACTCGCCCACCCGCGACGGCACGTCGTACGGCACCAGGCTGGCGGCCGTGATCCACCGGGCCAACGGCCCCAGCACGTCGCTGATCGCCGGCTCGTACAGACCGCACTCGTGCAGGTCGACGCCGCGACCCGCACCGTCGAGGATCCCGAGCGTCGGGGCGTCGACCGTGCCGCCCACCACGAGCTTCGCCTTGTTGCGGAACCGCTGCTCCGGTCCCGTCACCGGCGGCAGCCACACCAGCCCGTCAGGGTCGCCGAGCGCCCGGACGCACGCGTCCTGCTTGGCCCGTACCTGCTCGTCGTACGGCTGCTCCAGCAGGGTGCAGGACCTGCAGACCCCCGCCTCGAAGTAGCCGCACCGCACGAGCGGGTCCGCCGATGGCCGCTCAGCGGGCCAGGTCGGCCGCGAACGCCTCGGGGATGGCCGCGCGGACCTTGGCCGGGGTGTCCTCCCATCCCGTCACCGCGATGCAGGGCACGCCCGTGGCGATCACCGGGTAGTCGTTGCCGCCCTCGTCGAGCCGGTCACCGAAGAACACCGCCTGCTCGGGGCGCAGGCCGAGGCGGTCGAGCAGGCGGTTGACGCCGTACGCCTTGTCGATGCCCTTGCGGGTGATGTCGACAGAGGTGGACCCGCCCGAGCGCACCTCGAGGTCCGGCAGCTTCTCCGCCACGTAGGCCCGCAGGGACTCCTTCTTGCGACCGTCCCGGTCCCACGCCGCCTTGGCGTCCACCGGAGCCGCCTGGCCGAGCGCCGAGAACGTCACCTGGCTGCCGCGCAACTCGATGCGGTCGCCCCAGGTGCTCTCCTCCCACAGGCCGAGCGCCTTGGCACCCTCCTCGAGGGCGGCCGTCGCGCGGTCCGCCTCGTCCGCGGTCAGCGGCTCGGAGTACACCTCGGCCCACTCGCCGCCCTGGTGCACCAGGTAGCGCGTGCCGCAGGTCGGCAGCACGTGGATCTGACCCAGCGCCGCGTCGTCGTGGATCGACGAGAGCAGCTGGGCGTCGAACTGCTCGAACCGGCCGCCGGAGATGACGCCGACCTGCACCACCTTGGTGAGGGCGACGATCATGTCGATCACCTCGTCGCCGACCTTGCTCTTGGAGGGTGCGAGCGTGTCGTCCAGGTCGAACAGGGCCAGTGCTGCGGTCACGGGGACGTCCTTCGGTGGGGCGGGCAAGACGGGCGACCGACGAGCCGGGCAGGGCCGTCGGGAGGCTGTCACCGACGGGCCCGCACGAGGGGACCGGCGCCGGGAACGACCCACCACGGTACCGTGCCGCGCACGGCGCCCGCCCGGACGCAGGTCACCGCACCCCGGGCCGACATACGCTCGCGCGGTGAGCGAGTCGCGGTGGGACGTCCTGGACTGGCGCCATCAGGTGGCCGACCTGTACCGCGCGGTGCGCGCCGAGCAGGACGTCGCCGAGGCGCACCGCCGCTGGGTCGCCGGCCGGGAGCGGCTGCTGCGCACGCACCCCGCGTCGCCCGTGCCGGTCGCGGAACGGGCGGCCTACGACGGCCCGCCGGTGGCCCCGTACGACGGCCGCTTCCGCTTCGTCGTCGCCGTGGACCGGTCGGTACCGCCGCAGCGTCGCGAGGTGCGCACCGGCACCGACGGCGTGGTGCCGCTCGAACGCGTCGGACGGGTGGAGCTGCCCGGACTGGGCGGGCTGGACGTGTGGTGGGTCGCGATGTACGGCGGCGGCGTCTTCGTCCCGCTGAAGGACGCCACCAGCGGCCGGCAGACGTACGGCGGCGGGCGCTACGTGCTCGACACCGTCAAGGGTGCCGACCTGGGTGGGACGCCCGACGCGCTCGTCGTCGACCTGAACTTCGCCTATCCCCCGTCGTGCGCCTACGACGAGGCCTGGGCGTGCCCGCTGCCGGGACCGGGCAACACGCTGACCGGTGCCGTCCCCGTGGGCGAGCTCTCCCCCGCCTGACCGCCCTGGCAGGCCGTCGGCACACGCCGTCGGCACCCGACCGTCAGGTGCTCGATCGCACCACCAGCGACGTCGGCAGCGTGATCGCCGCCGGCGTCTCGCCGTCCACCACCTCGAGCAGCAGCCGCACCATCTCCTGGCTGATCCGCGCGAACGGCTGCCGCATCGTCGTCAGCGGCGGGTCGAGCGTCTCGGCCAGGCCGGAGTCGTCGAACCCGCCCACTGCCACGTCCTCCGGCACCGAGCGCCCCGCCTCGCGCAGCGCCTGCATCGCCCCCGCCGCCATCAGGTCGGAGCCGACGAACACGGCGTCGAGGTCCGGCCGCCGCTCGAGCAGCGCCCGCATCGCCGCGACACCGCTCTCGCGCGTGTAGTCGCCGTTCTCCACGAGCGACTCGTCGTAGTCGTCGCCCAGCTCGGCGCGGTACCCGTCCAGCCGCATCCGGCCACCGGGCGTGTCCAGCGGGCCGGTGATCATGGCGATCGTCCGGCGCCCGCGTTCCCGCAGGTGCCGCGTCATCAGCCGTCCCCCGCCCAGGTCGTCGGCCGCCACGTACCCCACCGCACCCTCGTGCCCGAGCGGCACGCCGCACGCGATGGTCGGCACCTTCTGCGCGACCAGCGCGTCGACCACCGGGTTGCCGGCGTGCGTGGAGATCAGCAGCACGCCGTCGACGTGGCCCGCGCCGACGTAGCGCAGCACCTGCTGCTGCTCGTCCCTGGTGCCGGCCACCATCAGCAGCAGCGGCATCCCCTTGGCCGCGAGCGCCTGCGCGGCACCCCGCAGCAGGATCGAGAAGTTGGGGTCCTCGAACAGCAGGTGCTGCGGCTCGGTCAGCAGGAACGCGACCGAGTTCGCCCGGCCGGTCACCAGGCTGCGCGCGTACTGGTTGGCCTGGAAGCCGGTCTCCTTGATGGCCCGCTCGACGGCCGCGGCCGCCTCCGGCGACACCCAGTGGCCGCCGTTGAGCACCCGCGAGACCGTGCCGCGGGACACGCCGGCCGCGGCCGCGACGTCCACGATCGTCGGCCGCCTGCGCGCGCCCCCTGTCGACTCCATCGGTCCGAACTCTAGGGGTCGCCTGCGGCCCATCAGGCCTTCACCGCACCGGCCGCCAGGTCCACCTGCCAGTACCGCTGCAGGGTGAGGAACAGGGCGCCCAGCGGCAGGATCGACAGCAGCGCGCCCGTGATCACGGACGTGTACATCGCCGGCTGCGACGCGCCCTGGTTCAGCAGGCCGGACAGGCCCACCGTGATGGGGAACAGCCGGTCGTTGCCGAGCATGATGTAGGGCAGCATGAAGTTGTTCCAGATGGCGACGAACTGGAACAGGAACACGGTGACCAGGCCGGGCGTCATCATCGGCACCGAGATCGAGCCGAACACCCGCCACTCGCGGGCACCGTCCGTCCGGGCCGCCTCGATCACGTCGTCGGGTACCGACGCCGCCGCGTAGATCCGGGCCAGGTAGATGCCGTACGGGCTGATCGTGCTGGGCAGCAGCACCGACCAGTAGGTGTTGGTCAGCCCCACCTTGGCCAGCAGCAGGTACTGCGGGATCGCCAGCACCACGCCGGGCACGAGGACGCCCGCCAGGATGACGTTGAACACGGCCTTCTTGCCGGGGAACACGAACTTCGCCAACCCGTACCCCGCCATCGCCGAGACGAGGGTGGAGGCCAGTGCGCCGACGCCGGCGTACAGGGCGGTGTTGGCCATCCACCGCCAGTACAGGCCCCCGCGGTAGGCGGACAGCTGGCGGATGTTGTCCCACAGGTGCGTGGACGGCACGAACGTGAGCGTGGAGAACAGCTCGTTGGCACTCTTGGTGGAAGCCATGAGCACCCACACCACGGGCATCAGGCAGTAGAGCGCACCGATCAGCAGCACCACGGTGCCGATGCGGTTGGGTCGGCGCGCCGACGAGCGCGGGCCACGGCGGGGCGCGTCGGTGCGGGAGGGGGCGATTTGCGGGCCGCTCAGGACGGTGGCCATGTCAGCTGTTCTCCTGGCTGAAGGCTCGGCGCTGCACCAGCCGCAGGAAGCCGAACGAGAGGACGAAGGTGGCCAGGGCGATCACGACGGACGTGGCGGCGGCCGAGTAGATGTCGTTGCGGGTGAAGGCGTCCCGGTACACCTTCATCAGCGGGCTCCACGTGGAGGAGATCGTGTTGGTCAGCGGCCGCAGCGTCATCGGCTCGGCGAACACCTGCAGCGTCGCGATCATCGAGAACAGGAACGTGAGGATGAGCGACGGCGCCACCACCGGCACCTTGATCCGCCAGGCGATCGCCGCCTCGGAGGCGCCGTCCAGCCGGGCCGCCTCGTACAGCTCGCTCGGGATCGCCTTCAGTGCCGTGTAGATCACGATCATGTTGAAGCCGACACCGCCCCACAGGCCGATGTTGGCGATCGCGAACGTCACCCACTGCTGCGACAGCACGTCGGGCTGCGGCCAGCCGAGCCGGCCGGCGACGAACAGGAACGGGCTGACGCGCGGCAGGTAGAGGAAGCCCCACAGCAGCGAGGCGATCACCGCCGGGACGGCGTACGGCAGGAAGATCGACACCCGGGAGAACCCCTTGGCACGGGCGCCCCGGGCGTCCAGCAGAAGGGCGAACAGCAGCGCGAGCCCCAGCATCGTCGGTACCAGCACCAGGCCGTACAGGGCCACCCGGCCCACCGAGCCCAGGAAGTCGGGGTCGCCGAGCAGCGCGTGCCGGTAGTTGCTCAGGCCGGCCCACACCTCCGTGCGCGCACCCCGTCCCAGGCCGAGCCCCTTCACCTTGACGGTGCGGAAGCTCAGGTAGAGCGCGTACACGATCGGCAGCGCCAGGAAGAGGGTGAACAGCACGGCGGCCGGGGCGAGGTAGCCGTAGGCCCTCAGCCCGGTGTGGCGGCGCACGCCACGGTTGGGCGTGGCGACGGTGGCACGGTTCACGGGTCACTCCAGGGGGACGACGAGCCGGACGACGACGAGCGGCCGACGACGGGGCCGCGAGGGACCGGACGCCTGTGGCCGCCCGGCTCAGGTGCCGGGCGGCCACAGGACCAGGGTCACTGCTTGACGGTGAAGCCACCGTTCTTCAGGTCGGCGACGGTCGCGTCCTGCATCGTCTTGACCGCGGCGACGAACGCCGCGGACGACTTCGCCTGCGTCGCCTTGCCGAACGCGTCGTTGTACGAGGAGAACGCCACGTTGACGTTCGGCCCGTACGTGAACGGCTTGACCGACTTCGCGATGTCCGCAGCGGTCTTGTAGAAGTCCGTCTGCTGCGGGAAGAAGGCCGGCGGCGCGGACAACGCCTCCGACTGGCCGGGCAGGTCGGCCGGGTAGAGCCCGCCGGACTTGGCGAGGATGTCCACGCCCTCCTGGCTCGAGTTCATCCACGCGATGAACTTGGCGGCCTCCGCCTTGTGCTTGGACTGCGACGTGACCGAGGAGGCGGACCCGCCCCAGTTGCCCGTGGCGTCGTCACCCGCGTTCCACTGCGGCAGCGGCGCCATGGCCCACTTGCCCTTGGTGTCGGCCGCGTTGCCCTGCAGCACGCCGGGTGCCCAGATCGCCGACACCCAGCCGGCCTGCGTGCCGTCGTTCAGCGCGGCGTTCCACTCCGGGGTGTACATCGGCTTGTTGTCGATCACGCCCTTCTCCACCAGGTCGCCCCAGTACTTGGCGACCTTCTGCGTGGCGGCGGAGTCGATGTCCACCGACCACGCGGTGCCGTCCACGCCCCACCAGGAGGCACCGGCCTGCTGCGCCAGGCCGGTGAACCAGCCGGCGTCCGTCGCGGAGAACGTGCCGAGGTACTTGGTCGGGTCGGCGGCGTGCAGCTTGGCGGCGACCTGCGCGTACTCGTCCCAGGTCTTGGGGACGGTCAGGCCGTACTGCTGGAAGATGTCCGTCCGGTAGTACAACTCCATCGGCCCGGAGTCCTGCGGCACGCCGTACACCTGGTCGCCGCCGAGGGTGACCGCCTGCCAGGTGCCGTCCGAGTAGTGGCTCTTGAGGTCCTTCGGCAGGTCGCCGGAGATGTCCGCGAGCGCGTCCGACGAGACCAGCGTCGGGATCTTCTGGTACTCGGTCTGCATGATGTCCGGCGCGCCGGAGCCCGCCTTGATCGCGGTGAGCAGCTTGGTGACGGCCGGGTCGCCGCCGTCCTGCTTGTTCACCGTCACCTGGATGTTCGGGTTCTCCGCGTTCCACTTGGCGACGATGGCGTCCATCCCCGGTGCCCACGTCCAGAACGTCAGGTCGACCTTGCCGGCGGCGGCCGTGGAACCGCCCGTCGAGCCCGCGGCGGAGCCCGCCGAGCCGCCGCCGCTGGAGCAGGCGGTGATCAGCAGGGCGGACGCGGCCAGGACCGCGCCGATCCGGATGCCTGAGTGCAGGCGCATGTGACCTCCTCGTCAAGGCCGTCGCGGCAGCGCGACGGATGCGCCGGTGCGGCGCTGGTGCCTGTGCACGCTCACAGTACGGGCAGTCCCGTGGTGCTTGTCAACCGCTCGCTACGTGGTGTTTCCTGGGGCACGGCGTGCCGCGGACGGCTGTGATCGTGCACACCGATTAATCCCACGAGCTCGACGGAGAGTCATGTCTTCCCACCCCACGGGGCCACTCGCCTCGCGTCCCGGCAGCCTGCGAGGCGTCGGCCCCACCACGCCGCGCTGGCCGCTCGGGCCCGACGGCATCGCCTACGGCGGGGACTACAACCCCGAGCAGTGGCCCGAGGAGGTGTGGCAGGAGGACGTCGAGCTGATGGCTCAGGCGGGGGTGAACCTGGTCAGCGTCGGCATCTTCTCCTGGGCGCTGCTGGAACCGCGGGAGGGCGAGCTGGACCTCGGCTGGCTGGACCGGCTGATCGAGCTGCTGCACGCGCACGGCATCGCCGTCGACCTCGGCACGCCGACCGCGTCTCCCCCGGCCTGGTTCTTCGCCGCCCACCCCGAGGCGCGCGTGGTCACCCGGGACGGCACGGTGCTCGGCTTCGGCTCGCGCGGCATGGCCGGCCCCAGCTCACCGGCGTACCGGCGGGCCGCCGTCCGCATCACCACGGCCCTGGCCGAGCGCTACGGCCGCCACCCCGCGGTGGTGCTGTGGCACGTGCACAACGAGTACGGCGCGCCGGTGTCCGAGGACTACTCGGAGTCGTCGGCGGCGGCCTTCCGGGTGTGGCTGCGCGAGCGGTACGGGAGCCTCGACGCGCTGAACGCAGCCTGGGGTACCGCGTTCTGGGGCCAGCGGTACGGCGAGTGGGAGCACGTCGGCGTGCCGTCGGTCGCGCCCAGCGTGGTCAACCCGGCCCAGCGCCTCGACTTCGCCCGGTTCAGCGACCACGCGCTGCGCGAGTGCTTCCGCGCCGAGCGGGACGCGATCCGGGCGCACTCCGACCGGCCGGTGACCACCAACTTCATGGCGACGGCCTGCCCCTCCACCGACCTGTGGGCGTGGGCACGCGAGGTCGACGTGGTCTCGGACGACCACTACCTCGACGCAGCCGACCCGCGCGGGTACGTCGGCCTGGCGATGGCGGCGGACCTGACCCGCTCGGTCGCCGGCGGCCGCCCGTGGATCCTCATGGAGCACTCCACCTCGGCCGTCAACTGGCAGCCGCGCAACGTGGCGAAGCGCCCTGGCGAGATGGCGCGCAACGCGCTGACCCATCTGGGCCGCGGTGCGGACGCCGTGCTCTTCTTCCAGTGGCGCGCCTCGCGCTCGGGCGCCGAGAAGTTCCACTCGGCGATGCTTCCGCACGCCGGCACGTCGTCGCGGGTGTGGCGCGAGGTGTGCGAGCTGGGCGCTGCGGTCGGTCGGCTGGGCGAGGTGCGCGGGTCCCGGGTCCGCGCCGACGCCGCGATCCTGTGGGACTGGGAGTCGTTCTGGGCGCAGGACCTGGAGTGGCGTCCGAGCGTGGACCTCGGCCACCGGGAGCGCGTCCGGGCCGTATACGACCGGCTGTGGCGCGACGGCCTGACGGTGGACTTCGCGCACCCCGAGGCCGACCTTTCGGCGTACCCGTTGGTGGTCGCCCCGGCGTCGTACCTGCTCAGCGACGTAGCCGCGCGCAACCTGACGACCTACGTCGAGGCGGGAGGCACGCTCGTGGTGCTGTGCTTCTCCGGCATCGTCGACGAGCACGACGCCGTGCACCCCGGTGGGTACCTGGCACCGCTGGTCGACGCGCTGGGCGTGACCGTCGAGGAGTTCCTGCCGTTGCGCACCGGCGAGCGCGTGCGGCTGGCGTGGGTCGACGGCGCCGACGACGTGGTGTCCGACGTGTGGGCGGACCACCTGGTGCTGCGCGGCGCGCAGGTGCTGGCGCACTACGTCGACGGGCCCGCGGCGGGCGGCGCGGCGGTCACCCGTCACGTCCGGGGTGACGGCGCAGGCTGGTACGTGTCCACGCACCTCACCGGTGACGGCCTCGCCGCGGTGCTGCACCGCGCCTACGCCGACGCCGGTCTTGCGGCCTCCGAGCTGCCGGACGACGTCGAGGTGGTGGTCCGCCACGGCGACCGCGCCGACTACCTCGTCGCGGTCAACCACACCGAGGAGGCCGTGGCCGTGCCGGCCGAGGGCACCGAGCTGCTGTCCGGCGAGCCGGTGGCCGGTGCCGTGAAGGTGCCGGCCGGCGGTGTCGCGGTGGTCCGCACCACCCACCCGGTCGGCTAGAGCGCGGCCACCACGGTCAGCACCGCCACGGAGTCCTCGAGCGCGGTCAGCCCGTGCCGCGTCGGCGGGATGGTCACCAGCTCTCCGGCGACGCCCTCCCAGGACTCGTCACCCACGACGAGCCGCATCCGGCCGCGCACCACCTGGAGCGTGGCGTCGCCGGGGCTGTCGTGCTCGGCGAGCGACCGACCGGCCACCAGCGCGAGCACCGTCTGGCGCAGCGGATGGCCGGTGCCACCGTGGACGGTCCGCGACGCCCGCCCGGAGTCGGCCGCCCGGGCTCCCGCGAGCAGCTCGTCCGCCAGCGTGCTGAGGTTCGTCGACTCCATCGCAGCTCCTTCGTCCTCGTGCAGATGCCCGGTCCGCCGCCGGTGCACCCTCGGCCGGGGCACCGTCGTCCGGGCCCCGATCCATCGTGCGCCGGGATGGCGCGGTACGCGGGTCAGCCGGCCACGACGCCCGACAGGTGGGCGACGCACAGGTCCGGCTCGGCGAAGGGGTGCAGCCGGTCGACCCTGACGTCCCCGCCCCACACCTGCACCGCACCCTGCATGAGGCCCAGGTGCACGGGGCAGACGACGGAGGTCTGGGCTGTCGCCACCTCGAGGAACGGGCAGCGGCGCAGGCCGACCCGCCGGTTGTGGTCCGGGCCACCGTCGAGGAGGACCGGGTCGAAGTCGAGCTCGTCGAGCAGCGTCAGCAGGGCGCCCACCGGTCGATCACCCGGTCCCTCTGCCGGTTCCCCCGACGTGGCCGCCGCCTCGCGGCCCCACGCCCGACCCGCCTCGAGCGCCCGCTCCCCGGCGTCCGGCACACCGTCCAGCGCCCCCGCCAGTGCACGTGCCAGCTGCCCGTACCGGCGCGGTCCGGCGCGGTCCATCCCGGGGGCCGCGGCGAAGAGCAGCGCCGGCCGGCCCGGCACGCCTCGCTCGCCGTCCACCCGCTCCACCAGGCCGGCCGCCAGCAGCGCCTCGAGGTGGAACCGCACCGTGTTCGGGTGCACGCCCAGGTCACGGGCGAGCTCGGCGCTGCCGAGCGGTCGGCCCGCCTCCCGCAGACGCTCGAGCACCTGCCGCCGCCGCCCCGAGCGGTCCGTCCGCCCGTCGGCCGGCTCCGGCGCAGCGTCCGCACGCCCGTGCTGGTCGCCCGGCACGTCGGGCCTCAGGCGCCGGTGTCCGATACCGGCAGGCCGGCGACGAGCGGCGTGTCGACGCCGAGCGCGCCGAGCTTTCCCGCCCCGCCCGGCGATCCGAGCGGTGCCGAGCGGCCCGGCAGCGGGTCGGCGAAGAAGGCCGCGTTGTCCTGCAGGTACGCCCGCTCCGCGTCCGGCAGGTCGTCCTCGTAGTAGATCGCCTCGGTGGGGCACACCGGTTCGCAGGCGCCGCAGTCCACGCACTCGTCGGGGTGGATGTACAGCGTGCGAGCACCCTCGTAGATGCAGTCGACGGGGCACTCGTCCACGCAGGCGCGGTCCTTGACGTCCACGCACGGCGATCCGATCACGTAGGTCATGCGACGGAGTTTACACAAGTCGACGTTGTATAAACCCGCCAGGCGCGTTTCCTCAGGCGCGGACCAGACCGCCGTCGGCGGTCACCAGGTCGGCGTCCGCGTCGTCGAACCAGCGGCCGTGCTCCCCGAGGTAGCGGAACCGCACGTCGGTCCCGGCCGGCACTGTGACCGAGGTGCTGGCGGTGCCGTTGGAGCGCCGGCGCAGCACGTGCACACCCGGTGTCCAGTCGTTGAACGTCCCGACGACGCTGACCGACCCGTCGAGCTGCGCGAGCGGCAGCGCGAACGTGAGCGTGCAGGTGGCGGACTTGGCGGAGCGCGACTTCTTCAGCATGGGTGATCGATCCCTCGTCAGGCCGTGCGACCCCGGGGCGACGGTCGCGGGGCGAGGGTGGCGTGCCGGCCGCTCGTCGGGGAACCGGACACGCCGCCGGAGACGAGGATGCGACACGGATCACACCCGCACCTGGGCGGACGGGAGGAGGATCGGAGCACCGACGTCGCAAGGGAGCAACCATGGGAAGCAAGCGTGAGCACGGCCACCGCGGCCCCTCGATCGGCCGGCTCGTCGTCCTCGCACTGGCCGCCGCGGCCGTCGTCAAGGAGCTGCGCACCCCGGCCGACCAGCGCACCTGGCACGGCGAGGTCGTCGGCTTCGTGCCCTACGACTTCCGGCCGCCGACCGTCGCACGGTTCAAGGAGCGGATCTGGGACCCGAAGGGCGACCACCTGCTCAGCCCGCAGGTGTTCGGCGTCGGCTGGACGGTCAACGTCGGACGCGTCGTCGAGCTGGTGCGGCGGAAGATCGAGGCCTGAGACGCGTTGAGGCGGACATGAAGACCATCGGCTTCCTGTCCTTCGGCCACTGGACCCCGTCGCCCGCCTCGCAGACCCGATCGGCCTCCGACGCGCTGCTGCAGTCGATCGACCTGGCCGTCGCCGCCGAGGAGCTGGGCGCCGACGGCGCCTACTTCCGGGTGCACCACTTCGCCCGGCAGCTCGGCTCGCCGTTCCCGCTGCTCGCCGCGGTCGGCGCCCGCACCGGTCGCATCGAGATCGGCACCGCGGTGATCGACATGCGGTACGAGAACCCGATGTACATGGCGGAGGACGCGGGGGCCGCCGACCTGATCGCCGGCGGTCGGCTGCAGCTCGGAATCAGCCGCGGGTCACCGGAGCAGGTGCTCGACGGGTTCCGGTACTTCGGCTACGAGCCGCCGGAGGGCAGCACGGACGCCGACATGGCGCGCGCCCGCGCCGAGACCTTCCTGCAGGTGGTGGCCGGTGCCGCTTTCGCGCAGCCGAACCCCCGGCCGATGTTCCCCAACCCGGCCGGGCTGCTGCGGCTCGAGCCGTACTCCCCCGGTCTGCGGGACCGGATCTGGTGGGGCGCCGGGTCCAACGCCACCGCGCAGTGGGCCGCGGAGCAGGGCATGAACCTGATGAGCTCCACGCTGAAGAACGACGAGAGCGGTCAGCCGTTCCACGTGCAGCAGGCGGACCAGATCCGGCTGTTCCGCGAGGCCTGGAAGGCGGCCGGGCACGAGCGGGAGCCGCGAGTGTCGGTCAGCCGCAGCATCTTCGCCCTGGTGGACGACCGGGACCGGACCTACTTCGGGCACGGGTCGGAGGACGAGGACCAGATCGGCAACATCGACGCGACCACGCGGGCCATCTTCGGCCGCAGCTACGCCGCCGAGCCGGACGTGCTGATCGAGCAGCTGCGCGGCGACGAGGCGATCGCCGACGCCGACACCCTGCTGCTGACGGTGCCCAACCAGCTCGGCGTCGACTACAACGCGCACGTGATCGAGTCGATCCTCACGCACGTCGCACCGGCGCTCGGGTGGCGCTGACAAGGGGCTGACGGGAAGCGCCGCGGGCCAGGCGTCAGGGCTGGACGACGACGCGGTCCCGTCCGCGCCACTTGGCCTGCAGCAGCATGCTGTCCGCTCGCGCCAGCAGGGACAGCGGCACGTCGTCGGAGCGCACCAGCGCGCCACCGCCCGAGACGGTCACGGGCTCGGCCCGGCCGAACCGCTCCATCCGGATGCTCGCCACCATGGCGCGCAGCTGCTCCCCCACCGCCTCGAGGCCGCCCACGTCGGAGCACGGCACCACGACGACGAACTCCTCGCCACCGAAACGCGCCAGGTCGCACCCGTCGGGTGCAGCCAGCCGCAGGCTGACGGCGACGGCGCGCAGCACCTCGTCGCCGGCCAGGTGCCCGAGCGCGTCGTTGACCTGCTTGAACCGGTCGAGGTCCAGCAGCAGCACCCCGAAGGCGGCAGACGGGTCCTCGCGCCACGCCGCCAGGCGCTCCTCCAACCGGCGGTCCAGGTACCGGCGGTTGCCGAGCCCGGTGAGCGCGTCGTGGCTCGCCGTCTGGTCCAGCTCGTCGATCCGCTGCCGGTCGGCACGGTGCTCGGAGTCGTCGCTGAACACCTCCACGGCGCCGATCACCTCGCCGTCGAGGTCGCGCAGCGCGGTCGCGCGCACCCGCACCGGCACCAGATGACCGTCGCGGTGGTGCAGCAGCACGCGGCACGCGCGCGGCTCGCCGTCCAGCATGGTGAGCGCGAGCGGGCACCGCCCTGGTCCGCACATCGAGACACCGGCGTCGTCGACGTGGTTGAGCAGACCGTCGCCGCACCAGCGCCCGACCGCCTCGGCGGCCGTGCGGCCGGTCAGCGCCTCGGCCGCATCGTTCCAGTACTGGATGCGCCGCTCGCGGTCCACGACGTAGACCGCCTCGGACAGCTGCTGGAGCACCTGGGTGTGCAGCCCGGCGGGGAGCCCGGCGGCGACCCCGGTGCGGGGCCCGGCGGGGATGCCGGACGCCGTCGGCGACCCAGCGCCCGTACCCTCCGGCAACCCGCACCACCTCTGACGCCCGCATCGGACCAGGACGGAGGAACCGTGCCGGCTTTAGCGTCACTACATCGGCATCTGCGCGGCTGCTGCACCGGACCTAGGTCCCGGACGGCGGCTCTGACGGTTTCTCACCCGCCCCACGGGCCACGTAGGCCCACGACGCCACGACCAGCACCACCGTCGACGCGACGACCGCGGTCAGCACCGGACCGACCCACGTGACGGGGATGAGGAAGAAGACGTCGAGGTCGGTGAGCCTCGCCGGCCAGCCGTCGAGCACGCGCAGGAACAGGTAGTACGTCAGGTCCCACACCGCGAAGGCGATGAAGAAGGCGGCCAGCCGCCTCCGGAGCGTGTCGGCCGCCAGCACCGCGACCGCGAGCAGCATCAGCAGCGTGGCCGCCTCCCGTGCGACCTCCACCTGGGTGAGCGCCGGGTCGACCAGCACGGTGTGCTCCGGCCGCACGAAGGCGATCACCCGCAGGTCGAGGTAGACGTGCTGCGCGGCCACCTCGTAGCCGGCGTGGTAGCCGATCACCCGGCGCAGGTAGTGCACCACGGCCGCCTCGACGTACCCGAAGCCGGTGCCGAACAGCAGCAGCGCCGCCCACCGGACCCAGACGGATGCGCGCGACCCCCGTCGGTGCGCCGCCACGAGACCACCTCCGATCGTCGTCCCGCCCATCGTGCCGCGCTCCGCCCGTCGCGTGCGTCACCTTCACCGGGCGCGGCAGCTCCCTCAGACGGCCGGCGCCCAGGGGCGCCGCGCCGGCGCCGGTCGGTCGAGCGTCGCCCACGCCTCCGCGATCCGCTGGACCGCGGTGACCAGCACGGGTTCCGGCTCGCCGAAGGTCAGCCGCAGCCGGTCGTCGAAGGTGCCGTCGGTCCCGAAGGCCGTGCCCGGCACGAGATGGACGCCGCACGCGGGGCCGCGCAGCGCGAGCGCCGTGGAGGCCGGCGCCCCGAGGTCCACCCACAGGCTGAGGCCACCCGCCGGGGGCCGCGCGCTCCAGCCCGGCAGGTGGGTGCCGAGCAGCCGGAGCAGCACGTCGCGCTGGCGCCGCAGCTCTGCACGACGACGCGCGAGGATCGTGTGCCGCTCGGCGAGCAGGCGCACCAGCACCAGCTGGTCGAGCACCGACGTGCCGACGTCCATGCTCGCTCGGCGGGCAGCGAGCCGGGCGACGAGCTCGGGGTGCGCACGCACCCAGCCGACGCGGAGGCCGCCCCAGTACGCCTTCGAGCTGGAGCCGATGCCGATCACGGCGCGACCGTCGCCGGCCACCAGGGACGGCGCGGGATCGCCGAACGCGAGCTCCGAGAATGCCTCGTCGACCACGAGCGGCACCCCGGCGCGCGCCAGCACGCCCCGCACGGCGGAGCGGCTGTCCGCGTCCAGCACCGTCCCCGTGGGGTTCTGGAAGTCGGGGATCAGGTAGGTCAGGCGCGGGTCGGTCCGGGCGACGGTGGCCCGCAGCAGCTCGACGTCGACGCCGCCTCCGCCGACGGGTACCGGCACGGGCCGGGCACCGGCGGAGCGGACCGCCTCGATGGCCAGCGGGTAGGTCGGGTGCTCCAGCACCACGCGGTCGCCCCGGCCCGCGAGCAGCCCCGTGATCAGGTGGATCGCGTGCTGGGCACCGGTGGTGACCAGGATCTGCTCGCTGGTCGTCGGCACGCCGCGCTCGTCGTACCAGTCCGCGAGCGCCGCACGCAGGCTCGGCAGGCCGAACGAGCTGTAGCCGCGGCCGGCCACGTGGCGCAGGTCGTCCACGGCGGCCTCGCACGCGGCGGCGAGCTCGGGCGGCTGGCCGGGTGCCGCCTTCGTCAGGTCCAGCAGGTCCGCATCCGGCAGGTCGGAGAACCGGGGCGAGGGCCGCACCCCGCCGGGCAGCGCGGTGACGGTGCCGGAGCCCTGCCGGCTGACCAGGTAGCCCTCGCCCCGCAGCACGTCGTAGGCGGTGGACACCGTGGTCCGGGAGATGCCGAGCGCCGCCGCGAGCTCACGCTCCCCCGGCACTCGGGTGCGGGGCGGCAACGCGCCGGCGAGCACGGCTGACCGCAGCCCGTCGGCGAGCGCCGCGTACGCCGCCCCCGATCCGGCGCAGCCGTCCATCAGCGCCGCCACCCGGTCCGGTCCGACCCGTCGGTCGCTGCTCACGCGCACCAGGCCACTGTCGGGCAAGTGGCCCTGGAGCACAAGGCCACTTGTGTCGCAGGATCGCCGTCGTGACCACCGCGACCAGCCCCGTCGACGGCCGCCGCACCACCACCGGGCGGCTCCACCTTCGCCGCGGCGCCCAGCTCGCCGTCGGCCTGGCCCTCTACCCCGTGTCGATGGCCCTGCTGGTGCACGCGCGCCTCGGTGCGATGCCGTGGGACGTGCTGACGCTCGGCATCCGCCGCCACACGCCGCTCTCCTTCGGGCAGATCACCCTGGTGGTCTCCGTGCTGGTGCTCGCCGCGTGGTGGCCGCT
Organism: Cellulomonas sp. SG140; assembly: GCF_025770785.1. GTDB lineage: Bacteria > Actinomycetota > Actinomycetes > Actinomycetales > Cellulomonadaceae > Cellulomonas. The sequence goes on along the minus strand of NZ_JANZLA010000002.1, from coordinate 97,097 downwards.
GCGGCAGCGGCCCGGCATCGGGACGATCGCGAACGTGGCGGTGATCGGTGTGCTCGTCGACCCGGTGCTCAGGCTCCTGGACCTGCTGCCGCACCTGTCCCTGACGTGGCGCGCAGCGATGCTGCTGGCCGGGGTCGCGCTGAACGCCCTGGCGACGGCGCTGTACATCGGGGCCCGGCTGGGTCCGGGGCCGCGCGACGGCCTGATGACCGGGCTGGTCGCCCGCACGGGCTGGTCGGTGCGGGTGGTCCGGACGTCCATCGAGGTCGGCGTGGTGCTGCTCGGCTGGCTGCTGGGAGGTGCCCTGGGCGTCGGCACGCTGGTGTACGCCGTCGGGGTCGGGCCCCTGGTGCACCCGTTGCTGGCGCGGCTGACGGTGCGCGCGGGCGCCTGACGGCCGGCCCGCGCGGCTGGCGGCTGCGCGCTACTCGATGACCGCGAACAGCAGGCCGCCGAGCATCGCCATGTTCTTCTGGAACTGGAGCTTCTGGGCGGCCCGCTTGGCCGGGTCGTCGATCCTCCAGTAGGGGTGCCCGGCGACCGACGTCGGCAGCAACGAGGCCGCGAGCACGGCGGCGGACGTGCGGGGCAGGATGCCGAGCGCGAGCGTCGCACCCGCGACCAGCTGGGCCGCACCGTTGGCCTTCACCAGGGCTTCGTCGTCCACGGGCAGAGGCACCACCTTGCGCAGGGTGTCCAGCGTGCCGGCTGCGAGGTCCACGCGACCGCCTGGCTCCTTGACCACCGCGTACCCGGCCTCGACGAAGAGCCAGCCGGTCAGTCCGCGCGCCGCGGTGCGCAGCACCGCACGTCCCGCCGTACCCAGCACCGACCGATCTCCGCGAGCACCCGACATCTGGCTGACCTCCGCTCCGGCACCGCCGCTCGACGATGCGGCCACCATCGTCTCTCGACCGCCCGCGACGGCGCGCCTCGGGCCGTCGCGGGGGCGGTCCGCCCGCCCGACGGGTCGGCGTGGGAACCCCGCGGCACACTGACGAGATGGACGACGGGGACGGTGCGGACGCCGCGCTCGACGACGCAGCCCGCACCACGTACCGCTACCTCCGCGTCTCGGTCGTCGCGCTCACCCTGCTGCTGGCCGTCTCCCTCACCCTTGAGATCAGCCGTGGCGGGGAGCGGTTCGGGTCGATCAGCGGGTACTACTACTCCCCCGTCCGCAGCGTGCTGGTGGGCACCCTCATGGCGATCGGCCCGGCGCTGATCGCCATCAAGGGCCGCCCCGGCTGGGAGGACGCGCTGCTCGACCTCGCCGGCATGGCGGTGCCGGTGGTCGCGTTCGTCCCGACGCCGCGCGACCTGGGCCCCGTGGTCTGCGGCGCGGGGACCACCAGCTGCGTACCGCCGGAGTACCTGCCGGCCGTGCGCAACAACGTGACGGCCCTGCTGGTGGTCGGCGCCCTGGCGCTCGCCGTCACGTGGTGGGGCGCCCGACGACGGGGCCGTCCGGCTACCGTCGGGCTGACCGCCGCGAGCGCGGCCTGGCTGGTGGTCACGGTGTGGTTCGTCGTCGCACCGCACCCGTTCCTGAGGATGGGTCACTACGCGGCCGCGCTCGTGTTCTTCCTGCTCACGGCTTCGGTCGCGTGGCTCGCCGGTCGACGAGCCGGCGACCGGACGGACCTGCGCCTGATGTCGCCGGACCGGTACGGCCGGGCGTACCGCGCGATCGCCACCCTGATCCTGGGGACCCTCGTCGTCGGCGCCGGCGTGGTGGGCGGCGCCCGGCTGCTGGACCTCCGGCCCTGGTTCGGCACGGTCTTCGTGGTCGAGTCGGTCCTGCTGGTGCTCTTCGTCGCGTTCTGGGTGCTGCAGACCGCCGAGAACTGGGACGACGAGGCCGTCGAGCACTGCCCACCGGCGGCTCCCTGAGAATCGGGCACGGGACCGGCCCGGTGGAGGCGATCCCACCGGGCCGGTCGCGTGCCGTCAGAGCCGAGCGAACAAGGTCAGCCGTCGGCCCCCGCCGCAAGGGCGGCTGCCGGGGACGCCGGCGCCGCACCGGCACCCGCCCCGGCGTCGGTGTCCGGCCCCGCGTCGGCGCCCGGCACCTGGTCGGGCATCAGCACCGTGGCGTCACCCGGGTAGGGCGTGGTGAACCCGTTGCCGGAGTACCAGACGTCGCGGTTGCCCTGCGCCATGTTGACCATGTCCTCCGACTTCCAGTCCTGCTTGGCGGACCACTGGGCCCAGGCCGCCTGCAGCGCCGACGTGGTGGACCCCTTCGCTGCGGTGCTGGTCGACGCAGGCGCCGGTGCCGCGCCCGGCTGCGGGTTCGTCTCCGTCAGGGAGACGTTGCTCGGCAGCGCGGTGTACGGGGTCAGGTCCGGCTTGTCGGTGAACGCGTCGTACATCGGCTCCGCCGTCAGGTCCTCCTGGTTCATCGGCGGGAGACCGAGGATCTGCTCGATGGTCCGCATCACGTTCAGCTGGCTGTAGTACGTGTGCACCACGGCGCCGCGCTTCGCGTACGGGCTGACCACCAGGGTGGGGTTGCGGTGCCCGTCGACGTGGTCGACCCCGTTCTGGGAGTCGTCCTCGACCACGAAGATCGCGCTGCTCTTCCAGTACGGGCTGTGCGAGATGGTGTCGACGATGCGGCCGACGGCCAGGTCGTTGTCCGCCACGTGGGCCTCGGGGGTGATGCCGCCCGGCGTGGTGCCGGCCGTGTGGTCGTTCATCACCCACAGCATGTTCAGCGCCGGCAGGTTGCCGTTCTTCACGTACTGGGCGAAGTCGTTGCCGAACATCGCGGCGCGGTACTGGTCGGGGATGTTGAGGTCGAAGTTGGGGAAGTCCGGCTTGGTGACCGCGGCGAGCGACGGGATGTCGGTCTTGGCGGTGTAGGTGCCCAGCGGGTAGTTCAGCGAGCCGGTCGCCGATCCGTCGAGCACGTGGGAGTCGGCCAGCCACTTGGTCCAGCTGCCGGACGTGGTGCCCTTGCCGCTCGCGTCGGTGTAGCCGTCGATCTGCTCGCCCCAGTTGGTCACCGACTTGCCGTGCGAGACGGCGTCGTCCCAGATCCAGCCCGTCTTCACGTCGGAGAGCGGGTCACCGGTCTGGTAGGAGCGGGTGTAGTTGCCGTACATCTGCTGCATGTAGCTGTTGACGAACGCCTGGTCGAGCCAGTGGTGCCCCTCGGCCGAGTTGGTGCCGTCCGAGTAGAGGTTGTCGATCAGCGGGAACGTGGTCGCCAGCGAGTGGATGTTCGGGGTGATCCGCTGCCCGAACTGGGCCAGGCTCGCGTCGCCGTTGCCCTTCGCCACGTCGCCGAGCACCTGGTCGTAGGTGCGGTTCTCCTTCACGATGAGGAACACGTGCTGGATGGTCGACGGGTCGCCGATCCGCACCGGGACCGCGACGGGTGCCGCCTTCTTCTTGTCCGCCGTCTGGTTGCGCTTGTCGAGGTCGTTCCACTGGTTGTTGCGGAACACCTGCTCGGTGTCGGTGGCCATCTGCGCCGGGGTCGGCGTCGCGATCGTCTGCACCGTGCCGACGAAGTTGTAGCCGAGGTGCGACGTGGCGGGCGTGGTGCCGACGCCCTCGGCGACGGTGCCGTCCGGACCCACCGAGCCGATGCCCTGCTCGCTCGCCACCACCAGCTTGCCGAGGGCGGCGTCCTGCGCGATGCCCGTCGGGAAGGACCCGGTCGGGATCAGACCCTCGAAGGTGGGCTGCGCGTACGCGTCCTGGTAGCCGTAGACGGCCACCGCGTTGTCCCGGCCCAGGCTGACCGCCAGGTGCGTCGGGTCGAGCATGGTCAGGCCGTTCGGCTGGGCACCGAACGGTGCGCCCGGCGCCGGGTTGGCGCTGAACGTGCGGGCGACCTGCTGCTTGACGGTGTCGATGCTGGTCACCGAGTCGTCGTCGGTGTTCGCGACGAGCACGGTGGGACCGACGGCGAGCAGCGCGCTCGGCTCCAGCCCCACGGCGAAGGTCTTCACCTGGGTGCCCGAGCCGAGGTCGACCTCCGAGACCGTGCCGGTGGTCGGGGCCGCGTTGTGGTCGGTGACGATCGCCGTGCCGTACGACGTGTCGGTCTGGTCGCCCGGCTGGGCCGGCCGGCCGCCCTGGTTGCTCACGTACGCCTTGCCGCCGACGGCGACCACACCGTTCGGCACGTTGCCGACCGGGATCTGCTTCACGAGCGTGTTGCTGGCCGGGTCGACCACACCGAGCGTGCCGTTGGCGCTCAACGTGACGAGCAGCGTGCCGTCCGGAGCCCACGCGAGGCCGGCCGGCACCGCCTTGCGGCCGCCGGTACCGGGCAGGGCGACCGTGACGGGGGTGCCGAGGGTGCCGTCGGCGTTGACCGGGAACCGCTGCAGATCAGCAGGGCGGGCCGCCCAGAGGTACTTGCCGTCGGGCGAGTACACGATCCCGCCGTCGGAGATCTTCCCGCTGCCGGTCTGCTGCAGCACCTTGCCGCTCACCAGGTCGAACACCGTGACGATGCCGGTGGTGGCACCACCCGTGTTGAGGGCGGCCGCCGTCTTGCCGTCCGGGCGCAGGGCCAGGCCGAAGGGCCGGCCGGTCTCCTTGATCACGTCGCCCACCGGCGTGACGAACTGGTTGGTCTGGGTCAGGTACGACCCGTCGGCCTGCTTGCCGACCGTGCGGTGCGCGAGCGGCGAGTTGCCGAACGCTCCGTCCGCATAGGCGGCGCCGGTGCCGACCGCGGCGGCGAGGAGTGCCGCGGTCACCACCGTCGCCGGTCGGATGAGCTTGCGCTCGAACATGGGTGCTCCCGTCGTCAGGGCTGGGGATGCTCGCCGCGGCATCGAGGCCGGCAGCACTGCGACGCTAGGAATGGGACCAAGGTCCCCACCACTGACGGCACGTGGCCACCTGGTGAACCCGCCTGACCTGCATCGACGTGCACAGCAGCCCGCGAACACGCTGGTCAGCGCCTGGCACAACCCTGTGAGCGGGTGAAACTGGGGGTGAACTCCCGGTGGCCGCACCCCGATCCCGGTCCCGGTGCGGCACCTGAGGGGGGTCTGGCTACAGGCCCTCGGCGATCTGCTTGATCGTCGCCAGCCGGCGCTCCCACTGCGCCCCGACCTGCTCGAGGGTCCGGGCCGTCTCGCCGAGCCGGGCCCCGAGCGCGCGGTAGCGCACCTCCCGGCCCACGCGCACCGGCTCCACCAGCCCGACCTGCTCGAGCAGCTGGAGGTGCTTGGCGATCGCCTGGCGGCTGACCGGCAGCCGCCCGGCGAGGGCGGACGCCGACGCGTCGCCCTCGCCGAGCGCGGCCAGGATGCTCCACCGCGTGTCGTCGCCGAGCGCGGCGAGCACCGGGACCAGGGTGCTGGTGCTCACGCGATGCTCTCGACGTACGCGACGAGCTCGTCGAGCTCGGCCGTCCACCCGCCACGGTTGCTCTCCAGCGCCGCCTGCGGATCCGTCAGCGTGCCGAAGCCCCGCTCCACCACCGTCAGCACGGTGCCGGCTCCCACGGGCTCGAGGGTGAACCGGAACACCGTCGAGTGCTCCGGGTCCACGTCGGTGCCGTTCAGGGCCCGGGTGTTGTCGTTGCTCCACCGGTAGGCGATCACCCGCAGCGGCTCGAGCTCCTCGATCAGCACCGGGAAGTCGCCGTAGCCGTCGAAGGAGAAGACGCCTCGGGCGCCGAGCGCCAGCTCGTCCAGCACCGTGCGCTGCCCGAACCACCGCGAGATGTGCTCCGGCTCGGTGATCGCGGCCCAGACCTTCTCCACCGGGGCGTCGATCGTCACGGTGCGCGTGACGGTCAACCCCTCCAGGTCGCTGACGGCGGGCGGGTTGGTGGTCATGGTCATGAGTCTGTCCTCTCGGGTCGGTTTGGTGCAACCAGAGAGTTGCACCAAAGATCCGGAAGTGCAATAGCGCGATTGCAGTTGTAGGTCCGGCTTTGCCCCCGGGCGGCGACGGCCCCCATCCGGCGTACCGTCGGCCCATGACCGCCGAGTACGACGCGTTCGGGCCGTGGGTCTACCAGGTCCGCACGCCCGAGGAGGTCCCGCGGCTGTTCCGGGACGGGCCGCTCGACCTCGACAGCAGCGAGCTGGTCCTCAAGGTGCCGCGCAACATCGCCCGCCGGGACGCGACCCCGCAGATGGACCTGTACGACCACCTGCTCGCCGCCGGTCCCGACCAGCTGACCGTGCTCAGCCGGCAGCCGGGGGGCTACACCACCGCCACCGTCCCCTACGCGGGGATCGCGGCGATCGAGTCCGGCACCGACCTGCTGGACGGGCAGCTGACGTTCCACCTGACCACGGGTGAGCCGGCACTGACGGTCCGGTACAACGGGTCGTCGCAGGCGATGGTCGACCGCCTGGTCGGCGTCGTGCGCACGCGCTACCTCGCCGGGTCGACGGCGGACGTGCGGCTGCCCAGCGAGGCACGCGACGGTGACGTCGAGTTCGAGCACTTCGCCGCGGACCTCGCGCTGGTCAGCGAGTACGGCGCCGTGCTGCGCAGCGAGCCCGCCGTGACGTTCCTCGCCGCCCACCAGCGACGAGTCGTGACGCCCCGAGACTCCCGCGGGCTCGTGGGGGCCGTGTCGCGGCTGGTCCACTTCGCCTGGCCGATGACGCTGCAGGCGGCGATCCTGTGCGCCGAGCCCCGCGAGCTGACGGTGCTCCACCGCCGCGCGTGGTGGGTGCGCGGGCACGTCCCGGTGCACTCCGTGTGCCGGACGACGATCCCCCTGGAGCGCGTCGACGAGGTGACGGTGCGACCGCACCCGACCTACGCCGGCGTCGTCGTCGCGGCGCTTCGGATGGGCCGGACGGTGCTGGAGCTGCCCCTGCCCGAGACGTCCGACGCGGCGTCCGTGCTGCGCCGGGCGCCGCTGCCGCTCGCCTGACCGACGGGTCCGCGCCGCTTCGTCCGGGCAGGGCTCAGAGCTCCTTGCGCCGGAACGCCAGCGCGGCTGCCGCGACGAGCAGCACCGACAGGACCAGCGACGTGACCACCGGCCACAGCGCCGACGCCTCCGTCCCCGCGGCCAGGGCGGTCGCCTGGGTGGGCAGGCCGGCGGGTGAGTACCGGGCGAGCGGCTTCCAGATCGAGGCGATCGACAGCAGCACGTAGACGCCGAGGCCCGCGCCCGCGGCACCGGCCGCCGAGCCGATCAGCACCGACAGCAGCGTCATCAGGGCGATGAACTGCACGGCGAGCACCAGCCACACCAGCGCCGACCCCCACAGCCCCGACCCGGGCGCCGTGCCGAAGAACGCCGCCGTCAGACCCCACGTCACCAGCGTCCCGCCCACCACCAGCACGGCGACGAACCCGGCGTTGACCAGCGCCTTGCCCAGCACGAACGCGCTGCGGGACACCGGCTTGGTCAGCACCAGCACCGCGGTGCCGCTGCGGCTCTCCGCCGAGACGAGCCCGCCGTAGATGATCACCAGCGCGAACAGGGCGATCTGGGTGAGGTTCTTCGCCCACTGCGCGTACGAGTCGAGGTAGGTCGGCTCCGGCACGGTGAACCCCGCGAGCTGGTTGCCGGCGACCGCCTGGACGATCTGCGGCGTGTACCGGGCCAGCGGCGGACCGGTCAGCGCGAAGAACGCGAGGATCCCCGGCAGCACCCACAGCCGCCACGTGCGCAGGATCTCGGACGCCTCCTTGCGCGCGAACACCGAGAACCCGGTCACCGCCGCTCCCCTCCCACCAGCTCGACGAACACGTCCTCCAGCCCCAGCTCCCCCGCGTCCAGCCGGGACAGCCCGCTGCCGCGCGCCGCGACCATCGCCGGGATCTCGTGCTGCGCCGCCGCCAGGTCGACCACGGTCACCTCGATCGACCCGTTGGTGCCCCGCTGGACGGCCGACGCCCACGGGCGCCCGGCCAGCTCCGCGGCCAGCCCGTCGGCGTCGTCCGTGACGTCGAGCACCACCTTGCGCGCGCCGTACGTCGCCTTGAGCTCGGCGATGGGCGCCTGGGCGACGACGCGACCGAGGTCGAGGATCGCCACCGCGTCGCAGACCCGCTCGACGTCGCCGAGGATGTGCGTCGAGAAGAACACCGTCGTCCGCCCGCGCAACGACGCGATCATCTCCAGCAGGTCCTTGCGGCCCATCGGGTCCAGGGCGCTGGTCGGCTCGTCGAGCAGCAGCAGGCGAGGTGCGTTCACCAGCGCCTGCGCGACGCCCAGCCGCTGCTTCATGCCACGCGAGTAGCCGCCGATCCGCGTCCCGACACCGGTGAGGCCGGCGAGGTCCAGCAGCATGACGACGCGCTCGTCCAGAGCGTCGCCGTGCAGGCCGAACAGCCGCCCGGCGAAGCGGAGGAAGTCCTCGGCCGTCATCCAGTCGTAGAACCCCGGCACGTCCGGCAGGAAGCCGATCTGCGCACGGACGGCGTTCCCGGCCGTCGCGACGTCGTGGCCGAGCACCTCCACGCGACCGCTCGTGGGTCGCGCCAGACCGGTGATCAGGCGCAGCATCGTCGTCTTGCCCGCGCCGTTGGGGCCGAGGAAGCCGAAGATCGAGCCCTCCTCGACCGTGAGGTCCACGGCGTCGAGCGCACGCTTGGCGCCGTAGGCCTTGGTGAGCGCGGTCGTGCGGATCGCCGCGGTGACGGGGGTGGTCGCGGTCATCGCGGGTCGACGTCGTCGCGGCCGGGGTTCGTGGCCTGCTCGTCGACGGGAGGCGGGCCGACCGGGCCCGGAGCAGCACCGGGCCCCGGGCTGCCCGGCACCGGCGGTCGCGGACCGTACAGAGCGTCCGCCACGCTGCCGGCGCGCGGCGCGAACTGCTCGGGCGCCGCGACCTCGGCCACGGGAGCCGGCCGGCGGCCCACGAGGAGGTAGAGGATCGCCCCGAGCAGGTTGACCAGCAGGATGATCGCCACCCACACCCACTTGTTGCCCAGCGCGACGCGGTCCACGGGTCGGCGGACCAGGTCGACCACGGCGATGACGTCCAGCGTCAGCTGGACCACCGCGAGCACGATCACGACGACCAGCAGAGGCCCGGGGAGGCTGCTCAGCTGCGTGTTCACCACGACTGTCCTTTCGAGGAGGTGAGGTCGCGCCGCTGCTCCGCGGCACGGCCGAGACGGGACACGCCGACGAGCAGGGCCAACGGCAGCACCATGAAGCCGACGATCCCGAGCCAGGTGATCCACGGCCGCGTGCCGCCACCGGCGCTGACGAGGGTCTGCACGGCGATCGCCAGCGCAACGACGCCGAAGCCGAGGCTCAGCGCGGATGCGACCACCCGGTTGGCCGCGCTCCGGCGGCGCAGGTGCACCGCGAGGGCGAAGAGCAGCGGCACGACGGCGATCAGCCCGACCAGGACGAGCGCGGCGCCGCGGCTGGAGTAGCCGTTGGCGTGGCCCGCCGCGTCCCAGTGCGTGGCGACGGTGGCCGGCAGCGTGCGCCAGCGGGTGGCGACGAGCGCGCCGAGGACGACCACCACGGCGAGCGGCGCGACGAGCGTGCCGGTGACCACGCCGGCCGGCGCCGCCGTGAACGGTGCGTCCTCGTCGTCGGGTCGCACCAGGCGCAGCGCCACCGCGAGCGCGCCGAAGTTGACGGTCCACCCGACGCCGAGCGCCTTGGGCACCAGGACGTGCGGGTTCGACGGGTCCCACATCCGGGTGGCGTACCGGTCCGAGCTCGGGCTCCGCAGGTCGTAGGGCATGCCGAGCACCCGTCCGACGAGGGAACTGCCTCCCGCCGCCCCCTCGTCCTCACGAGCGGCGGCGAACTCGTGGGCCAGCCGCGCCGGGTCGCCCAGCTCGGCGAGCACCCGCTCGGCGTCCTGCGCCGTGCCGGCCGTCGAGGCCAGCCGCTCCGCGACGTGCGCCCGCAGCTCGGCGACCTCGTCCGGGCCGACCGGCGCGCCGCTTCGCGCCCCCGCCGCCGCGAGCGCCGCGAAGTACTCCTCCACCACGGCCTGCGCGGCCGGCGACCGCCCGGTCATGGCGCCACGTCCGTGCCGAGCAGCTGGTCCATGTCGTTCTTCATCCCGTCCCATGCCCTCGCCAGGTCCACGAACGACGCCTCGCCGTCCGCCGTGAGCCGGTAGTACTTGCGCGGCGGTCCCACCGGCGACTCCCGCCACACCGACGCGATCAGCCCGGACCGCTTGAGCCGCGACAGCAGGGGGTACGCCGTACCCGCGCTGATCGCCAGGCCCGGGAACGCCGCCAGCCGGTCGACGATCTCGCCGCCGTAGGCCTCCTCCTGGTGCAGCAGCGCCAGGATCGCCAGCTCGACCACGCCCTTGCGGAACTGCGACGGGATGCCCTCGCGTCCATCGGCCACGCGAGACCTCCCGTCTACCGTGTCGCGCCTAGTTCTATGCAATGCAAGGTAGACGGTAGTGCCAGCCTGCAGACCGGGCAAGGGACCGAGGTCCACGATGAGTCGGTGCCGCCAGAGCGGTCTGCACGACGACGGCGCGAGACCCCACGCCGGTCACTGCCTGACGACCCCGCCCGACGACAGGAGCGCCGCCATGACGGACACGACCTCGACGCAGCACCTGGAGCTGCCGACCGCCACGCTCGCGTACGACGTGCACAGTCCCCTGCCGACGTCCGACGGCCGGCCACCGCTGCTGATGATCGGTCAGCCGATGGACGCCCGCGGGTTCGCGACGCTCGCCTCCCTGTTCCCCGAGCGGACCGTGGTCACGTACGACCCGCGGGGGCTCGGCCGCAGCACCCGGAGCGACGGCTCCACCCGCAACAGCCCCGCGCAGCAGGCGGACGACCTGCACCACCTGGTGGCGCAGCTCGGCGCCGGGCCGGTGGACCTGTTCGCGAGCAGCGGCGGGGCCGTCACGGCCCTCGCCCTGGTCAGCGAGCACCCCGAGGACGTCCGCACGCTCGTCGCGCACGAGCCGCCGCTGCTGTCGGTGCTGCCGGACGCCGAGCGGGCGTTCGCCGCCGAGCGCCGGGTGCAGCAGGAGTACGCCGCCCACGGCTGGGGCGCCGGCATGGCCATGTTCATCGCGTTCACCTCGGTGCGCGGCGAGGTCCCCGAGGACTTCGGCGCGCAGGCCCCCGACCCGGCGCTGTTCGGGCTGCCGACCCAGGACGACGGGTCCCGCGGCGACCCCCTGCTGTCCGGCGTGTCCGACGACGTCACGGCGTACCGCCCGGACGTCGCCGCGCTGCGTGCGGCACCGACCCGGGTGGTCGTCGCCGCCGGCATCGAGAGCAAGGACCTGGTCACCTGGCGTGCGTCCGAGGCCCTCGCCGCCGCGCTCGGCACCGAGCTGACCGTGTTCCCCAGCCACCACGCCGGCTTCGTCGGACCCGGCTTCGGCCAGCCTGGCGAGCCCGAGGCCTTCGCGGCGCGGCTCCGCGAGGTGCTCGGCGACGCCGCAGGCGACTGAGGCGGTGCCGCTGCGGAAGCATCACCCCGACGGGGGCGAGCCGGACAAGTGACTGCTCGGTAGCATCGGCTCGAGCGGCCGGCCCGTTCGGTGCGGGTCCCGCTGCGGGAGGCTCGCCGTGAGCAACGTCGCCGTGAACCAGGCTCCCACCCCGGGTGAGCGCGAGGCTCGTGAGGTCGCAGAGGCGGCCCGGGAGACCCAGTGGACCCGGCCCAGCTTCGCCAAGGGGCTGTACCTCGGCTCCTTCGACGTCGGCCTGATCCACCCGTACCCCACGTCCGAGCCGGACGCCGAGGCCCGGGGGGCCACGTTCCGCGCGGCGCTGCTCGAGGTGTGCCGCACCATCGACGGCCGCGCGATCGAGCGCGAGGACCACATCCCGGAGCACGTCGTCGAGGCCCTGCGGCAGGTCGGCGCCTTCGGCATGAAGATCCCGCGGCGGTACGGCGGCCTGGGGCTCTCGCTGGTCGACTACGGCCGGTCGTTGATGCTGGTCAGCACCGTGCACCCCAGCCTGGGGGCGCTGCTGTCCGCGCACCAGTCGATCGGCGTGCCCGAGCCCGTGCACATGTTCGGCACGGCGGAGCAGAAGGAGACGTACCTGCCGCGCTGCGCGGCGGGGGCCGTCTCGGCCTTCCTGCTGACCGAGCCGGACGTGGGTTCCGACCCCGCCCGGCTGGGCACGACGGCCACCCCGACGGAGGACGGTGCCGCGTACCTGCTGGACGGCACCAAGCTGTGGACCACCAACGGCCCGATCGCCGAGCTGCTGGTCGTCATGGCCGTCGTGCCCCCGCACGACGGCCAGCGCGGCGGCATCAGCGCCTTCGTCGTCGAGGCGGACACCCCGGGCATCACCGTCGAGCACCGCAACCGGTTCATGGGGCTGCGCGGCATGGAGAACGGGGTCACCCGGTTCCGGCAGGTCCGCGTCCCGGCGGAGAACCGGCTGGGGCGCGAGGGACAAGGCCTGAAGATCGCGCTGACCACGCTGAACACCGGTCGGCTGTCGATCCCGGCGATCTGCGCCGGCGGCAGCAAGTGGGCCCTGTCCATCGCGCGGCAGTGGTCCGCCGAGCGGGTGCAGTGGGGTCGCCCGATCGGCGAGCACGAGGCGATCGCCTCGAAGCTGGCGTTCATCGCGGCCACGACCTTCGCGCTCGAGTCGGTGTTCGACCTCTCCGCTCGCCTCGCCGACGCCGGCCAGAAGGACGTCCGCATCGAGGCGGCGCTGGCCAAGCTGTGGGCCAGCGAGATGGGCTACCGGGTGGCCGACGAGCTGGTGCAGATCCGCGGTGGGCGCGGGTACGAGAGCGCCGACTCCCTGGCGGCCCGCGGTGAACGGGCCGTCGGTGCCGAGCAGCTGCTACGGGACATGCGCATCAACCGGATCTTCGAGGGGTCGTCGGAGATCATGCGGCTGCTGATCGCCCGCGAGGCCGTGGACGCGCACCTCGCGGCGGCCGGCGAGCTCGCCTCGCGGGACGCCTCGCTGGTGGCCAAGGCGCGGTCGGCGGTCGGTGCGAGCAGGTTCTACGCCCGGTGGTTCCCCGGCCTGCTGGCCGGGGAGGGGTCGCGGCCCGGCGCCTACGGCGAGTTCGGCCGGCTGGCCCGGCACGTGCGGTTCGTCGAGCGCTCGTCGCGCTCCCTCGCCCGGCACACCTTCTACGCGATGGCCCGCTACCAGGCTCGCCTCGACCGCAAGCAGGTGCTGCTGGGCCGCGTCGTCGACGTCGGCGCCGAGCTGTTCGCCATGTCCGCCGTCTGCACGCGCGCCGTCGCCCTGCGCCACGCCGACCCGACCGCCGGTGCCGACGCCGTGCGGCTGGCCGACGCGTTCTGCCGGCAGTCCCGCCTCCGGGTGGACGAGCTGTTCCGGACCCTGCGCAGCCCGGCGGACACCGAGCTGGCGCGGGCGGTCATGTCCGGCCGGCTGACGTGGCTCGAGGACGGGATCCTCGACCCGTCGGAGGGCACCGGCCCGTGGATCGCACCGCGCGGCTGACGGCACCCGACCGGGTCACGCGCTTCCTGGGGAGTCGGGTCGGCCCCGCCCGGTGTCAGCGCGTGCGGAGCCGTGCTCGCTGCGGCAGCACCACCAGCACCGTCGCGGCGGTGATCATCGCCACGGCCAGGTAGGTCCAGCCGCGAGCGCCCGCGCCCCAGAGCAGGTCGACGCCGACCGCCGCGACCATCTGACCGGCCAGCACACCCAGGGTCAGCGCGAAGGTGCCCAGGTGCCGGATGGACCAGGCCGACAGCACGGTGATCGCCGCGCCGAGGGGACCGCCGAGGTACAGGTACCACTGGTCCGGACGGCTCGGCAGCGCGACCCCGTGCAGCCCACCGGCGGCCGCCACCACGGCGACCAGCAGGCTGACGCCTACCGTGCCGCCCGCCGACGAGGTGAGCGCCGGCAGCACCGCGTCGCGCGTCAGCAGGTTCACCCGTCCGTTGCCCGCCTGCTGACCGGCGAGCACCGCCCCCGAGACGAACATCAGCGCGCCGAGCACCACCACGCGACCGAGGTCCGACGAGGGCGCCGAGCCGACGGCGACGACGAGGCCCGCCACCGCGACCACCGCGGCCACCAGCCGCCGCCCGGTGAGGCGCAGTGCTGCGGGGATGCCGACGCCTCGGGCGTCCAGCAGCAGCCCGGCAACGGTCTGGCCGGCCACCGAGCACACGGACGCGATCGCCACGCCGACCACCGGGATGCCCACCGCGAACATCACGACGATCGGCACCCCGCACAGCCCGACGGCGTACCACCACCAGCGCGCCTGGTGCAGAAGGATCCGCACCGTCGCTCCGGCCCGCCCCTGCACGACGATCACCAGGACCACGGTGACGAACGTGCCGACGTAGGACAGCCACGCGGACAGCAGCGCCCCGGCACCGGCCGTGGCCAGGTCGCCGTTCAGCCGCCCCTGCGTGGCGACGAAGGCACCTGCCAGCGCGGCCAGCAGCACGGCGGGGACGACGAGCGCCCGGCCCGTCGTCGTCCTGGTCGCCGTCACGCTCGGGACCCTACCGGCGCGGCGTCGTCGGGCACCGGGCCGCAGCGGCCACCGCGCCCCTGCCGCAACCCCTACCGCGTGGCGTCGACCGCCTCGGGAGCCCGCCCCGGCTCCGCCGGGTCCAGCGCCCAGCGGATCGTCGCCGTGACTGCGCGGCCCCCAGCCCGGCGCAGCGGGTCCAGCACCGGTGCGGCGTGCACGCCGAGCTCGCGGCGCGCCCACGGCGGCAGCAGCGCCAGCGCGCCGGAGGTGATCAGCGCGTAGCCCGGACGCGCGGCGCGCGGCAGCGGCGGGGTGTGCAGCAGGAACGTGGCGACGTCGCGAGCGGCCGGGGTGGCGGCGAGCTCACCTCGGAAGTCGGCGAGCTGCGCGCGCAGGCCGGCGTACGTCACCGGCGGGTCGGCGACGCCCAGGGCTCGCGCCACCACCGCCGTCTGCGCCACGTACTCGTCGCAGCCGGCGCGGTCGAGCGGCCGTCGGCCGAACCGCTGGTGCGCCAGCAGGAAGCTCTCCGCCTCGCCGAGGTGGACCCAGGACAGCAGGTGCGGGTCGCCGGCGGCGTAGGGCGTGCCGTCGGGCATGGTGCCGACCACCCGCTTGTGCACCGCCTTGACGATCGCGATCGCCCGTTCCGCGGCGGCGCTGGTGCCGAACGTCGTCGCGGCGATGAACGTCGCGGTGTTCTGCAGCCGTCCCCACGGGTCCTGGCGGTAGCCGGAGTGGTCGGCGACGGCCGTCATCACCAGCGGGTGCAGCGACTGGAGCAGCAGCGCCCGCACCCCGCCGACGAACATCGAGGCGTCGCCGTGCACCCGGCCGATCGGGCTGTCGGGGTCGAACCACCGCGGGCCCGGCGTCAGGTGGATGCGGTCACGCGCCGCGTCCGGCTCCGGTCCGGCGACGCGCGTGAGCAGGGCGTGCGCCAGGGCGGCACGCGGGTTCACGACGGGGCTCACCCTCTGATGGTCACATGCGCGCGGCGGGACGTCGCAGCCGTCGAGGCGCTCCGGCCCGGGCCGCCGTCGGACGCCCGGCACGAGGTCTTGAAATTCGCCGCACCCGCGGTGTCGGATCGGGGCGCACCCGTTCGTAGCAGGGGTGAGAGGCGGCCACCGCCGCACCGAGCACCGAGGGAGACGACGAGATGCCCAAGTACCTGCTGTCCGTGTACGGCCCGGCCGAGCGCAACCAGTTCGGTGACTACCCCGACAAGGAGTCGATGCTGCAGGCGTTCGCGGACACCGGAGCGTTCAACGACAAGCTCGTGGCCGACGGCTACTTCGTGTTCGCCGACGGCCTGGAGCAGGCGACGACGGCGACGGTCGTCGACGGCCGCGGCGAGCAGCCGGTGATCACCGACGGTCCGTACCTGGAGGCCAAGGAGCACCTCGGCGGGTTCTGGATCATCGAGGCGCCGGACCTGGACGTCGCGCTGCGCCTCGCCGCGGAGGGCTCCAAGGCCTGCCGCGGCAAGGTCGAGGTGCGGCCGTTCCAGACGGAGGAGTCGTTCAAGGCGCTGCTCGAGCCGTGACGCGGCTCGAGCCCGTCGAGGAGGCCATCACCCGGGCCCACCGTGAGGAGTGGGCCCGGGTGGTCGCCACCCTCACCCGACGCCTCGGCGACCTGGGTGCCGCCGAGGACGCCGCCGCCGAGGCGTTCGCGACCGCCGTCGAGCGCTGGCCGCGCGACGGTGTCCCGCCCAACCCCGGCGGCTGGCTGACCACCACGGCGACCCGCAAGGCGATCGACCGCCTGCGCCGGGAGCTGCGCCGTGACGAGAAGCACCAGGAGGCCGCGTTGCTGCACGACGACGACCCTCCGCAGGACCGCGGCGCCGTGAAGGACGACCGGCTGCGCCTGGTGTTCACGTGCTGCCACCCGGCGCTGTCGCCGGAGGCGCGGGTCGCGCTGACGCTGCGGATGGTCGGCGGCCTGACGATGCCGCAGATCGCGCGGGCGTTCCTGGTGCCCGAGGCGACCATGGGTCAGCGGCTGACGCGGGCGAAGGCGAAGATCCGGGCCGCGCACGTGCCGTACCGGGTGCCGACCGCGCAGGACCTGCCGGCCCGGCTGGACGCGGTGCTGACGGTGCTGTTCCTCGTCTTCAACGAGGGCTACCTCGCCACCGGTGGCGACACCGAGCCCGTCCGCGCCGACCTGACCGCCGAGGCGATCCGGCTGACCCGCCTGGTGCGCGAGCTGCTGCCGGACGACACCGGCGAGGTGACCGGGCTGCTCGCGCTGATGCTGCTGACCGAGGCGCGCCGGCCGGCCCGCGTGTCGTCGACCGGCGAGCTGGTGACGCTCGGCGAGCAGGACCGCAGCGCGTGGGACACCCAGCTGGTCGACGAGGGGCACCGCCTGGTGCGCGAGCGCCTGGCCGCGGTCGCCGCGGGCGGTCCTCCCCCGGGCCGCTACCAGCTGCTGGCCGCGATCAACGCCGTGCACACGGCGGCCCGCGAGGCGCGGGACACCGACTGGTCCCAGGTGGTGACGCTGTACGACCGGCTGCTGCGCGTCGACCCCGCACCGGTGGTGGCCCTCGACCGCGCGATCGCCGTCGCGGAACTGGACGGACCCGAGGTGGCGCTCGCCCTGGTCGACCGGCTGCCGCTGACCGGCCTGCACACCTTCCACGTCACGCGCGCGGAGCTGCTGCGCCGGCTCGGTCGGCGTGCCGAGGCGATCGAGGCCTACGACCGCGCCCTGGCCCTCGCCGCGAACACGGCCGAGACGGCCTACCTGACCCGCCGGCGCAGCCAGCTGGGCCCGCCTCAGCCGGCGGCCAGCACCGCGATCATCCAGAACCCGTAGCCGAGCGTCACGACGCCGAGCGCGGTGAGCCCGACGGTCACCCGCCGCCGGGCCCTCGGACCCAGAACGAGGTCGAAGAGGATCGAGCGGACGCCCAGCAGGGCGTGCCACGTCACGGTGAGCATGAACAGCGACTCGATCACCACGATCACCGGGTTGCCCAGGTAGACCAGCACCGACGCCCGGTCCCGCAGACCGCCCGGCGCGGAGACGACGAAGTGCTGGGCGACGAGGTGGACGACGACGAGCACCAGCAGCGCGGCGCCGGTGACCACCTGCAGGATCCAGCCCCAGCCGCCGCCGCGGCGACCCGGCTCCCCATCGGCACGGGGCCGGTCGACCGGCTGCGCGGGGCCGGAGGGCCGGGCACGACGACGCAGCTCGACGCTCATCGCTCACTCCCTCGCCAGCAGCAGCACGGCGGCGGTCGCCGTCACCAGCACCGTCACCACGACCACGCCGACCAGCAGCGCGCGCTGCCGCCGCACGGCGATCCCGGTGCCCACCAGCGCCACCCGCACACCGTTCGCGGCGTGCCACACCACCGCGGCGAACAGCACCACGTCCACCGCCACGAACGCCCTGGTCCCGGCGATCGCCAGGAACTGGTCCCAGCTGGCCGAGCCCCGCAGCAGCATCGACAGCACCACCAGGTGCAGGTACAGGTACCCGACCAGGACCAGCGCCGACACCCGGTTCGCCACGAACGCCCACGTCGGGGTGCCGGCACCGGGGTGCGCGACCCAGCCTCGAAGGCCGCGGCGTCCCGTGCCGCGCGTCGTGCCCGGTTCGCTCGTCATCGCGCTGCCGTCCTCTCCTGGTCGGCCGGCCGGTCCGCACCGCGGTGCCCGTCCGACCGCCACCTCAGGTGCTCCCGTGTGAGGGCCCCGCGCAGCGCCATGATCCCGGCCGCCGGGTCCGCGCCCGTCGGGCACACCTCGCTGCACGCGAAGCTGAGGTGGCAGCGCCAGCAGCCGTCGTGGTCGTCGACCCACGTGAGCACCGACCGCACGTCCTGACCGCGCGGCTCGGCGACCACCCGGGCGGCCGCGCCGAGCACCGCGGGGCCGAGATACGCCTGGTCGGTCCCGGTGATCGGGCACGCGGAGACGCACAGCCCGCACTCGACGCAGTCCTCGAGCCGCACCGGGACCGGGCCCGTCGCGGCCGTGCGCGCCCTCGCCCTGCGCTCCCGCCGCGTCGTCTCCACCTGCCGCACCAGCGGACGCCCGGAGCGCTCGAGCCCGTCGTACAACCGGGTCATGTCGACCACCAGGTCGCTGAGCACCGGCGCGTTGGCCATCGGCTCGACCGTCACCGCGCCCACCGGCAGGTCGGCCAGCGCGGTGACGCAGCCGAGCACCTCCGCCCCGTTCACCCGCACGCCGCACGTGCCGCACGACGAGTGGCAGCACGAGTGCCGCACGGTCAGCGACGCGTCGTCGTGCCATCTGATGCTGCGCAGGGCGTCGAGCACCGTGGTGCGCGGCTCGACGGGGACGACGTAGTCGAGCTGAGCCGGCGCCGGCCAGCCGGGCTTCCAGCGCGAGACGCGGAGCACGCGGCTCGACGCGGCCGTCGTGGCGGCAGGGGTCTTCCTCACGGGACCAGCCGCGCCGGGGCTCGCCGCGGGAGACGTCCGCGGTCCCCGCACCAGCTCGCGCAACGTGTAGTACGCGGTGTGCGGCAGCAGCACCTGCTCGCGGGTGCGGCACGGCGCCTCGACGCCCAGCCGGCGGCAGACGACGTCGGCCGCCGCCTCCGCCATCGCCCGCAGCGTCGTCGCCTTCCCGCCGGAGATGGTGACGAACCCCTCGACGCCGTCCCGCTCCGCGTGGTCGAAGCACTTGAACGTGCGGGACAGCTCCCGTCCGGTCGTGCTGCCGCCGTCCCCGATCAGCGGACGCACCGCCGACCAGGCGGCGCGGATCTCGGCGTGCGCCACCGCCGGCACCAGCCTCGAGCCCTCCGTGACCATCGTGCGGATGTGGTCCTCCGGCAGGTGCAGCTCGTCGGGGTCGTCGACCACCCACGAGCTCGTGCCGATCACGCTCAGGCCACGCTGCGGGAGCACGATGTCGCCGTCGCCGGACCGGTGCAGCCGGTTGACCACCATGTCGCACCACCGGCCCCGGACGGCCACCAGGACACCGGGCGAGCACCGGATGGGGACGTCGACGCCGGCCATCTCGGCGATCCGCTGCGCCCACGGCCCGGCGGCGTTCACCACCAGGTCGGCAGCCAGCAGCCCCTCCTCGCCGGTGACGTCGTCGCGGTACGCGACACCGGTCACGGCGCCGTCCTGCCGCCGCAGGCCCACCACCTCGGTGAACGTCCTGATCACGGCGCCGTTCGACTGCGCCGTCGCGAAGAACCGCAGCGGCAGCCGCATCGCGTCCATCGTGCCGTCCGGCACCTGCACGGCCGCCTTGACGTCCGGGCTCAGCCCCGGCTCACGCCGCAGGGCCTCCGCGGTGTCGAGCACCTCCGCCGGGATGCCGCAGGCACGGCACGCCTCGACGAACCCCGGCAGGTACGCCAGGTCCTCGTCGGTCAGCGCGACGAACAGCCCGTCGTTCTCCTCGAATGACCCCGGGGCGATCTGCCGCAGGATCCGGTTCTCGGCGATGCACTCCACCGCCGACGTCGCGTCCGCCACCGCGTACCGGGCACCGCTGTGCAGCAGCCCGTGGTGCCGGCCGGTGGTGCCCGAGGTGACCTCACCGCGTTCGAGCACCGTGACGCGCAACCCACGTAGTGCCAGGTCGTGGGCGACCGCACCGCCGGTCCCGCCACCCCCGATCACGACGACGTGCGGTGTCGCCGGACCAGCCGCTGTGGGCACTGTCCCCACCTCCTCGTCGAGGTGCGCAGCACCACCACGCTAGGGCGGCGCCGGATCGCGCGGGGAGGGCCCATCGTCCTTCCGCACGAACGTGCACAGGCGCCGCCCGTGGCGCGCCCCGGCCCACGCCGCGGCCTACGCCGCCGACCGGTCCCGCTGCCCGCGTCGGCGCAGAGCCGCGTCGCCCACCTCCGGCCCGCGGTAGACCATGTCCATCGCGCCGACGCTCTCCCCCGGCGGCACGATCTCGTCGATGCGGTCGAGGATCTCGTCGCTCAGCGCGACGTCGACCCCGGCGAGGGTGTCCTCGAGCTGCTCCATGGTGCGCGGACCGGCGATGGCGCAGGTCACACCCGGGTGCGCGATGACGAAGGCCATCGCGAGATGCGTCAGCTTGATCCCGACCTCGTCGGAGAGCGCGACCAGCTGCTCGACGGCAGCCAGCCGACGCTCGTCGCGGAAGTGCCGCATCCCGGTGCGCGCCGAGCGGAAGTTGTCGTTCTCCTGGCCGGCCCGGTACCGGCCGGTCAGCATGCCGCCGGCGAGCGGGCTGTAGACCAGCGTGCCCATGCCGTAGCGCTGCGCGACCGGCAGGATCTCCCGCTCGATCTCGCGGTCGAGGATCGAGTAGTTGGGCTGCTCGGTGCGGAACCGCTCGAAGCCGCGTCGTTCCGAGGTCCACTGCGCCTCGACGATCTCCGAGCCGCGCATCGACGAGGAGCCGATGGCGCGCACCTTGCCCTGCCGGACCAGGTCGGTGAGGGCCGACAGCGTCTCGTCGACGTCCGTCTCGGGGTCGGGCCGGTGCAGCTGGTACAGGTCGATGTGGTCCGTCTGGAGCCGGCGCAGCGAGCGCTCGACGGCCTGCACGATCCAGCGGCGCGAGGCGCCGCGGTGGTTGAGGTCGTCGTCGACGGGGCCCCAGAACTTGGTCGCGAGCACCACGTCGTCCCGTCGCCCCTTGAGCGCCTCCCCCACCACCTCCTCGGAGTCGCCGTAGCGGTCGGCGGTGTCGACGACGTTGATCCCGGCGTCGAGCGCGCGGTGGACGATGCGGATCGCCTCGGCGCGGTCGGGGTTGCCGAGCGATCCGAGCATCATCGCGCCGAGCGCGTAGGGGCTGACCTTGATGCCGGTGCGGCCGAGCGTGCGGTACTGCATCGTGACTCCCTGCTGACGTCCCTGCGGGCGCCGTACGATGACGTGGAAGTGGGACAATGTCCCGCTACTGGACTATACGGAACGATGTCCCGTTTATCAACGGGTCCATCGACGACCACGGAGACACGGATGCCCCGAGCGGACGCCCGACGCAACCTCGACGCCCTGCTGGAGGCGGCGAAGCAGGAGTTCGCCACCCACGGCGTCGACGTGCCGGTCCGGGCCATCGCGGCGCGTGCCGGGGTCGGCACCGCCACGCTGTACCGCCACTTCCCGCTCCGCTCCGACCTCATCGCCGCCGTGTTCCGCCGGGAGATCGACGACGTCACGGCGATGGCCGCCCGGCTGGGCGAGCAGCACGAGCCCGGCGAGGCGCTCGCGCTCTGGGCCCGGCGCTACACGCAGCTCGTCGCCACCAAGCACGGCCTCGGCGCGGCGCTGCACTCCGGCGACCCCGCGTACAGCGGCCTGCGCGAGTACTTCGAGTCGAACGCCGCGCCCGCGCTGCAGCGCCTGCTGGACACGGCGGCCGAGGCGGGGATCATCCGCGACGACGTCGACCCGCTGGAGCTGATCAGCGCGATCGCGAACCTGTCGCTGCCGGCGCCGGGCGGCGGCACCGAGCGCGCCGACCGGATGGTCGGGCTGCTGCTGGACGGCCTGCGCTACGGGGCGCAGCGCTCACCCCGCTAGGCCGGCAGCCTCTCTGGCCGGGTCGGCCGCTCCCCCGCTGGCCGACCTCTCGCGCGCTCAGCGGCGGCGGAGGAAGCGGACCAGCGCGACGACACCAAGCGCCAGATGGCCCAGGATCGTCAGGACGGCTGGGAGCACCGAGAACCGCCCCGCCACCCCGAGGTACGGCCAGATGGGAACCACCCGGACGGCTCACGACGAGCACGCCTTCGGATGTCGCGACACCCCACGTCACATGCGGAGGCGGACGACGAACAGCAAGAAGCACAGCACGGGAAGCGCGACGACGGATGCCGCCGCAACCACCGCACGCACCCGGCCGGAGTCCTTGAGGACCACCCTGGCCAGAAGCACGAGCAGGATGCCGACGAACCCCCCGAGGCAGTTGAGGATGACGTCGTCGACGTCCGACGCCCCCAAGGCGAACACTCCCTGAAGGATCTCGACCGCCACGCTCGCCGAGGCGACGACGAGCATCGTCCTCGCCGCTGTCCATCTCGTCAGTACAGACGCGTACGCGCCGAGCGGGACGAAGAGGAGGACGTTTCCCGCGACGTTGTCGAACGCGAACCTCCGGACGCCGGACGACCCGCTCACCAGGTAGTGCGAGATTGTCGCGAACGGGACGAGGTTGACGGACCGTTGGGAACCGGGCGGCCGCGAGAAGAGCAAGAGCTTCAGCGCGAACACCACGTAGAGCGCGAACACTGCGTAGACGACGACGGTCTCGAGCCTCGCGCGCGTCGTCATGAGGTGCCAGCGCGACCGATCCTCGGCCCGGTCACGCAGCGGCTGCTCGGGCATCCCGGCACGGTACGCGCTGCGCCTGTCCACGAACGCTGGGAGACGCCCCGCTTCGCCCCGTCCATGACGATTGAGTGCGTCCGCGGACTGGAGCCCTGATCCGGCGCGGACTGCCGACGCGTCAACCTACGGTGGTCGGACCGACGCAGGGAGGGTTCATGGGCAACGTCCACGACTGCATCGACGAGCGTCTGCGCGCGTTCATCGCGCGCCAGCACGTGTTCTTCGTCGCGACGGCACCGACTGGACCGGACGGACGAGTGAACCTGTCGCCGAAGGGGATCGACGGGTCGTTCGTGGTGCTCGACGACCACACGGTCGCATGGGTCGACCTGACGGCGAGCGGTGCCGAGACGATCGCGCACCTGCGTGACAACGGCCGGATCACCGTCATGTTCTGCGCCTTCGACGGGCCGCCGAACATCGTCCGGCTGCACGGGCACGGCCGGTTCGTGACCCTCTACGACGACGGGTTCGCGGAGCTGGTCAGCCGGTTCCCCGAGACGCGCGGCGCGCGCGCCGTCGTGGTCGTCGACGTCGAACGGGTCTCGGACTCGTGCGGCTACGGCGTACCGCTCATGGACTACGTCGGCGAGCGGCACCTGCTGCCCGAGTACATGGAGCGCAAGGGCGCCGAGGGCCAGGCGGCCTACCGGCGGCAGAAGAACCGGACGAGCATCGACGGCCTGCCTGCCTTCGACATGGATCCGGAGCCGTCGCCGACGACGCATTGACGTGTCATTGCGTGCCGCTCGGATGGTGGAGGGAGTCGCCTGGTCGTGCGGACAGGACCGCGAGCAGGACGGTGGTGTCGTCGCCGTCGGCGCTGATGGACCGCAACGTCAGGTCCTGGAGGTGCAGGACGCTTCCGCGCCCGAACACCGCGCGATGGCCTGACCGGCACTGCACGCGGAGCGTGCCGCGCTGGACGAGGACCAGCGCGCCGCGCCAGTCGTCGGGGTCGTAGGGCCGCTCGACGTGGGGCTCCAAGACCGTGCACCGGACGTCCGCGCCGAGCCGGAACGCGAGACCGTCGGCGGTCATACGACATCGGGGAGGTCGAAGAGCTCGAACCGTGCGAGGCCGTCCATGAAGAGCGAGACCTCCTCGATCCCGTCCGGGCCGACGCGCAGGACGCCGAGCGCGAACGGCAGGTGCCGGTCGCCGGAGCCCAGGTACAGGGCGAAGGCGGGCTGGCCGTTAGCGGCCGTCGGGACCGAGCGCCACTCGC
Organism: Cellulomonas sp. SG140; assembly: GCF_025770785.1. GTDB lineage: Bacteria > Actinomycetota > Actinomycetes > Actinomycetales > Cellulomonadaceae > Cellulomonas. The sequence continues at coordinate 73,163 of NZ_JANZLA010000002.1, read as the reverse complement.
GGCCCGCGAGGCGGTGCAGGTCGAAGCGGCTCGCGGCGAACGTCAGGATGTCGTCGCGGCCCTCGAACCACACGGGCATCGGGGGCATGACGAACCGCGCGTCGGCGGCTAGGAGCTCGGCGAGCGCCTGGAGGTCCGCGCTGTCCCACGCCGCCATGAAGCGGTCGAGCACCGCCCGCTCGTCGCGCGCCGAGACGCGCGGACGGTCGAGTCCCGGCGCCTTCATCGAGGCGTGCGCGCGCTGCAGGGCGGAGTTCACGGCGACCGGGGTGATCCCGAGGGTGGCCGCCGTCTCCTTGGCCGACCACGCCAGCACGTCGCGCAGGATCAGGACGGCGCGCTGGCGGGGCGGGAGCCGCTGGATCGCCGTCAGGAACGCGAGCTCGATCCCTTCCTTCCGGATCACCGTGTCCTCCGCCGACTCCTCGCTCGCCCCGACCAGCCGGACGTCCGGGTAGGGGCCGAGCCACGGGACGTCAGCCGGGGACATCGACGCGTCGCGTGGATCGACCGCCCCGGTCAGGACGGTCGGCCACTGCCCGCCCTTGCGACGGCGCAGCACGTCGAGGCAGGCGTTGGTCGCGATCGCGTACAGCCAGGCGCGGAACGTGCTCGTGCCGGCATACGTCTCGATCCGGGACCACGCGCGAAGCAGGGTCTCCTGGACGGCGTCCTCGGCGTCCTCGAACGAGCCGAGCATCCGGTAGCAGTGGACGTGCAGCTCACGCCGGTTCGGGCCGACCAGCTCGTCGAACGCGCGCCGTGACCCGGCGCGTGCGTTCTCGACCAACAGTTCGCTCATATCTGTAGGACGTCCTCGTCCGGGAGAACTCATCGGTTGCTCGGCGGCGATGAGTCTCGCCGTCGAGCAACGTCGTAGTCGTGACAGCAACCCGACCACGGACACCCGTCCGACCCCGCGCTTGACCTTGAAAGCTGATCAACCGGAGGAAGAAATGGAAGCATCCACGTCTCGCCGCCGCTTCATCGCGGCGATGCAGGTCACGCTCGACGGCTTCAGCGTGCAGGACGGCTTCGCAGACTGGGTCGACTCCTGGTCCGATGCCATCCAGCTCGTCGGGCCGGTCGACACGCTCATCCAAGGCAGCGGCATGTACCCCGGCTACGGGCTCTATTGGCGCGCCATCCACGTCGGTGCGCCGGAGGCCGCCGAGATGCTCGGACGGGACACGTACCCCCGGGAGATCGAGACCGCTCGCCTGATCGCCGAGACACCGCACCTGGTGCTCTCGACCTCGCTCGACACCATCGAGTGGCCTCCGAACGCGACGATCGTCCGCGGCATCGACGAGCTGCGGGAGTTCAAGGCGCAACCGGGCGGAGTGGGCTACGTCGTGGGCGGCGCCCGGATGGTGCGAAGCCTGCTCGACGAAGGTCTCATCGACGAGCTGGTTCTGATCGTTCACCCCGTGGTCGTCGGCGGGGGCGAGCCGCTGCTGGCCGGCGTCGCACACCGGCACGAGCTCCAGCTCATCGACGGCGAGCCGGGGCCCGATGGGCGGATGCACCTGCGCTACCACGTCAACGACTGACTCGAGCGGCCAGTGAGGAGGCGTCTCACGGCGGGGCGTCGGAACCCGCGTCGTACTCCGACGTCCCGCCGGTGCGGCGCCGCCCCCTGAGGGAAGCCTCCAAACGCAAGTAGCCACCCGTCTCGACGGATGGCTACTTGCGTTCACCAAGACCTGCGTTTCCGCAGGTCAGATGTGGTGGAGGTGGCGGGAATCGAACCCGCGTCCGATGACACAGAACCAGGGCTTCTCCGGGCGCATTCTGCTGCGCTTTTCTCAGCCCCCACGATCACGCAGACAAGTCGTGGACAGGCTCAGTCAGCTGAAAGTCCCCACAACGTCACTGACGAACGCTGTGAGCAGTGGCTCCCTAGATGACGCCAGGAACCGAGTCGGAAGCTAGCTCGGGCTGACGGACTTCACAGCTCGCTCAGGCGGCGAGGGCGAAGTCGGTGCGCGATGTATTGGCACCTATGGGTTTGCGCGGATCGTTAACGAGATAACCGTGCGTCCTCGGCCCGCTTCCCCTGGATCGGCGACCACCGTCGAAACCGATCACCCCCATGTTGAGTTGTCAAGCGCCGCCCGCGGGCGGCTGGTCGATCGTACTGGACAACGCCGGGCGGGTCCCGCCCATTCCCGCGGGCCCGCCCGGCACCCGGCTGCCGGACCGGTCAGGCGACCGGACCGCTCGCCAGCGTCACGGTGGCCGTGTGGCTGGCGCCCGTGCTGGCCGCCGTCCACGTGATGGTCACCTTGTCGCCCGGCTTGTGACCGGCCAGGACGGTGGACAGCTGGTCGGACGAGGCGATGGCGGTGGCGCCGACCTTGGTGATGGTGTCGCCGGCCACCAGCCCGGCTTCGGCGGCCGGCGTCCCGGCGATCACGCCGACGATGGTGGCACCGCTCGTCGTGCCGGTCGCGCCGCTGGTGTCCCCCGGCAGGCCCCGCGTCTGCGCCGACGAGCCGATGGACACCCCGAGGAACGCCGGGTACCCGATCACGATGTCGGCCGAGCCTTGCCCCGCCTCGATCTGCTTGGCGATGGCCATCGCGTCCTGGATGTCGATCGCGTAGGCGACGGTCGAGCCCGGGCCGCTCGAGGCGGCCGTGGTGATGCCGACCACCTGGCCGTTCGAGTCGAGCACGGGGCCACCGGAGTCGCCGCTGACCACCGAGGCGGAGAACTCTATCAGCCCGGACAGCGTCTCCGCGCTGGCCGAGTCGGTCGAGGCCGTCATGGTCTGGTCGGTCGCCGTGACGGAGCCCGCCGCGGCCACCAGCGTGCCGGTGCCCTCGGCGTTGCCGATCGCGGTGACCGCCTCGCCGCTGGTCACGCCCGCGGTGTCCAGGGTGACCGGCGTCAGGCCGCTGGCGCCCTGCAGCTTGAGCACGGCGACGTCGGCCTTCTTGTCCGTGCCGAGCACCTTCGCCGTGTAGCTCGTGCCGGTGCTCTCCACCGTCACCTGGATCGCGGTGGCGTTCTCCACCACGTGGTTGTTGGTCAGCACCACGCCGTCGGCGGTCAGGATCATCCCCGTGCCGGCGGAGGTGGCGTTCTCGTAGCCGAGCTGGCTGGTGATCGTCACCACGCCCACCTGCTGCGCCGCGGTCGCCGTCGTGGCGCCCTGGGTGGTGGTGCCGTCCGACGACGACGCGCCCGACCCGTCGGACGAGCTGCCGTCCGACGAGGAGCCGGGGGCGCTCGGGACGAACCCACCGCGTCCGGGGTCGCCGTACCCGCGCTGCGACCAGCTCCACGGCGCGCGCTCGTCCGTCGCGGTCGCCGCGGTGCCGGTCGGAGCGGCCCCGGGGTGCACCGCAGCGCCGACGACGAGCGCCGCGGCGATCACCGCGGCGGCGGAGCTGCCGACGATCGCCCGACGCCGACGCATGCGCCGGCGCGGGTCCACCGCGAGCCGGGTGTCACCGACCGGAGGCGCCGCCGGGTAGCCACTGTCGATAGGGACTGCGTAGGGGTCGCGGACGACCGGCGACCAGGGCTCGACGTGCAAGGCGTCACCGTCGACCGGGGGCTGAGCACCTGGCGGCGCGGCGATCGGCTGCACCACCGGCTCCGCGGCCGGTCCACCGGTCGGCTGCTGCGCCTGCCCGGCCTCGCCGTCCCCTGCGCCGACCTGCTGCGGTTCCTGCTCGGACATCCCGTCCACCTCCCCCGCCGCCGTCACCGTGACGTCGACGGTGACCATCAGACCTCGGCAGTCCGGAAGGGCGCTGGACGGCCGATGTGGGCTTCCTGTGCACCGGTGCCCCAGCCTGGGAAGCGCCTGTATCCGAGTCCTGGCCAGCCCCGGACGGCGCCCTCAGCCCTCGGCGAGCAGCCGCTGCACCAACCGGTCCGCGGTAGCGGCCACCTCGTCAGCACCACCCAGCAGCGGCCCGGCCACCACCGCGAGCAGGTGCACGGCCGCCAGTCCCAGGGCGGTGTCCCGGTCCGCACGGGTCGCTTCACCCGGTGCACCGCTGCGCGCGGTGTGCACCAACCGGGCCAGCACGTCCATCGACCCACGAGCCAGCGGGGCCAGCTCGGCCTGCGCCTCCGGGTGCCGCACGGCGTACGTGTACAGCTCGAGGGTCAGCAGCATGCGGGTCAGCAGGTCGGCGTCGGGCACCCGCACCGCGAGGTGGCGCCGCAGGTCCGCCGGCGTCCAGCCAGCCGTCTCCACCGCCTCCTGCTCGGTCAGCTCCCGGGCGATCTCGAGGAAGATCGCCTCCTTCGAGTCGAAGTTCGAGTACAGCGCCCCCTTGGTGTAGCCGGCCTCCGCAGCGATATCCCCCACTGCGGCACCCTCGTAGCCCTTGGCGGCGAACACCCGGCGCGCGGCGGCCAGCAGGTCGGCACGAGTTCGCTCCACCTTCGCGCGCCGCCGACGCTCACCGGCGTGACGACCCAGCTGGGCGGACGCCTCCGCCAGCTCCCGGGAGGCGTCCTTCAGCGTCCGGGACAGCGTGTCGCTGACCTGCTCCCCTGCGACGGCTGCACCCAGGCTCATCGCCCGGGTCAGTGCCGCGGCGGCGTCGACGAGGGCGCGGGAGGCCGCCCCCACGGTCTCGTCGTCGTCCCAGTCCCGGGGATCCCGTGATCGCGCCATGCACGCAGACTACATCCCGTCCGGAATCTATGTTCCATACCGTTCGGTATCTGCTACGTTCCGACGCGAAGGCAGATCGGTATCTGAGGAGGCGTGATGGACGCAGCGCTGGAGGTGCACGGGCTGCGCAAGCGGTTCGTGCGGAGAGGGCACGTGGTGCAGGCCAACGCGGGGGTGGACCTGCGCGTAGCGCCGGGGCAGGTGGTCGGTCTCCTCGGCCACAACGGCGCCGGCAAGACGACGCTCGTCAACCAGGTCGTCGGGCTCACGCGCCCCGACTCCGGCTCCGTGCGGGTGTGCGGCGTCGACGCGGTGGCGCGGCCGGACCTCGCGCGACGGCTCGTCAGCGTGCAGGCGCAGGCCAACGTGCCCATCACCGGACTCACCCCTGCGCGAGCCGTCGAGCTCGTCGGGCGCATCCGCGGCGCAGGCCCGGCCACCGCACGCCGCCGCACCGGGGAGCTGCTCGAGGCGCTCGACCTGCAGCCGTGGGCGCACACCCCCGCGCAGAAGGTGTCGGGCGGCGTCGCTCGGCTCACCGCCTTCGCCATGACCGCCGTCGCTCCGGGTCGGTTGGTGGTCCTCGACGAGCCCACCAACGACGTCGACCCGATGCGTCGGCGCCTGCTCTGGCAGCAGATCCGGCGGCTGGCCGACGACGGTGCGGGCGTGCTGCTGGTCACCCACAACGTGCGCGAGGCGGAGCGCGTGGTGGACCGCCTGGTCGTGCTCGACCAGGGCAAGGTGCTGGCCGACGAGACGCCGGCGGCCATGACGGCGCGGCACGGTGGTGCGCTGACGCTCGAGCTGGACCTGGCGCCGGGCCGGCACCCGCTGACGCCGGACGGGCTCGTCCTGGTGGACCGCGGACGTCTGCGCGCCACGGCCACCGTGCCGGCCGCGCAGGCCGCCGTCGCCGTGCAGTGGGCGTCCGACGAGCTCGCCGCCGGACGTCTCGAGCGGTACGCGCTCTCCCCCGCCTCCCTGGAGGACGTCTACGTGGAGCTGGTGGGAGAAGGCGCGGGCGACGGAACCGGCGCGTCCGCTGCGCGTGCCGACGACGAGGAGGTGGCGGCATGACGACGACGACCGCGGCACCCATCGTGTCGACCGCACCCGCGACGCCCCGCGTCTCGGCCCTGCGGCAGCTGCCCCTGCTGCTGCGCTGGCAGGCCCGCCGGATGGCCTCCGCACTCCCCCTGCTGGTGCTGGTGCAGGTCCTGCTGTCCGTCGCGACGGTGATCGGGTACGGGCTGCTCGTCGGCCAGCCGGCGCCGGCCGAGGCGTTGTACCTGGCCACCGGCGCGCCGACCGTCTCGCTGGTCATGGTCGGACTGGTGATGACGCCCCAGCTGGTGGTGCAGTCCCGGACGGAGGGCAGCGCCGACTGGATGCGGACGCTGCCGGTCCCACGGGAGCTGTTCCTGGCGACCGACCTACTGGTGTGGACGCTGATCGCGCTGCCCGGCGTCGTCCTCGGCGTACTGGCCGGGGTGCTGCGGTTCCACGTGCACCTCGCACCGAGCTGGTGGCTGCTGCCCACGGCGCTCGTCGTGTCGCTGACGGCCGCCGCGGTCGGCTACGCCATGGCGTGGCTGCTGCCGGGCACCATCGCGCAGCTGATGTCGCAGGTGCTCGTCTTCGTGGTGCTGCTGTTCTCGCCCGTCAGCTTCCCGGCGGACCGGATGCCGCTCTGGCTGCAGCACGCCCACCAGTGGCTGCCGATCGAGCCGATGGCCGAGGCGGTCCGGGCCGGCCTGGCACCCGGGTCGTTCACTGTGCCGGGTCGATCGGTCGCGGTGATGCTGACCTGGTGCGTCGTCTGCGTCGCCGGAGCGGCGTTCGCCCTTCGCCGACGGGCCTGACCCCCGCACCCGCGCCGGCGGCCCTGACAGCCCGGCGCACCGGCCGTACCGACGGTCGCCGTCAGCGCCCGGCCAGCACGTCCGCCAGGTCGTAGGTGACCGGCTCCTCCAGCTGCGCGTACGTGCAGCTGGAGGGGTCGCGGTCCGGCCGCCACCGCCGGAACTGCGCGGTGTGCCGGAACCGGTCACCCTCCAGGTGGTCGTACGCCACCTCGACCACCCGCTCAGGACGCAGCGGGACGAACGAGAGGTCACGGTCCCGCGCCCACCGGCTGTGCTCGGCCTCCCGTGGTGTGCGAGCCGTCGCCATCGCCCCCCACGGGTGGCCCTCGAGGGTGGTGACCAGGGGTGCGAGCTCGGTGAGCAGCTCCCGTCGACGAGCCATCGGGAACGCGCCGACCACGCCGACCGACGCCAGCACCCCGTCCGGTCGGTACAGCCCGAGCAGCAGCGAACCCAGGGCGTCCGTGCCGGACGTGTGCAGCCGGTACCCGGCCACCACGCAGTCGGCCGTCCGCTCGTGCTTGATCTTGGTCATCGTGCGCTTGCCCGGTTGGTAGGTGCCGGCCGCATCCTTGGCCACCACCCCGTCCAGCCCGGCACCCTCGAACTGCTCGAACCACCGCTGCGCCTGCGCCAGGTCGTCCGTCTGCGGCGTGACGGACACCACGTCACCGGGTCCGACCAGCGTCTCGAGGACCGCACGGCGCTCGGCGAACGGTCGCGCCCGCAGGTCGTCGTCCCCCACCGCCAGGACGTCGAACAGCACCAGCCGCGCGGGCGTCTCCGCGGCGAGCAGCCGCACCCGGGACTCCGCCGGGTGCACGCGCTGCAGCAGCGCCTCGAAGTCGAGCCCGGTGTGCCGGGTCGAGGGGACGACGATCTCGCCGTCGACCACCACGCGCTCCGGCAGCTGCGCCAGGATCCCGGCGACCACCTCGGGGAAGTAGCGCTGCATCGGCTTGGTGTTGCGCGAGCCGATCTCCACCGCGTCGCCGTCCCGGAACACGATCGAGCGGAAGCCGTCCCACTTCGGCTCGTACAGCAGCCCTGGCGGGATGGACGACGAGACCTTGGCCAGCATCGGGTCGATCGGCGGCATCACCGGCAGGTCCATCGCGCCAGTGTCCCCGAGCCCACCGACACGGACCAGCGCTGGGTCCGCGCTCCCCGCAGCCCGGCGCGCCTACCAGCCCCCGCCGCCCCCGCCGCCGACGCCCCCGCCGGAGAACCCGCCGCCACCGAACCCGGACCCGCCGGACGACCCCGGCGTCGGCGCGGACAGCGACTGCGTCGCGATCGTCGAGAACCGGTCCATCGCCCCCGCGAAGCTCTGCGCCCAGAACATGCCGGCGCCGACGTTGTAGTACCCCGTGTACCAGGTGGGTTGCGGGACCGCCCGGCCGCGGGCCGCCAGCTCGGCGAACACCCGCGCCCAGCGGTCGGCCAGCCCGAACACGATGGCGTAGGGCAGGTAGCGGCTGAAGACGTCCTGGCCCTCCTCGAACCGGATCTGGTTCGCCTCGGCCGTGGCCAGGTACTGCCGGAAGCCGAGCGCCTGCGCCAGCACGGCCGTCCCGTCCGCGGTCCGCGCCGGCGCACGTCGCGCCAGCACCAGCGTCAGCAGGCCGACCAGCAGGATGGCGACGCCGATCAGCGAGACGCCGCGCACCTGCACCCGCGCGGTCAGCGGCGCGACCAGCGCGATGATGCCGCCCGCCGACAGCAGGCCGCCGCTCACCCGCCACCGGTTCCGCACCGCCTGCGGGTCGCTGCGGAACCAGCCGCGCTCCGTCACGTGCTGGTAGAGGCTGCTCTGCACCGCTGCCATCGACGCCGCGAACGTGGTGCGGAGCTCCGACAGCCGCACCTGCCGGCGGCCGGCGAACACGGAGCCGAGCAGCGCGGTCTCGAACGGCAGCAGCTCAGGGCCCGCCTCGCGCAGCTGCACCAGCGTCCAGTCCTTCGGCTTCTTGTTCGGGTCGCGGCGCGGCACCTCCTCGATGCGCAGGTAGCCGCGGACGGCGAGGTCGACCAGGGTCGCGGTGACGTCCACCGCGTTCGCGCGCTCGTCCACGAGGGTCCCGACCGCGCCGGGGCCGGTGCCCTCGGGCGGCGTGAACTGCACCGCGACGGCCTGCCTGCCCCGCAGCCCGGTCGCCACCTGCTGACCGGAGGCCGGTCGCAGCCCCGGCGTCAGCCCGAGGTACGCCTGGTCCCGGCCCGTCCGCAGCACGCGTCGCACCACCACCACGGCACCGAGCACCAGCACCACGAGCGCCGCTCCGCCGGCGACGCTGAACGGTTCGAGGGCAGCCGTCGGGTCGTACCGCGGGCCGAGGATCGGCTGCGCACGGAACGTGCCGGCCGGCCACCCGGTGACCACCGACCACTGCTGGCCGACGTCCACCACGTCCTGCGTGAACCGGCCGCCCGAGCCCTGCACCGCGGCCGACGTGCACGGGTCCGTGGAGCCGTAGCTGCCGACGTAGCAGGCGGCGCCGACCGCCTGCGCCGGGCCGGTCACCACCAACGACAGGTGCGAGATCGGCACCACCCACCCGGAGCCGATCACGTTCCAGTACAGCTCGTCACCGCTGTGCTGGCTGTTCGCCGGGTTGACCCACCCGTCCACCGTGTAGGCGATCCGGTAGGTCTGCACGCCCTGCACGTCGCCGTTCTTCGGGTCACCGATCCGCAGGACGATGGCGTCCCGGTCGTTCTCCTTGTTCACGTGCGCCGGTGCCCCGGTCGGGCTCGACGCCGTGATGTCGGAGTACTGGTACAGGCGGTCGTGGGAGTCGTCGTACCGCTGCCGCGTCGGCAGCGTCAGGTACGGGCCGTGGCCCGGGTCGTTGCCGAAGTCGAAGTCCAGGTCGATGGTCACGCGGGTGCGGCCGTCCGCACCGACGTCCGCCCGCACGTCGTACCGCGTCACCTCACGGCCCGCGGTCATGTCCCCGGGCCTGTGCGAGAGCCCAGCGGAGGCCGTCTGGATGCCCGTCGGCGCCGTCGTGGCCAGCCCCGTGGTCACGGCCGCGTGCGGCGCTGCCGTGGCGGGCCGGGCGCTCGCCACCAGACCCCCGGTGACGACGGCGAGAAGTCCGAGCGCCGTCAACGCAGCCGCTGCAGTGCGCCCGCGGTCCCTACCCCTGCTCACCGGTCCCGTCGCTCCCGGATGGCTCGTTGCGCCTCGAGGCTGTCCTGCCGCTCGCGCAGCGCCTGCCGCTTGTCCCAGTCCTTCTTGCCGCGGGCCAGGGCGATCTCCACCTTGGCGCGCCCGTCCAGGAAGTACAGGGACAGCGGGACGATCGTCTGCCCCTTCTCCCGGGTGCCGGCAGCGAGGCGCTCGATCTCGTCGTGGTGCAGCAGGAGCTTGCGCTTTCGCCGCGGAGCATGGTTGGTCCACGTGCCCTGCGAGTACTCGGGGATGTGCACGCCGTGCAGCCACGCCTCGCCGCCGTCGACCTCGCACCAGCCGTCCACCAGGGAGGCCCGGCCGGCGCGCAGCGCCTTGACCTCGGTGCCGGTGAGGACGACGCCGGCCTCGTAGACGTCCTCGATCGTGTAGTCGTGGCGGGCCTTGCGGTTGGCCGCGACGAGGCTGCGCCCGGTCGGCTTGACCACCGTGCCGCCTCCCCTCGATCAGCCCACCGTCCCGGCGGGCCCGTGGAAGCCTACACAGGGGGCCGGTGCGGACGCAGGCGGATTCAGATGCCGAGGTACGGGCGCGGGTTCACCGTCCCTCCGTTGATGTACACCTCGAAGTGCAGGTGGCACGCCGTGGACACCCCGCCCGTCATGCCGGCGTACCCGACCACCTGGCCGGCGCTCACGTGCTGCCCGGCGGAGACGGCGAAGCTGTTCAGGTGGTCGTAGCTGGACATCAGCGACGCGCCGTTCACCCAGCCGTGGTCCACCATCACCTGGTTGCCGAGGCCGGACCGGTACATCGCCCACTGCACGGTGCCGTCACGCCCTGCGTACACCGGCTCGTTGCAGTGGTCCATCAGGTCGATGCCGGCGTGCAGGCGCCAGATGTGCAGGATCGGCTGCAGCCGCATCCCGTACTCAGAGGTCACGTAGATCGGGTCGTGCGCCGTCGGGTTGACGAACCAGGCGCCCGGCGCCGCCTGCGCCGGCCGGCCGCTCGCGGCGGCCGCGCGTGCTGCGGCCGCCGCCTGCGCGGCCTGCTCCGCCACGATCTGCGCGAGCTGCTGGTCGAGCTGGGTGCGAGCGGCGTCGAGCGCCGCCTGGTCGGCTTGCGCCTGCGCGATCTGCCCCTGGAGCGCCGCCTGCTTCTGCGTCTGCTCCGCCAGCAGCTGGTCGAGCTGCGCCTTCGCCGCCGCCGCGTCCTTGCTGGCCTGGTCGGCGACCACGACCTGCTGGTCTGCGGCCTTCTTCAGCTCGTCGATCCGCTGCCGCACAGCCGTCAGCCGCGCCTGCGAGTTCCGGTCCTGCGCCTCGAGCTGCTGCATCTGACCCAGCACCTGCTCCTGCGTGCGCTGCGCGGTCGAGGCGAGGGCGAAGCGCGCGACGAAGTCCTGCGCGTCGCTCGCGCTGAGCACCACCGAGAGTCCCGACGTGTCCGCCGCAGCCCCGCCCTGGTACGCCTGGCGCGCCATCTGACCGATCGCGGCACGGACCTGCGCGGCCTGCGCCTGGTCCTTGGCGACCGCGTCGGTGATGGCCGACTCCTGCGACTTGGCGTCCGCCAGCTCGTCGGCGATCCGCTGCGCCTCGCGCTGGGCGGCCTGCAACGTCGCGTTGGCCTGGTCCAGCTTCTGCTGCGCCCCCGGCAGCTGCGCCTGCACGTTCTGCAGGTCGGACGCGACCTGGGCCAGGTTGGCCGACAGGTCCTCCAGCGAGGCCTGCAGAGCGTCCTGCTGGGCCTGGTTCGCCTGGATCTGGGCCTGCGTCTGCTTGCGCTTGTTCGACAGGTCGTCGGCGCCGGCCGGTGAGGCCGTCGCCACCAGGGCGAGCAGCAGGGCGGACAGCACCGCGGCCAGCCCGCGGTGCAGGTCTCGGGAGCGTCGGCGGCGAAGGGTCGTCTGAGGGTTCATGTCACACCTTCGTGTAGCGGCTCAGAGTGACGACGGACGAGACACCGGCCAGCAGGATCGCCACCGCGACGAGGATCGGCGCCACCGTCATCACGTCGCCGGTCCCGACGTACGGGATCCAGCCGACGGACGAGCCGAGCCAGTCGGTGACCAGGTACCGCACGCCCAGCCACAGGGCGCCGACGGCCAGTGCGGCACCGATCGTCGCCGCGATCGCACCCTCGAGCATGAACGGCAGCTGGATGAAGACCGTGCTCGCGCCGACCAGCCGCATGATGCCCGTCTCGCGGCGCCTGCTCAGCGCCGACAGCCGGATCGTCGTGGTGATCAGCAGCACCGCTGCGAGCAGCATCACGGCCGCCAGACCGCCGGCGAGCAGGGTGGCGCGGTCGAGCACCAGGAACAGCTTGTCGAACAGCGCCCGCTGGTCCTGCACCTGCTCCACGCCCTGCCGACCGGACAGCACGTCGGCGACCACCTGGTACTTGGTGGGGTCGGTCAGCTTGATCCGGTAGGACGAGTTCATGTCGTCGACCGTCGCGGCGCTGGCCCAGAACTGGCCGGCGAACTGCTTCTGGAACGACGCGAAGGCCTCCTGCTTCGTCTCGAAGTAGACCTTCTGGATGTACGGCTTGACCTCGGGCGCGTCCAGCGCGGCCTGGATGTCCGCCTTCTGCGCGTCGGTCACCTCGCCCGACGAGCACGTCGTGGCGGACGAGTTGGCCGGGCAGAGGAACACCGACACCTCGACCTTGTCGTACCACTGGTCCTTCATCTTGCCGATCTGCGTCTGCAGCAGCCCGGCGACGCCGACGAAGGTCAGCGACACGAAGGTGACCAGGATGACCGAGATGGTCATCGACAGGTTGCGACGAAGACCGATGCCGATCTCGGAGAGGATGAACTGCAGTCGCACGGTCCCGGTCCCCTCAGCGGTCCGAGCCGTACACGCCGCGCGACTGGTCGCGCACCATGGCCCCGGTGTTCAGCTCGACCACCCGCTTGCGCATCTGGTCGACGATCTCGTCGTCGTGCGTGGCCATCACCACGGTGGTGCCGGTGCGGTTGATGCGGTCGAGCAGGCGCATGATCCCCAGTGACGTGGTCGGGTCGAGGTTTCCGGTCGGCTCGTCGGCCAGCAGGATCGACGGTCGGTTCACGAAGGCGCGGGCGATGGCGACGCGCTGCTGCTCACCACCGGACAGCTCGTGCGGGCGACGCTTCTCCTTGCCGGCGAGGCCGACCATCTCGAGCACGTCGGGCACCGTGGTGAGGATGTGGTGGCGCGGCTTGCCGATCACCTGCAGGGCGAAGGCGACGTTCTCGAACACCGTCTTGTTCGGCAGCAGCCGAAAGTCCTGGAACACGGCGCCGATCTGGCGGCGCATCTGCGGCACCTTCCACGACGAGAGGGTGCTCAGCTCCTTGCCGGCGACGAACACCTTGCCCGCGGAGGCGCGCTCCTCGCGCAGCACGAGGCGCAGGAAGGTCGACTTCCCCGAGCCGGACGAACCGACGAGGAAGACGAACTCACCGCGCTCGACGTCGAGGCTCACCCGGTCGAGCGCGGGCCTCGCACCGCGTGCATAGACCTTGGTGACGTTCTCGAACCGGATCACGTGCCTGCCCATACCTCGTCGTGCCCCGGGCGCCGGCTCACGCCGACGTCCGGACGACCCACTCCTCGCGAGCCTCCTCGAGGCTACGAACGCCCGACAGGGCGTCCGGGCAGGACACGCCGCCCCGGCGCTGTGAATCGGCGGGCTCGGTCCGGTATGCCCGATACGTCCCGGACAACCGTCCGAGTGCACCGGTCGGCAACGTGCTCGCCGGTCCGACGGCGGCCCTCGGATGCGGGTGCGTGCCCGCGGAGCAGCACGCCTGCGGGGTCAGGCGCCGACGCCGTTCTCCTGGCCGCGGCGCCAGCGGATCCCGGCCTCGATGAAGCCGTCGATGTCACCGTCGAACACGGCCATCGGGTTGCCCACCTCGTAGTCGGTGCGCAGGTCCTTGACCATCTGGTACGGGTGCAGCACGTAGCTGCGCATCTGGTCGCCCCAGCTGGCCTTGATGTCGCCGGCCAGCTCCTTCTTCTTCGCGTCCTCCTGCTGCTGGCGCAGCACCAGCAGGCGGGACTGAAGCACCCGCATGGCGGCCGCCCGGTTCTGGATCTGGCTCTTCTCGTCCTGCATCGACACCACGAGACCGGTCGGCAGGTGGGTGATCCGTACCGCCGAGTCGGTGGTGTTCACCGACTGACCGCCGGGGCCGGAGGACCTGAACACGTCCACCCGGATGTCCGACTCCGGCACGTCGATGTGGTCGGTCTGCTCGATCAGGGGGATCACCTCGACCGCCGCGAAGCTCGTCTGACGGCGTCCCTGGTTGTCGAACGGCGAGATGCGCACCAGCCGGTGGGTGCCCGCCTCGACGGAGAGGTTCCCGTAGGCGTACGGGACCTTCACCTCGAACGTGGCGCTCTTCAGCCCCGCCTCCTCGGCGTAGCTCGTGTCCAGCACCTTGGTGGGGTACCCGTGCCGCTCCGCCCAGCGCAGGTACATCCGCATCAGCATCTCGGCGAAGTCGGCCGCGTCCACGCCGCCGGCGCCGGACCGGATCGTCACCACGGCTTCGCGCTGGTCGTACTCCCCCGACAGCAGCGTGCGGACCTCGAGCTCGCCCATCGCCTTGCGGACGGCGCCGAGCTCCGTCTCGGCCTCGGCGGCGCTGTCGGCGTCGTCCTCCTCCGTGGCGAGCTCCACCAGCGTCTCGAGGTCGTCGATGCGGGCGTTCAGCTTCGCGAGCCGCTCGAGCTCGGACTGAGCTGCGGACAGCTGGCTCGTCACCTGCTGCGCCGACTCCGGGTCGTCCCACAGGTCCGGCGCGGACGCCTTGCTGGACAGGTCCGCGATCTTCTCCCGCAGCGCCGCCGGGTCGATCACAGCCTCGATCGACTCGAGGGTGCTGCGCAGCGCGCGGATCTCGGCGGGGAAGTCGGTGGCCACGACCGTCCAGGCTACCGGTTCGCCGCTGACCACCCGCCGGGCCTGCCGGTCAGGCGCCGTGCCGGGACCACCACGACCGCGCGCCCGCCCCGGTGGCTCACCACGCACGAGCCGTCGATGTCGCCTCGATGCGCACCCCGTCCGACCACGGCGCCAGCAGCGGCCCGACCAGGGCCAGCCGGCTCACCGCGCCCAGTCGCACGACGACGGTGCGACCGTCGGCGGTCCCGGCCTCGAGCACCAGCACCTGCGACCAGCGCGCGAACCGGTCCGGGTGGTCGCGGACGTACCGCTCGACCGCAGCACGGACCGCCTCGGAGCTCAACGGCACCTCGCGAGCGCCCGGCGCCGCACCGTGGGTGAAGTACCCGTCGTCCGTGACGGAGTCCGCCGCAGCGAGGCTCGCCAGGTCCGAGAGGTCCAGCAGGCGCTTGCGGTCGAGGTGCACGCCGGTCGCCGCCACCACCACCGTGATCAGGGCGACGGCCAGCAGCACGAAGCCGAGGACGAGCAGGGTGACCTGCCCCTCGTCGTCACCGGCCACCGCTCGGTGCGTCGACCGTGCGCACGCGGCGGCGAGGGCCGGGCGGCTCACGGTGCCGCCCGGTAGTCGTCCACCATCGCCGTGTGCTCCGCGGACACCGCGATCTCGAGAGGGACCGCGGAGCGGACGAAGGGCGGCACGAAGGGCAGCGGCACCCTCACCTGGACGACGGCGTCCACCTCGCTCCCGGGCGCGAGGCACTGCGCGGAGCACGTCAGCCGCAGGACGTCCGCAGGTGCGGCATCGAAGCCCTGGTCGTCGAGCGCCACGCCGACGGAAGCGAGGGCCTGGGCGGCACCGTCGTCGGCTGTCTGAGCGCTCGCGTACGCGCGGGCTGCGTCGCGCGACGCCGCGTCTGCGGCGAACGTGCCGGCCTGCAGCCTGCCGAGGACGAGGACGAGGTAGACCAGCGGGACGAGCAGCGTCACGGCGAGGCCGAGGAACTCGACGACGGCGTTGCCCGAGTCGTCGCTCCACCGGGACGGCAGCCGCCCGTCCCGACGCGCTGGGCGACCGGTCACCCGACACCGGCTCATCCGCCCTCCACGAGCGCGTGGCCACGCACGACCAGCTCCCCGCTCGGCCCGACCAGGCCGACCACCGGGAACGGTGCTCGGACCGTCACCTCGACCAGGTCCACCCCGTCGACGACCGTCCGGACCGCCGTGACGTCGCCCGCGTAGCTGGACGACACCGCCTGGCTCGCCAACGCTCTGGTGCGCTCCACACCGTCGGCCGGACGGTGCCCCGCCTGGGCGGCGTACCGCGCACCCTCGGCGGCGCAGTCCACGAGCGTCGCCCGCACGTGCAGCACGAGCGCGAGCTGCAGCACGGCGACACCGAGCACCGCGACGAGCGCCCCGACCAGGACGAAGTCGACGACCGCCGAACCGCGCTCCGACGCCGGGCGCCCACCGCACCAGACGCGCCGGGTCAGGGCGCGACGTGGCTGATCGCCGTCTCGAACAGGTTGACCAGCGCCTTGCCCGCCACCAGCCACAGAGCCGAGACCAGTCCCGCCGTCATCAGGGTGACCAGCACCCACCCCGGGACGTCTCCCCGGTCGGCGGGCGCGCTCGGCGCCAGGGCGTCCTCGTCCGTCGCGGTCCCGGACGTCGTGCCCTCGACCGTGGTGAGGCCCGGACGGCCGCCGCCGCGGCCGATCACGCGGGAGACCAGGCTGCGGAACCACCTCTGGATCCGTCCACGGGATGTCGTCATGCTCGTGCTCCTTGTCCCGCCGGTCCTTCGCCGGCGACGTGTCGGTCACAGGCCCACCCGCAGCACCACGAGGCTGGGGAACACCGCGAACAGGACGGTCACCGGGAGGATGAGGAACACGACCGGGACCATCATCAGCACCTCCTTGCGGCCGCCCGCCTCCATCAGGGCTCGCCGGGACTCCTCCCGGACGTCCTGCGCCTGCGCGCGCAGGACGTCGGCCAGCGGCGTGCCGCGATCGAGCGCGACGGCGACCCCCTCGGCGAACCGGGTCAGCGCCGGGAGACCCGTGCGGCCGGCCAGCGCATCGAGCGCCTCGGTGAGCGGTGCGCCCGCCCGCGCGTCGGAGAGCGTCGCGCGCAGCTCCTCCGTCAGCGCACCGCTCGTGGAGCGCACCACGCGCTCGAGCGCACCGGCTGCACCCTCGCCGGCACCGACCGCGAGCGCGAGCAGCTCCGCGACGGTGGGCATCTCGGTGAGGATCCGCTGCTCCCGCTCTCGAACCTGCCGGCTGAGCAGCCAGTCGCGCAGCAGGACGCCGCTGACGCCGCTGACCGCCACGAGGACGGCGAGCGCGAGGGGCGAGCCGCCGCGGACCGTGCCCACCAGCAGAGCGGCGGCGAGCCCGCCCGCGAGCCCGAGCACTCCCCACACGACCTGACCCGCACAGATCCACTTTGGTCTACGGTTGTGCACCATGATGAGCGCAGGGGGCAAGCGGGTCGTCATCTACACCCGCGTGAGCAGGGACGACACGGGCGAGGGGCGGTCCAACGATCGCCAGGAGGAGGCGTGCCGGCGCCTCTGTGAGATGCGGGGCTGGACGATCGTAGGCGTCCGCCGCGACGTCTCGATCTCCGGCTACAGCGGGGCGAAGCGGCCCGGCTGGGAGGAGGTCGTCGAGCTCATCGAGGCGCGCGAGGTCGACCTCGTGGTCGCCTGGGCGATCGACCGCATCACTCGCAACATGATCGAGCTGGAGCGCGTGATCCAGCTGGCCGACGAGCACGACATCGGCATCGCGACGGTCTCCGGGGACATCGACCTGACGAGCGACGTGGGCCGGATGGTGGCCCGGATCATCGCCGCGGTGGCGCGGGCGGAGGTCGAGCGCAAGGCCGCTCGGCAGCGTCTCGCCAACGAGCAGCGCGCCAAGGAGGGGCTGCCCTACACGTCGGGCGTGGCTCCGTTCGGCTACACCCAGGACCACATGCACGTCGTGCCAGCCGAGGCCGAGGCGATCCGCCGCGCCGCCAAACTCGTGCTCGACGGCGTGTCACTGGTGCAGATCGCGAAGGAGTGGAACGACGCAGGGCTCTACTCTCGCCGGCCGAGCCAGAAGAACAAGATCGGCCCGTGGCGCTCACGTGGGGTCCGCGGCGTGCTGAGCAACCCGCTCTACATCGGCAAGCGGGAGTACAACGGCCAGGTCTACGACAACGGCCAGTGGCCGAAGATCCTGGACGAGGCGACGCACCTCGCGCTCCTCGCCAAGTTCGCCGACCCGAGCCGCAAGGTGGGCACGCTGCACATGGGGCGCACGCCGCTGAACCTGCTGACCGGCATCGCCACGTGCACGCGCTGCGAGGACAAGAACACGGTGCGCGCGTCAGCATCACGCGGGGAGCCTCGGTACGTCTGCACCACCCACAACCACCTTTCCGTCCCGCGGCAGGCGTGCGACAGCTACGTGCGCGGCTGGGTGGTGAACTACATCGCCATGCCTGGCGTGCTGGAGAAGCTCATCGGCAGCGGTGACGGCGAGGAGGAGAAGGGTCTGCAGGAGGAGATGCGGGCGCTGCGCAGCCGCCTCGACATGCTGGAGGACGGGCTCGCGCGTGGCACCATCGACCTCGGCGCGTACGGCCGCGTTGCCGCGCGCGTGCAAGGCGAGCTGGACGGCCTGGAGGCGCGCCTCGCGCGCACCAGTCGCGGCGCGCTCCTCTCTGGCTTCACCGGGCTGCGCAACGAGGAGTCCGTTGGGGTGCACTGGAACGAGCTGCCCCTGGCACAGCGCAGGGCCCTGCTGTCGCAGCTTTGCACCGTCTCGATCGCAGGGCCCGGTGTCGCCCGCAAGGGCACGGTCTACGACCCGGGCAAGTTCGTGCAGATCGCCGAGCTGGCGTAGCCGGCGCCGGAAACACGAAAGGACCCCCTCGCCAGTCGCTGTGACCGGCGAGGGGGTCCTCGTGTGCGTTACGCGGCCTTCGCCGCTGGAGCTGTGCGGGTCAGGTCGATGGGGCCGAGCAGGTTGCGCAGGGCGACCAGCTTGGCGGGCGACGGGGGCTTGGGCGGATTCTCCTTGAAGCGCTCAGCCCAGTAGGCGACCGCCTCGTCGTCCGTCACTGGTCGCCCGCCGCCGCGTCGGGCTTGGCCGCGTCCGCCGCGTCGCGCTCGACGTGCTGGAACTTCACGCCCGTGAAGATGCGCCGGAGCTCGTCCTTCTGGCGCTCCGAGAGCGGCGGCGCGTTCCGCGCCATCTCCCGGGCGTATTCGAGCCACTCGGGCTTGACGCCGGTCACGAGACGAGCCTAAGCATCTCGGCCACCTCGTCAATGTTGACGAGGCGCAGACCCCAGGCGTCGAGCCCGACGTGGATCTGCGGCGAGAACGGGTAGCGCGACGGCGCCACGGAGAACACCCGCGGGTCGTGCACGTGCCCGTGAATCAGGGGCAGCCCCTCGTCGCGGAGCCGGTACTGGGTGTGCCGGTCTCCGTCTCGGCCGGGGGTGTCGCCGACGTACGGGAAGTGCGACAGGAGCACCTCCCGGCCCTCGATCCGGCGCCGCGCGAACGCCTGCGCCGAGGCGAACACCTCCAGGTACCGCGCCGCCTTGCGGTGCGCGTCCCGATGCATCGGGTGCCCCTGGTCGTGGTTGCCCCAGATGAGGTGCTTCTCCCCCGGCACGCGGGCCAGCAGGTTCAGCGCGTAGGCCGGCGAGCTCACGGCGATGTCGCCGAGCACCCAGACCTGATCCTTGGGCTTCACCGTGTCCCACCACATGCGCTCGATCGCGTCGTCGTGCGCGAGCTGGCTGCGGAAGCCGCGGATCGTGGCGACCTTCTCGTGGCCGAGGTGCAGGTCCGAGGTGAGCCAGATGTTGCCGGCGCTCATGCCGCCCTCAGCTCTCGGGTCATGACGCGGCCCTCCCACTCGGGGAAGTCGGCCAGGAGCTTGCGCGCGTAGCGCGACTGGAAGTTGTTGTTCAGCTTGAACTCGTCGCCGGCCGTGCGCAGCGAGGTCTCCCAGCGGAGCACCTCCCACAGCATCTTCACCCCGACCCGCGGCCGGGTCGCCAGCCACTCGATCGCCAGCTCGACGAGGCGCTCGTAGACCTTGGGGTTCTCCCGGTCGAACCGCTCGAACGACGTCTGGATGCTCACTCGGTCGCTCCCTTCCGCGCCACTTGCACGTGGCGCCGTGCTTCAGGCCGCAGCCCTCTGCAGGCTCGGCTTGGTCCGGTAGTTGCCGCGGAGGACCCGCAGGCGGTGGTTGTGCGCGCCCGTCACGGGCTGCAGGTGCGAGGGCCGCACGCAAGCGGCGTTCACGCACCGATGGTCGAGCTGGGGCAGGTCGGCTGGGATCGTCCGCCTGCGCATCCGCGGCATCGGCGAGCTCGCCTCTGCCTGGAGCGCCACGAACGCGACCCGGTGGGCCTGTCGCCAGGCGCCGTCGAGCCAGAACCGGCCGTAGCCCATGTGGTCGCGCTTGCCCGTCCACTCCCAGCACGACCACCCGTTGCGCCGGGTGATGGTGACGTAGGACCGGAACCGGGCGAGCGCGCCCTCGTCCAGTAACCGTAGCGCCACTTGCACGTGGTGTCCAGACGGAGCCCTCATGCCGGCCGCTCCCAGCTCGGCAGCTCGCCCTCCGGCGCCGGCCAGAACTCGACCGGGCCCTGGTAGTCGGCGTGCGTGCCGAGGGGGAACCAGCCGACGATGACGAAGCGCTCCCGCTTCCACTCGATCATCGTCACCTCGCTGGCCGGCAGGTCGGCGCCAGCGATCCACCGCACAGACGCGGCGATGGGGTGCGGGTTGCCGATCTCGCGCAGGTCGACGATCTGCCCCACGCGGACGCTGGCGGGCGGGCCGTTGCGCCGGCCGACCGCGATGAGGTCGCCGATCTTGGCCTCGCGCCCGAGCACGTCCAGGAACAGGGCGCTCACGCCGCGACCGCCTCGCGCTTGGGCACCAGCTCCTCGCGCCGGTCCTCGACGACATCGAAGCCCTGCCGGGTGAGCTGGCGCTCGAAGGTTCGGTAGTGGTGCCCGCAGAGCGCGATCCGCAGGTCCTGGCAGAACTTGTGCGAGTACGCCTCGACGAGCACGTAGGCGCGGTGGCCGCAGCGATCGCACGGGGTGAAGGTCTCCAGCTCGCTCTCGGTCGTCTCCACTGGGTCAGCCCTCCTCTCCTGTTGCGGCCGGCGCCGTGATGGCCCAGCCCTCGTCCCTCATCTGCTGGAGCACCTCCAGCACTTCCGTGGGCGTGGCGCGGAGATCCCCGCTCCAGACCGCCCGCTCGACTGCCTCGCGCAGGGGCCGCTCGATCTCCTCGTCGATGGCGTCGGCGAGGAGCAGGAAGGTGCGCGCCGTCGAGCGCAGCTCGGCTGCCGCCTCGGTTCTCAGCGGTAGCCGCACCAGCCCCATCGGCGTCGGGGACTTGGCGACCTCGATGCCTCCGCGGTTGCGCACGATCGCGACGTCGCCGCCGTCGTTGCTGTAGGTGAAGCTCCCCACGGGTCAGTCCCCCTTCACGTTGACGATCTGGCGCAGCTCGTGCACGACCTCCACCAGCGGCTCGGCGTCGCGCATGATGACGTCGATCGGCTTGTAGGCCGCGGGGATCTCGTCGATGAAGGCGTCGGTGCGCCGGTACTCGATCCCCTCCATCGCCGCGTCGAGCTGCTCGAAGGTGAACGCCTTGCGAGCTGCGGCGCGGCTGTACTCGCGGCCGGCGCCGTGCGGGGCCGACGACAGCGACGCGACGTTGCCCCGGCCGCGCACGACGTAGGACCGCGTGCCCATCGAGCCCGGGATGAGGCCCATGACGCCCTCGTGCGCGTCGATGGCGCCCTTGCGACTGACCCACAGGTCGCGGCCGAAGTGCCGCTCGCGCTGCGTGTAGTTGTGGTGGCAGGAGATGTGCTCCTGACTCTCGACGTCCTCCTGCATGAACTCGGAGAGCGTGAGGACCACCCGGTCCATCATCTCGGCGCGGTTCTCGCGGGCGAACGCCTGGGCCCAGCGCAGCTCGGCGATGTAGGCGGCGAAGGCCGGCTCCCCCTCGATGAGGTAGGCCAGGTCCGGGTCCTCCAGCTCGATGAACCGGCGCCGCATCTGCTCCTGGGCCACCTTGATGTGGTGCTGGGCCAGCTTGTTGCCGACGCCGCGCGAGCCGCTGTGCAGGAAGATCCACACCCGGTCCAGTTCGTCCAGGCTGATCTCGATGAAGTGGTTGCCCGAGCCGAGCGAGCCGAGCTGGCGCTCCCAGTTCGGGGCGTAGACGGCCGGGTCGAACCCCGCGCGAGCGGCCAGGTCGTGCAGGCCGTCGCGGCGATTCAGACGCGCGATCGCCGTCGCGGTCAGCTCGGTGTTGTACTTGCCGGCCGACAGCGGGATCGCGCGCTCGATCTCCTCGCGCAGCCGGCGCAGCGAGCCGTCCTGGCCGTAGTCGATCGCCTGGAGGTCGTCGATCGTCCACTGGGTCAGCACCGCGTCCATGCCGCAGCCGATGTCGACGCCGACCGCCGCGGGCATGATCGCGCCCTCGGTCGGGATCACCGAGCCCACCGTGGCGCCCTTGCCCAGGTGGGCGTCGGGCATGAGGGCCATGTGCGGCTGCACGAACGGCATCGCCGCGGTGCGGATCGCCTGCTCGCGCGTCTTGGGCTCCAGGATCGACGCCCAGCTCAGCAGCTTGTCCGTGATCTTCTCCACGCGGCTCACGCCTTGCCGCCTCGCGCTGCCATGCGCGCCGCCTCGCTGTGGTGCTGGCCGGCCAGCGCGTCGGCCCAGATTGCCCAGGAGCGCAGCTGCTTGTAGGTCCTGCCGATGGCGAAGGAGTTGACGCCCTCCGCGCTCGGGTACTTGCCCAGGCCCTCGGCGCGGTGACGGATCAGGGTCGAGCTCACGTTCTGGGGCACTGTCGGGCCCTCCTTCTCTCTTGTGGCTGTATGGGTACTTCTTGGTGAGCGCAGGGGCCACGACAGCCCCTGCGCCCTTGCGACTCAGCCCTGCTTGCTCCAGTCGCAGGAGATGCCGCCCGACTTGTAGCCGTCGTAGACGACGCAGGTGACCGAGTGACCGCCCGCCAGCTCGACGACCACGGGCGCCACGTCCGCGCCCTCCAGGCCCTCGACGTGCTGGGCTGGCGTCGAGCCATCGCCCGCCGAGCCGCAGCCGGCCAGGCCGAGCGCGGCAGCCGCCGCTACGGCCAGCGCGAGGCCGGCGCGCTTGGTGCGGCTCACTTGCCGGCCAGCGACACCAGCGGCGTCGAGCCCTCGGGGACCACGAACACCGTGCCGGCCTTCATCGCCTCGATGCGGCGCTGCTCCAGCACCTGCGGCGTGAGGGACTCGGACAGCAGGCGGTTGGCGTCCGCCTCGGCCTGGGCCACGACGACCTTCTGCTGGGCGTCGATCTGCGCAGCCCGCAGGTTGGCGTCGGCCTCGGCAGCCTTCTGCTGAGCCACCTCGACCGACTTGATCGAGGTCTCCACCTCGTCGGTGAAGCTGATGTTCTGCAGGTTGACCAGCGAGACGGTGACCCCGTAGCTGTTCAGGGACTTGTTGAGCGCGTCGAGCATCCGGGTCGTGGCCTCGCCGCGCTTCTCGCCGCGGAACTCCACCGGCTTGTAGCTGGTCGGCACGTCACGGACGACGGCCAGGATCTGCGGCTCGATCACCTGCTTGGTGAAGCGCTCCTGCGAGCGGAACTCGCGGTAGAGCTGCTCGACCTTGGCGCCGTCGATCGAGTACGTGACGGACAGGTCGAAGTTGACCTGCGCACCGCCCGACACGGAGGACGTGACCTCCTGGCCGTTGACCTGGCCGCGGGTGTAGTCCGGGGCGCCCTTCTTGTTGCCGGCGTAGGTGGCCGACTGGGAGAACAGGTCCCAGGTCGACAGCTTCACCCACGGGGCCTTGGCCGAGAAGCCGGGCGAGGTGTCCTGCCCCGAGATCGTGCCGCCCGCGTTGATGAGCACGCTGGCCTGCCCGACGCTCTGCGTGTAGAGCGAGGCGAACCCGCCGAACACCAGCGCGAGGGCTGTCAGGGCGCCGGCCACGACGCGCGTGACCTTGCGGGCCGGGAAGTCGTCGTCGGTGGCCTTGGGCACGGCGAAGGACACGGCCAGGACGATGAGCGCCAGGACCGCCAGGATGATGAACAGCACGAACATGCTGTGGTGTGCTCCCTTCTGTTGGTGTTGCACCACACTAGCACGCCGCGTCACTTTCACGCGACGTGCTAGTGCAGCGATCTGAGGTCAGGCCCCCGGACGCTCCATCGCCGTGAGCTGGTGCAGCGTCTTGTCCTGGTGCTTGCGCACCCAGGGCAGGCGCAGCGTCGTGCCGAACGTGGAGCGGATCCCCGACCGCGCGAAGCCGGCCTCGATGACGCCGGCCTTCGCCAGCGCGTCCATCACGGCGTCGTGCTGCTCCTTGGTCATGGACACGTCCACGTACAGGTGCGTGTTGCCGCTGGAGGACTTGGCGACGTGCACCGCGGTGTCCAGGTCGAGCAGGAGCGCGTACCGGCTCTCCCCGTCCCAGCCGCGAGCTCGCCGCTGCGCCGACCAGAGCAGGGCCTCGTCCAGCGGCGCCTCGACGCGCTCCTCGCTGGCAGCCTCCTCCGAGGAGGACAGCGTGCCGTCCGTCGTCGTGACCGGCGTGAGGGCCGTGACGAAGTGCGGCACCCGCATCGCCTGCAGGACGACCCTGCCGAGCTGGCCCCTCATGCCGCAGCTCGCGCAGCGACGACGTGGAGCGACTTGGGCTGGTCGTCGTGCTCCAGGAGCACCTTGAACCGCTCCCCCGAGGCGTGGTGGCGCACGACGACGCCCTCCGGCCGGCCGAAGCCCGGCTCGGCGCTGGAGCCGAACGCGGTCAGCGTGTCGAGCACCGTGGAGACCACCCGGTCGCTGTGCAGGCCCTCGTAGAGCACCGGCACGACGTCCAGGCCGGGGACCTCGATGCCGAGCGCCTCCTTGGCGTGGTCGATGTTCCGGGCCTTGCGGGTGTCGAACAGGCTGAAGCGCTTGTCACCGGCCGTCAGCCCGTAGGCCCGCTGGATCCCCGAGCCCCACCACTCGCCGAAGTGCAGCCCCGGGCCGAGGATCTCGGTCAGGTGCTCGGCGTTGCGCTGGACCCAGGCGGCGAAGCCGTAGTTGTCGCCGGCCGAGGTCGGCGTGAGCAGCCGCTTGCGGGACTGGGCGTAGACGGCCGCGCCGCCGACGACGGCGAGCACGTACTCGGCGCCCTCGAACTCCAGCTCGACGTTGCCGTCCTCGCTGGCGCCGAACGCCCGCACCAGGTCACCGAGGTCGATCAGGTCGCTCAGCGGCCGGATCCCGACCGCGGCGTTGGTGCCGTCGATCTTCTCGGTGATCGTGACCTCGCGGTACAGCCGAGGCGTCTTGGGCCAGGGCGTGAAGACGATGCCCCCGCTCACGCGAAGACCACCTTCCGGCCGCGGGCACCCAGGGCCAGCGCGACGACCACGAGGATCGCCAGCAGGACGAAGAACAGCGCCAGGCCACCCCAGAACGGGATCAGCACCAGCCACCAGGGCCAGGTCGCGACGGCACCCCAGCCGCCGACCTTCATGATGACGAACGCGATGCCGAGGACTCCCAGGACCGGGAAGCTGCTCGTGACGCCGCGCGAGGTCTCGTTGGACATGCGGTGGTTGCTCCTTCAGATGTGGTTGGACATCACGGCGATCACCATGACGATCAGGCAGGTGGTGAACAGGACCAGCTGGAGCAGGCTCGGCTCCTGGTGGAGGGCTGCCCAGCGCTGGTAGCGGCGGATGGCGTTCATGCGGCCTGGTCCAGCGACTGCAGCCCCGACGTCGGCCGGGCGCGCAGCGCGTTGTCCAGGGAGTCGTAGAAGCCGGCGTTGCGCGGCGCGCGCTTGGCGTTGTCCCCGGCGATCGTGTAGTCGCGGGTGGCCGGGCGTCCGTCGAGCTCCGCGGCACGCTTGCGGCCGGCTGCGCACGAGCGGCACTCGGCGTCCTTGCGGTCGGCGCCCAGCGGGCTCTCGTCGAACTCGCGGGACGCCTTGGTCGACCCGCAGGTCCAGCAGAAGCGTCCGGCGTCGACCTCGTGCAGGGTCCGGCGCTTCACGCGGCTGCCCCGGTGATGAGGGTGAACTCGCGCCGGCTCATCTCGGTCAGGTGGTGGCCCTCGCAGATCGAGCACCAGTAGATGCGGTTCTCGACCTTCAGGCCGCGCATCGTCCCCCTGGCGGCACCGAACCGCTCCCGGCGCGCTCGCGCCCTGCCCATCGCCCGCTCGGCGTCGCGTTCCTCGGCGTACGCGCGCTTGCCGGTCGGGCAGATGTCGTACTTGACCTTCTTCACGATGTAGTTCCTCCCTAAGCCGCGCTGACGCGCTGGATCGGACGGGGCGGGCGCACGTACTCGTGGCACCCGCATTCGGCGATGACGCACCCCGAGACCTTCGACCGGGGCCAGTGATGAGCGGCCTCTACGTGGCCGCACGTGGCGCAGTCCTTCCACAGCGCGTCCTCCTGGGCGTCCAGGTAGTCCGCGCGGCCGGTGAGGCTGCGCACCTCGTAGATGCCGGCCTGACCGAACAGGCCGAGCGTGTTCTCCTCCAGCGCCTTCATGGCTGCCGCCTCGGTGGCGAACAGGCCGTAGAGCGTCACCGGCCCGCCGTCGAGGCGAGACGCGACCACGAACCACGACCGGTCGGCCATGAACCCGAACGCGAGAGCCATCGCCTTGCGGGCCATCGCGGCGGCGTCCTTGAACTTGCCGCCGTCGATCTCCTCGGCCAGCTCCTTGATCTCGCCGGCCCTGGGGGCGATGCGCGGCAGCTTGAAGATCGACTTGATCTGCGCCACTTGCACGTCCGCCCGTCAGGCGGCGTCGAGGAGCAGGTCGAAGTAGCTGTGGATCCTCCCGGCCTGGCTCTGCAGGTCAGCGACGGTGCCGCCGTTGACGACCTGGAAGTCGAAGACCTCCGCGTCGAGCGCCGTCTCGCTGGCGTGCGCGTCGGGATCCTGGGCCAGGCCGGGGCGCTCGATCCGCACCGACCAGCCGCCCGCGAACTCCACGGCACGCTTCTCGTTCGGGAAGCGCATGTCGGTGATGACCACGGGCCCGTCGATCTCCGCAGCTCGGCGCATGGCCGTGTCGACCCAGATCGACTCACCCATGACCTTGCGGCCGGCCTCGGTGCCCAGTCGCTGCAGCAGGCTGCGCACGTCGTGCAGCTGCTTGGCGCCGTCCCAGCCCACGGAGTCGACCAGCATCGTGATCCGGGCGTAGCGCAGCCCGCGGGCGAAGGCGGGCATCCCGGCCTCGCGCAGCAGCCCCGTCTCGTCCGTGCGG
Organism: Cellulomonas sp. SG140; assembly: GCF_025770785.1. GTDB lineage: Bacteria > Actinomycetota > Actinomycetes > Actinomycetales > Cellulomonadaceae > Cellulomonas. The sequence continues at coordinate 46,240 of NZ_JANZLA010000002.1, read as the reverse complement.
ACCACGACCAGCGGGTCCAGCGCGTACAGCATCTCCTTCAGCGGGTCGGCGAACGCGACTCGGGTGTAGCCGAGGTTGTCGATGAGCGCCTGGGCGAAGGTGTCCTTGCCCGACTGCTTCTTGCCGGACAGGCCGATGATCTTCGTAGCCATGCTGGGTGTAGTTCCTCTCGTCAGGCCGCTGCGTGCAGCAGTCGGAAGTCGCTGGTCACCCGGCCCTGATACGGGCGCTCCGGGTGGTGCCTGTTGAAGTTGTCGGCCAGGGCCTTGGTGATGCGGACACCCCTGGCGTCCACGCCCAGGCGTCCGGCGATCCAGCGGCGCACCTCGGTGCCGGTCGCCGTGCTCACGCGCTCTGCGCCAGGGTCACGACGTCGGCCGTGGCGAGCTCGGCCTGCTTCAGCGCCTCGTTCAGCTCCAGCGCCTCGGCGTGGCTCAGGTCGGTGCGCATGTCCTCCAGGTCGGCCCGAAGGCCGGCCAGCAGGCGCCGGTTCGCGGCGACGGCCTGGTCGAGCTCTCCGATCACGTCGACCACCTCACTGAGCGCCTGGACGAAGCCGCGCATGTACTCCGCGCTCGGCGGCTGCGACTTGGCGGCGGTCAGGTGGGCTCGGTGGGCTCGGGGCTGCTGCATGTCGGTGGGTCTCCTCGTCTGTTGGCGTGCTCCTTGCGCACGGTCCCTACTCTAGTGGTGCGTCACTTTCACGTCAACGCCGCGCAGGATGTCCTTCTGCGGCGCACGTGCAGGTGAAGCCGATCCCCTCGCGGGGGCAGTCGTCGTGGTAGCCGGTCAGGCACCATCCGCACGGGACGGCCGCGACCTTCCACTCGAAGCTCTCCTGGGCGCGCTTCCTCACGCGATGGGCAGGAGCTCGGGCAGCTGGCCGATCGCCCAGGCCGCGTGCTCCAGTGCGGCCTCCTCTGCCGACTCGTCGCCGTAGTGACCCCAGGACTCGATGGAGACGTCCCAGTCGTTCAGGTCGACGTCGCTGTCGTCGAGCACCTGCGTGGCGCGCACGGCCGTGCCGACGCCGTAGACGTCCTCGTCGAGGTACGCCTGCCAGGTGATCCGCTCGCCGGCCAGCACGTCCTCGGCGTCGTCGGACACCCCGACCGCGTTGCGCCAGGTCGGCGTGTCGAAGATGACCACGTTCGCGTATCGGTCGAGCGTCGAGCTGACGAAGGTGAGCTCCGTGCCGTGGAAGATCCGCATGTAGCGGGTCACGATCGTCTCGGGCGTGTGCGCCGGGAGGATGCCGAAGTAGCCGCAGGCGCGCTGGAAGGCGCGCAGCACGTCGTCGTCGCTGGCGACCTCCTGGGCGATCTCGTAGTCGTTGTGGCGCCAGCCGTAGCCCACCAGCGTCGGGGCGAAGGCGTCGCCGTCCGGGCGACTCGGGCTGCTGTCGCGCTCGATCACGGCGAGCACGCGCGGGTCATCCGTCCGAGCCCACCCGCGGGTGTAGGTCTCGTCCCAGGTCCAGTCCTTCACGTCTGTCTCCGTTCATGATCGGCAGGCTCGTCAGCGATGGGATGCCAGCCCATCGGACCGGCCGGAGCCGGTTTCGCCGTGTCAGGCGGATGCGGCCTCCCGCATCTCCGCCAATCGCTCGATCGCCCTGTCGGCCTTGGCCTCCAGCTCCTCGATGTCCGCCCCGCTCGACGACTCGGGGTAGAGGGCCGTGTTCATGGCGAAGATCGCCAGGGTGAGCACCTCCGCGTCGCTGAGCGTCTCGGGGTCGCTGGTCGGCGCCTCGGCCGGCTGGTCGACACCGAGCCCGGCCACGTACTCGCGAGCCGCCTCGACCATCTGGTCGGTGTTGGGGCGCTCGATGGGCGCCGGGCCCTCGCCGGTCTCGGCGTTCACCTCGTCGGCGTTCAGGTACTTGATCGCGGCGTGCGGGTCGCCGTGGTCGTCGCCGTCGACGTGGTAGATCGCCAGCATCTCCGCCGCGTCCTCGGCCCGGCCGTGCGCGGCCATGAACGCTGCGAGGTCGTCCGCCTCGCTGCAGGCCAGGTGCTCCCAGGCGCTGTCCATGCGGGCCAGCGCGTCCAGTGCTCCGGTGATCGTCTCGTCCTTGGTCATCTCGAACCCCTCTCTCTCGGTGTGCCGTCTGCACGACTCCCCCGACCAGCACGCCGCCCCCTGCGTGGCGTGCTGGTCGAGAGGGCTGGTCAGACCGTGGCGAGCACGCGCAGCGTGTCGGCGTCCAAGCGGTCGATCCCGCCGGTCACCGCCCGCTCCATGTTTCGCTCGACGCGAGTCGCGTTCCGGACGGTCGCGACGTGGTGGGTGTAGGTGTTCACCGCGGCGAGCACCCCGTAGGCCGTCCCAGCCCACGGCGACACGCGCTCGTCGTGGTTCCACAGGCGGTTCAGCTCCGCCGACTTGTTCTCGGCGAGGGTGATGCCGCGCTTCGACTTGGCCTCGCGCGCCTTGTCGATCTCGGTGTGCGCGGCCACGAACGCCCGCCAGCGGTCGGCGTTCACCTGCTCGTCGATCAGGGCCTGCACCTGGGCCTCGAAGTCCGAGGCGACGGTGTGGACGATGCCGAGCGCGTCACGCACGTCCTGCACCTTGTTCAGGCTGAAGCGCGAGTGCTTCACCTTGAACCGGGAGGAGTCCTTGCTCGCCAGGGCGGTGCTGAGCGTGTTGTCGCACACCACCACCTGAGCGCCGGTCTGGTACGTCGTGGCGATCGAGCCGTCCATGCTCGTCGCGGCGGTCAGGAAGGGCCGGTACTTCACGCCGCCAGGGGCCTCCAGGGTGTCCTCCATCTCGATCTGCACCCAGGCGACCGCGCCACCCTTCAACAACCCCGCGGACCCGATGGCGAGGTCGGCGTCGAGCAACATCTCGACGTTCTCGATCAGCCAGTCCTTGTACTGGTGGATCCGGTAGCCGGACTTGAAGACCCCGAGGATCGCTCCGGTGTCCGAGCGCATGATCGCCTTGCGCTCGGGGTCGACCGTCGACAGGACACCGGTCTCGGTGAGCGCCGTCGCGCTGATCTCGCCCTCCACGCCGCGCCAGGCGAACAGGCGCCGCACCACGTCGTCGACCGGGATCGCTCCGGCGTAGTGGTTGGACTCGGCCCCCTGCTTCTCCGCCCGGTAGTGCCAGGCGTTGCCGCGCTTGTCGGTGTAGCCGATCAGGGTGTTGGTGTTCAGGTGCTCCAGCGTCTCGCGGGACATGGTGGTCTCCAATCTGTTCGGCAGGCTCGTCAGGCGAGGGATGCCAGCCCTCGCGACCCCCGTAGGGGTTTCGCCGTGTGGGTGGTGGGTCAGTCGTCGGCGTCGACCGCGTAGCGCACCTCGACGTCCGGGCCGATCAGCGCGGCCAGGGCCAGTGCGGCACTCAGGTCGCCGTCGTAGATGTCGCAGGCGTCGCACCGCTCGACGCCCTGGTCGGTCGGGCCGTTCGTCGTCGGGGCGAAGAACCCTCCGCGGCACTCGCCGCAGGGCCCGACGCTGAGCCGGTCCAGGTGCTCGGCCAGGTCCACGACGGACCCGTCCGGGCGCTCCAGCCACGGGTCCGAGCCATCGGCGATCGCGTCGATCTCGCCGCCCGTGTAGCGCCGGGCCTCGTCGTCATGCATGGCGTCTCCGTTCTCGTCGTCGTGGTGCGTCTGCGTCAGTTCTACGTGGTCGCCGCGTCACTTGCAAGCGGCACTAGCACGTGTCACCCGAAAGAGGGTGCGCGCTGCAGGCGGACCTCGATCGCCCGAGTCGTGTGCAGCGTCAGGACGTCCTCCGACCAGTCGCTCGGATCGGTCAGGACGGCCAGGGCCCCGAGGGCGCCACCGCCGACCATCGGCGTCAGCAGGCGTGCCCGCTCCGCGCTGGCGATCAGCGCCACCGCGTCGGCGGTGCTGTCCACCTCCGTGGTCAGGTGCAGCGTCAGGGTGTCGTTGGCGTCGTCGCCGACGCGCTCGCCCCAGACCTCCCAGCCGTCGCCATCCATCTCCCAGTCGACCTCCGAGTCGCGCAGGAAGTCGCGGAGCTTGGTGATGTTGACGCCCACGTGCAGGATTCGGCTCATCGGTGTGTCTCCCATCTAGAGGCTGTGCAGGTTGGTCAGGACGTCGTTGAGCACGTCCCAGGTCTCGCGCCGCGTGGTGCGGTCGGGATCGTTGGCCCAGGCGTCCGGGCTCACAGGCGCGTCACCTTGACGCCGCCGCGGGGGCCGATCTCCAGCAGGTACGTGCAGGCGTGGGGGCCGTCGACCTCCAGGGCCGTCAGGCCGGTTCGGTCCCGGCGCGCCAGCAGGATGCTCGACCCCTCGGCGACGGCCGGGCACATGAGGTTGTGGCCCTGGGCGCCCTTGACGGCGTAGGACTCTCCCCCGGGCGCCTCGCGCCACTCGGCGACGTGCGGCACCGTCTGCGGCCACAGCGACCCCCGGGCGTAGCGGCCGGCGAGCACCGCCTTGGCGTGCTGCAGGCTGTCGAAGACCTCCGCGTCCGTTGCCCACTCACCCTGCGAGTAGCCAGGGCCCCCCTGCCACAGTCCGACGTACTCGCCGCCGTTGTACCGCGTCATCGTCGTGTCCTTCCGGTTCGAGGTGGTCGGGTCAGGCCGTGGCCGCGAGGTGCGCGCGCCGCTCGTCGGCCGGGCCGTAGGCGAGTCGGATGGCGCTCTGGTGCCGCGAGGTCGAGGAGCTGTAGCGCACGTCCGGGATCACGGCGTCCTCGGTGCCCACGCGCCACGCGATCGGCGTCGCGTAGGACCGGACCACGTAGAAGTCCTGGTGCGTGTCGCGGGCCCGCTGCAGCGCCTCCCGGTACTCGGTGCGCCAGGGCTCCGGCAGGATCCCCGTGGGGCCCGCGTAGGTCTCGTGTCGGCCGGTCAGGTTCGAGGCCAGGAACGCCCAGCCCATCCGGGCCGCGTGGATCGCACCGCGTCGGTTCGTCCGCAGGGTCGCCATCGTCGTCTCACTCTCAGGTTCGGCAGGCTCGTCAGCGGTGGGATGCCAGCCCACCGGACCGGGCGGATGCCCGGTTTCGCCTATGGCGTCACTTGCACGGGCCCGCACACGTGGTTGCCCATCGTGCGGCAGTCCCAGCGGGGGTCGTCCTCCTCGATCCGGGGCGACGGCGTGAGCGCTGCCAGAAGTCCGACCAGCACGCCCACCACCAGGACCCAGGACGTCGCGATCCGTGCGCGGTTCACAGCGAGGTCGTCGCGTACTTGGCGCGGCGCGCGGCACGGCGTGCCAGCGTCTCGGCCTTGGCGTCTGCAGTCGTCTTACGGGTGACGTACGTGCTCATGGTGTCCATCCGTTCTCGTGGTTGGCAGGCTCGTCAGGAGCGGGATGCCAGCCCGCCCGACCGGCCGGAGCCGGTTTCGCCTGGTGTCACTCTAGGTCACGACGTCACCATCGCGCCACTTGCACGTGCGACTAACACCGACTCGCCCCAGGACAGGGCCACGGCGTCCTGCCGGTACTGGTCCGCCAGTTCGGCCAGTTCGAGGCGGAGCTGTGCCTCGCGCACCTCCACCACTCCCAGGAGCGTCACCCGCACGCTCTCCTCCCGGATGCCGTCCCATTCCCCGGCGCCGTAGTGGCGCTCGCACCACCACACGTCCTCGCGGACCGTGCAGCCCTCCAGGATCGCTTCCGCGTCCGTCTGAAAGTCGTCCCATTCCTCCGCTGCCATCGGGACCGTTCCGACGTTCCGTCCCAGCGTTACCGTGACTGCGATCATTGCGGTTCCTGCCATTCGGTAGAGGGTGGTTGGTTACGTGGTGCGCGCCGGATCCGTTCCGGTAGCCACCCGTTACCGACCATTCAAGGTCGGTTAGTGGACGCGCACCGATCGGCTATCGCGCCGACCAAGCGTGTGGGTCGCTGTGTCCGGTCCGACCGCGCGCCCAGTCACTCGGTGCCTGTTCCGGAGCATTCCGGTAGGTGACCTAGTGCCGTTTCGCGCTTGCGACCGGGCCGGTATGGCGACCCTAAGAATCACGATGCACAGCGCTTGTCGGGCGCCGTGACTCACTGCCAGCCGTTCGCGCTACGCGCTTTCGACTGGGCTTTTTCGTCGTCGATCACCGATGCAGCCCGTCCGATTGTCCACGCCCACGAGGAATGCCCTCGCGCCTCGACGCCGATCGTTCGCTGCACCGCCCCCGTACATTTGCGACGCGCTAGGCGCCGCCGTGCTCGTGAGCAGGTGATCGGAAGTAGCGCGGCCAATGCGACCCCCAGCCCGTCCCCGCGACCTGTTCCGCGTGAGGCATTCCCACGCGGCCGGTTTCGCGGGCGGCTTAGGCGCAACCCACGTCCATCGGGCGGTAGCGACATCCCTCGCGGGGGCTTTCCGCCCGGCCTCCCGAACCGCCCCTAGAGGCGATCCGTTCGGCCCGACATGGAAGACAGTACGGGCCCGCGGCACTCTCGCGCAACTTGCACGCGCCACTTTCACCCGTTCGGTGCGTTTGCGCTGGTCAGCGGCTTGTCCTGCAGCGCTGGGCCCCCGTTCCTGCCGCGCGCTGTGCCCAGTGGTGGGCCCTAGGTGGGCCCTGCTGGCACCTGTAGCGGGCCCCCACTACGGCACGCCGTGGCGCTGTGCTGGGCCCTGCTGTGCGCCTGGTCCTGGGCCCTGCTGTGCCGCGCGCTGGGCCCTGCCGTGGGCCCTGCTGTGTGGCGCTGTGCGGGCCGTGCTGGGCCCTGCTGTGCGCCTGCCTATGGGTCGCGCTGTGCGCCTGCCTACAGGCCAGCCGCGCCCATGCCGCGAGGGTTCGGCGCGCGTCCGTTGCGCGCGGCTCGTGAGGGTTGCCGCCGTTCGTGCCGTTGCGTGCCGTTGTGCAGCGCGATGGGCGCTGTGTCCGTTGTGTGGCGCGTTGCGCGCTGTGCGCCGTGTGCCCCGTGCTGCGAGGTACGCCCTGCCCCTGGGGGTATGACCCGATCCGAGAGGCGACGGCGCCCGCTGCGTCTTAGCAGCCGAGCAGCCGCCACGATCAAGGGGTCGATCAGGCAGCGGCGCGCGGGGCGCTGGGCTGGGTGCGGCGGCGGACGTCAGTGCAGCTCAGCCCACTGTTCTGCGCCCTGCGCCGGCTCCTAGTCCCCTGCCGCTGGATCGGGGGCTAACGGGCCTTTCGAGCTGGGGCCCCTGCGGGGCCCACAGCACGCTGCCGCGGGGCCCCTGCGCCTGAGCTGGGCCCCTCCGGGGCCCCCAAGCCTGCGCCTCGACCCTGGTCGCCAGCCGTCCGCCGTCGCCCTAGAGCCTGGGCTGTCGGCTCATCGTGCCGCCGCTGCACCATCACGTGCATGTGACGCACGACACACAAGCAGTCGTTTGTGGAACCTGCTCGGGCTCCGTATTACTAAGTGTAGAGCGCAAGAGCAGGGCGAAAGGGTCCTGGCGTAGACCCCCTTGCGGGGGTCCGCAGAGCGCAACGTCGCTGCACAGCGGCTTGCTCCTAGGAGTAGAGCCAAGACGCTGTAGCTGGCGCCGAACAATGACTCCCCCGGGTTGACGCGGCACTGCCGCATACGTCACCGGGGCCTTTTCCACCCGGGCGCAGGAGGCCACGCGATGCTGAAGCAGCTCCGTAGCGGCCCGCGGTGGGCAACACCTCCCAGGGGGCGATGATGCCGAACTGGGAAGGCAGCGACCGCAAGGAACGCCTGCCGGCCGACTGGGCAGAGCTCAGGCGCCGGGTGCTGCGGCGTGACGGGTACCAGTGCACAGCCATCCGCGACGACGGCGAAGGGCTGCGCTGCCCCGAGCCGGCAACGGACGTCGACCACATCCGGCCTGGCGACGATCACCGCATGTCGAACCTGCGTTCGCTGTGCGGCTGGCACCACCGAAGGAAGTCCTCGGGCGAGGGCGGGCGAGCAAGGGCGCTCGCTCGCAGGCGCTACGAGCGACAGTTCTCCAGAGTCGAGCCGCACCCCGGGCTCCTCTAGGAGAGGGCGCGAACGCGCCCGCCCCGACGCGGGGCGTCGAGCTGTGCTCCCGGCTCCGCCCCGCGTCGTGAACGTCGATGGCTCGTAGCTCAGCTGGTAGAGCGGGTGGCTGTTAACCACCGCGTCGCAGGTTCGAGTCCTGCCGGGCCAGCCATCAAGCCCTTCTAGCTCAGCTGGACTAGAGCACCCGACTCTTAATCGGGGGGTCGAGGGTTCGAGTCCCTCGGAGGGCACGGGGCGTGCAGCTACAGGAGATGGCGGCGCCCATCGCGGCGGGGTAGAGCAGCTGGTAGCTCGCCGGCCTCATAAGCCGGAAGTCGTGGGTTCGAGTCCCACCCCCGCTACATAAACACCCCAGCCTCTTTCACGCAAATGAATGCGCCGAAATGCTGGGGTTTTCGTCTTTCCCGAAAAATCCGCGAACGGCTCGACACGCAACGGCGACGTTCAGCGAGAACAACCCCAACCCGCCCAAGGCGCGCTCCGCGCGCCCCGCCCATCCGGAGGTGAGCGCCGTGCCCACTCCCCGCAAGCGAGAGTCCGAGCTGCAGCGTCCCCGCGATCGGCGTGGTGGCGAGGTGGCGCCCGTGACCAAGGGCGTGCTGCGCGAGGTGACCATCCCCCGCGTCGACCCGGGCTGGCACCCGCGCGCCAAGCGGATCTTCAACGCGCTGAAGACCTCCGGCCAGGCCGACTTCTTCCAGGACAGCGACTGGGCCTTCGCGGTCTTCCTCATGGACGAGGTGACCGCCTACGCGAGCAACACGCGCCGGTCCTCGCAGATGCTGCAGACGATCCTCGACGGCCTCGGCCGGCTCATGCTCACCGAGTCCGACCGGCGCAAGGCCCGCATCGAGCTGGTCACGCCGCCGCAGGAGGAGACCTCCGCCGCGGTCGTCGCGATCGACCAGTACCGCGCTGCCCTCGGGGTGGCGTGAGCGCGCCCAGCGCGATCCCCTTCTACGACATCCCCGACGACGAGCTCTCCGAGGAGCAGCTGCGCCAGAAGTACGCCCCGGTGTGCATCGGGCCGACGTGGCGCAAGAAGCCGGACGGCTCGTGGGATCTGCCCGAGTACACCCTCGGGTGGGAGATCGCCGGCTGGTGCGCCGAGTTCCTCCACGGCCCTGACGGACAGGGGCGCTGGCAGTTCACGCCCGAGCAGCTGCGGTTCGTCCTGTGGTGGTACGCCCTCAACGAGCGAGGCGAGTTCATCTACAGCTCCGGCGTCATGCAGCGCCTGAAGGGGCACGGCAAGGACCCGCTCGCCGCGGTGCTGTGCCTCGTCGAGCTGGTGGGCCCGAGCCGCTTCGACCACTGGGAGCTGGACAAGAAGACCGGCGCCAAGCGCCCGGTCGGCAAGCGGAACCCCGCTGCCTGGGTCCAGATCGCAGCCGTCAACCAGAGCCAGACGCGGAACACCGCGACCCTGTTCCCCTCGATCATGTCGGACCACTTCAAGGCCACGTACGACGTGCGGTCCGGCGCCGAGATCACCTACGCGATGGGCTCGCGTGTCCGCCTCGAAGCGGTCACCAGCTCCTTCCGCGCGCTCGAAGGTGGCCGGTCCAGCTTCATCCTCCTCAACGAGACGCACCACTGGGTCGCCGGCAACAACGGCACCCAGATGTACGACACGATCGTCAACAACGCGACCAAGATGGACGGCCGCTACCTGGCGATCACGAACGCCTACCTGCCCGGCGAGGATTCCGTCGCAGAGCGTTGGCGTGAGGCGTACGACAAGACCGTCGAGGGCAAGCTGGTCGACGTCGGCATGATGTACGACTCGCTCGAAGCACCGGCTCACGCGCCGATGGATCCGAAGGTCCTTCCCGTCATTCTCGACATGGTTCGAGGCGACTCGAAGTGGCTGAAGATCGAGTCGATCATGAAGTCGATCCTCAACGCGACGATCGCCGTTTCGCGCTCCCGGCGCATGTGGCTGAACCAGATCGTCGCCGAGGAGGACGCGCTCTACTCGCAGGCCCAGTGGGATCCGCTGGAGCAGCCCGAGTCGGAGCTCGCCGCTGGCGACGAGATCGTCCTCGGCTTCGACGGTGGCAAGAGCGACGACGCCACGGCGCTGGTCGCCATCCGCGTGCGCGACACCTGCGTGTTCCCGCTCGGGATCTGGGAGAAGCCGGACGGCCCCCAGGGCGACGGCTGGGAGATCGACCGCGAGATGGTCGACTCGGTGGTCCACGAGACGTTCCGCCTCTACGACGTCAAGGGCTTCTACGCCGACGTCGCGCTGTGGGAGTCCTACATCTCCGAATGGGAGAAGGCGTACGGCGACGGCCTGGCCGTCAAGTCCGCGGGCTTCTCCGCAATCGGCTGGGACATGCGTCAGTCGCTGAAGAAGATCACCTTCGCCCACGAGCGGCTCATGCGGACGATCTTCGACCAGAAGCTCTCCCACAACGGGAACAAGACCCTTCGCCGGCACGTGCTCAATGCGCGGCGCCGGTCGAACAACTACGGCATCTCCTTCGGCAAGGAATCGCGCGAGTCGCCCCGCAAGGTCGACGCCTACGCCGCGATGCTCCTCGCCTTCGAGTGCCTCCACGACCTCAACGCCCGCGGCAAGACCGTCAAGAAGAAGACGGGCCGTGGCTACTTCCTCTAGGGGGTGTGAATGGCGAGCCCGCAGAAGCTGGCAGAGCGCCTGCTCGCGATCCTCGATCGCGACGAAGCGCGTCTGAAGCGCATCGACGACTACCTGCACGGCAAGCACGCGGACCCCTACATCCCGCTCAACGCCGACGCCGAGTACCGGCTCCTGGCGCGCCGGGCCGTGTCCAACTGGATGCCGCTCCTGGTCGCCACGCCGGCACAGGCGATGTACGTGGACGGGTTCCGCCGAGGCCACGCGGCCGGTGGCGACTCCCGTCAGTCCGGCGACTCCCCCGAGTGGGGCTACTGGCAGCGCTCGCGCATGGACGCCCGCCAGGCCGCGGTCTACCGCGGTGCGATCAGCTACGGGCACTCCTTCGTGCTGACCGAGAAGCGCAACGGCCACGTCAACTTCCGCGGCCTGAGCGCCCTGCGCACCGCGGCCCTGTTCGTGGACCCGGCCAACGACGAGGACCCGTACGCCGCGCTGACGGTGGAGTTCCCGCTCGTCGGCGAGACCGAGGGCCTGGCCTACCTGTGGGACGACACCTACAAGTACGCGGTGGCCCTGACGCCAGCTGGCCCCAAGGTCAAGGCCGGCGTCCGGCACGGCGCTGACACCTGCCCCGTGACCCGCTTCTCCGCCTCGGTGGACCTGGAGGGTCGCACGGTCGGCGTCATCGAGCCGATGATCCCGCTGCAGGACCGGATCAACCAGACGGTCTTCGACCTGCTGGTGGCCCAGACGTACGGCTCCTTCAAGGTCCGCTACGTCACGGGCATGGCGCCCCCGATCGAGCGCGACGAGAACGGCGACCCGGTGCTCGACGCGGCCGGCAACCCCAAGCCGCTGCCGATCGACCACAACGCGCGCCGGTTCCTGTTCGCCGAGGACGAGGGCGTCAAGTTCGGCTCCCTCGACGAGACGCCGCTCGACGGCTACATCGCCTCGATCGACATGAGCATCCGACACCTGGCCTCGGTCTCCCAGACCCCGCCGCACCACCTGCTCGGGCAGATCGCGAACATCTCCGCTGAGGCACTGGCCGCAGCCGAGACCGCGCTCAGCCGCAAGGTGGAGGAGTTCCGCAAGGGCTTCGGCGAGTCGTGGGAGCGGGTCTTCCGCCTCGCGGCGCGCCTGAACGGCGACGAGACCAACGCCGAGAACTTCTCCGGCGAGGTCGTCTGGCGCGACATGGAGCAGCGTTCGCTCGCTCAGTCCGCGGACGCCCTGGGCAAGCTCGCCGACCAGCTCGGCATCCCCAAGCGCGGCCTGTGGCCGCGCGTGCCGGGCGTCACCCAGGTCGAGCTCGACGACTGGAACGCGATGCACACCGAGGACGACTCGCAGGGCTCGCTCGCTGCAGCGATCTCCAAGGCCGGCTTCGGGGGGCTCGGCGCTGACACCGGCCCGACGCTGGCGGCGGCGTGACCACCGCGGCGCGGGCGGCTGAGGCCGACGCTGCCGCACTGAGCTTCCAGGCCGCGCTCGCCAAGACCGGCACGCAGACCGCCATCAAGGTGCTCGTGCTGTGGCAGTCGCTGGCGTCCAACGCCCAGGCCCGAGAGCGCACGGCGTGGCTGGCCCAGGTGGTCAACCTCGTCATGGCGCGACGCTCGGCCACGCACGACCTCGCCGTCGCCTACTACCGGCTGGCGCGGGCCCTGCGCCTGGACGAGACGGTGCCCAAGCCCGGCGCGGCCGGCGCCGCAGAGGCGACGTTCGACGAGCTGCGCCGCGAGTTCCGGCTGCTGGTCGAAGCGACTGGCGCGCCGGCACCCGGCAAGCAAGCGCCCGGCCTGGACAAGGCCGTGGTGCGGATCGACCAGAAGCTCACGCAGCTGCTGGAGCTGACCGACGCGATCGAGCGCCAGGCACAGCGGGAAGCGGCGGTCACCCTGGCGGCGACCGGCCCTGACCGGCTGACCAAGAAGCTCGACGAGCTCGACACCACACAGCCCGCGGACACCGTGGACAAGGCGCGCCAGGATGCGCGCGACGTCACCGGGGCCGAGGTGGCTGCCACCGCCGACCGCATCGTGCGGGACGGCGGACGCAACGCCGTCTTCGAGGCGATCGCCAAGGACCCCAAGGCGATCGGCTGGGCGCGCGTGAGCGACGGAAACCCGTGCCACTTCTGCGCGATGCTCATTTCGCGCGGCGCGGTCTACAAGTCCGAGAAGTCCGCCAAGTTCGCCATCTACGGCGACGGGGACAAGTACCACAACAACTGCGGCTGCACCGTCGTCCCGATCTTCAACAAGGGCGACGACAACGGTGAGGCATTCGCCGAGAACCGCCACTACGCGCAGGTGTGGAAGGACTTCCAGAAGTACGACGGCGACCTGGGAAATGGAGACATCTACTCCCAGTGGCGCCGTTACCTCGCACTGACCAAGCGCACCGCCAGGAGCGGTGACACCAAGACCGCCCAGGAGGCGTCCGCATGATCCGCACACTCGCCAACCCCCGACTCCGCTTCATCGCCACCGACGACGGTGAAGGCGGCGGCTCGACCGAGGAGGCGCCGGCCGCTGAGGCGACCGAGACGTCCGCCGAGGAGACCGGCACCGAGCAGGAGCCGGCCGAGGGCGAGGAGAGCGGCAAGGACGCCGCCTGGCTCACCACCGAGCTGAACCGCGTGCGGCGCGAGAGCGCCAACTACCGCACCCAGCTCCGCGCCGCGCAGGACGCCCTCTCGAAGGCCAAGAGCCCCGAGGAGTACGAGGCCGCGGTCAAGGAGCTGTCCGACAAGCTCGCCGCCAGCGAGACGGCCCTCGTGAGGGAGCGCGTCGCGACGGCACACAAGCTGCCCGCCGAGCTCGCCGCTCGCCTGGTCGGCACGACCGAGGAGGAGCTGGTCGCGGACGCCAAGGCGCTCGCCAAGCTCATCGCCGCGCCGGCCGTCGAGACCGACCCGGCCAAGCTCCGCGGCGGGCTGGACCCGAGCGACGACGACGACGCCTTCGACCCGGTGGCGACAGCGCGCAAGGCGCGCACCTCGCGGTACTGATCCACACCTTTCCCCCATGCGGCTGCGTGCAAGTGACGCGGCAGTCGCGCCACTAGCCCCTGGAGGCATGAAGCATGGTCCACCAGATCGTCAAGCCCGAGAAGATCGCCGCCACCGCCGCGGTGCTCCTGGAGCAGTCCCTCACGGTCCCGGCCGTGTTCCAGCGCGAGGGCATCGACCAGTACAAGGGTGCCGAGGACGACACCATCAACGTCACCGTCGAGGGCGTCCTGCCCTTCCGGACCTACGGGTGGCGCAACGACCGCTCCAGCTCGATCGTCTTCGACGAGTACAAGGAGCGGAAGGTGCCCGTCACCTTCGGTGGCGACGCCTACAACGCCGTCCGCCTGACCGACGAGCAGAACGACTTCGACCTGAAGGGCTGGACGAAGCTCGCGCGCAAGCAGACCGAGGCGCTCGCCAAGGGCCTGAACTTCGAGGCGGCGGACTACCTGTCCAAGGCGCAGTACGACGTCGTGCTCGGCGTGCCGGAGTACGCGATGCGCTGGGCCCTGATCCGCGCCCGCGCCATGCTCAACCGCCTGCAGGCGCCGGGCACGCGCCGGACCCTGCTGGTCGGCACCGACTGGGAGTCCACGCTCCTGGAGGACGAGAAGCTCAACCTCGCCCAGAACGTCGGTGAGTCCGAGGCCGTCAGTGCCCTGCGCGACGCGAGCCTGGGTCGGCGCTACGGCTTCGACATCGTGGTGGCCCAGGAGATCGACCCGACCGACGCCTTCGCGCTGGTCGACTCGGCGTTCATCTTCGCCAACGGCGCCCCGAGCGTCCCGCAGTCCGTGCCCTTCGGCGCCACCTCGTCCTACGAGGGCGTGGCGCTGCGGTGGCTGCGCGACTACGAGACCGAGAAGATGCGCGACCGGTCGGTGTTCAACACCTACCGCGGCTTCCGCAACGTGCGGGACGTCCTGGTCGGCCGCGACCCGAACACGAAGCAGGCGTTCGTGGGCGACTTCGACCACTTCGTGCGCGCGATCAAGCTGGAGCTGACGCCCGACAAGGCGTCCGCGACGGCAGCGACGGTCGTCCCGAAGGTGACGGCCGGCACCACCGAGGCGGAGAAGCGGGCCACCGAGCTCGCGACGATCACCGGGGTCAAGGCCCCGACGATCCCGGACGCGCCGACCGCGTGACCCCATGAGCCGGGGGCTGGGCACTGAGCCTGGCCCCCGGCTCGCCCCATGAGAGGAGGACCGCATGGAGCCCTTCGCGACCGTCGCAGAGCTCGCCAAGCGCCTCGATTGGGAGCTCTCCCCCGAGGAGCTGGACCAGGCCGAGGGCGCGCTCGACGACGCCTCGATGCTGGTGCGAGCCCACGGCAAGAGCTGGCCCACCGCGGCCGAGGCGCCGCACATCGCCAAGACCATCACCCTGTCCGCGGCCAAGCGCTACATGGCGAACCCGGACGGCTACACCCAGTCGCGAGCTGGCGACGAGACGCTGGCCTGGGACCAGCAGGGCGAGAACGCCGGCACCGTCTACCTGACCGCCGCCGAGATCAAGCTGCTCACGCGGCTGGTCCGGCCCAACGCGCTCACGTCCGCCGTCGTCGTGGCGTACGGCCCGACCAAGACGCTGCCGACCGTGGGCATGGTCCCTACGGACGCGACGCCCTTCCCGTACTTCGCTGATCCGGTGGGCCCCTGGTGAGCCTGCAGCGGCGGCGGGGGCAGAAGGCCATCGTCTACGCCCTCGCCAAGATCACCGACAACCGCGGCAACGTGGTGCTGAAGGTCGACGAGACTCGCCCCATCGAGGTGCGCGCGGCGTTCATCCCGCAGCGCTCCTCGAAGGCGGAGGTGCCCGGCCAGCAGACCATCGACGTCTACCGGATGCTCGTCGACCCCAACATCCCCGACGTCTACGTCTGGAACCGGGTGCTGTGGAACGGCCGGGAGTGGGACGTCGTGGCGCCGCCCGCGATCCGCTACGGCACGCGCCGCACGCGGCACCAGTCCGTCGACATCCGAGAGCGGCCGAACGCGGCCGGCGAGGGGGTGTGACGGTGGCTCTCGTCTACAAGGTCGTCAACGGCCAGAAGATCGAGCGGCTGATCGCCCGTCTCGACGTCGTGCAGAGCGAGCTCACCCGAGTGGCGAATGAGCGGGCCGCGATCGCGCGCTCCGTGCTGGCTGCCCACGTCGACCAGGGCCACTCCGAGATCCTGGTCGAGAAGGGCACGATCGACCGCTACGTCATCCTCAGCGACGACCGCGGCTACGGCGCCGCGCGCTCGATCGAGTTCGGCGCCGACTACATCGACAAGCACGGCAACATCCGCCACTCCAAGCCGGTGCGTGCACTCGGCAAGGCATTCGGATGGGCGGAGGGCTGACGATGGCGACCCCGAACCTGCCCGCATCCGTCCTGAGCCGGCTAGAGCTCAGCCCGATCGAGGACTTCATGCTCGCGCTCCTGCGCGAGGACTTCCCCGACATCCCGATCTACTCGCTGATCCCCAAGACCCCGACGTTCCCGTTCATCGTGGTGCGCCGCGGTCACCGCATGGGCGGCTGGAACGGCGACCCCCGCTTCACCGACGCAGCCCTGGTGGAGCTGCAGGTGTTCGCCCAGGACCCTGACGGCGACGAGGCCGCAGCCCTGATCTCCGAGGCCGTCCGCGTCGCTCTGCGTGACGCCTGGCTCTCGCACCGGGTCATCCCCGGCCGCGGTTCCGTCATCGAGATCACGATGACCGAGGAGCCCAGCCGCGTCACCGACTGGGCCACGTCCTCGGGCCCCGTCCAGTTCGCCGACCTGCCGTCCGGCGTCTGGCGCTACGAGACGCACTACCTCGTCTCGATCCGCAAGGAGCGCTGAGCTCCAGCCCCCACCCGCAGCCCCGCCGCGCTCCCTGCGCCGCGGGGCTTCTTCATGCCCCGACGAACCTAGGAGGCCCCGGCGATGGCGCTGAACGACAACGCGACGCTGGTCATCAACACCGGCAACTACTTCACCGCGGAGCCCGGCACCGTGCTCCCGACCGACCTGACGGCGATCCCGACCGGCACGTGGGAGAGCATCGGCCACACCTCGCTGCAGGACGTGTTCTCCCAGGACACCTCCGGTGGCGACGTGACGGTGCTCGGCACGCTGCAGAACAAGACGCTGCGCACCTCGCGCACCACGAAGGTCGACACCTTCACGGTCACCGTCCAGCAGTTCGACAAGCCGACCCTGAAGCTCTACTACGGCTCGAACGCCGTGGAGAACGCGGACGGCACCCTCGGCGTGCCGCAGAACCCGGTCCCGACCGTCAAGGCGTTCCTGGCCGTGTTCGTGGACGGCACCAACGTCTTCGCGATCTACGTCCCGAAGGCGGAGATCCTCGGCTCGGACACCATCGCGTTCTCCGACACGGAGTCGCTGGCCGGCCTGCCGCTCTCGATCACCCCGCTGGTGCACGGCACCAACTCCTTCGCCTACGCGGTCACCCCGCTCGGCACGATCGCGCCCTGACGGGCGCCTAGCACCACTCCCCCCGCGCTGTGATGCGGACCCGGCGCGGGGGGAGTCGCCACCCCTGGCGAGCACGTAGGTCCGCTCCCCCTGTTCACCCACACCTGGAGGTCCGCAACCCCATGTCCACCATGACGCTCGACGACATCCGCGCCGCCGCTGAGGCCAAGTACGGCTCCTTCGACGTGGAGCTGGACGGCTCGACCGTCCGCCTCGTCAACCCGCTGCGCATGACCAAGGCCAAGCGCAAGGCCGTCCTCGACCTGCAGAGCAAGCTCAACGACGAGGGCAGCGACCAGGAGGAGCTCCTGGGTGAGCTGATCGTCGCCGTGGCGGAGAACCCGAGCGCCGGCAAGGCCCTCGTGAAGTCCATCGGCGGCGACCTGGCGATGCTGGCGGTCCTGTTCGAGGGCTACTCCCAGCAGGTCCAGGTGGGGGAAGCCTCGGCCTCTGCGAGCTGATCGACAAGTACGGCGCGGGGCTCTACGCCGACCTCCGCTTCTACTACGGCATCGACCTAGCAGAAGTGATCGACGGTCGCGGACCGGCCCCGCGCCTTCTCGTCTCGCTCGTGCAGAGGCTGCCCGACGACAGCATGACCACCGCCTTGGCGCAGGGCGGCGCCGAGAACCTCGGGTGGGGCATCGACCGCCACCTGCTTGCCAGCGTCTACGACGCGATCAACACGAACACCAAGGCCACGGGAATGTGGGAAAAGGGCAAGGCGCCCAAGTTCAAGCCATTCCCCCGGCCGGCTGACAAGGCCGAGAAGAAGACTCCTCAGACCGTTGCCGGTCTGTTCGCAAAGATGCACCGGAGGTAGGCATGGCAAAGAACAGCGTCGTCGTCGGCAAGGTCTCCGTCAAGGTGGTCCCCGACACCGCGGACTTTGCCAGCGACCTGCGCAACGACCTGCGCAAGATCGAGAAGTCGGTCCAGCGCATTCGGGTCGGTCTCGACCTCGACGACACGGGCCTTCGCACGAAGCTGAACGCCGCGATCGACGAGGCCGAGCGCACCGCCAAGTCCATCACCATCAAGGTGAACCAGGACTCCTTCGCCTCGGTGCAGAACGCGATCGCCGACATCGACCGTCAGCTGCAGAAGATCGACGAGGTGGACGTTCACGTCGCCCTCAACAAGGCCGACCTGCAGGCGACGAAGGCGCAGCTGGAGGAGCTGCGCAAGAACACCACGATGGACCTGAAGGTCGACTTCAACGACATCGAGTCCGTGCGCGCGGCGTCCAAGCGCCTGGGCAAGGAGCTGGCGGATCTCGCCGCAGTCGACGTGCCCGTGAAGATGAACCGCTTCGACATGGAGCGGATGAAGCACGAGCTCGACAACATCGTCGATGACTACGACGGCAAGAAGCTGGAGTTCCAGGCCGCGGTCGACGCAGCCAAGGCTCGCGCCGAGCTCGCGCTGCTGAACCGGCGCCGCTACACCGAGATCGTCGTCAACCTGAACAAGAAGTCCGCCGCCAAGGTCGCCACCGCGCTGGCCGCTCTCTCCGGCAGCCGAATGATCGGCGACATGGTGAAGGACTGGGGCGACTGGCTGTCGAACCTGGACAAGGCCGTCCCCAAGCTCGGCGCCGTGGCGCTGGGCATTGCCGGCGTCGCCGGCTGGGGCCTTTCCGCGTCGAGCAACCTGTTCGCCCTGTCGTCCTCGCTGGCGCAGATCGGACCGGCAGCCCTCGCCCTCCCCGGCATTTTCGGCGGAATGGCTATCGGCGTCATCGCCTCGGCCGTCGCCCTGAAGGACTTCAACAAGTACGTCCCCGACTTCGCGATCGGCCTGGGCCGCGCGACCAAGGCCGGGGCAGCCTGGAAGCAGCTGCAGGACTCGATGTCCGCGAACTTCTGGGCCAAGGCCGCAGCTCCGATCAAGGAGCTCATCAACTCCCTGTTCCCGCAGGTGGCCGCGGGCATGAAGGACATCTCCACGAGCCTCGGCACGTGGTTCGGCGGTCTCGCCAAGGGACTGAAGGGCGCGCTCAACGGCGAGCTCGCCGGCATGTTCAAGGACCTCAGCGACTCCATCGTCATCGCCGAGAAGGGCACCGCGAGCCTCACCGGCATCATCGCGACCCTCGGCAAGGTCGGCGCCGGCTACCTGCCGCGCCTGGCGACGTGGTTCGTCTCGATCACCGACCGCTTCGACGCCTTCCTGACGAAGGCGCAGGAGGACGGCCGGCTGCAGAGCTGGCTCGACGTCGCGATCTTCAACTTCACCGAGCTCGGCCGGCTCATCGGCCAGGCGGGTGGCATCCTCGCCGGCCTCGGCCGGGCAGCGGAGGCCGCAGGCGGCTCCACGATCTCGATGGTCGCCGACACGCTGGAGCGGATCCACGCGGCGGTCGACACCCCGGCCTTCCAGACCGGGATGACCAAGGCGCTGCAGGCCGCGCACGAGGCGATGTACGCCATCGGGCACATCTCCGGCCCTGCGATCGAGAAGCTGTTCGTCGCCCTGACGGACACCTTCGACAAGATCATGAACAGCGCCGGTCCGGCGATCGGCACGCTGCTGCGCGACATCGCGAACGCCCTGGCGTCCGCCGCGCTGCAGGACGGGCTCGTGAGCCTGTTCGACTCCCTGCTGACGGCGGTCGACCTGCTCACCCCGGCGTGGCAGCCGCTGGCCGACATCATCGGCGCGGTCGCCGTCGTCGTGGGGCACCTCGCTGAGGCGTTCGCCCCGCTGGTCACGACCCTGCTGCAGGCCGTCTCGCCGGCACTGGTGGGGCTGCTCAACGGCCTCATGCCCGTCGTGGACATCCTGTCCGTTGGCCTGACCAACGCGATCGCCGCCCTGGCGCCCGCGCTTGGGCCGCTGGTCGACGCGACCACGACGCTCCTGGCAGCGATCGCCGGGCCCATCGCCCAGATCCTGCCGGTGCTCGCGACCGCGATCGCTGACATCGCCGTGGCGCTGGCCCCCGTGGCTCAGTCGCTCGCGCCGATGCTGGCCGACGCGCTCGGGCTGTGGGCCGGCGTACTGGTCCAGGTTCTGCCGATGGTCGCCGACCTGGCGACGATGTTCCTGGAGAGCCTGTACCCGATCCTGCCGCAGCTGACGCAGCAGTTCTCGGACCTGATCGACCAGCTGACCCCGCAGATCCCGCTCCTGCTGGAGAACGCCAAGGCGGGCCTGGAGCTCGCGACGCAGCTCACGCCCCTGGCGATGAAGCTCGTGCCGCTCCTGACCCAGGCGATGAGCGTGATGCTCCCGGTGATCGTCTTCGTGTCGCAGGCGCTCAACTCCCAGCTCATCCCGATGCTGGCAGCTGGCGCCAAGGTGATCGAGAACGTCTACCAGAAGGCTCAGGAGGCCGGCGCCGGCTTCCGTCGCTTCGGCGAGGACATCGGCGGCGCGATCTCCAGCGCCTCGAACGTGCTCGAAGGCTTCCGGAACGTCGTCGATGTCATCTTCCGCGACGTCGGCAGCTGGCTGACCAACTCCGGTCGCTCGCTGATCGACGGCTTCACACAGGGCATCCGCGACCGCGCGGCTTCTGCCAAGGCGATGGTCTCCGGCGTCCTGTCGGACATCCGGAAGCTGTTCCCGTTCAGCCCCGCCAAGGAGGGCCCGTTCTCGGGCAAGGGCTGGGTCCTGTACTCGGGAATGTCGATCGCGGACGCGATGGCAGACGGCATTCAGGCCCGCGCGAACAACGCGGTGCAGGCCGCTCGCCAGATGGCCGAGGAAACGCACGCGGCGCTTAGCGGCGCCGAGAGCTCCTCGCTGCTCATTCGTCAGAACAACCTCACCTACTACGCGGCGCAGAACAACTCCCTCTCTGCCGAGGAGGACCTGTTTGCAGCTGCAGACCGAGGAAGGATGGTGGGCTTCTAATGCCGAGCATGGCGCTGGAATCCGACAACGACTCCCTCGACCTCGACTACGTGCTGAAGTACGGACGGGGGGTGCAGGTTCTGTCCGGTGTGACCGGGCTGGGCCTGCCCCCCGTCGAGGTGCGATGGCTCGAAGGTGCCGGCGACGGCGCCACATTCCGCGGCCGGCGAGTGCTGCCCCGCGACATCGACCTTCCCCTGCTCATCCTCGGGCGCGACCGCAAGGATCTCCGGTCCCTGTGGTCGCGCCTGGCCCTCATGCTCGACGGCAAGTGCAAGTTGCGCATGATCGAGGACGACGGCTCGTCGTGGTGGTGCAACGTCTACCGAGTGGGCGGCGGCACCTACACCTACGGCGCCGACACGGACGGCGAGCGGGAGATCCGAACTGTTATCACGCTGCGAGCTCCGAACCCGTTCTGGGTGGCCGAGCAGGCGCAGCAGAAGGTGATCGGCTGACTTGGCAACCAACCGCGGACTTCTGCCCGACCTGTCCCGCCTGAAGGTCTCCGCCTCCCAGATGGTCGGCTCGCTGGACCTGGAGAACAGCGGCGACGCCGACGCCTACCCGGTCTGGGAGGTGCGAGGGCCGGGCAACCACTTCAAGGCCGTGGCGCCCTCCGGCGACACCCTGGAGTGGACCGGCTCTCTGCTGGAGGGCCAGACCATCACGATCAACACCGAGCTGGGCACCTGCGTCGACCAGACCGGCGCCAACCGCTACAGCGAGCTGGCGACCGCCCCCCGGATGTGGGCCATCCCCCCGGGCGTGACGCGCGCCGCCGTCCAGTTCCTCGACACCACTGCCGGCAAGTCCCGCATCGCCGTCTCGTGGCGCCCGCGGCGCTGGCTCGCCATCTGAGAGGGGTGATCCCGCATGGACATCAGCGACATCACCCTGGAGGTGCGCAACAAGAACCTCGGGCGCGTGGGCGTCATCCTGCCCACCGATGCGACGTTCACGCTGAAGGTCGTCTACTGCAACGTCGGCGAGTGGAGCATCACGCTCCCGCTCGAACACCCGATGACGGCCGAGCTGCGCAAGCCCGGCGCCGGCCTCATCGTCACGGGCCCTGGCGGGATGCTCCTGCTCTCCGGTCTCGCCGACGAGTCGGCCTCGACCGCATCCTCCAGTGCTCCGGAGGGCATGGTCACGGTCTCGGGCGTCACCGACGACGTGCGCCTGTCCGACGCGCTGGCGTGGCCGGTGCCGACCTCGGACACGATGGCCGGCCAGGCAGCCTCGGCGCACGACACCCGCACGGGTCCAGTCGAGACGCTGCTGCACGCCTACGTCAACGCCAACATCGGCCCGGGCGCCCCCGCGTCGCGTCGCGTGGCGAAGCTCGTCATGGGCACCAACCAGGGCCGCGGGCCGACCATCACCAAGAACGCCCGCTTCCCCGTCCTGGGCTCGTGGCTCAACGAGATCGCGGCCACGACGGACCTCGGCTTCCGCGTCGTGCAGCGCGGCTCCCAGCTGGTCTTCGAGACGTTCAAGGTCGTCGACCGCAGTCGCGAGATCCGCATGGACATCTGGAACAACACGCTCGCGTCCTACGACGTGCGCGAGTCGGGCCCGATCACCACCCGCGCGATCGTGGCCGGTCAGGACGAGGGCACCGACCGGCAGTTCCTGGAGCGCACCACCACCGAGTCCCTGGCCCAGGAAGCTCTCTGGGGGCGGCGCATCGAGAAGTTCCTCGACCGCCGCAACACCGGGGTCGTCACCGAGCTGCAGCAGGCCGGCGACGAGGTGCTGGCCCAGGAGGGCGTCGCCCAGAAGGTCGTCAAGTTCGTCCCGATGGACGACTCCACGATGGCCTACGGCAAGGACTGGTACCTCGGCGATCGCGTCACCGCGGTCATCGAGGGGCGGGAGATCACCGCCATCGCCCAGGCCGTCGTGATCGTGGTCGACGACCAGGGCCTGCGGCTGCAGGTCGGCCTGTCCCAGACGGGCATGGCGACCGACTTCACCGCCACCCAGCCCTCGCGGATCGATCAGCGCGTGGACTACCTGGAGCGCAACGTCGAGATCCCGCTCGACAAGCCCCCGGTCGTCGTGCCCAGCGGCGCGAACATGAACGACTACATCACGCCCGGGGACTACACGGTCCCCACGGCCAACGCGACGAGCATCGCCAACCTCCCGCCCACCAAGTACGGCAACTTCTCGGTGGCCGCTGCCGAGAGCGGGACGGTCGCGATCCAGAGCTTCACCAGCGCCCGTGCCGTCAACGGCCTGGCCGTCGTCGAGACGTACCACCGCCGCGGTGTCGTGGCCTCGAAGGCGTGGGGCCCGTGGCACGCCGAGGGCGACGTGACGGTCGACAGCACAGCCATGTGGCTCGACGTCGCGTCCAAGATGAAGCCGACGCCCGCCACCCCGCTGACGGTGACGCTGGCGCAGTACCGGCCCCCGCTGCAGCGCGCCACCACCGATGGCGTGTCCTGGTACATCCCCGCGACGGGCACCTTCGCCGGCAGCCCGAGCTGGCAGAACGCGACCCTCGTCAACGGCTGGCAGAACTACACGGGGGGCTTCGCCTCTGCCCGGTACATCAAGACCAGCGCCGGAATCGTCATGCTCCAGGGGCTCGTGAGGAAGCCCGGCGCCAACGAGGCGAGCAGCCTCATCATGACGCTGCCCGTGGGGTACCGCCCGACCTCGCACACGATCTTCGGCTCGACGTCCTCGGACTCGGCCCTGGTCACGCAGGCAGCCCGCGTGGACGTCTACCCGGACGGCTCGGTCTACTTCGTCGGAGGAGCGTCGGGCAACTGGTGCGAGTGGGTCAACCTCTCGGACATCGTGTTCCCCGCCTCGGACGTGGCGCCCGACTCGGCATGGACGCCGTTCACCTACCTGAACGGCTTCACGCAGTACAACTGGAACAACGTCACGGCTGGGTATTGGGTCGACTCCCTCGGGCGCTATTGGTTCCGTGGCCTTGTCGGCCGCGCGAGCAGCCCCGGCGCGGATACACCCTTCGCCCAGCTCCCTGGCGCTGCCGCGCCACGGCAGCAGATCCACGTGAACGGAATGGGCAACGCAGGAGCCTTCTGCTCCCAGCACATCAACAACGCCTCGCAGTACGTGTGGAAGTACGGCGGGGGCCTCAACGGCTCCTTCGTCTATTTCTCCGTGAGCAACACGTGCCTCGTGCCGAGCGCGCTCGCGCCGGACTCCTCGTGGTACGGCGTTCCTCTTGGGGGCTCCTGGGTCAACTACGACCCGGCAACGTTCCCGGGCGCGTCGTGCTACGTCGCGGCGGACGGCATCGTGCACTGGCGCGGCCTCATCAGGAATGGCGGCGTTGGCGGCGGGCAGCCAGACATCTGCGCAGTGCCGACCAACTACCGGGGCTCTATGGCCGGGACCACGGTTCACACAATGAACGCACAGGAAAGGGTCGGGCGCACCGACTTCGGTGCCACCGCTCTCGGTCCCATTGCGGGAGTGAACGTCTGGTGGTCGCTGAACAACATCTACGGATTCGCGGAGGGGTAACCCCTAATGATCTTCTCGAACAGCCCGAGCTCGGTCGAGTACGACGAGGCGACCGGCAACGTCTCGCTGACGTTCATCAGCCTCACCGAGTCGAGCCCCGACCCCATCAGGGGCTTCCCGGCCAAGGCGCTGGTCGTGTCGATCCCCGGCGCCATCGTCGCCGACATCCCGAACCCGACCGTCTGACCTAGCCCCCGCCTCGCCGGAAGGCCCTCGTGCATAGCGCGGGGGCCTTCTCGGCGCGCCCAGAAAGGAGGCCGTAGCGCATGGCGCAGATCGGCTACCCGTTCGACGGACTGGACACCTCCGAGTCCGACTTCTCCTACATGTTCCGCGAGCTGCAGGACACCGGCGTCGTGGGCGACAGTGACCTGACGGTCACCGCTGACGGCTCCGGCCTGAACGTCAAGGTGGCCGCGGGCCAGGCGTTCGTCCGCGGCTTCGCCTACCGCAGCACCGCGGTCGAGACCCTCGCGATCGCCACGGGCGAGTCCAACCCGCGCATCGACACCGTGGTCGTGCGGCTGGACCCGGTGGCAAACACCATCGCGCTGCTCGTGCTGAGGGGCACCGCCGCCACATCCCCCGCGGCGCCGGCCCTGACGCAGACCGACACCGACAAGTACGACCTGCCGCTGGCCGACGTCGCCGTCGCAGCCAACGCCGTCACCATCCCGGCCAGCGCCGTGACGCTGCGCCGGCCCCGCTCCGGGATGCGCCTGCGCCCCTGGACCAACGCCACTCGGCCGGCGAGCCCGCGCAAGTGGCAGCTGGGCTACAACGAGGAGGCCGGGCTCTGGGAGTTCTGGACCGGCAGCGCCTGGACGCCGCTCCTGTCGTGGGGCTCGATCAGCGGGCGCCCGACCAAGAGCACCATCGACGGCCGCACGATCTTCGTGAGCGCTTCCGCTCCGACCGCGGCTGACGGCGCCAACGGCGACCTCTGGTTCGGGATCTGACATGGCCGAGACCGGAATCCAGTGGGGCGGATGGAGCTCCAAGGCCCGGATCGGCGTCAACGTCCGCTGGGAGGACATCGGGGCTGGCACCACCCAGTCCCACGTCTACGCCGACTTCTACTACGGCACGAACGGCTGGGGCTACAACGGCGACTACACGCTGAGCTTCGGCGGATCGCTCGGCGGCTCGTGGGGGTACCACTTCTACTCCCCGAGCGGCGGCTCGGTCACGACGTTCATCGGCACGTACGACATCGGCGTCCAGGGCACCAGCTACAGCGGTGGCCCCAGCTGGACCTTCGCGGCCAGCACCGGCCCGCTGTACGACGGTGCCCGCCCGAGCGTGTCGGTGGGCTTCACGCTGCCGGCGCGCCCCCCGTCGCCGCCCGACCCGCCCGGCATCGGCCACGGCAACGTGAGCTCGAACAGCGCGTCGATCTACGTCTACCAGCCGGGCGACGTCCACGGCGCCGGGGTCGACGCCTACGAGGCGTACGTGATGACGAACAACGCCTGGCCCGGCCAGGGCGGCAACGTCGTCGCCTCGGCAGCTGGCGGGTCCTTCAACGCCTACGGGCTGCAGCGGGCCACGACGTACTACTACACGGCGCACGCGCACAACGCGGCCGGCTGGTCCGGCTGGGCCGCGATGGGGGTGTTCACCACCCTGGCGACCGTCCCCGATGCCCCGACCAACGTGAGCGTCGGCTCGATCCAGCCGGACACCGCCCTGGTCAGCTGGACGGCCCCGTATGACGGCGGCTCCACCCTGACCAACTACAACGTCCAGGTCGCCACCGACGCAGCCTTCACCACCAACGTGCAGACCTTCACCACGGGCGCCCTGAGCGGCCTGATCCCCGGCACCGTCCAGTACGTGCGCGTGCGCGCGGGCAACGCGATGGGCTGGGGCGCCTGGTCCTCGACCGTCAGCTTCACCACGCTCTCGGGCGGCAAGGTCAAGGTCAACGGCTCCTGGGTGAACGCGAAGGTGTGGATCAAGGTGAACGGCGCCTGGGTGCCCGGCAAGGTCTACAAGAAGGCGAACGGAGCGTGGAAGCTGTGAGCGTCTTCACCACGCTGCACCCGACCGTTCAGGTCGCCATCGTGACGGGAATCGTCACCCTCCTCGGCTACTGGTTCCAGCGAATGCGCTCTGACACCAAGGCGCTGCGCAAGGACATGGCAGCCACCAAGTACCACGTGGCGAACGACCACACCACGAACCTGCGCGACGACGTTGACCGCGCCATCGCGGGGATCGACCAGCTCGTCGAGGGGCAGAAGCGCACGGACGAGATCCTGCGCCAGCACTCCCTCTCCCTCGGCGGCATCCGAGACGACGCCCGCTTCGAGCGGCAGGAGCGAATCCTGCTCGGCAAGCGTCTCGACGACTTCATAGCGGCCCGGCCGCACGACTGATCCACCGCACGCAGAAGGGCCCTCGGCACTGAGCCGGGGGCCCTTTCTCGTGCGCCAAGAAGGGAGGGCGAAAGCCCTATGAGCGAGATCCTGTCCCCGAACAAGTACGCCGGCCGCATCAAGCCGATCCGCGTCGTGGTGGTGCACACGATGGAGGTCGACGAGAACGACGCCAACGTCGCCGAGGCCGTGGGCAACGCCTTCGCTAACCCGGCCCGCCAGGCGTCCGCGCACGTGGGCGTCGACACCGACTCCGAGTGCCGCTACGTCCCGGACGCCGACACCGCCTGGGCTGCCCCGGGCGCCAACGCTGACGGCCTGCAGATCGAGCTCGCCGGCCGCGCCGGGCAGACCTCGGGCGACTGGCAGGACGCCGCCTCCCAAGCGATCCTGGAGCGCGCTGCGCAGCGGGTGGCCCAGTGGTGCCAGGCGTACGACATCCCGATCCGGCACCTGTCCGTCGCCGAGCTGAAGGCCGGCGCCAAGGGCATCGTCGGCCACTACGACGTGACGCTGGCCTACCGCCAGAGCTCGCACACCGACCCGGGCGCCTCCTTCCCGTGGGACGCCTTCCTGGCGCGCGTGGCCGCGATCGCTGGTGGCTCTGTCGTGCCGGCGTCCAACCCGGTGGCCCCTGCAGCTCCGGCCGCTCCCGCGGCGCTGGACGTGGACGGCTACCTCGGCCCGAAGACCATCAGCCGCTGGCAGCAGGTCATGGGCACGCCGGTCGACGGCGTGATCTCCAGCCCGAGCTCGACGCTGATCCGGGCGGTGCAGAACAAGCTCATCGCCTGCGGCATCGGCGTGGGCCGCTTCGGCGCGGACGGCGTGATGGGCGCCGACACCATCCGGGCGCTGCAGAAGTACCTCGGCACCCCCGTGGACGGCTTCATCTCCCGGCCCTCCACGATGATCCGCGCTCTGCAGGGGCGCCTGAACGAAGGGCGGTTCTGACGGATGTCCCACGTCATGACCAGCACGACCACCAGCTCGACCGTCCGTGCCGACGCGCGTGAGCGCGCGCTGCGCACCCTGTGGACCTCCCTCGGTGTCGACCTCGCCGTCGCCGTGGGCGTGGTCCTGTCCACGTGGATCGTGGACGCCGACCTGTCCAGCCCCGCCGCGTGGACTGGCCTCGGGCTCCTGGTAGCCCGCTCGGCCATCACCTCGGTGGCGAGCTACCT
Organism: Cellulomonas sp. SG140; assembly: GCF_025770785.1. Classification (GTDB taxonomy): domain Bacteria; phylum Actinomycetota; class Actinomycetes; order Actinomycetales; family Cellulomonadaceae; genus Cellulomonas. The sequence continues at coordinate 18,280 of NZ_JANZLA010000002.1, read as the reverse complement.
CGTCCGCATGAAGGTGACGCCGGCCATCACGGCGAGCGAGGACGCACCCGCCGCGGCGTGATGCACATGACGAAGGCCCCCTACCCGATGTTCTGGGTGGGGGGCCTTTTCGTCGTGCCGGCGCTAGTTCGTCGCCGGCTTCTTCTTGCGCTGCTCGATCTCCTCGACCGTCGTGACCTTCGCCTCGAACGGCGTGCGGCTGACCTTGGTCGCGTACTTGTCGAGGATCGCCTCTAGCGCGCGAGCATGCTGGTCGCACAGGTCAACGACGGCCCGCCCCTGCGGTCCTGTCAGCGTGTAGCGCTTGGTCGGCCTGTCGAGCGACTTGCACTCGTCACAGACCACTACCTGAAGCTTCGCCATGCTCCTCTCCCTTCTCTATGCGGTTGTGGATGCCCCGACTGTAGCGAGGTGTAAGTGGCGGCGCCAGGAGTTCGCTAAGAGCCGAGCCATCCGAGTGAATGTGGCGCTGAAACTTGCACGCGGGCAACGTGTTGCCGCTAGTGTTGGGCACACGTTGACAAGCAGCACTCAGATGCAAGACCGCGCAGGGGGCGTTCGACGCACGGCGCAATCGGGAAGGGAGGGGCCATGACTAGCAAGATCGTTGACGAGGGCGAGGTCATTCGCTGGTTCAACGAGGGGCGAACGTATGCCTGGATGAGCCAGGAGTACGAGCGCAAGTACAACATCCAGACCGTGCCCTCGATGTGGGGCAACTTCCGGCGCCGCAAGGGACTCACTCGCCGGATCGTGCGGGACGACAACCTGATCCCGTGGCACGTGCTGGAGAAGCACCGCTGGTCCTACGACCTGGCCGTGCTGCGCATGGAGGCCCGGAAGCGGGCCGGCGCCACGCTGTCTCCGGACGACGAGCGCCGGCTGGAGCTGTGGCACCAGCGCCTCGCCGAGGGCGACCTCGTGCTCCACTACGACCCCGACACCGAGGAGGGCTTCTTCTATGTCCCTCGCCGCAAGGGCGTGGATCTCGACGTCATACGCGAGCCCGAGCGCAAGACCACGCAGCGGCGAGCTGCGGACTGACGTACCCTCCACAAGCTGAAGGCCCCCACCGAGCAGGCTCGTCCGGTGGGGGCCTTCTTGTGTCCGCGTATACACCTGCATCGTCTTGGACGCTTGTTCAGATACGGGCAGACCTGTAACGGATTGGTAACGATCTCTAAGGTTCGCCTATCCGACCCTGGGAGTTACCCATGTGTCAGTTAGCGTGCATGTGCCGCGAGCCCAGGGGGTGTCCGCGGTCGCTCGCGATGTCCGGCTGGTAGGGCCCGACACAGGCGCTACCACGTAGGGACCAAAGACCCATGAGCCACCCTGGCCTGCACCTTCTCGCCCACGTCGTCGTCAACTACCGGTCCCTCGCGTCACTTGCACGTCGCGCCGCTTTCATGGTAGGAATGCCCATCACTGCTGTTCGGACGATGGGAGCACTCCACACCGTGAACCTTCACGACCTGCTCGACCAGGCCGACGTCACCACCGACGTCGAGGCCCAGGACGGCCTTCCCCCCGGCGTCAGCCTCGGCGCCTTCACCTCCGCCTCTGGCCGCGCGAGCCTCCAGCTGAACCAGACTGCGTTCGACTTCCACCTGCGCGTCGAGGACTACGAGTCCGCGGACACCGACGAGCTGACCGCCCTGCTGCGCATCGCCGAGTCGCTGGGCTTCGAGCTCATGGACGACGACGAGTGCCCGCCCGTCTACGGCGCGGACGGCTCGGCCACGTGGTACCTGACCCCGGTCGTGACGGTGATGTTCGCGTGACGGCGGCTCAGGGCGTCATCACCCTGCCGGGCCGGCTGTCCTACTCGGCCCTGTCCTCCTACGCCGAGTGCGGTGAGCGCTGGCGCCTGGAGCGCGGCTACCACCTCGACAAGAGCACGTGGTGGGCCACGGTCGCCGGCACCGCGCTGCACTCGATGACCGAGGCGTGGGACCGCCAGCAGCTCGGCGAGGACGTGCAGGTGCCCGACTTCGAGACGGCGCTGGACATCGCCGTCGCGGTCGAGCGCAGCAAGGGCCGGGAGATCAAGGCGTCCGGCTACAAGCGGCAGTCGATCACCAAGGACGGCGGGCCGAACAAGAAGGACCGCGAGTGGTGGTCGCACTGGGGCCCGATCTACTTCCAGAGCTACGTCGACTGGCGCAAGCTGACCAAGTGGACGATCCCCGCTCTGCCTGACGGCACGGTCGGCATCGAGGTCCGCATCGAGGTCCCGTTCGGCGGCAGGGACCAGCTCGGGTTCATCGACCGGGTGTTCATCCTGCCGGACGGCCGCATCGCGATCGTCGACATCAAGAGCGGCAAGGAGCCCTCCGGGCGCCTGCAGCTGGCGGTGTACGCCATCGCCCTGGAGCGGCTCTACGGGATCGTGGCCGACCTGGGCATGTACTGGATGGCCGGCACGGGCGAGATCGTGGGCCCCTTCGACCTGACGGCGTTCTCCGAGGAGTACGTCGACCACCAGTTCGAGATGGCCTGGCGTGGGATCGAGGCGGGGGTCTTCCTGCCGAACATCACGAACATGTGCAAGGGCTGCGGGGTGCGCGACTACTGCCGGGCGTTCGCCGGCTCGAAGTCGCTGTCGATCCCCGTCAAGGACGTGCTGCGCCCGCGCACCGCGCCCTTGCAGGACCCACAGCGGGTGAATGTGACGCAGGACACGCCCGCTGCAGCCTGATCGACTTGTGCAAGTGACGCAGCACGTGTAACGTACGGGGTACCGGAGAAGGGAGCACCACCTCTAGTGAGTGAGAAGCAGGTCGCGAGCACCGCGACCATCAAGTTCGACAAGGGCTACGACGCCCCGTGGTATGTCGCGTACGGCAGCCCGGAGGAGATCAAGGCCGAGCTGATCGATGCCTTCGGGCTCGACGGTGCAAGTGACGCAGGGCTGACGACGGCGGAGGTCATCGTCGAGGCGTCCCGCGTGGCTCGCAACCTCTGGACGGCCAGCTCGAAGCTCGGCGGTCAGATCATCGGCATCGAGGACAACCGCCAGCCGATCCCCGCGACCAACCCGATGACGGCCACCTCCCCCACGGGCGAGGCTGCCTGGGACGCGGCCGAGAGCGCTGGCGCCGGCAAGGACGACCCGCCGTTCGAGCCGAACGTCGACCCGCTGATCTCGCGGATCCGCACCGTGGCGACCAAGGCCGAGTTCGCCCTGCTGTGGAAGGCGAACACCGCGCGCTTCGCCGAGCCGGAGATCAAGGCCGAGGCAGCGATCGCCCAGAAGCGGCTCGCCGCGTGAGCGTCGACATGCCGGAGCGTCCCGGCGACGACTTCGACGAGTCGGTGTTCGAGGCGCTGGTCGCTGACCTGCGCGGCTCGACGCCCGAGCACCAGCTGGTCGACGGGTTCCTGTTCGTGCCGACCCGGGGCTTCTTTTTCAGCCTGGCGCACGCCGCCGCGGTGGAGATGGACCTGGACGGCTCCGGGGTCTTCGTCACCTGCGAGGGCGTCCGGGTCAAGAGCCCGCTGCCGGCCGAGCTGCTGGTGCAGATCCTGCTCGGCGACATCACCAACCACAACCACGAGCACTGAGGGAGCACACACACCGCATGTCGATCATCGACAAGATCAAGCAGTCCCTGGGCAAGGTCGACGAGGCCGACCTCGCGTCCGCCAACGCCAAGGCCGCGACCGCCCTGTTCGACCAGGCCGCTGACCTGCTCGACGGCGCCGCCCAGGTGCAGGACAAGCTCAGCGCGGAGGCGCTCGACGCGGCCGAGCTGAGCCGGTCCTTCGCCACGACGCTGGAGCACACCGCCGTGGAGCTGCAGGACGCGGCGGACGGCAACCGCGCCAAGGCCGACAAGATCCGCGGCCTGTTCGCGTGACGCTCGGCGCCGGCATCGCGATCGCCGCGGGGGCGCTCGTGCTGTTCGGGCTGGCAGTCCTCATCACGTGGGCGATGGTCGCCCGCCACTTCCTCCGCAGCTTCTGAGCACGACCCCTTTCCCATCCGCAGTATCGAAGGAGCACAACAAACCAATGGCACTCAAGTTCGGTGACATCGCCTCCGGTGGTTCCTACTTCAAGGGCGACGACTTCGCCTCGGCCGTCGCGCTGCTGATCGAGCCCAAGCACATCGACCCGCAGGTCCCGACGAAGTTCGGCCCCAAGGACACCCTGACGGCGGACATCACCGCGTTCGGCACCGTGGCGGAGATCGACGCGGACGGCGGCACGCTGACCACCGGCATCAAGATCCAGCAGATCGACCTCGTGAAGAAGCTGGCCCACCTCGTCGGCTCGGCGACGGTCGTGACCGTGGTGAAGCTGCCCCCGTCGTCCCAGCTGCCCAACGGCGCCTGGGTGTGGCGTGCGGTCGACGCGGACGTGCGCGGCAAGGTCATCGCCTTCGCCGAGCGCCGGGAGGCGGCGGCTGCGGCGGCGATCGAGGAGATGCCCGACTTCGCCGCCTGACACCCCGACCGCTTGGCTGGCGCCCTGCGTGCAAGTGACGCGGGGCGCCGGCCCTCTCGTTGAGAGGAGGTGGTCAGGGTGCTGACCGCATCGCGCGCGCTCTCGCTGAGCTCGCAGTCCAGCCCCGAGCTGCCGAGGGTCGCGGCGCTGGACGACCTGTACCGCATGGGCGTCCGTCCGAGGCAGGGCGAGATCATCATGATCGCCGGCCGCTCGGGCACGCAGAAGTCGGGCTTCGCCCTGTGGTGGGTGCTCAACATGGGCCTGCCCACGCTCTACTTCAGCGCCGACATGACGCCGTTCCAGGCGTCGGTCCGCATCGCCTGCTCGGCGACGAACAAGACCACCGAGCAGGTCGAGCTCGGCATGGCGGATGAGGCGATCGCGCCGGCCATCCGTCACGCCGTCGACAGCGTGCCGATCACGTTCAGCTTCGGCTCGCCGATCACCTGGCACGCGGTCGACGACGAGCTGACGGCGTTCGTCGAGCTCTGGAACGCCTACCCGGCGGTCATCGTCATCGACAACCTCATGGACATCGAGGGCGCCAGCGCCGACTACACGGCCCAGATGGAGGCGATGCAGAACATCGCCGACCTGAGCCGGGCTACCGGCTCGACGGTGCTCGTCCTGCACCACGCGAGCGACAAGAGCTGGGAAGCCAAGTCGGATCCGTGGAAGCCGCCGAGCCGGGATCAGGTCAAGGGCGGCATGAGCGAGAAGCCCGAGCTGTCCCTGTCCGTCGCGCTGGACCCGACCAGCTACATCTACCGGATCGCGTGCCTGAAGCAGCGCATGGGGCCATCGGACCCCTCCGCCCAGACCTTCGCCACGCTGCGCGCCGACCCCGCGCGGACCCGGTTCCTGCCCTACGAACACGGCCTCACGGCCATCTGAGGAGCGACATCAGCATGGAGATCAAGCTGGGCACCCGGCTCGTGACCAAGAACGCGCGCGGCAAGGTGCGCACGGTCCGTGTCCTGGGCATCGACCCCGAGTTCCGCGGCGAGAAGTGGTACCTCGTGGAGAACGAAGCCACCAAGCGGACCTACCACATCAGCGCCTCCGGCCTGACGGCCAAGTACGAGGTGGTGGGCGAGTGACGACTCCCGAGGCGACCAAGCGGGCCCGAGCGAACAAGCGCAAGGGCGCCAGCTGGCAGTCCGACATCCGCAACGCGCTGCGCGCCGGCCGCTACGACGTCGAGATCCTGGAGCTGTCCGGCAAGGAGGACGAGGGCGACCTCGTGGTTCGGCTCGGCGGCGGGAAGTACATCGTGATCGAGGCCAAGAACGAGGCCCGCATCGACATCCCGGGCTACCTGCGCGAGGCCCAGGTGGAGGGCGACAACTTCGCCGACCACCGGCCAGGCGTGGAGCGCACGGACGTCCAGCGCATCGCCGTCGTGAAGGCCCGGGGCAAGGGCATCGAGGACGCCTACGTCATCGAGCGCTTCTCCCAGCGGTTCCCGGACATCGCGGCATGACGCTCGACGAGGCGATGGACCGCATGTTCGCGGAGACGCAGGACGAGGCCGGGGTCTACGACGACGAGGAGTTCGACGCCCTGGAGGACTTCCTCTCGGACCCCGAGCTGACCAACGACGACATCGTGACGCTGGCGGTGATCGAGGCGGGTCTCGATGTCTGACGACCCCAAGCCGGACCTGGCCGCGGTGCTCGACCACTACGGCGTGCGCCACAGCTCCAGCCGGCAGATCGAGATGGTCTCGTGCCCGTTCCACGAAGACCGCACGCCATCCCTGTCGATCCGGCTCGACCGCGGGCTGTGGAACTGCAAGTCCTGCGGCCGGGCCGGCGACAGCTACTCGCTCATCATGCAGAAGGAGGACATCAACTTTGTCGGAGCGCGAACCTTTGCAGCCGGTCTCGGCCTCGCGAATGGCCGAGCTGGAGGCGGCAACCGTCGCGTATCAGGCAGCCGTTACGCCGGAGGCGGTAGCGATTCTGAAGGCTCGGGGGATCGAGCGAGCGGAAGCGACTGGGTTCCGTCTTGGCGTCGTCGCTGACCCCTTCCCGGGTCACGAGAAGTTCCGGGGCTTCCTCTCGATCCCCTACCTGGACCACACCGGCCACCCGCTGTCGATGCGGTTCCGGTGCCTGCAGGAGCACGTGCACCGCGACTTCGGCCACGGCAAGTACATGAGCCTGAAGGACGAGCCGGCGCGGGTCTTCAACATCGGCGCGATCCACCGAGCCGACGACGAGCTGCACATCGCCGAGGGCGAGTTCGACTCGATGATCCTCAACAAGGTGGGGATGCCGGCCATCGCGATCCCGGGCGCCCAGGGCTGGTCCTCGCACCATCGGCGCATGGTCGCCGGCTTCTCGAAGGTCTACGTCTGGGGCGACCCGGACGAGGCGGGGTCGGAGTTCATCGGCAAGGTCACGCGCGCCGTGCGCAACGCGGTCGGCGTCCGGCTGCTGAAGGCGGACGGGGACGTGACGGAGCTGTACCTGAAGGGCGGCGTGGCAGCGCTGCGCGCCCGCAAGCGTGGGGAGTGATGCAAGTGACGCAGGAGCACATCGCCGGGGTCCGCGGATGAGGGCCCGCTCGCTGCTCGCTGACATCGAGTGGGTCATGGGGCTGTACGGCGTGCCGGCGTCCGACCGGATCGAGACGATCCACGGCGCCGAGATGGAGCTGGTCGTGACCACGATCGCGACCGGCCCTGGCACCGGCCCGCTGACCCGGCACCGCACGGTCATGAGCCCCCTGGTGGAGCTGGACACGACCGGGGCCGGCACGCCGATCCACGACGAGCTGGTAGCGGAGCGCACAAGGCCCCAGCCGATCCCGGTCGAGCGCCACGACGACCTCGACTTCGACGCCTGGCCCTACACCTACGGGCTGCGGGCCTGGTCCGGTCCGATGTGACCGGGCAGCGCTTCCGGGTGATCGAGAACGTCCTGTCCACAGTCCCGCTCGAACAGCGGGCCGAGGTCAAGCGCAAGCTCCTGGGCTCCGCGCCGGCCGAGGCCGTGGCGCAGGTGCTGTGGGACTACGGCTTCGCGATCTCCCCCTCAACGATTCGCACCTACCGGCGCCTCATGCGCCCGAACGGAGACAAGACCGAGTGACGAAGACCAGCCTCGCCGACAGCCTGCTCGCGCTGCCGGCAGCCCCGCCGATCCCCAGCCGCGCGGGCGGCGCCATGACCCGCTCGCTGGACGTACGGGGCAACGTCGCCGAGGCGACGATCAACACCGCGGTGGCCCCGCGCGCCGAGCTGGAGGGTCAGGCCCGCGAGCTGCTGGAGCAGTACGGGCTCGCCCCGTCCGAGTGGGAGGTCACCGGCTTCCGCACCTCGCGCTGGACGATGGCGAACGGCGAGGAGGGCGTCTCCGCCCGCTTCAGCTACGGCCGGGTCGGGACCGAGGCCGCGCCCGCGGCACCGGACCTGGACGAGCTGTTCGCGCTGATCGAGCTGCACCGCGCCAGCCCGATCACGGTGCGCCAGACCGGCGAGCACGCCTTCATCGTGGCCCTGGGCGACATGCAGTTCGGCAAGATCGACGGCGACGGCGTGGAGGGCACGCTGCGCCGGGCGATCGAGTACATCAACAAGGCCGCGGACGCCCTGGCGTGGTACCGCAAGCGGTTCGACATCGGGCACATCCACATCGCCTGGCTCGGGGACCACATCGAGGGCTTCGTGTCCCAGGGCGGGGCGAACACGTGGCGCACGCCGCTGACCCTCAGCGAGCAGACGCGCCTCGTGCGCCGGGTCATGATGCACGCGCTGGTGACGTTCGCGCCGCTGGCCGAGCGGGTGACGATGGTTGCCGTCCCGGGCAACCACGGCGACCCCCAGCGGTTCGCCGGCAAGGGCGTGACGCGCTACGACGACAGCCACGACACCGAGGCCCTGATCGCCGTCAGCGAGGCGGCTGCGATGGACCCGGCGCGCTACGGGCACGTCGAGTTCTACACGCCCGAGCTCGACGAGATGACGGTGACGCTGGACCTGGCTGGCACGGTCACGGGCCACGTGCACGGGCAGCAGTTCACGCCCGGCAAGCACTTCAGCTGGTGGGAGGGGCAGGCGTTCGGCGGCTCCCCGCTGACCGACGCCGAGCTGCTCCTGGCCGGGCACCTGCACCACTTCCTGCACGAGGAGCAGGGCGTCCTGAAGACGCTGGCCCGCAAGATCGGCGAGCGGCTGGGGATCCGCAAGCGGCTGCGCCCGCGCACCTTCATTCAGGTGCCGGCGCTGGAGTCGGAGAGCACGTGGTACCGGCACCGCAAGGGCGTGCGCGGCGTGCCCGGCATCGTCATCGCGGTCACCAAGGACGGCCGGACCGGACCGGTGGAGGTGATCCGTTGAGCGAGCGCACGTTCATCCTCGCCGGCAACGAGGACGCAGCGCGCGAGTGGTGCCGGGAGAACGGCGTGCGGGTCAACGGCAAGGGCACGGTCTTCGTCGCCTCGACCCGCACGCTGCAGGGCGTGAGGTTCTCGCCGGACGACCTCGTGGTGCACCTGCCGAGCTTCGACCGCCGCGTCGATGCCGGCGAGATCGACCGGATGTTGGAAGTCGTCGCCTGGACGTCGGGGGCGCAGCCGAGATGGAAGCGGGTGATCGAGTGACGCAGGACGTGCAAGTGACGCGGGTCGACTGGGACTCGATCGGCGAGCGGGGCTTCTGGGCTGCCGAGCGCGCGGCCAAGGCGGTGGCGTCGGGCTACTCCAGCGTGGAGGAGGACGACGTGTTCCAGGAGGCGGTCATCTACCTCGCCACGCACGTGGAGGAGATGACCAAGCAGGCGGACTACGGCAACTCGCTCCCCGGGATCCGGGGCGGCGAGACCGGCGCCCGCAAGGCCGTGGCCTACCTGCTGACGCTGCGGATGCGCGCCTGGGCCCAGACCCAGATCGACACCCGAGCTCGGGAGCTGGACGCCGCGGTGAAGCAGGAGGAGCGCGTCGACCTGACGCGGTGGAGCAACCGCCCCACTCCCCCGGGCTTCGAGGGCATGGCCTACACGCCGGCCGTGGTGGAGACGGCGCTGCCGGCCATCTGGGACGAGTCGATGCTCGCCGGAGTGCAGGGCGAGCGGGGCCCGTCCCCGGACATGCCGAAGGCGTCCAGCGACCCGTCGCACAGCGGCACGCACATGGCCCACGTCGCCGACCTGCGGCGCGCGTGGCGCGATGCGCCCCTGGCCCTGGCCGAGCGCCGGGCCCTGTTCCTGAAGCTCTCGATCGGGCTGACGGAGCAGGAGATCGGCAGCCACGAGGGCTGCACCCAGCAGGCGATCTCGCACCGCCTGATCCGTGGGCTGGAGAAGCTCACGGCCCACCTCAACGGAAGGGAGGTGCCCCTCAGTGGCACCGAGCACTGACACCCTGCGCGAGCGAGCCACGGCCCGCGTCGCGGACCTGACCAACATCGCCGAGGCCCAGGAGGAGGTGGCCCTCCGGGCCCGCACGCAGCGGCGGCTCGACGAGCTGATCGAGGGCGCCAACTTCCTCCGGGACACCGCGGCGATGCTCGACGAGCTGCTGACGGAGCTGCCGGCGTGAGCGTGGTGACCGTCTACTCCGCGCCCCACTGCCAGCCCTGCAACGCCACCAAGCGCCTGCTCGACAAGCTCGACATCGAGCACGTCGTGATCGACGTCAGCGAGGACCCAGCAGCCCGCGACTTCGCCCTGGCACTCGGCTACCAGGAGACGCCCGTCGTCTTCATCGACACCGACAACCACTGGTCCGGCTACCGCCCGGATCGCATCCGCGAGTACGCCCGGGAGGCCCAGCAGTGAACACGATGATCGAGCAGGTCCGGCAGTTCCACGAGACGTTCGGCCACCCGGTCGCCAGCGCCCCGACCGTGGGCGACAAGGCGCTGCGCGAGCTGCGCTTCGACCTGATCTCCGAGGAGCTGGACGAGCTCTTTGAGGCGCTGGGCGACGCGGGTGCGTGCGCCTGCGACAGCGCCACGGTGACCGAGCCCGATCTCGTCGAGATGGCCGACGCCCTGGGCGACATCACCTACGTCGTGATCGGCGCGGCCCTCGCGTTCGGCATCGACCTGGAGGCCGTCGTCGCCGAGATCCACCGCTCGAACATGAGCAAGCTCGGGGCGGACGGCAAGCCGATCTACCGCGAGGACGGCAAGGTGCTGAAGGGCCCCGGCTACAGCCGGCCGAACCTGCGCCCGATCGTCCTGCCCGACGAGCCCCACCCCGCAGAGCGCAAGCTCTGGTCGGACTACGCCGCCGCGTAGCCGCAACACACGAAGCCCCCGCTCCGGTCCTGTGATGGACTGGGGCGGGGGCTTTTCTGTGTTCGAGCTGAGAGGAGATCCCGGGTGAGGGTGACGGATGCACGAGGCGAGAGCCGGCCAGCTGGAGCTAGGCAGAGCGACGACGCTGGCAAGCGCGTCGAGCCGGTGACCACGATGCGCGTGCACCCGGTGGCTATCGCCGTGGCCCACGGCCTGCGCCGCCCCGGGATGCGGCTGGAGCTGGTCGACGAAATGACCGTGATGCTGGTGAACGACCGCTAGGTCGCTGACCTGCACAAACGCACGTGGACGGTGCGACCTTCCGTCGACTTAAGTGTCCCTGCGTGCCGGCGCGGAACTGCTCCACCGACTCCGTCCGGCCGGCGCGGGCGAGCCTGCGCCGCAGCTCGCGAGCCGGTGAGCCGAGCCGGGCGACCAGACGTGTCGCGTCCGCCATGAACGGTGCCGCCAGCCGCTCCGCCACGCCGAAGGGCGACGTCGCCACGGGCGTGCGGAGCAGTGCGGACTCGGTGCGACGCCCGCGCAGGTACGGCGCGAGCCGCGAGTCGAGGGACGGCCGGCGCGTGGGCCACCGGAGCGTGACGAGGAGCAGCCCCACGCCGCCGAGGAGGCCGACGGCGCCGCCGAGCGTCACCGCGGTCATCGCAGCACCCGGGGGTCGTCGGGCAGGCGCGCCGCTCGCAGCATCAGCAGGTACGCACCGACCGTGCACCCGGCGCCGAGCAGCAGGACCAGCGCGCCGGCCGGCGTGCCGAAGGCCTGCACCGCCTCGTGACGCGAGGCCAGGGTCGCCAGCACGATCCACGGCGCCGCGGCGGCGAGGCGTGCCGAGTTGACGGTCCAGCTCTGGCGGGCCTCGAGCTCTCCTCGGGTCCGCAGGTCGTCACGGAGGAAGGCGGACAGCGTGCGCAGCAGACGGCCGAGATCCGTCCCACCCACGTCCCGCGTCAGCCGGAGCGCCTCGACGATCCGGTCCGCCACGGGGTCAGCCAGACGGTCCTTCAGCGCGTCCAGGCTCTCGCCGAACCGACCGGACGCCCGGTAGTCCGCAGCGAACGCCGCGAACGGCTCCCGAAGCTCCGCAGGGCCGCGGTCGGCGAGCTGCGAGAGCGCCTCCGGCAGGGACAGACCCGCACGGACGCCCGAGGCGAGGTGGTCCACCACGTCGGGCCACAGCTGCCGCAGGCGACCGACGCGCCGCCGTGCCCGGCCACGGAGGAGCAGCCAGGGCGCGCCGGCGCCGAAGCAGGTGAACGCCACGACGATCGGCGCGACCGGCACCGCGGCGCACGCGACGACCGCCACCACGAGACCGGCCAGGGCGCTCACGCCCACCACGGCCGCGGGCTCCACACCGCTGACACCGGCCTGGACCAGGGTGTCCCGCATGGTCTCGGTCCACCGGGAACGCCGCCGCGGAACGGTCGAGGAAGGCCAGCACGACCACCAGATGCAGGCGAACCCGCCACCCAGCAGCAGCCCGAGCAGAACGCCCACGGCGTCAGTCCCGCCCACGCAGCAGGGCCGCGAGGTCGACGCCCGCACGCGAGAACCGCTCGGTGTGCGGCGGGAAGCCGTCCGCGCGGACGAGCCGCCGGTCACGCGTGACGAACAGCTCCGCCGTCTCCACCACGCCGGCCTCCACGCGGCCGGGGACGGCCAGCACCTCGCGCACCGACCGCCGGCCCGACGGGTCCAGGTCGAGGTGGACGACCAGGTCGACGGCGGAGGCGACGGTCGGCACGACGAACCGGTCGGAGACGTTCTCACCGGCCAGCAGAGGCAGCGTGCACAGCTTGGTCAGCGCCTCCCTCGCCGAGTTGGCGTGGAGGGTGCACATCGCCGGCACGCCGGCGTTGAGAGCGATCAGCAGGTCGAGCGCCTCGGCCTCGCGCACCTCACCGACCACCAGGCGGCTCGGACGCATCCGCAGCGCCTCCTTGACCAGCCGCCGCAGCGGGATCTCGCCTGCACCCTCGAGGTTGGGCTGCCGGCACTGCATCGCCACCCAGTCGCGCACCGCCAGGCGCAGCTCGAACACCTCCTCGCAGCTGATCACCCGTTCCCGTGGCGGGATCGACCCGCAGAGGGCGTTCAGCATGGTCGTCTTCCCGCTCTGGGTGGAGCCCGACACGACCACGTTGAGACCCACGCGGACCGCGGCGTGCAGGAACGTGGCGACGGTCGGTGGGACGCTGCCCAGGGTCACGAGGTCGTCCAGACCGGCGGCACGCACGACGTACTTGCGGATGTTCACGGACCAGTGGCGACGCGTGACGTCCGGGATCACCGCATGGAGCCGCTCACCACCGGGCAGCGACGCGTCGACGAAGGGGCTGCTGAGGTCGAGCCGCCGGCCGGAGACCTTGAGCATCTGCTCGACGAGGTCCCGCACCTGGCTGTCGGTGAGGATCGTGGTGGTCAGCTCGGGCTCCCCGCCGCGCGCGACGAACACCTGGTGCGGGGAGTTGATCCAGATCTCCTCCACGGCGTCGTCGTCGAGGTACCGCTGCAGGGGCCCGAGCCCGGCCACCGAGTCGACCACCTGCTTGTGGACGGCACCGGGATCCGCCAGCGGAGGCAGCGCGCCGAGCACCGAGCGCTCGTCGTAGTCGGCGATGGCCGCCGCCACGAGGGCGTCCACCCCGGCTCGGTCCCGCACGGGGTCGACGCCACGGCGCCGGATCAGCTCGCGCACCTCGCGCTCGACGATCGCGACGCCGTCCACGGCATTTCTCCGTTCTGCCCGAAGTGTCCGGATCTTCGGCAGCGCGACGCTAGGGCACCCGGCGGCGGGCCGGAGGCGGTTCCGCACAAGTCACGGTGTCCCGCACTGCGTCGCGTGCCCGCCGTGACAGCGTCCGCCGGCCATGGGTGGGCCTTCGGTCCCAGGCCGCCCATCCGCTGCACGTCGTCGACGGACGAGACGCCGCTCGGGCAGCTGCCCGCTCCGCGGCTCCGCGCGGCGGGCCTCGGGCGACGCCCGCTAGCGTGTGCGGGTGATCACACCGCTGCCCTCCGGCACCCAGCACCACCTGCACCACGGCGACCAGGAGGCGGTGGTCGCCGAGGTCGGCGCGAGCCTGCGGCTGTACCGCGTCGGCGGCCGCGACGTCGTCCGGCCCTACGACGAGGACGTCCTCACGCCGGCGTTCTCGGGCGCGCTGCTGGCGCCGTGGCCCAACCGCCTGGCGGACGGGCGCTACGGCTTCGAGGGCTCCGTCTACCAGGTGCCGGTCACCGAGGTCGACCGGATGACCGCGCTGCACGGGCTCGTCGGCCACGAGCGCTTCACGGCGGCCGGCCCGCGGGACGACGAGACCTCGGTCACGCTGCAGCACGACCTCGTCCCCACCGGTGGCTACCCGTGGCCCCTGCTGATCACCGTGACGTTCACCCTCTCCGACGCCGGCCTCGAGTGCACCGTCACCGCGCTCAACCAGGGTTCGAGCACAGCCCCCTACGGGGTCGGGGTGCACCCGTGGCTGTCGACCGGCGGAGCGGCCGTCGACGACTGCTCGCTGAGCGTGGGCGCCGCCCGGCACGTCACCGTCGACAACCGCCTCCTCCCGACGGGCACCGAGCCGGTGGCCAACCAGTTCGACCTGCGCCAGTCGCGGTCGCTCGCCGGGCTGGCGCTCGACGACGCGTGGGTGGACGTGCTGCGCGACGAGGACGAGCGGACGTGGGCCACCCTGGGCCGGCCCGACGGCAGCACCGTCGCCATGTGGGGCGACGCGGCGACGACCGCGTGGCAGGTGTGCACCGGCGACCAGGTGGAGAGGATCGGGCGCACCGCCGTCGCCGTCGAGCCGATGAGCTGCGTCGCGGACGCGTTCCGGACCGGCGACGACCTGGTCCGGCTCGAGGCGGGCCAGGAGCACGTGCTGCGCTGGGGACTCCAGCTGCGCTGACGACGGAGGCGGTCCGGCGCCCTCACCGGCGCCGGACCAGGCCGTGGTCCCGTCAGTTGAAGCCCGACTCCGCGACCGCCTTGGTCAGCTCCCAGTGCCACCGCTCGTACGGTCCGCTGCCGCCGGGCTGGGCCCACGCCGGGTTGCCGAAGCCGTAGATGGCGGCGTTCTTCTGCAGCCAGGTCCAGCGTGCCCCGGAGGTCTCCTCGGAGCAGAAGTCGACCGCGAGGCCCCAGCCGTGGTTGCTGCGTCCCGGGTCCGCGGCCAGGCTGCCGCGGGTGGCCTTCACGGCCCGCTGCTCCGCCAAGGACCGGTAGCCCGACGCCAGGCACAGGTCGGCGCCGAACCGCTGGACGAACGCCTCGTTCATCTGGGCCAGGGCGACTGCCGCGTCGGCACGCAGCCGGGTGTGCCCGTCGAACAACGTGCACAGCCAGGCGTCGGGGATGGCGCCGTTCTGGCCTCCCGGATGCGGCTGGCCGTCGCAGTTCGGCAGCGGGCTGCGGTCGGCGGACCGGGACACCGCTGCGGCCGAACGCAGCGAGAGGGCGGCATCGGCCGTGACCAGGGAAGCGGGCGGCAGCTGCGTGGCGGGCGTCGAGGTCAGTGCCTGCACGGTCGACGGCAGAGCGGCGTCGGACACGGTCGCGTAGCCCGAGCCGGCATCGGCGAGCGCGCCCTGGGTGACGGGCACGACGACGGTCACAGCGACGAGGGCGCCGAGCACGCCGACGCGCCCGAAGGCTCGGGTCGCTCCACGGCGCCGTCGTCCGGAGGCGCCGCCGCCGCTCACCGCTGCCGGGACGGCGTGGTCGCGACCGGTCGCACCGTGGTGCACACGTGCGGCACGAGGCAGCGTCCGGGTCGCCGGCGCTGCACGGTGCGAACCCACGACACCTCCTGCTCTGGCACGACCCGGGACGAGACCGCGGAGGGTCCGGCCTTCCGGCCCGGGCGTCGCGGTCACGAAACCATAACGGGGTGGCCCCCACGGTTCCAAGCCCCCTGGACGGACGTCCGACGTCGAGAGGGTGCGCGAACCACCGTCGGCCAGCACGGCACGCACGTGCGGTGGGACGAAGGTCACACCCGGGCGGCCCAGGCCGCGCGGGTGCGGGCCGCCCGTCCACGCCGCGCGCTCGCCGCGGCGTGCCCATGCGAGGTCCCTGCGCGTGCACCGGCCGTCGACAGGCGCCTGTGCCACGCTGACCCCATGGCGCTCTCGCAAGGACTCGCCGGGTCGGGCGGGTCGACGACCGTCCTCGTCGTGGAGGACGAACCGGCCATCGCGCAGGCGATCGTGCACCGGCTCTCGGCCGAGGGATGGCAGGTGCATGCCGTCGGCGACGGGCTCCTCGCGGTCGACACCGCCGCGCGCCTGCACCCGGACGTGGTGCTGCTGGACGTGATGCTGCCGGGCATCGACGGTCTGGAGGTGTGCCGGCGGATTCAGGCGGAGCGGCCCGTCCCGGTGCTGATGCTGACGGCGCGCGACGACGAGACCGACATGCTCGTCGGGCTCGGCGTCGGGGCGGACGACTACATGACCAAGCCCTTCTCGATGCGCGAGCTGGTCGCACGGACCAAGGCGCTGCTGCGCCGGCAGCAGCGGGCGTCGCAGGCGGCCGAGCTGAGCAGCGTGCACCAGCCGGAGCCGCCGCTGGTCGTGGGCGACGTGACGGTCGACCGCGCGCAGCGCCGCGTGCTGCGGGGCGCCGAGGAGGTGCACCTGACACCGACCGAGTTCGACCTGCTCGTCGCGCTGGCCACCCGGCCGCGCACCGTGCTGAGCCGCGAGCGTCTGCTCGCCGAGGTGTGGGACTGGGTGGACGCCAGCGGGACGCGCACCGTCGACTCCCACATCAAGGCGCTGCGCCGCAAGCTCGGCCCCGACCTGGTCCGCACCGTGCACGGCGTCGGCTACGCCTTCGAGCCCGCCGAGCCCACGCCCCCGGCCGAGCACGCCGCGCCGGCAGGCACGTGACGGCGGACCGCACCACCGGCCCGGGCCCCGCCCCGGGTGGGCAGCCGACGCGCGCGCCGTGGTGGGACTCCGTCCACGCCGGGGACCCGAGCGACGTCCGGGACGCAGGTCCGGTGGCGCGGCACCGGCGGCCCATCGGTGACCGGCTGCCCGACATCCGCCCGCTGGACCGGGTCACCTCGATCAAGATCAAGCTGGGCGTGCTGGTGGCGGCGACCGTCACGCTGGCCGCGTTCATCACCTGGATCGGGCTGTACCGGCACCTGGGACCGACCCGCACGCTGCCGCTGGCGATCGTGCTGTCCCTGGTGCTGACCCAGCTCCTGGCGCGCGGGATGACGTCTCCGCTGCGCGAGATGACCGCGGCGGCGCAGGCGATGGCGGCCGGCGACTACACGCAGCGCGTGCACGCCTCGAGCCACGACGAGGTCGGTCAGCTCGCCGCGGCCTTCAACACGATGGCGGACGACCTCGAGCAGTCGGACACCTTCCGCAGGGAGCTGGTGGCCAACGTCTCGCACGAGCTGCGCACACCGGTGGCGGCGCTGCGTGCGCAGCTGGAGAACATGGTGGACGGGATCAGCGAGCCGGACGAGGCGACGCTGGCCGCCGCGCTGTCCCAGACCGAACGCCTCGGCAGGCTGGTCACCTACCTGCTCGACCTGTCTCGCCTCGAGGCCGGGGACGCGGCCCTCGACCTCGAGGAGGTGCGGCTCGCGGACTTCCTCCAGGAGGCCGCCGACGGGTCCGCCCTCGTCGCCGCCGCGCGCCAGGTCCGGTTCGAGGTCTCCGTGACACCTGCGGGGCTCACCGTCCCCGCCGACCCGGAGCGACTGCACCAGGTGGTCGCCAACCTGCTGCACAACGCGGTGCGGGCGTCCCCCACCGGCGACGTGGTGCGGCTGGTGGGACGGAGGTCCGGGCGCGACGTCCAGATCGACGTGGTGGACAACGGTCCCGGGATCGCGATCGACCAGCGGGCCCACGTGTTCGAGCGGTTCGTGCGCGGCAACTCCCCCGCCGTCACCGGCCAGGGCTCGACGGGAGGGACCGGCCTCGGGCTGGCGATCGTGCGGTGGGCGGTGCAGCTGCACGGCGGCGCGATCGAGGTGGCGGACACGCCCTCGGGCTGCACGATGCGCGTCACCCTGCCGGGACGCCCGGCCCCGGGCACCGGTGCCGTGCCGCGCGTCCCGGAGCCGTAGCGCACCGGCCGTTGAGGGGCTGCGAACCGACCGCTTGCCCGGTCTTGACCTGCTCATTCACGTTCGGGCAGCACGTCGGTCGGAGCGGGTGAAGACGGTGTGCGGATCGGCGCCTGGACCTGCCCCTGAGGCGGGACCTAAGACCCTCAGGCCGTAGTGTTGTCATCAACAGATCAGTCAACGACGCGGTCGACTGGCCGCAGCGGAAGTGGGCGAGTTTCGCGTGGCGCAGAAGGCCGAGATCGATTCGAGGCGCGCCGACTTCGGCGCCAACGAATGGCTCGTGGACGAGCTGTACGAGCAGTACCTCCGCGACCCCAGCACGGTCGACCCCGCCTGGTGGGACTTCTTCGAGGGGTACCGGCCGCTCGCCCCGGGGTCCGAGGCCACGGGCGGCGCCGAGCCGGCCGCCCCCGCACCCGCGCCGGACGGCGCGCCCCTGGCCACCGCGCCG
>NZ_JANZLA010000018.1 GCF_025770785.1 Cellulomonas sp. SG140 | reverse complement strand
CCCTTCCGCTGCCGCCCGTCGCCGGGCGCGTGCCGGGCGCCCCGGCCGCCCGCGCGTCCTCGGCCCCCGGCGTCACGCCGATCGCGCCGCAGGCGCGACCGGTCCCCGACGCCGTGACCGCGGCGGACGTCACACGTCGCGCGGCATCCGCGCACGGGTACCGCGAGGGTGCCGGCGTGGCTCCTGCCGGGCCGTCACCGGTGCCGTCGGCTGCGGCGCCACCGCATCTCGGATCGGCTGGTGGACCGCCGGCCGACACGCCGCTCGAGCGGCCGGCACCGCCGTGGGCCGCCGGGGGTCGACGCGCCCGTCGTGCCGCGGCCGCACAGCCGGAACTCGGGACACGCTCGCACGAGCCCGCTGCCCACGGCCCGACCTCACCCGGAACGCCGACCCCGCACGAGGGCCGTCCCGCGTGGGCCGCGCCCGTCGCTCCGGACGCCGGCGGGGGCAGGCCTGTCGCCCGGTCCGGAGCGGAGGCGACCAGCCCGTTCGTGCTCAGGCCCTCCGAGCGGCCGGAGGCCTCCGGCCCCACGCGGCCCGGTTCGGGACAGCCGAGCGCGCCGGGGACGCGGACGGCGGCCGGCCCCGCACGCCCGGGTCAGCCGCTGGCGTCCCCTCGTACTGCGCAGCCGCCGCGGCCCGGCGGTTGGGTACCGGTGCCGGGCGCGCCCGGAGAGTCCGGGGTGCCGGCGGACCGCAGCGGCCACCCGGGCCAGCCAGCGGCACCGCGCCCGCCGGTGCACCCCTCCTGGCTCGTCAGCCGGCCCGAGGCGCCGCCCACCCACGAGCCGGGCCCGTCCGTCGGCCGACCGCCGGCGCCACCCGCCGGCTCCGGCGACGAGCAGCGCGCTGCGACGGACGAGGGCGCGGAGGACTCACCGTCGTCCCGCGCCGACGCATGGCGTCGCGCGTGGGGGCTTCCGACCGAGCCGCCCGCCGACGACCGAGGAGGGGAGGGCCGATGACCACCGCACGCACGTCCTCCGTGATCTCGCCCGCGCTGTCGCGACGTGCCGGCGGGCTCGTCGTCATGACCGCCGTCCTGGGCTCCGTGCTCGCCGGCTGCGCCGCGGCGCCGCCGGCACCGCACCCTCAGGCCGCCCCCGCGGTGCCCCCACCGGTGCTGTCGCTCGCGCAGACCACCACCGTCCTGAGCGACCTGGGCAAGGTGCTCACGACCGGTGATGCCGCCCTCGACCCCAACGCCCTGACGGCCCGCGTGATGGATCCGGCGCTCGCCATGCGCCACGCCGAGTACCTGCGCGCGCAGGCCACCAACGGTCAGCGGCCTCCGACGGCTCTCCCGACCAGCGCTCAAGCGGTGATCGAGCCGCGCACCTCGACCTGGCCGCGGACGCAGGTCGTCGTGAGCGTGCAGCCGGACGATCTGCAGGCACCCCGGCTCCTCGTCCTGGAGCAGGCGACCCCCCGTGAGCAGTACCGGTTGTGGGGATGGGCGCGGCTGTTCCCCGGGGTCTCGATGCCCGCCACGGCGACGCCCGGTGCAGGCAGCCCGGTGCTCTCGGCCGACGCGAGCGGCCTGAGCCTCCGGCCTGACCAGGTCATGCCCGCCTATGCGGACGTGCTCTCGAACGGCGACGGGTCCCAGTCGGCGCCGCAGTTCGCTCCCGACCCGTTCCGAACCAGCGTGACCTCCGCACGGCAGACCCTGGCGACCAACGTCAAGGACGTCGGCAACGCGGCGGAGACGTACACGCCCGACCCCGCTCCGCTGACGGTGATCGGCACGGTGGACGGGGGCGCCCTCGTGATCGGCAAGATGACGACGGTCTCCACGGTGTCCATCACGGTCGGTGGCGCCAAGCTGACCCTCAGCCCGGTGGAGTCCGCGCTCGCCGCGACGTCCGAGGCAACCCAGTCGCTGGTGCGCACGTACACCGACGTGCTGGTGTTCCGGGTCCCGCCTGCCGGCTCGACGGCACAGGTGCAGCTCGTCGCAGCCGAGGCCGTCCTCACCGCCGTCGCCGCACAATAGGTCGGCCGCAGGCCGCTCACGCAGCACTCAGGGAGACAGTCCGTATGTCGCAGTCCTCGCAGCCTCGACCGCGCCTCGACGTGCGTGGCGCCGTCGACCTCTCCTCGCTCGGCAGGCCCTCGACGCCGCCCCCTGGCTCACCTGGTGGGCTCGCGGCGCCCGGCGCCTACGTCGTCGACGTGGACGAGGCGTCCTTCGCCGACGTGGTGCGGCGGTCCAGCCAGCACCCCGTCGTGGTGGTGCTCTGGGCGTCCTGGAGCGAGGTGAGCGCCACGGTGGCCGGTCAGCTGGCGGCGATGGCGCAGGACGACGGCGGCACCTGGCTGCTCGCGCGTGTCGACGCCGAGGCCAACCCGCAGATCGCCCAGGCGTTCGGCGCCCAGTCGGTCCCGACGACGGTCGCCGTGCTGGGCGGTCAGCCAGTCCCGCTCTTCCAGGGCGCACCGGCCGCGGACCAGATCCGCGGCGTGCTCGACCAGGTGCTCGCCGCCGCGCAGGCCAACGGCATCACGGGGCGCGTGGCGGCGGTGCAGCAGCCCGAGAGCCCGGTCGAGCCCGAAGAGCCTCCGCTTCCCCCGCTCCACCAGGCGGCGTACGACGCCCTCGAGCGAGACGACCTGCCTGCCGCGCGCGCTGCGTACGAGCAGGCGCTCCGCGAGAACCCCCGTGACGCGATGGCCCGAGCCGGCCTGGCGCAGGTCGGCCTCCTGGAGCGCACCGCCGGCCTCGACGCACGCAGGGCCCGGGAGGCGGCGGCCGCCGACCCGGACGACGTGGATGCCGCACTGGCAGTCGCCGACCTGGACGTGATGGGTGGCGCGGTCCAGGACGCGTTCGATCGCCTCGTCGACGTCGTGCGGCGCACCGTGGGCGCCGACAGAGACCGGGTCCGGGAGCGCCTCGTCGACCTCTTCGAGGTCGCGGGGACCGACGACCCGCGCGTCGTGGCAGCCCGGCGGGCTCTCGCCAGCGCCCTGTACTGAGCTCCGCACCCGTCGATCCGATCGCATCTCGGTGTGCCGTCGCCGGGCGCCGTCATCGTCGGCAAACCGGTCCGCACGGCGTGACGCGGGTCACCACGTCCGGGATTTGCATTCCCGCCGGGGCGTTGCATAACCTTCTCAGGCCCCCGGCAGGGAGGAACGAACACCAGGGAACACCCGGTGGTCGGTCCCGCCGAGGGACACCCGGACTCTCGTGACCACGGCACCGCTGTGATCTCGGCCGAGTCCGACGCGGGTCCGACCCGCTCCTGACGACCGGACTGCCCGGCTCCGACCGCTTCGTCGCGGTCGCCGACGAACAGAGCAGCGAAGTTGACCAGGGGAAGTCGAGCCGCTAAGTTTAAACGGTTGCCTCCGAACGGGTCGAAAGGCCAAGACGGATGAGCGTCTGTTCTTTGAGAACTCAACAGTGTGCCAAGTAGTCGATGCCAAGTTGTCTGCTGCGATGTTGTGTCGTGGTGGGCTTGGTGTTGATGGGAGCCTGCTTCTCACCCCGTGGGTGGTGGGTTCCTTTTTGATGCCAGATCTGTGTTGTTCTTTGTTGTGTCTGTTGCCTGGCTGCCTTAGGGTGGTCGGGTGGCGTTGGACATTGACGGAGAGTTTGATTCTGGCTCAGGACGAACGCTGGCGGCGTGCTTAACACATGCAAGTCGAACGGTGA
>NZ_JANZLA010000017.1 GCF_025770785.1 Cellulomonas sp. SG140 | reverse complement strand
GCCCCACCGGCACCGCCCGCCGCGGCACCGGCGCCGCCACCGGCGGCCGCACCCGTCGGCCCCGCCGTCAGGCTCGCCGCCCCGGCCGCCAGGCCGCCACCGATCGGCAGCGCGTGCCCCAGCACCCCGAGCCCGGCCAGGCCCAGCACCAGCGGAGCGACGACGCCGCGCATGCCGTGGCTGACGTCGCCCAGCTCCAGCACCAGCCCACGGCACCGGCCGCACTCGTCGAGGTGCGCCTCCACCGCCTTGGTGTCCCGCGCGCCGAGCCCTCCCCGCACGTACCCGCCGAGCTTGCCGGACACCGCACGGCAGGCCTCGGTGAGCGGCTCGTTCAGGTGCTGCTGCAGGTACGCCTGGCGCAGACCCTCCCGGGCCCGGTACGCCAGCGCGGCGGTGCTGTTGGCCGTCAGCCCCAGCAGCGGCGCGATCTGCGCCGGCTGCAGCCCCTCGACCTCGCTGTGCCACAGCACGGCCTGCCACCGCTCGGGCAGCGAGGCGAACGCCCGGGCGACCAGCCCGCGCTCGAGCCCCGCCAGCGCCGGTTCGGCGGCGTCCGCCTCGGGCAGCGCCCCCGCCTCGAGGACGGCGACGTCGTCCGTCGCCTGCGTGCGGCGACCCGCGTCACGACGCACCGCGGCGACCCGGCGGACCACGGTGAACAGGTAGGCGCGGAACGCCTCGGTCGGTCCCGACCCGCGTTGCAGGGCGCCCCAGACGGCGGTGAACGCGTCCGCGACCACGTCCTCGGCGTCGGCGGTGGAGTCGGTGTGCTGGCGAGCGACCACCAGCGCCGCCCCCGCGTGCCGTTCGTAGAGCGCGCCGAAGGCTCCCGCGTCCCGCGTACGGGAGGCGGCGATCAGATCGGCATCGGACCGCAGGTCCGAGCCGACCCCTGCCGTGGCGCTCACGGGCGCTCCGATTCGTCCGGTATCTGCCACACCTAGGGTGCCACAGGGTCCGCCATGCGGGTGAATCACGTTCTCGCCCGCTGCATCGGCATCACGACGAGCCGGCTGAACCCTCTCTTCCGGCGTGACGACGGACATGGGCCCACAGGCCTTCCTCTCCGGCGGCCTCCCCGGAGACGGCTCGCGCGACCCGCGGCACCGTACCGACCCTGTGCCCGAGGGACTGCGCGACCAGTGGCGACGCAGCAGCCTGGCCTCGGTGTGGCTGCGGCCTTCGGACTGGTACCACCCCGCGGTGGACGCCCTGGCGGAGGCGGTGCTGACCGGCGGGGACCCGACGGACCCCGCGCAGGAGCTGGGCCGGGCGCGGTCGTACGACGGCGTCGGCCTCGGTGAGGCGCTCGACGACCTGGCGTGCCTGTACAGCAGCATGGGCGCGCACCAGCCGCCGATGCCGGTGGTCCGCGCGCTGTGCGAGGGCTGGACGGACGAGCAGGCGGGCGCGTTCACCGCGTGCACCAGCGTGGACGCCGAGACGGGCCTGCCCACGCAGCAGTACCTGCACCTGCGGCTGACCGAGGCATACGCCCGGAGCGAGGGCAGCCCGGGCTCCCTGACGGTGATCGACGTGGCCGCCGGGGAGGTGTCCGGGTTCCTGCGGGCGGCACGGTCCGCGGCGATGGGCGCCTCCCTCGACGCGGCGTTCGGACCCGGGTGGCCGATGGCCAGCCTGGGCGGCGGCGTCTTCGTCGTCGTCGGCCTGCACGACGAGGACCCGGCGGACCGCATCACCGCCCTGCGGGCCGAGATCGCCCGCCGCTGCTGCGACGTCGACGTGCGCGTCGCCACCCGCCTGCCGCTGAGGGTCACGACGCATCCGCTGCCGCCGACCAGGTCCGGCGCGGAGGCGCTGCTGACGCGCCTGACCCGCCGGGATCGGTGACGCCGGTGCGTTGACCCGTTCGGGTCAACGGAGGTCAAGAGCAGCCCACGTCCTGTCCACGCCCGGTCGCGTCGCAGGTCATGGGCGAGTTTTCCCGATCACGGGACAATCTCGGGATCAGCGCCTACCTTCTTTGTATGACCCCCGCCGGCCTTGCCCCGAGCGACCCCGCGGCGCCGGACGCCGCGCGGGACCAGGGTGCGTCCGCCGCCGCCGTCCCCGCTCCTGCCGAGGACCCGGGAACGCCGCACGTCGCTGCGGAGGGACCCGGACCCCTGCTGACCGCCGGCTTCTCGGCGGACGTGTACGCCATCTCCGAGACCCAGGTGCTGCGCCGCTACCGCTCCGGGCGGGACGCCGGGCCGGAGGCCGAGCTGATGCGGTACGCGCTCGCGCACGGTTTCCCGGTACCCAAGGCGGTGCACGTCGGCGGTCCCGACCTGGTGCTCGAGCGCCTGCACGGGCCCACGCTGCTGCAGGCCCTCGCTGCCGGGGTGACGTCGCTGCACGAGGGCGCGCACATCATGACCGACCTGCACGACAAGCTGCACCGGATCCCCGCGCCGCCCGCCTGGGCACCGTCGTCGCCCACCGACTGGCCGCACGTCTCCGGTGGTGACGTGGTGGTCCACCTCGACCTGCACCCGGGCAACATCGTCCTGTCCGAGGCCCACGGTCCGATGCTGGTCGACTGGGCGAACGCCAGGACCGGCACCGCGGAGCTCGACGTGGCGCTCAGCGCCCTGATCCTCGCCGAGGTGGCCGTCGACGCCGGCGGCGAGTACTCCGAGGCGGCGCGGGTGCTGCTCGCGGCATTCCTGGCCGGTACGCACCTGGACGTGCGGCCCGTGCTGGCCGAGGCCGCACACGTGCGTGCCAACGACCCGGCGCTGGTGGCCGGCGAGCGGGAGCTGCTGGGCGAGGCCGTCGGGCTGGTCCGGTCCATGGAGAACGTCACCCGCGACTGACGCTTCTGGCGGCTTGGCGCTGGGACCATCGTCCTGGCCGACGCGAGCGACAGGCGAGGTCGCCACCCGATCGGGTGCATCGCGACCCAGCTGGCCCACGCGAGCCACTCAGACGGTGCCGCCGACCGCCGATGGGCCGCGCGACGTCATCGCAGGGGGCGATGGCCGCGAGCTAGGGCAGGGCTCAGCATGTCGTCGATCCGCACGTCGTCTCTCAGCACGTCGTCTCTCGGCACGCCGTCGATCCGCACGTCGTCACTCGGCACGCCCTCCGGCGTCCGTCGCCGGGGGTTCCTCCGGTGGTGGGGCGACCGGTCGGTGAGCACCCGGATCCTCACCGCGGTGCTGGTCGCCTCGGTGGTCGCCCTCGGCGTCGGGGTGCTGGGCATCGTCGGCCTCGGCAGCACCAACGCCGCCGCGTCGTCCCTGTACCAGCGTGACGTGCTGGGGCTGGAGGAGGCGACGGCGATCCGCCGCGCCACGCTCCAGATGCGGCTGGACATCACCAACCAGGCGCTGTCCCTCGACTCGGCCGAGACCACCAAGTACGAGCAGGCCGTGATGGCCGACCAGAAGGACGTGCTCGACGCGGAGACCGCCCTGAAGGCCGTGGCGCTCAGCGAGCAGCAGAGCTCGGCGCTGCACGACTTCGACCAGAGCTTCACCGGGTACGTCGGCGTGCGCGACAACGCCCTGCTGCCGGCCGGCCGCGCCAAGGACATCACCACCTGGACCAAGGCCCGGGACGAGCAGGCCGCACCGTTGATCGACCAGATGGGCACCGCGATGTCCACGCTGGTCGACAGCTCCAAGTCGGCGGCGAAGGCCTCCGCAGCGGGGGTCACCACCGAGTACCGGAACAGCCGGCTGCTGATGATCGTCGCTCTCGGCGCCGGGCTGACGGCGGCCGTGGCGCTCGGCCTGCTCGTCGCGCGGGGCATCGTGCGGGGCATCGCCCGGGTGCGGGCCGTGTCGACAGCGCTGGAGCACGGCGACCTGACGGTCACCGCGGGCCTGACCTCGTACGACGAGGTCGGGCAGATGGGCCACGCGCTCGACCTGGCGGTGGGGACGCTGCGGACCACGCTCGGCACCATCGACGCCTCCTCGGCGTCGCTCGCCAGCGCCACCGAGCAGATGGCCGCCTCGAGCCAGCAGATCGCGTCGGCCGCCGAGGAGACGGCGGCGCAGGCCGGGGTGGTGTCGAGCTCGGCGGGCGAGGTGTCGCAGAACGTCCAGGCGGTCGCCGCCGGCGCCGAGCAGATGGGTGCCTCGATCCGCGAGATCGCGCAGAACGCCACCGACGCGGCGCGGGTGGCGGCCCAGGCGGTGTCGGCCGCGGCGGAGACGACCGCCACGGTGTCGCGGCTCGGCGAGTCGAGCCGCGAGATCGGCAACGTCGTCAAGCTGATCACGTCGATCGCCGAGCAGACCAACCTGCTGGCCCTGAACGCGACCATCGAGGCGGCCCGTGCCGGCGAGGCCGGCAAGGGGTTCGCGGTGGTGGCCGGGGAGGTCAAGGACCTCGCCCGCGAGACGGCCAAGGCCACCGAGGACATCGCCCGCCGCGTCGAGGCGATCCAGGGTGACACCGACGGTGCGGTCGCCGCCATCGGTCAGATCACGTCGGTGATCGGCGCGATCAACGACTACCAGACCACCATCGCGGCCGCCGTCGAGGAGCAGACGGCCACCACCAACGAGATGAACAGGGGCGTCACCAAGGCCGCCACCGGCGCCGGCGAGATCGCGGCGAACATCTCCGGGGTGGCCGACGCGGCCGCGGTGACCACCCAGGGGGTCGCCGAGTCGCAGGTGTCCGTCGCCGAGCTGGCCCGGATGTCCGTCGAGCTGAAGGACCTCGTCGGCCGGTTCACGGTCTGACCGCCTCGCGCGACAGCGCTGAGGGCGGCGCCGAAGGGGGGCGCCGGCCTCGGTCCTGCCGCAACCGGTCGCGGCACCCGCGTCGGCCGCCGGACAGCACGTAGGCCGGCGGCCCTCACGGGTGCGCCGGCCTGCGGGTGGGTCGAGCGGGGGTCAGAACTCCCAGTCCTCGTCCTGCGTGTTCACGGCCTTGCCGATCACGCAGGACGAGCCCGAGCCGGAGAAGAAGTCGTGGTTCTCGTCGGCGTTCGGCGACAGGGCCGAGAGGATCGACGGGTTGACGTCAGTCTCGTCCCGCGGGAACAGGGCCTCGTAGCCGAGGTTCATCAGCGCCTTGTTGGAACGACTCGAGCATGGTGCTCGCGACCTTGCGCTTGAGCGGCTCGTCACCCCGGTAGTACTGCAGCACGATCTCGGCCTTCCGCTGCAGGTTCGCGTTCTCCTCGCTCCACCGGAACGCCTCGTCGATCTCCGGGGTGGAGATCAGCGTGGAGAAGATGGACGAGTAGCTCTTCGCGTGCACCGACTCCATGAACGCGATGTTCGTGTAGACGGCCTCCTCGTGCGGGGTCAGCGCAT
>NZ_JANZLA010000016.1 GCF_025770785.1 Cellulomonas sp. SG140 | reverse complement strand
TGTCAACGACGGGTTGGAATTGACCCTGTGGCGACGGGGTGGGATTGACCCTCTGCTGGAAGCGCCTCGCGGCAGGTCAACGATGGTGGCTTTGGCCGCGGCCCGGAGGTCAGGCTCCGCACTCGACTGTCGGCGGTTGTCTTCGAACGCCCGAGCTTTGCTCTTGGCGCCGGGTCAGCTTCCGTCACGCAGTTGGCGGTGGTGGTCGATGGCTTGTTCGACGAGGGTGGCGATGTGGGGGTCGTCCAGGCTGTAGACCTGGCGCTTGCCGTCGCGGTTGGCGGTGACCAGGTCGGCAAGGCGGAGCTTGGCCAGGTGCTGGCTGATGGCGGGGACGCTGGCGTCGACCAGGTCGGCCAGGGTGCTCACGTCGTGGGGTTGGCGGGCCAGGTGCCACAGGAGCTGGAGCCGCACTGGCGAGGCCAGGATCGCGAATGTCTCGGCGGCCTCGTCGAGCAGCTCGTCGTCCGGGCCGGTGGTATCGGGAGGCTCTGCCTGGTCGGAGTCGGCGGCGCTTGACGCGTTGGCGTCTGCGGGCGCCGGTTTGCGGTTGGGCATGGTTCAGTATGCCTTACCTCATCGCTTGCGTAACTGTTTGACTGTCGGCGTCGGTGGTGCCATCCTTGAGAGGGCCCGCGCGGAAGCGCCGGGCGCTGTCGGCCGCCCGAGGTGGCCTGGACGGAGGGAGGTGGGCCGCGATGGATACGTCTGGCGATAGTCCGGTGCTCCGGCTCTCCTCATCCGTTCGTGACGCGCGACCCTGATGTTCTGACCTGATCCGGTCGGGCTTGGTCTTGTGCGCGTCACCCGATCCCTGCCTGTCGGCGGGACGGGAGGTTCGTCATGTCGACCGAGACCAACACGGTGCAGCAGAACACGGCGGTGCTGGACAGCGCCCACGTCGGTGACATCGAAGGCGCGCTGGGCACGATCCGGCTGGGCGAGGCGCCATCCGGCACCCGGGGTCGACTGTCGCGGCGGCTGAAGATCCTGGCGGCGATCGTCGGGCCTGGGCTGATCGTGATGGTCGGGGACAACGATGCCGGCGCCTTCGGCACCTACACGCAGGCCGGCCAGAACTACGGCACCCGGCTGCTGTGGACGCTGCTGCTGCTGATCCCCGTGATCTACGTCAACCAGGAGATGGTGCTGCGCCTGGGCGCGGTCACCGGGGTCGGCCACGCCCGGCTCATCGTGGAGCGGTTCGGCAAGTTCTGGGGCGCGTTCTCCGTCATCGACCTGTTCGTGCTGAACGCGCTGACCATCGTCACCGAGTTCGTGGGCATCACGTTGGGCCTGGGCTACCTCGGGCTGCCGAAGGTCCCTGGGGTGATCCTGGCGGTCGTGCTGGTGCTGGCCGCGGTGTCCGGCGGCTCGTTCCGCCGCTTCGAGCGGGTCTGCCTGGCCCTGGTGGCCGGCTCGTTCGCCCTGGTTCCGATCGTGTTCATGGTGCACCCGGCGATCGGGCAGGTCGCACGCGACTTCGTCGTGCCGGGCCTGCCGGGTGGGGCCTCGCAGCTGTCGACGGTGATGCTGCTGGTCATCGCGATCGTGGGGACGACGGTGGCGCCGTGGCAGCTGTTCTTCCAGCAGTCGTACGTGATCGACAAGCGGATCACTCCGGCGTACATGCGCTACGAGAAGGTCGACCTGTGGCTCGGGATCGTCATCGTCGTGGTCGGGGCGGCGGCGATGATGGCCTTCAGCGCGGCCGCGTTCGCCGGCAGGAGCGGCGCCGGGCAGTTCACCGACGCGGCGGGCATCGCCTCCGGGCTGGCCGCCGCCGGCGGCAAGGTCGCCGGCATCCTGTTCGCCGTGGCCTTGATCGACGCCTCGATCATCGGCGCGGCAGCGGTGGGCCTGTCGACCTCCTACGCGGTCGGCGACGTGGTGGGCACGAACCACTCCCTGCACCGCAAGCCGACCGAGGCCAAGGCGTTCTACGCCATCTTCGGCCTGCTGCTGGCAGGGTCGGCGGCGATCGTGCTCATCCCGGGCAGCCCGCTGGGCCTGCTGACCGAGGGCGTGCAGACCCTGGCTGGGGTCCTGCTGCCGTCGGCCACGGTGTTCCTGCTGCTGCTGTGCAACGACAAGGCCGTCCTGGGTCCCTGGGTCAACAAGACCGCCACCAACGTGTTCACCACGTTCGTCATCGCGGTTCTCGTGCTGCTGTCGATCATCCTGACCGCCTCGGTGGTGTTCCCGCAGATGAGCGGGCAGGCGATGGTCCTCATCCTGGCCGGTGGCACCGCGGCGACCGTCGCGGGCGGCATCGCCGTCGTGACCTGGCGGGCGGTGCGCCGCCGCCGCGGCCCGATCACCCCGACGCAGGCGGTGGACCTGGAGGCCAAGGCCACGTGGCGGATGCCGCCGCTGGCGCTGCTGACGCGTCCGGAGCTGTCGCTGGCGCGCCGCGCCGGGCTGGCCATGATGTGGCTGTACCTCGTCATGGTCTGCGGCCTGGTCGTCGTGCGCGTCGCGCAGATCGCCACCGGCGGCTGAGCCCAAGCACGAGGGGCGGGAGGAACCGATGAGCACCGACGGGATCGGGGACGGGTTGGACCTGTCCAGGCTGCTGCGACGCGCCGTGGTCGAACCCACCGGACGCACCGTGGGCCGGGTCCGGGACGTCGTCGTGCGCCTCCGGGGGCAGGACTATCCGCCGATCGCCGGCCTGGTCACCGATCTGGGCGGGCGACCGGTGTTCCTCCCGATCGAGCAGGTCTCCTCCTGGGCCGACGCCCACGTCGCCGTACGCACCGCCCACCTGGACGTCCGCGGCTTCGAACGACGACCAGGAGAGGTGCTGCTGCGGGCCGACGTGCTCGGCCACCGCCTCGTCGACATCCGCCACGCCCGCCTGGTGCGCGCCTACGACGTGCGCCTGGCCCCCCGCGGCGGCGAGCTCGTCGTCGCCGGGCTGCGCACCACCCGATCTGCGCGCCGACGCAGCGGGGACGCCTCGTTCCACGACTGGCGCTCCTTCGAGGCCCTCATTGGGCACGAACCCACCGTCCTCGTGCGGTCCACCTTCGGTCGGTTGCGGTCGCTGCGAGCTGCCGAGCTGGCCGACATCCTGCAGGACGCCTCCGACCGGGAGCAGGCCGAGATCCTGGCCGTCGTGCACCAGGACCCTGAGCTGGAGGCCGACGTCTACGAGGAGCTCGACGAACAGCGCGGCACGCTGCTGGCGGCCCGACCCGACAGCGACATCGCCGACGTCCTGTCCCGGATGCGGACCGACGACGCCGCCGACGCCCTGATGGACCTGCCCCAACCCCGCCGCACCAGGGTCATCGCCCAATTGCCACCCCACCTACGCGCCGCCCTGACCGACCTGCTCAGCTATAACCAGGCCACCGCAGGAGGCCTGATGGGCTTGGAGTACCTGGCGATCCCCGAACAGGTCACCGCCGGAGGGGCCCTGGCGATCGCGCGCGCCGCCCGCAACGCCAGCCTCGAGACCTCCGTCACCCTGCACCTGCTCGACGGTGCCGGCCGACTGACCGGCACCGTCCCACTGCTCCGCATCGTGCAGGCCGACCCCACCACACCCCTGCTCGAGCTGGCCGACCACGACCCCGTCCGCGTCACCCCCGACACCGACCTGGCCGACCTGGCCGTCCTCATGGCCGACCACAACCTGCCCACCCTGCCCGTCGTCGGCCCCGACGGGCACCTGCTCGGCGTCGTCACCATCGACGACGTGCTGCCCGCCACCATCCCCGCCGCCTGGCGGCTACGCGACCCCGACACCCGCCCCGAAGCCGAGCCCAGGCCCCTGACGTCGAGGCCGTCATGACCCGCACCCTCCAGCACCCCGAGGCCCACCAGCCCAGCCAGGAACGGCCAGAGGCCCTCTGGGTCCCCGATGCCCTGCGCGGCTTCCCGGCCGACGAGCTCGCCGCCCTCGGCCACACCCCGACAGACGCCACCTACGCCGCATGGATCCTCGCCCGACGAGGCCACGGCCCCGACTGGCTCGCACGGCACTTCGACGTTTCTCGCGACGTGGCCGACCTCCTTGTATGCGCCAGCCAGCGGAGGCAAGACGTCAAGGCCACCGACACCCCAGCACCAGCGGCGCCCGACGTGATCGCGCCCCAGCGGCGCTGCTCCTAGGTGTCGCGGTCTTTGGCGAGCAGTTCGCGGCGGGCGCGGGTGCGGTAGGACTCGCCTGCGAGGGTGAGGACCTCGGCGTGGTGGACGAGGCGGTCGATCATGGCGGCGGCGACGACTTCGTCGCCGAAGACTTCGCCCCAGCGTCCGAACGGCAGGTTGGACGTGACGAGGATGGAGCCGGTCTCGTAGCGGGAGGCGACGAGCTGGAAGAACAGGTTGGCGGCGTCGGTGTCGAAGGGGATGTAGCCGACCTCGTCGATGATGATCAGCTTGTAGCGGCGGATCTTCTTCAGCTCGGCCTCCAGCGCGCCGGCGTGGTGGGCGCGGGCCAGGCGGTCGATCCAGTTCGTCGCGGTGTCGAACAGCACCGAGTAGCCGGACTGCGCGGCCCGGATGCCCAGGCCGATGGCCAGGTGCGTCTTTCCCAGGCCGGGTGGGCCGAGCAGGATCACGTTCTCGGCCTTGGGCACGAACGTGGCTGTGGCCAGGTGCGCGAGCACGTCCTTGCGCAGCGAGGGCAGGTGCTCGAGGTTGAAGTCCTCCAGGGTCTTGATCGCCGGGAAGTGCGCGGTGCGGATCCGCATCGTGGTGCCAGCTGACTCCCGGTCGGCGACCTGGCGTTCCAGGACCGCGGCCAGGTACTCCTCGTGCGACCAGTTCTGCTCCCGGGCCGCTTCGGCGAGGGTGTCCCAGGTCCTCCCGATCGTGGGGGTCTTGAGCACGCGGGTCAGGTAGGCCAGCTTGGAGCCCAGGCCCTCGGGGGCCGGTCTGGTCTTCGTCGTGGTGGTCATCTACTTCCCTTCAGCGGTCACCGCTCCCAGGTCGGGGCGGGGGTCGAAGTCGACGCCGAACAAGGCGTCGTAGTCCGGCAGCGCCCGGATCGCCACGACGTGCCCGTCCGCGTGCGTGCGGGTCGAGCGCTGCTGGGCCTGGCGACGGGCGGCCAGGTCCGCGCGCAGCGAGCGGGCCGTCTCCTGGTGGGCCGGGTCGGTGATCGTGCGGGCGTGGCCCCAGTCGCGGGCGTGGTCGGCCACGACCTGCCCCGCGCATGAGGCCACCACCCGAGCCGGGGTGGCGATCACGTCAACGAACCGGCCGATGACGCGCGGGTCGACGGAATAGTCGTTGGCGTCGATCCGCACGTAGTAGTCCCGACCCAGCCGGACCCGGTGCGTCAGGCCGATCGCCGGCGCCAGCGGCGGCAGGGCGACCATCGCCGCCCGGTCGGCCGTCCACCGCTGGGCTGGGCTGACCGAACCGATCGCTCGCAGCACCCGCGTGTTCGCTCGATCGGCCAGCCAGTGGCCGATCTGGTCGGTGAAGTCGAACGGGCCGGTGAACGTTCGACCGGGCAGGAACGACGTCTCGAAGAACCCGTTGCGCCGCTCGACCAGGCCCTTGAACTCCGGATCCCGCGGCGGAGCGAGCTTGATGCGCACCCCGATCGTCCCGGCGAAGCTGGCCGCCTCGACCGTCGGCTTGCCGGGCCCGCCGATCGCCGACTCCCGGTCCCAGACCAGGGTGCGCGGGCAGGCACCCCAGCTGGCGAGGATCTGCCACATCCCGGCCAAGATGTCCCCGGCCTTGCGCGAGGGGATCATCACCGCGCCGGTGACCCGTGAGTACCCGCAGGTCATCGTCAGCACCGGCAAGACCCGCTCGACCCCGCCACCGACGGGGATCGGGGCCGGTGGGAACCACAGGTCGCACTGGGCGACCTCGCCGGGCGAGTACTCGACCCGGTCGGTCGGGTCCGGTGGGGTGAACAACGGCCGCAGCTCACGGACCCGGTCCTTCAGGATCGTCAACGACCGCCTCCACCCGATCCGCTCGGCGATCACCGTCGCCGGCATCCGCGGGAACTCGGCCAGCAGCGCCCGGATCGCCGGCTCGACCTCGTCAACCGCCGATCCCCGCGGCCCGCGCTCCCGCGACGGCGGCGCCTCAGCCCGCAACGCCGCCCGGACGGTGTTGCGCGCCAACCCGAGCCGACGCGCGATCTCCTTGATCGGCATCCCCTCGGCCCGATGCAGCCGACGGATCTCCGCCCAATCCTCCAGTGCGATCACCCCTCCAGAGTCCCGGAGGGGTCAGCCCCAATCCGTCGTCAGAGGGTCAGTCTCAACGCGTCGTCGACA
>NZ_JANZLA010000015.1 GCF_025770785.1 Cellulomonas sp. SG140 | reverse complement strand
TCACCGTTCGACTTGCATGTGTTAAGCACGCCGCCAGCGTTCGTCCTGAGCCAGAATCAAACTCTCCGTCAATGTCCAACGCCACCCGACCACCCCAAGGCAGCCAGGCAACAGACACAACAAAGAACAACACAGATCTGGCATCAAAAAGGAACCCACCACCCACGGGGTGAGAAGCAGGCTCCCATCAACACCAAGCCCACCACGACACAACATCGCAGCAGACAACTTGGCATCGACTACTTGGCACACTGTTGAGTTCTCAAAGAACAGACGCTCATCCCGTCAGACCCTTGCGGGCCGGACCCGGAGGCTATCTCATCCGTTGCTGGCCCTTTCGAGGCCGGCACCGGAGGCTATCCCATCCAGTCCTGCTCTCCGACCACCTGCTCCAGGGCGCACTGAGCGCCTCGAACCAGTCAGTGGAGTTTTGCTCTCGGCGGGACCGACCACCGGGTGTTCCCTGGTGTTCGTTCCTCCCTGCCGGGGGCCTGGAAGACATTACGCGACCCGCAACCCGGAGGCAAATGTGCTGGTCAGGGCGCTGGCACGGGCTGCGGGCGGTCCCGACACCGCGCCGCGGTCGTCGCGAGCGGGTCGGCGCCAGCGGTGGCGTCGGTGCCGGTCGTCGTCCGTCAGTGGCTTGCTCAGCCGCGGACGTTGCGGACGACGGCGAGCGAACGCTTGCCGCGACGGAGGAGGGCGAAGCCCCCGGCGAGCACGTCGTCGCCCTCCAGGACTGCGGCCTCGCCGGCGACCCGGCGGTTGTTGACGGACAGACCACCCTCGGCGACCGCACGACGCGCCTCGCTCTTGCTCTTGACGAGCCCTGCCGCGGCGAACAGGTCGACCAGCAGGTCGCCGGGGGCGCCGTCGGTACCGGGGAGCTCTGCCACGGCAGCTCGCAGGGTGGACTCGTCGAGATCGGCGAGAGAGCCGCGGCCGAACAGCGCCTGGCTCGCGGCGATCACCTTGGCCGTCGCGTCGGCACCGTGGACGAGCGTGGTCACGTCGCCCGCCAGAGCCCGTTGTGCCTCGCGTGCGGCGGGTCGGGTGCGGACCGCCTCCTCGAGCTCGGCGATCTGCTCGCGCGTGCGGAAGGTGAACACCCTCAGGTGGTTCACCACGTCGGCGTCGTCGGTGTTGAGCCAGAACTGGTAGAAGGCGTACGGGCTGGTCAGCTCGGGGTCGAGCCACACGGTGCCCGACTCCGTCTTGCCGAACTTGGTGCCGTCGGCCTTGGTGATCAGCGGCGTGGTGAGCGCGTGGACCGCGTCACCCGTGACCTTGCGCACCAGCTCCACGCCGGACAGCAGGTTGCCCCACTGGTCGTTGCCCCCCGTCTGCAGGGTGACGCCGTGCCGGCGGTGCAGCTCGAGGAAGTCCATGCCCTGCAGGATCTGGTAGCTGAACTCGGTGAAGCTGATGCCCTGGTCGCTCGCGAGCCGCCGCGCGACGGTGTCCTTGGCGAGCATCGTGCCGAGCCGGTAGTGCTTGCCGACGTCCCGCAGGAAGGCGATGGCGGACAGGTCGGCGGTCCAGTCCAGGTTGTTCACCATGGTCGCAGCCGCGGGGCCGTCGAACCGCAGCAAGGGTGCGATCTGGCTGCGGATGCGTTCCACCCAGCCGGCG
Organism: Cellulomonas sp. SG140; assembly: GCF_025770785.1. Taxonomy (GTDB): domain Bacteria; phylum Actinomycetota; class Actinomycetes; order Actinomycetales; family Cellulomonadaceae; genus Cellulomonas. The sequence goes on along the minus strand of NZ_JANZLA010000015.1, from coordinate 18,510 downwards.
ACGACCGTCGGGTCGTTGAGGGTGCGCTCCCCCGTCATCTTCGGGTCGCCGATCAGGCCGGTCGCTCCGCCGACGAGGGCGAACGGCCGGTGACCCGCGTCCTGCAGGCGCCGGATGGTCAGGATCTGCACCAGGTTTCCGATGTGCAGGCTCGGGGCGGTGGGGTCGAAGCCGCAGTAGACCGCCACGGGACCCGCCGCGAGCGCCGCGTCGAGCGCGTCGCGGTCGGTGGTCTGGGCGACGAGCCCACGCCAGGTCAGCTCGTCGAGGGCGCTGCTCACATCAGTCTCCTTGCAGGCGGGCGCGGGACGGCGCCCGAGGGACGGTTCTCGTGGCCGGTGGTCAGGCCGACGCCGTGGCCCCGGGCGGGGTCGTTGCCGACGTCGGCGAGCGATACGCCGGGCGATAGGCGGACACGGTCGGCTCGCCCGTCAGCCAGAACCGCCACGGATGGCGTGCGACGTCGCCACCGACACCGGAGACGCCGACGCGGGCCCCCTGGCGGTGGGCGGGTGCGACCGCGGCCTCCCCACGACGCAGCACGATCGCACCGTCCGGCTCCGTGACGTCCGCACCGTTGGCGTCCAGGTCGAGACCGAGGCAGACCGCCAGACGCGCAGGACCTCGGGCCAGCTGACGCTCGTTGTCCACGACGCCGGCCGCCTCCCGTCGGCGCCACGCGAGCTCCTGGCCGGCGACGACCTCACCCGCCCGCAGCAGCACGGCGGCAGGGCGTCCCGTCGGCTCCGCCACGACGTTGAGGCAGTGGTGCAGGCCGAGGTGCCGGTAGACGTACAGCCGACCCGGTTCGGCGAACATCGCGGCGTTGCGCTGCGTGCGGCCGCGGTGGGCGTGCGAACCAGGGTCGTCCTCGCCCCCGTAGGCCTCCACCTCCGTGATGCGCACGGTGACGTCGCCCTCCGGCGACCTGGCCGTGAGATGGGCTCCGAGCAGGTCGCGTGCGACCGTCAGCACGTCGCGGGCGAACCAGATCCGGGCCGGGCACGTCCCCAGGTCCGGCTCCGCGGGGCGGGCCGGCTCCACGGCGTCCCGCTGGCTGGTCACCGGGTCATCCTGCCGCATCCGTCGAGCCGGACGTCGGCCCGTTCCGCGGTGCGCTGGTGGGCGAAGTGGAGGGCCTCCCGTCGCATCCAGTCCTCCCAGTGCCCGCGCATCGCCGTCCCGTCGCGAGCCAGCCCGCGGGCGAGCCGCTCGGCCGGTGGCGCCTCCACCCACACGCGGAGCGTGGCGACGGCATCGGCCTCGCGGCGGGCGGATCCACACCCCTCGAGCACCAGGACGGCGGCCACCGGCACGTCGACCCACTCCGCGAAGCGGTGCGCGACCCAGTCGTAGCGCTGGAAGCGCCCCGGCCGGCCGCGTCGCAGCGGCTCGAGCACCTGCGCGGCCAGTCGAGGCCACAAGCTGCCTTCGAGGCCGGACCAGCCGTCGTACAGGTCGTCGAGGTGCACCACGGTCACGGTCGTGCCCCACGCCTGCAGGACGGCCGCCACGGCCGCTGCCGTGGTCGTCTTGCCCGACCCGGCGGGACCGTCGATGCAGAGCAGCCGCACCGGACCGAGCCGCGCCGCACGGGCGAGGACGTCGTCGGCCAACGCCCTCGCCGTTCTTCCACCGTCTCCTGAGGTCAGCGTGTCCACGTCCGCGCGTCGTCGGCTGCGGCACGGGCGCGGGCGCGCTGCTCCGCCACGCGGACCGGTGCGGTGCCTCCGTAGGACGCGCGCGAGGCCAGCGACCCCTCGACGGTGAGCACGGACCGGACGTCCGGGGTGAGGTGCGGGCTGATCGCCGCGAGGTCCGCGTCGGTCAGGTCCCACAGCTCGATCGCGGGCGTGCGGCTCTCGCACGCGCGCACGCACGCACCGGCGATCTCGTGCGCCTCGCGGAACGGCACCCCGGACCGGACCAGCCACTCCGCGACGTCCGTCGCCAGCGAGAAGCCCTGCGGGGCGACCGCCGACATCCGCGCGGTGTCGAACCGGAGGGTGGCGACCATCCCGGCGAAGGCCGGCAGCAGGACGGTGAGCTGGTCGACCTGGTCGAAGACCGGTTCCTTGTCCTCCTGCAGATCCCGGTTGTAGGCGAGCGGCAGACCCTTCAGCGTGGTGAGCAGTCCTGTCAGGTCGCCCACCAGGCGGCCGGCCTTGCCGCGCGCGAGCTCCGCGACGTCCGGGTTCTTCTTCTGCGGCATGATGCTCGACCCGGTGGAGTACGCGTCGTCCAGATGGGCGAACCCGAAGTCCTTCGTCGACCACAGGATCACGTCCTCGGCGATCCGGGAGAGGTCGACGGCGACCATCGCGGCGACGAACGCGAACTCGGCGACGACGTCACGCGAGGCCGTGCCGTCGATCGAGTTCTCCACCGGTCCGGCGAAGCCCAGCTCGGCCGCGACGGCCGCGGGGTCGAGGCCCAGCGACGAGCCTGCGAGCGCTCCCGAGCCGTACGGGGACAGCGCGGCGCGCGCGTCCCAGTCCTGCCACCGCTGGACGTCGCGCAGCAGCGGCCACGCGTGCGCCAGCAGGTGGTGGGCCAGCAGCACCGGCTGGGCGTGCTGCAGGTGGGTCCGGCCGGGCATCGGCGCGTCGCCGGCCGCCTCCGCCTGACCGATGAGCGCGTCCACGACGTCGAGCACGAGAGCGGTCAGCGCTCGAGCCTGGCGGCGCAGGTACATCCGGACCAGCGTGGCGATCTGGTCGTTGCGGCTGCGGCCGGCACGGAGCCGACCGCCGAGCTCGGCGCCCGCCCGCTCGATCAACCCACGCTCGAGAGCGCCGTGGACGTCCTCGTCGTCGGGTGCCGGTCCGAACGCGCCGGACTCCACGTCGGCGCGCAGCGCCTCCAGCGCCGCCACCATCCGGTCCGTGTCCTCGTCGGACAGCAGGCCGGCCTTGCGCAGCACGTGGGCGTGCGCCACCGATCCGGCGATGTCCTCGCCGGCCAGCCGCCAGTCGAACTGCGTCGACTTCGAGAGCGCGGCGAGGGCGTCCGCGGGCCCGGACGCGAACCGGCCACCCCACAGGGCCCCGGCGATCGTGGCGGACCGAGCACCTGAGTCGGGAGCGCCCACGTCAGTCCGTCCCGACTTCCATCGCGGCGGCCTCCAGAGCCGCCTCCTCGTCGCCGGTGACGGCCGGGTTCGTCGCGATGACGTCCGCGCCACCGGCGGGCAGCGCGCCGAACAGCGTGCCGTGCTCGACGAGCACCTGACCCTGGTCGACCGGCTGGCTCGCGTACAGCTCGAGCTTGGCGCGCGAGTCCGCGATGTCGAGGTTGCGCATCGTCAGCTGGCCGATGCGGTCGGTCGGGCCGAACGCGGCTGCCTCGGTGCGCTCCATCGACAACCGCTCGGGGCGGTACGAGAAGCCGGGCCCGTCGGTGCGCAGGATCGTGTAGTCCTCGCCACGCCGCAGCCGCAGCGTCACCTCACCGGTGACCACCGAGGCGATCCACCGCTGGATCGACTCGCGGACCATCAGCGACTGCGGGTCCAGCCACCGGCCCTCGTACAGCAGCCGGCCCAGCCGCCGCCCCTCGTTGTGGTAGGTGGCGATCGTGTCCTCGTTGTGGATCGCGTTGACGAGCCGCTCGTAGGCGGCGAACAGCAAGGCCATGCCGGGCGCCTCGTAGATGCCGCGGGACTTGGCCTCGATGATCCGGTTCTCGATCTGGTCGGACATGCCCAGGCCGTGCCTGCCGCCGATCGCGTTCGCCTGCCGGACGAGGGCCACCGGGTCGTCGTACCGCACGCCGTCGATGGCCACCGGCCGGCCGCGCTCGAACGCGATCGTGACGTCCTCGGTCTCGATCGGCACCGCCGGGTCCCAGAACCGCACGCCCATGATCGGCTCGACCGTCTCCAGCGACACGTCGAGGTGCTCCAGCGTCTTGGCCTCGTGCGTGGCGCCCCAGATGTTCGCGTCCGTCGAGTACGCCTTCTCCGCGCTGTCGCGGTACGGCAGGTCGTGGTCGACGAGGAACTGGCTCATCTCCGCGCGTCCGCCGAGCTCGGTGACGAAGTCCTGGTCCAGCCACGGCTTGTAGATCCGCAGGTTCGGGTTGGCGAGCAGCCCGTAGCGGTAGAACCGCTCGATGTCGTTGCCCTTGAAGGTGGACCCGTCGCCCCAGATGTCGACACCGTCGGACTGCATGGCGCGGACCAGCAGGGTGCCGGTGACGGCGCGGCCCAGTGGCGTCGTGTTGAAGTACGCGCGGCCGCCGCTGCGAATGTGGAAGGCGCCGCACGCGATGGCGGCCAGGCCCTCCTCGACGAGCGCTGCCTTGCAGTCGACGGCGCGCGACAGCTCGGCGCCGTACGCCATGGCACGGCCGGGCACCTGCTCGATCTCCGGCTCGTCGTACTGGCCGAGGTCCGCGGTGTAGGTGCACGGGATCGCGCCCTTGAACCGCATCCAGGCCACGGCGACCGAGGTGTCCAGGCCGCCGGAGAAGGCGATGCCCACCCGCTCGCCGACGGGCAGCTGCGTCAGAACCTTGCTCACATCTCGTCCTTGTCTCGTGGGAAGTCCCGCGTGGAGTCACGACCTGCCGCGAGGTCGAGGAACCGCTGGGCCACCGCCGCCCCGGTGTCCGACTCGGCGGCGATCACCAGCACGGTGTCGTCGCCCGCGATCGTGCCGAGCACGCCCGGCATGGTCGAGTGGTCGATCGCCGAGGCGAGGAACTGCGCACCGCCGGGCGGCGTGCGCAGCACGACGAGCGGGCCGGACGCCTCGGCGGTCACGACGAGCTCGGCGGAGAGCCGCGCCAGCCGGGCGGCGAGGACCTCGGTGCTCTCGGCCTGAAGCGTGGCGCGGCCGCCACCCTCGACCGGCACGGCGTAGACCAGGGTGCCCTGGTGGCGCACCTTGACGGCCTGCAGCTCGACCAGGTCGCGGGACAGGGTCGCCTGCGTCACCGTCACGCCCTCGGCGGCGAGCAGCTCGGCGAGCTCCACCTGGGAGTGCACCTGCTGGCGCGCCAGCAGCGCCGTGATCAGCGCCTGTCGAGCTGCCTTCGTCGACGGGACCGAGGTGGTGGTCATGCGTGCCCCTGCAGCAGGTACGTCAGCAGCGCCTTCTGGGCGTGCAGCCGGTTCTCGGCCTCGTCCCACACCACCGACTGGGGTCCGTCGAGCACCTCCGCCGTGACCTCCTTGCCCCGGTAGGCCGGCAGGCAGTGCAGCACCAGGGCGTCGGGTGCGGCCAGGGCCAGCGTGGCGGCATCGAGCTGGAACGGGACGAACGGCAGCTGCCGCTGCTGCGACTCGCCCTCCTGGCCCATCGACACCCACGTGTCCGTGGCGACCACGTCGGCGCCGGCGACCGCCTCGGCACGGTCGTGCACCACCGTGACGGAACCACCCGTGGCCGCCGCGACCCCCTGCGCCGCGGCGAGCACCTCCGCGGCGGGCCCGTACTCCTGCGGTGTGCCGATCCGCACGTGCAGGCCTGCCGTCGCGCCGCCGAGCAGGTACGAGTGCGCCATGTTGTTCGAACCGTCGCCGATGTACGCCAGCGTCCGCCCGGGCAGCTCGGCCACCCCGCCACGGTGCTGCGCGACCGTCAGCAGGTCGGCGAGCACCTGGCACGGGTGGAAGTCGTCCGTCAGCGCGTTCACGACCGGGACGCCCGCCTCGGCCGCCATCTCCTCGATCCGCACCTGGGCGTGCGTGCGCCAGACGATGGCGGCGACCTGGCGGCCCAGCACCCGCGCGGTGTCCGCGATCGACTCGCGGACCCCGATCTGCGCCAGGTTGCCGTCGACGACCACGGGATAGCCGCCCAGCTCGGCGACGCCGGTGGTGAACGACACCTGCGTGCGCAGCGTCGGCTTGTCGAAGATCACCGCGACGGCCCGCGGTCCCTCGAGCGGCCGCCGGGCGAACCGGTCGGCGCGCAGCTCGAGCCCGAGGCGCAGCACGTCGGCCTGGTGGGCCGGCGTGAGGTCGTCGTCACGAAGGAAGTGCGCCATCAGCTGGCCTCCTGGCCCAGGTCGGCCGGCACGCCGGCGAGGAAGTCGACGAAGGTGCCGGCCTGCTCACGGGTGAGCACGTACGGCGGTGCCAGCCGGAGCGTGGTCGGCGTGCACGGGTTGACGATGAAGCCCGCCTCCAGCGCCCTGGCCGCGACGGCCCCAGCGACGGGCGCCGTCAGCTCGACGGCGATCAGGAGGCCCTCACCGCGCACGGCGCGGACCAGGGGGTTCCCGGTCGAGGCGAGGGCGGCACGCCACCACTCCCCCAGCTCGCGCACGTGGGCCAGCAGGCCGTCGCGTTCGACGACGCCCATGGTGGCGAGCGCGGCGGCGGCGGCCACCGGGTTGCCGCCGAAGGTCGTCCCGTGCTGGCCGCGTCCCAGGCATGCGGCGGCGTGCTCCCCGAACGCGATCAGCGCTCCGACCGGGAACCCGCCGCCGAGACCCTTGGCCACCGTCACGACGTCAGGCACGACGCCGCCGCCGATGTGCGGGTGCTGGAAGGCGAACCACCGGCCCGTCCGACCCATGCCGGACTGGACCTCGTCGAGCACCAGCAGGGCGCCGTTCTGCTCGGTGAGCCGGCGCGCCAGCGCGAGGTAGCCCGGCGGGAGCGTCCGCACTCCCGCCTCTCCCTGCACCGGCTCGAGGAACAGAGCCGCGACCTTCTCGCCGTCCGTGGCGAACGCCGCCTCGAGCGCGTCCGAGTCGCCGAAGGGCAGGAACTCCACCCCCGGGGGCAACGGCTCGAACGGCTCGCGGTAGGCGGCCTTGTGAGTCAGCGCCAGGGCACCCATCGAGCGTCCGTGGAAGGCCCCCTCGAGCGCGAGCAGCCGCGGCCGGGCACCCGCTGAGTGGCGCCGCGTCAGCTTGACGGCCGCCTCGTTGGCCTCGGTGCCCGAGTTGGTGAAGAAGACGCGCGAGCCGGCCGGCGCACCGGCGATCGCCAGCAGCCGCTCCGCCAGCGCCACCTGGGTCGGGCTGGCGAAGAAGTTGGAGACGTGTCCCAGGGTGCCCAGCTGCGCGCTGATCGCCGCGGTCAGCGTCGGGTGCGCGTGGCCGAGGGCGTTCACGGCGATGCCGCCGAGCAGGTCGAGGTACCGACGACCGTCCGCGTCCCAGACCCATGCGCCCTCGCCGCGCACCAGCACGCGCTGCGGCGGTCCGAAGGTGTCCATCACGGCGTGCGTGTACCGATCCGTCCACTCCGCGACGGAGCCGCCCTCGGTGGCGGTGGGCAGCGCGTCGTCACCGGCGCCGACCGCGACGTGCCGTGCGGCGGTCATGCCAGCACCACCGGGACGGGCGCGGTCGCGGGTGCCTCGGGCAGCTCCTCGTCCGGCAGCACCATGGTGCCGACGCCGTCGGAGGTGAACACCTCGACCAGGATCGAGTGCGGCTGACGGCCGTCGATGACGTGGGCGCGCCCGACGCCGCCGCGGACCGCCCGCCAGCAGGCCTCCATCTTCGGCCGCATCCCCGAGTCCAGCCGCGGCAGCAGCGCCTCGAGGGTGCTCGCCCGGATCCGTCGGACCAGGGAGCCGCGATCGGGCCAGTCGGTGTACAGGCCTTCGACGTCGGTGAGGATGACGAGCTTGCGGGCGCCGAGGGCGATCGCCAGCGCTGCGGCGGCCGTGTCGGCGTTCACGTTGAGCACCTGGGTGGGGTCCTCGATGTCGGGCGCGACGGTGGAGACGACGGGGATCCGGCCCGCGTCGAGCAGGTCGAGCACCGCGCCGGGGTTGACCTGCACGACGTCGCCGACCAGGCCGACGTCGACCTGCTCGCCGTCCAGCACGACGTTGCGCCGGCGGGCCTGGAGCAGCCCGCCGTCCTCGCCCGAGAGTCCGACGGCGTGCGGCCCGTGCGCGTTCAGCAGACCGACGAGCTCGCGGGACACCTGACCGGTGAGCACCATGCGGACGACGTCCATGGCCTCCGGCGTGGTGACCCGCAGCCCGCCGCGGAACTCGCTGGCGATGTCGAGCCGCTCGAGCATCGCGTTGATCTGCGGTCCCCCGCCGTGCACGACCACGGGGCGCAGGCCGACCTGCCGGAGGAACACCATGTCGGCGGCGAACGCGCGCTTGAGCTCGTCGTCCACCATCGCGTTGCCGCCGTACTTGACGACCACGAGCGCACCGCTGAACTTGCGCAGCCACGGCAGCGCCTGGATGAGCACCTCCGCCTTCTGGTCCGGGCGCAGGTCGGTGCGGGTGTCGAAGTCGGCGTCGTCAGGGAGCGGGATCTGGGTCATGTGGTGTACGCGCTGTTCTCGTGGACGTAGCCGTGGGTGAGGTCGTTGGTCCAGACCGTCGCGTCGGCCGTGCCGGCGTGCAGGTCGATCTCGATGTGGACCTCCCGGTTCGAGGCGAGGTCGACGCTCGCGCGGTCGGCCCACGCGCCGCCGGCGCGGCACACCTGCACCCCGTTGACCGTCACGTCGACCTGGTCCGGGTCGAACGGCGCCACGGACTCCGGCACCGTGCCGATCTGCGCCAGCACGCGCCCCCAGTTCGGGTCGTTGCCGAAGACGGCGGTCTTCACCAGGTTCGACCGCGTGACAGCTCGTCCGACGGCCACGGCGGCGGCCTCGGACGACGCGCCGACCACGTGCACCGCGAGGTCGTGGCTGGCGCCCTCCGCGTCCGCGACGAGCTGGCGGGCCAGCGAGGCGCACACGCGTCGGACGGCGTCGGCGAACTGGACGTAGTCCGGCAGGACGCCGGAGGCGGCCGACGCGAGCAGCACCACGGTGTCGGACGTCGACATGCAGCCGTCGGAGTCCACCCGGTCGAACGTGGTCCGGGTCGCACCCTGGAGGGCGGTGCGCAGGCCGCCGGCGTCGACCTGGGCGTCCGTGGTGAGCACCACGAGCATCGTGGCGAGAGCCGGGGCGAGCATGCCCGCGCCCTTGGCCATGCCGCCGACGGTCCAGGTGCCGTCCGGCGTCTCGACGGAGACGTGCGCCGTCTTGGCCACCGTGTCGGTGGTCATGATCGCCGTGGCCGCCGCGAGGCCACCGTCGGCCGACAACGCCGCAGCCGCCGTGTCGACCCCGGCGAGCAGCGCCTCGATCGGGACGGGCTGGCCGATCACGCCGGTCGACGCCACCACGACGTCGCCGGACGAGATGCCGAGCACGTCGCCGACCTTCTCGGCGGTCTCGTGCACGTGCACGAACCCCTCGGGACCGGTGCACACGTTCGCCGAACCGGAGTTGAGCACGACGGCCGACACGACTCCGTCGCTGACGACCTGTCGCGACCACACCACGGGGTGCCCGACCACGCGGTTGGTGGTGAACACCCCGGCGCCGACCTGCGCCGGCCCGTCGTTCACCACCAGGGCGAGGTCCGGCCGGCCGGAGGGCTTGAGCCCCGCGACCACGCCCGACGCGCGGAACCCGGCGGGCGCCGTCACGCCGGGTGACGTGCCCGGGCTGGTGCCGACCAGGGCGTCGGCGAGATGGTCCGTCACGGTGCCACTCCGTCCAGAGGGAGGCCGAGGACCTCGGGCAGGCCGAGGGCCAGGTTCAACGACTGCAGCGCACCACCGGCGGTGCCCTTGACCAGGTTGTCGATCGCCGTGACGGTGACGACACGTCCCGCCGCGGCGTCCAGCGCCACCTGCACCTCGGCGGTGTTCGACCCGACGACGGAGGCGGTGGTCGGCCAGCGGCCCGGCGGCAGCAGCCGGACGAAGGGCTCGTCGGCGTACGCCGCCTCCCACGCGGCCCGCAGCGCGGGGTCGTCGACACCGGGCGCGACTCGGGCCGTCGTGGTCGCGAGGATGCCGCGCGACATCGGCACGAGCACCGGCGTGAAGGACAGCGTCACGGCGGCGGCCCCGGCCGAGCGCAGGTTCTGCGCGATCTCGGGGATGTGCCGGTGGGTGCCCGCCACCGAGTAGGGCGCGGCCGCGCCCAGTGCCTCGGCGGCGAGCAGGTGCGGGCGCAGCGCCTTCCCGGCACCCGAGTACCCGACAGCGAGCACCGCCACCACGTCCTGCGGGTCCACCAGCCCGGCGGCGACACCGGGCTGGAGCCCGAGGGTCACGGCCGTGACGTTGCAGCCCGGCACGGCGATGCGGCGCGCGCCGGCCAGTGCGGTCCGCTGCGTGTCGGCGCGGTCGGCGCGAATCAGCTCCGGCAGGCCGTAGGGCCACGTGCCGGCGTGGGCGCTGCCGTAGAAGGCCTCCCAGTCGGCGGCGTCCACCAGCCGGTGGTCGGCACCGAGGTCGACCAGCACGGCATCGGAGCCCAGCGCCTCCAGCTCGGCGGCGATCCGGCCGCTCGCACCGTGCGGCAGGGCGAGCACGACGACGTCGTGCCCGGCGAGCGCCTCCACCGAGGTCGGCTCGAGCACGCGGTCCGCGAGCGCGTGCAGGTGCGGGTGGTGCTCCGCGAGCGTGCTGCCGGCGTTGCTGTGCGCCGTCAGCGTGCCGATCCGGGCCTCCGGGTGGCCGAGCAGCAGCCGCAGCATCTCGCCACCTGCGTACCCGCTCGCGCCGGCGACGGCGACCGTAAAGGACATGTGCATGAACATACACCACAGTGCACGACGATTCGTCTGTGCGCGCCGCGTCGCGCCACGCGTTTTGATGGTGCCATGCGTGCTGTCGTCGCCACCGCCCCGGGCGGTCCGGAGGTCCTGCAGGTCGTCGAGCTCCCCGACCCGGAGCCGCGCCCCGACCAGGCGGTGGTCGCCGTCGCCGCCGCGGGCGTGAACTTCATCGACACCTACCGCCGATCAGGCCTCTACCCCATGGGCTACCCCCACGTCGTCGGCTCCGAGGGTGCCGGTCGGGTGGTGGCGCTCGGCTCCGCCGTCACCGGGGTGGCGGTGGGCGACCGCGTCGCGTGGACCGCCGCGAACGGGTCGTACGCCGAGCTCGCCACCGTGCGCGCCTCGGACCTGATCCCCGTGCCCGACGGGGTGTCGGACGAGACGGCCGCGGCGATCCCGATGCAGGGCATTACCGCCCACTACCTGGTCACCTCGACCGTGGAGCTTCGCCCCGGGGACGACGTGCTGCTGCACGCCGCGGCCGGCGGGGTGGGCCTGCTCGCCACCCAGCTCGCCACGCTGCGTGGCGCGCGGGTGATCGGCACGGTCGGCACGCCCGCCAAGGAGGAGCTCGCGCGCGAGGCCGGAGCCACGGACGTGATCCGGTACCGGGAGCTCGACGACCTGACGCGACAGCTCCCGGCACTCGTCCGCGAGCTCACGTCGGGGGTCGGTGTGCGTGCGGCGTACGACTCCGTCGGCAAGGACACCTTCGACGCGTCCCTGGCCAGCGTGCGGCCTCGCGGGACGCTCGTGCTGTTCGGTGCGTCGTCCGGACCGGTGCCGCCCGTCGACCCGCAACGCCTCAACGCCGCGGGCTCGGTGTACCTGACGAGGCCCTCGCTGGGCGCCTACACCGCCACGCGCGAGGAGCTCCTCGGCCGCACCGACGAGCTGTTCGCCCTGCTCGCCGACGGACGGCTGTCGGCTCGGATCGGGGCCACGTTCCCCCTGCGGGACGCCGCCGATGCGCACCGGGCGCTCGAAGGTCGCCGAACCACGGGCAAGGTGCTGCTCACGCTCTGAGGCCCGCGGCCGGCGCGCGTGCCGGGCAGCGGCGCAGCCTCAGGCCCGGTCGCCCCGTGCCAGCTGCCGTTCGACGCGCCTGTCCGGGACCAGCCACAGCAGCGCGACCCCCGCGTACAGGGCGATGGAGACCCACGGCGCCACGAACGCCATGCCGACGCCGGCGGCGTACACGAACGGCGAGATCCGGCCCTTCAGGTCCGCGCCGACCGCCAACGCCAGCGTGGAGCGTGGACCTTCGAGCGCGATGATCCGGCCCTGGAGCACCCGGTAGGCGATCGCCGCGCACAGCGCCACCACGCCGTACGCGGCCGTGGGCACCGCCACCGCGTGGTTCTCGCCGAGCCACGCGGTGGTGAACGGGAACAGGGACAGCCAGAACAGCAGGTGCAGGTTCGCCCACAGCACCGCGCCGTCGACGTGTCGTGCCGCATTGAGCATGTGGTGGTGGTTGTTCCAGTAGATGCCGAGGTTGACGAAGCTCAGCACGTAGGCGAGGAACACCGGCAGCAGGGGCCGCAGGGCCGCCAGGTCGGTGGTGCGAGGCGCCCGCAGCTCGAGCACCATCACCGTGATCACGATCGCGATCACGCCGTCGCTGAACGCCTCGAGCCGGGTCTTCGACACGGTCGGAGCGTATCCACCGGTCGGTCAGCGGCGGCTCAGGACCGCAGCTCCGCCCCGAAGCGCGCCTGCGCCGTCGCCACCACCGCGTTGCGGACCTCCGCCGTCTCGGCCGCCGTCAGCGTCCGGTCGTCGGCCCGCAGCCGCAGCGAGAAGGCCAACGACCGCCTGCCTTCCCCGACCTGGTCCCCGACGTACACGTCGAAGAGCCGCACGTCCTCCAGGACGTCGCCCGCGGGGCTGCTCACCGCGCCGTCCCGCACGGCGGCCAGCACCTCGGCCGCCGGCACGGCGGCGTCGACCACGAGCGCCACGTCCTCCTTGGCCACCGGGAACGTCGAGACGGCCTGCGCCTGCACCGGGGCCGACGGAGCGGCCGCGAGCAGAGCGTCGAGGTCGAGCTCGAACGCCACAGCCCTGGCGGGCAGGTCGTGCGCGGCGACGACGGCGGGGTGCAGCTCGCCCGCATGACCCAGCACACGACCGTCGGCGGCGAGCACGCGGGCGCAGCGGCCGGGGTGGAACGGTGCGCGGTCCGGTTCGGCTGCGAAGTGGACCTCCACGCCGAGGCGTCGGGCCACCACGTCCACCAGGGCGAACGCGTCGGTGTGGTCGGCCCGCCGGGCGGGGCCGGTCCAACCGGCACGCTCGCGCAGACCGGTGAGCACCGCAGCCAGGTGCCGCGGCTGGTCGGGGAGCGCCGCCGCGAGCTCGTCCAGCTGGTGGTCGGTGGGCAGGGTGCCGCCCGGCAGCTGGGGTGCGGCCGGAGCGCCGGCCCGCGGCAGCGTGACGAGGCCGGTCTCGAACAGCGCGAGGTCGCTCTGGCCACGGCCCACGTTGCGGCGCGCGGTGTCCAGCAGCGTCACCAGGAGGTCCGTCCGCATCAGCGGCTGGGCCTCGGAGATCGGGTTCGCCAGCCGCAGGGCACGTCGGCGGGCGTCCGCGGCGGGCAGGTTCATCGCGTCCAGCTGCGCCTGCCCGACGAAGGGGTACGAGAGCACCTGCACGAGCCCCTCGGCGGCCAGCGCGTCGGCCACAGCCCGCCGAGCGCGCTGCGACCAGGTCAGTCCGCGTCCGGCGGGCGCCGCCGGCACCACGGACGGGATCGTGTCGTAGCCGCCGAGCCGCGCGATCTCCTCGACCAGGTCGACAGGCACCGCCAGGTCGGGGCGCCACGAAGGCACCTGCACGGACATCCCCGCCGCCGAGCCGGTCACGGTGCACCCGATCCGCTCGAGCGTGCCGCGCACCTCGTCCTCGGTGTACGGCACACCGACCAGCCGCGCCGGCAGCCGGGGGTCGAGCAGCACCGTGGGCGGCTCCGTGGTCCGGTCGACGTCGGTCCCCGTGTCGTCGACGGTCCCACCGCCGAGCTCGACCAGCAGCTCCGCCACGCGGTCCACCGCCACCCGCGCGAGCTGCGGGTCGACCCCGCGCTCGAACCGCTTGGCCGCCTCGCTCGACAGCCGGTGACGACGCGACGTGCGTGCGACGGTGATCGGGTCGAAGTGCGCACCCTCGATCAGCAGGTCCGTGGTCCCTCCGGCGACCCCGCTGTCCGCGCCGCCCATCACGCCGGCCAGCCCCAGCACCCGAGACCCCCGCGCCCCGTCCGGGCTGTCGGTGATCAGCAGGTCCTGCGGGTCCAGGGCACGGTCCACACCGTCGAGCGTCGTCGCGTGCTCCCCCGGCGCGGCACGGCGCACGACGATCGGCGCCGCGAGACCGCCGAGGTCGTAGGCGTGCAGCGGCTGACCGAGGTCGAGCATCACGTAGTTGGTCACGTCGACGGCGAGGCCGAGGGGCCGCATGCCGGCCTGCACCAGCCGGTGCTGCATCCACGACGGCGACGGCACGTCGGCGTGGACGCCACGCACGATGCGAGCGACGAACCTGTCGACGCCGGGGACGCCGTCGATCGGCGCCTCGTCGTCGATCTCCACCGGGAAGCCGCCCGCCAGGGGCGCGCGCTGCGCGTCGGTCGGCAGGCCGCGGTCCAGGAACCGGGCACCCGTCGAGTGCGCGTACTCCCGCGCGACGCCCCGCATCGAGAAGCAGTAGCCGCGGTCGGGCGTGACGTTGATCTCCAGCACCTCGTCGCGCAGCCCGAGCAGCTCGGCGGCGTCGGCGCCCGCGGGCGTCTGCTCGTCGGTCAACCCGAGGCGGGACAGCACGATGATCCCCGAGTGGTCGTCCCCGATGCCGAGCTCGCGCGCGGAGCAGATCATCCCGTCGGAGACGTGGCCGTACGTCTTGCGCGCGGCGATCGGGAACGGACCGGGCAGCACGGCGCCCGGCAGCGCGACCACCACGTGGTCCCCCGCGCCGAAGTTGTGCGCGCCGCAGACGATGCCGCGGGGAACGGTCGGCAGGCCGGCCTCGTCGAGGGCGTTGAACGCCCCGACGTCCACCTGGCACCAGTAGATCGTCTTGCCGTTCTTCTGCTCCTCGGGCAGCGCGGACAGCACGTGCCCGACGACGAGCGGCCCGGTGACGTCGGATCCGGAGTGGATCGCCTCCTCCTCCAGGCCGACCCGCACCAGGTCCGCGGCGAGCTGCGCCGCCGTCAGGCCCTCAGGGAGCTCCACATGGTCGCCCAACCAGGCGAGCGGGACCATCACCACGTCAGATCACCGCCCGGAACTGCTCGGAGAAGCGCACGTCGCCCTCGACCATGTCGTGCATGTCGGCGATCCCGTGCCGCAGCATCAGCGTGCGCTCGATGCCCATCCCGAAGGCGAAGCCGGAGTACTCGTCGGGGTCCACCCCCACCGACCTCAGGACGTTCGGGTTGACCATCCCGCACCCTCCCCACTCGATCCAGCCCGGGCCGCCCTTCTTCTGCGGGAACCACAGGTCCATCTCCGCCGACGGCTCGGTGAACGGGAAGAACGACGGCCGCAACCGGGTGCGGGCCTCCGGCCCGAACATCGCACGCGCGAAGTGGTCGAGCGTGCCCTTGAGGTTCGCCATGGTCAGACCCCGGTCCACCGCCAGGCCCTCGACCTGGTGGAACACGGGCGTGTGGGTCGCGTCGAGCGCGTCCGTCCGGAACACGCGACCCGGGCAGACGACGTAGACCGGCAGCTCCCGCTCCAGCAACGAGCGTGCCTGCACCGGGGAGGTGTGCGTGCGCAGCACCAGGCCGGAGCCGGCGGGGTCGACGAAGAACGTGTCCTGCATCTGCCGCGCGGGGTGGTCGGGACCGAAGTTGAGCGCGTCGAAGTTGAACCACTCCGCCTCGACCTCGGGCCCCTCGGCCACCTCCCAGCCCATCGCGACGAACACGTCGCCGATGCGCTCCATCAGGGTCTCGAGCGGATGGCGCGCACCGGCGGGGTGACGGTCGACGGGCAGGGTGACGTCCACCGCCTCCTCGACGAGCACCCGCGCGTCGCGCTCGGCCTCGAGCTCCGCCTCTCGCGCGGCGATGGCGGCGGTCAACCGACCCCGCACCTGGCCGACGATGCGGCCCGCCGCGGCCTTCTCCGCACCCGGCAGACCGCCGATGGCACGGTTGGCCAGGGCCAACGGGCTGCGCTCCCCGGTGTGCGCCTGGCGGACGGCCTTCAGCGCCGCGAGGTCCTGCGCGGCGGCCACCGCCGCGAGCGCCTCGTCCAGCGCGCTCTGCATCGCGTCGGCGTCGAGGGGGGACAGCACCGTGCTCTCGTCGGGCATCCGAGCCTTCCAGGGTGGGACGACGACCGGCGCAGCAGGCGGACCGGCCCGGCCGCCACGCGCACGGGCGGCCGACCCGGCAGTCTAGTGGCGCGGCCTGCTCCGGCCCGGGTCCGTCCAGCGGAGGGCGCACCGTCCGCCCGGTGGCGGACGGTGCGCAGCCCGTCACGAGCCGAGCGGCAGCTCGCCGACCGGCACGTACAACGGACCACCGCCACGGCCTGCACCCGGCGTGGACTCGACGAGCCGCAGGGACGTCACGGTCCACGTCGGCCCCTCGTACACCGCCAACGCCGAGACGATGTCCTCCGGGAGCTGACCGCCCATCTCTCCGGCTCCGCGCGAGGCTCGACCGCGCCCCGCGACCCGACCGCCACGGACAGCCGAAGCACCCGGTCGCACCCGGCCCACCGTCAGGTGCGGCCGCTCCCGCACGCGCACGTCCGGC
The DNA here is from genome assembly GCF_025770785.1 of Cellulomonas sp. SG140. Classification (GTDB taxonomy): domain Bacteria; phylum Actinomycetota; class Actinomycetes; order Actinomycetales; family Cellulomonadaceae; genus Cellulomonas. The sequence continues at coordinate 2,169 of NZ_JANZLA010000015.1, read as the reverse complement.
GGGGCGCCGACCTCCTCACCGGCCCGACCGCAGGCGCGCGTCAACGCCCGGTGCTGGTCGAGGTCACCGGCCACACCGGTCCACAAGGTCCGGTGGGAGAACACCCCGGCGCCGCGCAGCCGCAGCGCGTACGGCGCCGCCGCAGCCGCGGCGACCGCGAGCTCCTCGAGCAGGATCGGGGCGCTGCCGTCGGCCACGGTCCCGTAGAAGGCGAGCGTCAGGTGCCAGGTCTCTCGCGCCGCCCACTGGACCGGGCCGCGGTCCTCCCCCGCCGTCGTCCCCCGCACGGCCCCGAGTGCGAGGTCGAGGTGGTCGAGCACCTCGTCGGGCGGCCAGACGGCGGCGAACAGGCGCACGGTCTCAGAGCCGGACGCGCCGCTGGGCACGTGCGGAGGCGTACAGGCAGACCGCGGCAGCCGTCGCGAGGTTGAGCGACTCGGCGCGGCCGTGCAGCGGCACCCGGACCACCGCATCCGCCAGCGCGAGGTCCTCGTCCGCCAGGCCCCACGCCTCGTTGCCGAACAGCCAGGCGGTCGGACGTGCGAGGTCGGGGGCGCCGGAGCCGGCCGTGTCCTGCAGGTCGTCGAGGTCCACGTCCCCGCGGCCGTCCGCGGCGAGGACGGTGACACCGGCGCTGCGCAGGGCGTGCACGGCATCGGCCAGGGCCACCTCCTCGACGACGGGAAGGTGGAAGAGCGAGCCCGCCGTGGACCGCACCACCTTCGGGTTGTGCACGTCGACGCTCTCCGTTGACAGGAGCACGGCGTCCGCGCCGGCGGCGTCGGCCACCCGGAGCACCGTTCCGGCGTTGCCGGGGTCGCGCACGTGCGCCAGCACCGCGAGCAGCCGCGGGCCGCCCGCGAGCACCGTGCCGAGGTCGTCGTGGCGCTGGTCGGCGACCGCCACCACGTGCTGCGCGTCGGGGCTCATCGCCTCGAGCACGGCGGCGTCGCCGACGTGCAGGTGCAGCCGTCGCTCGCGAACCGACGCCATGATCTCCGGGTAGCGGTCCGCCGCAGCCTGGGTCAGGTAGACGTCGTGGACCACCACGTCGGCCGTCGCCACAGCCTCGCGCACCGCCTGCGGCCCCTCGACGAGGAACCGTCCCGTGCGCCGACGCGCCGAACGCCCGGCCAGCGCGGCGACCGACCGCACGCGCTCGGCGCGCGGGTTGGTCAGCTCAGCGCTCATGGCCGGGCGTTCGGGTGGGGCTGGTCGACGGACCTCACGCAGCCGAAGGGGCGTTGACGTCCTCCGGCAGCGCGTCCTTGGCCAGCTGGACCAGCGCGGCGAAGGCCGCCGCGTCGTTCACGGCCAGGTCGGCCAGCACACGCCGGTCCACCTCGACGCCCGCGAGCTTCAGGCCCTGGATCAGGCGGTTGTAGGTGATGCCCTGGGCGCGGCCGGCGGCGTTAATCCGCTGGATCCACAGCTTGCGGAAGTCGCCCTTGCGCGCCTTGCGGTCGCGGTAGGCGTACACCAGGGAGTGGGTGACCTGCTCCTTGGCCTTCCGGTACAGACGGGACCGCTGACCGCGGTAGCCGCTCGCCCGCTCGAGGGTCGACCGGCGCTTCTTCTGGGCGTTGACCGCCCGCTTCACGCGTGCCACGTGATGCTCCTTGCTGGTCCAGGCTCGTCGCGCCCGGGACGCCCCGTGGGGCGTCCACGGGTCAGCGGCCGAGCAGCTTCTTGATCTTGGGGGTGTCGACCGACGAGACGACCACGTCACCGGCGATGCGGCGGGTGCGACGGCTCGACTTGTGCTCCAGCAGGTGCCGCCCGTTGGCCTGCTCCCGCATGATCTTGCCGGTGCCGGTCACGCGGAAGCGCTTCTTGGCACCGGAGTGCGTCTTGTTCTTCGGCATGGCTGCCGTCTCTCCTTGTCGTTCGCGCCACCCGGGTGCCCGGGTGGCTCGTGCCGTGCAGGTCCGCCGGTCGGCGTCCCGGCGCTGGTTCAGCTCGCCCCCTCCGTGGGAGCGGTGCGGTTGCCCGTGCTGCGCGCACCCGCCGTCCGGGGCGGTGCCGGTCGCGGTGCTGCGGGGCGCGGTGCGGCAGGCCGTGGTGCCGACGCCTGCTCCGCGGCGGCCGGTGCAGCCGGCGCAGGACGGGGCGCACGCGGGGCCGCCGTCGCGGGTCGCGCCGTGGGGGCAGCCGTGCGCGGTGCAGGAG
>NZ_JANZLA010000014.1 GCF_025770785.1 Cellulomonas sp. SG140 | reverse complement strand
GCCGGCTCGCCGACGAGCACCGGCGCAGCGCCGAGCACGCGGCGGCGCTCGCGGCGCTCGCGGCGGCGACCCGAGGGGCACAGTCCCGGACCGCGCCCGTGCTGGCGCAGGCCGAGGCGACCCTGCTGCGCTGCGCGCTGGAGCTGGCCGAGGCGGTGCTGGGCGTCGAGCTGTCCGATGGCCCCACCGGAGCCGTCGCCGCCCTCGCCCGGGTGGCGGCCGCCGACGTCGAGCCCGTGGTGGTGCGGCTGAACCCGGACGACGTGCGCGCCCTCGGCCCCGACCCCGAGCTGCCGGACGGCGCCCGGCTGGTGGCCGACCCCTCGCTGGCGCGTGGTGACGCGGTGGCCGACCTGCCGGACGGCTGGCTGGACGCCCGGATCGGCACGGCGCTGGACCGGGCGCGGGCGGCGCTGGAGTCCGGGGGTGCGGCATGAGCCTGCTGGACACCGTGCGGCCCGACGCCGCCGTCGTGCCCACCTGGGGGCGCGTGCTGACCGCCGCCCGGCCCGAGCGGGTGGGAACCGTGCGGTCCGTCGTCGGCCTGTCCGTCGAGGTGTCCGGGCTGGACGCGCCGGTGGGCGGGCTGCTGCGGATCGGGGACGGTGCCGAGGCGATCCCGGCCGAGGTGGTCGCCACGGCCGCCGGCGCCGTGCGGTGCCTGCCGCTGGGCCCGGCCGACGGGCTGCGTGCCGGGCTGCCGGCGCGGTCGACGGGCGGGACGCTGTGCGCGCCGGTGGGCCGCGGGCTGCTGGGTCGCGTGCTGGACGGGCTGGGCCGGCCGATCGACGGGCGCGGACCGCTGCGGGCCGACGGCTGGCTGCCGGTGGAGCACGCCGCACCGCACCCGCTGGAGCGCGCCCGCGTGGACACCCCGCTCGACCTGGGCGTCCGCGTGCTCGACACGCTGGTGAGCGTCGGCCGCGGGCAGCGGCTGGGCCTGTTCGCCGGGTCCGGCGTCGGCAAGTCGAGCCTGCTGTCGATGATCGCCCGGGGCACCGAGGCGGAGGTCTCGGTGATCGCCCTGGTGGGGGAGCGCGGCCGTGAGGTGCGCGAGTTCCTCGAGGACGACCTGGGCCCGGAGGGGCTGGCGCGGTCCGTGGTGGTGGTGGCGACGTCCGACGAGCCGCCGCTGGTGCGGCTGCGGTCGGCCTTCCTGGCGACCCGCATCGCCGAGCAGCTGCGCGACGAGGGCCGGCACGTGGTGCTGATGATGGACTCGCTCACCCGCGTCGCGATGGCCCAGCGCGAGGTGGGCCTGTCCGTCGGGGAGCCCCCGGCCACCCGCGGCTACCCGCCGAGCACGTTCGCCATGCTGGCGCGGCTGCTGGAGCGCGCCGGCACCGGCCCGCGGGGCTCGGTCACCGGCCTGTACACGGTGCTGGTGGACGGCGACGACCACAACGAGCCGGTGGCGGACGCCGCCCGGTCGATCCTCGACGGGCACGTGGTGCTGGAGCGCCGCCTGGCGGTGGCCGGTCACTTCCCGTCGGTCGATGCGCTCGCATCGATCAGCCGGGTGGCCAACCGCGTGACGTCCCGCGAGCAGCGGGCCGCGGCCCAGCGGCTGCGCAGCGTGCTGGCGGCTCGGTCCCAGGCGCAGGACCTGATCGACGTCGGTGCCTACGTGCCGGGGTCCAACCGGCAGGTGGACACCGCCCTGGCCCACGCCGACGCGATCGAGGCGTTCCTGTGCCAGGACATGGCGGAGCGTGCGCCGGCCGAGCAGTCGTGGCAGCGGCTGTCCGCCCTGGTCGCGGCGATGGAGGGAGGCGCGGCATGAGCGTGTTCGGGCTGGGCGGGCTGCTGCGCGTGCGCACGTTCCGCGAGGAGACGGCCGCCGCCGAGCTCGGCCAGGCGGAGCGGCGCCGGCGCGAGCGGCGGGCCGCGGCCGACGACACCCTGCAGCGGCTGGCCGCGACCGGCGAGCCGGTCGACCAGGTCCTGTTCCACGCCACCATCGCGTCCCGGCTGGCGCTGTCCAGCCTGCTCGCCGAGCGCTCGGCCGAGGCGGCGGAGGCGGACCGCGTCGCGGACGAGCGCCGGGACGCCTGGTCGGCCGCGCGGCGGGACCTGCGGGCCGTCGAGCGGCTGGCGGAGCACCACGAGGAGCGCGAGCGCCTGGCCGAGGGCCGGGCCGAGCAGCACGTCCTGGACGAGGCGGCGGCCCGCGGTCGCACGGACGGCGGCGTCCCCGGACGCGACGACGAGGGGACGCAGGCATGAGCACGACGACGGTCACGCCGGCCGCCCCGGCGGTGCGGCCCGCCCGGTACGCCGCTGCGCAGACCAGCGGCAGCGGGTTCGACGACCTGCTGGCCGCACACCTGGCGAGCACGGCACGCAGCGTGCCGGCGCCGGGCGCCGACCGGGCCGACCGGGCCGACCGTGCCGACCGCGGCAGCGACGCCCGCCCCGACGCCCGCCCCGAGCGGGTGGCGGACCGCGGTGCCGACCGGGCGGTGGACCGCCGGGACCGGCCCGCCGGCAGGGGCACGCGTGCGGAGTCGGGGAGCGACGCGGTGACGACGGGTGGACAGGCGGACGGCGCGGCGGCGGGCTCGTCGGCCGCGTCGTCGGCGACCGGGTCCGCCGGCACGGCGACCGCGACGGCCACGCAGGGTGCGGCGACGCAGAGCACCGCCGTCCAGGGCACCGCGGCGCAGAGCGGAACCGCGCAGACGGCCGCCCAGCTCGCCGCGGCCGGTGCCGCGGTGACGACGACCACGGCTGCGGTCACGGCCACGGCGGCGGGGCAGGCGACGACGGCGGCATCCCCCGCTGCCGCGGTGCCGTCCTCGCCCGCCGTCGCTGGCGCGACCGCGGTCGGAGCCGGTGCAGCCGGGACCGCGGGCGCACCGACGGCCGGCACGTCGGCCAGCACCACCCTCCCGACGGGAGCCGGCGAGCCCGCCTCGGGTCAGCCGGGCCGCGTCGGTGCGGACCGGCAGACCCTCGCCGCCGGTGCCACCGCCGCTGCGGTCACCGCGACGCCGAGCGCGGGGAACGCCGCCGCCGAGACCGGCACCAGCGGCGCCCGGACCGCCGCCGACCACCGCGCACCGGACGCCCCCGCTGCGACCGCCACCGCGCCGGTCGGCACCGCGAGCCAGCCGGCCTCTGCCGTCCCTGACGCGACCGCGACCGCGACCGTGCGGGTGGACGCGGCCGGCACCACCGCCGCGCAGGCCGCCTTGCCGGTCACCGCCGCCTCCGCGCCGACTGTATCTGCGTCCACCGGGGCCGCGACGGCCGCCGCCCAGGCGGCGCCCCAGGGCTCGACGCCGCTGCCCGTCGCGGACCAGCTCGGCGCCCGACTGCGCTCGCTGACCGGCCTGGCCGCCGGTCACCACGTGCTGTCGGTCCCGCTGGACCCGGAGAACCTCGGCACCGTCCGGGTGGTCGCCCACATCACCGCCCAGTCCGTCCGGGTGGAGCTCGCCGGGGCGACCGACGCGGCGAAGGACGCCCTCCGCGGCGCCCTGTCCGACCTGCGCAAGGACCTGTCCGCCGCCGGCATCACGGTCGACACCGGGAGCTCCGGCCCCGACAGCGGTCGTCCGGGGACGGGCGGCCCGGCGGCCGGCCAGTCCGGCAGCCAGCCCGACGGCCGCTCGGGCGACCGTCATGGCGCACCGGCCCGGCCGTCGGACGACCGCACCGGACCGTGGACCGGCGCACCGGCCACCCAGCGCGGACCGGCACCCGGCGCCGGCGGGGTCCGGCCCGGAGGTCTCGACCTCCTCGTCTGACCCCCACCGCCCCCGGCCCCGCCGACCCTCAGCCCACCAGGGAGACCCGCATGAGCATCGACGTCTCGTACCTCACGTCCGACCGGACGGCCGCCACGGCCCCGAAGGACAAGACCCAGCTGGACAGCAAGGCGTTCATGCAGCTGCTGATCGCCCAGCTGAAGAACCAGGACCCCAGCTCGCCGATGGACACCTCGGCGATGATGACGCAGACCACCCAGATGTCGACCATGCAGAGCCTGACCGAGCTGACCACCAACGCTCAGGACCAGTTCGCGCTGCAGATGCGGGTGGCCGCCGCCACGCTCGTCGGCCACGACGTGACCTGGAACGACGCGAACGGCACCACCCAGAAGGGCGTCGTGTCCGGCGTCTCCTACACCTCCACCGTGCCGACCCTCACGGTCGGCACCACCGACGTCAGCCTCGACGCCGTCCGCACCGTCACCCCGTCCAGCACGTCTGCCGGCACCTCCGCCAGCGCCTGACCCGCTCCACCCGAAGGGACACCACCATGCTTCGCTCGCTCTTCTCCGGCATCAGCGGTCTGCGCAGCCACCAGACGATGCTCGACGTCACCGGCAACAACATCGCCAACGTCAACACCACGGGCTTCAAGAGCTCGCAGATCCAGTTCCAGGACACCCTCAGCCAGCTCGTCTCCAACGCCGGCGGTGCGCAGCCGGGCGCCGGCGTCGGCGGCACCAACCCGGCGCAGGTGGGCCTGGGCGTGCGGGTGGCCGGCATCACGACGAGCTTCTCGCAGGGGGCCTCGCAGCTGACCGGCCGCAGCACCGACATGATGATCCAGGGCGACGGGTTCTTCGCCGTCCGCAAGGGCGGCCAGACGTACTACACGCGCGCCGGGTCGTTCGACTTCGACTCCACCGGCCAGATGGTGCTGCCGGGGGAGGGTGCCCTGGTGCAGGGCTGGGCCGCCACCAACGGCGTCATCGACACCAACGGCCCGCTGACGGACCTCAAGGTGCCGGCCGGCACTCTCATGGCGGCGGTCGCCAGCTCCCAGGCCACGTACACCGGCAACCTCGACTCGGCCGCGGCCACAGGCACGACCATCACACGCGCCATCGGCGTGTTCGACTCGACCGGTAACGAGCGGCAGCTCAACCTGACCTTCACCAAGGCGGCCGGCGGCTGGTCGATGTCCGCCACGGACGGCACCAGCACGAACGCCTACGGCCCGGTGACGTTCGACGCGAGCGGCGCCCTCACCTCGCCGGGCACCTTCGCGGTCGGCGGTGTGACGGTCGACATCTCCAAGCTGACCGGTTTCGCCGGCCTGGACACCGTGGCGGCCAGCACGCAGAACGGTCAGGCGGCCGGCACGCTCCAGTCCTTCTCCCTCGGCAGCGACGGCACCATCACCGGTGCGTTCAGCAACGGGCTCAAGCAGGTGATCGGCCGCATCGCGCTCGCGTCGTTCACCAACCCGGCGGGCCTGGAGAAGGCTGGTGGCTCGCTGTTCACCACCACGGTGAACTCCGGCAACCCGCAGCTCGGCGCGGCCGGCACCGGCGGCCGCGGCACGCTCGCCGGTGGCGCGCTGGAGATGTCCAACGTCGACCTGTCCAGCGAGTTCACCAACCTGATCGTCGCCCAGCGCGGGTTCCAGGCGAACTCCCGCGTGATCACCACGTCCGACGAGGTCCTGCAGGAGCTCGTCAACCTCAAGCGCTGAGCCGCCTGATGGACGGTCTCTCCCAGATCTCGCAGATCTCCGCCCGGGTGCTGCAGCTGCAGTCCCTGGTGTCCGGCCCACCCGTCGTGGCTGGCTCGAGCCCCTCGAGCACAGCCACGGCGGTGGCCGGCTCGACGAGCAGCACCGCGTTCTCGGACGTGCTCGCGCAGGAGCTGGCGAAGTCCTCGTCGTCGTCGGCCACGGGAACCCTGGGCGCCAACCGGGTGCCCACCGACCTGGCCGCCTACGGCAACGGCCACGTGCCCGACTCCGCGCTCGCCCCGGTGGGGGACACCGGCAAGAAGATGTGGGCCCCGGCCGCCGCCGCGATGACCAAGCTGATCGCCGCAGCGAAGGCCGACGGCGTCACCGTCGGCATCACCGAGACGTACCGGCCGTACGACGAGCAGGTGCAGCTGGCCGCCACCAAGGGCCTGTACTCGCAGGGCGGTCTCGCCGCGAAGCCCGGCACCAGCGAGCACGGCTGGGGCATCGCCGCCGACCTGCAGCTGAACGGCGCCGCGCAGGCGTGGATGCAGCGCAACGCGCCGTCGTACGGCTTCCAGGCCGACGTGCCCGGCGAGAGCTGGCACTGGGCCTACCACCCGGCGGGCTGAAGTCCTCAGCAGGCAGGGCGCACGGCCGATCGGGAAGGCAACGAGCCCACGGACGGGCTCAACGGCATCCAGCCGAGTGCAGGGACCAGGGACGGGACCACCGTGATCATCGTGACGCGCCTCAACGGCGGACTCTTCGGGGTGAACCCCGATCTGGTCCAGCGCGTCGAGAGCGCGCCGGACACGATCCTGACGCTCATCGACGGCAGCAAGTACATCGTCGAGGAGTCGATGGGCGAGGTGATCTCCCGCATCACCGAGCACCGGGCGCTGGTGCTGGCCCGGGCCCGCCAGATCGAGACCGAGCGGCAGTCGGTGCACCTGGCGCCCGTGCCGTCGGACGACGAGCCCGAAGGCGGTCCGGACGACGAGCCCGACCCCCGGGGTCCCCACGACGAGGGCCGTGCCCACCTCCGGACGGTGCGCTGATGGATCCCGCAGGTCTGATCGGTCTGGGCGTCGCCCTCGGCACCGTCTTCGTGGTGATGCTCATCGAGGGCACGCCTCCCATGGCCATCGTGCTGCCCGGCCCGCTGCTGCTGGTGTGGGTCACCACGCTGGCGGTCGGCCTGATGGGCCACACGCTGAAGGACGCGATGGGCTCCTTCGCGGCGGTGCCCACGGCGCTGCGCAGCAAGGCGCCGGACCCGTCGGGCACCATCGAGACCCTGGTCAGCCTGGCGGACAAGGCGCGGCGGGAGGGCCTGCTCGCGCTCGAGGACGCGGCCCGCACCATCACCGACCCGTTCCTGCGCTCGGGCCTGCAGTCGGCGATCGACGGCACGGACCCCGAGGACCTGCGGATGATGCTGGAGGACCGGATCGCGTCCAAGCGCCGGCTCGACCGCATGCACGCCAAGTACTTCCACGACATGGCGGGCTACGCGCCGACCATCGGCATCATCGGCACCGTCATCTCGCTGGTGCACGTGCTGCAGAACCTGTCCGACCCGAGCAAGCTCGGCGAGTCGATCGCCTCGGCGTTCGTCGCCACCCTGTGGGGCCTGCTGTCCGCCAACGTCGTCTGGATGCCGCTCGGCAGCCGCATCCGCCGCATGTCCGACCTCGAGTGCGCCCAGATGGAGCTCGCGCTCGAGGGGCTGCTGGCCGTGCAGGCCGGTGCCAACCCCCGGCTGGTCGGCGAGCGGCTGCGCAGCCTGCTGCCCGACGACGCACGTGGTGCCGCCGGCGAGAAGAAGGCGGCATGAGCACCCCGCCGCGCCGTCGGCGCAAGAAGGTCGACGACGAGGAGCACACCAACGCCGAGCGCTGGGCGGTCAGCTACTCGGACATGATGACCGTGCTGATGGGCCTGTTCATCGTGCTGTTCGCGATCAGCCAGGTGGACCAGCAGAAGTTCACGGCGCTGCGCGACTCGCTGGCGACCGGCTTCGGGCAGGGCACGGTGCACAGCTCGGTGCTCGAGTCGAACCCGGGCGTGCTCGACGGCGTCAGTGCCGCGACGAACGCCAACGAGGTGGGGACCGCCGGCCTGGTCACCGCCGACAAGGGCCTGGGCCAGCAGGCGAGCGCCCCGCAGGCGGCGGGGGCGCAGCCGGCCGCGAGCTCGCCGACGACGGACCCGAAGCTGCTGCTCGCGGCGCGGGCCGAGGCGGCGCACCTGGAGCAGATCCGCGACGCGATCAAGTCGGAGCTCGGCGCCGTCGGCCTCAGCGACGCGGTGGACTACAAGATCACCGAGCGCGGTCTGATCATCGGCCTGGTCGCCCAGGACGTGTTCTTCGGCCCCGAGTCGGCCCAGCTGACGCCCACGTCCCAGCGGGTGATCGACACCCTCTCGCCCACGCTGCGCGGCATCACCGAGCAGGTGTCCATCGAGGGGCACGCCAACACGCTGCCGGTGTCCGGCTCGGGCAAGTACGCCACCAACTGGGAGCTGTCCTCCGACCGGGCCACGCAGGTGCTGCGCCGGCTGGTCGAGTCCGACGGCATGCCGGCGGACCGGATCATGGCGGTCGGCTTCGGTGACGCCCGCCCGGAGGTGCCGGGTGCCGACGACCAGGCGCTCGCGGCCAACCGGCGGGTGGACCTGGTGGTGCTGTCCAGCGCACCCGACGCCGTCCGCAAGCTGCTGCCGATCGTCGCGGCCGGCGGCTGACCCACCGAGACTCTCGAACCAGCCACCCGAACCAGACACCCGAAGGAGGAGCCAGTGCCCACCGAGCAGCGGATCATCTCGCAGAAGATCGGCGCCCCGCGGCCGTCGTCGCCGTCCTCGACCATCGGCTCCCGCACGCCGGCCGAGCCGCCGGCGGACAAGAAGCCGAAGAAGTCCAAGAAGCTCCTGGTCGTCGTGCTGGTGGTCGTGCTGCTGCTCGGCGGCGGCGCGGGGTACTGGTTCTTCCTGCGACCCACCGGCGGCACGCCCAAGGCGCACGCCACCCCGACGCCGGTGGCCGGTGAGGTGCTCACGGTCGATGCGATCAGCATCAACCTGGCCGACGGGCACTACCTGCGCCTGGGCATGGGCCTGCAGCTGACCAAGGCCACCAAGGCGGCTCCCAACCCGTCGCGCGCCCTGGACCTGGCGATCGCGGAGTTCTCCGGCCACACGGTGGCCGAGGTCTCCGACCCCGCCACCCGGGACAAGATGAAGGCGGAGCTGCTGACCTCCCTGGAGAAGGCCTACAAGGGGGAGGTGATGGACCTCTACCTGACGAACTTCGTCACCCAGTGACGGCGAGCGGCGGCACCGACCGCCGCACCGTCCCGCCGGGCACCAGCCCGGCGCACCCGGGGCGCCATGGAGGGCGCCGCACCGCCCCGTAGACCTCGTTCGGGCACAGCACCACGAGGCGCCGGCCACGACGGCCGGTGGCGGGGAAGCACGACCAGACGCACGTGAGCGGCTCTCGCACACGTTTCGCTCAGGAAGCCGTGCTGCCCGCCGATGGGCTGCTCGTGACAGCCCCCCAGGCGCCGGAGGCGACCCTCGGCGTGCCCGCGCCCCGGTCCGCACCGGGAACCGCATCCCGGTCGGCGACGGGCCGTGCGCGCAACGCCGAGCCCGAGCTGTACGACTTCCGCCGCCCGATGACCCTCGCCCGCGACCACGGCCGCCGGCTGGAGATGGCGTTCGAGCGGTTCGCCCGCATGTGGGGCACCCAGCTGACCTCGCGCCTGCGCGCCCTGTGCTCCGCGACCTGCGACCGCGTCGAGCTGATGCCGTACGACGAGTACGTCGGCACCCTGCCCGCCCGCACGGCCCTCATGCTGTGCACCGTCGAGCAGACCCGCCAGACGGCGCTGCTGCAGACGCCGGTGGAGACCGTGATGGTCTGGGTGGACTACCTGTTCGGCGGCACGGGGATCGGTGACGACCGCGAGGGCCGCGAGCTGACCGACATCGAGCTGACGGTGGTCCGCGAGCTGCTGCAGCCGGCGCTTGACGACCTGCGCTACGCCTTCACGACGGTCGCGCCGCTCAGCCTGTCGATGCGCACCGTGCAGTACAGCCCCCAGTTCGTCCAGGCGGTGCCCGCCAGCGACGCCGTGCTGGTCGCCCGGTTCACGCTGCACACCGGCGAGCGGGTGGACACCACGACGCTGATGGTGCCGGCGGAGAACCTGCTGGCCGCGATGCGGCTGGCCGAGACGGACGAGACCCGGTCGGAGGACGACCGGCGCGAGGCGGCCAACGCACGCGCGCAGCTCGAGGTGGCCGTGACGGCCGTCCCCGTGGACCTGGTGGTGCGGTTCGCGCCCGTCACGGTCCGCCCCCCGGAGGTGGTGGGGCTCGCCGTCGGCGACGTCCTGCCGTTGCAGCATCCCGCCACCCGTCCGCTCGACGTGGTCGTCGACGGTGTGGTGCTCGCCCGGGCTGCCGTGGGCAGCCAGGGCTCCCGGCTCGCCTGCCGGGTGGTCGACGTCGAGGAGGAGAACGCATGAACGCCACCACTGTGAGCGACCTGGAGGTGCAGGCGGTCGCGGGTGCGGCGGCGACGATGGTCCCCTCCACGGTGCCGCTGGTCGCGGTGCCGGCCGCCCCCGGTGACCGGCCGGACCCGGACGCCGTCGCGGTGGTCGCCTCGTTCGTCGGCTCGCCCAGCGCCGAGCTCGTGGTGGTGGCGGAGGCCGTGGTCGCCGAGCTGACCGCGGCCGGTGTCAGCGAGGGCACCCCGGTGGCGCTGACCGATGCGCTGCGCCCGGCGCTGGAGGCCGCCGCCGCCCGGCTCGGCACCGGCGTGCTGGAGGCCGCCCGGACCGACTCCGCCGGCAGCGTGCTGACCGACGACTCCCAGCTGTTCGCCCTGCAGGCCGCGGGCACCACGCTCGGCTGGTTCGCCGTGCGGGTGCGCGGCGGGCGCGTGCCGGTGGCCGGCGGCGCCTCCGCCGTGCCGACGCCGCGGGCCAGCATGCGCGTGCTCTACGACGTCGACATGACCCTGACGGCCGAGCTGGGCCGGGCCCGCCTGCCGCTGCGGCAGGTGCTCGAGCTGGCCCCCGGCACGGTGCTCGAGCTGGACCGCGCGGCCGGTGCCCCGGCGGACGTGATGATCAACGGCCGCCTGATCGCCCGCGGCGAGGTGGTGGTGGTGGACGAGGAGTACGGCGTCCGCATCACCGAGATCGTGTCCGGCGTGGAGGCCGACCGCTGATGGGCGAGACCCTCCTGGTGCTGCTGCGGGTCGCCGTCTCCCTCGGCGTCGTGATCGCGCTCATCGTGTACGTCGGCCGGCGGATGTCCGCCGGCCGCGCCGCGGAGCGCACGCGCGAGGCGGACGTGCACGTGGTGGGCCGGCAGGGTCTGGGCCGGCACTCCGGCGTCGCGGTGATCGCCGCGGGCGACCGGCGGCTGCTGGTCGGCTTCAGCGACACCTCCGTGCAGCTGCTGACGGAGCTGGGCCCCGTGGCCAGCGCGCCGGTCGGTGTGCCGGGCGAGCGCACGGGCGCCAAGGCGGCCAAGCAGGCGGCGGTCCCGACGAGCACGCCTGCCGGCAACGGCGTCCCGGGGCCCGTCGTCGGCGGCACACCCGGCCTGACGGGTGCGGGGCCGGCACTCGGGGCCCTGCCGCACCCGCGTCCCGCGCTCGACGACGCGTCCCACCAGTCCGCGCTGGCCGGTGCGCTGGCCGGTTCCGTGCTGTCCCCGCAGACGTGGCGCGCGGCGGTCCGTGCGCTGCAGGACCGGACGGTCCGGCGGTGATGTTCGCTCCGCGCCGCGCGAGCGGCGTGCGCACCGTGGTCGAGCCGGAGCTGGCGCAGGTCGCCGCCCCGGCGCGCGTGGTGCGTGCCCTGCGGCTGCTGGCGGCGTTGTGCCTGGCCGGCGGGCTGGTGCTGCTGGCCTCGTCGGGCGCGGTCGCGAGCACCCCGGCCCGGTCGACGGCGGCGGCCGCACCCGCTCCTGCCGCCGTGGCCGCCGTCCCAGCGTCCTTCGTCGTCCCCGCCGGCGTGGTCCCGGCCGCCGGCCCCACGTCGCCCGCCGCGCCCACCCAGCCGACCCCCGCCGCCACCCCGGCCGCCCCCGGCTCGGTGCACGTCAGCGTGAACGGCGTCGACGGCACGCCCAGCAGCTCGATCACGGTGCTGCTCGGCATCACGGTGCTGTCGGTCGCACCGTCGCTGCTGATCATGACCACGAGCTTCACCAAGATCTTCGTGGTCCTGGCGATGACCCGGAACGCGCTCGGCCTGCAGGGCGTGCCGCCCAACCAGGCGATCGCCGGGCTGGCGCTGTTCCTGTCCCTGTTCGTGATGGCGCCGACCGTCAGCGACATCAACACGCAGGCGGTGCAGCCCTACCTGCACGGTCAGACGAGCTTCTCCCAGGCGATCGGTGCGGGGGAGAAGCCCCTGGCGACGTTCATGGTGGCGCACACCCGTGAGCAGGACCTGGCGCTGGTGACCCGCGCCGCCCAGCGCCCCAACCCGCAGTCCGCGGCGGACGTGCCGTTCACCACGCTGGCGCCGGCGTTCATGCTGTCGGAGCTGCGGGCCGCGTTCATCATGGGCTTCGTCATCTTCGTGCCGTTCCTGGTGATCGACCTGGTCGTCTCCAGCTCGTTGATGGCGATGGGCATGATGATGCTGCCGCCCGTCATGGTGTCCCTGCCGTTCAAGCTGCTGCTGTTCGTGCTGGTGGACGGCTGGGGCCTGGTGATCAAGGCCCTGCTCGGCTCGTACACGGGGGCCGGCGGATGACCACCGAGGCCGTTCTCGACATCGCGGTGCAGGCCCTGACCGTCGCCGCCAAGCTGTGCGCGCCCGTGCTGGTGACCGCCCTGGTCATCGGGCTGGTCGTGTCCCTGGTGCAGTCGATGACGCAGGTGCAGGAGGTGACGCTCAGCTTCGTCCCCAAGGCGCTGGGCGCCGCGATCGCCCTGGTGGTCACCGGCCACTGGATGATCTCGACGGTCGTCACGTTCACCACCGACCTGTACACGCGGATGCCCGCGCTCGTCGGGCACTGAGCCGGGCACGCAGATGGCGCTCTCCCCGGACCTGGCGGTGGACGTCCCGCTCGACGTCATCGAGACCACGGTGCTCGCGGCCGTGCGGATCACCGCGTTCCTGGTCGTCGCGCCGCCGTTCGCCAACAAGGGTGTGCCGGGTCCGGTGAAGGTGGCGCTCGGCCTGGGCCTGGCCCTGGTGGTGCAGGCCCGGCTGCCGCGGGTGGCGACGACGTCGGTCGCCCCGCTGATCGGCGACGTGGCGCTGCAGGCGCTGGTGGGGCTGGCCCTCGGCTTCCTCGTCTGGCTGGTGTTCGCGGCGGTACAGTCCGCCGGCGGGCTGATCGACCTGTTCGGCGGCTTCCAGCTGGCCACCGCCTTCGACCCGATGAACATGGTCAGCGGCGCGACGTTCGCCCGGCTGTACCAGATGCTCGTCGTGGCGCTGCTCGTCGCCTCGGACGCGCACCACGTGATGCTGCTCGGCCTGGTGCGCAGCTTCGACTCCCTGCCGATCGGCATGGGCCTGGCGCCCGCGGCGCTGGCCCAGGCGGCGATCAGCGGGCTGACCGGCATGACGGTGTCGGCGCTGCAGATCGCCGGGCCGCTGATCGTCGTGCTGTTCCTCGCCGACGTCGGCCTCGGGCTGCTCACCCGCGTGGCCCCGGCCCTGAACGCGTTCGCGATGGGCTTCCCGCTGAAGATCCTGCTGACCGTCAGCCTCGGCGGCTACGTGGTTCTGACCCTGCCGGGCGTCCTGGCCGGGCTGTCCGGGACGGCCACCCACCTGATGCAGGGGGTGCAGCCGTGAGCGACGGTCAGGAGCGCAACCAGAAGGCCACCGACCGGCACCTGAAGGAGGTGCGCCGCAAGGGCCGCCTCTCCCGGTCGCAGGACCTGTCGGCCTGGGTCGGGGTCGGTGCCGCCGTGGTGATGCTGCCGGGCGTGCTGACCCGCGGCCGGCAGGCCGGCATGGAGCAGCTCGGCTCGTTGCAGCGGCTCGCCGCGCACCCGGAGCCGGCGCTGGCGGTGACGGCGCTCGAGACGGGGCTGCGGTCCGCTGTCTCGACCCTGGCCCCGCTGCTCGTCGTCGTCGTCGCCGTCACGCTCGTCGTCGCCGCCGCGCAGGGCGGCATCCACGTCCGCTCCCCGAAGCCGCAGGTGGAGCAGTTCAACCCGGTCAACGGCGTGAAGCGGATGGTCGGTCCGCATGCCTGGGGCCAGCTGGCGATGACGCTCGGCAAGTCCGCGGCCGTCGGGCTGGCGCTGTGGGTGGCCATCAAGGGGCTGCTCCCGGTGCTGATCGCCTCCGGCCGGCTGCCGCTGTCCCAGCTGCTGCACGAGGCCGGCTCGGGCGTCTCCTCCCTGCTGCGCGCCGGCATCGCCGCCGGTCTGCTGCTGGGCCTGGTGGACGTCGTCGCGGTGATCCGCCGCAACCGCAAGCAGACGCGGATGACGATGCGCGAGCTCAAGGAGGAGAACAAGCGCAACGAGGGCGACCCGCAGGTCAAGGCCGCCATCCGCGCCCGTCAGCACCAGATGAGCCGTCAGCGCATGATGCAGGCCGTCCGCGAGGCCGACGTGGTGCTGGTCAACCCGACGCACGTCGCGGTCGCCCTGCGCTACGAGCCCGGCAAGGGTGCGCCGCGGGTGGTGGCGAAGGGGGCCGGTTCCGTCGCCGCGAAGATCCGCGAGAAGGCGACCGAGGAGCACGTGCCGCTGGTGGAGGACATCCCGCTGGCGCGCGCGCTGCACGCCGCGTGCGAGATCGGCGCGGAGATCCCGGAGCACCTGTTCACCGCCGTCGCCCGGGTGCTCGCCTTCGTCATGGCCCTGCGCCGGCGTGGGGCCTCCGCCGGCAAGCACCACGTGCCCGGCGGCTCGACGCTCTCGCCCGACGACCACACCGACCACCGCGCGGTCGCCCGTGCCGCCGCGCGTGCGGCGAGCCGGGCCCGTGCCGCGCGCCCCGCGCCCGCCGCGGATGCCCCCGCGACGCCGGCACCCACGAGCGACGGTGCCGCCGTCGCCACCTCGACCACCCGCTCGACCACCGCAGACTCACCCGCTCGACCGGAGGACGGCCGATGAAGAACAAGGACCTGTCCGCGATGGCCGTGCCGATCGGCGTGGTCGGCATCGTGCTGCTGCTGGTGGTGCCGCTGCCGGCGGCGCTGCTGGACGTGCTGATCGCGGCGAACATCACCGCGGCCCTGGTGATCCTGCTGACCAGCATGTACGTGCGCCGGCCGCTGGACTTCTCGGTGTTCCCGTCGCTCATCCTGGTGTTCACGCTGTTCCGGCTGGGGCTCAACGTGGCGAGCACCCGGCTGGTGCTCCGCGACGGGTACGCCGGTCACGTGATCGATGCGTTCGGGCACTTCGTGGTCGGCGGGTCGCTGGTGATCGGCCTGGTGATCTTCCTGATCCTCGTGGTGATCCAGTTCGTGGTGATCACCAACGGCGCCGGGCGCGTGGCCGAGGTGGGTGCCCGGTTCACGCTCGACGCGATGCCGGGCAAGCAGATGGCGATCGACGCCGACCTCAACTCGGGTCTGATCGACGAGGACACGGCCCGGCGCCGGCGTGCGGACGTCGCCGCCGAGGCCGACTTCTACGGCGCCATGGACGGTGGCTCCAAGTTCGTCAAGGGCGATGCAGTCGCAGGAATCATCATCACGGTGATCAACCTGGTCGGTGGGTTCGTCATCGGCATGGTCCAGATGAAGATGACCATGGGCGACGCGCTGAACCGCTACTCGCTGCTGACCATCGGCGACGGCCTGGTCACCCAGATCCCGGCGCTGCTGCTGTCGGTGTCCACCGGCATCGTGGTCACTCGGGCCAGCGCCGACGGCGACATGGGGTCCTCCGCCGCCAAGCAGCTGACCCAGTCCAAGACCGCCCTGATGATCGCCGGCGGCGGCGCGGTGGCCCTGGCCCTGCTGCCCGGCATGCCCAAGGTGCCGTTCCTGCTGGTGGGCGGCGTCCTGCTGCTCGTCTCGCAGCGGGCCCGCAGCACGGAGCGGCGCGAGGCGGCCGCGAAGGCCGTCGCCAAGCCGGCCGGGCCCGCACCGGAGGCCGCGGACACCCCGGAGCAGCTGATCGAGCAGATGCGGGTGCCGACGCTGGAGATCCTGCTGGCGCCGGACCTGGTGGACCTGGTGGGCAGCGGACCGGAGCGGGACCTGCTGGGCCGGGTGCGCTCGCTGCGGCGCAAGACGGCGATGGACCTCGGCGTCGTCGTCCCGCCGGTGCGCACCCGCGACAGCGTCGACCTGCCGCAGGCCACCTACGTCGTGCGGATCGCCGGCGTCGAGGTGGGCCGCGGGCAGGCTCCGGCCGGCCGGGTGCTGGCGCTCGGCGACGACCTCGCGGGGCTCCCGGGCTCCGCCGTCGCCGAGCCGGTGTTCGGCCTGCCGGGCAAGTGGGTGCCGGCCGAGCTGCGGCACGCCGCCGAGATGACCGGGGCGACCGTCGTCGACCGCGTGTCCGTCCTGGTGACGCACCTCGGCGAGCTGGTCACCCAGCACGCCGACCGGCTGCTGTCCCGCGAGGACGTGCGGGTGCTGACGGAGGGCGTCAAGCAGGTCAACCCGTCGGTGGTCGAGGAGCTGGTGCCGTCGCTGCTCTCGCTGGGCGAGGTCCAGCGGGTGCTGCAGGGCCTGCTCGCGGAGGGCGTGTCCATCCGGGACCTGTCGCGCATCTACGAGGCGCTCACGCTGCGCGCCCGCGTCTCCACCGAACCGGAGGGGCTGGTGGAGGCGGCGCGTGCGGCGCTGGGCCCGGCGCTGGTCGCACCGCACTCGCGCGACGGCGTGCTGCGGGTGATCACGCTCGAGCCCGTGCTGGAGCACCAGCTGGTGGAGTCGATCCGTCCGGGCGACCACGGCAGCCAGCTGGTGGTGGACCCCGAGATCCTCGACACGATGCTCGGCCGGCTGCGCGGAGCGCTGGCGGAGGCCGAGGCGGAGGGCACCACCGCGGTGCTGGTGTGCGCGCCGACCATCCGACCGGCGCTGCGCCGGCTGGTGTCCCTCGGCCTGCCCCGCCTCGCGGTGCTCAGCTACTCCGAGGTGACCGGTGCCGGCGTCAACGTCGAGACCGTGGGGATGGTGAGCCGTGGGCGAGCGCTTGCTGCTTGAGGGCGCCGACCTGGCCGGCCTGATCGTCCGGGTCCGCGAGGAGCTGGGCCCGGGTGCCCGCATCGTGCGCGCCGAGAAGGTGCGCAGCGGGGGGTTCGGCGGGTTCTTCGCGCGCGAGCGGTACGAGCTGACGATCGACGTGCCGGAGCCCCCGCGGGCGCCCCGACGCCGGTTCACGCGTCCGACGGCCGCCTCGCTCGACGACCTGCTCGAGGCGGCCGACCAGGCGGAGCGCACCGGCGCGCCGTTGAGCGCGGCGCCCGCGGGACTCGCTGGCACGGCTGGAACCGCAGTGGCGGGCCGTCCGGCGACTGAGGTGGCGGCACCCGCGGACGCGGCCCCGGTGTCCACGGCCAGCGCCCGCTTCGCGGCCGTGCTGGACCAGGTGCGCGCGCTCGCCGAGGTGCCGCCCCCCGCCGAGGTGGAGGTGCCCGCCCCGACCTCGGCGAGCGCCCCCGTCACGTCCGGCACGGCGCCGGCTGGGGTCGTCGCCGCGCCGTCCGACGACGCCCTGCGTGCCGCCCTGACCGCCGCCGGCGTCCCTGCTGCCCTGCTGACCCGCACGCCGCTGACCCTCGGCGGGGTGCTGGCCCAGCTCCCGCCGGCACCCGTCCCGCCGCGGCAGTCGGGTCAGGTGCTCGTCCTGGTCGGACCGCCGCTGGACGTCGAGGAGACCGCCGACCTGCTGGCGCACCGCTGGGGGCTGCCGCCCCAGGCCGTGGTGAGGTGCGGCCCGGGGGCCATGTCGAGCGCCACGGCCACCTCGCGCTGGCGGGCCACCGCACCGCGGGAGGACCACCCGTGGATCGTCACCGTCCCGGTGCGCGACGAGCGGCTCGACCGGGAGCAGGCCGCCGCCCTGGTCGCCGCCGCCCGGCCGGACCAGGTCTGGGCCGTCGTGGACGGCCGCACCAAGCCGGAGGACACCGGCCACTGGCTGGCGCAGGTCGGCCGCCAGCGCCCCGTCGACGCCCTCGCCGTCCGGGGACTGTTCGACACGCGCGCACCGGGGACGGTGCTGGGCCTCGACCTGCCCATCGCGCTGGCCGACGGTGTGCCGTCGTCGCCGGTGGTCTGGGCGGCCCTGCTGGGCCAGGACGTGGACGCCGCCCGGCCCTGAGTGGCGCTTTGGTCCACGCAACTCACCTGGTCGGCCATCCATCCGTCGCTAGGGTCCCGAGCATGGGGGCGTTGCGGTCGAGAGGGGGTCCGGCGGCGTTCGCTCTGCTCTGCGTCGGCGGGGGAGCGCTGGCTGGCTGTACGGCGGAGCCGGTCACGTCCGCCCGCAGACGTCCGCGACGCCGACTCCTGGCTCCGGGCGCATGAGCGATCGAAGGGCAGCGACCGATGGAAGCGGTCCCGGCGCTGGTCACCGGGCTGACGCCACGAGGGTCCGCATCGGCGCGGTGCGGAGCGCCGGCGCTGTGACGGTGATCCTCTGTTCGGCACTGGTCGTCGGGTGCACCGCAAGCAGCCGACCGCTCCGGCCCGGAGACGAACCTGCGGTGACGGCGGCGACGTCGGCACTGACACCCCCCGGGGGCTACGAGCACAGCACCTGTGCCGTCTCGACCTGGAGCTGCTGGACAAGTACTGGACTCCTCGGCGAGCCGTCGAGCGTGAACGCTCGCACGGTGCTGCGCAGCTTCGGCCTCGCCGTGGCAGACGAGCACGTCACCTGCTCGTCCACGACGTCCGGCGCCGGGTCGATGACTGAGTGCATGGCGGACGGTCGGATCGGACGCGTGGACTTCGCCGTCACTCTCGAGTCGATGTCGAGCCATGACCCCGCGATGCCGCAGGGTGTTCGGCTCACCTTCATGCCCAACCGGATCGAAGGATGAACGGAGCCGCCGTTGCACGGTGATGCGCCTGTCGCAGTCGTCGCTGCTGGATGGGTCTTCAGCGTGCTCACGGCCGGTGCCCTGACCGGAGGCTGGACCACGTCCGCGGCGCTGGCGCGCAGGACGGCGTGGACCTGGTGGTACCTGCCGCCTGCCGTGGTGGCCGCGTGGAGCGCCGCCTCCGTCGTGCTGCTGCCCGTGACGACCGCTCGGCTGCTCTGCCTGGGAGCCGCCGTGCTGGCCGGTGGCGTCTTCGTTCTCGCCCGACCGCGGTTCACCCGGTCCCCCGACCCCGGTCGGCACTCGAACCACCGCCGGGACGCGCATGAGCCCCTTCGCCTCGCGCTCCTCGCGGCTGCGGTACTGATGTATGGCGGTGCGGTTGCGGCGGCTATCGCCGTGACACAGGCGTAGCGGCGGACGCGAGTGCACCGTGATGGCGGCCCGGTGCAACACCGGCTCGGGCCGTCGTCGTCGGACCGACAAGGCGGTTGTTCCGTGAGGGCCGACACCGCCAGATCGAGCGCGTCGAGCGGCCCGCGCCGCTAGAACGCCAGCAGCGCCAGGGCGAGTGTCAGCGAGGCCGAGCTGACGGCCAGCGCGGTCAGCGAGTCGGCGCCGCGTCGCGAGCGGGATGCTGCGACGAAGACGATGCCCCACAGGCCGAACGCCATGCCGACGTACGTGCCCCAGAAGGGTGCCAGATGAACGCCTCCGGTGCCCTTCCTCCATGCCTCGGCCACCACGACCTGGAACGCCACGACGGCGAGCCCCACGATCCAGGTCGCACGGAAGGCGCCTCGTCGCTCAGCGCGTACCTCCATGACCACGTCCTCCCCGGACCCTCGGTCCGCCTCGCAGCCGCAACCGCGCGCGACCCGCGCGGTTCAGTCCTCTCGGTCGTGCGCGATCGCCCGCGGCGACCTCCGGGCCGGATCCCGGCGAGCCCGGTACGTCGCCTCGAGGCGGCGGCTCGCGTCGTAGACGATCCAGCCCTGTGTGAAGGCAGCGACCGCGAACCCCGACCAGCGCAGCCACCCGGTGTGCGCGTTGAGCGCGGTCGCCAAGAGGCTCAGGACCACCAGCTGCTGAGCGCAGATCCGCGGCCAGGTCATGATCGTCTCGCCGAACAGCACCGACCAGACGTTCCGAGGTGGCGACGCCACAGGTGAGGCCATGGGCGCAGACGCTCCTCTCGGGCCGATCACCGGCGGCCGTCGCCGTCGATCGGACGGTAGCGCCGGCGCCACGCCCGTTCGGGTGGAACGGCGTGCGGACTTGGCTCCGGATCCCGTCTTCCCACGGCTGCGACCGCCGCACGGCTACGGTCCGACCATGGCAGGCCCGCGTCGGCATCGGCACTCAGCAGCGTTCGCGGTGTCGGCCGCTCTTGGTGCGATGGTCGTGCCGGCTGCACGCAGCCGCCGCCACCGCCGTCGGAGGGCGCCCCCGTCACGTACCGGTACACGTGCTGCCAGAAGGCGGACGTCGACCAGGTGCTGCACCCCGGCGACGTGCTGGTGGTGCACTGGATCGTCGAGACCCTTCCACCCACCCAGGTGTACCCCGAGGCGCCCGTCACGCTGTCGGCGTCCTTGACCGGCTCGTACCCAGACGCCACGACGTTGAAGAGCTCCGCCGGCGCGGGTGCTCCGTCTCCGCGGCTGACCGCCGCACCCGTGCAGACGACCAACCGCGCGGGCGGTGCGCCGGTCAGCACCATCGCCATCCCGGTCGACGCCGCCCCCGGCCTCTACAACCTGAGCACGTCCGTCGAGTCGGGCGGCGGCAGGGCGTCCGGTGAGTCGGTCGTGCGGGTCGAGGCGAGGGCGGCCTAGCCACACGCGGCAATCACGGCATCTGTGTCGTCCCGGGCTTCGCGCTCCGGTGCCAGTACGACCACCCGGAAGGCGGCAAGGGCCAGTCAGCAGGTGGCCGCCATCGGCAGTTGGGCCGCCACCCGTCGGGAGGCTGTGGCCAGTTCGGAGGTGCCACGAATCGCCACGAGTCCTGCCAACGGCGCCACGACCGAGCCAGAAGAACTAGCGACGCCCCAGCCACCGCTGCCACACCCCACCCAACGAACCAGGACGGTGGCAGACCTGGGGAGCAGGGTTGCAGTGGGCTGCAGGGGTCAGAGGGCACCACAAGCGCCAACAGCGGGGCGGCACCCAGCACCAGGGCTACCGCGAGCGGCGCACCGACAAGCAGCAGGAGCGCGAACCGGCGCGCGAACCCCGGCGGCCGCACCGGGACCGGCGGTGGAAGCACGCTAACGGGCATGGGCACAGCGTGGCAGTGTGCACGAGCGCGCACAGCCTCCCTTGCACGTCCCGTCCCGACACCTCGGGGTGGCGCGGCAGAAGCTCGCTTCACGGTCCGAGCGGAACCTGTCCTAGAAACGAAGAGCGTGACCGGCGAGTCCGTTGCGCGGGCCGAGGCGAGAGTCGTACCACCGCGACGCTTCGCGGTGGACCGCGGTCGCGCCGCAGCCGGGGCCTCACCGCGCCGCAAGATAAGGTCACCGCATGCTGGTGCTGAGCCGTCGGGTGGGCGAGCGCCTCGTCATCGGCGGCGACATCGTCGTCACCGTGATCGAGGTGCGGTCCGACGGCGTGCGGCTCGGCATCGACGCCCCGCGCTCCGTGCGCGTGCACCGCGCCGAGGTGCTCGAGGCGATCCAGTCGGAGAACGAGCAGGCGGTCGCCGCGGACGACGGCACCGAGGCGGCGCTGCGCCGCATCATCGCTGCGCCGCCGTCGGCCGCCACCCCGGCCGCCTCGCCGTCGCCCGCCGCCCCGGCCGCCCCCGTGGACTCCTCAGGAGACGCCCCGCTCGACCGATGAGCCTCCTGTACGGCCGGCGATGGACGCCGGCCCTCCATGAGGAGGCAGGAGCGTGGAGGACGCCGACGACATCGTCCGCGAGTTCCTCGTGGAGAGCTACGAGAACCTGGATCAGCTGGACCAGGACCTGGTAGCCCTCGAGAAGGAGCCCGGTGCGCGGCCGCTGCTGAGCAGCGTGTTCCGCACCATCCACACCATCAAGGGCACCAGCGGCTTCCTGGCGTTCGGCAACCTCGAGCACGTCACGCACGCCGGCGAGAACCTGCTGGTGGAGCTCCGCGACGGCAAGCGGTCGATGGACCAGCCGACCACCGACGTGCTGCTCGCCGTGGTGGACCGCGTCCGCGAGATCCTGCGCACCATCGAGACCGGTGGTGACGAGGGTTCCGTGGCGATCGACGACGTCGTCGCCCGCGTCGAGGCGGTGCTGGCCACCGACCCGGCAGCGGCTGCTGCGACCCCCGAGCCCGTGGCGACGCCCGCAGCGGTGACGACGGCGGCCCCGGAGCCGGTCGCCGCGGCTGAGCCCGTCAACGAGGACGTCCCGGTCGTCGCGCCCGCCGTCATCGTGGAGCGCATCGCCGAGACGGTGCCTGCGGCTCCCGAACCCGTCGTGACCCCTGCCCCCGCCCCCGCGCCGGTCACGCCGGCGCCGGCGACGCCCGCAGCCGCAGCTCCGGCGCCCGCCCCCGCCGTCCCGACCCCCCGCATCCCGCCGTCGGCCGCGACCGCGGAGACGCCGGACGAGGGCGTCCGCACCATCTCCGACTCCTCGATCCGGGTCGACGTCGAGCTGCTCGACGGCCTGATGCGCGAGGTCGGCGAGCTGGTGCTGGCCCGCAACCAGATCACCCGCCTGGCCTCGGTCGGTGCCGACCTCGACCTGTCCCGCGCCGCCCAGCGCCTCGACGTGATCGCCGGTGAGCTGCAGGAGGGCGTCATGAAGACGCGCATGCAGCCCATCGAGCACATCTGGTCCAAGATGCCGCGCGTCGTCCGCGACCTTGCCGCGTCCTGCGGCCGGGAGGTCGGCCTGGAGATGTCCGGCGGCGACACGGAGCTGGACCGCGGTCTGCTGGAGGCGGTCAAGGACCCGCTGACGCACCTGGTGCGCAACGCGATCGACCACGGCATCGAGCCGGTCGCGGACCGGGTGGCGGCCGGCAAGCCGGCCCAGGGCCTGCTGACGCTGCGCGCCTACCACGCCGGTGGGCTGGTGGTCGTCGAGGTGTCCGACGACGGCCGCGGCATCGACGTGCAGAAGGTCGCCGCCAGCGCGCTCCGCAAGGGGCTGCGCACCGCCGAGCAGCTCGCCGCGGCGACGCCCGCGGACCTGATGCAGCTGCTGTTCCTGCCGGGCTTCTCCACCGCGGAGCAGGTGACCAACGTGTCCGGCCGCGGTGTCGGCATGGACGTGGTGCGCACCAAGATCGAGTCGGTGGGCGGGTCGGTGGATGTGGAGTCCAAGCCCGGCATCGGCACGACGTGGCGGCTGCGCATCCCGCTGACGCTGGCGATCATGCCGGCGCTGACCGTCGAGTGCGGCGAGGAGCGGTTCGCCGTCCCGCAGGTGAACCTGCTCGAGCTGGTCGCGGTCGACGACCGCAACGCCACCTCGATCGAGTACGTGCACTCCGCCCCGGTGTACCGGCTGCGTGGCGACCTGCTGCCGCTGGTGTCGCTGGCGCACGTGCTGGACGGCACGACGCAGGCCGACGGCTCCGCGCCGGTGCTCAGCGTGGCGCCGGGCAGCTCCGCGGTGATCGCCGTGGTCGCGTCCGACGACGTGCGGTTCGGCCTGGTGGTCGACCGCGTGCTGGACACCGAGGAGATCGTGGTCAAGGCCCTGTCGCCGCGGCTGAAGTCGATCGGCACCTACTCCGGCGCCACGGTGCTGGGTGACGGCCGCGTCGCGCTGATCCTCGACGTGCAGGGGCTGGCGCGCCGTGCGCTGGTGGGCGAGCCGGAGAGCGGCCTCGGCCGCACCCGGTCCACGGCCGCCACGGCCGGCGCCTCCACCGCCCGGCAGGTGCTGGTCGCCGGCATCGGCGGCGGACGACGCGTCGCGATGCCGCTGGCCTCGGTCACCCGGCTGGAGCAGATCCCGGCGTCGCTGGTCGAGCTGGTGGGCGGCCGCGAGGTGGTGCAGTACCGCGGCGCGATCCTGCCGCTGGTCCGCCTCGACCGGCTGCTCGGCGCGATGGGCGGCTTCGAGGAGGAGACGCTGCAGGTCGTGGTGCACAGCCAGGACGGCCGCGGGGTGGGCCTGGTGGTCGAGTCGATCGTCGACATCCTGGCCGACGACGACTCGCTGCACAGCGACCTGGACGACATGGGGCTGGTCGGCTCGGCGGTGCTCGGCGGCAAGGTGACCGAGCTGCTCGACGTCCGCTCGGCGATCCTCGCCGCCGACCCGGCCTTCTTCGACGCGACGACGTTCGACGACGCGCCGCACGACCGCGACCTGGTGGGGGTGGCCCGATGACCCAGCTGGTGACGTTCCGCCTGGGCGGCGCGCTGTACGGGGTGGACGTGACGCAGGTGCAGGAGGTGCTGCACCAGCAGCAGCGCACCCGCGTGCCGCTCGCGCCCCGCACGGTGGCCGGCCTGGTGAACCTGCGCGGTCAGGTGGTGCTCGCCGTCGACCTGCGGGCCCGGCTCGCGCTGCCCGACCGCGCCGAGGGCGACGACCCGATGATGGTCGTGGTCCGGGTGGGCGGCGAGACGGTGTCCCTGCTGGTGGACCACGTCGGCGAGGTGGTCACCGTCGGGTCGGAGACGTTCGAGGAGCCGCCGGACACGCTGCCCCGCGTCATGCGGTCGGTGGTGCTCGGCGCGCACAAGCTGGACCACGACCTGCTGCTGGTGCTCGACGTCGACGAGGCGGTCGCCGCCTGACGACACGTCCCGGCCCGACGGCAGGGACCACGGACCACGGCCGCTCCGAGCGCGTCGGAGCGGCCGTTCCGCTGCGCCGCCCCGGGCTGCGCCGGCCGTCGCAACGCCTCGCCACCACCTGGACGGCCGTCCGATCCATCCCCTCCGGAGCCTCACGAGCACCGTCCGGCGGCCGATGGGTGGGACGAGTGACACGGATGTCCACGTCTCCATGAAGGAGCACCTCGCATGAGCACCACCGCACGGGCGCCCCGCCGGTCCCTGACCAAGCGGCTGTTCTCCGACTCCTCGATCGCCGTGAAGATCGGGCTGTGCCTCGCGCTGCTGGTGCTCGTCGCGGCAGGGCTCACCGGCCTGTCGGTGCAGCGGATGGACGCCCTGAACGTCGGTTCCGAGCAGCTCTACGACCAGACGAGCCTGCCGATGCAGCAGATCATCATGATCGAGCGGGAGTTCGGCGGTGACCGCGGACGCGTGGGCCTGGTACCGGCGCTCGGCAGCGTGGACCTGACCAACCAGGTGACCGAGCTGGGGGGCCGGTTCCGGGACATGCAGTCGTACATCGACAAGTACGCGCCGATGGCGTCGAGCCAGGACAGCGTCCAGTCGATCCGCACCGAGATGACGACGTACGAGAACGACGCCCAGAAGATGTTCGACATGGTCGGCGCCGGTGACATCGCCGGTGCGGCCGTCTACACCCAGAACACCCTGACCAAGCAGGCGTCGACCACCAACGACGCGATCGCGGCCGAGGCGGACGCCCTGGCGAAGAAGGCCAAGGCGCTGCACGAGACGGGCGTGGCCCAGTCGTCGTCCTCCATCCGGATCATGTGGATCGTGCTCGGCGCGGCGTCGATCGCCTCGATCGCGCTCGGCTTCTCCGTGCTGCGTGGCGTGCTGGCGAAGGTGAATGCGGTGAAGGCGGGTCTGGAGGCGATGGCGGCCGGTGACCTGACCAAGGAGCTGCACCTGGACTCGCGGGACGAGGTGGGTCGGATGGCGGCGGCGTTGACCTCGGCGCAGGGGTCGTTGCGGGGGACGTTGAGCGTGGTGGCTGAGACGGCGGCTGCGGTGGCGGCGGCGGCGGCGGAGCTGTCGGCGGCGTCGGGTCAGGTGGCGTCGGGGTCGGAGGAGACGTCGGTGCAGGCGGGGGTGGTGGCCGCGGCGGCGGAGCAGGTGTCGCGCAACGTGCAGGCGGTGGCGGCCGGGGCGGAGCAGATGGGCGCCTCGATCCGGGAGATCGCGCAGTCGGCGACGGAGGCGGCGAAGGTCGCCTCGCAGGCGACGGGGGTGGCGGCGGCGGCGAACGAGTCGGTGGGCCGGCTGGGGGAGTCGTCGGCGGAGATCGGCAACGTGGTGAAGCTGATCACGTCCATCGCGGAGCAGACGAACTTGTTGGCGTTGAACGCGACGATCGAGGCGGCGCGGGCGGGGGAGGCGGGCAAGGGGTTCGCGGTGGTGGCCGGGGAGGTCAAGGACCTGGCGCGGGAGACGGCGAAGGCGACGGAGGACATCGCGCGTCGGGTGGAGACGATCCAGGCGGACACGGCGGGGGCGGTGTCCTCGATCGGGCAGATCGGGTCGATCGTGGCGGCGATCAACGATCACCAGATGACGATCGCCTCGGCGGTGGAGGAGCAGACCGCGACGACCAACGAGATGTCCCGGGGGGTGACGGAGGCCGCGACGGGGTCGGGGGAGATCGCCCAGAACATCACCTCGGTCGCTTCCGCGGCCTCCACCAGCTCCCAGGTGCTGGGGCAGATGGGCGACTCGGTCGCCGAGCTGGCCCGCCTCTCGGCCGACCTGCGCACCCGCGTCGCCGCCTTCACCGTCTGACCGAGATCCGTCCGACCCCGAACCGTCCGCACCGGCCTGCCGCCCCCACACCGGGCCGGTGCGGACCCGGCACCCTGTCCACCCGTCCGTCCCGACCCCCACAGCCCGGAGGCCTCGATGACCGCGATCCGCGTCCTCGTCGTCGACGACTCCGTCGTCGTGCGACGGCTCGTCACCGACGCCCTCGCCGCCGACCCCCGGGTCGAGGTGGTCGGCACGGCGTCGGACGGCCGCCGGGCCCTGGCCCGCGTCGAGCAGCTCAAGCCCGACGTGGTGACCATGGACGTCGAGATGCCGGACATGAACGGCATCGAGGCGGTCCGCGCGCTGCGCACGTCCGGCTCGCGCGTGCCGATCATCATGTTCTCCACGCTGACCGAGCGCGGGGCGGCGGCCACGCTGGACGCCCTCGTGGCCGGCGCCAGCGACTACGTGACCAAGCCGTCGAACATGGGCTCGGTCCAGGAGTCCATCGCCCGGGTCGCCGAGGAGCTGATCCCCAAGATCCTGGTGCTGGCCGGCGGTCCGGGAGCAGCCGGCCGCGGTCACCTCGGTGCCCGTCCGGCTGCTGCCGGGCCCGGTGGCCTCGGCCTGCGGACGCCCGGCGGGTACGCCCCGGTCGCGGCGCCCGGCGGCCAGGCCCTCGGTGGGTTCGCGTCCCGCGCCGCCGGCTTCGGGCTCGCGCGGACGGCGCCCGCGGGTGGGACGGTGCCGGCCCGCGCCGCAAGCCCGGCGCCGCCCGCCCCGCACCCGGTGCGGATGGTGGTGGTCGGCTCGTCGACCGGCGGTCCGCAGGCGCTGTCCACCCTGGTCACGGCGCTGACCACCCCGCCGCGGGTGCCCGTGGTGGTGGTCCAGCACATGCCGCCGGTGTTCACCCACCAGCTCGCGGCACGGCTCGACCGGCTCGGCCCCGCCCGCGTCAGCGAGGCGGTGGACGGCGAGGAGCTGCGGCCCGGCCACGTGTACATCGCGCCGGGTGGTGAGCACCTGCTGGTGCGCAATGTCCGCGGCACGCTGCGCGCGGTGCTCGACCAGGGGCCGCCGGTGAACTTCTGCAAGCCGTCGGTCGACGTGATGTTCGACTCCGCCGTCGAGGCCGTCGGCGGCGACCTGGTGTGCGCGGTGCTCACCGGCATGGGCTCCGACGGCCGCAACGGCGCCGGCAAGATCGTCGCCGCCGGCGGCACCGTGCTCGCCCAGGACGAGGCGACCAGCGTCGTCTGGGGCATGCCCGGAGCCGTCACCACGTCGGGCTTCGCCCACCGCGTCCTGCCGCTCGACGAGGTGCCCGGCGCGCTCGAGGCCGCCGTCGCCGCCGCCGTCGGCACCCCACAACCCGCCGCACACCTCACGGGAGGGGTCCGATGACGCTCGCCGCCGACACGTTCGCCTACGTCGCCGACCTGGTGCGGCAGCGCAGCGCCATCAGCCTCGAACCGGGCAAGGAGTACCTGGTCGAGAGCCGCCTGGCGCCCCTCGCCCGCGAGCGCGGGATGGACGTCGACGCCTACGTCCGCGCGCTGCGCGCCCAGCCCCGCGAGACCGAGCTGACGGGTGTGGTCGAGGCGCTGACCACCAACGAGACGTCGTGGTTCCGCGACCAGACGCCGTTCACGGCGCTGTCCCAGCACGTCGTCCCCGCGCTGCGCGCGCACCTGGGCCGGCTGGACAGCCTGCGGGTGTGGTCCGCCGCGTGCTCCACCGGGCAGGAGCCGTACTCCATCGCCATGGTGCTGGACGGCATCCTGGACGCGGGCACGGCGCTGTCGATCACCGCCACCGACCTGTCGGAGCAGGTGCTCGCGCGCGCCCGGGCCGGCACGTACACGCAGCTGGAGATCAACCGCGGCCTGCCGGCGCCCATGCTGGTGCGCCACTTCCAGCGGGCCGGTGCGCACTGGCAGGTGTCCGACCCGCTGCGCAAGGTGATCACGTTCCGCCGCCACAACCTGCTGGACCCGGCACCGGCGGGCGGCCCGTTCGACGTCGTCTTCCTGCGGAACGTCCTCATCTACTTCGACCTGGCCGTCAAGCGCGCCGTGCTCGACCGGGTGCTGCGCGCCATGCGGCCCGGCGGGTACCTGGTGCTCGGCGCCGCGGAGACCACCCTCGGCGTGCACGACGGGTTCGAGCGGGTGGAGGCCGGCCGTGCGTGCCTGCACCGCGCCATCGGCCGTCCGCTCACCGCCACCCTCCCCACCGAGACCGCCCGGCGGCTCGCCGGCACCATCCCGCACCCGCTCAGCGCGGCGGACCGCACTCGCGCCGCCGTCCCGACGTTCAGAGGAGTCGCACCGTGAGAGCCCTGGTCATCGACGACTCGCGCACCATGCGGCGCATCGTCCGAGCCACGCTGGCGGCGTTCGGGTATGAGGTGCACGAGGCCGAGCACGGCCAGGCCGCGCTCGACCTGCTCGAGGGTGGCCTCGAGGTGGACCTCGCCTGCGTCGACTGGAACATGCCCGTGCTGGACGGGCTGCAGTTCGTCACCCGCGTGCGGGCCAACCCGCTGTGGCGGGCCGTCACGCTGGTGATGGTCACTACCGAGTCGGAGCACTCGCAGATCGTCCGGGCGCTGGCCGCCGGCGCCCACGAGTACGTGATCAAGCCCTTCACCGCGGACGCCCTGCGGGAGAAGCTCGAGCTGCTCGGCCTGGTGCCGGAGCCCGTCGCCGCCGGAGGTCTGGCATGAGCCCGATCGCGCACGAGGAGGTCCAGGCGATCGCCCAGGAGGTGTTCGCCGCGATGATCGACGGCGAGCCGGAGTCCCTGGTGCCGTGGCCGGACGCCGGCACGGGGTCCGACGCGGTGGTCGCCTGGGTGGACGTGCACGGGCCCTGGCTCGGCCGCGCGTCGCTCGAGACGAGCACGCCGGCGGCCCACGAGCTGGCCCGCGCGCTGCTCTCGATGGAGGCGGACGAGACGGTTCCCCGCGAGGACGTGGTGGACGCGCTCGGCGAGCTCGCCAACGTCGTCGGCGGCAACGTCAAGGCCCTGCTGCCGGAGCACGGCACGTTGGGGCTGCCCAAGGTGGCGGACCGGTTGCCGGACGGGCAGCTGGCCGCCGCCGTCCAGCGGGTGCCGCTCGCGTGGCGCGGCCACCCGTTCGTGGTCACTGTGTGGGAGGTGGCCGAGCCCGTGTCGACGGCCAGCTCGGTGCGAGAGGGGGAGCGATGATCAGGGTGCTGGTGGCCGACGACAGCCGCGTGATGCGGCAGATCGTCATCCGCACGCTGCGCCAGGCCGGTTACGACTGGGAGGTCCGCGAGGCGGCGGACGGTGCGCAGGCGCTCGAGGAGATCCGTGCGGACGAGCCCGACGTGGTGCTGTCCGACTGGAACATGCCGGAGATGACGGGGATCGAGCTGCTCCGGCGGCTGCGGCAGGAGGGGTTCGGCACGCCGTTCGGGTTCGTCACGTCCGAGGGGTCGCCGGAGATGCGCGAGAAGGCGGAGGCGGCGGGCGCGCTGTTCCTCATCGCCAAGCCGTTCACCCCGGAGTCGTTCCGCGAGGTCATCGACCCGGTGCTGGCATGAGCGACACCCCGCTGCCGTCCGCGCAGGAGTTCCGCGAGCTGGTCGAGGGGCTGCTGGGCCGTGACGTCCAGGTGCTGACCGGCGGCCGGATCATCGACCCGGCCGAGCCGGGCGGTGCCATGGTCGGCGCCTACGTCGACCGGCTGCTGCGCCTGCGGGCCCTGGTGGTGCTCGACCTGGCGTTCGCCGCCCGGTGCGGTGCCGCGATCGGCCTGGTGCCCAATCGCATCTCGGAGGGCGACGTCGCCGCGCAGGAGCTGTCGGACACCCTGGCGGAGAACGCCGCCGAGGTGCTCAACGTGACCGCGTCGCTGTTCAACACCGCGGACGCGCCGCACCTGCGCCTGGACGGGGTCGTCGAGCCGGGTCAGCCGCTGCCGCACGACCTCGCGCGGTGGGTCAAGGCCTACGTGCCCCGCCTCGACCTGACGGTGGACATCGCCGGCTACGGCGAGGGCGCGGTCTCGATCCTGCTGATCCCCTGACGGGTCCGGGCGCGGCCGCCGTCCGGGCCCGGGACCCGCGGGTCAGACGGAGTGCAGGGCGTCGCGCAGCCGCACGCGCGCGCCCATCCGCACCACCGCGTTGGAGTAGATGCGCCCAGCGCCCCACACCAGCACGGGGATCAGGGCTGCCGAGATCGCCAGCGACACCAGCACCTCCCACGTCGGCGCGGTGCCCATGGCCACCCGGATCGGCATGACGATCGGTGAGGCGAACGGGATGAAGCTCAGCCAGACGATGACGGGGCTGGTCGGGTCCTGCACGCCGAGCGTGATGCCGAGCATGTAGGGCACCACCATCAGCATCACCACGGGTGCCGTCACCGAGCCGACGTCCTCCTGCCGGGACACCAGCGCGGCCAGCGCCGCGAGCACCACCGCGTACCCGGCGAACCCGACGACGAACCACACCAGCGCCCACGCGGCCGTCGCGCCGAGGCCGATCTTGCTGGGGTCCACCAGCCCGGTCGCGGTCGCCGTGCCGGCCGCGCCGGCGACCAGGACCACCACCTGGATCAGCCCGATCACGCCGATGCCCACCACCTTGCCGGCCATCAGCTGCCACGGCCGGATCGTGGCGAGCAGCAGCTCGACGACGCGGCTCGACTTCTCCTCCACCACGCCCTGCGCCACCAGCTGGGCACCCGTCTGCAGCGCGATGAACAGCAGGATCCCGGCGAGCGACCCGGCGATGATCTGCGCGGCGTCCCGCTCCGGTGTCGGCTGCAGGGCCTGCACGTCGAGCGTGGCTCCCGCCACCTGCTTCGCCACCGCGGCCGGGTCGCCGCCGAGCTGGGTGATCGCCGCGCTGAGCGCGGCCTGCCGGCGCACCTCCGTCAGCAGGGCGGTCAGGGACGGGTCCAGGCGCGACTTGACCACCACGGTGAACTGCGCGGGCGTCCCGGTCAGGGCGAGCGCCGCGGAGCCGTCCTGCACCTTCGCCCGTGCGGCCGCGTCGTCCGCCACGGGCACCGCGCTCAGGTGCTGCCCGCTGGCGGTGCCCGCCGCCTCGAGCACCGGACCGAGGGCCGCGGTCCCCGGCACCAGCGCCACCTGCTTGGTGGACGGGGACGCGGTCGCCAGGTGCAGGGCGACGCCGCCGCCGACGACGAGCAGCAGCAGCAGCCCGGTGATCAGGCGGAACGACTTGGACCGCAGCCGGGTGGTGATCTCCCGGCCCGCCACGAGGCGGATGGTCGCGCCGGCGCCGAGCCGGTCCGGGGTCGTCACGGTGCCGCTCATGCCGCCACCTCCGTCGGGACGCTCACCACGTCGCGGTACAGCTCCACCAGCGAGGGCCGCACGGGCCCGAACTCCCGGACGGCACCGGCGGCCAGCGCCGCCTGCAGCAGGGGTTGCTCCGCACCGACGGCGGTCGCGTCCAGCTCGACGACCGTTCGCGTCCCCTCGGCCTGGACCACGTGCACCCCGGGCACGCCGTCCACCCACGCGCCGCCACCGGGCGGCCCGTCCACCAGCCACCGCGGCCGTTCGTAGGCGCGCAGCTGCTCGATGCTGCCGACCGCCACCATCGCCCCGTCCTTGACGATCCCGACGCTGTCGCACAGCCGCTCCACCAGGTCCAGCTGGTGCGAGGAGAACAGCACCGGCACCCCCGCTCGGGAGCGCTCCCGCAGCACGGCGCTCATGACGTCCACCGCCACCGGGTCCAGGCCGGAGAACGGCTCGTCGAGCACCAGCACGTCGGGGGTGTGCAGCAGGGCCGCGGCCAGCTGCACGCGCTGCTGGTTGCCCAGCGACAGCTTCTGCACCTCGTCGTCCCGCCGCGCGCTGACGCCGAGGATCTCCATCCACTCGGTCGCCGCCGCCCGCGCCGCGGCCTGGTCCAGCCCGTGCAGGCGCGCCAGGTACTCCAGCTGCTCACCGACGCGCATCCGCGGGTACAGGCCGCGCTCCTCGGGCATGTAGCCGATCCGCCGGCGCGCGGCCAGGTCGAGCGGCCGCCCGTCCCAGCGCACCTGCCCGCCGTCCGCCGCGAGCACGCCCATCACGATCCGCATTGCGGTGGTCTTGCCGGCCCCGTTCGAGCCGACGAAGCCGAGGATCTCCCCGGCGTGCGCCGTCAGGCTCAGCTCGCGCAGCGCGCGCAGCTCCCCGTAGGACTTGTCGAGTCGGTCCAGCTCGAGATCGGGCATGCGCGTGCTCCCCTGACGGACGGCGGTACGCCACATCCGACCACGTGGAAGGCGCTGCGACCAGGCCTTTCAGCCCGCCAGGTGCGTGTCGTGGACGTCAGCCGGCGAGCGCGTCCGCGAAGCCGTCCAGCGCGGCGACCAGCTCCTCGGTGCCGGGCACCCGGTAGGCCGCCGACGTGTCGCCGTCACCGACCTTCACCGTGACGTCGTCGGGCCGCAGCGCGGCGAACGCCCGCTCGTCCGTCACGTCGTCACCGGCGTAGAGCACCAGCTCGGCGCCCAGCTCGTCGCGGAGGGCGGTCAGCGCCGCGCCCTTGTCGGCGTGCAGCACCGACAGCTCCACCACGTCCTTGCCCTGCATCACGTCCACACCGGTGTCGGCGCCGAGGGCCAGCGCCTCGTCGCACGCCACCGCCGCGACGTCCCGGGGAGCCAGCCGCGAGTGCACCACCACCGCGGTCGGCTTGCTCTCCACCCACACGCCGTCCCGACCGCGGGCGACGGTCGCGGCCCGGGCACCGAGCACCGCCAGCAGGTCGGCCTGCTCGTCGGTGAGCCGGACCACGTCCCGGTCCAGCCCGAACCGGGTGCGCCGTGCCCGCTCGGCGCCGTGGCTGCCGATCAGCACCGTGCCGGCCGGCACGGCGGCGAGCTTGTGCAGGTCGGCCATCGAGCGGCCGGAGACCAGGGCGAGCGTCACCTGGGGCAGCGCCGCGAGCCGCTCCAGCACCGTGACACCGTCGGCGGTGATCGCGGACCTCGACGGGTCGTCCTGGAGGGGGGCCAGGGTGCCGTCGAAGTCCAGCGCCACCAGCAGCGGCCGCCGCGCCTGGTCGTCCGCGACCGCCGCGAGGCGGTCCGTCAGCGCTGCCGTCCCGTCAGCCATCTGATCGCCCCCGCCGGTCGCCCGCCGTGGCATCACCGTCGAGCGGCGGCGCCGGCTGGCCCGCCTCGACCGCCGCCATGTCGTCCGACTCCACGCCCGCCGCCGCGTCCGAGCGGGCGCCTACACCGCCCTCGGACCGCGGGGACGGCAGGTGCTCGCTGCCGGTCCGGGGGTAGAGCGCCGACTGCAGGCTGCCGTCGCCCAGCACCGCCACCGGATCGGCCCGCAGCGCCGCGAGGAACTCCGCCGACCATGCGGACACGTCGTGCCCCAGCACCCGCCGGCGCAGCCGCCGCATCCGCTTGCGCGCCTCGCGCCCGTCGATCCGCGCGCCGTACGCGATGGCGTCCTTCAGCCCGTCGATGTCGTGCGGGTTGACCAGCAGGGCGCCGCGCAGCTCGTCCGCCGCGCCCGTGAACTCGGACAGCACCAGCGCCCCGCGCTCGTCGGACCGTGCGGCGACGTACTCCTTGGCCACCAGGTTCATGCCGTCCCGCAGGGCCGTCACCAGCATCACGTCGGCGGCCAGGTACAGCGCCGCCATCTCCTCCATGCCGTACGACTGGTGCAGGTACTGCACCGGGGCGTGGCCCACCTGGCCGAAGTCGCCGTTGATGCGGCCCACCAGCAGCTCCACCTCGTCGCGCAGCTGCATGTAGGCGCCGACGTTCTCCCGGCTGGGGCTCGCGACCTGCACCAGGGTCGTCTCGGCGGGGGACAGCCGACCCTCGGCCAGTAGCTCGCCGTACGCCTTGAGCCGGTGCCGGATGCCCTTGGTGTAGTCCAGCCGGTCGACGCCCAGCAGCACCACCTTGGGGTCACCGAGCTCGCTGCGGATCTCCCGTGCGCGCGCCGCGACGGCAGGCGTGCGGGCCAGCTCGTCGAAGGCGTGCGAGTCGATGGAGATGGGGAACGAGCCGGCCCGCACCTCGCGGTCGCCGACGGTGATCAGCAGACCGTGGGTCGGCAGGTCGGTCAGCCGTCGGACCGCCCGGACGAAGTTGCCCGCGTCACCGGGCCGCTGGAAGCCCAGCAGGTCCGCGCCGAGCAGGCCGTCCACCACCTGTCGTCGCCAGGGCAGCTGGGCGAACAGCTCCAGCGGCGGGAACGGGATGTGGCAGAAGAACCCGATCCGCACGTCCGGCCGCAGCTCCCGCAACCGGGCCGGCACCAGCTGCAGCTGGTAGTCGTGCACCCAGACGGTGCCGCCGTGCGCCACCTGCTCGGCGGCTGCCCGCGCGTACCGGTCGTTCACCCGCCGGTAGGCGTCCCACCACTGCCGGTGGTACGTCGGCGGCGTGATCACGTCGTGGTACAGCGGCCAGAGCGTGTCGTTGGCGAACCCCTCGTAGAACCCCTCGACGTCGCCGGCCGTCAGCGGCACCGGCACCAGGTGCAGGCCGTCCGCGTCGAACGCGTCCACCTCGAGGTCGGGGGACCCGCCCCAGCCCACCCAGGCGCCCCGCGACTTGCGCATCACCGGCGAGAGAGCCGTGACCAGGCCTCCCGGTGCCCGGGTCCAGCTCATCCTCCCCTCGTCGTCGAGGGAGATGTCGACGGGCAGGCGGTTCGCGACGACCACCAGCTCGTGGGCGCCGGCAGGCACGTGGGACAGCGCGATCAGCTCCTTCGGGCGGTGCCGTCCAAACTAGCGGCGTTCGGGTGCGGTCGCCCGGTGAAGATGCTGGTGAACCTGCTGGTGGGGGTCTGGTGACGACGCGGGCGGCGGGGCTGACGCCACCGGTTCGCGGCTCGGCTCGAGGCCCTGCGGCGCCGCGCGCTGGCGCCCGGACGGTGCGCGGATACCGTTCCGTCATGGAGCGGATCGGTCTGGCGCCGGGGTCGGAGATCGGTGGCTACACCGTCGTCTCCCCGCTCGGTGCGGGGGGCATGGGGACCGTCTACCGCGCGGTCGACGGCGGTGGCTCGCCGGTGGCGCTCAAGCTGCTGCACCCGCACGTCGGTGCCGACGCGGCCGCCCGCGCGCGGCTGATGCGCGAGGTCGCGGCGCTGCAACGGCTGCGGCACCCGGCCGTCGCCGCGGTGCTCGACGCCGAGGTCGACTCCACCGAGGCGTTCCTGGTCACCGAGCTGGTCGACGGGCAGGACCTCGCCGCCCGCGTGCACGCGCGCGGCCCGCTCGGCGCCGAGGAGCTCGCCGACCTCGCCGCCGGCCTGCGCGACGCGCTCGCGGCCGTGCACGCCGCCGGCGTGGTGCACCGCGACCTGAAGCCGTCCAACGTGCTGCTCACCGACCACGGCCCCGTGCTGATCGACTTCGGCATCGCGCAGGACGCGGGGGACGAGCACCTGACCTCCACCGGCCTGGTGATGGGCACGCCCGGCTACCTCGCACCCGAGCTGCTGTCGGGTGCCGAGCCGAGCCCGGGCAGCGACCTGTGGGGCTGGGCTGCGGTGCTCGCGTTCGCGGCGACCGGGCGGCCGCCCTTCGGCAGCGGGGCGGTGGACGTGGTCCTGGCGCGGGCGCGGACCGGCTCGGCGGACCTGGCGGACCTGGGCCCGGTGACGGCGGGGGCGCTGCGCCGGGCGCTGGACCCCGACCCGCAGCGGCGCCTCGCGGCGGACGACGTGGTCTCGGCCCTGCGGACGGCCGCGGTGGACGGTGATCCGGTGGACGGCGCGGCGACCCGCGTGCTGAGCGGAGCGGACGCGGCCGGCACGGTGGCCGTGCCGGCGCGGGTGGGTGCGGCGGGTGCGGGCGCCACCGTCGCGCTCGCCGGTCGGGGGGCGAACGACGGTCGCACGCGCGCCTTCGCGCCCGGTGACGCGGGAGACGGCGACGACATCCGGCTGGACGACGGTGCCGAGCCCGACGACGACGAGCCCGACGGCGAGCTCGACGAGCCGTACGACGACGGCACGGACCCGCGCCACCCGTGGCGGGTGCGTCCGGTGGACGTCGACGAGGCCGTCGAGTGGATCGAGGAGGACCTCGACGAGTCGACGGGGCCGGCCGAGGAAGGGTCCGGCTACGTGCGGCCGCACGCCCGCCGCCGGTGGGGGTCGGTGGCGGCCCTCGGCCTGCTGGTCGCCGCCGCGGGTGCCTCGTGGCCGGGGCGCACCCTGATCGTCGTCGGTGCGGTGGTGCTGCTGGTGCGGGCGTTCGGCTCCACCGTCGAGGCGATGCACGGCCGGCGGGAGAAGCACGGTGTCCGGGCCTCGGACCGCCTGGTCGCCACCGTCTCCAGCCCCTGGCACCTGCTGCGCGCGGTGCTCGGCCTGGTGCCGAGCGTGCTGGTCGCGGCGAGCGTGATGGTGATCGGTCTGGGCATCGGTTGGTGGCTGGTCGGCACGGGGCGCTGGACGGTCGGCACCAGTCACCAGGGCGGCCCGCTGCAGGGTCCGACGGCGTCGGTGCTGGTGGGCCTCGTCGTGCTCGCCGGCGTGGTGCTGCTGTGGTTCGGCCCGCTCTCCGCCATGACGCGGCTCGGTGCGCGGCGGGCGCTGTGGGTGGTCACCCCCAACTGGCTCGGTGCGCTGGTGCTGGTGCTGCTGGCCCTCGGCGTGACGGCGATGCTCCTGGTGCGGGTGCTGGACGGCGGCGCCATCGTCTGGTCCCCGCTGCCCACCCCGACGCTGCCGAGCGCCTGACCCGCGCGGCCCCGGCGCGCACGCACGACGACGCAGGCCGTGGACCCGTCCGGCGGATGCCGTCCCGACAGGTCGCTGCCCTACCCTGGCGCCATGCGCGCGAGCGGACGGCACGGTGCGGCGCTGGCCGCTGCCCTGCTGACCGCCGGTGCGGGCGTCGTGCTGACCCAGGGCCGCGTGCTGCTGCACGAGTGCGTGACCACCGGTTCCTGGGGACGGCTCGGCATCGACCTGCTGGTGCTGCGGGACCGGGCGGACTGCCCGGCCGGCACCCTCGGTCTCGGATCCGCGCCCAGCGGCGTCGTCGTCCTGCTGTCCGTCGCGCTCCCGGTGCTCGCGCTGCACCTCGCTCTCGTCGCGGGCGGGCTGGGGCTCGGCACGGTGCTGCTGCGGGCGGCTCGTGCCGCGGCGGCCCTGGTCCGCGCCGCCCTGACCCGTCCGGCGCCCGCCGACCGGCCGCTGCCGGTCGCGCGTCGCCCACGACCGCCGCTGCCCGCTCCGCGGGTGCGCCTGGACCGGTGGCTGGTGCACGTCCGGCCGCACCGGGGACCGCCGCTGCCTGCCTGAGCAGCCGTCCGTCCCCGCAGCAACCCGGAACCAGGAGTACAGCCATGCCCACCAACGAACCCCGCCCCAGCAAGGCGCAGCGCCGTGACGACGCTCGCGCCAAGGCGCTGCAGATGCGCCAGGAGCAGCAGCGCAAGGAGCGCCGCAACCGCATGCTCGCCATCGGCGGGCTGGTCCTCGCCGTCGTCGTGCTGATCGGCGTCGTCGCCACCGTGCTGATCAACAACAAGGCCGCCAAGGACGCCTACGGCAAGGTCGCCTACGGCGGTGGCGGCACCAACGTCACGGCGCCGAGCCTCGACTCCGTCACCAAGCCCAAGACGGCGGACAGCTCCGGCGGCATCCCCATCAGCTCGGGCGGTGTCGGCGTGGCCGGTGCCAACGACACCACGCTGACCATCTACTTCGACATGCAGTGCCCCATCTGCCAGCAGTTCGACAAGATCAACTCCGCCGACATCGACACCCTGATCAAGGAGGGCGGCGTCACCGTCGTCTTCCAGCCGCTCTCCTTCCTCGACCCGAGCTCGCTCGGCACCTTCTACTCCACCCGCGCCGGCAACGCGCTGATGGTGGTGGCCGACCAGGCGCCGGACAAGTTCACGGCGTTCATGACGGCCCTCTTCAACGGCCAGCCCGCGGAGAACACCCCCGGCCTGGCCGACGCCAAGATCGGTGACATCGCCAAGTCGGCAGGCGTTCCGGACAGCGTGATCGCGCACTTCACCGACACCGTCACGGGTACGTACAAGGCCGGGTCGGCCACCAAGACCGGCACGTGGCGCACCTACGCCCCGTTCCTCGCGGCGGCCACCCAGCACGCCAACGACACGCTCGGCGGCATCGCGACGCCGACGATCCTGATCGACGGCAAGCAGGTCGGCGGCCAGAACTCCTCGGACGCCGGCTTCTGGAGCACCCCCGGCGCGCTGCTGGCGAAGGTGAACACCGCCAAGGCGGCCAAGGGCTGATCCACCCCGGCCCACCCGTGGGTCCGGCGTGGCGACCGCCGTCGTGGCGGTCGTTACGCTGGACCCCCTCGCCTCCTTAGCTCAGCTGGCCAGAGCAGCCGCCTTGTAAGCGGCAGGTCGTCGGTTCGAATCCGACAGGGGGCTCTCCTGAGTGGTTGGTGAAAGTCGGCGCCTTGGGTTGGCAGAAGTCCGTCCATGCCTGATATGGGCATGACTTGGGCCTTCGGGACGCAGAGCAAGAGACCGTCCGAGTCCTTGAACGGTCCGGGCCTTGAGTTGGTGGGGACGAGTCCTCAGCGCCCCAGCGTTCGCGAGGGATGACGGCCGTCTGCGGCGAAGAGATCCGATAGGGACCTCGCTGCTCGAGACGCCCTGCCCCATCGGTAGCGCCGGCGTTGCTCCCCCCATCCAGCACGCAAGAACCGGCCCGTCCCACGTCTGTGGCGAACGGCACTAGTCCTCGACACAACCGCACGCCCCTCTGCTTGGACCGCCGAGCGGTCACCTCGGCCGTCGAACCGACGGGCAGTGAGCCACCGTCACCGACTCCGAGAGCGTTCCCTTGCTCCAATCGCGTCGTCGAAGTCGGCATGCTGTTCATGCACAAAGTCGGGATCGGTTTCGTCGAAGTCTCGGCGTCCAGCTGTGAGCCGAGTTCGGCGTGCGTGCCTCAACGAGTCATGAGTTAGTTCCCGCGGATCGACCGGAGTTAACCTTGGGTGGTGCACATCCAAGCACCTGAAGTCCCGACTCAGGCACTCCCATGGTGGCTAGATGGGGGTTGGTGGATAACTTCCTCTCTCGCCGCCATCGCAGCGCTGGCGGCGGTCTGGACCGTTTTGCAGGCGTACCGTGATCGGCCAAGGGTCGATTGGCGGGTCCGCGTCACAGGCTTTCACACCTGGAAAGACGTCCACCTCTGGAACATTGGTGACGCTTCGGCGATTAACGTTGAACCCCGGGTAACATTCGGGCATTTAGCAGACCACCAGCCACACGGGCCATTGTTCTACGCACTAATCAGCCCAGGTGCCGATTGTGCGTTCCGCATTTCGCACCAAGAGACAGACGAGCATCGTGTAGAGTTGGAGATTCATTACTTGACCGCGCCGGTACGCCACCGACGGAAAAGTGTTCTCAGGGTTGACCTAAGGACGGGAGAACAGTCTGTCTCGCGGCATGGCGGGTATCGCCTGAGAGCGAGATTGGGCAGGCTGCGCGGACTGATTGCGAGGCGCGGCAAGTCCGCCGGAGGGAGCGCCGCCGGAGGCGGCGCGCTTGCCTTGAAGTAGCAGCGTACCTTGGAGCCGGCACGGACCATGCTCTGAGGCATCGCTTCGGTTACCGGAGCGATGCCTCAGCCCGGACCGGCCGGGGGTCAACCGCGCCGATCCAGCGCCAGGGTGCGGAGCACCGTCCCAAGCCACGGGATCTTCCGCGCGAGCAGTTCGCGCCGTGGCAGACGGTCTGGAAGCGGCATCGCCGCTATGCCGCGGACGGAACCTGGGACCGGGTGCTGGCCCGGTTGCTGGCGGAGGCCGACGCGGCCGGTCAGATCGACTAGATCGTGTCGGTGGAGGCCACGATTGCGCGCGCTCACCAGCACGCAACGAACACGACACGCCCCGAGCAGGACACAGGGGGCCAGGTCGAATCACAGGAATCTGTCGCTCGAGGAATGTGAACCAGCAGGTCACGACGTCGGACGTTCGCGTGGCGGACTGACGACGAAGATCCACGCAGCGGTCGACGGACGTGGCCGCCGTTTGGCCGCGGTCGTGACTGGCGGGCACCGCAACGACGGTGCGCTGCTCGCGACGGTCCTGGCCGACATCCGCGTCCCACGCCTGGGCGCGGGCCGACTACGCACCCGACCCGACGCCGTCGTCGCCGACAAGGCGTACTCCGCGGGCGCCTACCGCGTGGCGTTGCGCGCCCGCGGCATCAAGGTCGTGATTCTCGAGAAGTCCGACACGATTGCGGCCCGGCGGCGACGCGGCGTCCGCGGCGGGCGACCTCCCGGGCTCGACGCCACCGCCTACTGCGGCCGCAACGTCGTCGAACGTCACTTCGCACTGACCAAGCTATGGCGCGGCTTGGCCACTCGATACGACAAGCTCGCCATCACCAACCGCGCCGCCGTCGTCCTCGCCGCCTGCATCACCTGGACCCGCGCGTAACAGGGTCAGGAACCAGCGCGGGCGCGGGACCAGACCTGCTCGCTCGTCGACCTTCCGCGCCTCCCAGCCATCGACGACCTGCGCCCACAGCACGACGGGATCTTCGCCAACGTCGTGCAGCCACCGCACACGCTGGAAGTAGCCGCTGGTCCCGGACCACTCTCCCCACCAGACCCGCAACTATGGGAGACACGCCCTGGCTTGTGCGTGTCCGCGGGGGCTCGCGAGTCCTCGATCGCCCGAGGTGCGATCAGTTCGTGCCCGTACCGTCGCCTCCATGTCCACGTTGCTCGACCGTCGAGCTACGGTCATGCGCGGTGGTGAGGCGGATCTGATCGTCCCAGTGATGCGCGTCCCTGAGCTGCTGGTGCCGACACCGCCCGATGGCGACGGCAACGACACGCTCGGCACGTTCCTTGAGGTCCCGTGTGAGTACGGGGTGATCGATGTCGTTCATGTCCATTTCGCGGGTCGCGAGCTGACCCGCCGCGCCGACGGGGCGCTGCTCGCAGTCCCAGAACGGCGGCTACTCATGACGCTGCGGATTCTGGAGCGTGAAGGCGGGGTCGCGGACGTGTCGAGGCTCGGCGTGCTGGGGAAGGTCTCAGCGCGCTGGTTGACCAAGGTGGTGGGCCCGCTTCTGGAAGCTCGTGGCTGGGTTCGCATCGCCGGCAGCACCTGGTACCTGCGCTCAGCTGTTGTCCCCGGTTGTGAGCGTCGTTGCCGTAGAGATCAAAGCAGCGCGATGCCGGAAGAGGGCTTGGCCAAGCGGGTCGGTACGCGGCGGCGGCTGAGTACGTTGCGCTCGCCCTCGGCCCGGAGGGACGGGCGGAACAGGCGGTGGAACGTGCGCGAGGCGGGCGTGCCGCTGATCTTGCCGAACTCGGGAGTGACGGGCTGGGTGATGATGGTCCTGGGAGCGCGCGGTTTGGGCACCGAAGTGAGTTGGGCGCAGCGTGCTTGGCTTGAGCCCGCTGGTGGACCGCTCGGCCAAGGAGGAGCGAGGGTCGCTGGGCGCATGACGCAGCGGCAGGAGATGCTTGAACTCCTCATTCGTGCGTGATGTCCGACGCAGGGTCAGGGCCAAGGCGGCGGCTCAGTTACGGCAGAGGGTCTTGCCTGATCCGGTGCCCACCACTTCGGTGCGTCGCCCAATCGGCACGTGATGGGTGCTTCCTGAGCCACTGACGCGGGTCTCGATGGCCTGCGGGCGGTGGTCAACAACGCCCGCGACCGACACCCATCGGCGGCCTTTCCTTCGCTGCTCAAGCGGACGCCCGCACGTGCCGATGGCACGGGCGTGCTGTCGGCGTCGGGCCTCGACCAATCAACGGCCAGTGGCGTCTCGTTGTGGATACCGGTCGTCGCCGCTCTTGGTGCCGCGCTGCTGACTTGGCTCGGCGCACTGGCTCTCGACCACGGTCGACGTGACGCGGAGGC
The DNA here is from genome assembly GCF_025770785.1 of Cellulomonas sp. SG140. GTDB lineage: Bacteria > Actinomycetota > Actinomycetes > Actinomycetales > Cellulomonadaceae > Cellulomonas. Next base: position 152 of record NZ_JANZLA010000014.1, on the reverse strand, counting down.
CAAGGCAGCGGCTCGGGCGTCGCGTTGTCAACGACGGGTTGGAATTGACCCTGTGGCGACGGGGTGGGATTGACCCTCTGCTGGAAGCGCCTCGCGGCAGGTCAACGATGGTGGCTTTGGCCGCGGCCCGGAGGTCAGGCTCCGCACTCGAC
>NZ_JANZLA010000013.1 GCF_025770785.1 Cellulomonas sp. SG140 | reverse complement strand
CGCCGACTCGCTCGAGCGTGCCGCTGCCGCGGAACGGACGGCGCGCGAGCGTGCCGCGGAGCGGGAACGCGCCCGCGCCCGCCAGGCGGCCGTCGCGGCCGCCGTGCACGAGGGCGCGCGCCGCGCGCTGCTGGTGCTCGACGAGTCCCTGCGGCGCGCCTCGCAGGAGCGGGACGCCGCCGAGGCGGCCCGTGCGGAGCGGGACCAGGGGCTCGCCGCGACCCGAGCTCGTGCCGAGGTGCTGACGGCGCAGCTCGCCGAGCTCACCGACGTGGCGCACCGCGACGAGGTCGCCCGCACCCAGCAGCGCCTGCGCATCGAGGCCCTCGCGCAGCGGTCGGTCGAGGAGCTCGGCATCGACCCCGAGGTGCTGGTCGAGGAGTACGGCCCCCACCAGCCGGTGCCGGTGGTGCTCGCCCCCGGCACCGAGCCCGATCCCGAGGCACCGACGTCCGTGCCGTACGTCCGCGAGCAGCAGGAGAAGCGGCTGCGCGCCGCCGAGCGGGCGCTCGCCCTGCTGGGCCGCGTGAACCCGCTGGCGCTGGAGGAGTTCGCGGCGCTGGAGGAGCGCCACAAGTTCCTCACCGACCAGCTGGCGGACCTGAAGTCGTCCCGCGCGGACCTGCTGCAGATCGTGCGCGAGATCGACGAGCGCGTCGAGCAGGTGTTCGCCGAGGCGTACGCCGACACGGCAGCCGCGTTCGAGCAGGTGTTCCCGCGGCTGTTCCCCGGGGGTGAGGGACGGCTGGTGCTGACCGAGCCGACGGACATGCTGACCACAGGCGTCGAGGTCGAGGCCCGTCCCGCCGGCAAGAAGGTCAAGCGGCTGTCGCTGCTGTCCGGTGGCGAGCGGTCGCTGACGGCCGTCGCCCTGCTGGTGGCGATCTTCAAGGCGCGGCCGAGCCCGTTCTACGTGATGGACGAGGTGGAGGCGGCGCTCGACGACGCCAACCTCGGACGGCTGATCGAGGTGCTGCGCGAGCTGCAGGCGGACTCGCAGCTGCTGATCGTCACGCACCAGAAGCGGACGATGGAGATCGCCGACGCCCTCTACGGCGTGACCATGCGGGACGACGGCGTCACGACGGTGATCAGCCAGCGCCTCCGCGAGGACGTACCGGCCTGAGCCGACCACCGGACCGGTCCACGGGCCCGGGCACGGGGCGGGACGCGGCCGGTGTGAAGGTTGTGTGACCGGTGCGGTGGGATGCGTCACCACTGCCGGTCGAGGCCGGGCGGCCGACGGAGACTGGAGCCATGGCCGCTGTGATCCTCGTCGTCGTCGCGCTCCTCGTCACCGTCGTCGTCCTCCTGGCGTCGACGCCGCGCGGTCGGGACGAGGAGTCGCCGCTGCGGGCGTTCCGGCGTGGCCTGCGCGCCCGACGTCATCCGGACGCCGAGCAGGTGGCCGCCGCACGGGCCGCCGCGGTCGAGCCCGTCGACGTCTCGCTCGGCGAGATGCTCGCGGCCAACGTCGAGCGCGGCGAGGGCTACGTCTCGGTGGACGAGCTGACCGAGCCGCTGCTGCACGCGCGGGAGATGGCCGCCCGGGTGCTCCCCGGCCGGGACGCCGGAGGGTCCGACGACGACGCCGAGCACGGAGTGCTCGCCTCCCGCTGAGGCGCCGGCTCGCCCCGGGCACCTCCGCACCGACAGACTGTCCCGGTGACTCATGAGCTCCTGACCTGGTTGCTGGCCGGCGGCGTCCCGCTCGCCGTGGTGGTCGCCGCCTCGACCGTGCTGGTGCGCCGCCGCGGTCGTGGCGAGGACACCACCACCCCGACGCTGCCGGCACCGCCGGCCGCTCCGGCCCCGACCGGTGAGCCGCAGGTCGAGAGCGCGCCGGTGCCGCAGCCGGGGACGGAGCCGACCGCGACGGTCGACACCGCGACGGTCGAGGAGGCGGCGGTCGCCCCGCCTCTCGAGGTCCCGGCCCCCGCCACCGGCCGCCTCGTCCGACTCCGCGACCGGCTGGCCAGGTCGGGGTCACCGTTCGGCGCCCGCCTGCTGGCGGTGCTGTCCCGGGACCGGCTGACCGAGGACGACTGGGACGAGCTGGAGGAGACGCTCCTCCTCGCGGACGTCGGCGCCGGCCCCACCACCGAGCTGATCGACGCCCTGCGGACGCGCGTGCGGGTCGAGGGCCTCGCGGATCCGGCCCAGGCCCGGGCGCTGCTGCGCGAGCAGCTGCTCGCCATCGTCGACCCGACCCTCGACCGCAGCCTGCGCACGGAGCCCGGCACGGGCGCCGACGGCGCGCCGGTCCCGGCGGTGCTGCTCGTCGTCGGCGTGAACGGGACGGGCAAGACCACGACCGTCGGCAAGCTGGCCCGCGTGCTGGTCGCGCAGGGCCGCACGGTGGTGCTCGGCGCCGCCGACACGTTCCGGGCCGCGGCCGCGGACCAGCTGGCGACGTGGGGCTCCCGCGTCGGCGTCCGCACGGTCCGTGCCGACCGGGAGGGCGGCGACCCCGCAGCCGTGGCGTTCGACGCGGTGCGCGAGGGTCGCACGGAGGGCGTCGACGTCGTGCTCGTGGACACCGCCGGCCGGCTGCAGAACAAGGCGGGCCTGATGGACGAGCTCGGCAAGATCACGCGCGTGATCCAGCGCGAGGCGCCGCTCTCCGAGGTGCTGCTGGTGCTGGACGCGACGACGGGGCAGAACGGCCTGGTGCAGGCACGCGTGTTCGCCGAGGTCGCGGGTGTGACCGGCATCGTGCTGACCAAGCTCGACGGCACGGCCAAGGGCGGCATCGTCGTGGCCGTGCAGCGCGAGCTCGGGGTGCCCGTCAAGCTGGTCGGCCTGGGGGAGGGGCCGGACGACCTGGCCCCCTTCGAGCCGGAGGCGTTCGTGGACGGTCTTCTCGGAGCGTGAGACGACGGGCGCCCGGACACACGATGTTTACGTGCCGGGGACGCCCGTGACGCCGTCGTAACACCCGCGGCGTCGCCGGGAAACGCCGGTCCTCCACCGTTGGACCCGTGTCCAGCCACCCGGCTGGCGACGGGAGAAACGGGTAATCCGGATGCTGATGGCAGATTTTCAGCTGAACTCCGGCAACACCGCCTGGATGCTGACGTCCGCAGTGATCGTCCTCATGATGACGGTCCCTGCGCTGGCGTTCTTCTACGGCGGGATGGTCCGGGGCAGGTCCGTCCTCAACATGCTGATGATGAACTACGTCGCAGCGGGGATCGTGGGCTTCGTCTGGTTGCTGTGGGGATACTCGATGTCCTTCGGGACGGACATCACAGGGATCAACCAGTTCTTCGGCAACCCCTTCCAGTTCTTCGGGATGAACAACCTGACCGATGCGGCGAGCCCGCTCGCGTCGGGCGGGGTGCCGGCATTCGCGGTCGTGGCGTTCCAGGCGACGTTCGCAGTGATCACCGTCGCGCTGATCACGGGCGCCATCGCCGATCGCATGAAGTTCGGCGCATGGATCTGGTTCTCGGTGATCTGGGCGACCATCGTCTACTTCCCGATGGCCCACATGGTGTGGGGCGGTGGCTTCCTCGGCATCGGCGGGTTCATCTCGCAGCACATCTCCACACCGATCGACTTCGCCGGCGGGACCGTCGTGCACATCGACGCCGGCGCTGCCGGTCTGGCGCTCGCGCTGCTGCTCGGCAAGCGCAAGGGCTGGCCGCGTGAGCCCATGCGGCCGCACAACCTGCCGTTCGTCATGCTCGGCGCGGCCCTGCTGTGGGTCGGCTGGTTCGGCTTCAACGCCGGTTCCGAGGGTGCCGCGGACGCGGTCGCCGGCCGTGCGTGGCTGAACACGTTCCTCGCCACCTGCGTCGCGATGCTCGCGTGGCTCGCCACGGAGAAGGTCCGGGACGGTCACGCGACCTCCCTCGGTGCCGCGTCGGGCATCGTGGCCGGTCTGGTCGCGATCACCCCGGCGGCCGCAGCGGTCGACACCTGGGGTGCGATCGTCATCGGTGCCGTCGCCGGCGTGCTCTGCGCGGTCGCGATCGGCATCAAGTACAAGTTCGGCTTCGACGACGCGCTCGACGTCGTCGGCGTCCACCTGGTCGGCGGCATCACCGGCACCGTGCTGATCGGGTTCCTCGCCACCAACAACCAGGGCGCGTGGTACCCGACCGGGTCCAAGAACGGCCTGTTCTACGGCGGCGGCGTGACCCAGCTCCTCACACAGGTGCTGGTGGCAGCCTTCGCCGTGGTGTTCTCCTTCGTGCTCACCTGGGTGATCGGCTCGATCCTCAAGGCCGCCGGCGGCATCCGCCTGCCGGAGGACGTCGAGGTCGGCGGCATTGACCTCGCGGTGCACGGCGAGTCCGCGTACGAGACCCTGGGCGCCACCCGCGTCGTGACGGAGGTGAAGTGATGACCAAGCTGGTGACGGCGGTCATCCAGCCGCATCGGCTGGACGACGTGAAGTCCGCCCTCCAGGCGGCTGGCGTGGCCGGGCTCACGGTGACCGAGGCCAGCGGCTACGGCCGCCAGCGCGGGCACACGGAGGTCTACCGGGGAGCCGAGTACACCGTCGACCTGGTCCCGAAGGTCAAGATCGACGTGCTCGTCTCGGACGAGGACGCCGACGGGGCGGTGACGGTGATCATCCAGGCCGCGCAGACCGGGAAGATCGGCGACGGCAAGGTCTGGGTGACGCCTGTCGAGGACGTCGCCCGGGTGCGCACCGGTGAGCACGGGCCGGATGCGCTCTAGCCGATGAACGACGAGCGGCCGCCCTCGGGGGGAGCGGCCGGGCAGGGGCCGACGCAGGTCCCGCACCTGGCGGTGCGGGACCTGCGTCGTGAGCGTCTGGACCTGGCCGAGCAGCTGGCGGGTCCCGGTGCCGACGGTGTGCTGCGCCGCCGCCGGGTCGCGGACCTGGTGGTCCGGCGCCTGGCGGAGCTGTGGGACACGGCCACCGCCGGCCTCGACACGACCGGGATGGCGCTCGGCGCGGTCGGCAGCATCGGACGCGGGGACGCCTCACCCGTCAGCGACCTGGACCTGGTGCTGGTCCACGAGGGCCGGGGCCGGTCGGCGGAGGACCTGGCGCACATCGCCGAGCGGCTCTGGTACCCGATCTGGGACGCCCGGCTGGAGCTCGACCACTCCGTGCGGTCCGTCGCGCAGTGCCGTCAGGTGGCGTCCAAGGACCTGCCCGCAGCCGTCGGGCTGCTGGAGCTGCGGCACGTCGCCGGCGACCCCGTGGTCGTGGCCCGGGCGATGTCGGCGCTGCTCGAGGACTGGCGCGCCGCGGCGCGCCGGCGCCTGCCGGAGCTGCTGGCCTCGACCCGCAACCGTGCGGAACGTCACGGCGAGCTGGCCTACCTCATCGAGCCGGACCTCAAGGAGGCGCGCGGCGGCATCCGGGACGCGGTCGTGCTCTCCGCGCTCGCGGCGACCTGGCTGACGGACCGCCCGCACGGGGCCGTCGACACCGCCTACGAGCACCTGCTCGACGTGCGGGACACGCTGCAGCTGGTCACGGGCCGGCACACCAACCGGCTGATCCTGGCGGACCAGGACGAGGTCGCCGCCCGCGTGGGCTTCGACGACCGCGACGACCTGCTGGCGTCCATCGCGGAGGCGGGTCGCGTGATCTCCTACGCGCTCGACACCACGGCCCGCAACGCCCGGCAGGCGCTGCAGCGCCCCGCGCCGAAGCCGTTCCTGGTGCGTGGCCGCCGACAGCCGCCGCGGCTGCGCACGATCGCCGAGGGGCTCGTCGAGCACGACGGCGAGCTGGTGCTCGCCGCCGACGCCCGTCCGGCCGACGACCCGGTGCTCTCGCTGCGCGCAGCCGCGACGGCCGCCCGCACCGGTCTCGTGCTGTCCCCCGTGACGGTCGCGAGCCTCGAGACGTCCCCGCCGCTCCCGGTGCCGTGGCCCCGCTCGGCGCGCACCGCGCTGCTGAGCCTGCTCGGCTCGGGCCCGGCGCAGGTGCCGGTGTGGGAGGCCCTCGACCTCGCGGGGGTGGTCACCACCTGGATCCCCGAGTGGGCCGCGGTGCGCAACCGCCCGCAGCGGTCGCCGATCCACCGGCACACCGTGGACCGCCACCTCGTGGAGACGGTCGCGCGGGTCGGCCGCGAGCGGGCCGGGGACGGGTCGGACACGCTGCTGCTCGCCGCCCTGCTGCACGACATCGGCAAGCGCGCGGGTGCCGGCGACCACTCCGCCGAGGGGGCCCGGCTGGCCGGTCCCGTCGTCACGCGGATGGGGTTCCCGGAGGAGGTCGCGGAGGACGTCGTCCGGTTGGTGCGCGAGCATCTGACGCTCGCCGAGCTGGCGACCACCGAGGACCTGGACGACCCGGCCACGGTGCATCGCCTGCTGACGGCGGTGGACCACCGCGCGGACCTGCTCGGCATGCTCCGGGTACTGACGGAGGCGGACGCCTCCGCAGCGGGACCGGCCGCCTGGACCACGTGGCGCCAGCGGCTGGTGGACGACCTCGTCGCACGGGCCGAGCGCGCACTGGCAGGTACCCTGGACCGTCCGTAGCCCCGAGAGCCCACGAGGTCTGCCGCGGTGTTCGCCACCCTCTCCGACCGACTGACGTCGACGTTCCGCAACCTGCGCACCAAGGGCAGGCTGTCCGAGGCGGACATCGACGCCACGGTGCGCGAGATCCGTCGCGCCCTGCTCGACGCCGACGTGGCCGTCACGGTCGTGCGTGCCTTCACGGCCGCCGTGCGCGAGCGCGCGCTGTCCGCCGAGGTGTCCGGCGCGCTGAACCCGGCGCAGCAGGTCGTCAAGATCGTCAACGACGAGCTGGTGACCATCCTCGGTGGCCAGACGCGCAACCTGCGGCTGGCGAAGAACCCGCCGACGGTCATCCTGCTCGCGGGTCTGCAGGGTGCCGGCAAGACGACGCTCGCGGGCAAGCTCGCCGTCTGGCTGAAGGGTCAGGGCCACACGCCCCTGCTGGTGGCGGCCGACCTGCAACGACCCAACGCCGTCACCCAGCTGCAGGTGGTGGGGGAGCGTGCCGGGGTTCCGGTGTACGCGCCGCACCCCGGCAACCAGGCCGCTGCGGACCTCGACGAGCTCCCGGCCGGCGCCGACCCGGTTGCCGTGGCCCGGGACGGCGTCGCCACCGCGCGCAGCCGCCAGCACGACGTGGTGATCGTCGACACGGCGGGTCGGCTCGGCGTCGACGCCGAGCTGATGGCGCAGGCGGCCGACATCCGCGACGCCGTGCAGCCGGACGAGACGCTGTTCGTCGTCGACGCGATGATCGGCCAGGACGCCGTCACCACGGCCCGCGCCTTCGCCGACGGTGTCGGCTTCACCGGCGTGGTGCTGTCCAAGCTGGACGGCGACGCCCGCGGCGGTGCGGCCCTGTCCATCGCCAGCGTCACCGAGCGACCCATCCTCTTCGCCTCGACCGGTGAGAAGCTCACCGACTTCGAGGTGTTCCACCCCGACCGGATGGCCTCCCGCATCCTCGACATGGGCGACGTGCTCACCCTGATCGAGCAGGCGGAGCGGGCGTTCGACGCCGAGCAGGCCGAGAAGATGGCCGGCAAGCTCGCGGCGGGCGAGGACTTCACGCTCGAGGACTTCCTGGTCCAGATGCAGCAGCTGCGCAACGCCGGCCCGCTGAAGAAGATGCTCGGCATGCTGCCCGGCATGGGTCAGATGCGCGAGGCGCTCGACTCGTTCGACGAGCGCGAGGTGGACCGGATCCAGGCGATCATCCAGTCGATGACCCCGCTGGAGCGCCGCAGCCCCAAGGTGATCAACGGCTCCCGCCGCTCGCGCATCGCCGCCGGTTCCGGCACCCAGCCGTCGGACGTCAACCAGCTGCTCGACCGGTTCGACGCGGCGCAGAAGATGATGCGCCAGATGGCCCGCAGCGGCGGCATGGGCGCGATGCCCGGCATGGGGAACCTGCCGGGCATGGGCGGCAAGAAGTCCCGCGGTCGGACGGTGGCTCCCGCGCGCAAGGTCAAGGGCAAGTCGGGCAACCCGGCGAAGCGGGCGCTGCAGGAGCGGGCGGCCGCCGAACGCGCGACCGCAGGACCGACCGCGGCGTCGGCGCCGGGCTCCGCCTTCGGTCTCGGTCGTCCGCCGGCACCGGGCGGCGACGGTTCCGACGTCCAGCTGCCCTCCGGGCTCGACGGGCTGCTCGGCCGCTGACGGCCATGGCGGACGTCCTGCACCTGCGCGGGCCGGTGGCGCTCGGCGACGGGCTCGAGGCGCCGGAGGCCTGGGTGCTGGGCGGCCGCATCACGTACGAGCGGCCGTCCGGTCCGGCCGTGGACCTCACGGGCTGGGTGCTGCCCGGTCTGGTCGACGTGCACTGCCACATCGGGCTCGGGGCGGACGGGGCCGTCGACCGGCAGACCGCCGAGGCGCAGGCCGTGGCCGACCGCGACTCCGGCGTGCTGCTGATCCGGGACGCGGGGTCGCCGGCGGACACCCGGTGGGTGGACGAGCGCCACGACCTGCCGAGGCTGATCCGCGCGGGTCACCACCTCGCCCTGCCCAAGCGCTACCTGCGCCACTACGCCCGCGAGCTGGGCTCGCCGGACGAGCTGCCGGCGGCGATGGCTCAGGAGGCGGTCCGCGGCGACGGCTGGGTGAAGGTCGTCGCCGACTGGATCGACCGCGACCTCGGCCCGGCGGGGGACCTGCGCCCGCTCTGGCCCGACGACGTGCTGTCCGCCGGCATCGCGGCCGCCCACGCCGCCGGTGCCCGCGTGACCGCGCACACGTTCGCCACCGAGGCCCTGGACCCGCTGCTCGACGCCGGCGTCGACTGCCTCGAGCACGCGACGGGCGCCGACGCACGGCAGATCGACCGCATCGCCGCCGCCGGCATCCCCGTCACGGCGACCCTGCTGCAGGTCGAGCGGTTCGCGGCGATCGCCGACCAGGCGCATCGCTACCCGGTGTACGCCGCGCGGATGCGAGCGATGCACGCCCACCGGCACGCCCAGGTCCGCGACCTGCACGACGCCGGCGTCCCGATCCTGCTCGGCACCGACGCGGGCGGCACCATCGGCCACGGCCGGATCGCCGACGAGGCCGCCGCGCTGGTCGAGGCCGGGCTGCCGGCGGCCGAGGTCGTGGCGGCGGCCTCGTGGCGCACGCGTGAGTGGCTCGGCGCTGCCGGGCTCGAGGAGGGTGCACCGGCGGACCTCGTCGTCTACCCCGCGGACCCCCGTCAGGACGTCCGCGTGCTGGCGGCGCCGCGGGCCGTCGTCCTGCGCGGTGAGCTGGTCACGGCCGGCTGAGCGGGTGGTTGGGCGCTGCCGCAGGCGTCTGGCACAATGGCCCGCTGTACTCGGCATGCGCAGCCCCTCTACCTGCGCGCCGCCGTGTCCCTCGGCCGGACCGGTGCCCCCACCCCCACGGGCGGCACGGCGAGGTCACCCCGCAGACTCAGGAGAACACCCCGCTCGTGGCCACCAAGATCCGCCTGAAGCGCTTCGGCAAGATCCGCGCTCCGTACTACCGCATCGTCGTCGCCGACTCCCGCACCCGCCGTGACGGCCGGGTCATCGAGGAGATCGGCAAGTACCACCCGACCGAGGAGCCCTCGCTGATCGAGGTCGACTCCGCCCGCGCGCAGCACTGGCTGACCGTCGGCGCGCAGCCGACCGACCAGGTGCTGGCCATCCTCAAGGTCACCGGTGACTGGCAGAAGTTCAAGGGCCTCCCGGGTGCCGAGGGCACGCTGAAGACCAAGGCCGGCAAGGTCGACCCGAAGGCCGCCATCGACAAGGCCGCCGCCGACGCCGAGAAGGTCAAGGCCGACGCGTCCGCCGCCAAGGCCGCCGCTCCGGCACCGGCCGAGGACGAGCAGGCCTGATGCTCGCCGACGCGCTCGAGCACCTCGTCCGGGGGATCGTCGACCATCCGGACGACGTGCACGTGCGCGCGGCCAGCCTGCGCCGCGGTGAGCTGCTCGAGGTCCGGGTCAACCCCGAGGACCTCGGGCGGGTCATCGGCCGCGGCGGACGCACGGCGCGCGCGCTGCGGACGGTCGTCGGGGCGCTGTCCCGCGACGGAGCGGTGCGGATCGACGTCGTGGACGTCGACCGCCGCTGACGGTGCTGCTCACCGTCGCCCGGGTGGGCCGTGCGCACGGCCTGCGCGGTGAGGTCTCGCTCGACCTGCGTACCGATGCCCCGGCCGACCGCCTCGTGGTCGGCCGGGAGCTGCGCACCGACCCGGCGTCCGCCGGGCCGCTGACGCCCACCCGCGTGCGGGAGCAGCAGGGCCGCTGGTTCGTCACGTTCGCGGAGGCGTCCGACCGCACCGCCGCGGAGGCGCTGCGCGGGGTGAGCCTCGTGGTGGACGCCGAGGAGGCGGACGAGGACGACGACGCCTGGTACGAGCACCAGCTGGTCGGCCTGCGCGCCGAGCATGTCGACGGCCGGCTGCTCGGCGAGGTCGTGGGGCTGGAGAGCGGCCCGGCCCACGACCTCCTCGTGCTCCGGGAGCCCGACGGCGCCCGGAGCCTCGTGCCGTTCGTGCGGGCGATCGTGCCGGTGGTCGACGTGCCCGGCGGTCGCGTCGTGCTCGACCCCCCGGGCGGTCTGCTCGCCTCGGACGCGGCCAACCTCGTGGTCGTCCGCGACGACGAGCCGGACGACGACGAACCGGGCGCGGACGGCGTCCCCACCGACCCTCGAGGCTGAGCGCAGCGTGCGGATCGACGTCGTCACCATCTTCCCGGAGTACCTGTCCGCGCTCGACGTGTCGCTGGTGGGCAAGGCCCGCACCTCCGGCCTGCTCGACGTCCGGGTCCACGACCTGCGGGACTGGACGGACGACCGGCACCGGACCGTGGACGACACGCCGTTCGGCGGTGGTGCCGGCATGGTGATGCGTCCGGACGTGTGGGGCCGGGCCCTCGACGACGTGCTCGGTGCCGACGGGCACCTCGTCGTGCCGACCCCCTCGGGCGTGCCGTTCACGCAGCGCACGGCGGAGGCGTTCGCCACCGAGCCGCACCTCGTGATCGCGTGCGGCCGGTACGAGGGCATCGACGCCCGCGTGATGGAGCACTACCGCTCGCGCGGTCCGGTCAGCGAGGTGTCGCTCGGCGACTACGTGCTCAACGGCGGGGAGGTCGCCGCGCTGGCGATCGTCGAGGCGACGGCCCGCCTGGTGCCGGGGGTGCTGGGCAACCCGGAGTCCCTGGTCGAGGAGTCGCACGGGTCCTCGGGTCTGCTCGAGTACCCCGTCTACACCAAGCCGCCGGTGTGGGCCGACCTGGAGGTGCCGCCCGTGCTGCTGTCCGGCCATCACGGCCGGGTGCGCCGGTGGCGCCGGGACCGGTCGCTGGAGCGCACGGCGGAGCGCCGGCCGGACCTGCTCGCCGCGCTCGACCCCGCGGATCTCGACCGTGCGGACCGCGCCCTGCTCGCCGCCCTCGGGTGGGTCGTGGCCGAGGGACGCCTGCAGCGGCTACCGGTGGGGCCGGTCGACGAGAGTCGCTGAGCCGCCCCCCGCCGGCAGGCCGCTGGCGGGGCGACCGGATTCCCCGCCCGTGCCGCTGTGTGGCAGACTTGCGGACCGGCGCGCGTCGGTCGTGTCCTCTGCCGCAGGGGAGACCGCCAGGACGCCCGGTCCCGTGCTCGTCTCGGGCCCGGCGACGCCGGACCACTCGTTCATCGGGTGCACCGCCCCGACCCGCCTCGTGCGGTCGGCGAGGTCCGCCCAGCATCGTTCCTGACCTGCGGCAGGGCGGGGAAGCGACACCACCATGCACACGCTGGACATCGTCGACGCAGCCTCGCTGCGCACCGACGTCCCGGACTTCCGCCCGGGCGACACCGTCAAGGTCAACGTCAAGGTCGTCGAGGGCAACCGCTCCCGCATCCAGGCGTTCCAGGGCGTCGTCATCGGCCGCCAGGGCAGCGGCGTCCGTGAGACCTTCACGGTCCGCAAGATCAGCTTCGGCGTCGGCGTCGAGCGGACGTTCCCGCTGCACACGCCGGCGATCGACACGGTCGAGGTCGTCACCCGCGGTGACGTCCGCCGGGCGAAGCTGTACTACCTGCGCTCGCTGCGCGGCAAGAAGGCGAAGATCAAGGAGAAGCGCGAGACGGTCCCGGCCAAGGGCTGACCAGCAGCTCCTGCTTCTCTCGGACGGACGGTTCCCGCACGGCGGGGCCGTCCGTCCGTGCGTTCACCGCCGGCGACGCGGTGGTGCGGTGTGTGGCCGCGTCCCATGGCTGGGCGTGCGACGCTGTGCGGGTGACCGACTGGCGATCCGACAGCCCGCAGCCGGCCCAGGGCAGGCCCTGGTCCACGACGCCCGCTCCCGTCCCGCCGTCGATCCCCCCGGCAGACCACGAGGCCGTGCCGCCCGCCACGGACCGCGCGGAGTCTCGTCTGCCGCGCGACGAGGTGGTCCCGTCCCGCCGTCAGCGACGGGCACCGGCGCCGCACCGTGGCGGGGCGTTCGCCTGGCTGCGCGAGACCGTGGTGATCCTCGCCAGCGCGCTGGTGCTGTCCCTGCTGGTCAAGACGTTCCTGGTGCAGGCGTTCTACATCCCGTCGCCGTCGATGCACGAGACGTTGATCGAGAACGACCGCATCCTCGTCAGCAAGCTCGTCCCCGGGCCGCTGAGCCTGCACCGCGGGGACATCGTGGTCTTCAAGGACCCGGGGGGCTGGTTGGAGAGCCAGCCGGTCGTGACCCGTTCCGGTTGGCAGCGCACGGTGAACGACGTGCTCACCTGGGTGGGTCTGCTGCCCGTCGACGCCGGCGAGCACCTGGTCAAGCGGGTGATCGGCCTGCCAGGGGACCACGTGACCAGCGCGGGCAACGGCGCGCCGGTGATGGTGAACGGCGTCGCCCTCAAGGAGCCGTACGTCGCGCCCGGGTCCCAGCCGAGCAGCATGGCGTTCGACGTCGTCGTCCCGCCGAGCTCCCTGTGGGTGATGGGCGACAACCGTGACCACTCGTCGGACTCGCGCTACCACCAGGGGAACCCGGGAGGTGGCTCCGTCCCCGAGGCGAACGTGGTGGGCGTCGCCTTCGTCATCGTCTGGCCGCTGCAGCGCGTCACCGTGCTGCACAACCCGTCGGCCACGTTCGCCGGCGTCCCCAACCCGTGACACCGCCGGTGGTCCCCGGAGCGGCCCGGCCGGGTCGCCCGACGCCGCACCTGCGCCACGAGCGTGGCCTGCTGCGTGACGGTGCCACGCTCGTGGCCGGGATGGACGAGGTCGGGCGAGGCTCGCTGGCCGGTCCGGTGAGCGTCGGGGTCGTGGTCGTCGCCGCGACGACGCGCTCCGCGCCGCAGGGCGTCGCGGACTCCAAGCTGCTCACCCCGCTCGCCCGGACCGCCCTCGTCCCCGCCCTACGCCGGTGGGGGGTCGCCAGGGCCGTCGGCCACGCCAGCTCGGTGGAGATCGACCAGCTCGGCATCATCGCGGCCCTCCGCCTCGCCGGTATACGGGCGTTGGCGGAGGCCGTGTCCGTGTGCGGACCGGTGGACGTGGTGCTGCTCGACGGTTCGCACGACTGGCTCACGGCACCCCAGCCGGACCTCTTCTCGTTCGACGACGAGCCCGTGAGCCCGCTGCCGCGTGTCCTCACGCGCGTGAAGGCCGACCGCACCTGTGCCAGCGTCGCCGCGGCCAGCGTGCTGGCGAAGTGCGAGCGCGACGCCCTGATGGTGGAGCTGGCGGCCGGTCACCCGGAGTACGGCTGGCACGAGAACAAGGGCTACGCGTCCCCCGAGCACATCGCCGCCCTGCGCACGTGGGGTCCCTGCGACCTGCACCGCCGTTCCTGGCGGCTGCCCGGCACCGGCACGGACGACGCCGCGCTGCTCGCCGCGCTGGCCACGGGCGAGGACGACGAGCGCGACGACGAGGACCCGGGCGAGGTGGTGGCCGGCGGTGCCCAGGAGGTCCTCGCGCCGCTCGTCCACGGCCTGGTCGCCACCGGCACTGGCGCCGACCCCGCCGGGGCAGGGGGATGATGGAGCGGTGAGCGCCGAGGACCTGGAGAACTACGAGACGGACGCCGAGCTGGCGCTCTACCGCGAGTACCGAGACGTCGTCGGGCTGTTCTCCTACGTGGTGGAGACGGAGCGGCGCTTCTACCTCGCCAACCAGGTCGACCTCCAGGTGCGCTCGGCGGCGGGTGAGGTCTACTTCGAGCTGACGCTCGCCGACGCCTGGGTGTGGGACGTCTACCGCTCGGCTCGCTTCGTGAAGTCGGTGCGCGTGGTCACCTTCAAGGACGTCAACGTCGAGGAGCTCGCCAAGCCGGAGCTCGACCTCGGGGGCAGCTCGCCGTTCACGCGGTGACCGGCGCGGTCGTCGCGCACCGGTAGACCGCATCGCGCAAGGGACGCGCCACGCTCGTCAGACGACCCCGTGCGGTCCTGGCGGGCGCTCAGGGTGCCGACGGACGGAGTCGTCCCGTCCGAGCCGCCCCCAGCCCGCGGCGATCGTGCCTGTGGACCCGGTGCTGCACCGCGGTCGTGCACCGCTGGTCGGCTGCGCAGCACGCTGCGCCGGGAGGTGGTGCTCGGTGCGAGCCAAGGACGCGGTGGGTCGCTACGGCGAGGACGTGGCGGTGGCGCACGTGCAGGCCGCGGGGTGGACGGTGCTCGACCGCAACTGGCGCTGCGCGGTCGGCGAGCTCGACGTCGTCTGCCTCGACGGACGGGAGCTGGTGGCGGTCGAGGTGAAGACTCGTCGTTCGGACCGCTTCGGCTCGCCGGCGGAGGCCGTGACCGGGGCCAAGCTCGCGCGCCTGCGTCGCCTGACGGCCGCCTGGCTGGACGCGCACGACGTGCACGCCGCATCCGTCCGCATCGACGTCATCGCCGTGACGCTCCCGTCCCGTGGCGCCGCCACGGTCGAGCACCTCGTGGCGGTGGTCTGAGTGACGCTCGGTCGCACCCGGGCGGTGAGCCTGCTGGGCCTGTCCGGTCATCTCGTCGAGGTGGAGGCGCACCTCGCGCCGTCGTTGCCCGCGTTCTCGCTCGTGGGGCTGCCGGACGCCGCACTGGCCGAGGCGAGGGACCGGGTCCGGGCCGCCGTGACCTCGAGCGGTCTCGTGTGGCCGAACCGGCGCATCACCGTCAACCTCTCACCGGCCACGCTGCCCAAGGCCGGCTCGGGCTTCGACCTGGCGACGCTGCGCAATGGCCGTCTTACGTCTGTATCACGGACATGGAGACGGTCATGCAGCGCGGGGTCATCTACGTCAGGATCTCCCGGGACCG
The DNA here is from genome assembly GCF_025770785.1 of Cellulomonas sp. SG140. Taxonomy (GTDB): domain Bacteria; phylum Actinomycetota; class Actinomycetes; order Actinomycetales; family Cellulomonadaceae; genus Cellulomonas. Next base: position 39,339 of record NZ_JANZLA010000013.1, on the reverse strand, counting down.
AGCCGGGGCAGGGCTGGGGGTCGACAGGCAGGAAGAGGACTGCCGGTCCCTGGCCTCCCGGCTGGGCCTGGAGGTGGCCGGGGTCTTCAGCGACAACGACCTATCGGCGTACAGCGGTCGACGGCGACCCGGCTACGAGGCCATGTGCAGCGACCTGCGAGCCCACAAGGGCACTGTGGTGCTGTGCTGGCACACCGACCGGCTGCACCGCCGTACGGCGGAACTAGCCACCTTCATCGACATGGCGAAGGCCACAGGAACCACCGTGCAGACCGTCACCGCTGGGCCCCTCGACCTAGCCAGCCCTAGTGGCCTGCTGACGGCCCGGCTCGTCGGCGCGGTGGCCGAACACGAGATCGACCACGCCCGGGAGCGCATGGCCCGAGCCAAGTCCCAGGCGGCGCAGTCCGGTACCTGGCTGGGCGGACGCCGTCCCTTCGGCTACGAGGCCGACGGTGTGACGATCAGGCCCACCGAGGCCGACGCGCTGCGCACAGCGGCCCAGGGAGTGCTCCAGGGCCGTTCCCTGCGGGCTCTGGCAGCCGAGATGGCCCTGGTGGGCACGTCCAAGGTGCAGGCCCCGGTAGACGCCGTGGCGCTGCGCAGGCTGCTGCTGCGACCCCGCAACGCGGGCCTGATGGAGCACCAGCGCAAGGTCATCGGGAAGGCGTCCTGGGAGCCGATCCTGGACGAGGAGACCTGGACCAGTGTGGTGGCCGTCCTCACGGACCCGAGCCGCAAGACCACGACCACGCCGGACCTGCGGCACCTGCTGTCCGGAGTGGCCACGTGCGCCATTTGTAGGGAGCCTCTAAAGGCGCACCGAGGCTCCCGACGGCGGCTGAGTTACACGTGTGAAGGTCGGCACGTGGCCCGGGACGCTAGTGCGCTGGACCGGCACGTGCGGGCGCTGGTGGCCGACCGACTGGCGCAGCCGGACCTGGCGGACCTGCTCTACACGCCCCCGGGGGACACCACGGCGGCTACCCGCGCCGAGGCGGAGCAGGTCCGTTCCCGGCTGGCTGACCTCGCGGACGCCTACGCCAGGGACGCCATCAGCCTCGATCAGATGACCAGGGCCTCTGAGGGCCTGCGTGCCCGCCTGAGCGCCTTGGAGGAGTCCCTGCGGCGGTCGATCCAGCACAGGCCTCTGGAGGCTCTGATGGCCGCTCCTGAGCCCCGTACCGCATTCCTGGCCGCTCCGCTGGACGTCCAGCGCGCGGTGATGGACCTGCTGCTGCAGATCGAGGTCATGCCGGGTCGTCGGGGTCGTCCGAAGGGCTGGCAGCCGGGTCAGCCGTACGCCGACCTTGCGTCGGTACGGACGTCATGGCGTACGGCAGCAGCAGGGAGCGCAGCCGCGTGAGGGTCTCGTCAGAGAAGGCGGGAAGTTCATCCATGCCTGTGGTACAGGCCAGCGGGCCCGCCTTCACACTCACCGACGAGCAGCGGGCCCTGGTGGCTCGGGCACGAGCGGCGTTTGCTGCTGACTCCGGCTACTCGCTGGCCATCGCGGAGCAGGCCGCGCTGCTCACGGACGAACAGCGACACGCCGCCCTGCTCCTGCGGGCTGCCCGCATGGGGCTGGCGCGCAAGCGGGCCCTGCACCGGGCGGCGCAGCAGCGCTACCGGGACAGCCACCTGGAGCAGTCCCGGGAGTCGTGGACCCGCTACGCCAAGACGGCCAAGGGCAAGGCAGCCAAGGCGAGGGCGGATCGGGCCTACAGGCAGCGGCGGAAAGAGCGCCTGATTGCACCATCTGAGGCCGAGGCCTTATAGGTGTCTGGGGTCTTGGAGAGGGTGTATCACTGAGCCGTAGTTAGTCCCGTTATAGTTGGTATGAGGGCCCTCTGGAGCCTCTGAGCAGCACCTCAGACTCACTTAAGGCGGCGGCCCCTCAGGTTGCATTTGTATCCATTCCTGGAGGGCTACCACCAGGGAGATAAGAGGGGCTAGTGTGAGGGGCATTGGAAACCCCCGCGACGCGGCGAACGTCCGGGGGCATGACCGCCAGATAGTGGAGATCCAGCGATGACCTCAGGCTACAGGTTCCCGTCTCTCGGGAGAAGCGCCAACACTGCAATGGCCCTCTTCAACTACTGCACCCGCATCGGCTACACCCTGCTGAATGACCAGCAGAAGGCCCTTCTGAAGGCCGGGAACGCCCCTCTGAGCGCCGCGCCTGCGGAGCAGGTCATCTACGACCTTCTCTGGCAGATCGTGGCTCCCAAGGCGCACCGGCTGCAGATCGACTTCACCAAGAACCGTTCGGTGCACGAGATGCGCCGGGAGATGCGTCCGGCAGAGATCCGCGCCACCGTGCGGGACGCTGCAGCCAGGATTCATGATTCTTGGAACCCGGACTACGCCCCTGATCAGCGGGCCCGTGCGGTCAAGGGAGCGGAGGCGTTCCTATACCGGCACCCGGGATCTCGCCCCTGGCAGCGTGCCGCTGACCTGGACGACCTGCACGAGGTGGCTCACCTGTCCAAGAGGGACCAGGCAATGGTGCTGGGTTGCTCTACTGCCACCATCGCGCGCCTGCGCAGGGACGCCATCAAGGTGGATTCGTACCTGGTTGCGCACATCGACCCCGACACACGCCGCATTGCGCTATGGGATGACACACCCCTTAGCGCTGAGCCCAGTGATACAGCCCTGCTAGGCATTGATAGGGCTAGCGCTGAGCCCAGTGATACATCCTTCGACGCCCTGCTGGAGCAGATGGACGAGATGCTGGACACGCTCCCGCCTGTTATCGCTAGGCCCAGGGATACAGGGAGTGACGACCTGCTGGCTGAGGCGTTCGCTCAGATCGACGCTCTCGCCTGGGTGGCCTGACACGACTTCTCGAAAGCGGCCGATAGTACGGGCATGGACATCGAGCAGTACCTGGCAGACCTGAAGGCAGACGAGGAGGCCATGAACACCATGGCTGACCGCATCGCCGCTACCCTCGCTGAGATCGACAAGATCGTGAAGAAGGAGCAGAGCAACCGATGAAGCGCCTGGGAATCATGATTCTCATGGCCACCCTGCTGCTGGCGGGATGCGGCAAACCCGTGCCCGCCACCACACCCACCCTCACCGCTGAGAAGGCCAGCGCCCTGTGGATGGCCAACTGCATCGGGTCGGCTGAGAAGGACGGCCAGCCCATCTCCTGGGCCGAGAAGTTCTGCTCCTGCCTCGACACGCAGGTCAACGTCATGCACCACACCACCGAGGTGGCGGGGCCCGCCTGCATGGCGCGCTACCCCAAGCCGTGACCAAGTCCTGGTCGGGCGGCAAGGTCAGGGCAGCCCGTGCCCTGGTGCGCCGCCGGGGTCGCTTCCAGCAGTGCCAGCGCTGCGGCTGCGATCTGGACCTCGACCAGGACCCCTGGCACGCGGGCCACGTCACCGACCGCATGGACGGGGGCAGTGACCTGGACGTGGCAGCCGAGTGCCCACGCTGCAACCTGCGAGCCGGGGGACGCAGGGGAGCGGCCATCACCAACGCCCGACGGTCAGCCAACAAGGCGACCGACCAGCGTCTGGTCAAGTGGTAGACCTATCCTGTAACGCAAGCGTGACGTTTTTGAGACCGACCCCGACAGTCCACGCCCGCCGTCCGCTCCCCCGGTGTGTGGATGCTGACAGAACGAGAGTTGGAGTCAGATAGATGGCCAGGCCGACCTACCTGAGTCGCACCGGCAACGTGGACATCACCACGGCGCACATCGGGGCCGGGCTCCTCGGTCTGCCGCTGCTGCCTCAGGGCGAGACGGTCGCCAAGGTGCTGGAGGCGCGCAAGGGGGACGGGGTCCGCTTCCAGGATGTCGTGGTGCAGATGCCGCGCCGGAGCACCAAGACGACGAGCGTCTGGGCCACCATCCTGGGCCGGGCTGCCACCCGCCCGGGGTACCGGTGCGTGACCACGGCGCAGTCCGGCAACGTGGCCAGCCGCATCCTCATCGAGCACGCCACGGCCATGCTCGCAGCGGGCAACGCGGTGGAGAGCCGGGAGGCGCGCTCGGGGTCGACCCTGCCGGTCCTGTTCCGCAACGGTGGGCGCGAGCGGCTGGAGTTCCCCAACCGGTCCTCCATCTGGGTGGTGCCTCCCGAGGCCGGGGCGATCCGCTCAGCGGCAGCCGATGACATCGTCATCGACGAGGCGGGGGAGCACGACCCCGTCAAGGGCAAGGACTTCATGGACGCGGTCCGCCCGCTGCAGGACACCCGGGGACCGCTGGCGCAGATGATCGTGGCCGGGACGCCGGGCAGGGTTCGGGCCGGGTACTTCTGGGACCTGCTGGAGGCTGGGCGCAACCACGTCGACAAGGACCTGGGCATCGTGGACTTCTCGATTCTCGATGCCGAGGATGCCGAGGACCGCAAGGTCTGGCGGCGCGTGCACCCCGGGCCCGCCTCGGGACTCACACCGATGGCAGTGCTGGAGAAGCGGTTCAAGGCGATGGGCGCGGTGGCCTTCTCCCGGGAGTACCTGTGCCGCTGGCCGCTGGACTCCACCGTGACCGCCATTCCGCTCGTCGACTGGCAGGCCCGTGAGGTGCCCGCCCTGGCGCTGCCGGACCACTTCGGGCTGGCTGCCGACTGTGCGCCTGACGGGTCGGCTGCCGCGATCAGTGCGGCCTGGCGCGTGGACGGCATCCCGCACGTGGCGCTGCTGGCCTACCGGTCCGGCGTCAACTGGGTGCCCACCGAGGTGCGGACCATCGCCCGCAAGTACCGGCTTCCCAGTGTCGTGGTGGACGGCATCGGGGCCAACCTGCCTGTGATCGAGGCGCTGAGCCGGATGCGCCCGTTGGTGCCGGTGACCAGCCCGGGATTCAAGAATCTGCAGGGGGCGTGCCAGACGTTCGTCAGCAACCTGCCGGTCCACCAGGCGCAGCCGGACATGGAGACCGCCGTGGGCGGCGCGTGCTGGCGCGAGGTGGAGGGCGGGCGGCTCTTCGGGCGCAAGCGCTCGGGGGTCGACATCAGTCCGTTGGTGTCCGCCCTGCTGGCGTTGTGGGCCTACGACTCCCGGCCTGAGCGGCAGCGGATCGGGATAACGACATCTGCGTGACTCGTGTCACAAAAACGACCCACCGCTCTGGTGTTCTGTGACGGAAGCGTGACAGAATAACAGCCGTGGGATTCCTCGGGCTGTGGCCGTCGCTGGCCGCTGCACCGTCCCTTCAGCCGGGCACCAACGCCTACCTCTCGTCTCCCTGGTCTCCGGCCATGGCCACCTCGATCATGGCGGCGGACTGGCTGGGCCTCATCGACACCCCGGTCACCCGTGAGCAGGCGATGCGCGTGCCCGCCGTCGTGGCGGCGCGCAACCTGATCTGCACCGGGCTGGCCCAGGGCGTGCTGAAGGCGTTCAAGGCGGACCTGGAGGTCACCACCCCGGCCTGGATGTACCGGACAGACTCCGACCTCCCGCCGCTGCTGCGGCTGCTCTGGACCGTGGACGACCTGTTCTTCGGCGGCTACTCGGTGTGGCAGGTCTCGCGCGGCTCGAACCGGGCCATCGGGGACGCCGTCCGCGTGACCCCCAACCGCTGGACGTTCTCCGCCGAGGGCGTGCTTCTGGTCGACGGCCAGCCCGCCAAGCGTGACGACTTCGTCGTCTTCGTCGGCTGGGACGAGGGCTTGTTGCTCACCGGCAACGTCTCGATGCGCGCGGCCCTGGACCTGCAGGACGAGGTGGCCCGCCGGGTCCGCGTTCCCCAGGCCCACACCACGCTGAAGGTCGTCGACCAGTCGCTGAACCTCACGAACGGCACCGAGAACCCGGACGACAACGAGCAGCAGGACCTGGTCGACGGCTTCACCAAGGCCCGCCAGTCCAAGACCGGGGCCGTCAGCCTCCTGCCGTACGGCATCGACGTCGTCCAGGGCGGGGAGGTCCCGGTCAGCCTCTACGAGCAGGGCCGCAATGCCTCGGTTCTCGATATTGCCCGGCTGACCGGTGTGCCCGCCTCGATGCTCGACGCCTCTGCCGTGGCCGCGAGCCTCACCTACGAGACCAAGAGCGGGGCACGCCCCCTGTTCAACGAGCGGCTGCGAGCCCGAGCGGCAGTGATCGAGGCCCGGCTGTCCATGGACGACGTCCTGCCCCGGGGCCAGCGCTGCGTCCTGGACCTGTCGCACCTGCAGACCGACGAGACCGGCACTCCCGCTGTGACGGAGGACTGATGACCAACCTGACCGCCTACGGGACGCTGGTGGCCGCTGACGGCGGCACCGACCGGACCCTGAACTACCGGCTGCTGCCCTTCGGGGAGGCGGGCCGGACCAACCAGGGCCTGGTCACCGCCAGCGCCGGGACGCTCACGCTCCCGGACCACCCGGTGGTGGCCAACCTGGAGCACGACCCGACCCGCCCCGTGGCCTGGATGACGGCCACCGAGACGCCCACCGGCCTCATGGCGTCGGTCGACGTGGCCCAGACCACGGCAGGCAATGACCTGCTGGCGGAGGCCAAGTCCGGTCTGCGCACCGGGATCAGCGTGGAGATCGCCAACCCGGTCATCCGGGGCGGTGCGCTCATGGGCGGCACCCTCACCGGCGCGGGCTTCGTAACCCAGCCGGCCTTTCCTTCGGCGCAGATGGTCGCCGCCGACGCGGGCGACCTGCCCGAGACCGAGACCCCCGAGGACGAGCAGCCCTCGGACGACGCCGCTGGTGCGGCAGAGAGTGAGGCCGCTGTGGCCGAGAACGACGCCGCCACCGAGGTGGAGGCCGAGGAGACCGCTCCTCTGACGGCTGGGATCCCGTCCAGCCTGAAGAACACCAACCCGACCAAGGCCAAGGGCAACAGCCTCTTCGCCGCCCTGGCCGACTCCAACGCCGACAAGCGCACCCTGCTGGCCGCGCTGGACCAGGCCGTCGCCGCCGACCTCCTGCCGACCCAGCAGCAGGCCTGGCTGGGGGAGATCTACTCCAGCCGCACCTACCAGCGGAAGTTCAGCCCGCTGATCCAGTCCGGCTCGCTGACCGCCCTGAAGGCCGTCGGCTGGCGTTTCGTCGCGGGCAAGACCCCGACGGTGGGCGACTACGCGGGCTACCCCGCCGAGCCCACCTCCACCGAGGTCAAGACCGAGTCGGTCACCCTCGACGCCGCGCGCATCGCGGGTGCGGGCAGCGTGGACCGGGCCTTCCTCGACTTCCCGTCGGCGGAGTTCTGGGCCGCGTACTTCCGCGAGGTCACGAACGACTACGAGCGCAAGGCGGACGCCAAGGCCCGTGACGCGCTGATCGCGGGGGCCACGCCCGTGGTGGCCGGTGCGGTCCCGGCGGGTGTCTCGACGGCAGCGGCGTACATCGTGGACGGGGCGATCTCGGTCATCAACGCGGAGCGCGACCTGCCCTCGTTCGCCATCGTCGGCAGCGACCTGTACCGGGGCCTGCTCCTGACCCGGGCGGACGACGTGATCGCCTTCCTGAACGCGGCCCTGGGCCTGCAGGAGGGGACGCTGGCGGGCTTCAAGATCGTGCCCTCCTCGGTGGCCCCGATGACCGGCAAGGTCCTGGTGGGTGCCCGCACGGGTGCCACCCAGTACGAGTTGCCGGGCAGCCCGGTCCGGGTGGACGCGGTCAACATCAGCCAGGGCGGCGCGGAGCGCGGCGTCTTCGGCTACCACGCCGAGTTGATCAACGACGCGGCGTCGCTGGCGCTGGTCGCCTCGGTCTGATCTCCGCCCACCACTGAAGGGAGCGTCCGGTCATGAGTGCATGGGTCGCCTTCACCGACGATCTGCTGATCGACCTGTGGCCGGACGCTCCTTCGGCTGCCACGACCACCGACCTGCTGGGGGCGGCGCAGGAGCAGTGCGAGGCCTACGCGCCCAAGCCGCTGCCCGCCACCATCCCGGCCCGGTACCGGCAGGCGTGCGTCATGCAGGCGCGGGCCAACTGGCGGGCCTCGGTGGCCGGGTCCGGGGACAACCTCGGCTCCGACGCGTTCACGGTCACCGGTCGCCCGATGGACAAGGCGGTCCGGTCCCTGCTGCGGCCCGTCAAGGGCACGGTCAAGGCGATCTGACATGAGCACGCGCACCGATCTGGCTGCGTACCTGCAGGCGCACCTGCCGACCACGTGGACCTTCTACGACCGGGCGCTGGACCCGACGATCTCCCGGACCACCGTCATGACCTACATCGAGACGCTGGAGCCGGACCCGGGGCCGGAGCGGGTCAAGGTCACGTGCCAGGTGCTCGTGCTGACCCCCAAGCAGACCGGCGGGGAGGCGGATCTGGAGGCGGCGCTGGACCAGGTGCTGGCCGTCATCGACACCCACAACACCGCCACCTGGATGAAGGCGCAGGCCTCGGTCTACGCCGACACGTACCCCTGCTACCGGGTCGACGTGGCCTGGTACGAGACCAAGGAGTAAGTCATGGCAGTCGTACCGGTCACCCCGGCTCCCTTCGTGCTGAAGAACGTCAGCCTGCTCATCGGGCCGACGGACACGGGATTCGAGTTCTCCAAGTCGGTGGACTCGGTCACCTTCACGCCCAAGTCGTCCACGGTCACCTGGACCGGGCTGGGCAACAACACCTTCACAGACGTCACCACGGCCACGTGGGAGTGCGGGCTGTCCTACGCGCAGGACTGGGACACGGCCAACTCGCTGAGCCACTACCTCCACGACCACGAGGGCGAGCAGGTGCTGTGCACCTTCAAGCCCAAGTCTGCGGGCACCCCGACCGTGACGGCCACCCTGGTCATCACCCCCGGGGCCATCGGCGGCACCGTCAACCAGGTGGCCACCGCCTCGGTCACCCTCGGGGTCACCGGCAAGCCGGTCGTCGCCTGACATGCCCTTCACGCTCAGCGTCCGCAACCACGACGAGTTGAAGGCCGTGGTCCTGGCCTTCACCCGTCTGGACAAGACGCTGAAGCGCGACATCAACGCCCAGACCCGGGCCGTGCTCGGTCCTGTCTGGCAGCAGGAGATCAACGCCCGGCTCCGGACCCCGATGGACTCGCTCGTCATCGGGGCCGGGGTCCGGGTGAAGGCAGGAAACCCGCCGGTCGTCCAGGCGGCGCAGTCGCGCAAGGCCATTGGCGGGCGGCTGCGTCCAGCCACCGACTGGGCGGGCTGGGAGTTCGGCTCCGAGGGCTACCGACGGACCACCTACACGCGCAAGTCCAAGAACGGGGGGACGCACAAGGTGACTCGCAACACCATGAAGCAGATGCCCCCGCGCTACCGCACGGGCCGGGTGGCCTACCCGGCGCTGGCCAAGGTCGCCCCGCGCATGGCTGCCCTCTGGGTGCAGACCGTCGTGCGGGCCGTGCACCAGGCAGCCGAGGGGAGGGACTGAGCCATGGCCGGTGTGAACATCCCGATTGCGGCTGATGCCTCCGGGGTCGTCCGCGAGGGCAAGAAGGTCACCGACTCGCTGGACAAGGTGATCGACTCCCTGGACGACGTCGAGACCTCCTCCAAGGACTCCGCCCGCGCTACTGAGACCTCCCTGCAGGACGTGGCCGACGAGGCCAAGAAGACCTCCACCACGACCAAGAACGCCCTGGAGGACATCGGTTCCTCGGGCAAGAAGAACGCCAACGACCTGGAGGACAAGTTCTCCACGGCGTTCGACAAGGTGAAGGCGGAGGCCAAGTCCGCCGGGGACACCATCGACCGCGAGACGCACGCCGGGACCGGCAAGGCGGGGGAGTCGGTCAAGGAGTTCAAGGGCGAGGCCCTGGCCAACCTCTCCGAGGTCTCGTCGTCATTCCAGGGCGACATGACCAGCGTGGCCGACCTCGTCCAGGGCACCTTCGGCGGCCTGGCGACGATGGGCGGTCCGATCGGCCTGGCCGCTGCCGCCATCGCAGGACTGGCCGGTCTGGCGTTCAAGGGCTGGCAGGAGCAGGCCGCTGAGACCAAGCAGACCGTGGAGGACATGTTCTCCGACATGACCGCATCGGGGCAGGACTACCTGTCTGAGGCGATCATCCAGCAGGGCGTGAAGGACACCGTCCTGGACCCCAAGTTGTGGGACCAGGTCAAGGTGGCCGCTGAGGCTGCCGGGGTGAGCCAGTCCACCGCGCTGCGGGCGGTCAACGGGGACATGCAGGCCCAGCGCGAGATGGCGGCAGGGCTGGCCGAGGCCAAGCAGAACCTGGCCGACAAGGAGGTAGCCCTCACGCAGCAGGTCGGCTACGGAAACGAGAAGTACGACCAGCGGGCCGTGAAGAACGCCCAGGAGGCCAAGGACCTGGAGATCGCCCAGGGCCTGCTGGACAACTCCCGCGACAAGTTGGACCGGGCCAGCGCGGCCGCCGGGGCCTACGCCATGGCCGCTGAGGACGCCTCCAGCCGGAGCGTGGCCGCTGCCCAGGCCATCGACCAGGGCTACGACAACATCCGGGGCACCGTCACCACCAAGGTCGTGCTGGACGACTCCCAGGCCAAGCAGGCGCTGAACGACTTCATCCGCAACCGCCAGGTCCGGGTGGACGTGCTGGTGAACCGGGGCGAGGGCATGGCCGGGGGGCTGAGGTACTGATGGCCACGACGATCACGCACGTGCAGTCCGCTGGCTACACCACGCCCACCCTCGTGCTGGGCTACGAGACCTCGGTGGACGTGCCGACGACGGTGCATCAGATCATCGGGCGGGGCGACCCGGACTACACGTTGCACCCGGCTGGGATGCGCTCGGGCGACCTGGCCCTGTTCTACGCCACCGAGGCGCAGGCCTCTGCCGCTCTGACGCTTCTGACCAAGACCGGGACGTTCACCGCGGCCTCCAGTGACGTGACGTCGTCGGCCATGACCTTCGTGGTGGCCGGGACCGTGCGGTCCTCGCTGGACGCCCAGGCCATGACGTCCTGGACCGTCACGGTGCCCTACGAGGAGGTCAAGGCATGATCTCCGCCCACACGCTCACGGCCGCCGTGCAGTCACCAGCCCTGGCGCTGGACATCAAGCGGGCGGAGGTGGCCCTGGACGAGTCCCGGTATCCATACGCCAGCGCCACGCTGACGTGTGCCGCGCCGGACGAGAGCGTGCTGGCGCAGATCGACCCACGGGCTGGTGTGCGGGTGCGGCTGCTGCTCATGCAGCGCTACGGGGACGGAGAGCCGTTGTCCGCGCTGACCACGGCCTACACCGGTCAGACGCTGGCAGCCCTGACGACCAAGTACAGCGGCAAGCAGGTCCTGACGCTCAGCGCCGACTACGGCCACCCGTACAACGGCGTGGGAATGCTGCCGTCCACGTTCCGGCGGCTGGACCTGGCGCTGCGGTCCCGCTCGGTGGACCCGGTCTCGGGAGAGATGACGTTGTCCCTGGCCTCCGACGAGGCGCTGGCCGGGGACGTTGCGCTGCTGGCCACCGCGCCGCTGGCGTTGGGCACGACCAGCGTGCGGTCGGCGGTCGGCACGGCGCTGTCCCGGATCGGTGCGGTGCTGGCTACTGGCGCGGCGGACGGCACGGTCCTGGCGGACGCCACGACGTGGCAGCCGGGGACCAGCGTGTGGGACTTCGCTAACGGTCTGGCCACGGCGGTGGGGCTGCGGCTGTACTGCGACGAGGCACGGATCTGGCACCTGGAGCCCGAGGCGGACGGCTCGTCTGGTGGCGTCACGCTGACCCCGTACCTGACCCGGGCCACGGACACCTTGGCCCGTGACGCCTCCTGGTATGACGCCGTGGTCGTCAAGTACGACTGGGTGGACGCGGCCAACGTGCGGCACGTGGCCTACGACACCGCCGGGGACGGCACCTCCAGCCGGGCCCTTCGGATCGAGAAGTCCACCGCCTACCCCGGTGCCGGTGCGGCGGCACGTGCCCTGTCCTTCTACAAGGGGCGGGGTCGGGTGGTCGACGCGCGGGCGGTCAGCCGCTACGACGTCACCCCGGGCTTCACGGTGACCGTCGACACCGACGCCATGCCGATTCAGACCGGCCTGATCACCTCGGTGGCCTGGGCTCTGCCCGAGGACGAGATGGACGTGGCGTCCCGGGACCTGGTCGACACCCCACCCACCGCCTGGGTCTTCACCCGCGCGGGCACGTCCTGGTCCTCGGTCGCCACCGGGGTCACCTGGTCCACGTACACGGCGGCATGAGGAGCGTGATCTAGATGGCAGCAGGAGACGCAGCAGCCGCTGCCGGGCTGAGCGTGGTGCCCGCCACCAAGGACATCCGGCTGGGCTACCAGGACATCAACATCCGGGGCGACGAGTTGGCCGCGCACATCACGACCGGAACGCACCCGTTCACCAAGGTCACCGGCACCGCCACCGTCGCCCAGGGCGGCACCGGGGCAACCACGGCGACCGGTGCCCTGGCGAACCTCGGTGCCTCCGCCGTCGGGCACACCCACGACGACCGGTACTACACCGAGACCGAGTCCGACGCCCGGTACGCCCCGCCCGGGCCCTACGTGCGCACCGTCGGCAACTACCACGACACGATCCGTTGGTCGGGCACGCACATGATCTACGGCGCGGACGGTGTGCCGGAGTTCGAGTTGCCGAACCTGGCCGAGATGAACGCCAAGCGCGACGCCGGGGACGGCAACTTCGGGTCCACCCCGATCTACACCCCGTCCGGGCGCGGCAACCCGGTCACCTCTTCCTACGTCGCGGCCTACCTCAACGGTGACGGTCGGATCGGGGCCAGCGCATCCTCCCGGGCGTTCAAGAACCCGATCCGCACCTACGTGCCCCCGGCCGACCTGCTGGACCTCGTCCCGGTCGTCTACTCCTTCAAGGACGACCCAGCAGCCACCCCACGTCTGGGCCTGTACGCCGAGGACACCAACGAGATCGAGCCGCTGCTGGTCACCCACGAGAACGACCAGCCCTACGGCGTCAAGTACGACGTCATCGCCGTGGCCCTGCTGGCCGTCGTCAAGGACCAGCGGTCCACCATCAGCGCGCTGTCTGACCGGCTGCGCACCATCGAGCAGGCACTGGGGATCGAGGGGGTGGCCTGATGGCTGGGGCAATCGACGGTAACGGCATCTACGTCTTCGCCGAGACGGACACCGCCAGCCCGTTCTCCACGCTGCTGAACCTGGGGCAGAGCGCGACCTCCACCAAGGTCGGCAACCTGCAGTCCCAGATCAACGCGATCACCACCACCCGGGACGCCGCCTGGTCGTCCTACACCCCGACGCTGACCGCCTCGACGACGAACCCCAGCCTGGGCACGGGGGCGTCCGTCGCGGGCGCCTACAAGATGCTGGACCCCAAGACCTGCGCTTGGCGGGTGAGCATCTCGGCAGGCTCCAGCGGCGTGACCGTGGGCAGCGGGACCTACTACATCTCGGTGCCCGTCGCCGCGCTGGGTGGGTTCCCCATCGTCGGGCAGGGCTGGCTGTACGGAACCGGCGGGTTCCGGCCGTTCATCCTCGACGCCTCGGGATCGAGCAACCTCGCCGCCCGCATGATCCGCACCGACACCGGCGGCTTCATCGATGCCACCTCAGGCCTGGGGGCCTCGTCCATCTTCACCATGTCCGGCATTTACCAGGTGGCCTGACGTGGACCCCACCACCATCGACATCGGGTCGATCGACAACGTCTGGCAGGCCGTCGTGGTCATCGCCCTCATCGTGGCCGTCCTCGTCCTGCCGAACCTGCTCACCTGGTCCAACGCCCGGCAGGCCAAGCAGGCTGCCCAGGAGGCCCGGGACGTCATGCACCACGAGTCAAAGCCGAACAGCGGCGGCTCCATGAAGGACAGCCTCAACCGCATCGAGGCTGCGCAGGCCCAGCATGGGAGGGCGTTGGCCGACTTGTCCGTGCGGGTCACCAGCCTGGAGGACTACGTCACTTCGAGGGATGCTGGTTGAGCAGACTGAGGAGGAAGGTGACGGCCGGTCCGGCGATCGCACCAGCCACAAAGCCCCACGCGATCGCCCGCCGCCGGGTAGTCCGGTCATGCTCGTGGATCAGCGCCTCACGCTGCCCAAGTGGAGAGATGACCGACCTTTCACGGGGGAACCGATCAACCGGACGGGTGAATCGCTCCACCTGGGTAATGACCTCCCGTGCGAGCGCCTCGTTCTCGGGGCCACCAGGGATGAGCACAAGCGTCGTCTCAGTGCATCCGAGCCGGAGCGTCCAGTCGAGGCCGTTAGCGATCCCCCGCACGGTCATGCTCTCGCGGTCCTGACGACCAAGGTTGGCTACTGCAGCCGCCACGGTCTCGTCACTCAGTGGGACGGCTTCATAGCCCACTTCGACGCGCACCGCATGGAGGGGAAGCACGGCCCTCAGGAACATAGAGAAGTTGTCCGCATCCCCGAAGACTCGGGGGTGCATCCGCTTGAGGCCGATGCCCTGGGCTGTTGGGGTAGGTCGCCAGTGGTCACCGTTGGCTCGCCTGTTGAGCCGGTCGCTCCACCGAATCAGCAGCACGGCAAGGCGGCTCTCAAGGACCTTCACGCGCGGGGGCCTCGTCATGGAAGGACGGTAGCGGTGCTACCAGCCGCGACTAGAAGTCCGGCCACTGCGGTGCCGGGGGCGGAGCCGAGACGACCTCCGCAGCGACCAGGCGACGGATTCGCTTCGATGAGAGGGCGTCAAGCAGGCGCGCTGACAGAAGGTTCGCGCTGACTACGTCCGACTCATCGTTCGTTCGTTGGTTCTGGTAGGCGTCCCTGACCGCATCGCAGAGTTCGCGCAGGTCCCGTGCGCGGTCCGCAACCTCGGCCCAACCAAGCGCCGAGGCCCGCTCGCCGGAGGCTTCGAGCGCAGTGGCAATCTGACCGAGGTCGCCCATGCGGCGCATGCTGTCGGTCCGCTGGTACGAGTTCGTCGGCCCAAACCAAACCGGGTCCTGATGCTTGACCACGGCCGCCACCGCGTACGGCGCGTTCCTCGCTGCCTGCCACAGGCCGCTGGCTACCGCCTTCCGGATGGCGGACCTACGCACGCGCTTCCCGCGTCGCCCCATGCCCTGGAGCCAGGGCAGGACCCAAGCCACTATGAGCGCCGCTGCGACCGCGATGAAGATGCCTTGGAGGATGGCCACGTCGGCGATGCTAGATGCGCGCACCGACGTGGCCAGCAGGGACGCCTGAGTTACACCCCTGTATAGGGGTGTCGGACTTGACAATCGAACTGGCGATCGGCGTGGCGACGCTCGCGGGCGCCGGCGTGGTGGACGCTGCTGCGGCGGCCGACCGGGTCCACATCGGTGAGCTCGGGCTCGACGGTCGGCTCCGGCCCGTCCGTGGTGTGCTCCCGGCGGTCGCAGCCGCCGTTGCGGCGGGTCACCCGCGGGTCGTCGTGCCGACGGCCAACGCGGCGGAGGCGTCACTCGTCCCGGGTGCCGAGGTGGTGGGTGCCGCCTGCCTCGCGGAGGTGGCGAGCCGCTACGGAGCCGATGTCGAGGTGCCGGACCTGCCACCGGTGCACGACGACGTCCCGGCGCGGCGTGCCGTCGTGGACCCTGACCTGGCGGACGTGATCGGCCAGCCGGAGGCGCGGCACTGTCTCGAGGTGGCGGCGGCCGGTGGTCACCACCTGCTGATGGTCGGACCGCCCGGGGCCGGCAAGACGATGCTGGCGGCGAGGCTGCCCGGGCTGCTGCCGGACCTGGCCGAGGCGGAGGCGGTCGAGGTGACGGCCGTGCACTCGCTCGCCGGGACGTTCGACGCGGGCGACGGCCTCGTCCGGCGGCCGCCCTTCGAGGACCCGCACCACACCGCGACGCCCGCCAGCGTCGTGGGTGGCGGCTCCGGTGTGCCACGACCGGGCGCGGCCTCGCGCGCGCACTGCGGCGTGCTGTTCCTCGACGAGGCGCCGGAGTTCCCCACGGCGGTGCTGCAGACGCTGCGCCAGCCCCTCGAGCACGGCGAGGTGGTGCTGCACCGGGCCGCCGGTGCGGCCCGCTACCCGGCCCGCTTCCAGCTGGTGCTGGCGGCGAACCCGTGCCCCTGCGGACGGTCCGTCGGCAAGGGGCTGGAGTGCACGTGCCGGGCGGAGCAGCGGCGTCGGTACTTCGGCAAGCTCTCGGGCCCGCTGCTGGACCGCGTCGACCTCCAGCTCGAGGTGCTCCCCGCGCGTGCGGAGGACGTGCCGGGGGAGGGGTCCGCCGTGGTCGCGGAGCGTGTCCGGAACGCTCGAGCTGCCGCGGTCGAGCGCCTGGCCGGAACGGGGTGGCGCACCAACGCGCAGGTGTCCGGACGCTGGCTGCGCGGGCGCCTGGGTCCGCGGCGCAGCCTCATGACGGACCTCGACCGGGCGCTCGACCGGGGGACGCTCAGCCTGCGGGGGGTGGACCGGGTGCTGAGGGTCGCCTGGACGCTCGCGGACCTCCAAGGCCGTGCTGCACCGTCGCGGGACGACGTCGGCCAGGCGCTGCTGCTCCGGACCCGAGGACAGGGCGCGTGATCGGCACCGTCCGCGACGACCACTCGTCCGCCACCTCGGAGCGGACGGCGCGGGCTGCGTGGTCTGCTGTCGTCGAGCCCGGCGACCGCGTCGCCGGGACGCTGGTCAGGATCCTCGGCGCCGCCTGCGCGCTCGCGTGGGCTCGAGCCGCGGTTCGGGGGGCCGTCAACTGGTCCGTCGTGCTCCACGCAGCGGGCGAGGAGATGGGCGCGGCCGACCGTGCTCGGCTCGGCCGAGCCCTGCTGCGCTGGGCGGCGCGCCTCGACTCGGTGTGCCCGGAGCGCGATCTCGGCGCCCTGCAGCGCCTGGGCGGTCACCTCGTCGTCCCGGGGGACGACGAGTGGCCTCGCGGTCTGGACGATCTGGGTGATGCCGCACCACCGGCTCTCTGGGTTCGCGGCGGACTGTCCGCGCGCAGCACCGTGGCGGTCGTCGGGGCGCGGGCCAGCACCACGTACGGCGAGCGCGTGGCCTACGACCTCGCCCACGGTCTCGCGAGCCGGGGGAGCTGTGTCGCGTCGGGTGGTGCGTACGGCATCGACGCAGCGGCGCATCGTGGCGCCCTGGGCGCGGGCGGCCCGACCCTCGTCGTCCTCGCGGGTGGTGTGGACCGTGCCTATCCGGCCGGGAATGCGCGCATCTTCGAGGAAGCCGTCGGAACAGGCGGCGCGCTCGTCAGCGAGGTCCCACCGGGTTCCCTTCCGACCAAGTCCCGATTCCTGCAGCGCAACCGGCTGATCGCAGCTCTGTCGGACGCCACCGTGGTGGTGGAGGCGGCCTGGCGATCCGGAGCGCTGAGCTCCGCCCATCACGCCGCGGCGCTGCTGCGCCCGGTCGGTGCCGTGCCGGGACCGGTGACCTCGGCAGCGTCGGCGGGATGCCACTGGCTCCTCCGGGAAGGGCATGCGGTGTGCGTAACCGACGCCGACGAGGTGGCCGAGCTGTTGCCGGGCGCGCTGCACCACACCGTCGACGTCCGCACGAGAGACGATGCGGCCGTTCAGGGGACGCTCTCGGACCTCGGCACGAGGGTCGTCCAGGTCCATGACGCATTGCCCATGCGCGGTGGCCTTGACGAGTCGACCATCGCCGCACGCGCCGGCACCTCGGTAGCCGAGGCGAGGGCCGCGCTCGGCGTCCTGCAGCTCGAGGGACTCGCCGTGCGCGAGGGAGACCGGTGGACAGTTCGCCGCGCTGCGCGTGCGACCGACACTCGGCCGACCGGGTGAAAAACAACGGCATTCGGCTCAATTGTCGACGCCGAATCGGACATTGCCCCCGCATTCGCCCAGCCGATCGTCGAGCGCGTCGATGCGTGTCTTGTCCGAATCCTGGCGAGCAGCCACGGTAGGCATGTGTACGTGGCAGAGATCACTGCGGGAGCGCCTGAGCGCGCCCTCCTGCAGTCCGACTTCGCCCTGCACCTGCGCGCCCAGCGGGGCCTGTCCGAGCACACCGTGCGCGCCTACGAGGGGGACCTGGACCACCTGTTCGCGTACGCGGGACGTCACGGTCGCACCACCCTGGACTCCATCGACCTGACCACGCTGCGCGGCTGGCTGGCGGCGATGGCGGCGAGCCAGCACAGCCGCGCGACCCTGGCGCGGCGCTCGGCGGCCGTCCGGACGTTCTTCGGCTGGGCCGTCCACACCGGGCGTCTGGCGTCCGACCCGACGGCTCGGCTCGCGACGGCTCGGGTCTCCGGTGTGCTGCCCACCGTGCTGGCTCAACCGGCGGTCACCACGCTGCTGGACACGGCCCGGGCCGCGGCTCAGGACGGTGACCCCGTCGCGGTGCGGGACTGGGCGGCGGCCGAGCTCCTGTACGCCACCGGTGTGCGGGTCGGAGAGCTGTGCGGAGCGAGCCTGTCGGACCTCGACCTGCACGAGCGCACCCTGCGGGTGCTCGGGAAGGGCGGCAAGGAGCGCGTGGTGCCGGTGGGGCTCCCCGCCGTGCACGCCGCTCGCGCATGGCTCGAGCTCGGTCGGCCCCGCCTCGCCGGACCGATGTCGGGCGACGCTCTCTTCCTGGGTGCGCGGGGCGCCCGTGTCGACCAGCGACGGCTGCGGGACGCGGTGCACCGGCTCGCTGCGACCGCCGGGGTGGACGACGTCGCCCCGCACGCGCTGCGGCACACCGCCGCCACGCATCTTCTCGAGGGCGGCTCGGACCTGCGCACCGTCCAGGAGCTGCTGGGTCACGCAAGCCTCGGTACCACCCAGCGCTACACCCACGTCTCGGCGGAGCGTCTGCGCTCCGCCTACCAGCTTGCTCACCCTCGCGCATGAGCCCCCGGACGGAGTCCCCCATGACCACACCCCCGAGCGCACCGGTCCGCTCGTCCGTGCGCGCGGCCGAGCCGGCGGACCGCTACGCCGCCGGCACCGCCCCGCAGGGTGTCATCCCCCAGCAGCGCTCCGTCGTCGCGGGCACCGCCGCGCCGACGGGTCCGGTCGGCGACGACGTCCTTGACCTCGAGGCCACCTGGGTGACCTTCAAGGAGACCGGGTGCCCCCAGGCGCGGGAGCGCCTGATCATGAGCTTCGTGCCGCTGGTCACGGCCGTCGCCGGCCGGGTCGGGATGCGTCTGCCGAGCATGGTGGAGCACGCAGACCTGGTGTCCTACGGCATGTTCGGCCTGATCGACGCCATCGAGAAGTACGAGCTCGGTCGTTCCGTGAAGTTCGAGTCGTACGCGTCCTCGCGGATCCGCGGCGCCATCATCGACGAGCTGCGCGCGATGGACTGGGTGCCCCGCTCCGTCCGGACCAAGGCCCGTGCCGTCGACCGTGCCTACAGCGAGCTCGAGGCGACCCTGCACCGCTCACCCAGCGAGCACGAGGTGGCCGGCCACCTGCAGATGCCGGTCGAGGAGCTGCGGTCGGTGCTCGGTCAGCTGTCGTCCGTCAACGTGGCGGCGCTGGACGAGATGCTGGGCGGGGACGACCGGCCCGGCTCGGTGTCTCTCGGGGACACCCTCGGCGACGAGCGGTCGGAGGACCCCGCGCGGTCGGTGGAGGCGCAGGAGACCAAGTTCCTCCTGGCGCGGGCCATCGAGCAGCTCGGCGAGCGTGAGCGGATGGTCGTGGTCCTCTACTACTACGAGGGCATGACGTTGGCCGAGATCGGCCGGCTGCTCGGGGTGACCGAGTCCCGCATCTCGCAGATGCACACGGCGGCCATGGCCCGGCTGCGGACGCGGCTGGTCGAGGCCGAGCGCGGCTGACGAGGCGGAGCACGCCAGACGTGCCCGCGGACGCCTGACGCGCCCGCGGACGCGCGACGCGGTCGGGACGAGCCCGATCGAACGCCGTCCTCACCCGGTGGGTTCCACCGGGAGGAGCACGATCGACCCGCCGCCTGGCAGCATCGTCATCGGGTCCAGGTAGCGCTCACCGTCACGCAGACCCCAGTGCACGCAGGTGCGGGGTGCGCAGTGGCCGCCGGACCCGTCGAGGGTCCCCAGGACGTCACCGGCGCCCACCTGCTGGCCGACGACCACGGCAGCCACCACCGGCTCCACGCTGCTCCGCCGTCCGTCGGCGTGGAGCACCGACACCACGCCTCGGTCCACGACCGTGCCGGCGAACGTCACCGTGCCGGCGGCCGGCGCCAGGACGGGCAGGCCGTCGCGCAGCCACAGGTCAACGCCCCGGTGGCCGGCGGACCACCGCTGTGCGGGGGCTCGGAAGGGGTGCGCGAACGAGGGGGTTCCCGGGACGGGAGCCCGGTAGACCACCACCGGCTCCGCGGACGGGTGCGTGCCGCTCGGTGCGCCGGCGCCGGTGGCGTCCGCTGAGACGGACGCGCTCGGTGCCGCGGTGGCGGCGAGGGTCCCGACGAGGAGCGCCGTTGTGGCACCGAGCCTGGCCACGGCTCGTGCACGACGGGCCGGACGCCCACGGGTGACGGGGGAGGACGTCGTCGGGCCCTGGAGAGCTGGGGCAGCAGAGGACCGCACGGGAGGAGTCGAGCGGGCCGTCGACCGGGTCGACGTTCTCCACGTCGGTGGTGGTGCCGCACCGGCATCCGGACGGGGCTGTGGTCGCTCGAGCGGACCGAGCCCCGGACCGCTCGCCGCGCGGCGTCCGCGGCGGCCCCTGCCGGTGCCCGCGGTCTGCCCTTGGTCGGTGGCCCGCCCCGTCGCAGGCCCTGGCCCAGGTGCCGATCCGGTAGCATTGCCCCGGCGACCGGTCCGTACCGGTCGACTTCGCGCGTCAACTCCCGCTCGCACGGCCCTCGGGTCGCCACGGGCGGGGCCGAGCATCGCAGCGGTCCGGGCCACGCCCGGCGCGGTGCACCGGCTGGCGCCAGGGGCACCGACCGACCGGTCGGGGCCGACAACCGAGCCGCGGTGCGCCCGTCCTGGACGGGCCCCGCACGAGTGCGCGCGCCCTGTGCGAGCGCCGGAAGGACCGTGCCATGGCCGTCGTGACCATGCGCCAGCTGCTGGAGAGCGGTGTCCACTTCGGGCACCAGACCCGCCGCTGGAACCCCAAGATGAAGCGCTTCATCTTCACCGAGCGCAACGGCATCTACATCGTCGACCTGCAGCAGTCGCTGACCTTCATCGACAGCGCGTACGACTTCGTCAGCCAGACCGTCGCGCACGGTGGCACCGTGCTGTTCGTCGGCACCAAGAAGCAGGCGCAGGAGCCCGTCGCCGAGCAGGCCGCCCGCGTGGGCATGCCCTACGTCAACCAGCGCTGGCTGGGCGGCATGCTGACCAACTTCTCCACGGTGCACAAGCGCCTGCAGCGCCTCAAGGAGCTCGAGCAGATCGACTTCGACGACGTCGCGGCCTCCGGCCTGACGAAGAAGGAGCTGCTCGTCCTGCGTCGCGAGAAGGACAAGCTCTCCAAGACCCTCGGCGGCATCCGCGACATGGCCAAGGTGCCGTCCGCGGTGTGGATCGTGGACACCAACAAGGAGCACCTCGCCGTCGACGAGGCCCGCAAGCTGGGCATCCCGGTCGTCGCGATCCTGGACACCAACTGCGACCCCGACCAGGTCGACTACCCGATCCCGGGCAACGACGACGCGATCCGTGCCGTCCAGCTGCTGACCCGCGTGATCGCCGACGCGGTCGCCGACGGTCTGCTCAAGCGTCACTCCGGCGCGCCTGCTGCCGCCGAGGGCGCCGGCACCGTCGAGCCCGAGCCGCTGGCCGAGTGGGAGCGCGAGCTGCTCGCCGGTGCCGAGGCCGACCTGGCCGCCGCCGACGTGACGCCGGCCGCTCAGCCCGAGGTCGCCGAGGCCGTCGAGGAGGTCGCCGAGCAGGTCGCGGAGACCCCGGCCGCCGAGGCCCCCGAGGCCGAGGCGCCCGCCGCCGACGAGCCCGGCACGGACGCGCCGGCCGAGGCCTGAGCACCCACCACGAGCAACGAGGACAGGAACCACTGATGGCGAACTACTCGGTCGCTGACATCAAGGCGCTCCGCGAGAAGACGGGCGCCGGCATGCTCGACGTCAAGAAGGCGCTCGACGAGGCGGACGGCGACTCGGAGAAGGCGCTGGAGATCATCCGCGTCAAGGGCCTGAAGGGCATCGGCAAGCGTGAGGGTCGCTCGGCCTCCGACGGCCTGGTGACCGCGTGGGTCGGCCCGACGGCCGACGGCGAGGGTCAGAGCGCGGTGCTGCTCGAGGTCAACTCGGAGACGGACTTCGTCGCCAAGAACCAGACCTTCATCTCCTTCGCGGACCGCGTGCTCGCGGCGGCGGTCGCCTCCGGCGCCCGTGACGCCGACGCGCTGCTCGCCGCCGACTCGGACGGCGTCCCGGTGCAGTCCGTGGTCGACGACATCGCGGCGACCATCGGCGAGAAGATCGTCGTCCGGCGGCTCGCCCGCCTGGCCGGCGAGCACGTCGAGGTCTACCTGCACAAGGTCAACAAGGACCTTCCCCCGCAGGTCGGCGTGCTGGTCGCCACGGACGCGGCCGGCGCCTCCGTCGCCCGCGACATCGCGACGCACATCGCGGCGTACTCGCCGACCTACCTCACCCGTGAGGACGTCCCCGCGGACGTCGTCGCGAGCGAGCGGCACATCGCCGAGGAGACGGCGCGTGGCGAGGGCAAGCCCGAGGCTGCCCTGCCGAAGATCGTCGAGGGCCGCCTCGTCGGCTTCTTCAAGGAGAACGTCCTGGTGGACCAGGCGTTCGCGCGCGACGCCAAGAAGTCCGTCGGCCAGGTCCTCGCCGAGGTCGGTGGCACGGTCACCGGCTTCGCGCGGTTCCGCGTCGGCGCCTGAGCACCACCGTGCCGGTGACCGGTGCCCTTCGGGGCCCGGTCACCGGCACGTCAGCATCACCCCGCCGCACCCGGGCGGACCGGCCACCAGTGGAGGACATGTGAGCCCGCAGGGCAAGGATCGCTCCGACAAGTGGACCCGGCGGGTGCTGCTCAAGCTCTCCGGAGAGTCGTTCGGCGGCGGGAGCGTCGGCCTCGCTGCGGACGTGGTGCGGCGCATCGCGGACGAGATCGCGGCGGCGGTGCGCAACGGCGTCCAGGTGGCGATCGTCGTCGGCGGCGGCAACTTCTTCCGCGGGGCCGAGCTGGCGCAGAACGGCATGGACCGGGCGCGTGCTGACTACATGGGCATGCTCGGCACCGTGATGAACTGCCTGGCCCTGCAGGACTTCCTGGAGCAGGCCGGCGTCAGCACCCGGGTGCAGACCGCCATCACGATGGGCCAGGTCGCCGAGCCGTATATCCCGCTGCGGGCGATCCGGCACCTCGAGAAGGGCCGAGTCGTGATCTTCGGCGCCGGTGCGGGCATGCCGTTCTTCTCCACGGACACGGTGGCGGTGCAGCGGGCGCTCGAGACGCACTGTCAGGAGGTGCTGATGGGCAAGAACGGCGTGGACGGCGTCTACAGCGCCGACCCGCGTCGCGACCCGTCGGCCCGCAAGCTCGACCACCTGACCTACACCGAGGCGCTGGTCCAGGGCCTCGAGGTGATGGACGCCACGGCTCTGTCCCTGTGCCGTGACAACGACGTCCGCATGGTCGTGTTCGGCCTCGAGGAGCGCGGGAACGTCACCCGCGCACTCGACGGTGAGAGGATCGGCACGCTCGTCACGACGAGCTGACCTCCCAGCCCACGACCCCGTCCCCACCCGCATCGCAGCACGAAGGAGCTCGGCGTGATCGACGAGACCCTCCTCGAGGCCGAGGAGAAGATGGACAAGGCGATCGAGGTCGCGAAGGACGACTTCTCGTCGATCCGCACCGGCCGTGCGAACGCGGCGATGTTCTCCAAGATCCTGGTCGACTACTACGGGAGCCCGACGCCGCTGCAGCAGCTCGCGTCGTTCAACGTGCCCGAGGCGCGCACGATGCTGATCTCGCCGTTCGACAAGTCCTCGATGCACGCGATCGAGAAGGCCATCCGCGACTCCGACCTCGGCGTGAACCCGACCGACGACGGCGGCGTGATCCGCGTGGTGCTGCCGGCGCTGACCGCCGAGCGCCGCAAGGACTTCGTCAAGCTCGCGAAGACCAAGGCCGAGGACGCCCGCGTCTCGGTGCGCAGCGTGCGCCGGCACGCCAAGGAAGAGCTCGACCGGATCGCCCGTGACGGCGAGGCCGGGGAGGACGAGGTCGCCCGCGCCGAGAAGGAGCTCGAGGCCCTCACCCGCAAGCACGTCGAGCTGATCGACCACCTGCTCGCGGCCAAGGAGAGCGAGCTGCTCGAGGTCTGATGTCGCAGCTCGCCGCCCCCCGCACCCCGACGCCGGGCCGCGACCTGCCGGTCGCGGTCGCGGTGGGTCTCGGCCTGCTCGGCGTGGTGGTCGCCTCCCTGTTCATCCGCAAGGAGGCCTTCGGCGTCCTCGCGGTGATCCTGGTCTGCGGGGCGATGTGGGAGCTCGCGCGCGCCTTCACCCGCCGTGACGTGCACCTGCCGCTGGTCCCGCTGATCGTGGGCTCGATCGGGATCCTCGTGTCGGCGTACACGGCAGGTCCGGAGGCCCTGATCGTGGCGTTCGTCCTCACCGTCGGCGGTGCCGTGGTGTGGCGCGTGCTCGACGGCTCCGGCCGGCCGGCGCTGCGCGACTCCACGGCAGCGGCCTTCGCGGCGGCGTACCTGCCGTTCCTCGCCGGCTTCGCGATGCTGATGCTCGCCCAGCCGGACGGGCCGGCCCGCACGCTCGTGTTCGTCCTGCTCGCAGTGGCGAGCGACGTCGGTGGCTACTCCGTCGGCGTGCTGCTGGGACGGCACCCGCTCGCGCCGAGCGTCAGCCCGAAGAAGAGCTGGGAGGGGCTGGCCGGATCGGTGGTGCTGGCCTGCGTGGTCGGGGTGGTCGGCGTGCAGGTGGCCTTCGGTGCGCAGCCCTACGTCGGGGTGCTGCTGGGCCTGGCGACGGTGTGCACCGCCACGCTCGGTGACCTGTCGGAGTCGATGCTGAAGCGGGACCTCGAGCTGAAGGACATGGGCAGCCTGCTGCCCGGCCACGGCGGCCTTCTCGACCGGCTCGACTCGTTGCTGCTGACGGCGCCGGCGGTGTACCTGGTGCTCGCCGTGCTGGTGCCGGCCCGATGACCGGCACCCCGGTCCGGCTGGACCTCTCCTCGCCGTCCCGCGGTCCCCGGGGCAAGCCGCCGCGTCACTTCGTCGACCTGACGCCGTCGGAGCGCGCAGCGGCCGTGCAGGCGCTCGGACAGCCGGCGTTCCGGGCCCGGCAGCTCGCGACGCACTACTTCACGCACCTCACCGTGGACCCGGAGGCGATGACCGACCTTCCGGCCGCGGCTCGGGACACGCTCGCCGCCGACCTGTTCCCACCGCTGCTGACGCCGGCGCGCACGCTGACCGCCGACCGCGGGACCACCGTCAAGACGCTGTGGCACCTGTTCGACGGCGCCCGCGTCGAGTCGGTGCTGATGCGGTACCCCGACCGTGCCACGCTGTGCGTCTCCAGCCAGGCCGGGTGCGGTCTGGCGTGCGCCTTCTGCGCCACCGGTCAGCTGGGCCTCACCCGGAACCTGTCGACGGCCGAGATCGTCGAGCAGGTGCGGCGCGCGGCCCGCTCCCTCGCGGACGGCGAGGTGGCGGGCGGCGCCACGCGGCTGAGCAACGTCGTCTTCATGGGCATGGGGGAGCCGCTGGCGAACTACCGCTCGGTGCTCGCCACCGTCCGGCTGCTGGTGGCCGCACCGCCCGAGGGGCTGGGCCTGTCTGCGCGGAACGTCACGGTGTCGACCGTCGGCCTCGTCCCGGCGATGGACCGGCTGGCCGACGAGGGCATCCCGGTGACGCTGGCCCTGTCGCTGCACGCCCCGGACGACGAGCTGCGCAGCGAGCTCGTCCCGGTGAACACCCGGTGGAGCGTCGACGAGGCGATCGACAGCGCGCGCCGGTACTTCGACAAGACCGGTCGTCGGGTGTCCATCGAGTACGCGCTGATCCGCGACGTGAACGACCACGCCTGGCGCGCTGACCTGCTCGGGGAGAAGCTCGCCGCGCGTGGACAGGGGTGGGTGCACTGCAACCCGATCCCGCTCAACCCGGTGCCGGGCTCCCGGTGGACGGCGAGCGACCCCGCGGTGGAGGCGGAGTTCGTCGCGCGGCTGCGCGCGCACGGCATCCCGACGACGGTGCGGGACACCCGCGGCAGCGAGATCGACGGTGCGTGCGGTCAGCTGGCGGCGGTCGAGGACGAGGCGGCCTTTGCGCCGGCGAGCGAGGAGGAGCGGTGAGCGACGGGATGTTCCGCACGGTCTCCAGCGTGCGGCGCGGGTACGACCCGGACGAGGTCGACGAGTTCTTCTCGCACGCGCGGTCGATGTACGAGCAGGGGCCCGCGGGGGGACTGTCCGGCAAGGACGTCCGCCGGGTCTCGTTCTCGATGATCCGCGGCGGGTACGTGACCGCGGCGGTCGACGCCGCCCTGGACCGCCTGGAGGCGGCGTTCGTGGCGCGGTCCCGTGCCGACTTCGTCGCCCAGCGAGGGCAGGAGGCGTGGCTGGCGCACCTCGGCGAGCAGGCGCGCACGCTGTACGGCCGGCTGGGCCGTCCCGACGGTGACCGCTTCGCGCCGCCGGAGGGCCGTCAGCCGGGGTACGAGCCGGCCGACGTCGACGAGCTCTGCCACCGGCTGGTCGCCTACTTCGACACGGGTGCGCCGCTCACCGCGGCGGAGGTGCGCAACGCCACCTTCCGTTCCCGCAGCGGCAAGAACGGGTACGACGAGGCCTCGGTCGACGCGTTCTTCGGTCGCGCCGTCGAGGTGCTGCTCGGCGTCGAGTGAGCACGGCGTCGGACGAGCGCAGTGCCGTGACGGGGAGCCCGCGCCGCTCGGTGGTGCTGCTGGGTTCCACCGGCTCGATCGGCACCCAGGCGCTGGACGTGATCGACCGGTTCCCCGAGCGGTTCGAGGTGGCGGGTCTCTCCGCGGCCGGCGGGAACGTCGAGCTGCTCGTGGCGCAGGTGCGTGCCCATCGCGTCCCGGTGGTGGCCGTGGCCGACGAGGCGGCCGGTGCGGCGGTCCGCGAGCGTCTCGAAGGGACCGGCACCCACGTGCTGACCGGCGCCGACGCCGCGGCGCGCGTCGCCGCGGAAGGAGCCGACGTGGTGCTCAACGGCATCACCGGCTCGGTCGGTCTCGGCCCGACGCTGGCGGCGCTCGGCGCGGGCAGCACGCTGGCGCTGGCGAACAAGGAGTCCCTGGTGGTGGGCGGGCCCCTGGTCCGCGCGGCGCAGCGTCGGGCCGACCAGCTGGTCCCGGTCGACTCGGAGCACTCGGCGATCGCCCAGGCGCTGCGGTCCGGCACCCACGCCGAGGTCCGCCGGCTGGTGCTGACAGCCTCGGGCGGCCCGTTCCGGGGGACCACGCTCGACGAGCGCAAGGCCGCCACCGCGGCGCAGGCGCTGGCGCACCCGACGTGGTCGATGGGGCCCGTGGTCACGATCAACTCCGCGACGATGGTGAACAAGGGCCTCGAGCTGATCGAGGCGCACCTCCTGTTCGACGTGCCTGCGCAGGACATCACCGTGGTGGTGCACCCGCAGTCGGTCGTGCACTCCATGGTCGAGTTCGTGGACGGCTCGACCGTCGCCCAGGCGTCGCCGCCGGACATGCGCCTGCCGATCGCCCTCGGCCTGTCCTGGCCCGAGCGGCTCGACGGCGTGGTGCCCGCGTGCGACTGGTCCAGCCCGACGGCGTGGACCTTCGAGCCCCTGGACGAGGACGCGTTCCCCGCCGTGCGGCTCGCCCGTGCCGCCCTGGCTGCCTCGGCGACGCACCCCGCGGTCTACAACGCGGCGAACGAGGAGTGCGTCGCCGCGTTCCTGGCCGGCCGCATCGGGTTCCTCGACATCGTCGCGACGGTGCGCCGCGTGCTCGACGAGCACGCGGGCACGCCGACGGACGGCATCGACCTGCCGACCGTGCTCGCCGCAGAGCGGTGGGCTCGCGTGCGTGCGCGACAGCTGCTCGACGAGCGGTGACCGACACGGCGCGCACCTGACGAGGGCTCGAGCCGGTCAGCGTCCGCCGCTGCGGCGCTCTGTCAGCGCCTCCGCCTCGTCGGCGAGGCGAGCCGCCCAGCCGGCCGCCGTCACCTCGGCGCTGCGCACGAGGCCGCGCGTCCAGCGCGGGGACCGGTGCCCCACCCACGGCAGGCGGACCAGGGGCGAGTCCGCGCCCGTGACCAGGTCGGCCAGCGTCCGGCCGGCGAGGTTGGCGGCGGCGACCCCGTCGTCCCCGTAGCCGCCTGCCCAGGCGAGTCCGGACTCCGGGTCGAGCCCCACCGACGGATGACCGTCGCGCGGGACGCCCACGGGCCCGCCCCAACGGTGCGTCACCGCGACACCGTCGGCCGCCGGGAACAGGCTGCGCAGACCGCGCTCGAACCGCTGCCACGAAGCGTCCAGGCGCTCCGGCACCTCGTCGAGAGGCCGGACCGCCCCTCCTGCCGCCCGCCCACCCAGCACCAGCCGGCCGTCCGTGGTTCTGCCGCCGCGGAGCGCCAGGTGTGCGACGTCCTCGAAGGTCCCACCGGGTCGGAGGCCGATCCGGTCCCAGACCTGCTGGTCCAGCGGCTCGGTGGCCACCAGCTGCGTGCGCACCGGCGCGACGTCGGGGGCGGAGCGGGGCAGCTGCGCCGACCAGGCCTCGACGGCACGCACCACCCACCGCGCGCGCACCGTGCCGTGGAGCGTCACCACAGCTCGCGGTGAGACGCGCACGGCGCGGGTCTGCTCGACGAGCCTCGCGCCGCGCGAGACGACGAGGTCGGCGAGCTGACGCACCAGCGCGGCCGGTTGGAGGAAGGCGCAGTCCGGCGTGTAGGCCCCGCCCAGCACGCCGTCGGCCACCAGGTGGGCGGCGACCTCCTCGGGCCCCAGCAGCTCGAGCTCGTCGCCCCAGGCCGCCGCCTCCGCGGCGCGCGCCCGCAGCCGCGCGAGCTGCGCGCCGTTGCGCGCCAGGCTCACGGTCCCCGCGTAGGTGAAGTCGCACGTGAGGTGCTCCGCTGCGGCAACGCCCCCGACCTCGACCACCGCGTCCCGCATGGCGGCGCGGAGGTCGCGCGCGGCCACCGCACCGTGCAGGCGGGCCAGGTCCGCGGCGGAGACGCCGAGGCGTGCCGAGCACCAGCCGCTGCTGCGCCCGCTCGCCCCGGCTCCGGCGACGTCCTGGTCGAGGACGAGCACGTCGAGGCCGGGTTCGGCCTCCTGGAGGTAGTACGCGGTCCACAGGCCCGTCAGGCCGGCACCGACGACGGCGACGTCGGCCGTCGTGTCGCCGTCGAGCGGCGGCCTCGGCACCCCCTCGTGCGGGTTCGCCACGAGCAGCTGGTCCCACCACAGCGAACGGTGCGGGGACGCCATGCCGCGATCGTCGCACAGGAGGTGCGCACCGGCCGGTCGCGCTCCCGTGCGGCGGCTGCGTGGGCGGGCCGCTGTCGTGGGGACGTCGTCTGGCGCCTTCCCAGCCCGTTTCGAGCCAGGTCCTAGGCAGGCAGCGGACAATGGTTGCGGCCGGCGGCTGCCGGCGCAGCACGGGACGGCCCGGAACGGGCGGAAGGTCGGTCGCGGCTCATGGCCTATGTGGTGGCGGTGCTCATCGTCGTCGTCGTCCTGCTGGCGTCGATCGGCCTGCACGAGCTGGGCCACATGATCCCCGCCAAGCGGTTCGGCGTGCGGGTCAGCCAGTACATGGTCGGCTTCGGCCCGACGCTGTGGTCCCGCACGCGCGGCGAGACGGAGTACGGCCTCAAGGCGATCCCGCTCGGCGGCTACGTACGGCTGGTCGGCATGTACCCGACCGCCGCTGCGGTGGAGGCGAAGGAGCCGCGGACGTGGGCGGGTCGGCTCGCCGCCGACGCCCGCGACGCCAGCGCCGAGGAGATCCACCCGGGGGAGGACCACCGTGCCTTCTACCGGCTGTCCACGCCGAAGAAGCTCGTGGTGATGATGGGCGGTCCGGTGATGAACCTGCTCATCGCCGTGGTGCTGCTCGGCATCGCCTACGTCGGCATCGGCATTCCCGGCACCACCACCACGGTGGCCGAGGTCTCGCAGTGCGCGCTCCCCGCGAGCTCCACCGCATCGACGTGCCAGGCCGGCGATCCGGCGGCTCCGGCGGCGGCGGCCGGTCTGAAGCCGGGTGACCACGTCGTCTCGTACGACGGCACGGCGGTCACGTCCTGGACGCAGCTGACGGCGCTGATCAGGGCCTCCGGCGGGCAGACGGTGCCGATGGTGGTGCAGCGCGC
Source organism: Cellulomonas sp. SG140 (assembly GCF_025770785.1). Lineage (GTDB taxonomy): Bacteria > Actinomycetota > Actinomycetes > Actinomycetales > Cellulomonadaceae > Cellulomonas. Next base: position 9,263 of record NZ_JANZLA010000013.1, on the reverse strand, counting down.
CGGCTCGCCGGTCACCTTGACCGTCACCCCGATCCTCACGGACCGCCCGGTGCTGGACGCCCACGGCAACGTGGTGACCAACGCCGACGGCACGGCGAAGACCCAGAAGGCCGGCTTCCTCGGCGCCACGCCCACCACGGCCACGCAGCGGATGTCCGTGCTGAGCCTGCCGGGCCAGGTGGCCGACCGGACCTGGCAGACGATGAAGATCGTGGTCGCCCTGCCGCAGCGCACCGCCCAGGTGGTCAGCGAGACGGTCAACGGCCAGCCCCGTGACTCGAGCAGCGTCGTCGGCATCGTCGGCGTCGGCCGGCTGGCCGGGGAGATCGCCTCGGACAAGGCCGCGGGCGTCGATCTCGGCCTGCGGGCCGTCGGGCTGCTCGAGATGCTCGCCGCCCTGAACATCAGCCTGTTCGTGTTCAACCTCATACCGCTGCCGCCGCTCGACGGCGGCCACGTCGCCGCCGCCCTCTGGGAGGGCGCGAAGCGGCAGGTGGCGCGGCTGCGCGGGCTGGCCCGGCCGCGCCCGTTCGACTCGGCGCGCCTGGTCCCGCTCGCCTACGGGATGTTCGTGGTGCTCGGCGGCATGGGGCTGGTGCTCGTCTGGGCGGACCTGGTCAACCCGGTCCGGCTCGGCTGAGTGGGATGATGAGGCAGTGAGCCCCGCCATCAACCTCGGCATGCCTGCGTCTCCGGCGCCCGTCCTCGCGCCGCGGCGACCCACCCGCAAGATCCGCGTCGGCAAGGTCGAGGTCGGTGGCGACGCGCCGATCAGCGTCCAGTCGATGACCACGACGCCCACCACCGACATCAACGCGACCCTGCAGCAGATTGCCGCCCTGACCGCTGCCGGCTGCGACATCGTCCGCGTGGCCGTCCCGAGCCAGGACGACGCCGACGCGCTGCCCGCGATCGCGCACAAGTCGCAGATCCCGGTGATCGCCGACATCCACTTCCAGCCCAAGTACGTGTTCGCCGCGATCGACGCCGGCTGCGCCGCCGTCCGGGTCAACCCCGGCAACATCCGCAAGTTCGACGACCAGGTCCGCGAGATCGCCAAGGCCGCGACCGACGCCGGGGTCTCGCTGCGCATCGGTGTCAACGCCGGCTCCCTGGACCCGCGGCTGCTCCAGAAGTACGGCTCGGCCACGCCGGAGGCGCTCGTCGAGTCGGCCGTCTGGGAGGCGTCGCTCTTCGAGGAGCACGACTTCCACGACTTCAAGATCTCGGTGAAGCACCACGACCCCGTCGTGATGGTGCGCGCCTACGAGCTGCTGTCCGAGCGGGGGGACTGGCCCCTGCACCTCGGGGTGACCGAGGCCGGTCCGGCCTTCCAGGGGACCATCAAGTCCGCCACCGCGTTCGGCGCGCTCCTCAGCAAGGGCATCGGCGACACGATCCGCGTCTCCCTGTCGGCCCCGCCGGTCGAGGAGGTCAAGGTCGGCATCCAGATCCTGCAGTCGCTCAACCTGCGGCCGCGCAAGCTGGAGATCGTCTCGTGCCCGTCCTGCGGCCGGGCCCAGGTGGACGTGTACTCGCTCGCCGAGCGGGTCACCGCCGGGCTGGAGGGCATGGAGGTCCCGCTGCGGGTCGCAGTCATGGGGTGCGTCGTCAACGGCCCGGGTGAGGCGCGCGAGGCGGACCTCGGTGTGGCGTCGGGCAACGGCAAGGGCCAGATCTTCGTCCGCGGTGAGGTGATCAAGACGGTCCCGGAGTCGAAGATCGTCGAGACGCTCATCGAGGAGGCCATGCGCCTGGCCGAGACGATGGACCCGGTCGAGACGGGCTCCGGCACCCCCACCGTCAGCGTCGGCTGAGACCAGCGGTCCACCGCCACGCCGGCCGGTCCGGCCGAGCGCGCCCGTCCCGTCGGTACGGCACAATCACCGCATGACAGCCCTGCGGGCCGCCGTGCTCGACGGTCGCACCGGCGCTGCCGTCCTCACCGACGAGGACGTCACCGGCGCGCTGGGGCTGTGCGCCCTCGACCCCGTGGGCACCGTGCTGGCGACGACCCGGCTGGACCACGCCCGCACCTCCGGCCTCCGGTCGGCGGGCGGGGAGCTGTGGGGGTACGCCGAGGCCGGTGAGCTGGTCGCGGCCTGCTGGGTGGGGGCGAACCTGGTGCCGATCCTGCCGGGTCTGGCGGGTCCCGTGCGGGACCGGGCGCTCGACGCGTTCGCCAAGCTCGGTGCGTACCGGGGCCGACGCTGCTCGTCCTTGGTGGGTCCCCGGGACGACGTGCTGGACCTGTGGCGGCGGCTGGACGGCGTGTGGCCCGCCGCCCGGGACGTGCGGCCCGACCAGCCGTCGATGGTGATCGACTCGGACCCACCGCTCGCCCCGGACCCGCTGGTGCGCCGGTCGCGGCCGGAGGAGCTCGACGCCGTGCTGCCCGCGTGCGTCGCGATGTTCACCGAGGAGGTCGGCTACTCGCCCCTCGCCGGCTCCGGAGGGTTCTACGAGGCACGCGTCCGGTCGCTGATCACCCAGCAACGCTCCTTCGTCCGGATCGAGGACGGTTCCGTGGTGTTCAAGGCGGAGGTCGCGGCGGTCGCGGGGGGCGTGGCTCAGGTCCAGGGGGTCTGGGTCCGGCCGGACCGACGTGGTGAGGGGCTGTCCGAGGGCGGCATGGCAGCCGTCGTGCAGGCGACGCGCGACGAGATCGCGCCGCTGGTGTCGTTGTACGCGAACGCGCACAACGTGCGGGCGGTCGCGGCGTACCGCGCGGTCGGCTTCCGGCAGGTCGGCACGTACGCCACGGTGCTGTTCTAGCGCAGCAGCCGCGACAGCCGGCGGTCGGCCAGCGGCTTGCCACCCGTCTGGCACGTGGGGCAGTACTGCAGCGAGGAGTCCGCGAAGGACACCTCGTGGACCGTGTCGCCGCACGGCTCGCCGTTCCAGCCGGGGCACGGCAGCCCGGTGCGTCCGTGCACGCGCATCGACCGGCGCTTGGAGTCCTTGAGCTCGGCGGCGGGTTTGCCGGCGGCGGCCACCACGGCCTCCGTCAGGACCCGCCGGACCGCGTCGTAGAGCACCCGGGTGCGTTCTGCGTCGAACGACCTCGTCGGGGCGAACGGGCTGGTGCGGGCGGCGTGCAGGATCTCGTCGGAGTACGCGTTCCCGATGCCGGCGATCGTGCCCTGGTCGCGCAGCAGTCCCTTGATCTGCTGGTTGCGCGCCGCCATCAGCTCGGCGAGCCGCTCGGGGGTGAACTCGTCGGACAGCGGTTCGACGCCGAGCGTGGCGATCTGCGGGATCTCCGCCACGTCCTCGACCACGTGCACCGCGAGCCGTTTGCGCGTGCCCGCCTCGGTCAGGTCGAACCCGGACCCGTCGTCCAGGCGGAGCCGGAGCGCGATGGGGGACCGGCCTGGTCGCACGGGGGTGGTCGACAGCTGTTCCGACCAGCGCACCCAACCGGCGCGGGACAGGTGCCACACCAGGTGCAGCGGCTCACCGGCCGGGGTCGCGGCGAGGAGGTCCAGCCACTTGCCGTGGCGCAGCACGTCGACGACGGCTTCCCCGACCAGCGCGTCCGGAGGCGGCGAGAACGTCTTCAACGCGCTGATCGCCCCCACCTCCACCGCCGTGACGGTGCGACCCACGGCCCGCCCGCGCAGGAACTGCGCGAGCGCCTCGACCTCCGGCAGCTCAGGCACGGGCCCATCGTGTCGCATGGCGCCCACGTCGTCGCGTGCGGCCGGCAACGTTGCGCTCACGCCGGCCGTGCGGGACCTGCGTGCCGGAGCGCCGGTGCCGGGCAACTAGCCTTGCGCCCATGCTCTTGCGCCTGTCCAGCCTGTTCGTCCGCACGCTTCGCGAGGACCCGGTCGATGCCGAGGTCGCGAGCCACAAGCTCCTGGTCCGCGCCGGGTACATCCGGCGCGCCGCACCGGGCATCTACACGTGGCTCCCGCTCGGCCTGCGCGTGCTGGCGAAGGTCGAGGGCGTGGTGCGCGAGGAGATGGTCGCCGCCGGCGCCCAGGAGGTGCACTTCCCGGCGCTGCTGCCCAAGGAGCCGTACGAGGCGACGGGGCGGTGGACCGAGTACGGGCCGAACATCTTCCGGCTGAAGGACCGCAAGGGCGGCGACTACCTGCTCGCGCCGACGCACGAGGAGATGTTCACGCTCCTGGTGAAGGACCTGTACTCGTCGTACAAGGACCTGCCGCTCACGCTGTTCCAGATCCAGACGAAGTACCGCGACGAGGCCCGGCCCCGCGCCGGCCTGATCCGCGGGCGCGAGTTCATCATGAAGGACGCGTACACCTTCGACCTCGACGACGACGGTCTGGCGGCGTCGTACCAGGCGCAGCGCGACGCGTACGTGCGCATCTTCGACCGGCTCGGCCTCGAGCACGTCATCGTCGCCGCCACCTCCGGGGCGATGGGCGGCTCGCGGTCCGAGGAGTTCCTCACCCCGACGGCGATCGGGGAGGACACCTTCGTCCGGTCCCCGGGTGGCTACGCCGCCAACGTCGAGGCCGTCACCACCGTCGTGCCGCCGTCGCTGCCCTGGGACGACGCACCTGCACCGCACGTCGAGGACACGCCCGACACGGCGACGATCGACTCGTTGGTCACGCTCGCGAACGACCGGTTCCCCCGTCCGGACCGGCCGTGGACGGCTGCCGACACGCTGAAGAACGTCGTGTTCGCGCTGGTGCACCCCGGCGGGGAGCGCGAGCTGCTCGTCGTCGGGCTGCCCGGCGACCGTGACGTGGACGCCAAGCGGCTCGAGGCGTCGGTCGCCCCTGCCGAGGTCGAGGCCGCCGGTGACGCCGACTTCGCCGCGCACCCCGAGCTGGTGCGCGGCTACATCGGTCCCGCCGTGATGGGTCCGAACGCCCCTGTCGGCCCGGACGGCGAGCGCACGGCGGTCCGCTACCTGCTCGACCCGCGGGTGGTGCCGGGCACCAGGTGGATCACCGGCGCCAACGAGGCGGGTCGGCACGTGTTCGACCTGGTCGCAGGACGCGACTTCACCGCCGACGGCACGATCGAGGCCGCCGAGGTGCGCGCCGGCGACCCGGCGCCGGACGGCTCCGGACCGCTCGAGCTCGCGCGCGGCATCGAGATCGGCCACATCTTCGCGCTGGGCCGCAAGTACGCCCAGGCGCTGGGCCTGACGGTGCTCGACCAGAACGGCAAGGCCCAGGTGGTCACCATGGGGTCGTACGGCATCGGCGTCAGCCGCGTGCTCGCGGCCCTCGCGGAGGCGAACCACGACGAGCGGGGCCTGGCGTGGCCGGCGGCCGTGGCGCCGGCGCACGTGCACGTGGTGGCGACCGGCAAGGACCAGGCGGTGTTCGAGGCGGCCGAAGCGCTGGCCGGGACGCTGGCAGCCCGTGGCGTCGAGGTGCTGTACGACGACCGGCCGAAGGTGTCGCCGGGCGTGAAGTTCGCCGACGCCGAGCTGCTCGGCGTGCCGCTCGTGGTCGTGGTCGGACGCGGCCTGGCCGAGGGCGTGGTGGAGGTCCGTCCGCGCGTCGGGGGCGAGGCGCGGCAGGTGCCGGTGGCGACCGCTGCCGACGTGGTCGCCGAGCTCGTGGACGGCCTGCTCGCCGACTGACCGAGGCCCCCGCGACGGCGCGTCGCGGGGGGAGTCAGCGGGTGGGTGCGGCGGACGGTGCCGTCGACGGCGTGGCAGACGGCGTCGGCAGCACGAGCCCCGGGAGCGGGTCGGGCGGGCCGCCCCAGGCGACCACCGCGTCGGCGGCGGTGCGGAGGTCGTCGATCAGGGCGCCACGCTGGCCGGCGGGGGCGGCGGCCACCACGGCGGCGTCGGCGCGGGCGACCGCCTGTTCCAGGGTCCGGGCCAGGCCCGTGGCCGTCGCGGCGTCACGCAGACCGGTGGGCAGCGCGTACGCCGCGCGCCGCGGGTCCCGTGCGGTCGCCGCGGTCCCGGCGCGCACCGCCCAGGCCTCCGCGGCCGCTCGGTGGGCACGCGCGGCCGCGAGCGCCCGGGCGCGCGCCGCGCCCTCGAGCTTCGCCGCGACCACCTCCAGCCCGTAGCCGGCCTGGTCGTGGACGACCGTCAGGGCGTCGAGGTCGGCCGGGCTGAGGCCGGACGCCGAGGACGTGGTCGGCGACGGGATCGCGGTCGGCGAGGACGGGCTCTGCGTCGGGGCCGCCGTCGGTGTCGCGGTACCTGCCTTGGGCGTCACGGCGGGCGCAGGCAGCCCCAGCGCCGTCGCGAGGCGGCTGGCCAGCTGGGCCCGAGAGGTCCCGATCGCGGCGAGCAGCCGAGCCATCCCGCCGTCCGGCACGGACTCGGCGGTGCCCAGGGCGTCGGCCGCCGACGAGGCGAGCACCGCGAGCACGTCCGCCGGGGTGCTGGGCGGTGCCGTGGGCGTCGGCGTGGCGGTGGCCGACCCGCTGGGGTGCAGGCCCGAGGAGTACACGCCGCCGAGCTCGGCCGCGTGGCGCGTGCTGAACGCGACGACGTCGTCCAGCACGGGGGCCACGGCGGGGGCGGTCCCGGCCGTCGTGCCACGTGCCGCGCGCGCGGTCTGCTCCAGCGCCAGCGCGTCGTCCACCGCTCGGGAACGCAGCAGCTCGGCCGCCGACCGCGTCGGCTCGGTGGCGGCAGGCGTCGCGAGCCGCAGCTCGCAGCCGCCGAGTCCCAGGCCGAGCGCCACGCTCAGGGCGAGGGCAACGGCCGCGTGGCTGCGTCGGAGGACTGGGGCGCTCATCGCGGGCGATCCTCCCACGGCCCTCGACCGGCGACCGGCGGCACGCGCGGACTCGTTAGGCTGGTCCGGCACGTCGCCAGGTCAGGTCCTCGGCGAGCTCCTGTGGGGCACGTGCAGGTGAGCGGAGGCGGAGATGGCGGCGGCGACCCCGGAGCGGGTGCGGCAGCTCGTCGCACCTGCCGTCGAGCGGACCGGTCTGGTGCTGGAGGACGTCGCCGTGGTCGGCACCGGTCCGCGCACCGTTGTCCGGGTGACCGTCGACCTGACCGAGGACGACGCGGCGGAGCTCGACCTGGACCGGGTCGCGCAGGTGCACCAGGCCGTGTCCGAGGCGCTCGACGAGGCCGACGTCCCGTCCGGTCCGTACACGCTGGAGGTGTCCAGCCCCGGCGTGGCCCGTCCGCTGACCCAGCGCCGGCACTACGTGCGAGCGGTCGGGCGCTCGGTGCGCCTGCGGCTCGACGACGGGTCGGAGGTGGTGGGTCGGCTCGACCGGGTCGACGGGCCGGCGGACGACGCGGTGGCGGTCGTCGTGCCGGTGACCTCGCCCGGCAAGGGACGTCGGCCCGTCGAGGGTCCGCCGCAGCGGGTGCCGCTGCACCGGGTGGTCGACGGCAGGGTCGAGGTGGACCTGAAGGGTCTCGGCCCGGTCGACGAGCCCGAGCCGGACGGCGAGGACGTGGCAGGCACCGGTACGGGGGACGACGAGCGAGGGGAGGCGTGACGTGGACATCGACATGCAGGCGCTGCGACTGATCGAGCGCGAGAGGGACATCAGCCTGGACGTGCTGGTCGAGGCGATCGAGCAGGCGCTGCTCTCCGCGTACCACCGGACGCCGGGTGCGTACCCACGGGCCCGGGTGGAGCTCGACCGCCAGACCGGGCACGTGACGGTGTGGGCGCGGGAGCCGCTGCCGGCACCCGACGTCCCGCCGGTCGAGGGTGAGGACGAGGCCGTCCCGGCGCCGGTGGAGCTCGGACCGGAGTTCGACCACACCCCGGCCGGCTTCGGGCGGATCGCGACGTCGACCGCGAGGCAGGTGATCGTGCAGCGCCTGCGCGACGCCGAGGACGACGCGGTGCTCGGCACCTTTCGCGGCAAGGAGGGCGAGGTGCTCGGCGGCGTGATCCAGCAGGGCCGCGACCCCCGCACGGTGCTGGTCGACATCGGCGGCACCGAGGCGGTGCTGCCCGCGCACGAGCAGGTGCCCACCGAGCAGTACGTGCACGGCGAACGCATCCGTGGGTACGTGCTCGAGGTGGCCCGCGGCAACCGCGGCCCGCAGGTGACCCTGTCTCGCACGCACCCCGGACTGGTCCGCAAGCTGTTCGCCCTCGAGGTGCCCGAGGTGGCCGACGGGACCGTGGAGATCACCGCGATCGCCCGCGAGGCCGGTCACCGGACCAAGATGGCCGTCCGCGCCACCGTCCCGGGGGTCAACGCCAAGGGGGCGTGCATCGGCCCGCTCGGCGGACGCGTGCGCGCCGTGATGGCGGAGCTGCACGGCGAGAAGATCGACATCGTCGACCACTCGGACGACCCGGCGGAGATGGTGGCCAACGCCCTGTCGCCGGCCCGGGTCCTCTCGGTCACGGTCGTCGACCCCGTCGCCCGGGCCGCCCGGGTCGTCGTGCCCGACTACCAGCTGTCGCTCGCGATCGGCAAGGAGGGGCAGAACGCGCGGCTCGCGGCGAAGCTGACGGGCTGGCGCATCGACATCCGCTCCGACGCGGAACCCGCCGCGGGTGCCACAGCAGGACAGCCGGGTGCGGCCGACGAACGCTGACGAGAGCGCGCCGCCCGGCGGCGTGTCGTCCCGACCGGCCGCCGACCAGGCGGTCCGGGGTAGACTTGCCAGGCCTGGGCGGCGCGCCCGGCGTCCCTCGTCCTCCGGTGCGGGCTCTGGCCCGCTCCGGACGTGCGTCGGCTGCCGTGCGACAGCCCCCCGGTACGCCCTGCTGAGGGTGGTCGCGAGCACCACCGGGACCGGAACGCCGGTCCTCGTGGTGGACACCGGCCGCCGGATGCCGGGAAGGGGTGCGTGGCTGCACCCCGATCCGCACTGTCTTGAGCTCGCCGAACGTCGGCGCGCGTTCGGGCGGGCCCTGCGAGTGCCGGGTCTGCTGGACGTCACCGTCGTCCGCCGTCATCTCGAGGGGTCGGAGCAGGACCCCACCGGGCCGGTCCCGGAGGGGTAGCCACCGTCGATGAGGAAAGCGGGTCAGGAAGCCGATGGCTGCCCGATGAGCGCGCACCGATGAGTGCCCAGCTATGAGTGCCCAGCACTAACGACGGTCCGACCTGTCCGGGGCGGACCGAGACAGGAGAGATGTGCCCAAGGTCCGCGTCTACGAGCTCGCGAAGGAGCTCGGGGTCGACAGCAAGACCATCATGACCAAGCTCAACGAGCTGGGGGAGTTCGTCAGGTCCCCCTCCTCGACCATCGAGCCCCCCGTCGTGCGCAAGCTGCGCGACACGTACCCCGCGGCGAGCAGCGCTGCGCCGGCGGCTCCGGCCCGTCCGGCCGCGCGTCCCGCCGCGCCCGCCGCCCCGGCCCCGGCCGC
>NZ_JANZLA010000012.1 GCF_025770785.1 Cellulomonas sp. SG140 | reverse complement strand
AAGCTAAGCCCTTCAGCGCCGATGGTACTGCACCCGCCAGGATGTGGGAGAGTAGGACGCCGCCGAACACCATTCCAGAAAGGCCCACCCGCAACCGGGTGGGCCTTTCTGCATTCACCCACACCCATCGACCCGCCACCGTCGGCCGGCCGACGGTGGCGGCGCGCGTCAGGCCCGTGACCCTGGGCGTGCAGCCTGGACGTGCGCCGACGGGTCGGCCGCGGTGCTGTTTGCGGGCGGGCTGATGTCGCGGTCGGGTTTCGCTGGCGGTGTCAGCTGTTGTCGGCGATGAAGACCACCGCACCGAGAGGCGGGATGCGGACGCTGGCCGAGAAGGGGCGTCCGTAGTGGGGCACCGGATCAGCGGTGATCTGTCCGAGGTTGCCGACACCGGAGCCGCCGTAGATCGGGGCGTCGGTGTTGAGCGCTTCGGTCCAGGTGCCGGCTCCAGGTAGCGCGAGGCGGTACTGCTCGTGCGGTATCCCGGCGAAGTTGACGACCACGACGGCAGTCGGTGCGCCCGGTGCCTTGCGGAGATAGGCGAGCGTGTTTCGCTGGGAGTCGTTCGAGTCGATCCATTCGAAGCCTTCGGGCTTGTGGTCGAGCTTCCAGAGCGCCGGCTGTGCTCGGTAGAGCGTGTTGAGGTCGCGTACGAGCCGCTGAACTCCGGCGTGCTTGGGGTCGTCGAGCTGGCCCCACCACAGGGAGTCCGCCTCCGACCATTCGCCCTGCTGCGCGAACTCGTCGCCCATGAAGATCAGCTGCTTGCCCGGGTGCGTCCACTGGTACGCGAAGAGGGCGCGGACGTTCGCCGTCTTCTGCCAGTGGTCGCCGGGCATCCGGGCGTAGAGGGACCCCTTGCCGTGCACCACCTCGTCGTGCGAGAGGGGCAGGATGAACTGCTCGGAGTAGGCGTACACCATGGAGAACGTGATCTCGCCGTGGTGGTAGCTGCGGTGCACGGGTTGCTCCGCCATGTAGCGGAGCGTGTCGTTCATCCAGCCCATGTTCCACTTCAGGCCGAAGCCGAGGCCTCCGTGGTCGGTCGGCGCCGTCACACCGCCCCATGCCGTGGACTCCTCGGCGATCATCAGGACACCAGGCGTGCGTCGGTATGCCGTCGCGTTCGCTTCCTGGAGGAACGAGATGGCGTCGAGGTTCTCGCGGCCGCCGTACTGGTTCGGCCGCCACTGACCGTCCTTGCGCGAGTAGTCGAGGTACAGCATCGAGGCGACGGCGTCGACGCGGAGACCGTCGACGTGGAACTCCTCGAACCAGTAGGTCGCATTGGCGACGAGGAAGTTGCGGACCTCGGCACGGCCGAAGTTGAAGATGTACGTGCCCCAGTCGGGGTGCTCGCCGCGCAGCGGGTCGGGATCCTCGTAGAGCGACGTCCCGTCGAACCGACCGAGGCTCCAGTCGTCCTTGGGGAAGTGGGCGGGCACCCAGTCGATGATCACGCCGATGCCGGCCTCGTGGAGGGCGTTGACGAGGTAGCGGAGATCGTCCGGGTGGCCGAAGCGGGAGGTCGGCGCGTAGTACGACGAGACCTGGTACCCCCATGAGCCGCCGAACGGGTGCTCCGCGACCGGCATGAACTCCACGTGGGTGAACCCGGTCTGACGCACGTAGTCGGTCAGCTGCGTGGCGAGGTCGCGGTACGAGAGGCCCTGCCGCCACGAGCCCAGGTGGACCTCGTAGATGGAGAGAGGACCGGTGTGCGGGTCGGTGCTCGCGCGATGGGCCAACCACGCGTCGTCCGACCACGTGAACTGCGAGTCGACGACGACGGAGGCCGTGGCGGGCGGCACCTCGGTGCCGCGTGCCATCGGGTCGGCCTTCTGCCGCCAGGTGCCGTCGGCCCCGACGATCTCGAACTTGTAGCGCGCCCCCGCGGTGACGCCGGGCACGAACAGCTCCCAGACGCCGCTGTCGCCCAGTGAACGCATCGCGTGCTGCGCACCCTGCCAGTAGTTGAAGTCGCCGATGACGCGGACGGCGCGGGCGTTGGGTGCCCAGACGGCGAAGGACGTACCGGTCACGTCGCCCAGCGGGTCCGGGTAACGCCGGACGGCCGCACCGAGGACCGTCCAGAGCTGCTCGTGACGGCCCTCGCGGATCAGGTGGAGGTCCACCTCGCCGAGCGTCGGCAGGTAGCGGTAGGGCTCGTCGACCAGGGTCGTGGTGTCGCCGTAGGTGACCGCGAGGCGGTAGGCGGGGACGGTGTCGGCGTCGAGGACGGCGACCCAGATCCCGTCCTGCTCGTGGCGGGCCTCCGTCTGCCCTCCGTCCGTCACCACGGCGACGCTGTCCGCGAGGGGCCGCAGCGTGCGGATGGTCACGCCGTGCTCGCCGGGATGGGCGCCCAGCACGCCGTGGGGGTCGTAGTACAGGCCTGACGCGACCGCCCTCAGGGTGTCGGCGTCGACGGGGACCGGGGAGGGTGCGACCGAGGTCATTGCCCTAGCCAACCACCGGAGCGACGTCCCTGCAGGTGGGCGCACGGGACACGCGGAGCGGGCCCGCGACCGGCGAGCTCGGCGTCCCTCAGCGGAGCAGCCGGTCCAGCCCGGCCAGGGGGATGTGCAACCAGTCGGGACGGTTGCGCTGCTCGTAGACCGCCTCGTACAGCGCCTTGTCCAGCTCCAAGGCCGTCAGGAGCACCGCCGACGAGCCCTCGCCCGTGGCCAGGGAGGTCCCCGCCGTCTCGTCGTACCGGGCCAGGAGGGCGTCGCGGGCGGTACCGGACCAGGCGTGCGCCGCCTCGTGGTGCAGGCCACCGACGGCCGCTGCGTAGTCGAAGGACCGCAGCATGCCTGCGACGTCCCGTACGGCGAGGTCCGGGCGGGTGCGCATGGCGAGCGGTGCCAACGGCTCACCCTCGAAGTCGGTCACCACCCACCGATCCGCCGATCGGAGCACCTGGCCCAGGTGCAGGTCACCGTGGACCCGCTGCCGCGGTGGTGCGTCCGGGAGGGCACGGACGCGAGCGGCGACGCCGTGGACGGCGTCTCTGTACTCCTGCAGCGCGGGCACCGAGTCGGCGGCCCAGGCGAAGCGGTCCTCCAGCTGGCGGGCTACCTGCTCCGGACCCGCGGCACCGTCGTCGTGCGGGGCACCACTGGGTTCCGCACCGAAGCCCTGGACGAGGGCCTCGTGCATGCCGGCGATCAGGGTGCCGAGCTGGCCGGCCTCGTCGTCGAACGGCGCCCCGGCACCGGCGAGCTCGCACGCGAGCTCGAAGCCGTCCCGCGCCCCGGGGACGAAGGCCGAGAGCGCGCCGAGGTACCCCTCGACCAGCTGCCCGCCGGCGTCAGGCCAACGTCCGGCCAACCAGCCGAGCGGCGCAGGCACCCCGTCCCAGCCGACCTCGACGAGCCGGCGCGGGACGTCCACGTCCGGGTTCGGTCCCGCGGCCAGCGTGCGGAACACCTTGAGGATGCCCACGGCGGGCGCCTGGAGCTCGTCACCGGCGCGGCGCAGCACCACGGACGTGTTCGACTGCTCGCCCGTGATGACACGGGCGGTGGTGGGGTCCAGGTCGGCCGGCGCACGGCCGTCAGGGCCGTCGGCGGCGGCGAGCCACGCGCGCAGGAACGCGGGATGGCCGGTGCCGTCCAGGAGCAGCGTGTCGCCGATCCGGCCGACGGCCTCGGGGTCGCCGACGGGTGGCAGGTCGACGGATGGCAGGTCGACGGATGGTAGGTCGACGGATGGCAGGTCGGCGGGCTCTGGCAGGTCGACAGGCCGTGACGGGTCGGCCGGCGCCGTGGCGCTCGGAGCCAGCCGTTCGAGCACGAGCGGCACCTGGAGCAGCGTGTCGACCGAACCGAAGCGCACCCGAACCAGCGGGATGCGCACGGCGTCGTCGTCGAGCAGCAGCGTGGCGACCACGTCGAGCTGCGCCTCGGCCCCCTTGGCGGGGTACCAGCGACGCGTCGGCAACCACGTCCGGACGAGCTCCGTCAGCGGCTCGAGGGGGAGGTCGGCCGACCCTGCCGTCGCGGTGAGCGTCACGGGGCGATCACCTCCAGCCAGTAGAAGTCGCGCGAGCCGAGCGTGAACGTGCACGCGTCGTCCGGACCCACGGCGGGGAACGGAGCACCGCCGAAGACGTCGCGCAGCGCGGACCCTGCGGCACCGGGGAGCGTGACGCGGGCGGCGCGGGCCGTCGAGGCGAGGTTGGCCACGACCAGCACGGTCTGCGTCGGCGTCCGGCGCAGGAAGGCGATGATCGAGTCGTTGTCGCACGGCACCACCGTGAAGTCACCCATGCCGAGCGCCGGGTAGCGGCGGCGGACGGCGAGCATGCCCTTGACCCAGTGCAGCAACGAGGTGGGCTGGGCCAGCTGCGCCTCGACGTTGACGTGGGCGTAGTGGTGCACCAGGGACTGGACCAGCGGGAGGTAGAGCTTGCCGGGGTCGACCGTGGAGAAGCCCGCGTTGCGGTCCGGGGTCCACTGCATCGGGGTGCGGACGGAGTCGCGGTCCGCGAGCCAGATGTTGTCGCCCATGCCGATCTCGTCGCCGTAGTACAGGCAGGGGCTGCCTGGTAGCGACAGGAGCAGGGCGTGGGCCAGCTCGATCTCCTTGCGGGAGTTGTCCAGCAGCGGGGCCAGCCGGCGGCGGATGCCGACGTTGGCCCGCATCCGCGAGTCCTGGGCGTACCAGCCGTACATGGCGGCGCGCTCCTCGGTGGACACCATCTCGAGGGTGAGCTCGTCGTGGTTGCGCAGGAAGGTGCTCCACTGGCCGCCGGCCGGGATCGGCGGCGTGTCCGCGAGGATGTCGACGATCGGCGTCGCGCGCTGGTCGCGCAGCGCGTAGAAGATGCGCGGCATCACCGGGAAGTGGAAGCACATGTGGCACTCCGGCTCCTCCGGCGTGCCGAAGTAGTCGACGACGTCCTCCGGCCACTGGTTCGCCTCGGCGAGCATGATCCGGCCCGGGAACTCCTCGTCGAGCATCCGCCGGACCCGGCGCAGGAACGCGTGCGTGGCCGGCAGGTTCTCGCAGTTGGTGCCCTCCGCCTCGAACAGGTAGGGGACCGCGTCGAGCCGGAACCCGTCGACGCCGAGGTTCAGCCAGAAGCGGCCGACGTCGAGCATCGCCTCCGCCACGCGGGGGTTCTCGAAGTTGAGGTCCGGCTGGTGGCTGAAGAACCGGTGCCAGAAGTACTGGCGCCGGACGGGGTCGAACGTCCAGTTCGACGTCTCGGTGTCGACGAAGATGATGCGGGCATCCGGGTAGCCGGCGTTGTCGTCGCGCCAGACGTAGAAGTCGCCGTACGGACCGTCGGGGTCGGCGCGCGACGCCTGGAACCACGGGTGCTGGTCGCTGGTGTGGTTCATCACCAGGTCGACGACGATCCGCATGCCGCGGGCGTGGGTCTGCTGCACCAGCTCGGTGAAGTCGGCGATCGAGCCGTACTGCGCCGCGACGGCCGTGTAGTCCGCCACGTCGTAGCCACCGTCACGCAGGGGCGACGGGTAGAACGGCGGCAGCCACAGGCAGTCGATGCCGAGCCACTGCAGGTAGTCCAGGCGCTGGATCAGGCCCTGGATGTCGCCCGAGCCCTCACCCCGCGAGTCGGAGAAGCACCGCAGCATCACCTCGTAGAACACGGCGGTGCGGTACCACTGGGAGTCCGGCGTCGGGGCGCCCGGCAGCTCGCCGGCGGGCACCTGCGGCTGGCGGCGCGCGGGCAGGCCGTGCAGCGCCAGGGCGGCGGTGGTCGGTGGTGGCTCGGTCACGGCACGTCCACGTGCACCACGTGGGCGCAGCTGACGGTCGGGTCGAGCCGGACGAACGCCTCGGGGCCCCACCAGAACGTGGCATCGGTCAGCAGGTCGTGCGCTCGGACCGGGCCGAGCGCAGGCAGCCCGAGCGCCTCCAGGTCCAGCAGGACCATGCCTTCCCGCGGGTGGAACGGGTCGAGGTTCACGACGACCACCACCGTGTCCGCCACACCGGTCGCGGAGTCCTCCGCCGCGACGTGGCGGGAGAAGCAGACCAGGGCGTCGTCCGTCGTCGGGTGCACGCGCACGTCACGCAGCTGCTGGAGCGCCGGGTGGGCGCGCCGCACCGCGTTCAGCCGGCCGATCAGCAGCGCGATGCCGTAGCGGTCCGCCTGCGACCAGTCGCGGGGGCGGAACTCGTACTTCTCGTTGTCGATCTGCTCCTCGACGCCCGGACGCGGGATGTGCTCGACGAGCTCGTAGCCGGAGTAGATGCCCCACGTCGGCGAGCCCGTCGCGGCCAGCACCGCCCGGACGGCGAACCCGCCCAGACCGGTGGCCTGCAGGTACGGGGGGAGGATGTCGTGCGTCGTCGGCCAGAAGCTGGGGCGCATCCACGCGCCGTCCGGGCCCGCGACGGTGGCGATGTACTCCTCCAGCTCCTCCTTCGTGTTGCGCCAGGAGAAGTACGTGTACGACTGGTGGAACCCGACCTTGGCGAGCGCCAGCATCATCGCCGGCCTGGTGAAGGCCTCCGCCAGGAAGATCACGTCCGGATGGTCCCGGGCCACCTCCGCGAGCAGCCGCTCCCAGAACCGCAGCGGCTTGGTGTGCGGGTTGTCCACGCGGAACGCCGTGACCCCGTGGCTGATCCACAGCTCCACGACGCGGTGGATCTCGGCGTAGATCCCCTCGGGGTCGTTGTCGAAGTTGAGCGGGTAGATGTCCTGGTACTTCTTGGGCGGGTTCTCGGCGTAGGCGATCGAGCCGTCGGCCCGCGTGGTGAACCACTCCGGGTGCTCGCGGACCCACGGGTGGTCCGGCGAGCACTGCAGGGCGAGGTCCAGGGCCACCTCGAGGCCGAGCCCTAGGGCGGATGCCACGAAGGCGTCGAAGTCGTCGAACGTCCCCAGGCTCGGCTCGATCGCGTCGTGACCACCGGCGGCCGAGCCGATCGCGTAGGGGGAGCCCGGGTCGCCGGGCTCGGCGACGAGCGTGTTGTTGCGGCCCTTGCGGAACGTCGTGCCGATCGGGTGGATCGGCGTGAGGTAGACGACGTCGAATCCCATCGAGGCGATGCGCGGCAGCTGCTCGGCGGCGGTGCGGAGCGTCCCCGAGACCCAGCGCCCGGTCTCCGGGTCGACGTGCGCGCCGTGGGACCGGGGGAACAGCTCGTACCACGAGCCGGCCAGGGCGAGCTGGCGGTGCACGACGAGCGGGTAGTCGGCGGACGGCGAGACGAGGTCGCGCAGCGGCGTACGGGCGAGCGCGTCCCGGACGGCGTCGGACAGCGCGACACCGAGGCGCTCGTCGGCGGGGCGCTCGCGGTCCCGCAGGGCCGCCGCGGCGTCCTGCACCACCACCGCGTCCTGCTCGGGCATCGCGTCCGCCCCGGTGCGCTCGGCGGCGCGCGTCAGCACCCGTGCGCCCTCGGTGAGCATCAGCTCGGCGTCGATGCCGGCCGGCACCTTGATCCCTGCGTCGTGGGCCCACGTGCCGTACGGGTCCGACCAGCCCTCGACCCGGAACGACCAGTCGCCCGTGGCGTCCGGGACGACCCGGGCCTCGTACCGGTCGAGCCCCTTGAGCACCTCCGTCATGCGGACCCGCTGGTGCACCTCGCCGTCCGGCCGGATCAGCACGACTGTGGCGCCGAACGCGTCGTGGCCCTCGCGGAAGACGGTCGCCTGGACCGGGACGGCCTCGCCGACCACCGCCTTCGCCGGGAACCGGCCCTCCTCCGCGACCGGCGCCACGTCCAGCACCGGGATGCGCCCGATGCGGACGGGTGGCTCGTCGGGCGGCACCGCCGGGACCGCGTCCACCGTGGCGTGCCGTGCAGGCGCGCTCGAGGCGGTCGCACGGCGCGCCGGAGCGGCCGCAGGGGTTGCGGGGACCCCGCGCGCCACCGTGGGCTCGGGCTGCGGACGGGGGGACGGGGACGACGACGGTCGCACGGTCCGAACCTATCCGCCCGCGCCGCAGGTGGGCATCCGCACGGGACGTCGCTGGACGCGTGTCCTGGTCAGGGGGTGCCCCGGTGCCCCGGAGCGGCAGCGCGGCCGGCGGGGCGCAGGTGGGTGGTGGTACCGCTCAGGCGCGGACGTAGACGCGCATGCTCAGCGGCTCGAGGACCACGCTCTCGCCCACGCTCGCGTGCAGACCGCCCGCGATCGCCGTCAGGCGCTCCTCGCGGGGGTGCTCCCACACCGAGTCCCACGCCAGCTGCCACCGCGCGACGTGGTCGGGCGGCAGCCGCACCGCCAGCTGGTCCAGGGCGCCGTTGACGACGACGAGGACGGAGTCGGACTCGGGAGCGGCCGTCGTGCGGACCATCTGGAACGTGCGGATCGACGCGTCGTGCCAGCGGGCGTGGTCGAACGGCGCTCCGTCGGGGCCGAACCAGGCCAGGTCCGGCGCCTCGCCGTCGTCGGCCGGCTCACCCGTGTAGAAGCCGGTGGCCCGGAGCGCGGGGTGGGCGCGGCGCAGGGCCAGCAGGTGGCGGGCGGTCTCGAGCAGGTTGCGTCGCCAGGGCGGCAGCTTCCAGGACATCCACGACAGCTCGGAGTCCTGGCAGTAGGCGTTGTTGTTGCCGCGCTGGGTGCGGCCCAGCTCGTCGCCGGCCGTGATCATCGGTGTGCCGGCCGCGAGCACCAGCGTGCCGAGCAGGTTGCGGATCGAGCGTCGCCGCAGGGGGAGCACGTCGGCACCCGGTGAGTCGGGCGGCACCGGCCCCTCGACGCCGTGGTTCCAGGACCGGTTGTCGTCGCTGCCGTCGCGGTTCTGCTCGCCGTTCGCGGCGTTGTGCTTGTGCTCGTAGGCGACGAGGTCCGCGAGCGTGAAGCCGTCGTGCGCCGTCAGGAAGTTGACCGAAGCGGTGGGCGTGCGAGCCAGCGGCGGCGTGCCGTTGCCGAACAGGTCGACGGAGCCGGACAGGCGCGTGGCGACCTCGCGGACACGATGGCCCGGCAGGCCGTGCGCGGCGCGGCCCGGGTCGGCCAGCCAGAAGGAGCGGACGGCGTTGCGGAACCGGTCGTTCCACTCGCCGAACGGTGGCGGGAACTGGCCTGTTCGCCAGCCGCCGGGCCCGATGTCCCACGGCTCGGCGATCCGCTTGAGCGCGTGCAGCGACGGGTCGGTCGAGGCGGCGACGAGCAACGGGTGGTCCGGGGTGAATCCCTGCGTCCCGCGCCCCAGCGTGACCGCGAGGTCGAACCGGAAGCCGTCGACCCCTACCACGTCGGCCCAGTACCGCAGCGAGTCCATCGTCAGGGCGACCACCTCGGGACGCCGGAAGTCCAGGGTGTTGCCGCAGCCGGTGACGTCGACCATCCCCGCCGGGATGTTGCCGTCGTGGGCGTAGTACACGGCGTTGTCCAGACCGCGCCAGGACAGGTGCTGGCCGTCGGCCCCGCCCTCGCAGGTGTGGTTGTAGACGACGTCGAGCAGCACCTCGAGACCCGCGTCGTGGAGGGCGTGCACAGCGGTGCGGAGCTCGGCGAGGACGGCCGCCGGTCCCAGCCGCCGGGCCAGCTCGGTGGCGTACGCGGCGTGCGGTGCGAAGAAGCCGAGGGTGTTGTAGCCCCAGTAGTTGGTCAGGCCCCGCCGGACGAGGTGCGGCTCCGAGGCGTGCGCGTGCACCGGGAGAAGCTCGACGGCGGTCACCCCGAGCCGCACCAGGTGCTCGATGACCGTCGGGTGCGCCAGCCCCGCGTAGGTCCCGCGCAGCTCGGGCGGCACGTGCTCGGCCAGCGCGGTGAGGCCCTTGACGTGCGCCTCGTACACGACGGTGTCGCGCCAGGGCGTCCAGGGGCGGTTGGTGGCCGGGTCGGGGCCGGCGAGGTCGCGGGTGTCCACGACGACGGCATGCGGGACGTGCGCGGCGGAGTCGCGGCCGTCCGCCGCACCGTGCGGGTCTCCACGGAGCTGGTCGTCGACCACGTGACCGTAGGTGGCCGGGCCGTAGCCGAGCGTGCCGACCAGACCGCGCGCGTAGGGGTCGACCAGCAGCTTCGCCGGGTTGTACCGCAGGCCGTAGGAGGGCTCCCACGGCCCATGGGCGCGGAAGCCGTACCGCTGGCCCGGTTGCACACCGGGGACGTGAGCGCTGAAGACGCCGAGCGACGGACCGTCGAGCCGGACGCGGCGTTCGCCGCCCTCGTCGAGCAGGCACAGGTCGATCGCGTCGGCGTGGGGGGCCAGCACGGCGACGTCGATGCCGTCGTCGACGACGTGCACGCCGAGGCGTGGCGGTCGTCGGGACGGGGAGCTCACGCGACCCATTGTCACCGCCCGCCGGCGGGAGCCCGCACACGCCTCGCCTGGGACCGTCGGTCCTTGCGGCATGCGACGAGCAGCGGACGCCTCGGGACCGCGCCGGGGACGCCGGGTAACGTTCCGGCCGTGAGGATCCTCGTCGCCGTGAAGCACGTGCCGGACATCCAGTCCGAGCGTTCCCTCGGACCCGATGGCCGCATGGTCCGGGACGGCGGTGACGGGACGCTGAACGAGCTGGACGAGAACGCCGTCGAGGCCGCGCTCACCCTGGTCGAGGAGGCGGAGGACGGAGAGGTGGTCGTGCTGACCGTCGGTCCGGACGACGCCGTCGACGCCGTGCGCCGGGGCCTGCAGATGGGGGCCGACGAGGCGGTCCACGTCGTCGACGACGCGATCGCCGGCTCGGATGCCGTCAGCACGGCCCGCGTGCTCGCGGCCGCGGTGCGCCGGCTGTCCGAGCAGCAGCCGGTGGACCTGGTGCTCACCGGCATGGCAGCCCTCGACGGCCTGACGTCCCTGGTGCCGACCGTGCTGGCGGACCTGCTCGAGCTGCCCGCGTTGACCTTGGCGACCGAGGTGATGGTGGACGAGACGGCGGGCACGGTGACGATCCGCCGCGAGCTGGACCACGCGGTCGAGCTGCTGCGCGCACCGCTGCCGGCCGTCGTCTCGGTGACCGACAGCGCCAACGAGCCCCGGTACCCCGGTTTCAAGGGCATCATGGCCGCCCGCAAGAAGGTGGTGACGACGTGGACGCTGGCCGATCTCGGGATCGCGGCCGACCAGGTCGGTGCGGCGGGGGCCCGGACCGCGGTGGTCGAGGCTGCGGAGCGGCCACCCCGTGAGGACCGTGTCCTGGTGACCGACGGCGGGGACGCCGGCGTGCGCCTGGCGGCCTACCTCGTCGAGAACAAGCTCGTCTGACCCGGACCCGAGGACCTGCGATGACTTCCCCCGTGCTGGTGCTGCTCGACCACGCCGCCGACGGCGTGCTCCGACCCTCGGCGGCGGAGCTGGTGACGCTCGCCCGCCCGCTGGCCGGTGACGGCGGCGTGCTCGGCGCCTGGGTGGGCGACCGACCGGGCCCCGACGCGCTGGCGGTCCTCGCTGCCCACGGTGTCGCGGCGGTGCACGTGGTGCGTCCGGACGCCGATCCCGCGCTCAGCGCCGTCACCGCCGAGGCGGTGACGGCCGTGCTGGGCGCGACCGGGGCGGGACTCGTGCTGATCCCCTCGACGTTCGAGGGCAAGGAGGTCGCAGCCCACCTGGCCGCGTCCACCGGCGCCGGCGTGGTGACGGATGCGGACGGGGTGCAGCTGCAGGACGGCGTGCCGGTGGCGAGCAAGACCGTGCTCGCGGGGACCTGGACCACCCGGTGCTCCGTGGTCGGGGCGCCCGCCGTGGTGACGGTGAAGGCCAACGCCGTTCCCGCGGAGCCGGTCGCGGCACCGACGGAGCCCGCCGTGGTCGAGCACGAGCTGACGGTGAGCCCGGCGGCACGGCGGGTGGAGCTGGTGGAACGCACCGAGCGGGCGCCCTCCGACCGGCCCGACCTCTCCGGTGCGCAGGTGGTCGTGGTCGGCGGGCGCGGGACGGAGGGCGACTTCGGCCCCATCGAGGAGCTCGCCGACCTGCTCGGCGCGGCCGTCGGGGCCACCCGGGTGGCGACGGACGAGGGCTGGATCGCCAAGGAGGCGCAGATCGGGCAGACCGGCGTCACCGTGACGCCGCGGCTCTACATCGGTGCCGGGGTGTCCGGCGCGGTGCACCACCGCGGCGGCATGCAGGCCGCCGGCACGATCGTGGCGGTGAACTCCGACCCGGACGCGCCGATCTTCGAGATCGCCGACTTCGGCGTCGTCGGAGACCTCTTCACGGTGCTTCCGCAGGCGACCGCGGAGCTTCGCCGGCTGCTCGGCTGACCGCCGGCCCTCGGGTACGACGGCCACCCGGGGCCGCGGCGGCCGGGTCAGGACAGGTCGCGCAGCCAGCGCAGCGTCGCCTCGCCCTGAGCCGCCTGGAACGGGCGAAGGTTGGGAACGCCCGCGGGTGCGGGCTGCAGCGACCCCCAGACGAGGTACCCGGCGAGACCGGCCAGCCCGGCCCGCAGGTCGTCGCGGCTGACCCCGTCCGACACCGCCCTGGACGCGAAGATGCTGGCCGGGTCGCCGCCGCCCTGCAGCTCGACGGACGGCAGCATGAAGGCCAGGTCGAGCCACGGCGCCCCGACGCTGGCGTGCGGCCAGTCGATCAGCCACACGCGGTGGTGGTCGTCGATCATCACGTTGTCCGCGCGAAGGTCGCCGTGCACCAGCCCGTCACCGGCGAGGACGCCCGGCGCGTCCTGCTCCCAGCGCACCAGGTCGTCGAGGTGCTCCAGCGCCCACAACGTGACCGGTCCCTGCTGCGCCAGCGTCGCGCGGTCAGCGGACGGTCCGTGGAACAGCCGGCGCCAGCCGGTCAGGTCCTCCGCCAGCAGGTCGTCGGTGCGGGGCAGGCCGTGCCCCGGCAGCGGCTCCGCGTCCGCGAGCGCGTCGACGGCGTCCAGGACGGAGGCGAGGTCGCTGGGCCGCCACGGCATCTCGGGGGAGCGACCGTGCACGGACTCGAAGCCCAGCAGCAGCCAGCCGTCCTCCTCGCCGGACCACAGCAGCCGAGGCGCGGGCACCTCGGGAGGCAGCGCCGAGGCCACGACGATCTCGCGGCGCGCCAGCTCGACGGAAGAGGGGTTGATCTCGGCGGAGACGGCCTTGACGAAGACGTCGCCGCCGTCCGCCAGCTCCAGCACCGCCACGAAGCCGGGGGAGAAGCCCTCCGTCGCCGTGATCTCCGCCGTCACCTGCGAGCCGGCCAGGGTGCTGATCGCCCGGCGCACGCGGGTCGGCAGGTCGCGCCAGTCGAGCCGCTGACCGCTGAACGCAAGCGGCAGGGCGATGGCGTCGTCGGCACCCACGGAGGTCATACTGCCAGCCCGTCCCGTCCCGGTGGCGGTTCGTCCATCCACCGGTTCGTAGACTCGCACGGTGAGCGTCTACCTCGACCACGCGGCCACCACACCGATGCTCCCGGCCGCCGTCGAGACGCTCACCGCCGAGCTGGCCCGCACGGGGAACCCGTCCTCGCTGCACGGGTCCGGCCGTGCCGCCCGGCGCACGGTCGAGGAGGGTCGCGAGCGGCTCGCAGCCGCCCTGGGCGCCCGACCCAGCGAGGTCGTCCTGACCTCCGGGGGGACGGAGGCCGACAACCTCGCGGTGAAGGGCCTGTTCTGGGCGCGGCGCACCGCCGATCCCGAGCGACGCCGGCTGCTGGTGTCCAGCGTGGAGCACCACGCGGTGCTCGACCCGGCGTTCTGGATGGCGGAGCACGCGGGCGCCGAGGTGGTGCTGCTGCCGGTCGACGGGGACGGCGTGGTGGACACGGCGGCGCTCGCGGCCGAGCTGGCGGAGCACGGCTCCCGGACGGCGCTCGTGTCGGTGATGCGGGCCAACAACGAGGTCGGTGCACTGCAGCCGGTGGACGAGGTGGTGGCGCTGGCGCACCGCTACGGCGTCCCCGTGCACGCCGACGCCGTGCAGGCCGTGGGCCAGGTGCCCGTCGACTTCGCCGGATCGGGGCTCGACGCGATGACCGTCACCGCGCACAAGCTGGGTGGGCCGGGCGGCATCGGTGCGCTGCTCGCCCGGCGCGGCCTCGACCTGACGCCCGTGCTGCACGGCGGAGGTCAGGAGCGCGGCGTGCGGTCGGGCACGCTGCACGCTCCGCTGGTGGCCTCGTTCGCGGTCGCGGCACAGGAGGCGGTGGCGGTGATGCCGGAGCTCGCGGTCCGCGTCGGCGCGCTGCGCGACCGGTTGGTCGCCGGGGTGCTCGACCGTGTGGCGGGGGCGCGGCTGCGGGGACCGGCGGAGGCGTCGCGACGGCTGCCCGCGAACGCCCACTTCACCTTCGACGGGTGCGAGGGCGACTCGCTGCTGTACCTGCTGGACTCGGCGGGGATCGAGGCGTCCACGGGGTCCGCGTGCCAGGCCGGGGTCCCGCAGCCGAGCCACGTCCTGCTGGCCATGGGGCTCGGCGAGGACGACGCCCGCGGGGCGCTGCGGTTCAGCCTGGGCCACACGAGCACGGAGCAGGACGTCGACGCCCTGCTCGCCGCGCTGCCGGCCGCCGTGGACCGCGCGCGGGCGGCCGGCCGGGCGCTGCGGGCGGCGGTGCCGGCCTGATGCGGGTGCTCGCGGCGCTGTCCGGCGGTGTCGACTCGGCGGTGGCGGCAGCGCGCGCGGTCGACGCGGGTCACGAGGTGGTCGGGGTGCACATGGCCCTGTCCCGCAACCGCGACCAGCTGCGCACCGGCTCACGTGGCTGCTGCTCGATCGAGGACGCCGGCGACGCCCGTCGCGCGGCGGACGTGCTGGGCATCCCGTTCTACGTGTGGGACCTGTCGACGCAGTTCGAGCAGACGGTGGTCGCCGACTTCCTGTCCGAGTACCAGGCGGGTCGCACCCCGAACCCGTGCGTGCGGTGCAACGAGCACGTCAAGTTCTCGGCGCTGCTGGACAAGGGCGTGGCGCTCGGGTTCGACGCGGTGTGCACGGGGCACTACGCGCGCGTGGTCGACGGTCCCGACGGGTCCCGTGAGCTGCACCGGGCGAGGGACGCGGCCAAGGACCAGTCGTACGTGCTGGCGGTGATGGGTCCGCAGCGGCTCGCACGTGCGCTGTTCCCGCTCGGGGACGTCGTCTCCAAGGAGCAGACACGCGCCGAGGCGGCCCGGCGCGGTCTGTCCGTCTCGGCCAAGCCCGACTCCTACGACATCTGCTTCGTGGCCGACGGGGACACCCAGGGGTTCCTGAGGGACCGGCTCGGCTCCCGCCCCGGCGAGGTGGTGGACGTCGACGGCACGGTGGTCGGGGTGCACGACGGGGCGTACGCCTACACGGTGGGGCAGCGGCGTGGGCTGCACCTGGGACGGCCGGCGGTGGACGGCCGCCCGAGGTACGTGCTCGCGGTCGAGCCGGTGCGGAACCGGGTCGTGGTCGGCCCGGCGGAGGCTCTTGCCGTGACCGCGGTGCGGGCGGACCGTGCCGTGTGGTTCGGCGAGGCGCCGGCTGCCGGGACGGCGTGCGACGTGCAGGTGCGGGCGCACGGTGCGGCGGTGGGCGCTCAGGTCATCCGGGCGGACGACCGCGTCGAGGTCGCGCTGGACGCGGACGCCGCGCTGCGCGGCGTGGCGCCGGGGCAGTCCCTGGTGCTCTACGCGGGGAGCCGGGTGCTGGGACAGGCGACGGTCACCGGGACCGCTGGGCCGGCGTCGGCTGCGACGGGTCGGGATTCCGCGGTGCGCGCATGACGGCGGTCAGCGGTCCCGGCCCGTGGCCAGGGATGGACGCGCTCGAGGCGCAGAACGTGGTGCTCGGCGAGCTCGCTTCGCCGCCCGAGGGTGTCACCGGGATGCCGTTCGCGGTGGTGCTCACCCAGCGCGGGCCGTGGTCCGACCTGCTCGGACGGGCCCTCGGGATGCTCGTCGACCTGCCGGCCGAGCTGGGCCCGCACGGCTGGCGGCTGACCGGTCGGCCCGGCGGCGACCTGCTGCGCACCCGCTCCTACCTGCGCGACGACGTCGACGCCCTCGCGGTGGCGGCGCACGGCTGGTCCGGGCCGCTCGTGGTCCCCGTGTGCGGACCCGTGACGACGGCCGCGTCCGTGGACCTCGCCCGGGGCGACCGGGTGCTGAGCGACGCCGGCGCCTCCCGGGACGTGGCGGAGTCGTTGGCCGCAGGTATCGCCGACCATCTCGCGTCGCTGCGCCGTGCGGTGCCGGGCGCGACCCCGACGCTGCTGCTCCACGAGCCCGAGCTGGCGGCCGCGATCGAGGCTCGGGTCCCGACGTTCTCCGGCCGGGCCACGTTGCGTGCGGTGCCGGTGCAGGTGGCCGGTGAGCGCATCGCCGCGGTGGCGGCCGCCGCTCGTGCGGCCGGGGCCGGCGACGTGGTGGTGCACACCGGGAGCTCGCTGGTGGGGTTGGCCGCGGCGATCGTGGCCGGGGTCGACGGCGTGGCGGTGGAGATCCGGGACCTGCCAACTGCGGGCTGGGAGCAGCTCGCCGGTGCGGTGGAGGCCGGGACGGCGCTGTGGGCTCAGCTCGCGCCGGCGCCGCGCGGGTCGGGAGCGGCGGTGGACGTCGCGGCGCACGCGGAGCAGCTGCTGCGGCCGTGGTCGCGCATCGGGCTGGCCACCGCGCAGCTCGAGGGCGTGGTGCTGATGGCCCCGGCCGGCGACGGTGCCCCGTCCGCGCGCCGCGCGCTCGCGGACACGGTGCAGGCCGCGCAGCGGGTCGCGGACCGCGCCGCCGGGTAGGCGTGCGACCGGTGGCCGGCGCTCCGGGGCCGCTCGCTGGCCGGCGGTGCGGTGCCGGTCGGCGGCTGTCGGTGGTGCGGACCATGATGTGCGCGTGAGCGAGGCGAACCAGACCGGGCCCGACGAGGGGGCACAGGGCGGTGACCAGGGCACCGGCCCGCAGCAGGAGCAGGAGGTTCCTGCCGAGGTGCGGCGCCGGTGGACGGACCTCGCCGAGCGCGTGCGGTCCGACCAGTTCGCCTACTACGTGCTCGACTCGCCGCCGTCGTCGGACGCGGAGTACGACGAGCGCCTGCGGGGGCTGGCCGCGCTCGAGGACCAGTACCCGGGCCTGCGCACCCCTGACTCTCCGACGCAGCAGGTGGGCGGGACGTTCTCGACCGAGTTCGCCGCCGTGCAGCACGCCGAGCGGATGCTCTCGCTGGACAACGTCTTCTCCCGCGAGGAGCTGGCCGCCTGGGCCGATCGCGTGCAGCGCGACGTGCCGTCCGGGGTGCCGCTGCACTGGCTGTGCGAGCTGAAGATCGACGGGCTCGCGATCGCGCTGCTGTACGAGCGTGGCCGGCTGGTGCGCGCCGCCACCCGGGGCGACGGGCGCACCGGGGAGGACGTCACCCTCAACGTGCGGACCATCCCGACGATCCCGGCGGTGCTGGCCGGACCGCCGGAGTCGCACCCCGAGCGGATCGAGATCCGCGGCGAGGTCTTCCTGCCGGTCGAGGCCTTCGAGCAGCTCAATGCGGCCCAGGTCGAGGCTGGGCGACCGCCCTTCGCCAACCCCCGCAACGCGGCCGCGGGGTCGCTGCGGCAGAAGGACCCCCGCGTGACCGCGTCGCGGCCGCTGCGGATGTACGCCCATGGGTTCGGTGCGCTGCGCTGGGGGCCCGGGGGCGGGGTCGGCGTGGAGCGGCAGTCGCAGGTGTACGACCTGCTGGCCGGATGGGGCGTGCCGGTGTCCTCCCACAGCCGCGTGGTCGGCTCGCTCGACGAGGTGTGGGCGATGGTCGAGCACTACGGCGAGCACCGGCACGACGTCGAGCACCAGATCGACGGGATCGTCGTCAAGGTCGACGAGATCGCGCTGCAGCGTCAGCTCGGCAGCACCAGCCGGGCGCCGCGCTGGGCGATCGCCTACAAGTACCCGCCGGAGGAGGTGAACACCCGGCTGCTGGCCATCGAGGTCGGCATCGGCCGCACCGGCCGGGCGACCCCGTTCGCGGTGATGGAACCGGTGCTGGTGTCCGGCAGCACCGTGCGGCAGGCGACCCTGCACAACCAGGACGTGGTCCGCGCCAAGGGCGTGCGGATCGGCGACATGGTGGTGCTCCGCAAGGCGGGGGACGTGATCCCGGAGATCGTGGGCCCCGCACCCGCGGCCCCGGACGACACCGTGCCGCGCGTCGAGTGGCACATGCCGGCCGACTGCCCGGAGTGCGGCACCCCGCTGCGGCCGATGCGGGAGGGGGACGTCGACCTGCGCTGCCCGAACGCCCGGTCCTGCCCGGCCCAGGTGCGTGGCCGCCTCGAGCACATCGGGTCCCGCGGCAGCCTCGACATCGAGGCCTTGGGAGAGGTGACGGCGGCCGCGCTGACGCGGCCCGAGGTGCCGAGCACCCCGCCGGTGCCGACGGAGGCGTACCTGTTCGACCTGGTCGGGTACCCGGCCGACGCCCCCGCCGAGACGGTGGAGCGCGTCCGGGCGGCCAGCATGGCGCTGCTCGCCCAGGTCGAGGTGGTGGTCCGGGACCCCGAGACTGGGCTGCCCCGGGAGGACCCCGACGGGGCCGTGCGGCGGCGCGCACCCTTCCGGCGGCAGGCGAAGCGCACGCCGGCCGCACGACGCGCGGCGGCTGTGGACGGTCGCGAGCTGCCGGAGTGGGAGCCGTCCGAGCAGGCGCGCAAGCTGCTCGACGAGCTGGACGCGGCGAAGTCCAAGGAGCTGTGGCGCGTGCTGGTCGGCCTCAGCATCCGCAACGTCGGTCCGATCGCGGCGCGCGCCCTCGCGTCCGAGCTCGGGTCGATGGCGGCGCTGCGCGAGCTGCTGACCGACCGGGAGACGGCGCTGGCCCGACTGTCCGGCATCGAGGGCATCGGACCGACGATCGCGGAGTCGATCGTCGACTGGTTCACCGGCCCCGAGTCGGACTGGCACCGCGAGATCGTGGACCGGTGGGCGGCCGCCGGGGTCCGCATGCAGGACGCGCGTGACGAGTCGACGCCGCGCACGCTCGAGGGTGTGACCGTCGTCGTCACCGGCTCTCTCGAGGGCTTCAGCCGCGAGGAGGCGAAGGAGGCGATCCTCACCCGAGGGGGCAAGGCGGCCGGCTCGGTGTCGAAGAGCACCGACTTCGTCGTCGTCGGGGAGAACGCCGGCTCCAAGGAGGCGAAGGCTCGCGAGCTCGGCCTGCGGATCCTCGACGAGGCGGGGTTCGTGACACTGCTGGCGGACGGTCCGGACGGGGTCGCCGAATGAGCGGGGCGCCGGCTCCGCTCGCGGTCACCGTGCGCGTGGCGAGCGAGGACGACGAGCAGGCGGCCGGGGAGCTGACGGCCCAGGCCTACCAGGCGGACGGTCTGCTCCTCGACGCCGACCCCTACGCGGACGAGCTGCGCGACGCGCACCGCCGGGCCGTCGAGGCGCGGCTCCTCGTCGCGACGGTGCCGACGGGGGACGGTCGCGAGGCCGTGGTCGGCTCGCTGACGCTCGCACCGTACGGCTCCTCCTACGCAGAGGTGGCCGAGCCGGACGAGGTCGAGGTGCGCATGCTCGCCGTGGCGCCCGAGGCCCGACGGCGGGGTGTGGCGGAAGCCCTGATGCAGGCGGCGCTGCGGGAGGCGGTCGCCGGGGGCGCCCGTCGGGTGGTGCTGTCGATGCTCGACGCGGCCACGAGCGCGCGGCGCCTGTACGACCGGCTCGGTTTCGAGCCGCAGCCGGACCGGGACTGGGGGCACGGGGGCGTCCACCTGCGGGTGCACGCGTGGACGGCTCCCGAGCCGCCGGGCGCGCTGGTCGAGGCTGCTACCTGGAGCCCGGCACACATGGTGGACGTGGACGGCTGGCGGGTCGGGTTGTCTGCAGGGATCACCCGCCGGGCGAACAGCGTCCTCGCGCTGGCCGCGCCGTCCGACCTGGCGGGTGCCCTGGCGCGCGTCGAGGCGCTGTACCGCCAGGAGTCGTTGCCCGCGACCTTCCGCGTGGGGAGCGAGTCGCGGCCCTGGGACCTGGACCTGCTGCTCGAGGACCGGGGCTACACGACAGTGACGACCACCGACGTCCTGGTGCGGGCGGCGCACGACCCGACGCACGGCTCGGCGGAGCGCCCACCGCGTCCCGCCGGGCTGCACGTCGGTGACGACCCGGAGGAGGACTGGGTCCACGACTGGCTGGCCGGCAAGCACGGCGTGCATCCCGACAGCGCGGCCGTCGGTCGGGCCGTGCTCACCAGCGCACGTGCCCGCTATCTGTCCGTGCACGACGGCGGGCGGCTGGTCGGGCGGGCCCGCGTCGCCTTCGCCGAAGGCTGGGCGGGGGTGTCCTGCCTGGCCGTCGACCCGGCTCAGCGCCGACGTGGACTGGGCCGCGCGCTGATGGTCGCCGCCCTCGGGGAGGCGGCGCAGGCGGGGGCCCACCGCGTCTTCCTCCAGGTGGAGGCGTCGAACTCGGGTGCCGCGCGCCTGTACTCCACGCTGGGCTTCCGTCCCGCGCAGCGGTACGCGTACCGCGAGCTCACCCTGCCGTGAGCGTCGCGCCGCGGATACTGGAGAGGTGATCTCGACCTCTGCCGCCGAGCGGCTGCACCGGGCGGGCCTCGTGTGGCACCCGCACGCCGGGGACCGGTTCGCGCTCCGCTCGGCCCAGCTGTCCGGCGAGGTGTTCACCATCAGCGACATGGTGGTGGAGGCCCATCCCTACCCGAGCGGGACGGTGCTGGGCTTCAACGGCACCACCGAGTGGGCCCTGGACTCCGTCGAGCAGGACGACGCCCTGTGGCTGCCCCGCGAGGACCAGCTGCGCGAGCTGCTCGGCGGGACGTTCCGCAGCCTGGCGCGCACGTTGGACGGTCGCTTCGAGGTGCTCGTCGAGCTCGCCGGCAGACCCGAGCAGGTGTTCGGGGCCGACTCGGCGGCGGACGCCTACGCGGAGGCACTGCTCGAGCTGCTCGCCGTCGCCCTCGAACGCGGCTGACCAGCGACCGGGTGGTCGGCGGGAGACGCCGGTCGGCCGGGCCGGCGGTGGTCCGGCCGGGCCCCGGGGCCCGAGGGGCCGTCCGAGGGCGCCACTAGACTCCACCGCATGTCCACCCTCTCTCGCGACGAGGTCGCGCGCGTGGCGGCCCTGGCGCGGATCGACCTGACGTCCGTCGAGCTGGACCGCCTCGCCGGCGAGCTCGACGTCATCGTCCAGTCGGTCGCCCGGGTCGCCGAGATCGCCACCCCGGACGTCCCGGCCACCAGCCACCCGCTGCCGCTCACCAACGTGTTCCGCGCCGACGAGCCGGTTCCGCCGCTCGACCGCGACGAGGTGCTGGCCGGCGCACCGGCCGCCCAGGAGGGCAAGTTCGCCGTCCCGCAGATCCTGGGGGAGGACGCGTGAGCGCCGACCTGACGCGGCTGACCGCCGCCGAGCTGTCCGAGCGCCTGGCCACCCGCGAGGTCAGCGCGGTCGAGGCGACCACCGCGCACCTGGAGCGGATCACCGCGGTGGACGGCCCCGTCCATGCGTTCCTGCACGTCAGTGCCGACCAGGCGCTCGCGACGGCGGCAGACGTCGACGCCCGGCGGTCAGCGGGCGCGCCGGTGCACCCCCTCGCCGGGGTGCCGATCGCCGTCAAGGACGTCGTCGTCACGCGCGGCCTGCCCACCACCGCCGGGTCCGCCATCCTGCGCGACTGGGTGCCGCCGTACGACGCGACGCTGGTGCAGAAGATCAAGTCCGCCGGCCTGCCGATCCTGGGCAAGACCAACATGGACGAGTTCGCCATGGGATCGTCCACCGAGCACTCGGCGTACGGGAACACGCACAACCCGTGGGACCTCGACCGCATCCCCGGCGGCTCGGGCGGCGGTTCCGCCGCCGCCGTCGCGGCCTACGAGGCGCCGCTGGCGATCGGCACGGACACCGGCGGCTCGATCCGGCAGCCGGCGGCCGTCACCGGCACCGTCGGCGTGAAGCCGACGTACGGCAGCGTCTCGCGCTACGGGCTGATCGCGCTGGCGTCCAGCCTCGACCAGGCCGGCCCGGTGACCCGCACGGTGCTGGACGCCGCGCTGCTGCACCAGCTGATCGCCGGCCACGACCCGTTCGACTCCACGTCGCTGCCGGACGAGGTGCCGGACTACGTCGCGGCCGCGCGTGCGGGCGCGTCGGGCGATCTGCGCGGTGTGCGCGTCGGCGTGATCCGTGAGCTGCAGGGCGACGGCTACCAGCCGGGCGTGCTGGCCCGCTTCACCGAGTCGCTGGACCTGCTGCGCGAGGCGGGTGCCGAGATCGTCGAGGTCTCGTGCCCGCACTTCCAGTACGCCCTGGCGGCGTACTACCTGATCCTGCCGGCGGAGGCGTCGAGCAACCTCGCCAAGTTCGACGGCATGCGGTTCGGCCTGCGCGTCGAGCCGGACCACGGCCCGGCGACCGCCGAGCGCGTCATGGCGGCGACCCGAGGCGCCGGCTTCGGCGACGAGGTGAAGCGCCGGATCATCCTGGGCACCTACGCCCTGTCGGCCGGGTACTACGACGCCTACTACGGCTCGGCGCAGAAGGTGCGCACGCTGATCCAGCGGGACTTCGCGGCCGCCTTCGCGCAGGCGGACGTGCTGGTGTCCCCGACAGCGCCGACCACGGCGTTCCGGCTCGGCGAGAAGCTGGACGACCCGCTGGCGATGTACCTGAACGACGTGGCGACCATCCCGGCGAACCTCGCGGGCGTCCCGGGCATGTCGCTGCCGTCGGGACTGTCCGACGACGGCCTGCCCGTCGGCTTCCAGGTGCTGGCGCCGGCGCGTGAGGACGCGCGGCTGTACCGGGTGGGGGGCGCCCTCGAGGCGTTGCTGGAGCAGAGCTGGGAGGGGCCGCTGCTCTCGCGCGCGCCCGAGCTGGAGGTGGCACGGTGACGACGAGCGTGGACTTGGTCGAGTACGACGAGGCGGTGTCCCGGTACGACCCGGTGTTCGGGATCGAGGTGCACGTCGAGCTGGGGACGCGCACCAAGATGTTCGACGGCGCCGAGCAGTCGTTCGGGGCGGAGCCGAACACGCAGGTCACCCCGGTGAGCCTCGGCCTGCCGGGTGCGCTGCCGGCGGTGAACGGCACGGCGGTCGAGTACGCGATCCGCATCGGTCTGGCGCTGAACTGCACGATCGCCGCGAGCTGCCGCTTCGCCCGGAAGAACTACTTCTACCCGGACGTGCCGAAGAACTTCCAGACGTCGCAGTACGACGAGCCGATCGCGTACGACGGCTGGGTGGACGTGGACCTCGAGGACGGCACCACGTTCCGGGTGCAGATCGAGCGCGCCCACATGGAGGAGGACGCCGGCAAGAACACCCACGTCGGTGGTGAGGGTGGCCGCATCCACGGTGCGACGTACTCGCTGGTCGACTACAACCGGGCCGGCGTGCCGCTCGTCGAGATCGTCACCCGGCCGATCGAGGGAGCGGGCGCCCGGGCACCCGAGGTGGCCCGCGCCTACGTCCAGACGCTGCGCGACATGTTCCGCACGTTGGGCGTGTCCGAGGCGCGGATGGAGCGCGGCAACGTGCGCGCCGACGTGAACCTGTCGCTGCGCACCAGCCCGCAGGCGCCGCTGGGCACGCGGACCGAGACGAAGAACGTCAACTCCTTCCGTGCCGTCGAGCGCGCCGTGCGCTACGAGGTGACGCGCCAGGCCGCCGTCCTCGACGCGGGCGAGGCCGTGGTCCAGGAGACGCGGCACTGGCACGAGGACACCGGGATCACGACGCCGGGCCGCGTGAAGTCGGACGCGGAGGACTACCGGTACTTCCCGGAGCCGGACCTCGTCCCGATCGCACCGGACCCGGCCTGGGTCGAGCAGATCCGCGCCGCGCTGCCGGAGCTGCCGGCGGCTCGCCGTCGTCGGCTGCAGGGGGAGTGGGGCTACGCCGACGCCGAGATGCGCGACGTGGTCAACGCCGGTGCCGTGGACCTCATCGAGGCGACCGTCGCCGCGGGCGCCTCGCCGGCAGCGGCGCGCAAGTGGTGGATGGGCGAGCTGGCCCGCACCGCCAAGCAGCAGGAGGTCGAGCTGGCGGACCTGCCGATCACGCCCGCGCAGATCGGTGCGCTGCAGCAGCTGGTGGACGCCGGCCGGATCAACGACAAGCTGGCGCGCCAGGTGCTCGAGGGCGTGCTGGCCGGTGAGGGAGACCCGGAGCAGGTGCTCGTCGCCCGTGGCCTGGAGGTCGTCTCCGACGACGGGCCGCTGCTGGCCGCGATCGACGACGCCCTGGCGGCCCAGCCGGACGTCGCGGAGAAGATCCGTGGCGGCAACCTCGGCCCGGTGGGCGCGATCATCGGCGCGGTGATGAAGGCGACCCGCGGGCAGGCCGACGCCGCACGGGTCCGCGAGCTGGTGCTGGAGCGGGTGCGGGGCTGACCGGATCGACGTGCGGCCGGCCGAACCGACCGGTCGCACGTCGGCAACATCCGGGTCACATGCCGTCCCTACGATCCGATCCGGCAGGACGGCGGCGACGAGAGGCGTGCGGGCGATGAGGGCACCGACCTTGCAGGGCGAGATGATCGTGCTGCGACCGCTCGAGGGACGGGACGCGGACGCGGTCTACGAGCTGCTGTCCGACCCGGAGGGTCGGCGGCTGGTCGGCGGCACCCGCCAGTACACCCGCGCGGAGATCCCCGCGGCGATCGCCCGCGCGGCGGCGTCCGAGGACCGACTGGTCCTGGCGGTCACGGCCAACGGGGACG
This sequence comes from Cellulomonas sp. SG140, assembly GCF_025770785.1. Taxonomy (GTDB): domain Bacteria; phylum Actinomycetota; class Actinomycetes; order Actinomycetales; family Cellulomonadaceae; genus Cellulomonas. The sequence continues at coordinate 43,529 of NZ_JANZLA010000012.1, read as the reverse complement.
ACGAGTACCTGGGCCAGATCGCGCTCGAGTCGATCGACCCCGTGGTCGGTGCCGCCTCCGTCACCCTGCAGATGCGCCCCGCGTACCGGGGTCGGGGGTACGGCACGGAGGCGATCGAGCTGGTGCTCGGCTTCGCCTTCGACGGGCTCGGTCTGCACCGCGTCGGCATCGAGGTGCTCGCGATCAACGCGCGGGCGAAGTCGTTGTACGAGAACCTCGGGTTCCGCGTGGAGGGCCGGCTGCGCGACGCCTACCGCGACGGCGACGGCTGGTGCGACGGGATCCTGATGGGTCTGCTGGAGGACGAGTACCGGGCCGGGCAGCCGGCCTAGAGGGGATCGGCGTGCTGACCGTCACCGTGCCGTCGCAGGACCTGCTCGGCCGTCTGGCCGACCTGGCCGACCGGGTGCGGCTGGTCCGCTGGGACCTCGCGGCCCCGCTGGGCCCGGACGTAGCGCCCGACGTGGGCGTGGTGGTGGTCCCGCACTACTTCGTCCGGCCCGGTGGCTTCGCCGTGCTGCACGGCCTGCCCCGGCTTCGGCTCGTGCAGCTGCCCAGCGCCGGGTTCGAGCACGCCCTGCCGCACATGCCGGCGGGCATCACGCTGTGCAACGGTCGCGGCGTGCACAGCACGGGTACCGCGGAGCTCGCCCTCGCGCTGACGTTGGCGATGCAGCGCGGCCTCCCGGACGCCGTCGCCGCCCAGGCACAGGGCCGGTGGAGCTCGCCGATGCTGCACTCGCTGGCGGACCGGCGGGTCGTGGTGGTCGGGGCCGGGTCGGTGGGTGCCGCGGTGGTGTCGCGGCTGCGGCCGTTCGAGGTCGACGTGGTGCAGGTGGGTCGCAGCGCGCGGGACACCGCCGACGGTCACGTGCACGCCGTCGGCGAGCTGGCGGACCTGGTGCGCGACGCTGACGTGGTGATCCTGGTCGTGCCGCTGGACCGCAGCACCCACCACCTGGTGGACGCTGCGCTGCTGCGGCGGATGAAGGACGGTGCGCTGCTGGTGAACCTGGCGCGCGGCAAGGTGGTGGACACCGACGCGCTGCTCGCCGAGCTGACCTCAGGTCGTCTCCGGGCGGCGCTCGACGTCACCGACCCGGAGCCCCTCCCACCGGAGCACCCGCTGTGGCACGCGCCGAACGTGCTGATCACGGCGCACCAGGGCGGCAACACCGATGCCACGGAGCCGCGCGTGGCGGCGCTGGTCCGTCGGCTGCTCGAGGACCTTCTGGCGGGACGGGAACCGCAGAACGTCGTCGCGCGCACCTGAGCCGGTGCCCACGTGCAGCCGCCGGGCCGCGCTCGCGCGGCCGTTCCCGCACCGGACCTGTCAGCCGCGGCGGCCGTACGCCTCGAGCGTCGCGCGTCGCTCCGTCGCGTGGTCGACGATCGGTGCGGGGTAGCCCGCCGGGGCACGTTCGCCGAGGGTCCACGGCTGGTGCACCGCCGGCGCGGGGACGTCGCGGAGCTCGGGCACCCACCGGTGCATGTACCGCCCGTCGGGGTCGAACCGCTGGGACTGGGTGACAGGGTTCAGCACCCGGAAGTACGGCGCGGCGTCGAAGCCGGTCCCGGCCACCCACTGCCAGTTCAGCTGGTTCTGCGCGACGTCCCCGTCCACCAGGTGCGCCATGAAGTGCGCAGCCCCACGTCGCCAGTCCAGGTGCAGGTCCTTGACCAGGAACGACGCGGTGACCATCCGCACCCGGTTGTGCATCCAGCCGGTGGTGGCCAGCTGGCGCATGCCGGCGTCGACCAGCGGGTAGCCGGTACGGCCCTCGGACCAGGCGGTGAACGCCGCGTCGGCGTGCGGACCGGACGCCCAGGCGTCGTCGGGCACCACGGCGCGCAGCGAGGAGTGGGCTGCCTCCGGCCGGTGCCACAGCACGTCGGCGTGGAACTCGCGCCAGGCCAGCTGGGAGGTGAACACCTCGGCGTCCGGGGCGAGCTCGGGTACGGCTGCCACCGCCTGGGCCAGGTCCGCGAGCAGCGTGCGCGGGTGCACCTCGCCGAGCTTGAGCGCGGCCGACAGCCGTGAGGTGCCCTCTCGGTCCGGACGGTCCCGGTCGACCGCGTACTCGGCGAGCGGGCCGCCGGCGAAGCGACGCCACGACGCGAGGGCGTCCCGCTCCCCGGCCGGTTCGGTGGGGTCCCCGCCGTCCGCCCCCGGTTCGCTCGGCTGCCGGTCGGCGCGCCGGTGGTCGTGGTCCGGTCCTGCCAGGCTCGCCCAGCCGTCGCCCCGCACCTGCACCCACCGGACCGTCGGAGCCGGCGCGGCGGGCGCCGACCACCCGTGCTCCAGCCATGCCCGCCGGAACGGCGTGAACACGGTGTACGGCGTTCCCTGCCGCGTGCGCAGCCGCCCGGGCGCCACCGCGTACGGGGATCCGGTCCGCACCAACGGCACGTCGAGCGCGTGCTCCACCGCCGCGTCGCGCCGCCGGCCGTAGGGCTCGGTCGAGGCCGTGACGTGCACGGCCGTTGCCCCGACCTCATGGACGACGGCGGGCACGACGGCGTCCGTTGCGCCGAGGCGGATCACCAGGCGCCCGTCCAGCGCCCGGTCGAGGGCGCGCAGGCTGGCGGTGAGCCGTCGCAGCCGGGGTGCTCCGGCTGCGACGATCAGCCGCGGATCGGCGACGAAGAGGGCGACCACCTCGCCGTCCGCCGCGTCGCGGACGGCGGCCAGCAGCGCCGGGTGGTCCGTGAGCCGCAGGTCGCGGCGGAACCAGAGGACGGTGGGCACGGGTGCGACGGTACGGGCCGGACGCTCGTGCGGCGACGCGTGCGGTGGCGCACCGACGCGCCGCTCCGACGCGCCCGCTGACGTGCCCCGCTGACGTGCCCCGCTGACGTGCCCCGCCGACGTGCCCCGCTGACGTGCCGCGCTGACGTCCCCCCGGCTACGTCGTGGCGCGCTGCGATGCCGAGCTGAGGGACCGCAGCTCGTCGAGCACCGTGGACTCGATCTCCGCCAGCGACCGGTGCTCGTCCTCCTGGATCCACTGCCCGAACGCGACGCCGAACACCGTGCTGCCGGCCTCCGCGGCGAGCGTGGCCCCCGGCTCTGGGACGCCTCGGGCGAGGAGCGCGGCGCGCAGCGTGCCGGCCAGCTCGGCCATCTTGTGCCGTTCCCGTTCGAGCAGCGCCGGGTTCTGGGCGATGACGGTGCGGCGCAGGCGGGCCCAGGCGCGCCGGTCGTCGGGGAAGAAGTCCGCACCCGAGCGCAGTGCTGCGGCTACCAGATCGAGCGCGGGGGTGCCGTCGGGTGCGTCGGCGAGGCCGGCGAGGAAGGCGTCGACCAGGCGGGACTGCCCGTCGAACAGCACCTCGCGCTTGTCCGCGAAGTGCCGGAAGAACGTCCGCTCGCTGAGGCCGACCGCGGCGGCGATGTCGGCGGCGGTCGTCTCCTCGAACCCGCGCTCGGCGAACAGCTCCAGGGCCGCCGCCTGCAGCCGCTCCCGCGTACCGGGTTCCCATCGCACCATGGCCCGAGTGTAGTGATGACAGCGACTGACATGAGACGTAGGGTGATGTCTGTCGCTGACATCAGCGACCTTTCGAAGGGAGCACCCATGCACGTGTTCGTCACCGGAGCCTCCGGGTGGATCGGCTCCGCCGCCGTCGACGAGCTGCTCGCGGCCGGTCACACCGTCACGGGGCTGGCCCGGTCGGACTCGTCCGCGGCCGCCCTGGCCGCCAAGGGCGTCACCGTGCAGCGCGGCGACCTGGACGACCTGGGCTCCATCCGCACCGGTGCGCTCGCCGCGGACGCCGTCCTCCACCTGGCCAACAAGCACGACTGGTCGAACCCGGCCGCCTCGGTCGCCGCCGAGCGCGGTGCGGTGGAGACGATCGGCGAGGCACTCGTCGGAACCGGCAAGACGTTCCTGCTCGCCTCGGGCGTCGCAGGGCTCACCCAGGGCCACCCTGCGACAGAAGCCGACCCGTCGCCGTTCCACGGGCCGCAGTCGCCCCGCGGCGGCACGGAGAACCTGGCCCTGGAGCTGGTGGACCAGGGGGTCCGCAGCATCGCGCTGCGGTTCGCACCGACGGTGCACGGCATGCGGGACCACGGGTTCGTCGCCGCGCTGACCGGTATCGCCCGCCGGCAGGGCGTGTCCGCCTATCCCGGCGAGGGGGCCAACCGGTGGGCGGCGGTGCACCGGTCGGACGCGGCCCGGATGATCGCTCTCGGCCTGGCCGACGCCCCTGCGGGCAGCAGGCTGCACGCCGTGGCGGAGGAGGGGGTGCCCTCCCGAGCGATCGCCGAGGCGATCGGGGCGGCTCTCGACGTCCCCGTCCGGTCCGTCGAGCCCGACGACGTGCCGGCGCACTTCGGTTGGATCGGCACGTTCTTCGGCATGGACCTGGCTGCGACGAGCGACGCGACCCGGCAGCTGCTGGGCTGGTCGCCGACGGGTCCCACCCTGCTCGAGGACATCGCGGCCGGCGCCTACACGCTCGCCTGACGGCCGCGGGTGCCGACGACCGACTCATCGGCTGTCGGCACCCGCGCCGCGGTCACCGCCGTTCGCCCACCAGCTGCGCCAGCTCGACGAGCCGGTGCGAGAAGCCGTACTCGTTGTCGTACCAGGCCAGGATCTTGACCTGGTCGCCCACCACCTGGGTCAGCGGGGCGTCGAAGATCGCCGAGTGCGGGTTGCCGACGATGTCGGCCGACACGATGGGCGCCTCCGAGTACTCGAGGTACCGCCCGAGCCCGGGGGAAGCCGCCGCCGCACGGAACGCCTCGTTGACCTCCTGGACGGTCGCGGTCCGGGACAGCACCGCGGTCAGGTCGGTGATCGAGCCGACCGGGACGGGCACCCGCAACGCGAAGCCGGTCAGCCTGCCGTCCAGCTCGGGGATGATCCGCCCGATGGTCTTCGCCGCGCCCGACGAGGTCGGGATGGTCGAGACCGCCGCCGCCCGCGCCCGGCGCAGGTCCGAGTGCGGCGCGTCGTGCAGCCGCTGGTCGCTCGTGTAGGCGTGCACCGTGGTCATCAGCCCCGACTCGATGCCGAAGGCGTCGTGCAGCACCTTGGCCATCGGCGCGAGGCAGTTGGTGGTGCACGAGCCGTTGGAGAACACGTCGTGCGCCGTGGGGTCGACCGCGTCGGTGTTGACGCCGAGCACGATCGCGGGCACGTCGCCCTTGGCCGGGGCCGAGACGATCACCTTGCGCGCGCCACCGGCCAGGTGCTGGCGCGCGCTGTCGGCGTCCGTGAAGCGCCCGGTGGACTCGATCACCACGTCGGCGCCGACCTCCCGCCAGGGGATCCGCGACGGCTCGCGCTCGGCGAACACGCGCAGCCGCCGTTCGCCGACGAGGATGTCGTCGCCGTCCACGCGCACGCCGTCGAGGTGACCCGAGATCGAGTCCCACTCCAGCAGCGTGGCCAACGTGGTCACGTCGGTGATGTCGTTGACCGCGACCACCTCGACGTCGGCGCCGCTGCTCAGCGCAGCCCGCAGAGCCGTGCGCCCGATGCGACCGAAACCGTTGATGCCGATCCGTACCGTCACTGCGTCTCCTTCGTCGAGGTGCTTGCCGTCTGTGCCCGCGCCGCCTCGAGGAGCGCCACCGCTCCGCGGACCGCTCGGTCCATGTACTCCTGGGAGCCGTGGGCGCGGGCCAGCACGTAGCCGCCCTGCAGCACCGCGGACAGGGCCAGGGCCAGGTCCTGCGCCGGGATCGTGCCCGGCAGCTGGCCGGCCTCGATGGCCTGCTCGACCGCCCGCGTCCAGCGCTCGGCCTGGGTGTCGAACGCGCGCGCCACCTCCGCGAGCAGCTCGGGGTCCTGGACCACCTGCGGGTCCTGTGTCATGCGTCCGGCGCGGCAGCCCTTGGTGCCGGGTCGCGGCCGTTGCAGGTATCCCTCGATCCGGTCGAGCGGCGTGCCGCCATGGTTCTCGTCCTCGAGCCCCTGCGCCTCGGCGATCAGGGTGTCGATGGCGGACCGGAAGGCCGCCACCGCGAGCTCGTGCTTTCCCGAGAAGTGGTGGTACATGCTGCCCTGCCCGACGCCGGCCTTGGCGAGCACGTCGTGCGGGCTGGTGGCGGCGTAGCCGCGCTCCCAGAGCAGGTCGGCCATCGCCTCGGTCAGGCGTTCCCGGGTGGAGGTCATGTCGTCACTGTACCTACTAGTAGTTACAGAACGCTAGGTGCTGCCCGTGGCGTTCCGCGGCGCACCCGCCGGGGCGGCGTGGACGCTCACACAGCGGGACGACGGGTTCTCTGTCCGTGAGACGGACGTACGGTTGGCGGGCGCCACCAGGCGGTGGCCACCGTCACGCCCGAGGAGATGCCCGCGATGAGCCGTCCGCTGCGCTCACGTACCTCGACCCACGGCCGCAACATGGCCGGTGCCCGCGCGCTGTGGCGCGCGACCGGCATGGGTGCCGACGACTTCGGCAAGCCGATCGTCGCGATCGCCAACTCGTACACGCAGTTCGTCCCGGGCCACGTGCACCTGAAGGACATGGGCGACCTGGTCGCGTCCGCGATCCGCGAGGCCGGCGGCGTGGCCAAGGAGTTCAACACCATCGCGGTCGACGACGGCATCGCCATGGGCCACGGCGGCATGCTCTACTCGCTGCCCAGCCGTGACCTCATCGCCGACTCCGTCGAGTACATGGTCAACGCGCACACCGCGGACGCCCTGGTGTGCATCTCCAACTGCGACAAGATCACGCCCGGCATGCTGCTGGCCGCGCTGCGCCTGAACATCCCGACGGTCTTCGTCTCCGGCGGCCCGATGGAGGCCGGCAAGGCCGTCGTCGCCGACGGTGTGGCCAGCACCCACCTCAACCTGATCAACGCGATCAACTACTCGGCGGACGACAACGTCTCCGACGACGCGCTCGGCCTGGTCGAGGCGAACGCCTGCCCCACCTGCGGGTCCTGCTCCGGCATGTTCACCGCCAACTCGATGAACTGCCTGACCGAGGCGCTCGGGCTGTCCCTGCCCGGCAACGGCTCGACGCTGGCCACGCACGTCGCGCGTCGGGACCTGTTCCTCGAGGCCGGGCGCACGGTGGTCGAGCTGGCCAAGCGGTACTACGAGGACGAGGACGACACCGTCACGCCGCGCGGCATCGCCACCAAGGCGGCCTTCACCAACGCGATGACGCTGGACGTCGCGATGGGCGGCTCCACCAACACCGTGCTGCACATCCTGGCGGCGGCGCAGGAGGCCGGCGTCGACTTCACGCTGGCCGACATCGACCGGCTGTCCCGCCGCGTCCCGTGCCTGAGCAAGGTGGCCCCGAACCACCCGGACTTCCACATGGAGGACGTGCACCGAGCCGGTGGCATCCCCGCGCTGCTCGGCGAGCTGGACCGCGCGGGCCTGCTGGACCACGACGTGACCAGCGTCCACACCCCGACTTTGCGGGCCTGGCTCGACGACTGGGACGTGCGCGGCGGCAAGGCCACCGACCGGGCGGTCGAGCTGTTCCACGCCGCCCCCGGCGGCGTGCGCACCACCCGGGCGTTCTCCACCGCCAACCGCTGGGACCACCTGGACACGGACGCGGAGAGCGGCTGCATCCGCGACGTCGCGCACGCCTACACGGTCGAGGGCGGCCTGGCGGTGCTGCGCGGCAACCTCGCCGACGACGGCGCCGTGATCAAGACCGCCGGCATCGACCCCGAGCTGTTCCACTTCGTCGGCACGGCCGTCGTCTGCGAGTCGCAGGAGGAGGCGGTCGACAAGATCCTGTCCAAGCAGGTCAAGCCGGGCGACGTCGTCGTCGTGCGCTACGAGGGCCCGTCCGGCGGCCCCGGCATGCAGGAGATGCTCTACCCGACGTCGTTCATCAAGGGTCGTGGCCTGGGCAAGGTGTGCGCGCTGATCACCGACGGCCGGTTCTCCGGCGGGTCCAGCGGCATCTCGGTGGGCCACGTGTCCCCGGAGGCGGCCGCAGGCGGCACGATCGGCCTGGTCGAGGACGGCGACGAGATCGAGATCGACGTCGAGACGCGGCTGATCCGGCTCAACGTGCCGGACGACGTGCTCGCTGCGCGCCGCGCCAAGATGGAGGCGTCCGAGCGGCCGTGGCAGCCGCTGGACCGCGAGCGGTACGTGTCCCAGGCGCTGCAGGCGTACGCGGCGATGGCGACGTCCGCCGATCGCGGGGCTGTGCGGGACCTGTCGCGGATCCGGCGCGGCTGACGGGCCGCGCTCGGCCGGCGGCGCGGGCCCGGGCCGACGAGGTAAGGGCGACCTACACTCCGAGGGCATGACGGCCACCGCGGGTTCAGGTAGCGACGGGATCGACCTCAAGCCGCGCTCGCGGCAGGTGACGGACGGCATCGAGGCGACGGCGGCGCGTGGCATGCTGCGCGCGGTCGGCCTCGGTGACGAGGACTTCGCCAAGCCGCAGATCGGCGTCGCCAGCTCGTGGAACGAGATCACGCCCTGCAACCTTTCGCTGCAGCGACTGGCCCAGGCCGTGAAGGGCGGCGTGCACGCCGCCGGCGGCTATCCGCTGGAGTTCGGCACCATCTCGGTCTCCGACGGCATCTCCATGGGCCACGAGGGGATGCACTTCTCGCTGGTCAGCCGCGACGTGATCGCCGACTCGGTGGAGACCGTGATGATGGCCGAGCGGCTGGACGGCTCGGTGCTGCTGGCCGGCTGCGACAAGTCGCTGCCCGGCATGCTGATGGCCGCCGCCCGGCTGGACCTGGCCAGCGTGTTCCTCTACGCCGGCACGATCATGCCGGGCTGGGTCAAGCTCGAGGACGGCACCGAGAAGGACGTCACGATCATCGACGCCTTCGAGGCGGTCGGCGCGTGCGCCCGCGGCCTGATGAGCCGCGGTGACCTCGACCGGATCGAGCGGGCCATCTGCCCGGGTGAGGGCGCCTGCGGCGGCATGTACACCGCCAACACCATGGCGTCGGTGGCCGAGGCGCTCGGCATGTCGCTGCCCGGCTCGGCGGCCCCGCCGTCGGCCGACCGGCGCCGCGACGCCTACGCCCACCGCTCCGGCGAGGCGGTCGTGAACCTGCTGCGGCAGGGCATCACCGCCCGCCAGATCATGACCAAGGAGGCGTTCGAGAACGCCATCGCCGTGGTGATGGCGTTCGGGGGCTCCACCAACGCCGTGCTGCACCTGCTGGCGATCGCGCACGAGGCGCAGGTGGAGCTGACGCTCGACGACTTCTCGCGGGTGGCGGCCCGGGTGCCGCACCTCGGTGACCTCAAGCCGTTCGGCCGGTACGTGATGTACGACGTGGACCGGGTCGGCGGCGTGCCCGTCGTGATGAAGGCCCTGCTCGATGCGGGGCTGCTGCACGGCGACTGCCTGACGGTCACCGGCCGCACGGTCGCGGAGAACCTGGCGGACATCGACCCGCCGGACCCGGACGGGGTGATCCTGCGTGCGCTGGACAACCCGATCCACCGGACCGGGGGCATCACCATCCTGGGCGGCAGCCTGGTGCCCGAGGGTGCCGTGGTGAAGTCGGCCGGCTTCGACTCGGACGTGTTCGAGGGCACCGCGCGGGTGTTCGAGCGCGAGCGGGCGGCGCTGGACGCCCTGGAGGACGGGACGATCCAGGCCGGGGACGTGGTGGTGATCCGCTACGAGGGGCCGAAGGGCGGCCCGGGCATGCGCGAGATGCTGGCCATCACCGGCGCGATCAAGGGCGCCGGGCTCGGCAAGGACGTGCTGCTGGTCACCGACGGCCGGTTCTCGGGCGGCACCACCGGGCTCTGCGTCGGCCACATCGCCCCGGAGGCGGTCGACGGCGGTCCCATCGCCTTCGTCCGGGACGGCGACCGGATCCGGCTCGACGTCGCCAACGCCCGGCTCGACCTGCTGGTGGACGACGACGAGCTGGCAAGGCGGCGCGCGGGCTGGGCGCCGATCGCCCCGCGGTTCACCACCGGGGTGCTGGGCAAGTACCAGAAGCTGGTCGGCTCGGCGTCCCGGGGGGCGGTCCTCGGCTGACCTGGCGCCTGTGCCGCCGGCCCGGCTGGCGGAGGCGCATCGGTCGGGTTTGATGGACCGGTGACCTTCACCCCCGCCGACGCCCCGTGGTGGACGCGCGCCGTCGTCTACCAGATCTACCCGCGCTCCTTCGCCGACTCCGACGGCGACGGCATGGGCGACCTGCGGGGGATCCTCGAGCACGTCGACCACCTGGTCGACCTGGGCGTGGACGTGGTGTGGCTGTCGCCGGTGTACCGCAGCCCGCAGGACGACAACGGCTACGACATCAGCGACTACCGGGACGTCGACCCGATGTTCGGCACGCTGGCCGACCTCGACGAGCTGATCGACACGCTGCACGGCCACGGCATCCGGCTGGTGATGGACCTCGTCGTCAACCACACCTCCGACGCGCACCCGTGGTTCGTCGCCTCGCGCTCGTCGAAGGACGACCCCAAGCGGGACTGGTACTGGTGGCGGCCGGCGCGCGAGGGCATGGAGGCCGGGACCACCGGTGCCGAGCCGAACAACTGGGGGTCCTTCTTCTCGGGCCCGGCGTGGCAGTACGACCAGGCGACGGGCGAGTACTACCTGCACCTGTTCTCCCGCCGGCAGCCCGACCTGAACTGGGAGAACCCGGACGTCCGCGCGGCCGTCTACTCGATGATGCGCTGGTGGCTCGACCGGGGGGTCGACGGCTTCCGGATGGACGTCATCAACCTGATCTCCAAGGACCCGCGGCTGCCCGACGGCGAGGCGCAGCACGGTGCCCACGCCGGTCCGCTGGTCGCCAACGGCCCGCGGGTGCACGAGTTCCTCGCGGAGATGCACCGCGAGGTGTTCGCCGGGCGGGCCGACAAGCTGATCACCGTGGGGGAGACCCCCGGTGCGACGGTGGCCGACGGTGAGCGCTACACGGACCCCGCACGGCACGAGCTCGACATGGTGTTCACCTTCGAGCACGTCGATCTCGACCACGGTCCGGGCGGCAAGTTCGACGTGCGGCCGCTGAGGCTGACCGACCTGAAGGCGGTGCTGGGCCGGTGGCAGGTGGGGCTGGCCGAGCGGGGCTGGAACTCCCTCTACTGGGACAACCACGACCAGCCGCGCATCGTCTCCCGCTGGGGCGACGACGGCCGTTACCGCCGCGAGTCCGCCCGGATGCTCGCCACCGTCCTGCACCTGCACCGCGGCACGCCGTACGTGTACCAGGGCGAGGAGCTGGGCATGACCAACGCGCACTGGGACACGTTCGACCACTACCGCGACATCGAGTCGCTCCGGTACGTCGAGGAGATGCGCGCCGCAGGGACGCTGACCGACCAGCAGCTGCTGACGGCGCTCGCGGCCATGAGCCGGGACAACGCCCGCACCCCGATGCAGTGGGACGACTCGCCGCAGGCGGGGTTCACCACCGGTCAGCCGTGGCTGCCGGTCAACGTGAACCACACGACGATCAACGCGCGGGAGGACCGGGCGGACCCGGACTCGGTGTTCGCCCACTACCGCCGCCTGATCGCGCTGCGGCACGAGCACGACGTGGTGGCCCTCGGCGACTTCACCATGCTGCTGCCCGACGACGAGCACGTGTACGCGTTCACGCGCCGCCTCGGCACCGAGGAGCTGCTGGTGCTCGGCAACTTCACGGGCGACCCGCAGCCGGTGACGCTCGACGACCCGTGGCCCGCCGACGCGGAGGTGCTGATCGGCTCGTACCCGGGGGAGACGCCCGGGCCCGACACGGCCCTGCGCGCGTGGGAGGCACGCGTCTACCGCAGGCTGCGTGCGTGACGTCCCGCGATCCGAGACCGTGCACCGCGATGTGAGACGAACGGACCCACGCGTGACAGCGCGTGGGCCCGTGGCGTAGTGTCCGGCGGGTGCAGACGAACCTCCTCGTAGTACTTACCTGAGCGCCGGCGACGACCTCCCGCTCCGGTCTTCGTCCGCGCGCACCCCTCGACCAGCCCGTCCCCGGGCCGAGGGGTTTTTTCGTGTTCGGGGACCTGTAGCGCCGTAGTCCGAAGTCCAGCAGTCCCGCAGTCCGACCCCGAGGAGACACCGATGGTCCAGGGTCCTCACCCGGCACCACCCGCGACGCCGCGGCCCGCGGCCGCCGCGCGGCCGCCCGCCGCACCGCAGCACGGCTCGACGATCGGGCCCGAGCAGGTCACCGGCGCGCAGTCGATCGTCCGGTCGCTCGAGGAGGTCGGCGTCGAGGTCGTCTTCGGCATCCCCGGCGGCGCGATCCTGCCGACCTACGACCCGCTGATGGACTCGGCCAAGGTGCGCCACATCCTGGTGCGCCACGAGCAGGGCGGTGGTCACGCGGCCTCCGGGTACGCCCACGCCACCGGCAAGGTCGGCGTGACGATGGCGACCTCGGGGCCGGGTGCGACCAACCTGGTCACCGCGATCGCCGACGCGAACATGGACTCGATCCCCATGGTGGCGATCACGGGTCAGGTCGGCGCCGCGCTGATCGGTACGGACGCCTTCCAGGAGGCGGACATCGTCGGCATCACGCTGCCGGTGAGCAAGCACAACTACCTGGTGACGGACGCGGACGAGATCCCCCGGGTGATCGCGGAGGCCTTCCACATCGCCTCGACGGGACGGCCAGGGCCGGTGCTGGTCGACATCGCCAAGTCGGCGATGCAGGCGCGGACGACGTTCTCCTGGCCGCAGGAGATCCAGCTGCCCGGGTACCACCCGGTGACCAAGCCGCACGCCAAGCAGGTGCGTGAGGCGGCCCGGCTGCTGGCCACGGCACGGCGGCCGGTGCTGCTGGTCGGCGGCGGCGTGATCCGCGCCGATGCGACCGCGCTGCTGCGCCGGCTGGTGGACGCCTCGGGTGCGGCGGTGACCACCACGCTGATGGCCCGCGGCGCGCTGCCCGACGACCACCCGCAGCACCTGGGCATGCCGGGCATGCACGGCACGGTGCCCGCGGTGGCGGCCCTGCAGCGCGCGGACCTGATCGTGGCGCTCGGCGCCCGGTTCGACGACCGTGTCACCGGTCTGCTGTCGAGCTTCGCGCCGAACGCCGCCGTGGTGCACGCCGACATCGACCCGGCGGAGATCGGCAAGAACGTCCGGGTGGACGTGCCGATCGTCGGCGACCTCAAGGAGGTCATCGCGGACCTGCTGCCGGAGCTCGAGCGCGAGCAGGCGCACCACGGCAAGCCGGACCTCGAGGCGTGGTGGCGGCAGCTGGACGCGTGGCGCGAGACGTTCCCGCTCGGGTACGACGAGCCGCACGACGGCCACCTGGCGCCGCAGCACGTGATCAGCCGGATCGGGGAGATCTCCGGGCCGGAGTCGATCTTCGTGGCGGGCGTGGGCCAGCACCAGATGTGGGCCGCGCAGTTCATCAGGTACTCCCGGCCCAAGTCGTGGCTGAACTCGGGGGGCCTCGGCACCATGGGCTACGCCGTGCCGGCCGCGATGGGCGCCAAGGTCGGCCAGCCCGACCGCACCGTCTGGGCGATCGACGGCGACGGCTGCTTCCAGATGACCAACCAGGAGCTGGCCACCTGCGCGATCAACGACATCCCGATCAAGGTGGCGGTGATCAACAACTCCTCGCTCGGCATGGTGCGCCAGTGGCAGACCCTGTTCTACGAGTCGCGCTACTCCAACACCGACCTGCACACCGGCCACGGCACGGTGCGGATCCCGGACTTCGTCAAGCTGGCCGACGCCTACGGCGCGGTCGGGCTGCGGTGCGAGACCAAGGCCGACGTGGACGCGACCATCAAGCGCGCGATGGAGATCGACGACCAGCCCGTGGTGGTGGACTTCACCGTCTCCCGCGACGCGATGGTCTGGCCGATGGTGGCCGCCGGAGTGAGCAACGACGACATCCAGTACGCCCGGGGACTGTCCCCGGCGTGGGACCGGGAAGACTGAGGAGATCCGACCATGACCCGGCACACCCTCTCGGTGCTCGTCGAGAACAAGCCCGGCGTGCTCACGCGCGTCGCCGGCCTGTTCGCGCGGCGCTCGTTCAACATCCACTCCCTCGCGGTGGGCCCCACCGAGCACGAGGAGATCAGCCGCATCACCGTCGTCGTCGACGTCGACGCGCTGCCGCTCGAGCAGGTGACCAAGCAGCTGAACAAGTTGATCAACGTCATCAAGATCGTCGAGCTCGAGGACGACGCCTCCGTGCGCCGCGAGCTGCTGCTGGTCAAGGTGAAGGCCGACCAGTCCCAGCGCACCGGTGTGCTGGAGGTGGTGGACCTGTTCCGCGCCCACGTCGTGGACGTCGGCACGGAGTCCGTGGTCGTCGAGGCGATCGGCAGCCCCACCAAGCTGACCGCGCTGCTGGCGGCCCTGGAGCCGTTCGGCATCCGTGAGATCGTCCAGTCGGGCACCGTCGCCATCGGCCGCGGCCCCCGTTCCATCACCGACCGAGCCCTGGAGCGGGTGAGCCGGTCGGCCTGACCTGCCGACCTCTCGCCGTCTTCCCCCGCACTCTGCACAACCGACAACCGAGGAGAGTTCCACCGTGGCTGAGCTGTTCTACGACGACGACGCCGACCTGGCCGTCATCCAGTCCAAGAAGGTCGCCGTCATCGGCTACGGCAGCCAGGGGCACGCGCACGCACTGAACATGCGCGACTCCGGCGTCGACGTCCGCATCGGCCTGCGCGCCGGCTCGGCGTCCCGGGCCAAGGCCGAGCAGCAGGGCCTGCGGGTCCTCGAGGTGGCCGACGCGGTCAAGGAGGCCGACGTCGTCGTGATCCTGGCGCCGGACCAGGCGCAGCGGAAGCTGTACGCCGAGGAGATCGAGCCGAACCTGAACCCGGGCACCGCGCTGGTGTTCGGCCACGGCTTCAACATCCGCTTCGGCTACATCACCCCGAAGGCCGACGCCGACGTGTTCATGGTCGCCCCCAAGGGTCCGGGCCACCTGGTGCGTCGCGAGTACGTCGCCGGCCGTGGCGTGCCGGTCGCGATCGCCGTCGAGAAGGACGCGTCCGGCCAGGCGTGGCCGCTCGCGCTGTCGTACGCCAAGGCGATCGGCGGCCTGAAGGCGGCCGGCATCAAGACCACCTTCACCGAGGAGACCGAGACCGACCTGTTCGGTGAGCAGGCCGTCCTCTGCGGTGGTGTCTCGCAGCTGATCCAGTACGGCTTCGAGACGCTGACCGAGGCCGGCTACCAGCCGGAGATCGCATACTTCGAGGTGCTGCACGAGCTGAAGCTGATCGTCGACCTCATCTACGAGGGCGGCATCACCAAGCAGCGCTGGTCGGTCTCGGACACGGCCGAGTACGGCGACTACGTCTCCGGCCCGCGGGTGATCGACCCGCACGTGAAGGAGAACATGAAGGCGGTGCTGGCCGACATCCAGTCGGGGGCGTTCGCCACCCGGTTCATCGCCGACCAGGACGCCGGTGCGCCGGAGTTCAAGGCGCTGCGGGAGAAGGGCCAGAACCACCCGATCGAGCCGGTCGGCCGCGAGCTGCGCAAGCTGTTCGCGTGGGTGAAGCCGTCGGACGCCGACTACACGGAGGGAAGCGCGGCGCGCTGACCGCAGGTGGGGGTCGCCCGTAGGGCGGCACCCGCCGGAGGGCAGTGCAGAGCGCTTCCCGACCACAGGTAGAGCGGGTTGGGCGGCGCGCTGACCGGGGGTCGCCCGTAGGGCGGCACCCCGCCGCAGGGCAGTGCAGAGCGCTTCCCGACCACGGCTGGAGCGGGTTCGGCGGCGCGCTGACCGCAGTCGTGCAGGTGGGGGTCGTCCTTCGGGTGGCCCCCACCTCGCACGTCCGGCCCCGGCCCGCCACGATGTCCCCATGACGGACGAGACGGACGAGCAGCTGGTGCCCGCCGCGGGCGGGTCGGGTGTCCCGGGTGACGTGGACGGCGACGGGCTGTCCGACGTCCCCGCGGTGGGCGGTGACGTCGAGGAGGACGACGCCCTGGTGGCGTTCTGGCAGGCGGCTCAGGCGCACCTCGGCCTGGGCCGGATGGACGTGGTGATGGGTCCGGGCGACCGCGACCTCGTCGCCCCGCCGGTGTGGTCGTTCGGGGACAGCCCGCAGCTCGCGGACGAGCTGCTCGAGCTGGTGCTGGCGGGCCGGAAGACCGCGACGGCCGGCGCCCTGAGCGACTACGAGGCGGCGGGGGAGGCGCTCCCGCAGGTCGGTGACGTCTCGATCGTCACCGACGGGTCGGGGACGCCCCGCGTCGTGCTGCGCGCCACGCAGGTGGACGTGGTGCCGTTCGACGAGGTGGGGGCCGAGCACGCCGCTCTCGAGGGAGAGGGGGACCGGTCGCTGGAGCAGTGGCGACGGGACCACGAGGCGGTGTGGCGACGTAGGCTGCCCGCCGAGCCGTTCGACCCGCGGATGGCGATGGTCCTCGAGCGGTTCGAGGTGGTGTACCCGACGCTGGGCCCCACACCTGCGGAGTGATCCCCGCTGACCATGTAGTGAGACTCCCATCCCGAGGGATGGGACGGACCGCTAGCGTGGCTCCCATGTCCGACGCCGCACCGCAGGTGCCCGCCCTCGCCGACCCGACCGTGCTCGACCTGGCCGTCGTGCCGGGGGACGGCATCGGCATCGAGGTGGTGGAGCAGGGCCTCCTCGCCCTCGAGGCGGCCCTGGCCGGCGGCGGCCCGTCGCTGCGCACCACGCAGTTCGACCTCGGTGCGCGGCGCTGGCACGCCACGGGCGAGACGTTGACGGACGACGACCTCGCCGCGATCCGCACCCACGACGCGATCCTGCTCGGCGCGGTCGGCGACCCGACGGTGCCGTCCGGCGTGCTCGAGCGCGGCCTGCTGCTGCGGCTCCGGTTCGCGCTGGACCACTACGTCAACCTCCGGCCCGGCCGGCTCTACCCGGGCGTGCGGTCCCCGCTGGCCGACGCGGGCGAGGTCGACTTCGTCGTCGTCCGTGAGGGCACCGAGGGTCCGTACGTCGGCAACGGTGGTGCGCTCCGCGCCGGCACGCCGCACGAGGTGGCCACCGAGGTGAGCCTCAACACCGCCTTCGGCGTCGAGCGGGTGGTCCGGTACGCCTTCGAGGTCGCCTCGCGCCGACCCCGGAAGCAGCTGACGCTGGTGCACAAGCACAACGTGCTGGTGCACGCGGGCCACCTGTGGCGCCGCACGGTCGACGCGGTGAACGCCGAGTTCCCCGACGTGACGGTCGACTACTCGCACGTCGACGCCGCCACGATCTACCTGGTCACCGACCCGTCCCGGTTCGACGTCGTGGTGACCGACAACCTGTTCGGCGACATCCTCACGGACCTCGCCGCGGCGATCACGGGCGGGATCGGCCTGGCTGCCTCGGGCAACGTCAACCCGGACCGCACCGCGCCGAGCATGTTCGAGCCGGTGCACGGCTCCGCCCCGGACATCGCAGGGCAGGGCAAGGCGGACCCGACGGCCACGGTTCTGTCCGTCGCGATGCTGCTCGACCACCTCGGGCTCCCGGACGCCGCGGCCCGCGTCGAGGCGGCCGTCGCGGCCGACCTGGCCGACCGGGCCGGGGCTGCGCGAGTACGGTCGACGGCCGAGGTGGGCCAGGACCTCGTCTCCCGCATCGCCGGCTGACCCCGGGGTCGCTCGCGACCCTGTCCTGCCGCCCCGGCCGTCGTCACCGGTACCGTCGTCCCCGACCCTGGTGAAAGGCCCTCACATGAGCACGGACATGAGCACGACCACGCCCGACCTGTTCGAGATCCGTCCCAGCGCCCACCCGGTGCCGGACGCCGAGCGCGAGGCCGCGCTGGCGTCCCCGCGGTTCGGCACGGTGTTCACCGACCACATGGCACGGATCAGCTGGTCCACCGCCGACGGCTGGCACGACCGGCGGGTGGAGCCCTACGGCCCGCTGCAGCTCGACCCCGCCACCGCCGTGCTGCACTACGCGCAGGAGATCTTCGAGGGGCTCAAGGCGTACCGGCACGCCGACGGCTCGGTCTGGACCTTCCGACCCGAGGTGAACGCAGCGCGCTTCGCGCGATCGGCCCGCCGCCTGGCCCTCCCGGAGCTGTCCACGCAGGACTTCCTGGGTGCGATCCAGGCGCTGGTCACGGTGGACCGCGCCTGGGTGCCGACGGGCGAGGAGATGAGCCTGTACCTGCGGCCGTTCATGTACGCGTCGGAGTCGTTCCTCGGCGTGCGGCCCGCCGGCGCCGTGGAGTTCCTGGTCATCGCGTCGCCCGTCGGTCCGTACTTCGCCGGCGGCGTCAAGCCGGTGTCCATCTGGGTGGACCGCGACTACCACCGGGCCGGTCCGGGCGGCACCGGTGCGGCCAAGTGCGGCGGCAACTACGCCGCCAGCCTGCTGCCGCAGCAGGAGGCCTACGCAAAGGGCTTCGAGCAGGTGTGCTTCCTCGACGCGACCACCGGGACGCAGCTGGAGGAGCTCGGCGGGATGAACGTGATGGTGGTGCACGCCGACGGGCACGTCAGCACGCCGCCGCTGACCGGGTCGATCCTCGAGGGCGTCACCCGGTCGTCGATCATCCAGCTGCTCGAGGAGTCCGGGCACCCGGTCCACGAGGAGGCCGTGCTGCTGGCCGACCTGACCGCGGGGCTGCGGGACGGGTCGGTGACCGAGGTGTTCGCGTGCGGCACGGCCGCGGTGATGACGCCGATCGGACGGCTGGCGTCGGACGACTTCGACCTGACGGTCGGCACGGGTGAGGCGGGGGCCGTCACCACCCTGGTGCGGCAGCAGCTGACGGACATCCAGTACGGGCGCGCCGAGGACCGGTACGGCTGGCTGCACCGGATCGCCTGAACCGCACCTGTGGACGACGCCGCACGTCGGCGCGGCGTCGTCCACAGGCCGGACGGGGTGTCCACCGGACGTGACGTGTGCCACCATGGCGGCGTGACCCGGTTCCACCTCATCATTGGATAGCGCGTCGGCAACCACCTCCGCCGACGCGCAGACCTCCCGACCCTCGGGGGGTCTTTTTGTTGTCACCGACGGTTCCCGGGCACCACCCCCGCCCGGTACGTCGCCCCCGGCACCACCCCCGCCGGTCCCGCACCGCACGAGCAGGAGAGCCCACGTGAGCACTGGCTTCCAGGTGTACGACACCACGTTGCGCGACGGCGCCCAGCAGGAGGGCATCGCCCTGTCGGTCGCCGACAAGCTGGCGATCGTCCCGCTGCTGGACGAGCTCGGCGTGGGCTACATCGAGGGCGGCTGGCCGGGCGCCGTGCCCAAGGACACCGAGTTCTTCAAGCGTGCGGCCAAGGAGCTCGACCTGCGGCACGCGGTGCTCGCGGCGTTCGGCGCCACGCGCCGCGCCGACGCGCGCGCGGCCGACGACCCGCAGGTGCGCGCGCTGGTGGACGCGGAGACGCCCGTGGTGACGGTGGTCGCCAAGAGCGACGTCCGGCACGTGGAGCGCGCGCTGCGGACGACGCCCGACGAGGGCCTGGCGATGATCGCCGACACCGTGCGGTTCCTGGTCCGCGAGGGACGGCGGGTGGTGGTGGACGCCGAGCACCTGTTCGACGGCTACCGGTTCGACGCCGACTTCTCCCGCGCCGCGGTGCTGACGGCGTTCGAGGCGGGCGCCGAGGTGGTCACGCTGTGCGACACCAACGGCGGGATGCTGCCCGCCTGGGTGACGCGCATCGTCACCGAGCTGCGCGAGGCGGTCGGGCCCGCCGGCATCCTCGGCATGCACGCGCACAACGACTCCGGGTGCGCGGTGGCCAACACGCTCGCGGCGGTCGAGGCGGGCTGCGAGCACGTGCAGGGGACCGTCAACGGCTACGGGGAGCGGACGGGCAACGCCGACCTGCTCACGGTCGTGGCGGACCTGGAGCTCAAGCTCGGGCGGCCGGTCCTGGCGGCGGTGGACGGCGGCGGTCTTCGCGAGCTGACCCGCATCGCCCACGCGATCAGCGAGATCACCAACATCTCGCCGTTCGCCCGGTCGCCGTACGTCGGTGCGAGCGCCTTCGCGCACAAGGCGGGCCTGCACGCGTCGGCGATCCGGATCGACCCGGACCTCTACCAGCACGCCGACCCGGCTGCCGTGGGCAACGACATGCGCATGCTCGTCTCCGACATGGCGGGCCGGGCGTCCATCGAGCTCAAGGGTCGCGAGCTGGGCTTCGACCTCTCCGACCGGCCGCAGGTGCTCGCCGCGGTGACCAACCGCGTCAAGGACGCCGAGGCCAACGGGTACACCTACGAGGCCGCGGATGCGTCGTTCGAGCTGCTCCTGCTCGAGGAGGCCGGTGCCGGCAAGCCCGCGTACTTCACGGTCGAGTCGTGGCGCACGATCATCGAGCGCCGGGGCGGCCGCGGTACGGCGGCGACCGCCGAGGCGACGGTCAAGCTGCACGCAGGCGGCGAGCGCTTCGTCAGCACGGGGGAGGGGAACGGCCCCGTCGACGCGCTGAACCACGCGCTCCGGCACGCCCTGCTCGGCGTCTACCCCGAGCTCGAGCCGTTCGTGCTGATCGACTTCAAGGTGCGGATCCTCGACTCGCAGCTCGGTACCGACGCGATCACGCGAGTCCTGATCGAGACCACGGACGGCAGCTCGTCGTGGAGCACCGTCGGGGTGGGGCCCAACCTGATCGAGGCGTCGTGGGAGGCCTTGACCGACTCGGTGATCTGGGGCCTGTACAAGGCCGGAGTCCCCGCCCGCTGAGCGCCCGTCGACCGTCGGCTGACGGGCCTCGTCGCGTGCCTAGAGTGGCGGGGTGCACGGTGCGTACAAGGTTCCCGGGGGCAAGCTCGTCGTCGTCGACCTGGACGTGGTCGACGGCCGCCTGACGGGCGTCGAGCTGAGCGGCGACTTCTTCGTCGAGCCCGACGAGGTGCTGGACGTGCTGCGCGACGCGCTCGAGGCGATGCCCGCGGACAGCAGCGTGACCCGGCTGACGCATGCGATGACCGAGGCGCTGGACGACGCACGGCTGCCCGCTGCACCGGCGATGATCGGCTTCACCGCCCGGGACGTCGCCGTCGCCGTGCGCCGGGCGCTCGGCCTGTCGACGACGTGGCAGGAGCACACGTTCGAGCTGCTGGACCCGGGCCCGCTGCCGCCGGCGATGCACACCGCGCTCGACCAGGTGCTGACCGAGGAGCTGGCCGCCGGACGGCGGGGTCCGACCCTGCGGTTCTGGGAGTGGCAGACGCCGGCTGTGATCATCGGCTCGTTCCAGTCCGTGCGCAACGAGGTGGACGCCGAGGCGGCGCAGCGCTACGGCGTGCAGGTGATCCGGCGGATCAGCGGCGGCGGCGCGATGTTCATGGAGGCGGGCAACTGCATCACGTTCTCGCTGGTGGTGCCCGAGTCGCTGGTGGACGGCCTGTCGTTCGAGGAGTCGTACGCGTTCCTCAACCAGTGGGTGCTGGGTGCGCTCGCGGACGTCGGCGTCGAGGCCGGCTTGTCCGGGCTCAACGACATCTCCTCACCGGCCGGGAAGATCGCCGGGTCCGCGCAGAAGCGCATGGTGGGCGGAGCGGTGCTGCACCACGTGACGATGGCGTACGACATCGACGCCGACAAGATGAACCAGGTGCTCCGCATCGGCCGCGAGAAGCTGTCCGACAAGGGCACGGTCAGCGCCGTCAAGCGCGTCGACCCCGTCCGTTCGCAGACGCGCCTGCCGCGCGAGGCGGTCATCGAGGCGTTCACCGAGCACTTCCGGACCCGGTACCCGACCGTCGAGGGCGGGTTGCGCCCGACGGAGCTCGCACGCGCCGCGCAGCTGCAGCACGAGAAGTTCGAGAACCCCCTCTGGACCGCCCGCCTGCCGTGACCCGGCGGCAGCCGGACGTCGGTCGGTCAGCCGTTCCCCTGCGACCGCGGCGAGCGCGCCCGCCCTCCGAGGCTCCGGAGCGAGCTCAGCACCTCGCGGGAGTGCGACCCGAAGAACCGGGCGTCGGCGCCCTCGACGACACGCACCGCGCTGCGCGCGAGCTCGGCACCGGCGGCGGTCACCTCGATGCGCCGCACGCGGGTGTCGGATGCGTCGACGGTCCGCACCACGAGTCCCTTGGCTTCCAGCCTGCGCAGCACCTCCGACGTCATCTTCGGGTCGGTGCCGGCCTGCCGGCCGACGTCCAGCTGGCTCGGTGGGGTGTCGGACCTGCCGAGCCACCACGTGCACGCCAGCAGGACGAACTGCACGTGGGTCAGGTCCAGGGGCCGCAGCGCCTCGGCGATCTCCCGCTGCCAGGCCATCGTCACCTGCCAGAGCAGGAACCCGGGGCTGTCGGCCGCCGGGTCGGCGAAACGGCTGCCGGCGGTGTCAGCCACGGCGGGCGGCGTCGACCAGGGCGTCGAGCTGCTCGGGGAAGTCGGCGCTGATCTGCGGGCCGAGCTCCGGCCCGGCCTCGTCGGCACCCGGGCCGCTGATCGTCAGCCGGTGGGTGATCCGGGTGCCGTCGGCGAGCTGCTCGAACGAGTGTCGGAACGTGAGCACGAGGTCCTCGAAGCGGGTCTCGTCGGCGTAGGTCGCGCCGGGCTCCAGCTCGGTGACGACCGACGTCATCGTGTCCTGTCCGGCTGGTGTGACGGCGATCCGCGTGCCGACCGCCAGCTCGCGGTCGGGCCGGAAGACGTCACCGCCCGGCAGCACGAGCCGTCCGGAGTGGATGGCGACGAACGTCTGCCAGAGCCGGTCGACGGGGACGTCGGTCTCGGCGGTGTGCTCATGAGTCCACATGGTTTCTCCGTAGGTGCGCAGATGATCTGTGCGCCCACTATCCGTGACGGCGGCCGCTGGTGTCAACACCCGGCGGCGTCAGCCGCGGGCGCCGAACACGGCGGTGCCGATCCGCACCACGGTGGCGCCCTCGGCGATCGCGGCCTCGAGATCGCCGCTCATCCCCATCGACAGCGCGCGGGCGTCCGCGGTGCCCGCGGCCCCGGAGGTCACCACCTCGTCCCGCAGGCGCGCGAGAACGGCGTAGCCGCCCTGGACCCGCGCCTCGTCCGCGGAGTTCGCCCCCACCGTCTGCAGGCCCGTGAGCCGCAGTCCCGGCAGCGCCGCCACGGCGACGGCCAGGTCCACCGCGCCGGAGGGATCGACACCGTGCTTCGTCGGTTCGCCCGAGACGTTGACCTGGACCATCACCTCGAGAGGTGCCTCCCGGTCGACGCACCGGGCGGACAGGCGCTGCGCGAGGTCCAGCGACTCGACGGAGTCGACCGAGTCCGCGTACCGCAGTGCGGCGTTGACCTTGTTCGTCTGCAGGGGGCCGATCAGGTGGTACGGGACCTCGAGGTCCGCCAGCTCCTCGGCCTTGGCCACCAGCTCCTGCACCCGGTTCTCGCCGAGGAGCAGCGTCCGCGTGACGCCCGACGCGCGGTGGGCGAGCACGGCGGCGCGGACGGTGGCCGCCGGCTGCGTCTTGGTCGCGAGCAGCAGGGTGACGTCCCCCGGTGGCCGACCCGAGGCGGCCTCCGCCCGGTCGATGCGGGCATGAACCGCTGCCAGCCGCACGCTCAGCTCGTCCGCCACGTCGGGGAACGCTACTGCGCGCCCGGCCGCGGGGGCGGCACCGCCCACGCGAGCCGAGGCGTGGTCAGGGTGCCGCGATCGCGGCCACGACGGCGCCGGTCAGCCGCACCAGGTCGTCCGGAGCCAGCCCGACGTCCAGCCCGCGCCGCCCGCCGGACACGTATACGGCGTCGTAGAGCCACACCGTCTCGTCCACCACGGTCGGGTGAGCCGTCTTCTGACCGAGCGGTGAGATCCCGCCCGCGACGTAGCCCGTGGCGCGCTCGGCGTCCGTGCGGTCCGCCATGGCGGCGCGCTTGCCGCCGACGGCGTGCGCGAGCGCCTTGAGGTCGAGCATCCCGGTGACCGGGACGACGGCGACGGTCAGGGTGCCGTCGACCTCGGCCATCAGCGTCTTGAACACCTGCCCCGGGTCCAGGCCGAGCACGGTCGCCGCCTCGAGGCCGTAGCCGAGGTCGGTGCGCGGGTCGTGCTCGTAGGTGTGCACGCTGTGCGGGGTCCCCGTCTCGGTGAGCAGCACCAGGGCCGGTGTGCCGGTCCCACCGGTCTTCGCACGCGCCACGGTCAGCCAGGGTAGAGGGACGTCACAGGACGCCGACGGCCTCGACCACCAGGCGCACCTCGCCGGCCTCGTCGCTCGCGGCGAGGTCCACCACGGCGTCGATCCGCCAGTCGTGGTCGCCCTCGGGGTCGTCCAGCAGCTGCCGCACGCGCCAGGTGGTGGAGCCGGGGGTGACCTGGAACAGCTCCGGGCCACGGGCGGCGGCCCCGGTCAGCATCTCCTCGTGCTCGTCCCAGTAGGGGTCGAGGGCCTCGTGCCACCGGTCGGCGTCCCACGACCGGCCCTCGCCGTCCACGTCGCCCAGGGCCGCGAGACCGCTGACGTCGTGGCGGGACGCCAGCTCGACCCGGCGGAACAGGGCTCCGCGCACCAGGGCGCGGAACACCCGCGGGTTGCCGGTGATCGGCGGGGGCGCCTCGTCGGTCGTCGTCGGTGCCGGCTCGTCGGCCTCGTCCGGGTGCGCCAGCCGCTCCCACTCGTCCAGCAGGCTGGAGTCGGTGCGGCGCACCAGGTCGCCGAGCCACTCGACGATCTCCTCGAGCTCCTCGGTGCGGCGCTCCTCGGGGACGGTCTGGCGCAGGGCCCGGTACGCGTCGGCGAGGTAGCGCAGCAGCACGCCCTCTGTGCGGTCGAGCTTGTAGAACGACACGTACTCCGCGAACGTCATCGCGCGCTCGTGCAGGTCGCGGACCACCGACTTCGGGGCGGGGGACAGGTCGGCGACCCAGGGGTTGGTCTGGCGATAGGTGGCGAAGGCGACGGCCAGCAGGTCGGCGAGGGGTCGTGGGTACGTCACGTCCTCGAGCAGCGCCATGCGCTCGTCGTACTCCAGCCCGTCCGCCTTCATCGCGGCCACGGCCTCGCCGCGCGCCTTGTTCTCCTGGGCGGCGAGCACCTGACGAGGGTCGTCGAGCGTGGACTCGATCACCGAGACGACGTCGTGGGCGTAGCCGGGGTCGTCGCGATCCAGCAGGTCGAGCGCGGCGTAGGCGAAGGGGGACAGCGCCTGGTTGAGGGCGAACCCGTGGGGCAGGTCGTGGGTGAGCCGCACCGTGCGGCGGCGACCCTTCGGGGCGCTCGGATCCTCCACCCACTCGCGCTGCAGCACGCCCGCGGCCCGCAGCGACCGGTAGACCTCGACGGCGCGGCGCACGTGCCGGCCGCGGGCGCCGGCCGGCTCGTGGTTGTCGCGCAGCAGGTGGGTCATCGCCGCCACGGGGTCGCCGGGGCGGCTCAGCACGTTGAGCACCATGGCGTGCGTCACCGCGAACGACGAGGTCAGCGGCTCGGGCGGCGCGTCCCGCAGCCGTTCGAACGTCTTGTCCGTCCAGTTCACGTGGCCGGGCGGCGCCTGCTTGCGGACGATCTTGCGCACCTTGCGCGGGTCGTCGCCGGCCTTGGCGAGCGCCTTGCGGTTCTCGATCACGTGCTCGGGAGCCATGACGACGACCTCGCCGACGGTGTCGAACCCCGCGCGGCCGGCCCGGCCCGCGATCTGGTGGAACTCACGCGCCGACAGGTGCCGCATGCGCACACCGTCGAACTTCACCAGCGACGTCAGCACCACCGTGCGGATCGGCACGTTGATGCCCACACCGAGGGTGTCGGTGCCGCACACCACCGGCAGCAGCCCCTGCTGGGTCAGCCGCTCCACCACCCGTCGGTACTTGGGCAGCATGCCGGCGTGGTGCACGCCGACCCCGTGCCGCAGCAGCCGGGACAGGGTGCGGCCGAAGCCCGGCCCGAACCGGAAGCCGCCCAGCTCGTCGGCGATGCGATCCCGCTGCTCGCGCGAGGCGAGGGGGGTGGACAGCAGCGCCTGCGCGCGTTCGACGGCCTCCTTCTGGGTGAAGTGCACGACGTAGACCGGGGCGCGGTGGGTGTGCACCAGCTCGTCCAGCAGCTCGTGCAACGGCTCGACGGCGTAGGAGTAGGTGAGGGGCACCGGGCGCTCGACGCTGGTCACCACGGCGACCGATCGGCCGGTGCGGCGGGTCAGGTCCTCGGCGAAGAACGAGACGTCCCCGAGGGTGGCGGACATCAGCACGTGCTGGGCCTTGGTCAGCTCGAGCAGCGGCACCTGCCACGCCCAGCCGCGCTGCGGGTCGGCGTAGAAGTGGAACTCGTCCATCACCACCTGGGCGACGTCGGCGTCCGGCCCGTCACGCAGCGCGAGGTTGGCCAGGATCTCGGCGGTGCAGCACAGGATCGGCGCTGTGGGGTTCACCGCCGAGTCGCCGGTCATCATGCCGACGTTGGCGGAGCCGAACATGTGCACCAGCGCGAAGAACTTCTCGCTGACCAGGGCCTTGAGCGGTGCGGTGTAGACGGAGCGGCGGCCGGCGGCGAAGGCGACGAAGTGTGCCGCGGCGGCGATCAGCGACTTGCCGGACCCCGTGGGGGTGGAGACGATCACGTGCTCGCCGCTGACCAGGGCGAGCAGTGCCTCCTCCTGGTGCGGGTACAGCGCGAGACCCTGGTCGGCGGCCCACCCGCTGAACGCCTCGTACAGGGCATCGGGGTCCTGGGGATCCGCGGGCACCCGGTCGACGAGGCGCTGACCCGGTGCTGCGACGGTCACCCGACCAGTCTCCCACGGCAGGCCGGATCCCAGATGGTGGTACGTACTGTTCCGTCTCTTGAAACGAGGGAGCCGCCGACGCCTACGATGGCGTGTGTCCACCTCCACGCACCCGGACGTCTACGTCCACGGCCACCAGGAGAGCGTCCTGCGGTCGCACCGCTGGCGCACCGCCGAGAACTCCGCGGGCTACCTCCTGCCGTCGCTCGAGCCGGGCATGAGCCTGCTCGACGTCGGGTGCGGACCGGGCACCATCACGCTCGACCTCGCCGACCGGCTGGCGCCGGGCGCGGTGGTCGGCGTCGACTCCTCGGCCGCCGTGGTGGACATCGCCCGCGAGGCGGCGCGCGAGCGCGGCACCACCAACGTCGAGTTCCGCAGCGCCGACGCGTACGAGCTGCCGTTCGAGGACGGTTCGTTCGACGTGGTGCACGCCCACCAGCTGCTGCAGCACCTCACCGATCCCGTGGCGGCGCTGCGTGAGATGCGGCGGGTGGCCCGGCCAGGCGGTCTGGTCGCCGTGCGCGACTCGGACTACGCGGGCATGACGTGGTTCCCGCCGTCGGCCGGGCTCGACGAGTGGCAGGCGCTCTACCACGAGGTCACCACGGCGCTGGGCGCCGAGGCGGACGCCGGGCGGCACCTGCTGGCGTGGGTGCGCGAGGCGGGCTTCGACCCGGACGGCATCGAGCCCGGCGCCGGCGTCTGGTCGTACGCGACGCCGCACGACCGGCGCTGGTGGGCCGGCCTGTGGGCGGAGCGGTGCGTGACGTCGAACTTCGCCGCTCAGGCGGTGCAGCACGGGCTCGCCGACGAGGTCGGTCTCGAGCTGCTGGCCGACGCGTGGCGGGACTGGGGCGAGCAGGAGGACGGCTGGTTCGCCGTGCTGCACGGCGAGGTGCTCGCGCGGGCCTGAGCGGCGCCGGCGCCGTCGGCCCGGGCTCGTCGGCTGGTTAGGGTTGGCCCGTGCGCATCGCCAGGTTCACCACCGGCGGGGATCCCCGCTTCGCCCTCGTCGAAGGAGCTCCCGGTGACGAGGAGCTCGTCGTCATCGCCGGCGACCCGATCTTCACGCCCGTCCAGGCGACCGGTGAGCGGATCCCGCTCGCCGACGAGGGGGTGCGGCTGCTCGCACCGGTGATCCCGCGGTCCAAGATCGTCGGCGTCGGGCGCAACTACGCCGAGCACGCCGCCGAGCACGGCGTGGAGGTGCCGACCGCGCCGCTGCTGTTCCTCAAGCCGAACACGGCTGTGATCGGGCCGGACGACCCGATCGTGCTGCCCGACTGGTCCCACCAGGTGGAGCACGAGGCGGAGCTGGCCGTGGTGATCGGCAAGGTCACCAAGGACGTCAGCCCCGAGCGCGCGCTGGAGAAGGTCTTCGGCTTCACGGTCGCCAACGACGTGACCGCGCGCGACGTCCAGCGCACCGACTCGCAGTGGGCGCGGGCCAAGGGCTTCGACTCCTCGTGCCCGCTGGGACCGTGGATCGTGCCGGGGCTCGACGTGGACGACCTCGCCGTGACCGCCCGGGTCAACGGAGAGACGCGCCAGTCCGGGCGTACGTCGGCGATGGTGTTCGACGTCGCCTACCTGGTCAGCTACATCTCCGAGGTGTTCACGCTGCTGCCCGGCGACGTGATCCTCACCGGTACCCCGGCGGGCGTCGGCCCGCTGAACCACCGTGACGTGGTCGAGGCGGAGGTCGAGGAGATCGGCGTGCTGCGCAACCCGGTGCTGCGCCGGTGAGCGAGCGGACCGTCGCCGAGCCGCCCGCCGGCGCGGCGGCCGCGCCGACCACCGTCGAGATGTGGACCGACGGTGCCTGCAAGGGCAACCCGGGACGCGGTGGCTGGGGCGTGTTGATGCGGTACGGCGACCACGAGCGCGAGCTGTTCGGCGGTGAGGCGCTGACCACCAACAACCGCATGGAGCTGACCGCGGTGATCGAGGGGCTGCGCGTGCTGACCCGCCCCTGCACGGTGACGCTGCACGTCGACTCCCAGTACGTGATGAACGGCGTGACCAGGTGGATCGCCGGCTGGAAGCGCAACGGCTGGAAGACCGGCGCCAAGCAGCCGGTGAAGAACCAGGACCTGTGGCAGGAGCTGGACGCCGAGCTGGCGCGGCACCAGGTCAGCTGGACGTGGGTGCACGGGCACCGCGGCGACCCCGGCAACGAGCGGGCCGACCAGCTGGCGAACAAGGGCGTCCCGGCGGCCTGACCGCTGTCCGACGGCGTCGTCTCGGGGCCGTTCCGGCGCGTCAGGGCGGCCGCCGACGCCTCGATAGGCTTGTCCGGTGACCCCCACGAGCCCGATCCGCGTCCGTTTCTGCCCGTCACCGACCGGAACCCCGCACGTGGGCCTGATCCGCACGGCGCTGTTCAACTGGGCCTACGCGCGGCACGTCGGCGGCACGTTCGTCTTCCGCATCGAGGACACGGACCCCGCTCGCGACTCCGAGGAGAGCTACCAGCAGCTGCTCGAGGCGCTGCGCTGGCTGGGGCTGGACTGGGACGAGGGCGTCGAGGTCGGGGGCCCGTACGAGCCGTACCGGCAGTCGCAGCGGATGGACGTCTACGCGGACGTCGCCCGGCGGCTGCTCGAGGGCGGGTACGCGTACGAGTCGTTCTCCACGCCGGAGGAGATCGAGGCGCGGCACCGGGCGGCGGGGCGGGACCCCAAGCTCGGGTACGACGGGTTCGACCGCGACCTGTCGGAGGAGCAGAAGGCCGCCTACCGCGCCGAGGGCCGCGAGCCGGTGCTGCGGCTGCGCATGCCGGACGAGGACGTGACGTTCGACGACCTGATCCGGGGCGAGGTGACGTTCCGCGCCGGCTCGGTGCCGGACTACGTGATCGTCCGGGCCAACGGCTTCCCGCTGTACCCGCTGGTCAACCCGGTGGACGACGCCCTGATGGGCATCACGCACGTGCTGCGCGGGGAGGACCTGCTCTCGTCGACCCCGCGCCAGGTGGTCCTCTACCGCGCGCTGCTCGAGCTCGGCATCGCCACGGTCATGCCGCAGTTCGGCCACCTGCCGTACGTGATGGGCGAGGGCAACCGGAAGCTGTCGAAGCGTGACCCCGAGTCGAACCTCTTCCTGCACCGCGAGCGCGGGTTCACCCCGGAG
The DNA here is from genome assembly GCF_025770785.1 of Cellulomonas sp. SG140. Classification (GTDB taxonomy): domain Bacteria; phylum Actinomycetota; class Actinomycetes; order Actinomycetales; family Cellulomonadaceae; genus Cellulomonas. The sequence continues at coordinate 13,823 of NZ_JANZLA010000012.1, read as the reverse complement.
GGGCTGCTCAACTACCTGGCGCTGCTCGGCTGGTCCATCTCGCCGGACCACGACGTGTTCAGCGTGCAGGAGATGGTCGAGGCCTTCGACATCGCGAACGTCAACCCGAACCCTGCCCGGTTCGACCTGAAGAAGGCCGAGGCGATCAACGCCGCGCACGTGCGCCTGCTGGAGGCCGACGACTTCCGCGACCGGCTGGTCCCGTACCTGCACGCCGCCGGGCTGGTGGCTGCGGCGACCTTCGCCGAGCTGCCCGCGGACCAGCAGGGCGTGCTGACCGCCGCGGCGCCGCTGGTGCAGACCCGCATGACGCTGCTCGGCGAGGCCGTGGGCATGCTCGGATTCCTCTTCGTCGCGGACGACGCGGTGGTGGTGGAGGACGACGCTCGCGGCGGGCTCAAGGACGACGCGGCGACGATCCTGGACGCGGCGACCGACGCGCTGCAGCAGCTCGCGGCGGACGGGTTCACGACGGCGGCCACGCAGGACGCGCTGCAGGCGGCGCTGATCGACGGGCTGGGGCTCAAGCCCCGGCTGGCGTACACGCCGCTGCGCGTGGCACTGACGGGTCGGCGGGTGTCGCCACCGCTGTTCGAGTCGATGGAGATCCTCGGCCGCGACGCGACGCTGGCACGTCTGGCGGCGCTGCGGGCGGCGCTGTGACGGCTGCGGTGCCGCGCGCGGGCGCACGGCTGGACGGCGTGCTGTTCGACATCGACGACACCCTGGTGGACACGCGCGGTGCCTTCCGCGCCGCGTTCGAGGTGATCGCCCACCGCTACCTGCCGGACCTGCCGCTCGAGCGGCTGCCCGAGGTGCTGGCGACCTGGCGGGCCGACGCGAGCGGCCACTACCGGGCGTACACCCGCGGTGAGACCGGCCACCGTGAGCAGCGGATGGCCCGGGCGAACGAGCTGCACGCGCTGTTCGGCGGCCCGGAGCTGGACGACGCCGCGTTCGAGGCCTGGGACCAGGTGTTCGAGGGCGGCTTCACCGCGGCCTGGGCCGCGCACCCGGAGGCGTCGGAGGTGATCGACCGGCTGCTCGCGGCCGGGCTGCGCGTCGGCGCCCTGTCCAACGCCCACGTCGCGTACCAGACCGACAAGCTGGCGCGCACGGGCTTCCTCGACCGCGTGCCGATGCTCGTCGGCATCGACACGCTCGGTGTCGGGAAGCCGGACCCGTCGGTCTTCCTCGAGGCGTGCCGCCTGCTGGGGACCGAGCCCGCGCGTACGGCGTACGTCGGCGACGAGCTCGACGTCGATGCGGTGGCCGCTTCCGAGGCCGGGCTGCGGGGCGTCTGGGTGGACCGGCCCGGCGGACGGCGCGTGCCGGTGCCCGAGAGCGAGGTCGCAGAGGCCGACGTGCTGGTGATCCACAGCCTCGCCGAGCTTCCCGACGCCCTCGGGCTCTGACCGAGCTGCCGCTGTCCGCGGCCAGGGACGCGGTTCAGCGACCGGGCAGCGGGTCGAGCAGCTCGAGGACCTCGTCGTGCAGGCGCCCGTTGGTCACCAGCGCCGAACCGCCGAGCGGACCGGGGACGCCGCGCACCGAGGTGAACCGGCCGCCGGCCTCGGTCACCACGGGCACCAGCGCCGCCATGTCGTGCAGCTTGAGCTCCGGCTCGGCGGACACGTCGACCGCCCCCTCCGCGACCAGCACGTGCGACCAGAAGTCGCCGTAAGCCCGGGTGCGCCACACCGTGCGGGTGAGGTCGAGGAAGGCGGGCAACCGGCCCTGCTGCTCCCACCCGGAGAGGCTGGAGTAGGACAGCGAGGCGTCCGACAGCCGGTCGACGGCGGATACGTGGATCTGTCGGGCGGCGGCCAGCGAGCGGCCCGTCCAGGCGCCCGAACCGGCGGCCGCCCACCAGCGCCGGTTCAGGGCAGGGGCGCTGACGACGCCCACGACGACCTCGTCGCCCTCCATGAGAGCGAGCAGGGTGGCCCACACCGGCACGCCGCGCACGAAGTTCTTGGTCCCGTCGATCGGGTCGACCACCCAGCGCCGCGGTCCGTGCCCGGTGTCCGCCAGCTCCTCACCGTGCACGGCGTCCCGCGGGCGCGTGCGGGACAGCTGGGAGCGGATCAGCTCCTCCGCCGAGCGGTCCGCGTCCGTGACCGGCGTCAGGTCGGGCTTCGTCTCGACGTGCAGGTCCTGGGCGCGGAACCGCTCCATGGTCAGCGCGTCCACCTGGTCGGCGATCACGTGGGCCAGTCGCAGGTCGTCGTCGTACCCGGGGCGCGAGCCCATCGTGGAGTCCCTCCGGTCGGCGGCGCCGGTCGGCCGCGTCGCCGTCACGCTAGCGCGCCGGGCGGGGGCTCCGGGCTGCCGGTCCGGCCAGGCGTGTCGGCCGGTCAGCGTTCGGTGCGGTCGTCCGGGTCGGCGGTGCCCGTGCGCGCGGCGAGCAGCCGCCGGAAGGAGTCGAGCCGTGCCGTGCGGGTGGCTCGAGCGGCATCGTCGGGCGCCGCCGAGACCCAGTCGTCCAGCGCGCAGTCCGGGGCGTCGGCGGCGTGCGTGCAGCCGCGCGGGCACGCCTGCGCGACCTCGGCGAGGTCGGCGAACGCTGCGAGCAGGTGGGCCGGTTCGACGTGGGCGAGGCCGAACGAGCGCACCCCGGGCGTGTCCACCACCCACGTGACCGGCCCGTCGCCCGGGACCCGGAGCGCGATCGCCGAGGAGGACGTGTGCCGGCCGCGCCCCGTGGTGTCGTTCACCGCGCCCGTCGCCCGGTACGCCCCGGGCACCAGGGCGTTCACCAGGGTGGACTTGCCCACGCCCGAGTGGCCGACGAGCACCGACACCTTGCCGGACAGCGCCGCGCGCACGTCGTCGAGGCCGGACACCAGCCGGTCGCCGTCCATGCCGGTCACCAGCACCCGGACGCCCACGGGCGTGTACATCGCGCTGAGGGGCGCAGGGTCGGCGAGGTCGGCCTTCGTCAGCATCAGCACGGCGGACATGCCGGCGTCGTAGGCCGCCACGACGCACCGGTCGATCATGCGCGGGCGCGGTTCGGGGTCCGCGAGCGCCGTGACGACCACCAGCTGGTCCGCGTTCGCCACGATGACCCGCTCGACGGGGTCGGTGTCGTCGGCCGTCCGGCGCAGCACCGTCCGGCGCTCCCCGATGCGCACGATCCGGGCCAGCGTGCCCGCGTCGCCGGACGTGTCGCCGACGACGTCGACCAGGTCGCCCGGCACCACGCGCTCGCGGCCGAGCTCGCGCGCCTTCATCGCCACGACGGGCTGCTCGTCAGGGCCGCCCGGGTCGACCAGCACCGCGTACCGGCCGCGGTCCACGCCGGTGACCATGCCGACCCGCGCGTCGGCGTGCTCGGGCCGCTGCTTCGTCCGCGGGCGAGAGCCGCGGCCGGGGCGCACCCGGACGTCCGACTCGTCGTACCGCCGCACCGCCATCAGGCAGGCGTCCCGTTCCCGGCCAGCATCGACGTCCACATCCCGACGAAGTCGGGGATCGTCTTGGCGGTGGTCGCCACGTCGTCCACCTCGACGCCCGGGACCGCCAGCCCGATCAGCGCGCCCGCGGTCGCCATCCGGTGGTCGGCGTAGCTGTGCCAGGCCCCGCCGGTCAGCGGGCGCGGGGTGATGACAAGCCCGTCCGACGTCTGCTCGGCCCGGCCGCCGAGGCCCGTGATCTCGGCGGCCAGTGCCGCCAGCCGGTCCGTCTCGTGACCGCGCATGTGCCCGATCCCGCGCAGCCGGGTGGGGGAGTCGGCGAGGACCGCCAGCGCGGCCACCGTCGTGGCGAGCTCGGACGCCGCACGCAGGTCGAGGTCGACGCCGTGCACGGCACCCGTGCCGCCGACCGTCAGCACGTCGCCCACGAGCCTCGCGGTGCCGCCCATGCTCGTCAGGATGTCCGGCAGCAGGGCCCCGGGCTGCGTGGTGGTCGCCGGCCAGCCGGGCACGGACACCGTCCCGCCGGCCACCAGCGCGGCGGCCAGGAACGGTGCGGCGTTCGACAGGTCCGGCTCGACCCGGACGTCCCGTCCCTCGATCGCTCCCGGCAGCACCTGCCAGATCGCCGGACGGGAGTCGTCGACCCGCACGCCGGCGGCCCGCAGCACCTCGACCGTCATCTCGATGTGCGGCAGCGACGGCAGCGTCGGTCCGGTGTGCCGCACCGTCAGCCCGTCCCGGTAGCGTGCGCCGGCCAGCAGCAGCCCGGAGACGAACTGGCTCGAGCCGCTGGCGTCGACGTCCACCTGACCGCCGTCCACCGCGCCGTGCCCCCGCACCGTGAACGGGAGCCGTCCGGGCTCGCCGTGCTGCTCGACGTGCACGCCGAGCGCCCGCAGGGCGTCCAGCACGGGGCCCATCGGCCGGACGCGGGCCTGCGCGTCACCGTCGAAGTGCACCGTCCCGTCGGCCAGCGCGGCCACGGGCGGCAGGAACCGCATCACCGTGCCGGCCAGCCCGCAGTCCACCGTCACGCCGCCCCGCACGGGCCCGGGGTCCACCAGCCAGTCGCCGTCCTCCTCGACCACCCGGCTGCCCAGGGCGCCGAGGGCCGCGGCCATCAGGCGGGTGTCGCGCGACTGCAGCACGCCGTGCAGGCGGCTCGGCCCGGAGGCGAGCGCCGCGAGGACCAGGTACCGGTTGGACAGCGACTTGGAGCCCGGGACCTCGACCACCGCATCGAGCGGACCGACGGCGGACGGTGCTGGCCAGGGCGCTGGCCGGGGGGCGTCGGTCATGGCTGCAGGGTACCGGCGGGGCCGTCCACGTCAGCGGCCGGTCCGCGCCACCCGTCAGTCGTCGGCCGTCGCCTCACGCACCGCGTCCTTGACGGCCGCGCGGGTCTCCCACGCGTTCTGCCAGCGCCACGCCAGCCCCGGGCGGCCCTCGTGGTCGGCCGCCGCCAGCAGCGCACCACCGGTGGCCGACACCGCGGACCAGAACCGGCGTCGCCGCACGGCGCGCGCGCTCGGCTGGTCGAGGCTCGCCACCGTGACGCCGCGGCCCGCCGGGGCGTTGACCAGTGCGACCGGTGCCGCGAGGGCGGCGAGCGCCAGCGCAGAGGTCCGCGGCGCCCGCCCGGTCGCCAGCATCCCGCCCGCGACCAGCATCGCGGCCCCGTGCAGCCGCACCGCGGTGGTCAGCTGTCGGTCGCTCAGCTCACGCCCGAGCGCCTGGTCGAGCACGGCCTGCACGTCGACGCCGTACCGGTCGTCCAGCACGCGCTCGGCACCGCTCAGGTGCGCGTATCGCGCCAGGCGTGCCCGCAGCGCCGTGACGCCCTCGCGCGCCGCAGCCGCGTGGGAGGAGGGGTGCCGCACGGCGTCGAGCCCCTCGACCAGGAACCACGAGGCGAACATCGGACGGGCGACGCGGCGCAGCAGCACGGCAGACCTCCTCGGGACCGGGCACCGACGCCGGTGCGTGCGTCCACGCTAGCGCCGGGGGAATGACCCCGCCGGGCGCCGGTGTTGCAGCCACCATGACCTGTGTGCTCGACCGCCCGCGTGCGGCAGACCGCTCCACGGGCGAGGTGCTCGGCATCCCGTCGGTCGCCGCGACGCCGGTGTGGGCGCCGTACTCGGCGGACGTCCAGGTGCGACGGCTAGGCTCGGCGCCGATGAGCGACGACACCACGCGGGCGCCCCAGGGCGAGGGCGACTCCGCGCGCGCCGAGCGGTTCGAGGCCGAGGCCCTGGTCTACCTGGACCAGCTGTACGGCGCTGCCCTGCGGATGACGCGCAACCCGGCGGACGCCGAGGACCTGGTGCAGGAGACGTTCGCGAAGGCGTTCGCGGCGTTCCACCAGTACCGCCCCGGGACCAACCTCAAGGCGTGGCTGTACCGCATCCTCACCAACACCTACATCAACTCCTACCGCAAGAAGCAGCGGGAGCCGCAGCAGTCGCACGCGGAGGAGGTCGAGGACTGGCAGCTGGCCCGTGCCGAGTCGCACACCTCGACCGGACTGCGCTCGGCCGAGGCGGAGGCGCTCGACCACCTGCCCGACTCGGACGTGAAGGACGCCCTGCAGCGCCTGCCCGAGGACTTCCGGATGGCCGTCTACTACGCGGACGTCGAGGGCTTCGCGTACAAGGAGATCGCCGAGATCATGGGCACTCCCATCGGAACAGTGATGTCCCGGCTGCACCGTGGCCGGGCACAGCTGCGTGAGCTGCTGCACGACTACGCCCGCGAGCGCGGGCTGGTGCCGAGCGGCCCCGCCGCACCGGAGGCATGACGATGACGCACCTGCAGCCGGACGACGAGGCCCGGCCCGAGCTCGGTCAGCACACGCACGCCGAGGACGACCCCTGCGCGGCGGCCGTCGAGCGCCTGTGGTCGTACGTCGACCACGAGCTCGACGTCAGCGAGGCCGACGAGCTGCGCGAGCACCTCGCCGAGTGCACGCCGTGCCTCGAGGAGTACGGGATCGACGTGGTGCTCAAGACGGTCGTCCGTCGCGGCTGCCAGGAGTCGGCGCCGGAGACGCTGCGCGTCCGGATCCACCAGACTCTGCTGCGCGGCGGGGCCGAGCCGCAGGTCTGACGCGTCGGCGGCACGGTCGGCGCGCTGCTGGGCGCGGGGTGTACGGCCGGCGGCCGGTCAGCGCGGGGGGAGACGACGAAGGCCCCGACCGGACGGTCGGGGCCTCGCGTGCATCACGGCTCAGGCGTTGGGGCGCTTGCCGTGGTTGGCGGCGCTGCCGGCGCGGGACTTGCGCTTGCGACCACGCTTGCTCATCGGGTTCTCTCCTCGGCTGGGGGTACGGCTGCGGCGCACGGCGGTGCGCGACGTCGTCGTCCATGGTCCCACACCGGACGAGGCGGCTCGTTCGCGGCGAGGGTCGGGCGCCCGCGCCGCCGGCGGAGGCTCAAGTCGGCGAGCCCGTCAGCCGATGACCGCAGGGTGAGCGCGCAGATCCAGTCCGTCATCCCGTTCCTGCACGCGCTGGCCAGCACGGGCGGTTCCGACCTGCACTGCAAGGTCGGTTCGGCGCCGCGCGTCCGCGTGGACGGCCGGCTGCGCAAGCTGCAGGCGCCCGAGCTCACCCCCGCGGACACCGAGCGGATGCTCGAGGAGGTGCTGCCGGACGACCTCGTCGAGGTGTTCCGGCGCTCCCGTGAGGCGGACTTCGCGTACTCGCTGCCGGGGGTGGGGCGGTTCCGGGTCAACGCCTACCAGGCCCGCGGGACGTACGGGCTCGTCTTCCGGCGCGTCGCCGTGGGGGCCCAGTCGCTGAGCGAGCTGGGGCTGCCCGAGGTGGTGGGCGAGCTCGCGCTCGAGCCGCGCGGCCTGGTGCTGGTGACCGGCCCGACGGGGTCCGGCAAGACGACGACCCTGGCGTCGATGGTCGACCTGGTGAACTCGTACCGCGAGGTCAACATCATCACCATCGAGGACCCGATCGAGATCCTGCACTCGGACAAGAAGGCGATCGTCTCCCAGCGCGAGGTGCGGCAGGACACGGCCGACTTCGCGGTGGCGCTGCGCGCGGCGATGCGGCAGGACCCCGACGTGATCCTGGTCGGTGAGATGCGCGACCAGGAGACCGTCCGCGCTGCGCTGTCCGCCGCGGAGACCGGCCACCTGGTGATGTCCACGCTGCACACCATCGACGCACCGGAGACGATCAACCGCATCGTCGACTTCTTCCCGCCGCACGAGCAGAAGCAGATCCGCATCGCCCTGTCCCAGTCCCTGCGCGGGATCGTCTCGCAGCGGCTCGTCCGCAAGGCGGACGGCACCGGCCGGCGTCCCGCGGTCGAGGTGATGGTCAACACCGGCCGCACGGCCGAGGCGATCGTCGAGCCGCTGGACAACCCGCCGCTGATCGACCTGATCCGCGACGGCGAGTTCTACAAGATGCAGACCTTCGACCGGCACCTGTTCTCCCTGGTCCGCGACGACGTCATCACCTACGAGGAGGCGCTCGCGGCGTCGTCGAACCCGCACGACCTCACGGTGGAGCTCAAGGCCGCCGGCGTCGTCGTCTGACGTCGGGGCGCTCGCCCCTCGCAGCCCCCGCGGAGCCCGCACTCGGCCGCACGACGGCCCGGTGCGGGCTCTCGCTCGTCGGCACCTGACGTGGCGCTTGTCACGCCGTGAGACGCGATATATCGTGAGTGCCAACAAGATATATCGCGAACTGAGGAGGGGTCATGCCCACGGAGTCCTGGGTGGTCGACGGGCCGCGCGTGATCGAGCTGGAGCAGGTCACCGCCGTCCGGGTGGGGCTGGTGGCGGGGCGGGTCGACGTCGTCGCGCACGACGAGCCAGGTGTGCGGCTCGAGGTGCACTCGGTCGACGGCCGTCCGCTCGAGGTGACGCTGTCCGACGGCGAGCTGCGCGTCGGGTACGCGTTCACGCTCGGTGGCTGGGAGGGGTTCCTGGAGACCGTGCGCAACTTCCGTGGCCGGGACCGGGCCGACGTGCACGTCGCGGTCCCGCGGGAGATCGCGGTGCGCCTGGGCACGGTGAGCGCCGACGGCCTGCTCGCGGGCGTGCAGCAGGACTGCGCGGTCTCGACGGTGTCCGGGTCGGTCGTCGTGGACGGCACGCGTGGGCGGCTGAGCGCCAACACGGTGTCCGGCGAGATCGCCGTGCGCGACCACCGCGGCGACCTGCGGATCACCAGCGTGTCCGGCGACGTGGCGGCGTCCGGCCAGCTCGTCGTCGTGCAGGGCACCACGGTGTCCGGCGCCCTGACGCTCGACACCGCCGCGGAGGCGTCGTCGTTCACCGTCAGCTCGGTCTCGGGCGACGTCACCGTCCGGCTGCCGCTCGACAAGGGGCTGCGGGCGACGGCGCACACGGTGTCCGGACGGCTGGTCGTGGACGGGCGGGAGTACAAGGGCACGTCGCCCGGCCAGAAGTCGGTGGACCTCAGCTCCGGCGACGGCAGCTGCTACCTGACGGCCAACACGGTGTCCGGGCACGTCACCGTGCTGCGCGGCGTCGCGGCCACCGCATGATGGCCTCGGTGTTCGCCCACGGCCAGCTGCGCCTGTACCTGCTCGCGCTGCTCGAGGACGGTCCCCGGCACGGGTACGAGCTGATCACGGCGCTATCGGACCGGTTCGGCGGCACGTACCGACCCAGCGCGGGCACGGTGTACCCGCGGCTCGCCCGCCTCGAGGAGGAGGGGCTCGTCGTGCGGGCGGACGAGGGCCGCAAGACGACCTACGCGCTGACGCCGGCGGGCCGCGCCGAGCTCGAGGACCGTCGGGACGACCTCGCGGACCTGGAGGCCGGCATCGCCGAGACGGTCCGCGACCGGGCCGTGCAGCTGCGGGACGACGTGCGGGACGCGATGCGGGGGCTGCGCGCGGACCTCGCGTCCGCCGCCCAGCAGGCCCGTGCCCACGCGGTGCCCGCGCCGCCCGCCCCCGCCGAGGAGGCGCGGACGGCGTCCCACGTCAACCGGATGGAGGCCGACGCCCTGGTGCGGCGGTTCGCCGACGAGCTCCGCGCGGACCTGCGGCGGGCCGACGCGGGACCGGGGGTGGCCCCCCTCACCGTGGACACCGTCCGCACGGTGCTCGACCAGGCGCTGCGGGCGGTGCGGGGCACCCTGCCCCGCTAGCCGTCAGGCGTCGTCCGGCAGCCCGAGCCAGGTGTGCCAGCCGGTGTGCAGCACCAGCCACGCGATCAGCCCGTACCCGGCCTGGCCGGGCAGCTGCCCGTCGCCCGCGGCGAGGTCGGCCAGCCACTGGTCGTGGGCGACCAGCGGGGTGTACGTGTCGACGTACGGCACACGTCGCCGCCCCGCCACGTCGGCGTAGGCGGCGGACAGCTCAGCGAGGTGCTGCGCCTGGTCGGGCGAGCCGGGCGGCGGTCCGACGACGAAGGCGGGGACGCGGCGCTGCTCGGCGACGTCGAGGATGTTGGCCAGGTTCAGCCGGCTGCGTGCCAACGAGAGCCCGGCGTCCGCATCGGCCCGTCCCAGCGCGACCACCAGCCGGTTGTCCGCCTCGGGGACCCAGCGACGGGACGCCTCGAGGTCCCACCGGGCGCCGAGCTGCGTGGTGTTCTCGCCCGGCACCGCCAGGGTCAGCACGGCCAGCGGTCCGGGGGTGCTGGTGCGTGCCGCGACACGTCCCACCCACCCGAGCGCCCGTGGGTCACCTGCGCCTGCCGCGAGCTCGTCCCCGACCACCACCAGCCTGACCGGCAGGTCAGCCACGCCCCTCACCGCCTTCCGTGCGCCGACCGGCGCGCCGCACGGGGGCCAGTCTGGCAGCGCCCGGCCGCCAGCCCGGGGAGGCGGCGGCCGGGTCGCGCGGTCAGCGGGCGAACGCCGCGGCGATCAGCTCGGTCTGCTGCACCGCGTGCTTCTTCGCGGAGCCCGTCGCGGTGGCGGCCGACTCGGCACGCGACACGACGCGGAGCTGGCGGCCCAGCACCGGAGGCACGTGCAGCGACAGGTAGGACCACGCGCCCTGGTTCTGCGGCTCGTCCTGCACCCAGACCAGCTCGGCGTCCCCGTACGGCGCCAGCGCGTCACGCGCCGCCTCGGCGTCGAACGGGTACAGCTGCTCGAGCCGGACGATCGCGGTCTGCCGGTCGCCGGAGGACACCCGGTGCGCGAGCAGGTCCCAGTACACCTTGCCGCTGCAGAGGAGCACGCGGGTCACCTGGTCGGCCTGCGCGGCGGCGAGCTCGTCGCCGATCACGGGCCGGAAGGTGCCCGACGTGAAGTCGGCGACGTCGGACGTCGCCGACTTCAGCCGCAGCATCGACTTGGGGGTGAAGACGACGAGCGGCCGACGCGGCCGGTCGTAGGCCTGCCGGCGCAGCAGGTGGAAGTAGGACGCCGGCGTCGACGGCTGCGCGATGGTCATGTTGTCCTCGGCGGCGAGCTGCAGGAACCGCTCGATGCGCGCCGACGAGTGGTCCGGCCCCTGGCCCTCGTACCCGTGGGGGAGCAGCAGCGTGACGGACGACTGCTGCGCCCACTTCTGCCCGGCGGAGCTGACGAACTCGTCGAGGATCGTCTGCGCGCCGTTGACGAAGTCGCCGAACTGCGCCTCCCAGACCACCAGGGCGTCGGGACGCTCCACCGAGTAGCCGTACTCGAAGCCGAGCGCGGCGTACTCCGACAGCGACGAGTCGTACGTCCAGAACTTCGCCTGGTTGGCCGACAGGTAGCTCAGCGGCGTCCACTCGGCGCCCGTCTCACGGTCGTGCAGCACCGCGTGCCGCTGGGCGAACGTCCCGCGCCGGCTGTCCTGGCCGGCGAGCCGCACCGGCGTGCCCTCCACCAGGAGCGAGCCGAACGCGAGCAGCTCGCCGAAGGCCCAGTCGATGCCGCCCTCGCGGCTCATCGCCTCGCGGCGGGTGAGCAGCGTCGCCAGCTTGGGGTGCACGGTGAAGCCCTCCGGAGCCTGCACGTGCGCGGCGCCGATGCGCTCCAGCACCTCCGCGGGGACCGCGGTGCGCCAGCCGACCATCACGCCGGCGTCCTCGTGCTGCGCCTCCGGACGCTCCAGCCCGGCCACCGTCTCCGGTGCCTTGCTCGGCGTCCAGCCGTCCTCGCGCGTCTCGGCGAACACCCGCTCCAGCTGCGACTGGTAGTCGCGCAGCGCGTGCTCCGCCTCCTCCAGCGTGATGTCACCACGCCCGACGAGGGTCTCCGTGTAGAGCTTGCGCACCGAGCGCTTGGCCTCGATCAGGTTGTACATCAGCGGCTGGGTCATCGAGGGGTCGTCGCCCTCGTTGTGGCCGCGGCGCCGGTAGCACAGCATGTCGACGACGACGTCGCGGTCGAACTGCTCGCGGTACTCGAAGGCGAGCTCGGCCACGCGGACGACGGCCTCGGGGTCGTCGCCGTTGACGTGGAACACCGGCACCTGCAGCCCCTTGACCACGTCGGTCGCGTACTGCGACGAGCGGGACGACGACGGGCCGGTGGTGAACCCGACCTGGTTGTTGATGACCACGTGGATGGTGCCGCCGGTGCGGTAGCCGCGCAGCTGCGACAGGTTGAGCGTCTCGAAGACGACGCCCTGACCGGCGAAGGCCGCGTCGCCGTGCACCAGGATCGGCAGCACGGAGAAGCCGTCGCCGCCGAGGTCGATGCGGTCCTGCTTGGCCCGCACGATGCCCTCGAGCACGGGGTCGACGGCCTCCAGGTGCGACGGGTTGGCCGCCAGGTGCACCCGCGTGGTCGCACCGGACTCGGCGGTGAACCGGCCCTCGGTGCCGAGGTGGTACTTCACGTCGCCGGAGCCCTGGACGCTCTTCGGGTCCTGGTTGCCCTCGAACTCGCTGAAGATCTGGCCGTACGACTTGCCGGCGATGTTCGCCAGCACGTTCAGCCGGCCGCGGTGCGCCATGCCGATGCCCACCTCGTCGAGGCCCGCGTCCGCCGCCTTCGAGAGGATCGCGTCCAGCAGCGGGATCAGCGACTCGCCGCCCTCGAGGGAGAACCGCTTCTGGCCGACGTACTTGGTCTGCAGGAAGGTCTCGAACGCCTCCGCCGCGTTCAGCCGCCGCAGGATGCGCAGCTGGTCCTCACGGGGCGTCCGCGCGTAGCCGGACTCCAGCCGCTCCTGCAGCCACCGCCGCTGCCGCGGGTCCTGCAGGTGCATGTACTCGATGCCGACCGTGCGGCAGTACGAGTCGCGCAGCAGGCCGAGGATCTCCCGCAGGGTCGCGCGGGACTTGCCGGTGAACCCGCCGGTGGGGAAGGTGCGGTCCAGGTCCCAGAGCGTCAGGCCGTGGTTCTGCACGTCGAGGTCCGGGTGCTTGCGCAGCCGGAAGGCCAGCGGGTCGGTGTCGGCCATCAGGTGGCCCCGCGAGCGGTAGGCGTGGATCAGCTCGCCGATCCGCGCGGGCTTGATCGCCTCGTCGTCCGGGTCGACCGTGTTGTCCCGCACCCACCGCACGGGCTCGTACGGCACGCGCAGCGACGTGAAGACGCGGTCGTAGAAGCCGTCCTGACCGGTCAGCTTGTCCGCGATGATCCGCAGGAAGTCTCCCGACTGGGCGCCCTGGATGATCCGGTGGTCGTACGTCGAGGTGAGGGTGAGCACCTTGGAGATGCCCATCTGGTTCAGCCGCTCGACGGACGTCCCGGCGAACTCGGCCGGGTAGTCCATCGCACCGACGCCGACGATGGTGCCCTGGCCCTGCATCAGGCGCGGCACCGAGTGCACCGTCCCGATCGTGCCGGGGTTCGTCAGCGACACCGTGGTCCCGGCGAAGTCGTCCACGCCGAGCTTGTTCTGCCGTGCCCGGCGGACCACGTCCTCGTAGGCGGCCCAGAACTGGGCGAAGTCCAGCGTGTCGGCCTTCTTGACCGACGGCACCAGCAGCTGTCGCGTCCCGTCCGGCTTGGACAGGTCGATGGCGATGCCGAGGTTGACGTGAGCCGGCGTCAGCACCGCCGGCTTGCCGTCCTGCTGCGTGTACGACGAGTTCATCGCCGGCATCTGCGTCAGCGCCTCGACCATCGCGAAGCCGATGAGGTGCGTGAACGACACCTTGCCGCCGCGTCCGCGGGCGAGGTGGTTGTTGATGACGATGCGGTTGTCCACCATCAGCGTCGCCGGCACGGCCCGCACGCTCGTGGCGGTGGGGACCTCGAGCGAGGACTCCATGTTGGTCACCACGCGCGCCGCGGGCCCACGGAGCTTCTGGACCTCGTCGGCGGCCTGGTCCTGCTCGGTGTGCTCGTGGCCGAGGGTCGCGGCGGCCGCGTACGGCGCCGTGGCGGGCAGCGCGCGGGCGACGGGTACGGGACCGGTCGGCAGCAGCTTCGCGGGGCCGCCGGCGCCGTCGCCGGACGGACGCGGGGGTGCGGCGGGGGCCGGGGTGGACGTCGCGGGCGCCGCCGCG
>NZ_JANZLA010000011.1 GCF_025770785.1 Cellulomonas sp. SG140 | reverse complement strand
CCGGGCGGCGGCCCGCGCCCCCGCGGCGAACCCCGCGGCGAAGCCGGCCGCGTGCGCGCCGTCGCCGGACCGCTGCGTGGGCACCCCGGCGCTCCCCGGCGCGTCCAGCGCGGGGAAGGCGACGGCGACGACGTCGGAGTCAGGCAACGTACTCGTCCTCGGCGTCGCGCCGGATGGTGATCTGCCCGCTCTCCTCGAGGCGGCGGATCACCTGCACGATGCCCGCGCGGGCGTCCTCGACCTGGGACATGCGGACCGGGCCGAGCAGCTCGATCTCCTCGAGCAGGTTCTCGCGCGCCCGCTCGGACAGGTTGCGCAGCACCGTGTCACGCACCTCGGGGCCGGAGCCCTTGAGCGCCAGGGCGAGCGCCGGCACCTCGACGCCGCGCAGCACCAGCTGCATGGCGCGGTCCTCGAGCAGCACGATGTCCGCGAACACGAACATCCGGCTGCGGACCTCCTCGGCCAGCGCCTCGTCGCGCGCCGCGAGCCCCTCGAGGATCGCCTTCTCGGTGCCCGGGTCGGCCCGGTTGATGATCTCGACCAGCGGCTGCACGCCGCCGACCGCCGCCAGCTCCCGCGGCGCCAGCACGGCGGACGCCTTGCGCTGCAAGCTCTCGGCCACCACGGCGACCACGTCCGGGGAGGCCCGCTCCATCAGGGCGATCCGGTGCGCGACGTCCGCCTGCTCGGCGCCGGGCAGGCCGGCGAGGATCGCGGACGCGTGCTCCGGACGCAGGTGCGCCAGCACCAGGGCGACGGTCTGCGGGTGCTCGCCGGACAGCAGCGACACCACCTGCCGGGCGTCGGCCTGCTGCAGGAACTCGAACGGCTGACCCGCCAGCGTCGTCTGCAGCCGCTCCATCATCCCGGCGGCGCGCTCGGTGCCGAGGGACGCCTCGAGCAGCCGCTGGGCGAGCCCCATGCCGCCGCCGAACGACGGCCCGGTGTTGGTCGCCTCCCAGAACTCGTCGAGCACCTCGCCGGCGACCTCGGGGTCGATCCGCTCCAGGTGCAGGATCTCGGCGGTCAGCTCCTCGATCTCCTGCTCGGTGAGCTGGGACAGCACCCGGGCGGCACGGTCCTTGCCCAGCTGGAGCAGCAGCGTGGCGGCCTTCTGCGGCCCGGTCAGCCCGAGGCTCATCGCCGCCGCCCGGAGGACGGTGCGGCCAGCCAGCCGCGCAGCAGCTCGGCGACCTCGGCGGGCTGCTCGTCCGCCATCGCCTCGACCTCTTCACGGCGCACGGCGCGCGGGTCCGGCAGCAGGGGCGACGGGCCGGGCGGCAGCACCGGGTGCAGGGCGGCCCCGTCGATGCCGTCGGGCAGGTCGAAGCCCTCGTCCACCGCGGTGAGCGACCCGAGGTCGAGCGCCTCGCGACGGGCCCGGCGGGACCGGCGCATGCCCAGCACGATCAGGAAGACCACCAGCAGCAGCACGGCGCCGGCGATCGCGGCCTGCTTGATCATCGACTGCTTCTTCTCGGCCGCCGTCGCCGCGTCCGCCTTGGCCAGGGCCGTGGCGGCGTTCTGCGCGGACGTGGTGTCGAAGGCCATCCGCTGCACCGAGATGGTGTCGCCGCGGGTGGGGTCGATGCCGGCGGCGGCCGAGATCGCCTGGGTCAGCGCCGTCATGTCCAGCGCGCCGCCCGCCTTCGCGTCGACGGCCACCGACACCGACTGCCGCTGCACGCCGCCCGGCGGGGTGGTGACCACCTGGGTGCTCTTGTTCACCGAGTTGGTCACGTCGGTGCTGGTGGAGGTGTAGCTGCCGGTGCCGCTGGTGCTCGAGCCGGACGGCACGGCGATGTTGTCGGGGCCGAGCACGCCGGCCGCACCGGCACCGCCGGCGCCGCTGTACTGCTCCGTCTTGGTGGACGACGCCAGCGGCGGGGTGGTCGGCGTGGCGGAGAAGGTCTCCGTGGTGGTCTGGCTGGACGACGTGCCGAGCTGCGCGGTCACGGTCACCGCGGAGTTCCCGGCGCCGACCAGCGGGTCGAGGATCCGCTGCACGGCCTGCTGCACGCGGGCCTCGTAGTCGGTGGTGGCGCCCGACGACATCGGGCCGCTGGTGGTGCCGGTGCCGACGGCGGACAGCACCTTGCCGGACGCGTCGATCACGGCGACGTCGGTGGGCGTCATGCCCTGGATGCCCGCGGACACCAGGTGGACGATCGCCTGCACCTGGTCGTTGCTCAGCGTCGCGCCGGTGCGCGTCCGCACGAACACCGAGGCGGTCGGGTCCTTCTTCTTCTCGACGAAGACGGAGTCGTCCGGGATCGCCAGCTGCACCGTGGCCTGGTCGACGCCGTCGATCGCGCCGACCGTCTTGGCCAGCTCGCCCTCGAGCGCGCGCTGGTAGGTGGTCTTCTGCTGGAACTCCGACGCGGTGACCGGCATCGAGTCGAGCAGCGAGTACCCGGCACCGCTCTTGTTGGCCGGCAGGCCGGCCGCCGCCATCGCGATGCGCTCGGCGTACAGCTTGTCCTGCGGCACCAGGATGGTGGAGCCGCCGTCGGCCAGCTGGTACTTGATCCCCTTGGAGCCGAGCTGGTCGACGATCGCGCTGGCGTCCGCGCCGGACAGACCGCTGAACAGCGGGCCCATCGTCGGCTTGGTCAGGTAGCTGGACAGCGCCACGCCACCGAGCACCAGGGCGGCGACGGCCAGCACCGCGAACGTGCGCTGGGCGATCGAGAACTGCCGCACCGCCGCCTGCAGGCGGGCGATGACGGACTGCAGCGGCGCGGGCATCAGGCCTGCATCCGCATGATCTCGTTGAACGCGTCGACCGCCTTGTTGCGGACCGCCGCGGTCAGCTCCATCGCCAGGTTCGCCTCGGACGCGGCGATCGTGTAGTCGTGCACGTCGGTGAGGTCACCGGTGACGGCCTTCACCGACAGGTCCTGGGCCGTGGACTGCAGCTGCTGCAGCCGGTCGACGCCGGACAGCACGTTCGCGAAGCCCGCGCCGGAGGTGGCCGTGGTGCCGGCGGTCGAGCCGGCCGCCGTGGTCGGGGTGACGCCGGCGACGCCCGTCAGGGCGGTCAGGGCAGGGCTCGCGGCGCCGACTGCGCCGATCGCGGAGACGCTCATGGTCACTTCCCGATCTGGAGAGCGGCCTGGTAGGCCTCGGTCGCACGCTCGATCACCGCGGCGTTCGCCTGGTAGCCGCGCTGCGCGATGATCAGCTGGGTCATCTGGCTGGCGGTGTCGATCTCCGGGTACCGCACGTTGCCCTGGGCGTCGGCCAGCGGGTTGCCGGGCTCGTAGACCACCCGACCGGTGGTGTCGCCGGAGAGCACGGCCCCGGCGACGGCGACGCCGCCCTCGCCGCCCATCTCCTGGGCCACCACGTACCGGGCCTGGAACGCCGACTGGGAGGTGCTGGTCGCGTCGTTGACGTTGGCCAGGTTGTCGCTGACCGCGTCGAGCCACTTGCGGTGCACCGTCAGGCCGGAGCCGGCGATGCCGAGGGCGCCGAAGATCGTCATCAGGCGGTCCGCATCGCGGCGCGCACGGCGGACAGCTGGCTGGACACGGCCTGCGACGCGAGCTGGAAGCGCAGGTTGGTGTCGATGTTCAGCACGGTCTCGGTGTCGAGGTTGACGTTGTTGCCGTCGGTGCGGGTCGGCTCGAGCGACCGCGACTCGGTGGCGGCGACCGCACCGGACCCGTTGCTGACGGCCGCGCTCAGCGCCTGCTCGAACGACACCCGTCGGGCCGTGTACCCCGGGGTGTTGATGTTGGCGACGTTGTCCGCGATCGCACGCTGACGCAGGGCGAGCCCGTCCAGCGCACTGTGCAGCGCGACATAGCTCACCGAGTCGAACAGACCCATGGCCGTGCACACCTCATCGACGAGTACGAGAGGCCGATCCGTGGCCAGAGGGTCGAGCGATCCGTGCTCAGCCCTGTCGATCGGCAGGTCGCCGAGGGTGCTGAGAAGTTCTGCAGAAGCCGTCTGATCAGGTGCGATACGTCCGGTTCGGCCTCGCGCGCCTCAGCCGTCGAGGTCGACGTACACCGGCCGCCGCTCGGCGACGGTGCCGAGCACGGCCCGGGTCGCCGCGAGCTGCCGCCGCGACCGCACGACGGCCTCCGAGACGGCCTTCGCCACCTCGAGCTGACGGTCGCGCAGCGTGCGCGCCCGCTCCTCGAGGCTGGCCGGCAGCGGGCCCAGGTCCACGGGCGGCCGCCACGTGCGGACGGCGGGCGCCATGCCGCCCCCGGTGCCGTGCGCGGCGGCGAGCAGCAGCTCCGCCGCGGCGACGTCGAGCTCCAGTGCGTCGAGCGCCTGCTCCCAGGCGTCCGACCACCCGGTGGTCATGCGACGCCGAGCAGCCCGGTGGCCGCGACGGGCTCGGCCGCGGGGCGGTCCGCCCCGGCGAGCGCGTCGGCCGCCTGGTGCCAGGCCTCGGCCAGCGGGGCGACCACGCCGCGGCAGGCCTCGACGCGGGCGGCGTCGCCTGCGGTGCCGGCGGTGAGCAGCTCGTTCAGCAGCCAGCCGTACAGCGACATCAGGCGGTTGCCGCCCTCCCACGCCGAGACGTCCAGCGTGGAGATCAGCTCGCAGACGATGTCCTGGGCGTGCGCCAGGTGGCTGCCGGCGCCGCCACGGTCGCCTGTCTCCAGCGCCGAGGTGGCGCGGTGCAGGTCCAGCAGCAGCCGGTCGTACAGCAGTGTCAGCAGCCGCGCCGGCGAGGCCGTGGCGACGGAGTCCGCCAGGTAGCGGGCGCGCAGGTCGGACATGAGGAGTCCTCCGGTGGTGTCAGTTCGACGAGCTGGACGAGCCGCTGAGCGACCCGAGCTGGCTGGCCAGCCAGCTCGACTGCGACTTGAGGTTGGACAGCGTCACCTCGAGGTTCGAGTACGTCGTCTGCAGACTCTCCCGCCGCAGCTGCAGGGTGACGTCCCACTGGCTGATCTGGTCGCCGAGGTCCTTCACCACGCCCTGCTGGGCGGTGATCTCGGCGGTCAGGGTGCCGCTGGTCGGGTCCGACGTCGACGTGGTCACCGCGGCGACGCGGGCGGCCAGGCCGGAGACGACGTCCTGCACCTTCTGCGGGTCCGCTGCGAGCGCCGCGCTGTAGGCGGCCTGGTCGAAGGCGAAGGTGCCGTCGCGCTGGATCGAGATCCCGATGGTCGACGGGGAGACGCCGTTGACCGGGTAGGACGCGGCCGAGGTCAGCTGCTGCTGCAGCGTGCTGACGGACGAGTCCATGCCGAGGATGCCGGGTGTCACCACGGTGCCGCCCGTGGTCGGGTCTGTCGTGGTCGTGGAGCTGGTCCGGCTGCTGATCTCGCCGAGCACCAGGTTCAGCTGGCTGACCAGGTTGGACCCGAGCGTGCTGAGCGCGGTGGTGTCGCGGCCGAGCGTCAGTGTCACCGGGTTGGTCTCGACGGCGCTGGTGGTGATCGACACCCCGGTCAGGACGTTGCTGAACGTGTTGGTGGTCGACGTGAACGTCTGCGCGGCCGACGTCCCGGGCCACAGGGTCAGCTGGGCGTCCTGCGCGGCGGTGAGCGAGGTGAGCGTCTTCGCCGTCGCGGTCCCGGCGGTCACGTCGGCAGGGGTGCCCTGGTACAGCTGGAACGCGCTGGCGGCACCGGTCTGCTTGGCGGAGAGCTGGAGGCGGTAGCCACCGGTCACCTGGACCGCGACCGCGGACACTCCCGCGTTGGACGCGGTGATCGCGCTCGCCAGGCCGGCGACGCTGGTGATGCCGGTGGTGTCGATCTGGGTGGAGCCGGCGGCGGAGGTCAGGGTCAGGGAGTTGCCGGTGCCGGTGAAGGACGCAACGTCCGTGAAGACGTCGGTCAGCGACACCTGCCGCTGCGCCAGCTTGTCGACGGTGAAGCTGACCTGCGTGGGCGAGGCGCTGGTGGTGGCCGTCGCGGTGACGGAGGTGGCGGACGAGGTCGCGGTCAGGGCGCCCCAGGACGTGGCGGTCGACGCTGCGGTGGCGGCGGTGCCGAGCGAGGCGACCTTGGTGTTCAGGGACTGCAGCGCGGCGACGAACGTCTGGGTGTCGGACTGCTGCGTCTTGAGCAGGGTCTGCGGGCCCGACTCGACCGACATCAGCTGGTTGATCAGGTCGGTCGTGTTCAGGCCGCTGACCAGGCCGTCGATGCCCATGCTGCTGGTCGCCACGAGATCCGTCCTTGCTGTCGGGTACCGGGTTGGTGCTCGGTGGTTCAGACGGCACCGGCGGCGCGGGAAGGAGCCCGTCGCCGCCGGTGCCGGGTGCGGGCGCCGCGGGGGCGCTCGCGTCTGGTGACCGTCAGCCGGTCACCGGGTGGATCACTGGAGCAGCTTGAGAACGCTCTGCGGCAGCTGGTTGGCCTGGGCCAGCATCGAGGTGCCGGCCTGGGACAGGATCTGGGCCCGGGTGAACGAGACCATCTCCGACGCCATGTCGGTGTCGCGGATGCGGGACTCCGACGCGGACAGGTTCTCGACCGCCACGTTGAGGTTCTTCACCGTGTGGTCGAAGCGGTTCTGCACGGCGCCGAGGTTGGCGCGGACCGTGGAGACCGTGCTGATCGCGGTGTCGATGGTCTTGATGGCCATCTGGGCGCCCGTCGCGGCGGTGAACGACACCGTCGCGTTCGCCAGGTCCTGCGCCGTCGCACCGGCGGCCGCGGCGGTACCCGTGAAGGTCAGGCCGGTGGCCGTCGCCGCGACGGTGACCTTGCCGGTGCCGAAGGTCGCGTTCGCGGCGTTCTGCAGCGCCGTCACCTTGTCGGACACCGCAGCGCCCGAGGCGACGTCGACCGTGCCGAGGTCCAGGCTGTTGCCGTTGAAGGAGATCGAGCCGTTCAGCTTCGAGCCCCAGTTGGCGAGCGCGGTGTAGTCCTTGCTGCCGTCCACCGTGGCGACCGACGCGGTGCCCACCGCGGCGGCGGTCGTGGTCGAGCCGGTGAGGGCACCGGCACCGGCGGCGGCGGTCACGTCGACGCCGTCGACCTTGAGGCCGGCCGCGCCCATCGCCTGTCCCACCTGGACCGTGATGGTCTCGCCCTGGTTGGCCCCGACCTGGAAGACGCCCTTGTAGGAGCCGTCCAGCAGCTTGGTGCCGTTGAACTGCGTGGTGTTCGCGATGCGGCTCAGCTCGGACTTGAGCTGGGTCATCTCGGACTGGATGTTGCCCTTGGCGTCGGCGGACAGGCCACCGTCGTTCGAGGCCTGCACGGACAGGTCGCGCATGCGCTGCAGGATCGAGGTCGACTCGTTCAGCGCACCTTCAGCGGTCTGGACCACCGAGGTGCCGTCCTGGGCGTTGCGGACGGCGACCTTGAGGCCACCGATCTGCGAGCGCAGGCCCTCGGAGATGGCCAGGCCGGCCGCGTCGTCGGCGGCACGGTTGATGCGGAAGCCGCTGGACAGCTTCTCCAGGGACTTGGACAGGTCGTTCTGGGTGTTCGCCAGGTTGTGGTACGCGTTGACCGCGGCGATGTTCTGGTTGATCGAGAGACCCATCGTTCTCTTCCTCCTGAGTTCGGGTCGGGCGGCCCATCCGTGGGCACACCCCGTTCATCGCCACCGGTGGCGCTGGTCTGAGGAGTTCTGCGCGGACTTTTCGTCGCGGTGCGCAGATCGCCTCGGCGCAGGCGTCAGGCGCCGAGCGCCCGGCTTGCGAAGGCCGTCGGCATCGCGCTGCCGGTCCGCGGCGAGGGCACGTGCGCGCCGTACACGCTGGCCGGCATCGCGGCACGCGCCGCGACCGCGGCGAAGTACGCCTGCCGGCGCCGCTCGGCGACGCCGCCGGGACGTTCGCCGCCGCGCACCAGCCCGGGGTTCATCGAGGCGTTCATGCCGTCGCGCAGCAGCCCCAGGGCTTCGGTGCGCAGCTGGCTGATCCGCGACTGGGTGACGCCGAGCTCGTCGGCGAGGTCGGCGATCGACCGGTCCTCCAGGTACAGGCCGCTGACCACGGCGCGCAGCCGCTCCGGCAGCACCTCGACCGCCGCACGCAGCCAGTGCCGCTGCTCGGCGGCCAGCACCTGCTCCTCGGGGGTCGCGTCGTCGTCGGCGATGGAGTCGGCGATCGGCGTCTCGGAGGCGTCGATGGACAGCACGCGCCGCTCGGCGTCGTGCCGGGCGACGTCCACACCGGCGGCGTCGGTGCCGAGGGCGGAGGCGAGCTCGTCCCGACTGGGCTCGCGGCCCAGCGTGGCGCGCAGGCGCTCGGTCACCTCGGACAGCTCACGGACCCGGCGGCGGGCGGAGCGGCTGGCCCAGTCCATCGAGCGCAGCTCGTCGAGCAGGGCGCCCTTGATGCGCAGCGAGGCGTAACGAGCGAACGGCACCCCGGCCTCGGGGTCGAAGCTGCGGGCGGCGAGGACCAGGGCGAGCGAACCGGCGGAGGCCAGCTCGTCGCGCGTCACCGACGGCGGGACGCGGTGCAGCAGCTCGGTGACGTGGTAGCCGACCAACGCGAGGTTGTTCACCACCAGCTCGTCGTGCGCGTTCATGGGAGAAAGGTCGTCGCTCCCACGGGGGGACTTGAACGGTTTCCCCGCAGCGGCGAGGAACGCCCGAAGGGGTCATTGCGTCGGGCGTGCAACAAATCCGGACGTATGGTTCCGCGGAAATTCGGACGTTCTCCGTCAGATCGCTCCACTTCCCCGGAAGCGTGTGACCGACGTCACATCGCCGATTCCTACGACGTTGCACACCCGTCTCACATGCTGGTCATCGTCGCTCTGGGGCTACCGCTCGGTATGCAGGTCAACGTCGGATTGGGCCGTTCGGGTCAGATCCCGGCGGTACCGGCCGATACCTACGGCAGAGTTCACCGCGGCTTCACCCGCCGACCACCGGACCGCGCACGAGAGGAGGGCAGAGAGATGTCGTTGACCCAGCTGTCCGACGTCCTCTGGCAGGAACGTCACCTGCTGGACCTGCTCCTGTTCAAGCTCGAGGAGGAGCAGCTGGTGCTGAGCAGCGGCCGCACCCGCTGGCTCGCCAACGCCACGCGCGAGGTGGAGGCGGTGCTGGATGAGATCCGCTCCGCCGAGATCGCCCGTGCGGTCGCCGCCGACTCCGCCGCCCGCGAGCTCGGGCTCAGCGCCGACGCCGGCCTGCGTGCGCTCGCCGACGCCGCACCGGAGCCGTGGGACGAGCTGCTGCGCGCCCACCACGAGGCGTTCTTGTCCCTCACCGGCGAGATCAGCCGGCTGGCGGACGACAACCGCGAGCTGCTGGCCATGTCGCACCGCGCCACGCAGGAGACCTTGATGTCCCTGCAGGACTCGGTGCAGACGTACGACGGGTCCGGCCAGGCGGCCGTGCTCGCCGAGCACGGCTCCCGCGTCCTCGACCGGTCGATCTGAGGCGGGGATGGCCAGCACCTTCTCGGGCCTCGGCACCGCCCTGAGCTCCCTGATCGCCCAGCGGCAGGCGCTCACCGTGGCGGGCCAGAACATCGCCAACGCCAACACCCCCGGCTACACCCGGCAGCGCGTCGACCTCGCCTCGGTGCCCGGCGCCCAGGTGCCGTCGATGTTCGCCACCTCCGACGGCGTCGGCATGGGCACGCAGGTCAGCGGGATCTCCCGGCTGTCCGACCAGTTCCTCGACACCCAGCTGCGCTCGCACACCGGCACCGCCTCCTTCCTGGCCGCTCGCGCGGATGCGTACACCACGCTCGAGACGAGCCTCGGCGAGCCGTCGACCACCGGCCTGTCCTCCCAGCTGTCGACGTTCTGGGCCGGCTGGCACGACGTGGCCAACTCCCCCGACGACGCCGCCGCCCGCACGGTGCTGCTCGACGACGCGCGGCAGGTGACCGAGACGCTGCACGCCCGGTACGGCGACCTGCAGACGCAGTGGCAGCAGGCGCGCACCACCGCCGGCACCCTGGTGGACCAGACCAACACGCTCGCGTCGAACGTCGCGGACCTGAACAAGCGCATCCTCGACATCACCAACTCCGGCGGCAGCGCCAACGAGCTGGCCGACCAGCGCGACCAGCTGGTCACGCAGCTGTCCGGCCTGGTGGGCGCCACGGCGCGGCAGCGGGCCGACGGCCAGCTCGACGTCATGGTGGGCGGCAACATGCTGGTGTCCGGCGACCACGTGCGGCAGCTCGCCGTCAGCGGCCCGGCAGCGTTCTCCGGTGCGACCGGTGACCCCTCGGCCGTCCCGCCGGTGGTCGCGGCCGCCGTCCGGGTCGTGTGGGCCGACGCCCCGACGCAGGACGCGGCGCTGTCCGGCGGCCGGGTCGCCGGCCTGCTGACCGTGCTGGCCCCGCCGGACGCGTCCGGCACCGGCGGCATGCTGACCGAGGCCGCCGCGAGCCTGGACTCGGTGGCGCAGGCCCTCGCCGACGGGGTCAACGCCCTGCACCAGCAGGGTCAGACCGTCGCCCAGGCCAGCGCCGGCTCCACCGCCCCTGGCGGCACCAACTTCTTCACCATCAGCGGCGGGTCCGCGGCCGCCGGCATCTCCGTCGCGCTGAGCACCCCCGACCAGATCGCCGTCGCGGCACCCGGCAGCGGGCCGCTCGACGGCTCCGTCGGGCAGAAGATCGCCGCGCTCGCCGACAGCTCGACCGGTCCCGGTGCCGTGTGGGCCGCCGCCGTGGCGCAGGTCGGCAGCATGTCGGCGTCGGCCTCGTCCCGCAGCGGGGTGGCCGAGCAGGCCCGCGCCTCGGCGGAGACGGCGCAGCAGTCCGGCGCGAGCGTGGACACCGACGAGGAGACCGTCTCGATGCTCGCCTTCCAGCGGGCCTACCAGGGCGCCGCCCGGGTGATCACCGCGATGGACGAGATGCTGGACACCCTGATCAACCGCACCGGAACCGTGGGGAGATGAGCATGCTCGGCCGTGTGACGCAGCAGACGGTGCAGGCCTCGAGCCTGCGCAACCTGCAGTCCAACCTCAGCCGGATGGCCACCCTGCAGGCGCAGATGTCCAGCGGCACCAAGCTCCAGCTGCCGTCGGACGACCCGTCGGCCACCTCGGACGTGATGCGGCTGAACGCCTCGGCCCGCCAGCTCGACCAGTTCGGCCGCAACGCCTCCGACGGCACGTCGTGGCTCACCACCATCGACACCGCCCTGTCGTCCACCACCACCGCGCTGCAGCGCGCCCGGGACCTGACCGTCCAGGGCGGCAACGGCGCCTACGGCCTGACCTCTCGGCAGGCGCTGGCCACCGAGATCGCCGGCATCCGGGACGACCTGCTCAAGCAGGCCAACACCACCTTCCTCGGTCGCACGGTGTTCGCCGGTACCGCCAACACCGGTGCTGCGTACACCGTGGGCACCGACGCCAGCGGCAACCCGACCTACACGTTCAACGGCGTCGCCGGCTCGTCCGTGCAGCGGCAGGTGGGTACGGACACGCAGGTCCGCGTCGACTCCGACGGTGCCGCCGTGTTCGGCAACGGCACCAGCTCGGTGTTCGCCACGCTCGACACGATCGCCAGCACGCTGAACGCCGGCGGCGACCCGACCCAGTACCTGTCCCAGCTGGACGGCCACCTGAACGCCGTGACCAACGAGGCCGCCTCGGTCGGCAGCCGCCAGCGGGTGCTCGACGCCTCGACGGCGGACCTGACCAGCGCGAGCCAGACGGTGAAGACCCAGACCTCCGGCCTGCAGGACATCGACCTGGCCGAGGTGATCATGCAGCTGAAGTCGCAGGAGGTCGCCTACCAGGGCGCTCTCGGCGCCACCGGTCGCGTGCTGCAGCCCACGCTGATGGACTTCCTCAAGTGACCCCCGCCCCCGCGGCGCAGACCGTGACCGTGTCCACCGCGGCCGGCCCCCGCCAGGTCCCCGCCGTGCTGCGGTTCGCCGACCCGCTCCCGGGCCTGCCCGGCCGCACGGAGTACGCCCTCGACGCGCTGGACGACGAGGGTCTGCTGTTCGCGCTGCGCAGCGCGCCCGACGCGGCGGCGCCGCGGGTCCGGCTGTTCGTCGTCAGCCCCGGCCTGTTCTTCCCCGACTACGCGCCGTCCATCCCCACGGACGCGCTGGACGGCGTGCGCGGGCGCCCCGCTGCCGGTCCCGCGCCGGACCCGGTGCTGCTGAGCGTGGTGCACCCGGGTGAGGCGGACGGTGAGCACCCGACGGCCAACCTGCTCGCCCCGCTCGTGGTGAACCCGCACAACGGCCGTGCCGTGCAGACGGTCCTCGACGAGGACCTGCCGCTGCGCGCCCCGCTGGGCTGACCCGAACCCTCACGACGGGCCCTGACCAGCCGATGGACGGGGCATGCCCCTCTCGTCGCCGTCGTCCCCGGTCGCCGTCTACCGACAGCCCGTCGTGGACGCCGACCGCAACGTGCGCGCGTACGCGCTGCGTGCCGCCACCTCCGCCGTCGCGACCGACCCGGTCGCCGAGGACCTGGTCGAGGCGCACTACGCCCAGCTGGACCTGACCGAGCTCGCCGGCGACGCCCCGGTGATCCTCCGGGCGACCGCCCGCATCCTGTCCGGCGCCGTCCCCCTGCCGGTGGCTGCACAAGGCACCTGGCTCGAGCTGACGGCTCGCATGGCCGCCGATCCGGATGCCGCCACGCACGTGGTCACCCTGCGCACCCGGGACGTCCGCACGGTGCTGGGCGACTACGCCGCCACCCCGGGCCAGGACGCGCTGCTGCCCCTGGCGGGCTGGGCCAAGGTGGACGCGACCACGGAGCCGGAGCGGCTGCGCACGCTGGTCGAGCGGGCGCACGCCCTCGGCGGCCAGGTGATCGCCGAGCGCGTGGGCACCGCACGCGACCTGCAGGCGGCCCAGGAGGCGGGCGCCGACCTGCTGCAGGGCCCGATGCTGGTGCGCCGCGAGGAGGCGCAGGCCCGCGAGGGCTCCGCCGGTGAGCTCCAGTGCCTCGAGCTGGTGCGGCTGCTGTCCGTCGAGGACGAGATCAACTTCACCGCGGTGGCGAACATGGTCGCCAGCGACCCCGAGATGTCCGTGCGCGTGCTGCACATGGTCAACTCCTCGGCGTTCGCCCTCGCCCGCACCGTCGACTCCGTCCGCACCGCGGTGGTGCTGATGGGTGCCCGCCGGCTGGCCGCCCTGGCGATGGCCTCGCTGATCGACGCCCGCCCCACGGCCGTCGGGCCCCTGTGGGCCGTCCTGACCCGCGCGCTCGCCTGCCGCGCACTCACGGACGAGACCGGCTACACCGTCGGCCTGCTGTCGGCGGTCAGCGCCCAGCAGAACCTGTCCCTGGCGACCATGGTGCGGCGCACCGGCGTCTCGGCACAGGTCGCCGACGCGCTGCTGAACGGGGCCGGCCGGTACGGATCCGTGCTCGAGGCCGTGGTCGCGTACGAGGCCGACGACCCGCAGGCCGTCATCGCGACCGGCATCGACCCGTTCGCCGTCGCGCACGCCTACCTCGACGCGGTGCCGGCGGCCCTGTCCACCGCGACCGCCCTGTGCGTGGAGCCCGTCTCGGCCTGACGGCACCAGCGGGGCGCCCGGCGCGGGCGGCCGGCCGGGAGGCGGTGCACAGCAACCTCTCAGCGGACTTCAGGCGCACGGCCAGCCCGCCGTGCCAGGCTGCGAACGTCATGCCCGGCCACGGCCGCCGCGACGTCCCGGTCGCGTGGGCGCGGGTCCGGCCGCCGCAACGAAGGGGTGCCCGCGCCGTGAGCTACAACCGGTCCGCCAAGCAGAAGGTGAGCCGCAAGCAGCGGCGCGCGGAGGACCGCGAGCTGGCCCGCCTGGAGCGGGAGCGCCGGGCCGCCCGCGCCCGACGACGCCGCATCGCCCTGCGCGTGGGGGCGGTGAGCACCGTCGTCGTGGTGATCGCCGGTGTGGCCGTCGCGGTGCAGGCGCACGCCCGCGCCCTCCAGGTCGGTCCGCGGAACATGATGAGCGACGGCCTGCTGATCACCGGCGACGGCAGCACCCTCGCCCCCGCGACGAACCCGCCGATCCCGGCCGGCGGCACCCCGACCCCGCACCCGGTCAGCACGGGCTCGGGCGCGCTCGACCTGGTGGTCAGCCTCGACTACGGCGACCCGCGGTCGGCGGCGTTCTGGGCCGCCAACGGCAGCACCATCGAGCAGTGGGTCACGTCCGGGGCCGCCACCCTGGAGATCAGGCCCGTGGCGCTCGCGTCCGGCCGCACGGCGTACACCCCGACCCCGGCGCCCACCCCGACGACCAGCACCCCGGCGGCGCCCTCGGCCACCCCGTCGGCCACGCCCACCCCCATGACGTCGTCCTCCGCCAGCCCGTCGGCCACGCCCACGCCGACCGCGACCCCCAACACCGAGACGACCGCCCAGGACTACGCGCTGCGCGCCGCGAACGCCTTCGCCTGCGTCGCCAGCTACCAGCCGAGCTCGGCCCTGGCCGTCAACGACGCCCTGTTCACGGCGCAGCACACCTTCGGCTCCGCGGGCCTGACCCAGGCGCAGCTCGTCACGCTGGTCAAGAACGCCGGCGTCACGTCCAGCACCGTGAGCTCGTGCATCACCAGCCGCCGCTACGTCGACTGGGCGCAGCAGGCCACCGACCGCTCGGGGGTCACCGGCGTGACGGTCGACGTCGCGGGCCGGCCCTACACCGGCTCGGTCGACGACACCACGGCGTTCTCCACGTTCGTCGCCTCCGTCTACAGCTCGCTCGCCGCCTCGGCGTCGGCCGCCACGGCCACGCCCACGCCGACCCCCGCCCCGACCCAGACGCCCACCCCGACGCCGACGGCCACCCCGGCCGGCTGACCTGCGGCCCGCAGGCGCCCGACCGGTTCACCCCGGCCGTCCGAGGACCGGGGGCCCAGCTCCTCCGTCGACCCCTGTGGCATGATGACTGCGCGCGGACCTCTCGGTCCGCGTACCCGTCGTCGTCGACGGTGTCGACGACGACACCTCCCCGGTCCGCTGTGGTCCGGGGCAGCTCTTCACTCGGATCGTCCGGCACGTACCTGCCGGTGAAGGGATTGGCACAGTCATGGCTACGGTCACTTTCGACCACGCGACCCGGATCTACCCGGGCACCGAGCGTCCCGCGGTGGACTCGCTCGACCTGCACATCGAGGACGGCGAGTTCCTCGTCCTCGTCGGCCCCTCCGGCTGCGGCAAGTCGACCTCCCTGCGCATGCTCGCCGGCCTGGAGGACGTCAACTCGGGCAGCATCTTCATCGGCGACCGCAACGTCACCGACGTGCAGCCCAAGGACCGGGACATCGCGATGGTGTTCCAGAACTACGCGCTGTACCCGCACATGACGGTCGCGGACAACATGGGCTTCGCCCTGAAGATCGCCGGCACCCCCAAGGCGGAGATCCGCACGCGGGTGGAGGAGGCGGCGAAGATCCTCGACCTGACCCAGTACCTCGACCGCAAGCCGAAGGCCCTCTCCGGTGGCCAGCGTCAGCGCGTCGCCATGGGCCGCGCCATCGTCCGCCAGCCGCAGGTGTTCCTCATGGACGAGCCGCTGTCGAACCTCGACGCCAAGCTGCGCGTGCAGACGCGTACGCAGATCGCCGGACTGCAGCGCCGCCTCGGCGTCACCACGGTGTACGTCACGCACGACCAGACCGAGGCCCTGACGATGGGTGACCGGATCGCCGTGCTGAAGGACGGTCTGCTCCAGCAGGTCGGCACCCCGCGCGACATGTACGACCACCCGGCCAACGTCTTCGTCGCCGGCTTCATCGGCTCCCCCGCGATGAACATCGGCACGTTCCCGGTGCTCAACGGCGCCGCCAACCTCGGTGGCTCCCGCGTGACGCTGCCGCGCGAGGCGATCGGCGCCATGACGGACGACGACAAGGGCCACATCACCGTCGGCTTCCGCCCCGAGGACCTCGACGTGGTGCCGGTCGGCACCCCGGACGCCATCCCGGTGTCCGTGAACATCGTCGAGGAGCTCGGCTCGGACGCCTTCGTGTACGGCTCGCTGACGGACGACTTCGGCAACGCCGAGACCATCCACTCCGGTGCCGGCGACGCGCAGGTGATCGTCCGCATCGACCCGCGTGGTGTCCCGGCCAAGGGTGAGAAGATCGCCGTCAAGGTGCGTCCGAACGACCTGCACCTGTTCCACGCCGGTACGGGCGAGCGCTTCTGATCCGCTCCACGTGACGCCCGTGAGGGGCGGGACCGGCACCCGGTCCCGCCCCTCACGTCGTCCCGGAGCAGCTCACGCAGCCGCTCACCTCGCCGGACCGACCCGAACCGACGGGCACCCAGCCCGCCCCAGCCCGCCCAGCCCGCCGAGAGGACCACGATGGCGCAGAGCCTGCAGATCACCGCCGCCTCGGCGGACCCGGCGCTGCTCGACCTGCCGTGGCACATCGCGCTGGAGGACTGGCCGACGTCGGCCCTCGCCGCGCTGCCGCGCGGCATCTCCCGCCACATCGTGCGGTTCGCCCGGCTGTCCGGCCGGGTGATCGCGGTCAAGGAGATCGGCGAGACGGTCGCGTTCCGGGAGTACGAGCTGCTGCGCCAGCTGCGCCGGCTCGACGTGCCGAGCGTGGTGCCGGTCGGCGTGATCACCGGTCGGCACGCCCCGGACGGTGAGCCGCTCGAGGCCGCCCTGATCACCGAGCACCTGCAGTTCGCCCTCCCCTACCGGGCGCTGTTCAGCCAGTCGCTGCGACCGGACACGGCCACGCGCCTCATCGACGCCCTCGCGGTGCTGCTGGTCCGGCTGCACCTGGCCGGCTTCTACTGGGGCGACGTCTCGCTGTCCAACACCCTGTTCCGCCGCGACGCGGAGACGTTCGCGGCGTACCTGGTCGACGCGGAGACGGGCGACCTGCACGAGAAGCTGACCGACGGGCAGCGGTCGTACGACCTGGAGATCGCACGGGTCAACATCATCGGCGAGCTGATGGACCTGCAGGCCGGTGAGTTCCTGGAGGACGAGACCGACGCGGTGGCGATCGGCGACGCGCTGGCGGTCCGCTACGAGGAGCTGTGGCGGGCGCTGACCGAGGTGGAGTCGTTCGGGTTCGGCGACCGGTGGCGCGTGCAGGCCCGCATCGACCGGCTCAACGACCTCGGCTTCGACGTCGACGAGATCGACATCACCACCGACGTCGACGGCACCACGGTGCGCATCCAGCCCAAGGTGGTCGACGCCGGCCACCACTCGCGCCGCCTGATGCGCCTCACCGGCCTCGACGTGCAGGAGAACCAGGCCCGGCGCCTGCTGAACGACCTGGACGAGTACCGCGCGGCCACCGACCGGCAGCGGGAGGACGAGGCCTTCGTCGCCCACGACTGGCTGACCGAGGTGTTCGAACCGGCCGTCCGGGCCGTCCCGCGGGAGCTGCGCGGCAAGCTGGAGCCCGCGCAGGTGTTCCACGAGCTGCTGGACCACCGCTGGTACCTGTCCCAGCAGGAGCACCGCGACGTGCCGATGGAGCAGGCCGTCGCGTCCTACCTGTCGACCATCCTGCCGCTGCGTCCCGACGAGCAGGCGATCCTCGGCGGGCTGCCGGGCGACATCCGCGACGAGACCGGAGCCATCCCCAGCGTGGAGGAGCCCGTCGCCGACTGACGGCGGGGCGTCAGCCGACCGAGCGGGCCTTCGCCACCTCGTACAGGGCGATCCCCGCCGCCACGCCCGCGTTCAGCGACTCGACGGCCGAGGCGATCGGGATCGCCGCCACCGCGTCGCACTGCTCGCGCACCAGCCGCGACAGCCCCTTGCCCTCCGAGCCGACCACCAGCACCAGCGGGTCGCCGGAGAACGGCAGGTCGGCCACCGAGACGTCGCCGTGCCCGTCCAGGCCGACGACGAACACCCCGGCCTGCCGGTACTCGGCGAGGGTGCGGGCGAGGTTGGTCGCGCGCGCCACCGGCACCCGCGCGGCGGCACCGGCGGACACCTTCCAGGCCGCCGCGGTGACGCCGGCGGAGCGGCGCGACGGCACCAGCACGCCGTGCGCGCCGAACGCCCCGGCGCTGCGCAGCACGGCACCGAGGTTGCGCGGGTCGGTGACGCCGTCAAGCGCCACGATCAGCGCGGGCCGGCCGGACCGCTCGGCGGTGTCCAGCAGGTCGTCGGGATCGCCGTACACGTAGGCCGGCACCTGCAGCGCCACGCCCTGGTGCACACCGCCGTCGGTCAGCCGGTCCAGCTCGAGGCGGCTGACCTCGAGGATCGGCATCCGGGCGTCGGCAGCGATCGCGATGATCTCGCGGGTGCGGTCGTCGGCCTCGAGCTTGGCGGCCAGGTAGACCGTCGAGGCGGGCACGCCGGCGCGCAGCGCCTCGAGCACCGAGTTGCGACCGCCGACCACCTCCTTGCCCGGGGTCTGCCGGCCGCGGCCGGACGCGCCGGACCGGCCGGTACCCGGCCGTCCTGCGCCGGGCCGTCCGGTGGACGCCGGGCGTGCCGCGGAACCGGCCCGCTCCTGCGCCACCTTCCGCTTGTGGGCGGCGTGGTAGGGCCGGTCCTCCGCCTTGGGCGTGGGGCCCTTGCCCTCCAGCGCCTTGCGGCCGTGCCCGCCGGTGCCGACGCCGGGGGCCTTCTTCGACCCTGCCTTGCGCGTCGCACCGCGTCGCTGCGAGTTCCCGGCCATCAGCTCTCCTCGTCCCGCGCGGCGAGCGTCCACCGCGCACCGTCCTTCGAGTCCTCCACCACGATGCCGGCGGCGCCGAGGCGGTCCCTGATGGCGTCCGACGTCGCGAAGTCCTTCGCGGCCCGGGCCTGCGCCCGCGCCGCGAGCTCCGCACCGACCAGGGCGTCCAGCGCGCGCGCCTCGCGGTCGTCCGACCGGACCGACCCCCACTGCTCACCGGCCGGGTCCAGGCCGAGCACGTCGAGCATGCCCCGCAGCTCGACCATCGCGACCTGCACCGCCTCGTCGTCACCGCGGGCGAGCGCCGAGTTGCCGGCGCGCAGCACCTCGTGCACCACCGCGAGCGCGGCCGGCACGTTGAGGTCGTCGTCCATCGCCGCGACGAAGTCCGCGGGCAGCTCGGCCGAGGCGACGGCGGCGGCGTCCGCCGCCCCCACCCTCTCTGCCGCCCGTGCCACGAACCCGGCCAGGCGGTCCCACGTGGCGGCGGCCTCCGCCAGGGTGCCGTCCGTCCACTCGAGCATCGAGCGGTACTGCACGGCGGTCAGCGCGTACCGCACCACCGCCGCCGGCGTCTGAGCCAGCACCGCCGAGACCAGCAGCCCGTTGCCGAGCGACTTGCTCATCTTCGCGCCACCCTGCGTGACCCAGCCGTTGTGCAGCCAGTACCGCGCGAACCCGTACCCGGCGGCCCGCGACTGCGCGAGCTCGTTCTCGTGGTGCGGGAACCGCAGGTCCAGGCCACCGCCGTGGATGTCGAACGAGTCGCCCAGGTACCGGCGCGCCATCGCGGAGCACTCCAGGTGCCACCCGGGCCGGCCGCGGCCGAACGGGGTGTCCCACGCGGCGGTGTCCGGCTCACCCGGCTTCGGCGACTTCCACAGGGCGAAGTCGTGCGGGTCGTGCTTGTCGGCGCCGTCGGCCGGCTCGTCGGAGGTCTCGACGATGTCGTCCAGGCGCTGGTTGGTCAGCGCGCCGTAGGCCGGGTAGGACCGGACGTCGAAGTACACGTCGCCGGGACCGGTCCGGTAGGCGTGGCCGGTGTCGACGAGCTGGGTCATCAGCTCCACCATCGCGGGCACGTGGCCGGTGGCGCGCGGCTCGTAGTCCGGCGGCAGCACGCCGAGCGCGTCGTAGGCGGCGGTGAACGCCCGCTCGTTGGCCATCGCCCAGGCCCACCACGGCACCCCGGCGTCGGCCGCCTTGGCCAGGATCTTGTCGTCGATGTCCGTGACGTTGCGGATCATCGTCACCTGGTAGCCGCTGCGCCGCAGCCAGCGCACCAGCACGTCGAACGCGATCGACGACCGCACGTGGCCCACGTGCGGTGGCGCCTGCACGGTGGCGCCGCACAGGTAGATGCCGACCCGGCCTTCGACGAGGGGGACGAAGTCACGCACCGCGCGGGTCGCGGAGTCGAAGAGCCGGAGGGTCACCGGCCAAGGCTACCGGGGCGGCTGCGTGGACCCGCGCCCGCCAGGGGTGCCCAGCACGCCCGCGACCAGCACCACCGCCAGCACCAGCACCGCGGGCACCACGAATCCGGCCCGCAGGGTGAGGACGGACCCCACGGCTCCCACCGCGACCCCGCCGAGCACCACGCCGACGTAGTTGAAGTAGTTCAGCCGTGCGACGACGGCATCGGCGTGCCCGGGCGCCACGTCCCCGGCCGCCGAGAACGCCAGGGGCGGCACCACGCCGAGGCCCAGACCCACCAGGCCGAAGCCGGCCACGACCAGCCACGCGCCGTGCGACAGCATCACCACGAGCAGACCCACGGTGCCCAGCACCGCACCGACCCGCACCACCGCCGCCCGGCCGGCACGGCGGACCCCGAGGTCGCCGACCACCCGGGACAGCAGCGTCGTGCCCAGGTAGGCCGCGTAGCCGAGGGGCTGCACGTGCGTCGGCGCCCCGACGTCCTGCGCCAGGAACAGGGCGCTCCAGGCCGACACCGCCGAGTCGACGATGTAGAACGCCACCACCACCAGCCCGAGCATCACCACGGGCCGCCACGGCACGACCGCGCGCGACCCGGGCACGGCGGTCGCGGCCGACGGCTCCGCGCCGTCCGCCACCGTCCGGGTCGCCGCGGTCTCGTCAGCCGCCGTCCCGGCGGCAACGGTGGCCGCACCCCCGGACCACCACCCGGCGCGTCGCACCAGCACCGCCGCTGCGACGGCGGCCGGCGTGCCGAGCAGGATCACCGCCACCACCGGGTCCGCCGGCCAGCGCGGTGCCAGCGCCGCCACCAGCAGGGCACCGGCGATCCCCCCGAAGGACCACGCCCCGTGGAACCCGGCGAGCAGCGACCGCCCGTACCGGTGCTGGACCGCGACGGCCTGCATGTTCACCGACGCGTCCACCAGCCCCAGGCCGAGGCCGTACAGCAGGAACGCCCCCACCAGCACCGCGAACGACGGGGCCGCCGCGACACCGACCAGGGCGGCCGCGAGCACGCTGAGCCCCGCCACCAGCCCGCCTCGGCTGCCGGCCGCGGAGGCCGCGAGCCGGTCGGCCAGCACCGTGCCGCCGGCCGCCACCAGGCACACGCCGAGGATCACCAGGGTCACCTGCCCCGTGCCGACGCCGTGCCGGCGCTCCAGCACGGGCAGGCTGTTCAGCGCGAGCGCGTAGGACAGCCCCTGGGCGGCGAACGCCGCCGAGACCGCGATGCGCGCCCGACGAGCCGCCACCGGGACGGCGAGGCTGCGCGGCAGCGCGTCCGCCGGCGACGCCATCAGGCGGGCTGGTCGGCGAGCGGCTGCTCGAGGGCGTCCGCGGGAACCTGTGCGGGGCGGATGTGGGAGGCGAGGAACGAGCCGAACACCTCGAGGGCGGACAGCGCCTGGTCGCCGTCGTGGTCGGCGAGCCACGCGAGCGTGATGCCGTCCGTCGCCATCACGACCAGCCGGGCGAGCTGGGCGAGCGGCAGCGTCCACTCGACGTGGGCCGCGCCGGCGACGCTCTCCAGGAAGGTCCGCGCGGCCTCGTGGCTGACGGAGTACTGCTCGGCGGACACCTGCCGCACCTCAGGGTGACGCATCGAGTACGTGGTGAGCTCGAAGCTGAGCAGCTGGGCTCCACGGGTCTGCGCGATGTTCGACCACAGCAGGTGGGTCGCGCCGAGGATGATCTCGGCCGCCTCGCCCTCGGGCGGCATCTGCTGCAGGCCCGTGGTCAGGTTCTGGCGGGTGATGTAGTGCGCCATCGACCGCAGAATCTCGTCCTTGTCGCGGAAGCAGTAGTGCACCACCCCGAGCGAGACACCGGCCTCGGATGCGATGGCGCGCACGGTGGCGGCGTCGATGCCGTCACGGCTCGCGACGCGGATGGCCGCGTCGATCAGCTGCTCGCGCCGCTCGGCGACGGGCAGTCGGTTCATGGGGCCCTCCTTGTACCGGCGCCGCTCGCGGCACCGCAGCGCCGCGACGAGGCGAATAACCAAGGATGACGATAGTCATAAGTACCGCGCACTCCGCACCCACGCGCGAGGCGGTCACCCGCTCGGCCCTGCGGCGACCGGCTCTCAGGCGCCGACGGGCAGCAGCAGCGCCGTGGCGACGGCCGCGACGCCCTCCCCGCGGCCGGTCAGCCCCAGGCCGTCCGTGGTGGTCGCGGAGACCGTGACAGGGCCCCCCGCCGCCGCCGACAGGGCCGCCTGGGCCTCGTCCCGCCGCGACCCCAGACGCGGCCGGTTGCCGATCACCTGCACGGCGACGTTCCCGACGACGAACCCGGCGGCACGCACCCGCCGCGCCGTCTCCGCCAGCAGGGCCGTGCCGGCCGCGCCGGCCCAGGCGGGGTCCGACGTGCCGAACTGCGAGCCCAGGTCACCGAGCCCGGCGGCCGACAGCAGGGCGTCCGCGGCGGCGTGCGCGGCGACGTCGGCGTCGGAGTGGCCCGCCAGCGGCCGTTCCCCCGGCCACTCGAGGCCCGCGAGGTGCAGCACGGCTCCCTCGGCGGGGTCCGGGTCGTAGGCGTGCACGTCCACGCCGATGCCGGTGCGAGGCAGTCGCCCGCCCAGCGGCTCGCCCGTCGTCACGGCGCCACCGCCGCCAGCACCTCGGACAGGTGCAGGTCCCGCGGGGTGGTGATCTTCACGGCCCGCTCGTCCCCGGGCACCATCCACACCGGCAGCCCGAGGGCCTCGACCAGCCCGGCGTCGTCGGACGCCGCGGTCGCCTCGCCCACCGCCCGGTCGGCCCCCGCCTGGTGCGCCCGCACCAGGACGTCGCGGTCGAACCCCTGCGGCGTCTGCACGGCACGCAGCTCCTCCCGCGGGACGGTCGCCAGCACCGGCGCACCCTCGGCGCCGCCGGCACCGACCCGCTTGATCGTGTCCGTGACGGCCAGCCCCGGCACGACCGCGGGGTGCCCTGCCCGTACGGCCTGCACCACCCGCGCGACCAGCTCGGGAGGTGCGAAGGCCCGTGCCGCGTCGTGCACCAGCACCACCGTCGCGTCGTCCGGGACCGCCGCGAGTCCCGCCGCCACGGACGCCTGCCGCGTCGCGCCGCCGGCCACCACCACGAACGACGCCCGCGGACCCAGCCCGGCCCGCAGCAGCGCCTGTGCGGCAGTCACCTCTCCCGCGGGCACCGTGACCACCAGCCGCTCGACACCGGGCCCGTCGGCCGGCCGTGCCGCCAGCAGCGACCGCGCCGCATGCACGACGAGGGCCACCCCCTGCACCGGCACGAAGGCCTTGGGCAGGACGTGGCCCAGTCGGGATCCGCTCCCGGCGGCGGTGAGGATGGCGGCGACCGTCACGGCCGTGCTCCTCGGGCGCTGGTCAGCAGGTCGGTGGCGCGAGGCGGCTCAGGAGGCCAGCACCTCGTCGAGGATGGCCTCGGCCTTCTCCTCCTCGGTGTGCTCCGCCAGCGCGAGCTCCGAGACGAGGATCTGACGGGCCTTCGCCAGCATCCGCTTCTCGCCGGCCGAGAGGCCGCGGTCGGCGTCGCGGCGCGACAGGTCGCGCACCACCTCGGCGACCTTGATGACGTCGCCCGACGCCAGCTTCTCGAGGTTGGCCTTGTAGCGGCGCGACCAGTTGGTCGGCTCCTCGGTGTAGGGGGCGCGCAGCACGTCGAAGACGCGCTCCAGACCTTCCTGGCCCACCACGTCGCGCACGCCGACCAGGTCGACGTTCTCCGCCGGCACCTCGATGGTCAGATCACCCTGCGCGACCTTGAGCTTGAGGTAGATCTTGTCCTCTCCACGGATGGTCCGGGTCTTGATCTCTTCGATCAACGCTGCACCGTGGTGCGGGTAGACAACGGTCTCCCCAACAGTGAAAGTCATCTGCAGGTGTCCCCTTTCGCAGTGGCCTATCCTATCACGCCGTATTTCCGGCCAAATGGTGCGGTTCCTGCCGTCGTCGCAGGTCAGCAGGCACGTCCGGAGCCCGGTCCCGCGGCGGCACGCCGGGGGGCAGCCCGCTAGGCTGGGCACGCCCAGGACCAAGGTCCTCCCCACATGTCGGGGCCGTACCGGGGGCACCGGGCCGCGCTGCGGCCGCAGGCCGTGCACAGGAGGAGCCGTGACCAGCACCCGCCGCCCCCGCCGCAGGATCGCCGTCGCGGTGCTCGCGGTGGCGCTGCCGCTCGTCGGGGGGCTCGCCGGCTGCTCGGCGACCAACCCGATCCAGACGCAGCGCCCGTACTCGCCGGCCGACGGCGTGCGTGCGACGCTCGGCCCGCTCGAGACGACGAACCTGCTGGTCGCCGGCACGGCGAAGGGCCGCGTCGCGGCGCTGTCCGGCGGGCTGGTGAACACCGGTGCGGACGCGCTGACCGTCAGCGTGGCCGTGTCCGGCGAGACGTCGACGTTCACGGTGCCCGGGCACGGGTCGGTGCTGATCGGCACCGGGTCGGACACCGGCCGCACGATGCCGATCCACGCGCTCGACGCCGAGCCCGGTGCGCTGACCACGGTCACCCTGAAGGTGCCGTCCGCCGGCTCGGCCGCCGTGCAGGTGCCCGTGGTGGACGCCGCCCTGCCGCAGTACACGTCGGTGCTGCCGTCGCCGTCGGCTTCCTCCTGACCCGACCGACGACCCGACCGACGACCCGACCGACGACCCGACCGGCCCGGTCAGCCGAAGCGGCCGGAGATGTAGTCCTCGGTCTGCTGCTGCCGCGGGGTGGAGAAGATCGTCGCGGTGTCGTCGATCTCCACCAGCCGCCCCGGCTTGCCGGCGCCCTCGATGTTGAAGAAGCCGGTGCGGTCGGAGACGCGCGCGGCCTGCTGCATGTTGTGCGTGACGATGACGATCGTGTAGCTCGCCTTGAGCTCGGAGATCAGGTCCTCGATGGCGAGGGTAGAGATCGGGTCGAGCGCCGAGGCGGGCTCGTCCATCAGCAGCACCTGCGGGGTGACGGCGATCGCGCGCGCGATGCACAGGCGCTGCTGCTGACCGCCGGACAGGGACGAACCCGGCCGGTCGAGGCGGTCCTTGACCTCCTTCCACAGGTTGGCGCCCACCAGCGAGCGCTCCACCAGGTCGGCGGCGTCGGACTTGGAGATCTTCTTGTTGTTCAGCCGCACGCCCGCCAGGACGTTCTCCGCGATGGACATCGTCGGGAACGGGTTGGGCCGCTGGAACACCATGCCGACCTGACGGCGCACCGCCACCGGGTCGACCGCGGGGCCGTACAGGTCGATGCCGTCCATCGCGACGGTGCCCTCGACGCGCGCGCCGGGGATCACCTCGTGCATGCGGTTCAGCGAGCGCAGGAACGTCGACTTGCCGCAGCCGGACGGACCGATGAGCGCGGTGACGCTGCGGGGTTCGATCGACATGCTGACGTCCGAGACGGCGAGGAAGGACCCGTAGTAGATGTTCAGGTCCTTCACGTCGATGCGCTGTGCCATGCGGGTCTCGCTCTCTGCTCTCTGCGACGGGGTCTCGTGGTGCTCAGCGCAGCTTCGGCGCGAACAGCCAGGTCACGAGGCGACCCACGAGGTTGAGGATGACGACGATGAGGAGGAGGGTCAACGCCGCGGCCCAGGCCCGGTCGAGGTTGATCGACACGAGGCAGTTGGTGGCGTTCCGGGCACACCGTGCCGGGCCCTGGTGGTACTGGTCGTAGATGAACACCGGCAGCGTCATCATGCGGCCGGCGAACAGGTTGAAGTTGATCGACGCCGTGGTGCCCACCGCGATCAGCAGCGGTGCGGTCTCGCCGATCACCCGCGCGACGGCGAGCAGCACGCTGGTGGTCAGGCCCGCGACGGACGTCCGCAGCACCACCTTGACGATGGTCAGCCACTTCGGGACGCCCAGCGCGTAGGCCGCCTCGCGCAGCTCGTTCGGCACCAGCCGGAGCATCTCCTCCGACGAGCGGACCACCACGGGGATCATCAGCAGGGCGAGCGCGACCGACCCCATCACGCCCAGGCGGACGCCGGGACCGAAGAAGATGGCGAACACCGCGAACGCGAACAGACCGGCGACGATCGACGGGATGCCCGTCATCACGTCGACGAAGAAGGTGACCGCCCGGGCGAGCGGTCCCTTGCCGTACTCGACCAGGTAGATCGCCGCGAGCAGGCCGATCGGCACCGAGATCACCGTGGTGCCGAGCGTGATCAGCAGGGTGCCGGCGATCGCGTGGTACGCACCGCCGGCGTCCATCCCGCCGGACACGTTGCGCATCGAGTGCAGCAGGAAGTACGGCGTGAACTTCGTCAGGCCGTGGCTCAGCACGGTCCACAGCAGCGAGACCAGCGGCGTGGCCGCCAGGACGAAGGCGGCCCAGACGAGGCCGGTCATGATCCGGTTCTTGCGCTGCCGCCCGCGGTCGACCGACGTGAGCAGCTCGCGGAGCGCGTTGTCGGGCGTCGTCGAGGCGGTGGCCGACGGGCTGGTGGCGCTCATCAGTTGGCTCCGGAGAACTCGTTGCGGCGCGAGACGATCCAGCGCGCCAGCATGTTGACCGCCATGGTGATGACGAACAGCGCCAGGCCGGTCGCGATCAGCGTGTTGACCGCCAGGCCGCTCGAGTCGGGGAACTTCGCGGCGATGTTCGCCGCGATCGTCTGGAGCACGCCGGAGTCGAAGATCTGGAACGAGTACCCGGCGCCGCTCGAGGTGGACAGCACCATCAGGACCGCCATCGTCTCGCCGAGCGCGCGGCCCAGGCCGAGCATCGCGGCGGACACGACGCCGGAGCGCCCGAACGGCAGCACGGCCATGCGGATCACCTCCCAGCGCGTCGCGCCGAGGGCGAGCGCCGCCTCCTGGTGCAGGTGCGGCGTCTGCTTGAACACCTCGCGGGACACGGCCGTGATGATCGGCAGGATCATGATCGCCAGCACCAGGGCGGTGGTGGCCATCGAGCGACCGGTGGCCGTCGCCCGCACCGTCACCCCCGGGATCGCGCTGAGCACGTCGGCCACCCACTGCCACAGGGGGGCGATGCGCGGCGCGAGGATCTGGGCGCCCCACAGGCCGAAGACCACGGACGGGATCGCCGCGAGCAGGTCGATCACGAACCCGACGGCACCGGCGACGCGCCGGGGTGCGTAGTGGGACACGAACAGGGCGATGCCCACGGCGACGGGCGTGGCCAGCACCAGAGCCAGCGCCGCGGCGATCAGCGTGCCGAAGATCAGCGGGCCGATGTACTCGGCCAGGTTGTGCGCGCCGGGCGGCAGGTTGCCCTCGGTCTGCAGCGTCTCGGGGGAGGCCGTGAACGCGGCCCAGCCGCGCATCAGCAGGAAGACGGCCACCGCGGCCAGCACCAGCAGCAGCAGCACACCGGCCGCCGTGGCGGCCCAGCGGAACACGCGCGACATGCCGCGTTCCGGGACGCGCGTCGAGCGGGACGTCCGCTGACCGGTGCCGTCACCGCCCCGCGGGGCCTTCGATGCATCGAGCGTGGGTGCGCTCACCACAGGGACCTTCTCATCGCTTGATGGTCAACGGGAACTTCGCCGAACGCTACTGCCGGTGGCAGGGGCAGCCTCGGGGGCGACCCTGCCACCGGCAGGTGTGCGTCATGCCGGCAGGGCCGGTCAGCCGACCTTGATGGCCGCGACGGAGGCCGCTGCCTTCTGGGCGAGCGCACCGGTCATCGGTGCCGAGCCGGCAGCCTGGGCGCCGGCCTTCTGACCCGCGTCCGAGACCACGTAGCCGAGGAACGACTTGACGAAGGTGCCCTTGGCGGCGTCGCTGTAGCTGGAGCACGCGATGCCGTAGGAGACCATCAGCAGCGGGTAGTCGCCGGCAGCCGAGGCCTTGCGGTCGATGCTCACCACGATGTCGTTCGCCGGGCGGCCCGTGGCCAGCGGCGAGGCGTTCACCACGGCGGCTGCACCGTCGGCCGACGGCTTGTTCCAGGCGGAGCCGACCTTGAGCGCCGCAACCCCGACGCCCTGCGGGACGCCGGACTCGTCGATGTACGCGATCGCACCGTCGGTGCTCGTCAGGACGCCCGCGACACCCGAGGTGCCCTGCGCCGAGTCGCCACCGTTCAGCGGCCAGGCGTCGTTCTTGGCGTTGGTCCACACGTCACCGGCGGCCTTGTTCAGGTAGTCGGTGAAGTTGTTCGTCGTGCCCGACTTGTCCGAGCGGTGCACGGTGGTGATCTTGGTCGACGGCAGCGTCACGCCCGGGTTGTCCGCGGCGATCGCCGGGTCGTTCCACGTGGTGATGGCGCCGGTGAAGATCTTGGCGATCGTGTCCGGTGCGAGGTTCAGCGAGGTGACGCCCTTGAGGTTGAAGGCCACCGCGATCGGCGAGATGTACACCGGGATGTCCCAGGCGCCGTCGGTGCCGCAGACCTTCTGCGACTGCGTCAGCTCGTCGGTGCTCATCGCCGCGTCCGAGCCCGCCCAGGCCACGCCACCGGCGAGGAACTGCTGGCGGCCCGCACCCGACCCGGCCGGGTCGTAGTTGACGGTCAGCCCGGAGTTCTTCTGCTGCATGGCGGCGATCCAGGCCTGCATCGCCTGCTGCTGCGCGGAGGAGCCGGCGCCGGAGAACGTGCCCGAGATGGCCGGTCCGGCGCTCGTGGCGCCCGAGCCCGACGTCGCCGACGAGCCGCTGCCGGCCGTGGCGTTGTTGTTGTCCGAGCCACAAGCGGCCAGCGCCAGGGCGGTGAGCCCAGCCAGCACGGCGGCGCCCACTGCGTGCGTTCGCTTCACTATGTTCCCCATCGTCTCGTCGTAGCGCCGTGCGCGGCGCTGTCGAGGGCAGACGTTAGGGACCCGAGGTGACCGCTTCCCCGGCGGAAGGTGAACCCCGGGTGAACGATGGACGACGATCTGGTCGCGCGTCCGAGTCCGGCGGCGCAGCCCCCGCAGCGGGGCTACTCGTCGGCGGAGAGCTTGTAGCCCAGACCGCGCACGGTCGTCAGCAGGCGCGGGGTGGACGGGTCGTCCTCGATCTTCGCCCGCACCCGCTTGACGTGCACGTCGAGCGTCTTGGTGTCCCCGACGTAGTCCGCGCCCCAGATCCGGTCGATCAGCTGGCCGC
Source organism: Cellulomonas sp. SG140 (assembly GCF_025770785.1). Classification (GTDB taxonomy): domain Bacteria; phylum Actinomycetota; class Actinomycetes; order Actinomycetales; family Cellulomonadaceae; genus Cellulomonas. The sequence goes on along the minus strand of NZ_JANZLA010000011.1, from coordinate 73,223 downwards.
GGGTCAGCACCCGCCCAGGGTTGCGCAGCAGCAGCTCGAGCAGCTCGAACTCCTTCAGCGGGAAGGCGACCGGCTGGTCGTGCACCTTCACCACGTGCCGGTCGACGTCCATCTCGACCGGGCCCAGCACCAGCCGGGTCTCGTCCTCGTCGGGCAGGTCGTCGTCCGGCGCGGCCGGTGCCGCGGAGGCCACCGCCGCCTCGCGGCGTCGCAGCACCGCGCGGACGCGCGCCAGCAGCTCGCGCGACGAGTACGGCTTGGTGACGTAGTCGTCAGCGCCGAGCTCGAGGCCGACCACCTTGTCGATCTCGCCGTCCTTGGCGGTCAGCATGATCACCGGGACGTCGCTGACCGCGCGCAGCCGCCGGCACACCTCCGTGCCCGGCAGGCCGGGCAGCATCAGGTCGAGCAGCACCAGGTCCGCACCCGTCTCCGCGAACCTGTCCAGCGCGTCGGGGCCGGTGGCCGCCGTGACCACGTCGTACCCCTCGCGGCGTAGCAGGTACTCGAGGGGCTCGCGGTAGGACTCCTCGTCCTCGACGAGCAGGATGCGGGTCACTGGGCGCTCCCGGGGGCGGACGTGGGACGGCCGGCGGACGACGCCGGCTCGGCGGTGCTGCTGGTGGGCGTGCTGCTGGTGGGCGTGCTGCTGGTCGGCGTGCTGCTGGTGGGCGTGCCGCTGGGCTCCTCCGCCCGCGGCAGGCGCAGCGTGAACGTCGAGCCGCGGCCGGGCTGCGACCACACGGTGACGTCGCCGCCGTGGTCGGCGGCCACGTGCTTGACGATCGACAGGCCGAGCCCGGTCCCCCCGGTGTTCCGCGACCGCGCCGGGTCCACCCGGTAGAAGCGCTCGAAGATCCGGTCCTGCTCGGTGGGCGGGATGCCGACGCCCTGGTCGACCACGGCGATCTGCACCAGGTCGGCCGTGGTGGAGACGCCGACGCCGACGCGGGTGGCGTCCGGCGAGTACGCCACGGCGTTGTCGAGCAGGTTGCGCACGGCCGTGACCAGGAGGTTCCGGTCGCCGAACACCCGTGCGCCGGTCTGCCCGCCGACGTCGATGACGATCCGCTTGCCGCTGGCCGTGGTGCGGGCGCGGTCCGCCGCCTCGGCCAGGACGCTGTCGACGTCGACCAGCTCCATGTCCTGCAGCGCATCGGTGACCTGCAGGCGGGACAGCTCGATGATCTCCTGCACCAGCAGGGCCAGCCGCTGCGCCTCGGACTGCATCCGGGCCGCGAACCGGCGGACGGCGGCCGGGTCGTCGGCGGCGTCCTGCACCGTCTCGGCGAGCAGCGACAGGGCGCCGACCGGCGTCTTGAGCTCGTGCGAGATGTTCACCACGAAGTCCCGCCGCATCGCCTCGAGCCGGCGAGCCTGCGTCAGGTCCTCCGCGAGCACCAGCAGCAGGTGCGGCATCACCTGGGCGACCCGCACCTCGAGCAGGAGCGTGCCCGAGCCGACCGGGCCGCGCGGCAGGTCCAGCTCCGCGTCCCGGATCACGCCGTCGCGGCGGACCTCCGCCACCATGTCCCGGACCGCCGCGTGCGCCAGGCGGCCGTCCCGCACCAGGCCGAGGGCGTGCGCCGGCGGGCTCGCCCGCACCACCCGGTCCGCGTCGTCCAGCACGATCGCCGACGACCGGAGCACCGCGAGCGCGCGGACCAGGCCTTCGTCCAGCTCGGGCTCGGGTTGCGGGGGGACGTGACGCTGGGCACGCTCGCTCAATCGGAACGCGAGCGTCGCACCGACTCCGACGAGCAGCCCGACGAGGCCTCCGACGAACCAGGCGAGCTCGGTGTCCACAGCGCCACACCCTAGGGGCCGACGCCACGGCCAGGTCCCACCGGACGGGCCCGTGCCGTGGCACAGTGCCCAGTGTTCACCTGGGGGGGCCCTTCCGTTCACCTGGACCTGGCACCCTGGCACCCGCACAAGCGGGAGAGGACGTTCATGCGCGAGATCTTCGACGCCGAGCTCAAGGCGCTCGGTGACGACCTGCAGGCCATGAGCCGCAAGGTCGAGCAGGCCATCACGTCGGCGGGCATCGCCCTGGCGACGGCCGACCTGGGGCTGGCCGAGCAGGTGATCGTGGACGACCTCGCGATCGACGAGCTCGAGCGTCACCTCGACGAGCGGTGCATCCACCTGCTCGCCCAGCAGCAGCCCGTCGCGACCGACCTGCGCATCGTCGTCTCGGCGCTGCGGATGAGCGCGACGCTCGAGCGGATGGGCGACCTGGCGCGGCACGTCGCCCAGGTGGCGCGCGGCCGGTACCCCCGGCAGGCCGTGCCGCAGTCGCTGTCCGGCACGTTCGCCGAGATGCACGAGGCCGCGGTGCGGGTGGCGCGTCGGATGACGACGCTGCTCGAGACCCGTGACCTGGCGGTGGCCGAGTCGATCGAGTCCGACGACGACCTGCTCGACGCCCTGCACGCCGACACGTTCACCGCGATGCTCGGCGGCGAGTGGTCCGCCACCCCGCAGCAGACGATCGACGTGACGCTGCTCGGCCGGTACTACGAGCGGTTCGGCGACCACGGCGTGAGCATCGCGCAGCGCGTGGTGTACCTCGTGACCGGCGACCTGACCAAGGGTGAGCCGACCAGCCTGCGCGCGCACTGACGCTCCGCACCCGGGCCGCCCCTGCGGCCGGTCGCACGACGAACGACGAGGGCCCCGCTCCGTGCTCGGAGCGGGGCCCTCGTCTGTGCTGCGGGACGGGTCAGCGACCCTGGTTCGCCACGGCCTTGATCGCCTCCGCGGCGGCGTCCGGGTCGAGGTACTTGCCACCGCGGACGGTCGGCTTCAGCGTCTCCTCGTCCAGCTCGTACACCAGCGGGATGCCGGTGGGGATGTTGATGCCGGCGATCGTGTCGGCGTCCACGTCGTCCAGGTGCTTGACCAGCGCGCGGATCGAGTTGCCGTGGGCCGCGACGAGCACCGTCTTGCCGGCCTGCAGGTCGGGGACGATGTCGCTGGTCCAGTACGGCAGCGCCCGCGTCAGCACGTTGGCCAGGGCCTCGGCGCGCGGGATCGGCTCGCCGGCGTAGCGCGGGTCCGCGTCCTGCGAGAACTCCGAGCCGAGCTCGATGTCCGGCGGCGGCACGTCGTACGAGCGACGCCAGAGCATGAACTGCTCCTCGCCGTACTCGTCGCGGATCTGCTTCTTGTCCTTGCCCTGCAGGGCGCCGTAGTGCCGCTCGTTCAGGCGCCAGCTGCGCTTGACCGGGATCCACAGGCGGTCCGCCACGTCCAGGGCGTAGTTCGCGGTGGTGATCGCGCGGCGCAGCAGCGAGGTGTGCACCACGTCCGGCAGCACGCCCTCGGCCTTGAGCAGCTCCCCGCCGCGCTTGGCCTCCTGCACGCCCTTCTCGGACAGCGCGACGTCGACCCAGCCGGTGAACAGGTTCTTCGCGTTCCATTCGCTCTCGCCGTGGCGGAGCAGCACGAGGGTGTAGGTCATGGCGTCCATCCTGCCGCAGGCGGGCGGCACCCGGCAGGACTGGGGTCCCCCGCGGACACCGCTGCGGACACCTCTGCGGAGACCTCCGCGGAGACCTCGGCCGGGACCGGGTCAGCGGGCCTCGGCCGCCACCGCGTAGACCTTGAGCACCTGGTCGGCTGCGGCGTCCCAGCCGAACCGCTCGGCGCTCGGCCGGGCCGCCTCGCCCCAGGCCGCCAACGTGCCGTCGTCGTCCAGCGCCTGCCCCAGCACGTCCGCCCACACCGCCGGGTCGTGCCCGCGGACCAGCCGGCCCGAGCGCCCGTCGTCCACGATGCTGCGCAGCCCGCCCACGGAGGCGGCGACCACCGGGACGCCGGACGCCTGCGCCTCCGCGGCCACGAGTCCGAACGACTCCGAGCGGGACGGCATCGCCACCAGGTCCGCCGCGTGGTACCAGCCGACCAGGTCCTCCCGTGCCGCGGGCGGGTGCACCAGCAGGTCGTCGCCCACGCCGAGGGCCGCCGCGAGCGCCACCAGCTCGCGAACCGCGGTGGACCGGCCGCTCGGCCCGCCGAGCACCACCAGCAGCGGCACCGGACGGCCCGTCGCGCGCAGCACGCCGAGCGCCCGCACCAGCACGTCCGGGGCCTTGAGCGGCTGCACCCGGCCAGCGAACAGCACCACCCGGCGGTCGGCGGGCAGGCCGAGTCGCGCACGGGCGGCCGCACGCGTGGCGGCGTCGGCCGGCCGGAACCGGTCGAGGTCCACCCCCGGCTCGACGACGTGCACGCGAGCGGGGTCGGCACCGTAGAGCTCGACGAGCTGGCGCGCCTCCGCCGGCGTGCTCGCCACCAGGGCGTCCGCCGCCTCGACCACCTGCTCCTCCCCGACCACGCGCACCACCGGCTCCGCGTCGTCACCGGGCGCGAGCGCCGCGTTCTTCACGCGGGCCAGCGTGTGGGCGGTGTGCACCAGCGGCACCTCCCAGCGCGCGGCAGCGACGGCGCCCACCTGCCCGGACAGCCAGTAGTGGGAGTGCACCACCTGGTACCAGCCCGGACGGCGGGCCGCCTCCGACCGCAGCACTCCGGCGGTCATGCCGCACAGCATCCCCGGCAGGTCCCGCTTGTCCAGCCGCTCGAACGGTCCGGCCGGGACGTGGTGCACCAGCACGGGCGGCGTCACGCCGGCCGGCACGTCGTCCGCCAGCAGCACCGCGCGCCGGTCGGCGCGGGAAAGGGGCTCTCCGGCGGCGTCGGTACCGCCCAGCACCACCGTCTCCGGCAGCTCGGAGGACGTGGCGCGCGTGAAGATCTCCACGCGGGCACCGCGGGCGGCCAGCGCCCGGGAGAGCTCGAGCACGTAGACGTTCATCCCGCCGGCGTCGCCCGTGCCCGGCTGGTCCAGGGGCGAGGTGTGCACCGAGAGCATGGCGACGCGCGGTGCGTGCTCGGTGCTCACCGGGTCATTCTCACCTTCGGCGCAGGCGTGCGCGGGCGTGCGTCGGCGGAGCCGGCAGGCTCCCGTCCCGTCACGGCGCGTCGACCCACGGCGGGTCGACTCACGGCGCGTCGAGTCACCGCAGGTCGACGACGGGGACCACGCAGGCCGGCACCGGCAGCGAGCGCGTGCACACCACGCCGCCGTCACCGTCCAGCACGGTCAGCGCGCTGGAGTCCTGCTCGGCGACGATCGTCCAGCCGGCCACCACCTCGTGGTCCCGCGGGGTGCGGCCCGGCAGCGCGTCGTCGGCGCGGTGCGTCAGCAGCCCGTCGGCATGGCGGGTGAACCGGGACAGCACCTCCGTGCCGCGCACGCCGACCACCACCTCGTCGCCGTCGATCAGCACGTGCGCCGGCTTCACCTCGGCGTCCGGGCGGGCGGGCGCCGCGGTGGCCGGCAGCACCTGCACCGACGTGCCGGTGTCGGTCGCGCCGTCCCACGCGAGCACGTGCACCGACGCGTCCAGCTCGCCGGTGACGTAGGCGAACCGGCCGTCGGGGCTGAAGGCGAGGTGCCGGGGACCGGTGCCGGGCGGCAGCGTGGCGGCGACGCCGGCCGGGACCAGCCGGCGACCGGCGACGTCCCGTGCGTAGCGGCGCACCTGGTCGGCACCCAGGTCCATCACCAGGACGTGGGCGCCGGACGGGGTCATGACGACGTAGTGGGCGTGCGGGCCCTCCTGCCGGTCGGCGCGCGGGCCGTGGCCGTCGCCCGGCAGCCGTTGGGCGGGCTCGTCGTCGGCGAGCGTGCCGTCGGCCGCCAGGCGCAGCACCCCGAGCACGCCGTCGGCGTAGTTGGCGACGTAGAGCAGGCCGGCCTCGGCGTCCAGCAGCAGGTGGCACGGAGCCGACCCGCCGGACGGCACCGTCGCGGTGGTCACCAGCGCGCCGTCCCGCACGGCGAAGCAGCTGACGGCGCCCGGCGAGCTCTCGTCGACGGCGTACACAGTCCGACCGTCGGGGTGGGTCGCGACGAACGACGGTGCCGGCGTGACCACCACCTGCTGCGGGATGCCGAGCATCCCGTCGAGCGCGTCCAGCTCGACGCGCCACACCCCCTCGCCGCGGCCCGTCGGCGTGCCGAAGCCCGCACTGGGGTACGTACCGATCCAGAGCATCGTCATGCCGGTCCTCCCGCCGCGGTGGCCGCGGTCCCCGCCGTCGTGGTGGTCGTCGTCGTGGTGGTCGTGCTCCGATCCAGCCACGCCGACGGCTGCTGCACCAGTCGACGGAGCGCCGCCAGCGCCCCACCGCTCATCGCGGGGAACTCCCCGGCCCGCGCGGCACCCACCGTCACGGGCGACCACGGCGCCGTGATCACCAGCTCGTCGAGCGCCCGGGACACCTCGTCACGCACGTAGCCGTACAGCTGGCCGAAGGTGCCGCCGAGCACCACCTGGTCGACGTCCACCACGTGGACCACGCCCGACAGGGCGATGCCGAGCGCCCGTCCCGCGCCGGCGACCGCCGCCAGGGCCCGGGCGTCCCCGGCGGCGCAGGCCGCGACCAGCCGGTGCACCGGCGCACCGTCCGGCAGCCCGGCCACCCGCAGCATCGCCTCTTGCCCGGCACGCGCCTCGAGGGTGCCCAGCCGCGGGCCCCCCGGCATGCACGGGTCGACGACGACGTGCCCGATCTCGCCGCTCCAGCCGTGCTGGCCCCGGAACAGCTCACCGCCCAGCACCACGGCACCACCGATGCCGACCTCGCCGGACACGTACACGAAGCTCGGCTGCGGGGTGCCGCGGCGCACCCGCGCCTCCGCCAGCGCGGCGAGCTTCGCCTCGTTCGCCAGCTCTGGCGGCAGGTCCGCCAGGGCCGGGTGCCGAACCAGCCGGCCCACCACGTCCACGTCGCGCCAGCCGAGGTTCGGCGCGACCCGCAGCGGCCCGGTGCCGGCGTCCACCAGGCCCGGCAGCGCGAGCGAGGTGCCGACCACCCGCACGCCCTGGCCGGCGAGCCGGGCGAGCACGCCCGCGACCAGCTCGGCGAGCCGGTCGAGCGTCTGCTCCGGCGACCGCGTCCGCTGGTCCCCCGCCTCGACCCGCTCGGCGAGCACGGTGCCGGCGAGGTCCACCGCCCGCAGGCCGAGGTAGTCGACGTTCACCTCCATGCCGATGCCGGCGAAGGTGCCCCGTGCCGGGGCGAGCGGCACGGCCGGCCGCCCGGCGCGCTGGGCCGGGCGCGGCATCAGCTCGCGCACCATGCCGCCGCGGATCAGCTGCTCCACCAGCGAGGTGACGCTGGGGCGGGCCAGCCCGGTGACCGCGGCCAGCTCGGCGCGGGACGGGGGCTCACGCGCGTCCAGCACGTGAGCGAGCGCCACGGACAGGTTGTGCTCGCGCAGGTGCTCCTGGCGGGCGACGCCCGAACGGGCGCCGCGGGACTGCGAGGCCCACGGGTCGGCTGCCGGCACGGGCTTGACCCTACCGCCCGGCCTCGATAAATTCATGGCGGGAACTAATACGCCCGGCAACTCGACGAGGAGCACTCCCCATGACGCGTACCCCCACCCGTGACGACCACTTCTCCTTCGGTCTGTGGACCGTCGGCTGGGCCGCGCAGGACCAGTTCGGCAGCGCCACCCGCCCGTGGCTCGACCCGGTCGAGTCGGTGCACAAGCTCGCCGAGCTCGGCGCCGCGCACGTGACCTTCCACGACGACGACGTGGTGCCCTTCGGCTCCTCGGACGCCGACCGCGAGAAGATCCTGGACCGCTTCCGCGGTGCGCTGGCCGAGACCGGGATCACCGTGGAGATGGTGACCACCAACACCTTCAGCCACCCGATCTTCAAGGACGGCGCGTTCACCTCGAACGACCGCCGCGTGCGCCGCTACGGCCTGCGCAAGATCCTCCGCAACGTCGACCTGGCGGCCTCGCTCGACGCCGACACGTTCGTCATGTGGGGCGGCCGCGAGGGCGCCGAGTACGACTCGGCCAAGGACCTGTACGCCGCCCACGAGCGCTACGCCGAGGGCATCGACACCGTCGCCGCGTACATCAAGGAGAAGGGCTACAAGCTCCGCATCGCGCTGGAGCCGAAGCCGAACGAGCCCCGCGGCGACATCCTGCTGCCGACCGTCGGCCACGCCCTGGCCTTCATCGCCAAGCTGGAGAACGGCGACATCGTCGGCCTGAACCCGGAGACCGGCCACGAGCAGATGGCGGGCCTGAACTACACCACCGGCCTGGCGCAGGCGCTGTGGGCCGGCAAGCTGTTCCACATCGACCTGAACGGCCAGAAGTCGATCAAGTTCGACCAGGACCTGGTGTTCGGCCACGGCGAGCTGTTCTCGGCCTTCGGCACCGTCGACCTGCTGGAGAACGGCTTCCCGTCCGGCGGCCCGACGTACACCGGCCCGCGCCACTTCGACTACAAGCCCTCGCGCACCGAGGACATGCAGGGCGTGTGGGACTCCGCCGCCGCGAACATGGCGACGTACCTGCTGCTCAAGGAGCGCGCGCAGGCGTTCCGTGCCGACCCCGAGGTGCAGGCCGCCCTCGAGGAGGCCGGCGTGTTCGAGCTGGCCCAGCCGACCATGGCGGAGGGCGAGACGATCGCCGACCTGCTGGCCGACCGGTCCGCGTTCGAGGACCTGGACGTCGACGCCGTCGCGGCGCGCGGCTTCCGGTTCGTCCGGCTCAACCAGCTCGCGCTCGAGCACGCTCTCGGCGCGCGATGAACCTCGTCGCCGGGGTCGACTCGTCGACCCAGTCCTGCAAGGTCGTCGTGCGGGACGCCGCGACCGGAGCGCTGGTGCGCTCCGGTCGCGCGGCGCATCCCGACGGCACCGAGGTGGACCCGCAGGCGTGGTGGGCGGCCCTCCAGGTCGCGATCGACCAGGCGGGCGGGCTCGACGACGTCGAGGCGCTGGCCGTCGGCGGGCAGCAGCACGGCATGGTCGCCCTGGACGCCTCCGGCGAGGTGGTCCGGGACGCGCTGCTGTGGAACGACACGCGGTCGGCACCGGCGGCACGCGAGCTGATCGACGAGCTCGGCGGTCCGCAGGCGTGGGCGTCGGCGATCGGCTCGGTGCCGGTCGCGTCGCTGACGGTCACCAAGCTGCGCTGGCTGCGGGACGCCGAACCGGCGAACGCGGCCCGCGTGGCGGCCGTCGCGCTGCCGCACGACTGGCTGACGTGGCGGCTGGCCGGCGGGTTCGACGCCCTGGGCTTCGAGGGCCTGGCCACCGACCGGTCCGACGTGTCCGGCACGGGCTACTGGTCGCCGTTCGACGAGGCGTACCGGCTGGACCTGCTGGAGCGGGCGCTCGGCAGCGCCCCCGCACTCCCGCGGGTGCTCGGTCCGCACGACGTGGCGGGTCGAACGGCCGCAGGGGTGCCGCTCGGCCCCGGTGCCGGGGACAACGCCGCCGCGGCGCTGGCCCTGGGCCTCGGCCCGGGCGACGTGTCGGTGTCCATCGGCACGTCGGGCGTGGTGGCCGCGGTCGCCGACTCCCCGACCGCCGACGGGTCCGGCCTGGTGACCGGCTTCGCCGACGCGACGGGGCGGTACCTGCCGCTGGCGTGCACGCTGAACGCCTCACGCATCCTGGACTGGGCGTGCCGGCTGCTCGGCGTGGACTACGACGAGCTGTCCCGGCTCGCGCTGTCCGCACCCTCCGGTGCCGACGGCCTGGTGCTGGTGCCGTACTTCGAGGGTGAGCGCACCCCCGACCGGCCCACCGCCACGGCGTCCCTGCACGGGATGACGCTGACCAGCTCGACCCGCGAGCACATCGCCCGGGCCGCCGTCGAGGGGCTGCTGTGCTCGCTCGCCGACGGCATCGACGCGCTGCGTGCCGTCGGGGTGCCCGTGCAGCGGGCGTTCCTGGTGGGCGGCGGGGCCCGTTCGGAGGCGGTGCGCCGGCTCGCGCCCGGCGTCCTGGGGCTCGACGTGCTGGTGCCGCCGGCCGGCGAGTACGTCGCCGACGGTGCGGCCCGCCAGGCCGCCTGGGTGCTGTCCGGCGGGGACACTCCCCCGGAATGGCAGCTCGGTGGCGAGCCGGAGCGGTTCACCGGCGACCCCCAGCCGCACGTGCGCGAGCGGTACGCCGCCGCCCGCGAGCTCACCCTCGAGCGGGTGCACTGAGGGTCGGGGAAGCTCGGCCGTTCCCGGCCGGCGGCACGAGCCGGTGCGGGGTCACGACGAAGCGGCCGACGAGAAGGGGCCCGGTCACCATCAGGTGACCGGGCCCCTTCGTCGCTCGTGGGTGCGAGGCGTCAGTGGGCGGCCTCGTACGCCGCGCGCACCTCGGCCGAGATCCGGCCGCGCTCGGAGACGTGGTGGCCGTTCGCCTTCGCCCAGTCGCGGATCGCCTGCGCGTCGCCGCGCGAGGCGCGCCCGCGGGGCGCTGCCGACGTCTTCGCGGCACCGCCGCGACCGCTCACCTTGCGTGCGTGACCGGTCCACTGGGCGAGCGCGTCGCGCAGCTTGGCGGCATTTTCCGTCGTGAGGTCGATCTCGTACGAGACGCCGTCCAGACCGAACGTGACCGTCTCGTCAGCAGTTCCGCCGTCGAGGTCGTCGACCAGGAGAACCTGGACCTTCTGTGCCATTGCGTGCTCCCGGGGGTCCCGCCAGCGCATTGTGCGCCGACGCGCCCAGGATGACACCCCCGTGAAAAGTCCGTCAAACGGTAGGCGGGCCGTCCACATTTTCTTCGCGAGACTGCTGCCGCTGCTGCGCATCGATTTGCGCCTGCGCACGGCGTTCGTTGCGGTCTGCATTCATCACGGCACGCAGCCCGAACCAGAAGATCAGGCCGACGCCGATCGACGGCAGCACCGCGGCGAGCACGCCACCCCACCCGGACATAGGACCTACCCCTGCGGCTTGACCAACGGAAACAGGATGGTGTCGCGGATTCCGAGGCCCGTCAGCGCGATCAGCAGGCGGTCGATCCCCATGCCCATCCCGCCCGACGGCGGCATCGCGAACTCCATCGCGGTGAGGAAGTCCTCGTCGATGCGCATGGCCTCGTCGTCCCCCCGCGCCGCCAGCAGGGCCTGCGCCTCGAACCGGGCCCGCTGCACCACCGGGTCCACCAGCTCGGAGTACGCCGTCGCCAGCTCCATGCCGCGCACGTACAGGTCCCACTTCTCCACCAGCCCCGGCTTGGAGCGGTGGTCACGGGTCAGCGGGGAGGTCTCCACCGGGAAATCGCGCACGAACGTCGGTGCGACCAGGTGGTGGCCGACGTGGTGCTCCCACAACGTCTCGACCATCTTCCCGTGGTTGCGCACCGCCGGGTCCAGCTCCACCTCGGCCTTCTCCAGCAGCTTGCGAAGATGGTCGTCGGAGGTGTCGTGCGTGATCTCCTCGCCGATCGCCTCGGACAGCGAGTCGTACATCGGCAGATGCGTCCACTGCCCGCCGACGTCGTATTCCGTGCCGTCCGCCAACGTCATCACGGTGGTGCCGAACGCCTCCTGCGCGGCGGTCTGCACCAGGTCCTGCGTGAGGGCCGCCATCGTGTCGTAATCGCCGTAGGCCTCGTACGCCTCGAGCATCGCGAACTCCGGCGAGTGCGTGGCGTCCACGCCCTCGTTGCGGAAGTTCCGGTTGATCTCGAACACGCGCTCCACCCCGCCGACGGCGGCGCGCTTGAGGAACAGCTCCGGTGCGATGCGCAGGAACAGCGGGATGTCGAACGCATTCATGTGCGTCTCGAACTGACGCGCGGCCGCACCCTCCGGCCGGGCCTGCAGCATGGGGGTCTCGACCTCGAGAAAGCTGCGTCGCCACAGGTTCTCGCGCAGCGAGCGGACGACGGCGGCCCGCGTGCGGACCATGTCGCGGGCGCCCTGCCGCACGATCAGGTCGACGTAGCGCTGGCGCACCCGCGCCTCGTCGGACAGCTCGGCACCCTCGTACAGGTTGGGCAGCGGCCGGATGGCCTTGGCGGCGATCGCCCACTCGTCGGCCATCACCGACAGCTCGCCGCGTCGGCTGGACACCACGCGCCCGTGCACGAAGAGGTGGTCGCCCAGGTCGACGTCGGCCTTGAACGCCGCGAGCCGCTCGGCGCCGACGTTGGCCTCCGACAGCATCGCCTGCAGCCGCGTCCCCTCGCCGTCCTGCAGTGTGACGAAGCAGAGCCTGCCGGTGTTGCGCAGGAAGACGACCCGGCCCGCGACGCCCACCTCGTCGTCCGTCTCCTGGCCCGGCTCGAGGTCCGGGTGCGCGGCACGCACCGCGGCGATCGTCTGCGTGCGGGGCACCCCGACGGGGTACGGCGCGACACCCTCGGACAGCAGCCGCTCGCGCTTCGCCCGGCGGATGGCGATCTGCTCGGGGACGTCGTCGGACGCGGGGGCGGCCGCCTGCGTGCGCTCGACGGGCGCGGCGGGCTGCGACGGGGTGGGGCTCACGGTCACCGCGCAATCCTAGGTCGCGGCGCCGGACGGGCCTGCCGGGCCGGTGCGACGACGGGCCAGGCGGCGCCGGACCCGTCAGACCGCCGCGTCGACCACCACGGACTCGGCGGGCCGGTCGGCGGACAGCGTCAGGGCACCGTGCCGGCCCCATGCCGTCACCGTGTAGTCGCCGAGGTACCCGTCGAGCACGAACCGGCCGTCGGCGTCGGTACGGACGGTCGTGGGCGGCAGCCACCACTCGCCCTTCACCAGCGCGAGCAGCGCGTCGTAGGCCGGTTTGGGCGTGCCGTCGGTGCGGACCAGGCCCGCGGGGGCGCCGAGCCACGAGCCGTCGTCGGACAGCCCCCAGTAGGTGACCACGTGCACTGCGGGATGGGCGAACAGGGTGCGGTAGTGGCGCACCACCTCGTCCACCTGCCGCGCCTCCCCCTCGGGGGTCGAGGGCCAGGACGGCACCTGGTAGTCGTTGAGGTCGACGACGTCCGCCGGCATCAGGTCGCCGGACAGCAGCGTGGTCTCGGTGAGGTGCAGCGGCAGCCCGAACCGCGCGAACCGGCCCAGCACGTCGGCCGTCTTCTGCTCGCCCCAGTAGCCCTGGTGCATGTGGCTCTGCAGCCCCAGCGCGTCGATGCGGACGCCGGCGGCCAGGCACTCCTCGATCAGCGCCTCGTACCGCGGCGACAGGTCGAAGTCGTTGAGCAGCAGCCGCGCCGCTGGGTTGGCGGCGTGCGCCGTCTCGAACGCCAGCCGGGCGGTCGCCACGCGGCCGTCCCGCGCCGCGAGGCGGGTCAGCCCGTTCGGCTCCTTGTCGAACACCGGCATGATCACCACCTCGTTGATGGCGTCCCACGTGTCGATCAGCCCGGCGAAGTCCGTCACCTCGCGGGTGATCCGGGCGCGCACCGCCTCGGCGACCTCGTCCACCGACAGCTCCTCGAGCCACTGCGGGGCGAGCGTGTGCCACGCGAGCGGATGGCCCTTGAGCGCGACCCCACGGTCGGCGAACCACCGGGCGGTGCGCAGCAGCCGCTGCGTGTCCGGGTGCCCGCGCTCGGGCTCGAATCCGCGCCAGTAGAACGGCAGCGTCGCGGTGTTGAACAGCGCCAGCCACTGCTCGGCCAGCACGGGCAGCAGGTCGGCGCGGGCGCCGCCGAACACCGAGCCGCCGGCCTCGACCTCGCCGTTGGCCAGCGGGATCAGGTCGAACCCGATGTTGCCGAAGCCGAAGGCGTGCCGCTGCTGGGCGACCACCACGTCGGCGTCCGCCAGGGGGCGACCGTCCGGGCCGAGGGCCGTGACGACGGTGCGGGCCGTGCGGTGGGACAGCTCGGCGGGACGGGGGACGACGACGTCGTGCACGGACGCTCCTTTGCGCGGTGGGACGAGGGTCTGGCGGGCGACGCCCGGAGGCGCGCGACGCCGTGCCGGCTGTGCCGACGGGCCGGTCAGCCGAGCGCGGCCGCCTCGGCGGCGGCCGGCGCGGGGGCGGTGGCGGGGACCGTGGCCGGGACCACGGGGGACGGCACCGGCGCCGTGGACGCGCGGCGCACCAGCGTGGTGGGCAGCCGCACGTGCGTGGAGTCCACCGGCGTGCCGTCGAGCAGCGCGATGAGCAGCTCGATCGCCGTGGCGCCCATCTGCTGGATCGGCTGCCGCACGGTGCTCAGCGGGGGCGTCGTGGTGCGCGACTCCGGGATGTCGTCGAATCCGATCACCGACAGGTCCTCCGGCACCCGCAGCCCCAGCTCGCGCGCCACCTCGATGGTGCTGATGGCGGACAGGTCGTTGGCGGCGAACACGGCGGTGGGCCGGTCCGGCATGGTCAGCAGCTCGGTCGCCGGCCCACGGGACGTCGGCTTGCGGTAGTCGCCGACCCGGACCAGTGCCGGGTCCACCGCGATGCCGGCGGCGGCGAGCGCCTGCCGGTAGCCCTCCTCACGCAGGCGGGACGACTCGAGGTCCGGACGGCCGGCCACCAGGCCGATGCGGCGGTGGCCCAGCTCGAGCAGGTGCTCGGTGGCGCGCACGGCGCCGGCGAGGTTGTCCGAGTCGACCGTCGGCAGGCCCGTCGGGCCCTCGTGCGGGTCGATGGCCACGACGGGCACGGTCGACTGCACGTCGACCACCGTCGGGGTGACCAGCACCGCGCCGTCGATCAGCGTGCCGGACAGGCGGGACAGGTAGCGGCGCTCCCAGCCCGCGCCCTCGTTGTGGCGGCCTCCGGTGTACGCGAGCAGCTCGTAGCCCGTGTCCCCCAGCGCCTCGGCGGCGCCCTTGAGGATCTCGGTGCTGAAGGGCTCGAACTCGGCGACCAGGATGCCGATCACGTGCGTCTTGTGCGAGCGCAGGCTGCGCGCCACCAGGCTGGACTCGTAGCCGAGGTGGGCGATCACGTCGCGGACGCGCTCCGACGTCGAGCTCGCGACGCCGTAGCGGTCGTTGAGCACCTTGGAGACGGTGGCGACCGACACGCCGGCGGCCCGTGCCACGTCGGTGATGGTCACCCGGTCTGCCATGCGGATCAGCGTATCGCTACTAAAACGTTATCGATAACGTTTGACAGCCCTGTCGGACGGGTGTCAAAGTCGCTCCTGCGTCCCCCTCTCGAAGACGACGAGGAGTCCACTCGATGAAGAGACCCGACACCACGACGGTCACCACCCCCAGGGTGGTCCTCGCCCCCCGGGGCAGCGACGACCGACGCCGCGACGCCTAGCGCCGCACGCACCACCGCCGGTCCCGGTTGACGCACCGGACCCGGCAGAGCACCGGTTCACCCCTCCGGGGGGACCTGACCACTTGAGTGCAGCTCAACGAAGAGGACAGATCTCATGAAGGCAAGGAAGTCCCTGGCGGCTGCGGCCGTCCTGGCGGCGGGCGCCCTCGTGCTCACCGCGTGCAGCAGCGGTGGCTCGGGTTCCGGGTCCACGGGCAGCTCCGCCGCCGGCGGCGGCAAGGTCACGATGACCTTCTGGCACAACTCGACCACGGGTGACGGCAAGGCGTACTGGGAGAGCACGGTCAAGGACTTCGAGGCGGCCAACCCGAACGTCACCATCAACATCCAGGCCATCCAGAACGAGGACATGGACGGCAAGCTGCAGACCGCCCTGAACTCGGGCGACGCGCCGGACATCTTCATGGCCCGCGGTGGCGGCAAGCTCGCCGACGTCGTGGCGGCCGGCCAGGCGCAGGACCTCACCAAGTCGATCGACGACGCCACCAAGAAGGCCGTCGGCGACGCGGCCTTCAGCGCGTTCTCCGTGGACGGCAAGGTCTACGGGATGCCCGTCGCGGTGCTGCCGGGCGGCATCTTCTACAGCAAGGACCTGTTCACCAAGGCCGGCATCACCTCGACGCCGAAGACCATGGCGGATCTGAACGACGCCGTGACCAAGCTCAAGGCGGCCGGCATCGAGCCCATCGCGCTCGGCGCCAAGGACGCGTGGCCCGCCGCGCACTGGTTCTACTTCTTCTCGCTGCGCGAGTGCAGCAAGGACACGATGGCCGCGGCCGCCAAGTCCCGCTCGTTCAACGACCCGTGCTGGACCAAGGCGGGCCAGGACCTGCAGACCTTCGCCGCGACCAACCCGTTCAACCAGGGCTTCCTCACCACCTCCGCCCAGCAGGGCGCCGGCTCGTCGGCCGGTCTGATCGCCAACCACAAGGCGGCCATGGAGCTCATGGGCGCCTGGGACCCGGGCGTGATCGCGTCCCTGACCCCGGACGGCAAGGCGCTGCCGGACCTCGGCTGGTTCCCGTTCCCGGCCGTCGACGGTGGCAAGGGTGACCCGGCGGCCATGATGGGTGGCGTCGACGGCTACTCCTGCTCGGCCAAGGCACCGAAGGAGTGCGCGCAGTTCCTCAACTTCGCGATGCAGAAGCAGTACCAGGAGGGCTACTCCAAGGCCTTCCAGACCCTGCCCGCCAGCAAGGACGCGCAGAGCGCCGTCACCGACCCCGCCCTGCTCGACATCCTCAAGGCGTACAACAACGCGCCGTACGTCTCCGTCTGGCTGGACACGCTGTTCGGTCAGAACGTCGGCAACGCGCTGAACAGCGGCGTGGTGAACATGCTCGCCGGCAAGGGTGACGCGGCCGGCATCGTCAAGGCCACCAACGACGCGGCGGCCAAGGGCTGATCAGCACCATGAGCGACTCTCTGGGCGAGAACTCGCCGACACTCACGACGTCGCCCGAGGGTCCCTCGGCGGTCGGGGGCGGTGCCCGCACGGCACCGTCCCCGGCCCGCCGGCCGCGGCGAGGATCCGGGCCCGACTGGCGCAAGCGGCTCGAGATCACGATCCTCGCGGGCCCGGCCATCCTGGTGTTCCTGACGTTCGTCATCTTCCCGGTGCTGATGGCGGCGTACTACGGCTTCTACAAGTGGAAGGGCTTCGGCCGGCCCACCAACTTCGTCGGCCTGCACAACTACGTCGTGATCTTCCAGGACCCGACGTTCCACCAGGCCCTGATGCACAACGGCTTCATCGTGGTGCTGTCCCTGATCATCCAGGGACCCGCGGCGGTGGCCCTGGCCCTGCTGCTCAACCAGAAGATGCGCGGCCGCTCGATCATCCGCGTGCTGATCTTCGTGCCGTACGTCATCTCCGAGGTGATCGTCGGAACCGGCTGGTCGCTGATGCTGCAGACCGTCGGCGCGGTGAACAGCGTGCTGGAGAAGATCGGCCTGATCCACCACCCGATCGACTGGCTCTCGAACCCGAAGCTGGCGATCTGGTCGCTGATGATCGTCATCAGCTGGAAGTACATCGGCTTCGCCGTGATCCTGTTCCTCGCCGGCCTGCAGTCGATCCCCGAGGAGCTGTTCGAGGCGGCCTCCATCGACGGTGCCAGCTACTGGCAGACGCAGCGGCGCATCACGTTGCCGCTGCTAGGCCCGACCATCCGCATCTGGGCGTTCCTGTCGATCATCGGCTCGATGCAGCTGTTCGACCTCGTCTACATCATCTGGGGCCAGTACGTGTCCTCCACGGCGGGCACCTCGACGATGGCGACGTACATGGTGACCAACGGCCGCAACGCCGGGAACTACGGCTACGGCAACGCGGTCGCCGTGGTCCTGTTCGTCATCTCGCTGATCGTCGCCCTGATCTACCAGCGCTTCGTGCTCCGACGTGACACCGAGGGCGCGCTCACGGAAGGGAAGAAGTGATGGCGACGACGACCCTTCAGGCGCCGGGCCGGATCGCACGGACCCGCAAGGCCGACAGCGTCGGCTGGGGCAGCCCGCTCACGTACTTCATCGCGTTCGTCTTCGTGGCGATCTGCATCGGGCCGGTCATCTACATCATCATCGGCGGCTTCCGCACCAACGCGCAGATCACCACCGACCCGTCCGGCTGGCCGACGCACTGGCAGGTGAACAACTACCTCGAGGTGCTGCGCAGCAGCATCTTCTGGCGGCAGGTCAGCAACTCGGTGATCACCGCGGTGTTCACCACGCTCGGCGTCGTGGTGCTCGGCGTGATGGCCAGCTACGTGATCGCCCGGTACCAGTTCAAGGGCCGCGGCGCGATGTACTCGCTGTTCGCCGCCGGCCTGATGTTCCCGATGACCGTGGCGATCACGCCGCTGTACATCATGATCAAGAGCCTCGGCCTGATGAACACGCTGGCCGGCATCATCCTGCCGCAGATCGCGTTCGCCCTGCCGACCACGGTGATCATCCTGGTGCCGTTCCTGCGGGCCATCCCCAAGGAGATCGAGGAGGCGGCGTCCATCGACGGCGCCAGCCGGCTCGGGTTCTTCTTCCGGATGGTCGTCCCGCTGTCCGTGCCGGGTGTGGTGACCACCGGCATCCTCGCGTTCATCGCGTCCTGGAACAGCTACATGCTCCCGCTGTTCCTGATGAACAACGAGACGTCGTACACGCTGCCCCTCGGGGTGCAGGCGTTCGCCTCGCAGTACGCGGTGGACACCGCCCGCGTGCTGGCGTTCACGTCCCTGTCGATGATCCCGGCCCTGATCTTCTTCTCGCTGTTCGAGCGCCGCATCGTCGGCGGCCTGACCGGCGCCGTCAAGGGCTGACCCCACCCCGTCGGGCGGCCGCGCCCCGGCTCATGGGCCGCGCGGCGCGGCCGCCCTGCCTTCACCTCCGCTGACCAGAGAGAAGTAGTGCCCGTGTCCGAGGACGTCCCCGCCGTGCCGGAGGTCTCGCAGCGCGTCCGCGCCCTGCACGCCCGCATGACGCTCGAGGAGAAGCTGGCCCAGCTGGTGGGCTACTGGCTGGACCAGAACGGCACCGTGGCGCCGATGCAGTCGGAGATGGCCTCGGGCCAGAAGGACTCCGGCCGGCTGGGCGAGATCACGGAGCACGGGCTGGGCCACTACACCCGGGTGTACGGCACCCGGCCGGTGGACCCCGCCGAGCGTGCCGCCTGGCTGTGGGCCGAGCAGCGCCGGCTCAAGCGCGAGACGCGGCTCGGCATCCCGGCGCTGGTGCACGAGGAGTGCCTCACCGGGCTGGCCGCCTGGCAGGCGGCGACGTACCCGACGCCGCTGGCCTGGGGGGCGTCGTTCGACCCCGAGCTGGTGCAGGAGGCGGGCCGGGCGATCGGCGACTCGATGCACCAACTGGGCATCCACCAGGGGCTGGCACCGGTCCTCGACGTGATCCGCGACCCGCGCTGGGGGCGGGTCGACGAGTGCATCGGCGAGGACCCGTACCTGGTCGGCACCGTCGGCACGTCGTACGTCCGGGGCCTGCAGGACGCCGGCGTGCACGCGACGCTCAAGCACTTCGTCGGCTACTCGGCGTCGAAGGCCGGCCGCAACCACGCCCCGGTCAGCGCCGGGCCCCGCGAGCTGGCGGACGTGTTCCTGCCGCCGTTCGAGATGGCGGTGCGCGACGGCGGCGTGCGGTCGGTGATGAACTCCTACACCGACGTGGACGGCGTGCCGATGGCGGCCAACGCCGACCTGCTGACCACGCTGCTGCGGGACGAGTGGGGGTTCGACGGCGTCGTCGTCGCCGACTACTTCGCGGTCGCGTTCCTCGAGGTGATGCACAAGGTGGCGGCGGACCGCGGCGAGGCCGCGGCGCTGGCGCTGCAGGCGGGCATCGACATCGAGCTGCCGACCGGCGACGCCTACCTGGCGCCGCTGGCGGAGCGCGTGCGGTCCGGGCAGCTCGACGAGGCCTGGGTGGACCGGGCGGTGCTGCGGGCGCTGCGCCAGAAGGAGCAGCTGGGGCTGCTCGACGAGGACACGTTCGAGGACGAGCCGCCGACGGACATCGACCTCGACTCCCCCCGGCACCAGGCGCTGGCCCGCCGGCTCGCCGAGGAGTCGGTGGTGCTGCTGGCCAACGACGGCGTGCTGCCGCTGAACCGGTGGACCACGACGCCGAGGCGGGTGGCCGTCGTCGGCCCCAACGCGCACCGGTCCGAGGCGCTGATGGGCTGCTACTCCTTCGCCAACCACGTGCTGGCGCACCACCCGGAGCTGCCGCTGGGGTTCTCGATCCCGACGGTGCTCGAGGGGCTCGGGTCGGCGTTCTCGCGGGCCGGCCTGGCGGGCTCCGAGCTGGTGTACGCCCGCGGCTGCGACCCCGAGGGGGACGACACGTCCGGCTTCGCGCCGGCGGTCGAGGCCGTGGCCGGGTCGGACGTGGCGGTCGTCGTCGTCGGCGACCAGGCCGGGCTCTTCGGGCGCGGGACGGTCGGCGAGGGCAACGACGCCGAGTCCCTGGAGCTGCCGGGCGTGCAGCGGCAGCTGGTCGAGGCGCTGGTCACCACGGGCACGCCCGTCGTCCTGGTGATGCTGACCGGCCGGCCGTACGCGGTGGACTGGGCGTTCGACGGCGGCCCGGACGCCGGCGCCGTGCCAGCCGCGGTGCTGCAGGCGTTCTTCCCCGGTGAGGGCGGCGGCCTGGCGATCGCCGACGTGGTGACCGGCCTGGTCAACCCGTCGGGACGGCTGCCCGTCTCGCTCCCCCGGTCCACCGGTGCGCAGCCGTACTCCTACCTGCACCCGGTGCTCGGCGGCCCGTCCGACGTCACGTCCGCCGACTCGACGCCGCTGCGGCCGTTCGGCTTCGGGCTGTCCTACACGGACTTCGCGTACGACGACCTCGTCGTGGACCCGGCCGTCGAGGCGGGCGGCACGTTCACCGCCGCCGTCACGGTGCGCAACACCGGCACGGTGGCGGGCAGCCACGTGGTGCAGCTGTTCGGTCACGACGTGCAGGCGACGATCACCCGCCCCGTGGTGCAGCTGCTCGGGTACACCCGCGTCGAGCTGGACCCGGGCGAGGCCGTCCGCGTCACCTTCCTGGTGCCGACCACGCGGTTCGCGTTCTCCGACCGGCGGCTGGTGCGCGTCGTCGAGCCCGGCGACGTCGAGGTGTGGGTCGGCGCCCACGCCGCCGCCTCCGGTGCCGGTGCGCGGACCGACGAGGCGACCGGCGGCGTGATCGCCAACGAGAAGGCAGTCGCACACCGCACCCTGGCGGGTTCCGCCACCGGCCGCGCCGTCGTGGCGGTGACGGGCGACGTGCACCGCGTGAGCGGGGAGGACTCTCGCTGGGTCGAGGTCAAGCTGGCCGGCGCGTGAGCGCCCGCACGGGCACGGTGCACAACCCGCTGCTGCCGGGCTGCCACCCGGACCCGAGCATCTGCCGGGTCGGTGACGACTACTACCTGGCCACGTCCACGTTCGAGTACTGGCCCGGGCTGCCCGTGTTCCACAGCCGCGACCTGGTGTCGTGGGAGCAGGTCGGCCACGTCGTCGACCGTCCGGGGCAGCTGGACTACGACGGCATCGCGTCGTCCGGCGGGCTGTACGCACCGACTCTGCGCCATCACGACGGCGTGTTCTGGCTCGTCTGCACGCTCGTGGACCAGAAGGACGCCACCCGCGGCGGCAACTTCCTGATGACCGCCACCGACCCGGCCGGGCCGTGGTCCGACCCGGTGTGGCTGGACGCCGACGGCATCGACCCGTCGATCTTCTTCGACGACGACGGCCGCGTGTGGCTGCACGGCACCCGGCTGGCGCGCGAGCCGCAGTGGCACGACCAGACGGAGGTCTGGGTCCGTGAGCTCGACCCTGAGTCGAAGCGCCTCGTGGGGCCGGAGACGGTGGTGTGGAACGGCGCCCTCAAGGACGTCGTCTGGGCCGAGGGGCCGCACCTCTACAAGGTCGACGGAACGTACTACCTGCTCGCCGCGGAGGCCGGGACCGAGTTCCACCACGCGGTGTCCGTCGCGCGCGCCGACGCCGTCACCGGGCCGTACGTCGGCAACAAGGGCAACCCGGTGCTGACGCACCGCCACCTCGGCCGCGACTTCCCGGTGGTCGGCGTCGGTCACTCGGACCTGGTCCAGGCCGCCGACGGTACCTGGTGGGCCGTGCTGCTCGGCATGCGGACCTACGGCGGCTACCACTACCCGCTGGGCCGCGAGACGTTCCTGGTGCCGGTGACGTGGGAGGACGGCTGGCCCGTCTTCGCACCGGGGCTGGGTCGGGTGCCCGACGAGGTCGAGGTGCCGTTCGCGCTCGGTGGGCCGCTGGGCTCCTCGCAGGGTGGGACCTCGGGCGTGGTGCGTCCCGACGACCTGCGCTGGACGTCGCTACGTCGCCCGGCGGCGGACTTCGCCGTGCCGGACGAGGACGGCTGGGACCTGACGATGCGGCCGACGACTCTGGCCGACCCCTTCACCCCGGCCTTCCTCGGCCTGCGTCAGCAGCACGTGGACGTGGACGTCCGTGCGGTGCTCGACGCCCCCGCCGTGCTCGGCGAGGAGGTGGGTGTGGCGATCCGGCAGTCGGAGGCGGACCACGTCCGGTTCTTCGTCACCGGCTCCACGGGCGGCCGCAGCGCCGTGGCCGTGCACCGCCAGGGCGGGGTCGACACGACGCTGGGCTCGGCGCCCGTCGCCGGCACCGGTGCCGTGACGCTCACGGTGGAGGCGCGCGGGCCGGAGTACCGGCTGCTGGTGAGCACTGACGACGAGGTGCTGGTCCACGTCGCCACAGCCGACGCCCGCACGCTGGACAGCGTCGCCACGGGCGGGTTCCTCGGCTTGTGGATCGGCGTCTACGCCACCAGCAACGGCCGCCCGACCAGCACGGTCGCCCACGTCCGGCACGTCACCTACGACCCGCTCAGGGCCTGAGCGGCCTCCGAGCAACCCCGGCGGCCCTGTTCGTCAGCTCTGGTCGTCTCCCGGAAGACCGAAGACCTCTTCCAGGACGTCACGCTTCTCCGCACCCTCGAGCCAGAGAACCTCGTGGCGCACGGCCCGCAAGGTGAAGCCACCCGAGCGCAGCTCGGCCAACGCCGCCGGGATGTCCCGGTCGATCCCGTCGTCGTACGGCACGGCGTGCTGCGCCGGGTTCGCCCAGGCGAGGAGGAACTCGACGCGCGGCTCCCACCGAGGCTCGACCACTACCCCGCCGCTCGGCGTCGTGGTCCAGTCCTGCACCGCGATCCGCACGTGGCCCACCAGCACGTGGTCGTGCCACACCTCCCCCACGGCACCGTGGAAGGCGAAAGGGTCGCCTTTCCCAGTCACCGCAGTGCGGCGACCACGCGGTCGAGCAGGTCGTCGACCGCGTCCTGGTCGTAGCCCTCACGGAGCTTCGTCGCGGCGAAGCGGAGGGCGGTCACGTCGTCGGCCGTCAGCTCGGGGCGCAGGCCGTGGGCGCGCGCGTCGATCGCCCGGACGCACCGGTCGATCGCGGCGTCGACCTGGTCGAGGGCGTAGCCCTGCCGCCACCGGACCAGCGGGAGGGTCGTGGAGCGCAGCTCCGCGGCGGAGATGGGGCGGGCGACGTCGGTCGGCATGGGCCGATGGTGGCACCCGCCATCGCGTCGCGGAGGGGGTTCGGCGGGTGGACCGTCATCGTCCGCGCCGCCGAGCCGTCCGTGACAGGCCGCTCCGCGGAGCGCCCGCGCTGGACGATCCCTCCGGTGCGGTCAGGCGAGGGCGTCGAGGTCGAGGGCCAGGTCGAGGATCGGGGACGAGTGGGTGAGGGCGCCGACGGACAGGTAGTCGACCCCGGTGCGGGCCACCGCGGCCGCCGTGTCGAGGGTGAGGTTGCCGGTGGCCTCGAGCTCGACACGGCCCGTCTCGGCCTCGCGGGCGCGGACCGCGGCGACCACGTCGGTCAGCACCGGGACGGGCATGTTGTCCAGCAGCAGGAAGTCGGCGCCGGCGTCCAGCGCCTCCATCGCCTGGTCCAAGGTGTCCGCCTCGACCTGGATCGCCACGTCGGGGAACCGGTCACGGACGGCGCGCACCGCCGCGGCGACCCCGCCGGCGGCCACCACGTGGTTGTCCTTGACCATCGCGACGTCGTACAGGCCCATGCGCTTGTTGGTGCCGCCGCCGCACCGGACGGCGTACTTCTCGAGCGCCCGCAGGCCCGGGGTGGTCTTGCGGGTGTCCAGCACGCGGGCGCCCGTCCCGGCGAGCACGTCGGCGAAGCGGCGGGTGTGGGTCGCGACGCCGGAGGCGCGGGAGACGAGGTTGAGCAGGGTCCGCTCGGCGACCAGGAGCACCTGGACGGGACCGGTCAGCTCCGCGACCACGTCGCCGCGGTGCAGCGCGGAACCGTCCGGGAGGTGCACGGTCACGGTCGGGGTCGGCAGGGCGAGGCGGTCGGCCACCTGGGTGAGCACGGACGGGACGACGACGACGCCGGCCAGTACGCCGTCGGCGCGGGCCATCAGCCGCGCGGTGCCGACCTCGTCGGGCGGCACCGTCGCCTGCGTGGTGACGTCCCGGCCGGGAGCGACGCCGAGGTCCTCGTCGAGCGCGGCCGCGACCAGGCGCTCGACGGCCGAGCCGTCCGGGCCCGGGTCGCCGGGGAGGACGCCGAGCGGCGCGCCTGCCGCACCACCCCGCGCACCGGCCACGGCGGTGCGTCCGTCGGGCGCCGTCACGGGAGGGTCACCGGGGTGACCGTGAGCATGCCGTCGGCGTCGAGCTCGAGCTCCTGACGCAGCCGCCACGCCTCGTCGGGCACCGGGAAGTCGGTCCGCACGTGCCCCCCGCGGGTCTCCTCGCGGAGCAGCGCCGCCGCGGTGATCGCCGTGGCCACCTGGTGCACGTTGGTCGTCTCCCACTCGGCCGGCTGCGGCTCGGCCACCGCCCGACCGTCCTCGGGCGGCACGTACGCGTCGGTGCCCACCTGACCCAGCCGGTCGAGCGCGCGGCGCAGGCCCTCGGCGTCGCGCAGCACGCCGGACCCGTCCGTCGCCACCCGCTGCACCCGCGCGCGGGCGGCGGCCGCCACGAGCGCGGGCTCACCCCGGCGCGGCACCGGCGGGACGACGGTCAGCGTGCCGGACGAGATCGCCTCGGCCACGTGGTTCGCCGCCCGGTGCGCGAACACCAGCCCCTCGAGCAGAGAGTTCGACGCCAGCCGGTTGGCCCCGTGCACACCCGTGCACGCCGCCTCCCCCACCGCGTACAGGCCCGGCACGGCGGTGCGCCCGTCCAGGTCCGTCACCACGCCGCCGGAGAAGTAGTGCTGCGCAGGGGCCACCGGCACCAGGTCGGTGGTCCAGTCGACGCCGTGGTCGGCCAGCCGCTCGGTGATCGTCGGGAACCGGTGCCGCAGGAATTCGGCGCCGAGGTGGCGCGCGTCGAGCCACACGTGGTCGGTGCCGGTCGCGGCCATCCGGCGGACGATCGCGTGCGCGACGACGTCCCGCGGTGCCAGCTCGGCCAGCGGGTGCACCTGCGGCATGAACCGCACGCCGTCGGTGTCCAGCAGCCGGGCGCCCTCACCGCGCACCGCCTCGGACACCAGCGTCAGCTGCCCCTTCACGCCGGAGCCGAGCCACAGCACCGTCGGGTGGAACTGCACGAACTCCACGTCGCCCAGCCGGGCACCGGCGCGCAGGGCAGCGGCGATGCCGTCCCCCGTGGCCTGCACCGGGTTGGTGGACGAGCGGTACACCTGCCCGATCCCGCCCGTCGCCAGGATCACCGCCGGTGCCAGCACCGCCCCGACACCGTCCCGGCTGCCCTCGCCGATCACGTGCACCGTGACCCCCGCGACCGGGCCGGGCCGTCCCCCGTCGACCGGGGCGCCGGTCAGCACGTCCACGACCAGGGCGTGCTCCAGCACCTCGATTCCCGGGTCGTCCCGCACCGCCTCGATCTGCGCCACGAGGGCCCGGCTGACCTCGGCGCCGGTCGCGTCGCCACCGGCGTGGGCGATCCGGTCGGCCAGGTGCCCACCCTCGCGGCCCAGCGAGATGCTGCCGTCGGGCGCCCGGTCGAACACCGCCCCGCGCGCCGCGAGCTCGCGCACCCGCGCGGGGCCCTCGGTGACCAGCACCCGCACGGCACGCTCGTCGCACAGCCCGGCACCGGCCACCAGCGTGTCCATCAGGTGCGCCTCCGGGGAGTCCGTCGGCGCCAGCGCCGCGGCGATGCCGCCCTGCGCCCAGACGGTGGAGCCCGAGGCGAGCACGTCCTTGGTCACCAGCACCACGCGCGGCACGCGTGTGCGCAGCTCGAGCGCCGCGGTCAGGCCGGCGACGCCGGAGCCGACGACGACGGCGTCCGCGTGCGTGGTCCAGCCCGGTTCCGGTGCCGCCAGGTGCGTCGCGACGTGCACACCGGTGCGGGTGGGCGCCGTGCGGGCGCCCGTCTCGGCGAGGGTCATCAGGTCAGCGTCCGATCAGCTCGACGTCGGTGTTGTCGATCAGCCGGGTACCGCCCACGCGGGCGGCCACGGCCAGCACTGCGGTGCCGACGGCGGTGTCGGGGACCTCGGTGAAGGTGTCGGGATCGAGCACGCCGACGTAGTCGACGGCGTCGACGGCGTCGTCGAGAACCGCGCGGACGACGGAACGCACCTGGTCAGGGGCGCCGCCGGCGGCCGCCCGGTCCCGACCGGCGGCCAGCGACCGGGACAGGGCCAGGGCCCGCTGCCGGTCCTCCGGGCTGAGGTACGCGTTGCGGCTGGACAGCGCCAGCCCGTCGTCGTCCCGCACGATCGGCACGCCACGCACCTCGACCGGCACGTCCAGGTCGCGCACCATCGCCCGGACGGCGGCGAGCTGCTGGGCGTCCTTGCGGCCGAACAGCGCCACGTCGGGCCGCGTCAGGTGCAGCAGCTTGAGCACCACCGTGAGCACGCCGTCGAAGTGCCCGGGCCGCACGGCGCCCTCGAGCACCGTGCCGATCGGCCCGGCCGACACGCGCACGGACGGCTCGCCGTCGGGGTACATCACCTGCGGCGTCGGGGCGAACACCACGTCGCCCGCACCGAGCAGGCCGGGGCCGGACAGCAGCGCGAGGTCGCGGTCCAGGTCCCGGGGGTAGCGCTCCAGGTCCTCGCCCGGACCGAACTGCAGCGGGTTGACGAAGATGGTGACGACGACGCGGGACGCGAGCTCCTTGGCGGCGCGCACCAGCGACAGGTGGCCGGCGTGCAGCGCCCCCATCGTCATCACCACGGCCCGGTTGTACGGCGCCGCGGTGCGGTCGGGTGCCGGCGCGTCGAGCGCCGCCGAGAGCTGCGCGACGTCGTGGACCAGCACCGGGGCGCTGTCCGTCATCAGTCCTCCTGCGGGCCGCCGTCGCCGGGCTGGGACCGGCCGTCCGGGGCGCCCGCCAGCACGTCGAGCAGTCGCTCGGCCGCCGCGGCATCGACAAGGCCCGCAGCCAGCGACCGCGCCGTGGCGGCGCGCGCGAGAGCACGGTACCCCCCGACCACGTCGACGGCTCCGGTGCGTCCGCCGAGGGCGGTCAGCTGCGCCAGGTGCTGCTTGACGGTGCCGGCGTCACCGCGTCGCACGGGTCCCGTCAGCGCGGTGATCGCCCCGGCCCCACCGGCCGACTCGGCCCGCAGGGCGGTGTCCAGCGCCGCCTCGAGCAGCGGGCGCAGCATCCGGCCGGGATCGTCCACACCGGCCGCCGCGAGCGCCTGCGCAGCCTGCGCCACGAGCACCACGAGGTGGTTCGCGCCGTGCGCCAAGGCCGCGTGGTACAGCGGACGGGCGTCCTCGGCGAGCACGACGGGCTCACCGCCCACCTCGACGACCAGCGCCTGACCGATCGGCAGCACCGGCGCCGGGGCCGTCACCGCGAACGGGCAGCCCTCCAGCCGCGCGAGGTCCAGCGACGTGCCGGTGAACGTCATCGCCGGGTGCAGCGCGAGCGGGATCACCCCCGCGGTGCGCGCCGGCGTCAGCACGTCCGTGCCGAACCGGCCGCTGGTGTGCACCACCAGCTGTCCGGCCTGCCAGGCCCCGACCTCCGCCAGCCCGGCGACCAACGGTGCGAGCGCGTCGTCTGGCACCGCGAGCAGCACCAGCTCGGCACGGCGCACCACCTCGGGAACGTCGACCACCGGGACGCCGGGCAGCAGGGCGTCGGCACGGTCGCGCGACTCCTGGGACACGGCGCTGACGGCCACCACGGGGTGCCCGGCGGCGCGCAGCGCGCTGCCCAGCACCGCGCCGACCCGGCCGGCGCCGACCACCCCGACCCCGAGCCGACCGGGGCGGGCGGCGGGGTCCACGGGCTGGGCGCTCATGCGGTGCGGCTCACGACGTGCCCCGCCGCATCCACTGCTCCGGCCCGGCTGCGCGGCGGGCGTGCCGGGCCCGCGCCGCCTGCTCGTCCAGCAGCGCGGCCGCCGCCTGCTCGGTCAGGTGCTCCGCACGCGGCGAGACGGGCCCAGGCGTGGAGTGCACGACGAAGGTTGCAACCCCGAGCGCCCGCTGGATCGGCCCCTGCCGCACGGCCAGCGACTGGGTGCGCTCGTGCGGCACCACCTCGACCGACCTCCACCACCGGCCGGACCGGACGATCAGCGCACGCTCCGTCACCAGCACCCCCCGCCGCCGCCAGCCGATCGGGTCCACCCAGCGGGCGGCCCGCGGCGACGGGGTGAACCCGCCGTCGTCGCCCCTGCCGGTGAACGCCGCGTCGAGCACCGCCTGCGGGTCCCCGACACCGAGGTCCGGCAGCACCAGCCACAGCGCCGTCATCGCCTCCTGACGTGTGGCGACGGGGTGCAGCACCGCCTCGTTCTCCCGCTCCTTGGACTCCGTGCCGTAGCCCGCGACGTTGATCTGCACCCGCCACCAGTCGCGGGACCGCCACAGCAGCGGTTGGTGCAGCCGGACGGCCTGAACCCGGCCCGGCGGGACCGTCTGGGTGCGGGTCTCGGTGAGCCCGTGCCGCAGCCGGATGCCGTCCGGCGAGATCGCGGCGCGGAACGTGGCAGCGCCGTTCAGCCGGGACCACACCCAGCTGACGGCGCCGAGCACGGCCGGCAGCACGCCGAACGCGGCGTCGATGCTCTCGCTCACCACGATCACCACGGTGATCGCGACGACACCGAGCACCAGCCAGACGGTGCCACCGGACAGCAGGATCGAGCCGAGAAGCCGCGGCATCGGCAGCTCGTACACCTGCTGCTCGGGGGCGGGTGCGAACGCAGGGGCTGGGACTGCTACCGGCGCAGGGCCCGGCCGGCCCGGCGACGAGGGTGGCGGAGGACCGGTCACCGCACCCGCCGGGTCGGGCGGGGGCGCCCCGTGCTGCGGCCCACCGGGCAGCCGGTCGACGACGGGGCCACCGGGCTGCGCGGGCACGGTCGCCGGTGCCGACGGCCGACGCAGGCCCGCCGCGAGCGCCAGCAGGTCGGCGCGCAGCGCGTCTGCCTCGTCCTCCCGCAGGAACGACAGCGACACCGCCGACCCGTGGCCGCCGGCCACCTCCAGCCGCAGCTCCGACAGGCCGACCAGCCGGGCCAGCAGCGGCTGCACCACGTCCACCGCCTGCAGCCGGTCCAGCCGGGCCTGCCGCTGCTGCCGGAACACGATGCCCTGCCGCAGGTGCACCGCCTCGTCCGTGACGGCGAACCGCATCGCGCGCCACGCGAACGCCGAGTAGACCAGGCTCACCACGGTGACCAGCACCAGCACGCCGATGAGCGCCAGCCAGGTGCGCCCACCAAGCAGGTGCGCGAGGTTGCGGACGTTGTCACCGGCCTGCGCCGCGAAGATCGCGAGCACGGCGACCAGCGCCTTCCACCCGCGCAGCAGCGGGGTGATCGGGTGCACCCGCCGCCAGGCGTAGGCGTCCTCGCCGACGGCCTCCGCCGTGACGGGCGCCGGGCCCGCGACCGAGGGCGTCTCGGCCGTGCTCACAGGCCCGCCAGCCGCGCCTCGCCGCGCGAGGCGAGGCGGTCACGCAGCCGTGCGGCCTCCTCGGGCGGCAGGCCGTGGATCGAGGCGTCCGTGTTGGGTGCGGCGGTGTGTAGCTGGACGGCCGCGATGCCGAAGGCCCGGTCCACCGGTCCGGCGTTCACGTCGACGTACTGCATGCGGCCGTAGGGCACCACGACCAGGGTCTTGAACATGATGCCGCGGCGGATCAGCAGGTCGTCCGCGCGCTCGGCGTAGCCGACGGCGTGCACCTGCCGCGGCACCAGCCACCCGATCCACACCCCGACGGCCAGCACCGCGGCAGGCGCGATCCACACCGCGGCTGCCCCGGAGAGGACCGCCCACACGACGCCAGCGAGGAGGAGCGGGACGAGGACGATCGCCGCGACCGTCAGCCGCGCACCGGCCAGCCGGGGCGACACAGGTGTCCAGACGATGTCCGCCGGCTGGAACAGGGCGTCGGTCGGGACAGGGCCGGAGCTGGTCATGAGGCCATCCAAGCATCGGCCGCAACGCCTGCGGCCGGGACGTCAGCTCGGCGACGGGTCCGGCTCCGCGCCGCCGTGCTCCTGGCGCTGCTCGTCCTGCGGCGGCGGGATGCGGCAGAACCACTCCACCACCAGGCCGACCACCGCCATCACCAGCGCGCCGCCCGCGGCGACACCGGCCGCAGCCGCCTGGGGGCCGGTCCCGGGCAGGTCCCGGGAGAGCAGCAGCGCCACCAGCTGACCGCCGTACCAGCCCACCAGCAGGGCGCCGGTGTAGCACGCGGCCTTGGCCAGCACAGCGGTCCGTGCCGCACGGATCGGGTCCAGGTCCGGCCGGTGCCCGCGCAGGAACTGCCGCACCGCCCAGCCCATGGAGAACACCACCGCGGAGATCAGCAGCTCCACCACGGCCACCAGCCACGGCACCGTCGGCATGCCGGGGCCGCGGCGTGCGAGCTCCGTGGTGAGCAACGCCGCCAGCACCCCGACGACGAGCGCGACCAGCAGCAGGCTCTGCCAGCGGGTGCGCCGCATCACGGACCCCAGGGCCAGGCGGGTCCCGCGTCGTCGTCGGCCTCGTCCTCGTGGGGTGCAGCCCCGGGGGTCGGGGTCGCGCCGGGTGCGTGCGCCGAGGACCCCTGCGCCGACGTCCCCTGCGCCGAGGGCCCGTGCGTCGAGGGCCCGTGCGTCGAGACGTCCAGCGACCCGGTGTGCTGCACCGGCGCGGTCAACCAGTCGAGGGCCATCCAGCGCACGCCGTCCCGGTCCGGTGCGGTGTCCGCCAGCTGGGCGACGGGGCCGCCGCCGAGCCCCGGCAGCACCGCGGTCGGGTCGACCTGAGCCCACGGCTGCAGCACGAAGGCGCGCTGGTGGGCACGCGGGTGCGGCAGCTCGAGGTCGTCCGTGACGGCCAGCACCGAGCCGTACACCACGATGTCGAGGTCCAGCGTGCGGGGCCCCCACCGCTCGAGCCGCACCCGGCCGTGCCGGTCCTCCAGCAGCTGCAGGGCGTGCAGCAGCTCGCGCGGCGCGAGGGTGGTCCGGGCGAGCACCACCGCGTCGAGGTAGTCCGGCTGCTCGGGACCGCCGACCGGTGCCGTCCGCGCGAGCGGCGAGACCTTCACCACCTCGAGGCCGGGCAGCTGGCCCAGCTCGGCGACCACCTCGCGCAGTGTCTCCTGGGACGGGCCGAGGTTCGAGCCCAGCGCGAGCACCACGTCCACCGCCGTCGCGGGTCGCTGGTCCAGCGCGTCGCCGGGCGCCGGGGCTGCGGGCACGGGGACGGGGACGAGGACGGGCACGGCTTCGGCCGGCTCGGACGCGGCAGGCTCGGGTGCGTCGGCCGGCGTGCGGGGCAGGACCGTCGTCTCCGAGACGTCGTCCGGCACGGCCATCACGGGCTCCCACGACGGCACGGCGATCGCGTCGGACGGCTCGGCCGGGGCTGCGGCCAGCTCGGCCGTCCCCATCCCGGGCACCGCGACGGCCGGCATGGCGACCCCGGGCACCGCGGCACCCGGCGCCGTGGTGCCGGGCAGCATCGCGGCCGCCAGGGCGGCGGCCTCGGGACCGACGACGTCGGCGAACGTCGGGATCTCGAGCGGTGCGCTCGGTGCGTGCGGGGCCCGCGCCGAGGACGGCTCGGGCAGCGGGACGGCGGCCGGCGTCTCCGCGAGCGGCAGGGGTGCCGTGCGCGGGTGGGCGTGGGCGGCGGCACGGGTCGCGGCGCTGGCGGTGGGCGGTTCACCCGTCCCCTGCTGCGCGCGGTACGGCTCGGCGGCCGGCAGCTTGCGCCGGTCCCGGTGGATCTCGACGACGACGTCGCCGAAGGGCACGGTGATCGGCGCCTGCGGCTTGTGCACCGCCACGTCGACGGCCAGCACGCCGGGATGGGCCAGCACGGTGGCGGCGATCCGCTCGGCGACCGTCTCGATCAGGTCGGCCGGCTCGCCGGCGAGCACCGCGTGCACCTCCTGCGCCAGGCGGCCGTAGTCGACGGAGTACGCCAGGTCGTCCCGGGCGGCGGCGCGCCGGGTGTCCAGGTGCACGACGACGTCGGCGAGGAACTGCTGACCGTCGCGCCGCTCCTCGGGCAGCAGCCCGTGCCGGCCGGTGGCCGTGATGCCGGTCAACCGGATCCGGTCCAGCTCGCGCCCGGCGTCGTCCACCACCGGCTGCTCACCGCTCACCGCGGGCCTCCTACCGTCTCGTCGTGCACGTCATCGTGCCCGATCCCGTCCCTGCCGCCGCCCCCGGCCGCGCGCCACGCCGCGGCGACCCGCACCGCATCGGCCGAGCCCCTGGCCTCGTGCACCCGGACGGCCCACACCCCGGCCGCCGCGGCGAGCGCGCTGATCGCCGCCGTCGCCCCGTCCCGCTCCGCGGGAGGCACCGGCTCGCCGTCCGGTCCCGCCAGCAGGTGGCCGAGGAACCGCTTGCGGCTGGCACCGACCAGCACCGGGAACCCCTCCGCCTGCAGCACGTCGAGGTGCGCCAGCAGCGGCCAGTTGCTCGCCCCCGCCTTGGCGAAGCCCAGTCCCGGGTCCAGCACCACCTGCTCGTCCCGCACGCCCGCGGCGCGCAGCTCGGCCAGCCGGGTGCGCAGCTCGGCCAGCACGTCGGCCACCACGTCGTCGTACCGGTCGTGGGCGTCCATCACGTCGGCGTGCCCGCGCCAGTGCATCGCCACGTACGCCACACCGGTGCGCGCCACCAGCGCCGCCATCTCCGGGTCGGCCAGACCGCCCGACACGTCGTTGACCAGCAGCGCACCCGCGTCCACCGCCTGCTCCGCCACCACCGCCCGCGTGGTGTCCACGCTGACCGTCGCACCGTGCGCCACCAGCTCCCGGACCACCGGCAGCACCCGGGTCAGCTCCTCGTCCACCGGCACCCGCGGCGCGTTGGGGCGCGTGGACTCGCCACCGACGTCCAGCAGGTCGGCGCCGTCGGCCAGCAGCTGCAGGCCGTGCGCCACCGCCGACGACGTGGTGAACCACCGTCCGCCGTCGCTGAACGAGTCGGGCGTGACGTTGACGACGCCCATCACCAGCGTCCGGTCACCGTCCGCGAGGTGTGCCAGGGACGCCGGGCCGCCGCGCGCGCCGGTGCTCACGGGCGTCACCCTACGCAGGCCGGTGCACGGGTCAGCGACCCAGCACCAGGGCCATCGCCTCGGCCCGGGTGGCGGCGTCGCGCATCTGACCCCGAACCGCGGAGGTGACCGTGCGGGCACCGGGCTTGCGGACGCCGCGCATCGACATGCACAGGTGCTCGCACTCGAGCACCACCATCACGCCGCCGGGGTTGAGCACCTCGACCAGGGCGTCCGCGATCTGCGACGTCAGGCGCTCCTGCACCTGCGGGCGGCGGGCGTAGACCTCGACCACCCGGGCCAGCTTGGACAGGCCGGTGATGCGACCGTCGGCACCCGGGATGTAGCCGACGTGCGCGACGCCGTGGAACGGGACCAGGTGGTGCTCGCACGTGGAGTACACGGCGATGTCCCGCACCATCACCATCTCCTGGTGACCGGCGTCGAACGTGGTGGTCAGCACGTCGCGCGGGTCCTGGAACAGGCCCGCGAACGTCTCGCGGTAGGCGCGGGCGACCCGCGCGGGCGTGTCGAGCAGCCCCTCGCGGTCCGGGTCCTCGCCGACGGCGATCAGCAGCTCGCGGACGGCGGCCTCCGCACGGGCGGCGTCGAACGGGCGCACGGCCCGGCCGCCGTCGACCAGCGGTCCGATCACCGAACGCTGCTCGGGGGTCTCGTCGTCCGCCAGGTCGTCCTCGACCGGCGGGCCCACGGCGCGGTCGCCCATCTCAGAGGCGCCCGGTCGTGTCGGTGGGGCCCGGGGTGTCCGGCGTCCGGTTCGGCGGCACCTCGACCACCTCGACCGGCGGGTGCTCGTGGGTCGCGGCGGCGGCCTCGTCCTGCGGCACCACGTCGTGACCGTTCAGCGCGGCCTTCTCGGCCGGCGTCATCACGGGACCGCGCTCGGACACCGCACGCTCCTCGCTGGACAGCCACACCTCGCGCGGCTCGCGCTTGACGACGTCGTGGAACACCTCGCGCAGCTGCTCGGCGTTCAGCGTCTCCTTCTCGAGCAGCTCGAGCACCAGGCGGTCCAGCACGTCGCGGTACTCGACGAGGATCTCCCACGCCTCGTCGTGCGCCTTCTCCATCAGCGCCCGGACCTCGACGTCGATGCGGCTGGCGACGGACTCGGAGTAGTCGCGCTGGTGGCCGACGTCGCGGCCGAGGAACACCTCGGAGGACTCCTGGCCCAGCTTCACCGAGCCGAGCGAGGCGCTCATGCCGTACTGCGTCACCATCTTGCGGGCCACCTCAGTGGCCTTCTCGATGTCGTTGCTCGCGCCGGTCGTCGGGTCGTGGAACACCAGCTCCTCCGCGACGCGGCCGCCCATGGCGTACGCGAGCTGGTCGAGCAGCTCGTTGCGGGTGGTGGAGTACTTGTCCTCCGTGGGCATCACCATCGTGTAGCCGAGGGCGCGACCGCGGGGCAGGATCGTCACCTTGGTCACCGGGTCGGTGTACCGCAGCGCCGCCGCCACCAGGGCGTGGCCGCCCTCGTGGTACGCGGTGATCTTCTGCTCCTTGACGTTCATCACGCGCGTGCGCTTCTGCGGGCCGGCGACGACGCGGTCGATCGCCTCGTCCAGCGCGCGGTCGTCGATGATCTTGGCGCTCGAACGGGCGGTCAGCAGCGCCGCCTCGTTGAGCACGTTCGCCAGGTCCGCACCGGTGAAGCCAGGCGTGCGGCGGGCCACCGCGGTCAGGTCCACCTGCGGCGCCATCGGCTTGCCCTTGGCGTGCACCTGCAGGATGTGCTCGCGGCCCTTCAGGTCCGGCGGCTCCACGGACACCTGGCGGTCGAAGCGGCCGGGGCGCAGCAGCGCCGGGTCGAGGATGTCCGGCCGGTTGGTCGCCGCGATCATGATGACGTTCGCGTTGACGTCGAACCCGTCCATCTCGACGAGCATCTGGTTCAGCGTCTGCTCGCGCTCGTCGTGCCCGCCGCCCAGGCCCGCGCCGCGGTGCCGGCCGACCGCGTCGATCTCGTCGACGAAGATGATCGCCGGCGCGTTCTGCTTGGCCTGGTCGAACAGGTCGCGCACGCGGCTGGCGCCGACGCCGACGAACATCTCGACGAAGTCCGAGCCGGAGATCGAGTAGAACGGCACGCCCGCCTCACCGGCGACCGCGCGGGCCAGCAGCGTCTTGCCGGTACCCGGAGGGCCGTACAGCAGCACGCCCTTGGGGATCTTGGCGCCGACCGCCTGGAACTTGCTGGGCTCGGAGAGGAACTCCTTGATCTCCTGCAGCTCCTCGACCGCCTCGTCGACGCCCGCCACGTCGGCGAACGTGACCTGCGGCGACTCCTTGCTCACCAGCTTGGCGCGCGACTTGCCGAAGCTCATCACCCGGTTGCCGCCGCCCTGCATGTTCGACATGAGGAACCAGAAGGCGCCGAGGATCAGCACGAACGGCAGCACCAGCGACAGCAGGCTGCTCCACCACGACGAGACCGCCGGCCCGTCCGAGGTGTAGCCCTTCGGCAGGTTGGCGCTCTGCACGGCGTCCACCACGGTGGGGCCCTGCGGCGCGACGTAGAAGAACTGCACCTGCTTGCCGAAGTCGTGGTTGTTCTTGCTGAAGTCCTGCGTCAGCGTCATGTCGACGCGCTGGGCGGTGTCGACGATGCGCACCTGGTCCACCGTGCCGCCCTTGAGCAGCGCCAGGCCGTCCGAGGTGTCGATCCGCTGGACGGTCGGGACCCGCAGCGCGCTGAACGCGAACACGATCAGCAGCAGGGCGATGACGACCCAGACGACGGGTCCGCGGGCGAGGCGCTTGAGATTCATGGGCGATCGGGGCCGGGCCCCTCATCCTCCGGGTCGCAGGGCTGCTGGCCTCGACGGTACATGGTGAATCTGACGGTCCCGCGGCCCGGTCCGCCCTGTTCGCGCAGGGCTCAGCGCCCTCAGCGACGTCTCAGCCGGCGTAGACGTGCGGCGCCAGGGTGCCGACGAAGGGGAGGTTGCGGTACTTCTCGGCGTAGTCCAGGCCGTAGCCGACGACGAACTCCGTGGGGATGTCGAAGCCGACGTACTTGACGGGCACGTCGACCTTCAGCGCCTCCGGCTTGCGGAGCATGGTGGCGATCTCGACGCTGACCGGTCCGCGCGAGCGCAGGTTCGACAGCAGCCAGGACAGGGTCAGGCCGGAGTCGATGATGTCCTCGACGATCAGCACGTGGCGGCCGGTCAGGTCCGCGTCGAGGTCCTTGAGGATGCGGACGACACCGGAGGACTTGGTCCCCGAGCCGTACGACGAGACCGCCATCCAGTCCATCTGCACGGGCAGGTGCAGGCGGCGCACCAGGTCCGCCATCACCATCACGGCGCCCTTGAGCACCCCGACCAGCAGCAGGTCCTTGCCGGCGTAGTCGGCGTCGATCTGCGCCGCGAGCTCGTCCAGCCGGTCGTGCAGCTGCTCCTGCGTGAGGAGCACCCGCTCCAGGTCGGCTCCCATGTCGGCAGCGTCCACCGCGGCTACTCCTGTCGTGAAGGGGAGGGGGATTCGGTGAGGACGAGCCTGCCACACTCCCGGACGCCGACCATCCCGCCGGGCAGGTGCACGGGGCCCTGCCCGTGCCAGTCGACGAGCAGGGCGTCGAGCGCCAGGACGTGGCGGCGGGTGACGGAGCCCGGCGGGCAGCCCGCGCGCAGCGCCGCGGCGTGCAGCGCGGCCCGCCGGACGCCGGGGACCGCGGCCGCGAGCGTGCCGACGTCCCAGCCGGCCGTCGGCGTCCTGCGGGACGCCGCATCGGCGAGCAGCCGGCCGGCCAGCTCGTCGACGGCGTCCGCCTGCTCCCGCAGCTGCTCGGCGGTCCGCGCGAGGGCCGGCACCACCCCGGGGCCGAGCACCCGCTCGGCCGCCGGCAGCAGCTGGTGCCGCACGCGGCTGCGGCGCGGGCCGTCCGGCACGGCGGCGTTGGTCGGGTCCTGCCACGGCACCAGCCGCTGGGCGGTGCACGCCGCGGCGGTGTCGGTGCGGCGCAGCTGCAGCAGCGGGCGGCGGAACGGGCCGCGGCGCGTCGGCATCCCCGCCAGCGAGCGGGCCCCGGACCCCCGTGCGAGCCCCAGCAGCACGGTCTCGGCCTGGTCGTCGAGCGTGTGGCCCAGCAGCACCGCGGCGGCACCGGTGCGCCGCGCCGCCTCCTCGAGGGCCGCGTAGCGGGCGTCCCGCGCAGCGGCCTCGGGGCCTCCGGGGCCGCCGACGTCGACCGGGACCACCAGCACGGGATCGAGTCCCAGCCGGCGGCACTGCTCCGCGGCACGAGCCGCCACCGCGGCCGACGCGTCCTGCAGCCCGTGGTCCACCACCACCGCCCCGGCCCGCAGCGGCGGCACTCCCCCGGCCTCGTCCGCGTGCCGCGCGGCACGTCCGACGACGAACGCCGTGCCCGCCGCCAGCGCCAGGGAGTCGGCACCGCCCGAGCACGCGACCAGCACCAGCGCGCCGGCCGGCAGGTCCGCCAGCTCGCGGCTGACCGCCAGCCGCACCGCCGCGACGGCGGCCGAGGGGCCGGTCACGCGCTCAGGGCCGGACGCGGGCGACCCACGCCGCGGGGTCGGCGATCTCGGCAGCCGTGGGAAGGGTGCCGGCGGACGTCCAGACGGTGTTGAAGCCCTCCGTGCCGATGCGGGCCCGCACCCCGCGGACGAAGGCGGCGCCCTCGCGGTACTGCGCCAGCTTGAGGTCCATGCCGAGCAGCCGGCGGAGCAGCCGCTCGAGGCCGCCGGCGGAGGCGCTCGCGTCCCGGCGGGCCTCGAACGCCGTGCGGATCCGGCCGACGGTCGGCACCACCGCCGGCCCGACCTCGTCCATGGTGACGTCGGCGTGACCCTCGAGCAGCGCCATCACGGCGCCCACCTCGTCGAACACCGCCCGCTGCGCCGGCGTGAGCAGGCCGAGCACCCCGCCACCGCGCCCGCCCGCCAGCGCCCGGCCGACCGCCTCGACCAGCTCCTGCGCCTCGAGCCGACCGGTGCCGGGTGCGAGGTCGCCGAGCAGCAGCTGTGCCCGGCTCCGCAGGTGGTCCGCCAGCCACGGTGCCGCCGCGAACTGCAGCGCGTGCGTCAGCTCGTGCAGGCACACCCACAGCCGGAAGTCGGCGGGCTCCACGCCCATCGCCGTCTCCACCGCCAGCACGTTGGGCGCCACCAGCAGCAACCGGCCCTCCGGCCCGCTGAACGGGTCGAACTGGCCCAGCACCTTGCCGGCCAGCAGGGCGAGCACGCCACCGACCTGCGCCGCGGCGGCCTGCCGGGCGGCGGGCGGCACCACGACGGGGCGGCCGTCGGCGTGCCGGGACAGCGGGCCGAGCAGCGAGGCGAACACCTGGGTGTTGGCCAGGGCCCAACGGGGACGGTCGACGACGAGCACCCGGGCGAGCTGCTCCGCCGGCCGCCCGTCCGCGGGGCGCATGCCGGTGGTCTCCAGCACCGGGACGCCGGCCCGCGCGGCCGCGTCGCGCAGCTCCGTGACCAGGGCGGTGAGCTCGGCGCGGTCGGCGGTCGGTCCGGGGGGCGCCAGACGGCCGGCCACCCTGGCGGCGGCGCTCCAGTCGACCAGGCCCGCGCTGTCGTCGTCCACCATGACGCTCACGCTAACCCGGTGCGCCAGGCCGTCCGGGACGCCCGTCAGCGACAGCCGCACGCCGCCAGGCCGCTGACGAAGGCGTCGAGCGCCCGCCGGGGCGGGTCCTGCCCCACGGCGCCGGTCTGGTCGGCCAGCACCGCGAACAGCAGCTGGCGGCCGTCCGCGGTGATCACCGAGCCGGCCAACGACGTCACGCTGGGCAGGCTGCCGGTCTTGGCGCGCACCAGCCCGCGCGCGTCGCTCTGCGTGAACCGGTCGAACAGGGTGCCGGTCAGGCCGGCGATCGGCAGCTCCGTGGCGACCTCCGTGAGGGCCGGGTGCGAGCCGTCGACCATCAGCTTGAGGAGGTGCACCAGCAGCGTCGGCGGCAGCGCGGAGCCGGCCGCCAGGCCGGAGGCGTCGACCAGGTGCGCGCCGTTGACGTCCACGCCCAGCGTGGAGACGGCGTGCAGCACCGCCTGGGTGCCCCCCTCGAAGCTGCCGGGCAGCGTCTGGTGCAACGCGACCAGGCGCGACACCACCTCGGTGATCGTGTTGTCGGAGCTGTCCAGGAAGTAGCCGACCACCTGGTCGAGCCGTGCCGACCGGACCTCCCCCAGCACCCGGGCGTTGGCCGGTGCGGTGCCGCGCGACGGCGCACCCTGCACCGTGATGCCGGCCTCCGTCAGCCGCTGGGCCAGCACGGTGGCGGCGTTCATCGTGGGGTCGCCGAAGCGGACCGAGTACTCGACCTCGGGGTGCACCCGCGCGTCGTGCACGGCGATCGGCGTCACCGGGGCGACGAACCCGTTCGACAGGTAGCTCGGGTCCCAGCCCGGGGACGTCGCCGGGCCGCTGAACAGCGAGTCGTCCACCGACAGGTGGACCGTCGTGGTCCCGGTCAGCTTGAGGTCCTTGGCGACCTGCGCCGCCAGGTCGCCCAGGCCGGCGTGCCCGTCGACCGCGTTCGGGTCACCCGCGCCCGGCGCGAGCAGCATGTCCCCGCCGCCGACCAGCACGATCGAGCCGCCGGCGCCCGCCACCACCCGGGTGGGCAGCGTGGACGCCGGGTCGAGGGTGCCGAGGGCGGCGGCGGCCGTGACCAGCTTGGCGGTGGACGCCGGGACGTGCGGGCTCGCCGAGTCGTGCTCCGCGATGACGTTCCCGCTCGCGGCGTCCGTGACCAGGACACCCACGCTGGGTCCCACCCGCGGGTCGGCGGCGAACGCGTTCACCGCGGCCTGCACGGCGGCGGTCGACGGCACGGGGGCGCCGGTGTCGAGGGCCTTGAGCGGGGCGAGCGACGCGGGGTTCGCCACCGGCAGCAGGGCACCGGGGGCCACGGGGAACGGCGAGGCCGTCGGCCCGGGCGGCGCCAGGGTCAGCACACCCGGCACCACGTCGTACGCGTCGGCCGTCACGTACGCGGCTCCGGCGAGGACCACCACCAGGATGCTGGTGCCCACCACCCGAGCCGTCCTGGCCATGCTCTCCCGTCGCTCCCGTGCGCCCGCTGTCACGGCAGCGGTCGCGGCCGTGACACCGCACCGCACCTCAGGGCGGGCTGCCCGCCGCCGGTGCGTCAGACTACTGTCCTAGAGCCGGGGCGCCACGGCGCCGCGCGACGACTTGTGCACCGACTACGAACCAGCGCCTGCCGCCGGGCGCGCGCGGAGGAGAGCTGTGGAGTTCGACGTCACGATCGAGATCCCCAAGGGACAGCGCAACAAGTACGAGGTCGACCACGCGACCGGCCGTATCCGCCTGGACCGCATGCTCTTCACCTCGACCCGGTACCCCGACGACTACGGCTTCATCGAGGGCACCCTCGGCGAGGACGGCGACCCCCTCGACGCGCTGGTACTGCTCGAGGAGCCGACCTTCCCCGGCTGCCTGATCCGGTGCCGCGCGCTCGGCATGTTCCGCATGCGCGACGAGGCGGGCGGCGACGACAAGGTGCTGTGCGTGCCGATGGGCGACCAGCGCGCGGCGTGGCGGCAGGACATCGACGACGTGTCCGACTTCCACCGCCTGGAGATCCAGCACTTCTTCGAGGTCTACAAGGACCTGGAGCCCGGCAAGTCGGTGGAGGGCGCCCACTGGGTGGGCCGTGCCGACGCGGAGGCCGAGATCGAGCGGTCGCGGCAGCGGGCGATCGACGCGGGGTACTACGCGCACTGACGCACGCGCACGGCGAGCGCTCGAAGGCCCGCACCACCGGATGGTGGGTGCGGGCCTTCGTCGTTCGTGCGCGCGCTACCGCGTGGGACGGGGGTGCGTCAGGGGCGACCGGCGTACGGCATCGTGCCCGCCCAGCGGATGGAGGTGATCCGGATGGGCACGCCAGGCCTGGCGGCCTCCACCATCTGCCCGCCGCCGACGAACATCGCCACGTGGTAGATCTGGTCGGCGTCCGTGGTGTCGGACGACCAGAAGATCAGGTCACCGGGGCGCATGCTCGAGTAGCTGATCTTGAGGACCTGCTTGTACTGGTCGGCCGCGGTGCGGTTGATCCCGACGCCTGCCGCGGACCAGGCCTTCATCGTCAGGCCGGAGCAGTCGAAGCCGTCAGGCCCGACGCCGCCCCAGATGTACGGCAGCCCGACCTGCCCCTCGGCCCACGACACGGCCGCCTGACCCTGTCCGGCCGACCCGCGCGAGACCCCGGTGCCCAGGCCGTAGCGGTCGCTGGCCGGTGGGGTGGGCGGCGGGGTCACCGGGTTGGTGACCGGTGCCGTCACGGGAGGCGTCGTGACCGGTGGCGTGGTGACGGGAGGGGCGGTGGTGCCGCCCGACGTGCCGCCGTTGCCTGTGCCTGCCGGTGGCGTCGTGGCCGGTGGGGCGGTGGTGCCGCCGGCCGGCGGGGTGCCGGTGGGCGGCGTGGTCGTCGGCTGGGCCGACGCCGGGGGCATGCGCGCGGCCTGCGCGGCGGCGTTCTCCCGCTGCTGACGTGCGGCGTCGAGCGCGTCCTGCCGGGCCCGCTCGACCGTCGCCGACGTCTGCTGCGCGACGGCCAGGGCGTTGATCAGCTGGTCCCGCTCGGTCGACGCCGCGGCGATCTGCGCCTGCGCGTCGTCGGACGCCTTCTGCGCGGCGTCGAGCGCCTGCTGGGCGGTGTCCTTGGCGGCCGACGCCTCCGTGGCGGCCGCGGCGGCGTGGTCGCGCAGGGTGTCGGCCACGAGCGTCGCGGCGCGGAACCGCTGGACGGTCTCGTCCGCCTTGCCGGTCAGGTGCGTGAGGGTGGCGGTGCGCTGGGCGACGTCCTGGAACCCGTCGGCGGACAGCACGGCCTCGAGCAGGTCGGCGCCACCGCCGGACCGGGCCATCTGCCGGGCGAGCGCGACGAGGTCCCGCCGGGCGGTCTCCGCGTCGGCGGCCGCCTGCGTGGAGCGCTGGGCGGCCTGGTCGGCGGCGGTCTGCGCGTTCTGGGCGTCGGACAGCGCCTGGGTGTACTTCTCGCCGGCCACCTGCACGGCGACGTCCGCCTGGTCGCCGACCACCGACAGCTCGGCGAGGCGCACCTCCATCTGCGCGACGGACCCCTTGGCGGCCTGCACCGCGGCCTGGGCGTTCTGCACGTCGGCGGCGGACGGGGGTGTCGGCGACGGCGACGGGTCGGCGAGCGCCCCGGACTGGTCGACGAGGACGAGCAGGGTCGCCAGCACCGCCGACGTCAGCGCGAGGCGGGATCGCCGGGCGGTTCGGTGGGGCCGCGGTGCGGGTGTCACGAGCTGTCTCGCCTCGATCTGGTGGCGGCCGCGCGGCCGCGCACCGGTGCTCATTCCGGGGGTGCGTCACGCACGCTACCTGCGCAGATCCCAGAAGTGAACATCTGTCACACGGGCATCAGAAGTCACACAGGTGTGGTTCGGGACGGATCGGACACCGCCGGTTCCAGCTCGGTGCGGTACCGGGCCCCCAGGCTGACGGAGACCTCGTCCGCGGGTGCCGGACGGGCGATGTGGAAGCCCTGGGCCAGGTCGCAGCCCATCGCCCGCAGCGCCACCATCTGGGCCGCCGTCTCCACGCCCTCGGCGACCACCTGGAGGCCTGCACTGTGCGCGGCGTGCACCGCGAGCGCGACCAGCTCGCGGCTGCCGACGTCGTCCAGCGCGATCAGGCTCCGGTCGATCTTCAGCGCGGAGGCCGGCAGGTTCCGCAGCTGGCCGATCGAGGTGTACCCGGTGCCGAAGTCGTCGATGTGGATCCCGACCCCGAGCCGGCGCAGCGTCGTCAGCTGGGCCTGCATCACCGGCGAGCTCAGCGGGACGGTCTCCGTCACCTCCAGGACGAGCCGCTCGGGCGCCACCCCCGCGGCGACGCACGCGCCGACCACGTCGTCGACGATCACCGCGGACATCAGGTGCCGCCCGGACACGTTCACCGACATGTGCACGTGCGGGCGGCCCTCGCGGTCCCACGCCGCGGCCTGCGCCATCGCCTCGTACAGCGCCCACCGCCCGATGTCGCAGATCAGCGAGCTCTTCTCGGCCAGCGGGATGAACTCGCTCGGCGGGAGCAGGCCGTGGCCCGGCCGCTGCCACCGTGCCAGCGCCTCGTAGCCGACCACCGAGCCGGTGCTCAGCTCCAGCAGCGGCTGGTAGTGCATCACCAGCTCGCCGGCGACCAGGGCGTGCCGGACGGCC
This sequence comes from Cellulomonas sp. SG140, assembly GCF_025770785.1. Classification (GTDB taxonomy): domain Bacteria; phylum Actinomycetota; class Actinomycetes; order Actinomycetales; family Cellulomonadaceae; genus Cellulomonas. The sequence continues at coordinate 29,920 of NZ_JANZLA010000011.1, read as the reverse complement.
GCCTCCGCGTCGGCACGCTCGGTCAGCTCCTTGCGCAGCTCCTCGCCGAACACCTGGACCCGCGCCCGGCCCTCCGCCTTCGCCTGGTACGCCCCGGCGTCGGCCTCCCGGACGAGGTCGTCCGGATCGACCATCCCCTCGTGCGAGAAGGCGACGCCGACGGAGGCGGACAGCCACAGCGCCTGCGGCTGACCCTCGAGCCGGAGCGGCCGCTCCACCGCGGCGACGATGCGGCTGGCCATGTCGACCAGGGCGCGCTGGGACGGCACGGCCCGCACCAGCACGACGATCTCGTCGCCACCGATCCGGCCGACGACGTCCTCGGGCCGCACCACCTCGCGGATCCGCGCCACCACGGAGCGCAGCACCTCGTCGCCCACCACGTGGCCGAACGTGTCGTTCACCTGCTTGAAGTGGTCCAGGTCCACGTACAGCAGCCCGACGGGCGCACCCGGACGCACGTCGGCCAGCGCCTTCTCCACCTCGGCGAGCGTGCTCGCCCGGTTCATCGCGCCGGTCAGCGCGTCGTGCGTCGCCTCGTGCGCCAGCCGGTCCAGGACCACGGCGCGCTCGGCCGCCGCCGCCCTCGCCTCGACCAGCGCCAGCTGCAGCCGCGCGACCGCCAGCGTGGTCAGCACGGCGTAGCCGGCGATCAGCGGCCAGGTGTCGAGCTCCCGGCCCATCAGGTGCTCCACGCCCTCGATGCCCGGGGCGACGAGCAGCGCGCCGAGCAGGCCCACCACCCGGCGGGTCGACATCGTCCTGGTCTCCACGGACGGCTCCGAGACCGCGCCGGCGGAGCGGTGCATCGCGGCCGCGCCGGCCAGCACGTAGGAGGTGAGCCAGGTCGCGTCCAGCCAGCGGTTCGACACCGAGCCGAGCAGCGTGTAGACCACGTCGGCGCTCATCAGCGCCGCCAACGAGCAGAACAGCAGCCGGAACGCGGTGGGCCGCGCGCCGGCGCCGACGAACAGCCGCGACGCGACGGCGAGCAGCAGCAGGTCGCAGGCCGGGTACGCCAACGACAGCAGGGCGGGGAACGTCGGCCCCTGCTCGGCGAGGGTGGGCGCGCCGACGACCACCCAGGCGATCAGGCCGAGGCTGACCACGACCACACCGGAGTCGACCCAGCCACCGCGGTCCCAGCCGGTCCGACGGCACCGCGTGAGCATCACCAGGGAGGCCGCCAGCACCGGGTACGCCGACAGGTACACCGCGTCGGCCGGCGACGGGAACGGGTTGATGTTCTGGACGTCCTGGTACCAGGCGTACATCCCGTCGCCGAGGACCAGCATCAGCTGTCCCAGCGCGAGGAGGTACCACGCACGGTGGCAGCGGGTCTGCCGCCGGACGGCGCCGAGCACGACGGCCGCCACCGAGAGGAGGCCGATCGCCTGGTAGAGCACGTCCTGGGCGAGCACGGACGGCACGAGGACCCAGGCCGTCGCCAACGCTGCGACGACCAGCAGGTAGCCCTTCCACCACCGGTCCACGTCTAGAAGATCGGTCTCACGGGCAACCAGATGAACGGTTGTCCAGGTGAGGTTCGCCCGCGGGGACGGAGTTCACCCGATCGACGCGAGAGCGCGGCCGACGAGTCGCCGCAGCCGTTCGTGGACAGGTGCCGTCCGAATGGTGAGACGTCGGTTCCACGGGCCGGGACAGAGACCGTAGGCTCCCAGCCATGTCCCGCCGAATGTGTCGCTGACCAGCGCACGTTCGGCTGTGCCCGCGGGCCGGTCGCGCCCCTCCCAGGGACGCTCCCCCGCCTGAGCTTCGGCTCGCACGTGCGCCACACCCCCGAGCAACACCTCCGGGACGGTCGTCGGCTGCACTCCTGTCCCGGGTCCACCCAGCCCGTCCACCCAGGACCAAGACCAGGAGCGAGCACGACGATGAGCAACGAGAGCTGGAGCTTCGAGACCCGCCAGATCCACGCCGGCCAGGTGCCGGACCCGGCGACGGGCGCCCGCGCCCTGCCGATCTACCAGACCACGTCCTACGTGTTCGACTCGGCGCAGCAGGCCGCCGACCGGTTCGCGCTCAAGGAGCTCGGCCCGATCTACACCCGCATCGGCAACCCGACGCAGGAGGTCGTGGAGAACCGCGTCGCCAGCCTCGAGGGCGGTGTCGGCGCCCTGCTGGTCGCCTCCGGGCAGGCCGCCGAGACGTTCGCCATCCTCAACGTCGCCGAGGCCGGTGACCACGTGGTGGCCAGCCCGTCGCTGTACGGCGGCACGTACAACCTGCTGCACTACACGCTGGCCAAGCTGGGCATCGAGACGACGTTCGTCGACGACCCGCACGACCCGGAGTCGTGGCGCGCGGCCATCCGGCCCAACACCAAGCTGTTCTACGCCGAGACGATCCCCAACCCGAAGTCCGACGTGCTGGACATCGAGACGGTGGCCGGGGTGGCCCACGAGTACGGCGTCCCGCTGATCGTGGACAACACGGTCGGCACGCCGTACCTGATCAACCCGCTGCAGTGGGGCGCCGACGTCGTCGTGCACTCGGCCACCAAGTACCTGGGGGGGCACGGCTCGGCGATCGGCGGCGTGATCGTCGACGGCGGGTCTTTCGACTACGCGCAGCACCCCGACCGCTTCCCGAACTACAACACCCCGGACCCGTCCTACAACGGCCTGGTGTTCGCGCGGGACCTCGGCGTCGGGGGCGCGTTCGGCGTCAACCTCTCCTACATCCTCAAGGCCCGCGTGCAGCTGCTGCGCGACCTCGGCTCGGCGGTCAGCCCGTTCAACGCGTTCCTCATCGCGCAGGGCATCGAGACGCTGTCGCTGCGCGTCGAGCGGCACGTCGCCAACGCCCAGAAGGTCGCCGAGTGGCTGGAGGCCCGTGAGGACGTGCTGGGCGTGCACTACGCCGGGCTCGAGTCCTCCCCGTGGCACGCGAACCAGCTGAAGTACGCGCCGCGCGGTGCCGGTGCGGTGCTGGCGTTCGAGATCGCGGGCGGTGCGGAGGCCGGCAAGGCGTTCGTCTCGGCGCTCGAGCTGCACTCGAACGTGGCGAACATCGGCGACGTCCGGTCGCTGGTGATCCACCCGGCGTCGACGACGCACAGCCAGCTCACGCCCGAGGAGCAGGCGCTGTCCGGTGTCACGCCCGGCCTGGTCCGGCTCGCCGTCGGCATCGAGCACATCGACGACATCCTGGCCGACCTCGAGGCAGGCTTCCGCGCGGCGAAGGGCGCCTGACCCCATGTGTGCCGACACGCCTCGCCCGTCCGCCGACCGTGCCCACCGGTCGGCGGGCGGGCGGGCGTCGTCCACCAGCCGCATCCCCCCGGCGCTGCGGCCGCCGGTGCGCGCGACGGCCGCCTGGCGCGAGGGTGACCCGGTGGGCAACCGCCGGTTTGCCGACCTCGGGCCGTTCGCGCTCGAGTCCGGTGGCCGGCTGCCGGCCGTCCGGCTCGCCTACGAGACGTGGGGCACCCTGTCGCCGTCGGGCGACAACGCGGTGCTGGTGCTGCACGCGCTGACCGGCGACTCCCACGTCACCGGTCCGGCCGGCCCCGGTCACCCGACCGAGGGCTGGTGGTCCTCCCTGATCGGACCCGGTGCGCCGATCGACACCGACCGGTACTTCGTCGTCGCGCCCAACGTGCTGGGTGGGTGCCAGGGCTCCACGGGTCCGGCCTCGCTCGCGCCGGACGGGCGGCCGTGGGGCAGCCGGTTCCCGCTGCTCACCGTGCGTGACCAGGTGGCTGCCGAGGTGCGGCTCGCCGACCTGCTCGGCATCGACCAGTGGGCGCTGGTGATCGGCGGCTCCATGGGCGGTCACCGTGCGCTCGAGTGGGCCGTGTCCGCGCGCGAGCGCGTGGCGGCCGTCGCGGCGATCGCCACGTGCGCCCAGACCTCCGGCGACCAGATCGCCGGGTTCCACACCCAGCTCGCGGCGATCACTGCGGACCCCGGGTACCGCGGCGGCGACTACTACGACGCGCCCGACGGCGCCGGCCCGCACGTCGGCCTGGGCATCGCCCGGCAGATCGCGCACCAGACCTACCGGTCGGCACGGGAGCTCGACGAGCGGTTCGGGCGGATCCCGCAGGGCGGTGAGGAGCCGCTCGAGGGCGGGCGGTTCGCGGTGCAGTCGTACCTCGACCACCACGGCGACAAGCTGGCGCGGCGGTTCGACGCGAACACCTACGTGACGCTGACCCGCACGATGATCACCCACGACCTGGGCCGCGACCGCGGCGGGGTCGAGGCGGCGCTGGCCGGCGTGACGGCGCGTGCCCTGGTGGTGGCCGTCGACTCCGACCGGCTGTTCACGCCGGCGCAGTCCGAGCGGATCGCCGCCGGGATCCGCGGGGCGGGCCCCGTGCGCTACGTCCGCTCCGAGTACGGGCACGACGGGTTCCTCATCGAGGAGGGCCAGGTCGGCGCGCTGGTCGCGGACTTCCTCGGCGACGACGTCCGCGTCCGCTGACGCTCGACGCGGACGTCGTCGCTGAGGGTCAGGCGTCGGCCTCCACCGCCGCCCCCGCGAACTGCGACTGGTACAGCCGGTAGTACGCACCCATCGCGGTGATCAGCTCATCGTGCGTGCCCTGCTCGACGATCGCGCCGTGCTCCATCACCAGGATCAGGTCGGCGTCGCGGATGGTGGACAACCGGTGGGCGATGACGAACGACGTCCGACCCTCCCGCAGGGTCGCCATCGCCCGCTGCAGCAGCCGCTCGGTGCGGGTGTCCACCGAGGAGGTCGCCTCGTCGAGGATGAGCACGGAGGGCTGCGCGACGAACGCGCGGGCGATGGTGAGCAGCTGCTTCTCCCCGGCGGACAGGTTGGCGGCATCCTCCTCGAGCACCGTGTCGTACCCGTGCGGCAGCGAGTGCACGAACCGGTCGACGTAGGTGGCCCGCGCGGCCTCCAGCACCTCCTCGTCCGTGGCGGACTGCCGCCCGTACCGGATGTTCTCGGTGATGGTGCCCGCGAACAGCCACGGGTCCTGCAGCACCATGCCGGTGCGGGCACGGGCGTCGTGCCTGGTCAGCGTGGCGATGTCCTGGCCGTTCACCAGGATGCGGCCGCCGTCCAGCTCGTAGAACCGCATCAGCAGGTTCACCAGCGTCGTCTTGCCGGCACCGGTCGGGCCGACGATGGCGACCGTCTGGCCCGGGTGCACGGTGAACGACAGGTCCTCGATCAGCGGCTGGTCGGGGCTGTAGGAGAAGTGCACGTGCTCGAACTCGATGGTGCCGTCACCGTCCGCCGGTGCCGGCGCGGGGACGGTGTCGGGGCTCTGCTCGTCCTCGTCGAGCAGCTGGAACACGCGCTCGGCGGAGGCCGTGCCCGACTGCACCACCGCGGCCATGCCGCCGAGCTGGGACAGCGGCTGGCTGAACATCTGGGCGTATTGGATGAACGCCTGCACGCTGCCCAGCCGCATCGACCCGTTGGCCACCATCAGCCCGCCCAGCACCGCGATGCCGACGTACGTCAGGTTGCCGACGAACGACATCCCCGGCCAGATGATCCCGGAGAGGAACTGCGCGCTGAACGACGCCTGGTACAGCTCCTCGTTCTCCGCACGGAACCGCTGCTGGAACTCGGCGCGGCGGCCGAACACCTTGACCAGCGCGTGCCCGGAGAACGACTCCTCGACGCGGGCGTTGAGGCGGCCCACCTTGCGCCACTGGATGCCGAACGCCTTCTGCGATTTCGGGCCGATGATCCCGAAGATCACGCCCATCAACGGCAGGGACACCAGGGCGACCAGCGCCAGCTTCCAGCTGATCGAGAACATCATGACCAGCACGCCGATCACGGTCAGCACCGAGGTCAGCGCGCCGGACAGCGACTGCTGCATGGTCTGCGTGATGTTGTCGATGTCGTTGGTGACGCGGGAGATCAGCTCGCCGCGCTGCACGCGGTCGAAGTACGCCAGCGGCAACCGGCTGATCTTCTCCTCGACCTGCTCGCGCAGCCGCCACATCGCCCGGACCATCACCACGTTGATGACGAAGCCCTGGCCCCAGGTCAGCAGCGCACCGGCGAGGTACAGCGCCAGCACCGTCAGCAGCAGCCGACCGAGCCGGTCGAAGTCGACGCCGGCGCCGGGCACCAGGTGGTCCATCGCCGCCACCATCGCGGCCAGCCGGTCCTGACCCTGCGCGTGCAGACCCGCCACCGCCTGGGCCTGCGTCATCCCGGGCGGCAGCAGCCGGGACACGAAGCCGGTGAACACCACGTCCGTCGCCCGGCCCAGCACCCGCGGCGCGAGCACGGTCAGCACCACGCCGGCCGCGCCCATCAGCGTGACGGCGACCAGAGCCAGCTTGTACGGGGCCAGCAGCCCCAGCATGCGGGTGAAGGACTCCTTGAAGTGGTCCGCCTTGCCCGGCGCGACGGCGGCGCCGAACGTGTCGGACGCGAGCCGGGCCTGCTCACCGAGCTCGATCTCGAGCTTCTCGTCCTCGGTCAAGGTCTGGTTGCTCATGCGCCGGCCCCCACAGCGAGCTGGGACTCCGCGATCTCGCGGTAGGTCTGGTTGGTGGCGAGCAGCTCGGTGTGGGTGCCCGCACCGGCGATGTGCCCGTCCTCGAGCACGAGGATCGCGTCGGCGTCCGTCACCGTGGAGACGCGCTGGGCGACGACGATCTTGGTCACCTCGGGCAGCTCGCGCCACAGCGCCTGCCGCAGGCGTGCGTCGGTGGCGAGGTCCAGCGCCGAGAACGAGTCGTCGAAGATCAGCACGGCCGGCCGGCGCACGATCGCCCGCGCGATGGCGAGCCGCTGCCGCTGACCGCCGGACACGTTGGTGCCGCCCTGCGCGATGCGGGCGTCGAGGCCGCCGTCCATCTGCGCGACGAAGTCGCTCGCCTGCGCGATCTCCAACGCCTTCCACAGCTCGGCGTCCGTCGCGTCGTCGCGGCCGAGACGGAGATTCGACGCCACGGTCCCCGCGAACAGGAAGGGCCGCTGCGGCACCAGGCCGATCTGCGACCAGAGCGTCTCCATGTGGGCGTCCCGGACGTCGACACCGCCGACCCGCACGGTGCCGCCCGTCGCGTCGAACAGGCGCGGGATCAGCGACACCAGCGTCGTCTTGCCGGCACCGGTCGAGCCGATCAGGGCGACGGTCTGCCCGGGGCGGGCGGTGAACGAGATGCCGGACAGCACCGCGTGCTCGGCCTCGGGGTAGGAGAACGTCACGTCGGTGAACGTCACCTCGCCCGGGGTGGGCAGCAGGTGCACCGGCTCGGCCGCCTCGGTCAGCGTCGACCGGCTGGCCAGCACCTCGCTGATCCGCTCGGCGGACACGGCGGCGCGCGGCAGCATCACCGTCATGAAGGACGCCATCAGCACCCCCATGAGGATCTGACCGACGTACTGCATGAACGCCAGCAGGGTGCCGATCTGCACCTGCCCCTCGTTCACCTTGATGCCGCCGAACCAGATGACGCCGATCACGGTGACGTTCAGCACGAGCATGACCAGCGGGAACAGTGCGACGAACAGGGAGCCGATCTTGCGGCCGACCACCATGATGTCGGTGTTCGCCAGCCGGAACCGCTCCGCCTCGATGGTCTCCCGGACGAAGGCCCGGACCACCCGCACGCCGGTCAGCTGCTCGCGCATGATGCGGTTCACCGCGTCGAGCTTCAGCTGGTAGGACCGGAACAGCGGCACCATCCGGCTGATCACCAGCCCGGCGATGATCAGCAGCGCGGGCACGGCGACCGCGATGATCCAGGACAGCCCGACGTCCTGCCGCAGGGCCATCACGATCCCGCCGATCGCCAGCAGCGGGGCGCTGACCAGCATCGTCGAGCCCATCATCGCCAGCATCTGCACCTGCTGGACGTCGTTGGTGTTGCGCGTGATCAGCGAGCCGGCGCCGAACTGCGAGATCTCGCGCTCGGAGAAGCCGCTGACCTGGTGGTAGACCTCGTCACGGATGTCCCGCCCCAGCTGCATCGACGCGCGCGCCGCGAGGTACGTCGCGATGATCGCGGCCAGGATCTGGGCCAGCGACACCGCGAGCATGAAGCCGCCGGTGCGCCAGATGTAGCCGGTGTCGCCCGCGGCCACGCCCTTGTCGATCACGTCGGCGTTGAGGCTGGGCAGGTAGAGCATCGCCAGCGCGGAGGCCAGCTGGAACACCAGCACACCCGCGAGCAGCGGTCGGTACGGGCGCAGGTAGCGCCACAGCAGTCGTGCGAGCACGGGTGTCTCCAGGGGAAACGGTGGGCTGGTCGAGGTGTCCACGGGCAGGCGGGGACCCCGGCAGCGAGACCCCCGTTCACGCTCGCCGTCAGCGTTCCACACCCCACTGACACGACCGCAAGCCCTTATGCCCTGGGCGTGACCGCCGTGCCGGACCCGAGCTGGACCCGTGCTGGACATCTGCCCAGTCGGCGGACCCGGCGAGCGGTCCTCGCCCGTCGACTGCAGCATGAGGGCATGCCGCTGCCCGCCACCGAGATCGCCCTGCTCACCGACACGTTGGCCCGCCAGTGGGACCGCGTCCGAGCGTGGGTCGGCGACGCCGTCGGCGACGACGTCCGGGGGGAGCCGTCGGTGCTGCCCGGCTGGACCGTCGCGGAGCTCGTCGCGCACCTCGCACGCGCCATGGACGCCCTGGCGATCTGCGTCCCGGCGGACACCGGCACCGTGCCGGCCACGTTCGCGGAGTACCTCGGCGGCTACCCCGACCGCGCGGAGGACATCGCCGAGACCGCCCGGATCATCGCCCGGCAGATCGAGGACGCGCCGCTGGTGTGGGCCGACGCCCGGGCCACCGCGGCGCTGCACGAGGCGCAGGCGCTGGGTCCCGAGGACATCGTCGTGCAGGGTCGCCGGGCGCCGGTGCTGCTGAGCACCATGCTGGTCTCCCGCATCCTCGAGCTCGTCGTGCACGCCGACGACCTGCTCCGCTCGGTTCGGCGCGTGCGCGGCGCCGACGCGGCGCCGGACCCGGTCGACCCGGAGGCCCTGCGCCTGGTGGCCGACGAGCTGCTCGCCATCGTCGTCGCGCGCGGCGGCTGGGACCTCGAGGTCGCGGACGCGCGGCTCTGGCTGCGGCTCGCCGCCGGACGGGTGCCCTACGACGTCGACGCGCTCGCCCGCGCGCTGCACCCCCGGTTCGCCTCCGACGCGGTCCCCGACCTCGGCCGGATGCTGCCCCTGCTGTGAACCCGGGGTGAATCCCGTTCGCGATACCGTGGCGGGATGACGGTTCAGATCACCGTGCGCCTTCCGGACGAGCTCGTCTCGGCGGTGGACTCCCTGGTCGCCGGAGGACACGAGCGGAGCAGGGCGTCCGTCGTCGAGCGCGCGCTCGAGCGAGAGCTCCGCCGCGTGCTGGCGGAGCGGGACATCGCGATCCTGGCCGGCGGCGCTGCCGACGACGACCTCGACGCCCTCATCGGCTGGGTGGGCGCGCACCACACGACCCTCGACTGATGCGCCCGATCCACCTCGCCACGCTGGACAAGCGGCGCCCCGTCCTCGTCCTCACACGAGAGCTGGTCCGGCCACACCTCAAGCACGTGACGGTCGCCCCTGTGACGACGACGATCCGCGGCCTGTCGACGGAGGTCCGCCTGGGACCGGCGAACGGCATCGACCACGAGTGCGTGGTGAGCTGTGACAACGTCGTGACCGTGCCGGTCGAGGCGCTGGGCCGGGTCGTCGGGTACCTCCTACCCGCTCAGGAGCGCGAGCTGACCCGCGCCCTGATGCTGGCCTACGACCTCGAGGAACGCTGACCGCCGGCCCGCGTCCGACCGGTCACCACCCCGGCAGTCACTACGGTGACACCCATGCTCGCCGCGTACGCCGCCCGGTCCGACGCCGACCACCCGCTGGGCACCCTCGAGGTCGGTGAGCGTCCCGACCCGCAGCCGCGGGACGGCTGGACCGTGGTGACCGTCAAGGCCGCGTCGCTGAACCACCACGACCTGTGGTCGCTGCGCGGCGTGGGGCTCCCGGCCGATCGGCTGCCGATGATCCTCGGCACCGACGCCGCCGGGACCACACCCGACGGGCGCGAGGTGATCGTGCACGGCGTGATCGGCGGCGCCGGCGCGCCCACCGGCCAGGCGGTGCCGGCCGACGAGCCGCGCAGCCTGCTGTCCGAGCGCTACCAGGGCACGCTCGCCGAGCAGGTGCTCGTCCCGACGGCCAACCTCGTGGACAGGCCGGCCGAGCTGTCGTGGGAGCACGCCGCCTGCCTGCCGACGGCGTACCTCACGGCCTACCGGTCGCTGTTCCGCAGCGGCGGTGCGACGCCGGGTCAGCGGGTGCTGGTGCAGGGCGCGGGCGGCGGGGTGGCGACGGCGGCCGTCGTGATCGGCGCCGCCGCCGGGCTGGAGATGGTGGTCACCAGCCGGGACGCCGGCAAGCGGGAGCGTGCGCTACAGCTCGGTGCCGCCGAGGCGGTGGAGACGGGCGCGCGGATCGGTCGGGTGGACCTGGTGCTCGAGACGGTCGGCGCGGCGACGTGGGCCCACACGATGCGGTCGGTCAAGCCGGGCGGCACGGTGGTGGTCGTCGGGGCCACCACCGGCGAGCCCGCCCGGATGGACATCAACCGGTTGTTCTTCCAGGAGATCTCCGTGATCGGCGCGACCATGGGCTCGCGTGACGAGCTGGCCCGGCTCGCGGCGTTCTGCGCCCGCACCGGCGTCCGCCCGGTGATCGACCGCACGTACCCGCTGACCCAGGCGGCGGACGCGCTGGCACGGCTGGCGGGCGGGGGTCAGTTCGGCAAGATCGTCGTGACCCCGTGAGCCGCTGGCTCCCCGACGTCCTGGGCGACGGGTTCGAGGCGCGCACGCTGCACCTGACGCCGGACGACGAGGGCGACGTGGTCGCCACGCTCGTCCGCTACGCGCCGCCCACCGAGGAGCCGGTGCGCCCGTCCCGCGTGGTGCTCTACCTGCACGGCTGGTCCGACTACTTCTTCCAGACGGAGCTCGCGCGGTTCTGGCACGCGACCGGCGCCGCGTTCTACGCCCTCGACCTGCGCAAGTACGGCCGGTCGCTGCGCGAGCACCAGACGCCGGGCTACGTCGACGACCTGCGGGTGTACGACGAGGACCTCGAGACGGCCCTCGCCGTGCTGCGCGCCGACCACGGGGACGCGGCGCGGATCATGGTGATGGCGCACTCGACCGGCGGTCTGGTCGCGGCACTGTGGGCCGAGCGGCATCCCGAGGCGCTGGCCGGGCTGGTGCTGAACAGCCCCTGGCTGGAGCTGCAGGGGTCGTCCGTGGTGCGGCACATCTCGGCACCCGCGATCGGCCGCCTCGCGCGGTACCAGCCGAAGACGCCCCTGCCGAGCATCGACCCCGGCTACTACGCCCGGACGCTGCGGGCACCCGACGGCGAGTGGGAGTACGACGACACCTGGCGGCCGGTGCCGTCGTTCCCGGTCCGTGCCGGGTGGCTGAACGCGATCATCGTCGGCCACGCCGCAGTCGCACGCGGGCTGCACATCCCGGCGCCGATCCTCACGCTCGCCTCGGCCCGCACGGTGATCAGCCCGCGCTGGAGCGAGGACATGCGGAGGTCGGACGTGGTGCTGGACGTCGAGCTGGTCGCGCGTCGAGCGGTGCAGCTCGGTCCGGTGGTGACCGTCGTCCGCATCCCCGACGGGCTGCACGACCTCACGCTGTCCGCACCACCGGTCCGGGCCCGGTTCTACGCCGAGATCGACCGCTGGCTCGCGGCCTACGGCTGGTCCTGACCGAGACCCTCAGCGACCGGCGACCTCAGCGACCGGCGGCGTCGGCCAGCGTGGGGCCACCGACACCGAGGCGCCAGGCACGCCACCCGTCCACCAACCCGTCAACGCCGGCAGCGCGCGCTGCCGCGGCGTCCGGGTCGGCGAACACGGACCCGTCGGGCAGCTGGATCAACCCGTCGGCGCGCAGCATCGCCTCGAACCGCTGCCCACGCCGCTCACGCACCCACACCAGCAGCGTCACCGCCTGCCGACGCTTGGCCAGGCTGGTCAGCTCGGGCACGGGCCACTGCCGGTCGGGCAGCTCGGCGCCGCGCGACGCCGACGCCGCGGCGGACGGCCGTGCGTCGCCGCCAGCCGGCAGGAACTCCGGCGGCGCCTCGAGGCGCGGTGCGGGTGGTTCCACGGGCGCATACGTCGGGGGTGCGGGCCGCTCGCGACCGGCCGGTGCGGCGCCTGCGGTGGCGAGACCGGACGGTGCAGGGGACGACGTCGTCGCACCGGCCGACGGTGACGGAACAGGGGCCGGAGCCGGAACGGGGGCCGGAGCCGGAGCGCCGGCGTACGGCAGCACCGGATCGGTGGGGAAGGACAGGTCGATGCTGGTGGGGTCCGCCGGTGCCCGGTGGGACGTCACGCGTGGCGGCACCGACGGCGCCGTCGGGAGCGACGTCTCCGCCGGCAGCGGCGGCGTCGGGAGCGACGTCTCGGCGGGCGACGCGGTCTGGGCGGGAACCGTGGTCTCGGCCGGCAGCGGCGTCTCGTGCGGGGTGGGGATCGGTGCGGTGGACACCCGGTCCTCCCGGACCGGCGCCGACCACTCGCCGCCGACCCCGAGCCGCTCGTCCGGCACCCCGCCGACCGCCGCACGGACCAGGCGCAGCGCCGTCGGCTCGACGGGCCGACGGTCCCGCTCGTGCAGCGCCAGCGGGGACACGTCCAGCAGGCGGCGGTCGTCGGAGCCGCGCATCACACCGACCTGCAGCACGGTGATGCGGGCGTCGGCCGCTCGCAGCGCGCCGAGCGCATCGGCCGTCTCGGCGGCGACCTCCGCGCACAGCAGCACCACGCGCACGTGCGGGCGGTCGGTGGTGGAGGGGTGGAACGAGACCTGCTCGCGGAAGCCCGCGTAGTCGACCGTGAACCGGGTGGGGTCGGCGTGGTACGCCCGGGCGAGGTCGCCGGCAGTGAGCCGTGCCGCGGTGCCGGCGTGCCGGAGCAGCGTGACCAGGGCGTCGTCGTCCACCACCTGCATCGCCTCGACCAGCACGGGGTTGCCGGCCGCGTCCAGCGCCAGGAGCTCGGGCCCGTCGGCGTGCTCGGGCAGCACGGCACGGGACCGCACGCGGAACAGGGGTTCGCCGACGACGACCGGCAGGTGCTCGTTGAGCAGACCCCGCAGCTCGGTGACGAACGAGGACGCCAGTGGCTGCATCGGCTGCAGCAGGCGCGCGCGCCCGTCGTCCATCTCGAAGATCGGCATCGCCCCCGGGGCCCTTCTCACCGTCCGCCACGGCGTCGGCCAAGGATCCCACAGCACCCTGTCCCAGCCGCGGCGCGACGCTGCTCCGTCCGAGCGAATCTCAGCCGCCGGCCGCCCGCCCGGAGGGGTCCTCACGAGCGGGTCTCGCGTCAGGCGGAGGCGACCCCTCCGTCAGCCCGCGGTGCCCCGTTCGCCGAGCAGCCGCACCCACCGCGCGTCAGGCCGGGGTGCCAGACTCGCCGAGCAGCCGCTCCACGCGCGCCACCTTGCCGTCGATCTCGCCGCTGTGGCCCGGCCGGATGTCGGCCTTCAGCACCAGCGCCACGCGGCCGGCCCCGCGGCCGGCGGCCTCCGTCGCGCGCTTCACCACGTCCATCACCTCGTCCCACTCCCCTTCGATGGTGGTGAACATCGAGTCGGTCCGGTTGGGCAGCCCCGACTCGCGGACCACCCGGACGGCCTCGGCCACGGCGTGCGACACGGAGTCCCCGGTGTCCATCGGGGAGACGGAGAAGGCGACGAGCATGTGCCCACCCTCCCCCGCCGATCCGCCCCCGTCCACCCACCGCCGGAGTGCCGAGAACCCGCGGCTGCCGCATGACCGAGTCGGGTCCCGCCGGCCGAATCGCCACGCGGCTCGGCACCTCCCGCGGCGCCGAGCACCGCGGGGTGGTGGGGTCAGGCGTCGGCGGGGGCGCTCGTGGGGAGGTGGGACGCGAGGAGCTGGGCGAGGTGGACGCCCTGGACACCGGCGAGGTGGTCGGCCTGGGTGCGGCACGAGAAGCCGTCGGCCAGGTACACGTCGCCGGGGGCGGCGGCGCGCAGGGCCGGCAGCAGGGCGTGCTCCGCGACCGCGACGGAGACGTCGTAGTGGCCGGCCTCCATGCCGAAGTTGCCCGCCAGGCCGCAGCACCCGGCGAGCTCGGAGAACTGGGCACCGGCGTCGCGCAGCAGGGTGCGGTCGGCCGTCCACGTCATCACCGCGTGGTGGTGGCAGTGCGGCTGCACCACGGCCGTGACGTCGGAGAGGTCCGGCACCGTCCAGCGGTCGCCCGGACCGATCGGCGCTGGTGCCGTGAGCAGCTCGGCCAGCGTGTGGGTGGACCGGGCGACGGCGGCGGCGCGGGGGTCGTCGGGAAGCAGGTCCTGCAGGTCGGAGCGCAGCACCGCGGTGCAGCTCGGCTCCAGACCCACGATCGGGATGCCGTTGACCGCGAACGGCGCCAGCACTCCGAGGAGGTGACGCAACCGGTCCTTGGCGCCGTCGAGCTGGCCGGTGGTGATCCACGTGAGGCCGCAGCAGGCGTCGTGGTCCGGGACGATCACCTCGTAGCCGGCGGCGCGCAGCACCGCGACCGCCGCGCGCGGGACGTCGGGGGCGAGCGAGTCGCTGAACGAGTCGGTCCACAGCAGGACGGGCGGACGACGGGCCGCCCGCTCGGCCGGCGGAGGCGTGCCGGCGACGACCACCTGGTCGCGGCCCTCGGCACGGGCCCAGGCCCGGAACGGCCGGTCGGCGAAGGTCACCATCTGGCGGCGGGGGTCCATACCGCCGGCGCGCAGGACGGTGCGGGCCAGCGGCCGGATCCGCAGCGCCGCGTTGACCAGGGAGGACACGCCGGGGACGGTGGTCACCAGCCGCGTCCAGCGGGGTAGCCAGCCGAGCACGTAGTGCGACACGGGGCGCAGCCTGTGCCGGTAGGTCCGGTGCAGCACCTCGGACTTGTACTGGGCCATGTCGACCCCAGCCGGGCAGTCGGACGAGCACGCCTTGCACGCCAGGCACAGGTCGAGCGACTCACGGACCTCCGGTGCCGACCAGCCGCGGGAGACGAGCCGGCCGTTCGCGAGCTCCTGCAGCACGCGGGCACGGCCGCGGGTGGTGTCCTTCTCGTCGTGCGTTGCCTGGTAGCTGGGGCACATGAAGTCGCCGGCCGCCGTGTTGTCCGCCCGGCACTTGCCGACGCCGACGCAGCGGTGCACGGCTGTGGTCAGGTCGCCGTCGTCGTGCGCGAACGAGAAGCCGACAGCACCCAGCCGGTGCGCCGCGGGGCGACGCAGGTCGGCGTCGATGGGCCGGGGGCGGACCAGCACGCCGGGGTTGAGCAGGTCCTTCGGGTCGAGCAGGGCCTTGAACTGCTCGAACAGGCCGATGACGTCCTGCGAGTACATCACCGGCAGCAGCTCGGAGCGGGCGCGGCCGTCGCCGTGCTCGCCGGACAGGGACCCGCCGTGGGACGCCACCAGGGCGGCGGCGTCCTCCATGAAGGAGCGCAGCGGGGCGCCCGAGTCCTCCAAGGGCATGTCCAGGCGCAGGTGCACGCAGCCGTCGCCGAAGTGGCCGTAGGCCATGCCGTCCACGTCGTGCCGCTGCATCAGCGCGGACAGCTCTCGCAGGTAGGTGCCGAGGTGCTCGGGCGGCACCGCGGAGTCCTCGAAACCGGGCCACGCCTGTGCACCAGAGGCCGTCCGACCGCCCAGGCCGGCACCGTCGGCGCGGATCCGCCACATGGCGGTCGCCTCGGGACCAGGTGGGAACAGGCCGACGGCGTCGGTGGCGGCATCGGCCGCGAGCGCACGAGCCGTCGACAGCGCCTCGTCGAGCGTCTCGCCGCCCACCTCGACGAACAGCCAGCCGCCGCCCTCCGGCAGGTCCGGTACGGCCGCGGCACCACGGACCCGGCGCACCACGTCGACCAGCCGGGCATCCATCCCCTCGATCGCCAGCGGGGCGTGGGCCAGCAGCGCCGGGACGTCGTCGGCCGCCACCGCCATGTCCGGATAGCCGAGGACTACGAGCACCGGCTGGGCGGCCATCGGGACGAGGCGGACGGTCGCGCCGAGCACCGTCACCACGGTCCCCTCGGTGCCGACCAGCGCCTTGGCCAGGTCGGTGCCGCGCTCCGGCAGCAGGTGCTCCAGCGAGTAGCCGGACACCTGCCGGCCGAACCGGCCGAGCTCGGTGCGGATCGTGGACAAGTTGGCTCGGACAAGGGCATCGAGGCCGGCGACCACGTCCAACGCACCGGCACCGGCGCCGGCGGTGAACCGCCGACCCGTGCCGTCCACCACGTCGAGGCTGATCACGTTGTCGCTGGTCCGGCCGTACGCGACGGCATGCGGGCCGCAGGCGTTGTTGCCGATCATGCCGCCGAGCGTGGCGCGGGTCCACGTCGACGGGTCGGGACCGAACCGGAGGCCGTGCGGGGCCGCCTCTCGCTGCAGCGTCGCCATGATGGTGCCCGGCTGGATGCGGGCCGTGCGGGCCTCCCGGTCCAGCTCGAGCACCCGGTTGACGTGGCGCGACCAGTCGAGCACCACGCCGGGGCCGATCGCGTTGCCCGCCACCGAGGTGCCGGCGCCTCGGGACGTGACCGGGATGCCGAGCTCGCGGGCGACGCTCAGTGCGGCGAGGGCGTCGTCCTCGTCGTGCGGGAAGACGACGACGCGCGGCACGACGCGGTAGTTCGAGGCGTCGGTGGAGAACTCGGCGCGGCGGCGGGTGGAGTCGTCGATCTCGCCACGAACCGCCGAGCGCAGCCCGGCGACCAGGGCGTCTGTCGCAGTCGCGGTGGCCACGGCTGGCAGTCTCGCATCGCGCGGCGGACGACGGACGGCGTGCCCGCTGAGCGGTCAACTGCCCGGGGACGTCAGCCGCAGCCCGGGTCGTCCGGGTGCTCGGTGCAGGTGCCGGCGACCAGGTGGGCGCGCAGCTCCTGGACGTCGAAGGGCGCGCTGGTCGCGGTGGTGGTGGCCGTGCCGGCGACGTCGTGCCAGACGGTGGTGCCGACCACGCGGTACCGACCCGTCCAGGTGGTGGTCAGGGTGATGGTCCGGGTGCCGAGCCTGCGGTAGACGTGGCTGGTGTCGTGGTGCGGCCACGGTGCGCCGGGGCTGGTGGTGATCAGCGGCGCCGACCCGTCACCGAAGTCGTACGTGAACCGGCTGGGGGTGGCCTCGACCTCCATGGGGTACCCGAGCAGGTCCGTCGTCAGGTGCACCACAGCGGGGTCGGTGTAGACGATCGTCTCCTTGTTGACCAGCACCCAGCTGCGGGCCGGCTGGACGTTCAAGGTGGGGGCCGGCAGCGGCAGACGGCGGAAGTCCTCGGCGGTCATGGGAGGGACGACGTCCTCGGGGCAGCCGTAGCCGCGCACCATCGTCCACGGCAGGCCGGTCCACGGGACGGTGGCCGCCGGTCGGGTCTGCCTCCACAGCGGCAGCGTCGGCTGCCCGGCGTCGCAGACAAGGGGGCGACGGGTGGCGTTGTTCGCGGCACAGCCCGGAAGCGCCGGATCACCCCCGATCACCTCGCCGACCGCGGCGCCCGGGGTCGGCGAAGCGTCAGCCGCCGCGTCGCACATCGGCGCCCGCATGTACCGCACCAGCACCTTGTCCGGGGCCTGGCCGCGCGCGGCTAGCAAAGCCTGCGTCGCCCGCCACGCCGCCATTTCGATACTTGAGTCCGAGGCCTCGCCGAGATAGGTCTCGCCATTCCCCGACCCGCCTCCGCTCGCCAGCAGAACCGCGACGGCGAACGTGAGTCCGAGGTGGAAGGCCATTACGCCGCCTCAGCCTGCACACCGCGGATGACCCACGATCCGGAGTCGAACAACACAATGACGTCCATCTTGTAGCGCCCTGCGCGTTGATCCTTGACCACCGTGTCCGGAGCGGCGACGACCTGTGAGCTCGACGCTTCTAGGGTGAGTTGCACGTCGAAGAACTTGCCTAGATCGACCTCTGTGCCTGTAACCGTGGTGATCTGTGATGCGCCGCCGACCGTGTGCTGCCTAGCCTGTGCCGCTTCGGTGACGTGCTGACGGACACTTGCGCAGAAGTTGCAGTCCGGGTGCGTGAGGGCGTTCCACGCAGACAGGTCGCCTGTTTGGTAGGCGTACGGGTACAGCAGCAGGAAATACGTGGCAATCGCCTTGGCGCCCTCGAGGGTCGGCGGCTGATCCAGCGCGGCTGGTCGTGCGGGTGCGACACCGTCGGGCAGCGGCCCGAGCGTGGGGTTGGCCACCGCGGTGGCCGCGGGTGTCGCGGAGGCCGGTGTCGATGACGGCGCCGCGGTCGAGGAAACGGTCGGTGCCGTCGTAGCCCACCAGGTGGCCGGAGGAGGACGGTCAGGACCCCAGGGGGCGCAGGCCGCGAGGGACGCCCCGAGCAGCAGGGCCATGACGAGGGCACGGGCGAGCGGTCGAGAACCTCGGGGCATGCCCGGAATGTACTGGTTGACCACAGTCACAGTGGGCGATTCACCCGATTCTGTGGACGACACTCCGGCGAGGCGCCACCTGCTTCCGTCCGGCCCCCTGCTGGTACCCCGAGCTGAGCACTTTGCATCCAGACGAGCACTTCGCAGTGCTCATCTCGCTGCAAAGTGCTCGTCTCGGCTCGAGGGCCGGCCCAGGAGACGGCAGGCGAGGAGACGGCGGGCCGAGGGTCGGCCGATGCGGCGGTCGGCCGAGGACGAGCCTGACCTCGGAAGAGCCTGAACCAGGACGGGCCCGACCGAGGACGACGGTGGCCGGGCGTCAGCGGGCGAACGGGCAGCCGGCACAGGCCAACGGGTTCACAGCGGCGGTGCGGCAGCCGGTGCCGCACGGGGCCGCTGAACGTCCGGACGTCTCGGCACCGCCCGCGCGCAGCACCAGGCCGATCCGCTCAGCGTGGTCGAGGGCGGCGTGCACCAGCCCCTCGTCGACACCGAGCACCGCCGCGACCCGCTGGGGCGGCAGACCGCGGCCGGTCTCGCGCAGCACCTGCGTCAGCACGCTCATCAGGCGCCCACCAACCGGGAGCCGAGCTGGAAGGCCGCCACCGCCAGCAGCCAGGCGATCACCAGCGAGCCGCCGACGGACACCGCCGTCCAGCGCGCCCCGAACAGCCGGCGCTGCTCGGCCACCGTCGCGAGGCACGGCGTGTACGCCAGCACGAACACCATGAACGCGAACGCGGCGGACTGCGTTGCACCGCCGGACGTCCGGTCGAAGGTCGCGCGCAGCTGCGTACCGAGGTCGCCGGCCGACGTCGCCGAGGCGCTGCCGGACGACGAGGCGCCCGACGACGTGCCGGACGAGGCCGTCGTCGACGCGCCG
Organism: Cellulomonas sp. SG140; assembly: GCF_025770785.1. Classification (GTDB taxonomy): domain Bacteria; phylum Actinomycetota; class Actinomycetes; order Actinomycetales; family Cellulomonadaceae; genus Cellulomonas. The sequence continues at coordinate 10,614 of NZ_JANZLA010000011.1, read as the reverse complement.
CCGCCGGTCGGGTCCTGGACGGCGTACGTCTGCGCCATCGAGCCGACCACCACCTCCTTGGCGACGAAGCCGGTCATCAGCGCCGAGGACGCGTGCCAGTCGTCGAACCCGGCGGGCGCGAACACCGGTGCGATGCCGGCGGCCACCCGCCCGTACACGCTGTCCGCCACGGGCACCTGCGCCACCGAGTACCCGGTCGTCGCCGGGATGGCCATGAGCACCCACACGGCGGAGAGGGTGATCACGATGATCGTCCCCGCCTTGGTGACGAAGGCCCGCACCCGGACCCAGGCCGACGTGCCGATCGCACGCAGCCGTGGCCGCTGGTAGGCGGGCAGCGCCAGCACGAACGGCTCGCGACGCAGGTCGCGGAACGCCGTCCGGCGCAGGAGCAGGCCGATGCCGATCACCAGCAGGGCCGAGAGCAGGTACATCGCGAGCACGGCCAGCCCGGCGTGCCCCGGGAAGAACGCCCCGGCGAGCATCAGGTACACCGTGAGCCGCGCCGTGCAGCTGGTGAACGGGATCAGCAGGCCGGACAGCAGCCGCTGGCGGGCGTGCGGCAGGGTGCGGGTGGCCGACAGGGCGGCGACGTTGCAGCCGAAGCCGACGACGAGCGGCAGCACGGCGCGGCCGTCGAGCCCGAGGGCCCGCATGGCACGGTCGGCGACGAACGCAGCGCGCGCCAGGTAGCCCGAGTCCTCGAGCAGCGCGACGGCGACGAACATCAGCGCCATCAGGGGCGCGAACGACAGGACGGTGGCGACGCCCGCGAGCAGGCCGTCGACGACGAACCCGCCGACCCACGGCGGTGCGCCGCCGAGCCAGCCGCGCAGCAGCCCGCCGAACCAGCCGACGACCAGGCTGTTCACACCGTCCATCAGCGGCGCCGCCGCGGTGGTGGCCAGCTGGAACAGGCCCCACATCACCGCGAGCAGCACCGGCACGCCCACCCACGGCCGCAGCAGCCAGGCGTCCACCCGGTCCGACCACGTGCGGACGGCACCGGCCGCTGCGCCGGACCGTGCGTCGTCGGCACCGGCCGCCGAGCCGTCCGCCGGCCCGAGCCGACCGAGCACCCCCTCGACCCACTCGAACAGCTCGGCCGCCTCAGCCAGGCGCGGGTCGAGGTCGTCGTCGAGCGCAACGTCGCCGTCCAGCGCGAGGCCGCCGGGCATGACGTCGTCGGACGCGCCGGGACGCGCGACGAGCCCGACCGGCGGCCCGTCGAGCGCCGACCGCACCGCGCCGACCAAACCGTCCACCCCGGCGCCGGTCCGCGGGTCGAGCCCGACCACCGGAACGCCCAGCGCCGTCGAGAGCGCCTCCGGGTCGACGTCCACGCCGCGCGCGGCCGCCACGTCCCGCATGGTGAGGCCCACCAGCACCGGCATCCCGGCGCGCGCCACCTGGCCGACGAGGTACAGCGACCGCGCCAGCGCCGAGGCGTCGGCCAGCACCACCACCAGGTCGAGGGTGCCGAGCGGTCCGGTGCCCGCGACGGCGTCGGCCGTCACCTGCTCGTCGGGCGTGCGCGCCAGCAGGCTGTACGCGCCCGGCAGGTCGACGAGCAGCGCACCGGCTGCCCGCCACGGACCTGTCGCGAGCTCGACGGTGGTGCCGGGGGCGTTGACCACCTGCTGCCGGGAACCCGTGACCGCGTTGAACAGGGTCGACTTGCCGACGTTGGGGCTGCCGACCAGCGCGACGGTGGCCTGCCGGCTGCCGGACCCGGGGTCCCCGGCGCCGCGACGTGCCGGCAGCGTGGCGACGTCGGACGGCTCGTGGCAGCTCATCGCGTCGCACCTGCGCCGGCCACCGCACCCACCTCTGCGCCCGCCACCGCACCGGCCACAGTGCCGGCCGTCGCCGGCTCGACGGTGATCCGTGCGCACGTCGCCGAGTCGAGCGCGAACCGGTCGGCGCCGACGGCGACCACCCGACCCTGGGCCCCGACGTCGTGGGTGACCTGCACCAACGCCCCGGCGCGCAGACCGAGCTCGCCGAAGCGGAGCCGGGCGGCGGGGTCGACGTCCACCCGCACGATCCGCGCGACAGTCCCCGCCCGACAAGCTCCCAGCTCCATGCCTTCACGCTAACTAAGGGTTGCCTTGCCTCATAGGACAGTGGTCCCGGGGTCACGACGACGGCGCCGGCCCGCGGGTCCGCACCCGCCGGTCGGCGCCGCCGTCCCGGCGACCTGGACGGTCAGATCAGCGCGGCGTCCAGCGAGACGGTGGTGCCGGTGAGCGCCTTGCTGACCGGGCAGCTCGCCTTCGCGTCCTCGGCCACCGCCTGGAAGCCGTCGGCGTCCATCCCGTCCACCTCGCCGCGCACGGTGAGCGTGATCCCGCTGATCCGGAAGCCGCCGGCCGGGTCCGGGCTGAGCCGCACGTCGGCCAGCACGTCGAGGCTCCTCGGCGTGCCGCCCGCCTGCGCGATCAGGGCCGACAGCTGCATGGCGTAGCAGGACGAGTGCGCGGCGGCGATCAGCTCCTCGGGGCTCGTCGTGCCCTGCGCGTCGTCGGAGGTGCGCCGCGGGAACGAGACGTCGTACCGCCCCGCCTTGGAGCTGAGCAGCTCGACGTGGCCGCCACCGTCCTCGAGGCCTCCGGTCCAGTCGGTGCGTGCACTGCGCGTGGCCATCGCAGATCTCCTTCGTGATGGGAGTCCGGGCGCGGGTCGGCGCCCGGCTCCCACGCTAGGAGTCAGCGAGTCAGCGCGCGCGCTCGAGGTGGCCGGTGATCACGTGCGGCGGCGCACCGGCCGCCTCGAGGGCCCACGCGGCGCGCGCGTGCAGGGCCCGCCGCTGCTGCGGAGGCAGGTCGTCGTACAGCGCGGTGCGCACCACGTCGTGCCGGAACGCCAGACGGTCCCCGCGAGCCGCCACCAGCCCCGCCGCGAGCGCGTACCGCAGCGTGCGCCAGCAGGTGGTGACGTCCAGCGCCGCGAGCGCGGCCAGGTCCGGCACGACGAACGAGGTGCCGAGCACGCTCGCCTGCGTGAGCAGCGTGCGCACCGATGCGTCGACGTAGGCGACGTGCCGGCGCACCCGCGCGTCCAGCTCCGCCTGCCAGCCGGAGCCGATCAGCTCTGCCGTGCCGTCCGACGTGGTCAGCGACCCGGTGGCCGCCGCGGCGGCCAGCACGTCGCCGACCAGCCGCGGGTTGCCGCCCGTGGTGGCCAGCACGCCGCGCAGCACCGGCCCCGGAGCACCGCCCACGGCCTGCTCCACGAGGGTCTGCACCGCCGGCGTGGACAGGGGGCGCAGCTCGACGTTGCGGGCACCGGCCCGCACCCAGGCGGCGACCAGGTCCTGCACCTCCCGGCGGTGCGGCACCGGGCGGAGCGTGAGGACGACGAGCACACCGGGCAGCGGCGCCTCGTGGGCCAGCCGCGTGAGCACGTCGAGGGTGGCCGCGTCGGCCAGGTGCGCGTCGTCGAGCAGCAGGGCCCACGGGTGCTGGTCGCCGCGGCGCAGGACGGCGGCGACGACGAGGTCGGCGATGCGCCGTGCGGCCGCGGGCTCGTCAGGCGCCTGCAGCAACCCCGCCAGCTCCGTGTCGGGCTCACCCGCCGGCCACACGTCCGGACGCGGCGCGACGAGCTGACGCAGGGGCCCGTAGGGGACCGTCGCGGCGTCCACCCGGACCAGCACCGGCTCGACCCCGACCAGCCGGGCGCCCGGCACCAGGGCGGCCAGCAGTGCGGACCGACCGATCCCGGCCTCCCCCTCGAGCAGCGCGGCGGCACCGTCACCACCGGCGACCGACGTCAGGAGGCCGTCGATGTCGTCCAGCTCGCCGGCTCGGCCGACCAGCACGTCCGGCCCGCGCGCTCCCGGCCCGACGGGATCCCCCTGGTCCACGGGCCGATGCTAGGCGCGCCTCGTCAGCCGGTGTACTCCCAGTGCCACGGCTCCGGCTTGCTGCCGTCGGGCTGCGCCCACGCCGGGTGCTCGAACTGGAAGGTCGCGGCGTTCTTCACCATCCAGTCGTGCTGCGGCGAACCGGGCACCTCGATCCCGCCCCCGAGGTCGACGGCGATGCCGAGACCGTGGTGGGAGGTCCCGGGCGTGGCGCAGAGCCAGCCGCGGGTGGACAGGCACGCGACCTGTGCCGCGTAGGAGCGGTACGAGTCGTTGATGGTCAGGTGCACGCCGAACGCCTGGACGTACGCCGCGTCGAGGCTGTCCAGGGCCTCTGCGGCGTCGCAGCGCAGCAGCGCACCGGAGTCGAACGTCGGCGCGCACAGTGCCGAGGCGGGGATCTTGCCGTTCGGGTAGCCCTGCAGGGAGGTCTTCCAGGCGGCACGCTGCGCGGCGGCGGCAGCCTGGGCGGCAGCGGCCTCGGCGGCGGCGGCCGCCTGCTGGGTGGCGGCGTCGGCAGCAGCCTTGGCGGCGGCGCGGTTGGCGTCCGCCGCGGCGCTGACCGCCGCCGTGCTGCGCGCCAGGGCGATCACGGCGTCACGGAGCTGCGCGGCGTCCGGGTCCTCGGTGCCGAGCACCTGCGGGATGGCGGCGGCCACCTGGTCGGGCGTGTCGACGGAGGCGGACGGGTCGGAGAGGGTGGCCGAGGCGGACGGTGACGCGGACGGCGTCGGCGCGGCCGACGTGGCGTCCGACGACGGCGCCGCGGTCGAGCCCGAGGCGGTCGGGGTCGGGGTAGCGGCCGGCGTCGCTGCGCCGGACGACGCCGACGGCGTGGCACCGGCTGTCGGCGTGCCCGCCGAGGCGGTCGACGAGCTGGTCGGCGACGGCTCCGACAGGGCGGCGGACGTGGACGTCGGATCGGCCGTCGCCGGTCCGGACGGTGCCGGAGAGGCCGCCGTACCCGAGGCGGCCGGCGCCGGAGCGGCGCTCCGCTCGCTCGACGAGCCGCCGCGCGACGCGACGCCTGCGCGGTCGGTGCGCGCGGCGGCGTCCTCCGCCTGCACCTTGGTGACCAGGTCGGCCACCTGGGTGCGGAGCGCGTCGAGCTGGGCGAGCTGGTCCGCGGGCACCTGGGCCTGCGCCCCGTCGGCACGCACCGCGACGGCGTGCGCCGTCACGGCGTCGGCCACCTGGGCGACCTTCTCCCGCGTCGAGCGCGCGGCCTGCGCGGCCTGCGCCGCGGCGGTGTCCGCGCCGGTCAGGCTCGTCGCGGAGGACGCCGTGGCGCCCTCACCGGTGGCGGGGTTCACCAGCACGACGCCGAGCGCGACGGCCAGCGCCACCACGACACCGCCCTGGGCGATGCGGGGCGCGAGCGGACGCGGCGTGCGCGGACGGTGGTCCTGGGGAGCGCGGTGGGCGCCGGCCTGACGGCTGCGGCGCGTGGCGGCGGCCGGCGCGGTGGCGACATGCCTGCCGCCTCCGGACCGACGCCGGGGCGGCAATCTGTCACTCACGCGAAACACGTTAAGTGCATCGGACGGTCGTCCCGACCGCTTGAGGCCTTGGGGCGGCGAAGATCTTGTGATGATCTCGTCACGGTGTCGTCACAAGACTGACCCCGGGTTGCCGCTACGCTGCCGCCGTGCCAGACGCCCAGCAGCCCCCGGCGGACCACCTCGCGACGGCCCCGCGGGGACTGGACGACCTGTACGACATCGCGCGACTGGCCGACCGACTGGGCGTCGAGCACGCCACCATCCGGGTCTGGCTGTCCCGCAAGGTGCCCTGGCTGCCCGCGCCTGACGGGCGGCTCAACGGTGGCGCCGTCTGGCGCGCCACCACCCTCGAGGGTCTCGAGGACCGCCGTCGACCGGGCCGGCCGGGCCCCAAACCGCGCTACCGCTCGGCGCCGGCCGCTGCCGACGTCGCCCGCACGGGCCCGCTCCCGATCGTCTCCCAGGACCTGATCCGCACCGGCCCCATCCCGGTCGTCCCCGAGACCGGACGTCCGGACGGCCCCTGGGGTTCGTCAGGACGGTGACAGACGTGGGCCCGCGGTGAACCGGACCGGCGGTGCCGGCGCCGCCGACCGTGCGGACTCCGACCGGTCGGCGGACGTCGTCGCCGCGATGCGGTCCGTCGACCGCGCCCGCTTCCTCCCGCCCGACCAGGTGTTCCACGCCCGCGAGGACCGCGCCCTCCCCCTGTTCCACGGCCAGACCGGCTCCCAGCCGTCGACCGTCGCTGCCATGCTCCGGCTGCTGCAGGTGCCGGTCGGCGGCCGCGTGCTCGACGTCGGCTCCGGGTCCGGCTGGAGCACGGCGCTGCTGGCACGGCTGGTCGGACCGACCGGTGAGGTGCTGGGCCTGGAGCTGGACCCCGAGCTGTGCGCGTTCGGCGCCGCCAACCTCGCCTCGTGGGACATGCCGTGGGCCCGCATCGAGCAGGCCGACCCGGCCCGGCTCGGCCGGCCCGTGCCCGGCGGCTGGGACCGGATCCTCGTCTCGGCGTCGCCGCGGGTGCTGCCCGCCGAGCTCGTGGACCAGCTGGCGGTCGGCGGCCGGATGGTGGTCCCTGTGCAGACGACCATGACCCTGGTGGTCCGCCGTGCCGACGGGCCACCGGACATCAGCCGGCACGGTCAGTACGAGTTCGTCCCGCTCCGTACCGGTTCCGCGGGTGAGGCTTCGCGGGCGACCGGCTGGCACGATCAAGGGTGGCCACGCGGGCGCCGATGAGAACGGCATGCCGCTGTTCCGCCGCACGCCGCGCCCCTCGGGCGGGACGTTGATCCCGACCCCGTTCGGGTCGGTGGAGGACGAGGTGTCCGGCCCCACCCCGCCGGACATCACGCCGGGCGTGGTCGAGGAGCTGAACGACGCGGAGCGGCTGTGGACGGCTCAGCAGCGCGAGCTGCTGCTCGAGCTGTGCGACGCCGTGGTGGACGCCCCGACCGTCGGCCGCCTGTTCGACCGGGTGCACGCCGCGTGGCGTTCGACGGTGCGACCCGCTGACCCCGACCTGCTGGTCAACGTGTTCGGCGTGGCGCTCGGCGACCTGATCGCCCAGCGTGTGCCCGGCCTGTCGTGGGCGGTCTACCGCGACGACGTGGGCACCGAGCTGGTGCTGGCGCACGCGTCGCACCCGTTGGTGGTGTTCCCGGTGGCGGCGGTCGCCGAGCGGTGGGGGACCGCGGAGCCCGGGTGGTTCGCCGGATATGTCGCCGAGGCGGCGCGGCTGTCCGCGGCTGTGCTCGATCCGGCGGGTGACGCCGTACCGTGGAACGAGCAGGGGCCGGATCAGGAAGGGCGGGATCACCACGGACAAGGTGACGAACCGCAGGACGGGACGCCGGACGACCAGCGGCGCCGCTGAGCCCTCGACCGGCTCGGTGACCGTGGCGCCTCAGGTTCAGGCGTCGAGCAGCCGATGGACCGGTATGTCCGCCTTCACCGAATCGCCGCCGACCGACGAGCTGCTCCCGGGGTTCGGCGCTCAGGAGACCGAGCCCGCACCGCGGCAGCACCGCCGCGCCGGGATCACGATGCTGGTCGCGTCCGCCCTGGTGGTGGCCGGCGGCGGGATCGGCTGGTGGCTGCTGGCCCCCGGCTCCTCGTCGGGACCCGCGGCGCACGTCGCTGCCCTCGACAACCCGCAGCAGGACAGCGACAAGCTCGATGCGGACGACGCGAGCCAGCTTCAGGTGGACCCGGCGTCGACCCGGCTGGTGGTGCACACCCCGGCCGCCGCGACCTACGTGGGGCGGTCGGTGTCCGGCCGGCTGTGCATCATGCAGCTGCCGGCCGGCGACGTCTCCACCGAGACGTGCGGCCCGGACCGCAAGGGTGTGGTGCTGACCGTCGGCACCCCCCGTGGCGGGCAGGTGCGGCTGGTGGCGGACGGCGGTCCGACGCCCGCTGCGGCGGAAGGGTGGAAGCCGGCCGGGGCCAACGTGTGGACGCACGCCTGACCGGTCGTCGGGCCTGACCCGTTGGTGCGGTGCGCCGCGCTCAGACGGCCGCGAGCGCGTCCACCAGGCGCCGGACGCTCGACGCAAGGCCCCACCGCTGCGCCAGTTCGACCACCCGGTCCGCGTCGGCCACCACGCGCGGCAGTGCGTCGGGCACCCGCTCGACCGGCGCGTCGCGGGCGACCCGCACCACCGCAGGCGCCACCGCGAGGTAGTCGGCGGAGTCGGTCAGCCGCCGTCGGGCCGCCGGCGCCAGCGCGGGGTCGGACCGGTCCCGCGCCGCGAGCACCCCCGGCAGGTCACCGAACCGGGCGACCAGCTGGGCCGCCGTCTTCTCACCGATGCCCGGGACGCCGGGCAGGCCGTCGCTCGGGTCGCCGCGCAGCACGGCCAGGTCGGCGTAGGCGGCGCCCGACGAGACGCCGTACCGCTCGGCGAGCACGGCCTGGTCCACCACCAGCAGGTCCTTAACGCCCTTCGACGGGTACAGCACCCGGACGCCTGCCTCGTCGTCGACCAGCTGGAACAGGTCCCGGTCGCCCGTCACCACGTCCACGGCCGCACGCTCGCCCGCCGGCCGGGCCACCTCCTGGGTGACCAGGGTGCCGATCACGTCGTCCGCCTCGAACCCCGGCGCTCCGATGCGCGCGATGCCGATGGCCGCTAGCACCTCGACGATCACCGGGATCTGCGCCGTCAGCGCCGCGGGGACCTCCTCGACCCAGCGGTCACCGTCCTGGCTCGCCACGCGGTGCGCCTTGTACGTGGGGATCGCGGCCACCCGGAACGCCGGGCGCCAGTCGTCGTCCCACGCCGCGACCAGCCGGGCGGGCCGGTGGTCGGTCACCAGCCGGGCGATCATGTCCAGCAGCCCGCGCACCGCGTTGACCGGCGTGCCGTCCGGCGCCTTGACGCTGTCCGGCACCCCGAAGAACGCCCGGAAGTACAGCGAGGCGGTGTCCAGGAGCATCAGCCGGTCGGCGCGGTCCGTCATGGCGTGGAGTCTGGCACCCGAGTCCGACGTCGGGCTCGGCGCCTGCGCACCAGGTCGGCGGACGCAGCCACGGCGCCCATGAGGACCGTGAAGGCGATGTCCTGCGGGTCGTGCATGACGGCCCGGGCGACGACGACGATCACCACGATGAGCGCACCCTGGCCCAGGGCCTGCAGGACGTCCGACCGCAGCATCCCGCCATCGTGGCGTGCCGGAGCGCCGCGCGGAGCCCGTTCCGCCGAGCTCAGCCGGCGGCGGTGAGGTCGAGCTGGGCGTCGACGACCGCGATCACCGACCACGTGCCGCCCTCGGCGTCGGTCAGCTGGTAGGTCGGCACCAGCACGGACGCGCCGGACGGCAGCGTGGTGACGGCCAGCCCGAGGCGGGCTGACGTGATGGTCACGTGGCGGACCGGCCAGGCGATCGCGCTGCCCGCGGACGGCGTGGTCGGCGCCACGGGCGGGGCGGTGGACGACGGGGCTGCGGTCGGCTCGGCACCCGGTGTGGTGGCCGGCGTGGGGACGACGATGCCCGGACCGGCAGTCGCTGTGCCGGACGACGCGGAGCCGGAGGAGCCGGATCCCGTGGACGCGGTGCCGGACGACGCGGTGCCGGACGACGCAGCGGCGGAAGGCGCCGTGACGGACGGCTGCACCTGCGACGGGACCGCCCCCGAGGTCGCCGACCCCGTGCTCGCGGCATCCGGCGGCAGGACCGCCCCCGACGTCGCAGACCCGATCGCCGGCTCCGCCGTACCGCTGTCCACCTGCACGCCCCCGGCCGCCATCGGCATCGGGCCGCCGCCGAACGCGCCGAACCGCGGGTCGTTGAGCCGTTCCACCGCCGCGGCCGGGCTGACCACCTGGTAGCGACCCAGGTCCACCAGCGGCGCCAGCGGTCCCCACAGCGACTGGACGCCCGAGCCGACCAGGGTGGCCGACCACGTCACGCCGGTCAGCTGGCCGTCCACCACCTGCGAGAACATCACCGTCTCGCGGCTGGCCGTCGGGACCGTCGCACCGGCGGCGTCCCGCACGGGCTTCTGGAGGCCGCCCACCTGGACCGTCGCGCCCGTCAGGTCCACGCCGAGCGCGTGGAACAGCGCCCGCACCTTCGCCACGGCCGCATCGCCGGTCGGCGCCGCAGCGGCGTTCGGCCCGCACACCGAGGCGTTCGCCGCGGCCTTCTCACCGGTGCACGTCCACGGGTCCCAGGCGGGGTCGGAGTACGAGAGCGTCGCCATCCCGTCCCCGGAGAGGGTCAGCACGGCACCCTTCCCGTCCAGCGTCCCGACGGTCCACGTGCCCCACTGCGCGCGCGGCTCCCCCGGCACCCCGAGCACCTTGGCCGCTCGCCGCACGGTGTCGGCGCTGACCACAGACGCGGCGTCGAACGCCCTCGCGGTCCCGGTGCCGCCGGTGGTGGACAGGCCGGACGCGGTGAAGACGGTGCGCGAGCCCCACCAGCGGCCGGGTGCGGGCACGGCGATGGACGACGACGAGGCGCTGCCCGAGGCCGCACCGTTCGCCTGTGCTGCCATGTCGGCCCCCGCGCGCTGCGGACCGCCGACCTGCGGACCACCGAGCGCGATCGCCGGCAGTGGCGTCGCGCCGGCCGTCGAGCTGCCGGCCGTGCGGCCGCCGAGCGCATACGCCCCGCCGCCGACCACGGCGAGCGCCGCGACGGCCGCCGCGACCTGCAGCCACCGGGCCGGGACGGAGCGCAGCCCCCAGCGCCGTCGCGCCGCCTCCGCGGCCGCGCCCGAGGCCGTCGCCA
>NZ_JANZLA010000010.1 GCF_025770785.1 Cellulomonas sp. SG140 | reverse complement strand
AGCGCGTCCCGCGGCCTCGGCGCCGGCACCGGCTGCACCCGCCGCCGCGCGGCCCAGCGCACCGGCCCGTCCCGGTGCCGCACCTGGTCCGCGGCCGCAGGCCCGTCCGGGCAACAACCCGTTCGCACCCTCGCAGGGGATGCCGCGGCAGGGTGACCGCACCGGCGCCCCGCGCCCGGGTGGCCCGCGTCCGGGGAACAACCCGTTCGCGCCCTCCCAGGGCATGCCGCGTCCGGGCGAGCGCCGCACCGAGGGTGCTCCCGCCGCCGCCGCGGGCGACCGTCCGGGCGGTCCGCGCCCCGCGGGTCCCCGTCCCGGCGGCCCGCGTCCGAACCCGGGCATGATGCCGGGCCGCACCTCCAGCGGTGTCGGCCGTCCCGGCGAGCGTCCGGCCCCCGCGGGGCGTGGCGCCGGTCGCGGTGGCCCCGGCGGTCGTCCGGGTGCCCCGGGCGGCGCACCGGGTGCCGGTGGCGGTTTCGCGGGTCGTCCCGGCGGTGGTGGCCGTAGCGGTGGTGCCGGCCGTGGTTCGACGCAGGGTGCCTTCGGGCGTGCCGGCGGTCGTCCCGTCCGTGGGCGGAAGTCGAAGCGCGCGAAGCGCCAGGAGTTCGAGCAGATGCAGGCGCCGTCGCTGGGCGGCGTGTCCGTCCCGCGCGGCAACGGCTCGACCGTCGTGCGCCTGCGTCACGGCTCGTCGCTGAACGACTTCGCCGACAAGATCGACGCCAACCCGGCCTCGCTGGTCACGGTGCTCTTCCACCTCGGGGAGATGGCCACGGCCACGCAGTCCCTGGACGAGGACACCTTCAACGCGCTCGGCGCCGAGCTGGGCTACGTCGTGGAGATGGTCTCGGCGGAGGAGGAGGACCGCGAGCTGCTCGGGTCCTTCGACATCGACCTGGAGGCGGAGGAGGCCGCGGAGTCCGACGAGGACCTCGCACCGCGCCCGCCGGTGGTCACCGTCATGGGCCACGTCGACCACGGCAAGACGAAGCTGCTGGACGCGATCCGCTCCACCGACGTGGTGGCGGGCGAGGCCGGCGGCATCACCCAGCACATCGGCGCCTACCAGGTGCGCACCGAGCACGAGGGTGTCGACCGGGCGATCACGTTCATCGACACCCCGGGCCACGAGGCGTTCACCGCCATGCGTGCCCGTGGTGCCCAGGTCACCGACATCGCGATCCTCGTGGTGGCGGCGGACGACGGCGTGATGCCGCAGACGATCGAGGCGCTGAACCATGCCCAGGCGGCCGGCGTGCCGATCGTGGTCGCCGTGAACAAGGTGGACAAGGAGGGGGCCAACCCCGCCAAGATCCGCCAGCAGCTCACCGAGTACAACCTGGTCGCGGAGGAGTACGGCGGCGACACCATGTTCGTCGACGTCTCCGCCAAGCAGCGCACCGGTATCGACCAGCTGCTCGAGGCGGTGCTGCTCACCGCGGACGCCGCCCTCGACCTGCGGGCCAACCCGGACAAGGACGCGCGCGGCGTGGCGATCGAGGCCAACCTCGACCGCGGCCGCGGTGCCGTCGCGACGGTGCTGGTCCAGTCCGGCACGCTGCACGTCGGGGACGCGATCGTCGCCGGCACGGCCCACGGCCGCGTCCGCGCGATGTTCGACGAGCACGGCGAGAACGTCACCGAGGCGGGTCCGGCTCGTCCGGTGATGGTCCTCGGTCTGGCGTCCGTGCCGAGCGCCGGCGACACCTTCCTGGTGGCGCCGGACGAGCGGACCGCGCGACAGATCGCCGAGAAGCGCGAGGCCGCCGAGCGTGCCGCCCTCCTGGCCAAGCGCCGCAAGCGCATCAGCCTCGAGGACTTCACCCAGGCGCTCGCCCAGGGCAAGGTCGAGACCCTCAACCTGGTCATCAAGGGCGACGTGTCCGGTGCCGTCGAGGCGCTGGAGGACGCGCTGCTCAAGATCGACGTGGGCGAGGAGGTCGACCTGCGGGTCATCCACCGTGGTGTGGGTGCCATCACGCAGAACGACGTCAACCTGGCCACGGTCGACAACGCGATCATCATCGGCTTCAACGTGAAGTTCGCGGAGCGCGTGGAGGACCTGGCGGACCGCGAGGGCGTCGACGTGCGCTTCTACTCGGTCATCTACCAGGCGATCGACGACGTCGAGGCAGCCCTCAAGGGCATGCTCAAGCCGGAGTACGAGGAGGTGCAGCTCGGCACCGCCGAGGTGCGCGAGGTGTTCCGCTCCTCCAAGTTCGGCAACATCGCCGGTTCGCTGGTCCGTTCCGGCGAGATCCGCCGCAACTCCAAGGCGCGCGTGCTCCGGCACGGCCGCGTCATCGGCGACAACCTCACCATCGAGTCGCTCAAGCGGTTCAAGGACGACGCCACCGAGGTCCGCGAGGGCTACGAGTGCGGCATCGGCCTCGGGTCGTTCAACGACCTGCAGGTGGAGGACGTCATCGAGACGTTCGAGATGCGCGAGAAGCCGCGCTCCTGACGGCGCGCACCGGGCGGGTCACCTTTCGCGGGTGACCCGCCCGGTCCCGTCCGCGCGGGTGCTGCCCACGTAGGCACCGACGAGCGTCGAGCATCTCGGCACCGACATCCCGGCGTGAGCCGGCACCACGAAGGAGGAAGGGCATGGCTGACCGCCCCCGCGCCCGCAAGATCGCGGACCGCATCCAGCAGGTCGTCGCCCAGCTGCTCGACACCCGGATCAAGGACCCCCGGCTCGGCTACGTCACGGTGACGGACGTGCGCGTCACGGGCGACCTGCAGCACGCGGACGTCTTCTACACCGTGCTCGGGGACGACGAGGCGCGGACGGGTTCCGCCGCCGCGCTCGAGAGCGCCAAGGGGCTGATCCGCTCCGAGGTCGGCAAGGCGACGGGCCTGCGCCTGACGCCGACGATAGCGTTCCACCTCGACGCCGTGCCGGAGACGGCCGCCCACCTCGAGGCCGCGCTGTCCGAGGCGGCGCGCCGGGACGCCGAGGTCGCAGCCCTTGCCGCCCGTGCGTCGTACGCCGGGGACTCGGACCCGTACCGGCGTCCGGCGGAGGACGGCGCGGACGACGATCTCCCCGAGGACGGCGAGCCGGACGCGGATGCCGGCCCGGACGCCTCAGCGCCGTCGACGGCCGAGCCCGCCGCCGGGCCCACGGCCTGACAGCCGTGACCACCCAGGCGGACACCGAACCGCTGCGCAGGCTGCCGGACGGAACCGTCAAGCAGGTCTCGCCCCTGACGGGCACCACCGTCTGGACCCTGCCCGGCCGGGCCAACCGCCCGCTGCCGGACGTGCCCGCACAACGGTCGCCGGTCGACCCGGCACGCGTCGACGCGCTCTGCGCCTTCTGCCCGGACCGATACACCGAGACACCGCCGGAGAAGGCGCGCCTGGTCTGCGATCCGGAGCCGCGCGTGATCGAGCACGTCGCGGCCGCCGCGCTGGGTGAGACCGTCGCCGAGGTCCGCCGCATCCCGAACCTCTACGAGATCCTCTCCGTCGACTACTGGCGGGCCAACCACGGCTACGTGGTGCCCGCCGACGTGGCGGACCGTGCGGCGCGGTACGTGGCCGACCCCGCCGGTCGGGCGCACGTCGTGGCGGTGCTCAGGGCCCGCGCAGCGGCCGGTGCCGCTCCCGCCGGCGGCTCCGACGACCCGCTCGCCGGTGCGGTCGACCTGTTCGCGGGCTCGCACGACGTGGTGGTGGCGCGCCGGCACCTGGTCGACGGGGCCCGGTTCGACGACGAGCTGGCCGGGTCGGGGACGCTGACGCCGGACGAGCACCACCGGTTCATGGCGATGACGGTGCGGACGGTGCAGGACCTGTACGGCTCGAGACCGGACGCCCTGTACGTGGCCGCCTTCCAGAACTGGCTGCGCCCGGCAGGGGCGTCCTTCGACCACCTCCACAAGCAGGTGGTGGCCATCGACGAGCACGGGCCCCAGGTGCAGCGCGAGCGTGAGCGGCTGCGCGACGAGCCGGACCTGTACAACCACGCGGTGCTCGACGTCGCGCTGCGCCACGGGCTCGTGGTCGCGGCGAACGAGCACGCGGTCGCGATCGCCGGCGTCGGCCACCGGTACCCGGCGTTCGAGGTGTACGCGACCGGCGAGCACCAGCTGCCCTGGGAGCACGACGACGCGGAGGTGCGCGCCGTGTCCGACCTGGTGCACGCGCTGCACGCCGTGTCCGGGGTGCACACGCCCAGCAACGAGGAGTGGCACCACCGGCCGCCGGACGTGGCCGAGCCGATGCCGTGGCGCATCGTGCTGAAGTGGCGCGTCTCGACGCTCGCGGGGTTCGAAGGGGGCACCAAGGTGAACGTCAACACGATCGACCCCTTCACGCTGCGCGACCGCGCGGTCGCCGGCCTGCGTCGGCTGCGGGACGCCGGAGCGATCGCCCCGGTGCGCATCGGCGAGGAGACGTCGGGCCGCCCCGTCCGGCTGCGCTACGCAGGCGCACGATGAGCGCCCGGCCCGACCGTCCGGCGCGGGTGCACGACCAGCGGCCGACCGCCGCCGACGGTCTGCTGGTGGTCGACAAGCCGGCCGGGATGACCAGCCATGACGTGGTGGCCCGGGTGCGGCGCCTCGCGGCGACCCGCAAGGTCGGCCACGCCGGGACCCTCGACCCGATGGCCACGGGCGTCCTCGTGCTGGGCGTCGGGCGGGGCACCCGGCTGCTGACGTACCTGGTCGGCTCCGACAAGGACTACGACGCGACCATCCGGCTCGGCCAGAGCACCACCACGGACGATGCCGAGGGCGAGGTGGTCGGCACGGCCGGCGCCGCCGAGCTCGACGAGGAACGGCTGCGGCGCTCCGTGTCGGCGTTGACCGGACCGATCAGCCAGGTACCCAGCGCGGTCAGCGCGATCAAGGTCGACGGGAAGCGTGCCTACGCGCGGGTCCGGGCCGGTGAAGAGGTCGAACTCGCCGCCCGTGACGTGGTCGTGTCCCGGTTCGACGTGCTCGACGTGCGCACGGCGTCGGCGCCGGACGGCACCCCCGTCGTCGACCTGGACGTCTCGGTCACCTGCTCGTCGGGCACCTACGTCCGCGCGCTGGCACGCGACCTGGGGGTCGCGCTGGACACCGGGGGCCACCTGACCGCGCTGCGCAGGACCCGTGTCGGTGCCTACGGCGTCGCCGCCGCGACCCCGCTCGAGGTCCTCGAGGCCGCGCCGACGGACCGACCGATCGCCGTGCTGCCCCTGGCGGACGCAGCGCGGGCCATGTTCACCGCGCGAGAGCTCAGCGAGGCCGAGACCAAGGCGCTGTCCTACGGTCAGCGCCTGGACGCAGTCCCTGCGCGCGGACCGGTGGCGGCGTTCTCCCCGAGCGGTGAGCTGGTGGCGCTCCTGGAGAACCGCGGCGGCCGGGCGGTACCCCTCCTGGTCTTCGCCCCCGCCTGAGTCCCCTGGACGAGGACCTGCACCGGCGCAGCGGTCGCCGGGTGCGGCGGACACCCGCGCAGGTGGCAGGCTTGGGCACCGGCGTCGAGGACGCCCACCACGGAGGACGAACCCGAGCAGGAGCGTGCGTGCAGGTCTGGACGGAGCTGGGCGAGGTACCGGCGGACTTCGGCCCGAGCGTGGTCACCATCGGGAACTTCGACGGTGTCCACCGTGGGCACGCGGGTGTGCTGCAGCGTCTGGCGTCGGACGCGCACGCCGCGGGACTCCGCTCCGTCGCCGTCACGTTCACGCCGCACCCCGCGCAGGTGCACCGCCCGCAGACCGCGCCACCCCGCCTGACCGGCGACGCCGACCGGTTGGAGCTGCTGGGGGAGACGGGCCTGGACGCCGTGCTGCTGATCACCTACACGCTGGAGTTCGCCCGGCAGTCGCCCGAGGAGTTCGTCCGCCGGTACCTGGTCGAGGGCCTGCACGCCCGCACGGTGGTGGTCGGCCGCGACGTGCGCTTCGGCCGGGACAACGGCGGGGACCTGGCGGCGATGACGCGGCTGGGCCGGGGCTACGGGTTCGACGTCGAGGTCGTGGAGGACGTCACGGCGGACCCCAGCGTGGGCGACGGGCACAGCGCCGACCCGTTGCGCCGGCGGTGGTCGTCCACCTGGGTGCGGGAGCTGCTCGCCGAGGGCGACGTGCGGCAGGCGGCGCGCGTGCTCGGGCGGCCGCACCGGATCCGAGGGCTGGTGGTGCACGGCGACGCCCGCGGCCGGGAGCTGGGTTACCCCACGGCCAACCTGGCGTCCGACGCGACCGGCATGGTGCCGGCCGACGGCGTGTACGCCGGCTGGCTGCGTCGGTTGACCCGCGCCGACGGCACCCCCGTGTCGCCCGACGACCCGGACCGCGTGCTGCCTGCCGCGGTGTCGATCGGGACCAACCCGACGTTCGACGGCGTGGTGCGCCGCGTCGAGGCCTACGTCCTGGACCGCACGGACCTCGACCTCTACGGCGAGGAGGTGGCCGTGGAGCTGGTGGAACGCCTCCGCCCGACGTTGCGGTTCGCGTCGGTCGACGAGCTGCGCGATCGCATGGGCCAGGACGTGGCGCGCGTGCGCGAGGTGCTCGCCGGCGCGGCCGACCCTGGCGTACGGGTCGTACCCGGCAGCTGACGCCGGTGGCCGACGGGCGGCTGGCCGGCGGCTCCGAGGCGGCCCCACCGGCCGGCGGCAGACCTGCTGGTAGACTTCACGCGCCGTCAGAACGGCCGCGGACCCACAGAGCCCGGGTGGACAAGCCCCGGAGCGCCGCGCAACGAGACACCAGGAGAACCGTTGGCCCTCGACACTGCCACCAAGCAGTCGATCATGACCGAGTACGCGACCCACGAGGGTGACACCGGTTCGCCGGAGGTCCAGATCGCGGTGCTCACGCAGCGGATCAAGGACCTCACCGAGCACCTCAAGGAGCACAAGCACGACCACCACTCGCGTCGTGGCCTGCTGCTGCTCGTCGGGCGCCGTCGTCGGCTGCTCGGCTACCTGCAGAAGATCGACATCGAGCGCTACCGCAGCCTGATCGAGCGGCTCGGCCTGCGCCGTTGACCCACCGGACCAGCCCGGACCCCGCACAGGGTCCGGGCTGGTCCCGCGTCGGGGCCGGTACGCGTCCCTGACGCACGCACCACGTCACACCACACCGCCGCGCCGGTCCCACGTCCGGTCCTCGGTAGTGGCCCCCGGACCGCCGCACGGCGCGCCGAGGGCCTCGATCGAAGACCGCCGCGGACCCACCGGCGCACTTCGAGAACAAGGAGGGCACCCGTGGAGGGTCCCGAGATCCAGTTCGCCGAGGCCGTCATCGACAACGGCAAGTTCGGCAAGCGCACCGTCCGCTTCGAGACGGGCCGCCTGGCCAAGCAGGCTGCCGGCTCCGCCGTCGCCTACCTGGACGACCAGACGATGCTGCTGTCGGCCACCACGGCCGGCAAGCACCCCAAGGACCAGTTCGACTTCTTCCCGCTGACGGTCGACGTCGAGGAGCGGCAGTACGCCGCCGGCAAGATCCCCGGCTCGTTCTTCCGCCGTGAGGGCCGTCCCTCGACCGAGGCGATCCTGGCCTGCCGCCTGATCGACCGGCCGCTGCGCCCGCTGTTCGTCAAGGGCCTGCGCAACGAGGTCCAGGTGGTCGTCACCGTCCTCGCGCTGCACCCGGACGACGCGTACGACGTCCTCGCGATCAACGCCGCGTCGATCTCGACGCAGCTGTCCGGCCTGCCGTTCTCGGGCCCGGTCGCCGCGACGCGCATCGCCCTGGTCGACGGCCAGTGGGTCGCGTTCCCGCGCTACTCCGAGCGTGAGCGCGCCACCTTCGACATGGTCGTGGCCGGCCGCATCGTCGGCGACGACGTCGCGATCGCCATGATCGAGGCCGAGGCGCCCGAGGCGACCTGGGGCCTGGTGCACGGCGGCGGCGGCACGGTGCCGACCGAGGAGGTCGTCGCCGACGGCCTCGAGGCCGCCAAGCCCTTCCTCCGCTCCCTCTGCCTGGCCCAGGCCGACCTGGCCGCGCGCGCCGCGAAGGAGACCCAGGTCTTCCCGGTCTTCCCGGACTACCAGCCGGACGCCTACGCCGCCGTCGAGTCGGCCGCGGCCGCCCGTCTGGGCGACGCGCTGTCCATCGCGGACAAGCAGACCCGCGAGAACCGTCTCGACGAGATCAAGGCCGAGATCCAGGCCGAGCTCGCCGAGCAGTTCGAGGGCCGCGAGAAGGAGATCTCCGCCGCGTACCGCTCGGTGCAGAAGAAGCTGATCCGTCAGCGCATCCTCACCGACGGCTTCCGCATCGACGGCCGCGGCCTGCGGGACATCCGCACGCTGTCCGCCGAGGTCGAGGTGCTGCCCCGCGTGCACGGCTCGGCGCTGTTCGAGCGTGGCGAGACCCAGATCCTCGGCGTCACCACGCTGAACATGCTGCGCATGGAGCAGCAGCTGGACACGCTGTCGCCGGAGACCCGCAAGCGGTACATGCACCACTACAACTTCCCGCCGTTCTCCACGGGTGAGACGGGGCGCGTCGGCTCGCCGAAGCGCCGCGAGATCGGTCACGGCGCCCTGGCGGAGCGGGCCCTCGTGCCCGTCCTGCCCAGCCGCGAGGAGTTCCCCTACGCGATCCGTCAGGTGTCCGAGGCTCTCGGCTCCAACGGCTCGACGTCGATGGGCTCCGTCTGCGCCTCGACGCTGTCCCTGCTGAACGCCGGTGTGCCGCTGCGCGCGCCGGTCGCCGGCATCGCCATGGGCCTGGTGTCCGACACGGTCGACGGTCAGACGCGGTACGCCGCCCTGACCGACATCCTCGGTGCCGAGGACGCCTTCGGCGACATGGACTTCAAGGTGGCCGGCACGCGGGAGTTCGTCACCGCGATCCAGCTGGACACCAAGCTCGACGGCATCCCGGCGAGCGTCCTGGCCGGTGCGCTCACGCAGGCCAAGGAGGCGCGCCTGGCGATCCTCGACGTCATCGCCGAGGCGATCGACACCCCGGACGAGATGAGCCCGTTCGCGCCGCGCGTCATCACGGTGAAGGTGCCGGTCGACAAGATCGGCGAGGTCATCGGCCCGAAGGGCAAGATGATCAACCAGATCCAGGAGGAGACCGGCGCCGACATCTCCATCGAGGACGACGGCACGGTCTACATCGGCGCCACCGACGGTCCGTCGGCGGAGGCCGCGCGGGCGGCGATCAACGCGATCGCCAACCCGCACATGCCCGAGGTGGGCGAGCGCTTCGTCGGCACGGTCGTCAAGACCACGACGTTCGGTGCCTTCGTCTCGCTGTCGCCGGGCAAGGACGGGCTGCTGCACATCTCGCAGATCCGCAAGCTCGTGGGCGGCAAGCGGGTCGAGAACGTCGAGGACGTCCTCGCCGTGGGCCAGAAGGTGCAGGTGGAGATCGGCGAGATCGACCCGCGCGGCAAGCTCTCGCTGCACGCGGTGGTCGACGAGGAGGCGGCGGCTCCGGCCGCTGCGTCCGAGGAGACCGGCACCGACGCCACCGACGCGGCGCCTGCGAACGCCTGACGTGCCGCTGGACCTCCCGCTCGTCGCCTCCGGACAGCCGGGGGCGGAGCAGTCCGCCGGGCAGGACGGCGACGCACTCGTGCGTCGTTCCGTCCTGCCCGGTGGGGTCCGGGTGCTGACCGAGCACATGCCCGGTCTGCGCTCGGCGACGGTCGGCGCCTGGGTGGGCGTCGGCTCGCGCGACGAGACCAGCGGGCACTTCGGCTCGACGCACTTCCTCGAGCACCTGCTGTTCAAGGGCACCGAGCGCCGCACGGCGATGGACATCGCGGAGGCGTTCGACGCCGTCGGTGGTGAGGCCAACGCCGCCACCGGCAAGGAGCACACCTCGTACTACGCGCGGGTGCTCGACGACGACCTGCCGATGGCGGTCGACGTCATCGCCGACATGGTCACCTCGGCCCGTCTGGACACGGACGAGCTGGAGACCGAGCGCGGGGTGATCCTCGAAGAGCTCGCGATGAACGACGACGACCCGTCGGACGTGGTCCACGAGCAGTTCGCCACCGCCGTCTTCGGCTCGCACGCGCTGGGTCGACCCATCGGCGGCACGCCCCAGACGATCCGCGACGTCCCGCGTGACGCGGTCTGGGAGCACTACCGCCAGCACTACCGCCCGGCGACCCTGGTGGTCACGGCAGCCGGCGGGGTGGACCACGACGCGTTGTGCGAGCAGGTGCTGCGCGCGCTGCCCGCCGGTGGCTGGTCGCTGGACGACCACGCCGTCCCGGTCGGACGCCGCGTCGGTGGTGACCGCCTCCTGGCGGGCGAGCTCGGCATCCCGTCGGACGGCACGGAGCTGACGGTCCGTCGACCCACCGAGCAGGCGAACGTCATCGTCGGCGGCCTGTGCCTGACGGCCACGGACGACCGCCGGTTCGCCCTCACCGTGCTGAACGCCGTGCTCGGCGGCGGCATGTCGTCCCGCCTGTTCCAGGAGATCCGCGAGAAGCGGGGGCTGGCGTACTCGACGTACTCGTTCTCGTCGGGCCACGCGGAGACCGGGCTGTTCGGCCTGTACGCCGGGTGCACGCCGGCCAGGGTCGACGAGGTGACTGCGCTGCTCGTCCTCGAGCTCGAGAAGCTGGCCCAGGACCCGATCACGCCCGCCGAGCTCCGGCGGTCCATCGGACAGGTGTCCGGCGGCCTGGTGCTCGGCATGGAGGACACGGGCTCCCGCATGAGCCGGCTCGGCCGCGCCGAGCTGGTGCACGGCGAGCTGCTCAGCACGGACGAGTCGCTCGAGCGCATCCGCGCGGTGACGGCGGCGGACATCCAGTCCCTGGCCGTCCTGCTGGCGGCGCAGCCGCGCAGCGTCGTCCGCGTCGGCCCGTTCGGCGACTGAGCCGTCAGACCTGCGGGTCGACCGCCTCGGGGAGAGTCGTGCGCGGGTCGCGCGCCCCCACCAGCTCGGCCGCCCAGGCGACGCACGGCCGCCACGCCGCGACTGCGGCGCACGCCGTCGTGCCAGCCGCCGCCTGGACGAGCAGCACGTCCGCACCACCCGCGGACCAGGAGCCGAGCGGCACCAGGGCCACGGGCAGCGCGGCGAGCACCGTCACGACAGCTCCCGACGGCCCGGTGCCAGAGAGCAGGGCGGCGGCGAGGAGTGCGACGGTCAGCGTCGCCAGCTCGCCGTCGGCGGTCAGCCAGCCGGAGCCCGCGAGCAGGGCCGCGCCGGCGCCGGCGGCCGCGACGGTGGCAGGGACGCCCACCACACCGGCACCGAGCAGCCGACCACCGGCGGCGAGAGGCAGGAGGCGGACGGCAGCGCCGTCGTCCTGGCGTCCGCCGTCTCGGTTGCCGAGCACCGCGGCGACCAGGAGCACTCCCGCGGTGAGCACGGGGAACCCCCAGGCAGGCGTCACCCCCGCCGCCCAGCTCCCGTCCGGCCTGAGCCGGAGCGGATCGGCGGGCCCGGGCCAGACGCCGAGCAGCCGAGCTCCGTCCGGCAGCGGCACGACGGCCACCACGGAGGCGAGGAGCACGAGCGCCACCGCGAGCCAGGCGGCGGTCCACGCGCTCCGTAGCCCCGCTCGCGCGCGGCTCGCGAACCACACGACGAGCAGCGCAGCCGCAACGGTCCGGACGTGCTCCCAGCCGAGCTGTGCGGCGCTGCCCCACGCCGAGACCCGCCCGTCGCGGACGACGTGCTGCCACGTCGGGTCGGTGCGGACCACCCAGAGCCCGAGCGCTGCGCCGACGACCAGGGTCACCAGCAGCAGCCCCGTGGTGTCTCTGACGGCGTGGACGACCGATCGGGGGATGCGGCTCATGGCATCGCATCGTGCTCTCGATGCCCGCTCGTGGCGGGCCGTTCGCGCGACACAATGACGTCATGGCCGTGGCCGAGGTGACGTACCGGCGCATCGAGGTGCCCGACTCGCTGCGCGGCGTCGTCGAGCACGTCTGGGTGCTGCACCAGCCCGGAGGGCCGGGCGACACCGAGGTGCTGCTGCCTGACGGCCGCGGCCTGGTGCTGCTGACCGCGGGCGCCGCCGGCCTGCTCGTCGACCCGCTCACCGGTGAGCGTCGCCCCGAGGAGCCCGCGCTCCGGGGCCCGTGGACGCACGCGCTGGTGCGCACGCAGACGGGCCCGGGCGTGCGGCTGGGCCTCCAGCTGCACCCGCTCGGTCCGGCGCGGTTGCGCGGTGGGCGCCCGATGGCGGACCGGTCGCTGCCGCTGGCGGACGTCGTCGGGCCGGTCGCGGACGACGCCTCCCGGCTGCTGGCGGTGGGTGACGAGGACGATGCGGCCCGCCTGCTGCTCGACGCGTTGGCGCGGGAGCCGATCGAGCGCTCCGCGGACCTGGACCGGCTGGACGACGTCGTCGCCCGCGTGGACTCCGAGCGCGGGCTGGTGCGTCCGATCGACCTGGCCGGGTTCGCCGGCGTGCAGCTCGCGGAGCTCCACCGCTGGTGCGTCGCGCTGCTCGGCATGGCCCCGGCCGCCTACCTGTCGGCCGTGCGTTTCTCCGCGTACGTGCGTGATCGGGTCGGCGCAGGGCCGGTGCGGCTCGAGGCCGCGGTCGCGGCGCTGCGCTGGTTCATGGACCCGGCTTACCCGCCGCGAGAGGTGGAGCGGTTCACCGGCCTGGCGCCGGCCGACCTTCGACGCCTCGTGGAGCGGCTCGGGCGTCCGACGCCGTGACGGCGCGGACGTGCGTCGGCACGCCAGGCTCCGCACGCGGTGCGCGCGAGCCCCATGGGTAGGGTGGCTCCCCGTGACCGACCAGATCCGGGTAGCCGTGCTCGGCGCCCACGGGCGCATGGGGTCCACCGTCTCTCAGGCCGTGGACGCCGCGTCGGACCTGCAGCTGGTGGCGCGGGTCGACGCCGACGGTGACCTCAGCGCCGTGTCGCAGGCCGGTGCGCAGGTCGCCGTGGACTTCACCGTCCCGACCGTCACCGAGCAGAACGTGCACGCGCTGATCGACCGCGGTGTGCACGTCGTCGTCGGGACCACGGGCTGGACCGACGAGGCACTCGACCGGGTGCGCGACCACCTGGTGCACGCCCCGGGCGTCGGCGTCCTCGTGGCCCCCAACTTCGCACTCGGCGCCGTGCTCGCCGAGTCGTTCGCCGCCCAGGCTGCGCGCTGGTTCGAGTCGGTCGAGGTGGTCGAGCTGCACCACCCCGACAAGGTGGACGCACCGTCCGGCACCGCCCGTGCCACGGCACGGGCGATCGCCGCTGCGCGTGCCGCCGCCGGCCGGGGTCCCGTCCCGGACGCGACGACGCAGTCGCTCGACGGCGCGCGCGGCGCCGAGGTGGACGGGATCCACGTGCACGCCGTGCGGCTGCGCGGGCTCACCGCGCACCAGGAGGTGCTGCTCGGCAACCCGGGGGAGCAGCTGACCATCCGCCACGACTCGTTCGACCGCAGCAGCTTCATGCCCGGGGTGCTGCTCGGCGTGCGCCGCGTCGGTGGCCTGCCGGGGCTGACGGTCGGCCTTGCGCCCCTGCTCGGCCTGGGCACCGCGTGAGCACGCCGCAGGACCGGCCACCGGCCCGGCGCCGGTACACCGGTCTGGTCGGTGCGGTGCTGGTCACCGCCCTGCTGGCCGTGTGGGTGTGGCTGGTGGGCGTGCGCTCTGTCCAGCTGATCGCCACCGGCCGGGCGGTCGGCATCGCACTAGGCGCGGCGTTCCTGGTCCTTCCCCTGCTGGTCATCGCCCTGATCGTCCGGGAGTGGCTGCTCGCGGTGGACGTGCAGCGCATGGCGGACGAGCTGGACCGTGCCGGTGAGCTGCCGGTGGACGACCTGCCGCGCTCACCCGGCGGACGGGTCGACCGCCAGGTCGCGCGGGAGCGGTTCGAGCCTGCCCGGCAGGCCGTCGAGGCGACCCCGGAGGACTGGCGCGCCTGGTACCGGTTGGCCTTCGCGTACGACGCGGCCGGCGACCGACGTCGTGCCCGTGGCTCCCTGCGCAGCGCGAGCCGGCTGCACCGGCGACGCGTGCGGTCGTAGCGGCCGGCCGGCGTCCCTAGATCGAGGCGTACCAGCGGCGTTCCCGCACCACGAAAGTCTCCCCGCCGGGTCCTGCTCCGGAGCTGAGGTCTCGCACCGCACCGTCGGGTCCCATCCCGGCACCGGCGAGGAAGCGGTCCCGTGCCTCGTCGCCGTCGATCACCCAGGTCTGGACCTGGTCGGCCCCGTCGCCGCGCAGCAGGTCGACCGCGGCCGCCAGCAGCCGAGAGCCGTGGCCGGCGCGCTGCTCCGGGGGGTCCACCTCGAGCGCGAGGATCACGCCGCCCGGTGCGGCCAAGGGCTCGTCCTCCGGCGGCGGGACGGGTGCGACGGCGGCGAAGCCCACCACGCGTGGTCCCGCGCACGCCACGAGCACGCGATACCCCGGCGCGGGTGGCATCCGCACCGCCTGCGCCCAGCGCTCCACGAAGGCGGCCTCGTCGAAGCTCTCGAGCACCTCCTGCCCCAGGGTCGCCAGGTGCGCCGACCGCCAGGCGGCGAGCTGGATGCGGGCCACCTCGCGCTCGTCGCCCGCGACGGCGGGCCGGACCGAGACGTCGGCGTGCGCACCGTCCGCGTGGGCACCCTCCGCGTGGTGGCCGTTCACAGCGCCACGTACATCGGGTCGACGTACTCCTCGATGCCGGCCTCGCCGCCCTCGCGGCCCAGACCGGAGTGCTTCACCCCGCCGAACGGTGCCGACGCGTCCGACACCATGCCGCGGTTCACCCCGAGCATGCCGGCGTCGATGCTCTCGGTCAGGCGCATCACCCGGCCGACGTCACGGGTGTACGCGTACGCGACCAGGCCGAACGGCGTGGCGTTGGCCAGCTCCACACCCTCGTCCTCGGAACCGAACCGCAGCACCGGTGCGACGGGCCCGAACACCTCCTCGGTCACCACCCGCATGTCCGGCGTCACACCGTCCAGGACCGTGGGCAGGTAGAACCAGCCTCGTCCCTCGGGTCGCACCCCGCCGACACGCACCTGCGCCCCTGCGTCGTCGGCCTGCTGCACCACCTCGGTCACCCGTTCGACGGCGCTCTGCTGGATCAGCGGCCCGACCGTGGTGCCCGGTCGGTCGCCCGGGCCGACGACGAGCCGGCCGAACGCCTCCGTCAACCTGGCGGTGAACTCCTCGGCGACACCCTCCTGCACCAGGAACCGGTTGGCCGCGACGCACGTCTGGCCGGAGTTGCGCATCTTCGCCGCCACGGCGCCCTCGACGGCCGCGCCGAGGTCCGCGTCGTCGAAGACCAGGAACGGCGCGTTGCCGCCGAGCTCCATGGACGTGCGAAGGATTCCGTCCGCCGCCTGCTTGAGCAGGGAGGCACCGACTTCCGTCGAGCCGGTGAAGGACAGCTTGCGCAGGCGTGGGTCCGCGAGCAGCGGTTCGGAGATGCGGGAGGCGGACGACGACGGCACCACGTTGACCACGCCGGTCGGCAGGTGGCGGGCCGCCAGCTCGGCCCGCACGATCTCCGCGACCAGGGCGGTGGTCAGCGGCGTCAGCTGTGCCGGCTTCACCACCACGCTGCAGCCGGCCGCGAGCGCCGGCGCGAGCTTGCGGGCGATCATCGCGATCGGGAAGTTCCACGGCGTGATCAGCAGTGCCGGACCGACCGGCTTGCGCAGCACCAGCTGGTGGTGCGTGCCGGCGGGAGCACGCCGCGCCAGGCCCTCCATCCGTACCGCCTGCTCGGCGAACCACCGGACGTAGTCCGCGGCGTAGGCCACCTCGGCACGCGACTCGGCGAGCGGCTTGCCGCCCTCGGCCGTGATCACCGCGGCGATCTCGTCGGTCCTGGCCGTGATCGCCTCGAACACGGCGCGCAGCAGCTCGCTGCGGTCCCGGGGCGGGACGGTCCGCCACTCCCGGAACGCCTCGTCGGCGGCGGTCAGCGCGTCGAGGGCGTCCTGCTCGCCGGCGTCCGCCACCTCGGCGAGCACGTCGGTGCTCGCCGGGTCCTGGACGGCGAAGGTGCCCCCCGAGCCGGCGGCTCGCCACTCTCCGCCGATCAGCAGCCCGGTCGGCAGGCCGGCAGGCAGCGCGGACGCAGCGGTGGGCGGTGAGGACGACGACGCGGTCATGGCCCCCAGTCTCGCCGTGCGAGCCCGCGATGTCCTGCCGCGTCCGCGACCTACGATGTCCGCCATGACGAGCCCGGTCGACGCGCCCGTGCCCACGCCGTACGAGGACCTCCTGCGCCGGGTGCTGGAGACGGGGACGCGGAAGGCTGACCGGACCGGGACGGGGACCCGCAGCCTGTTCGGCGCACAGCTGCGGTTCGACCTGCAGGCCGGCTTCCCCCTGGTCACGACGAAGCGGGTGCACCTGCGCTCGGTCGTCTACGAGCTGCTGTGGTTCCTGCGCGGGGACTCGAACGTCCGCTGGCTCCAGGAGCACGGCGTGTCGATCTGGGACGAGTGGGCCGCCCCCGACGGTGAGCTCGGGCCCGTGTACGGCGTGCAGTGGCGGTCCTGGCCGACGCCCGACGGCGGTCACGTCGACCAGCTCGCGGCCGTCCTCGACGGCCTGCGCCGCGACCCGGACTCCCGCCGGCACCTCGTCTCGGCGTGGAACGTCGCCCAGATCCCGCAGATGGCGCTGGCACCGTGCCACGCGATGTTCCAGTTCTACGTCGCCGACGGCCGGCTCTCGTGCCAGCTCTACCAGCGGTCGGCGGACATGTTCCTCGGGGTGCCGTTCAACATCGCCTCGTACGCGCTGCTCACCCACATGGTGGCCCAGCAGGTGGACCTGCAGGTCGGCGACTTCGTGTGGACCGGTGGCGACTGCCACGTCTACGACAACCACGTGGACCAGGTCCGCGAGCAGCTGTCCCGCACGCCCTTCCCGGCGCCGCGGCTCGAGCTGGACCGTGCGCCGTCGCTGTTCGACTACACGTTCGAGGACGTGCACGTGCTGGACTACCAGCACCACCCGGCGATCAAGGCGCCGGTGGCGGTGTGAGCCTCGCGCTCGTCTGGGCGCAGACGGCGGACGGGGTGATCGGCCGGGACGGCACGCTGCCGTGGCACCTGCCGGAGGACCTGGCCCGCTTCCGGCGGCTCACGGCCGGGCACGCGGTGGTGATGGGGCGTCGGACGTGGGAGTCGCTGCCGGAGCGCATGCGGCCCCTCCCGGATCGCCGCAACGTCGTGCTCTCGCGTGACCCGGCGTACCGCGCCGCGGGCGCGCAGGTGTGCTCGTCGCTGGAGGCGGCGCTCGACCTGCTGGGAGCGGACGAGGAGGTGTGGGTCATCGGCGGAGCGGCGTTGTTCGCGGAGGCGATCACGCGTGCCGGCCGTCTCGAGGTGACCGACGTCGACCTCGACGTGCCGGGCGACACCTACGCGCCGCCGGTGGACCCCGCCCGCTGGCGTCCCGTCGCGGTCGACGGCGACCAGCCGCTCGAGGCAGCGCTGGCCCACGGGCAGGCCCTCGACGCCGGTCCGTGGCTCGTCTCGCGGACGGGCACGCGGTACCGGTTCCGCTCCTACACCCGCGCGGACGCGTCCGGGGCGCCCGGGACCGGGGCGGTAGCGTGACCCCATGCCCGCCGTGACGTCCTCCACCCGTCCTTTCGGGTCCGTGCTCACCGCGATGGTGACGCCCATGACACCGGACGGGGCCCTCGACCTGGCCGCAGCCGTCGCTCTCGCGCGGCACCTGGTCGACCAGGGCAACGACGGCCTGGTGCTCAACGGCACCACCGGTGAGGCGCCGACGACGCACGCACCCGAGAAGGCCGAGCTGGTGTCCGCCGTCGTCGAGGCGGTGGGGGACCGGGCCTTCGTGGTCGCCGGTGCCGGGTCCAACGACACGGCCCACGCGGTCCGCATGGCGGAGCAGGCAGCCGACGCGGGCGCGCACGGCCTCCTGGTGGTCAGCCCGTACTACTCCCGGCCGTCCCAGCACGGGCTGGCGACGCACATCGAGGCGGTGGCCGACGCCACCGAGCTGCCCGTGATGGTCTACGACATCCCTGGCCGGGCCGGGGTGCGCGTGCAGCCGCCGACGCTGGACCGGCTCGCCGAGCACCCCCGGATCGTCGCCGTGAAGGACGCCACCGGTGACAGCTACGGCGCCGCCAAGGCGATCGAGCGCACCGGCCTCGCCTGGTACTCCGGAGACGACTCGGCGTTCCTGTCGCTGCTCGCGCTCGGCGCGGTCGGCATCGTGTCCGTCGTCGGGCACGTCGCCACGCCGGGCCTCGCCACCATCGCGCGGTGCTGGGTCTCCGGCGACCACGCGGGCGCGCTCGCGGCTTTCCGGCAGATCGTGCCCGCGGTCGACGCACTGAACGGCGCCGGCATGCAGGCCCCCACCGCCAAGGCCGCGCTCGAGCTGCTCGGTCTGCTGCCCAGCCGGGCGACCCGGCTCCCCATCGTTCCGCTGAGCGACGCCGAGCTCGGCGAGCTCCGCACCGACCTGGTGCGAGCGGGTCTGCTCGACCTCGTCGCCGGCTGACCGCACCCCTCAGACAGGAGTCCCGTGAGCCACCCCCACCCCGAACTCACCCTGCCCCCGGCCCTGGCGGCCGGCGCGCTGCGCGTCGTCCCGCTCGGCGGCCTCGGTGAGGTGGGCCGCAACATGTCGGTCCTCGAGTTCGACGGGCGCCTGCTCGTCATCGACTGCGGTGTGCTGTTCCCCGAGGACAACCAGCCCGGCGTCGACCTGATCCTCCCGGACTTCGACTACATCCGGGACCGGCTGGACGACATCGAGGCGATCGTCCTGACGCACGGCCACGAGGACCACATCGGCGCCGTGCCCTACCTGCTGCGCCTGCGCCAGGACATCCCGCTGGTCGGCTCGCAGCTGACGCTCGCCTTCGTCGAGGCGAAGCTGAAGGAGCACCGGATCACGCCGCTGACGCTCCCGGTGCGCGAGGGTCAGACCGAGCGCCTCGGGGTGTTCGAGTGCGAGTTCGTCGCCGTGAACCACTCGATCCCGGACGCCCTGGCGGTCGCGGTGCGCACCCCGGCGGGCACGGTGCTCAACACCGGCGACTTCAAGATGGACCAGCTCCCGCTGGACGGCCGGATCACGGACCTGCGCGCGTTCGCGAGGCTCGGCGAGCAGGGGGTCGACCTGTTCATGGTCGACTCGACCAACGCCGAGGTCCCCGGGTTCGTCACCGGCGAGCGCGAGATCGGGCCCGTGCTGGACAGGGTGTTCGCCGAGTCGACCCGGCGGATCATCGTCGCCTCCTTCGCCTCCCACGTGCACCGCGTGCAGCAGGTGCTGGACGCCGCCGCGGCGCACGACAGGCGCGTGGCGCTCGTCGGCCGCTCGATGGTGCGCAACATGACGATCGCCGCCGAGCTGGGCTACCTCCACGTCCCCGAGGGGGTGCTGGTCGACCAGAAGCAGGTCGACGAGCTGCCGGACGACGAGGTGGTGTTCATGTGCACCGGCTCGCAGGGCGAGCCGATGGCGGCCCTGTCGCGGATCGCGAACGGGGACCACCGGATCAGCGTGGGTCCCGGGGACACCGTGATCCTGGCGTCGAGCCTGATCCCCGGGAACGAGAACGCGGTGTTCCGGGTGATCAACGGCCTGACCAGGCTCGGTGCCCGCGTCGTGCACTCCGGGAACGCGAAGGTGCACGTCTCCGGCCACGCCAGCGCCGGCGAGCTCGTCTACGTCTACAACGTGCTGCGGCCGCGCAACGTGATGCCGATCCACGGCGAGGTGCGGCATCTCGTCGCGAACGCCGCGCTCGCCGTCCGCACGGGTGTCCCGGCCGACCGCGTGGTCCTGGCGGAGGACGGTGTGGTGGTCGACCTGGTCGACGGTCGAGCGTCCGTGGCCGGTGCCGTGCCGTGCGGCTACGTCTACGTGGACGGCTCGAGCGTGGGCGGCATCACCGAGGCCGAGCTGAAGGACCGGCGGATCCTGGGCGACGAGGGCTTCGTGTCCATCTTCGCCGTCGTCAGCTCGGCGGACGGCAAGGTGCTCGCCGGGCCGCAGATCCACGCGCGTGGTGTCGCCGAGCAGGACTCCGTGTTCGACGCCGTGCTGCCGGAGCTGTCCGCGGCGCTGGAGGAGGCGGCGAGGTCCAGCTCGGTGGACACCTACCAGCTGCAGCAGGTGGTCCGCCGGGTGGTGGGTCGGTTCGTGGCGAGCCGCCTGCGGCGCCGGCCGATGATCATCCCGGTGGTCGTCGAGGCCTGAGCCCGGTGGTCGTCGAGGCCTGACCGCGCCGCCGACGCGCGAGCACGTCAGCGCGTCGGCGCCGCCCAGTCCCGGTGTCCTGATCGGTCCGCCGGTCGGTCCGTCGGCTCCTCCTCGACGTCCCCGATGGCCGGAACGGCCACGGCAACCTCAGCGCCGCGAAGGCCCCCCGCGGACCGCCCGCCGACCGCGCGTACGACGCGCCGGAACACCAAGGCACCGACGGTCAGCACGAGGCCCACGCCGCCGGCAGCGAGGAAGCCGGCTCGTGGACCGACGTGGTCGATCACCAGCCCGCCGAGCGGTGCACCCAACGCGGCGCCCACGGTGTTGGCCGTGCCGCTCCAGCCCATCACCTCGCCACGCCGACTCTCGGGCACCGAGCGGACCAGGGCGGCGTTGATCGCCGAGAGGCTCGCGGCGCACGGCAGACCCGCCACGACGACGGCCACGGCGAGCTGCGCCTGCGTCGTGGCGAGGGCTGCGGGAAGCGTGAGGGCGGCGAGCAGGGCGACGAGCGCCAGCGGGTGCACCTCCCGCCGGCCGCCGCCGTACACCAGGCCGCCGATGACGGAGCCGAGGCACCACAGCGCGATCATCCAGCCGACCGACGCCTCGTGGCCCGTGCTGCGCAGGGCGGCGATGATCGACACGTCCGTGCCGTTGAGGACCAGCGCCGCGGCGGTGCAGGCCCCGAGGACCACCAGCAGGCCGGGAGCGGCCAACGCCCGCGCACCGCGACCGACGACGTCGCCCACGAGGTCGCCGGCCGTCTGTGCGTCGACCCCCGCCCCCCGATCCGTTGTGGTGGGCGGGTCGAACCAGATGAGCAGCAGCCCGGCGCCGACCGTCGCGACGCCGATCACCGTGAGGGCGATCGTGCTCGACCCCCTGGTCGCCAGCACCACTCCGATGGCCGGCGCCAGCATGAAGGTCAGCTCGGTGGCGACCGAGTCGAGCGCGAAGGCCGTGCGCTGCTGGTCCAGGGGGACCAGCGCGGCCAGCGACTGGCGCACCACCGAGAACACCGGTACCAGGAAGAGCCCGGCGACGAACACCGCACCGAGGAGCGGCACGTACCCGAGCCGCGGCGCGACCAGCCAGACCGCCGACTCGACCACGACCGACGGCACCAGGGCGCGGCGCAGCCCGAGCCGGTCGACCCGTCGACCACGCCACGGTGCACCGATCGCCATCCCGACGGTCATCGCCCCGGCTGCGAGGCCGGCCCGGCCGTAGCCGAGGTGCAGGTGCCCGACGACGTGGAGGGTCAGCACCACGCCCGTCATCGCATGGGGGACCCGTGCGACGAGAGCGACGAGCACGAGCGGTGTCACGCCGGGCAGGCGCAACAACCGTCGGTACGGGCTCTCGGGCATGCCGACGACCCTCTCACCGGCCTCCGACAGGCGACAAACGACTTTCGTGGTCACCGTCCGCGCACGGGCGGGAGACCGGACGGTCTCAGGTCTGGGCGGGGCACTGCTCCGGCTCGCCGGTCCGTGGAGGCGCCACGGCTGGTGCGGCTGCCGCAGTCGCTGCACCCGCCGCGACCGCGGTCGCTGCCACCGCCGTCCGTTCGGTGCTCGGCTGCCCGACCGGAGCGGTGGCCCGCGAGGCACGCCGCGACGCCGCTGCGGAACCGGCCAGGATCAGCGCGGTCGCCAGCAGCACGGTGAGGGTCACGGGTTCGCGGAGCACCGCCGCGCCGAGGGCGACGGCGACCACGGGGTTGAGGTAGGCGACGAGCGTCGACCGCGCGGCACCGACCTCGGCGATGAGGCGGAAGAACAGCACGAATGCCAGACCGGTGCAGACGACGCCCAGTGCGAGCAGCGCCAGCGCGGCGTGCAGACCGGGCAGGTGCGGGTGCCCGGTCAGCAGCGTGAACGGCAGGTACAGCAGCGCGGTCAGACCGAGGCAGGTGGCGGTGAGGGGGATGGTCGGCACGTCGCGGAGGTAGCGGTCCGCGATGATCGGGGCGGTGGCGTAGCCCAGCGCGGCCAGCAGCACCTGGACGACGGCCCACGGGTCGTTCGCCGCAGCGCCAGGTCCGAGCAGCAGCACGATCCCGCCGAGCGCGACCGCCAGCCCTACCCATCGGACCGCCGCCACAGGCTGTCGGTCGACGAAGCGGACCAGCACGACCGCGACGACCGGCACGGTCGCCACCAGGAGGCCGGTCGTCGAGCTCGTGAGCGTCCGCTCGGCGTTCGACAGCAGGATCCACGGCAGGACGATCTCGAGCACGGCGAAGCCGAGGACCGCCGGCCAGTGCCCGCGCAGCGCTCGCAGACCGCCGAAGCGGCGGGCGAACGGCAGGAGCAGCAGGGCCCCGACAGCGGTTCGGGCGAAGACGACGTCGACCGGGCTGACGTCGGCCACGGCGACCTTGATCAGCAGGTACGGGACGCCCCAGATCACACCCATGGCGGCCAGGAGCAGCCAGCCGCGCCGGCTCATGCGGCGCCGTCCTGGGTGGGCTGTCCCTCGCCGCGCCGACGGGACGGACCGGTGGGGGTGGGGTCGTCTGGCTGCCGCTGCGGGACGCCGGTCGCCGGCCGTCGGGTCGTCACGGGCACCACCGTAGGCGAGGCCACCGACACGGCCGCTGCCGGCCTCCGACCAGGGCGAACGTCCCTGCTCGGCGCCCTCGGCCCACGTCGCCCGTGCACGACACGCGCCCGTGGGGCCCCGACACGGCGGGTGGGGCGGGGAGCCGCCGCTACCGTGAGGACCATGGCAGCACGTACGTCCGCACCCAGCGCGGCCCGGCGCACCGGCGACCGACCGGGCGGGGCTGTGCGCGGCGCTGCCTCCGGTGCCCGTGGTTCCTCGAACCGGCCGGTCGGCTCCGGGAGGCCCGCCTCCCGGACCGCGCCCCCGCCGCGCGCCGCACTGCCGTTGCGCATGGTGCGCGGTGTGTGGATGGGTGCGGCGCACGTCGTCGGCGGCTCGGCTCGCCGGGTCGGCCGCGGTGCGCGGGACCTCGACCCTGCGCACCGCCGTGACGGGCTCGCGTTCACGCTGCTCGGGCTGGCCGTCGTCGTGGGGGCGCGGGAGTGGTTCGGCCTGTCCGGCACCGCCGGCACGGCCGTGCACGGCGCCGTCGCGGGAGCTTTCGGACGCGTCGGCCTGGTGCTGCCGCTGGTGCTGGCCTGGTTCGCGGTCCGGCTGATGCGCCATCCCGACCTCGGTCCGGCGAACTCCCGGATCGGCATCGGCGTCGGTGCGATCGCGGTGTCCGTCTGCGGCATCTTCCACGTGGCGGCAGGCGTGCCGACGACCGGTCACCTCGCTGCCGTCCGCGCGGCCGGCGGTCTGGTGGGACTGGCGATCGGCACCCCGCTCGCGACGCTCCTGACACCCGTCGTCGCCGTCATCCTGCTGGTGCTGCTCGCGCTCTTCGGGCTGCTCGTCGTGACCGCGAC
This sequence comes from Cellulomonas sp. SG140, assembly GCF_025770785.1. Classification (GTDB taxonomy): domain Bacteria; phylum Actinomycetota; class Actinomycetes; order Actinomycetales; family Cellulomonadaceae; genus Cellulomonas. Next base: position 84,681 of record NZ_JANZLA010000010.1, on the reverse strand, counting down.
CCCGGTGAACCAGGTGGTCCCGCGCCTCAGGTCGGCCTGGTCCGCGGTGGCGCACCACGGCACGCCGGACGACGAGGACGACGACGCGCCCCTGGTGATCCGCGAGGGGCACACCGCCGAGGAGCCCGTCGAGCCGCCGAAGCGGCGCGGGCTGCTCGGCCGGCGGAAGGCCCGCGCGGAGGCGGCCGCTGCCGCGGCGGCGGAACGGCTCGAGGCCTACGAGGGTGACGAGGCGTTCGAGCGGGCCGCGCTGGTCGCCGAGCACGCGGGCGGCGAGGACACGGACCACCTGGCACCGCTCGACCCGGCCGACGTCGAGGCGGCCCGCGCGGCGGACACCGTCCCGACCACCGTGGTGACGCCCGACGCGGGCGTGGTGACCAGCACCGGCCTGGCCGCACCGCCGACGCGCGGTGTGCCGCGTGGCGAGCAGCCGATGCTGTCCGGTGACGTCCTGTACCTGCTGCCCTCAGAGGACGTGCTGACCAAGGGAGCCCCGCACAAGGTCCGCTCGGCGGCGAACGACCGCGTGGTCGAGGCGCTGACCAACGTGCTCGAGCAGTTCGAGATCGACGCGCAGGTCACGGGCTTCACCCGGGGCCCGACCGTGACCCGGTACGAGGTCGAGCTCGGCCCGGCCATCAAGGTGGAGCGCGTCACGGCGCTCAGCAAGAACATCGCGTACGCGGTGGCGAGCGCCGACGTGCGGATCCTGTCGCCGATCCCGGGCAAGTCCGCGATCGGCATCGAGATCCCGAACACCGACCGCGAGACGGTGGCGCTCGGTGACGTGCTGCGGTCGGCCGCCGCCAAGCGCAGCGAGCACCCGATGATCATCGGCGTCGGCAAGGACGTCGAGGGCGGCTACGTCGTGGCCAACCTGGCGAAGATGCCGCACCTGCTGGTCGCCGGCGCCACCGGCGCGGGCAAGTCGAGCTTCGTCAACTCGATGATCGTCTCGATCCTCATGCGGGCCACCCCTGACGAGGTCCGGATGATCCTGGTCGACCCCAAGCGGGTCGAGCTGACGGTGTACGAGGGCATCCCGCACCTGATCACGCCCATCATCACGAACCCCAAGAAGGCCGCCGAGGCCCTCGAGTGGGTGGTCAAGGAGATGGAGGCCCGGTACGACGACCTGGCGATGTTCGGCTACAAGCACATCGACGACTTCAACGCCGGTGTCCGGGCGGGCAAGGTGCAGCCGCTGCCGGAGTCGAAGCGCAAGATCGCGCCGTACCCGTACCTCCTGGTGATCGTCGACGAGCTGGCCGACCTGATGATGGTCGCCCCGCGCGACGTCGAGGCCTCGATCCAGCGCATCACGCAGCTCGCCCGCGCGGCCGGCATCCACCTCGTGCTCGCCACCCAGCGTCCGTCGGTCGACGTGGTCACGGGCCTGATCAAGGCCAACGTGCCCTCGCGGCTCGCGTTCGCCACGTCGTCGCTGACCGACTCCCGCGTGGTGCTCGACCAGCCCGGTGCGGAGAAGCTGATCGGCCAGGGCGACGCGCTGTTCCTGCCGATGGGCGCCGCCAAGCCGATGCGCACGCAGGGCGCCTGGGTGACCGAGAGCGAGATCCACGCGGTCGTCGAGCACGTCAAGACGCAGCTGAAGCCCGTCTACCGGCCGGACGTCACCGCGGCGCCGGCGAAGAAGCAGGTGGACGACGACATCGGCGACGACCTCGACCTGCTGCTGCAGGCGGCGGAGCTGGTGGTCACCACCCAGTTCGGCTCCACCTCGATGCTGCAGCGCAAGCTGCGCGTGGGCTTCGCGAAGGCCGGTCGGCTGATGGACCTGCTGGAGTCGCGCGAGATCGTCGGCCCCTCCGAGGGCTCCAAGGCGCGCGAGGTGCTCGTCAAGCCCGACGACCTGCCCGGGACGCTGGCCCTGCTGCGGGGGGACCCCGCGATGGCGGACGGCGGGGACGACGACGAGTACCTCGAGGAGGACGACGCCGACGACCGGCGCGACGCCCCGTGGTGAGGCTGCTCGAGAGCCTCGGCGTCCCCAGCTGGGTCGCGCCCGTCACCGCCGTGGTGGCCGTCGTCGCGCTCGCGGCCCTGCTGGTGCTGATCGGTCGGCAGCGCCGGCAGGTGCGGCGGGTCGAGCAGGCTCTCGCCCTCTCGCGCGAGCTGAGGAACCGGTACGACGCGCTGCAGTCCGTAACGCGCGAGGGTGTCCTGGTGCAGTCGCTGTCGTCGCAGGTGCTGGACATCTCCGAACGTGCGGCAGACATCCTGCGTGTCGACCCGGCGCAGACCGTCGGGCGGTCGGTGGGCGACCTGCCGGTCGTGATGATCAACGAGCGCGGCATGGCGATGAACCCCACGGCGGTGCTCAGCGTCGGCACGCGCCCCGGTGACACGCCGCTGGTCGTCGGCGTGACGGTGCCGGGCATGGCGTCGGCACCGGTGCGGCTGGTGCAGGTCGCGGGTCGCGTGGTGCCGCACGGCGACGGCGACGCCCCGGCGGTGCTGACCACGCTGGTGGACGTCACCGGCCGTCACGAGGTGGAGAACGCGCTCTCGCGCAGCGAGAAGCAGTTCCGCGTCGCGATGGAGAACGCGCCGATCGGCATGGCGCTCGTCGACCTGAACTGGCAGATCATCGAGGCGAACTCGGCGTTCGCCGAGCTGCTGGGCACGCACGTGCGGGCGCTGAGCGGGTACCCGATGGCCGACCTGTCGGCTCCCGAGGACCGGGACACCGAGCAGGGTCACATCCATCGGCTGCTGGTCGGGGAGGACCACCGGTTCTCCCTCGAGAAGCGGTACCGCCGAGCCGACGGCCACCTGGTCTGGGTGGTGCTCGACGTCGGACTCGTCCGCGACGACGACGGCAGCCCGGACCACTTCGTCGTCCAGGTGCGCGACACCACGGAGTCCAAGCTCAAGGCCGAGATGCTCACGCACCGGGCGATGCACGACCCGCTGACGGGCCTCGCCAACCGGACGCTGCTGCAGGAGGTGCTGCAGACCGTCCTGGAGCAGCCGGGCGCGGCCGGCCGGGTCGCCGTGCTCGCCTGCGACCTGGACGGGTTCAAGCAGATCAACGACCGGCACGGGCACGCGGCGGGTGACGAGGTTCTGGTGCACGTCGCCGGTGTGCTGCGCGCCGCGAGCAACCGGCGGGGGACCGTCGCCCGGCTCGGCGGTGACGAGTTCGTGGTGGTGGTGCAGGACGAGAACGCCGCCAAGGCGGTGTTCGAGGTGGCCGCCGCGGTGCACGCGGGGCTGCGGGAACCGGTCCGCATCGCGCGCCGACGCCTGACGGTCGCGGCCAGCGTGGGCATCGCGACCCTGGACCCCGACGTGCCGGACGAGGGTGGGGCGCCGGCCCTGCTCGCTGCAGCCGATGCCGCGCTCTACCGGGCGAAGGCCGGTGGACGCTCGCGCACCGAGGTCTACGACCCGTCGATGGCGGTGGCGTCACCGACGGGGATGCTGCGCGAGCTGGCCGATGCCGTGGAGAACGACGAGCTGGTGGTGCACTACCAGCCGATCGTCGACCTGGCGGACGTGCGCGTGGTCGGGTACGAGGCGCTGGTCCGCTGGCAGCACCCGCGCCGCGGGCTGCTGCTGCCGGGCACGTTCCTCGGCTACGCCCAGGAGGCGGGGATCCTCGGTGCGCTCGGTGCCCTCGTCGCGACCCGGGCGGTGGAGCTGCTGGCCCGGTCGGGCGCCGACGGGCCGTGGGTGTCCGTCAACGTCTCCGCGGACCAGCTGGGCGACGGGCAGTTCGCGACGACGCTGCTGTCCGAGCTGTCGCGGCACCGCGTGACCGCCGGGCGTCTGGTCGTCGAGCTGACCGAGTCGTCCCTCGTGGCGTCGAGCACCCGGATCCGGCACGAGCTGACGCAGCTGTCGGCCGCGGGTGTCCCCGTCCTCCTGGACGACTTCGGCACCGGCGTCTCGCCCCTGTCGTACCTGCGGGACCTGCCCGTCTCGGGCGTCAAGCTCGACATGTCGTTCACCGCCGGCATCCCGACGGACCCGACCGCCGGCCGGGTGGCGCGGGCGCTGGGAGCACTTGCGCGCGAGCTCGCGATGGTGACCATCGCGGAGGGCATCGAGCACACCGAGCAGTCGAGGTTCCTGCAGGCGAACGGCTGGCGGTACGGGCAGGGCTGGTTGTACGGCGGGGCGCAGCCGCTGCCGTGAGTCCGGCGCTGGGGTCGCGGCTGCGCGGATGCGCCGCTGCGCGCCTCTAGGCTGATGCGGTGGTCGACGTAGCTGCTCCTTCGCCGTGGAACGTGGCGAACGGGTTCACGGTGCTGCGGATCCTGGTCGTCCCCGTCTTCGGCGTCCTGCTGCTGTGGGACCACGGGCAGCAGGTCGGCGTGCGGCTGGCCGCGCTCGCGGTCTTCGTCCTCGCCGCGCTCACGGACCGGGTGGACGGGTGGATCGCGCGGCGCTTCTCCCTCGTCACCGACCTCGGCAAGCTGCTGGACCCCATCGCCGACAAGCTGCTGATGGGCATGGCCCTGGTCGGGCTGAGCCTGCTGGATGAGCTGTCGTGGTGGGTCACCGTGGTGATCCTGGTGCGCGAGGTCGGCATCACGGTGATGAGGTTCTTCCTCCTGCGGTACGTGGTGCTGCCGGCGTCGCGCGGCGGCAAGCTCAAGACCGTGCTGCAGTCCGTCGCGCTCGGCCTCTACCTCCTGCCGCTGCACCACCTTCCGGGCTTCGTCGCCGTTGTGGCCGCCGTGGTGATGGCGGCGGCCGTGCTGGTCACCGTGGTGACGGGTCTGGACTACCTGCGGGACGCGTGGCGGATCCGACGCGCGGCGCGGCCGGGGCCGGCCGGCGCGCGGTAGGCATGACGGACGACGACCTGGTCCCGGTGGCACGCGGGCTGCTCTCGGCAGCCGGTCGCCGCGGGTGGACGGTCGCCGTCGCAGAGTCGCTCACGGGCGGTGCGGTCTGCTCGGCGCTCGTCGAGGTGCCGGGGGCCTCGGCCGTGCTCCGAGGCGGCGTGGTGGCGTACGCGACGGAGCTGAAGGCGACGCTGCTCGGCGTCGACGCGGCGCTGCTGGCCCAGCGTGGTGCGGTGGACCCGGACGTGGCCCGCGCGATGGCCCGCGGCGTGCGCGAGCGGCTCGGTGCCGATCTCGGCCTCGCCACCACGGGCGTCGCGGGGCCGGACGATCAGGACGGCTTCCCGCCGGGGACGGTCCACGTCGCCGTCGCGACGGCGGCGGACGCGCGGGTCCGGTCGTTGCGGCTGAGCGGCGACCGGGCGCAGGTGCGGCTCGGCGCGGTCGCCGCGGTGCTGCGGCTCGCGCTCGAGGAGGCGGGCGAGTCCGCCGTCTGACGGGTGGCCCTGTCGCCGTCGTCCCGTCGGTGCCCGTGCCGGCTGCGGTCACGAGGGAACACCCCGGGTACCGACGGCGTTGCAGCCACCGTGATGATGGATCGTCCGCTCGGACGCCGCGGCGCACATGCGGGTGCCGCAAGGTACGGTGGAAGCCTTCCGGCCGAGGTTCGGCCGGGTGCCGTGGGGGTTGGCCCGTTCACGGGGAGCCCTTCGCAGCACAAGCAGCGTGATGCGAAGGGGGGAGCCCGGATGGTCGTTCTTCGTCGTGAGATCGGCGACGTGCTGCGGGACGCACGGCAGCGCCAGGGCCGCACCCTGCGTGAGGTGTCGTCCGCTGCTCGGGTCTCGCTCGGCTACCTCAGCGAGGTCGAGCGGGGGCAGAAGGAGGCGTCGTCGGAGCTGCTCTCGAGCATCTGCGACGCGCTCGACGTGCCGATGTCGCTGGTGCTGCGTGAGGTCAGCGACCGGATCGCCGTCGCCGAGGGCCTGCTGATCCCGGACACCGTCCCGGTGGACCTGGCGGCTGCCGTCGCCGGCCGCTCCTGGGACGGGCGCACCTGGGAGGCGTCGCGCGGGGAGCTCGCGCCCGTCGGCTGACCGTGCGCCGGCCGCGCTGCCGAGCCTGTGACGTGCGGTGGGCCGCGACCTGTGGGTCGCGGCCCTCCGTCGTGCTCGGCCCGGTCAGCCGGTCGCTCGCGGCTGCGCCTGGCAGCGTGGGCACCAGAACACCACCCGCTGGACGGGTGGTTGCCCGGCGGAGCCCACTGCGACGGGACCACCGCAGCGGGTGCACGGCCTGCCCGCGCGCCCGTGCACGCGCTCGTCCGGCCGTCCTGCCGCGACGGACCGCTGCATCAGCCGACGCGCCACCGCGAACAGGTGTTCCGGGTCGGCCACCTCGTCGGCGGGCGTCCACGGCCACACGCGGTCGGCGAACAGCGACTCGGCCATGAAGATGGTGCCGATCCCCGCCACGACACGCTGGTCGAGCAGCACCTCTGCCGCGGGACGGCCACCGGCCGCGTTCCACCGGCGCAGCAGCTCCGGGGCGTCGACCCGGTCCGCCAGGATGTCCGGTCCGAGGTGGCCGACCACCGCCTGCTCGTCACGGGTGCGCAGCACGTCGAGCATCCCGAGCAGGTAGCCGACCGCCGTGGTCTGCTCCGTGCCGAGAACCGCCCGCACGTCGGGGGAGCGCGCGGCGGCGCGGCTCGAACCGGTGGGCCACACCCGCCACGAACCGTCCATGCGCAGGTGCGTGTGCACCGTCGTGCCGTCGTCGAGACGCGTGAGCAGGTGCTTGCCGTGGGCGACGGTGCCGAGGACGGTCCGCCCGGTCAGGTCGAGGCCTCCGACGCCGGGCCAGTGCAGCTCCGTGCGGACGAGGACGCGGCCGGCCAGCGCCCGGTCGAGCAGCGCGGCCGTCCGCCGCAGCACGTCACCCTCGGGCACGGCGACGCCCGCGGGTCATGAGTCGGCCCGGAGCCGCAGGCCCCGTGGCGTCGGGGTGAAGCCCGCGCCGACCAGCGCGTCGGCCAAGGGGCTGTGCAGCGCTCCGCCGAGCACCTCGATGCCGTCGACGCGACCGATCGTCAACCGTCCGGTGCGCCCGGACCGCGCGGCCTCGGCGAGCGCCGTCGCCGCGGTGGCCAGCACCGCTCGGTCCTCGGCGAACGTCAGGGTTGTGCGGCCGCCGCGCTCGACGTAGAGCGTCAGCGCGCCGTCCACGAGGACGACGAGCGCCCCCGCCTTCCGCCCGGGGCGGTGTCGACCTGCGCCCTCCTCGGCAGGCCGCGACGGGCCCTCGGGCCAGCCGAGCGCCGCACCGTAGGGGTTCGCCGGATCCGTCGCGGCCAGGACGACGGCCACCGGCGGTGCGACGCCGTCCGTGTCGCCCCTGCCGCCGGGGAGCTGCCAGGGGAGAGCGGGGCCTGCGACGACGTCGCCCTCGTCGCGCCGGCGGGCCCGCTCGGCCGCCTGGTCGACGACCTGCGCGTCGGTCCGCAGGCGGTCCACCGCTCCGGGCAGGGCGAACTGGGAGCCCCCGAGGTGCTCGACGAAGTAGCCGCGCCGCACCTGGCCACCCTGCTCGAACGCGCTGAGCACCCGGTAGACGTCCCCGAACTGCCCGCTCAGTCCCTCCGAGGCGGCGACAGCCCTGGTCAGCACGCCGTGGCGGTCGAGCAGCTGGGCGGCGAGCGCGTGCGCGCGCAGGGTCGGGTCCGTCTCGCGAGGCGGCAGGAGCGACCAACGGCCACCCGCATGCGGTCCGACGGCGGCACCTGCGCCGTCGTCCCCGCCGGCCCACGCGCCGGCGGTCGACCCCAGCCGCGCGGCCGCGCGCAGACCGAGCCGTGGTCGCAGCGCCCGCCCTCGCGGCGTCGCCGGTCGCACGCGATGAGCGGTGCTCCCGGTGCCCAGCCAGGCCCGCAGCGGCGCCAGGCTGTCGTTGGTCACCCGCCCCGACCACACCAGGTCCCACAGCGCCTCGGCGACCTGTGCCTGAGACGGGACGGCGTCGCCGGACCAGGCGTCGTCGTCCGCCACCGCGGCGCGGACGCGCTGCGTGATCGCACCGAGGAACCACGCACCACCACCACTGAGCGCGTCCAGGACGTGCGTCCGCAGGCGGACCGCAGTCGCGTCCGTCGGGCCGGCGGACCCGTCCGGCAGCGCGGGCAGCGTCAGGTCCGCGACCGCAGCGGGGTGCAGCGACACGAGCCCGTCGTGACCGGCCAGCGCCCCGTGCCCCGCCCACACCACCTCACCGGCGGCGAGCAGCTCGTCGAGCATCGCGGGCCGGTAGTCCCGGACGCGGGCGGGCAGCACCCACGTCTCCAGCGCCGATGCCGGCACCACGGCGCCCGCGAGCTGCTCCACGGCCCTCGCGACGCCGTCGACGCCGTGCAGCCCGTTGCTCGCCGGGCTCCGCGAACCTCCTCCCGCCGGCAGCACGCCCTGCCAGCGCGGCAGGAACACCCCCAGCGCCTGCGGCGGAACGGGCTCGACGGCGGCACGGAGCGCCGCCAGCGAACGGCGCCGCAAGGTTCGCAGCACCTCGGCGTCGCAGAACTCGTCACCGGTGCCTCCCAGCACCTCGGGTCGCAGCCGGCCCTGCACCAGCACGCCGCGGCCCTCGAGGCGGCGCAGCGCCTCGGTCACCACCGCGACACCCAGACCGAAGCGCGTCGCGGCCTGCGCCGCGGGGAACGGGCCGTGGGTCCGCGCGTGCCGGCGCAGCAGGTCGCCGAGCGGGTCCGGCAGCACCTCGGTGAACACCTCGGGCACGCCGACGGGCAGGGCGACGCCGAGCGCGTCGCGCAGCCGCCCCGCGTCCTCGACGGCAGCCCACTGCTCCGCTTGGTCGGCCGGCAGGCCGCCGATGCGCACCCGGATCACCCGCCGTGCCCTCTCGAGCTCGCGGAGCCAGTCGGTGGCCTGCTCTCGGAGCTCCGGCTGGATCCGGGCCCGCACCTCGTCGAGCGGCAACGGGCCGAGACGGCGCAGCACGTCGGCGAGCTGCTCGAGGGTCGTGGCCTGCCGGTCCGGCGCGAGGGCGGCGAGCTCGGCCTCGGTCCGCTCGACCGCCTCCGGGTCCAGCAGGTCGGCGAGCTGCGACTGGCCGCCGGAGCCCAGAAGCTCGGCCAGCAGGGTGGGATCGAGGGTGAGCGCCGCTGCCCTGCGCTCGGCGAGCGGGGCGTCCCCGTCGTAGAGGAACTGGGCCGTGTACCCGAACATCAGCGACTGGGCGAACGGTGACGGGTGCGGCGTGGTCACCTCGAGGACCCGGACACGTCCCGCCTGGACGTCACGCATCAGGTCGGCGAGCGCGGTGGTGTCGAAGTCGTCCTGGAGGCACTCCCGTACGGCCTCGAGCAGGATCGGGAAGTCGGGGTACTGGGCCGCGACGGACAACAGCTGCGCCGCGCGGTGCCGCTGCTGCCACAGCGGCTGCCGCCGGTCCGGCCGCCGGCGGGGCAGCAGCAGCGCGCGGCCGGCAGCCTCCCGGAACCGGGCGCCGAACAGCGCGGAGCCGCCCAGCTCAGCCCGGACGGAGTCGACCACCTCGTCGGGCTCCAGCAGCAGGTCGTCGAGCCCGATGGCGGGTGCGTCGCCGACCGGTCGGTCGACCGGGTCGTCCAGGCCGATGTCGACGAGGTCCGGGAGGCGCAGCACGATCCCGTCGTCGGCGTGCATCACGGCCGCGTCGACGCCGTACCGCTCGCGCAGGCGGGCTCCGAGCACCACCGCCCAGGGTGCGTGCACCCGAGCGCCGTAGGGCGAGTGCAGCACGATGCGCCAGTCGCCGAGCTCGTCGCGGAACCGCTCGAGCACCAGCACTGTGTCGCTCGGGACCTCACCGGTCGCCTCGCGCTGCTCCTGCAGATAGGCCACGAGGTTGTCGGCGGCCCACGGGTCGAGGCCGGCGCCCTCGACGCGGGCCCGCGCACCCGACGCCGGCAGCGCCAGCACCTCGCGGACCCACGCCCCCATGGCGCGCCCGAGCTCGGCCGGCCTGCCGGGGGAGTCGCCCTTCCAGAACGGCAGCCTGCCCGGCAGCCCGGGGGCCGGCGTGACGACCACCCGGTCCGGGGTGATGTCCTCGATCCGCCACGTGCTGGAGCCCAGGGTGAACGTGTCGCCGACGCGCGACTCGTACACCATCTCCTCGTCCAGCTCGCCGACGCGCTTGCCGCCGCGCAGCCGACCACCGGTGCGCTCGGCGTCGACGGGCACCTCGGCGCTCGTCGAGCCGTCGGCCAGGAACACGCCGAAGAGCCCGCGGTCCGGGATCGTGCCGCCGCTGGTGACCGCGAGCCGAAGCGCGCCTGGTCGCGCGGTCAGCACGTCGCGGACGCGGTCCCACACCAGACGTGACCGCAGCTCGGCGAACTCCTCGCTCGGGTAGCGACCGGCGAGCATGTCGAGCACCGCCCGCAGCGTGGCGTCGCCGAGGCCGGCGAACGGTGCCGAGCGTCGGACCACCCGGGCGAGCTCGTCCACCGGCCAGTCCTCGACGGCGACCATCGCGACGACCTGCTGCGCGAGCACGTCCAGGGGGTTCGCCGGCACGGATAGCGCCTCGAGCTGGCCCGACCGCATCCGCTCGGCGGTCACCGCCGCCGGCACCAGCTCGCCCCGGAAGGTGGGGAACACGACCCCGTGCGACACCGCGCCCACCTGGTGACCGGCACGACCCACCCGCTGCAGCCCGCTGGCCACCGACGGTGGCGAGCCGACCTGCACCACCAGGTCGACGGCGCCCATGTCGATGCCGAGCTCGAGCGAGCTGGTCGCGACCACGGCCGGCAGCACGCCGGCCTTGAGCTCCGACTCCGTCCGGGTCCGCTCGGCACGGCTCATCGACCCGTGGTGCGCCCGCGCGAGGATCGTCGTCGCGTCGCGGGTGTCCACCCCGGCGGAGGTCCCCGACTGGCCCGGCACGGAGGCCGGCTGCAGCGCGCCCGGCGAGCCGAGCGGCACACCCTCGCGCTCCGCCCACACCTCGTTGATCCGGGCCGTCAGCCGCTCGGCGCCACGCCGCGAGTTGGTGAACACCAGCGTCGAACGATGCGCCGCGACGAGGTCGACCACGCGCTCCTCCACGTGCGGCCAGATCGACGCACGCGGCACCGGGTCGCCACCGAACCGGTTGCCCACCAGCTCGCCCGCGAGCTCGTCGGCGACCCCCGCTGAGCCGCTGGCGGGCCCGGTGTCGCGCGTCGGCGCCGCCGCGAGCTCCGCGAGGTCGGGGACCGGCACCACGACGTCGACCTCGATGCGCTTGACCGACGGTGGCTGCACGGTCACCACCCGACGCCCGCCGTCGTCGAGCGACCGCGCCCCCGCGAGGAACGCCGAGACCGCCTCGACCGGGCGCACGGTGGCGGACAGGCCGACCCGCTGGGCAGGACCAGGGCCGCCGGGGCGCTCCAGCAGCGCGTCCAGCCGTTCCAGGGACAGCGCGAGGTGCGCTCCGCGCTTCGTCCCCGCCACGGCGTGGATCTCGTCCACGATGACCGTCCGCACGCCGGCGAGACCCGCCCGTGCGGCCGACGTCAGGATCAGGTAGAGCGACTCCGGCGTCGTGATGAGGATGTCCGGCGGCCTCCGCGCGAACGAGCGCCGCTCCTCCGGCGGCGTGTCGCCGGTGCGCGTGCCGACCGCGACCTCCGGCAGGACGCGACCGAGGCGGGTCGCCGCCTGGCGGATGCCCACCAGCGGCGACCGCAGGTTCCTCTCGACGTCCGCCGCGAGGGCCTTCAGCGGCGAGACGTACAGCACGCGGCACCGCTCGACGGGGTCCTCCGGGGGCTCGGTGGTCAGCAGGCCGTCGAGCGCCCACAGGAACGCTGCCAGCGTCTTGCCGGAACCGGTCGGGGCGACGACGAGCGCGTGCTGACCGCCCGAGACGGCGTCCCAGGCACCGAGCTGCGCTGGTGTGGGCTCGGCGAACGCGCCCGCGAACCACGCACGGGTCGGCTCGGAGAAGCGGTCCAGCACCACGGGCCCATCATGGCGGGGGCCGCCGACACGTGCGCCCGGCGGGTGGCAGGCTGAGGCCGTGCGGTACCGCGAGTTCTGGGACCTTGTCGACGAGGTGCTGGGCCGCGCCCACGGCCGGGTGCTGGTCAGCGACCTGCGACTCGGCGAGCTGGGTGACCGCACGGGCGCCCAGGCGCTGGACGAGGGCGTGGAGCCGCGCGAGGTGTGGCACGCCCTGTGCGACGAGCTCGACGTGCCCGAGGCGCGCCGCTGGGGGTCGGACCGGCGCCGACCTGCCCCGCCGCGCCGCGCACGCGGGTGAGCACGGCCGGGCGTCGTCGACCGGCCTGGTGGCCCACCCCGGCCGACGTGGCGGACGCCGGCGTGTCGCTGGCCACCACGACGGTCGGGCTCGCGGCCGCGATCGCCGTCGTCTCGGGCGTGCGGACCTCCTCGCCCCTCGCGGTGCTGCTGACCGCGGTGGCGGTCGCGGTGGGTGCCCTCGTGGTCGCACCGCTGCTGCGGCCGGTGGCCCGGTTCGGCGGTGCCGGCGCCGCGCTCCTCGCCGGGGTCGCCGCTCAGCTGGCCGTCGCGTGGGCCGCTCTCGCGTACGTGCCCGGCATGCACGTCGAGTCCGGCTGGTCCGTCGTTCAGGTCCTGGTGCTCACCGGGCTGGTGATGGCCGCCGGGCGGTGGCTGTGGGCCGGACCGGGCAACGGCTACGTGGTCGACGGGGTGGTGCGGCGAGCCCGTCGCGCCGCGTCGGCGGCCGGTCGTCCGGCCGACGACCCCGACCGGCCTGCCGGTCTGCTCGTCGTCCAGCTGGACGGCGTCGCCGCCCCGGTGCTCGAGCAGGCGATGGAGGCGGGCCTCGCGCCGACGATGCAGCGGTGGGTCGTGGACGGGTCGCACCGGCTCGAACCGTGGTGGGCGCGGTTGCCGGCGACCACCCCGGCGAGCCAGGCCGGCCTGCTCTACGGCGACTCGAGCACGGTCCCGGCCTTCCGGTGGTGGGACCGGGAGCGCGGCCGGCTCGTCGTCGCCAACCATCCCGCGGACGCCGCGGCCATCGAGGCCGGGCTGGCCGGGCACGACGGCCTGCTCGCAGACGGGGGCGTCGCGGTCTCGACGATGTTCTCGGGCGCCGCCCCGACGGGTTTCCTGGTGATGAGCCGGACCCGGCGGCGGCGTGGCCTCGGGCCCGGCCAGGGCTACCTGCGGTTCTTCACCTCACCGTTCGTGCTGGTCCGGGCCCTGACCGTCACGCTCGGGGAGATGGCCAAGGAGCTCTACCAGGCGCGCCGCCAGCGGGAGCACGGCGTCCGTCCCCGGGTGTCCCGAGGGGGCTGGTACGTCCCGCTGCGCGCGCTGACCAACGTGCTGCTGCGGGACCTGATCACCTCGATCGTCGCCGAGTCGCTGGCGCGGGGTGTGCCGACCGTCTTCGTCGACCTCGTCGACTACGACGAGGTCGCCCACCACGCCGGCCCGACGAGGCCCGAGGCGTTGCGGGCCCTCGAGGGGTTGGACGGCGTGCTCGGCACGCTCGAGCGCGTGCTGGCGTGGGCGCCGCGGCGGTACCGCGTCGTGGTCCTGTCGGACCACGGCCAGTCGCTCGGCGCGACGTACGAGCAGGTCGAGGGGCGGTCGCTGCTCGACACGGTGCGCGAGCTGATGGCGGAGCCCGACGCACCCGGTGTGACGAGCGCCGGCGGCGAGGACTTCGGGCCGCTGACGATGCTGCTGACGCGCCTGGTCGGCCCGCCGCGTCGGGGCGGTGCCGTCGCGGGGCCCGACCGGGGGGCCGTCACCTCGGCGTCGAGCGCCGGTCCGCCCGAGGTCGTCGTCACCGGGTCGGGGAACCTCGGCCTGGTCTGGTTCCCGCGGCACGGCGGCCGCCTGACGCTCGAGGACCTGCAGGGGCTCTACCCGGGCCTCGTCGCCGGTCTCGCCGGACGCCCTGGTGTCGGCGTCGTGGTGGTGGACACCCGCGACCGCGGGCTGGTGGCGGTCGGGGAGGCGGGTGTCCGGCTGCTCGAGCCCGCGCGGGCCGGCTCGTCGGCCCTGGTCGACGGCACGGACCCGGTGCTCGGCCTCGGACCGCGCGCCGCCGAGGACCTGGCCCGGGCGGGCCGGCTGCCGGGCACCGGCGACCTGATGGTCGTGTCGGCAGTGACGCCCTCCGGTCAGGTGCACGCCTTCGAAGGTCAGGTCGGCTCGCACGGCGGCCTGGGCGGCGCACAGTCCTGGCCGTTCCTGCTGCACCCGGTGGAGTGGGCGGTCGACGAGAGCGACCGGACGGACGTGGGTGGCCGCCGAGTGCTGGTCGGCGCCGAGCTGGTGCACGCTCATCTCATGAGGTGGGCGCGGTCGGCAGGGGTGCGCCGATGACGCGGCCGGTACTCTCGACGACCCTCCCGGGACCGGGGGTCGTCCGTGTCACGTGGCTCGGGCACGCCAGCGCCGTGCTGGACGTCGCCGGGGTGCGCGTGCTGACCGACCCCCTGCTGCGGAGGCACGCCGGCCTGCTACGCCGACGTGGCGCTGCGCCGGCACCGGCGGTGTGGTCGGGAGCCGACGTCGTGCTCCTGTCGCACCTGCATCACGACCACGCCGAGCTCGGTTCGCTGCACCTGCTCGACGACGTCCCGGTGCTCACGGCTCCGGCCAACGCGCACTGGCTGCGTGACCACGAGGTACGCGGTGCCCTCGGCCTCGCGGAGGGCGTGTGGCTGAGCGTCGGCCCGCGTGGGTCGCACGCGCGCGGCGCGGTACCGGGAGCCGGCGTGGCCGTGTGCGCGGTGCCCGCCGTGCACGGGGACCGCCCGATGCCGCACCGTCCGAACGCGGCCAACGGGTTCGTGCTGGTCGCCGACGGGCTGCGCGTCTGGTTCCCCGGTGACACCGAGCCGTACGCGGAGATGGCGCGGCTGCCGGAGCTCGCCGGCGGCCCGATCGACCTCGCGCTGGTGCCGGTGGGCGGGTGGGGCCCGCGGCTGTCGGGTGGGCACATGGACCCGGTCCAGGCCGCGCGGGTCTGCGCCCTCGTCGGTGCTCGGCACGCGGTGCCGGTGCACTGGGGGACCTTGCACGCTCCCGTGTCGCGAAGGCTCCCTCCCGGCTGGATGGACCGCGCCGGTGCCGCGTTCGCGGCGGCCGTGGAGCGCGAGGCACCAGGTTGCCGCGCCCACGTCCTCGAGCCGGGGCAGCAGGTGGCCGTGCGCACGGTCGGCACGCGGTAGCCGCGACCACGTCGAGGCACGCCGTTCGGTGACCGGCGTGTCGCCCGGCGTCGAACACCTGTTCGGGTAGATTGTCTGCGGGCGATCAGCCGTCGAGCCGCCCTCAGCCCGCCCGGCACGCCTGCCGCGACGGGAGGTGAGGGGCCTCGACGGCCGTGTCGGTGGTCGGACATACGGTCGCCCACGACGAAGACCAGCCCCCGCAGGCGCAGCGCACGCTGCTCGAGACGACGAGGTGGGACCCATGCCCGCACCGCAGGACCGCGAGAAGGCCCTCGAGGCCGCACTCAGCCAGATCGACCGCCAGTTCGGCAAGGGGTCGATCATGCGCCTCGGCGACGAGGGGCGTGCCCCCGTCGAGGTGATCCCCACCGGCTCCATCGCTCTCGACGTGGCGCTGGGCATCGGCGGCCTCCCGCGCGGCCGCATCATCGAGATCTACGGCCCCGAGTCCTCCGGCAAGACGACGGTGGCGCTGCACGCCGTCGCGAACGCGCAGCGTGCCGGTGGAATCGCGGCGTTCATCGACGCCGAGCACGCGCTGGACCCGGAGTACGCCAAGAAGCTCGGCGTCGACACCGACGCCCTCCTGGTCTCGCAGCCGGACACCGGTGAGCAGGCGCTCGAGATCATGGACATGCTGATCCGCTCCGGTGCGATCGACATCGTCGTGGTCGACTCGGTCGCGGCGCTGGTGCCCAAGGCCGAGATCGAGGGCGAGATGGGGGACAGCCACGTCGGGCTCCAGGCCCGTCTGATGTCCCAGGCCCTCCGGAAGATCACCGGCGCGCTGAACTCCTCCGGGACCACGGCGATCTTCATCAACCAGCTCCGCGAGAAGATCGGCGTGTTCTTCGGCAGCCCGGAGACCACCACCGGAGGCAAGGCGCTGAAGTTCTACGCGTCCGTGCGCATGGACATCCGTCGGATCGAGACCCTCAAGGAGGGCTCGGACGCCGTGGGCAACCGCACCCGCGTGAAGATCGTCAAGAACAAGATGGCGCCGCCGTTCAAGCAGGCCGAGTTCGACATCCTCTACGGCGTCGGCATCTCCCGTGAGGGTGGCCTCATCGACATGGGCGTCGAGCACGGGTTCATCCGCAAGTCGGGCTCGTGGTTCACGTACGAGGGCGACCAGCTGGGCCAGGGCAAGGAGAACGCCCGGTCCTTCCTCCGGGACAACCCCGACCTCGCTGCCGAGATCGAGAAGAAGATCAAGGAGAAGCTCGGCGTCGGGGCGCGTGTGGACAACCCGGCCGAGAGCGCGCCGGTGGACTTCTGAGCATGCGGGACGCACGCCGCCGTCGGCCCGCCTCGGAACCACCTGAGGCGGGACCGGCGGCGGTGGATCGGGAGCCGGACCCCGAAGAGGTCGCCCGCGCCATCGCCCTGCGGCTGCTGACGGCCGCGCCGCGCAGCCGCGCCCAGCTCGCCGAGGCGATGGCGCGGCGGGACGTGCCCGCGGCCGTCGCGGAGCGCGTGCTCGATCGATTCACCGAGGTGGGGCTCGTGGACGACGCCGCGTACGCCGGCTCGTTGGTGCGCACCCGGCACGCCGAGCGCGGCCTGTCTCGCACGGCCCTCGCGAACGAGCTGCGTCGTAAGGGCATCGACCCGGTGACGGCCGCCACCGCGTTGGAGGAGGTCGGCGACGAGGACGAGGAGACGGCCGCCCGAGCGCTCGTCCTCCGCAAGCTGGCGGCCACCCGTGGCCTGGATCGCCAGACGCGCATCCGCCGCACGTACGGCACGCTCGGCCGTAAGGGGTACCCGCCGGGGCTGGTGGCGAAGCTGGTCCGCGACGCACTCGCCGACGAGGGCGCGGACGCTGGTGCCGACGAGGAGGGGTTCGGCACCGACGTCTGACGGGCCGGGCGGCCCGGAGGAGCGGGCCGCGCCTGCGGCCCTCGGGCGGCGGTCCGCCCCGGGGGCCGAGGAGCGTGGACAGGAGGTTCGCCCTGCTCAGCCTCTCGGCACGTGGCCCGACCGCGGCGCCGGTGCGTGACAATGTGGCACTGCCCCGAACGCCGGGCCGGCGCCCGGTGCCCGGCGCAGCCGGTGTCGGAGGACCAGCTGGGAGGCTTGGGTGGACGTCCCCTCGATCGTCACGGTCGTCGGACTGCTCGGTGCGTGCCTCGTGGCGCTCCTGCTGGTTCTGCTGGCTCGTCGGGAGGCCGAGGCGGTCCGTCGCGGCGCCCGTGAGGACGTCGTCCGGATGAAGGACGAGGCGCGCGCCCAGCTGGCCGACGCGGAGCGGCGTGAACGCCGCGTGACTGAGCGCGAGGAAGCCGTCGGGCGTGACCGCGAGGAGCTGGACGCGCTCCAGCGCACCCTGAGGGAGCGGGCCGACCGCCTCGACGCGGAGGAGCGGACGTCGGCGCGGGCGGTGGACGCCGCCGAGCGTGCGGCCGCGCGGACGATGGCGGATGCGGAACGCACCGTCGCACGCCGTCTGGCGGAGGCGCAGCAGCAGGCGCGCGCCGAGCTCGAGGCGGCGTCCGGCCTGACGGAGGAAGAGGCGCGGGCGGAGATCGTGCGCCGCGTGACGGACGAGGCGCTCCACGAGGCCGCGGCGGCGGTGCGCCGCGCCGAGGCGAGTGCACGCCGCACCGCTGAGGCGAAGGCCCGACGCGTGGTGACCACGGCCGTGCAACGGCTGGCGGTGCCGACCAGCTCGCAGGCGGCGATCACCGTGCTGCCGCTGCCCACGGACGACATGAAGGGCCGGATCATCGGCAAGGAAGGGCGCAACATCCGCTCGTTCGAGGCGCTGACGGGCGTGAACGTCCTGGTCGACGACGTGCCGGGTGCTGTCGTCCTGTCGTGCTTCGACGCCGGCCGCCGCGAGGTGGCGCAGGTGACGCTCGAGGCGCTCATGGCCGACGGCCGGATCCATCCGCAGCGGATCGAGGTGGCGTACGCCGAGGCGCTGGCGGGGGCGGACGAGCGGTCGGAGGCGGCCGGGGGTGAGGCGGCCGAGCGCGCGGGGGTGCGCGGCCTGCACCCCGAGCTGGTGTCCACGCTGGGGCGCCTGCGGCTGCGCACCTCCTACGGGCAGACGGTCCTGGAGCACCTCGTCGAGTGCGCCCAGCTGGCGGCAGCGATCGCCGCGGAGGTCGGCGCCGACGTCGAGGTGGCCCGTCGTGGTGCGCTGCTGCACGACGTGGGCAAGGCGCTGACCGCCGAGGTGCCCGGCACGCACGCGCTCGTCGGCGCCGACCTGGTCCGCCGTTGCGGGGAGAGCGAGGCCGTGGTCAACGCCGTCGCCGCGCACCACGACGAGGTGGCCCCGACCACGGTGGAGGCCGTGCTGGTCCAGGCGGCGGACGCCATCTCGGCAGCTCGTCCGGGAGCACGTCGTGAGGAGCTCGACCAGTACGTCGAGCGGATGGACCGTCTGGAGGCCTTGGTCGCCGCGCACCCGGGCGTCCGTCGGGCGCTGGCGATGGCTGCCGGGCGTGAGGTGCGCGTCGTCGTCGAGCCCTCCGAGGTGGACGACACCGCGCTGCCCGGCCTGGCGTCCGCGATCGCGAAGCAGATCGAGCAGGACCTGACGTACCCGGGCGAGGTCAAGGTGACGGTGGTCCGGGAGCTGCGCGCCAGCGCGACGGCGGGCTGACCTCGGCCCCGTCGTACCCTGGTCCGCGATGTCCACGACCCCGACGGCCGAGCGGGCCGCACGCACCTATCTGGTCAAGACCCTCGGCTGCCAGATGAACGTGCACGACTCCGAGCACATGTCCGGCCTGCTGGAAGCCGCAGGCTACGTGCGCGCCGACCCGCAGGCCGTCGCGGCCGAGGATGCGGACGTCGTCGTGATCAACACGTGCGCGGTGCGGGAGAACGCGGCGGACCGGCTGTACGGCAACCTCGGTCGGCTGGCAGCGGCCAAGCGCGCCCGGCCCGGCATGCAGATCGCGGTCGGCGGCTGCCTCGCGCAGAAGGACAGGGCCGGCATCGTCGAACGCGCCCCGTGGGTGGACGTGGTCTTCGGCACGCACAACCTCGACGTGCTGCCGGTGCTGCTCGAGCGGGCCCGCCACAACGAGCGGGCCGAGGTGGAGATCGCCGAGTCGCTGCAGGTGTTCCCCTCCACGCTGCCGACCCGTCGCGAGTCCGTCTACGCCGGCTGGGTCTCCATCAGCGTCGGCTGCAACAACACCTGCACGTTCTGCATCGTCCCGTCCCTGCGCGGCCGGGAGCGGGACCGCAGGCCGGGGGAGATCCTCGCGGAGGTGGAGGCCCTCGTCGAGCAGGGCGCCATCGAGGTGACCCTGCTCGGTCAGAACGTCAACTCCTACGGGGTCGAGTTCGGCGACCGCGGCGCTTTCGCCCGGCTGCTGCGCACGGTCGGTGCCGTCCCGGGCCTCGAGCGGCTGCGGTTCACGTCTCCGCACCCGGCGGCCTTCCGGGAGGACGTTATCGAGGCGATGGCGGCGACGCGCACCGTGATGCCGCAGCTGCACATGCCGCTGCAGTCCGGCTCGGACCGGGTGCTGCGCGCGATGCGACGGTCGTACCGGGCGGAGCGGTTCCTCGGCATCGTCGGCGCCGTCCGCGAGGCGATCCCGCACGCGGCGATCACCACGGACGTCATCGTGGGCTTCCCCGGCGAGACGGACGAGGACTTCGAGGCGACCTTGCGGGTGGTGGAGCAGGCGCGGTTCTCGTCGGCGTTCACGTTCCAGTACTCGCCCCGTCCCGGCACGCCGGCGGCGGACATGGGCGACCAGGTGCCCAAGGCGGTCGTGCAGGAGCGCTACGAGCGGCTCGTCGAGCTCCAGGAGCGCATCTCCCTCGAGGAGAACCGGACGCAGGTGGGCCGGGACGTCGACGTGCTGGTCGCGGAGGGGGAGGGGCGCAAGGACGGGCTGACCGCGCGCCTGTCGGGCCGTGCGGCGGACAACCGCCTGGTCCACCTCGCCGCGCCGGCCGATCTGCCGGACGAGGGCCGGCCGCGTCCCGGCGACCTGGTCCGCGTCCGCGTGACCCACGCGGCACCGCACCACCTCGTGGCAGACGGGGCGCTCGACGGCGGCCCGTTCGAGGTCCGGCGCACCCGTGCCGGCGACGCGTGGGCGGCACGGGGCGCGGACGACGACGCGCACGCCCACGCGCACGGGCCGGCGGCACCGACCGGTCCGGTGCTCCTGGGGCTCCCCGTCCGGATGCGCTGACCTGCCTCCCAGGCCGAAGGGCCCGGGGTCTTTCGGCCCTGCTGGGCGCGGGATGCGGCTGCTGTGATGGCGGCGCAACGTCGCACCCAGCCGCAGGAGTCCCTATGCACTCCGTCCTCGCCTTCCTCGCTGCGCAGCCGATCCTCCTGCTGTTCGTGATCGTGGGGTTCGGGTCGGCGATCGGGCACCTCAAGGTCAAGGGCGTGGGCCTGGGCGCCGCAGCGGTGCTGTTCCTGGCCATCGCGGTCAGCGCGTGGGGCTCGGCGAGCGGCCTCGACCTGCAGGTGCCCGAGACCCTCGGCACCCTGGGCCTGACGCTCTTCACCTTCAGCGTCGGCATCGTCTCCGGCGCGACGTTCTTCGCCTCGCTCCGGCGCGGTCTCGGACCGATCCTGTCGATGGTCGGGGTTCTCGCCGTGGCGGCGCTCGCAGCGGTGGGGATGGGCCGGCTGCTCGACCTGAAGCCGGCCGTGGTGGCCGGTGCGTGGGCCGGTGCCGTGACCAACACGCCCGCCCTCGCTGCGGCCCGCGAGGCGGCCGGCGACCAGACGGCGCCGACGGTCGGCTACGCCGTGACGTACCTCTTCGGTGTCGTCGGCATGCTCGTCGCGGTGTCCTTCGCGCTGCGCAACCGAGCGTCGGACACCGATGCGCCGGCGGCCCTGATCAGCCGGACGGTGCGGGTCGAGATCGACTCGTCACCGCGGCTCGCCGAGCTCGAGGAGCTCCACGGCGACCGGATCAAGTTCTCGCGCGTGCGGCACGGCGAGCAGTCACCCATCCTCACGGCGGACGAGCGCGACACGCTGCTGCTCGACGACCTGGTCACCGTGGTGGGACCGGCCGACGACGTGGAGGCGGTCACCCGCGAGCTGGGGCACACCTCGTCGCACCATCTCGAGGTGGACCGGGACTACCTGGACGTCCGGCGGATCACCGTGTCGAACGCCCGTGCCGCGGGACGGACGGTCGCCGAGCTGGGGCTGGCGGCGCGGTTCCGCGCCACCGCGTCACGTGTCCGCAGGGGCGACGTCGACATGGTGGCCACCGACGACTTCCTGCTCCAGCTGGGCGACCGCGTGCGCGTCATCGCACCGCGGGACCGGATGAAGGACGTGTCCGCCTTCTTCGGGGACTCGTCGCGGGGCCTGTCGGACATCACCCCGATCGTGCTCGGCCTCGGCATGGCCGCCGGCGTGCTGCTCGGCGTGGTCGCCTTCCCCGTGCCGGGCCGGGTGTTCTCCATCGGGTCGGCGGCCGGGACCCTGGTGCTCGGTCTGGTGCTGGGCCGGGTCGGTCGCATCGGGCCGCTGGTCACGGCCATGCCGTACACGTCCGCGCAGGCGATCGGCGAGTTCGGCATGCTCGTCTTCCTCGCGCAGGCCGGGACCCGCGCCGGTTCGCAGATCAGCGGGGCGTTCTCCTCCGGGGAGTGGCTGCGGATCCTGGTGCTCGGCGTCGTGGTCACCACGCTGGTCGGCGTCGGTCTCCTGGTGGTGATGCGGCGCGCGTTCCACATCGGCGGCACCCAGCTGTCCGGCCTGATGGGCGGTGCCCAGACGCAGCCGGCCGTGCTGGCGTTCGCGAATGCACGGACCAACAGCGACTCACGCGTCGCGCTCGGGTACGCCCTGGTGTACCCGGCGGCGATGATCGCCAAGATCCTGCTCGGCCAGGTGCTGGGCGGCCTCTGACCCGGTCAGTGGTCGGGCACGTCCGGCGGTTCGGCGGCCGCGCCGGGGTCGGGCAGCATCCCCTCGAGCGCAGAGAACATCTGCACACCGGTGCCGAGGCCGCACGCGATCAGCTGGGCGAGCTGCACGTCCGTGGCACCCGGCTCCAGGTCGGCCGAGACCTCGCTGTACAGCGCCAGCTGGCCCTCCTCCTCGCGGAGGTACGCCTTGGGCCAGATCCGCTCGCGGTTCCAGTCGTTGACCGTCAGTGCGACGGCGGGGCGGTTCTCCAGGGCGAGCATCCGGTGCCACCGGCCGCGCACCTGGAGGATCTCCTGGTGCTCGCCCAGCAGCAGGAACCAGAACCGGTTGCCGTCCCACGTGCCGGTCAGGTCGCCGTCCTCGTCGACCACGAACTTGTAGCCGCGGCCGCGCAGGTAGTCCGCGACGCGTGACCGGGCCAGCGGCGTCGGAGGCTCGTCGTCGGCCAGCCGGGACTTGGCGGGGGTAGGCAGTCCGCCCAGGGCCCGCTGCAGCCACCCGGGCCGGCTCACGGCGCGACCCCGGCCGGGTCGGGGTACCGCTCGTCCAACGAGTCGAAGAACATGCTTCCCGTCGACAGGCCGCAGAACAGCGTCTGGTGCAGCTGCGCGTCGGTCGCACCGTGCTCCAGGTCGACGGCGACCTCGCTGATCACGTGGACGCGGCCGTTGTCACGGACCCGGACGTACGCCTTGGGCCAGATGCGGTCGGCGTTCCACTCGTTGCACAGGTCGAGCACCTCCTCCAGGCGCTCGATCGCCACCTCGCGGTGCCACTGCCCCCGGATCTGCAGGATCTCGGCCTGCTCCCCGAAGAGGAAGAAGTAGAACAGCCGCCCGCGCCAGAGGCCTCCCAGGTCACCGTCGTTGTCCACGAAGTAGGAGAAGCCGTTGTCGGACATCCAGGCGGCGATCCGGGCGGGCGTCACGGGAACGGGGAGCTCCTCGCCGGCCTCGGCGACACCCAGCTCCCGAGCGAGCAGGGCAGCGACGTGGTCGTGCAGCTCGTCGTCCGACAGCGGTGGCCCGTCGTCCGGCTCCGGTGCCCGACGACGGGCCCGGCGCGCGACCCAGTCGCGCGCGCGGTCGGCGAAGGAGGCCATGCGTCGAGGGTACCCAGCACCCGGTACGGTCGACGCGTGCCGTCCGTCTCGCGCCCGGCCCTCGTCGTGGCCGTCGTCGGACCGACGGCGACCGGGAAGTCCGACCTCGGGATCGCGCTGGCGCTCGCGCTGGGCGGCGAGGTGGTGAACACCGACGCGATGCAGCTGTACCGGGGCATGGACATCGGTACGGCGAAGGTGCCGGTCGACGAGCGGCAGGGCGTGCCGCACCACCTCCTCGACGTGCTGGAACCGTCGCAGGACGCCTCGGTGGCGGACTACCAGGGATGGGCGCGCGCGACTCTGGACGAGCTCGCCGGCCGGGGCCGCCGCGCGGTGGCCGTCGGCGGGTCGGGCCTCTACGTCCGGGCCCTGCTGGACCACCTGGAGTTCCCCGGGACGGACCCCGCGCTCCGGGCGCTGCTCGAGGCGCGCGTCGAGGCGGAGGGTTCCCGGGCGCTGCACGACGAGCTGCGCCGGCTCGACCCGACGGCCGCGGACGCCATCGGTCCGCGCAACGCGCGGCGCATCGTGCGCGCCCTCGAGGTGATCGGCGTGACGGGGCGGCCCTACTCCGCGGCGCTGCCCGACCACGTCGACGAGGTGCCTTCCGTCCGCATAGGGCTGGACTGCGACCGGCCGACGCTCGACGCCCGTGTGGCGGCGCGCGTGCGACGGATGTGGGAGGAGGGCCTCGTCGACGAGGTCGACCGCCTGCTCTCCGGCGGCCTCGGCCGGACCGCGGCTCGTGCGGTGGGCTATGCGCAGGTGATCGCGATGCGGGCGGGGTCGCTGACGGAGGAGGAGGCGTTCGAGTCCACCGTGGCGGCGACGCGTCGGCTGGCGCGCAAGCAGATGGGCTGGTTCGGCCGGGACCCGCGCGTGCACTGGCTCGACGCGCAGGCGCCCGACCTGGT
Organism: Cellulomonas sp. SG140; assembly: GCF_025770785.1. Lineage (GTDB taxonomy): Bacteria > Actinomycetota > Actinomycetes > Actinomycetales > Cellulomonadaceae > Cellulomonas. Next base: position 60,719 of record NZ_JANZLA010000010.1, on the reverse strand, counting down.
CGACCAGGCGCTCGACGTCGTCGCGCGGGCCGACGCGGGCACGCTCGGACCTCCGCCGGAGCGGCCCGGCGGCCGCCGTAGTCTGGGCTCATGACGTCCGTTCCCGCCGCCCAGCGGCTGCACGTGGCCAAGGGGCACGGGACACGCAACGACTTCGTGCTGATCGACGACCGCGAGGGGCGTCTCGACCTGACGACCGCGCTCGTGCGGGCGTTGTGCGAGCGACGCGCGGGGATCGGCGGCGACGGGGTGATCCGGCTCGTCGCCGCCCGCCTGCTGTCCGAGGACGCCGCGACGCTGGCGGCGGACCAGGGTGCGCAGTGGTTCATGGACTACCGCAACGCGGACGGCTCCGTCGCCCAGATGTGCGGCAACGGCGTGCGGGTGCTGGCCGCACTGGTGCGCAGCCTGGGGCTCTGGGACCCCCGCGACGGTGAGCTGGTGCTCGGCACTCGAGCCGGTGTGCGACGGGTCCGGGAGGTGCCCGTCCCGGCCGGGGTGGCCGACGAGCGCTGGTACTCGGTCGACATGGGCGTGTGGTCGCTGCCGGGTGGCACCGCGGCCGTGCAGGCGGGTGGCGACGCCACGGTGGACGTCCCCGGGCTGCGTGTGGCGCGGCCGGCCCTCAGCGTGGACATGGGCAACCCGCACACCGTGGTCGTCGTCGCGGACGCCGACGAGCTGGAGGGCGCCGACCTGACCCGCGAGCCGGCAGTTCGCCCCGTCCCGCCCGAGGGCACGAACACCGAGCTGGTGCTGCCCCTCGGGGAGCGCACCACCGAGGACGGCGGGACGGTCGGCACCGTCCGGATGCGCGTCTACGAGCGCGGCGTCGGCGAGACCGCCTCCTGCGGCACGGGGGCGTGCGCGGCGGCGCTCGCCGTGCGTACCTGGGCGGGAGACGGGGCGCCGGACCAGTGGCTGGTGCACGTGCCCGGGGGCACCTTGCGCGTCACGGCCCGGGCCGACGGGCACGTCGAGCTGGCCGGTCCTGCGGTGCTGGTCGCCGAGGCGACGGTCGACCTGGCGACGCTGACCTCGTCCTGACGGGTCCGTCAGCCGGCAACGTCGTCGCCGGACCCGGACGCCTCCGCGCGGAGCACCCGGAACCCCTTGGCGCTGCCGGACCGCTCCGTCCGGACGTCCGGCGCGAGCTCCTCCTGCAACCAGCGCAGCAGCGGGTCGGCGCCCAGATGGCGGCCGACCACGAGCCACGCCTCGCCACCCGGTTCCAGGCGGGTGAGCCACTGCCGGAGCAGCCCGTGCAGCTCCGCCTTGCCGACCCGCACGGGCGGGTTCGACCAGACCGTGGCGAACCGCACCTGGGAGGGCACGGCGTCCGGCGTCGCCGCGGTGACGTTCTGCAGGCCGAGCGCCGCCGCGTTGCGCCGCACCAGGTCGAGCGCCCGCTCGTTGACGTCGACGGCCCACACGTGCGCGTCGGGGGACTGCAGCGCCAGCGTCAGGGCGAGAGGGCCCCAGCCGCAGCCCAGGTCGAGCAGGTCGCCGGAGGCGGGTGGCGTCGGCACGGAGCGCAGCAGCACCCGGGTGCCGAGGTCGACGTGGTCGGGGGAGAAGACGCCCCCGGCCGTCTGGACCGCGACCGTCCTGCCCGCCAGCTCGACCTCGATCGTCCGGCGGTCGGCGGCCGAGGACGGACGGGCCGTGAAGTAGTGCTCCTGCTCGCCCACGCGCCGACCCTATCGGCGTCCGCCACACCGCTCGGCCCACGGCGAAATGCCTCGCCGCTCCGCACCGCCCGTGCGACCCTGGAGGGACCGAGCCGAGAGGAACCGCGTGAACGACCCCCGGACCACCACCCACGGGACGCCCGACCGGGCGCGCACCGCGCAGGAGGTGGCCGACGACGTGGTCGCACGCGTGCTCGCCCGGGCGGGTGCCTCGTTGCAGTCCTCCGCGGCGGAGCACACCGCCTACGACGGCGAGCAGCTGGACCTGGAGGAGCGCACGTCGCTGCGCCGGGTCGCCGGTCTGTCGACGGAGCTGCAGGACGTCACCGAGGTCGAGTACCGGCAGCTGCGGCTGGAGCGCGTCGTGCTCGTCGGGCTGTGGGGCGAAGGAACGGCGGAGGACGCGGAGAACTCGCTCCGCGAGCTCGCGGCCCTCGCCGAGACCGCCGGTTCGCAGGTGCTCGACGGGCTGCTGCAGCACCGGCGCACGCCGGACCCCGGTACGTACCTCGGCTCCGGCAAGGCGGCCGAGCTGGCGCGCCTCGTGGCGGCGGTCGGTGCGGACACCGTCGTGGTCGACGGCGATCTCGCTCCCTCGCAGCGGCGCTCCCTGGAGGACGTCGTCCGCGTCAAGGTGGTCGACCGGACGGCGCTGATCCTCGACATCTTCGCCCAGCACGCCAAGTCCCGGGAGGGCAAGGCCCAGGTCGAGCTCGCCCAGCTCGAGTACCTGCTGCCTCGGCTGCGCGGCTGGGGCGAGTCGATGTCCCGGCAGGCCGGTGGCCAGGTCGGCGGCGCCGGTGCGGGCATGGGATCGCGTGGTCCCGGTGAGACGAAGATCGAGCTCGACCGCCGTCGCATCCGCAACCGGATGGCGCGGCTGCGCCGGGAGATCGCGGCGATGCAGCCCTCACGGCAGACCAAGCGTGCGTCGCGCAAGCGGAACGCGGTGCCGTCGGTGGCGATCGCGGGCTACACCAACGCCGGGAAGTCCTCGCTGCTCAACCGGCTCACCGGAGCGGGTGTCCTGGTGGAGAACGCGCTGTTCGCCACCCTCGACCCGACGGTGCGCCGCGCCGAGACCGCGGACGGCCGCGTCTACACGCTGGCGGACACCGTCGGTTTCGTACGGTCGCTGCCGCACCAGCTGGTCGAGGCGTTCCGGTCGACGCTCGAGGAGGTGGCCGACGCAGATCTGATCCTGCACGTCGTGGACGCGTCGCACCCGGATCCCGAGGGGCAGATCGCCGTGGTGCGGCACGTGTTCGCGGACATCCCAGGGGCGATGGACGTGCCCGAGATCATCGTGCTGAACAAGGCCGACCTCGCGAGCCCCGAGGCGATCGCCCGCCTCCGCTCCCGCGAGGTGCACTCCGTGGTGGTCTCGGCGCACACCGGTGAGGGGATCGCCGAGCTGATGGAGCTGGTCGCGGACCAGCTGCCACGTCCCGGTGTGCCGGTCGACGTGGTGGTGCCGTACTCGCGTGGGGACCTGGTCAGCCGCGTGCACGAGCACGGCGACATCGACGCCGAGGAGCACACGCCGGACGGCACGTGGCTGCGCGCCCGGGTCGACGCGACGCTCGCCGGCGAGCTGAACTCGGTGGCTGTGCGTCGCGCCTGATGCGACCCCTCGGCGCGTCGGACCGCCCCGCTCGCGCTCGTCGCGGCACCGGCACGGGCCGACGCGCGCCGCGACTACGCTGACGCGGTGCCAGACCCCGAGCCCCCCGTCGCGGAGCTGCTCGACCTGGCCGTGACGGCCCTCGGCGGAGCGCGCCGGGACGGGCAGCACGCGATGGCGGAGGCGGTCGCCCAGTCGGTGGACCGTGGCGAGCACCTGCTGGTCCAGGCGGGGACCGGCACGGGGAAGTCGCTCGGCTACCTCGTCCCGGCCGTCCGTCACGCGGTGCTGGCCGACGAGCGCGTGGTCGTCTCCACCGCCACGCTCGCCCTGCAGCGCCAGGTGGTCGCACGGGACCTGCCGCTGGTGGCCGACGCGCTGGCGGACCGGCTGCCCCGCAGGCCGACGACGGCGCTGCTCAAGGGCTGGCACAACTACCTCTGCGTGCACAAGGTGGCCGGGGGGTACCCGGAGGACGACACCGCGGTCCTGTTCGACCTCGGAGAGCGTCGGGGCGCCGCCGACCACCCGGCACCCGACGCCGAGGCGGGTCGAGAGAGCCTCGGTGAGCAGGTGGTGCGGCTGCGGGAGTGGGCGCAGGAGACCGACAGCGGGGACCGCGACGACCTCGTGCCCGGGGTCAGCGACCGGGCGTGGCGGCAGGTGTCCGTCACGTCGCTGGAGTGCCTGGGATCGACCTGCCCGATGGTCGACGAGTGCTTCCCGGAGCGCGCCCGTGCCGCAGCGCGTGCGGCCGACGTCGTGGTGACCAACCACGCGATGCTCGGGATCGCGGCGTCGGGGTCGTCCAACGTGCTGCCGGAGCACCAGGTGCTGATCGTCGACGAGGCGCACGAGCTGACGGACAGGGTGACGGCGCAGGCGACCGACGAGCTGTCGTCGGCCACCGTGGAGCACGCCGCCCGGCTGGCCCGTCGCCATGGCGGCGTCCCGACGACCGACCTGGACGCCGCCGGCCGCGCCCTCGCCGCCACGCTGGTCGAGCTTCCGGAGACCCGCTTCCCCGACGGTCTGCCGCCGGCCGTGCGCGACGTGGTCGGCTCCGTGCGGGACGCCGCCCGTGCCCTGCTCAGCGCCCTCAAGCCGGACCCGAGCCGCACGGCGGCAGCCGGCGGCCCGGACGGCGGCGTGAAGATGGCCAGCACCGCGATGCTGTCCCTCTTCGAGGTCGCCGAGCGGATGACGGCCGACCCGGAGGACGCCCGCCGGCAGGTGCTGTGGTGCAGCCGGTCCGAGGACCGCCGCGGCAGCACGTCGACCCGGCTGCTCGTCGCCCCGCTCGCGGTGCACGGCCTCATCCGCACCAACCTGCTGGCGGGGCGCTCGGCCGTGCTGACGTCGGCGACGTTGACCCTCGGCGGTTCGTTCGAGCCGGTCGCCCGCTCGCTGGGCCTCACCGGGCCGCCCGAGACGACGGCCCAGCCGACGGTGGCGACCGGTGTCGCGCCGGACCGGTCGGCGGCGGCCGACGAGGCGGCCCAGCCGTGGCGGGGCCTCGACGTCGGGAGCCCGTTCGACTACGGCAAGCAGGGGATCTGCTACGTGGCACGGCACCTTCCGCCACCCGGTCGGGAACCTGCGACAGCGGCTCAGCTGGACGAGATCGAGGCGCTGGTGCGCGCCGCCGGCGGTCGCACGCTCGGCCTGTTCTCGTCCCGCCGGGCAGCACAGGCGGCCGCCGAGGCGATGCGGCAGCGGCTCGACGTCACGGTGCTGCTGCAGGGCGACGACCAGCTGCCGACGTTGGTCGCGCAGTTCTCGGCCGACGAGTCGACGTGCCTGTTCGGAACCTTGTCGCTGTGGCAGGGCGTCGACGTCCCGGGAGCGACGTGCCGGTTGGTGATCATCGACCGCATCCCGTTCCCGAGGCCGGACGACCCGCTGATGGCGGCCCGCACGGAGGCGGTCGCCGCGGCCGGGGGCAACGGCTTCATGGCGGTGTCCGCGACGCACGCCGGGCTCCTCCTCGCGCAGGGCGCCGGCCGGTTGATCCGCACGGTCGACGACCGTGGTGTGGTGGCGGTACTCGACCCTCGTCTGGCGACCGCTCGGTACGGCACCTTCCTGACGAGGAGCATGCCGCCGTTCTGGACGACGACCCGGCGTGACGTCGCTCTCTCCGCACTGCAACGGCTGGCGGCGTCCGACTAGCCTTCCGAGTGCCGGGGTGATCCGGTCAGGGCGTGACCAACGTCCTGCTGCCGCCGCCAGGTCGCGGCGCACCGCGAGGAGGAGCCGTGAGCGAGAGCGACGACATCGACGAGGGCGGCCTGCACGGGACCGTCTTCTCCCCCCGCAGGGCCTCGAAGCTGGCGATCGTCGGTGCGGGCGCGGTGGGGTCGACCATGGCCTACGCCGCGCTGATGCGCGGTTCCGCGCGCACCGTGGCGCTGTTCGACATCAACCGCGCGAAGGTCGAGGCGGAGGCGCTCGACCTGTCGCACGGGATCCAGTTCATGGCGATGGCGGAGGTCGTCGGCTCGGACGACATCGAGGTCCTCGCCGACGCCGACGTGGTGATGTTCACGGCCGGCGCCAAGCAGAAACCGGGCCAGAGCCGCCTCGACCTGGCCGGGGCGACCATCTCCCTGGTGCAGAAGGTGCTGCCGAGCATCGTCCGTGTGGCGCCCAACGCCGTCTACGTGATGGTCACCAACCCCGTCGACGTGGTGACCTACGCGGCGCTGAAGATCTCCGGGCTGCCACCGTCGCAGCTGTTCGGCTCCGGAACGGTGCTCGACTCCTCGCGCCTGCGCTTCCTCATCGCCCAGCACACCGGGGTGGCTGTGCAGAACGTGCACGCCTACGTGGCGGGTGAGCACGGGGACACGGAGATCCCGCTCTGGAGCTCGGCGAGCCTCGGCGCGGTGCCGCTGCTGGACTGGAACGGGTTCGGCGACCGCGGTCCGCTGACCGCCGGTGTCCGCGAGGCGATCGCCCGCGAGGTGGTCGAGTCCGCCTACAAGATCATCGAGGGCAAGGGCGCGACGAACTACGCCATCGGCCTCGCCGGCTCGCGCATCATCGAGGCGATCCTCAAGGACGAGCACCGCATCCTGCCCGTCTCGTCGCTGCTCGAGGGCTACCACGGCATCAGCGACGTCTGCCTCTCGGTCCCGGCCGTCGTCGCGGCCGACGGCGTGGGGGAGCGCATGCCGGTGCCGATGTCCAGCGACGAGCTCGCTGGCATGCGTCGCTCCGCGGACGCAGTGCGCTCGGTCGCGCGGCAGTTCGGGTTCTAGACGACACCTGCGGGGCCGCCTGACGTGAGGCTGCCCCGCAGGGTCTCGCCTGCCCCGCAGGGTCCTGGCCGCCGCGCAGGTCCCTACAGGCTGCGCAGCACGCTCACCACGCGACCCAGCACCGTCGAGTCGTCGCCGGGGATGGGCGCGTACGCGGGGTTCTGCGGCATCAGCCAGACGTGACCGTCGGTGCGCTTGAGCGTCTTGACCGTCGCCTCGCCGTCGATCATCGCCGCGACGATCTCGCCGTTCTCCGCCACCGGCTGGCGGCGGACCACCACCCAGTCGCCGTCGCAGATGGCGGCGTCGATCATCGAGTCGCCACGGACGCGGAGCAGGAAGAGGTCGCCCTCGCCCACGACCTGGCGCGGGAGCGGGAAGACGTCCTCCACCACCTGGTCGGCGAGGATCGGGCCACCGGCCGCGATCCGCCCGACGACGGGCACGTACGCCGGCCCGGGCGTCCGGTCCAGCTCCGGCAGGTCGGGGTCGAGGCCGGCCGCCCACTCCGCCGTCCCGATGCGCACCGCACGGGAGTCGTCGGGCTGGACCACCTCGATCGCGCGGGGCCGGTTCGGGTCGCGGCGCAGGTAGCCCTTGCGCTCGAGCACGGTCAGCTGGTGCTTGACGGACGACGGGCTGGTCAGGCCGACCGCCTCGCCGATCTCCCGCATGCTCGGGGGGTAGCCGCGGCCCTCGACGGACTGCTTGATCGTCGCCAGCACCAACCGCTGACGCGGCGTGAGCCCCTCGTCGTCGGGGGCGCCGTCCGGTAGTGCGTGCACCGAGGCGAGGGTCCCGTCCTCGTCCGTCCGCCTGCTGTCCGTCACCGCTGTCCTCCCTGTGGCTGGCGGCGTGCCCGACCGTCTCGCCCACCGACCTTGCCGTCCGCGTCCGGCCTGGTCCCAGCGCCGGGCGGGTCGTGTCAGTGGTCGGTGATGGTCTGTCGCCGTGCAGCGAGCGTATGGCCCGCGGCACTCGGACTCAAACACCTGTTCGAGCGTGTCTCGACGGATGTCGGTCCGGTCTGGTAGACATCGTACAGACGTTCGACGAACGGATGTTCGATCCGGTGGCGGCACCGCGAGGTGCCGCCCGCGACGGAGGTGGGCAGCATGAGCGCGATCCTGGTCACGGCGCGGCCGGCGGTCGTTCCCGTCCCGCGTGGTGCGGCGGCACCACGCGGTGTCGCCGGGGCGCGGGAGCGGCACCTGCGGCTGGTGCCCGACCCGGTGGCGGCGACCCACGAGCAGTCGGCTCACGAGAGGCCGCTGCGGCTGACCAGGCGCGGACGTGTCGTGGTGGCGGCGCTCTCGCTGCTGCTGGTGGCCGGAGTCGGCGTGCTGGGGAGCAGGGCGGCTGCCGACGGACCCGCCTCCGCTCCGGTGGTCGAGCGGCACGTGGTGACGCCCGGGGAGACGCTGTGGGGCATCGCCGCGTCGGTCGCACGTCCCGGTCAGGACGTGCGAGACGTGGTGGTCGAGCTGCAGAAGCTCAACGGGATGGGCGACTCGGGCCTCGTGGCGGGCGAGGAGCTGGTGGTTCCCGCCGCCGGCTGACGGCCGTTCGTTCCTTGCGCGGCCCGCAGGCGTCGCTTAGCGTCGCCTGCGACCCCGACGAGTCGGAGGGGTCGTTCGACGGTGCCGCCGACCGCTCCCGGTGGCGGCACAGGTGAGAGGACCCCTGTGCACTGCCCCTTCTGCCGGAACCCCGACTCGCGCGTCGTGGACTCGCGGACGTCTGACGACGGTGCATCGATCCGCCGTCGACGTCAGTGCCCCCAGTGCGGACGACGGTTCACCACGCTGGAGACGACGAGCCTCGCGGTGGTGAAGCGGTCCGGCGCCACCGAGCCCTTCAGCCGGGAGAAGGTCGTCAACGGTGTCCGCAAGGCCTGTCAGGGTCGGCCGGTCAGCGAGGACGACCTGGCCCTCCTCGCGCAGCGCGTCGAGGAGACGCTCCGCTCGTCCGGTCAGGCCGAGGTGGACGCCTACGAGATCGGGCTGGCGATCCTCGGTCCGCTGCGGGAGCTCGACGAGGTCGCGTACCTCCGGTTCGCCTCGGTGTACCAGGGCTTCGACTCCCTGGAGGACTTCGAGGCGGCGATCACCGTGCTGCGGGCCGCGCACGAGGACCACGACAGCGACGACGTGGCTCCCGATGCGACGGACGAGCCTGCCGCGAGCTCGGCCGACGGTCGACCGTCGGTCCCGACGCCGCCGGGTCCGCCGTCAGAGGTCGCTCGAGCGTGAACCCCAGAGGTTGATGCCGGCGTCGACGGCGTGAGGTTCGACCGCGAGGAGCTCGTCCTGGGTGAGCGGCGCGGTCGCCGCACCGGCCAGGTTCTCGTCCAGCTGCTGCGGCGTACGCGCACCCACCAGCACGGTCGTGACCCGTGGGTCGCGCAGCACCCACGCCAGCGCGAGCTGCGGCAGCGTCCGCCCTGCTGCCCGTGCGATCTCGTCCAGGGCACGCACGTGCCCCAGTGCCCCCTCGGTGAGCCACTCGGGGCGGAGCGGACCACCGCGTGCCGCGCGGGAGCCCGCCGGTACACCGTGCAGGTAGCGGGTGCTGAGCATCCCCTGCGCGAGGGGCGAGAAGGCCACCATGGCCATCCCGGCGTCACCGACCACGTCCAGCAGCGACCGGCCGTCGCTGCCGGGCCGCTCCACCCACCGGTTCAGCATGGAGTAGGCCGACTGGTGGACCGTGAGCCGGACGCCGAGCTCGGCGGCCACGTCCAGCGCCTCCCGGGTACGGTCCGCCGAGTACGAGGAGATGCCGACCGACCGTGCCTTCCCGGCGCGGACCGCACCTGCGAGTGCACCGATCGTCTCCGCCAGCGGCGTCGCCGGGTCGTACCGGTGCGAGTAGAAGACGTCGACGTGGTCGGTCCGCAACGCCCGCAGCGAGCGGTCGAGCGAGGCGCGCAGGTACTTCGCCGAGCCGTGCTCCCCGTACGGCCCCGGCCACGCGCGGTAGCCCGCCTTGGTGGTGATCACCAGGTCGTCACGGTGCGCTGCGAGCTCGCGGTCGAGCAGCCGTCCCACCGCCTCCTCGGCGGCGAAGGGTGGGGGCCCGTAGTTGTTCGCCAGGTCGAGGTGGAAGACCCTGCGGTCGACGGCGCGCAGCACCAGGGCCCGCTGGGCGTCGAACGAGGTGTCCTGGCCGAAGTTCTGCCACAGCCCGAGAGAGACCGACGGGAGGACCAGGCCGCCCGCGCGTCGGGTCGGTACCGGTTCGGGGAAGGCGTGCACGTGGCCGACGCTACGGCAGAGCCGGCGCAGCCGAGGCGGCCCGGAGGGACCTCGCGGCTGTCCGGCTTGCCCGTCGTCGCGCCGACGGGCCAGGCTGGCCCCAGGCCACCCGGACGGGCGGCAGCGGGCGGTGCCCGCAGGACGAGGGAGGGGCCATGGCGGACGAGGAGCACGCACCGACGGTGAGCGAGGACGCCAAGGCGAAGTTCCGGGAGGCTCTGGAGCGGAAGAAGTCGGCACAGCACCGGACGGCCGACGGCTCGGCCGGCGGCGGTGCGGTGCGCGGGTCCGAGACGTCCGGACCCGTGCAGCGTCGGTTCCAGCGCAAGAGCGGCTCGGCGTGATCTAAGCGGATCGGCGACCGATGGGGGCCTGATCGGGCGCACGTCCGAGCTCCCAGGGAACGACAACGGCCGGCGTCGCAGAGTGCGGCGCCGGCCGTCCGTCGTTCGGCCGCGGCTCGAGGCACCGGGCGCTCCGCTGGGGGAGGACCGCAGCGCGCCCAGAGTGCCGGCAGGGTCCCGGTAGAGCCTTGTCAGGAGAGCAGACGCAGGCGGACCGACTCGGGGCGGTCCCGCAGCGCCGTCACGGCGGCCTCGTCGACCAGGCTCCCGGCGTCCGTCACCACGTACCCCAGCTCGCCACGCGTGGCCAGCAGCTGGCCCTCGATGTTGACGCCGTGCTCGGCCAGGGTCGCGTTCACCGCCGCGAGCACGCCGGGCACGTTGCGGTGCAGGTAGGCGAGGCGGTGCACGTCCGGTGCCTGGTCCAGCGCGAGGTTGGGCACGTTGACCGACAGGGTCGTCGAGCCGGTCGTCAGGTAGTCGCGCACCTTGTGGGCGACGAACTGCCCGATCGCCTCCTGCGCCTCCTCGGTGGAGCCACCGGTGTGCGGGGTGAGGATGACGTTCGGCAGGCCGCGCAGCTCGGACTCGAACGGGTCGCCGTTGCGCTTCGGCTCGTGCGCGAACACGTCGACGGCCGCACCGGCGACGTGCCCGGAGGTGATGGCCTCCTGCAGGGCCGGGTAGTCGACGACGAAACCGCGGGACAGGTTGAGGAAGATCGCGCCCTCCCGCATCCGCGCGAACTGCTTGGCACCGAACAGGCCGGCGTTGCCGGACCGACCGTCGACGTGGAGGGTGACCACGTCAGCTGCCTCGAGCAGCTCGTCGAGCGAGTGCATGCGGCGGGCGTTGCCCAGGGCGAGCTTCTCGGCCGTGTCGTAGAACACCACCGACATGCCGAGGTTCTCGGCCAGCACGGACAGCTGCGTGCCGATGTTGCCGTAGCCGACGATGCCGAGGGTCCGGCCGCGCACCTCGTGCGCGCCGCTGGCCGACTTGTTCCACACCCCGGCGTGCATCTGCCGGTCGAAGTCCACCAGCCGCCGGGTGAGCGCGATGATCTCGGAGATCGCCAGCTCCACCACCGACCGGGTGTTGGAGAACGGCGCGTTGAAGGCCGCGATGCCGTGCGACGCGGCGGCGCGCAGGTCGATCTGGTTGGTGCCGATGCAGAACGCGCCGACGGTGAGCAGGTCCGGGGCGTGCTCGAGCGCGCGAGCCGAGACCTGGGTCTTCGAGCGGATCCCGAGCATGTGCACGCCGTCGAGCGCCTCGATCAGCTCGTCCTCGTCGAGCGCACCGGACCGCGTGACCACCTCGAAGCCGGCCTCGGTGAGGATGGTGCGGGCGTGGGGGTGGATGTTCTCCAGCAGCAGGGCCTTCAGCACGACACCATGGTGCGCCCGTCCGCGCCTCGGACGGGCGACGGTCCGCTCCGCGGACGCCGCCGTGGGTCTCAGCCTTGCCGGAGACCGTCCGGCAGGGGGTTCGCGTGCACGACGTGGAGCAGCTGCGTCGGCCGGGTCATGGCGACGTACAGGTCCCCGGCGCTCTCCTGAAGCACCTCGGCCGGCTCGACGAGCACGACCACGTCGAACTCGAGGCCCTTCGTCTGGACCGGGCTGAGCACCACGAGGTCCGCACCGAGGTCCACCGCACCGCCGTCCTCCGTGCCCGCGACCGGCCGGCCGAGCGCGGCCAGCGCCGTCCGAACCTCGGGCAGGCGGTGGGGGACCGCCACCAGTGCGACCCGACCGGAGCCGGCGGTGTCCGACACGTCGCCGACCGCCTTGAGGGCTCGCTGCGCCGCCGCGTCGGCGAGGTCGTCGGCAGCGACCCCCTCGATCACCAGGGCGTCCTCGACGTCGCGGGCGGAGGTCAGGGGGCTGACGGGCAGGCCGACCGCGGCCGCCATGCGACCCGCGGCCTCCGCGACGACCGCCGGCGTGCGGTAGTTGACGGTCAGCTCCGCCAGTCGCCATGAGCCGCCGAGGACGGGGTCGAGCATCCCGGCCCACGAGCTGGCACCGCCCGGCGCCGACGTCTGCGCCACGTCGCCGACCACGGTCATGGACCGGGTCGGCACGCGCCGCAGCAGCGCTCGCCACGCCATCGCGGACAGCTCCTGCGCCTCGTCCACGACGACGTGCCCGTAGGTCCAGGAGCGGTCCGCAGCGGCTCGTTCCGCCGTGGTGAGCGAGGGTCCGGTGCCGGCGAAGCGGTCCGCGAGGGACTCCGCCGAGACGAGCCCGCCCGCCCCGGTGGACGCGAGCACCTGCCGGGCGTAGTCGACCTCGTCCGCACGGCGCCGGGCGGCGTCGCGCGCCTGGGCCCGAGCGGCCTGGTCGTCCTCGCCGAGCAGCTCGGCCGCCTCGTCGAGCAGCGGGACGTCGGCGGTCGTCCAGGGCGAACCGGCCGGACGTGCGAGCAGCCCTCGCTGCGCCGCGCTCAGCTCCGGTGCTGCCTCGGCCAGCCGGTGCGGCTTGGCGTAGAGGTCGGAGACCAGCTTCTCTGCCGTCAGCGGCATCCACGCGAGGTTCAGTGCGATCCGGATCTCCCGCGTCGTCCGCAGCTCCTCCATCAGCTCGGCGCGTTCGTCCGCCGGGACGGCGAAGCCCAGCTGGGCGGCGTACTGCTCGGCGAGCCGTCCGAGCATGTCGCGGACGAAGCCGACGCGGGCCTGGTTGTGCGGCCGGTGCTGGCGCTGCGCCCGCGCGATGGCCGAGGCGACGTCTGACGGACGCACCTCGACGACCCGGCCGTCGATGCGGACGCTCACCGGAGCGGCGGGAACGCGCTCGCGCGCGCGGACCGCCCGTGCCACGACGCGGGCCATGACGGCACGGCCCTTCAGCTCCGCCACGTCGGCGGGCTCGGGCGCCACGCCGACGACGCCCGGGTACAGCTCCGACAGCGTCGTGGTCACCACGCCGGTCTCGCCGAGCGCAGGCAGGACCTGGTCGATGTACCGCAGGAACGTCCTGCTCGGGCCCACGAGCAGGACCCCCGCGCGCTCGAGGAGCCGGCGGTGCGCATACAGGAGGTAGGCCGCCCGGTGCAGGGCCACGGCCGTCTTGCCCGTACCCGGACCGCCCTGCACCACCAGGGTCCCCTGCAGGTCGGCGCGGATGACGGCGTCCTGCTCCGCCTGGATCGTGGCGACGATGTCGCCCATCCGGCCGGTGCGCCGAGCGCCGAGGGCCGCCAGCAGGGCCCCCTCTCCGCTCAGCGTCCCGGGGGTGTCCGACGCGTCCAGCCGGTCCAGGTCGAGCACCTCGTCCTCGACACCGGTGACGGTGCGGCCGGACGTCACCAGGTGCCGGCGCTGCACCACGCCCTCGGGATGCGCGGCGGTCGCCCGGTAGAACGCCCGCGCCGCGGGAGCGCGCCAGTCGGTCAGCAGCGGGGTCTGCTCGGCGTCGGTCAGCCCGATGCGTCCGACGTAGCGGCGCTGGCCGTCGTCCAGGTCCAGCCGGCCGAAGGCGAGCCGGTCCTCGACGGCCTCCAGCTGGGCGAGCCGGTCCTCGTACAGGGTGGCGAACGCGTCGCGCTCGCTGCGGTTCTGCGGGGAGCCCGACGGGCCGGACCGTCGCACCGCCGCCAGGCGGTCTCGCGTCTGGGCCCGTTGCTGGTCCAGCCGGGCGTAGAGCTCGTCGACCACGTGCTGCTCGCCGGCGAGCTCATCCTGACGTCCTGCCACCTGCTGCGCTCCTGTCCGACGGCCCGAGGCCGTCGTTCCGGGTCCTGCACGGACGTCGCCCGGGCGTCGATCGCCGCGGGCGGCCGTCCATTATCCGACTCCGGCGTGGGCGCTGCACGTGCGTGTCCGCGCGGTTCGCTGCGCCACCGCCCGCCGCGCGCCGGGCGGTGCCCCGCCGTACGCTTCGCCAGACGGCCGGCCGGAGAGGAGACCTGTGAGGCACACGCCGCCCGCGTCGGACGACGTCACCCGCTTCGGCCCCGTCGGCACGCGGCCGGACGGCCCGCTCCGCATCCTCCTGGTGGAGGACGACGACGGTGACGCCCTGCTCGTGCGGGAGCACCTCGCGGACGCCGGCCTGGAGACGCGCCTCACGTGGGTGCGCACCCTGGACGAGGCGCTCGAGCGGCTCGACGTCGACTGCGTGCTGCTCGACCTGGGTCTGCCTGACACCGTCGGCCTCGCAGGTCTGGAGCGGTTGCTGTCCTACCAAGCGCCCGCCGTCGTGGTGCTCACCGGGCTCGCCGGCGACGGGGTGGGGCTCGCTGCGGTCGCCGCCGGTGCCCAGGACTACCTGGTGAAGGGCGACGTCGACGGCGAGAGCCTCGGCCGTTCGGTCCGCTACGCCGTCCAGCGGCGCCGGCTGGAGGACACCGACCGGGCGCTGTACCGCAGCCTCGTGCGCGGCGCGGAGGCGGCGCGGCTCGAGCTGGCGCTCCTGCCGCGGCCGTCGGTGCAGGACCCGGACCTCGAGGTGCGTGTGGGATACCGGGCGGGCCGGGACGGTCTGCTGGGGGGCGACTTCTACGACGTGGTGCAGCGGCCCGACGGCACCGTGCTCGCGATGGTGGGAGACGTCTGCGGTCACGGGCCGGACGAGGCGGCTCTCGGCGCCACCCTGCGCACGGCGTGGCGCACGCTCGTGGTGACCGGCGTCCCGACCGGGCAGATCCTCGGGCAGCTCGAGCTGGTGCTGGCCACCGAGCGCTCGCGGCCCGAGCTGTTCACCACCGTCTCGATGCTGGCGGTGCACCCGGACCGGCGGCACGCCGACCTGTACCTGGCGGGACATCCCGTTCCCATGCTGGTCGGCGACCCCGCTCGGCTGCTGCCAGCCGCGGCCCGCGGCCGCGCCCTGGGAATCCCGGTACCGGGTGGCTGGGACCCGCTGCCGCTGGAGCTCGGCGACCGCTGGCGGGTGATGCTCTACACCGACGGTCTGCTCGAGGCGACGGTCGGCAGCGCGGGCGAACGGCTCGGCAAGGAGGGCCTGCTCCGGGTGGTCGAACACGCGGCCGCCGCCCACGGGCACGCGCCCGCCGTGCCGCCGGGTGCCGGTGACGACCCGCTGGTCACCACGGTGCTCGACGCCGTCCGGGACCGGCACGGCGGCGACCTCGTCGACGACGCGGCGGTGATCGTGATCGGGTGGGCGTCGTGACCGCCCAGCGGCGTCCGGCCTCGGCGGCCGCCACCCGCACCCTGCGCGACCGGCTGACCGGCATGCTGACGACCGCGACCGTCGTGCTCGCCGTGGTGCTGCTGGTCGCGACGTTCGCCGCCGTGCGGCTGCTGTCGGTGCAGCGCGCGGTCACGCAGCGGTACTTCGACCAGATCACCAGGGCGGACAGCGCCTACGCCGGTCTGGCGGACGCCCGGTCGGCCGTCCTGTCCTACGCCACGTCGGCGGACCCGTCGGTGCTCGGACCCGTCGAGGCGGTGCGCGGCGCGGCGGGCGGCGGCTTCGGCGCCCTGGGAGCCGACCTCTCGGGATCGGGCGACGCCGCTGCCGTCGACGCCGGCCGGCGAGCGGCGGCCGCGGCGCAGGCGTGGACGTCCGGGTGGGTCGACCCCGTCGTCGCGCAGGTGCGGGCCCAGGGCGCCGGTTCCGTCTCCGCCCCGCAGCTCCAGGCCGGTCAGCACCTCTTCGACGCCGTGCGCACAGAGGCAGGCAACCTGTCTGCCGCTCTCCGCGCCGAGCGCGACGGTGGGCTGCGCCGGCTCGCGCAGTACACGCAGGTGCTGCTGGCCTCGGTCGCCCTCCTGGCCGTCTCAGCCGTCGTCGCGGGCGTCCTGCTCTGGCGTGCCCTGCGTGGCTGGGTGCTCCGCCCGATCGACCAGCTGACGGCGGACACCCGCGCCGTGACCTCCGGCGACCTGCTGCACGAGGTCACGCTGGACGGACCGGGGGAGTTCGAGGTGCTGGCACGCGACGTCGAGGCGATGCGGCACGCCCTGGTCGTCCAGGTGCAGCAGATCCAGGCGTCGCGCGCCGGGCTGGAGGAGGCGCACGCGCGGCTCACGGAGCAGACCGAGGAGCTGCGGCGGTCCAACCGCGACCTCGAGCAGTTCGCCTACGTCGCCTCCCACGACCTGCAGGAGCCTCTGCGCAAGGTGGCGTCCTTCACCCAGCTGCTCGCCAAGCGGTACGGCGGTCAGCTCGACGAGCGCGCCGACCAGTACATCCAGTTCGCGGTGGACGGCGCGAAGCGGATGCAGCAGCTGATCCAGGACCTGCTGGGCTTCTCCCGGGTCGGTCGGCTGGGTGGCGAGACCTCGGACGTGCCCCTGCAGGACGCGCTCGACGTCGCGCTGGACACGCTCTCCGAGCGGGTCCAGGAGAGCGACGCGGTGGTGACGCACGACGAGCTGCCGGTGGTCCGCGGGGAGCGGCCCCTGCTCGAGCAGCTCCTGCAGAACCTGGTCGGGAACGCGATCAAGTTCCGTCACCCCGACCGTGCGCCGCGGGTCCACGTGAGCGCGAGGCCGGCGGAGGACGGGTTCTGGGAGCTGGAGTGCCGGGACAACGGCATCGGCATCGAGCCGCAGTACGCCGAGCGGGTGTTCGTCATCTTCCAGCGGCTGCACGCCAAGGACGTGTACGAGGGCACCGGCATCGGGCTCGCCCTGTGCAAGAAGATCGTCGAGTACCACGGCGGCCGGATCTGGATCGAGGGCACGGCGGACGCCGGGACGTCGATCCGGTGGACGCTGCCGGGGCTCGAGGTCGAACGCCCGCCTGGGCCGGAGGGTGCGGAAGCCGTGCAACCGTTCCCCCTGCCGGCGCCCGACCCGCTCACGCCTGACCCGCTCACGACCTGACCCGTCGACACCCGTTCACAACCTGACCCGCTCACAGCTCGACCCGCTCACGACCTGAGCCGGGCACCACCCGAACCGGCCCGACCGGGGCCTGACGAGAAGAGAGGACGGTGCACCCGTGCCCGACCAGAAGATCATCGACGTGCTGCTGGTGGAGGACGACCCCGGTGACGTCCTGATGACGCGCGAGGCGTTCGAGCACAACAAGCTGCGCAACCGCCTCGCCGTGGTGTCCGACGGCGTCAGCGCCCTGGAGTTCCTGCGCAAGCAGGGGGAGCACGCGCAGGCTCCGACGCCGGACCTGATCCTGCTCGACCTCAACCTCCCCCGGATGGACGGCCGGGAGGTGCTGCAGGCGCTGAAGTCCGACGACGAGCTCCGCAAGATCCCCGTCGTGGTGCTGACCACCTCGGAGGCCGAGGAGGACGTCGTCCGCAGCTACTCGCTGCACGCGAACGCCTACGTGACCAAGCCGGTGGACTTCGACCGGTTCATCGACGTCGTGCGCCAGATCGACGAGTTCTTCGTCGAGATCGTGCGGCTCCCTGCGCACTGACACGAACGGGCGCCGCAGCGGCGGACCGGTCGCGGGAAGAGTCGCGGGCGTCGCGGCGTTGTGACCCTCGACCGGGTGCACCGCCCGGCGCAGGACGAGGACGAGCGAGGCGCCCCATGCTGGATCCCAGCGAGATCTACGAGGTCGACCCGCAGGTCGCCGCGGAGGTCGACGCCCGCGGTGCGACCGTGGGCTCCGGCCCGGTGCTGGTGCACGCGGTCCGCGGGTTCGTCGACGCCGGCCAGGCCGGGCAGCTCGCCGCGGAGCACCTGACCGAGCAGCTCGGGTCGCGCCGGCTGGTCACGTTCGACGTCGACCAGCTGATGGACTACCGGTCCCGTCGACCGGCGATGACCTTCGACTCCACCACCTGGACGTCCTACGACGAGCCCGAGCTCGCGGTCGACCTGGTCGAGGACGAGCAGGGCGTGCCCTTCCTGCTGCTGCACGGCACCGAGCCCGACGTGCAGTGGGAGCGGTACGTCGCCGCCGTCCGGCAGGTGGTCGAGCGCTTCGACGTGCCGCTGACCATCGGCCTGCACGGCATCCCGATGGGCCTGCCGCACACGCGGCCGGTGTCCGTCACCGCGCACGGCACACGACCCGAGCTGGTCGCGGACCAGCCGGCGTGGTTCGGCAGCGTGCAGGTGCCGGCCAGCGCCCAGGCGCTCCTCGAGTACCGCCTCGGTCAGTCGGGGCACGACGCGATGGGCTTCGCGGTGCACGTGCCGCACTACCTGTCCCAGTCGCCGTTCCCGCAGGCCGCCATCGCGGCGCTCGGACGGGTGGAGCGCGCGACCGGCCTGCAGCTGAAGGTCGGGGCGCTGGAGTCCGCCGCGCACGAGACGATGCGGCAGATCGACGAGCAGGTGGCCGGCTCCGAGGAGGTCGCCTCCCTGGTGCACGCGCTCGAGGAGCAGTACGACGCCTTCACCCGGAGCATCGGGCGGACGAACCTGCTCGCCTCGACCGACGAGCTGCCGACCGCCGACGAGCTCGGCGCCGAGTTCGAGCGGTTCCTCGCCGAGCAGTCCGACGAGGGTTAGCCCTTTACCAGATCGTTGCGTGGTGCGAGGCCCGTTCGTCCCAGAACCGTGGCGTGCGTCACGTCCCACGTGCAAGGATGCCTGCGTTGCAGTGACGTACGGACGCTTGACCGGCGCTTGGCTGTGCCACCCCGGGGCAGCACGTGAGGCATTGCGGCACGGCGGAGGCAGCGGGCCTGCGCCGTCACCGGTGGGACAGAAGGAATCAGGACATGGCACAGGGTGCTGTCAAGTGGTTCAACGCCGAGAAGGGCTACGGGTTCATCGCCCAGGACGGCGGCGGCGCCGACGTCTTCGTCCACTACTCGGCGATCGACACCCAGGGTTACCGGTCGCTGGACGAGGGCCAGCGCGTCGAGTTCGAGATCACGCAGGGCGCGAAGGGCCCGCAGGCCGAGCACGTCCGTCCCCTCTGATCGGCGGCCCCTGCGGGGCTCTCCGGTAGAGGACCACATCCAGAACGTCGGGGCCGCACCTCGCAGGGGTGCGGCCCCGACGTGTGTCCGGCGGTCAGGGGCGTGGTGCGTCGCTCACGTCGTGGCGGACGAGCGCCCCGCCCACGAAGCTGGTCAGCTCGGCGCCGTGCAGCAGGTGCGCGGGGACGGCGAGCGACCGCAGCGCCCTGGCCAGCGCCGGAGAGTCCAGCACATCCGGTGAGTCGGTCGCGGCGAGGACGACGTTGCCGTACCGGCGCCCCTTGAGCTGAGCCGGCTCCGCGATGGCGGCGACGTGGGTGAACACCGAGGCGACCGTCGCCGCCTCCGAGCGTGCCAGCGTCAGCGGCGGACGGTCGGCGCAGTTGGCGAGGTAGAGCCCGCCGGGCCGCAGCACCCGGCTGACGTCCGCGGTCAGCTCGGCCGTGGTGAGCGCGTCGGGGGTGCGGTCGAGAGCGAAGACGTCGCGGACGACGACGTCCGCCGAGGCGTCCGGCAGGCGGCCCAGCTCGGTGCGGGCGTCGCCGACGCGGATGCGCAGCGCGGGTGACCGCGGCAGGTCGAACCACGTGCGCACCAGCGCCGCGAGCTGCCCGTCGAGCTCCACGGCCAGCTGCCGGGACTCGGGCCGCGCCGCGTGCACGGCTCGCGCGAGCGCGCACGCTCCAGCGCCGAGGTGCACCACCGTGAGGGCCGTGGGCGGAGGCCGGAAGGCGTCCAGCACGGCCGTCATCTGCTGCATGTACTCGAACTCGAGCCGCGTGGGGTCGGCGAGGTCCAGGTGGGAGCTCGGCACGCCGTTGACCAGCAGCGTGACCCCGTCCGGGTCGTCGGCCGCCTGGACCACCTGCGCCGTCCCCGTGCTGATCCGGACCGGCTCACGGGGCCACCGCTCGTCGCTCGCGACGGAGCGTGTGGGTGGTCGGTGCGAAGGTGGGCGCCGTCGGGGACGCCCCGGGGATGGCGGCACGCGGCCAGCGTACCGTCCGGGTTGACGGCGATCGAACAGGTGTTCGATGATGAGGGCGGGAGGTGCGGAGATGAGAGCGACGGCTCGGAGGTCGGGGACCACAGGCGGTGCACCGGTTCCCTCGCGCGTCAGACAGCTGCTCGCCCGCGCCGACGCGGAGCTCGTGGCGGCCCAGTTCTCCGCTGAGCCCTGGGAGCAGCTGTCCCACGCGCATCTCGCCGCCGTACGGGCGGCGGCGGCTGTCGTCGCGGCCGAGGGTGCACCGGCCGGGCGCTCGGCACCTCGTACCGTGTGGGGCCAGCTCGGGTCGGTGGCGCCGTCGTTGAGCGGGTGGGGGGCGGTCTTCGCGGACGCGGCGCCGCTGCGGGCGGCGGTCGAGGCGGGCCGGTTCGACCTCGTCACCGGCGCTCGCGCGGAGCAGGCCCTCGTCGAGGCGGAGGACTTCGTCGACGTGGTGCGGACGTACCTCGACGGCGAGGTCCACGCCGCGAGGGCCTCATGAGCCGCGGTCCCCGGTCCGCCGCAGCCAAGCGGGACTGGGGCAGCGAGGAGGACGGGTGCACCATCCTCCACGTCGACATGGACGCGTTCTTCGCCTCCGTCGAGCTCGCGCGTCGGCCTCAGCTGCGCGGGCTGCCCGTGATCGTCGGCGGTGCCCAGCGGGGGGTCGTGCTCGCCGCGACCTACGAGGCGCGGGCGTTCGGCGTCCACTCCGCGATGCCGATGTCCACAGCGCTGCGCATGTGCCCGCAGGCCGTCGTCGTCCCGCCCGACCACCACGCCTACCACGAGGTGTCCGAGGGCGTGATGTCGGTGCTCCGCGACGTGACGGCGCTCGTGGAGCAGGTGAGCGTGGACGAGGCCTTCCTCGACGTGGCGGGGGCCCGGCGTCGCATCGGGCCACCGACGGCGATCGCGGCACTGATCCGCACCCGGGTGCGGGAGCGCTACGGCATCACGTGCTCCGTCGGCATCGCCTCGACCAAGTTCGTCGCCAAGCTCGCGTCCGGCCACGCCAAGCCTGACGGGGTCCTGCTCGTCCCCCGGGCAGCGACCGTGGACTTCCTGCGGATCCTTCCCGTCGGCGCGCTGTGGGGCGTCGGCGAGCGCACCGAGGCCGCCCTCGCCCGGTGGGGCATCAGGACCGTCGCCGAGCTGGCGGACAGCGAGGTGGACACCGTGCGACGCGCGGTGGGCAAGGTGGCCGGCGAGCACCTGTACGACCTCGCGTGGGGCAGGGATCCACGGCCCGTTCAGCCGGGGCGCGAGGAGAAGTCGATCGGCGCGGAGGAGACGTTCGTCGCGGACGTGTCCGATCTCGCGGTCGTGCAGACCAAGGTGCTGGAGCTGGCGGACCGGTGCGCGGCCCGGTTGCGACGGCACGGCATGGTCGCGCGCACCGTCGCGATCAAGGTGCGGACCTCCGACTTCCGGACGCTGAGCCGTGCCCGGACGCTCACCACGCCGACCGACGTCGGCCGCGAGATCTACCTGGCGGCACGGGCGCTGCTGGCTGGCGTCGACCTCGGCGGTCTCCCGGTCCGGCTCGTCGGCGTCCGTGCCGAAGGCCTGTCGCCTGCCGCGACGACCGTCCGTCAGCCGACCCTCGAGGAGGCCGCGGCCCAGACCTCGGGGCGTCGAGACGCCGAGCGGGCCATGGACGCGGTCCGGTCCCGTTTCGGCACCCAGGCCATCCGGACCGGTTCGGCTGAGCCGGCGCCCGCTCGCTCGACTACCACCTTCGTTCCGGTCGATCTATCCTGAGGCGACCAGAGGCCGTGGTCCATCGGTGCATCGGAGGTCGCCATGCCACTCTCCGAGTACGAGCAGCGAGTGCTCGAGCAGATGGAGCGCCAGCTCGCTTCAGACGATCCGCGTCTGGCGAACACCCTCACCCAGCGCCGACGTCGTCCCGTGGTGCGGTTCGTCCTCACGGGCGCGGGCGCCGTGGTCGGGCTGCTGCTGCTGATCCTTGGTGCGGCGAACTCGAAGCCGTGGCTCGGGGCGATCGGCTTCGTGCTGATGTTCGCCTCGGTCGCCCTCGCCTTCGCGATGCCCCGGCGGTCAGCCGGTCCTCAGGGAGTGGTGGGCACCGACGGCAAGGTTCACCGGCCCGTGCGGAGGTCCGTCTCGAAGCAGGGCTTCATGGCGCGGCTGGAGGCCCGCTGGGAGCGGCGGCGCGACCAGGGCGGTCGCTGACCAGCTCGTCGACCCCGCGGAGGGTCTCACCGATCCAGTGGTGCAGCTGGCTCGACGTCCGTGGGTTCTGGGCGGGCGCGTAGCGCTCGTCCTCGAGCGTCCGCGCGAGCCCCGTGAGCCCCTCCAGCGCAGCGCCCTGAAGCTCGCGGCCGGTCAGCTCCAGCAGCGTGTCCTGGACCGTGCGGACGCACCCTCGTGGGGTGGTCGAGTCGGCCCAGGTGATGTGCCGCTTCGCGAGGCGGCGCCGTAGCGTGTGCCACGCCCGTTCGGCGTTGAGCTCGGGGGGACGCCGGAGGCGCCGCCACACGAGCACCGCAGCAGCGGCGACGAGCAGGACCACACCCATCGTGATCGCCGTCGGCACCCAGCTGCCGTGGACGGTGGTGGTCACCGTCTGGTGCGGCGCCTGCGCGGGCGCACCCGTCGCGGCACCCGTTGCGGCCTCTCCGGCGCGCCCGATGTCGTTGGGACCCTGCGCACCAGGACCGGCCGAGCGGACGAACGGGTCGCTCCAGGCGGGGGGTGCACCGGTCTGGACGGCTGGTGTCGGCTCGAACCGGACCCATCCGTAGCCCGCGAAGTACAGCTCCGGCCAGGCGTGCGCCTGCTTGCCGGTGACGACGTACTCCCCGTTGTTGCCGGTCGGCGTCCCGGGCAGGAAGCCGACAGCGACGCGTGCCGGGATGCCGAGGATCCGTGCCATCACCGTCATGGCCGAGGAGAACTGGACGCAGTAGCCGCGCCGGGACTGCAGGAAGTCCCACACGGCGTCCTGGGACGTCGCCGGAGCCACCTTGGTGTCGTAGGTGAAGTTCGCCCCCGAGCGGAAGTACTGCTGCAGCGCCATCGCCTTGTCGTAGGCCGTCGTGGCGTTCCCGACGATCTGGTTGGCGCGCGCCGTGATGTCCGCGAGGTGCTGGGTGGCAGGTACCTGCAGGTAGTTCTCGCTGCCCGACGGCGCACCGGCACCCGCGGCGACGAGCTGGTCGGCGCTGAGGTCCTGCACCTCGACCTGCATCGAGTACGTCTGTCCGGCGGCGGTGGCCTGGGTCCCGACGACCTCGTCGCGCTGAGGGTCGTAGCGCCAGGTGCCGTCCACCGTCACCGTGCGCGGGAAGGTGGTGATGGGCAGGCGGGTCTCGCGCAGGGACTCCAGCCTGACCTGCACGTCGAGCTCTCTGGCTGGGTCCGGCGTCGCGGAGTCGATCCCGAGCCACGACCCGCCGTCGAACGGGAACACCGGGCCGTCCCCTGCCCGGGACCACTGGCGGCCGTCGAACGAGCTGAGCGTGAACGCACGCAGGGGACCGATCGACAACGGCACCGCGGACGTCGCCGTCGGGCTGGGTCCGGAGCCGTCCTGCGGTGCGGGGCGGGACACCGTGTAGCGGAGCACCACCTGGTTGGACCGGGACCCCAGGCTGTCCCGCAGGTCCAGGTTGCTCGAGAGGACCAGAGGACCGCCCGGACCGTCGCCGAGGGTCGGCAGCCGCACGCTCGACCAGCCGGGGAACGCCGCGACGGCGGGCGCCGCGACGAGCGCGAGCACCACCGCCCCGGCAGCGGAGGCGAGGGCCGTGCTCGAGCGGCGGACCAGATCGGCCTGCGGACCTCCGGGTGCCGTGGTCAGCGCCAGCAGCATCAGGTACGCCAGGCCGGTCCAGAAGACCGCCCAGCCGGACGCCGGGTAGCCGAGCACCACGGCGGGCACCCACAGGGCGCTCAGGGGGAGCGCGACGAGCGCGGGCGCGCCGGCTCCGAGCGCGAGTGCGTCGACGAGGAGCAGCACCGCCGCTGCGCCCGCCACGACCAGCACCTCCGCCGACCGGTTCGACGGCATCGGCACCAGCGAGCTCTGGATCAGGGCGACGCCTTCGCCCGCCAGCGCCCACGTGCGCCGAACGGCGTCCGGCGTCGGCAGCACCTGGGTACCGCCCGGCGGTGCGCCGTACCGCAGGACGAGACCGGCGAAGGCGACGACGGCACCGACGACCGTGGGCACCCAGGGCGACCCGGTGAACGACCGCACGGCGGCGACGACCGCCGCCAGGAGGATCACCGCCACGCAGGCGACCGTCGCCCAGCGGCCCGGCTGGATGAGCCGGCCGAGGGCCACCAGCGCCGCACACGTGGCCAGCGCGCAGAGGGCCGACGAGACCCAGCCTCGCGCGTTGCCCTCGACGCGTGCGGCCGTCACGCCGCGCTCCCGAGCAGACGTCGCCAGCAGACGGTCAGGTCCTCACCGACCGTCGCCCGACTGACCCGCCAGCCGGCGCGCTGCAGCGCCCGGACGGTGTGCTCCGCGCCGGCGGCCTCCGCCGGGTTGCGGCCGTCCGTCCGCACCACGGCCCAGCTGTGCGAGGAGCTGCTGGCGTGCACCAGTGCCGCTCGAGCGCGTGCCGACAGCGGTCCGAGCACGGCGAGGACCATCTCCGCACCGCCCTCGGCCGTCTCGAGCAGCCGTACCCCGTCGAGCAGACGCTGCTCGGCCTCTGCGTCGGTGCGGGGCCCCACCAGGTCGATCGTCCGGTTCAGCAGGGTGGCACGCGCCTGCGGACCGCTCCGGGAGTGCACGAACTCGGGGATCTCCGACACGTCGTCGCCGCTGGTCGGCTCGAGGCCGACCAGGCGCACCGGGTGCCCGCCCTCGAGCATCGCCAGCGCCATCGAGGCGGCCAACGAGATGGACCACTCCAGCGCCTTGGACCGGACCGGCTGGTCGAGCAGCACGCTGACCGGCCTCATGCCCGCGCGTTCGTCGGAGCGCACCAGCAGGGCGCCTCGTCGGGCGCTGCTGCGCCAGTGCACGCGTCGCAGGTCGTCGCCCTCCCGGTAGTCGCGCAGGGCCGCGTCGTCGGGGGAGGGGGTGCGCGCACCGAGGGTCACGCGGTCCGGCTCGTCGACCAGGACGTCGCTCGGCGGCGGCAGCGCGACGACCTCCGGCCAGACGTCCACGTCGGCGGCCGCACCCAGGGTCGCGGGGGAGCGCACCACACCGAAGGGGTCACCGTGGGTGACGACGAGGGGGCCGATCGGCCATCGGCCACGCCGGGTCGCCCGCACGGGGTAGCGCACGGTCACCCGCCCCGGAGAGCGGGTCACCCGCGCCCGCAGCGGGCGGCCGCCGGACAGCTCCGTCGCAGCCTGCTCGGCGAACCGGAGACCGGCGAGCCGCACCCGGGCGGCGGAGTCCGGTGCGAGCACGTCCACCTGCACCTCGGCGTCCTCGCCGACGTGGACCGGGTTCGGCTCGACGGACCGGCGCACCTCGATCGGGTGCCGTCCGCGCCCCGGGACGGTGACGGCCACACCGACCTCGGCACCGGCGACCAGGACCAGGGCGACGATGCCGATGCGCACCAGGTCGACCGTTCCGAGCAGCGCGCCGAGCACCATGCCGACCAGGCCGCCCGCGACGAGCGCCCAGCCCCGGACGGTCGGCCGCGGGACCATCAGCCGGCCGCGCGACGCACCCGGGCCGAGGTGGCGGCCGGCGCGGGCAGCGGCGTCCGCTCGACGACGTCCTCGACGATCCGCGCGGTGGTGCGCCCCGACAGTCGCGACTCGGTGCTCGGCAGCAGGCGGTGCGCCAGGACCGGTACCGCGAGCTGCTGCACGTCGTCCGGGAGCACATGGTCCCGACCGGCCATGGCGGCCACCGCCTTGGCGGCGCGGAGCAGCTGGATGGCGGCGCGCGGCGAGGCGCCGAGGCGAAGGCCTGGGTCGTCCCGCGTCGCCCCGACCAGGTCGACCACGTAACGCTTCACGGCGCCGGAGGCGTACAGGCGCCGGACCACCTCGATCATCTCGGCGACGTGCTCGGCGTCGGTGGCCGGACGTAGCTGGTCGATCGGGTCGGACCGCTCCTGCAGGTCGAGCATCTCGAGCTCCGACTCGACGCTCGGGTAACCGACCGCGAGGCGTGCCATGAAGCGGTCCCGCTGCGCCTCGGGGAGCGGGTACGTCCCCTCCATCTCCACGGGGTTCTGGGTCGCCACGACGAGGAAGGGGCGGGGCAGCGGGTACGAGCGTCCGTCGACCGTCGCCTGCGCCTCCTGCATGCACTCCAGGAGCGCCGACTGCGTCTTGGGGGAGGCGCGGTTGATCTCGTCGCCGATCACGACGTGGGCGAAGACCGGACCCGGGCGGAACTCGAACTCGTGCGTCTGCGACCGGTAGATGTTCACGCCGGTCAGGTCGCTCGGCAGCAGGTCCGGGGTGAACTGGATCCGGCCGACCGTGCAGTCGATCGAGCGGGCGATCGCCTTGGCCAGCGTCGTCTTGCCCACGCCGGGCACGTCCTCGAGGAGCAGGTGTCCCTCGGCGAGCAGCACCGCCAGGCTGACCCGGACGAGGTCGGGACGCCCCGTGATCACGGACTCGATACCCGTGCGCATCCGGCCCGTCACGTGGACGACGTCGTCCAGCTGCGACCCGGATGGCACGTCGGTCGTCATCGCTCCTCCTCGCAGGGCAGGTGGGCTGAGCCTACGTGCGGTGTCGCCGATCCCGCAGCGGCTCGGTCGGGGCACTTGGCCGCCCCACTTCCCTCCACCTGAGCGGGTGCGCCCGACGTCCGTGGCCGGCAGCGCCGACCTCACCACGCCCGAGACGGTGCGGCGCCGATCCCGAGGACCGGCGAGACCGTCGCGCCGGCTGTCGGGCTCGCTCGTCGCTGCGGTGGAACCCGCACCTTGCGTGTTCCGCCCTCCACTTCCCACCACCGCTGCTGACCTGCGGATTCGCGGGGTGGTGGGGGTGAAAACGCCACTGGCTACCGGGCTGGGTGGAGGGAAGTGGAGTACCGTGGTGCGCGGTGGTGAGGTCGGGAGTGCTCGGGCGAGGGGAGGCGTGGTGTCCGAGGAGCCGTTCGGCGGGGTCCTGGGCTCCGTCGCGCCGTTCCTGGGCACGTACACACCCCGGCTGGACGACAAGGGGCGGCTGATCCTGCCCGCCAAGTTCCGCACCCGGTTGGCGCCGGGTCTGGTGCTGACCCGGGGTCAGGAGCGCTGCCTGTTCCTGCTGCCGCTGGACGAGTTCCGCCGGATGCACGAGCACGCCCAGGCGGCGCCGGTGACCAGCAAGCAGGCCCGTGACTACCTGCGCGTGCTGCTGTCGGGGGCGAGCGACGAGCTCCCGGACAAGCAGGGCCGCATCTCCATCCCGCCGGTGCTGCGCAAGTACGCCGGCCTCGACCGCGACGTCGCCGTGATCGGCGCCGGCAACCGCGTCGAGCTCTGGGACCTGCAGGCGTGGGAGACGTACCTGGCCGAGCAGGAGGCGCAGTACGCCGAGACCGCCGAGGAGGTGTTCCCGCAAGGCATCTGACCGTCACCGCAACGCGCACCACAGCACCACCGCAGTCCGCACCACCGCACGAAGCCCGCAGCTCCACCCGACCGCCCGGCGAGACCTCCTCCCGTCCGTGCTGACGCACTTCCCCGCGCCAGCACAGCCGGTGGGGGATCTGGTCGGACGGTGGAGGGCCTCCGACCAGCAACGACCCGCAGCACCAGCACCGACAGCACACCGACAGGCAGCACCCGCGAGCTCGCGCCCGACGCGCGGCCCGGCAGCCGACCAGCGAGCAGGAGAGGAGAGCGCCGTGGAGCAGCCGACCGACGACACCGCAGCCCGGCACGTCCCCGTCCTCCTGGCCCGCTGCCTCGAGCTCCTCGCCCCGGCGCTCGACCGCCCGGGCGCCGTGATGGTGGACTCGACGCTCGGCATGGGCGGCCACACCGAGGGTGTGCTGCGCGCCTTCCCGCAGACGCGGGTGGTGGGTCTTGACCGGGACCCGCAGGCGCTCGAGCTGGCCAGCCGGCGGCTCGCACCGTTCGGCGACCGCTTCACGGCGGTCCATGCGGTCTACGACGAGGTGCGGGCGGTGCTCGACGGTCTCGGCATCGACCTGGTGCAGGGCGTCCTGATGGACCTCGGCGTCTCGTCGCTGCAGCTCGACGAGGCCGAACGGGGCTTCTCCTACGCGCACGACGCCCCCCTGGACATGCGCATGGACCCGAGCACCGGACGGACGGCGGCGGACGTGCTGGCGACCTACGACGAGCAGCAGCTGGTTCGCGTGCTGCGCACCTACGGCGAGGAGCGGTTCGCGCCGCGCATCGCCCGCGCGGTGGTGCGCGAGCGCAGCAGGCGGCCCTTGACGCGCACCAGCGAGCTGGTGGACGTCGTGCGCGCCTCCATCCCTGCTGCGGCGCGGGCGCAGGGCGGCCACCCCGCCAAGCGCACGTTCCAGGCCCTGCGCATCGAGGTGAACGGGGAGCTGGACGCCCTGGCTCGTGCCCTGCCCGCCTCCGTCGAGGCTCTCGCGGTCGGAGGGCGCATCGTCGTCGAGGCCTACCAGTCGCTCGAGGACAAGCTGGTCAAGCGGGAGCTCGCCGTCGGTGCCACCTCGAGCGCACCGGCGGGGCTGCCGGTGGAGCCCGCCGACCACGCGCCGTACCTGCGGCTGCTGACCCGCGGTGCCGAGCTCGCCGGCCCGGACGAGGTGGCCGCGAACCCGCGAGCGCAGTCCGTGCGGCTGCGCGCCGCCGAACGCCTGCGAGCCACACCGACGCACCTGCTACCGGGCCGTACGTCCTCGAGAGGAGCCGCCGCGTGAGCGCATCGCCGTTGCGGGCGGGCACGCCCGTCTCCCTGGCACCCCGCCCCGCGCCGGCCGCGCGTCCTCGGCTGCGCGTGGTCCGGGCACCTCAGCAGGCGCGCACCCGCGTGCCGTTCGTCTTCCTCTGCATGGCGATCCTCGGCGCGGCGCTGCTGTCCGCCCTGCTGCTCAACACCTCCATGGCCGGCGGTGCGTTCGAGCGTTCGTCGCTGACCAGCCGCCTCGGTCGCCTGCAGCAGGACCAGCTCGACCTCGTCGCTCAGCTCGACGCCCGCTCCGCCCCGGCCAGCCTGGCGCAGGCGGCTCGCGGCATCGGGATGGTGCCGGCCAACGGCACGGGCTGGCTGCGGCTGTCCGACGGCTCCGTCCAGGGCGCACCGGCGCCGGCTGCGGCGGGATGAGCACGCCGACGCGCACGCCGGCTGCGTCGTCACGCGGAGCCGGTCGTCCGGTGCCGCGCGGCGCGACCGGAGGTCGGCCGCGCCGTGGCACCGTGGCGGGCATGGCGAGGACCGCGGCTCGCACCCCTGCCGGCCGGCGCGTGGTCGGCGAGGCGGCGCGGCTGCTCCAGGTGCCGACCCAGCGCGGCCCGCGGCCGGTGCGCGAGGCGGGCCCACGTGGCCGCGTCACCGCGCTCGTCGTGGTCCTGGTCCTGGTGCTCGGGACGTTCGCCGGGCGTCTGGTGTGGGTCCAGGGCATCGCCGGTCCGGCGATCGCCAAGGTGGCCCTCGAGAAGCGGTTGTCGTCGGTGACGGTGATCGGGCAGCGGGGCCAGATCACCGACGCGGCCGGTGTCCCGCTCGCCACGTCCGTCGAGCGGTACGACATCTCGGTCAACCAGCGCACGATCGCGAAGTACCGCAGCACGGGTGGGACGGGAGCGCCCGACGGCGCTGCCGGCGTCGCGGCGCGCCTGGCCCCGGTGCTGGGTGCGAACCCGGCCGAGCTGGGCGGCGAGCTGGCCGGCAGCTCGACGTTCCGGTACGTGGCCAAGGGGGTGCTCCCGGAGGTCGCGCGCTCCGTGCAGGCACTGCGGATCGACGGCGTCATGGTCGAGAAGGTCGCCGACCGGGTGTACCCCAAGGGGACGCTGGCGGGGAACATCGTCGGGTTCGTCAACGCCGACGGGAAGGGCCTGCAGGGCCTGGAGTACACCCTGAACTCCCGGTTGACCGGGACGGCAGGCTCGGAGACCTACGAACGGGGTGCCGGCGGCCAGGCGATCCCGGGCGGGTACTCGACGGGCACACCGGCGGTCGCGGGTCAGTCCGCACGGCTGACGATCCTGTCGGACCTGCAGTGGAAGGCGCAGGAGGCCGCGGACGCGCAGAAGGCTGCGACGGGTGCCGACTCCGCGACGGTCGTCGTGGAGGACGTGGCGACCGGTGCCCTGTACGCGGTGGCCGACTCCGGTTCGATCGACCCGAACAAGCCCGGCGCCGGAGCGGCGGATGCCCTCTCGCGGGCGGTGTCCGACGCGTTCGAGCCCGGGTCGACCGGCAAGGTCATCACCATGGCGGCCCTGCTCGAGTCCGGCCTCACCACCCCGACGTCGCAGTTCTCCGTGCCCTACCAGTACACGACGCCGAACGGTCAGGCGTTCCACGACGCCGAGCAGCACGGCGTCGAGCAGTGGACGACGACGGGGATCCTGGCCCAGTCCTCCAACGCCGGCACGGTGATGGTCGGCCAGCAGCTGACCAAGGATCAGCGGTACTCGTACCTGACGAAGTTCGGTCTCGGCACGCCCACGGGCGTGGAGCTGCCCGGTGAGACGGCGGGGATCCTGCACCCGGCCGACCAGTGGGACGGACGCACGCAGTACACCGTGCTGTTCGGGCAGGGCCTGTCGGTGAACGCGCTGCAGGCCACGAACGTCTACGCGACCGTCGCGAACGGCGGTGTCCGGCCGCAGCCCCACCTGATCGCCGGGTGGACGGGCCCGGACGGCACGTACACGCCGACGCCGCCGGCCGCGGGTGTTCGCGCCGTGTCCCCCCAGACCGCCCAGACGCTGCTCACCATGCTCGGCAGCGTCGTGAACGACGGTACGGGGACGTCGGCCGCCGTTCCCGGCTACCAGGTCGCGGGCAAGACCGGGACGGCGCAGGACATGCAGACCGGTGGCATCACCGCCTCGTTCATCGGTGTCGTCCCCGCCGACGCGCCCCGGCTGGTCGTGGGGGTCTTCGTGCAGAACCCCAAGACGTCGATCTACGGCGGTGTCGTCGCCGCGCCGGTGTTCAGCGACGTGGCCGGGTTCGCCCTGTCCGAGCTGGGGGTGGCGCCGTCGGGCAGCACACCGTCCCTGTTCCCGACCACCTGGTGACCGGGCGCCAGAGAGCGGCCGGGTAGATTCTCCCCATGACCTCCCCCCAGGGACGGATGCGTCCGCTCAGTCCCCCGGCCCGTCGGGTGGCCGATCTGGTCGAGACGTTCCCCCTGGTGGCAGAGGGTGCGCCGGTCGGTGGGACTGTCGTCAGCGGGGTCAGCATGGCCAGCGGCGACGTGCAGCCCGGCGACCTCTTCGTCGCCGTCCCCGGCTTCACGGTGCACGGCGCGCGGTACGCCGCGCAGGCGGTCGACGGGGGTGCCGTCGCGGTGCTGACGGACGACGCGGGCCTGGCGGCAGCCGTCTCCGCCGGTGTGGCGGCACGGGTTCCCGTGCTGGTCGCGGCCGATCCGCGCGGCCTGGCGGGGCCGGTGGCCGCATGGGTGCACGGAGACCCTGGCGAGGGGCTGGTCACCGTCGGGGTCACCGGGACCAACGGCAAGACGACCACCACGTACTTCGTGGACGCGGCACTGCGCGCCGTGCACGCCGTCACGGCCGTGCTGGGCACGGTCGAGCTGCGGATCGGGGACGAGGCGATCGAGAGCCCCCGCACGACCGTCGAGGCGCCGGTCCTGCAGGCGATCCTCGCGCTGGCGGCCGAGCGGGGCGCGACGGCGATGAGCACCGAGGTCTCGTCGCACGCCCTCGCACTGGGGCGCGTCCGAGGTCTCGTCTTCGACGTGGTGGGCTTCACCAACCTGCAGCGCGACCACCTCGACTTCCACGGCGACATGGAGACGTACTTCGCGGACAAGTCGCGGCTGTTCGCAGCCGACCAGGCGCGGCAGGGCGTCGTCGTGGTGGACGACGAGTGGGGCCGGCGCCTGGCCGCCTCCGCCCCGATCCCGGTGCAGACGATCGCGACGCACGTCGGGGACCCGGTGGGCGAGACGGCCGACTGGGCGGTTGTCGAGGCGCAGATCGGGCTCGACGGCGTCGGCTCGAGCTTCGTGCTTCGAGGGCCGGACGGCGCGCGGCACCACGCCGCCAGCCCGCTGCCCGGACTGGTGAACGTCTCCAACGCCGCCGCGGCGGTGGTGCTGGCGCACACGGCGGGAGTGCCGTTGCCGGCAGCGATCGAGGCGGTCGCGCACGCGCACGAGATCCCCGGCCGGATGGAGCGGGTGATCGAGCGCGGTGGCGGCTTCCCGCTGGCGCTCGTGGACTACGCCCACACGCCGGACGCTCTGGTGCTGGCGCTGGAGGCGGTCCGGCCGATCACGCCCGGGCGCCTGGTGATCGTGCTCGGGTCCGACGGCGACCGGGACCGCGGCAAGCGGCCGATGATGGGCGAGATCGCGGCGCGGCTGGCGGACGTCGTCGTCGTGACGGACGAGAACCCGCGTTCGGAGGACCCGGCGTCGATCCGGGCTGCGATCCTGGAGGGCGCCCGCGCGCAGCGGCCCGATCTGGTGGACGTGCTCGAGGTGACGACGAGCCGTGCCGACGCGGTCCGGCGCGCCCTCGACCTGGCAGGCGACGAGGACACGGTGATCATCACGGGCAAGGGCCACGAGCCGACGCAGGAGATCGCGGGGGTGTTCCACCGCTACAACGACCGCGACGTGCTGACGGCCGTCCGGGACGAGCGGCTCGCCGCGGCCGGTGCGGCGTCCGGGCTGCACGCGTGATCGCCCTCACGGCGGCCGAGGTCGCGGCCGCGACGGGAGGCGTGCTGTCCGGGGTGCACCCGGGGACCGTGGTGAGCGGTCCGGTGGTGTCGGACTCGCGCGAGGTGATCCCCGGTGCGCTCTTCGTCGCGCTGCCCGGCGAGCACGTGGACGGTCACACCTTCGCGGCGCGCGCGGTGGAGGCGGGCGCGGTGCTGGTGCTCGCGGCGCACGAAGTGCCGCGCCCGGCAGGGGGAACCCTGCCGGCCGTGCTGGTGGACGACGTGACGGTGGCGCTCGGCGCCCTCGCCCGCGAGGTGCTCGCTCGGCTCCGCGAGGCCGCGGCCGAGCCCGGTGGTGCGGCGCTGCAGGTCGTGGCCGTGACCGGGTCGGTCGGCAAGACGACGACGAAGGACCTGCTGGCGCAGCTGTTCGCGGCCGACGGGCCGACGGTCGCGCCCGTGCGCTCGTTCAACAACGAGATCGGCCTGCCCCTGACGGTGCTGCGTGCCGACGAGGCGACGACGCACCTGGTGCTCGAGATGGGCGCGTCCGGCATCGGCCACATCGAGTACCTCACCCAGATCGCGCCGCCGGACGTCTCCGTCGTGCTGGTCGTCGGCGCGGCCCACCTCGGCGAGTTCGGTGGGGTCGAGGCGACGGCC
Source organism: Cellulomonas sp. SG140 (assembly GCF_025770785.1). GTDB lineage: Bacteria > Actinomycetota > Actinomycetes > Actinomycetales > Cellulomonadaceae > Cellulomonas. The sequence goes on along the minus strand of NZ_JANZLA010000010.1, from coordinate 27,295 downwards.
AGGGCGAAGTCGGAGCTGGTCCGCGGTCTGCGGTCCGACGGCGTCGCGGTGCTGAACGCCGACGACCATCGGGTGATGGCGATGGCGGAGCTCGCCCCCGGACCGGTGGTGACCTTCGGCACGTCGCCGGCCGCGCAGGTGCGCGCCACCGACGTGACGCTCGACCAGCGCGGGCGCGCGGCGTTCACGCTGGTCGACGGTCGCACCCCGCACGCCCCGCGGTCGGCGTCGGTGCGACTGCGGCTGGTAGGGGAGCACCACGTGCACAACGCGCTGGCCGCGGCCGCCACCGGGCTGGTCGGCGGCCTCGAGCTGGCCGACGTGGCCGCCGGGCTGTCGTCCGCGGACGCCCTGAGCCCCCACCGGATGCACGTGGTGGACCGTCCGGACGGCGTCACCGTGGTCGACGACTCCTACAACGCCAACCCGGACTCGATGCGCGCCGCGCTGAAGGCCCTCGCCCAGCTCGCCGGCCGGGACCGCCGCTCGGTCGCCGTCCTCGGCGAGATGCTCGAGCTCGGTGCCGAGGCGCGTCAGGCCCACGACGCGATCGGCCGGCTCGTCGTCCGGCTCAACATCGGACTGACCGTGGTGGTCGGAGACGGTGCCCGGGCGATCCGCGACGGCGCGAACCACGAGGGCTCGTGGGGCGACGAGGTGGTGCTGGCGGACGACATCGACGCCGCGGAGCAGTTCCTCGCGCAGGAGCTGCGCGCCGGCGACGTCGTGCTGGTCAAGTCCTCGTACGGCTCCGGGCTCTGGCAGCTCGGCGACCGGCTGGTCGGAGCGGGCGAGTGAAGGCGGTCCTGATCTCCGGCGGCGTCTCCATGGTCGCCGCGCTGCTCGGCACGCCGCTGCTGATCCGGTTCCTGGTGCGGCGCCGCTACGGGCAGTTCATCCGCCAGGACGGTCCCACCGCGCACTTCACCAAGCGCGGCACCCCGACGATGGGCGGCGTCGTCATCATCGTCGCGACGATCGTGGGCTGGCTGGCCGGTCTGCTGCTCACGGGGACGGCGCCGTCGGCGTCGGCGATCCTCGTGCTGTTCCTCATGGCGGGGCTCGGCGTCGTCGGGTTCCTCGACGACTTCATCAAGATCTCCCGGCAGCGCAGTCTCGGGCTGTCACCGGCGGCGAAGATCGCCGGCCAAGGGGTGGTCGGCATCACCTTCGCGGTCGCGGCGCTGCAGTTCCCCAACGCGCGGTTCCGCACCCCGGCCTCGACGCACATCTCGTTCGTGCGGGACACGGACCTCAACCTGGCGTTCGCCGGCGCGGCGATCGGCCTGGTCCTGTTCGTCGTCTGGGCGAACTTCCTGATCACGGCCTGGTCCAACGCGGTGAACCTGACCGACGGCCTCGACGGCCTCGCGACCGGCGTCTCGCTGATCGTGTTCGGCGCCTACGTGGTCGTCGGCGTCTGGCAGTTCAAGCAGTCCTGCCAGATCCTCGGGTCGGTGGGCCCGCGCTGCTACGAGACCCGGGACCCGCTGGCGCTCGCCGTGGTCGCCGCCGCGATCACCGGGGCGCTGTTCGGCTTCCTGTGGTGGAACGCCAGCCCGGCGCAGATCTTCATGGGCGACACCGGCTCCCTCGCGCTCGGGGGTGCGTTGGCGGGGTTCTCGATCCTCACGCGCACCGAGATCCTCGCGGCGATCCTGGGAGGGATGTTCGTCGTCATCGTGATGTCGGACGTGATCCAGATCGGCTTCTTCAAGGCGACCGGCAGACGGGTGCTGAAGATGGCGCCGCTGCACCACCACTTCGAGCTGTCGGGGTGGGGCGAGGTGACGATCGTGATCCGGTTCTGGATCATCGCCGGGCTGTTCGTGGCTCTCGGCGTGGGGTTGTTCTACGGGGAATGGGTGGCGGGGTAGGTGCGGACGTCGGTGGACGGCTCGGCGGACGGCGTGGACGGTCCGAGGGCGGCGTCGCCGGGCACGCCGGACGTCACGTTGGCCGGTGCGCGGGTGCTGGTGGCGGGGCTGGGACTGTCGGGGCGCGCCTCCGTGCAGGTGCTGGAGCGGCTCGGGGCGCAGGTCCGGACGTTCGACGACCGCGCCGGTGCCGCGGACGAGCACGACGCGGACGACTTCCTGTCGCGCGACGGCCTCGCGGAGCTCGACCTCGTCGTCACGTCGCCGGGCCTGCCGCCGCGGCACCCCCTGCTCGCGGCTGCCGTCGAGCGCGGCGTACCGGTGTGGAGCGAGGTCGAGCTGGCCTGGCGGGTCCGGGTCGACCGTGCCGGCGGCGCGGGCCCCGCGCCCTGGCTGGCCGTCACGGGCACCAACGGGAAGACGACCACGGTCGGGATGCTGGAGTCGATCCTGCGGGCCGCCGGTGAGCACGCGGTGTCCGCCGGCAACGTCGGCAACCCGCTGGTGCTCGCCGCGACCGACCCTGCCAACGACGTGCTGGCCGTCGAGCTGTCCAGCTTCCAGCTGCACTTCACCAGCAGCATGGCGGCGCAGGCGGCGGCCGTGCTCAACGTCGCGGCGGACCACCTCGACTGGCACGGCTCCATGGCGGCGTACGCGGCGGACAAGGGCCGCGTGTTCGACGGGGTGGAGCGGGCCTGCGTGTACTCGGCGGCCGATCCGGTGACGCGGCGTCTGGTCGAGGAGGCCGACGTGGTCGACGGTGCCGTCGCCGTCGGGTTCACGCTCGGCGTGCCGTCGGTCGGTCAGGTCGGCGTGGTGGAGGACGTGCTGGTCGACCGGGGATTCGCCAGGCTGCGGCACACGCACGCGCAGGAGCTGGCGACCCTGGACGACCTCGCCCAGCTGGCCGGCCCGGACGGGCAGGTGCCGCCGCACGTGGTGTCCAACGCCCTGGCGGCCGCCGCGCTGGCCCTCGCCCACGGCGTCGCGCCGGTCGACGTCCGCGACGGCCTGCGCGCCTTCGCACCGGGGGCGCACCGCATCGTGACGGTCGCGCAGCGCGGCTCCGTGGCCTGGATCGACGACTCGAAGGCGACGAACGCGCACGCCGCCGCCGCCTCGCTCGCGGCGTTCGGCGAGGAGAGCGTGGTGTGGATCGCCGGCGGCCTCGCGAAGGGCGCCACGTTCGACGAGCTCGTGCAGCAGCGCCGCGACCGGCTCCGCGCCGTCGTGCTGATCGGCGTCGACCGTGCACCGCTGCGGGACGCCCTGGCCCGACACGCGCCGCAGGTCCCGGTGGTCGAGGTGGTCGCCGGTGACACTGAACCGGTGATGACCCGTGCCGTGCAGACCGCCGAGCGGCTCGCCGCCCAGGCGCCCGCCGGCACCCAGGTGAACGTGCTGCTCGCCCCCGCGTGCGCGTCCATGGACCAGTTCACGTCCTACGCGGAGCGCGGCGACGCCTTCGCTGCCGCCGTCCGGGGCCTGTCCGGGCAGTCGTGAACCCCGTGGTCTCCGCCCAGCCGGACGCCGTCGCGGCGGACCCGGCGCGGCGCCGTTCCGCGCTCGGGCACTGGAACAGCGCCGTCACCAGCTACTACGTGCTGGCGGGGTCGTCGGCCCTGCTGCTCGTCATCGGCCTGGTGATGGTGCTGTCGAGCTCCAGCGTCGAGTCCCTGCAGAAGGGCAACTCGGCGTACGCCGTCTTCCTGGACCAGACCAAGTTCGCGCTGATCGGCCTGCCGCTCATGCTGATCGCGTCGCGGCTGCCCGTGCGGGTGCTGCGCAAGCTGGCCTGGCCGGCGCTCGGCGCCGGCGTCGTGTTCCAGCTGATGGTGTTCGTGCCCGGCCTCGGCTGCGGGGCGGGCGGCAACCAGAACTGGGTGTGCCTTCCCGGTTTCTCCGGTCAGCCGTCCGAGGCGCTGAAGCTGGCGCTCGCCCTGTGGCTCGGCGCGGTGCTCGCACGCAAGCTGCCGCTGCTGCACCGCTGGCAGCACGCCCTGGTCCCGGTCATCCCGATCGGGGGCGTCATCCCGATCGGCACCGTGCTGCTCGGCCAGGACCTGGGCACCGCGATGGTGCTGCTGCTCCTGCTGTTCGGCGCGATGTGGATAGCCGCGGTGCCGCGGCGGTACCTAGTGGCGCTGGTCGTCGGCGGCGTCGCGGCGGTCATCCCGCTGGTGACCCTCGGCCACAACCGCGTCGGCCGCATCCGCTCCTGGCTGTCCGGCAGCTGCGACGTGCAGAACGAGTGCTACCAGACGCTGCACGGCGGCTGGGGGCTCGCGAGCGGCGGCTGGGGCGGCCTCGGCCTGGGGGAGAGCCGCGAGAAGTGGTCGTACCTGCCGGCCGCCCACAACGACTTCATCTTCGCGATCATCGGCGAGGAGCTCGGCCTGATCGGCACCCTGCTGGTGCTCGCCCTGTTCGCGCTGCTCGCCTTCGCGATGGTTCGCGTCATCCGGCGGCACCCCGACCCCATGGCCCGCATCACCACGGGCGCGATCCTGTGCTGGATCGTCGGCCAGGCGATGATCAACATCGCCGTGGTGATCGGTCTGCTGCCCGTCATCGGCGTCCCGCTGCCGCTCGTCTCCGCCGGAGGTTCAGCCCTGATCATGACGATGGCCGCGATCGGTGTGGTGCTGGCGTTCGCCCGATCCGAACCGGGTGCCGCCGAGGCGCTCGCGGCCCGACCGTCGGTGGTGCGCCGGTCGCTGGCCGTCCTGGGGCGCGCGCGTGGCTGACGACCCGGGCTCCGTCCTGCTCGCCGGTGGTGGCACGGCGGGCCACGTGAACCCGCTGCTGGCGGTCGCCGACGCGCTGCGCGCAGCGCGTCCTGGGATCCGGATCACCGTGCTCGGCACCCGGGAGGGCCTCGAGTCGGACCTGGTCCCCGCCTACGGCCTGCCGCTCGCGATCGTCCCCCGTGTCCCGCTGCCGCGGCGTCCGAGCGGGGCGCTGCTGCACCTGCCGGCGCGGCTGCGCGCCGCGGTCGGAGCCGCCACGTCCGCCCTGGAGGACGCCGGGGCGCAGGTCGTCGTGGGCTTCGGCGGCTACGTCTCCACCCCGGCGTACCTCGCAGCGCGCCACCGCGGGCTGCCCGTCGTGGTGCACGAGCAGAACGCTCGTCCGGGCCTGGCGAACCGGCTCGGAGCCCGCTGGGCGCGTGCGGTCGCGGTGACGTTCCCGGGAACCGTGCTGCCGCACGCCCAGGTGACGGGTCTGCCGCTGCGCGCTGCCGTCGCAGCGCTCCTGGAGGAGCGCGCGAGCGACCCCGCGGGCGCGCGTCGTCGGGCGGCCGCCGACCTGGGCCTCGACCCCGACCTGCCGACGTTCCTGGTCACCGGTGGGTCGCTCGGTGCGCTCAGCATCAACCGGGCGGTCTCGGCGGCGGCGAGCGACCTGCTCGGATCCGGCGTGCAGGTGCTGCACCTCACCGGCCGCGGCAAGGCCGACCCCGTCCGCCGGGCCACGGAGGACCTGCCCGGCGCGGAGCGCTACCACGTGCTGGAGTACCTGTCCCGGATGGAGCTGGCGCTCGCGGTGGCGGACCTGGTGGTCGGCCGCGCGGGCGCGGGCACCGTGTGCGAGCTCGCTGCCCTCGGCATCCCGGCGGTGTACGTGCCGCTGCCGGTCGGCAACGGGGAGCAGCGCCTGAACGCCGCCTCGGTCGTCGCCGCCGGCGGTGGCCTCCTGGTGGACGACACGGCGCTGGACGCCTCATGGCTGCGCGCCCACGTGCTGCCGCTGCTGGTCGGAGCGGGCGCGGCACGGCAGCGGGCGCAGATGGCGCGGGCGGCCGCATCGGTGGGCGTCCGCGACGCGGCGCAGCGGGTGGCCCAGCTGGTGCTCGACCAGCTGCCGCCCGCCGCACCGCCGGCGTCGCCGTCCGAGGCGTCGGAGTCCGGCGAGCCCGACCCCACCGGTCCTGAGGAGCAGGGCGACGAGGTGCCCTCCGTCGACTCCCTCGGCCGGGTGCACCTGATCGGCGTCGGTGGTGCGGGCATGTCCGCCGTCGCGGCGCTGCTGGCCGCCCGCGGCCTGGACGTCTCGGGCTCCGACGCCCAGGACGGTCCTGCGCTGCCCGGCCTGCGCGAGGCCGGCGTTCGCGTGCACGTCGGGCACGATGCGTCGGCGGTCCGGGACGTCGACACCGTGGTGGTCTCCTCCGCGGTACGGGAGACCAACCCTGAGCTGGCGGCCGCGCGTGCGGCCGGTCTGCGCGTCCTGCACCGCTCCCAGGCGCTGGCCGCCCTGATGGCCGGTCGGGACTCCGTCGCCGTGGCGGGTGCGCACGGCAAGACGACCACCTCCGCGATGGTGGCGACCGCCCTGATGCACGCCGGGGCGGACCCGTCGTTCGCCATCGGCGGCACGGTGCTGACCGCGGACGGACCGGTCGGTGGTGGACGGCACGGCGACGGACCGTTCGTCGCCGAGGCGGACGAGTCCGACGGGTCGTTCCTCGCCTACCGGCCTCTCGTCTCCGTGGTGACCAACGTCGAACCGGACCATCTCGACCACTACGGGACCAGGGAGGCGTTCGAGGCCGCCTTCGCGGCGTTCGCGGACCGGATCCGTCCCGGTGGCCAGCTCGTGGCGTGCTCGGACGACCCCGGCGCGGCCCGTCTGGTGCGGACCGTGGCGGACCGGCTCGCCGCCCGTGGGGTCCAGTTGGTCACCTACGGCCGCTCGGCCGGGTCGGACGTGCACGTCGGCCCGACCCGCGCGACGGCAGACGGCTGGGAGACCGAGCTGACCGCGGGCGCCGAGCGGGTCGTGGTGCAGCTCGCCGTCCCCGGCGCGCACAACGGCCTGAACGCCGCCGCTGCGTGGGCGGTGCTGCGCCGTCTCGGCCTCGACGCGACGGCGGCCGCAGAGGCGCTGGCTGCCTTCCGGGGCACGGGACGGCGGTTCGAGGACCGGGGGACCGCAGGCGGGGTGCGCGTGGTCGACGACTACGCCCACCACCCGACGGAGATCGCGGCGCTGCTGGGCGCCGCGCGTCAGGTCGTCGGCGCCGGCCGGGTCCTCGTGCTGTTCCAGCCGCACCTCTACTCCCGCACACGGACGTTCGCCGACGAGTTCGCGCACGCGCTCGAGCTCGCCGACGCCGTGGTGGTCACCGACGTCTACGCCGCGCGCGAGGATCCCGAGCCCGGCGTGACGGGTGCCCTGATCGTCGACCGCATGACCACGCCGGGCCGCGGCCGGTTCGTCGCGGACCGGACCGAGGCGGCGTCCGCCGTCGTGTCCCTCGCGCGTCCGGGCGACCTGGTGCTCACCGTCGGCGCGGGTGACGTGACGCAGCTGGCGCCCGTGGTGCTCGCGGCCCTGCACGCCCGGCTGGGCGCCGGTGGGGTGGACCCGGGCGGGCCGGAGCCGACCTGATGAGCCCGTCCCGCCCACCCGCTCCCCGTACCCGGCCGCCGTCGCCGGGTCGAACGGCGCCACGGAGCGCTGCACGACCCGAGGGTGCGCGCCCGCCGGTCGGCGACGCGGTCCGCGAACCGGTCCGCGAACCGCGCGCTGAGACGGGCGTGCCGACGGCCGGCCACGCGGCCGCGGCACCGTCGAAGAAGGCTGACGCACCGACCGGCTCCGCTGCGGTCCCCGCGCCGAACGGCTCGTCCGCGCTACCCGCCGCACCTGCTCAGAGCCGGTACCAGAGCGCCACCACCTACCAGGTGCGCCGGTTCGGGGGCCCGGTTCGTCCGCCCGTCGTGTCCACGCGCTCGGTGCAGCGCTTCGCCGAGCGGGCACGCGCACGCCGCACGCTCGCGCGTCGGCAGATCGCCCTCGCGGCGGCTGCCGTCCTGCTCGTCGGCGCACTGGCCTGGTTGCTGCTCTGGTCCCCGGTGCTGGCGTTGCGGCCCGCGGACGTGACCGTCGCCGGAGCCGGCACCGTCGTGGCCGTCGACCAGGTGCGGGCCGTCGTCGCGAAGGACACCGGCGTCCCGCTGCCGCGCCTCGGGACCGTGGCACTGCGCGACAGGCTGCTCCAGGTGCCCGGAGTCCGGGAGGCTCGCGTCACGCGGGACTGGCCGCACGGGCTCACCGTGCAGCTCGTCGCGCGCGAGCCCGTGGCAGCCGTCCCGGAGAAGCAGGCGCCGGTCGGCGCGGCCGCGCCGGGCTTCGCCCTCCTCGACGAGGAAGGCGTCCAGGTGGGCCGTGCCGATGCGGCGCCTGCCGGGCTGCCCGTCGTCGACGTGCCGGCCGGTGACGCGCGCACGCTGCAGGCGGTCCTCGGCGTGCTGCGCCAGCTGCCACCGGCACTCCTGGCCGAGGTCGCCGGCGTGGCGGCCCAGACCCAGGACACCGTGACCATGCACCTGCGCGACGGCGTCGAGGTGGACTGGGGGAGCTCCCAGGAGACGGCGCTGAAGATCGCGGTCCTCACCGCGCTCCGGGCCTCGCCGACGGCGAAGGGGGCGCACGTCTACGACGTGTCGGCGCCCCGCCTGCCGATCACCCGCTGAGCCGAGCCCGTCACGGATCACCCGCCGACACGCGCGGCGCGGTCGTTGATCGGGATGGGGCGCGGACCTAGCGTCACGCACTGACGACAGACCTGACATAACTCTAACCCTCAACTTGAGGGTGAAGGTTGAAGCGACGCTCCGCGTGTCGGAGCGGCGACCGCGGCCCGGCCGCGACCCGCACGACGCGAGAACGAGAGGCACCCACCGTGGCAGCTCCGCAGAACTACCTGGCGGTCATCAAGGTCGTCGGCATCGGCGGCGGCGGCGTGAACGCCGTGAACCGCATGATCGAGGTCGGTCTCAAGGGCGTCGAGTTCATCGCGATCAACACCGATGCACAGGCCCTGCTCATGTCCGACGCGGACGTCAAGCTCGACGTCGGCCGCGAGCTGACCCGCGGGCTCGGCGCCGGCGCCGACCCGGAGGTCGGCAAGAAGGCCGCGGAGGACCACACCGAGGAGATCGAGGACGTCCTGCGCGGGGCGGACATGGTCTTCGTCACGGCGGGCGAGGGCGGCGGCACCGGCACCGGCGGTGCGCCGGTGGTCGCACGGATCGCCCGTTCGCTCGGCGCCCTGACGATCGGTGTCGTCACCCGGCCGTTCACCTTCGAGGGTCGCCGCCGCTCCAACCAGGCGGACTCCGGCATCGACGCCCTGCGCGCCGAGGTCGACACGCTGATCGTGATCCCCAACGACCGCCTGCTGTCGATCTCGGACCGCTCGGTCAGCGTCCTCGACGCGTTCCACTCCGCCGACCAGGTGCTCCTCTCGGGTGTGCAGGGCATCACCGACCTGATCACCACACCGGGCCTGATCAACCTCGACTTCGCGGACGTGAAGTCCGTGATGCAGGGCGCCGGCTCCGCCCTGATGGGCATCGGCTTCGCCCGAGGCGAGGACCGCGCGGTGCAGGCGGCCGAGATGGCGATCTCCTCGCCGCTGCTCGAGGCGAGCATCGACGGCGCCCACGGCGTCCTCCTGTCGATCCAGGGCGGCTCGGACCTCGGCCTCTTCGAGATCAACGAGGCCGCACGGCTGGTGCAGGAGGCGGCGCACCCCGAGGCGAACATCATCTTCGGCGCGGTCATCGACGACGCGCTCGGCGACGAGGTGCGGGTCACGGTCATCGCGGCCGGTTTCGACGGTGGTTCGCCTCAGGTGCGACGGGACGCGCGGGCCCTGGGCCAGGTGAGCGGTGGCAGCCAGCAGTCCGCGGCGGCGCGCCCGGCCGCCCTGCCGGGTGCTCACCAGACGCCCGTGGTCCCCGCGCCGCGGACCTACGTGCCTGAGCCGCTCGAGCCCGTCCAGGCGCCGGCCACCTCGCCGGTCCCCGCCTTCCTGTCGACCGAGGCGGAGCCCCGGCCGCTCACGGGCCCCCTCGAGGTGCCGCGGGTCTTCACCGAGGAGCCGCCCCGTCGCGAGACGGACGACCTGGACGTGCCGGACTTCCTCAAGTAGTCGATGAGCTCCAGCGCACCCCAGGCCGGTCTCGACGTGCTCGAGGCCGGCCTCGGTGCGTCGGTCCGTGCCGGGTTCACCACGCGAGCCGGTGGCGTGAGCCTCCCGCCGTGGGACGGCCTCAACCTCGGCCTGGCGGTGGGTGACGACCCGGACCGGGTGCGCCGCAACCGCGAGCTCCTGGCGGAGTGGGCCGGGGTCCCGGTGGCCTTCGCCACGCAGGTGCACGGGCGCGACGTCGTGGTCGTCGACGGCCCTCCTGCGGACGGGACGGACTCGGTCGCGGTCGCCGACGCCCTGGTGACCGCGCGGACCGACGTGGCGCTGGCGGTCCTCGTCGCCGACTGCGTCCCCGTGCTGCTCGCCGACCCCGACGCCGGGGTGGTGGCGGCGGTGCACGCCGGCCGTGGCGGCCTCGTGGCCGGCGTGGTCCAGGCGGCGCTCGACGTGATGACCGGCCTCGGCGCCCGCCTCGACCGGGTCGTCGCGGCGGTGGGACCGTCGGTCGCCGGGCGGTCGTACGAGGTGCCGGCCGACCTGCGCGACGCGGTGGCTCAGGTGGTGCCGGCCAGCGCGGCGACAACGTCGTGGGGCACGCCCGCGCTCGACCTCCCCGCGGGCGTCGTCGCCGTCCTGGCGGCATCAGGGGTGCACCGGGTCCACCGCCTGGATCGCGACACCTTCCGGGATCCGGGCCTCTACTCGCACCGCCGGGCGACCGCGGCCGGCACGACGACGGGCCGCTCCTGCGGGATCGTCCGGCTGCTGCCCGCGGCACCGCGTGTCGCGGCGCCGACCAGCGAGGACGCCTTGCTAGCGTGACGAGCGCAGTGCTTCCGCCGGTGGCGCTGCGCCGTCTCCGGGGGTCGACCCGGACGGGTGGGGGACCGGAGACGTCCGGAGGATGGGAGCAGACGCGATGGCTGGAGCGTTGCGGAAGACGATGCTGTACCTCGGTCTGGCCGACGAGCGGCCCGAGGAGCAGGACGAGTGGGTCGAGGACGACGTCGAGGAGGCCGAGGTGCCGGACCAGTTCGAGGCTCAGGTCACCCCGCTGCGGCGACCCACCCGCGTCACCGGTGCCGCCGTCGCTGCGGCGACGTCCAGCGAGCTGCGCCGCATCACCACCATCCACCCGCGCTCGTACAACGACGCGCGCAAGATCGGTGAGGCGTTCCGGGACGGGGTCCCGGTGATCATGAACCTCACGGACATGGACGACGCGGACGCCAAGCGCCTGGTGGACTTCTCCGCCGGCTTGATCTTCGGCCTGCACGGTGCGATCGAGCGCGTCACCAGCAAGGTGTTCCTGCTCTCCCCGGCGACGGTCGAGGTCTCCGGCGAGGGGCACGGCTCCGACGCGGCGGGGCGTCCCGGCTTCTACAACCAGAGCTGACCGGTGGGCCTGGTCCGCGCCGTCCTGCACCTGGCGGTCCTGGTCTTCTTCCTGATCCTGCTCGTGCGGATGGTGCTCGACTGGGTCCAGGTCTTCGCCCGCACGTGGCGCCCGACGGGCGTGGCTCTGGTGGTCGCCGAGGCGACGTACACGGTCACGGACCCGCCGCTGCGCCTGCTGCGGCGGTTCTTGCCCCCGCTGCGGCTCGGACCGGTGCAGCTCGACCTGGCGTTCACCGTGCTGTTCCTCATCTGCATCGTGCTGCTCTCGGTCATATAGGACAGAAGGGGCCGACTGCCGGTCGCGAACGGGCGAACAGCCGTGAAGTGGCCTCCGAGAGCGGCCCCTTGACCGGGCTCCTCTCCCGGACGGCACGCGTGTCGGGGGGAGTCCGGCTCGCCGTTTGTCCGCTACGGTGGCCCGAGGCGGTCGGTGGACTGCCGCCGGCCTAGCAGCACGACCGACAGAGGTGACGACGATGGCACTGCTGACCGCAGACGACGTCCTGAACAAGAAGTTCCAGTCGACGAAGTTCCGCGAGGGGTACGACCAGGACGAGGTCGACGACTTTCTCGACGAGATCGTCAACACCCTGCGTGAGCTGCAGAACGAGAACGAGGACCTCAAGACGAAGCTCGCGGCAGCCGAGCGTCGGATCGCGGAGCTGAGCCGCACCGGTGCGCAGCAGCAGCCGCCCGCGCCGAAGCCCGAGCCGGCGCCGGTTCCGGAGCCCGTCCAGGCCCCCGCGCCCGCACCGGTCGCCGCAGTCGCGCCCCCCATCCCGGCGGTCACCGCACCGGCGCCTCGCAACGAGCCCGAGTCCGCCACCGGGATGCTCGCGCTGGCGCAGAAGCTGCACGACGACTACGTGCGCAGCGGTCAGGAGGAGTCCGACCGCCTCATCAACGAGGCCAAGTCTCGTGCCACGCACATCGTCCGCGAGGCGGAGGAGACCTCCCAGCGGACTCTCGGTCAGCTGGAGCAGGAGCGGTCGCTGCTCGAGCGCAAGATCGACGAGCTCCGGGTGTTCGAGCGCGACTACCGCACGCGCCTGAAGAGCTACCTCGAGAACCTCCTCGGCGACCTGGACAACCGAGGCAACGCGCTGCCTCCGCGCAGCGGCCAGGCGCAGCCCGTCGGTGAGGTCCAGGGCATCTGAGTCCGCGGCCTCCCGCAGTCCGCAACGTCGTCGTCGCGCCGCCCGGCGCCCCCTCTGGGGTGCCGGGCGGTCGTGCGCGTGCGGCGTCGCCACCTCGTGGTCCGGCCGGTGCGAGGTCGTCGTCGACCGCTTCCCTGACCTGCGCCTAGGCCCGGACGCGGCAATCGACGCGGGTTCCGCGAGACTTCAGCCGGTCACCGCGGGCGAACGGGTGCGTGTCCTGTTGTGCTCCGGCCTGCGCACGAATACATTCGCGTGACTCCAGCGAGGGGGGACCGACGGCCATGAACGAGGCACTCACCACGCTCACCGCGAGCGGCGAGACCAAGGACCTGAGCACGATGGTGAAGCAGTTCCCCGTACGGGACGGCGAGAAGCCGTGGACGGCGGCCGAGGTGACGGAGGTCGCCGACGAGCTGACGGCGGAGCGCGAGCGGCTCGAGGGCGAGCTGGTGAACGCCGACGCCGAGCTGTCCGAGCTGTTGCGGCACTCCGGCGACGGAGCCGGTGACGACCAGGCCGACTACGGGTCCTCGGCGCTCGAGCGGGAGCACGAGCTGACGCTGGTGAACAACACCCGCGACCTGCTCGAGCAGACGCGTCACGCCTTGGAGCGCATCGCGGCGGGCACGTACGGCGCCTGCGAGTCCTGCGGCAAGCCGATCGGCAAGGCTCGGCTGCAGGCCTTCCCGCGAGCCACGCTCTGCGTCGAGTGCAAGCAGCGCGAGGAACGGCGCTGACGCGCCCGTAGACTCCTGCGGTGCCCACGCCTGACGAGCCACGACCGATCGCCGGTACCGCCCAGCAGGCCGATCCAGACTCCTCGCGGTCCGCATCGACCGGGAGTGCGGCCGGGGCGCCGGCGCACCGGCGGCTGCTCGTCCTGGTCGTGGTGCTGGCGGCGCTGGTGCTGGTCGTCGACCAGCTGACGAAGGCGTGGGCGCTCCGTGCACTGGCGGACGGACTGCGCCGTCCGGTGCTCGACAGCCTCCTGGGGCTCCAGCTGGTGTTCAACCCCGGTGCCGCGCTGTCGATCGCGACCGGCATGACCTGGGTGCTGACGATCATCGCGGCTACCGTCGTGGTGGTCGTCGTGCGGGTGTCGCGGCGGCTCGGCTCCACCGGGTGGGCGCTGGCGTTCGGCCTGCTGCTCGGCGGCGCTGTGGGCAACCTGGTCGACCGGCTGGTCCGGGCGCCCGGACCGGCGCGCGGGCACGTCGTCGACTTCATCGCGTACGGCCACCTCTTCGTCGGCAACGTCGCCGACGTGGCGATCGTCGTGGCCGCCGTGCTGGTGGTGCTCCAGACCATGCGTGGTGTCCAGCTGGACGGGGGCAGGCCGGAGCGCGTCGCGCGCGGGGGGGCGGCCGCGTCGGCGGACGACGTCCCGCAGTGAGCGAGCGACGGAGCCTGCCCGTGCCGGACGGTCTCGCCGGGGAACGGGCGGACGCTGCCGTGGCACGGCTGCTCGGCCTGTCCCGCACGCGCGCGGCCGACCTGGTCGAGGCGGGCGCCGTGGCCCTGGACGGCCGGCCACTCGGCAAGTCGGACCGTCTCGTCGCGGGCGGGTGGCTCGAGGTGGAGCTGCCCGACGTGGCCTCGTCCGCGGCCGTTCCGCCGCCGGAACCGGTGCCGGGGATGGTGGTCCGGTACGACGACGACGACCTCGTGGTCGTCGACAAGCCCGTGGGGGTGGCGGCGCACCCGTCGCCGGGCTGGACCGGTCCGACGGTGGTGGGGGCGCTCGCCGCTGCGGGGTACCGGGTCTCCACGTCGGGGGCCGCCGAGCGGCAGGGTGTCGTGCACCGGCTGGACGTCGGCACCTCGGGGCTGATGGTCGTCGCCAAGAGCGAGAGGGCGTACACGGCGCTCAAGCGGGCGTTCAAGGAGCGCACGGTCGAGAAGGTCTACCACGCCCTGGCCCAGGGGCATCCGTCGCCGGCGACCGGCACGATCGACGCCCCCATCGGGCGGCACCCGTCGTCGGACTGGAAGTTCGCGGTGGTCGCCGACGGGAAGCCGTCGGTCACGCACTACGAGGTGATCGAGGCGCTTCCGGGTGCCTCGCTCGCGGAGGTCCACCTCGAGACGGGCCGGACCCACCAGATCCGCGTGCACTTCGCGGCGCTGCGCCACCCGCTGGTCGGGGACGTCACCTACGGCGCGGACCCGGCGCTCGCGCAGCGGCTGGGGCTCACCCGGCAGTGGCTGCACGCGGTCCGCCTCGGCTTCGAGCACCCGGCGACGGGAAGCTGGCTCGAGGTCGTCAGCGAGTACCCGCAGGACCTCCAGCACGCCCTGGACGAGCTGCGATCGACGTATCGCTGACCCTGCCGCGGCACGCCCGACGACACACCGGGGGGCGTCGGTGGGGCGACGTAGGATCGCCCGCATGGCAGCGGCGGGTGGCTCGAAGAGCACCGACTTCGTCCACCTCCACGTGCACACCGAGTACTCGATGCTGGACGGTGCGGCCCGGATCGGCGAGCTGTTCGACGAGGCGGAACGCCTCGGCCAGAAGGCCATGGCGATCACCGACCACGGCTACCTGTTCGGTGCGTTCGAGTTCTGGCAGAAGGCCAAGGCGCACGGGATCAAGCCGATCATCGGCGTCGAGGCGTACGTCACGCCGGGCACCAGCCGGTTCGACCAGACGAGGGTCCGGTGGGGCGAGGCGCACCAGGCGGCCGACGACGTCTCCGCGCGTGGCGCGTACACGCACCTGACGCTGCTGTCCCGGACCACCGCCGGCATGCACAACCTCTTCCGGCTCGGCTCGGAGGCGTCCCTCGAGGGCCAGATGGGCAAGTGGCCCCGGATGGACCGCGAGCTGCTCTCGCGGTACGCGGAGGGCTTGATCGCCACCTCCGGCTGCCCCTCCAGCGAGGTGCAGACGAGGTTGCGGCTCGGCCAGTTCGACGAGGCGCTGCGCGCCGCCGGCGAGCTGCAGGACATCTTCGGCAAGGAGTACTTCTACGTCGAGCTGATGGACCACGGCCTCGACATCGAGCGCCGGGTGATCAAGGACCTCCTGCGCATCGCCGAGGCCCTGGACGCACCGCTCGTCGCCACCAACGACCTGCACTACACGCGCGAGGAGGACGCCCACGCGCACGAGGTTCTGCTGGCCGTGCAGTCCGGCTCGACGCTCGACGAGCCGACCTCCGACCAGGGCGGCAGCCGGTTCGCCTTCGGCGGGACGGGCTACTACCTGCAGTCGGCGGCGCAGATGCGAGCCACCTGGGCGGAGCTGCCCGAGGCGTGCGACAACACCCTGCGCATCGCCGAGCAGTGCGAGGTCGAGTTCACCACCGGCGTCAACTACATGCCCCGGTTCGACACCCCGCCCGGGGAGAACGAGGACTCCTGGTTCATCAAGGAGGTGGAGCGCGGCCTGCAGCGGCGGTACCACGGGCAGGTGCCTGAGGACGTGCGCCGCCAGGCGGAGTACGAGACCGGCGTGATCACCCAGCTCGGGTTCTCCGGCTACTTCCTCGTCGTCGCCGACTTCATCAACTGGTCGAAGTCCCAGGGCATCCGGGTCGGGCCCGGCCGTGGGTCCGCGGCGGGCTCGATGGCGTCCTACGCGATGGGCATCACCGAGCTCGACCCGCTGAAGCACGGGCTGATCTTCGAGCGCTTCCTCAACCCCGAGCGCATCTCCTGGCCGGACGTCGACGTGGACTTCGACGAGCGCCGGCGCGGCGAGGTGATCCGTTACGTCACGGAGAAGTACGGCGAGGACCGGGTCTCGCAGATCGTCACCTACGGCACCATCAAGGCGAAGCAGGCGCTCAAGGACTCCTCGCGCGTGCTCGGGTTCCCCTTCGCCATGGGTGACAAGCTCACGAAGGCGATGCCGCCGGCGGTCATGGGCAAGGACATCCCGCTGTCCGGCATGTACGACCCCGAGCACCCGCGCTATGCGGAGGCAGAGGAGTTCCGCCAGGTCGTCGCGGCCGACCCCGAGGCGCAGCGGGTGCTGGAGACGGCGCGCGGGCTGGAGAACCTCAAGCGGCAGTGGGGCGTCCACGCCGCCGGCGTGATCATGTCGAGCGTCCCGCTGACCGACGTCGTCCCGATCATGAAGCGGCCGCAGGACGGCGCGATCATCACGCAGTTCGACCAGCCGGCGTCCGAGGCGCTGGGCCTGATCAAGATGGACTTCCTCGGCCTGCGGAACCTGACGATCCTGGACGACGCGCTGGCGAACATCGTCGCGAACGGCAAGCCGGCGATCCTCATCGAGGACACGCCGCTCGACGACCAGCCGACGTACGACCTGCTGGCGCGCGGCGACACGCTCGGGGTGTTCCAGCTGGACGGCGGACCGATGCGCTCGCTGCTGCGGCAGATGCGACCGGACAACTTCGAGGACATCTCCGCCGTCATCGCCCTGTACCGGCCGGGCCCGATGGGCATGAACTCGCATATCAACTACGCGCTACGCAAGAACAAGCTGCAGAACGTCGAGCCGATCCACCCCGAGCTCGAGGAACCGCTGCAGGACGTCGTCGGCATCACCTACGGCCTGATCGTCTACCAGGAGCAGGTGCAGCGAGCGGCCCAGAAGCTCGCCGGGTACACGCTCGGCCAGGCCGACCTGCTGCGTCGCGCGATGGGCAAGAAGAAGAAGGAGATCCTCGAGAAGGAGTTCATCCCGTTCCAGGCCGGGTGCCGCGCGAACGGGTACTCCGACGGGGCGATCCAGGCGGTGTGGGACACGCTCGTCCCGTTCGCGGGGTACGCGTTCAACAAGGCGCACTCGGCGGCGTACGGCGTCGTCTCCTACTGGACGGCGTTCCTCAAGGCGAACTACCCGACCGAGTACATGGCCGCCCTGCTCACCTCGGTGCGTGACGACAAGGACAAGTCGGCGCTGTACCTCGGCGAGTGCCGGCACATGGGCATCACGGTGCTGCCGCCGGACGTCAACTCCTCCTCCGCCCTGTTCACCGCCGTCGGCGACGACATCCGGTTCGGCCTGACGGCGGTACGCAACGTCGGCGCGAACGTGGTGGACGCGATCGTGAAGGCCCGCGAGGAGAAGGGGGCGTTCACCTCCTTCACCGACTTCCTCGACAAGGTGCCCGCCGTGGTCTGCAACAAGCGGACGATCGAGTCGCTGATCAAGGCGGGGGCGTTCGACTCCTTGGGTCATACCCGGCGTGGGCTGCTGCTGGTGCACGAGCAGGCGGTGGACTCGGTCATCGGCGTGAAGCGCAAGGAGGCGGAGGGGCAGTTCGACCTGTTCGCCGATCTGATGGGTGGCGGCGCGGACAGCGGTCCGGGCTTCGCCGTGACCGTGCCGGACGTGCCGGACTGGGACAAGCGGCAGCGGCTGCAGTTCGAGCGCGAGATGTTGGGCCTGTACGTGTCCGACCACCCGCTGTCCGGGCTGGAGCACGTGCTGACGACGGCGGCCGACGTGTCGATCGCCACCCTGCTGGCCGACGAGGCGCGACCGGACGGGTCGATGGTGGTGGTGGCCGGCCTGGTCACGTCGCTGCAGCGCAAGATGTCCAAGCAGGGGAACCCGTGGGCCGTCATCACGCTGGAGGACATGGAGGGCTCGATCGAGGTGCTCTTCTTCGGCGAGACGTACCTGGCGTACTCCACCGTGCTGGCCGAGGACGCCGTCCTCGTCGTGCGAGGCCGGGTGCGGCGTCGGGACGAGCAGCTGCAGCTGCAGGCCAACGAGGTGACCCTGCCGGACATCTCGCAGGGCACCGACGCTCCGCTGCTCGTCTCGCTCCCGGTGGCGCGGTGCACGCCGCCGGTGGTCGAGCGGCTGCGCGAGGTGCTGGGAACGCATCCCGGCGTGACCGAGGTGCGGCTCCGGCTGACGAGCCCGGGCCGCGCGACGGTGATGCGGCTCGGCGACGGCCTGCGCGTGGAGCGCACCCCGGCCCTCTTCGGCGACCTGAAGGCGCTGCTCGGACCGAGCTGCCTGGCCTCCTGAGGACGGAACGCCGCACGCCGCGGGTCTCGGACGCCCCGGACCCGCCGCGGAGGCCCGCCTAGACTGCGCCCCGTGATCTCCCGCATCGACCTGCGCGGCCGTTCCCTGTCCCGACGTGAGCTGATCGACGCGCTTCCTCGGGCGGAGCTGGACGTCGAGCACGCCGCCGCCGCGGTGCTCCCCGTGCTCGAGGCGGTGCGGACGCGCGGTGCTGCTGCGCTCCGGGAGCTGGGGGAGCGGTTCGACGGCGTGCGCCCCGAGCACCTGCGGGTGCCGGCGGACGTCCTGGCGCGAGCGGTCGAGGCGCTGGCACCGGAGATCCGCGACGCCCTGGAGGAGACGATCCGTCGCGTCCGCCAGGTGCACGCCGCCCAGCGGCCCGCGCCGTTCGTCACGGACCTCGCGCCCGGCGCCCAGGTGCGGCAGCGCTGGATCCCGGTGCGGCGGGTCGGGCTGTACGTCCCCGGCGGCCTGGCCGTCTACCCGTCGTCGGTGGTGATGAACGTCGTCGCGGCGCAGGAGGCCGGGGTCGGGTCGCTGGCCGTCGCCTCGCCGCCGCAGAAGGACCGTGGCGGCCTTCCGGACCCCGTGGTGCTGGGCACCTGCGCGCTGCTCGGCGTGGACGAGGTGTACGCCGTGGGAGGAGCCCAGGCGGTGGCGATGTTCGCCTACGGCGCCGTCGGGGAGGACGACCGCGACGGTGCGGTGCTGTGCGAGCCGGTGGACGTGATCACGGGACCCGGCAACGTCTACGTCGCGGCCGCCAAGCGCCTGGTCCGAGGGCGGGTCGGCATCGACGCGGAGGCGGGACCCACCGAGATCGCGATCCTCGCGGACGAGTCCGCGGACGCGCGGCACGTCGCTTCGGACCTGGTCTCGCAGGCGGAGCACGACCCGCTGGCGGCGGCGGTGCTGGTCACGCCGTCGTCGGCGCTCGCGGACGCCGTGGACGCCGCGCTGGCTCAGCTGGTGCCCGCGACGGCGAACGCGGAGCGCGTGCGGACGGCCCTGGCCGGTACGCAGTCGGCGATCGTGCTGGTGGACGACCTCCCCGCGGGGCTCGAGGTGGTCAACGCGTACGGTGCCGAGCACCTGGAGATCCAGACGCAGGACGCCGCCGCGCTCGCCGAGCAGGTGACGAGCGCCGGCGCGATCTTCGTCGGCCCGTACTCGCCGGTGTCGCTCGGGGACTACATGGCCGGGTCGAACCACGTGCTGCCGACCGGGGGCTCGTCGCACTTCACGAGCGGGCTCGGGGTCCACTCGTTCGTCCGCCCGGTGCAGGTCGTCGAGTACGACGCCGAGGCCCTGGCCGCCGTGGCGGACCGGGTCGTCGCGCTCGCCGACGCCGAGCGGCTGCCGGCTCACGGTGAGGCGGTGCGGGCCCGCTTCTGACGGCCGTCCGCGGGGTGAGGCGGTCCGCGGGGTGCGGCGGTGGGCGCACGAGGTTGCGCGCCGGCCCGCACGGCGGACCGCTGCAGGGGTGCTCCGAGGCGCTCCCTAGACTCGTCCGGTGACCGCCGACCAGCCGCGTGCCGCCCTGCCCCTACGACCCGAGCTGGCAGGTCTGCACCCCTACGGCGCGCCGCAGCTGGACGTCCCCGTGCGGCTGAACGTCAACGAGAACCCGTACCCTCCCTCGCCCGCCGTGGTCGACGACATCGCTGCCGCGGTGCGCACCGCTGCCGCGACCCTCAACCGGTACCCCGACCGGGACTTCGCCGACCTCCGGGCAGACCTGGCGACCTACCTGCTCGCGGAGTCGGGCGTCCGGCTCGGCCCGTCTCAGATCTGGGCGGCCAACGGGTCCAACGAGGTGATGCTGCACCTGCTGCAGGCCTTCGGCGGCCCGGGGCGGACCGCGGTGTCGTTCGCCCCCACGTACTCGATGTATCCCGAGTACGCCCGTGACACGTCGACCCGGTGGGTCACCGGCCGCCGCGCGGAGGACTTCAGCCTCGACCCGGCGCACGCGCACGACGTGATCGCCGAGGAGCGGCCGAGCGTCGTGCTCCTCGCCAGCCCCAACAACCCCACGGGAACCGCGCTGCCTCTCGCGACCGTCGAGGCCGTGCTCGCGGCGGCCGCCGAGGTGCCCGACGGCTGCGTCGTCGTCGTCGACGAGGCGTACGGCGAGTTCCGCCGTCGCGGCACGCCGTCAGCGCTCGAGCTGCTCGTCGACCACCCCAACCTCGCCGTGAGCCGCACGATGTCCAAGGCGTTCGGCCTCGCCGGCGGGCGGGTCGGGTACCTCGCCGCCGCCTCAGACCTGGTCGACGCGCTGCGCGTGGTGCGGCTGCCGTACCACCTGTCGGCGGTGACGCAGGCGGTCGCGCGCGCCGCGCTGGCGCACTCCGAGGAGCTGATGGCCCAGGTCGGGGCGCTGCGGGACGAGCGTGACCGGCTCGTGGCGTGGCTGCGGGACAAGGGGCTCACGGCGGCCGACTCGGACGCCAACTTCGTGCTGTTCGGGGTCCTCGACGACGCGCACCGCGTCTGGCAGGGTCTGCTCGACCGTGGCGTGCTGATCCGTGAGGTCGGCCCGGCCGGATGGCTGCGGGTGTCGGTCGGCACCCCGCAGGAGACGGCGGCCTTCAAGGCCGCCCTGGTGGAGGTGGCGGGACTGTGAGCGGTCGCACGGCGCGGGTGGAGCGCTCGACGAGCGAGTCGAGCGTGGTGGTCGAGCTGGACCTCGACGGGTCCGGGCGGACGACGATCGACACCGGCGTGCCGTTCTACGACCACATGCTCACGGCGCTCGGCAAGCACGCGTTGCTCGACCTGACGGTGCAGTCGCGGGGCGACACGCACATCGACGCGCACCACACGGTCGAGGACACGGCCATCGTGCTCGGCGAGGCGCTGCGTGAGGCGCTGGGCGACAAGCGCGGGATCGCCCGGTTCGGGGACGCCACCGTGCCGCTCGACGAGGCGCTCGCCCAGGCGGTGGTCGACGTGTCCGGGCGCCCGTACTTCGTGCACTCCGGTGAGCCGGCCGGGCAGCAGTACCACCTCATCGGGGGCCACTTCACCGGCTCCCTGACGGCGCACGTGCTCGAGTCGATCGCACACCACGCGGCGATGACCATCCACGTGCGCGTGCTGGCCGGCCGCGACCCCCACCACATCGTCGAGGCGCAGTTCAAGGCGCTGGCACGCGCGCTGCGCGCGGCCGTGGCGCTCGACCCGCGGGTGGAGGGTGTGCCGTCCACCAAGGGCGCCCTGTGAGCGGCGCCGTGCCGTCGGGGGCTGACGACGACCCGCTCGCGGGTCTGGAGATCCCGGACGACCTCTCGGAGCTGGACGACGAGGTCCCCTCGGTCGCGCTCGTCGTGACACCCGTGGCCGACCCGGCGCCGCTCGCGGCCACCTGTGCGCTGGCCAAGGTCGACGTCGACGCCGTCCCGTCGGACGTCGGCGCGATCGCCGTGCTGCGCGACCCGGGCGCCGGTGAGCAGGGGGCCGCGGCGATCTCCGAGCTGCTGCGCGCCGTGCCGGTCGTGCTGCTGGAGCGCCGTGAGGAGCAGGTGTCCGCCACGCACTGGGTCGCTGGCGAACGCACGCGGGACCTCCCACCGGGCCTGGTGCTGTCCGACGCGCCCCAGCTCCTCGAGGACCTGCTGCTCGGGGGCCTGCGAGCAGCCGACGTGCCGGGCACGGTGACCAGCGTCGGCATGACCCGGTGGCGGGCCCTGCGAACCCTCGCCGGGCGGCGCTCGCGGGACTGACGCCGCCGCGCGCCGGACCCGGACGCGGGCGCCGCGGAGACGGCGCGCGATGCGCAGGTACCCTGACGGCGTGCCTCAGCAGCCCCACGTCGTGGTCCTGGACTACGGCTTCGGCAACGTGCGCTCCGCCGTGCGCGCGCTCGAGAGGGTCGGGGCGCAGGTCGAGCTGACCGCCGACAAGGACCGCGCCCAGCAGGCCGACGGCCTCGTCGTGCCCGGCGTCGGCGCATTCGCCGCCGTGATGGCCGGGCTGCGCGCCGTCGGGGGTGACCAGGTCGTCGACCGCCGCCTCGCCGGTGGCCGGCCGGTGCTCGGCATCTGCGTCGGGATGCAGGTGATGTTCGCGGAGGGCGTCGAGCACGGTGTGCGCACCGCGGGGCTGGGGGAGTGGCCCGGGCTGGTGGACCGCCTCGAGGCACCGGTCGTTCCGCACATGGGCTGGGCCACCGTGCAGCCTCCGGAGGGGTCGACGCTCTTCGCCGGGCTCGAGGACGAGCGCTTCTACTTCGTGCACTCCTACGCCGCGCGGTCGTTCCCGCTCACGGGATCGGCGGCGCGTCCCAGCCCGATGGCACCGCCGTTGGTGACGTGGGCCGAGCACGGTGACCGGTTCGTCGCCGCCGTGGAGAACGGTCCCCTGGCAGCGACCCAGTTCCATCCCGAGAAGTCCGGCGACGCCGGGGCGCAGCTGCTGTCCCACTGGGTCGCCTCCCTGCGCTGACACGCGTCGCGCACGGCAGTCCCCTGGTTTCCGACGTGAGGAGCACGACGAGATGAGCGAGCCGCGCCTGCAGCTGCTGCCGGCGGTCGACGTGGTGGACGGCCAGGCCGTCAGGCTGGTGCAGGGGGAGGCCGGTTCCGAGACCGGGTACGGCGACGCTCTGGATGCGGCGCTCGCCTGGCAGCAGGCGGGCGCCGAGTGGGTGCACCTGGTGGACCTCGACGCGGCCTTCGGCCGCGGGTCCAACGCCGCGCTGCTCGCCGACGTCGCGGCTCAGCTCGCCGAGCGGGGGGTCCGGGTCGAGCTGTCCGGCGGCATCCGCGACGACGCCTCCCTCGACAGGGCGCTCGCGACCGGCGCGGCACGGGTGAACCTGGGCACGGCGGCGCTCGAGGACCCGGGGTGGACGGCCTCGGCCATCGCGGCGCACGGCGACCGCGTCGCGGTGGGACTCGACGTGCGGGGCACCACGCTCGCCGCACGGGGCTGGACGAAGGACGGCGGGGACCTGTGGGAGGTCCTCGCCCGCCTCGATGACGCGGGCTGCGCCCGCTACGTCGTGACGGACGTGACCAAGGACGGCACCCTGCGAGGCCCCAACGTCGACCTTCTCCGCCAGGTGTGCGGCCGCACGTCCGCGCCGGTGGTCGCCTCGGGCGGCGTCTCGAGCCTGGACGACCTGCGCACGCTGCGCGCGCTCGTCCCGGTCGGCGTCGAGGGTGCCATCGTGGGCAAGGCGCTGTACGCCGGTGCCTTCACGCTGGAGGCGGCGCTGCAGGTCGCCGGGCGCCCGTGAGCCCGCGCGAGCTCCCGCCGACCTCGGCGTTCGCGCACGACGACGGCTCCGCGGACCCGGCGCTCGCGGCCGTGGTCAGCGCCTACGCACAGGGACGGTCGTCGTTGGCCGACGTCGTGGTCGCGCTGAGCGCCACCAGGGTGCTGGTGCCGGTGCTGGCCCACGCCGAGGTGTCCGCCGAGCAGGCTGCCGCCGAGCACGCCGGCGACTCGACGGCCTCGGCCGGCGTCGTCGGGCTGCAGATCGAAGACGGGCGCACCGCGCTGCCGGTGTTCAGCAGCGTCGCCACCCTGGCGGCGTGGCGCCAGGACGCTCGGCCGGTACCGGCCGAGGCGTCGCGTGCGGCGCAGTCCGCCGTGTCCGACGGCTGGCCCGTGCTGGTGCTGGACCCTGCGGGCCCGACGGCCGTGACGGTGCCTCGTCCGGCGGTGGTGGCGCTGGCGGAGGGCCGCCCCTGGGAACCGGCGGTCGCAGACGGAGCCGTGGTGGTAACGGTCCGGGACGCCGTTCGCGCCGCCCTCGACGGGCTCGACGGTGTGGTGGCCTGCGCGGCGGTGCCGGGCGGGCGTGCCGAGGTCGCCGTGGACCTCACGTTGCGGGCGGGCCTGGACCGCCAGCAGCTCGACGCGCTGCTGCAGCGGGTCGGCGAGCGGCTCGCGGCGGACCCCGTGGCCGCGGAGCGGGTCGACTCGTTCGAGCTCAGGCTGCGCAGCGCCTGACGCGACCGGTGGAGCGCGCCGGACCGGGGGCCGGTCAGCCGGTGCAGGTCGGCGCGGGGCTGAAGGCCGAGCTGTCGTCGAGCATGCGGCGCAGCGTGCTGACCGGTACCAGGTAGCTGTGCCCGTCCGTGCTCTTGGCGTAGACGACGCCGATCACGGTGCCGTCGGCACCGAGCGCCGCCGACCCGGAGCTGCCCGGTTCCACCGGGGCGTCGGTCACCAGCACCTGCCCGAGCGTCGCGTTCAGCGGGTCGGTCGTGGACCCGATGACGTGCCCGTCGGTCAGCGTGAGCCGGCTGCCCAGCGGGTAGCCGACGACCGTCACGGGGTCACCGGTCTGCGGGTCGTGGGCGGCCAGCTGGGGCGCCGACGGCAGCGCGTCGGCGGTCCGGACGATCGCCAGGTCCGCCAGCTTCGCGGTGCTGGCCGCGGTGACCGCTACGTCGCGGCCGTCGTACGTCGACACCTGCAGGGATGCCGAGTCGGCGACGACGTGCTTGTTGGTCACCAGCTCGTGGTCCGTCAGTGCGAAGCCGGACCCGGTGGAGACCTGGCCGCAGCCGACGTTGCGGACGCGGACCGCCATCCGCCGTACGGCGTCGAACCCGTCCGCCGACAGCGTCGACGTGCCTGCGGAGATCGACGGCGTCGGCAGGCTGGTCGGTACGACACTGGTCGGGACGGGGGGCGGCATCCCGGGCAGCACCCCGCAGCCGGCCAGCAGGGCGGCGCCGCCCACGAGTGCGACGGCGACGGGACGTCTCACCGCGACAGCTCCCGCTGCAGCGCGGTGTTCGCGGCGGTCGCCTGCCCGCAGTACGACTGCACGTCGTTGCGATAGCTCGCCAGGGACGCCGGGTCGTAGGCGGAGGCGTTGGTCAGGTAGCTGATCAGCTTGTTCTGGCCGTCGATGCAGGTGGCGAGGGAGGTCGCGACCTTGCCGGCCGCCTGCGACACCCGTGCCTGGTAGTCGGCGAGCTGCTGCTGGGCGGCGGTGGTGTCGCCGAGCTTGGCCTTCTCGTCGGCCAGCTGGGTGATCCGCTGCTGTGCGGTGTCGAGCTGGGAGCGGGTGGCGGTCAGCTCGTCCTGCGCCGCCTTGAGATCCGCCTGGGCCTGGGCGAGCTGGTCCCCGTGGGTGTGTGCCAGCGCCTGCCACTGCGCGGACGAGCGCTGCCACGCGGTCGTCACCTGGATCATCCGGCCGACCGCGACGAGGGCGACGACCAGGGCGACGACGAGCACGACGACCAGGGGCGCGGGGCGCCGACGCCCGCGGCGACCCGGCTCGACGACCGGGAGCGGCCGCGTCTCGTCGTCCCGGTGCGGGGGCTGGCTCCAGACGAGGCCGGTCGGCTCATCGCTCACGCGGCAAGGATAGGAGCGCGCCGCTCAGGACACGGGACCGGTGAACTTCTCGCCGGGGCCCTCGCCACGGGCGTCCGGGTACGGGGACGCCTCGCGGAACGCCAGCTGCAGCGACCGGAGCCCGTCGCGCAGCGGCCGGGCGTGCTGATCGCCGAGGTCCGGCGCGGACGCGGTCACCAGGGCCGCCAGCGCGGTGATCAGCTTCCGGGCCTCGTCCAGGTCGAGGTACGCGGCACCGGCTCCCGCGGGCCCGTCCTCCGCGAGCCCGCACTTCACCGCCGCCGCGCTCATCAGGTGCACGGCCGCGGTGCTGATCACCTCGCCTGCCGACACGTCGGCGATGTCGCGCGTCGCCTCGGCGACCGACTCGTGCACGTGAGCAGGACGCGTCGTGGCGTCGGAGCCGTGCGCCTCGGCGGAGGCGCTCACCGGCTGCTCGGGGCTGGCGTTCGCGGTCATGGGACGCATCCTCTCATCGTGTCCACGGGCGCCCGCGTACCGGCTCGGGAGGGGCCGCCGCCGCCGTCTGGTAGCCTGTGGTACGACTGACCTGGCGCAGGCCCTGTCCTGTGCTCCCACGGACCATCCGCGGGGGTGCGGACGGACGCACGCGTCGGGTGCACAAGTGGAGAACCTCCCACCTTGGTCCCGACCGCACAGCACGTCCGCCGGACGTGCTGACGACAGGGTCCGGGTCCAGTCCGCAGCACACGGCCGCGCCGTGTGCCGCCGCGTGGTCACCAACCACCGGTGCGGTGCTGCCGAGGCCTCCGCCTGTGCCCAGGGCGGGGGCCTTCCTCGTTCCCGGGCGGTCGTCCGTCACGACTCTCGAGGAGCACCACATCAGCGAGCCCCGCATCAACGATCGGATCCGCGTCGCCGAGGTCCGCCTGGTCGGCCCCAACGGCGAGCAGGTCGGCATCGTCCGCGTGGAGGACGCACTGCGCCTTGCCCAGGACGCCGACCTCGACCTCGTCGAGGTGGCCCCCGACGCCCGCCCGCCGGTCGTCAAGATCATGGACTACGGCAAGTTCAAGTACGAGGCCGACATGAAGGCCCGTGAGGCTCGCCGGAACCAGACGAACACGGTCCTCAAGGAGATCCGGTTCCGCCTGAAGATCGACCCGCACGACTACGCCACGAAGAAGGGGCACGTCGAGCGCTTCCTCAAGGGCGGCGACAAGGTCAAGGTCATGATCATGTTCCGGGGTCGCGAGCAGTCGCGCCCGGAGATGGGCGTGCGCCTGCTGCAGCGCCTGGCCGACGACGTGACCGAGCTGGGCTTCATCGAGTCGATGCCCAAGCAGGACGGCCGCAACATGATCATGGTGCTCGGGCCGACCAAGAAGAAGGCGGACCAGCGCAGCGAGCAGCGCCGGGCCCAGGCAGCGGCCAAGCCCGCCGAGGCGGCTGCCCCTCAGCAGCCGGCAGCGGCTCCCGCCGACGAGCAGGCGGCCGGTGCGGCTCCCACGACGGCACCCGCCGCGGCGCCCGTACCTGCTGCCGCGCCGGCACCTGCAGCCGCGGCCCCCGCAGCTGCGGCTCCGGCTGCTGCTGCACCCGCACGGGCGGTTCCGTCCGCCGCGCGCCCGGCAGCTGCGCCGGCGTCGACGCCTCGGCCGAG
>NZ_JANZLA010000001.1 GCF_025770785.1 Cellulomonas sp. SG140 | reverse complement strand
GCATCCCCTCGGCCCGATGCAGCCGACGGATCTCCGCCCAATCCTCCAGTGCGATCACCCCTCCAGAGTCCCGGAGGGGTCAGCCCCAATCCGTCGTCAGAGGGTCAGTCTCAACGCGTCGTCGACACGCGTCGCGTCACCTACGAGGGTCTTCTCGTAGCGGCGAACGGTGTGCTCCTTGCCGGGCAGGTCATGCGAACGGTGAACCGGGTGCAGTCAGGCGGCGGTGCGGCCCTCGCGATCCTGATGGGACTTCGCCAACCAACAGATCTAGTCGGCCAGGGCTGGCGGATCGCCGCCGAGCTGAGGCCGCTCCTTGACGCCCAGGTCCGCGTGCTGGCGTGCGGAACGCCCGCTGCGGCGGCCGCAGCAGCGACCGTCGCCGAGTCCGTCTCGACGTACGTGAACACAGCCGTTGCCACGACCACGGGGCAGCGTCTGTTGATGAGCGTCGCACCTTGGTGGCCGCTCAAGTCCCAGGAAGCCGCACTCGAGGAGCGGTTGGCGGACGTCAGTCATGCCATCGGCACGTTCAGAGACCTGATGCGCGAAGAACTCGGTGAAGAACCCTTCCCGCAAGCCGAGATCCCAAGGCGAACGAGCAGAGGCGACCTCCGGCCAGGCCACTAGGGCGTGTCTCCCAACAGCTCGGTGCCAGCCGTCAGTGGATGGATGGGCAGAGTCCCAGCGCATTCGGCACTCGGTCGCCCATCTCCATGCGTGAGTTGTGCGCGAGCAACTCCGCTCGCTCCTCGTCGTGCAGTCCGATCTCGTCTTCGGAGAGGACGTCGGCGATCTGCTCCAGGGCCAAGCCCCACTCGCCGACGTCGACGAACTTGTGAATGAGCGCGGCTTGGTCGGCTGGGAGGCGATCGTCCAGACAGACCAGCATGGCGAAGAGTCGACCGCGCAGCTCCAGAGCGTCCACGAGACGCATGCTCCCATGGAGGCCGAGGCGCCCGGCGCACGTTCTGCCTGATCAGAGTCGGCGCAGCCAGACGACGATGGCGGCCAGGACCGCGCCGGCGCGGTAGATGGCGGCGCGCTTGTCGTAGCGGGTGGCAAGGTCGCACCACTGCTTGAGCAGGTTGGACGATCGTTCGACGACGTTGCGCGGCTTGTATGTCTCGCCGTCGAACTTCGGAGGCCGCCCACCTCGGGCGCCGTGGCGTCGACGGTTGGCCTGTTGGTCGGACGGCTCGGGAATGACGGCCTTGATCCCGCGCCGGCGCAGCATCGCCCGGGTCGCGCGCGACGAGTACGCGTTGTCGCCGAGCACGACTTCCGGCGTCGTCCGAGGACGCCCAACGCCGACATGCGGGACGCGGATGTCGGCCAGGACGAGTTCGAGCGCACGTCCGTCGTGCGACTGGCCCGGGGTCACGACAGCCAGCGGACGACCCCGGCCGTCCACGGCGTGGTGGATCTTGCTGGTCAGCCCACCGCGGGACCGCCCGATGCCGTGACCTGCAGGTTCAGTATCGGAGCGGCGGGGGAGTTCCTTGTGATTCGACGAAGCCCCCTGTGTCCTGCTCGGGGCGGGTCGTGTTCGTCGCGGTGCTGGTGAGCCCGGTTGACCGTGGAGTCCACCGACACCGTCCAGTCGATCGGCCCAGCTACGTCGGCCTCGGCCATCAACTGCGCCAAAGCCCGGTCCCAGGTCCCGTCGTCGGCAAACTTCCTGTGCCGCTTCCAAACCGTCTGCCACGGCCGGAACGGGCGACCCACCTTACCGAAGTTCGAGGGCAGCAACCGCTCCATCCGCGCCCACTACTCGTCCTTCATCACGGTGCCTGCGTTTGGCGTGGCGCGGCCGGCCGGGTGGCTGGTGCCGAGCGGCACGGTCGGCGGCGCCGGTCATCTGGTACGTGATCGACAAAGCGGCCGGCCTTACCGGCCAGACGATGCGCATCCTCGAACATGCACTCGCCGCCGGGTCAACTTCGGCACCAAGGACGTGAACCCCCGCGTGATGCGCGAGTACGACGCGGTGGGTCAACCATCTCTCAGGCGCGCGGGGGCGGCGAACTCCGTCGCCGCTTGTCGAGAGCGATTCCGACGCGGCTGGGTAAGCAGGCCCGACGACCCTGACCGGCACCCCGTAGACGGTCAGCATCGGACATGCGTGTCGCGATCGGCGGCGCGCAACGGCCCGCGGCTATGGGGTGTGCGGGCTACAGCCCTTTACCGAAGAAGCAGTGCGAACTTCACGAACGACTCGGCCGAGACCTTTGCCAGATCGCCCAGGGTCAATCTGAAGACGAAGCCCTCCTGCGGCGCCACGGCGGCGATCCTTTTGTTGATAGCAGTTTCGAGACGCTGCGTTGCCTTAGTGAACTCTTCCTTGACTGCGCCCTCGTCGTCTACAAAGCCCGCGTGGATGAGCAAGGGCCCGGACGTCTGGCCGAAGACGTGAACTACGTGCCCATCAACCTGAGCGAACCACCGCAAGACCGCTCCGACCGCCCGAGCCTCGAACGGTGCGGACTTCCCATGTTGCACGTACCGTGCCGCCAACTTGTTTCGCACTTCATAGCACGGGTTGAGCACGCACCTCACGACGTCGTCCGGAAACGGGATGCGCCCGTGGCGGGCGGCGAGCCACTCCCCGAAAGCCCTTCGGTTCGGACCGGTGAGGGGTCGCTGGGCATGCACGGACGGTGCCGCTAGCGATCCTTTGAGGATGCTTGTCGTCCACGCCAAGTCCACGACGAGGCCCTTGCCCTCGGGCAGACCAGCGAACTTCTCTGCCGGATACGGCCATTTGCGAGCCGAGTAACCGTTACGAACGAGGTCATGCCACTCTCCGAGCTCCACCAACGTCAGCGGGGCAACCACGACTGTCGGTTCGTCAGCGGGTGCGCGCACCGCGTCGCAGTCTTGGGAGATGAGCACGTACCAGCCGGTGTCCGCTCCGAACGTGACCCCCCAAGCATCACCAGCGTCCACGCCGGTAGGCCAGTCAGCCAGCGGTAGGCCAGTCGAGGCGGCAGGCCCAACACCCGCAACGGCGAGCACAAGCCCGGAGATGGCGTCCCCTTGTTGCAGCGGGGACAGCGCGGTCAGTGAAACGGGTGCCGCCGCGGTGCCGAGGATCACCGGACTTTGTGTGGCCGACGTCATCGGTGCAGGACGGCTACCGCGGCGCCCCCGGCGCGGCTGACGGCGTCGCGAAGTTCCGCGAGCCCGTCCGTGACCTCGATAGGGGCGATGCTTGTGCCCCGCTGGTGATGGTGGCCTCGCATCCGAAGGCGGGACATCGTCGCCTCGTCGAACGTGCCGACTCTGTAGGCCGAGAGCTCGTCCGTGATCACGGATGAGCTCGCTGATGTGAGATCAGCGAGGTCGTCCCGGAGCTCGATGGCCGGCGGTGCAAGTACGGCGATCACTTCTTCGACGTTGTAGCGGTACTGGCCGCCCGGTGTCGTGCGGAAGGGGATGCGTCGCTGGCGTGCGTACGCCTGAACGCTAGCCGGTGATACTCCCAGAGCGCGGGCGACCTCGCTCGTCCTGGCGTTGCGAACGGTACCCATCCCGACTTCCTCCGGCTCACGGTTCTCACGGTTAGATTGCCACAGGTCGCCAGCTCTGGCAACCGTCTCTCGTTCACGGTTCTCACGGATCGTACTGCCAGCGGCCGGCTGATCGACGCGCCCCGCACCCTCCGCACCGGTCAGCGAGCCCGTTCGGTCGCGATAAGTAACGCTGGCCCAGGGATGTGCGGCTTCCCGCGCATCCCTGGGCCAGGCTTCGGGGCGCCTTGGTCTGCGCCGACCAGCAAGTCCTGCTCCGGCACGCATGTCATATCCGCCCGCAACGCATGCGCATCGAGGAGCCGAGCGCGTCGCGGGCTGGGACCTACTTGACCCAGGCGATGTAGCCGCCGACGGGACGGGAACTGGCGCGGAGATCGAGTGCGTTCGCCTCGTAGACGCGCAGGTAGTTGAGCGCACTCCCGTCCGGCGACGAGATCGGGCCGCCCAGGATCTGGAACGGCAGCAGGAGTGCACTGTCGTGGAGTGACACCGCGTTCGGTTCAATGACCGCGCTGATCGCGCCGACGAGAAGCGCAGGGGCAAGCGGCGTCCCTGACGTGGTGTAGAACGCCTTCTCCGATGAGATGCCGAACCTCTTCGCGAGCTGCTGAGTCTTGGACCGTCGCGATGCCGTGGCCGCCACCGCAGCGAGAGTCCCCTGCCGGCGGTCCCACCGCAGAGACGACAACTGGAACTCCGCCACGCCGGCCCTCGGGTTCGCCAGGTGGACCGCGCCGAGGATGTTGCGGTAGCCGTCGACTCCGTTGTGCCGGCTCCACTGCGCCCAGCTGACAACCCACCCGGTCGCGCAGGAGATCGCGCCAGCGATGTGACGGGCGTAGATGCCCCCGCGGCGACCATCAGCCCGGACCTGGTCGATCATGCACACCGACGCGTGACCGTCCCAACGCAGGAGGGCCGGGCTCGTCCCGTCCAGCGCGTCCTGTCGGCAGATGATCATGTTGGGTACGACGGCTCGAGTTGCATTGCCGGCCTCTTCGCCCGCGAACAGGACCTGGCGCTCTGAGATGCCCAGTCGTCGCAGGCCTTCTCGGAGGGGCTCTTCGGCCGCGTCCTTCGCCGCCTCGTCGATAGGCTCGGGTGCGGCTCCGGTGTGCCCCTCGGCGTACGACATGAGGAAGTCTTCGAGGGCGTCCTCAGCGTCGGAGAGTCCTCGAGCTAGTTCCTGTTGCACCGCGATGGTCGAAGCCTCGGCGGACTCGACCGCCGTGCGTCGGAGGTCTTCGGCGAAGAGCCTGAGCGTCTCGGTCGAACCTGTAGCGTCGATGGACATGGCCGGGCCTGCCTTCCGTTGGGTCGTGCGGGCAGGCACAGCGTCTCAGCAATCCGGACGAAGCGGACTGGGTGCCGCAGATGTCACCCGAAAGGGGACCCGGACCCGTGCATGCGCCGTGGTGAGATGACACGGCGACCGCGGAGCTGTGGATGTACCGACCATCTGATGGAGGGCGAACCAGTGTCTGCTACAGGTCTTGACGCGGGGACCACCGCCATGCGGTGCCCATGGTGCCGAGCTGCGACGAAGGTCGACCGAACGACACCGGAGCGCGAAGGCGCCGCCGTTCGACGCAGGCGCTACTGCGTGGAAGAACCCCGGCTTCATGTCTTCGAGACCGTCGAAGAGCCAAAGGAAGCGATCGATCGGATGCTTGTGCGCCGCACTGGTGACGGTCGGCTCGCCAAGGGACCGTTCGACCGTGAACGCCTTGAGGAAGACATCTACGTCGGCCTCTTGGCCCAGATGGACAGAGACGAGGTCCGGAAGCTCGCGGGGCTCGTCATCGAAGACCTAGAGCATGCACTCCCTCGCCTGGCCAAGGACCTCGACGAGTCCGAACTGCGCAACAACACGCCATACCGGCACTGCATCCTCGACTCGGACATCCGCGAGGCTGTGGAGGCGCGATTGCGGCGAACAGACCGCATGCAGCACGTCCAGTACGCCCTCAGCACCCTGGGCCGGTCCGACCGTCGCGGGCGTCCCGGGTTCGCTGGTGCGCGGCAAGTGCTCGAATGGATTGGGCACAGCAGCAACTACCCCCGCCTAGCAATCGAACTGCCGCCGGCTGAAGTGCCGGTGGCCAAAGACGTCTGGTGGTCACCCTCCGAGCCGCCTGTCCCTCAGACAGTCGTGAAGAGAGGCACTCGTGCTCGCCAGCCGTTCGACCTCGACAGGTTCTCCCACAGCATCGAGGTGGCACTCGCAGGCCGACCTCGGGCTGAGAGGACGAGCATGCAAGTTGCGCGGTGGATCCTGTGGGGCATCGCTGGACAGCGAGTCGTGTTGACTGAACAACTTGCTTCCGGAGTGCTCGACTGTCTACGCCGCGTTGACGACATTGCATATCTGCGCTGGGCGTCCATAGCGAAGCACATGCGTTCCGTGCGGGAGTTCCGTGACGAAGCGCTGG
Source organism: Cellulomonas sp. SG140 (assembly GCF_025770785.1). Lineage (GTDB taxonomy): Bacteria > Actinomycetota > Actinomycetes > Actinomycetales > Cellulomonadaceae > Cellulomonas. Next base: position 754,461 of record NZ_JANZLA010000001.1, on the reverse strand, counting down.
GCCTTGTGCTCCAACCGTCGCCGCGGCTCGAGTTCACCGCTGACTACATTCGCGCCATCCGGCCCTCGCCGCAGTGGTGGACTGATACCGCCGACGAGGACGCCGTCGATTCCGCTAGTGACCTCTAGCGGCGCGAAACGTTCCGGTGGCGCGTTCGCGCGGCTCAGGGTGCGGTGGCCGACGGTGTGCTGAAGTCTCTCCTCAACCGGGGCTATCTCGCGGTTCCGACGAGCGTCTCGGGTAACGTTCGAGTGCTGCTGTCCCCGGGCCAATGACACGGGCCGCCGGCTAGCTGCGCAACCTCGGGCCGACGGGTCGGAGCACGGGGGACGAGCGGGCGCGGTACACACGGCTCCGCGGCGAACGGCTGCGGCGATGTCGGCGCATCCACCGCGCCGACTTACTGGTTGAGCTCATTGGTGAGCCACCGGATGCGCAGAGGTACGTCCCGGTGAGGAAGCCGGCGTCTTCGGAGGCGAGCAGTGCCACGGCGCCGGCGATGTCGTCCGCGCATGCAATCCGCCCCAACGGTGGGAACGAGGCCAGCGCCGCCTTGACGTGGAGGGACGTGCGCTGTTACGTCGGTCTCTGTCATGCCCCGAGCCACGACGTTGACCCGGATGCCGCTCGGGCTGAGCTCGAGGGCCAAAGACCGCATGAATCCGTCCAGCCCGGACTCGGCGGTGGAGTGGGTGATGTAGCCCACCTGGCGGCATCGAGATAGGGAACTGCTGAATTCAACGATGGCGCCCCGGTTGGCGTCCAACCATGCCCGGCGCGACGGTCTTGCACGCGACAACAGAGGACCGCTGACCGAGCAGTGGCGCTTCGCTTCGGGAAGCCTCGACCGGGGATGGCCACCGCCCCGCGGTTCGGGTCAGCAGTGGCCCCCACGTGCAGGTAGGGGACCCGTAGTGGCACCCGCCGCATCGGTTGACGTCCGTGATCACCGTTGCATTCCCGGTCCGGGCATTCGCAGTCGGCCCGATGGACCATTATGGTGGTAGCGCCTCGGCGCTTGTCGGGCGATGTGCGGTTGATCACGTTCGGATGAACGACGCGCCGGCGGGGTAAGCAAGTCGCTTCCAGAAGTACCTACCGTCGACCGGAGCGCCCGGGTACCAGAAGGTCCGCAATCCGTTGGCGAACTCTTCCGGAACAGACTCGCGCGGTTGACCAATCGTGAAGCCGAGGCGCTTGAACAGCCCCATGCTGGCCGCACCTGACGCGAATCCGGCCACGGTGTGCGCGCCGCGATCACGCAAGTCCGCGCAGACGGCGCGCACAAGCGCCGAAGCGATGCCGCGGCGCCGGTAGTCCGGGGCCACAGCTATGTCATCGAGGTTTGCCACCTGCGCCAGATACGACTGTAGCCAGAGCGAACCCCAGGCAGTGGGCGCATCGGCCTCCTGACGCTGGAGCACGTCACGCGCCTGGCCGTAGTGCGGCCCCGCATGCGCTGCGGCAACCAACCGGTCGTTCTCGAGCACGCCCATCCACGTATCGAGTGGCGCTGAGATGCCGCGGCTCGTCATCCACCGGGAGACCTTCCGTTGCTCGACGAGGTCGCTCTCATACTGCTCGCGAGTGAAGATCGAGACCTCTTGCTCGAACAGGTCTACAGCCAGTTGCTGCTCTCGGGTACTGAGTCGCCGTACCGACCAAGGAACGCTTGCCATACGGGCATCCTCCAACTGCCGGCCGTGCCCCGGGCTAGGTCTTTGGGACTGCGGGCCCAGAGTCCGGCCGGGTGCTGAGGCTCGATCATCATGACGACCAACGGACCACATCCGGAGGCGGAGAACGAATGAGGCTGAGTCTCTTCAGGAACTCGGTGTTCTCGGATCGGTGATCTGGGATCATCTGTGCCGTGAGTTGTGCGAGGGAGTCGCCATTCGTCAACACCAACGCGAGGGTCGGGGTCACACGACGATCGCCGCTGCTTTGGGGTGTCCGCCGACCGGCCGGTGGGTGGACCGGCCGCGGTAATGTGCTGACAGCACCAGGTGCAGACGGCGGCAGGCCGGGGCGACCGCGAAATTCCGCCGACCCCGGGTTCCGCACAGACGGCCCAACACTCAACCTAGCTACCGGCGGAGACCAGCTGCCACTGGACCGTCCGCGACATTTTTCTCCCGGCGAGGGCACTCTGCAGGTCCCGGTACTCCTCTGTGCCCGGCCGGGGCGGCCCGTTCTGCACAGCGTGCGCGGCCGTCAACGAAGGGAACACGCGGCTGATCAGGTGTTTCGACGTGGCGCGGCCATGACATGCGATGACCGGCACGCCCGGGCCGAACAACGCGTTGAGGCTTCCTCTTGCGCCGGGGGTCGCTGCCTTGCAGGCGCCGATCAGCACCAACGAAGGGCAGAAGGGGCCGACCGCTGGTGCGGCGGGTGCGCCTGGTGAGAAGACTTCTGAGCCGCGGCCGAACCAGAATCCCCACGAGCCGTCCGGTTCCCATGCTCCGTGCGTTTCGATATGGAGGAGGTCACCCTCGCCTAGTTGTGACACCCGTAGGGCATCCAGCAGCTCGGCACCGCTTCGTACTGAGACCCGGGGGTGGAGTTGGAGCCCACGGTCCTTCGCCCACGCCTCCCCAGCGATGAGGCTGCGGAGGCACTCGGCCGCACCCTCCGTCACACCAACAGCCACGTATCGGCGCAGTGCAGCGTCTAGGCCTGTCGGCAGACGACAATGGCCCGCAGCTGCCGAGACACGGGGAGGACCTCCGACGGATGTGGCCCCGTCGAACTGGGCGGCGGCAACCCGTTGTGACATGAGGGAACGCAGGTCGGGATGTCGCAGTGATGCGTGCGGTTCGTCGCGCTCTGTGTGGGTCGGTCTGCTCACCAGCGATCCCCCGGGAGTCTGGGTTGAGTCTCGGGGCACACCGGAGCCTCAGGACTGCACGGTGCCTTGCCAGTGGCGTGGACGGCCACGCGGGTCGAGTCGATGCTGACGATTGAAAGCTGGACACACGAGCGCACACCAGTTCGTCGGCGGTTGCTCTCTGGCGCTTGAGCGTGGGGCGTCCGCTCACCTGTATGGCCGAAGACGCCAGTGGAGCTCAAGCCCGCACCTTGGGGTCCTGGCTGTCACCGCGAGTGCGAAGCGGGAGAACGACGGCTCAGTGCCGTGCGCCGGCGGGCCGCGTCACCGACGCAGACGCGCACATGGCACCAGACCAGAAGTACCCTGTGTGGCAGAACACGTACACCCGCATTCACATCCCCCGAAGATATTGAAGCACTCGGACAACGACATCCGAGGTTTCTTCGAGCACACCGACCGGTTCATGGCCCGCAGCGGTATCGAACGGCAGAACGCTGAGGTGAAGCGATTCGACATCGGCAACCTCGACGTGTCAGCAACTCAGACGATGGGCCGAGCCCGCGTCGGGTTCCTCGCCGCAGCCACGGCCGGGATGCAAAGCATGGTGCGAGTAGAGGACGTGGTGGACCGTTACGGTTTGGTGGACAACATGCCGTACACCCCACGGTTGGCCGCGAGGCGCGCAAGGAAGCATCGCATTCAGCGCGCAATGCGGGGCATGAAGCACTGATCGCCCGTCGCTGAATATCTTACGACGCGACGGCGAACGTGACGCGCAGTGAACCCTTGGAGATCAGACAAGCAAAAGGGGCAAAAGGGATTCCGCGCGACACGCCGGGGAGAACGCTAGGACCCGTAACGCCGCAGGCCGCAGCGGCGTAACCCATGCGCCATTCCGAAGAATGCCAATCCCCTGGAGTTCAGACACCAAGCCCCTGGCGCCCACCCGACCGCTCTATCCTGACCAGGTCATCCAACCACTCTCTCTTCTGTTGTGTGGTTGGTGAAGGTCCAGCTTTCGGTTGGTGAAAGCCCCGATTGCCAAAACGGTGTGCTGGCCTGCGCCGACGCCTCGCACCTGAACGACTGGACCGCGTCTGTGGACGGGCTCGCGTCGAGGGTTCGGACCGACGGTGTCACTGCGGTCGCAGGCGACCATCCCTTCCCGGGCCGCCTCGTCAGCCAGGAGTCGGTGACCGGACCCCGGGTCGTCGAGGTGGGCGTCAAACACGGTGTTGGCCAGGTGCGCCTGCCCGAGCTCACCGGAGGTCACGGGTGCGGCGAGCCAGCGGTAGTACGGCTGCCTGGCGAACTTGAGGACCGCGGCGGGCACCCCGTCGGCGGCGAGCTCACTCACGAGCGGGTAGAGCCTTTTCCCGGCAGATTCGCTTGGGACAAGTACGCCACCGCGCGGCGCAGCACTTCGTTCACCTGCCCCAGAAGACGGATGCGGTGATTCGCCTCGCGCAGCTCCGTCGACTCCGACCGGGTCGCGCCTGGACGGTTGCCGTCCGGACATCGGCGTCACGCAGGCAGTTGCGAAGATACGACTCGGCGATCCCGAAGTTGGTGCTGACCTACCCGGGCGGGAATGCGGTCTCCTCTGCCTAGGATAAGACCGGGCAGCTGACCAAGGCCACCGACTGGGCCGGGCGGGACGATCAGTACACGTGGACGGCCGACGGGCAAGGCGGACGTGCGTGGTGACTTCAGCCATCCGGATGGCCTCTGGAGACAGCACTGTCGCGCGATACGGAGCACAACGACGTCACGATGACCTGGTACGCGGTGCCGTTGCGAGCAAGCCGCGACCCGATGGTGTCGCTACAGCTTCACTCGACTGCCGTGCCGCCCGCACCGTGTGCCTGACCACTGAAGAGAGGTCCTGCGGTTCATGACAACGGGACACGACCAGCCTCGGATCCTCGCGGACTGGACGCCGCGAATCGGCCCAGAAGCGGCTGTCGCCTTGCAAAGAGCGATGCACTATCAACACTGGGGTCTCGCATCTGGCGGCGCCTTTGTGCTTGGCGAAGTTTGGTCGCAGATCGTCCGCTCCTCCTTTGGAGTTGCCGCATCGGCCGTCTTCTTCCTGGTGGCGGTTGTCCTTTTTGTTATTCGAGTTCGACTGACGACCGTCGCAACGCGAAGCGCCGGAGCGTACCTTGGGCTAACGCCCTACCAGGCAAAATACGTGCCCCTGCGCTTCCCATCCACATTCGATATGTGGATCTCAAAACGGAACCACCCGGACTTTCCCCGTGTCACACGCTTCAGTTAGCCAAAGTGCACCGGGGTCTTGCGAAGACGGCTCGGCACGGCGTCTCTGCTGGCCCTGGTCGTGCCGGCGCTGCTCGGCGTCCACGCCGGCGTCGGATGCCGCCACCTGACCCAGGGCAGCCGCACGCTGACAGTGCGCCGCCGGTGCGCAGGCGATGCCTGCGGACGCGGTCGGTGCCGCGACCAGGGTGCTCGCGGCGCCCGCGCCCTGTACTTCGGCGCAGGGGCCCCGGTCAGAGTCCGGTCGGCGTGGCTGGTCCGCGAGGCGCCGGAGCACGTCGCCACGCGCGCGCGGCGGGTGTGAAGAGCAGCGCCAGCGTGAGGCCCGCCGCCGCGACGATCCCCGCGCCGATGGCGAGGCTGCTGCCGCTCGCCGTGCCGATCGCGTCCGCGATCTCTCCGGGGATGCCGATGAGGACGACGGCGCCGAGCGGGATGGCCACCGCCCTCACGTCCTGCCCGCGGAGCAGCCGGGCGGTCCCGACGACGGACCATCCCGCCGCCACCAGGAACAGCACGAGGACGGTCGCCGCACCACGATCGGCGACGGCGGCAGCGTGAGCGAGCCCCGCCTTGTGCCCGAACAGGATGTCCGCCGTGATACCTGCCTCGACCAGGAATGCGACGGTGAACAGGCCGGTGAGCACCGCTGCTGCGAGCACGGCCGCGGGAGCGTGGCGCTTCGCCGTCGCGGCGCCGTGGCCGTCGTCGCGCGTCCTGGTCCTCATGCGTCACCCCCCGCTCTGGGGATCGGCCGCCGACGTCCCGGCCTTGAGGACAGCCCGGTCGGCCGGAGGGAGCCGTGGGGTGGCCGGGTCGAGGCGACCCGGCCACCCCACGCACGTCAGACGCGACCCGCGGCGAACAGCTGCGCGACCTCGTCGGACGAGAGCGCCCGGTCGTAGGCCCGCACGTCGTCGACGGTGCCGGTCAGGTAGTCGACGGGGTTGCCGCCGTACCGCCCGCGGCCGACGGTGAAGTCGCCCGTCCCGGCGTCGACCGAGCCGAGCACGTGCGCCACGCCGGCCTGCTGGCCGTCGACGTACAGCGTCAGGGTCGACGCCGCGACGTCCCGGACACCGACCAGGTGGTACCAGCGTCCGACGACGGGGGTGCCCACGCCGGTCGCCAGCGCGCGGGTGCCGGCGAACGAGAACGCCCACAGGTGGTCCGCGCCGGAGTACTGCAGGAAGAAGGCGCTGTTGGTGACGCCGTCCTCGCTGACCACCGTCTGGAACCCGCCGCCCGCGGCCGCGAGCTTGACCCACGCCGACACCGCGTAGTCGGTGCCCTGGGTGGCGATCACCGGGCCGCTGGAGTGCGCGTACCCGTTGCCGGTGAACGTCAGCCCGTCGGCGCTCCAGGCACCGTTGACCACGGTCAGCGGGTGGCTGCCGGAGACGTCGGTGGCGGTGGTGCCGCTGCCGTCGTCGAGCGGCCAGTGCCCGATGCCGTTGAGCCCCGGGGTCCCGGCCGGCGGCTGGGGCGCCGACGACGACGAGCCCGCGGCGATGGTCGCCAGGTTGATCGCCTTCACCGCGCCGGCGTCGACCTTCAGCACCTGGCGGTCGTACGTCCAGAAGCCGTTCTGCTCGCCCTCGACGTCGGTGATCTGCGTGTACACGCTGCCCGACAGGCCCCACGGCGCGTAGTCCTTCAGCACCGTGGTGTTGTCGACGTAGCCCTGGGTGAGGGCGGCCGAGTCCTTGACGGCGCCGTAGGGGTTGACGTCGGCGCCCGGCCAGGCGTGACCGGCGACGGGCAGGGTCAGCCCGCCGTGCTCACCGTCGATCGCCGCACGGTTCGCGTCGGGCGACGGCAGGGCCGGGCCCTGGTACTGGTGCCAGTCGATGATGTTGCCGCTGCCGGGGTCGCCGGCCATGTCGCAGCAGTTCGCGCCGCTGCGCGAGTCGACCAGACGGGTCGGGTCGAGGGACTTGATCTGCGTCGTCAGGTCGGCGGCCGCCTGGATGCTCCACTGGCCCCAGCCCTCGTTGAACGGGATCCAGCCGATCACCGAGGTCTCGCCGCGCAGCTGCGTGACGATGTCGGAGACCTGCGAGCGGAACGTCGCCTTGTCGGCGGTGTTCAGCCGCGGCGTGCTGCCGGCCGGCATGGACGGTGCGTCCTGCCACACCATCATCCCGAGGCGGTCGGCCCAGTAGTACCAGCGGGCCGGCTCCACCTTGATGTGCTTGCGGATGGTGTTGAAGCCCAGGTCCTTGGTGTGCTGGATGTCGGACTTCAGCGCCGCGTCCGTCGGGGCGGTGTAGATGCCGTCCGGCCAGAAGCCCTGGTCGAGCGTGGCCAGCAGGTACTGCTGCTTGCCGTTGAGGGTGATGCGCTGCTTGCCGTTGAGGTTCGCGACGGCGATGGTGCGCAGGCCCGCGTAGCTCTCCACCTGGTCCGCACGGCCGGCGCCCGTGAGGGTCGCGGTGAACGTGTAGAGGAACGGGTCGTCCGGCGTCCACAGGTGCGGATGGTCGATGCCGATGTGCAGCGGCTGACCGGCCGGGCGCTCGGCGCTGCCGACCTGCTGCCCGTCGGCGAAGGCGGTGACCCGCAGCCGGGCGTCGGCCGCGTCGCCGAGGGTCGTGGCGCTGACGTCGAAGCCCGTCAGGTCGGCGGTCGGCGTGGCGGTCAGGGCGGAGATGCTCGTCGTCGAGACCGGCTCCATCCACACCGTCTGCCAGATGCCCGACGACGCGGTATAGAAGATGCCGCCTGGCGTCAGGCTCTGCTTGCCGACCGGGATGTTCTCGCTGTTCGCCGGGGCGTGCACCGCCACCAGGATCTCCTGCGGACCCTTGGCGACCAGCGCGTCGGTGATGTCCGCCGTGAACGCCGTGTACCCGCCGGTGTGGTGGGCCACCTCGCGCCCGTTGACGTACACCGTCGCCTCGTAGTCGACGGCGCCGAAGTTCAGGTGGATGCGCTGGTCACCGTGCTTCCACGGGTCGGGGACGGTGACGGTCCGGCGGTACACCATGTAGTCCGAGTGCGACTGGATGCCGGACAGGGCGGACTCGATCGGGTAGGGCACCAGGATCTGCTTGGCCAGGTCGGTGCCGAACGGCAGCGGGCTGAACCCGTCCCACGGCTGGTACTGCCACAGGCCGTTGAGGTTGGCCCACTCGGGAGCCGCGGCGCTCGGGCGGGCGAGCTCTGGACGGGGGTAGTCGGGCAGCGCGTTGGTCGGCGAGACGTCGGCCGTCCAGGGCGTGCTCAGCGGTGGCGTCCCCTTGGTCCACGCCGCCGTCGAGGCGACGGTCGTGGCGGCGGATGCGGTGGTGGTGGTGCCGGTCGCGGCGTCTGCGGTCGCGGCCGGGAGCGTGAGGGTCAAGACTGCGGCCAACGCCAGGAGCGCACCGGGTGCGCGCCGTGGTCTGGGTACGTGCATGTGGCCCAACCTCCTTGTTGAACCGAGGGCGCTGCCCCCGGGCGGTCCTCCCCGGACCGCCATCGGACAGTGTTCCGAAAACCTGTCCATAAGTCGAGGGTTCGCCCGTCTCCGCACGGTCGGCGGTAGTACGCTCGCCGCGTCCGCCAGGCGGTCCACCGCCGCGCCGTCCGAAGTGCCGTCCGAAGGGCCCCGGGTCATGACCACCGTCGGCTACGTCTGGGTGGGCCCGCTGGAGCACAACGCCGACTACCAGCGGGCGCTGCTGCTCGAGCGCGGGGCGCAGCGGCTGTTCGAGGACGTCAGCGCCCACACGTCCACCCAGATGCGCGAGCACCTGACCGATGCGCTCGACGAGCTGCACGCCGGCGACACCCTGCTCGTGTGGCGCCTCGACCGGCTGGGTGCGACCACCTCCGCCGTCATCTCCCTGCTCGACCTGCTCGGCCGACGACAGGTAGGCGTGGTCAGCGTCGCGGACAAGCTCGACACCACCGGTCCCGACGGTGCTGCGCTGCTGCGCTTCGTCGCGGCGTTCACCGACCTGGACCGCCGGCTGCACCGGGAGCGGACGATCGTCGGCGTCTACGCCGCACGCTCCCGTGGCCGGGTCGGCGGCCGTCCCCGGGCGCTGTCGGCCACCAACGTCGAGCGCGTGCTCATGCTGCGCGACCAGGGCGCGACGGTGCGGGAGATCGCCGAGTCGCTCGGCACGTCCCGCGCCACGGTCTACCGGGTGATCCAGGACGCCGACCGCGGCGGCGCCGAGGCCCAGGACGACGACCCTGCGCCTGCGCCTCAGCCCAGTGGGCCGGTCTCCTCGATCAGCCGCAGCGCCGCGCTGACCCGCGGGTTCCGCTCGGGGTCGGAGTCGATCCCGAGCGTGCCGTAGATGGCGTTCACGTGGTTCTGCACCGACTTCTCGGTGATGCCCAGCCGCTCGCCGATGCCGGAGTTGCTCAGTCCCTGGGCCAGCAGCTGCAGCACCTCGAACTGCCGGTCAGTCAGTGCCGCCACCGCCGACCCGCGTCGCGGCCGCATCTTCGCCAGCAGCGCCGGGTCCAGCACGGTCTCGCCGCGTGCTGCGGCGTGCAGCGCCCCGACCAGGGCCTCCACGGTGGTCGCCGACGTCTTGGACAGGTAGCCCCAGCCCACCGCCACGTCGGCCGGCAGGTCCAGCAGCAGGTCCATCGCGTCGTGCGCGGACAGCAGCAGGATGCCGAGCGACGGCTGGCCGCGGCGCAGCTGCACCCCGAGCGCGATGCCGTTGCCGTCCGGCAGGTCGATGTCCAGCACCACCACGTCCGCCAGGCCGGGGGTGATCACGTTCCGGGCCGCGGCGACGCTCCCGACGCTGGCCACCACCTGCAGCCCCGGCTGCTCGCCGAGGGTCCGCTCGAGCATCGAGCGGAAGAGTGGCTGGTCCTCGACCACGGCGACGCGCAGCGCGGCGGGGGATTGGTTCGGCATCGCTGCTCAGTATCGTCTGTGCCGACCGGATGCTGTGGCGCAACGTCGCACCGGCCGACGAGAGCTGAGGTGAGCGTGCCCGCCCAGAGCGCGCCGGACGGCGGTTCGGACCCCGCGGACGAGGCGTCGGACTGGCGCACCCTCTGGGTGACCACCGGGGCCGTCGCCTCGATGTTCGCGCTCGGCGCCGTCGCCCAGTCCACCTACATCTTCGCCGCGTTCGTGCCGGGCTGGCAGTTCGTCTCCGTCGTCTCGCGCGTGGTCGTCAACGCCCTGACCGTCCTGGTGCTCATCGGGGTCCTGGCGCTGTGGCGCCAGCCGCACCGGATCACCCGGCTCGGCAAGATGCTCGGGGCGGTGCTCGCCGGGCTGATCGCCGCGCTCACGCGAGTGGCACTGCAGGTGCTGCTGGGGGTGTACCCGGCGTTCGGGCCGAAGACGGTGGCCGCCGAGGCTGTGACGGGCGCGGCGATCGGCGTCGGCTCGGCCGTGCTCGGCACCTGGGTGATGATGTCGCGCCGTCGGCTGCGGGCGGAGGTCCGCGAGCGGGTGCGCACGGCGCACGCGGTCGAGACGGCGGTGCAGGCGCTCGAGGACGAGGAGGTCCGGGTGCGGCGCGAGGTGGCCGACGGGCTGCACTCGTCGATGCAGCAGCGCCTGGTGCTGGTGACCGCCCGACTGGACGGTGCGCTGGCCCGGCTCGCCGCCGCGGGTGCCCCGGCGCAGGACCTCACCACGCTGCGCGAGGTGCGCACCGAGATCGAGAACGTGCGCGAGCAGGACGTGCGGCAGATGAGCCGCCTGCTCTACCCCGACCAGCTGGAGATCGGGATGGTGCCGGCGGTCCGCGCGCTGCTCCGCCGCGTGCCGCCGGCGATCGCGACGCACCTGGAGGTCGACGAGGAGCTGCGCGCGCTCGACGACCCGGCCGCACCGGAGCTCACCCAGGCGGAGCGGCTGCTGGCCGTCCGCGTGGTCGAGGAGGCCGTCAGCAACGCGCTCCGGCACGGCACCCCGACGGAGGTGGACGTGCGGCTCGGCGTGAACCGCACGGGCATCGCGCTGCGGGTGCGGGACGACGGCGGCGGCTTCGACCCGGCGGCGGTGACCCGGTCCGGCACCAAGCGGCTGGCCGAGCGGCTGTCGATCGTGGGCGGCCGGCTCGACGTCAAGGGTGTGCTCGGGGTCGGTACCGAGGTGGTCGCGACGCTCCCCGTGGACGCGCTCCGCGGTCGCTGAGGACGGCCGCACGGGGGTGCGCGAGCCCCGTCGTGGGCCTCACGATCGGCGTGGCAGGGCAGCCGTGGAAAATGGCGCGGATTAGGCCTGCTATAGGCCACCGGAGCGGTTGCCGCGCTCGCCTCTTCACCCGCCGGAGTGAGCCGCTGACCTGCGGCTGGGTGAAAGAATCGGACAATTTCGACACCCTTGGGTGCTGCCACCTAGACACTTGTCCAACTTGGTTATGTGAAGCCCTACGTTCCGGGCGGATCGTCGTCAGAACCCCCCGGAACCAGAGGAGCACGTCCATGTCTCGCAGCAAGTGGTCCACCCGTCGCAAGTCCCTGGCCATCGGCCTGGCCGTCGTCGGCGTGGCCGGCCTCTCCCTGGCCTCCGCGTCGCAGATCAACTTCAACTGGAACACGCAGAGCTTCCAGTCCGGCTCGGTCCCGACCGTCATGAGCGACTGCCAGAAGAGCACCGTCGGCGTCGCGTACGGCACGCCGTCGTTCTCCTCCACCGGCTGGACCGTCTCCAACGTGACGTTCTCGTCCATCGACACGGCCTGCCAGGGCAAGACCTACGAGGTGGCCTACTCCACCTCCTCGAGCAACGGCTGGGTCCAGACGGGCCTGACCACGCCGAGCGCCAAGGTCGACACCACCGGCTCCATCGCCGTCGCGCTGCCGAGCGGTGTGACCGACCCCAGCACCATCACCGGCTGGGCGCTGACCATCCACAGCTGACGTCCCGGGCGAGGGCGGCCGACTCGAGGCGGCCGCCCTCGCGCACACCCACGAACCAGGGGGTTCGGCCGTGCAGGAAGCCGCGCACCGCACCAGCGCACCGGCGTCGTCCGCGCCGCGTGTGCTGCGAGTGGTGCGCGGCGTCCTGGGCTGGGTGCTGCTGGCCGCGGGTCTGTGGCTCGTCTGGCCCTCGTCGCTCGGCGGCTGCACCACCCTGACGGTGGTCTCCGGGCACTCGATGGAGCCGACGTACTACACCGGCGACCTGGTGGTGGCGCGGTGCGGCACCCCCAAGGTCGGGGACGTGGCCGTCTACCGGCCCACCGCGGTGGACCGGTCGGCGCGGATCATCCACCGGGTGGTCGGCGGTGACGGTGCCACGGGCTGGCAGCTGAAGGGCGACAACAACACGTACGCCGACCCGTTCTCCCCGACGAACGCCGACGTGGTCGGCGTCGCGGTGCTGCACATCCCGAAGCTCGGCCGGCTGTCGGTGCTGCTCCTCAACCCGTGGCTCTGGGCGTTCGCCGTGCTGGCGGCGATCGTGCTGCTGATCTGGCCGTCCGCGGAGGACGAGCCGCACGACGACGACGCGGACGCGGGCGTCGACGCCGCGCCGTCCGGGGTGCCCGACGACGTCGCGGAGGTGGTCACGGTCGGCGCTGGGGACGTCGCGGGTGACGTCTCCGCGGGCAGCCGACCCGTGGCCGTGGACCACGCCCGATGACGCGACACCCGCGGTTCCGGCTGCTCGCCGCGCTCACGGTCCTGGTGCTGGGCCTGCTCGGCGCTGCCGAGGCGTCCGCCTCCCAGATCCCGCTCAGCTCGGTCGGGGCGGTGTGGCACTCCGCGACCTTCTCCCGGCCGTGCGCCGGGCCGGTGCTGGTCACACCGATGGGCAACCCCAACGGTGCGGGGAAGTACTCGCAGGCGGCCGTCACGGGGCTGTCGGGCTCCTGCTCCACCGGGTACCTCGAGCTGCGCGACAACTACGGCACCAGCCTGATCTCCGGCACGGGCACCATCTCAGGCGGCGTCTTCTCCGTGTCCACCAGCTCCGGCCAGTACACGCCGCCGAGCACGGCCAACGCGCGCCTGTTCGTCTCCGGCAACACCTGGCCGATCAAGGCGACGTGGATGCCGTCCACCTACGGCGGCTGCGTCGTCGTCGCCGCCGCCACGGGAGCGAGCACCACCAAGCCGTGCTCCATCACCAGCCTCACGGCGGTGAGCAACGGGGACGGTGCCGGTCGCGGCTACCGCACCGACCACATGTACCTGGTGCTGTCCGCGCCGACCATGGCCACGGACGGTTCGGAGAAGGCCTACCTGGTGCTGAACCTCGGCGCCGCGTCGGGGCTGCCCAACAACTGGCAGTGGGGCAACGCCGGGGTGACGACGGGCAACCTGACGCCCTATCCCGGCGACCGCTGCTCGGCCCTCCCGATGCTCCAGGCCTACGCGCCCGGCTGGGCCGCCAACGGTGCGCAGGTGTACTTCGACGCGGTCGAGAACCGCACCGGCGCCTCCGGCCTCGTCTGCGCCTGACCCGACAGGTGCTCTGACCCGACAGGCCGCTGCTCCGAACGGGTGATGTCTCGCCGAAGCCCTCAGCATCGGGGACGCCCGACCGATGAGTCGGTCTGAGCTGCGCCTGACGCGTCGTACCAGGTCAGAGGGGTGAAGTTCTGCCCCGATCGGGTATCCCGGCTCGCGGCCTCTGGGTGTTAGCACCTAGCCTCTGTGCTGTCAGCACGACGCTGACACGTCGGTCCGCCGACGATCCGCCGCCCACGGAGGGGAGGCGACCGTGACACAGGTGTCCGCAGGTTCTGCGCGCACCGCGCTCTGGGCGCCGATCCGGTCCCTGCGCTCGCGCGCGTTCCGGCTCAAGCTGGCCGCGGTGCTGACGGCGTTCGCCGTGGCGGGTCTCTACGCCTCGTCCCAGGCCATGGCCCAGGCCCCGCCGTCCGCGGCCGGTGCGGCGCCGTCCGGCTGCGACGGCAACCAGGTGCGGTGGGGGTACGAGGCTGGGCTCGTCCCGGGGGCTGACGGGGGCTTCTCGATCGAGGGCATCCGCGTGGACGACGTCCCGGCCGCCTGCCTCGGGCGACCCGTGGCGATCACCTACTCGAGCGGTGGCACCGTGGTCCGCCGGGCCGTGCGGCCGCTGGAGCGAGGTGTGATCGACCGGCTCGACAGGTCGGTGGTCGGCGACGTCCTGGTCACCGCCGCGTCCTGGGCGCCCGTCTCCTGACGCCGGCCGCTCACCAGCCCAGGGCGTCGATCGCCGCGACCTCCTCGGCCGTCAGCTGCAGGTCGAGCGCCGCGAGGTTCTCCTCGAGGCGGGCCAGGTGCGTCGTCTTGGGGATCACCACCACGTCGTGCGCCAGGTGCCAGGCCAGCACCACCTGAGCCGGCGTCGCGTCGTGCACCGCGGCCGCCTTGGTGATCGCGTCCGACGCCAGGTCGGTCCGCTTCAGCGGCGAGTAGCCCTCGACGGCGATGCCACGCTCGCGGTGCGCGTCGAGCAGCTCGGGGTCGTGGTCCGCGGGGCTGTACGGGATCTGGTTGATCGCCGGGGCCTCACCGGTCGCCTCGATCAGCTGGTCGATCTGCGGGATCGAGTAGTTGGACACCCCGATCGACCGGGTCAGGCCCTCGTCGCGGGCCCGGCGCAGCTCCTGCCACACCTCGGGCGCCGCCTTGCCGCCGGGCGGCCAGTGGATCAGCCACAGGTCGACGTGGTCCGTTCCCAGGGCGGCGAGCGACTCGAGGATCGTCCGGCGCTCGCGGCCGGCGTGCTCGGGCGGCAGCTTGGTGGTGAGGAAGACGTCGTCGCGGTCGACGTCCACCAGCGACAGGGCGCGTCCCACCTGCCCCTCGTTGCCGTAGCCGGTGGCGGTGTCCAGGTGCCGGTAGCCCAGCTCCAGGGCGCCGCTGACGGCACGCACCGCCTCGTCACCGGTGGACTGCCAGGTGCCCAGGCCGAGCATCGGGATGGTGCCGCCGGGCAGGGCCAGGGTGGGGGAGGACGTCATGCGGCCATCCTCGCCGCCATCCCCGCCGAGCCGCACCTGGAGGGCGTGACGACGTCCGGACGCGCCGTCGCGCACGGCGTGGCACAGCCTGTGCACAGGCGGGAACACCGGCGTGTCGCGCATCGTTGAGCCAGCCGAGATGAAGCGATACGAAGACCTCGAGAACGACGACGGCACCGTCGTCCGGTACCGGCGCCACGACAACGGCGGCGGTCTCATCGGCGCGGGCGCGCACGCGGCACCGGACGCCTACGTGGCGGCCACGGCGTGGGTGGACCCGGGTGCGCACGTGAACGCGGGCGCCCACCTGGGCGACCACGTGTGGCTGGAGCGCGGCGCGGTGGTGCACGCCGGTGCGCGGCTCGGCAGCCACGTGCACGTGGAGGCGGACGCGGTGGTGGGCGCGGGTGCGCGCCTCGGCACGCGGGTGACCGTCGGCGCCGGCGCACGGGTGGAGCCCGGCGTCGTCGTCCACTCCGACCAGACGATCCCCGCGGGCGCTGTGGTCCGGCGCTCGGCCTCCCGTCCCGTCGCGGCCTGACCGGGCACGCCGCTGACCGAGCACACCGCCTGACCAGGCGCGCCGTCTGACGGGCGACGCCGCAGGCCCTGCGCCGCGAGGCGTCAGTCCTCGTCGGCCAGCTCGGCGCGTCCGGGTGAGGACGTGGACCGCGGCCCCCCGCCGGTGATCCCCAGCTCGTCCACCAGGAACAGGAACGCCCGCCCGTACGGGTGGTCGCCGACCTCCTGGCGCACGCGGTCCCAGTCGATCTGCTCGCGCAGCGCGCGCGCCGTGGGCAGCAGCCACGTGAAGTCGCAGTAGTGCTCGCCGAGCACGCGCATCTTCGCCGAGACGATCTCGGTGGCCTGCAGCACGGGCATCCGCACCGCGAGCACCTCGAGCTCCTCGGCGGTGGCCAGCATCTGGTGCGTGATCGGCTCACCGACCATCCGGAACAGCACGTCGATCAGCTGGCCGTGGTGGTAGGCCTTGAACAGCCAGTTTTCGGCGGGCTGGACCACCTCGAGACCTGCCGCGGTCAGCGCCTCCTTGGCGCGGCCGACGTCCTCCTCCGTCACCGCGAAGTCGGCGTCGTGGCTCGGTTCCGGCGCACCGCGCGCCCAGGCCGCATAGCCGCCCACCAGGGCGAACGGGATGCCGGCCTCCAGCAGAGCCACGGCGGTGCGGCGCAGGCCGTCCTGCAGGGCGGCGCGCTCGTCTGCCGGCGTCGTCACGTGGTCCGTCACCTTCGGTTGTCTACACCCCTGGGCGTCGGCCCGCAGCGCGGCACGGTCCCGGCTCGGTCCCGGCGCCGGCTCCCTGCCCGCGCATCGCGCCTCAGCAGGACGTGAGCGGCCCGTCGGGCCACACTCGACGGGTGCGGCTGGCCACGTTCAACATCCTGCACGCGCGCTCGCCTGCCGACGGCCGGGTGGACCTGGACCGGTTCGCCGCCGCGGTCCGGCGCCTGGACGCAGATGTGCTGGGCCTGCAGGAGGTGGACCGCGACCAGGCGCGGTCCCACGGTGCGGACCTGACGTCGATCGCCGCCGAGGCGATGGGGGCGCACGCCCACCGGTTCGCCGCGACGCTGCACGGCGAGCCCGGGCTGTGGGTCGCCGCCACCGGTGCCCACCAGCCCCGCGGCGCGGCCTACGGGATCGCGCTGCTCAGCCGGCACCCGGTGCGCGAGTGGCGGGTGCTGACCCTCCCGGTGCTGAACCGCCGGGCGCCCGTCCGGTTCCCGGGACGTCGGTGGCCGGAGCTGGTGCGCGACGAGCCGCGCGCCGCTATCGCCGCGGTGCTCGACGCGCCCGGCGGCACCCTGACGGTGGTGTGCACGCACCTGACGTTCATCCCGCGGTGGAACGGGCTGCAGCTGCGGCGCCTGACGAGCGCCGTCGAGGAGCTGCCGCGGCCCCTGGTGGTGCTGGGGGACCTCAACCTCGAGGACGGTCAGCCGGCGCAGCTCGCCCGGATGACGCCGCTCGCCACGGCGCCCACCTACCCCGTCGGCCGGCCGGTGCGCCAGCTCGACCACATCCTCGGGGACGGCGCGGTCGCCGCCGTCCGTCCGGCCGAGGCGGTCGACCTCGGCCTGTCCGACCACCGCGCCCTGGTGGTGGACGTGCGGATCGGTGCGGCGGCCGCCCGTGCCGGCGCGGCGCACGCCGGGTCGGCCGGCGCGCAGCAGCCGACCGGGACCGTCCGCCGCGACGCCGGCCGGGAGCGGGCGGGCGCCGGTCCGGCGCCGTCGTCCAGCCGCGACCCGGGCGGTTACGCGCCCGCCCTGCGGCGGCTCAGGCGCCGCCGAGCAGCTCGCTGAAGTCCGGCACCGCGTCGTACAGCCCGGGCCGGGCGGCTGTCGGCCGTCGGGCCACCCGTTCGGCGAGCTCGGTGGCCGCCCGGGTGATCCGGGCCGGCAGCGGCTTGACGTCGTCGCCGCCCTCGTCGGCCCAGTCGTCCGTCGCGGCGAACACCGAGGTCGGCACCACGTCGGCGTGCAGGTACGTGAACAGCGGGCGGACGGCAACCTCCGGCACCAGTGAGTGCCGGGCGGTCCCGCCGGTGGCGCCGAGCAGCACCGGCGTCCCGGTCAGCGCGTCGGTGCCGAGCACGTCGACGAACGACTTGAACAGCCCGGCCGGCCCCGCCGTGTACACGGGGGTGACCGCGATGACGCCGTCTGCCTCGGCGATCGCCTGCTGGGCCGCCGCCAGCGGTGCCGCCGCGAAGCCGGTCAGCGTCATGTTCACCACGTCGTGCGCCAGCTCACGCACCTCGACGACGGTCACCTGCGACTGCTGACCGAGGTCGGCCAGCGCCGTCACGGTCGCCTCCGCGAGGCGGTCCGCCAGCAACCGGGTCGACGAGGGCTGCGAGACGCCGGCGGAGACCACGACGATCGAGCGGGCGCTCATGCCGTCACCTCGTCCGCCGCCTCGATGTCGTCCTCGGCCGTCTTGCCGGTCCAGTGGTCACCCGCGGCGACCAGCTGCTCGTGCACCTGGCCGGCGGCCCGGGCCGCGGCCACCATCGCGGCGTGCGACGGCGGGTCCGACGGCACGTCCGCCGGACGGCGCAGCTCGGCCTCGTGCCGCAGCGCGGGCACGATCTCGCCCGCGAGCAGGTCGATCTGCTCGAGCACCGTCTTCAGCGGCAGGCCGGCGTGGTCCACCAGGAACAGCTGGCGCTGGTAGTGCCCGACCTGCTCCCAGAAGGCGCCGTACCGGTCGATCACCTGCTGCGGGCTGCCGACGGTCAGCGGGGTGTCCCGCGTGAACTCCTCCATCGACGGGCCGTGCCCGTACACCGGCGCCTCGTTGAAGTACGGCAGGAACTCGTCCCACGCCTTCTGCGAGTCGTGCCGCACGAACACCTGCCCGCCGAGGCCGACGATCGCCTGGTCGGCACGGCCGTGGCCGTAGTGCTCGAACCGCTGGCGGTAGTAGTTCACCATCGCGGCCGTGTGCTCCATCGGCCAGAAGATCGCGTTGTGCAGGAACCCGTCGCCGTAGTAGGCGGCCTGCTCGGCGATCTCGGGGGAGCGGATCGACGCGTGCCAGACGAACGGCGGCACGCCGTCCAGCGGTCGGGGCGTCGAGGTGAACCCCTGCAGCGGCGTGCGGAACTTGCCGGACCAGTCGACGACGTCCTCGGTCCACAACCGGCGCAGCAGCGCGTAGTTCTCCACCGCGAGGTTGATGCCCTGGCGGATGTCCTTGCCGAACCAGGGGTACACGGGGCCGGTGTTGCCGCGGCCGAGCATCAGGTCCATGCGGCCGTCGCTGATCACCTGGAGCATCGCGTACTCCTCGGCGAGCCGGACCGGGTCGTTGGTGGTGATCAGCGTGGTGGCCGTGGACAGCGTGATGTGCTTCGTCACGCCGGCGAGGTAGCCGAGCATCGTCGTGGGGGACGACGGCACGAAGGGCGGGTTGTGGTGCTCGCCCGTGGCGAAGACGTCGAGGCCGGCCTCGTCGGCGTGCCGGGCGATCGTGAGCATGTTCCGCACGCGCTCGGTGTCGTCGGGGGTGTGCCGGGTGACCGGGTCGGTGGTGACGTCGCCGACGGAGAAGATGCCGAACTGCATATCAGGTCGCCTCACGATCTATGCGTTTGCATGAACATCGCACCGAACGCCGTGCCCGGCCACCGTATTCCGCTTCCCGGGACCAAGGTCCGTATCTGAACCGGAACCGGACGTATCAGACAGCGGGACGGCGACTCCTGACGACTCGTGCACCGAGAACCGGTGCCCCCGTCCACCGCGACCCGGTCCGAACGACCGGCGTCCACGATGCCCAGGAGAGTCCCTGCGATGTCCGTCGCCCCCGACACCACCGGCGCGTTCGCCCACGCGCTGGGCGCTGCCGTCTCGCGCGTCCACCTGCCCGGGTCGGCCGGCTACGCCGAGCTGACCGCCACCTACAACCTGTGCACGCGGCTCACCCCGCTGGCCGTCGTCGAGGCGCAGACCGTGCACGACGTGGCCGCGGCCGTGCGTGTCGCGGGGGAGCACGGCGTGCCGGTCGGCGTGCAGAGCACCGGCCACGGTCCGTGGGCCACCATGGCCGGCGCGGTGCTCGTCGCCACGCGTGGTCTGGACGGCGTGATGGTCGACCCGGTCAGCCGCATCGCGCGCATCGGCGCCGGCGTGCGCTGGTCCGCCGTCATCGAGGCGGCCGCGCCGCACGGCCTCGCGCCGCTCTGCGGCTCCTCACCGTCCGTCGGCGTGGTCGGTCTGCTCACCGGGGGCGGCCACGGCCCGCTCGCCCGGACGTACGGGCTGTCCGCCGACCGCGTGCTCTCGTTCGACGTGGTCACCGGCGACGGCGTGCTGCGCCGCGCGTCGGCCACCGAGAACCCGGACCTGTACTGGGGGCTGCGCGGCGGCAAGGGCACGCTGGGCATCGTCACGGGCCTCGAGCTCGAGCTGGTGCGCCAGCCGGAGGTCTACGCCGGTGCGCTGTGGTTCGATGCCCCGGACATCCCGGCCGTGGTGCGCACCTGGGCAGCGTGGTCCCGCCTGCTTCCCGACGAGGGCACCACGTCGGTCGCCGTCATGCGGCTGCCCGCCATGCCGGGCGTCCCGCCGATGCTCGCCGGCCGCACCACCGTCTCCGTCCGTTTCGCGTGGACCGGCGACCCGGTGGTCGGCGAGGAGCTGCTGCGCGCGATCCGCTCGGTCGCGGCACCGCTCGTCGACCTGGTCGCCCTGCGCCCCTACGCCGAGATCGGGCTGGTGCACGCGGACCCGGAGGACCCGATGCCCGCCGTCGAGACCCACCTGCTGCTGGAGGAGCTCGACGCCGACGCGGTCGAGCGGCTGCTCGAGCTGGTCGGTCCCGACGCCGTCACCGCGCAGCTGATGGTCGAGGTGCGCCGCCTCGGCGGTGCCGTCACCACCCCGCTGCGCGGTCGGACGGTGTTCCCGCACCGCGACGCGCAGTGGACCGTGCTGGCCGTCGGGCTCGGCGTCCCGGAGACCGCCGACGTGGTCGGCGCCGACGCGCGGCGCATCGTCGACGGGCTGGCGCCGTGGCGCCGCCCCGGCGCGCTGCCGAACTTCCACGCCGGGAGCGGCCCGGACTGGGCACGCGAGGTGTTCGGTCAGGACGGTGCCCGCCGGTTGCGCGAGGTCTCGCTGCGCTACGACCCGGACGGCGTGCTGCTCGGCAGCCGCAACGTGCGGGACCTGCCGGTGGGCCACCCGACGGTCGGGGCCACCGACGAGGAGCTGGTGCTGGGGGCCTGAGCCCCTGTCGCTGCGGGGAGGGCGGGACGCCGGTGGAGGGCCGGCGTCCCGCCCTCCGTCGTCTGCACCCCTCCCGAGCGCGCACGCGGCACGGGAGCTCGGAAGAGGCCCTACGGGCTGATGGAGGCCGTGGCGGTGATGGCACCGCTCACGCTGTCGCTGTCCGTGTAGATCGCGCCCGTCGTGGCGATGAGGCGCGGTGCGAGGATCGCCGCCAGCGCGAGGACCACCACCACCACCAGCCGCAGCCAGCCCGTCCGGCCGGTCGGGAGGAAGCGCGGACCTCCGGGGCCACCCTCCGGTGCGGCGGTCCCGCTCGGCGGCGTGGGCTCAGTCGAGGAGGAGCTCATCGTGCGGCCCTCTCGCTCGGGAACGGCGGTGCGCGCCGGGACCTCTGGCCTCGAGGACGCTGAGCAGCTCGAGCAGCCCGAGCGCCACGAGCGGCGGCACCAGCATGGTCGCACGTCCCTGCGGCGAACCGGCCCAGAGCAGCACGCGACCCCACCCGTGGTGCCAGCCCAGCACGACGCCTCGTACGCGGCTCACGGGCGTCGCGTCGGGGTCGGGGCTCTTGTTCGCATCGCCCTGCGTGATGATGTACGGCTGCAGGATCTGGTTGCCGTTCGAGTCCAGCCGGGGGACCGCTCGACCGCCCGCGGTCTGGGTCATCGCCGGGAGCTTGTGCAGCTCGACGATCCGGTGGGTCACCAGGGTCTGGCTGCCCACCGGCCGGAACGTCACCACCTGGTCGACCTTGAGCTGCGACTCGTCGGTGATGGCCTTGAGCACCACGACGTCACCGGCCACGAAGGTCGGTGCCATGGAGCCCGAGGTGACGATGAGCAGCCGCTCGCCCTGCAGCTGGAACGACAGGGGCACCGCCAGCGTGGAGGCGTAGGCCACCGTGCCGAGCACCACCACCGTCCACAGGACCGCCGAGACGGCCACCCGCCAGCGCGGTCGGTGGGACCGCCGCCGCCGCCGGATCGCGACAGGGGTGGGCACTCGTCGATCGACGAACGCCGACTCCTCCGCGCCGGTGAGCTGGGTCATCCAGATCAGTTGTTGACGGTCTGCTCGGAGTCGATCCGCAGGTGCAGCTTGGCGCTGGTCGCCTGGTAGATGTTGGTGGCGCTCTTGTCGAACGCGAGGCGGACGCAGAGGGTCTCGGTGTTGCCGCCCTGCGTGCCGGCCGACAGGTCCCGGTCGCCGGTCTGCGCACCGGTGGCGGGGTCGCCGACGATCTTCGCCGCCGTGGCGTCGCTCACCGCGACGGTGCCGAGGGTGGTCACCGAGCCCAGCGGCGTGGTGCCCGCGGGCACGTCGGCACAGCTGGCGTAGGTGCCCAGCGGGAGGATCGCGAGCGACAGCATGTTGCGCAGGTCGCCGGCCCCGGTCGGCGGGTTCTGCGTCGTGTTCTCGGACCAGTAGGAGACGGCGTACCGCAGGGCCAGCGAGCCGGAGTTCGTCACGACCAGCGGTGCGTTCACGACGTCGCCGGGCGCCACGTTGCCGGCGTTGAGCGCCAGCGTCGAGGTGGGGTCCGTCGGGTCCAGGGTGACGACGACCGTCCCGGAGAGCAGGTCGCCCGCGACGGAGTCCGTGTCCGTGAACACCGCGCTCGTGGTGAGCGACGTGACCCCGACGCCGACCAGGGTGAACACCCCGATGGTCGTCCAGAGCCGCCACCGGCGCGCACCGTCACGGCGCGGCGGCTCGGGGTCGATCATCTCCTGGAGCAGTTCGTCCATCGCGAGCGGGTCTCCTCGAAGGCGGGCATCGACGTGCGACACGTCCGGTCGTCGATCCCTATCGACGCGCGCTGCGCGGTTCTTGAGCACTTCGGCCGGGGTTTCACTCTATCGGGCGGTCGACACCGCTCCGGCACCGGTCAAAAGGGTCATAACCGTGGCAGACCGACCGCGAGCCCACCGACCGCGAGCACGCCGGGCGGCGTGGCGGCCGGACGGGTCGAGGTGGTCGATCGGGCCGCGGCCTCCGCCGCGCGCCGCGGTCAGGCGGTTCGGGGTGCCGCGGGCCGTCGGCCCCGGCCGCTGCCGACGCGCTGGCCGGGGAGCCGCACCTGCACCGGCAGCTCGGTCGGCGCCGCGGGCCTGGCGTAGAAGAAGCCCTGGGCCTCGTCCACACCGAGGCGGGCGAGGATCGTCGACGTCGACTCGTCCTCCACGCCCTCCGCGACCACCCGCAGGCCGAAGGAGTGGGCCAGGTCCACCATCGCCTGCACCACCACCTGCGAGCCCTCGCGGGTGTCGTCCCGCAGGTCCGCGATGAACAGGCGGTCGATCTTCAGCTGGTCCACCGGCAGGTCCCGCAGCTGGGAGATCGACGTGTTGCCGATCCCGAAGTCGTCGATCGCCACGCGGACGCCCATCCCGGCCAGCCGCTGCAGCACCGGGATCACCCGGGACCGGTCGGAGACCAGGGCCGTCTCGGTGATCTCGACCTCGAGCTGCCCGACCGGCACGTGGTACCGCTGCAGCAACGTCTCGATCAGGTCCACCACGTGGTCCGTCGCGACGTCGTGCGCCGAGAGGTTCACGGCGACCGGCGTGGTGGAGCCCTGCCCGTTCCAGGCGGCCAGCTGCCGGATCGACTCCTCGAGGGCGAACCGGGTGACCACGTGGATCAGCCCCGACTGCTCGGCGAGCGGGATGAACGAGCTCGGCAGCAGCAGCCCGTGCTCGGGGTGCCGCCACCGGATCAGCGCCTCCAGGCCGACGGTCCGGCCGGACGCGAGGTCGATCTTCGGCTGGTAGTGCATCTCGAGCTCGGTGGACGCCCCGGACTCGGCCTGCTCCAGGGCCCGGTGCAGGTCGCCGAGCAGGATCAGCCGGGCGGGGGACGAGTGGTCGTCGTCGGCGTCGTACACCGCCACGCCGGTGCGGTGCGTCTTGGCGGTGTACATCGCCACGTCGGCGGTCCGCATCAGGGACGACGCGTCGTCGGCGTGGTCCGGCAGGCACGCCACGCCGATCGACGTCTCGACGTGCAGCTCCATGCCGCCCAGCCGGAACGGCGCGCCGAACACGTCGCGGACGCGGTGGGCGAGGCGTGCCGCGTTCTCGACGGTCCGCACGTCCGGCAGCAGGATCGCGAACTCGTCGCCGCCCAGCCGGGCCACGACGTCCTCGTCGCGCAGGGAGTGCCGCAGCCGCTCGGCCACCAGCTCGAGCAGCTCGTCGCCGCGGTCGTGGCCCAGGGTGTCGTTGATCTCCTTGAACCGGTCGATGTCCAGCAGCACCAGGCCGACGCGGGTGCCCTCGTCACGCGCCTGCTGGATGCCGCGGCGCATCCGGTCCGCCAGCAGCCGCCGGTTCGGCAGGCCGGTCAACGAGTCGAGCAGCGCGAGCCGGGCGTTCTCCAGCGCGGTGTTGTGCAGCCGCTTCGACGTCGAGTGCACGGTGCGGAACAGCAGCAGCCACAGCAGCACCAGACCGCCGACGACGACGTACGTGACGGTGCGCACGGCGTCTGCCAGGGACTGCTGCGACACCGTCTGGTCGATCATCACCTCGGCCGCGCCGATGATCGCGTCCTTGGGCTGCACGCCGACGCTGGTGGTCGGGTCGCTGGTGTCGCCGGCGCGCACGGGGACGTACACGTCCAGCACCGGCTGCTCGGTGGACGCGAGCGCCGAGCCGCCGGGCAGCCGGCGCACGTCGGTGACGATCCGTGCGTCCGGCTCGCCGGAGGCCCGCATCCGCTCGAACCGGGTGTTGTCCGGGAGCCCCGTGGTGGTGTTGCGGGCCGTCGAGTACATCAGCCGGCCGTCGATGCTCCACAGCCGCAGCTCGACCAGCTTGTCCTTGAACCCCGAGGTCGCGGCGGTGACGGCGGCGCGCTGGGTGTCGTCGAGGATGCCGGTGCGGAACATCTCCGCGTTGAGCGGTGCCACCGCGTACGAGCCGACCGACGACGCCGTCACCGTGCCGAGCCGCACCGCCTGCTGCCGCATCACGGACGAGGACACCCACACGAGGGCACAACCCAGCAGCGTGGTGGCGACGAGGCTGACCACGACGAAGTATCGGGTCAGGCTCGAGCGTCGTCGGGCTGCACGTGGCACGGGGACCTCGCTGGACGGCGGGGGGCGCCCGGCGGGGCACCTGCGGACAGGGTATGGCGTGGTCCCGCCGCTGGGCGATAACCGCGGACACCCACGGCGGGGAACGTCATGGTGGCGCCGGGTGTTGCACCGGCTGACGCGAAGGAGGCGTGATGACCTACCAGGTCGACAAGAGCGAGCAGGAGTGGCGGCTGGAGCTCGAGCCCCAGGAGTTCGCCGTGCTGCGGCAGGCCGCGACGGAGCGGCCGTGGACCGGCGCCCTGCTCGACGAGCACCGCGAGGGCGTGTACCGGTGCCGGGCGTGCGGTGCGGAGCTGTTCCGCTCCGACACCAAGTTCGACTCGCACTGCGGCTGGCCGAGCTTCTTCTCCCCGCTCGCCGGTGACCGCGTGGAGCTGCTGACGGACCGGACCCTCGGGATGGTGCGGACCGAGGTGCGGTGCGCCCGGTGCGGCTCGCACCTGGGCCACGTGTTCGACGACGCCCCCCAGACGCCGACCGGTGACCGCTACTGCATGAACTCGGTCAGCCTGACGTTCGAGCCGACGCAGGGCTGAGGTCACGCAGGGCTGAGGTCCCGGGTGAGCCGGCACCGGGTGTGCAGAACCGCACATCCGGTGCCGGACGCGCCGGTCCTCTCACCTCACGCACAGGCCGCCCGGTGCCGATAATCAGGTCGTGGATGATCTGCTGACCGTGCGCCGCTGGCGCCGCTACGGCGCGGACCGTCTGTACGTCACCCAGGACAGCGGCCGTCCGGTCGGGTCGGTCGACCTGCAGTCCGGCGAGGTCGTCGCCGCGGACCCGGGCATGGAGAACGAGCTGCGCCGGGCCGCCCAGGAGTTCCTGCGGGCCGACGTCACCGAGCTGGTGCTGCCCGCGACCACCGTCCGTGCGCAGGAGGACCTGCGCCGGCTGGACGCCGCGATCGAGGAGTGGCTCGGCAAGAGCGTGCTCGCCACCGGCTCGGCCGCGCAGCGCGGCAGCTCCGTCGCCCAGCGCCTGGACCGGCTGGCCGAGGAGGGCTGGGAGACGGTGCACGACGTGCCGCTGGGCCGCCAGGGCAGCCTCGTCGAGCACCTGCTGATCGGCCCGGGCGGCCTGTTCACCGTGACCGAGCGCCGGCACCCGGGCGAGCGCGTCCGCGCTCGCGGCCGCACGGTGACCGTGTCCGGTCAGCCCGTGAGCTACCTGCGCGACTGCCGGCTCGAGGCGGCGCGCACGCAGGACCGGCTGATGGCCGCCGGCTGCGCGCAGATCCACGTGCGCGGCGTGCTGGTGCTGCAGGGCGAGCTGGACCTCGACGTCGCCGCGACCAGCCCGAGCGACCCGCTGGCGGTGCCGCGCAGCGACGTCCCGGCGGTCTTCCGGCGGATGGAGCCGGTGCTGGACGAGGCACGGGTGGCCGCGCTGGCCAAGGTGGCCCGCCGCCGCACCACCTGGATGGGCTGACCGGCCCGACCGCCGGCTGCCCTACGCCCGGGCTGCCGCACCGCTGTGCGCGCGCTGCTCCTGCCGCACCGTGTGCAGCGACTCCATGTCCTCCAGCTGGACGCCCTTCGTCTCCGGGACGCGCACCAGGACGAACACGAAGGACACGGCCGCGAACACCGCGTAGAGCACGTACGGCACGCTCGGCCCGAACTGCGCGAGCAGCTGCGGGAAGCTGACCGTGATGGCGAAGTTGGCCAGCCACTGCGCCGAGGCCGCCACGCCGAGGGCCGCCGCCCGGATGCGGTTGGGGAACATCTCGCCGAGCAGCACCCACACCAGCGGTCCCCAGGTCGCGCCGAAGAAGACGACGAAGGCGTTCGCGGCCACCAGCGCCGTCACACCCCAGCCGTGGGACAGCGTCACGTGCTGGGCGGTGCCGCCGGAGTGGGCGAACGCCAGGGCCATCAGGCCGAGCATCGCGGCCATGCCGGCGGACCCGATCAGCAGCAGCGGACGCCGGCCGAGCCGGTCCACCAGCGCGATGGCGATCAGGGTGACCAGCACGTTGGTCACGCTGGTCAACGTCGAGAACAGGAACGACTGCTGCTCGCCGAACCCGACGGCCTGCCACAGCGTCGTCGAGTAGTAGAAGATCACGTTGATCCCGACGAACTGCTGGAACACCGACAGCAGGATGCCCACCCACACCACGCCGAGCAGCCCCAGCACCGGCCCGCGCAGGGTGACCCGCTCCGAGGCCTTCTTGTCGGCGCGGATGGTCTCGCGGATCAGCTCCACCCGGCGGCCGGCGTCCTCGTCGGGCCCCAGCACGCTGGCGAGCACCTCGCGCGCCTCGTCGTGCCGGCCCTGCGCGACCAGGTAGCGCGGCGACTCCGGCAGGCGCAGCGCGAGGAAGCCGTAGACGGCGGCGGGGACGGCGCAGACCCCGAACATCCACCGCCAGGCGGGGATGCCCAGCCACAGGACGTGCGAGGCGCCGCCCGCGGACGTCGCCAGCAGCTGGTCGGAGAGCAGTGCCGCGAAGATGCCGAGCGTGATGGCCAGCTGCTGCAGCGAGCCGAGGCGCCCACGCACGCCGGCCGGGGAGATCTCGGCGATGTAGGCCGGCGCGATGACCGACGCGATTCCGATGCCCACGCCGGCCAGCACGCGCCACAGCGCCAGGTCCCACGGCGTGACCGCCAGCCCCGACAGGATCGAGGAGGCGAAGAACAGCACCGCGCCGAGCAGCATCACCCGGGTGCGGCCCCAGTGGTCGGACAGCCGCCCGCCGAGCCACGCGCCGAGCGCGGAGCCGAGCAGCGCCACGGCCACGACCAGGCCGGTCACCACGCCACCGAGGTGGAAGTGCTCGGTGACGGACTGCACGGCGCCGTTGATCACCGAGCTGTCGAACCCGAACAGGAAGCCCCCGGTCGCCGCGGCGACCGCCAGCCCGATGGCGGCCTTGTGGTGGGCGGGACGTGGGCGGTCGCTCGGGCTGGACATGTGTGGACCCCCTGTGGTCGCGGCGTTGTGACCTTCACCTTCCGTCCGCACCTGCGCGTGCGCACGCCGGGCCGAGGCGTCGTCGGCGACGACCGCCGCGGGCAGGGCGGCCGTGCGGGAGGGATGATCGGCGCCGTGCCCGACGACAACCGCAGCCGACCGACCGGCTCCGGCGCCCCCCGCCACCACCGGCCGGTGCTGGTCGACCCCGCGTCCACCGACGGGCTCGCCGACCCGTCGGACGCGCGCCTGCGCGAGGAGGTGGCGCACACCACGGCGCGGCTGCTGGTGCACCGCGGCCGCGCCAGCGAGGACCCGCAGGTGCTGGCCCGGCTGACCGCCCTGGTGGAGACCGAGGGCCTCGACGTCGTCGCCGACCTGTGGTCGCACAGCCCGGCGGGGACGCTGCCCGGGGCCCTGTGGCGGCTCTACGTGCTGCGCGAGTGGGTGCGCCGGGACCCCGGGACGGTCGCCGACCGGTACCGGCAGGGCATGGCGGTGGCGCCGGTGCAGGACGCGGTGGCCGGCGTGGTGACGCCGCCCGGACCGGAGGACGTGCGGCGCGCGGCCGACGAGGTGCTCGGCGGGGTGTACTCCGGCGACCTCGCGGTGGCGCTGGAGCGGGCGGCGGCCTTCTGCCGGGTCCTCGCCGCGGGCGCCGCCCTGGACGCCGACCACCTCGACCTGGCCGACCCGGCTGCGGCCGCACGGCAGACCCACGGCGCGTCCGCCCTGCTCAGGACGGCCGACGAGCTGGCGGACGACGCCCGCTCGTGGCGGGCGGGCACGCTCGACTGACGGGCCGGCCCGGCGTCCCGTCCGGGCGCGTGCCTACACTGGGCGGGCGTCGGGTCGCGGTAGCCCCGGGCTCCACTTTTCGCCGCTTCGAGCGGCCACGCGCCGAGAGGCGCTCTGCGGCCCGACGCACCCACTCCTCCGGCAGACCGACCTGCCGCGCCCACGGCCGCTCGCCCCGCGCACATCACCTGCACGTACCAGACACCCGGCGTCCATGTCCCGGTCGGGTGCCGTTAGGCTGTCGGACGTCCGAGCGGCTCGCCCGGGCACCCCATTCCTCGACCGGAGCCTGCCGTGCGCCTGCGCCTGACACCGCGCGAGAACTCGTACTACGACCTCTTCGCCGCCCAGGCCCAGCACCTGGTCACCGGTGCGAACCTGCTGGGCGAGATGCTCGGCGCCGACCGTGCCGCGCGCAAGGAGATCGGCAAGCGTTTCGCCGAGGCGGAGCACCAGGCCGACGAGGCGACGCACACGATCATGCGGCAGCTGAACCTCACGTTCATCACGCCGTTCGACCGGGACGACATCTACACGCTCGCCTCCGGCCTGGACGACTGCATGGACTTCATGGAGGAGGCTGCCGACCTCGTCGTCCTCTACAAGATCGAGGGCCTGCCGCCGCGCGTCGCCGACCAGGTGCAGGCGCTGCAGCGCGCCGCCGAGCTCACCGCCGAGGCGATGCCGCGGCTGCGCTCCATGAGCTCCCTGTCGGAGTACGTCGTGGAGATCAACCGGCTGGAGAACCAGGCGGACAAGGCGCACCGCAAGCTGCTCGCGCAGATGTTCGAGGAGATCGCGGACCCGATCCTGCTGATGAAGCTCAAGGAGATCGTCGAGAAGCTCGAGGACGCGGCCGACGCGTTCGAGCGGGTGGCGAACACCATCGAGACCATCGCCGTCAAGGAGTCCTGAGCCGCCGTGGAGGTCGCGCTCGTCGTCGTGGTCGTCGCGCTCGCACTCGGGTTCGACTTCACCAACGGCTTCCACGACGCGGCGAACGCCATCGCCACGTCCGTCTCGACCCGGGCCCTGACGCCGCGCGTCGCGCTGATCATGGCCGCGGTGATGAACTTCGCCGGTGCCCTGCTCGGCACCGGGGTGGCGGAGACGATCGCCAAGTCGATCGTCGACCTCAAGGACGCCTCGTCGCACGACGCCCTGGTGGTGGTGCTCTGCGCGCTGATCGGCGCGATCGTGTGGAACCTCATCACCTGGTGGCTGGGGCTGCCGTCGTCCTCGACGCACTCGATCATCGGCGGCCTCGTCGGTGCCGGCCTCGTCGCCGGGTTCGGGGTGTACGGCAAGGCGATCGAGAACAAGGTCGTCCTGCCGATGGTGGTCTCGCCCCTGCTCGGCTTCGGCCTCGGCTTCGTGGTGATGATCGGGGTGCTGTGGGCGGTGCGCCGCCGGCCGCCGGCCCGGACGCTGCGCCGGTTCCGGCTCGCCCAGACCGTCTCCGCCGCCGGCATGGCGCTGGGCCACGGCCTGCAGGACGCGCAGAAGACGATGGGCGTCATCTACCTCGCGCTGATCAGCGTCGGCTGGGCCAACCCGCACACGGGCATCCCGGTGTGGGTCAAGCTCGCGGCGGCCGCCGCCATCTCGGCCGGCACGTACTCCGGCGGGTGGCGGATCATGCGCACGCTCGGCCGGCGGATCATCGAGCTGGACCCTGCGCGCGGCTTCGTCGCGGAGGGTGTGTCCGCCGTGCTGCTCTACGTGAACGCCGTCGGCCTGCACGCCCCGGTGTCCACGACGCACACCATCACGTCCGCGATCATGGGCGTCGGCGCCACCAAGCGGCTGTCCGCCGTGCGGTGGGGCGTCGCGGGCAACATCGCCACGGCCTGGGTGCTCACCATCCCCGCGGCGGCGGCCGTCGCGGCGCTCTGCTACCTCGCGCTGCGACCGCTGATCGGCTGATCCGCCTGCAGGGCGGCCCGCCGGCCCGCGCCTTCCGCGGGGACCCGGCCGGTCCTGCCTCAGACGTGCCGGTGGCGCTCGGTGGCCACCACCCGTGGGCCGGGCATCGTGTCGGCCACGTGGGCCACGAGGATCTCACCGGGGTGCAGGAACGGGTCCTCGGCAGGCAACCCGTCGGCCACCTCGCGGCGGGAGTGCTCGGCGATCACGTCCATGACGGTGGCCAGCACGGGTCGGTGGGTGCACAGGGCGACGTCGTGGCGCCCGCGGATGAGGTCCGCGACCTCCGCAGCCACCAGCCCCGGGCTCGTGCGGTGGCCGAGCTCGGTGAGAGTGGGCGACGTGCGCACGGGGATGCCGGCGGCCTGCGCGTACGGCTGGACGGTGGCCGCGCAGCGCAGCCACTCGCTGGAGACGATGCCGGTGACGCCGAACGCGGACAGCAGCGGCACCAGGTGGCCCGACTGCCGCTCACCGTCGGACGTCAGGGGTCGGTCCGCCTCCGTCCCCGTCCACGCGGCCCGCTTGCGGGCGGACCCGTGCCGCACCACCACGAGCGCCCGGGTGTCCAGGCGGCGCTTGGCGTAGGCGTCGATCAGTGCGTCGAGCGGCGCCATGTTGGAGGAGCGGGTCAGCTGCCGCGCGGCGTCCGGGGCGTCGAACCAGCGCACGTCGTTGATCTCGGTGCGCGCGGCCGGGGGCACCGGGTGCCTGGCGTGCACCGCCGGGGCGTCGGACCGCCCGGCGACCTGCGCGGCCCAGTACTGCACCCGCTTGATGCGACCGTCGCGCAGCTTGTACTCCTGCTGCGGCAGGGGCATGCCGAGCACCACGTCCTGCGCGATCTCCTCGGCCACCTCGCGTGCGGCGGCCTCCACCGCCGTCTCGTCGGCCTCCAGCTTGCCCTTGGGCCACGACCAGTCCCGGTACCGCGGGCGGTGCACCAGCGCCACCTGCAGCCTGCCGCGACGCACCCGCCACACGAGCGCGCCGGCCGCCTCGACGACGACCGGCGCAGCTGCTGCCTTCACTGGCCGAGCCCGGGCCGGCGCCGCTGCCGCGCGATCAGCACCGCCTGCACGTCCGCCAGCGGTCCCTCGGGCCCGGTCGAGTGCCGTTCCCACGCGCCGTCGGGCAGCAGGTGCCAGGAGGAGACGCCGTCGTCCATCTGCAGGTCGATCAGGTCGAGCAGCTCCACGACGTGGTCGGGGTCGGCCACCCGCACCAGGGCCTCGACCCGGCGGTCGAGGTTGCGGTGCATCAGGTCGGCGGAGCCGATGAACACCTCGGGGCCGGCGAAGTCGAACCCGTCCTCGGGCGTGCCGTCGGCGTGCGCGAACGCGAAGATCCGCGAGTGCTCGAGGAACCGGCCGAGGATCGAGCGCACCCGGATCGTCTCGGACAGACCCGGCACGCCGGGCCGCAGCGCGCAGATGCCGCGCACGCTGATGTCGATCGGCACGCCGGCCATCGAGGCCCGGTACAGCGCGTCGATGGTGGCCTCGTCCACCATCGAGTTGACCTTGATCTTGATCCACGCCGTCCGGCCGGCGCGGGCCGAGGCGGCCTCGCGCTCGATCCGCTCGATCAGGCCGGCCCGCACCGAGCGCGGGGCGACCAGCAGCCGGTGGAACCGGGACTTGGGGGCGTAGCCGGACAGCTGGTTGAACAGGCGGGTCAGGTCCTGGCCGACCTCCGGGTCGCAGGTCAGCAGGCCCAGGTCGGTGTACAGGCGCGCCGTCTTGGGGTGGTAGTTGCCGGTGCCGACGTGGCTGTACCGGCGCAGGCCGTCGCTCTCCTGGCGCACGACGAGAGACAGCTTGCAGTGCGTCTTCAGCCCGACGATGCCGTACACCACGTGCACGCCCGCCTGCTCGAGCTTGCGGGCCCAGGAGATGTTGTTCTGCTCGTCGAACCGGGCCTTGATCTCCACCAGCGCCAGCACCTGCTTGCCGGCCTCGGCGGCGTCGATCAGCGCGTCGACGATCGGGGAGTCGCCCGACGTCCGGTACAGCGTCTGCTTGATCGCCAGCACCTGCGGGTCGGCGGCGGCCTGCTCGAGGAAGGCCTGCACCGACGTGGAGAACGAGTCGTACGGGTGGTGCAGCAGGATGTCCCGCGCGCGGATCGCCGCGAACACGTCCGTCGGCGTCGCCGACTCCACCTCGGCCAGGTGCCGGTGCGTGGTCGGCACGTAGGTGGGGAAGTGCAGGGACGACCTGTCCAGGTCCGCGATCAGGTTCAGGCCCGTGGCGTCCAGCGGGGCGGGGAGCTCGTAGACGTCCTCCTCGGCCATCGCCAGCTCACGGACGAGCAGCTTGCGCACGCGTGCGCTGGTGCCGGCGGCGAGCTCGAGCCGCACCGGCGGGCCGAACCGGCGGCGCAGCAGCTCCTTCTCCATCGCCTTGAGGAGGTTCTCGGCGTCGTCCTCCTCGACCTCCACGTCCTCGTTGCGGGTGACGCGGAACGTGTGGAACTCCTGGATCTCCATGCCGGGGAACAGGTAGTCCAGGTGCTGGGCGATCACGTCCTCGACCGGTACGAAGCTGGTCGGGCCCTTCTCCACCGCGGCGGTCTGCAGGTCCGGGGCGCTCGGCCGGCCGGACGCGTCCACGGCGACGTACCGCGGCAGCAGGGGCGGCACCTTGACGCGGGCGAAGTGCTCCTTGCCGCTGGTGGGGTTCACCACCGAGACGGCGAGGTTCAGCGAGAGCCCGGAGATGTAGGGGAAGGGGTGCGCCGGGTCGACGGCCAGCGGGGTCAGCACCGGGAAGATCTGCCGGCGGAAGTACTTGTGCAGCCGGTCCTGCTCGGCGTCGCCCAGGTCGTCCCAGCGGACGATGGTGATGCCCTCCGCGGCCAGCGCGGGCTGCACCTGCTCGGTGAACACCTGCGCGTGGCGGGTCATCAGCTGGTGCGCCCGCTCGCTGATCGCCTCGAGCACCTGCCGCGGGGACAGGCCCGACGCGGCCGTGACGGCGATGCCGGTGGCGATGCGTCGCTTGAGACCGGCCACCCGCACCATGAAGAACTCGTCGAGGTTCGACGCGAAGATCGCCAGGAACCGCACGCGCTCCAGCAGCGGGACCGTCGGGTCCTCCGCCAGCTCCAGCACCCGCTGGTTGAACGCCAGCCAGGACAGCTCGCGGTCGAGGAACCGGCCCTCCGGCAGCGGGGTCGTGTCCACGGGGACCACCGGCATGGCGGAGGTGTCCAGGTGCTCGGCGATGGTGGCCGCCAAGGAGTTCTGGAGCACGGTCGCGTCGCTCATGCGCCCATCGTGGCACCCTCGCGCGGGTCCGGTCCGGTGGGCCCGGCTAGGCCGGGGGCGCGGCGGGTCCGCCGACGTCCGGTGCGGCGCCGTCGGACGTCAGGCGGGGTCCGTACCGCACGTCCACCACCACCGGCTCGAAGCCGGCGCGACGGTAGGTGCGGACGGCACGCACGTTGTCCCCGGAGGTCCACAGCACCGCGGCGGTCAGTCCTCGTCCCGCCAGCAGCCGCAGGCCCAGCGCCGTCAGCACGCCGCCGAGCCCCGCCCCCTGCGCGTCCGGGTCCACGCCCACCACGTACAGCTCGCCGACGGGCCCGGGCTCCAGGTCCCCCGCCGGGTGCACCTTGGTCCAGACGAATCCGACCGGCACCCCGCCGCGCTCCAGGAGCAGCAGGCCGGCGGGGTCGAACCAGGGCTCCGCCTCCCGGGCCAGCACGTCGTGACGCGTCCACCGCCCCTGGTCGGGGTGGTCGGCGAACGCCCGCGCGTTGAGCCCGACCAGGGCGTCCTCGTCCTGTCCGGGCACGAAGGCCCGCACCCGGACGCCGTCCGGCAGCGACGGTGCCGGCGGCGGGACGGCCAGCGGCGCGCGCATCCGCCACAGCTGTTCCACGGGCACCAGGCCCGCGGCCGTCGCCAGGGCCCGCGCCGCGGGCAGGTCCCCGTGCGCCCACACGAGCGGCGGCCGACCGGCGATGCGGTGCGCGGCGGCGAGCAGCTCGCGACCCACGCCGTGGCGGCGGGACGACGGGTCCACCACCAGCTCGACCAGCGGTGCCGCTGCGTCGTCCAGCGCCAGCTGCGCGTACCCGCGGATCTCCGGGACGCCGGGCTCGTGCACCAGCAGGTGCCGCACGGGCGCCTCCGGGTCGGTCAGGCGCAGCAGGGGCTCCTCGGACAGCGGCGCGATGCCGTCCGCCGCCTCGGCGCGGGCCGCGAGCGCGCGCACCCGGGCGGCGGTGGCCGCCGGCAGGGGACCGGTCAGCTGCTCGGGGTGCATGGGGCGATCCCATCACGGGGCGCGCACGGACGGCAGGGGCGCCGGGGGCTGGGTTACCGTGGGCGGGCGATGGAGTCCACGCCCGCCCCGCCGTCCGGGTCGCGCCGGTCACGGCGTTCCGGGCCGCCTGCGGGTCCCCGGACGGTCGACGTGGACGTGGTGGTGGTCGGTGCCGGGCAGGCCGGGCTCTCGGCGGCCTACCACCTGCGCCGCACCGGACTGGTGGCCGTCGGCTCGCGCGGCTGGGAGCAGGCGCGGGCGACGTTCGTGGTGCTCGACGACAACCCGCGCGCGGGCGGCGCCTGGCAGCACCGCTGGCCGGCGCTGACCATGGCGGCGGCGCACCGGGTGCACGAGCTGCCCGGCATGCCGCTGCACGTGCCCGACGAGTCCGAGCCGGCGGCGCAGGCGGTGCCGTACTACTTCGCGCAGTACGAGGACGCGTACGACCTGCAGGTGCAGCGTCCGGTGCGGGTGGAGCGGGTGTCCGACGACGGCGGCGGCCGGCTGCTGGTGCGCAGCCGGGTGCTCGACGGGTCCGACGCGGAGGTCGTCTGGCGCACCCGCGGCCTGGTCAACGCCTCCGGCACGTGGCAGAAGCCGTTCTGGCCGGCCTATCCCGGACGGTCGACGTTCGCCGGACGACAGCTGCACACCCACGACTTCCGCACGCCGGAGGAGCTGGCCGACGGGCCGGTGGTGGTGGTCGGTGGAGGCACCTCGGCGGTGCAGCTGCTGCTGCTGATCGCCCCGTTCACGCCGACCACGTGGGTCACCCGGCGGCCCCCGCAGTGGATCGACGCCGAGTTCACGCCCGAGCACGGCCGCGAGTCGGTGTCGCAGGTGGACGCCCGCACCCGGGCGGGGCTGCCGCCGGCGAGCGTGGTCAGCGTCACCGGGCTGCCGCTGACGGCCGCGTACCGCGCCGGCATCGAGTCCGGCGTGCTGCGCGCCCGGCCGATGTTCGACCGGATCGTCCCGGACGGCGTCGAGTGGGACCACCCCGACCCGGCGGCCGACGGGTGGGTGACCGGCCCGGCCCACGTGCCCGCCCGGACGCTGCTGTGGGCCACCGGGTTCCGCGCGTCGCTGGACCACCTGGCACCGCTGGGGCTGCGGGCGCCGGGCGGCGGGATCGTGATGGACGGCACGCAGGTGGTGGCGGACCCGCGGATCCAGCTGGTCGGGTACGGGCCCAGCGCGTCGACGGTGGGGGCCAACCGCGCCGGCCGGGAGGCGGTGCGCAACCTGCGGCGGACGCTCGCGCTGTAGGGGTGTCAGGCCGCGTCGGGCGCGCTCGTCGGCGGCGGCCCGGGCTCGCGCGCCGGCGGCGCAGGCTGCGCCGACGGTCGTCGAGGGTGCCGCGCCGGCTCGGTCGTGAGCCGGCGCTCGTCGGCGGGCAGCCGGGAGGCGGCGAACGCCAGGGCGTGCGGCAGCCCGTGCTTGGCCATCACCCAGGTGTGGTCGTGCCCCGGCTCGTTGCGCACCAGCACCTGGGCGCCGCGCGCCCGCAGCACGCCGGCGATCGAGCGGGCGACCTGGCCGTTGGTGCGCCCGCGCGCATGGCCGGCGATGTCGACGAACACGCCGAGGTCCGGCGGAAGCGGCACGTCGCCGACGTACGACGACACGTCGTGCTCGGCCCACTCCTCCGGCGTCCGCAGCATCAGCCGCCCGCCCAGGCCCGGGTCGCCGTACGGCTCGAACGTCAGCAGCGTCGCGAACAGCTCCGGGTGCCGAAGCCCCTGGTCGAGGGCAGCGAAGCCGCCGGCCGAGAACCCGGCGAGCATCCGCCGCCGCCGGTCGTCGCTGACCCGGAGGTGCTGCTGCACCCAGGGCAGCAGCACCTGCCACAGGAACGTCTCGATCTGGGCGCCGCCGGTGGTCGAGTCCAGGCCCTCCGTGTCGAGCCACGACAGGCCGGTGCCGTTGAGGTCCGGCGCCACCGCCACCACGGGCGGGATC
Source organism: Cellulomonas sp. SG140 (assembly GCF_025770785.1). Taxonomy (GTDB): domain Bacteria; phylum Actinomycetota; class Actinomycetes; order Actinomycetales; family Cellulomonadaceae; genus Cellulomonas. Next base: position 717,718 of record NZ_JANZLA010000001.1, on the reverse strand, counting down.
GCGCCTGAGGTGACCAGCTCGTCCAGCAGCCGGGGCACCTCCGCCGCCGCGAACCAGTCGGCGGACGACCCCGGCGTGCCGTGCAGCATCAGCAGCAGCGGGTACCGGCGCTCCGGCTCGTCGTCGTAGCCCGGCGGCGTCCACACCCACGTGATCGAGGCGGGCAGCCGCAGCTCGCGCGGTACCGGCACCTGCGCCGCGAGCACCCGTCCGGAGCCGTCCTCCGCCTGCCGCCACGTGCGGACGGTGCCGGGGGGCGGCGTGCTGCGGTGCAGCCGGGCCGACCAGCTCGCCAGGTACATGCCGACGGCGCCCGGGGTCGGCACGTAGCCGACGTACCGGTTGACCGCGAGCGCCGTGGTCAGCGCGAGCGCGCCGCCCGTACCGAGCGTCCAGCGCCGGCCCCCCGAGCGGCGGCCCAGCAGCACACCGGCGGCGGTCAGCCCGGCCGCCACGGCCACCGGCCAGCGGGCGCGCAGCAGCCTCGGCGGGTCGGCGAGCCGGCTGATCGGGGACCGCACGGAGCTCACCACGGGCGGGGCCGGCCGGGGTTCACCGCCTCATGGTGCGCACGGATCCTGTGCCGGCGCCATGAGAGCTCAGGCGGCGCTCAGGTGGTGCGAGGCGAACACCAGCGCGTACGGCAGCGTCGCGCGTGCCATGTTCCAGGTGTGCACGTCGCCACGGGCGACGTGCAGCACCACGTCCTGACCGCGTTCGCGCAGGGCGGCCGCGATCGTGCGGGCGTCCCGGGAGTCCTGACCGTGGTCGGCACCCGCCACCGCGACGAAGGCGGCGACGGGGTGCGGCAACGGGATGGTGGGTGCGTACGCCGTCACGTGGTGGGTCGCCCACTCGGCACCCGTGGCCAGCATCGCCGTGCCGCCGGTGCCGGGGTCGCCGTAGGGCGCCATCGCCAGCAGCGTGCTGTACAGCCCGGTGTGACGCAGCACCTGGTCGAGGGCGCAGAACCCGCCGGAGGAGAAGCCGCCGAACGCCCGCCCGGTGCGGTCGGCCACCGTGCGCAGGTGGGTGTCCACGTACGGGACCACGACGGTGGTCAGGTACGTCTCGACGAGCGCCCCGCCGGTGGTGGAGTCGAGGCACTCGGTGTCCCGGGCGGCCGGGCCGGTGCCGTTCACGTCGACCGAGACGACGATCATCGGCTGCACCAGCCCGTGCGCCAGCAGCGTGTCCATCGCGTGCCCGACGTTGCCGGCCGCGAACCAGTCGCCGGCGTGCCCGGGGCTGCCGTGGACCAGGTACACCACGGGGTACCGGTCGGCGCTCTCCGCGTACCCCGGCGGCGTGTACACCCAGCTCGGTGCGGTGCCCATCCGCAGCTCCGGCGGCGCCGGGATGGTGACCGGCTGCGTGGCCCCGGTCGCCACCGACGCCGCGTTGGCGACGGGGATGCCGTGCGGCAGGGCGTGCGCGTGCCCGATGCCCCAGCCCGCCAGGGTCACGCGTGCCGCCGCCACGCTCGGCATGTACCCGACCACCACGTTGGTGGCGATCGCCAGGCACAGCACCAGGGCGGTCACCGCCGCCGTCCAGGCGGGCCAGACCCGTCGACGTCGCCGCCCGGGACGCGGGCGCCGCCGGCGGACCGCGACCGTGACCAGCACCGCCGTCAGCAGGGCGAGCCCCACCGCCGTCCACCAGGACCCGAGGAAGTCGCCGCCCTGACCGAGCTCGTGCAGCACGTCCGGCGGCAGCACGGGGTCGGCGTCGCTCCTCACCGGGCCGATCCTGCCCCATGCGACGGCCGGGTCGGTGCGAGACTGGGGCCGTGGCGACGGCGGCGACAGCAGGCTCTCGAGGGGCCGGGCGGGTGGCCACGGACGACCGGATGGAGGCCCTCGCCCGGCACCGTCGTCAGGTGCGTGTCCGCACGGTCGCGTCCCGCGCGATCCTCGCGCTCGCGGTGATCACGCTGATCTCCGCCGCGCGGCCGCACCTGTGGCAGCCCGTCGCGGTGCTGGGTCAGGTGGCCTGGAACGCCCGGCCGCACGTGGCGCGCCCGTCGCTGGTGCTCGCGGCCGTGGTGATGCTCGGCACGTCGCGCGGCCTGCGCCGCGGGCACTCGATCGCGTGGGCCGGCACGCTCGCGGTGCTGGCCGTCTCCGCGGTGCTGCACCTGGCGCACCGCGTGGACGTGATCCCGACCGTGCTGGTGCTGGGCGCCGCGGTCTGGCTGGCGCTGCAGCGCCGGTCGTTCCCCGTGCGGGCCACCCGCCGCGAGGCACGGCGGGTCGCCCTGATCGCCGGCACGTGGCTGCTGCTGACCGGTGCCGCGGAGGTGCTGTTCCGGCTCGTGCTGCGCTCCGAGCCGGAGCACCGGTCGGCGCTGCGGGACCTGTCGGCGGACATCGACCTGGCCCTCGTCGTCGTCTTCGTCGTCGCGCTCGTCTGGTTCGTGATGTCGCCGCAGCGCCCCGGACGGCTGCACACCGCGGCGCACCTGAACGAGCGGGAGCGCGCCCGCCGGGTGATCGAGCGGTGGGGCCGCGGCACGCTGGACTACTTCGCGCTGCGGGACGACAAGGACTGGTTCTTCGTCGGCGAGTCGGTGGTGGCCCACGCGGTCCGCGGCGGCGTCTGCCTGGTGTCGCCCGACCCGATCGGCCCGCCGGGGGAGCAGGCCGACGCGTGGGCGGAGTTCCTGGACTACGCCGTCGACTGCGGCTGGTCCGTCGCGGTGCTCGGCGCCTCGGCCGACTGGCTGCCGGTCTACGAGGCCAGCGGGCTGCGCTCGGTGTACCTGGGCGACGAGGCGATCGTCGACTGCCCGGGCTTCAGCCTCGAGGGGCACGCCCGCAAGTCGCTGCGGCAGGCCGTGAACCGGGTCGGCAAGGCCGGCTACACGACCACGTTCGTCGAGTCGACGGCGGTGGACCCGGCGCTGCGGCAGCAGATCGAGGAGGTCGCCGACCAGTCGCGGCGCGGCGAGGCCGAGCGCGGGTTCTCCATGACGCTGTCCCGCCTGTTCGACCCGCACGACGTCGGCCTGATGCTCTCGGTGACCACGTCACCGGAGGGCCGGGTGGACGCCTTCTGCCAGTGGGCGCCGGCGCCCGGTATCGACGGGTGGTCCCTGGACGTGATGCGTCGCCGGCTCGACGTGCCGGACCTGCCCAACGGGCTGATCGACTTCACGGTGGTGCGCACCATCCAGGAGGTGGCGGCGCGCGGTCAGCGGGCGGTCGGCCTGAACTTCGCGGTGATGCGGGACGTGCTCGGTGGCCGTGGCGACTCGCGGTGGGAGGACCTGGTGCGGCCGATGCTGCAGCGGCTGTCGCAGCAGACCCAGATGAGCTCGCTGGCCAGCTTCAACGAGAAGTTCGGCCCGTCCTGGCAGCCGCGGTACGTGGTGCTGGACGCCGCCGAGTTCGTCGGCACGCAGGCGCTGGTGATGGCGGGTGCCGAGGGCGTCACGGAGATCCCGGTGATCGGCCGGTTCCTCGGCCGGACCACCGCATGATCGTCGGGCTCCTCGCGGCGGTCGGCGCCAGCATCGGGTACGGCGTGGCGACGATCATGCAGGCGGTCGGCACGCGCCGGGCGCACGGCATGGCGGCCTTCGGCAACCCGCTGGTGCTCGGTGGTCTCGCGCTGGACGGCGCGTGCTTCCTGCTGTCGCTGCTGGCGTTCGCGCGGCTGCCGCTGTTCGCGGTGGAGACCGTGATCGCAGCCTCCGTCGTCGTCGTCGTGCTCCTCGCCCGGCCGTTCCTCGGCGCCCCGCTGCGGCCGGTCGACCTGGCCGCCGCGGTCGGCGTGGTGCTCTCCCTCGTCGTGCTGGCCGCCGCCTCGGGCGACCAGCCGCCCGTGCAGGCGCACGGCGTGTTCCTCACCGCGACGGTCGTCGGGGCGGGTGCGCTCGCGGTGCTGCTCGCCGCGGCGTACGCCACGGGGCCGGCGTGGCTGCTCGGCCTGGTCAGCGCCCTCGGCTACGCCGGGGTGGCGATCGGCGCCCGCGGCGCCCGCACCGACGGTCCGCTGCTGCACGTGGTGCTGCAGCCGATGGCCGCCGTGGTCGTCGGCTGCGGCGTGATCGCCGTGGTCGCCTACGTCCGGGCGCTCGAGCGCGGCCCGGTAGGGCTGGCGGCCGCCACCGTGTCCGTGGTGGAGGTGCTGGTGCCGGGCCTGGTCGGCGCGGCGTTCCTCGGCGACACCGTGCGGGCGGGCTGGCTGCCCGCGGTGGTGCTCGCGGTCGGCGTCGCGCTGGCGGGGTGCGTGGTGCTGGCACGCAGCCCCGCCAACGAGGCGGCCGGCGGCTGAGCCGGAGCCCTGGCGGGAACCCCGGCTCGGCCGAAGCGGTCAGGCGCCCTTGGCGAGGCCCTGGGAGATCAGCTCCATCACCGAGGCGTCCGCCAGCGTGGTGGAGTCCCCGACCTGCCGGTGTTCGGCCACGTCCCGCAGCAGCCGCCGCATGATCTTGCCGGAGCGTGTCTTCGGCAGCTCGGGCACCACGAGGATCTGCCGGGGCTTGGCGATGGGGCCGATCTGCGTGGCGACGTGGTTGCGCAGCTCCGTCTCCACCTCGTCGGGGCCCTTGTCGAGTCCCTCGGAGCCGGCGCGCAGGATGACGAAGGCGACGACGGCCTGGCCGGTCGTCTCGTCGTGCGCGCCCACCACCGCGGCCTCGGCCACCCACGGGTGCGAGACCAGCGCCGACTCGATCTCGGTGGTCGACAAGCGGTGGCCGGACACGTTCATCACGTCGTCCACGCGGCCGAGCAGCCAGATGTCGCCGTCCTCGTCCTTCTTGGCGCCGTCGCCGGCGAAGTACAGGCCGCGGAACCGGGACCAGTAGGTGTCGACGTACCGGTCCGGGTCGCCCCAGATGCCGCGCAGCATCGACGGCCACGGCTTGGCGATCACCAGGTAGCCACCGGCGCCGTTGGGCACCGGGTGCCCCTCGTCGTCCACCACCTCGGCGGCGATGCCCGGCAGCGGCACCTGCGCGGAGCCGGGCTTCGCCTCGGTGACCCCCGGCAGCGGGGTGATCATGATCGCGCCGGTCTCGGTCTGCCACCACGTGTCGACCACGGGGGTGCGGTCGCCGCCGATCACGCGGCGGTACCACATCCACGCCTCGGGGTTGATCGGCTCACCGACCGACCCCAGCACGCGCAGGCTGCTCAGGTCGCGTGCCGCCGGGATGTCGTCGCCCCACTTCATGCACGTGCGGATCGCCGTCGGCGCCGTGTAGAGGATGGAGACCTTGTACTTCTCGACGATGTCCCACCAGCGGCCGCGGTCCGGGGTGTCCGGCGTGCCCTCGTAGATCAACTGCGTGGCGCCGTTCACCAGCGGGCCGTAGACGACGTAGGTGTGCCCGGTGATCCAGCCGATGTCGGCGGTGCACCAGTACACGTCCGTGTCGGGCTTGAGGTCGAACACGTTCAGGTGCGTGAACGCCGCCTGCGTCAGGTACCCGCCGGTGGTGTGGAAGATGCCCTTCGGCTTCCCGGTGGTGCCCGACGTGTAGAGGATGAACAGCGGGTGCTCCGCCGGCAGGTCGACCGCGGTGTGCTGGTCGGAGGCGCCGTCCACCACGTCGTGCCACCACACGTCGCGGCCGTCGGTCCAGTCGACGTCCTGGCCGGTGCGGCGGACCACCAGGACGTTGCGGACGGTGGGGGCGCCCTTGGCGAGCGCCTCGTCGACCGCGGGCTTGAGCGCGCTCGGGTGGCCGCGGCGGTAACCGCCGTCGGCGGTGACCACGAGCGTCGCCTCGGCGTCGAGGATCCGCGAGTGCAGCGCCTCGGCGGAGAAGCCGCCGAAGACCACCGAGTGCGGGGCGCCGATGCGCGCGCACGCCAGCATGGTGATCACGGCCTCGGGGATCAGCGGCAGGTAGATCGCCACCCGGTCGCCCGTCCGCACGCCCAGGGACTCCAGGGCGTTGGCGGCCCGCGACACCTCGCGCAGCAGGTCGGCGTAGGTCAGCGTGCGCGTGTCGCCCGGCTCGCCCTCGAAGTGCAGCGCGACGCGGTCGCCGTTGCCCGCCTCGACGTGCCGGTCCACCGCGTTGACGCAGGCGTTCAGCGTCCCGTCGGCGAACCACTTGGCGAACGGCGCGTCCGACCAGTCCAGCGTCTGCGTGAACGGCGTGCTCCAGCTCAGCAGCAGGCGCGCCTGCTCCGCCCACGACCCCTCCGGGTCGGCGTTGGCCCACGCGTACAGGTCCCGGGTGGCGTTCGCCTGGGCGGCGAACTCCGGGGACGGCGGGAACCGGCGCTCCTCCGTCAGCAGGTTCTCCAGGCCGTTGTCCCCGGTGTCCGGCTCGGTCACGGTGTCTCCTCCGCAGCGACGATGATGCGATCGGTCGAGTGACTGGGACTTTAGCCCCAGATCTCGTGCCTGCGGGTCGGGCTGGACCTCAGTGGGCGTTGCGCTCCCGGAAGGCACCGAGGTGGATCCCGTGCCGGCGGGCGACGTGCGACACGATGCCGCTGGCCAGCACCATCACCCCGATCACCAGCAACGTGCCCGACGTCGCCGCGACCGACGTCTGCACCACGGTGGGCTGCCACCCCTCGGTGCTGACCACGTGCAGCATCGCGTTGCGGCTGACGCCCGGTGCGAACAGCGCCAGCGCCCCGGCCAGCGTCAGCAGCACCCCGCCCGTGTAGCCGACCCACGGCGTCCACAGGGACAGCAGCGCCACCGCGGCCAGCAGCAGCGCGCCCAGCGTCACCAGCACGATGCCGAGCACCTCGACCCGTGCCACCCAGCCGTCCGCCTCGACGGACAGGATGCGGGACACCCCGAGCAGCGTGACGACGGCGGCGACGGCCGGCAGCAGCAGTCCCACGATCAGGCCGAGCACGTGGGTGCCCGCCCCGATGGTGCGCGGTGCGTTGGGGTCCGGGAAGAGCGTCCCGTCGTCCGCGGTTCCCGGCGTCGACGCGACGGTGGCCGGGGTGGCGAGCGGCGCGGCGCCGGTGCGCTCACCCGGCCGACCCGCCGCACCGGCCGCACCGGCCGCACCCGCCGCACCTGCGGCCGCGCCGGCCGCGAGCGCCGGCCCGGGCGTCGGCGCCGGGGGCACGTCGCGGGCCGGGGTGGAGACTGGTGCGCCCGCTGCGGGGAGCGCCGTGGTGCTGCGCGAGTCCGGTGCCGGCTCCTGGCGTTCCGACCGGGCGGCGGTGAACCGCGGCGGCGGCAGGCGGCGGTCGGCAGCCTCCGGCTCCGGCGGGGTCGGCAGCGGCCGCGCCTGCGCGTGCCGGTGCGCGGTCTCGTCGGTGACGGTCAGACCTTCGCCCGACGGCGGCAGGTCCGCCGGTGCCGCGCTCTCGTGCGCGGCGGCAGGCTCGCTGCCGGGTGCTGTGCCGGGCTCGGTGCTGGGCTCGGTGCCGGCTGCGGTGCCGGCGGGGCGGGTCGGCGCCGTGCCGGCAGCGGCGCCGGCGTCCGGTGCCGGGGACACGGGCTCGGTCGGAGCGGGGCGGTCCTGGGGGTCGCTGGTGCTCATCGCGCGCATGCTCCTCGGCTGGTCGTCGGCGCCCTGCGCGGGCGCGTCGAGGTCACGCTATTGCGCTGCGGCCCGGCGCGCCCTCGCACGGGCGGGCGCGCCGCGATGCGACCGCGCAGGTGAGGGCACCCGCACGGGGTGCCGAGGCGTCAGCGAGCGGCGGCGACCGGGGTCAGCTGCTCGTCGATCTCCGGGTCCGCGACGGCCGAGGCGCCCGGCATCGGCTCGACGGCACCCGGCTTCGCGTCCGACGCCGCACCGCGCGGCCCGTGCACGCCGTAGGCGTACGACGCGCCCACCAGCAGCCCGCCGCCGACCAGGTTGCCCAGCCCGACGGCCAGCAGGTTCCGCGCGAACTCCCCGACGGTCGCGTGCGGCAGCCCCGCGATCAGGCCGAACGAGAAGGTGGTCATGTTGGCGACCACGTGCTCGAAGCCCGACGTGATGAACACCATGACGCAGGCGAAGATGACGGCGATCTTGGCGCCCTCGTTCTCCAGTCGGCCGGCGCACCAGATCGCCAGGCAGACCAGCAGGTTGCACAGGATGCCGCGGACGAACAGCTGGCCCGTGGTCTCGGCCGCCTTGTGCTCGATCATCGCGGCGATCGTCTTGCCCGCCGCCGTCGTCGGCGCCAGCACCCCGGAGCCCCGCAGCAGGGCCGCGAACACCGCGGCACCGACCAGGTTGCCGACGAGCACCGCGAGCAGCGTCAGCGCCGCCCGCCCCGGCCGCACCGACCGCCGGAACACCCCCTGCGTCAGGATCATCATCGCCGAGGTGGCCAGCTCACCCCCGGCGACCACCACGATCGTCAGCGCCACCCCGAACACCAGGCCCTGGACCAACGGCGCCCACGGCGATGCGGCCTGCACCAGCGGCCCGCCGGCGGTCACCATGATCAGCACGCCGATGCCGATGTAGGCGCCGGCGAGCATGGTGCGCACCAGGAACACCCCCGGCCGGTGCGTGAGGTCCACCTTGTGGTGCGCGGCGTCCGCCTCGAGGTCCACGGTCTGCGGGATGGTCAGCACCCGACCAGGGTGACGGCTCGCCGGGGGTCATTCCTGGGACGAATGGTCCGGTGCGGGGCGCTGACCAGTGCGAGGACCGCGGGTTGTGATCAGCCCCACTCGGCGAGGCGTGCAGCGTTCGCCACGGCGGCGGCGACGACGCGGGTGACCTCCGGGTTGAACACGCTGGGGACGATGTACGTCGGGTTGAGCTCGTCGTCGCGCACCACCGACGCCAGCGCGTTGGCCGCCGCGAGCAGCATGTGCTCGGTGACCTTGTGCGACTGCGCGTCGAGCAGCCCCCGGAACACCCCGGGGAAGGCGAGAACGTTGTTGATCTGGTTGGCGAAGTCGGAACGGCCGGTGCCCACCACCGCGGCGTGCCGGGCGGCGTCGTCCGGGTCCACCTCGGGTCGGGGGTTCGCCAGCGCGAAGACGATGGCGTCGTCGGCCATCGTCGCCACGTCGTCGCCCGTGATCACGTCCGGTGCGCTGACGCCGATGAACACGTCGGCCCCGGCCAGCGCCTGCGCGATCGTCCCCGTGACGCCGCGCGGGTTGGTGCTCTCCGCCGTCCACCGCAAGGACGGCGCCAGCCCGGGCCGCGCGGGGTGCACCACGCCGTCGATGTCGGCGACGACCACGTCGCGGGCACCCGCCGCGAGCAGCAGCCTCAGCACCGCGGTCCCGGCCGCCCCGGCGCCGGACAGCACGATCCGCACGTCCCCGATCGCCTTGCCCACCACCTTCAGCGCGTTGGTCAGCGCCGCGACCACCACGATCGCCGTGCCGTGCTGGTCGTCGTGGAACACGGGGATGTCCAGCCGCTCGCGCAGCCGGCGCTCCACCTCGAAGCACCGCGGCGCGCTGATGTCCTCGAGGTTGATGCCCGCGAACACCGGGGCGATCGCCACCACCGTCTCGACGATCTGGTCGACGTCCGTGGTGTCCAGGGCGATCGGGAACGCGTCGATGTCGGCGAACCGCTTGAACAGCACGGCCTTGCCCTCCATCACGGGCAGCGCCGCAAGGGGGCCGATGTCGCCGAGGCCCAGCACGGCGGTGCCGTCGGTCACCACGGCGATGGTGTTGCGCTTGATGGTCAGCCGCCGGGCGTCCTCCGGGTGCGCCGCGATCGCCTCGCAGACCCGGGCCACGCCGGGCGTGTAGGCCATCGACAGGTCGTCGCGGGTGCGCAGCGGCACCTTCGACTCGATCGACAGCTTGCCGCCGAGGTGCATGAGGAACGTCCGGTCGGACACCCGCTCGACGACGACCCCGTGCAGCTGCTCCAGCCCGGCGACGATGGTGGCCGCGTGCTCCTCGCCGCGCGTCGCGCACGTGACGTCGACGGTCATCTGCTCGTGGCCCGAGGACTGCACGTCGAGCGCCGTGACGATCCCGCCGGCGGTCTCGATGGCGGTGGTCAGCTCGCTGACCGCCGTCGGGCGCGCCGTCACCTTCAGGCGCGCGGTGATGGACGACGAGACGCTGGGGGCAGCCACCATGCGGTCATTGTCACGACGCGAGGCCGTTGCGCCCGTCGGCGCGCGGGATGCGAGCGTGTCGCACCGCTCGGGGGTCGGGTCGGCCCCGGGGTCGAGGCTGCCCGGGGACGCCAGCGACGGCGCCCCGCAGGACGCCGCCGTCGGTACCGAGGTGCGGGGGTGAACATGGCGTGCACCGATTCGGTCGCTACGGGTCCAGCCCGGTCGACCTGCCCTGTAGGTGGGCACTCCTGCGCGTGGGTGCCCCCGCACGTTCAGTTGTGCACCCTTGGTACCTCCTGCCGAGCCGTCTGCCTACCCCTGGCGGTGTCCGACGAGGTCAGGGCCGGGGCGCGGTCACCTGGTGGGACGGCGGACCGGCATGTGGACGAGCCGTGCGCTCAGCCGAGTCCGCGGCCGCGTCCGCCGTTCCGGCGCCACCGGCCCGCGAGGACCCACACCACAGCGCCCGCCGCCAGGAGCAGCAGCAGGACGACCGCCGCCGTCCGTGAGTCGCGGCGCGACATGAGCCGCAACGACACCGGGCGGACGAACCGCAGCGTCTCCCAGCCCCGCTCCTCGGCGAGCCGCCGCAGGGCCCGGTCGGGGTTGACCACCGCGGCGTGGCCGACGGCGGCGAGCATCGGCTCGTCGGTGATCGAGTCGGAGTACGCGTAGCTCGCCTGCAGGTCGTACCCCCTGAGGTGGGCGAGGTCGGCCATCGCCTCCGCCTTGGCGGGCCCGTACGCGTAGAAGTCGATCAGCCCCGTGTACCGCCCGTCCGCGACCCTCATGTGCGTGGCGATCACGCCGTCCGCGCCGAGCAGCCGCGCGATCGGCTCCACCAGCTCCCGGCCCGACGCCGACACCACGATCACGTCCCGGCCCGCGCGGTGGTGCTCGTCGATCAGCACCACCGCCTCCGCGTACACCGCCGGGTCGATCGACTCGTGCAGCGTCCGCTCGACGATGGCCGAGACCTGGTCCACGTCCCAGCCCGTCACCATCCGGGACAGCTGGGCGCGCATGCGCTCCGTCTGCACCTCGTCGGCGCCGCCCACCTGGTACAGGAACTGCGCGTAGGCGGCGCGCAGCATCGCGCGCCTGGTCAGCAGGCCTCCGGCGAGGAACGGGCGCGAGAAGGCCGTGGCCGACGACGTGGCGATGATCGTCTTGTCGAGGTCGAAGAAGGCCGCCGCCCGGTGCGGGTCGGCCGGTGCGCGGTCGGCGGTGGGGTCGCCCGTGGGCTCCTCGGCGGCGGGGTCGGCTGTGGGCTCCGCGGTGGCGTCGCTCATCGATCGGCCTCCTCGGCGGCCCGGGACCACGTGCTGCGGCGGCACCCGACGGGCGCCGGCTCCCGCGAGCGTATCGGCGGCCACCCACCCACAGCCCGGCTCCGCACGTCGGCCCGCGTCGGGACGTCGCCCCGGTGCCGCCGTTCGCGGCGCCGGGACGGCAGGCTGGGCGGCCGCTGAGGAGGTGCGTGATGTCGTCGAGCAGGGTGCTGCTGCCGCCCGGGCCGGGCGCAGCCGCCACCGGCGCGGGGCCCGCGCCGCGGGCCGCCGTCGTCGGTGTGGTGGGAGCCCGCGGCGGTGCCGGCACGTCCACGCTGGCGGCGCTGACCGCGGCCCGGCTGGCCCGCCGCACCAGCACGGTGCTGGTCGACCTCGACCCCGGGGGCGGCGGCCTGGACGTCACCGTCGGGGTGGAGGACGCCGACGGTGCGCGGTGGCCGGAGCTGGCGGGTGCGCGTGGCGACGTGCCGGGTGAGGACGTGCTCGCGCTGCTGCCGCGGTGGGGCGCCTGTGCGGTGCTCAGTGCCGACCGGGACGGTTCCGAGCCCGAGCCCGGTCTGGTGGCCGACGTGCTGCAGGCGCTGGCCGGTGCCGTCGGCGCGATCGTGCTGGACCTGCCGCGGGGCGGCGCGTCGGGCGGTGCCGCCGTGCTCGGGGCGTGCGACGTCGTGGTCGTGGTGGCGCGGCGGGACCTCAGGTCGGTCGCGGGCACCCTCGCCGTTCGACCACGGCTGGTCGCGGCCGGTGCCTCGGTGGGGCTGGTCGTCCTCGGGCGGGGTCCCGGCGGGCTCTCCGTGGCGGAGCTCTCGGCCGCCGTCGACCTCCCCGTGCTCTGGGCCGGCGGGACGACGCGCCGGCTCGCGCGTGCGGCGGAGCGGGGCGCGCTGCCGAGCCGGGGGACGGCGGTTCGGGCAGCCCGTGCGGTCGCGGCGCAGGTCGAGGCGTCGTGGCTGCTCGGATGACGGCGCGGTGGTGAGCGGATGAGTGCCGGGCGGCTGGTGCCTCGGGACGCGCAGCCCGGGTCGGCGGCCCGTGGTGCGGCGGTGCTGACGGGCGACGGGCTGACAGAGCTCGCCGAGCGGGTGCGCGCGCGGTTGCAGGACGGGTTCGGAGCGCCGCCGGTGTCCTCGACCTCTGCTGCGTCCGGTCGCGGAGCCGACGGCGGCGGCGGGACGGTCCCGTCGGACGAGCTCCTGGCCGCGCTCGTCGGTGACGCGGTGCACCAGGAAGGCACGCTGCTCGGCCCGTCCGCCCTGGCCACGGCCGTGCGGGAGGTCCGTGCGGTGCTGTTCGGCGCCGGGCCGCTGCAGCGGTGGCTCGACGACCCGCTCGTCACCGACGTGCTGGTCAACGGACCGGCCGACGTGTGGGTGGAGCGCGCCGGGCGCCTGGTGCGCACCGACGCCGACCTCGGCTCGGTGGCCGACGTGCGGGAGCTGGCGGTGCGTCTGGCGGCATCGGGCGGCCAGCGGCTCGACGACGCGACGGCGACGGTCGACGCCCGCCTGCCCGACGGGACGCGGCTGCACGCGGTGCTGCCTCCGCTGGCGGGGCCGTGCACGGTGCTGAGCCTGCGGGTGCTGCGCCGGCAGCCGTTCACGCTGGAGGAGCTGGTCGACCGCGGCACGCTCGCGCCCGCCGTCATGCCGCTCCTGCAGGCGCTGGTGCACCGCCGCGCCAACCTGCTGCTGTCCGGCCCGACGGGGTCCGGCAAGACGACCCTGCTGGCAGCGCTCCTGACCGCCGTCCCGCCGGACCAGCGGATCGTCGTCGTGGAGGAGGCCGGCGAGCTGTGGCCGGACCACCCGCACGTCGTCCACCTCACCACCCGCCACGCCAACGTCGACGGGGCCGGTGCGGTGGACCTCGCGCGGCTCGTCCGGGAGGCGCTGCGGATGCGTCCCGACCGGCTGGTGCTCGGCGAGGCGCGCGGTGCCGAGATCCGGGAGGTGCTGGCGGCACTGAACACCGGGCACGAGGGCGGTTGCGCGACGCTGCACGCCAACACGGCGGCCGACGTCCCGGCGCGGCTCGAGGCGCTGGCGGCCCTCGCCGGGATGTCGCGGGACGCCCTGGCAGCCCAGGCCGTCAGCGCCGTCGATGCGGTGCTGCACCTGCGCCGGGCCGGCCCGGACCGGGCGCAGCGCCGGCTGACCGAGATCGGTGTGGTGCGCCGGGCCGACGACGGGTCCCTGGCCGTCGAGCCTGCTGTGCGCTGCAACGGTGCGGGAGCCGTGGAACGCGGCCCGGCGTGGGATCGCCTCGCGGCACGCCTCGACCGGACTGCGTCGTGACGGCCGTCCTCGGGCTGCTCGTGACACTGGCGGTGCTGCTCGTCGCGGGCCCGAGCGTTCGGCGCGGGTTCCTTCCCGCAGCCGAGCAGCGGGGGTGGGCCTCGGCGGGCAGGGGTGGAGCGCAGGACGGGGCCCGGCCACGGACCGACGGCGGGGAGCGGCAGCAACCGCCTCCTGCGGTGGCGGCGCGCGCCCGAGCGACGCCCGTCGGCTGGACGGCGCGGCTGGCGTCCCGCCGTGGTGCGTCGACCGGCACGGTCGACCTGGCGGCAGTCGTCACCACCGTCAGCACCCTGCTGCGAGCCGGTGCGCGACCTGCCGACGCGTGGGCGCGAGCGCTCCGCCTGTCCGCGTGCGGTGCAGTCCCGACGGTTGACCAGCTCCTGCACGGTGCTGCGCCGCCGGCCCGTGGTCGACGACGTCGCGGGGTGCCTCCCGGTGAACGGGCGCGGGCGCAGGCGGTCGTCGCAGCGGCCGTCGTGGCGCAGCAGCTGGGAGCTCCGCTCGCCGCCGTGCTGGACGAGGTCGCCGCGGCAGTCGCGGCCGACGCGGAGGCTGAGGCGGAGCTCGCCGCGGCGCTCGCGGGTCCGCGCGCATCGGTGCGCGTGCTGCTCGGGCTGCCCGTGCTCGGTGTGCTGCTGGGCGCCGCCGCCGGCGCGGACCCCGTCGGCGTGCTGCTCGACGGCCGGCTCGGCACGGTGTCCGGGGTGCTGGGCTGCGGCCTCGTCGCCGGGGGATGGGGCTGGACCAGGCTCCTCGTCGCCCGGGCACGGAGAGCGGCAGCCCCGTGACCGGCGGCCCGGTGGTGCTCGTGGCGCTCTTTGTGCTCGGCAGCGCCCCGTGGTGGTGCGTCGGCGACAGGGCGCGGTCGGTCGGTCGAGGATCGCCCGTGTCGCGGGAGCACGACGCCGCCGCTGCCCGGCGACGCCGCGGGTGGCGCGGGTCCGGGTGCGCCCGGTGGCGGCCGGGAGGCGCACCGCGCGGGTCCGGAGCGCTGGAGGCCGGTCCGGACCCGGCGCTGCTGCTGGACCTGGTCGCAGCCGCACTGGCGGCGGGTGCACCGATGCCGCGAGCACTCTCGACCGTCGCCGACGCGCTTCCCGGGCGCGTCGGTGCCCCGCTGCGCCGCGCGGCGGGCGCGCTGACGCTCGGGTCGACGTGGCAGGCCGCGTGGGCAGACGCGCCGCCGGCAGCTCGTGCGGTGGCGGACGCCCTGGAGCCCACCGCGGTGGCCGGGGCGTCACCGGTACCGCTCCTGCGCGCCGCCGCCGCGGCGTCACGTCGCCGGCGCCGGGCTGCCGGTCGAGCGGCGGCCGGGCGGCTCGGCGTCTGGCTGGTGCTGCCCCTGGGCCTGTGCTTCCTGCCCGCCTTCCTGCTGCTGGGTGTGGTGCCGGTGGTGCTGTCGATCGCGGGTCGCGTGCTCGGGTGACCGGGCACGCCACCCGTCCACAGCCCGGGGCGATCCCGTGGGCGATCCGGGCCTGCGGTGGGCGGGGAGCCGCCGGGCCTCGGGCCACCAGGCTCGGCCCGCCGGTCGCGGGACCGGCCTGGTCGGAAGGAGACGTGGATGGGTGCGGACGTGATCGGTGCGGGTGTGGCCGATGCCGGGGCGAGCGGTGCTGACGTCACGAGCGCGGGGGCGGCGCGTGCCGGTACGACGAGCGGCGAGCCGGTGCGTGCTGACGTGGCGAACGTGGGGCCGGTGCGTGCCGGCACGACGAGCTCGGGCGCGGAGGGTCCCCTCGGCGTCGGGCCACTCCGGGGCTTCGCGCGGTGGGTCGTCGCGAGGCTGTGGGCGCTGCGGGCGGGCGCGCGGGACGCCGGGATGGCGACCGCGGAGTACGCGATCGCCACGTTGGCGGCGGTCGGGTTCGCGGGGCTGCTGGTGGCGATCCTGCGCAGCGACGAGGTGCGCGGACTGCTGCTCGGCATCGTGCGGCGCGCGCTGTCGTCGTGACGCCGCGTGCTGTCGCCGAGCCTCCGGTGCGACGGCGGGACCGCGCGGTGCGACGTCCTCCCGGGGGCGGCGCTCGCGGGGCAGTCACCGATCGGGGCGCCGTCACCGTGGAGCTCGCGGTCGGCCTGGTCGGCGTCGTGGTGCTCCTCGGGCTGGTACTGCTGCTCACCACGGCGGCCACCACCCAGCTGCGGTGCACCGAGGCGGCGCGTGCCGGTGCGCGCAGCGCCGCGCTCGGTGAGGACGATGCCACCGTGGTGGGCGTCGTCAGACGCTCGGCCGGTGACGGCGCGTCCGTCGCCGTCGTCCGCGCCGACGGATGGGTGACGGTCACGGTCGACCGGCCCGTGACCGGCGCATGGGGCCTCGGCGGTCTCGAGGCGCGGGCGCGCAGCAGCACACCGGTGGAGCCGTGAGCACGCCACCCGGGCAGGTCGCGCCGGCGTGGCGACGGCGTCCGCACGGCGACCGCGGGTCCGGAACCGTTCTCGTTCTCGGCGTGGCCGCAGTGGTCGTCCTGGTCGCGGGGCTGCTCGGGGTCCTGGCGGCGTCGTTCCTCGGGCACGCACGTGCGCAGGCGGCTGCGGACCTCGCGGCGCTCGCGGCCGCGGAACGGCTGCAGCGGCAGTCCGCGTTCCCCGACGACGCCGAACCCGCGTCCGCACCGGCCGGGGGCCCGTGCGTCCTCGCCGCCGCCGTCGCCGAGCGCAACGGCGGCCGCGCGACGCGGTGCGAGACGGACGCGTCGGGGACGGCAGCGTTCGGAACGGTGACCGTGCAGGTGACGGTGGACGGGCCTGCTGGCGCCGCTCGAGCGCGCGCCCGCGCGGGACCGCGCCCGGTTGCGGTCGGGCCGCGGACGCCGTGACCACGCGCGACCGAGCCTGGTTGCGGTCGACCCACGGGCGCCGTGACCGCGCGCTCAGCGCGGCTCGGACCCCGCCCG
This sequence comes from Cellulomonas sp. SG140, assembly GCF_025770785.1. Taxonomy (GTDB): domain Bacteria; phylum Actinomycetota; class Actinomycetes; order Actinomycetales; family Cellulomonadaceae; genus Cellulomonas. Next base: position 701,246 of record NZ_JANZLA010000001.1, on the reverse strand, counting down.
ATCGACCGTCGGCCTCAGGTCGGACGGTGCTCGATCGACCGTCGAGCCGGGTTCCTGCGTCCGTGGACCGGCCGTCGAACCCGGTGCGAGCGCCTCTGGACCGACCGTCGAGCCCGGTGCGTGAGCCAGGACCACGTCGAGCAGCCGGATCGCAGCCGCCTTGTCGAGCGGGTCGTTGCCGTTGCCGCACTTGGGCGACTGGACGCAGGCGGGGCACCCGTAGCTGCACGGGCAGGACGCGATCGCGTCACGCGTGGCCCGCAGCCAGACGGCGCCCAGGCCGAACCCCCGCTCGGCGAACCCGGCCCCTCCGGGGTACGCGTCGTGCACGAAGACGGTGGCGGTGCCGGTGTCGACGTGCACGGCAGTCGACAGGCCACCGAGGTCCCAGCGGTCGCACGTCGCGAGCAGGGGGAGCAGGCCGATCGAGGCGTGCTCGGCGGCGTGCAGGGCGCCGGGCGTCTGCTCCAGGGTCACGCCGGCGGCCTCGAGGACCTCAGGCGGTGCTGTCCACCAGACGGCGGTGGTGCGCAGGGTTCGTGCGGGCAGGTCCAGGTCGGACGAGCCGAGCACCTGCAGGTCCGGGACGCGCTTGCGTTGGTAGCCGAGCACCTGGCTGGTGACGTCCACGTCCCCGAAACCCCATGTCACCGGGCCCCACGTCAGCTCGTGACGGACCTGGCGGATCTGCGTCGTGGTGACCCATCGGGCCCACGTGCCGTAGTCCACGTCGCGCCGCGTCACCAGGGCGATGCCGTCGTCCAGGGACAGCTCGTCGACGACGAAGGTCGCGCCCTGGTGCACGTAGACGGCGCCTTCGTGCACGGTGGAGTCGGCGGACGCGGCGTCCACGGTGCCCAGCAGTCGGCCGGTGCCGGACTCGACCACGCGCACCGGGTCACCGCCGGTGCCGCGCAGGTCGGTCAGCCCGCTCGCCGGCTCGGCGTGGGTCCAGTACCACCCGGAGGCTCGGCGGCGCAGGGCGCCCCGCTCCACGAGCTCGTCCAGCAGGGCCGGCGCGGCCGGCCCGAACATCCCGAGCTCGTCCGTGCGCAGCGGCACCTCGGCCGCCGCGGCGCACAGGTGCGGCGCGAGCACATAGGGGTTGCCCGGGTCGAAGACGGTGGCCTCGACGGGTGCGTCGAGCACCGCCTCCGGATGGTGCACCAGATAGGTGTCGAGCGGGTCCTCGCGGGCGACGAACGCGACGAGCCCGTCGGCGCCGGCCCGCCCCGCGCGGCCCGCCTGCTGCCACAACGACACGCGGGTGCCGGGCCAGCCGGCGATGAGCACCGCGTCGAGGCCGGAGATGTCCACGCCGAGCTCCAGGGCGTTGGTCGTGGCGAGCCCGCGCAGCTGGCCCGTGCCGATCGCCCGCTCGAGCGCGCGTCGCTCCTCGGGGAGGTAGCCGCCGCGGTACGCCGAGACCCGTCCGGCCAGCTCCGGAACGCTGCGCTCCAGGTGGGCGCGAGCCGTGGTGGCCACGGACTCCGCCCCTCGGCGTGAGCGGGTGAACGCGAGGCTGCGGGCGCCGGCGGCGACCAGGTCCGCCAGGAGCTCCGCCACCTCGGCGGTCGCCGTGCGCCGGGGGGCGTCGGTGCGCTCGACCACCAGCTGCTCGCCCGTGCCGAGCGGGCCCGACGGCAGGCCGGCGAGCGGCGTGCCGGTCGCGAGGGAACCCGATCCCGACGTCTGCGTCGCCGGGGCGGCCTGCGCGGCCGTCGGCACGGGCACGACGGCCGGGACCTGCGCGCCTGTCAGCACCGGCAGGGGAGCCGGCACCACCGAGACCTGTGCCCAGGGGTCGTCCTCCGGCAGCAGCGCCGACCACGGCGCATCGGACCCCGGCAGCTCGGGTGGCTCCCACAGCACCACGGTCTTGGTGCCGGCCGGCGATGCGTCGTCGGTGATCGCCCGCACCTCGTCGGGACCCACGCCGATCAACCGGGCGGCGCTCGCCGCCGGGTCCGCGGTGGTGGCGGACGCCATCACGAAGGTCGGGTGCGCCCCGTAGGCCGCGGCGACGCGTCGCAACCGGCGCAGCACCAGCCCCACGTGCGCACCGAACACGCCGCGGAACGCGTGGCACTCGTCGAGCACCACGTACTGCAGCGAGGAGAGCAGGCGCGACCACCGCTGGTGCTGCGGCAGCAGGGTGACGTGCAGCAGGTCGGGGTTGGTCAGCACCACGTCGGCGTACTCGCGCACCCAACGACGCTCCTCGCGCGAGGTGTCGCCGTCGCACGTGGCGACGCGGACGTCGCGCAGCTCGGCGGCGTGCAACAGCCGTTCGAGCCCGGCGAGCTGGTCCGCCGCCAGCGCCTTCGTCGGGCACAGGTAGAGGGTCGTGGCACGTCGCCGGACCGTTTCGATGCGGCCCTGGCCGGCGCCCGTCGCGGCGTCCGTGCCAGCGCGGCGCACGGCGCTCAGCGCGGGGAGCCAGAACGCCAGCGACTTGCCCGAGCCGGTGGACGTCGCGAGCACGGTGTGGGTGCCGGACCACGCGGCGTCCGCCGCCTCGGCCTGGTGCGCCCAGGGCGCCTCGACCCCGAGGCGCCGGTAGCCGGTGACCAGTGCCGGGTCGGCCCAGGCCGGCCAGTCGACCGTGCGGCCGGGCCGGCTCGGCAGGTGCCGGACGTGCGTCATCCGGTCCGCTCGGCGGCCTCCCGCGAGCAGCACGTCGAGCAGCTCGCCGGTCCCCACCTCTTCATGGTCGCATCCGCGCGTGGTGCCCTCGTCGGGCGTCAAGATCACCCGCGTTCCGGGACGTTGGTCCCGGGCCTGCCGCCCGCGCCGGGCGTTGAACGGAATGTCTTCGTGGCACATGTGGGCGTGTCGGGCGAGTCGGACCACAACATCTTGTGTCGGGTGCGCTCGGATAGGGCTCCACCCGGACCGCGGGTGACGCAGGCTCAGGAGGGCGCAGATGTCGGTGCAGGAGTCGTCGCAGCACGCGACGCAGGGGTCGGGGCTCGGTGCAGAGCCCCAGCAGGTCGAGGCGCAGCGTGGGACGACGACGTCCACCGTGCCGCAGCAGCCGGCCGCGCCGGTCATGGTCGAGGTCGGCTCGTCCATCGAGGAGTACCTGGACCGCAGCGACTGGCGGGTCAACGCCAACGCGAACCAGGGCTACTCGCTCGGTGGTCTGATCCTCAACACCGCCGGGAAGATGGTCGCCAACTACTGGCTGTCCCACGTGTACCCGGCCGAGATCGGTGCGGCCCACCGCGAGGGCGACATCCACATCCACGACCTCGACATGCTGAGCGGCTACTGCGCCGGCTGGTCGCTGCGCACGCTGCTGCAGGAGGGTCTCAACGGCGTGCCCGGCAAGGTCGAGGCGACCGCCCCCAAGCACTTCTCGTCGGCCATCGGCCAGATCGTCAACTTCCTCGGCACCATGCAGAACGAGTGGGCCGGCGCCCAGGCCTTCAGCTCGTTCGACACGTACATGGCCCCCTTCGTCCGGCTGGACCAGCTCACCTACGAGCAGGTGCGCCAGGGCATCCAGGAGCTGATCTACAACCTGAACGTCCCGAGCCGCTGGGGCACGCAGACCCCGTTCACCAACCTGACGTTCGACTGGACCTGCCCGGAGGACCTGAAGGAGCAGGTGCCGTTCGTCGGCGACGAGCCGTGCGACTTCACGTACGGCGAGCTGCAGGTCGAGATGGACATGATCAACCGTGCGTACATGGAGGTGATGACGGCCGGCGACGCGTCGGGCCGGGTGTTCACCTTCCCGATCCCCACGTACAACATCACCAAGGACTTCCCCTGGGAGTCCGAGAACGCCGAGCGGCTGTTCGCCATGACGGCGAAGTACGGGCTGCCCTACTTCCAGAACTTCATCAACTCGGACATGAACCCCGGCGACGTGCGGTCGATGTGCTGCCGGCTGCAGCTGGACCTGCGCGAGCTGCTCAAGCGCGGCAACGGCCTGTTCGGCTCCGCGGAGCAGACGGGGTCCGTCGGCGTGGTGACGGTCAACATGGCGCGCCTGGGCTTCCTCTTCCCGGGAGACGAGGCCGGCCTGACGACGGCGCTCGACCGGCTGCTGGAGCTGGCTCGCACGTCGCTCGAGCTCAAGCGCGACGTGATCGGGCGGCTGCTCGAGGAGGGCCTGTTCCCGTACACCAAGCGGTACCTCGGCTCGCTGGAGAACCATTTCTCCACGATCGGCGTCAACGGGATCAACGAGATGATCCGCAACTTCACCGGCGACGAGTACGACATCACCGACCCTCGCGGCCACCAGCTGGCGCTGCGCATCCTCGACCACGTGCGCGGCCGGATGGTCGAGTTCCAGGAGGAGACGGGTCACCTGTACAACCTCGAGGCGACGCCGGCCGAGGGGACGACGTACCGGTTCGCCAAGGAGGACCGCAAGCGGTTCGCCGGCATCCTGCAGGCCGGTACGGACGCCAACCCGTACTACACCAACTCCTCGCAGCTGCCGGTGGGCTTCACCGACGACCCGTTCGAGGCGCTGGCCCGGCAGGACGAGCTGCAGACCAAGTACACCGGCGGCACGGTGCTGCACCTGTACATGTCGGAGCGGATCAGCACCGCGGAGGCCTGCCGCGAGCTGGTGAAGCGGTCGCTGTCGAGCTTCCGCCTGCCGTACCTGACCATCACGCCGACCTTCTCGATCTGCCCGAACCACGGCTACCTCGCCGGTGAGCACCACACGTGCCCGCGCTGCGCGGAGGCGCACCCGGACGCCGCGCCGGTGGAGTGCGAGGTGTGGACGCGCGTCATGGGCTACTTCCGGCCCGTGAGCTCGTTCAACGTCGGCAAGAAGGGCGAGCAGGCGGAGCGGGTCTCCTTCGAGGAGCGGGTCGCGTTCGGTGCGGACCCCGGCATGCACGCGTACGCGCACGACGAGATCGTGGGCGCGGGCGAGCCCGTCGCGGTGGGTGCATGACGATGACGACGACCGGGCCGACGACGGGGCGCGCTGCCTCGTCGTCGGCCCGTGCCGGCTCGCCGTCGCAGGCCGCGCGGCGCGGTTCGGACTCCTCGACGGCACCGGTCGGCTCGCACGCTCGTGGCGCCGCTGCCGACGACCTGCAGATCGCCGGTCTCGTGTCGCTCTCCACCGTCGACTGGCCAGGCCACCTGGTCGCCACGGCGTTCCTGCAGGGCTGCCCGTGGCGGTGCACCTACTGCCACAACAGCGCGATCCTCGATCCGCGGACGCCCGGCGTGGTCCCGTGGCAGGCGGTCCGTGACCTGCTCGCGCGACGTCGGGGGCTGCTGGACGGCGTGGTCTTCTCGGGCGGTGAGCCGACCCGGCAGGCCGGGCTGGTGGCCGCGATGCGTGAGGTGAAGGAGGCAGGCTTCCTCGTCGGACTGCACACGGGTGGCACCTATCCACGTCGGCTCCGGCAGCTGCTGCCGCTGGTGGACTGGGTGGGGCTCGACATCAAGGCGCCGGCGCGGCTGTACCGCGCGATCACGCGGACCGGTGGACCGACGACCAGTGCCGACCAGGCGTTCTCCTCTCTCGAGCTGGTGCTCGCGTCGGGCGTGGACGTGCAGGTGCGCACCACGGTGGATCCGACGGTGATGTCCGACGACGACGTCGTCGAGCTGACTGCCGTGCTCGCGGAGCGGGGGGTCCGCGAGCACGTGCTGCAGACCGTACGAGCGGACGGCACCACGGAGGAGTACCGGGCTGCGCTGGCGGCGGTCCGGGGCGCTCGCTGACGGGGCTGTGGTCGGCTCGGACTGAGCACGCTCTGCGCTGCGCTGCCTGCCTGCCCTGCCTCCCCCGCCTGCCCTGCCTGCGCAGCCTGCGCAGCCTGCTGTCTGCATACCCGCCTGCTGTCGCCTGCCCGCCCAGCCGTGACCGACTACCACGTCACCTCAGCAACGGCTGATCGCCGACGGCGAGCGCCCGGCGCCCGGTTTGGGTTGCTATTTCAGTGGTCGGTGATGGGATCTCCCCATGGATGACGGGCGGCTGGCACCGGCGGGGACGCTCCCCGCCGTGCCCACCGTGCCCGCCGTGCCCGCCGTGCCTGCCGTGCCTGCCGTGCCCGCCGTGCCTGCCGTGCCTGCCGTGCCTGCCGTGCCTGCCGTGCCCGCCGTGCCCGCCGTGCCCGCCGTGCCCGCCGAGCTCGCGGACGGGGACGACCGCGATCCGGTCGACGACATGATCTCGGCGGTCTCGGCGGCGGACCGCCTGGTGAACCGCATCTCGGCCTGGCGTGACGCTCTCGTCGTCGAGGCGTTCCGGAGCGGCGCCGCCATGCGTCGTGCCGAGCTGTCGGACACCTTGTCCGACAGCGTCGCCTGGGAGTGGGCCCGGACCGACATGATCGCGGAGCTCGCGCTCGCTCTTCGTCTGCCGGAGTCGACCGTCTCGTCGCGGGTGCGCCGCACGGCCGTCCTCACCAGGTGCTTCCCGCGTCTCGCGCAGGCGAACGCCGACGGTGAGGTCTCCCGGTGGCACGTCGACGTGATGCTCGAGCTGTTCGAGCGGTGCCCGGAGCAGGTGCGCTCAGCGGCAGACGAGGCGCTGACCCCGCGGGCGCTGGCGCTGGACCCGTCCCGGTTCCGCTCCGTGGCCCGTCGGTGGCGCGCGCGGCACGCCGGTCCGGTGACCCCGGAGGCGCGCCGCGCGGCGGTTGCCGACCGGCACGTCACCGTGACGCCTGCTGACGACCACCTCGCGTGGCTCAGTGCCCTCCTGCCAGCCGAGCAGGCCTATGCGGCGTTCCACCGCATCTCCGACCTGGCCGCGGAGGTCCAGGGCCCTGATGAAGGCCGCTCGCTGCCGCAGCTGCGTGCGGACGTGATGTCCGCCCTCCTCATCGACCCGGACGCTTCGGACGCCGTCCGGTCGGTCGCCGCCGCCCCGCGGCGGCCGCCGGAGCAGCAGCGGCACCCCGGCCGCGTCGACGGACGCGACGATCCGAGCCGCTCCGACCACGTGGACGCCCACCCGAGTGGCCTCGGCAGCTCGCTCCCGGACAGCGCGCGCGGAATCCGGGCGACCGTGGTGCTCACGGTGCCGGTTCTGACGCTGCTCGGACACGATGACGAGCCGGCCGTGCTCGAGGGCCACGGACCGATCGACATCGAGACGGCTCGTCGCCTGGCGGCGGACGCGCCGTCGTTCATCAGGGTTCTCACCGACCCGCACACGGGGACGGTGCTGTCCGTCGGTCGCCGCCGGTACGGGGTGCCGGCAGATCTCCGTACCGCGCTGGCGGTGCGGGACGTCACCTGCCGGTTCCCCGGCTGCGCGCGCCGGGCCGCTCGCTGCGACGTCGACCACTCGACGGCTTGGGCGGCCGGCGGCGAGACGGCGGCGGACAACCTCGCCCATCTGTGCCGCAAGCACCACCGGCTCAAGCACCTGGGTCGATGGAAGGTGACGCATCGGCGCGGCGGTGAGGTCGTTTGGCAGACGCCGTCGGGTCGGCGTTACCACGACGAGCCGGCTGTACGTCTCGACACCGGGCCGCCGCCGTCAACCGCCGACCGTCCCCGGGCGGATGCCTCCGCTCGCCTTCCTGCTCGTTCAGCGATGCCTGGTGCTCGTCGTGCGGTTGCTGCCTACCCGGACGTCCCACCCTTCTGACCCGAAGCTCGGTCGCGGTGACGAGTGCCACTGTCGCTGTTGTGGCTCCTGGCCGGCGCGGATGTTTCAATTCCGGTGTCGTGCCGAGCGGACGTGGAGGGGCAGGCCGTGGCGCTGCGTGTGGTGAGCCGTGAGGTCGGCCAGCAGACGGTGGTCGAGGTCGACGGCGAGATCGACGTCGCCACCGCCGACACCCTGCGCGAGCGGCTGAACGCCCTGATCGACCGGCAGCAGGTCGACCTGGTGGTCGACCTGCGGGGCGTCACCTTCATGGACTCGACGGGCCTGGGCCTGCTGGTCGGCACGCTGAAGCGGGTGCGAACCGCCGGTGGCCGGCTGCAGCTGGTCGTCGACTCGGAGCGGTTGCTCATGGTGTTCCGCATCACGGCGCTGGAGCAGGTGTTCACCATCAGGCCCTCCCTCGACGACGCGCTGGTCGAGGAGCCGACGCGCTGACGCCGCCGGTCGCAGGACGTCGGCCTAGACACCTCTCGTTCGGCCCTCGGTAGGACCAAGGTCACACTCCCTGGCTAGACTGCCCGGATTCCCGGCAACGGTGCCGAGGAACGACTCGGCCGAGAGCCGTGCGACGTCCTTGGGGGAGGATCCATGCTGCAGCTCGGCACCACGAGCCTGGTGATCGTCGGATGCATCGCCGCCGTGGCGGTGGCTGCCCTGGCGGTCGCCGCGGTGCTGGCCCGTCAGGTGCTGGCCGCGGGCGAGGGGACCGTCCGCATGCAGGACATCGCGCACGCCGTGCAGGAGGGTGCCTCGGCGTTCCTCCGTCGGCAGCTGCGCACGCTCGGCCTGTTCGCCGTGGTGGTCGTCGCGCTGCTGCTGCTGCTCCCGGGCGACGGTGGCGTCAAGCTGGGCCGCAGCATCTTCTTCCTGTTCGGGGCAGGTTTCTCCGCATCGATCGGGTTCCTCGGCATGTGGCTGGCCACGCGTGCCAACCTGCGCGTCGCGGCGGCGGCCTCCGGTCCCGACGGACGGGCGGCCGGTGCCCGGATCGCCTTCCGGACGGGCGGCGTGGTGGGCATGTCGGTCGTCGGCCTCGGGCTGCTCGGCGCGTCCGCCGTCGTCCTCGTCTACCGGGGGAACGCGCCCGCGGTGCTCGAGGGCTTCGGCTTCGGCGCCGCGCTGCTCGCGATGTTCATGCGGGTGGGCGGCGGCATCTTCACCAAGGCGGCCGACGTCGGCGCCGACCTGGTGGGCAAGGTGGAGCAGGGCATCCCGGAGGACGACCCGCGCAACGCCGCCACCATCGCGGACAACGTGGGTGACAACGTCGGCGACTGCGCCGGCATGGCGGCCGACCTGTTCGAGTCGTACGCCGTGACGCTGGTCGCCGCGCTGATCCTGGGCAAGGCGGCGTTCGGCGAGCACGGCATGGTGTTCCCGCTGCTCGTGACGGCCGTCGGCGCCCTCGTGGCAGCCCTCGGTGTGTTCATCACGCGGGTCCGTGGCCAGGAGTCCGGGCTGCAGGCGATCAACCGCGGCTTCTACACGGCGGCGCTGCTCGGCGTGGTGCTGGCCACCGTCGCCGCCTTCGTCTACCTGCCGTCGTCGTTCTCGGCCTTCACGGACGGCACCGCCGGGCTGCAGACCCACCACGGCGACCCGCGCCTGATCGCGTCGATCGCGGTGCTGGTCGGCGTGGTGCTGGCCGGCGTGATCCTCTGGGTGACCGGCTACTTCACCAACACCACCAGCAACCCCACCCTGCACGTCGCCCGGACCACGCTGACCGGTGCCGCCACCGTGGTGCTGTCCGGCATCGGCGTGGGCTTCGAGTCCGCCGTCTACACCGCGGGCATCATCGCCGCGGCGATCTGCGCCGTGTTCCTGGTGGCGGGCGGGTCGATCCCGCTGGCCCTGTTCCTCATCGCGCTCGCGGGCTGCGGCCTGCTGACGACGGTCGGCGTGATCGTCGCGATGGACACCTTCGGTCCGGTCAGCGACAACGCCCAGGGCATCGCGGAGATGTCCGGCGACGTCACCGACGAGGGTGCGCGCATCCTCACCGACCTCGACGCCGTCGGGAACACCACCAAGGCCGTCACCAAGGGCATCGCGATCGCCACGGCTGTGCTCGCCGCGACCGCGCTGTTCGGCTCCTACGCCGACGCGGTGCGCACGTCGCTCGCGGGGGTCAGCGGCCGGATCGGCGACGACCTGGTCACCGCGATGATGGACTACCAGATCATCAGCCCGGTCACGCTGGTCGGCCTGATCCTGGGCGGCGCGACCGTGTTCCTGTTCTCCGGCCTCGCGATCGACGCCGTGACCCGCGCCGCCGGTGCGATCGTCTTCGAGGTGCGCCGCCAGTTCCGCGAGCACCCCGGCATCATGGGCGGCACCGAGCGGCCGGAGTACGGCCGGGTGGTCGACATCTGCACGCGCGACTCGCTGCGGGAGCTGGCCACCCCCGGCCTGCTGGCGGCGTTCGCACCGATCGCCGTCGGGTTCGGGCTGGGCATCGGCCCGCTCGCCGGTTTCCTCGCCGGTGCGATCGGCGCCGGTGTGCTGATGGCCGTGTTCCTCGCCAACAGCGGCGGCACCTGGGACAACGCGAAGAAGATCGTCGAGGACGGGCACTACGGCGGCAAGGGTTCGGCGGCGCACGCCGCGGCCGTGATCGGTGACACCGTCGGCGACCCGTTCAAGGACACCGCCGGACCGGCGATCAACCCGCTGATCAAGGTGATGAACCTGGTGGCACTGCTGGTCGCGCCGGCCGTCGTGTCAGTGTCGGCCGGCGCCGGCGCCAACCACGCGCTGCGTCTGGTGATCGCCGTGCTCGCGGCCGGGGTGGCGTTCGGGGCGGTGATCGTGTCCCGGCTCCGGGCGGCGCGGGTGGACCGCGAGTCGGTCGCCGCGGCGTCGGCCGAAGGACGGCGCGCGTCCGACGGTTCGCAGGACCCGGAGATGCTCGAGGCGGAGCTCGAGTTCGACGAGACGGACGAGTTCTCGGACGCCGAGCTCGCCGCCGACCTGCCTGACCAGGACCTGGACGACGACAGCCTCGCCGACACGGCTCCGCGGGGACCGCGCCCGCGGGAGTGACGGAGCCCGCGGCCGTGCCGGAGCCCGGGGGAGCGACCGAGGCCGCCGAGGCGAACCGGCCGCTGCGGGTGATGACGTGGAACCTGCACGCCCTCGGCACGCCCTGGCTGACCACCCGACGCTGCGTGGACGCCGTCGTCGGCGTGCTGCGGGACACGGCTCCGGACGTCGTCGGCGTCCAGGAACGTCCGCTCGGCCCCCTCGGTCGCTGGCGCCTGCGCCGCGTCGCCGGCCGAGCGGGCCTCCGCGTGGTCGTCGGCGGGGGCGCCTCCCGCAGCACCGCCCTGCTGGTGCGCGCGGACCTGCCGTCCGACCAGGCGGCGGCCTACCGGCTGCCCTGGGAGCTTCCGCGCACCCGGCGCGGTGCCAGCACGGCCCGGGTGCTGCCGGGCGGCGAGCCGGTCCGGGTGGTCGTGATCCATCTCGGCCTGGACGCCGGTGAGCGGGAGCGGCACCTGCGCCTGGTGCTGGACCGGCTGCCGCGCACCGACCCGCTGGTGGTGCTAGGCGACCTCAACGAGCTGCCGGACCAGCCGTCGTGGCGGACGCTGCTCGACGAGGAGCTGACGGATGCGGCTGCACAGGCCGGCCCGACGTTCCCGGCCTCGGCTCCGGCCCAGCGGATCGACGCCGTGCTGGTCGGCCCGACGTCCCCGCCGTCCGCTCCGGCCCAGGGCGTCGACGCCGCGCCGGTCGGCTACCGTCTGCGCGTGACAGCCGCCCGTGTGCTCGACGTCCCGGCGGCCCGCGTGGCCAGCGACCACCTGCCCGTGGTCGTCGACCTCGTGGTCGGGGAGGAGCGGTGACGACGTCTGCCGCGACGTCCGACGACCGCACGCCGCGTCGCGTCCCCGTGGTCGACGAGACCGCCGTCGCGGCCCTCCGGGCGGACCTCGCCGCCTTCACCGTCGACGCCGTCGAGGCGCTGCTCGGCCCGGTCGCCTCGGCGGCTCTGCAGCGCGGTGAGCCGACCCCAGCACTGCGGGCGACGGCCGGCCCGGACGCCCCACCCGTCGCGACGCTGGTGCGGGCCTTCCTCCTCGGCGAGGCCGTGACGAGGGCGGATCTCGACCGTGCGCTGCCGACGGCCGGCGCGGCGGGTGCGCTGGCGCTCGGGCTCGTCGCCCGCGCGGACGAGGTGGAGAGCGCCGAAGGTGCGCGTGCCGGCCACGACGGGACAGCGCGCGGGGGCTCATCGGGCGAGGGCTCACCGGGCGATGGGACAGCGAGCGAGGCGACGCCTGGTGAGCGCGTACCGGGCGAGGTGACGGCGGGCGCGGAGACGCCTGGTGCGGGCGCACCGGGCCAGGCGACAGTTGACCGGCTCCGGCCCCTCGTCGACCTGCGCCCGTGGACGGCGGTCGACGGTGCCGACGAGACGACGTGGTGGGTCGCCTCCGACCTCGGCGAGCTGGCGACCGGCGGCCCCCTGGGCACCGACCACGTGCTGGGCATCGGCGGCGCGTCGGTGACGCTCGCCGCCGCCACGGTCCCCACGCGGGTCGACCGGGTGCTGGACCTCGGCACGGGCTGCGGTGTGCAGGCGCTGCACGCCTCGCGGCACGCGCGGCACGTCACCGCCACGGACGTGTCCGACCGGGCGCTGGCGTTCGCGGCGTTCAACCTCGCGCTGGCCGGTTTCGACGACTCCCGCGTGGACCTGCGCCGCGGCTCGCTGCTCGAGCCGGTCGCCGGCGAGGTGTTCGACCTGGTGGTGAGCAACCCGCCGTTCGTCATCACCCCGCGCACGCCGGGTGTGCCGGTGTACGAGTACCGCGACGGCGGTCGCGCCGGCGACTCGCTGGTCGAGGAGCTGGTCACCGGGGTCGGTGGCGTGCTGGCACCGGGCGGCGTCGCGCAGCTGCTGGCCAACTGGGAGGTGCACGGGCAGGCCGACTGGACCGAGCGGATCGGCGCCTGGGTGGACGCCTCGGGGCTGGACGCGTGGGTGGTGCAGCGCGAGCTGCTCGACCCGGCCCAGTACGCCGAGACCTGGATCCGCGACGCCGGCACCACGTCGGCGACCGACCGGACCGCGTGGCGGTCGCTGTACGGCGCCTGGCTGGACGACCTGGCGTCCCGCGACGTCACCGCGATCGGCTTCGGCATCGTGACCCTGCGTCGGCCGTCGGTGGTCGACGAGCACCGGCCGCGGCTCCGACGCCTCGAGGAGCTGACCAACCCCCTGCCCGGCCCCGTCGGCCCGGCGATCGCCGCGGGGCTCGCGGCCCACGACTGGCTGGGCGCGCGTGCCGACGACGCGCTGGCCGGCGAGCACCTCGTCGTCGCAGGCGACGTCACCGAGGAGCGGCACCTGGTGCCGGGGGAGTCCGACCCGCGCGTGGTGCTGCTGCGGCAGGGCGGCGGATTCGGTCGTGCCGTGCAGGTGGGCACGGCCGTGGCGGGGCTCGTGGGGGCGTGCGACGGCGAGCTGAGCGTCGGCACGATCGTCGGGGCGCTCGGCGCCCTGCTGGAGCGGTCGGTGGACGACGTCGCCCGAGAGGTGCTGCCCACCGTGCGCGGCCTGGTCGCCGACGGGTTCCTGCTGCCGGTCTGAGCCGCAGCGCGCCGGCGCGTGCTCGCGCCGTGGCTCCGGCCGCCCGCGCGCGCGGGCCCCGCCGACGTCGCACCCGATGCGCCCGGGTCGCCCGGTGACGGGTCACCCGGCGCCCTGAGCGTCCCTCTGGACGGCCGTCCAGTCACCGACGGTCTCGATCAGGTCACGGGTTTGTTCGCGCGCTTGACGTTATCTCCTTCGCCGCGCATTCTTGTCGAAGCGCTTCGCGGAAGCGCTTCGAACGAAGGGGTTCGCCATGGCGACGATGCAGGACGTGGCCGATCTGGCCCATGTCTCGCTGAGCACCGTGTCGTACACCCTCACGGGGAAGCGGCCGGTCTCACCGGCCACCCGCGCCCGCGTCGAGCAGGCGATGGCCCAGCTCGACTTCCGTCGTAGCCCGGTCGCCCGCGCGCTCGCCTCGCGTCGCACCCACGTGCTCGCCCTCGCCTACCCCGTCTACGGCGTCTCGCTCGGCGCGACCCTGAACGAGATCGTCCAGGGCGCCGTCGAGGCGGCCCGCGAGGCGGACTACGAGCTGGTGCTGTGGCCGGTCAGCAGCAGCGAGCCCGAGGTGCTGCGGGAGCTCGCGGCGGGTCGCACCGCCGACGGCGTGCTGCTGATGGAGGTCGCGCTGGACGACCCCCGTATCGAGGCCGTCGAGAGCCAGGGCCTCGCGTGCGCGCTGATCGGCCGCTCCGCCGACCCGGCCGACCGGGTCTGGGTGGACATCGACTTCGAGGAGAGCCTCGAGGTGGCGGTGGACCACCTGGTGGGTCAGGGCCACACCCACATCGCCTTCGTCAACCGCTCGCAGGCCGACCTCGACGCCGGCTACGGCCCGTCGGTCCGCGCGCTGCACGCCTACGAGGAGTCGATGGCGCAGCGCGGGCTGACCCCGGTCAGCACGCCGTGCGACGTCAACCCGGGTGCCGGTCGTCGTGCCACCACAGCGCTGCTCGCCGAGCACCCCGAGCTGACCGCCGTGATCGTGATGAACGAGCTCGCGCTGTTCGGCGTCGCCTCCGCCCTGCGCGAGGCGGGCCGCTCCGTCCCGCGGGACGTGTCCGTGGTGGGCATCGCGATCTCCGGCGAGATCAGCGACATGTACGACCACCCGCTCACCTATCTCGCCGCACCGGGCCCCGACCAGGGCCGACGTGCGGTGCACGGCCTGCTCGAGGTCCTCGACGGCCGCCCAGCCCCGGCCGGCGTCAACCTGCCCTGCACCTTGCAGGTCCGGGAGACGTCCGGTCCGGTCACCCGGCTCACCACCCCCTGACGAGCCGCACCCGCTCCATCCCACCCGCTGCTCGATGCCGAGCCGCACGACGGAAGGAAAGTCATGACCCGTTCGACCCGCCTGAAGGTGGTCGCCGCGACCGCCCTCGCGGCCCTCTCGCTGGCCGCCTGCTCGTCCGGGGGCAGCTCGTCCTCGAGCTCCGGCGCTGCCGCCGGCGGCACCGCCAACCCCACCACCCTCACGTTCTGGCACTACGAGGGTGACGACTCGGCGATGACGCAGGGCTGGAACGCCGCCATCAAGGAGTTCGAGGCGGCCAACCCGGGCGTCACCGTCAAGGTCGAGAAGCAGACGTTCGAGCAGCTGCAGAAGAACGCCAAGATCGTGCTGGCGGGCAACGACGTGCCCGACGTCATGGAGTACAACAAGGGCAACGCGACCGCGGGTCAGCTCGCCTCGCAGGGCCTGCTCACCGACCTGAGCGCCGACGCCAAGAAGTACGGCTGGGACACCAAGCTGTCGTCGTCCGTGCAGACCACCGCCAAGTACGACGACAACGGCCTGATGGGGTCGGGCAAGTGGTACGGCGTCCCCAGCTACGGCGAGTACGTCACCGTCTTCTACAACAAGGACATGTTCGACAAGTACGGGATCTCCGTGCCGACGAACTTCGCCGACTTCGAGAAGGCCCTGGCGACGTTCAAGCAGAACGGCGTGACCCCGCTGGCCGAGGCCGGCGCCGAGTACCCCCTCGGTCAGCTGTGGTACGAGCTGGTGCTGAACAAGGCCGACCGTTCCTTCGTCGACAACTTCCAGCTGTTCAAGGGCAACGTGGACTTCACGTCCGGCCCGCTGCTGGACGGCACCAACACCCTCGCCGACTGGGTGTCCAAGGGCTACATCTCCAAGGACTCGTCCGGTCTGAAGGCCGAGGACATGGGCACGGCGTTCATCGCCGGCAAGTACCCGATCATGGTCTCCGGCTCGTGGTGGTTCGGCCGCCTCAACAAGGAGGTCACCTCCTTCAAGCTCGGCCAGTTCACCTTCCCGGGCAACAAGCTGAACCCGGGCTCGTCGGGCAACCTGCTGGTGATCCCGAAGAACTCGAAGAACGCCGCGCTCGCCGCCAAGTTCATCGACGCCACGCTGGGCAAGACGTCGCAGGACACGATGGCCAAGCTCGGTGGTCTGCCGGTCGCCGGTGACTCGTCCGTGATCACGGACCCGAACACCAAGACCCTGCAGGACAACTTCGACTCCGTGGTGAAGAACGACGGTCTCGCGTTCTACCCCGACTGGCCGGTCGCCGGCTTCTACGACCAGCTCGTCAGCTTCGGCCAGACGGTGGTCAACGGCTCGAAGGCCCCGGCCGACGCGCTGAAGGACCTCGGCACGTTCTACGACTCCGGTCGTAAGGACCTGACGGGCAAGTGAGGTGACCTCGTCGGGCCCCGGACGGAACCCGGGGCCCGACGAGGAGCCCACCTGCGCTGACACCCCCGACGACCCGGACCAGGAGATCCCTCATGTCGGTACAGACGCCCCGCGTCCACCGCGCCGCACGCCGGCGCCAGGCGGTCTACTGGCTCTACCTGCTGCCCGGTGTCATCGCGCTGACGGCCGTGATCATCGTGCCGTTCGGCCTCAACCTGTTCTACAGCCTGCACCGGTGGAAGGGCGGCCTGTCGCCCATGCACTGGTACGGGCTGGGCAACTACACCGACCTGCTGCACGACGCCGCGTTCTGGAGCTCGTTCCGCAACTCCGTCTGGATGATCGTCGCGATGGTGGTCGTCCCCACGCTGATCGGCCTGGTGCTGGCGGCCGTGCTGTTCGACTACATCGGCAAGAACGTCGGCAACCGGACGGCCAGCTTCCTGCGGGCCACCTACTACCTGCCGCAGATCATGCCGGTGGCCGTCGCGGGCATCGTCTGGAACTGGATCTTCAACGCCGAGACCGGGTCGCTGAACGCGCTTCTCCGCTCCCTGGGCGTGAGCAACCCGCCGAACTGGTTGGGCAGCCCGTCGACCGCGCTGCCCGCGGTGATGCTGGTGCTGGTCTGGATCCAGATCGGCTACCCGACCGTGATCTTCATGTCGGCCCTGCAGCGGGTGGACCCCGAGCTGTACGAGGCCGCCGAGCTGGACGGCGCCGGCTGGTTCCGCCGGTTCCGCGCGATCACCATCCCGCAGATCAAGCCCGAGACCTTCGTCATCACGCTGACCTGCACCATCGCGGCGCTGAAGGTGTTCGCACCGATCTACGTGCTGACCCGAGGCGGCCCCGAGCTGTCGACGCTGGTGCCGTCGTACTACTCGTTCCTCAACTTCTTCGACAAGTCGAAGGTGGGCTACGGCGCCGCCGTCGCCACCGTCCTGACGCTGGTGATCGTCGTGGTCGCCGCCGTCATCCAGCTGCTGCAGAACCGCTCCGCCCGCAAGGACGAGGAGGGTGTCCGATGACCACGCTCGCGCAGGCGCCGACCCAGGTCGCCGCACCCGTCAAGGGCACCCGCACCGGCGACCGCCACCACCGCGGCGCGCTGCGCTGGGTGGTGCTGGTCGGCTGCGTCGTCATCGCGGTGCTGATGCTGGCGCCGTTCGTGCTGATGCTGATCAACGCGTTCAAGTCGCCGGCCGACTACTCGACGCACGGTCCGCTCAGCCTGCCGACCAACCTGTACTTCACGGGCCTGACGAAGTTCTGGACCACCGTCGACTTCCCGGTGAAGCTGTGGAACTCGATCTGGACGTCCGCCGCGGTGTCGGTGCTCGGCACCGGCCTCTCGCTGCTGACCGCCTACGCGATCGGCGTCGGCCGGGTGCGCGGCCGGGCGTGGCTGGTGGCGGTGTTCCTGCTGGCCAACATGCTGCCGCAGGAGGTGCTGCTGTACCCGCTGTACACGATGGCCCAGAAGGTGGGCCTGAACAACAGCGGCTGGTCGATCGTCATCATCTTCACGGTGATCCAGTCGGCATTCGGCACGTACCTACTCGCCAGCGTTCTCGGGACATTTCCCAAGGCCTTGCTGGAGGCCGCCGCGCTCGACGGGGCGAACAGCTGGCGCGTGCTGTGGCGGGTGGTGTTCCCCATCGTCCGGCCGACGCTGGCGGTGCTGATGATCTTCTTCTTCATCTGGACGTGGAACGAGTTCTTCATCCCGCTGGTGATGCTCACCACGCCGGCGTCGCAGACGGTCCCGATCGCGCTCAGCTCGCTGCAGGGCGACCGCCTGCTCGACGTGCCGACCCTGAACGCCGGCGCCCTGGTGTCCCTGCTCCCCACCCTCCTGTTCTTCCTGTTCTTCCAGCGCACGCTCACCCGTGGGGTGACCGCCGGCGCGGTGAAGTAGCACCCGACCCGCGAAGGAATCCCCTGCGATGAAGTTCACCAACGGCTACTGGATGGACCGTGACGGGTTCACCCTGATCCGCCCCGCCGAGGTGCGGGACGTCGTCGCCGACCCGGAGGCCGGCACGCTGACCGTGTACGGCACGGCGAAGCGGATCCGCACCCGCGGCGACACGCTCAACCTCCCGCTGATCACCGTCACGTACTCCGCGCCCGCCCCCGGCGTGGTGCGGGTGCGCATCGCGCACTTCGACGGCGGTGCCGAGCGGCGCCCCGGCTTCGCGATCGCCGGTCAGCCGGGCTTCGTCCCGCAGGTGCGGGTGGACGACGAGGTCGCCGAGCTGGTCGCCGGAGACCTGACGGTGCGCGTGCGCCGCGGCCCCGGGTGGCTGGTGGAGTTCCGGTCCGGCGGCCGGCTGCTCACCTCGTCGGCCGCCCGCTCGGTCGGTGCGGCGACCGGCCCCGACGGCGACACGTACGTGCACGAGCAGCTGACGCTCGCGCCGGGGGAGCTGGTGTACGGCCTGGGCGAGCGGTTCGGGCCGGTGGTGAAGAACGGCCAGACCGTCGACATCTGGAACCTCGACGGCGGCACGTCCTCCGAGCAGGCGTACAAGAACGTGCCGTTCTACCTGACGTCCCGGGGCTACGGCGTGCTGGTCGACCACCCCGAGAAGGTGTCCTTCGAGGTCGCCTCGGAGATGGTGGAGCGCACGCAGTTCTCGGTGCCGGGCCAGGTGCTGGAGTACCTGGTGATCGACGGTCCGACCCCCAAGGACGTGCTGCGCCGGTACACGGCGCTGACCGGCCGGCCGGCGCGCGTGCCCGCGTGGTCCTTCGGCCTGTGGCTGACCACGTCGTTCACCACCGAGTACGACGAGAAGACGGTCAGCTCGTTCATCGACGGCATGGCCGAGCGGGACCTGCCGCTGTCGGTGTTCCACTTCGACTGCTTCTGGATGCGCGAGTTCCACTGGACCGACTTCGTCTGGGACCCCGCGACCTTCCCGGACCCGGAGGGCATGCTCACCCGCCTCAAGGCCAAGGGCCTGCGGATCTGCGTCTGGATCAACCCGTACATCGCCCAGCGCTCCCGCCTGTTCGAGGAGGGCAAGGCCAAGGGCTACCTGCTGCGCAACACCGACGGCTCGGTGTGGCAGTGGGACCTGTGGCAGGCCGGCATGGCGCTGGTCGACTTCACCAACCCGGCGGCAGCGGACTGGTACGCCGGCGAGCTGCGCACGCTGCTCGGCCAGGGCGTCGACTGCTTCAAGACGGACTTCGGCGAGCGCATCCCCACCGAGGGCGTCGCGTGGTTCGACGGCTCCGAGCCGGACCGGATGCACAACTACTACACGCACCTGTACAACCAGACGGTGTTCGACGTGCTGCGCGACGTGCGCGGCGAGGGCGAGGCGGTGCTGTTCGCCCGGTCGGCGACCGTCGGCGGGCAGCAGTACCCGGTGCACTGGGGCGGCGACAACGACTCCTCGCTCGCCTCGATGGCGGAGACGCTGCGCGGCGGGCTGTCGCTCGGCCTGTCCGGCTTCGGGTACTGGTCGCACGACATCGGCGGGTTCGAGGGGACGCCCGACCCGCTGGTGTTCAAGCGGTGGCTGGCGTTCGGCCTGCTGTCGTCGCACTCGCGCCTGCACGGTTCCGGCTCGGTCCGGGTGCCGTGGGCGTTCGACGACGAGGCCGTCGAGATCACGCGGCGGTTCACCCACCTCAAGCTCTCGCTGATGCCGTACCTGGGCCGGGTGGCCGAGGAGGCGCACACCGACGGCGTCCCGATGCTGCGGCACATGCTGCTCGAGTTCGGCGACGACCGGTCGGCCTTCACCGCCGAGACGCAGTACATGCTGGGCGACAGCCTGCTGGTCGCGCCGGTGCTCTCCCCGGACGGCGTCGCCGAGGTGTACGTGCCCGAGGGCACGTGGACCTCCCTGCTCGACGGGTCCACGGTGACCGGTCCGCGCTGGGTCAACCAGGTGCACGGCCTCGACTCGCTGCCCGTGCTGGTGCGGCCCGGCACCGTGCTGCCGGTCGGTGCCGTCACCGACCGGCCGGACTACGACTGGGCGGACGGCGTGACGCTGCGTGCGTTCGAGCTGGCGGACGGCGACCGCCGCGAGGTGGTGGTGCCGTCCTCGACCGGCGGGGCGACGACGACGTTCGTCGTGCGCCGCGAGGGCGACCGGCTGCTGGCCGAGGGACCCGCGGACGTGCCGTTCCGACTGCAGGCCGCCGACCAGGTCGTCGACGCCGTCGGCGGACGCGCGGAGCTGTCCCTCGACTGATCCCTCGACCCGACCCACACCAAGGCCGTTCGGCCTGGCCACCGTGGGCGGCGCACCCCCGGCGCCCCCCGGGCCCAGAGCCCGGCGTGAGCAGACCCCCCTCACGCCGGGCTCTGCTGCGTCCGCCCCGCACCGCCCACCCGGGATTCACAGGCTCGTCACAGCCGGGATCGGCAGCGCGTCCAGCAGCCCTCCCTAACGTCGCTCGCGAACATCGGCACACGACGTGAGGACGACATGCGCAAGCGGTGGAGGTCGGCGCGCCCGGCTGGTCGGGTGATCGCGGTGGTGCTGCTGGCCGTGGTGCTGGCGGCCGCCGGCACGGGCATCTGGTGGTTCGCGGGACGCGACTCCGCCTCGGCCGCGACGACGGCGACGACCACCACGCGCGACGTGGCGGCCAGCCTCACCACGATGCAGAAGTCCGTGTCCGGCACCGGCACGCTGACCCCCAAGGTCAAGCAGGACGTCAGCTTCGCGGTGAGCGGCACGGTCACCGCGGTCGACGTGGCCGCCGGGGCGACGGTCACCGCGGGCCAGGCGCTGGCCACCGTCGACACGTTGCAGCTGAACGCCGACCTGCTCTCGGCCAAGGCGACGCTCGCCACCGACCAGGCCAAGCTGGCCGACCTCCAGGCGGCCTCCACCGGCACCGCCGCCCAGGTGGCGCAGATCGCCGCGGCGAGCGCCCAGGTGGCCGTCGCTCAGTCGCAGGTGGACAGCGCGACGACCGCGCTGAGCCAGGCGACGCTGACCGCGCCGGTCGCCGGGCTGGTGACCACCGTCAACGTGGTCGTCGGCCAGAAGGTGACCGGGTCGTCGACCACCACGAGCACCGGCACCAGCACCGCCGGCGGGTCGAGCGCCTCGGGATCGTCGGGCACGTCGCAGGGCGCGGGGGCGCAGGGCGGGACCGGGTCGGCCGGCGGCTCGTCGTCGTCCGCGTCCGCCGGCTCCTCGAGCGCGCAGTTCACCATCGTCGGCACGGACGCCTACCAGGTGTCGGTCGGGGTCAGCGACAGCGACATCGCCAAGGTGGCGGTCGGTGACCAGGTCGAGATGACGTCGACCAGCCTGTCCGGCACGGTGTTCGGCACGGTGTCGTCCATCGGCCTGCTGTCGACCTCCTCCGGCGTGGCGAGCTACCCGGTGGTGGTCGACGTCACCGGCGACGTCAGCAAGCTCCACGACGGCATCTCGGTGACCGCTGCGATCGTCTACGAGCGGCGCGCCGACGTGCTGGCCGTGCCCACGGCCGCCGTCACCACCGCCAACGGCAAGAGCACCGTGCAGAAGGTCGACGCCGAGGGCGCGGTGCAGACGGTCGAGGTGCAGGTCGGCGAGACGTCCGGGCAGCTGACCGAGATCACGTCCGGCCTGGCCGAGGGCGACCTGGTGCGCGAGGTCACGTACACCCGCAGCGCGACGGGCTCCGGCACGGGCGGCCAGCGTGGGTACGGCGGCTTCGGCGGCAACGGCGGCACCAGGGGCTACGGCAACGGCGGCACGGGTCAGTTCCCGGGCGGCTTCCCCGGTCAAGGGGGTCAGGGCGCGCAGTCGGGCCAGGGTGGCCAGCAGGCGGGCACGACGGGGAGCCGGTCGAATGGCTGACGGCGGCGCGCGGCGCGACGGCACGGCGCTCGAGGACCTGCTGGACGGCTCGGGGGGTGCCGCGCACCCCATCGGTGCCCCCACGGCGCTGCAGGACCACCCGTCCCAGCAGCCCGCCACCCCGGTGATCGAGCTGCTCCGCGTGAGCAAGACGTACACGACCGGCAGCATCACGTTCGAGGCGCTGCGCGGCGTCGACCTGCGGATCGACCAGGGCGAGTACGTGGCGATCATGGGGCCGTCCGGCTCCGGCAAGTCGACGCTGATGAACATCCTCGGCTGCCTGGACGTGCTGACCACGGGCACGTACCGGCTGGCGGGTGAGGACGTGTCCGAGCTGGACGAGGTGGACCTGGCCCACATCCGCAACCGGCGCATCGGGTTCGTGTTCCAGCAGTTCAACCTGCTGCCGGCACTGTCCGCGTGGCGCAACGTCGAGCTGCCGCTCGTCTACGCCGGCGTCCCGTCGGCCGAGCGCAAGGCCCGCGCGATGGACGCGCTGAGCCGCGTCGGCCTCGCGGACCGGACCGCCAACCGGCCCGGCGAGCTGTCCGGCGGTCAGCAGCAGCGGGTCGCGGTGGCGCGGGCCCTGGTCAGCGACCCGGACCTGATCCTCGCCGACGAGCCGACGGGCAACCTCGACTCCCACTCCACGGCGGACGTGCTCGCCCTGTTCGACGAGCTGCACGAGGCGGGCCGGACGGTGGTGCTCATCACGCACGAGCTCGAGGTGGCCGAGCGGGCCCGTCGCATGGTGCGCGTCCGGGACGGCCTGGTGCTGTCCGACACCGACCCCGACGAGCACCTGGGCGCCCACGCGGACGCCGCCGGCCGGCCGCAGGACGGGGGCCGGCGATGACCTGGACCCAGACCCTGCACACCGCCTGGTCGGCGGTGCGCTCGCACGGCCTGCGCTCGACCCTGACCATCCTCGGCATCCTCATCGGCATCGCCGCGGTGATCCTGACCGTCGGGCTCGGGCTCGGCTCGCAGAAGGACGTGTCCGCGCGGATCAACTCGCTCGGCTCCAACCTGCTGATCGTCACCCCGGGCAGCACCACCAGCGCCACCGGAATCCGCGGCGGCTTCGGCTCCAACACGACCCTCAAGCGGTCCGACGCGGTGGCCCTGACGTCCAAGCAGGACGCGCCGGACATCGCAGCCGTCGCGCCGGAGAAGTCCACGCAGCTGTCGCTGGTCAACGGCACCACCAACTGGACCACCACCGTCACCGGCACCACGGCGTCGTGGCTCGGCGTCCGGGCGCGGCAGCTGTCCGCCGGGCAGTTCGTCACCGACGCGCAGGACGCCGCGCGCGCCGACGTGGTGGTCCTCGGCGCGGACACCGCCACGCAGCTGTACGGCACCACCAACGCCGTGGGCCGCACGGTGACCATGAACAACGTCGAGTTCACGGTGATCGGCGTGCTGTCGAAGGCCGGTTCCAGCAGCAGCACCAGCCTCGACGACATGGCCGTCGTGCCCCTGTCCACCGCCGCCGAGCAGCTGGTGGGCGGCAGCACCCGCGACGCCGTCAACCGCATCTACATCGAGGCGGCCTCCGCCGGCCAGCTGTCCGGCGCCTCGCAGGAGGCGACGCAGCTGCTGCTCAACCTGCACTCGATCACCAGCGCGTCCAACGCCGACTTCACGGTGTCGTCGCAGGAGTCGCTGGTGTCGACGGCCACCGCGGTCGCCCGCACGCTGACCGTGCTGCTGACCGGCATCGCAGCGCTGTCCCTGCTGGTCGGCGGCATCGGCGTGATGAACATCATGCTGGTGTCGGTCACCGAGCGGACGCGCGAGATCGGCCTGCGCAAGGCGCTCGGCGCCCCGCCGTGGGCCATCCGGCGGCAGTTCCTGGTCGAGGCGTCGATCCTCGGCCTGGCCGGAGGGCTGCTCGGCTGCCTGCTCGGCGTGGTGTCGGCCAACACGCTGCCGAAGCTGCTGAACAGCACCATCGTCGTGTCCGGCGTCGCGGTCGCCGGCTCGGTGGTGATCGCCGTTGCCATCGGTCTCGTCTTCGGGGTGTACCCCGCCACGCGGGCCGCCCGGCTCGCCCCCATCGACGCGCTGCGGTCGGAGTGATCCGCATGCGCCGCGCCCGTACCAGCACCACCCACACGTCGAGGAGCACCGCCATGTCGTCGTCCCGTCCCACGGCCGCCCGGCTGCACCACGCCTGGGCCCTTCCGCTCGGCGCCGTCGTGGTCCTCGCCCTCGCCGCCTGCGGCGGCGGTGCCGGCACCACCAAGGCGCAGGCCGCCGCTCCGGCCGCCTCGGCCTCCGCCGGCACGCGACCCGGGTCCGGCACCGCCCAGCAGGACCGCGGCGGCGTGCGCGGCACCATCGCGGCCGTCACCGGCCAGCTGATGCAGCTGCAGGACACCTCGAGCCAGACCGCGGTCGCGTGGACGGCCAGCACCACCATCACCGCGCAGGTCGCCGGCACCCTGGCCGACGTCAAGCCCGGGGTGTGCGTGCTCGCCGTCACGGCGCCCAGCGGCAGCTCGTCGACCACCTCGGCGTCCGGCGCCGCGACGTCCGTCGCCATCAGCCAGCCGGTGAACGGTGCCTGCACGGCCGGCTTCGGCGCCGGGACGCCCGGCACCCGTGGCGCGCCGGGCGGCGGCATGCCCAGCGGCGCACCTGCCGGTGGACAGCGCTACGGCACCCGGCCGAGCGGCGCGCCGACAGGCGGTGCGGGTGGGTTCGTGCGGCCGGTGGACGGCCTGGTCACGGCCGTGTCCGGGGACACGATCACGGTGCAGACGACCACCGGCACCGGGGGCACGGCCACCAGCGGAACAGCCACCACCGGGACTGCCACCGTCACGGTCGACTCCGCGACCATGTTCCGCACCACCAAGGCGGCGGACGGGTCGGCCATCGTCGTCGGCCAGTGCGCCACGGCCCGCGGCCAGGCGGACAGCTCCGGCAAGGTGACGGCGACCAGCATCGTCGTGTCGCCGCCGACCAACGGCACGTGCGTCACCGCCAACCGCGGGTTCGGCGGCAACCGCTCCGGTCAGGGCCAGACCGGCCAGCAGGGCGCTCCGGCGGCGGGCACCAATGCCTGAGCCCGTCGTCAGGCGCCGGCGCCGGTCCCGCGGGCGCCGGGTCGCCGCGCTGGCCGCGGCCGGTGCCGTGGTGCTGACGCTCGCCGGCGGGGGGGTGGCCCTCGCGATGTCGCGGCAGCAGGACACCCGGTACACCACCGCGACCGCCAGCATGGGTTCGGTGACGCAGACGGTCTCCGCCGTCGGGACGGTCTCCTCGGCCACGCGGCGCGACGTCGCCTTCCCGGTCGCCGGGACGGTCGCGTCCGTCGCCGTGACGGTCGGGCAGACGGTGACCGCCGGTCAGACGCTGGCCACCCTCGACCCGACCTCGCTGCAGAACGCGGTGAACTCGGCGACGACCACCCTCCAGACGGCCCAGCAGCAGCTCCAGACGGACCTCGACTCGCAGACGAGCGCCGCGACCTCCACCACGTCCGGCGCGTCGACCGCCTCGTCCGCGGCGGCGACCACGTCGAGCGCCGGCGCGTCCGGCGCCTCCGCCGGTTCCTCGAACGGCGCCCCGGGCGCAGGCTCGGCGGCCTCCGGCTCTGCCGTCGCCCCGGCGCTCGCGGCCGTGCAGCAGGCGCAGCAGGCGCTGCTCAAGGCGTACGACGCGGCCGATGCCGCCCTGGCGACCAGCACCACCGCGCTGCAGGACGCCCAGACGGCCTGCGCCCCGGTCACGCCGACCCCCACCGCCACACCGACGGCCACGCCCACCCCCACGCCGAGCCCGTCGGGCTCGGCCACGCCGACGCCGACGCCGACGCCGTCCGCATCGGCCAGCGCGACGCCCACGCCGACGCCGACGCCCACCGCGTCGGCCACGCCGACGCCGAGCCCGTCGGCCACCACCACGTCGGCGATCACGGGCACCGGCTCCCCGACCGCGGCCCAGCTCCAGGCCTGCCAGAAGGCGCTCGTCGCCGCCGGTACCGCCCAGACCGCGACGGGCGCCGCCCAGACCTCGGTCAACACGACGGCAGCTGCCCTGGACAAGGCGGTCGCCGCGCTGCAGAAGGCGGTGGCCTCCACCGGGTCCACCGGGTCCTCGAGCGGCTCCGGTGCCTCGACCGGCTCCGGCGCCTCGACCGGCACCGTCCGCAGCGGTGCATCGACCACGTCCGGCGCCTCGTCGACCTCGTCGGCGCCCCGGACCGGCTCCTCGACCGGCACGGCGACCGCCGGCGGCACCGGCACCACGGTCCCGAGCGCCGCGGACATCCTGTCCGACCGCGCCGCCATCGACTCGGCACAGGCCAAGGTCGACATAGCCACCCAGAACCTGTCCCTGACGACGCTGACGTCCCCGATCGCCGGCACGGTGGCAGCCGTCTCGCTGTCCGTCGGCAGCAGCGTCGGGGCGCAGTCGACGTCGGCGGTCGTCACGGTGGTCGGCACCGACGGCTACGTGGTGAGCACCACCGTCCCGCTCGGCTCGATCGACGCGGTCAAGGTCGGCCAGAAGGTGGCCATCACGGTGCCGTCCACCACGGCGACCCTCGCCGGCACGGTGAGCAGCATCGGCGTGCTGGACGTCTCGTCCACCTCGACGCCGTCCTACGCCGTGACCGTCGCGGTCACGCCCACCACCGAGAAGCTGTACGGCGGCTCGTCCGCGCAGCTGGTGATCACCGTGGCCGGCACGGGCCAGGTGCTGACCGTCCCGACCTCGGCCGTGCACGTCGAGGGCCAGACGGCGACCGTCGAGGTGCTGGAGAACGGCACCGCCAAGGACGTGCCGGTGCAGCGCGGTGCGGTCGGCTCCGAGCTGACCCAGATCACCTCCGGGCTGACCGAGGGTCAGAAGGTGGTGCTCGCGGACCTCTCGGTCCCGATGGTGAGCAGCACCCGCTCCTCGTCGTCCACCGGGCTGCTGTCGGGGGGCAACGGCGGCGCCAACCGCCAGTTCGGCGGCGGCACGTTCAACGGCCCGCCTGCCGGCGGTGCAGTGCCGGGCAGGTGATCCGGGTGGGCCCCGTCCACGGGCCCACCCTGCCCGACGACGCGGCGGACTTGTCGGCGCCGTCGTCGTCCCGGTGCCGGCCGCGCGCTCCCCTGACGCGCGGTCGGCACCGACCATCGGCGGGCCCAACTAGGCTCGGCGCGGACGGCCGGAGCACCCGGCCGCGACGGGGGAGGCCGGCATGACCGAGGGGTCCGGGACCGACCGGGCGGACGACGAGCGGGCGCAGCGCGCCCACGTGCTGGTCGTCGGCGGCGGCGTGATGGGCGGCACGCTGGTCGAGGCGCTGCTCGCGGCGGGCTGGTCCCCGCGCGACGTCGAGGTGGCGGAGCGGGACGTCGCCCGTGCGGAGGACCTGCGCCGCCGGCTCGGCGTCCTCACCGCGGCCTCCACGGAGCACGCGGCCGCCCGTGCCGACGTCGTCCTGGTCGCGGTCAAGCCCGACGTGGTCGGGGACGTGCTGACCGCGGTCGGCCCCGCGCTGCGCGGCGGCGCCCCCGTGATCAGCGTCGCCGCCGGTGTGCCGCTCGCGTTCTACGAGCAGCGGCTGCCCGCCGGCACCCCGGTGATCCGCGTGATGCCCAACACGCCGGCCGTGGTCGGCAAGGGTGCCGCGGCGCTCGCCGCCGGTTCGGCGGCCACCGAGCGGCACCTGGCGCTCGCCGAGACGATCCTGCGTCCCACCGGCCTGGTGGTGCGGGTGCCCGAGAAGCAGCTCGACGCGGTCACGGCGATCTCCGGCTCCGGCCCGGCGTACGCGTTCTACCTGATCGACGCGATGGCGGAGGCCGGTGTGCTGCTCGGTCTGCCCCGTGACCTGGCGACCCGCCTCGCGGTCGCGACCGTCGAGGGGTCCGCCGCGCTCGCGGCGCAGAGCGGCGACCACCCGGTGGTGCTGCGCGAGCGCGTCTCGTCGCCGGGCGGCACCACCGTCGCTGCCGTCGCCCAGCTGGACGCCCACGGGGTGCGTGCCGGTGTGGTGGCGGCGGCCCGGGCGGCGTACGAGCGCTCCCGCGAGCTGGGCTCGGCCCAGTCCGCGTCGCCGCGGCACTGACGGCGCGCGCCGTGCCGAACGTCCCCGCTGTGCCGACGTCCCGCGCCGCCACGCCGCGCCCGCCCGCGATGAGCGACGTGGCCGCCGTCGCCGGGGTCTCCCACCAGACCGTCTCGCGCGTGCTCAACGACCACCCGAGCGTCCGGCCGGAGACGCGCGCCCGGGTGCTGGCCGCCATCGCCGAGCTCGGCTACCGCCGCAACAGCGCCGCCCGCGCGCTGGTCACCCGGCGCACCGGTGTCCTGGGCGTCGTCGCGCCCGCCAGCACGCTGTTCGGCCCCACGAGCACGCTGGTCGGCCTGCAGGAGTCCGCCCGCCTGGTCGGTGCGGTGGTCGCCGTGGCGATGCTGCGGAGCTTCGACGCCGACTCGATGCACCAGGCGGTCGAGCAGTTCCTCACCCAGGGTGTCGAGGGCCTCGCCGTGATCGCCCCGACCGTCGAGGTGATGGGCGTGCTGGAGCAGGCGCCGACCTCGCTGCCGGTGGTGATCGTGTCCTCCGGGGACCTCGGCACGGAGGCGGAGCACCTGCACCAGGTGTCCGTCGACCAGCGGGGCGGTGGGCGGCTCGCCACGTCGCACCTGCTGGCGCAGGGGTACGGCGAGGTGGCGCACGTCGCCGGCCCGCAGGACTGGTTCGACGCCCGCGAGCGGCTCGCCGGGTGGCAGGAGGCGTGCCGCGCGGTGGGCGTCGAGCCGCCCGCGCCGATCGAGGCCGGATGGTCCGCGGCCGAGGGCGCTGCGGTCGGGCGACGGTTGATCAGGGAGGGGCTGCCGCGCGCGGTGTTCGCCGCGAACGACCAGCTCGCCTTCGGCCTGCTGCACGCCTTCTGGGAGGCCGGCGTGCGGGTGCCCCAGGACGTGGCGGTGGCGGGGTTCGACGACGAGGCGACCGCCGCCTATGCGATCCCGGCGCTGACCACCGTCCGGCAGGACCTGGCGGCGCTCGGCGCCCGGGCGGTCCGCGTGCTGATGGGAGCGACGGCGGGCAGCCCTCCGACCGTGGGCATCATCCCCGCGCACCTCGTCGTACGCGCGTCGTCGCTGCGTCCGCGCGCATGAGCAGCGGGTGCGCGGTGCCGCACCCACCGACCTGAGGTCCTCGGTCTCGCCACGTCGCCCGCGCACCTGCGCCCGTCGGCGAAACCCCTGCTCACCAGGCAGCTTGGCACCGGGGCATGTGAGCGCTAACATCCTCCACGACCGATCGTGAAGGAGCTGACCAATGGTGGTCGTGCCCAGTGCCGCCCGTGCCCACGGAGCAGGCGACGAGACCGACGTGACGCGAGCCGCACGGGATGCCGTCACCTCCGGCAGCACCTGTCTGGGCATCGAGCTCGGCTCCACGCGCATCAAGGCGTGCCTGATCGGTCCCGACCACACGCCGATCGCCAACGGCAGCCACGACTGGGAGAACCAGCTGGTCGACGGCGTGTGGACGTACTCGCTCGAGGACGTCTGGGCCGGCCTGCAGGCGGCGGTGGCGGACCTGTTCGCGGACGTGCAGCGCCAGTACGGCGTGCGCCCGACGACGTTCGGGGCCATCGGCGTCTCCGCGATGATGCACGGCTACCTGGCGTTCGACTCCGAGGACCGGCTGCTGGTGCCGTTCCGCACGTGGCGCAACACGTCGACCGGCCGCGCCGCGGCCGAGCTGACCGAGCTGCTGGGCCACAACATCCCGCTGCGCTGGTCGATCGCCCACCTGTACCAGGCGGTGCTCGACGACGAGCCCCACGTCCCCGACGTCCGCTTCGTCACCACCCTCGCCGGCTACGTGCACTGGCAGCTGACCGGCCGCCGCGTGCTCGGCGTCGGCGACGCCTCCGGCATGTTCCCCATCGACCCGGCCACCCGCGGCTACGACAAGGAGATGCTGGCGGCGGTCGACGGGCTGCTCGCCAGCCACCGGCGGCTCGGACCCGGCCTCGTCCTCGACGCCCTGCTGCCGCAGGTGCTGTGCGCCGGCGAGGAGGCCGGCAACCTGACCCCGGAGGGTGCCGCGCTGCTCGACCCGACCGGCAGCCTGCGCGCGGGCATCCCGCTGTGCCCGCCGGAGGGCGACGCCGGCACCGGGATGGTCGCCACCAGCTCGGTCGCGCCGCGCACCGGCAACGTCAGCGCCGGCACCTCGATCTTCGCGATGGTGGTGCTCGAGCGGCCGCTCGCGCACGTGCACCACGAGCTCGACGTGGTCACCACGCCCGCCGGCGACCCGGTGGCGATGGTGCACTGCAACAACGGCGCGAGCGAGCTGGACGCGTGGGTGGGCCTGTTCCGGGAGTTCGCGCTGCGCTCGGGCCACGGGTCCTCGTCCGACGAGGTGTTCGGCACCCTGTTCCGCGCCGCGCTCGAGGGCGAGGCGGACGGCGGCGGCCTGCTCGCCTACAACTACCTGGCCGGCGAGCCGGTCACCGGGCTGGAGTCCGGCCGGCCGCTCGTCGTGCGCACCCCGGGCAGCAGCCTGACGCTGCCGACGTTCATGCGCGCCAGCATCTACGGCGCCTTCGCCACGCTCAGCCTCGGCATGCGCGTGCTGGCGGCCGAGGGCGTCGGCCTCGACGCGATGTTCGCCCACGGGGGCGTGTTCCGCACCGCGGGCGTCGCCCAGCGGTTCCTCGCCGCGGCGATCGGCGCGCCGGTCGCCGTTGGTCGCACCGCCGGTGAGGGCGGCGCCTGGGGGATCGCCGTGCTGGCCGCCTACCTGACCTCCGGCGCGGAGCAGGACCTCGGCGAGTACCTGCGCACCCGCGTGTTCGCCGGTGCGGACCTCGACGTCGTCGAGCCGGACGCGGCCGACGTGGCCGGGTTCGCCGCCTACCTCGACCGCTACCAGGCCGGGCTCGCCGTCGAGCGCGCCGCGACGCTGGCCCTCTGACCCCCACCACCCAGGAGCCGTCACCGATGACCGTCCGACCCCTGTCCGACCACTCGGCCGCCGTGCGCGCCGAGGTCGAGCGCACCCGTGAGGTGGTCGCCCGGCTGCACGCCGAGCTGCCGCGCTGGGAGCTGGTCGTGTGGACCGCGGGCAACGTCTCGCAGCGCGTCCCGGTGGAGGACGGCGAGGACCTGCTGGTGATCAAGCCCTCGGGCGTGACGTACGACGAGCTGACGCCGGAGTCGATGGTCGTCTGCGACCTGGACGGCAACCTCGTCGACGGCACCCGCAGCCCCTCGTCGGACACCGCGGCGCACGCCTACGTGTACCGGCACATGCCGAACGTCGGCGGCGTGGTGCACACGCACTCGACCTACGCGACGGCGTGGGCGGCCCGCGGCGAGGCGGTGCCGTGCGTGCTGACGATGATGGCCGACGAGTTCGGCGGCCCCATCCCGGTCGGCCCGTTCGCCCTGATCGGCGACGACTCGATCGGCCGCGGCATCGTCGACACGCTGTCCGGCTCCCGGAGCCGCGCGGTGCTGATGCAGAACCACGGGCCCTTCACCATCGGTCGCGACGCCAAGGACGCCGTCAAGGCGGCCGTCATGGTCGAGGAGGTCGCCCGCACGGTGCACCTGTCCCGCCAGCTGGGCGAGCTGATCCCGATCGACCAGCGCCACATCGACGCGCTGTACGCCCGCTACCAGAACGTCTACGGCCAGGGCGACAGCGCCCCGGTCTCCACCGGTTCCGCACTCGACGAGGAGTCCCGAGCATGAGCAAGCCGTACGCCGACCGCGAGGTCTGGTTCCTGACCGGGAGCCAGGGCCTGTACGGCGAGGAGACGCTGCGCCAGGTGGCGGAGCAGTCGCAGGAGGTCGCCCGGACCCTCGACGCGAGCGACGACGTGCCCGCGAAGATCGTCTGGAAGCCGGTGCTCACCGACTCCGCCGCGATCCGCCGGGCGATGCTCGACGCGAACAGCCGCGACGACGTCCTCGGGGTCATCACCTGGATGCACACCTTCTCCCCGGCCAAGATGTGGATCGCCGGCCTGGACGTGCTGAGCAAGCCCCTGCTGCACCTGCACACCCAGGCCAACGTCGAGCTGCCGTGGGACGGCATCGACTTCGACTTCATGAACCTCAACCAGGCCGCGCACGGCGACCGCGAGTACGGCTACGCGCTGGCCCGCCTCGGCGTGGCCCGCACCACCGTCGTCGGGCACGCCTCGAACCCGGCCGTCACCGCGCGCGTCGGCACCTGGGTGCGCGGTGCCGCGGGCTGGGCCGCCACGCACGAGCTGCGCCTGGCGCGCTTCGGCGACAACATGCGCAACGTCGCCGTCACCGAGGGCGACAAGACCGAGGCGGAGCACGTCTTCGGTGTCAGCGTGAACACGTGGGGCGTGAACGACCTGGTCGCCGCGGTCGACGCGGTCGAGGACGCGACGGTCGACTCCCTGGTCGCGGAGTACGAGGACCTGTACGACGTGGTCCC
This sequence comes from Cellulomonas sp. SG140, assembly GCF_025770785.1. Classification (GTDB taxonomy): domain Bacteria; phylum Actinomycetota; class Actinomycetes; order Actinomycetales; family Cellulomonadaceae; genus Cellulomonas. Next base: position 669,059 of record NZ_JANZLA010000001.1, on the reverse strand, counting down.
GGAGCTGCGCAAGGGCGGCGAGCGGCACGAGTCGCTGCGCTACGCGGCGCGCCAGGAGGCGGCGCTCGAGGCGTTCCTCGGCGAGCTCGGCGCCAAGGCGTTCACGACGAACTTCGAGGACCTCGGCGCGCTGCGCCAGCTCCCGGGCATCGCCGTGCAGCGCCTCATGGCCAAGGGCTACGGCTTCGGTGCCGAGGGCGACTGGAAGACGGCCGTCCTGGTCCGGGCCGCCAAGGTGATGGGCGCCGGCCTGCCCGGTGGTGCGTCGCTGATGGAGGACTACACCTACGACCTGACGCCGGGCGACGAGCGCATCCTCGGTGCGCACATGCTCGAGATCTGCCCGTCGCTGACCACCTCGACGCCGAAGGTCGAGATCCACCCGCTCGGCATCGGCGGCAAGGAGGACCCGGTCCGCATGGTGTTCGACGCCGACCCCGGCGTCGGCGTCGTGGTGTCGCTGGCGGACATGCGGGACCGGTTCCGGCTGACCGCCAACGTCGTCGACCTGGTGGAGCACCCGGCGCTGCCGAACCTGCCGGTCGCCCGGGCGGTCTGGCAGCCGCGCCCCGACTTCACCACGTCGGCGGAGGCCTGGCTGACCGCCGGCGGGGCGCACCACACGGTCCTGTCCACGGCCGCCGGTGTCGACGCGTTCGAGGTGTTCGCGACCATCGCGCGCACCGAGCTGCTCGTCATCGACGAGGCCACCACGGCCCGCGGGTTCCGCGACCAGGTGCGCTTCAACGCCGCGTATTACCGCCTGGCGCAGCGAATCTAGCTGTTACCCAAATGTGACTCCACGGCCTTGGGAAAACGCAGATGTGAGCGCTAACCTGGACCATGAGAACACGTGACGCCGGAGGTTTACCTTCGTCCGTCTGAGCTCCACTGACGCAGTACCCGCGGTCATATCGTCGTATGGCCGTGAATCTCAACGAGGAGATCATCGATGCACCTCAAGCGCATCGCTGCCATTGCGGCAGCATTCACCCTGTCCCTGACGATGGCCGCGTGCAGCGGCGGCGGCGCGGGCTCCACCTCCGGTTCCACCTCCGGCAGCACCGCCGCCGCCGGCGGCGCCGCCACCAAGGGCGACCTGATCGGCGTCGCGATGCCGACCAAGTCCTCCGAGCGCTGGATCAACGACGGCAACAACGTCAAGAGCCAGCTCGAGGCCCTGGGCTACAAGGTCGACCTGCAGTACGCCGAGGACGACATCCCGACCCAGGTGAACCAGATCGACACGATGATCACCAAGGGCGCGAAGGTCCTGATCATCGCCTCGATCGACGGCACGGCCCTCACCAGCCAGCTCGAGCAGGCCCACTCCAACGGCATCAAGGTCATCGCGTACGACCGCCTGATCCGCAACTCGGCGAACGTGGACTACTACACGACGTTCGACAACTTCAAGGTCGGCGTGCAGCAGGCCACCTCGCTGCTGACCGGTCTGGGCATCCTCGACGCGAGCGGCAAGGACACCGGCAAGACCGGCCCGCTCAACATCGAGCTCTTCGCCGGCTCGCCGGACGACAACAACGCGACGTTCTTCTACAACGGCGCGATGAGCATCCTCAAGCCGTACATCGACAAGAAGGTCCTGGTCGTCAAGTCCGGCCAGACCGACTTCAAGACCATCGCCACGCTGCGGTGGGACCCGGCCACGGCGCAGTCCCGCATGGAGAACCTGCTGACGTCCACCTACGCGGACGGCTCCAAGGTCGCCGGCGTGCTGTCCCCGTACGACGGTCTGTCGATCGGCATCCTCGGCGCCCTCAAGGGCGTCGGCTACGGCACGGCCTCCCAGCCGTACCCGGTCGTGACCGGCCAGGACGCCGAGGCGGCCTCGGTCAAGTCGATCATCAAGGGCGAGCAGTACTCGACCATCTACAAGGACACCCGTGAGCTGGCCAAGGTCACGGTTGCCATGACCGACGCGATCCTCAAGGGTCAGGAGCCGAAGGTCACCGACACCAAGACCTACGACAACGGCGTCAAGGTGGTCCCGTCCTACCTGCTCGAGTCGCAGATCATCACGAAGGACAACTACAAGAAGGTCCTCGTCGACGGTGGCTACTACACCGAGGCGCAGCTGAGCTGACGTCCCGCCACGATCAGCAGCGCGGCGCCCCCCCCGGCCATACGGCGGGGCGCCGCCCCGAGACAGCAGAATAGGTTGGGCACATAAATTACTACAACCTCCCGGCGGCCCCGCGCGCCCGCCCCCCCCCCCGGGGCGCCCCCCCCGGGCTCTTTCGGGGGGGCCCCCGCCCCGAGACAGCAGGATCGGTTGGGCACATGAGTGACGACATCCTCCAGATGCGTGGCATCACCAAGACGTTCCCCGGAGTCAAGGCGCTCCAGGACGTGAACCTCACGGTCGCGCGGGCCGAGATCCACGCGATCTGCGGAGAGAACGGCGCCGGCAAGTCGACGCTGATGAAGGTGCTCTCGGGCGTCTACCCGTACGGGGACTACGAGGGCGAGATCTACTTCGACGGCGAGCTGTGCCAGTTCAACAGCATCCGCGCGAGCGAGCAGCGCGGGATCGTCATCATCCACCAGGAGCTCGCGCTCAACCCGCTGCTGTCGATCGCGGAGAACATCTTCGTCGGCAACGAGCTGTCGCAGCGTGGCTTCATCGACTGGAACAAGACGAACGCCGAGGCCGCGCGCCTCATGGCGCGCGTCGGGCTGACCGAGAACCCGACCACCCGCATCGCGGACATCGGGGTCGGCAAGCAGCAGCTGGTGGAGATCGCCAAGGCGCTCTCCAAGGAGGTCAAGCTCCTCATCCTGGACGAGCCCACGTCGGCGCTGAACGATGCGGACTCCGAGCACCTGCTCAACCTGCTCCGGCAGCTCAAGGAGCAGGGCATCACCTCGATCATGATCTCCCACAAGCTGAACGAGATCGCCGAGATCGCCGACTCCACCACCGTCATCCGGGACGGGCGGACCATCGAGACGCTCGACATGAAGCGCGACGAGGTCACGGAGGACCGGATCATCCGCGGCATGGTCGGTCGCGACCTCGAGCACCGGTTCCCGGAGCACACGCCGAGCGTGGGCGAGGAGATCTTCCGGATCGAGGACTGGACCGTGCACCACCCGATCCAGCACGAGCGGGTCGTGGTGGACCACGCCTCCCTGAACGTGCGGCGCGGCGAGATCGTCGGCCTCGCGGGTCTGATGGGCGCCGGCCGCACCGAGCTGGCCATGAGCGTGTTCGGCCGGGCCTACGGCGCCGACATCTCGGGCCGGGTGATCAAGGACGGCAAGGAGGTGCGCCTGCACAGCGTGCCGGACGCGATCGCCGCCGGCATCGCGTACGCCACGGAGGACCGCAAGCGCTACGGCCTCAACCTGATCGAGACGATCAAGCAGAACATCTCGGTCGCCGCCCTCGGCAAGGTGTCCCGCCGCGGCTGGGTCAACGACAACGAGGAGACCAAGGTCGCGCAGGACTCCCGGGTCTCGATGAACATCAAGGCCCCGTCGGTCCTGGCGCTCGCCGGCAAGCTCTCCGGCGGCAACCAGCAGAAGGTCGTGCTGAGCAAGTGGATCTTCGCCGACCCTGACGTGCTGATCCTCGACGAGCCCACCCGCGGCATCGACGTGGGCGCCAAGTACGAGATCTACACGATCATCAATCGCCTCGCGGACGCCGGGAAGGCGGTGCTGTTCATCTCCTCCGAGCTGCCCGAGCTCCTCGGCATGTGCGATCGCATCTATGCGATGAGCGCCGGCCGGATCACCGGTGTGGTGCCGCGCGAGCAGGCGACCCAGGAATCCCTCATGCAGCTCATGACCAAGGTAAAGGACTGACGCCGATGGGCGCGCTCGCCGGGGTGAAGGACGCCTTCACCAAGAACTTCCGCCAGAGCGGGATCTACCTCGCATTCGTTGCGATCATCATCCTGTTCTACTTCCTGACGGACGGCGTTCTGCTGACGCCGCAGAACGTCACGAACATCGTCGTCCAGAACTCGTACATCCTGATCCTGGCCATCGGCATGGTCATCGTGATCATCGCCGGCCACATCGACCTGTCGGTCGGGTCGGTGGTGGCGTTCACCGGTGCCGTCGCCGGAGTGGTCACCGTCCGGCACGGCCTGCCGTGGTGGATCGGCGTGGTCGCCGCCCTGCTGGTGGGCGCCGCGGTCGGCGCGTGGCAGGGGTACTGGGTGGCGTTCGTCGGCATCCCGGCGTTCATCGTCACGCTGGCCGGCATGCTCCTGTTCCGCGGCGCCACGATGGTGACGCTGGGCAACACCCAGATCTCGCCGTTCCCGGACGACTTCCGCAACATCGCGTCCGGCTACCTCAACGGGGTGCTGGGCGGCAACGGGTACGACGCGTTCACCCTGCTTCTCGGTGCCCTCGGCGTGATCGGCTACGCCTTCAGCCAGTGGCGCAAGCGGCGTGCGCGCATCGCCTACCAGCAGGACGTCGAGTCGATGCCGCTGTTCATCGGCCAGATCGTCATCATGGGCGCGGTCGTCATGGCGTTCGCGTGGGAGCTGGCCAACTACAAGGGCCTGCCGATCGTGCTGATCATCCTGGCGGCGCTGATCCTCGTGTACGCGGCCGTCACCAAGAACAGCGTCTTCGGCCGCCACGTGTTCATGATCGGCGGCAACCTGAACGCGGCCACCCTGTCCGGCATCAAGGTCAAGTGGGTCAACTTCTGGATCTTCGTCAACATGGGCGTGCTGTCCGCGCTCGCCGGCCTGGTGTTCACGGCCCGCCTGAACCTGGCCAACCCGAAGGCCGGTACCGGCTTCGAGCTGGACGCCATCGCAGCCGCGTTCATCGGCGGTGCGGCGGTCACCGGCGGTGTCGGCACCGTGGTCGGCACCATCGCCGGTGGCCTGATCATCGGTGTGATGAACAACGGCATGTCGATCATGGGCGTGGGCATCGACTACCAGCAGGCCATCAAGGGCCTGGTGCTGCTGATGGCCGTCGCGTTCGACGTGTACAACAAGCGGCGGGCCGGCGTCAGCCGCTGACCTGCACGGCTTCACCGCCGGGCACAGCCCGCCCGGCGCCGACCACCCCCCCACCCGCCCCTCGGGGGGCGGGTCGTCGGCCGTCCCCCGCCCGCCCGGCGCCCACGACCCGCCCTCCGCCCCTTCGGTGGGTTGGTCGTCGGCCGTCCCCAGTCCCTACGCTGGGGCCGTGGCGGGACGAGCGCGGGCGGCCGACGGTGCCGCGGGCGCGGTCGGGGGCGGCGAGGACCAGGCCAGGCCGCGCGGCCGCCGGCCCGCAGGCTCGGACACCCGGGGCGACATCGTCGCCGCGGCCCGGGCGGAGCTGGCGCAGCGCGGGTACGACGGCGCCTCGGTCCGGTCGGTGGCGCGCCGCGCCGGGGTGGACCCCGCGCTGGTGCGGCACTACTTCGAGGACAAGGCCGAGCTGTTCGCCGCCGCGATGGTGCCGACGGGGGTCGAGCCGGCGCAGGTGGTCGGCCGGCTGCTGGAGGGCGGGCTCGACGGGCTCGGGGAACGGCTGGCCCGGGCGGTGCTCGAGGTGTGGGAGGACGAGCACGGCGAGCGGTTCCGGGTCCTGTTCGGTGCCTTGGGCTCCAGCGAGCCGCACGTGCAGGCGATGGCGCAGTTCCTCGGCCGGCAGGTGTTCGCGCGCGTCGTGGCCGTGCTGCCGACGCCGGACGCGGACCTGCGGATGGCGCTCGCAGCCTCCCACGTGGTCGGCGTGCTCATCGCTCGCCACGTGCTGCAGCTGCCCGAGATCGCCGGGATGGGCACCGACCGGCTGGCGGCGCTCGTCGGGCCGGCGCTGCAGGGCTACCTGACCGGGCCCCTCACCGGCCCCCTCACCGGCCCCCTCACCGGCCCCCTCGGTGATGTCCGGTCACCCGATCGGCCCAGGGCGCCCCTTGCAGGCGTGGACGCGGAGGAGGACTATTCCTCACATGAGGAATAACGGGAACGGCGGCGGACGGTCCGTCGCCGTCGAGGTGCGCGGGCTCCGGGTGGTCCGGGGCGGCAACGTGGTGCTCGACGGCCTGGACCTCACCGTCCCGGCCGGTGAGGTGGTCGGCCTGCTCGGGCCCAGCGGCAGCGGCAAGACGACGCTGATGCGCTCGATCGTCGGCGCGCAGGTGGTGGCCGGCGGGACGGTGACGGTGCTCGGGCGGCCGGCCGGGTCGCCGGCGCTGCGCCGCGAGGTCGCCTACGTCACGCAGGCGCCGAGCGTGTACGCCGACCTGACGGTGGGGGAGAACCTGCGCTACGCCGGTGCGCTGCTCGGCGCCCCGGCGACGGACCCGGCACGGGTGCTCGACGAGGTGGGGCTGACGGGGTTCGACCGCCGCCTGACCGGCACGCTGTCCGGCGGCGAGCTGTCCCGGGTCTCCCTGGCCGTCGCCCTGCTCAACACCCCGGCGCTGCTGGTGCTCGACGAGCCGACGGTCGGCCTCGACCCCGTGCTGCGGCGCGACCTGTGGACGCTGTTCGGCCGGCTCCGCGACGCGGGTCGCTCCCTGCTGGTGTCGAGCCACGTGATGGACGAGGCGGCCCGCTGCGACCGGTTGGTGCTGATGCGCAACGGTGCCGTGCTGGCGGACGGCACGCTGGCCGAGCTGCTCGCGGCGACCGGCGCGTCGGACGCCGAGGGCGCCTTCCTGACCCTCGTCGACCGGGCGTCCGGGAAGGGACCGGTGGCGGCATGAGCCCCCGGCTGACGGCCGCGACGACGGGCCGTGTGCTCAACCAGCTGCGCCACGACCCGCGGACGATCGCGCTGATCCTGGTGCTGCCCTGCCTGCTGCTCGGGCTGATCGCCTGGATGTTCCACGGCACCGACGTGATCGACCGGTTCGGGCCGATGCTGGTGGGCCTGTTCCCGCTGATCGTGATGTTCCTGGTCACGTCCGTGGCGACGCTGCGCGAGCGCACCTCGGGCACCCTCGAGCGGCTGATGACCCTGCCGATCGGGCGCGGGGACTTCGTCATCGGCTACGCGATCGCGTTCGCGGTGCTGGCGCTGGTGCAGTCGCTGGTGGTGACCGGGTTCGCCGTCTGGGTCTGCGGGATGGACGTCAAGGGTCCGTTCCTGCTGATGGTGCTGGTCGCGGTGCTCGACGCGGTGCTGGGCTGCGCCCTCGGGCTGGCCGCCTCGGCGGTGGCCCGCACCGAGTTCCAGGCCGTCCAGCTGATGCCGGCGATCATCTTCCCGCAGCTGATCACGGCCGGGCTCCTGATGCCGCGCGGCCAGATGCCGACGGCGCTGGAGTGGCTGTCCCGCGTGCTGCCGCTGACCTACGGCGTCGAGGCGATGCAGCGCATCGCCTTCGGCGACGGGTGGTCGAAGGTGAGCGGCGACGTGGGGGTGATCGCCCTGTTCATCGTCGGCTCGCTGCTGCTGGGCATCAGCACGCTGCGTCGGCGCACCGCCTGAGCGCCCGCCGGACGACGCGTCGTCGGCCCGACGGCTCGGCCTAGCGGGTCGCCTCGAGCCGGGCGAGCTGCTCCGCCACGTCGTAGTCCGCAGACGGCCAGTGCAGGTCCAGGTCCTCGAGCGCGTCCAGCACCAGCTGCGAGACGGCCAGCCGGGCGAACCACTTGCGGTCCGCCGGCACGACGTGCCACGGGCAGTCCGGGGTCGACGTCCGGTCGAACACCACCTGGTAGGCCTCCTGGTAGTCGTCCCAGCGCGCGCGGGTGTCCACGTCGCCCGGGTTGAACTTCCAGTGCTTGTCCGAGCGCTCCAGGCGCTCGTGCAGCCGCCGGTACTGCTCCCGGCGGGAGATCATCAGCGCCACCTTGATCACGCGGGTGCCGGCCTTGGCGAGCCCGGCCTCGAAGTCCACGATCTCGTCGTACCGCTTGTCGATCTCGTCCCGCGGCGCGAGCTCGTTCACCCGCGCGACCAGCACGTCCTCGTAGTGCGACCGGTCGAACACGCCGATCCTCCCGGCCGGCGGCAGGGCGCGACGGATCCGCCACAGGTAGTCGTGCCGGCGCTCCTCGGCCGTCGGGACGCCGAACGAGTGCAGCGCGACGCCCTGCGGGTCCACCATCCCCATCACGTGCCGCACGATCCCGCCCTTGCCGGCGGTGTCCAGGCCCTGCAGCACCAGCAGGATCGAGCGGCTCCCGCCCGTGCGCCCCTCGGCGAACAGGCGCTCCTGCAGGTCGGACATCCGCTCTCCGATGGCGCGCGTGACCGCGGCGCCGGTCCTCTTGCCGTCGCCGAACCCGGGTGTGCCGCGCGTGTCGAGGTCCGCCAGCCGGAACCCCGGGTGCACCGCCAGGGCCTCCGCCGCCTTGGTCGACCAGCCGTCCGCCACCATCGCCGTCCCCTTCCGTGTCCTCTGCCGCGCGGGCCCCGGCCGTCGCGGTGGTGCCGCGCGTGCCGCGGACCGTCGTCACGTGGCACGGATCCTCGTCCCGCGCCGCCTCCGGCGCGACCGGTCCGGCCCGGTCGCGTGGACGCTGGATCGACACCGGCGCCCCGCGGTGCGACCGTGAACCCATGACCTCGCTGTCCCGCACCACGACGGTCGCTCGGGTGGTGTGGTCAACCGAGCTGCTGGCGTACGACTTCGGCCCCGGCCACCCGATGACCAGCGAGCGGATCGACCTGACCATCGCGCTCGCGGCCGGCCTGGGCCTGCTCGACCAGCCGGACGTCGAGGTGGTCGGTGCCGAGCCGGCCTCCGACGCGCTGCTGACCACCGTGCACGAGCCGGCCTACGTCGCCGCGGTGCACGCCGCCGCCGAGCAGGGTCTGCCGGACCTCGCGCGGGGTCTCGGGACGTCCGACGACCCGATCTTCCCGCTGATGCACACGGCCGCCGCGAGCGTGGTCACCGGGTCGGTCGACGCCGCGCTGGCGCTGTGGACGGGCGACGTGCAGCACGCGGTCAACGTCGGGGGCGGCCTGCACCACGCGATGCCGGGCGCCGCCTCCGGGTTCTGCGTGTACAACGACGCCGCGCTGGCGATCCGGGCGCTGCTGGACGCGGGCGCCGAACGGGTGGCGTACGTCGACATCGACGCGCACCACGGGGACGGCGTGCAGGCCGCCTTCTGGGACGACCCGCGGGTGCTGACGATCTCGCTGCACGAGACCGGCCACGCCCTGTTCCCGGGCACCGGGTGGGCGAGCGAGATCGGCGGGCCCCACGCGCTCGGCACGGCCGTCAACGTCGCGCTGCCCTCCCGGACGGGCGACGCGGGCTGGCTGCGGGCGATCGACGCGGTGGTGCCGCCGGTGGTCCGGGAGTTCGCGCCGGACGTGCTGGTGACCCAGCACGGGTGCGACACGCACGTCTCCGACCCGCTGACCACCCTGCGCACGTCGGTGGACGGTCAGCGACGTGCGGCGGAGCTGCTGCACGACCTGGCGCACGAGCTGGTGGACGGCCGCTGGCTCGCGCTGGGCGGTGGGGGCTACGCGATGGCCGACGTGGTGCCGCGGGTCTGGTCCCACCTGATCGCCACGGCGACGCACCGGTCGGTGCCTCCGGACACCCCGCTGCCCGAGGACTGGGTGACCATCGTGGAGGCCCGGTACGGACCGCTGTCGACCCACCGGATGACCGACGGTCAGCCCGCGACCTTCCGCCCGTGGTCGGCCGGCTACGACCCCGCGGACGACGTCGACAGGGCGATCCGGGCGACGCGAGCGGAGGTGTTCCCGCACCTCGGGCTGGACGTCGAGTACGCATGAATTCCGTCACACCGGACCCTTCGGTCACCCCTTTCCCACGCGTCCCACCAGCCACTACGCTGTGCGCCGAGCACCCGGCGTCGTCGGGCTCGTCCCGCGGCGACACCCGGCCGCGACCGTTCCCCGGGCGCGCGCCCGAGAGAGAGCTGACATGAGCGAGCAGTCCGGCCGGGTGCGGTTCCTCACGGTGCTCGAGGTCGCCGAGGTCATGCGGGTGTCGAAGATGACGGTGTACCGCCTGCTGCACTCGGGCGAGCTGCCCGGGGTGCGCGTCGGACGCTCCTTCCGCGTGCCGCAGGACGCGCTGGACGCCTACCTCCGCTCGTCCGCCACGGCGTTCGTCGACGACGAGGGCTCGGCCCGGCGCGAGGAGCGCCGCACCTCCTGAACAGCCCGCTGCCGGGTCGACAGGGCCTGCTGGCAGGCCCCGACCGCGCGTCGCGCTGCCCCGTGCCGAGGGCGTAAGGTAGGCGACCGGACTTTCCTGCGTGGGCGCCTCGGTTGATCCAGTGCGTCCGTCCCGCGCCGATCGACCAAACCGAGGCCCCGTGCGGGCCGACCGAAGCGAGTGAGGACCACATGGGCTCCGTCATCAAGAAGCGCCGCAAGCGGATGGCCAAGAAGAAGCACCGCAAGCTGCTGCGCAAGACGCGCCACCAGCGTCGCAACAAGAAGTGACCGCCGCGCCGCCCGTCCGGGTGGCGCCGCACCCGACAGGCCCGGTCTCGCGACCGGGCCTTCGTCGTTCCTGCCGCTAGAGGGCCCTGCCGCTCGAGGTCGTTCCTGCTGCTAGAGCGGGCGCTCCAGCACGTAGTCGTCCTCGACCCGGCTGCCGACCCGGAAGTGCTTGGTGCCGACCACGGCGAACCCGTGCCGGGCGTAGAACCGCTGGGCCCGCCCGTTGAGCTGGTTCACGCCGAGCCACACGCCGGCCGCGCCGGTGCCGCAGGCCGCCTCGAGGGTCGCGGCCATCAGCCGGCTCGACACCCCGGAGCCGTGGTGGTCGGGGTGCACGTAGCACTTCGACAGCTCGACGGTGGGGGAGAGGGTCAGCGCGGCGAGCACGTCCGGGTCGGCCGGGGTCGCCTGCACCAGCATCGTGTAGCCCAGCAGGGGGCCGGTGGCGTCGTCGGCCACCAGCAGCAGCCGTGAGGGGTCGGCGGCGTAGCCGGCGAAGCGCTCGGCGGACAGGTGCTGCGCGAGGAACGCCTGCTGGTCGGCGGCGGTGGAGCCGGGCGGGCACGCCAGCGGGAACGTCACCGCCGCGAGCTCGGCGAGCGCGCCGGCGTCCTCGACCTGCGCGGTGCGCACGCGAACGGGTCTCCCCTGCGAGGGCTGCCCGTCCCGCCGGGCGCCGCGGGCCTCCTCGCCGAGCGGTCCCCGCCCGGTCCGCGCGGCCGGCTGCTGCGCGCTCACGGCCGGTCCGCCAGGGACCGACGGACGGCTCGCGCGACCAGCCCGGCGACCCACGCCAGCCCGGCGAGGCTGGCGGCGTTGATGCTGCGGCGCGTGGCCCGGCGACGGGCGCGGAACTCGCGCACCGGCCAGCCGACGTCCGCGGCGTGCCGGCGCAGCCGGCGGTCCGGGTTGATGGCGAACGGATGGCCCACCAGCGACAGGATCGGTACGTCGTGCGCCGAGTCCCCGTAGGCGAACGACGACGCGAGGTCGATGCCCTCCCGCTCGGCGAGGGCTCGCACGGCGGCCGCCTTCGCCTCGCCGTGCAGCAGGTCGCCCACCAGCCGGCCCGTGTAGAAGCCGTCGCGGTGCTCGGCGACCGTGCCCAGCGCCCCGGTCGCGTCGAGGCGGCGGGCGATCAGCTCACCGACCTCGACGGGGGTGGCCGTCACCAGCCAGACGGCGTGCCCGGCCGCGACGTGCTCGTCGAGCAGCCGTCGCGTGCCGGGGTAGATGCGCAGGGTGAGCACCTCGTCGTAGACGTCCTCGGCGATCACCGCGACCTCGGCGACCGAGTGCCCCCGCATGATCGCCAGCGCCTCGGAGCGCAGCTCGTCGATCTGCTGCTTGTTCTCGCCGAACACGAGGTAGCGCGCCTGGTGCAGCGCGAACCGGACGATGTCGAACCGCCGGAAGAACCCGCGCCGGTACAGGCCGACGGCGAGGTGGAAGGCGCTCGCCCCCCGGATGATCGTGTTGTCGACGTCGAAGAACGCCCCGATGCACCCGTGCGGCGGCGCACCGGGGCCCACGACGGCCTCTCGCACCGCTGCGCGTCCCGCCCTCTCGTCGTCCTCCGGGACGGCCGGCGCGGGGACCCCGGGGGCGGCACCGGGGCCGCCGGATGCACCGCGACCCGGAGCGGGGCGGCGATCACCCGAACGAGTGACGGGCGTGCGACCCTCGTCCGGCGCCGTCACGTCGGACGGTTCGCTCGTCGGGGCCACCCTGCCACTGTAGCCAGGCGGTCGGTGCCGCCCGTCCCGGGGGTCGTCGTGGGGCGGCGGCTCGACCGGTGCGCCGCCTACGGTGGGCCCGTGAGCTCTCCCCGGGTGGTGCTGTACGGACGTGTCGGGTGCCACCTGTGCGTCGAGGCGCGTGTGGTCGTGGCGGACGTCTGCGCGCGCACCGGCACCGCGTGGACCGAGGTGGACGTGGACGACGCCCCGCCGGCGGGCGGCCGAGACCTGCTCGAGGAGTACGGCGAGCTGGTGCCGGTGGTCGAGGTGGACGGGGTCCGGCACGCGTGGTGGCGCGTCGACGGCGAGGCGCTGCGCCGGGCTCTCGTCGGACGCTGAGTCGACCTGCCGCGGCTCCCCCCGGCGCTGGCCCTGGTCAGCGCCTGGTCGGCGCCCTAGCCTCGGTCCGGTGACACCGGTGCGCGCCCGCCCCCAGGTGCCGCCGGCCACCGTCGCCCGGCTCCCCGCGTACCTGCGCACGCTCGACGTGCTGGCGGCCGAGGGGCACCTGCTGACGTCCTCGGAGGAGCTGGCCACCCGCGCCGGCGTGCAGTCCGCGCTGCTGCGCAAGGACCTGTCGTTCCTCGGCACCTACGGCCGCCGAGGCGTCGGGTACGACGTGCCGCACCTGCGCGAGCAGATCGGACGGGTGCTGGGCGTCGCGGTGCCGCAGCGACTCGTCGTGGTCGGCGTCGGGAACCTCGGGCGCGCCCTGGCCGGCTACGCCGGGATCGCACAGCGCGGCTTCACGCTGGTGGGTCTGGTCGACGTCGCACCGGACGTGGTCGGCACGGTGGTGGCGGGGCTGCCGGTGCGGCCGCTCGAGGCGCTGGCCGAGCTGGTGGCGGTGCAGGGCGCGACGATCGGCGTGATCACCACCCCGCCGTCGGCCGCCCAGCACGTCGCCGACCTGCTCGTGGCCGCGGGGGTGACCGGCATCCTCACCTTCGCCCCCGCGGTGCTGCACGTCCCCGACGACGTCGACGTGCGGTCGGTGGACGTCGCCTCGGAGCTGCAGATCCTCGCGTTCCACGGGCACGGGCGGCGCCGGGCGGTCGACGGCGAGGGGGCGTGAGCGGGGGTATGACGAGGCCCGGCCCGCACGTGGCGGACCGGGCCGGGTCGTGGCGCCGGGGCAGGACCCCGGGCGCGGGGGCGAGCCGAGGCTCAGGCCTGCTTGATCACCGACACGTCGAGGTCGATGCGCACCTTGTCGGCCACCAGCACACCGCCGGCCTCGAGGGCCGCGTTCCAGGTGAGGCCGAAGTCCTTGCGGGAGATGGTGGTGGTCGCCTCGCCGCCGGCCCGGAGGTTGCCGAAGGGGTCCGTCGCGGTGCCGTTGAACTCGGTGGCGAGCTCGACGCGCTGCGTCACGCCGTGGATGGTCAGGTCGCCGGCGATCTCGTAGGTGCTGCCGCCGGCCTGGCGGATCTCGGTGGAGACGAAGGTCCACTGGCCGAACTTCTCCACGTCGAAGAAGTCGCCGCTCTTCAGGTGGCCGTCGCGGTTCGCGTCGCCGGTGCTGACCGTGCTCGGGTCCAGCGTGGCCGTCACGCGCGACTCGGCCAGGGAGTCGCCGAGCACGATCTCACCGGACACGATCGCGACGGTGCCGCGAACCTTGGAGATGCCGGCGTGGCGGACGGTGAAGCTGGCCTCGCTGTGCGACGGGTCGATGGTCCAGGTGCCGGTGGCGAGACCCTGCGGGATGGCGGTGGTGGTCATGGGAGTCCTCCGTGGCCGTCTCCGGCCGGTTGGTTGAACAGTCAACTGATTCGTTGAACTTTCTACTACACTCGAACGTCGGATGCAAGGGGCGCACCGACAGGTGGACCCCGATGGGCAGGCAGCACAGGACAGGAGCAGGACGGTGACGTCGAGCAGCGAGCAGACCGAACGGGCCACACGCTGGCTGTCGGCGGAGCAGCAGCGGCACTGGCGCGCGTTCCGCAACGGCGTCGCCCTGCTGATGGAGGCGCTGGGCCGCGAGCTCGAGGACGAGAGCGGCTTCTCTCTGCACGAGTACGAGGTGCTGGTACGGCTGTCGGAGGCGCCGGACCGCCGGATGCGGATGTCCGAGCTCGCGAGCGGGATCGGCCACTCCCGCAGCCGCCTCACCCACACCATCGCACGGATGGAGGCAGCCGGCCTGGTGCAGCGGCGGGCGTGCGCGTCCGACCTGCGCGGCGTGGAGTGCGCGCTGACCGACACCGGGTTCCAGCGGCTGGTGGAGGCAGCACCGGGCCACGTGGAGAGCGTCCGGGCGCACCTGGTCGACGTGCTGAGCGACGAGCAGCTCGCCGCGCTCGGAGAGGCGATGGCCGTCGTCGAGCACCGGCTGCGGGAGACGCCCGAGCGCTGACGCCGCGCACCACCCCCAGCGCGGGCTGCGACACTGGGCCCATGGTCGCGACCACGGTCCATCTGCTGCGCCACGGCGAGGTGCACAACCCCGAGGGGGTTCTGTACGGCCGCCTGCCGGGCTACCGCCTGTCCGAGGCCGGTGCGCGGATGGCCCAGGTGGTGGCCGACTACCTGGCCGGTGTCGAGGCGGGCAGCGGGCCCGACGCCGACCCCGCGCTCGAGGCCGGCGGCGTGCGGCGCGACGTGACGGTGGTGATCGCCTCCCCGCTGCAACGCGCACAGGAGACGGCGGCGCCGGTCGCCGCGGCGTTCGGGCTTCCGATCGGCAGCGACGCGCGCCTGCTCGAGGCGGAGAACCACTTCCAGGGCATGACGTTCGGCGTCGGCGACGGGTCGCTGCGGCACGTCCGGCACTGGCCCTACCTGCGCAACCCGTTCCGCCCCTCGTGGGGGGAGCCGTACACCCAGCAGGTGGAGCGGATGCTCGCGGCGGTCGCCGATGCGCGGGCGGCCGCCCGCGGGCACGAGGCGGTGCTGGTCAGCCACCAGCTGCCGATCTGGATCACCCGGATGGCGCTCGAGGGCCGGCACCTGTGGCACGACCCCCGCCGACGGCAGTGCGCCCTCGGCTCGTTGACCTCGTTGCGGTTCGAGGGCGACACGCTGATCGGCATCGGGTACTGCGAGCCGGCGGCGGCGCTGCTGGCCGGTGCGTCCACGGTGGCGGGGGCGTGATGGCGCGGCTGCACGGGCGCCGGTGGCGGGCGCCCCTGGCGGCCGCCCTCGGGCTGGCCGTCGTCCTGGGCACCGCGGCGTGCGGGGGAGCGGCACGTCCCGCGAGCCGTCCGTCCGACGTGGTGGACCAGGGCTACCAGTCCGGCGACGGCAGCACCACGACCTGGCCGGTCGGCCAGCGCAAGGGCCCGGTGACGCTGTCCGGCACGGACTTCACGGGCGCCGCGCAGGACGTGAGCGCGTGGCGGGGAGACGTCGTGCTGCTGAACACCTGGTACGCGGCCTGCCCGCCGTGCCGTGCCGAGGCACCGACCCTCGTCGCGCTCGCGAACGAGGACGCCGCCAAGGGGCTGAAGGTGCTGGGGATCAACGGCACCGACGCCGCCGGCGCGGCCGACGCCTTCGTCCGCCAGTTCTCCGTCCCGTACCCGACGATCCAGGACACCGGCGGTTCGGCGATCGCGGCGCTGCAGGGCGTGGTGCCGGTGAACGCGGTGCCGACCACCGTGCTGCTCGACCGGCAGGGGAAGGTGGCGGCCCGCATCCTGGGGCTGGCCGACCCCTCGACGCTGCGCACGCTGGTCGACGCGCTGCTGGCGGAGCCGGGCGGGTCCACGGCCACGTCCGGCGCCACCTCGGGGTCGAGCGCCTCGACGACCGCCGGGGCGGCGGGATGAGCGTGGCCGCCGGCATCGGCGACGCGTTCGGGCAGGCGGTCGCCAGCGGGTCGCTGCTGCTGGCGGTGCCGGTGGCGCTGCTGGCGGGCGTGGTGAGCTTCGCGTCGCCGTGCGTCCTGCCGCTGGTGCCGGGGTACCTCGGCTACCTCGGCAGCGCCCTCGGGGTGACGGCGCGGCCGACGGCTCTGCTCGCCGGTGCGCCGGCCGTGCCCGGTGCCGGCGGTGCGCTCTCGGCCACCGTCGACGAGCGGGCCGACGAGCGGGCGCAAGCGCGGGCCGGTCGGCGGCGGCTGCTGGCCGGCGTCGGGCTGTTCGTCGCGGGGTTCACCGTGGTGTTCGTCGCCTTCGGTGCGCTGGCCGGCACGGTCGGTGCGGCGCTGCTGCACTGGCAGGGGCCGATCTCGCGCGTGCTCGGCGTCGTCGTCGCGCTGCTCGGTCTCGCCTTCTTGGGCTTCGTGCCGTTCCTGCAGCAGGAGCGGCGGATGCACCTCGCTCCGCGGGCCGGCGTCTGGGCCGCGCCGATCCTGGGCCTGACGTTCGGCCTGGGCTGGACGCCGTGCATCGGCCCGACGCTCGCGGCGATCCTCGCCCTGTCCCTCGGCGACGGCTCGGCCGCGCGTGGCGCGGTGCTGGCGGCGGTGTTCTGCGCGGGGCTGGGCCTGCCGTTCCTCCTGGTCGCGCTGGGCGTGGAGCGGATGAGCCGGGCGATGGCGCTGGTGCGCCGGCACCGGGTCGCGGTGACCCGCATCGGCGGTGGGCTGCTGGTGGTGCTGGGTCTGGCGATGGTCACCGGTGTGTGGAGCACGTGGGCGGGCTGGCTGCAGGGCCTGCTGACCGGGACGAACGGGTTCGTGCCGGTGGTCTGAGGCACGGTGGGGCACGGTCAGGCGCACCGCACAGGTGCGCGAGGCAGGGTTCGAGCAGGTTCGGGCAGGCTCGAGCAGGTTCGGGCAGGGGCGGACGAGAGGTGGCGATGAGCGGGTACCGGCCGGAAGGTCTGCACGACACGTTCGTGCCGGAGCACGACGCGGACTCGGCCGAGCCGGTGCTGCCCTCGCAGGACGGCGCCGCGGAGCCGAGGGAGGCGTCGGCGCCGACCCTCCCGACGCTGGGTCCGGTCGGCTGGCTGCGCTGGGCGTGGCGGCAGCTGACCAGCATGCGCGTGGCGCTGCTGCTCCTGGTCCTGCTCGCGGTGGCGGCCGTGCCCGGCACGCTGATCCCGCAGCGCGCGCAGAGCCCGGAGAAGGTCGCCGCCTTCCTCACCAACCACCCGGCGCTCGGGCCGTTCCTCGACCGCGTCGGGATGTTCGACACCTACACGTCGGTGTGGTTCTCGGCGATCTACCTGCTGCTGTTCATCTCGCTGGTCGGCTGCATCCTGCCGCGGGTGCGGGCCCACGCCGCCGCGCTGCGGGGCCGGCCGCCGCGGACCCCGCGCCGGCTGACCCGGTTCCCGGCACAGGGCGCTGGCTCGAGCGACGACGAGCCGGAGGTCGTGGTCGAGCGCGCCGCGCGGGTCCTGCGCCGCGGCCGGTGGCTCCCGTTCTGGCCGGCGTACCGGGTGGACGTGCACGACGAGGGGGCCGGCACGTGGTCGGTGTCCGCCGAGCGCGGCTACCTGCGCGAGACGGGCAACCTGCTGTTCCACCTCGCCCTCGTCGGGCTGCTCGTCTCGGTGGCGACCGGCCAGGTGCTGCACTACCGCGGCCAGGTGCTGGTGGTGCAGGGCCACGGGTTCGCCAACGCCGAGGTGGCGTACTCGCCCTTCGAGCACGGGCGGTTCTACTCGTCGTCGTCGCTGGTGCCGTTCACCCTGAAGCTGGACCAGCTGGACGCGCGGTTCGACCCGGAGACGGACGCCGCGCGCGACTTCACCGCGCACGTCACCGTGACGGCGCCGGGCGGCGGCTCGTCGGCCAGCACCATCAAGGTCAACCACCCGCTGATGGTCGGCGGCGCCAACGTGTACCTGATGGGCAACGGCTACGCGCCGGACGTCACGGTGAAGGACGCGTCCGGCTCGGTGGCCTTCGCAGGGCCGGTGCCCTTCCTGCCGCAGGACACCGTCTACACCTCGCGCGGCGTGATCAAGGTGCCTGACGTGTCCGGCGGGCAGAAGCAGATCGGCCTGGTCGGGTTCCTGCTGCCGACCGGCAAGGAGGTCGCCAGCGGGGTGTGGCGGTCGGTCAGCCCCCAGTCGGACGACCCGGTGCTGGTGCTGTCCGTCTGGTCGGGCAACCTCGGCCTGGACACCGGGGTGCCGCAGAACGTGTACATGCTCGACCAGAGCCGCATGACGCAGTCGGTGGACGCCTCGGGGAAGCCCGTGACGCTGTACGTGCACCCGGGTCAGACGGTGCAGCTGCCCGACGGCCTGGGCTCGTTCACGTTCAACGGCCTGCCGCGGTACGTCGCGCTCGACCTGCGGCACGACCCGGCGCTGGCCTTCGTGCTGACGTTCGCCCTCCTGGCGCTCGCGGGCCTCGCAGCCTCCCTGTTCGCACCCCGACGTCGCATCTGGCTGCGTGCTGCGCGGGACCAAGGTCCTACTACAGTGGTCAGCGCCGCGGGTCTCGCCCGGGGTGACGACATCGGGCTGCAGCCGGAGCTGGACCGCGTGCTCGCCGCGACGCTCGGAGAGGACACGCCATGACGACCGGGGACCTGAGCACGCTGCTGGTGTGGGCGGCGACGACCGCCTTCACCATCGCCTGGATCGCCTACACGGTGGACCTGGCGGGCATCGTCGAGGCGGGGCAGCGGCGGGCCGGTCAGCGCCGGACCTCGGCGGCCCGCGCTCGTGCGGTCCCGGCGGGCGTCGCCGTCGCGGCCGGTGCGCCTGTCGCCGTCGGTGCGGCCGGGCTGGTCAGCGGTGCGACGACCACGGCGGCGCGCCCCGCGGCGGTGGCCGCGGGCGGCCCCGACGACAACCGCGTGACGGCGTCGACCGACGGCGCCGCCGACGGTCCCGAGGGACGGTCGGCACGCAGCGAGGGCATCGCCCGCTCGACGACCTACCTCGGCACGGCCCTGCTCATCGCCGGCATCGTGATGCGCGGCGTGGCCGCCGGCCGCTGGCCGACGGCGAACATGTACGAGTTCACGCTGGTCGGCGTCCTGGTCGCCGCCGTGGTGCTGAGCCTGGTGCAGCGGCGGCGCGTGATCGCGTTCGTCGGTGTCGTGGTGATGGGCATCACGGTGCTGGCGCTCGCCGCCGACCTGCTGCTGTTCTACGTCAAGGCCGAGGCGGTGCAGCCGGCGCTGCAGAGCTACTGGCTGGTGATCCACGTCGGCGTGGCGATCTCCGCGACCGGCGTGTTCACCGTCGCCTTCGCCGCCTCCGCCCTGCAGCTCCTCTCGGCGGCCCGCGAGGAGGGCCGCTCGCACCTGGCCGGCTCGTGGGGTGCGGCGGACGGGCTGCGCCGGCCGCTGGCCGGCTGGCGCGTCACGGGTCCCCGGTTCGCCTGGCTGAAGCAGGTGCCGGGTCCGCGCAACCTCGAGGCGCTGTCCTTCCGGCTGAACGCCGTCGGCTTCGTGCTGTGGACGTTCACCCTGATCGGCGGCGCGATCTGGGCCGAGCACGCCTGGGGCCGGTACTGGAACTGGGACCCCAAGGAGATCGGCACCTTCGTCGCCTGGGTGGTGTACGCCGCCTACCTGCACGCCCGCACCACCCGCGGCTGGAACGGCCGGCGGGCGGCGTACCTGGTGTTCGCCGGGTACGCGGTGGTGATCGCCAACTTCACGCTGGTGAACCTCTTCGTCTCGGGCCTGCACTCGTACTCCGGCCTCAAGTAGCGCCACCTACGCTGGATCCGTGCCCGTCGTCGTCTACTCCGTCCTGCGCGTCGCCCTCCTGGTGGTCAGCTGGCTCCTGCTGACCTGGGCGGGTCTGCACCCGCTCGCGGCACTGCTGGTCGCGGCGTTCGTCGCGTGGGGGCTGTCCTACGTGGCGCTCGGCGGCCCGCGTGACGCCGCGGCTCGGTACCTCGCCGAGCGCGCCGCGGTGCGTGCCGCGCACGCCGGGCGGCCCGTCCTGTCGCCGCACGCACGCGAGGACGCGGACGTGGAGGACGCAGCTGTGGACGCGGCGCTCGGCGACGGGGTGATGGGCGACGAGGTGATCGGTGACGCGGCGTCCGGCGACGCGGCCGGTGACGCCGCCGCCCCCGAGGAGGGCGCCGCCGAGCGGCCGGCCGACGGGGACCGACGTGCCGGGCCCGGCAGCGCTCAGAGCGCCAGCGCGAGCCCCAGCAGCATGCCGTAGCCGAGCTGCAGCAGCCCGGTGCCGGCCAGCACCGGCACCAGCGCGCGTCCGCGCGCGCCGACCAGCACGGTGACCGCGAGCGCGACGGCGGCCGGGAACAGGGCCAGCACCATCAGCGCCCAGCCGGAGGCGAACGCGCAGCCCGCCCCGAGCAGCACCGGCAGCATCACCAGCAGGGCGTACGCGCGTCGGGCACGGTGGTCACCCAGCCGCACGGCCAGCGTCCGCTTGCCGGACACGGCGTCGGTGGGGATGTCCCGCAGGTTGTTCACCATCAGCAGCGCGCACGCCAGCAGCCCGACGCCGACCGCGCCGAGCCACGAGGGCCAGGTCAGCCCGTCGGCCTGCGTGTACGTGGTGCCCAGCGTGGCCACCAGGCCGAAGAAGACGAACACGCCGACCTCGCCGAGACCCCGGTAGCCGTACGGCCGCCGCCCACCGGTGTAGCCCCAGGCGGCGAGCACGCACAGCACGCCGACGGCCAGCAGCCACCAGTGACCGCTCAGGGCGACGAGTGCCAGACCGAGCACCCCGGCGACGCCGAACGCCCCGAAGGCCGCCAGCTTCACGTGTCCCGGCCGCGCCGCTCCGGAGGCGGTCAGCCGCATCGGTCCCACCCGGTCGACGTCCGTGCCCCGCACGCCGTCGGAGTAGTCGTTGGCGTAGTTGACGCCCACCTGGAGCGCGAGCGCGACGCCTGCCGCCAGCAGCGCGCGCACCAGCGAGGCGGAGTGGCTCTGCGCTGCGGCCCCGGTGCCGACGAGCACCGGTGCGACCGCCGCGGGCAGCGTGCGTGGGCGCGCGCCGGCGACCCATTCCGTCCAGGTGGCCATGCGCCGAGCCTACGGTGCCGCCCGGGGCGTCCCTGTCGGGCCGGTCGGGGTCCGTCGGGTCGGTCAGTGCGGGTCCGTGCGGCCCTCGGCCCCCGCCGAGGTCGCAGCCAGCGCGGCGGCGGCCCGGCGGTCGGGCTTCCCCGGCCCCCGCAGCGGCAGGGCGGGGACGACGACCACCCGCCGGGGCGCAGCCGCCGCGCCGAGCCGGTCGGCCACGTGCCGTCGTAGGTCGGCGAGCGGTGGGGGCCCCTCCGGCCCGACGACCAGGACGGCGACGACGGCCTGTCCCCACTCGGCGTCGGGCACCCCGACGACGCAGGCCTCGCGGATGCCCGGCAGCCCGGTCAGCAGGTCCTCCACCGGACCGGGCGCCACGTTCACACCCCCGGTGACCAGCACGTCGTCGGCACGGCCCGTCACGGTGAGCACGCCGCCTGCGAGCCGGCCGAGGTCGCCGGTGCGCAGCCACCGCCGGCCGCTGTCGTCCACCGTGAACGTCTCGGCGTCCAGGTCGGGCCGGCCGCGGTAGCCGACGGCCAGCACGGGACCGGCCAGCCACACCCGCCCGGTCGCGTCCAGCCGGACGTCCACACCCTCCAGCGGTCGGCCGTCGTACACGCAGCCGCCACAGGTCTCGGTCATGCCGTAGGTCGTCACCACCCGCACGCCGGCGTCGCGCGCGCGGTCCAGCAGGCTGCCGGCGGTGGCCGCGCCGCCGACCAGCACGGCGTCGAACCGGCGCAGCGCCGCGGTCCCGGCCGCGTCGTCCAGCAGGCGCACCAGCTGCGTGGGGACCAGCGACGTGTACCAGGGGCCGCCGGGGGCCGTGCCGACGGCGGCCGTCACGGCGGAGGTGAAGCGGTCGGCGCGGAAGGGGCCCGGCGGCAGGACGGTCGGTCCGGTCCCCGCGAGCACCGAGCGCACCAGGACCTGCAGGCCGGCGATGTGGTCGACCGGCAGCGCGAGCAGCCAGCGACCCGGGCCCGCGAGCCGCTCGGCGGTCGCGTCCGCCGAGGCGCGCAGAGCCGCCGCCGAGAGCAGCACGCCGCGCGGGGCGCCGGTGGAGCCGGACGTCCGCACCACCAGGACGACGTCGTCGGGCACGCCGTCGGCCGGCAGCCGGCCGTCGGGACGTGCGTCCTCGCTGTCGTCCGGTCGGCTGTCGCCGGACCCGCCGTCGTCGGACCCGCCGTGGTCGAAGCTGCCGCCGTGCGAGCCTTCGGCGACCGGCAGGACCGCGGGGCCGGACTCCTCGAGCGCCGCCCGCAGCGCTCCCACCAGGACGTCCGCCCGCGCGGGCAGCACGCGGACGGCTCGGGACATGCCGCCACTGTAGGTCCGCCCCCGCGGCCACCCCGTCGGCGGAAACCTGGTGCGACGCGACGGCGGACCGACCCGCCGGGGCGGTCGTCCACCGTAGAGTGTCGGCCGTCCCGTCCCGAGGAGCTGCCGTGCCTGACGCCGTCCACGCCGTGCCCGTCCGGAGCGGTGACGCCGCACGCCCGCTCGAGCGGCGCACCGGCACGTTGCCCCGGCTGCTCGCGGCGGCCTCGACCGTCGCCGTGCTGGCGGCCCTGGCCGCCTGCTCCAACGGCGGCCCGGGCCCGTCACGGACCACGGCGGGGGACGTCACCGTCGGACCCAGCGTCGCCGTGCAGAAGCAGGCGGCCCCCACGGCCGCCGTGCCGGCACGCTGGCCGCTGACCGGTGTCGCCGGCACCGTGGCGAACCGGCCGGCGCTCGCGGTCAAGATCGAGAACTCGCGCGAGGCCCGGCCGCAGACCGGTCTCGACCAGGCCGACATGGTCTGGGAGGAGGTCGTGGAGGGCGGCATCACCCGCTTCGCCGCGGTGTTCGACTCGCAGGTGCCGGCCGAGGTGGGCCCGGTGCGCTCGGTGCGGCCGATGGACTCGACGATCCTCGCGCCGATGCACGGCCTCATCGCGTTCTCCGGCGGTCAGCCGGGCTTCGTGCAGATGCTGTCGGACGCCGGGCTGCAGCTCTTCTCGCAGGACCGGGGCGCACCCGGTTTCGCCCGCAAGGCCGGCGTGGCGCCCGCACCGCACAACGTGTACGGCACCCCGTCGACGTGGTGGTCCAACGCCGACGCGCAGCACCAGGCGCCCCCGGCACCCCAGTTCGTGATCGCCCGGCAGGCCGCCTCCGCATCCGCCGTGGTGGGGGGGACGCCGGCCGCCGCCGTCAAGATCACGATGAGCGGCTACTCGCAGCCGTCGTGGACCTGGGACGCCGGCAGCGGCACGTGGCTGCGGTCCGAGGGCGGCACGCCGGCGGTGGTGCGGTCCGGTGCACGCCTGGCGGCCACCAACGTGGTGGTGCTGCGCGTGACGCTGGTGGACACCGGAACCAAGGACCCGGCCGGCAACCCCGTGCCGGAGACGGTGCTGACGGGGTCCGGCGATGCGCTCGTCGCGACCGGTGGCAAGACCGTCAAGGCGACGTGGACCAAGGGCGCCAAGCCGGACGTCCTCAAGCTGACCGGCGCGGACGGCCAGCCGGTGTCCCTCGCCCCGGGGAACACCTGGGTCGAGATGGTGCCGACCAACGGGTCGGTCACCGCGGGCTGAGCCGGGTCGGGGCCGTGGCCGGCGACGGGGCGCTGGAGGAGTTCGAGGCACAGCGCGGTCGGTTGTTCGGCATCGCCTACCGGATGCTGGGATCGGCCGCCGACGCCGACGACGTGCTGCAGGACGCCTGGCTGCGCTGGCAGGCGGCGGACCGGTCGGCGGTGCAGACCCCGGCGGCCTACCTCGCCCGGACCGTCACCAACCTCTGCCTGACGGCGCTGACGTCGGCCCGGGCTCGCCGTGAGGTCTACGTGGGCCCGTGGCTGCCCGAGCCGGTGCTGACCGGTCCGGCCGGCACGGAGCTCGGGCCGCTCGACCACGCCGAGCAGCGGGACAGCGTGTCCTTCGCCCTGCTCATGGTGCTCGAGCGGCTGTCCCCGCCGGAGCGGGCGGCCTACGTGCTCCGGGAGGCCTTCGCCTACAGCGCGGCCGAGGTCGCGGAGCTGATCGGCACGTCGGAGGCCAACGTGCGCCAGCTGCACGCGCGGGCCCGGCGCCGCGTCTCCGGCGCGGGCGCGGGTGCGCCGCCGCGCGAGGCGGATCCCGCTCGCCTGCGCGAGCTGGTCGAGACGTTCCTCGACGCGTCCCGCGGTGGCGACCTGGCCGCGCTCGAGGCGCTGCTCAGCGAGGACGTCGTCGCGCGTGCCGACGGGGGTGGGGTCGTCAGCGCCGGCCGCCGTCCGGTGGAGGGCCGCGAGAAGGTGTCCCGCTACGTCACCGGCGTGGTGGACCGCTTCGCCGCCGGGCTGCAGCGGGTGCTCGTCGAGGTCAACGGCGTGCCGGCGGCGGCCTTCACCGACGGCACGAACCTCCGGGCCGTGCTGGTGCTGCAGGCGCGCGACGGCCGGGTGTCGGCACTGGATCTGGTGCTGAACCCGGACAAGCTCGCCCACGCCGAGCGGCAGCTGTCACGGATCGGCGCGCTGCCTGGTCGTGAGGGGTGACGAGAGGAGCACACCCATGACGACCACCCTGGTCACCGGCGCGACCGGCACGCTCGGCACCCCCACCGTCCTCCGGCTGCGCGCA
Organism: Cellulomonas sp. SG140; assembly: GCF_025770785.1. Taxonomy (GTDB): domain Bacteria; phylum Actinomycetota; class Actinomycetes; order Actinomycetales; family Cellulomonadaceae; genus Cellulomonas. The sequence goes on along the minus strand of NZ_JANZLA010000001.1, from coordinate 644,444 downwards.
GCCGGGCACGACGTCCGCGCCCTCAGCCGGCGCACCGGCCCCGGGCTGACGACCGGCGACCTGGTCACCGGCGCCGGACTGGACCGGGCGCTCGCCGGGGTCGACACCGTGGTGCACCTGGCGACCGCCCCGCGCGGGAAGGGTGACGTCGAGGCGGCCCGGACGCTGCTGAGGGCGGCGGCCGACGCGCACGTGCGGCACCTGGTGCTGATCTCGATCGTGGGTATCGACGGCATCCCGCTGGCCTACTACCGGGACAAGGTGGTGATCGAGCGGCTGGTGCGCGAGTCCGGGGTGCCGTTCACCGTCCTGCGGGCCACGCAGTTCCACGGCTTCGTGGAGGCCCTGTTCACCGCACAGCGCGCGCTGCCCGTCGTCGTCGCCCCGGCGTTCACCGTGCAGCCGATCGCGGTCGAGGAGGTGGCGGACCGGCTCGTGGAGCTGGCATCCGACGGGCCGGCCGGGCGGGTCCCGGACATCGGTGGCCCGGAGCAGCGGACGGTGCCGGAACTGGCGCGGCTGTGGCGCGGCGCGGCGGGCGGTCGTCGTCCCGTGCTGCCCTTCGTGCTGCCCGGGAAGACGTTCGCCGGCTACCGGTCCGGTGCGGGGCTCGTGCCGGGTACGCCGTACGGCCGAGTCACGTTCGCCGAGCACCTGGCGGCGCGCACGGCGGCGCGGCGCTGAGCCCCGCGGGAGTCGGCTCGGCGACCGGCGACGTCCCGGTCAGAACGCGTACGGGAACCGGGACCAGTCGGGGTCGCGGTGCTGCAGGAAGGCGTCGCGCCCCTCGACGGCCTCGTCGCTGCCGTACGCCAGCCGGGTCGCCTCACCGGCGAACACCTGCTGACCGGCCAGCCCGTCGTCGGCCAGGTTGAACGCGAACTTGAGCATCCGGATCGCCTGCGGCGACTTGGTGGCGATGATCCGCGCGTACTCCAGACCGGCCGCCTCGATGTCGTCGTGCGCGACGACATCGTTCACCGCACCCCACTCGTAGGCCTGCTGCGCGGAGTACTCCCGGGCGAGGAAGAAGATCTCCCGCGCACGCTTCTGCCCGACCTGCCGGGCGAGGAGCGCCGAGCCGTAGCCGGCGTCGAACGAGCCGACGTTCGCATCCGTCTGCATGAACCGGGCGTGCTCGCGGCTGGCGATGGTCAGGTCGGCCACCACGTGCAGCGAGTGCCCGCCACCGGCCGCCCAGCCGTTGACCAGGGCGACCACCACCTTGGGCATCGTGCGGATCAGGCGCTGCACCTCGAGGATGTGCAGCCGCCCGGCCCGCGCGGGGTCCACGGTCTGGGCGGTCTCGCCGGCCGCGTACCGGTACCCGTCCCGCCCGCGCACGCGCTGGTCACCGCCGGAGCAGAACGCCCAGCCGCCGTCCTTGGGGCTCGGCCCGTTGCCGGTCAGCAGCACCGTGCCGACGTCGGACGTCATCCGCGCGTGGTCCAGCACCGCGTACAGCTCGTCGACGGTGTGCGGGCGGAACGCGTTGCGCACCTCGGGCCGGTGGAACGCCACGCGCACCACCGGCAGGTCCCGCTGGCCGTCGGCCTGGCGTGCGACCCCGCGGTGGTACGTGAGGTCGGTCAGCTGCTCGAAGCCCGCCACGCTGCGCCAGCGGGACGGGTCGAAGGTGGCCGAGACGGCGGCGGGCTCGGGCGTCAGGGGCTGCAGGGCGACGGCGGGGGTCACGCCCGTCACCTTAGGCTCGGGGCCGGGTGCCTAAGGTGGCAGACGTGCCCGTCCCCGGAGACCTCGTCGTCTGGTCCGTCCCGATGCGCACCCGGTTCCGGGGGCTGACGTCCCGGGACGGCACCCTGGTGCGCGGCGATGCGGGCTGGGGAGAGTTCAGCCCCTTCTGGGACTACGACGACGACGAGTCGCGTCGCTGGTGGCTCGCGGCCCGGGAGGCCGCCGACGAGGGCTGGCCGGCACCGCTGCGGGACCGCATCCCGGTGAACGTCACCGTCCCGGCGGTGGACGCGGCCACCGCCCACCGCATCGTCCGGGAGTCCGGCGGCTGCACGACCGCCAAGGTGAAGGTCGCCGAGCCGGGGCAGTCCCCGGCCGACGACGAGGCCCGGCTCGAGGCCGTCCGCGACGCGCTGGGACCGGACGGGGCCATCCGGGTGGACGCGAACACCGCCTGGGACGTCGACACCGCCGCCGCTCGGCTGACCGCGCTCGACCGCGCCGCCGGCGGCCTGCAGTACGCCGAGCAGCCGGTGCGGACCGTCGACGAGCTCGCGGCGCTGCGCCGCCGCACCGACGTGCCCGTGGCGGCCGACGAGTCCGTGCGTCGGGCGGCCGACCCCCTCGAGGTGGCCCGTCGGCACGCCGCGGACGTGGTGGTGCTCAAGGTGCAGCCGCTCGGCGGCGTGCGCGCCTGCCTGCGGCTGGCCGAGCAGCTGCACCTGCCGGTGGTGGTGTCCTCCGCGCTGGAGTCCTCCGTCGGGCTCGCCGCCGGCCTCGCGCTCGCGGCGGCCCTGCCGGAGCTGCCGTACGCCTGCGGCCTGGCGACGGCGGCGCTGCTGACCCACGACCTGGTCACGGAACCGCTGCTGCCGCGAGCCGGGGCGATCGACGTGCGCCGGCCGCTGCCCGAGGCGGACCTGCTCACGGCCGCCGCGGCCGGGCCCGACCTCGAGGCCCGGTGGCGGGAGCGGGTCGCGCGCGTGGCAGGAGCGGTTCGCGCTCCTCGGGCATGATGGCGGCCGTGACCACCCCGTCGACCACCCCGTCGACCCTCGCCGCCCGCGTGCTGGTCCAGGCGCTCGCGGCGCTCGGCGTGCGCGACGTCGTGCTGGCACCGGGCTCCCGGAGCGCACCGCTGGCCTTCGCGCTGGCGGCAGCGGCGCTGCCGGACGACGAGCGGCCGCAGCACGCCCCGGCGCTGCGCCTGCACGTGCGGGTCGACGAGCGGGACGCCGCGTTCCTCGCCCTCGGGCTGGCCAAGGCCTCTCCGTGGAGCGACGTGCCGACGGGACCCGGTGAGGGCCGTCCGGCGATGGCCCGGCCGGTGGCCGTGGTCACCACGTCCGGAACCGCCGTCGCGAACCTGCACCCGGCCGTCCTCGAAGCGCACCACGCCGGCGTCCCGCTGCTGCTGCTGACGGCCGACCGCCCGCACGAGCTGCGCGGCACCGGGGCGAACCAGACCACCGAGCAGCCGGGCATGTTCGGCTCGGCCGTGCGGCTGGCGGCGGACGTCCCCGCCCCGACCGGGCGTCCCGACGAGGACCGCGACCTGCGGGCGCTCGCGGCCAGGGCCGTCGCCGCCGCGACGGGCGCCCGCACCGGCACCCCGGGGCCGGTGCACCTCGACCTCGCGTTCCGGGAGCCCCTGGTGCCGTCGCCCGACGACGAGGGCTGGCCGACGCCGTCCACCGCGGGGCTCAGCGTCGTCGAGCCCGTCGGCGGGTGGTCCGCGGCGGCCGGTGCCCCGCTCCCCGCGCTGACCGCAGCCATCCCGGCCGTCGTCGACCCCGCTGCCGCCCGCCGCCGGCGTTCGCGTGGCCCGGTGCCGACCGTCGTCGTCGCCGGTGACGGCGCCGGCCCGGCCGCACGCCAGCTCGCGGAGGCCGCCGGCTGGCCGTTGCTCGCCGAGCCGTCGTCCGGCGCCCGCGCCGGTTCGCGGGCACTGACGACCTACCGCCTGCTGCTGGGCGACGACCGACTCGGTGGCGAGGTCCGCCGCGTGGTGGTGCTCGGCCGGCCGACGCTGTCGCGGCCGGTGCAGCGGCTGCTGGCCGACCCGGACGTCGAGGTGGCCGTCATCGCCCCGCGCGGGGCGCCCTGGCCGGACGCCGCCCGCAACGCCGCGGCCGTGCTGCCCGAGGTCCCGGTGCGATGGCGTCGCTCCGGCGCCCCCCAGGGGTGGTGGGACGCCTGGCGCGCGGCCGACGAGGCGGCACTCGCGGTGCTCGACCGGCTCCTCGGGGTGGAGGACGGGCCGACGGCGGGCCGGCGAGGTCGTTCGTCGGCCCGGCTGAGCGGTCCCGCGGTGGCCCGGGCGGTCGCCGCCGCGAGCTCGCCTGCGGACGTGCTGGTGGCGGGCTCGTCCAACCCCGTGCGCGACCTCGACCTGGTCGCGCGCTGGGAGACGGCCCCGCTCGTGCTGGCCAACCGGGGGCTCGCGGGCATCGACGGCATCCTCTCCACCGCCGCGGGGACCGCGCTCGCCCTGCCCGCGCGCCGCGTGCGCGCGTACGTGGGCGACCTGACGTTCCTGCACGACGTCGGCGGGCTGCTCCGGGGACCCGGAGAGCCGCCGCTGGACCTGCAGGTCGTCGTCGCGAACGACGACGGCGGCTCGGTGTTCAGCACGCTGGAGCCGGGCGCGCCCGCCCATGCGGCCGTGTTCGAGCGCGTGTTCGGCACGCCGCACGGCGCCGATCTCGCGGCGCTGTGCGCCGGGTACGGGGTGCGGCACACGCGGGTGAACGACCTGGACGGCCTGCTCCCGGCGCTGGCGGCGCCCGGGACCGGGCTCAGCGTCGTGGAGGTGCGGGTGGACCGCGCCGGCCGTCGGGAGCTCGGCGAGCGCATCGCCGCCGAGGTGGCCGAGGCCGTCCGGGAGCTGCTCTCCAGCTGAGCTGTGGGCGCCGTGCGGCAGGATCGTCGCCGGACACATGCCGAACTCGCAGCGGATTCCCAGGTTCGGTGGAGGCTCTCTCCAGCGCGAGGACGTCTCATGGTCGTGACAAGGAGGGGACCCATGACCACCACTGATTCGCCCGGACCCGACGGGACCGACCGCCCCGAGGGCGCGCAGCAGCCGCCGGCGGACCAGGGACCGCAGGGGACGGCCGACGCAGGCGAGGAGCCGACGGCCCAGCCGGAGCACCCGCAGGCCGCGGACACCCAGGCGCTGCCCGTCGAGCACCCCACGCAGCCGCTGCCCACCTCGGCGCAGCCGCCCACGGCGCCCACGGCGCAGCAGCCCACGGCGTCGCAGGCGCCGGTGCCGCCGCAGGCCGGCCACAGCTACCCGATCCGCAGCTACGGCACCCCGTACCCCGGCCAGCCGGGCCAGCAGCCGTACGGCGGCCCCGCACAGCCCGGCCAGCAGCCGTACCCGCCCGTCGCGGGTCGGCCCTACGCCCAGCCGTACGGCGCCCAGCCGTACCCGGGCCAGGCGCCCGGACAGCCCTACGGCGGTCAGTCCTACCCGGGTCAGTCCTACCCGGGTCAGGCGTACCCGGGTCAGACGTACCCCGGTCAGCCCTACCCGTCGCAGGGCACCGGCCAGCCGTACGCCGGCTTCGACCCGTACGCCGGTCCGGGTCAGCCGACCGGCACGGCCGAGGCGGCCGAGGTCGACCCGAACGCCCCCCGCGGCAGCGCGGCGCGACGGCGCTGGCTGCCGCTGGTCGCGACGCTGGTCGTGGTGCTGCTCCTCGCCATCGGCGCGGTCGCCGTGGCATCGCGGGGCGGTTCGCGCAGCACGGCGGGCGGATCGCACCCGGCGTCGCTGGCGACCATCGGGCACTCGGGCTCGAGCTCCGTGCCGGTGTCCGGCTCGAGCTCCCAGAACCCGAACTGGCCGGCCGTGGTGCAGGCGGTGCACTCGTCCGTGGTGGCCATCTCCGTCACCACCGCGTCGGGTCAGGCCGAGGGGTCGGGCGTGATCATCGACTCCAAGGCGCACGTGCTCACCAACGACCACGTCGTCTCCGGAGCCCAGAACAACACCGTCCAGGTGACGCTCGACGACGGCCGGCTGTTCGAGGCGACCATCGTCGGCACGGACCCGACCACCGACCTGGCCGTCGTGCAGCTGAAGAACGCGCCGAACGACCTGACCGTCGCCCAGTTCGGCGACTCCGACAAGGTGGCGGTCGGCCAGGCGGTGATGGCGGTCGGCAACCCGCTCGGCCTGGCCAACACCGTCACCACGGGCATCGTGTCCGCCGTCGACCGCCCGGTGTCCACGTCCGAGTCGGGCGGGCAGCCGGTGGTGACCAACGCCATCCAGATCGACGCCGCGATCAACCCCGGCAACTCCGGCGGACCGCTGTTCGACGCCCAGGGCCAGGTGATCGGCATCACCTCGTCCATCGCCACCACGTCGAGCCAGTCCGGCTCGATCGGTCTGGGCTTCGCCATCCCGGTGAACCTGATGAAGAACATCGCGGCGCAGCTGATCGACTCCGGCTCCGCCAAGCACGCTTTCCTGGGGGTCAGCCTCAAGGACGGCACGGCCACGGCCGACGGGGTCACCCGCCGTGGTGCCGCGGTCCAGTCGGTCAGCTCCGGCTCCCCGGCTGCGAACGCCGGCATCCAGAACGGTGACGTGATCGTCGCCATCGACAACAACCCGACCGGCGGCGCCGAGTCGCTGACGGCCTTCGTGCGGGCGATGACCTCCGGTCAGCAGGCCACCCTGACGGTGGTCCGTAACGGCAAGGCGATGGACGTCAAGGTCACCCTGGCCACCAAGCAGGAGACCGCCACCCAGAACGGCTCCGGCTCGGGTTCGAACGGCTCCAACGGATCGAACCGGTCCAACGGCTCGACCGCCCCGGGCAACCTCAGCCCCGAGCAGCTGTGGCAGTGGCTGCAGCAGCAGGGCGGCGGCACCGGCGGGAGCAGCCCCAACCAGGGCTGACGCTCGTCAGCACCACGGACGGGCCGGTCCCGGGGTTCAGCACCCGGGGCCGGCCCGTCGTCGTCGGATCCTCGTCCGCCCTGCCGTGGTCAGTCCGAGCCGAGCGCCCAGCGCATCGGCACCAGCTTCGCCTCCGACTCGGCGAGCTCTGCCGCCGGGTCGGACGCCGCGACCACACCGCACCCGGCGAACAGCCGCACCCGCCGCGGGTCGTCCGGGTCCACCCGCCCGGACCGCAGCGCGATGCCCCACTCGCCGTCGCCGTCGGCACCGAACCACCCGACCGGCCCGGCGTACCGACCCCGGTCCATCCCCTCGATGCGCCGGATGAGCGCTCCCGCCGCCTGCGTGGGCGTGCCGCACACCGCGGCCGTCGGGTGCAGCGCCGCCGCCAGTGCGAGCGACGAGGGGTGCGGACGTCCGTCGGTCGGCGTCGCGAGCACGCCGGTCACGTCGGAGGCGAGGTGCAGCACGTTCGGCAGCGACAGCACGAAGGGCACGTCCGGCACGTTGCTGGACGAGCAGAACGGCGCCAGCGCCCGGGCCACCGAGGCGACCGCGTACTCGTGCTCCTCGAGGTCCTTCGAGGAGTGCGCGAGGATCGCCGCGCGGGCCATGTCGGCTGCGTCGTCCCCGGTGCGCCGGATGGTCCCGGCCAGCACGCGGGAGGTGACCAGCCCCTGGTCGGAGCGCACCAGCAGCTCGGGCGTCGCCCCCACCATGCCGTCCACGCTGAACGTCCAGCACGACGTGTAGCGCCGCGCCAGCCGCTGCAGCAGCCAGCGCACGTCCACCGGCTCCTCGGCGGTCGCCTCGACGTCCCGCGCCAGCACCACCTTGTCCACCTCGCCGGCGCGGATCGCGGCGACACCGGCGCTGACGACGTCCGGCCACTGCTGCGCCGGCACCGCGCCCTCGGCGTACGTCACCGCCCCCGGCGACCGCGGCTGCTCACCGGCGCCGTCCGCCGCGACGTCGGCCAGCCGCGGCGCCGCGCCGAGATGGCCGCCGGTCGTCAGCGTCGTCAGCCATGCCCGGCCGTCCCGTCGCCCGACCACCACCTGCGGCACCACGACCACGCCGCCGGCGGGGGAGTCGTCGTCGAAGGCGAACGAGCCGAACGCCACCGGACCGGTCCCCGGCAGCCGCACCTCGTCGCGCACCACGGCGTGCGCGAGCACCTGGTGCCAGGCGCGCTCGGCGTCGGCGAACCGGTCCGGCCCGTGCACCTCCACTCGCATCGCCTCGCCCCACGCGACCAGCCCGTCGCCGCGCCGCACCCACGCGAGAGGGGCCTGGGTGGGTAGCAGAGCCAGCAGGTCGGCCGCACGATCGGCGAGGTCGCCGGCGGCGGACGGCGCCCCGAGCCCGGGTGGCTGCGCCAGGTCGTCGAGCGGGACGGTCCGCACCACCAGCGGGAGGGACGGCGCGGACGGCGCCGAGGACGTGATGCTCATCGCCCGTCAGCGTAGGTGCTGGCGCACCGCACCCGCGCACGGGGGCCCGGCTCCCACGTCGGGGCACGACCGCCACGCCCCACGCCGCCGGTCCCGTCAGCCGGACCTGCGACGATGTCTCCATGCCCCGTGCCAGCCTGGACAAGCAGACCCACGACGTCGCGGCGATGTTCGACGCCGTCGCGCACCGCTACGACCTGACCAACGACGTGCTCTCGATGGGTCAGGACCGGCTGTGGCGGCGCGCCACCCTCGACGCCGTCGGGGCGCAGCGCGGCGACACGGTGCTCGACCTGGCCACCGGCACCGGCACGTCGGCCGAGCCGCTCGCCGACCGCGGGGTGCGCGTGGTGGCGTGCGACCTGTCGCTCGGCATGCTGACCGAGGGGCGCCGCCGCCGTCCCGACCTGGCGTTCGTCAACGGGGACGCGCTGGCCCTGCCGTTCGCGGACGGCTCCTTCGACGCGGTGACGATGTCGTTCGGGCTGCGCAACGTCCCGGACGTCGACACGGCGCTCGCGGAGCTGCTGCGGGTCACCCGGCCGGGGGGCCGCCTGGTGGTCTGCGAGTTCAGCCGCCCAACCAACCCGGTGTTCCGGGCGGTCTACACGCAGTACCTGGTCCGGGCGCTGCCCAGGGTCGCGGCGGCCGTCGCCAAGGAGTCCGACGCCTACACGTACCTGGCGGACACGATCCAGGCGTGGCCGGACCAGGCGGCCCTGGGCCGGCAGATCAAGCGGGCCGGATGGTCGAAGGTGGCGTACCGCAACCTCTCGGGGGGCATCGTGGCGCTGCACCGGGCCACGCGGCCGGAGGACGCATCGTGACCCTTCCAGTCGTGGACGGAGCCTCGAGGCCGGCCACCCCCGCACCGCGTCATCGCAGGTAAAGAGGGGTAACCGGGACCACCGTCCCGCTCCAGACCCTCAAGTAAGCCAAGCCTTCGCAGACATGCCCAGAGGCGCTGGTTACACTCGCCGGGGGTCGCACGTGAACATCGTCACAAGATGGGGACTTCGTGGTGGACGCAGCACACGATGACGCGGACGTCGTCGTCGTCGGCGCCGGTCCCGCAGGGTCCTCGACGGCCTTCTGGGCCGCCTCCGCAGGCCTCGACGTGCTGCTCCTGGACAAGGCGACGTTCCCCCGCGACAAGGTCTGCGGCGACGGGCTGACCCCCCGCGCCGTCGCGGAGCTGGTCCGCATGGGCGTGCCGCTGCGCGAGCAGGACGGCTGGATCCGCAACCGCGGCCTGCGCGTGCACGGCGGCGGTCACACGATCGAGCTGCCGTGGCCGGAGCTGTCCAGCTACCCGTCCTACGGCCTCGCCAAGGCGCGCACCAGCCTCGACGCGCTGCTGGTCGACCACGCCCGCGCTGCCGGTGCCAAGGTCCTCGAGGGCACGCGCGTGACGGGCCCGGTGCACGACGAGCGGACCGGCCGCGTCGTCGGCGTCAGCGCCCGTACCGCGGACGGCAGCGAGACCACGTACCGCGCGCCGGTGGTCGTCGCCGCCGACGGCGTCTCGTCCCGCCTGGCCACCGCGCTGGGGCGCACCACCCGACCGGACCGCCCCATGGGGGTGGCCGTCCGCACCTACTTCCGTTCCCCCCGCCACGACGACCCGTGGATGGAGTCCCACCTCGAGCTGTGGGACGGCGAACCCGGCACGAGCAACCTGATGCCCGGCTACGGCTGGATCTTCGCCCTCGGCGACGGGACCGTGAACGTCGGCCTCGGCTCGGTCAGCTCCACGAACGCCGCCACCAAGGTCGACTACAAGGCGCTGTTCGCCACCTGGATGGCCAACACCCCGCCCGAGTGGGGGTTCACCCCCGAGAACCAGCTCGGTCCCGTGCGTGGCGCCGCCCTGCCGATGGGCTTCAACCGCGGTCCGCTGTACGGCAACGGCGTGCTGCTGGCCGGCGACGCCGCGGGGATGGTGAGCCCGTTCAACGGCGAGGGCATCGCGTACGGCCTGCAGGCGGGCCGGGTGGCGGCCGACGCGATCGCGCAGGGGCTCGCCCGGGGCTCCGCCGCCGGGCGCGAGCGCGCGCTCGCCTCCTACCAGTCCCGCATGAAGGACGACCTCGGCGGGTACTACACGCTGGGGCGTACGTTCGTCCGGCTGATCGAGCACCCCGAGGTCATGCGCGTCTGCACGCGTTACGGTCTGCCCCGGCCGCTCGTCATGCGCTTCACGCTCAAGCTGCTCTCGGACTGCTACGAGCCGCACGGCGGCGACGTGGTGGACCGCGTCATCGCCGGGCTGGCGAGGATGGCCCCGGCAGCATGAACCACCGTCTTTCCGCACATCCCGCACGGCATCACGTACGGCCCCGGTCGAGGAGGGCTCACCGATGAACAACCCCTACGTCCCGCTGCTGTGGATGATGGCGATCGCCGCCGTCATGGCGCTCGGCGGCGTCGGAGCCTCCGCGATCCTGGGCCCCAAGCGGTACAACCGCGCCAAGCTCGAGGCCTACGAGTGCGGCATCCAGCCCACCCCGCACGCCGTCGGCGGCGGCCGGTTCCCGGTGAAGTACTACCTGGTCGCGATGACGTTCATCATCTTCGACATCGAGGTGGTCTTCCTCTACCCGTGGGCCGTGACGTTCACCGAGCTCGCGATGTTCGGGCTGATCGCGATGCTCGGGTTCCTCGCGCTGATCACGGTGCCGTTCGTCTACGAGTGGCGGCGGGGCGGGTTCGAGTGGGACTGACCCCCGCCCCGGCAGGCACGGCAGGCACGCGCACGACGACGACGATGGGAAGGGAGGCCTGAGATGGGTCTGGAGGAGGGCGCACCCCAGGGGTTCCTGCTGACGTCCGTCGAGACGCTCGTCGGCTACTTCCGCAAGGCGTCGCTGTGGCCGGTGACGTTCGGCCTGGCCTGCTGCGCGATCGAGATGATGGCGACCGGCGGTCCGCGGTTCGACATCTCGCGGTTCGGCATGGAGGTGTTCCGGGCCTCGCCGCGGCAGTCGGACCTGATGATCGTCGCCGGCCGGGTCAGCCAGAAGATGGCGCCGGTGGTGCGGCAGGTCTACGACCAGATGCCCGAGCCGAAGTGGGTGCTGTCGATGGGCGTGTGCGCCTCGTCGGGCGGCATGTTCAACAACTACGCGATCGTGCAGGGCGTCGACCACATCGTCCCGGTGGACATCTACCTGCCCGGCTGCCCGCCCCGCCCGGAGATGCTGATCCACGCGATCCTCGCGCTGCACGAGCAGATCCAGAACTCCCCGCTCGGCGTGGACCGCAAGGAGGCGGCCGCCGCCGCCGAGCGCGCCGCCCTGGCGGCCACCCCCACCTCCCACATGACGGGTCTGCTGCGATGACGCCGCCGAAGAAGAAGGACGTCCCCGGCGACGCCGAGGTCGGCACCACCCCGCCGGACACCCGCGCACCCGTCGAGGTCCCGAAGGACGCGACCCGCGACGAGCCGGCGACCCCCGCGCCGACGGGGGAGAAGGCCGACGCCGCGAACGCCGCGAAGCCCGGCGAGGCCACCACCCCGGCCGCCGCCGCCGCGCAGGCCACGTCGGCCGCCACGGCCGAGGCCGGTGCCGCCAACATCCCCGCGACGACGGTCGCCGTGCCGGCGGGCACCCCGACGCTCGAGGTCGTCGACGTCCGGCACGGCATGTTCGGCGTGCACGGTTCGGGTGACACCTCCGGCTACGGCGGCCTGGTCGCCACGGTGGCGCTCCCCGGCCCGAGCGAGCGGCCGTACGGCGGCTGGTTCGACGAGGTGGTCGACGTGCTGACCGAGGTGCTCGACGAGTCCGGCACCGGCTTCGCCAACGCCGTCGAGAGCGTCGTCGTCGACCGCGGCGAGCTGACCCTCAACGTGCGGCGCGAGCACGTGCACGAGGTGGCCCAGGCGCTGCGTGACGACCCGGACCTGCGGTTCGAGGTCTCCCTCGGGGTCAGCGGCGTGCACTACCCGCACGACACCGACCGCGAGCTGCACGCCGTCTACCACGTGGTGTCGGTGACCCACGGCCGGCGCCTCCGCTTCGAGGTCGCCGCCCCGGACGCCGACCCGCACATCCCGTCGACCGTCGACGTGTACCCGGCCAACGACTGGCACGAGCGCGAGACGTTCGACTTCTTCGGCATCGTCTTCGACGGCCACCCGGCGCTCGCGCGCATCGAGATGCCGGACGACTGGCCGGGCCACCCGCAGCGCAAGGACTACCCGCTCGGTGGCATCCCGGTCGAGTACAAGGGCGCGACAACCCCGCCCCCGGACCAGCGGAGGTCGTACACGTGAGCACGCAGGCACCGCACCGGCCGGGCGTCCCGCACGCCACCGGGCACATCGTCGACGACCAGACCGCCGGCATCCCCACCTTCGAGGCGTCCGGCGGCGACTGGTCGGACATCGCGGAGGAGGCTGCTCGCCTCGGCGAGGAGCGCATCGTCGTCAACATGGGCCCCCAGCACCCGTCGACCCACGGTGTGCTCCGGCTCATGCTCGAGATCGAGGGCGAGACGGTCACCGAGGCCCGCGCAGGTATCGGCTACCTGCACACGGGCATCGAGAAGAACATGGAGTTCCGCACCTGGACCCAGGGCGTGACCTTCTGCACCCGGATGGACTACCTCGCGCCCCTGTTCCAGGAGGCGGCGTTCTGCCTGGCGACCGAGAAGCTGCTCGGCATCACGGACGACGTGCCGGAGAAGGCCTCCGTCATCCGCGTGCTGATGATGGAGCTGAACCGGATCGCGTCCCACCTGGTCTGTCTCGGCACCGGCGGCAACGAGCTCGGCGCCACCACGATCATGACGCTGGGCTTCCAGGCCCGCGAGGAGATCCTGCAGATCTTCGAGCTGATCACCGGCCTGCGGATGAACCACGCGTACATCCGTCCGGGCGGCGTGGTGCAGGACATCCCGCCGGGGTCGATCGACACCATCCGCGAGGCGCTGGTGGGCGTCCGGCACTACCTCGGTCAGCTGCAGAAGCTGATGCTGGCCAACCCGATCCTCAAGGCGCGGCTCGTCGGCGTCGGCTACCTGAACCTCGCCGGCTGCACGGCGCTCGCGCTGACCGGCCCCGTGCTGCGGTCCGCCGGACTCCCGTACGACGTCCGCAAGGCGGCCCCGTACAGCGGGTACGAGACGTACGACTTCGACGTGCCGACCGGCACGGGCGCCGACGCCTGGGACCGGATGATCGTCCGGTTCGAGGAGTGCTGGCAGTCGATCCACATCGTCGAGCAGACGTTGGAGCGGCTGCAGAAGCTGGGCCAGGCTCCCGTGATGGTGGCGGACAAGAAGATCGCCTGGCCGGCGCAGCTCGCCATCGGCACCGACGGCATGGGCAACTCGCTGGACCACATCAAGGAGATCATGGGCACCTCGATGGAGGCCCTGATCCACCACTTCAAGCTGGTCACCGAGGGTTTCCGGGTCCCCGCTGGGCAGGCCTTCGTCTCGGTGGAGCACCCCCGCGGCGAGCTGGGCTGCCACGTCGTCTCCGACGGCGGCACGCGGCCGTACCGGGCCCACTTCCGTGACCCGTCGTTCAACAACCTGCAGGCGGTCTCGGTGATGTGCGAGGGCGGCAACCTGGCCGACGTCGTCGTCTCCGTCGCCTCGCTCGACCCCGTGCTGGGAGGGGTGGACCGCTGATGTCCGCAGACACGACCGGACCCGTGCCGGGCAAGGTCACAGGCGAGGTCACCGGCCGCGTCCACGGCCAGGCGCACCGCGCCGGGTACGACGAGGAGACACGCGCCCGGCTCGCCGCCGACTCCGCGGCGATCATGGCCCGGTACCCGCAGCAGCGCTCGGCGCTGCTGCCGATGCTGCACCTGGTGCAGGCCGAGGACGGGTACGTCAGCCCCCGCGGCATCGCGTTCTGCGCGCAGCAGCTCGGGATCAGCACCGCCGAGGTGTCGGCCGTCGCGACCTTCTACACGCAGTACAAGCGGCACCCCAACGGCGACTACACCGTCGGCGTCTGCACCAACACGCTGTGCGCGGTGATGGGTGGCGACGCGATCTGGGAGGAGCTCGAGGAGCACCTCGGCGTCGGCCACGACGAGACGACGGACGACGGCGCCATCACGCTCGAGCGCATCGAGTGCAACGCGGCCTGCGACTACGCACCCGTGGTGATGGTCAACTGGGAGTTCTTCGACAACCAGACGCCGGCCTCCGCCGTCGAGCTGGTGGACACCCTGCAGGCCGGCCGCCCGGTGCACCCCACCCGTGGCGCCGACACCGTGGTGCCGTTCCGCGAGATGAGCCGCGTGCTTGCCGGCTTCCCCGACGGGCGTGCGGACGAGGGCGTCGGCGCCGGACCGGCGACGCTCGTCGGCCTCGAGGTGGCCCACGAGCACGGTTGGGCCGCGGCGCCGTTCGGCGACGAGAAGGGCGCACGTCGCCCGTCCGAGGCGAAGGAGTCCTGATGACCACCCTGACCCCCGTGCTGAGCGCCCACTGGGACGCGGACAAGTCCTGGACGATGGCCACCTACGAGAAGAACGGTGGCTACAAGGGCCTGCGCGCCGCGCTGGCGATGGAGCCGTCCGCGGTGATCGCCGCCGTCAAGGACTCGGGCCTGCGCGGCCGCGGCGGCGCCGGCTTCCCGACCGGGATGAAGTGGAGCTTCCTGCCCGCGCCGGACGGCGGCCCCCGCTACCTCGTCGTCAACGCCGACGAGTCCGAGCCGGGCACCTGCAAGGACATCCCGCTGATGCTCGCCAGCCCGCAGGAGCTGATCGAGGGCATCGCGATCACGTCGTACGCCATCGGCTGCCACCACGCGTTCGTCTACGTGCGCGGCGAGGTGCTGCACGTCGCGCGCCGGCTCCACCAGGCGGTCGCGGAGGCCTACGCCAAGGGCTACCTCGGCAAGAACGTCCTGGGGTCCGGCTTCGACCTCGAGGTCACGGTCCACTCCGGTGCCGGCGCCTACATCTGCGGCGAGGAGACGGCCCTGCTCGACTCGCTCGAGGGCCTGCGCGGTCAGCCGCGCCTGAAGCCGCCGTTCCCGGCGGTCGCCGGCCTGTACGCGCGGCCGACGGTGGTGAACAACGTCGAGACGATCGCCTCCGTGCCGGGCATCCTGCGCGGCGGTGCGTCGTGGTTCACCGCGATGGGCACCGAGCGGTCCACCGGCCACGGCCTGTTCAGCCTCTCGGGGCACGTGCAGCGGCCCGGCCAGTACGAGGCGCCGCTCGGTATCACCCTGCGCGAGCTGCTCGAGCTGGCCGGCGGCGTCCGCGAGGGCCATGAGCTGAAGTTCTGGACCCCGGGCGGCTCGTCGACGCCGATCTTCACCGCCGAGCACCTCGACGTCCCGCTGGACTACGAGTCGGTCGGCAAGGCGGGCTCGATGCTCGGCACCCGCGCACTGCAGATCTTCGACGAGACCACCTCGGTGGTGCGCGCCGTCACGCGGTGGACCGCGTTCTACAAGCACGAGTCCTGCGGCAAGTGCACGCCGTGCCGCGAGGGCACCTACTGGCTGCTCCAGGTGCTCCAGCGCCTCGAGGCCGGTCAGGGCGCCGAGGGCGACATCGAGCTGCTGCTCGACCAGTGCGACAACATCCTCGGCCGCGCCTTCTGCGCGCTCGGTGACGGTGCGACCAGCCCCATCACCAGCGCCGTGAAGTACTTCCGCGAGGAGTTCGAGGCCGGTATGCACACCCCGGCCGACGTCCTGTTCCCCCCGGAGCGCAGCTCCCTGTTCGCGTACACGCCGCGTCCCCGCAAGGCGCAGCTGGCGGGAGTGCACTGATGACCGTCACCTCATCCCGTACCGACGCGGCGACGCCGCTGGTCCCGCCGGCGCCGCCGGCGGCTCCGGAGGTCCCCGCGGCCACGGTGACGTTCAGCATCGACGGCATCGAGACCACCGTGCCCAAGGGCACCCTGGTGATCCGCGCCGCCGAGGAGCTGGGCATCGCGATCCCGCGGTTCTGCGACCACCCGCTGCTCGCGCCCGTCGGCGCCTGCCGGCAGTGCCTGGTCGAGGTCTGGGCGCCCGGCCGGGACGGCAACCTGTCCAAGATGCCGAAGCCGCAGCCGTCGTGCGCCCTCGAGGCGACGCCGGGCATGCAGGTCAAGACGCAGCACACGTCCGCCGAGGCCGACAAGGCCCAGCACGGCGTGATGGAGTTCCTGCTGATCAACCACCCGCTGGACTGCCCGGTCTGCGACAAGGGCGGCGAGTGCCCGCTGCAGAACCAGGCGATGAGCAACGGCCGCGCGACCAGCCGGTTCATCGACGTCAAGCGGACGTATCCCAAGCCGATCAACGTCTCGACGCAGATCCTGCTGGACCGTGAGCGCTGCATCCTGTGCCAGCGCTGCACGCGGTTCTCCGAGGAGGTCGCGGGCGACCCCTTCATCGACCTGCAGATGCGCGGGGCGGTGCAGCAGATCGGCACGTTCGACACGCACGTGCTCGACTTCGCCGGCGAGGCGCCGGCCGGACCGGCCACCCTGGACGTCAGCGGCAAGCCGTTCTCGTCGTACTTCTCGGGCAACACGGTGCAGATCTGCCCGGTCGGCGCCCTCACCTCGGCGGCGTACCGCTTCCGCTCCCGCCCGTTCGACCTGGTGTCGACGCCGGGCATCGCCGAGCACGACTCCAACGGTTCCGCGATCCGCATCGACCACCGCCGCGGTGTGGTGCTGCGCCGGCAAGCCGGGGACGACCCGGCGGTGAACCAGGAGTTCATCACCGACAAGGACCGTTTCGCGTTCACCTGGCAGGTGGCCGCCGACCGGCTGACCACCCCGCTGGTGCGCCGCGACGGTGAGCTGGAGCCGGTCAGCTGGCAGGAGGCGCTGGACGTCGCCGCCGACGGGCTGGCCGCGGCGCAGCGTGCCGACGGCACCGCTCACGGCGTTGCCGTGCTCCCCGGCGGCCGCGTCACGCTCGAGGACGCGTACGCCTACTCGAAGTTCGCACGCACCGTGCTGCGCACCAACGACGTGGACCACCGTGCCCGCCCGCACTCGTCGGAGGAGGAGCAGTTCCTCGCCCACGCGGTCGCCGGCCGCACGCTCGAGGTGACGTTCGCGGACCTGGCGGCGGCCCCCGCGGTGCTGCTGGCCGGCCTGGAGGCCGAGGAGGAGGGCGGCATCCTGTTCGTCCGCCTCCGCCAGGCGGTCCGGGCCCGCAAGCAGCGCGTGCTGTCGGTGGCGCCCTTCGCCACCCGCGGTCTCGAGCGGCTGTCCGGCACCCTCCTGCCGGCCGCCCCCGGTACCGAGGCCGAGGTGCTGGACGGCCTGGTCGCCGGCTCGTCCGACTCGCTGCTGTCCGACGCGGCTGCCGCGCTGACCGCCCCGGGAGCCGTGGTGCTCGTCGGCGAGCGGCTCGCGGGAGCACCCGGTGCCCTGTCCGCCGCGCTGCGCCTGGCCGAGCGGACCGGCGCCAAGCTGGCCTGGGTGCCGCGCCGTGCCGGTGAGCGCGGTGCGGTCGAGGCCGGCACGCTGCCGGGCCTGCTGCCGGGTGGCCGTCCGGTGGACGACTCCGCCGCACGCGTCGACCTCGCCGCGGTGTGGGGCGTCGACGGCCTGCCGGCCGAGCGCGGCCGGTCGCTGACGGAGATCCTCGCTGCGGCGGAGGCCGGGCTGCTCGGCGGTCTGGTCGTCGGCGGTCTCGAGCTCGCCGACCTGCCCGACCCGGCGCAGGCGCGCCGGGCGCTGGAGGCGGTCCCGTTCGTCGTGTCGCTCGAGGTGCGCGCCTCCGAGGTGACGGCGCTGGCGGACGTGGTCCTGCCGGTCGCCCCGCCCGTGGAGAAGGCCGGCACCTTCGTCACGTGGGAGGGCCGTCCGCGGCCGTTCCCGCAGGCGCTGGCCAGCCACCAGATGGCCGACCACCGCGTGCTCGACCTGCTGGCCGACGCCCTCGGCGAGCCGCTCGGGCTGCAGACCGTCGCCGCCGTGCACGCCGAGCTCGACCAGCTCGGCGGCTGGGACGGCGCGCGGGTCGCGGCCCCCGCCGTCGACGCCGCGCAGCCGCCGGCCGTGCCCGACGGGTCCGCCGTGCTGGCCACCTGGCACCAGCTGGTCGACGCCGGCCGGCTGCAGACGGGTGAGCCGTTCCTGGCCGGCACCGCCAAGCGGCCGGTCGCCCGCGTGTCCGCCGCCACGGCTGCCGCGGCCGGCGTGGCGGACGGCGGGTCGTTGACCGTCGGCACCGACGCCGGGAGCATCACGCTGCCGGTCCTGGTGACCGACATGCCGGACCGGGTGGTCTGGCTGCCGACCAACTCGGTGGGCAGTGCGGTGCGGGACACGCTGGGGGCGGACGCCGGGGCGGTGGTGCGCCTGAGCGCGGCCGCGCTGGACATCGTCGACGGGGTCACCGCCGACGCGACGGGTGAAGGGGTCACGGCGTGAACGCGCTCAGCGTGGCGGCGGCCGTCGGCGGTGCGCCGACCGGTGCCGACTTCAGTCACGACACGTGGTGGATCTGGGCGATCAAGGCCGTCGCGATCCTCGTGTTCATGCTGCTGTCGGTGCTGTTCGCCATCTGGTTCGAGCGCCGCGTGGTCGGCCGCATGCAGGTGCGCCCCGGCCCCAACGTGCACGGCCCGTTCGGTCTGCTGCAGTCGCTCGCGGACGCGATGAAGCTCCTGGTCAAGGAGGACATCGACGTCTCGGCGGCCGACAAGATCGTCTACCTGGTCGCCCCGATGATCGCGGTGTTCTGCTCGCTGCTCACCTACGCGGTGATCCCGATGGGTCCGCAGGTGAGCATGTTCGGCCACAGCACGCCGCTGCAGCTGACCGACTTCCCGGTGGCGGTGCTGTACATCCTCGCGTGCGCCTCCGTCGGCGTGTACGGCATCGTGCTCGGCGGCTGGTCGTCCAACTCGACGTACCCGCTGCTCGGCTCGGTCCGCTCCACCGCCCAGGTGATCAGCTACGAGCTGGCGATGGGCCTGTCCCTGGTCAGCGTCTTCGTGCTCGCCGGCTCGATGTCGACGTCGCAGATCGTGGACTCCCAGATCCGGGTCTGGTGGTTCCTGCCGCTGCTGCCCGCCTTCGTCATCTACGTGATCTCGATGGTCGGTGAGACCAACCGCCTGCCCTTCGACCTCCCGGAGGCCGAGGGCGAGCTGGTCGGCGGCTACACCACTGAGTACTCCTCGATGAAGTTCGCCTGGTTCTTCCTCGCCGAGTACATCAACATGCTCAACGTCTCGGCCGTCGCCACCACGCTGTTCCTCGGCGGCTGGCGTGCACCGTGGCCCTTGACCGCGATCGACCACGGCGTGCTGAACACCGGCTGGTGGCCGCTGCTGTGGTTCCTCGCCAAGGTCTGGCTGCTGATGTTCTTCTTCGTCTGGGTGCGCGGCACGCTGCTGCGGTTCCGGTACGACCAGTTCATGAAGCTCGGCTGGAAGGTGCTGATCCCGTCCGCCCTGGTGTGGGTGGTCTGCGTGGCCGTCGTCCAGGGCGTGCGCCAGTTCACCCACCTGCAGCTGAGCACCCTGCTCTACGTGCTGGCCGGGCTGGTCGTCGTCGGGCTGATCGTGTCGTTCCTCATCCCGGAGAAGAAGCCCGAGCAGCGCGCCGCACCGGTCAAGGCGTTCGACCCGTACGCCGACGGCTACCCCGTCCCACCGCTGCCCGGTCAGGTGCTGCCGCCCTCGCCGCGCGCCCAGCGCCGGATGGCCGTGCAGACGGCGACCGACGCGACCGCCCCCCAGGTCACGCAGGAGGTGCCCCGTGGCTGAGCCCACCAGGCCGACGCCCAAGAAGCCGACGCCGAAGAAGCAGGGCGCGACGAGCAAGACCCCGGCCGCCCGCCCGACGGCGACGCCGGTCCGTCGACCCGCCGGCACGCCCTCGACCAAGCCCGCCGCGGGCCGCGAGGTCGGCGCCCCGGCCCAGGGCTACACGTCCCGGATGCCGGAGTCGACGGGCCTCCAGGCCGTGCTGGCGCCGGTCGCCGGGTTCGGCGTCACGCTGGCCAACCTGTTCCGGCCCACGGTGACCGAGCAGTACCCGTCGGAGAAGATCCCGCCGAAGCCCCGGTTCCACGGCCGTCACCAGCTCAACCGCTACGCGGACGGCCTGGAGAAGTGCATCGGCTGCGAGCTCTGCGCGTGGGCGTGCCCGGCGGACGCGATCTACGTCGAGGCCGCGGACAACACCCCCGACGAGCAGTACTCGCCGGGGGAGCGGTACGGCCGCGTCTACCAGATCAACTACCTGCGCTGCATCCTCTGCGGGCTGTGCATCGAGGCCTGCCCGACGCGGGCGCTGACCATGACCAACGACTTCGAGCTGGCGGGACCGACCCGTGCCGGGCTCATCTGGGAGAAGCAGGACCTGCTCGCGCCGCTGCGCAACGGGATGCTCTCCTCCCCGCACCCGATGGTGGAGGGCACCACGGACACCGACTACTACAACGGCGCCGTCACCGGCCCCACCGAGCAGCAGGAGGCGTGGGTGACGGAGAACCGGCCCGACGACCCGTCGCTGCCGGCCAACGTCGCCAAGGGCGTGCCGCCGGCACCCCGTGGCGAGACGGCGCAGGCGCAGGCCGACCTCACCGCCGCGGCTACCCGGCAGGGCACCCGATGAGCGCGCTGGCAGCCCTGGTCCCGGCCTCCCTGACGGGCGCAGGGGTCACGACGACGGGCGAGGCGATCCTGTTCTGGACCCTCGGCCCGATCATGGTGATCGCCGCCCTCGGGCTGCTGTTCGCCCGCAAGGCGGTGCACGCGGCGCTGTCCGTCGTCGTGGTGATGATCAGCCTGGCGTTCCTCTACGTCGCGCAGGACGCGGTGTTCCTCGGGGTCGTCCAGGTGGTCGTCTACACCGGCGCCGTGATGATGCTGTTCCTCTTCGTGCTGATGCTGGTCGGCGTCGACACCTCGGACTCGCTGGTGGAGACGCTGCGCGGGCAGCGGGTCGCCGCGCTGCTCGGCGGCCTGGGCCTGGTGGTGGTCCTGGCGGGTGTGGTCGGACGTGCGACGTACGGTCCGGCGAAGGGCCTGACCCAGGCCAACGCCGACTCCAACCCCGTCGAGCTCGCCCGGATCGTCTTCGGCCAGTACGTCTTCGCGTTCGAGGTGGTCGGCGCGCTGCTGGTCACGGCGGCGCTGGGCGCGCTGGTGCTGACCCACCGCCGCCGCCTGACGACCCGCGTGACGCAGAAGGAGCGGGCCGACGCCCGGGTGCGCGACGGCCGCACGCTGACGCCGCTGCCCGCCCCCGGTGTGTACGCCCGGCACAACGCGATGGACGTGCCGGCGCTCGGACCGGACGGTCAGCCGCTCGACGTCTCGGTGCCGCGGGTGCTGCGCGTGCGTGGCCAGGAGGCGGACGCCGCCGAGTACGCCGCGCGCATCGACCGGGTGCTCGCGGGCGGCTGGGCCTCCGGTGGCGGTGCGTTCACCTCGGCCTCCCAGATCGGCCCGACGGGCGGCACCACGCCGCCCGAGGCGGCGGACCACGAGGCGGCCGTCGTCGGTGCTCCGGTACCCGGGGTGCACGCCCCGAGCGGGCCGCAGGACGCCGGCGACGCCACCGTGCAGGACCAGCGGACGGAGCCCAAGCCGTGAGCCTGACCCACTACCTCGTCCTCGCGGCGATCCTGTTCTCCATCGGCGCCCTGACGGTGCTGCTGCGACGCAACTCGATCATCGTGTTCATGGGCGTCGAGCTGATGCTCAACGCGAGCAACCTCGCGCTGGTGACGTTCGCCCGGCTGCACGGCAACCTGACGGGCCAGGTGCTGGCCTTCTTCGTCATGGTGGTCGCCGCCGCCGAGGTGGTCGTCGGGCTCGCCATCATCGTCGCGATCTTCCGCACCCGGCGCTCCGCGTCGGTCGACGACGTCAACCTGCTGAAGAGCTGAGGGCCGGCACGTGCATCTGTTGACCGAACTGGTCGCCTCCGCCTCCCCGGTGGACGGCGGCTCCGTCTCCTACGCCTCGCTGCTGGTGGGCCTGCCGCTGGCGTCCGCCGCCGTGCTGCTCCTGCTCGGCCGGCGTGCCGACCGCTGGGGCCACTGGGTGGGCGTGCTCGCCTCCGGCGCCGCCTTCGTGCTCGGCCTCGTCGCGTTCGTCACGGTGCTCGGCCGCCGCGCCGACCAGCGGGTGCTCGACGTCAAGCTCGGCACCTGGATCGACGCCGGCTCGTTCCACCTGAACGCCGGCCTGCGCGTCGACCCGCTGTCGCTGACGTTCGTGCTGCTGGTGACCTTCGTCGGCACCCTGATCCACGTCTACTCCGTGGCCTACATGGAGCACGACGTCGACCGCCGGCGCTTCTTCGCCTACCTCAACCTCTTCGTCGCGGCGATGCTCCTGCTGGTGCTGGCGGACTCGTACCTGCTGCTGTTCGTCGGCTGGGAGGGCGTCGGCCTGGCGTCCTACCTGCTGATCAGCTTCTGGAACTACCGCCTCGACTACGCGGTAGCCGGCAAGAAGGCGTTCGTCGCCAACCGCATCGGCGACCTGGGCCTGATCATCGGCATGGGCATGATCTTCGCCAAGGTCGGTGCGCTGGACTTCACCACGGTGCACGCCGCGGCGGCGTCCGGGTCGAAGGACACCGCCTTCTGGACCGGCGTCGGGCTGATGCTGCTGCTCGCCGCGTGCGGCAAGTCGGCGCAGTTCCCGCTGCAGTCCTGGCTGGGTGACGCCATGGCCGGCCCGACGCCGGTGTCCGCGCTGATCCACGCGGCGACCATGGTCACGGCCGGGGTCTACCTGGTGGTGCGGTCCAACGCGATCTTCGACGCGGCGCCCACGGCCCGGCTCGTCGTGACGATCGTCGGCGCGATCAGCCTGCTGTTCGGTGCGATCGTCGGCTGCGCGAAGGACGACATCAAGAAGGCGCTGGCCGCCTCGACGATGTCCCAGATCGGCTACATGATCCTGGCCGCCGGCCTCGGCCCGGTCGGGTACGCGTTCGCGATCCTGCACCTGGTGACGCACGGCTTCTTCAAGGCGGGCATGTTCCTCGGTGCCGGTTCCGTGATGCACGCGATGGACGACCAGACGGACATGCGGTTCTTCGGTGGCCTCGCGCGCTCGATGAAGATCACCTGGCTGACGTTCATGGCCGGTGCCCTGGCGATCGTCGGGATGTTCCCGTTCTCCGGGTTCTTCTCCAAGGACCCGATCATCGAGGCGGCGTTCGTGCCGACGGACGGCCAGCCGTGGCGCGCCTGGCTGTTCGGCACGGTGGCGTTGCTCGGCGCCGCGATCACGGCGTTCTACATCGCCCGGCTGTTCTTCATGACCTTCGAGGGCACCAAGCGGTGGACCGACAAGGCCGACGGGTCGCACCAGCACCCGCACGAGGCCCCGGCCCTGATGACCGTGCCGATGATCATCCTGGCCGTCGGCTCGGTGGCGCTCGGTGGCATCCTCGCCACCGGGTCCCGGTTCACGCACTGGCTGGAGCCGGCGGTCGGCGCGACCGACCACGCCGAGCCGGTGATCCCCGCGCCGGTGCTGGTCGCGCTGAGCCTGCTGGTCGTCGTGGTCGGCGTCGTCATCGCCTGGCGCCGGTACGCCGTCGCCGCGGTGCCCACCACGCCGCCGCTCGGCACCACCCTCACGCGGGCCGCCCGCAAGGACCTCTACCAGGACGTCGTCAACGACGGCGTGCTGGTGGTCCCCGGCCAGGTGCTCACCCGGTCCCTCGTGTACGGGGACCGGGCCCTGGTGGACGGCGCCGTGTCCGGCCTCGCCAAGGGGACGGTCGCCACCGGCGACCTCGCCCGCCGTCCACAGACCGGCTACGTCCGCTCCTACGCCTCGACGATGCTCCTGGGCCTGGTCGCCCTGGTGGTCGTCGTCCTGGCCCTGCAGAGCTGACGGGAGAGCAGCGACCGATGTCTTCCTTCCCCTGGCTCACCGTCCTGGTGCTGCTGCCCCTGGTCGGCGCCGTCGTGCTGTGGGTGCTGCCCGCCGCGCCGCGCAACGTCGTCCGGCCGGTGGCCCTGGCCTTCGCGATCGCCGAGCTGGTGCTGACCGGCCTGGCGTTCCTCGCCTTCGACACCCACCGTGCCGGTGAGTACCAGCTGACCGAGGTGCACAGCTGGATCCCGGCGTTCGGCGTCTCCTACGCGGTCGGCGTCAACGGCGTCGCGCTGGCGCTGATCGGCATGTCGGTGCTGCTGGTGCCGCTGGTGGTGCTCGCCGCCTGGCACGAGCAGGGCAGCACGACGTCCGCGTCGAACAGCCTGCGTCGCTACCTCGCGCTGGTGCTGGCGCTCGAGGCGTTCGTCGTCGCGGTGTTCGCCGCGCGCGACGTGTTCCTCTTCTACATCCTGTTCGAGGCGATGCTGATCCCGGTCTACTTCATGATCGGCAGCTACGGCGGGCCCCGACGCCGGTACGCCGCGGTGAAGTTCCTGCTGTACTCGCTCGCCGGTGGGCTGGTCATGCTGGTCGGCGTCATCGCGCTGTACCTCAAGGGCCCCGGCGGTCCGCAAGGCTTCCTCACGCAGAACCTCGTCGGCCTGCACCTGGACCCCACCACCGAGCGGCTGCTGTTCGTGGCGTTCTTCGTCGCGTTCGCCATCAAGGCGCCGATGTTCCCGGTGCACACCTGGCTGCCCGACGCCGCCGAGCAGGCGCCCGCCGGCACCTCGACGCTGCTGGTCGGCGTGCTGGACAAGGTGGGCACCTTCGGGATGCTGACGCTCTGCCTGCCGCTCTTCCCGAACGCCTCGCGCTGGGCCGCACCGGTGGTGATCGTCCTGGCGGTGGTGTCGATCCTGTACGGCGCCCTGCTGGCGATCGGCCAGCGCGACCTGCTGCGCCTGGTGGCGTACACGTCGGTGTCCCACTTCGGCTTCATCGTGCTCGGCATCTTCGCCTTCACGTCGACGTCCGTCGCCGGCTCGTCGTTCTACATGGTCAACCACGGGTTCTCGACCGGCGCCCTGTTCCTGCTCGCCGGGTTCCTGATCTCGCGCCGCGGCTCGCAGCGGATCGACGACTTCGGCGGGCTGCAGCGGGTCACCCCGGTGCTCGCGGGCCTGTTCCTGGTGGTCGGCCTCTCGGCGCTCGCGCTGCCGGGCCTGTCACCGTTCGTCAGCGAGTTCCTGGTGCTGGTCGGCAGCTTCCCGGCGGTGCCTGCCGCCGCGGTGGTCGCCAGCATCGGCGTGGTGCTCGCCGCGCTGTACATCCTGTGGACCTACCAGCGGATGTTCACCGGTCCCGTGCGGCCCGGACTGGACACCATGAAGGACGTCAGCACCGTGGAGCGGTGGGCGATCGGCCCGCTGGTCGCCGTCATGCTGGTGCTCGGCTTCCTGCCCGGGCCCGCGCTGAACCTGGTCCGCCCAGCCGCGCAGACCACCGTGCAGAACGTCGGCGTCGCCGACCTGCCGGCCGTCGCATCCGAAGGGACCGCCAAGTGATCGCCGCTGCCTTCACCGCGCCGAGCGTCGCCTGGACGGCGCTCGCCCCGGTGGTCGTCGTGCTGGGCGCCGCCGTGGTCGGTGTGCTGGTCGAGGCCTTCGTGCCCGACCGCCTCCGCCGCACCACGCAGGTCGCCCTCGCGATCGCCGCCACGGCCGGTGCGCTGGTCGCCGTCGCCGCCCTGTGGGGCGGGGTGCACCGCTCCGGCGGCACCGTCGTGCTCGGCGGCTCGCTGCTGGTCGACGGCCCGACGCTGGTGCTGTGGGCCACGCTGGCGCTGCTCGGCCTGCTGTCCGTCCTGGTGATCGCGGACCGGACGCAGACCGGCGAGGACTCGTTCGCGCCCCTGGCCGCGGCCGTCCCGGGCTCGGACTACGAGGAGCAGGCGCGCCGCGCCGGGCTGTCGCAGACCGAGGTCTACCCGCTGACGCTGTTCGCCCTCGGCGGGATGATGGTGTTCCCGGCCGCGGGTGACCTGCTGACGCTCTTCGTCGCGCTCGAGGTGCTGTCGCTGCCGCTGTACCTGCTGTCCGGCATGGCGCGTCGCCGCCGTCTCCTGTCCCAGGAGGCGTCGATGAAGTACTTCCTGCTCGGCGCGTTCGCCTCGGCGCTGCTGCTCTTCGGCATCGTGCTGCTGTACGGCTACAGCGGCTCGATCCGGTACGCCGACATCACGGCCGCGACCGGCACGCCCGGCGGCACCGAGGGCCTGCTGCTGGTCGGCACGGTGCTGCTGTTCGCGGGCCTGCTGTTCAAGGTCGGTGCGGTGCCGTTCCACATGTGGACCCCGGACGTCTACCAGGGCGCCCCGACCCCTATCACCGGGTTCATGGCCGCGTGCACCAAGGTGGCCGCGTTCGGCGCGATCCTGCGGATCGTCTACGCGATGCTGCCCGGGATGAAGTGGGACCTCGGCGCCCTGCTGTGGATCGTCGCGATCGCCACGATGGTGGTCGGCACGGTCGCCGGCCTGGTGCAGAACGACGTGAAGCGGCTGCTCGCCTACTCCTCGATCGCGCACGCGGGCTTCGTGCTCACCGGCGTGGTGGCGCTGCACCAGCGCGGCATCGGCGGGGTGCTGTTCTACCTGCTGGCCTACGGCCTCGCGACGGTCGGCGCGTTCGCGATCGTCTCGCTGGTGCGGGAGCGCAGCGGCGACTCGATCACGGGTGAGGCGACGGCGCTGTCCCAGTGGGCCGGTCTCGGCCGGTCGCACCCGCTGCTGGCGCTGACCTTCACGCTCTTCCTGCTGTCGTTCGCCGGCATCCCGCTGACGGCCGGCTTCATGGGGAAGTTCGCGGTGTTCTCCGCGGCGGTGGCCGGCGGCGCCTGGCCCCTGGCGCTGATCGGTGTGCTCGCCTCGGCGGCTGCCGCGTTCTTCTACGTCCGGATCATCGTGCTGATGTTCTTCACGGCGGCGCACGAGGAGACGGCTGCGGCGGCGGTCGAGGACACGGCGGTCGCTGGCGGGGAGGCCGTGCCCGCGGCCGCGACCGACGAGCTGCTCACGACCGACGTCGCCGGCGGCGGCACCGCCACGGCCGTCGCCGTGGCCCCGACGCTCACCGAGCGGGCCACCGCAACCGTCGTCGTCCGGTCCGAGGGCTTCGCGGCGATCGCCATCGCGGTCTGCGCCGTCGGCACCGTGCTGCTCGGCGTGTTCCCCACCCCGGTGCTCGACCTGGTCGACGCGGTGGCGCGGTTCCTGCAGTGACGGCTGTCCGCCGCTGCGCCGCCACCGGGTCCGGAAGATAGGTTCATCCCGTGACGACGACGACGGCCTTCGCCCTCGCCGACCCCGAGCTCTCCGCGCGACTGACGGAGCGGCTCGGCACGGTCGAGGCGCGCCTGCGTGAGGCGGTGGCGACCACCGACCTGCTGGTCGGCGCCACCAGCACGCACCTGGTCTCGGCCGGCGGCAAGCGGCTGCGTCCCCTGCTGACGCTGCTGACGGCGGAGCTGGGCGACGCCGACCGCCCGCAGGTGATCGACGGCGCCGTGGTGGTCGAGCTGACCCACCTCGCGTCGCTGTACCACGACGACGTGATGGACGACGCTCCGCTGCGTCGTGGCGCTCCCGCCGCCCACGAGGTGTGGGGCAACTCGATCGCCATCCTCACGGGCGACCTGCTGTTCGCCCGGGCGTCCCAGGTGGTCGCGCACCTCGGTCAGCCGGCGCTGACCCTGCAGGCGGACACGTTCGTCCGGCTCTGCATGGGTCAGATGCACGAGACGGTCGGGCCGGCGACGGAAGAGGACCCGGTCGAGCACTACCTGCAGGTGCTCGCCGACAAGACGGCGTCCCTGATCGCGACCTCGGCGCAGTTCGGCGCGATGCTGTCGGGCTGCTCGCCGGAGGTGGTCGCGACCGTGGGCCGGTTCGGGGAGCTGATCGGCCTGGCGTTCCAGCTGGCCGACGACGTGCTGGACCTGACCTCCGACGGGTCGCTCAGCGGCAAGACGCCCGGCACCGACCTGCGTGACGGCGTGCCGACCATGCCGGTGCTGCTGCTGCGCGCGCGGGCGGCAGGCCCCGACGCCACCGACGAGGACCGTGCGGCGGTGGCCCTGCTTGACTCGGACCTGTCGGACGACGACCGGCTGGCGGCCGCGGTGGCGACCCTCGCACGGCACCCGGTGGTGGAGGAGACGCGGCAGCGCGCCGTCGCCGTGGCGCGTGCCGCCGTGGCGGAGCTCGCACCGCTGCCGGACGGCCCCGTCAAGGAGTCCCTGGTGCAGTTCGCCGACGCGCTGGTGGACCGCGCGGCCTGAGCTGTCCAGCGCCCGGTCGGGCGTTGCTGCGGCGCGGACCGGGCGACGGGGGAGCGGCCGGCCGAGCACCGTCACGGGCCGGTCATCGGGTGGTCAGCGGTCCGTCCGGCCCTCGCTATGCTGACCGACGTCCACCTGGTCGTCGTCGGAGAAGACCGCATGAGCGCAGCTGACCCGGCGCCCCGGGAGGGCGGTCCGACGGTGCGGGTGGGCGCCGCCAGCCACCGAGGCGGTCGCCTGGACAACGAGGACTCGTACCGTGCCGATGACGGCGTGTACCTGGTCGCCGACGGCATGGGTGGGCACGAGGCGGGCGAGGTGGCCAGCGCGACGGCCGTCGAGTCCTTGGGCAGCCTCACGGGCGGCACTCCCGACGAGGACGACGTGCGCGCGGCGCTGCGCACGGCGCACGAGCGGGTGCGTGCGCTGCCGGTCGGTGGTGAGCGGCGCCCCGGCACGACGGTGTCCGGCGTGGTGCTGAGCGAGCGCGACGGGCTGCCGTGCTGGCTGGTGCTCAACGTCGGCGACTCGCGCACCTACCGGATGGTGGGCGGCGTCCTCGAGCAGCTGACCACCGACCACTCGCGGGTGGCGGAGCTGGTGGCCACCGGTTTCCTCGACCCGCAGGACGTGCCGCGGCACCCTGAGCGGCACGTGGTGACGCGAGTCCTCGGCGGTGGCTCTCCGGACGTCGAGCCGGACGTGTTCGCGCTTCCAGTCAGCCCCACGGAGCGCATCGTCGTGTGCAGCGACGGGTTGTCGGAGGCGCTGCCGGACGCCCGGATCCAGGCGGAGCTGCGGGCGCACCCCGACGCGCAGCAGGCGGCGGACGCCCTGGTCGCCGCGGCGCTGGCCGTCGGCGCCCGGGACAACGTCACGGTCGTCGTCGTCGACGTCGTCGGCTGAGCCCGCCGGTCCTCGGGCCACGGTGCGCCGTCAGCGCCCCGCGACCGCCTCGCAGTCCCCGCTCGCGTCCACGGCCGCCCGGGCTTCGAGCACCTGCGTCCGCCGGTGCCGCAGACCGTCCACCGCCAGCATCACCAGCGCGACCCACACGAGCCCGAAGCCCCACCACCGCGCGGGCGGCATGTGCTCGTGCAGCAGCAGCACGCCGGTGAGGAACTGCAGCACGGGCGTCAGGTACTGCAGCAGCCCGATCACGGACAGCGGCAGCCGGCGGGCGGCGCTGTTGAACAGCAGCAGCGGGACGGCCGTCACCACGCCGGCGGAGGCGAGGGCCGCGGCGTGCCAGCCGCCGTGCCCGGTGAACGAGCCGGTGCCGGCCACCTGCAGCCACACCAGGTAGCCGGCGGCCACCGGGGTGAGCACCAACGTCTCGGCCGCGAGGCCCGGCAGGGCGCCGACGGACCGGCCCACCTGCTTCTTGATCAGCCCGTACAGCGCGAAGCTCGCCGTCAGCGAGAGGGCGATCCACGGCACCCGCCCGTAGCCGACGGTGATCACCACCACGGCGGCCGCGCCGAACGCCAGCGCCGCCCACTGCACCCGGCGCAGCCGCTCCCGCAGCACCAGCACCGCGAGGCCCACGGTCACCAGCGGGTTGATGAAGTACCCCAGCGCGTCGTCCACCACCTGGTCGGTGAGGATGCCGTAGACGAACACCAGCCAGTTGATCGCCAGCATCACCGCGGCGACCCCGAGCGTGGCCAGCGTGCGCGGTCGGCGCAGCAGCTCGGCGAAGGGCCGCCAGCTGCGGGTGGCGACTAGCAGCAGGAGGCAGAAGAGCAGGGACCACACCACGCGGTGGGCGATGATCTCGACCGCGCCGGACGGCTGGAGCAGCGGGAAGTAGAGCGGCAGCCCACCCCACAGCAGGTAGGCGCCGATGCCGGCCGCCAGGCCGCCGCGGCCGGGGCGGGCTGCGGGGCTGGTTCCGTCGGTCGGGGCAGGGGTCGTCCGCTCGTCGGCCACCGGCTGACTGTAGGTGGCGCCGCCGACATCCACGCCGTGCGTCCGTCCGGATGCGAGACGTGCTGGCGGGCGCCGAGGGCGTCCCGCCTAGACTGGCCGGCAGCTACCGAACCCCCTCGCGGAAGGTCCCTTCGTCCCGTGACCACCACGCCCTTGCGCGTCGCCGTCGTCGGCGCCGGGCCCGCCGGTATCTACGCGTCCGACATCCTCGCCCGCTCGGGCCTCGACGTCAGCATCGACCTGATCGAGCGGCTGCCGGCCCCGTTCGGGCTCGTGCGCTACGGCGTGGCACCCGACCACCCGCGCATCAAGCAGATCATCGTCGCGCTGCACAAGGTGCTGGAGCGCGGTGACATCCGGCTGCTGGCGGACGTCGACTACGGCACCGACCTCACGCTGGAGGACCTGCGGCAGCACTACGACGCGGTGATCTTCGCCACCGGTGCGATCCGGGACGCCGCGCTGCGCGTGCCCGGCGTCGACCTGGTCGGCTCGTACGGCGCCGCCGACTTCGTCTCCTGGTACGACGGGCACCCGGACGTCCCGCGCACCTGGCCGCTGGAGGCCCGCGAGGTCGCCGTGATCGGTGCTGGCAACGTCGCGCTCGACGTGGCCCGCATCCTCGCCAAGCACCCCGAGGACCTGCTGCCGACGGAGGTGCCGCCGAACGTCTACGAGGGGCTCCTGGCCAGCCCCGTCACGGACGTGCACGTGTTCGCGCGCCGCGGTCCGGCACAGGTGAAGTTCTCCCCGCTGGAGCTGCGCGAGCTCGGCCACGTGCCGGACGTCGACGTGATCGTCTACCCGGAGGACTTCGACTTCGACGAGGGGTCGATGGCGGCCATCCACTCCTCGAACCAGACCAAGCAGGTGGTCAAGACCCTCACCGACTGGACCCTGAAGGAGCCGGAGGACCTGACGGCGAGCCGCCGGATCCACCTGCACTTCCTGCAGCGGCCGGTCGAGGTGCTGGGGGAGGACGGCCACGTCGTCGGCCTGCGGACCGAGCGCACGGCGTTGAACGGCGACGGCAACGTCACCGGGACCGGACGGACCACCGACTGGCCGGTGCAGGCCGTCTACCGCGCCGTCGGCTACTTCGGCTCGCCGCTCCCGGACCTGCCCTTCGACGAGGCGGGCGGGGTGATCCCCAACCGTGAGGGCCGGGTGGTCGACGAGGGCGGTGAGCCGCTGCCCGGCCTCTACACCACCGGCTGGATCAAGCGGGGTCCGGTCGGCCTGATCGGGCACACCAAGTCGGACGCGACGGAGACGATCGCGCACCTGCGCGAGGACGCCGAGGCGGAGCTGCTGCCCGCGGCGACGGAGCGCGACCCGCAGGCGGTCACCAAGCTGCTCGACGAGCGCGGCGTCGACGCGATCGAGTGGTCCGGGTGGCAGCTGCTGGACGCGTACGAGCGGGCGCTCGGCGAGGTGCAGGGCCGGGAGCGGGTCAAGGTCGTGCCTCGCGAGGAGATGGTGGACGTCTCGCTGGGTCGGCGCGGCTGACGGCTGCGGTGCCCTGCGCTGCCCCGGGGCGGCGCCTCGGGAACGCCGCGAGCGGAGCGGGCGTTGTCAGGCACAGGACGCCGGTACGCGTCGGCCCGTAGGGGCCGCCCGGCGCCGTGCACGGATCAGGAGCTCGACGCCACCATGAGTCATCGGCACTTCAACGGTCTGAAGACCACCGCGCTGTTCGGCGGCATGTGGGCGCTGCTGCTCGGCATCGGCTGGCTGCTGGGCCGCGGCACGCCGCGCTTCCTCCTGCTGTTCACCGCGATCGGTCTGCTCAGCACCGCGTACAGCTACTGGGCGTCGGACAAGATCGCGATCCGGGCCATGCGCGCCCGCCCGGTCAGCGAGCTCGAGCAGCCGGGCATGTACCGGATCGTGCGGGAGCTGTCGACCAAGGCCCGGCAGCCGATGCCGCGGCTGTACGTCTCGCCGACGTCGTCCCCGAACGCCTTCGCCACCGGCCGTGACCCGGCGCACGCGGCAGTCTGCTGCACGGAGGGCATCCTCGGGATGCTCGACGAGCGCGAGCTGCGCGGCGTGCTGGGCCACGAGCTGATGCACGTCTACAACCGCGACATCCTCACGTCGTCGGTCGCGGCCGCCGTGGCCGGCGTGATCACGTCACTGGCCCAGTTCGCCCTGTTCTTCGGCGGCGGCTCCGACCGGGACCGCGGCGGCAACCCGATCGCGGGTCTGGTGATGGTGCTGCTGGCGCCGCTGGCCGCCACGATGATCCAGCTGGCGATCAGCCGCACCCGCGAGTACGACGCCGACGAGGACGGCTCGTCGCTCACCGGCGACCCGCTGGCCCTGGCGTCGGCCCTGCGCAAGCTCGAGGTGGGCACCAACGCCCGCCCGCTGCCGCAGGACCAGAAGCTGGTCGACGTCTCGCACCTGATGATCGCCAACCCGTTCCGGGGCGCCGGCGTGGCGAAGATGTTCGCCACCCACCCGCCGATGGCCGAGCGGATCGCCCGCCTCGAGGCGATGGCCGGCAACCAGGGGCCGATCACCCGGTACTGAGCCGTCGCGCGGCGTCAGGGCCGCAGGCGGGAGACGCCCGCAGGCGCAGGTGTCGGACCTCACCGGCAGACTGCCGCTCATGGACCCCAAGGACGCCCTCCGGCACTACCTGGACGAGCAGCGCACCAGCCTGGTGGGCAAGCTCGACGGGCTCGACGAGTACGCCGTACGTCGACCCCTGACACCCACCGGCACCAACCTGCTCGGCCTGGTCAAGCACGTGGCCTGGATCCAGCTGGGGTACTTCACCACCGTGTTCGGGCGGCCGCAGGGACGGCTGGCGCCGTACGAGCGCGCGGGCGGCGACCCCGACGACGACATGTGGGCGCAGGCGGACGAGTCCCGCGAGGCGATCCTGGAGCTGCACCGGTACTCCGCGCAGCAGGCGGACGCGACGCTGACGGAGTTGCCGCTGGACGCCCCCGGCGTGGTGCCGTGGTGGCGGCCCGGCCACCAGGACGTGACCCTGCACCGCATCGCCGTGCACGTGATCGTCGACACGTCCCGGCACGCCGGCCAGGCGGACATCCTGCGCGAGACGCTCGACGGGCGAGTCGGCATGAAGCCCGACGACCCGAACATCCCCGGGCGCACCGCGCAGGAGTGGGCGGCGTACTCCGCGCGCATCGAGGCAGCGGCCCGCGCCGCCGCAGGTCTGCCGGCCGCCTGAGGCCCGTCACCGACCTCGGCGCGGCAGGAACGGCGGCCTCCGTCAGCGGTAGTTGACGAACTGCAGGGCGGCGTCCACGTCCGCGCCCTTGAGCAGCGCGATCGTCGCCTGGAGGTCGTCCCGGCTCTTGGCGGAGACCCGCAGCTCGTCACCCTGGATCTGCGTCTTGACGCCCTTCGGGCCCTCGTCCCGCACCAGCTTGGCCAGCTGCTTGGCCACCTCCGAGGACAGGCCCTCCTTGATCGAGGTGACCAGGCGGTACTCCTTGCCGGACGGCTTCGGCTCGCCGTCGCCGAGGTCGAGCGACTTCAGCGAGATGCCGCGCTTGATCAGCTTGGTCTCGAAGACGTCGAGCACCGCCCGGACCCGGTCGGCCGAGTTGGCGACCAGCACGATGGTCTCGCCGCTCCAGGCGATCGAGGCGCCGACGCCCTTGAAGTCGTACCGCTGGGCGATCTCCTTCGCGGCCTGGTTGAGCGCGTTGTCGACCTCCTGCCGGTCGACCTTGCTCACCACGTCGAACGACGACTCGTTCGCCATCGCTGTGCCTCCCTCGCGCCCCCTGGGCGCCGTCGTCGTCCACCCCTGGACCGGGTGGCCCTCGCGAGTTGCTATCCTTCCATCCGCGCGTTCGCGTCGGCTCGCCCGGACGGTCCTTCGGGGTCAGGGTGGGCGGCGGGGACGGGTTGGCCGAGGCGGGTTACCCGAGTGGCCAAAGGGGGCTGACTGTAAATCAGCTGGCAACGCCTACGGGGGTTCGAATCCCTCACCCGCCACGCACGGACGGGGCGTCTTCTCCGCGGAGAGGGCGCCCCGTCCGCATGTCGGAGCCGGCTCGTCGGACGCGGCCGGAGAGGCAGCGCCGGCGTCCCGCCGGCAGGCCGGACGTGGGCGCGAGCGGGCCGCGTGGCACGGCGCTCGCCGCGTGGGCCCGCGATTTCGCCGCCCCCGGCCCGCCGTGTACTCTGATCCGCGCCGCCCCGATAGCTCAGTCGGCAGAGCGTCTCCATGGTAAGGAGAAGGTCAAGGGTTCGATTCCCTTTCGGGGCTCTCTGGTGTGTTGCCGGTCAAGCCGCCTCGGCGGCTGGCCGCACCACCGGCGCGGCGGGGTAGCTCAGGTGGTTAGAGCACACGGCTCATAATCGTGGTGTCGCGGGTTCGAGTCCCGCTCCCGCTACGGCACGGCAGGCCCGGAGTTCCTCGGAACCCGGGCCCTTGTCGTCTGTCGGTCACGCGGTGCACCCGGTGCACCGCCCCGGTGCACCGCATCCGTGCGTAGGTGCGCTCAGCCGGTGGTGCAGGCGCCCGAGGGGACCGTCGCACTGAGGCCCGGGGCGCGCGCGACCACGGGCAGCAGCTCGGTCGGCGTCATCGCGTACGCCAGGTCGGGGTTGGAGTCCGAGCGGGCGAAGACGATGCCCGCCACCTTCCCGTCGGTGGTCAGCAGCGGTCCGCCGGAGTTCCCGGGCCGCACCACGGCGGCCAGCGCGTAGATCTCCCGCTCGGAGTCGCCCTGCCCGTGGATGTCCGGCACCTTGGCGGTGCTCACGGCCAGCACGCGGGCGCCGCCGGACGTCAGCGGGCCGCCGTAGGGGTAGCCCTGCACCACCGCGACGGCGTCGCGACTGAGCGTCGGCACGATGGGGAGGGGCGCGACGCCGAGGCGGTCGACCGCGATCACCGCGAGGTCGTTCACCGGGTCGAGGTAGACCACGCGCCCCACCTTCGCGCGCTGGCCGGGCAGCTCGACGACGGGCTTGTCCACCCCGGCGACGACGTGCGCGTTGGTCACCAGCCGGTCCGGGGCGACGACGAACCCTGAGCCGCTGGAGCTGATGCCGCACGCGTACGCGGTGCCCTGGATGCGGGCCACCGCCTTGGACGCCTGTGCGAGCGGTGCGGCGGACAGGTCCACCGACGGCACGGTGGGCGACGGCTGCGGGCCCAGCAGGTCGCCGAGCTGGGGCAGGCCGGAGTGCAGCACGGCACCGCGCAGCTGCGCCAGGGTGCGGGTCACGGGTGCGGGCGTCAGGCGGTCGATCGTGCGGAGCACCGACGACGAGGCGATCGCGGGCGCCAGCACCGGGACGCCGGTCGCGGCGATCGCCGACCCGACGAACGCCATCGCCAGCGCCATCACGACGACGCTGGCGACCGCGCCGAGCAGCCGGTCGACCACGGCCAGCCGTGTCCGGTCGACGCCGCGGCGCAGCGCGTGCCCGATGCGCGCGCCGACCGACGACCCGAGCAGCGGCAGCAGGACGGCCGTCAGGACCACCAGCGCGGCCCGCCAACGGGCCGGCGCCCAGTCGTTGACCAGGGGGACCACCCAGTACGCGGCGGCACCGCCGGCGACGAGGCCGAGCAGCCCGCCGAGCGTGGCCAGCAGGCCGCGGCCGAAGCCTCCCAGCAGCGTGGCGAGGAGGATCAGCGCGAGCACGAGGTCGAGGAGCATCGGCGACATCTTCTCCCGTCGGGCGCCCGACGGCGTGGCGCTCTCGGCAGCGCGGGACCGGCCGCGTCGGGCGCCGTCGGTGGAAGGAGACCAGGCGTCGGCCGAAGGCCCGGGCATGCCGTAACATTGACGGGTCCAGCGTGCGGGTACCCCGCCGCTGTCAGCTTCCCGGCCGCTCGTCGTGCGTCGGGTAACCACGCGAGAGGGTGGCAGCACCATGGCCAGCAAGGCCCAGGACATCCGTCCGAAGATCACGCTCGCCTGCACGGAGTGCAAGGAGCGCAACTACATCACCAAGAAGAACCGCCGGAACGACCCCGACCGGCTCGAGCTGAAGAAGTACTGCCCGCGCGACGGTCGGCACACCGTCCACCGCGAGACCCGCTGACCTTCGTGCCCGTCGACGCGTCGTACGCCGGCCGGATGTACCCGGCCGGTCCCGTGTACGAGGTGGGCCGGGAGAAGCTCGCGGAGTTCGCCGAGGCCGTGGGCGCCGACCACCCGGCGTACACCGACCCGGCGGCGGCGCAGGCGCTGGGCCACCCCGACGTGGTGGCCCCGCCGACGTTCGCCGTGGTGATCGCCCAGCGGGCCGAGGCCCAGTACGTGCGCGACCCTGCGGCCGGCGTCGACTTCAGCCGTGTGGTGCACGCCGACGAGCGGTTCACGCACCACCGGCCGATCCACGCGGGAGACCGGCTGGTGACCACGCTGCACGTCGACTCGATCACCGAGCGCGCCGGGCTGGCGATGGTGACCACGCGCGCGGAGATCGCGGCCGAGGACGGCGAGGCCGTCGCGACGGTCGTCTCCACGCTCGCGGTGCGACCGGAGGAGGGCTGATGGCGCTCCCGGTGCTCGCCGACCTGTCCGTCGGCCAGGAGGTCGCTCGCGGTACGCGGACCGTCGACCGGTCCCGGCTGGTGCGGTACGCCGGTGCGAGCGGTGACTTCAACCCGATCCACTGGAACGAGCGGTTCGCCACGTCCGTCGGCCTTCCGGGCGTGATCGCCCACGGCATGTGGACCATGGGTGCCGCCGTCGGCGTCGTCGTCGACTGGCTGGGCGACCCCGGTGCGGTGCTCGACTACCAGGTGCGGTTCACCCGCCCGATCCCGGTGCCGGACCCCGGTGAGGCCGAGGTCGAGGTGGTCGCGACGGTGGGCGGCCTCGACGCGGAGGCCGGGACGGCGCGCATCGACCTGCAGGTCAGCGCCCTGGGCACCCGGGTGCTCGGCAAGGCGCAGGTGCTGGTGCGGCTGGGCTGACGGCCGGAGCGGTCCGTCGGCGGCGCGTCAGGCCGTCGGTGCGGGCCCCGCCGTGGTGCCCCACACCAGCTCGACCGGCAGGTCCAGCGACTGCGGCGGCTCGCCCTCGAGCAGCCTCGCGACCTCCCGACCGACGGCCCGCCCCTTCTCGGCGAGCGGCTGTGCGACCGACGTCAGCACGTCCGGCTTGAACCAGGGGAGGTCGAGCCCGTCGAACCCGACGACGGAGACGTCCTGGGGTACCTGCAGGCCGAGCTCGCGGGCGCCCAGCACGACGCCGGCCGCGAGCAGGTCCGACTGGCACACCACGGCGGTCGGCCGGTCCGGGCCGGCCAGCAGGGCGCGCGCCGCGGTGGCTCCGTGCTCGACGAGCGAGGCGGGCGTCTCCCAGATGGCGACGGGCTGGACACCGGCGTCGAAGACGCCGTCGAGCCGACGTCGGGTCAGCTCCCACTCCAAGGCGTCGAGCCGGGCGGCGTCGACCAGCCCCTCGGAGCGGTCGTTGGTGAAGGGCAGCGTCACGGTGGCGATGCGCGTGTGGCCCAGGCCCAGCAGCTGGCGCGTGACGTCCGCGATGCCGGCACGGTCCGCGATGCCGATCACCGAGATGTCGGGGTGGCGGCTGCCCTCGACCAGCACCGTCGGGATGCCGCGGCGGCGCAGCGCGCTCAGCACCGGGTCGTCCGTGGTCCCGCCCCACATCATCACCGCGACGTCCATCGCCGCGAGCTCCACCAGGGGGTCCACCGGCGGGTCGGTCGGGTCGTGCGGGCCGGCGATCAGCAGCACGCCCAGACCCATCGGGCCCAGGGTGCTGGTGATCCCGTCGAGCACCTGGATGGACACGGGGTCCCGGAACGCGCGCCGCAGTGCGTCCCCGACGATCACCCCGACGATGCCGGAGCGTCCGCGGCGCAGCTGCCGGCCGAGCGGGTTCGGACCGGCGTAGCCGAGCGCCTGCGCGGCGTCGAGCACCCGCTGCCGGGTGGCCGCCGCGATCGGGCCGGCACCGGAGAACGCCAGCGAGGCGGTGGACACCGAGACCCCGGCGGAGGCCGCGACGTCGGCGAGCGTGGGCCGCTGGGAGGACAGGGCGCTCTCCTTCTCGTCGGTCGCCTGCCGGGGCGCGTCGCCGGGCAGATGAGGCCGCTGGTGGCACCGCGCTTCGGGGTCACCGAGGCGGCCACCTGGTTGACGTCGGTCAGCGTACCGGCCAAAATGGCGCCCGTCCTCAAATCGATTCGACAGGCTCTGTGGGTTCCGATCGAATCGATTCGACCGCTCGCGGCGCCGGACCCGTCCCTCGTCGTCGTCACCTGGAGTCCTCGCCGTGCTGCACGCCCGCCGATCCCGGACCGGCCCCGTCCCCCGTGCGCGCCTGCTGCTGATCGGCTGCTACGTGCTGATGGGCCTGATGACGTCCGGCTGGCTGGCGCGCATCCCGGCGGTCCGCGACCAGCTGCACCTGTCCACCGCGACGCTGGGGGCGCTCCTGCTGGTCGGGTCCGTCGGCGCCCTGCTGACCGTCATGGCGTCCGGCGTGCTGGTGCAGCGCATCGGCAGCAGGCGGTCGCTGGTGCTGTCCACCGGGGTGCTCGGTGCGGGCTACGCCCTGATGGGCATCGGGCCGGGCGTCGGTTCGGCGGCCGTGCTCGCGGTGGGGATCTTCCTCAACGGCGTCGGCGTGTCGCTCGCCAACATGGTGTTCAACCTCGAGTCCGCCCGGATCGAGCGTGCGATGGGCCGCACCGTGATCCCGCACTTCCACGCCGGCTTCTCCGTGGGGGCCGTCGCCGGCTCGGCGGGCGGGGCGCTCGCCTCGCGGCTCGGCGTCTCCGTCACGGCGCAGCTGACGGCGGTCGCCGCGGTGGCGGTGGTCTGGAGGCTGGCGTCCGTGCGTGGCGTCGTGCTCGAGCCGGCGGCCGACGAGCTGGCCGCCGCGCAGCGTCCGGTGGCAGGGACCAGCGGTGGACGGCTCGGCTCCGCGCTGTCGGCGTGGACGGAGCGGCGCACCGTGCTGATCGGCGTGGTGGTGCTGGCGGCCTCGTTGTCCGAGGGCTCGGCGAACACCTGGCTGTCCCTGGCCGTGGTGGACGGCTTCCGCGAGCCGGAGTCGATGGGCGGCGTGGTGCTCGGCCTGTTCGTGGCCGCCATGACCGTGGTCCGGCTGCTCGGCACGCGGTTGATCGACCGGTTCGGCCGGGTGGTCGTGCTGCGGACCTCCGGCCTCGTGTCCCTCGTCGGGCTGCTGGCGTTCGGGCTCGCACCGTCCCTGCCGCTGGCCTGCCTCGGTGTGGTGGCCTGGGGCTTCGGCGCCGCGCTCGCCGTGCCGATCGGCATCGCGGCCGCGTCCGACGACCCCCGGCGGGCGGCTGCCCGCGTCGCGCTCGTCTCCACCTTCGCGTCGGGCGCCTCGATCGCGGCGCCGCCCCTGCTGGGCCTCGCCGCCGAGACGATGGGCGCGCGGCACATGCTGCTGCTCGTCGTCGTCGCGATGGTGGCCAGCGTCTCGGTGTCCCGCCAGGTCGCCCGGCTGCGCGCACCGTTACCGGCGACGGTGCCGACCGTGGTGCCGGCCGCGGTGCCGGCCGCGCGTCCCGGACCGGCCGCGGACCTGCTGCCCGTGGTGGAACCGTCCGTGGTGGAACCGTCCGTGGCGGGACTGCCGACCGGTGCCGCCGCCCTGCCCGAGCCCGCCGGCTCACGCTGACCGCGGCCTGATCCGAGCCTGGTCACTGCTGCGCCGATGCGTGAGGATGCCCGAGACCCCCGTGGAGAGCTGACGATGAGCACCCCTGCACCCGACCGTTCGGTCCGCGCCGCGTCGTGGGCGGTGGCGGCGGTGTTCACGCTCAGCGGCGTGAACTTCGCCAGCTGGGCGTCGCGCATGCCGGCCATCCGTGACGGCCTGGGGTTCTCGCCCGACCGGATGGGTCTGCTGCTGCTCGTCGCCTCCATCGGCTCGCTGCTGTCGCTCCCGCTGTCCGGCATGGTGGTCGAGCGGCTCGGCGCCCGCCGGACGGTCATGGTGTTCGCGGTGGTCAACGCGGCCGGCTTCGTGCTCTCCTCGGTGGGCGTGCAGCAGCGGCTGGTCCCGCTGGTGGTCGCGGGGCTGGTCCTGGTGGGCGTGGGTGCCGGCGTGTGGGACGCCTCGATGAACCTCGAGGGCGCCCTGGTGGAGCAGCGGCTGGGCCGCACCGTCATGCCGCGGTACCACGCAGGCTTCTCCTTCGGGACGATGGCGGCGGCCGGGATCGCCGCGGTTGCAGCCGAGGCCCACGTGCCGGTGGTGACGCACCTGCCGGCCGTGATGGTGGTCAGCACGGTCCTCGTCGCCGTGGCGGTGCGGCGCTTCCTGCCGACCGGGCACGCCGACCACCTCATGCGGCCGGAGCGGCCGGGGGACGCCGTGCCGGATGCCGACGTCGCCGGTCCGACGACCGGCTCGCGCGCGGCGACCGCCGTCGTCGAGCAGCCTGTGGACCTGGTGGCCGACCCGGCCGTCAGTGCACCGCGCGGCGCACGCGGAGCCCTGGCCGCCTGGGCGGAGCCCCGGACGCTGCTCATCGGCCTGGTGGTGCTCGCCGCGGCGCTGACCGAGGGTGCCGCCAACGACTGGGCGAGCCTGTCGGTGGTCGACGGGTTCCGCACCAGCCACGCGGTGGGCGCGCTGGCGTTCGGGATCTTCGTGACGGCGATGACGGCCATGCGCATGTTCGGCACCCCGTTGCTGGACCGGTTCGGACGCGTGACGGTGCTGCGGCTGTGCGCCGGGCTGGCGCTGGTCGGTCTCGCCGTCTTCGGCCTGGTGGGCCCGTTGTGGCTGGCGATGGTGGGCATCGTCGCGTGGGGCATGGGCGCCGCGCTCGGCTTCCCGGTCGGGATGAGCGCGGCCGCCGACGACCCGCGGCGGGCACCGGCGCGCGTGAGCGTCGTGTCGACCATCGGCTACTCCGCCTTCCTCGGCGGCCCACCGCTGCTCGGGCTCCTGGCGCAGCACGTCGGCTACCGGCACGCACTGCTGGCGATCCTGGTGCCCGTCGCACTGAGCCTGGCCGTGATGGGTGCCGCGGCACCCCTGCGTCGCGACCGGGCCCAGCACGACCGGGCCTAGCGCGACCGGACCCAGCTCGACCGGGCCCAGCGCGACCGGGCCAAGCACGACCGGGCTTAGCCTGGCCGAGTGACTGCCGAGCCGACCACCACGTCCGCCAGCGAGCCCGCGCAGGACGGTCCGGCACCGGTGCCGACGCTGGCGGACCTCACCACGCTGCGCGTCGGTGGCCCCGCCGCCCGCTACGTGGAGACGGCCACGGAGGCGGAGCTGATCGACGCCGTACGGACCGCGGACGAGGCCGGCGAGCCGCTGCTGGTCGTCGGCGGCGGGTCCAACCTGCTGGTGGCCGACGAGGGGTTCGACGGCGTCGTCGTGCGCGACGTCCGCACCGGCATCGACGTCCCGGACCACTCCGCGTGCGCCGGGGTGACGTACCAGCTGCCAGCCGGTCAGCCGTGGGACGAGGTCGTCGCGTTCGCTGGTGAGCACCGGCTCTACGGGATCGAGGCGCTTTCCGGCATCCCCGGCTCCGTCGGTGCCGCACCGGTGCAGAACATCGGGGCCTACGGGCAGGAGGTCGCCCAGACGATCGCCAGCGTGCGCACGTGGGACCGGGCGCGCGGCCGGGTCCGCACGCTCGCGCTGTCCGACCTGCAGCTGTCCTACCGCAGCTCGCTGCTCAAGCGGTCCATGCGTGCGGCACCGTCCGACGAGGACCCCGGGGCGCCGTGGTGGCCCACCCCCCGCTACGTCGTGCTCGACGTCACGCTCCAGCTGCGGCAGGGCGCGCTGTCGGCTCCGATCGCGTACGCCGAGCTGGCGCGGACGCTCGGCGTCGAGCTCGGTGAGCGTGCCCCGCTGGCCGACGTGCGCAAGGCCGTGCTGAGCCTGCGCGCGGGAAAGGGCATGGTGCTGGACCCGTCCGACCACGACACGTGGAGCGCCGGGTCCTTCTTCACCAACCCGCTGCTGACGCCCGAGCAGGCGGCGCAGCTGCCGCCGGACGCCCCGCGGTTCCCGCTGCCGGACGACGGCACGCGGGACGGTGTGCCTGGCGGCGTCAAGACGAGCGCCGCGTGGCTGATCGACCACGCCGGCTTCGCGAAGGGGTTCGGTGACGGTCCCGCGCGGCTCTCCGGCAAGCACGTGCTGGCGCTGACCAACCGTGGCGGCGCGACGGCTGCGGACCTGCTGGCGCTGGCTCGCACCGTCCGGGACGGCGTGGCGCGGCGTTTCGGCGTGGTGCTGGAGCCGGAGCCGGTACTGGTGGGCGCGGCGCTCTGACCGCCGGCCGTCGCGCGGGTCAGCCCGCCGGGGTCGCGAGCCAGTCGTCCACGCCGGCCAGCAGCCGGTCCTTCGTCGTCGCCGACGCGCGGCTGGCCAGGATCGACCCCCGGGCCAGCTGAGCGAGCTCCGTGTCGGTGAACCCGTGCACCTCGCGGGCCGTCCGGTACTGCTCCACCAGCCGCGACCGGAACAGCAGCGGGTCGTCCGCACCGAGCGCCACCTGCGCGCCCGCCTGCGCCAGGGCGCGCAGCGGCACGTCCGCCGACGTGGCGTAGATGCCGAGCGAGACGTTGGACGCCGGGCAGACCTCCAGCGCCACGCCCGACTCGAGCACGCGCTCCAGCACCGCGGGGTCCTCGACGGAACGGACGCCGTGCCCCAGCCGGTCCGGCTCGAGCTGGTCCAGCACCTGGTCGACGTGGGTGGGCCCCAGCAGCTCACCGCCGTGCGGCACCGAGGCGAGGCCTGCGTGGCGCGCGATGGCGAACGCCGGCGCGAACGCGGAGGTGTCGCCCCGGCGCTCGTCGTTCGACAGCCCGAACCCCACCACCTCGCCCGGCCCCTCACCGGCGTGCCTCGCGGCCAGCCGGGCCAGGGTGCGGGCGTCGAGCGGGTGGCGCAGCCGCGACGCGGCGACGACGACGGCCACCTCCACACCGTGCCGGGCGGAGGCCGCCCGGGCCTCGTCGAGCACGATCTCCAGGGCCGGGGTCAGGCCGCCGACGAACGGGGCGTAGGACGTGGGGTCCACCTG
Organism: Cellulomonas sp. SG140; assembly: GCF_025770785.1. Taxonomy (GTDB): domain Bacteria; phylum Actinomycetota; class Actinomycetes; order Actinomycetales; family Cellulomonadaceae; genus Cellulomonas. The sequence continues at coordinate 601,266 of NZ_JANZLA010000001.1, read as the reverse complement.
GATCTCGAGCCGTCCCGAGCCCTCGGCGGCATCGTCCGCGGCGGCCTCGTCGACGATCCGCCGCATGTCCGCCTCGGAGCGCACGCACGCACGCGCCGCGTCGTAGAGCCGCTGGAACCGGAACCAGCCGCGTTCGTCGGCCGGCACGTGCACCCGCTCGCCCTCCTGCAGCAGGTCGGGCAGGACGATGCCGCGGCGGGCCGCCATGTCCGTCAACGTGGCCGAGCGCATCGACCCGGTGAAGTGCAGGTGCAGGTGCGCCTTGGGCAGGGCCCGCAGGTCGCGCCCGCTCTCGGTGCTCAGCGGGCCTCCAGCATGCCCGTCACCCTACGTGGCGCCCGCCGTCGGGGCGGACGCAGGTCATGCCCCCGGCAGGATGCCGCGCTCGATCGCCACCGTGACGGCGCGCGTCCGGTCGTCGACACCGAGCTTGGCGAAGGCGCGCAGCAGGTGCGTCTTCACGGTCGCCTCGGTGATGTAGAGCTCGCGTCCGATGGCGACGTTCGACAGCCCCCGGGCCACCAGCGCCAGCACCTCCTGCTCACGGGCCGTCAGGCGCTCGTCGCCGCCGCGCAGCTGCTGCACCAGCCGGCGGGCGACGGACGGGGACAGCGCCGACTCGCCACGAGCAGCGGCCCGCAGGCCGGCGACGAGCTGGTCGCGCGGGGTGTCCTTCAGCAGGTACCCGGTCGCGCCCGCCTCGACGGCGCGCAGGATGTCGGTGTCCGTCTCGTACGTGGTGAGCACCAGCACGTGCACGCCGGGCACCTCCCGCGCGATGCGAGCGGTCGCCTCGGCTCCGTCCATCCGCGGCATCCGCAGGTCCATCAGCACCAGGTCCGGACGCAACCCGGTGGCGAGCGCCACGGCCTCCTCGCCGTCGGACGCCTCGCCGACCACCTCGACGTCCGGCTCGACACCGAGCATGCCTGCCAGGCCGGAGCGCACCACCGGGTGGTCGTCGGCGATCAGGACGCGGATCACGGAACCTCCTGCTCAGCTCGTTGCGGTGCGGGTCCGAGCCCGCGTGCCGGCGGTCGTTCGTTCGCCGTCCCGTCCGGCACCGTCACCGCGACGCGCGTCCCACCCGCCGGTCCCGCTCCGACGTCGAGCGAGCCGCCGCCCTCGCGCACGCGTTCCCGCATGCCGCGCAGCCCGTTCCCCTCGGTGGTGCCGGCGGGCAGCCCGCGACCGTCGTCCACCACCTCGAGCCGCACCTCGCCGTGGGACGGCACCAGCTCGAGCGTCACGGTGCTCGCGGCAGCGTGCTTGCGGACGTTGGCCAGGGCCTCCTGCGCCGCGCGGAGCAGCACCACCTGCGCCTCGCGCGGCAGGTCGTCACCGGCGGTGCGGTCCCCGACCAGCCGCACCTGCACGTCGGCCTCCGCGGAGAACCGCTCGGTCAGCCGGACCAGCGCCTCGCCCAGCGAGGCGTCCCGCAGCCCGGCCGGCCCGAAGGCGGCGACCAGGCTGCGCGCCTCGGCGAGGTTGTCCCGCGCGACCTGCTCGATCTGGGTCACCCGGGTCCGCGCCGCCTCGGGTCGACCCCGGTCGAGCTCCGCCTGCGTGGTCTGCGCGAGCATCACCACGGAGGTGAACCCCTGGGCGAGCGTGTCGTGGATCTCCTGCGCCAGCCGCTGCCGCTCGGCCACCACGCCCGCCGCGTGGTGGGTCGCCGCCAGCTCGGCCTGGGCCGCCTCGAGGCGCCGCAGCAGCTCGGCCCGCTCCTCGCTCTGCTCGGCCGTCATGGTGATCCACAGGCCGAGCACGATGCTGAACACCAGGCTGGCCAGCATCTGCGCGGCGAAGCCGACCAGATCGTCCCGCCAGCCCCCGGCGGCCACGGTCGCGGCCGCGATCACCACCACTGTCAGGCCGGTGCACCACACGGCGCCCCGCAACCGGCTCCGGCTGAAGAACCAGATCTGGGTATAGGCGACGAACAGCAGCACGAACCCGGCGCTGGTCAGGGCGGTGGAGACCGCCGTCAGCGGCAGCAGCAGCGCGAGGTAGGCGTCCGCCCGGCCGGGGTGCCGGCCGTCCATCGCCGCCCGGCCGACCAGCACGTATGCCGTGACCAGCGCGAGGATCACGCCCAGGGCCCACCACGTCCGCGAACCGGCGGGCCCCGAGACGACGATCGCGACGGCCGCGACCGCGGTCAGCGCGAAGAACAGCGCGTCCCAGCCGCTGAGCCGGCGCACCGCGCGGTCGACCCGCTGCGCGACCGTGGTCGGGCCGCTCACCGCCTCGTGCGGCAGCTGCGCTGGCATGGCCCGACCCTCCCACAGACCCCGCAGCCACCACGACGCCCTGGAGGACCACGCGCGCGCCACGCCGGGGTCGGTCCGCACCTCGCGCGGACCGACCCCGGCGTCGCCAGGTGCAACCGTCATCCGTCGTCCCGCCGCAGCCACCGGAACCGCCGGCCGCCGAGCACCAGGCCCAGCACCAGCCAGGCGGCGAGCACCGCCGCGGCAGGCCCGTGCTGCCAGGAGCCGGACGGCTCCATCGACAGCGCACCGTCCGGCAGGAACACCGACCGCATGCCCTGCGCCATCCACTTCAGCGGGAACACCGACGCGACGTCCTGCATCCACGTCGGCAGCTGGTCGTACTGGAAGAACACGCCGGAGACGAACTGCAGCACCAGCACGATCGGCACCACCACGGCGCTCGCGGACCGGCCGGACCTCGGCACCGAGGAGAACGCGACCCCGCACACCGACCCGGTGGCCGTACCGAGCACGAACACCCACGCGAAGGTCAGCCAGCGGCCGGCGTCGCTCGGCAGCGGCACGTCCCACAGCAGGGCAGCCGCGCCGATCAGCAGCGCCGTCTGCAGCAGGGCCGTCACCAGCACCTGCCCCACCTTGCCGAGGAAGTACGACGCGGCCGGCAGGGGGGTGCCGCGCAGGCGCTTGAGGGCGCCCTCGTCGCGCTCGACGGCGACGAACGTCGCCAGGTTCTGGAAGCTCGACAGCATCACGCCGGTCGCCACCATGCCGGGCAGGAAGTACTGGGCGAAGCTGACCGGACCGACGGTGCCGCCGTCCCGGCCGAACACCGTCGCGAAGATGCCGAGCATCACCACCGGGTACAGGAAGATGAACGCCACCGCGTCGCGCTCGCGGGCGTAGGCCCGCAGCTCGTACCCGGCACGGACCAGGCCCAGGCGCAGCACACCGGGCAGGGGAGGGGTCGTGACGGCCGCCGCGCGGTCGGTCGGTACGGGGAGCGCGCTCATCGCCGGGCCCCCGTCCGCTCCGCAGCCGAGCGGCCGACGAGCACGGCCGACGCGTCGGCCGCACCGGCCCCCGCACCAATAGCCTCGGCGGCGCCCACCAGCCCGAGGTACACGTCCTCCAGGGTGGGGCGGACCACCTGCAGCCCCGGCACCTCGTCGACCCCCTCGGCGGCGAACCGCGTGGCCAGCTCGGACACGGTCCGGGTCGGGGTGTCGGTGGCGACCTCCTGCAGCTCACCGTCGCGCAGCCACCGCACCCGTGCGCGGTGCGCCTGCCGACCGCCCAGCGTGTGGGGTGCACCCTCGGCCACCACGTGCCCGGAGCTCACCACGACGACGCGGTCCGCCAGCTGCTCGGCCTCGTCCATGTAGTGGGTGGTCAGCAGGATCGTCGTCCCGCCGTCGCGGAGGCCCTTGACCAGGTCCCAGAACGCCCGGCGTGCCTCCGGGTCGAAGCCCGTCGTCGGCTCGTCGAGGAACAGCAGCTCAGGACGCCCGACGACGCCGAGCGCCACGTCGAGCCGCCGGCGCTGCCCGCCGGAGAGCTGCCGCGCCCGCGTGCGCCGCCGGTCCTCCAGCCCGACCGCCGCGATCAGCTCGTCGACGTCCCGCGGTCGCGGGTAGTACGCCGCGAACTGCCGCACCAGCTCCTCGACCGTGGCCTCGGCCAGGTCGTTGACGCTCTGCAGCACGATCCCGACGCGTGAGCGCCACACTCGGTCCGCCGTCTGCGGGTCCGCGCCGAGCACCCGCACCTCGCCCGCGTCCCGGTGCCGGTAGCCCTCGAGGATCTCGACCGTGGTGGTCTTGCCCGCGCCGTTCGGCCCGAGCACCGCCACCACCTCGCCGGTGTCGACGTGCAGGCTCACCCCGTCGACGGCGTGCTTGTCGCCGTAGCTCTTGTGCAGCCCGACCACGTCGACCGCGCGGCTGCCGGTGTCTCTCGTCATGACCACGAGCGTGGTCGCCGGGAGACCCCGGCCGCGACGGCCGGGTCACCGCCCTACGGGTCCACCGATCGGTGGACGGGCCGGTCCGTCGTGGTGCGCGGCGAGCGTCGGCCCTCCGCGCACCCCGCGGATCAGCTCGCCTCGCCCAGCAGGGACACGATCCGGCCGACGCCCTCCACCAGGTCGTCGTCGCCCAGCGCGTACGACAGCCGCAGGTACCCCGACGGCCCGAACGCCTCGCCCGGCACCACCGCGACCTCGACCTGGTCGAGGATCAGCGCCGCCAGCTCGGCGGACGTCGCCGGCGTGACGCCGCGGATCGTCCGGCCCAGCACACCCTTGACCGACGGGTAGGCGTAGAACGCCCCCTGCGGGGCGGGGATCCGCACGCCGTCGATCTGCTCGAGCATCGACACCATCGTCCGGCGCCGTCGGTCGAACGCGGACCGCATCGCCTCGACCGCCGACAGGTCGCCGGTGAGCGCCGCGATCGCCGCGCGCTGCGACACGTTCGCCACGTTCGACGTCAGGTGCGACTGCAGGTTGGTCGCGGCCTTCACGACGTCCGACGGGCCGATCATCCAGCCCACGCGCCAACCGGTCATCGCGTAGGTCTTGGCGACGCCGTTCAGCACGATCGTCGTGTCGGCCAGCTCGGGCACCACGCGCACGATCGGGGTGAACACCGAGTGGTCGTAGGTGAGGTGCTCGTAGATCTCGTCCGTGATCACCCAGATGCCGTGCTCGAGAGCCCAGCGGCCGATCTCCTCGGTCTGCTCGGGGGAGTACACCGCGCCGGTCGGGTTGGACGGCGAGCAGAACAGCAGCGCCTTGGTGCGCTCGGTCCGCGCCGCCTCGAGCTGCTCGACCGTGACCAGGTACCCGGCGTCCGTGTCAGCGAACACCTCCACCGGCACGCCGCCCGCCAGGCGGATCGCCTCGGGGTAGGTGGTCCAGTACGGCGCGGGCAGCAGCACCTCGTCACCGGGGTCGACGATCGTCGCGAACGCCTGGAACACCGCCTGCTTGCCGCCGTTGGTGACCAGCACGTCCGCCGGGCGCACCTCGTAGCCGGAGTCGCGCAGCGTCTTGGCCGCGATCGCCTCGCGCAGCTCCGGCAGACCCGCGGCGGGCGTGTACCGGTGGTTGCGGGGATCGGCGGCCGCGGCGATCGCCGCCTCGACGATCGGCTGGGGCGTCGGGAAGTCCGGCTCGCCGGCACCGAAGCCGATCACGGGCCGGCCGGCCGCCTTGAGCGCCTTGGCGCGGGCGTCGACGGCGAGGGTGGCGGACTCGGCGATGGCGCCGACCCGGGCGGACACGCGGGGGCGGGGGGACGAGGTCTGCTGGCTCACCGGGCCATCATCGCGCGGACCGGGGGCGGTTCGACCGGGCGTCCACGGTCGCGTACAGTGGGCCCCCGGCGGTTGACGTCCGTCATGATCAGTTGCGCCCTCGGCGGGAACCGATCGCACGTGCCGGACGTCGAACGACCGTAGGGCAGTGGCGCAATTGGTAGCGCAGCGGTCTCCAAAACCGCAGGTTGCAGGTTCGAGTCCTGTCTGCCCTGCGCAAGCGGTCATCCGATCGCGAGCAGGTCTGCCGGACGGTCCAGCGGGTCACGCCGGCACCGCAGCCGTCAGGTCCCTCCGGGACGTGACGCGCGACGGATGTCCGGCTCGGCGCCAGCGACGTCCGTCATGAGAGGGAGAGGCCAGACGTGAGCGAACCCGCACCCGCGGCTGCGTCCGAGGGCAAGGCGCCGCGCCGCAGCACGGCACCGAGCACTCGCGCCGGCGCGGAGCGTCGTGGGCTCTTCGCCCGCATCGCCCTTTTCTGGCGCCAGGTGGTCGCCGAGCTGAAGAAGGTGGTCTGGCCCACCCGCTCCGAGCTGGGCACCTACACGATGGTCGTGATCGCGTTCGTCGTGATCGTGATGGCCTTCATCACGGTCGTCGACTTCGGCGCCGGCCAGCTCACCTTCTGGGTGTTCGGCGGCTGACCGCCCACCGGGACCCGTGAGGTCCCGTCAGTTCGTCCCCGAGCAGGAAGCAGGTTCGCACGTGTCGCAGGAGTCGCCGCAGCCCACCCCGGGCGCCGAGGCCGAGCTCGAGGACGCCCTCGAGTCGGTCGAGGCCGTCGAGGGGACGTCGGACGTGGCTCCGTCCAGCACGGACGCGGACGAGGCGCCGGTCCAGGACGAGCTCGAGCAGGACGAGGCCGAGCAGGACGAGGCCGCGGAGCCCGACGAGGACCTGGCGTCCGACGAGGACGAGCCGGACCCCGACGAGGACCCCGTCGCCGCGTTCAAGGCCAAGCTCCGCCGGCTCCCCGGTGACTGGTACGTCATCCACTCGTACGCGGGCTACGAGAACCGCGTGAAGACGAACCTGGAGAACCGCACCCAGAGCCTCAACATGGAGGACTTCATCTACCAGGTGGAGGTCCCCATGGAGGAGGTCGTGGAGATCAAGAACGCGCAGCGCAAGGTCGTCAAGCGCGTCCGGATCCCCGGCTACGTCCTGGTGCGCATGGACCTGACGGACGAGTCGTGGGGCGCCGTGCGCCACACCCCCGGCGTCACCGGGTTCGTCGGCCACACCCACCAGCCCGTGCCGCTGACGCAGTCCGAGGTCTTCTCGATGCTCGCGCCCAGCCTGCAGCCGGCAGCCCCGGCCGCGGCGAAGGCAGCCAAGGCTGCGGCGCCGGTGCAGGTGGACTTCACCGTCGGCGAGTCCGTCACCGTCACCGACGGCGGCCCGTTCGACACGCTGCCGGCGACGATCTCCGAGATCAACCCCGAGAACCAGAAGCTCAAGGTGCTCGTCTCGCTGTTCGGCCGCGAGACCCCTGTCGAGCTCTCCTTCAGCCAGGTCTCCAAGATCTGACCTGCACCCCTGATCCCGCCGGGCGGCGCTCGCCGCGCGGCAGTGCAACCGGGTCATCGCCCACGGCGTCGGCCCACGACCAGAACGGACTGCAATGCCCCCGAAGAAGAAGGTCACCGGCCTCATCAAGCTCCAGATCAACGCTGGTGCTGCCACCCCCGCCCCGCCCATCGGCCCGGCGCTCGGTCAGCACGGCGTGAACATCATGGAGTTCTGCAAGGCCTACAACGCGGCGACCGAGTCGCAGCGCGGCAACGTCATCCCGGTCGAGATCACGGTGTACGAGGACCGCTCGTTCACCTTCGTCACCAAGACCCCGCCGGCCGCCGAGCTGATCAAGAAGGCCGCCGGTGTGGCCAAGGGCTCGCCGACGCCGCACACCACCAAGGTGGCCACCCTGACCAACGCCCAGGTCCGCGAGATCGCCAGCACCAAGCTGGAGGACCTCAACGCGAACGACCTGGACGCCGCCGCGAAGATCATCGCCGGCACCGCCCGCTCGATGGGCATCCGCGTCGAGGGCTGAGCCCCCGGCACGTCACACCAGTGGCAGGGCCCTGTGCGGCCCGTCGACCACGACTGCTGAACAAGGAGAAGCAGATGGCCAAGCACAGCAAGAAGTACCGCGCCGCTCTCGAGAAGATCGAGGCCGGTCGCATCTACAGCCCCCTCGAGGCGGTGCGGCTGGCGAAGGAGACGTCGACGACGTCCTACCCGTCCACCGTCGAGGTCGCGTTCCGCCTCGGTGTCGACCCGCGCAAGGCGGACCAGATGGTCCGTGGCACGGTGAACCTGCCGAACGGCACCGGCAAGACGGCTCGCGTCGTCGTGTTCGCCGTCGGTGAGCGTGCCGAGCAGGCGCGCGCCGCGGGTGCCGACGAGGTCGGCGGCGACGAGCTGATCGAGAAGGTCGCCGGTGGCTACACCGACTTCGACGCCGCCGTGGCGACGCCGGACCTGATGGGCAAGGTCGGCCGACTGGGCAAGGTGCTGGGTCCGCGTGGCCTGATGCCGAACCCGAAGACCGGCACCGTGACGATGGACGTGGCCAAGGCCGTGTCCGACATCAAGGGCGGCAAGATCGAGTTCCGCGTGGACCGTCACGCGAACCTCAACTTCATCATCGGCAAGACGTCGTTCACCGACGTGCAGCTGGTGGAGAACTACGCCGCGGCGCTCGAGGAGATCCTCCGGCTCAAGCCGGCCGCCTCGAAGGGTCGGTACATCTCCAAGGCGACGATGTCGACGACGAACGGCCCGGGCATCCCGCTCGACCAGAACAAGACGCGTCGGCTCACGGAGGAGGACGCGGCCTGACGGTCGCCCTCCCCGCAGCACGAACGAAGGCCCGGTCCGCAGGGACCGGGCCTTCGTCGTTCCCGGACGGCCCTCCGCCCGCCCGGGATGCCCGCCGCGTGGCGGCGGGCGGTGCTCGTGGTGCCGGAACGACCTCCCCCTGCGGGGCCGTTCCGCCATCACGACGGTCAGCGTGGGTGGCGGTGCGGCGGGACCGTCATCGACGCCGGCTCTGTCGCAGGCCCGCCATCCAGCCCTCCCAGAACGCCCGGCGCAGCCGCAGCGTGGCGACGGCGCGTGCGCGGACGGCGGGGTCGGCGGCCCACACACCCGAGGCCTCGGTGAACGGTTCGGTGAACGGTTCCGTGACCGTGGCGGCGACCGGTTCGGTGAACGGCTCCGTGAAGGGTTCGGTGAACGGCTGAGCCGCCGCGTCGGAGACCGGTTCCGTGAACGGCTCGGTGAACGGCTGGGCCGCGGCCTCGGTGAACGGCTCGGTGAAGGGCTCCGTGAACGGTTCCGTGAAGGGCTCGGTGAACGGTTGGGCCGCGGCCTCGGTGAAGGGTTCCGTGAACGGTTCCGTGAACGGCTCGGTGAACGGCTCGGTGAACGGCTGGGCCGTTGACTCGGTGAACGGTTCGGTGAAGGGCTCCGTGAACGGTTCGGTGAAGGGTTCCGTCGCGGCCTCCGGTCGCACGGCCGACGTCACGTCCTCCCCGGTCGACGCGGCGCTGACTCGGGCCGCCGGCGCCGCCCCTGGACCTCCGGTACGCACACCGTCCGTGGCCGCACCGCCTCCGGGTGCCGTCGGACGCGCTCCGCCGCCACCCATCCCGAACGCCGCCTCGATCGGCGGCAGCAGGACGTCCCGCCGGATCGACGCCACCAGCCGGGCCTGCGCGGCGCGACGCGCGGCGGTCGCTGCGACTGATGCCGGCGTGGCCACCTGGACGCCGAGCGTCGCCAGGACCACGTCGATGGGGCTGGACACGGCGAAGCTGCCGTCGTCCTCGGCGGACCAGTGCAGCCCGACCACCCGGCCCTGCAGGTCCACCACGGCCGAGCCGGAGTCGCCGCCGGCCGAGAACCGCGAGGTGCCCGGCGCCGGTTCGATCCGCAGCTGGTCGCGGAGGATCTTCGGCCCCGTGCCGGGGCCGAAGTCGACCTTGACGGTCAGGTCGGTCGACGCGACCACGCCGGACGTCAGACCCGTGGTGCGTCCGTGCTTGCGCACGGTTGTGCCGACCTCCGCGTAGGCCCAGCCGGTCACGGCTCCGATGCCGACGACGGCGGGCGTCCACCGCGCTCCCGGTGCGAGGGCGACCACGGCCGCGTCGACGCGTTCCGTCAGCACGCCACGCGCCAGCGAGCCGAACCGGTCGGCCCGGGACCCGCCGTCGGCGACCGCCGGCTGCACCCAGGCGCTGCCGACGTCCTCGAGGCCGTCACCGGCGGCCACGTGCCAGTTCGTCAGGGCCAGCGTGCGGTCCGTCCCGGGCTCGGTCACCAGCAGCCCGAGCGTGCCGTTCACGGACCGGAGCCGGGCGCCCTCGTCGGACGGCAGCGTGACGGGGTCCAGGGGGCCGATCGACATGCCGCCGGCGAGGGGCCGGAACCGCTCCGGGCTGACCGGCGGGGGCGCCGTCGGCTCGAGCCCGACGTGGTGCACCACGACGTCGGTCGGCACGCCCTCGATCTGCTCGGGGATGCGCTCCCCGGGGCCGAGCTCGTCGGCGCCACGCTTCACCTCGACGTGGACCACGATCGCCAGCACGCCGGAGGGTCGGCCACCGGTGAGCTTCTCCGCGATGTCGACGCCGACGACGCCAGGTCGCGCGAGCAGCGCGTCCTCCGCTGCGCGCTTCACCGGCCGCAGCTCGGCGCGCCCCGGCGGCTCGGCGGCCGCCGACGGGGCAGCGACGGTCGGCGACGGGCTCGAGGGCACTGGTCGCTCCGGTGCGGTCATGGGGTACGCACTCCTCATGGCTCAGGCGCGGCTCGGGGGCGCCACGCGATCGACAGGAGCATCCCGCGGCGTGCCAGATACAGGGCCGTTTCGCGGGCGGGATCGCCGCGTCGTGTATCTGCGTGCGACGCGGCCGCTCCTGACGTTCGACGCGGCTGGACGTGGGGGACGTCGACGCCGTCGCGAGCGGGCACCGCGACGGGCCGGAGGTCCCTTGCGTCCTTGTCGGGGTTGTCCGGGTCGTCCTAGTCTGCACGGCAGGGGCGGCCACCCGCCGAGGACACGTGCGAGGGGTCGATGATGAGTGACGAGGTGGTGGGACCGGTCGAGGCCGGGCTCCGCGACCACGAGCAGGGGCTCGCGCTCCGTGCGGCGCACGCCGTGCTCGCCTATCGCGCCGGTGACCGTGCCCCGCTCGCCGAGCTCGTCGAGGTGATGACGCCCTTGCTGTGGCACACGGTGCGCGCGCAGGGTGCGGATCCGGAGCAGGCTCAGGACGTCGTCCAGAACGTGTGGCTCACGCTGGTGCGCGACATCGAGACGATCCGCGACCCCCGCGCCACGCTGCAGTGGATGCTCGTCACCGCGCGCCGGGCGGCATGGCGGGCGGTCCGCCGCAGCCGCGACGACCTGGTGCGCCAGCAGCAGGACGAGACGGTGACCGACTGGCTCGCCGCCCCTGCGGACCAGCTGCCCGACGTCGTCGCCGTGCGGGACGAGCGCGACCGGGCGCTGTGGCGGCACGTGCGGGAGCTCCCCGAGCGTTGCCGGCAGCTGCTCGGGCTGGTGGCGACGGTCGACCGACCCGACTACGCCGTCGTGTCCCGTTCCCTCGGCATGCCGGTCGGGAGCATCGGGCCGACGCGCGGTCGCTGCCTGGCCAAGCTCCGCCAGGCGCTCACCTCCGATCCCACGTGGAGCCTGGTGTGAACGCCGACGGCCGTGACCTCGAGGCACTCGCCGACGCCCCGCTCGACGAGCTCGACCTCGAGGTGCTGCGCCGGCTCGACGCCCTGGTCGACGCGGTCGACCCCGTCCCGGCCGGCCTGGTGGAACGGATCGGCATCGCGCTGACCGTCGAGGCGCTGCACGCCGAGGTGGCCGAGCTGCACCTGGTCGGCGAGGCGGCAGGCGCCGTGCGCGCCGACGAGACCAGCATCGAGGCCGGCACCATCACCTTCACCACCGACGTCCTGACGGTGATGGTCTCCGTGCACCCGGAGGGGGACCGGTTGCGGGTGGACGGCTGGGCCGCCCCGGCGGGACTGCTGACGGTCGAGCTGCACCAGCACGGCGACGTCGTCGTGACCAGCTCGAACGCGGACGGCCGGTTCTCGTTCTCGGACGTGGAGCGCGGACCGGCGAGGTTCGTCCTGCGCCGTCCGGCCGAGCCCACCGTGCCGATCGTGACCCCGCAGATCGAGCTGTAGCCGGATGTGCCCCACCGGTGCCCCGGCGCAGGCCGGGTCGCCGGACCTGGCGGAGCTGACGCTGCGCGTGCGGGAGGCGGAACAGGAGAACGCCGAGGGCCGGCCGGCACGAGCCCGCCGTCGTCTGCTCCCGGTGCTTCGGGCGCTGGACACCGTTCCGGACGGGGACCCGGACGTGGTCCGCGTGCGCGCCTGGGCGTTGATGGAGCTCGCACGCAGCGAGTTCGAGACGCAGGGCAGCGCCGACGCCCCGGTCGAGCGGCTCGACGAGATGGTGGAGGCCCAGGCCGGCCACCGGTCGCAGGCGTCGGGCGCCGGGTGGCCGGGGCTACGGCCCGCGGTGGCCGGCCTGCACGGTCTGCTCGCGCTGCGCGCGGGTCGGCTCGACGAGGCGCTGACCTGGCTGGACACCGCTGTGACGCACATCGCCGACGCCGAGCCGCTGGACGCCTGCCGCATGCTGCTGAACCGCGGCGTCGCCCACGCCGAGCGTCGCGAGCTCGCGCAGGCGCGTGCGGACTACGCCGAGTGCGCTCGGCGGGCGCGTGCCGAGGGGTTCGCCCGCCTGCAGTTCAAGGCCGAGCACAACCGCGGCCACCTGGAGCTCTACGCCGGTCGGCTGCCGCAGGCGCTCGCGCGGATGGAGGCGGCCGCCCGCACGATGCCGGGTCAGTGGCCCATCGCGCTCCTCGACCGCGCTCTCGTGCTGCTCGAGGCGGGCCTGGTCCAGGTCGCGGACCGCACCTTCGCGGAGGCGGCCGCCCAGTTCGCGGACCAGCACCTGCCGCACGACGTGGGGGAGTGCGAGCTGGGCCGGGCGGAGTGCGCGGCCGTGCGTGGCGACTCGGCGGCGGCTCGGCAGCACGCGGCCGCGGCTCGGCACCTCTTCCGCCGCAGGGGCGACGAGACGTGGGTGGTGCGGGCGACGCTCGGCGAGCTGCAGGCCGACGCGGCTCTCCTGGCCGCGGAACCCTCGCGCGACGCCGCGCTGCGTCGACGGTGGGCCTCGGTGTCGCGCCGGGCCGCCCGCGTCGAGGAGCTGTGCCGGCAGACCGGGCGACCGCTGTGGGCGCTCAGTGCCGCGTGCCTCCGGGTCGAGGCGGATCTCGCCCGCGGTGCCTGCGAGGACCCGGCGGCGACCCTCGAGCTGCTCGGCCCCGTGCCGGTCGAGGCGCCGATCGCCGTACGGCTCCAGGCGCGCCGTGTCCGAGCCCTCCTCCAGCTCGCGGCAGGCCGGCGCGAGGCCGCGGTCCGCGACGTGCGCGCCGGCCAGCGGGACCTGCGCGTGCACCGGGCCCGGTTCGGCTCGCTCGACCTGCGCACGGCCGGCGCGGTGCACGGCACCGCCCTGGCCGACCTGGACCTTCAGCTCGCCACCGCCACCGGCCGCCCGGGATCCGTGCTGGACGCGGTGGAGCGTGTGCGTGCGGTGATCGGAGGCACACCGCGGGTCACGCCACCGGAGGACCCCGTCACCGCGACGCTGCTCACCGAGCTGCGCCAGCTGGTCGCCGAGAACCGCAACCTCCAGGGCCGTCCGGCCAGCGACCCGGGACGTGACCGGCTGCTGGCCGACAGCCGCCGCCTGCAGCACGAGATCCTGGCGCGCTCGTGGCACGAGCAGGGGCGTCTGGCGGACGACCGTGCGGCCCGGTCGGCGGAGGTGCGGCGCGCGCTCTCCGACCGCCCCGGTGCGGTCCTGGTGGACGTGGTCGAGCACCGCGGCGAGGTGCTCGGGGTGCGTGCCGACGCGTCGGGCCTCCGTCTTCGCAGGCTCGGCGACGCCGCGCCGTTGCGGGAGCACGTGCACCGGGTGCACGCGGACCTGGAGGTGCTGGCGAACCCCCTCGTGCCGCGCGACCTGCGCGCGGCGGCCGCCCGGTCCCTGGCCGAGGGGCTCGAGGCGCTGCAGCGCAGGCTGGGCGCGGTGGTCGACGAGGGCGGTGCCGAGCTGGTCGTCGTCGCCGGAGGGTGGCTCGGCCTGGTGCCCTGGGCGATGCTGCCGACGCGGCGTGGTCTGCCGACGGTCGTGGCGCCCTCGGTGCGCCACTGGCTCACGCATGCGGGCGGCGCGCCGCGCCGTCCGGAACGGGTGACCGCCGCGGCGGGACCGGGCCTGGTGCACGGCGAGGACGAGGCCCGCCGGGTCGCGGGCCTGTGGCCGTCCGCGAACGCGCTGGTCGGGGAGCAGGCGACCGTGGGGCGGATGGTGGAGCTGCTCGGGTCCCCGGGAATCGTGCACCTGGCCGCCCACGGCCGGCACGAGCCGGACAACCCGCTGTTCTCCTCGGTCCGCCTGGCCGACGGTCCGCTGTTCGCGCACGAGCTCGACGCCGGCGGCAGCCCACCGCACCTGGTGGTCCTCTCGTCGTGCGAGGTCGGCCGTACGAGCGTGCGCGCCGGCGGCGAGGCCCTCGGCATGGCGAGCGTGCTGCTGCGGACGGGTGTCGGTGCCGTGGTCGCCGCGACGGCGCCGCTGCCCGACGACACGGCGATCCGGGTGATGACGCGCGCGCACCAGCTGCTCCGCGACGGGGAGCCGATCGCCCCGGCCCTGGCCCGGGCCACGGCCGAGGACCTGGCTGCCACCGGCCGGCACGTCCCGCTGCAGGTGTTCGGCGCCCCCGTCTGAACCCCGCATCACCCGGCCGGACGGCCGGGATTTGGCTGTCACCGCACCGTGCCGTACCGTTGACGCGCCCAAGACCGCCGGTCGTCGGCTCGTCGTGCCCGCCTCGCGGGACCGACCCGTCGTCCGAAGTCCCGCTCACGCGGAGACCGGCGCAGGTGAGTGTTCCCGGTCCCGCGCCGTCGTGCGCGCAGTCCGTCCGAGCCCCGCGCCTGCGCCGGGGCTCGTCGTGCGTCTGGAGACCGGCGGCACCACCATCGGAAGGATCGTCATGGCGAGGCCGGACAAGGCAGCCGCGGTCGCAGAGCTCACGGAGCAGTTCCGTGGGTCGAACGCGGCCCTGCTGACCGAGTACCGCGGGCTCACCGTCGCGCAGCTCAAGCAGCTGCGTAAGGCGCTCAGCGGTAACGCGAACTACGCCGTGGTGAAGAACACGCTGACCGCGATCGCGGCCAAGGAGGCCGGTGTCGAGGGGATCGCGGACGAGCTGAAGGGCCCGTCCGCCATCGCCTTCGTCACCGGTGACCCGGTTGCGACCGCCAAGGGTCTGCGTGACTTCGCCAAGGCGAACCCCGCCCTGGTCATCAAGGGGGGCGTCCTCGACGGCCGCGCCCTGACCGCGGCGGACGTCACCAAGCTCGCGGACCTCGAGTCCCGCGAGGTTCTGCTGGCCAAGGCGGCCGGCGCGATGAAGGCCAAGCTCTACCAGGCCGCTTACCTGTTCACGGCGCCGGCGGCCCAGGCCGTCCGCACCGTCGAGGCCCTGCGCGCCAAGCGCGACGAGTCCGAGCAGTCCGCGGCCTGAGCTTCCGCTCCGGCCGTACCCCGTAACCCCAGCATCACCGCCGGTCGCCGCGACCGGCGGGCCCACACGGAAGGAACCGCCACCATGGCGAAGCTGTCCACCGCCGAGCTCATCGACGCGTTCAAGGAGCTCACGCTCATCGAGCTGTCCGAGTTCGTCAAGGCGTTCGAGGAGACCTTCGAGGTCACCGCCGCCGCCCCCGTCGCCGTCGCGTCCGCGCCGGCCGCCGGTGGTGCCGCCGAGGCCGAGGAGGTCGAGGAGAAGACCTCCTTCGACGTCGTCCTCGAGACCGTCGGCGACAAGAAGATCCAGGTCATCAAGGAGGTGCGCGCCCTGACGAGCCTCGGCCTGAAGGAGGCCAAGGACCTCGTCGACGGCGCCCCGAAGCCGGTTCTCGAGGGTGTCAACAAGGAGGCCGCGGACAAGGCCGTCGCCGCCCTCGAGGGCGCTGGCGCGACCGTCTCGGTCAAGTGACCCCCGCGGCGGTCGCGCGCTGACGCGGCCGCCGACAGCACGAGGGCCCGTCCCCGCACATGGGGGCGGGCCCTCGTCGTGCCCGGCGTTCCTGTCCACCGATCGAGGGGCGCCTGCGGCGACGCGGACCGTCGTGTGCCATCATGGGCCGCGGCGACACCGGACCGGGCCTCACGGCTCACCGGGCCGCACCCGTCGGGCTCGCCCGCCGGGAAGCACGAGGAGTGAGCATGCGGGACAGCGGGGGGACGGCAACGGCGCCGGCGTCGGTGTCCTGAGGTCCACGGCCGATCGGGCCGGGGGCGTGGTGGTCGGTCGCGGGGCAGCGGCCGGAGAGTGGACGAGGGAGTGCGCTGCTGGACGGCGCGCGCCGAAGCGAGTATGCTCGCGCTTTGCGCTGGCCTGTGTCCGCGATCCCGTATAACCCGAGCCTTCCTTTCGTCGTTCGTGCGCGACGCCGGGTGGTTCCGAGGCCGGGGGGTCGTATCTCGCCGGGACCGGCGCAGCGTGCACTCGATCCGCAGGGAAGGACCCCTCTTGGCTGCCTCGCGCACCCCTTCTGCACCCTCCGCCGACGCCATCGCCACTCGCACCGCTTCTCGCCGCATCTCCTTCGCCAGGATCTCCGAGCCCCTCGAGGTACCGGACCTGCTCGGGCTGCAGACCGAGAGCTTCGACTGGCTGCTCGGCAACGAGCGCTGGCAGGCCCGGGTGGCCGCCGCGCTCGAGACGGGACGTCAGGACGTCCCGCAGACCGCCGGTCTCGAGGAGATCTTCGAGGAGATCTCTCCGATCGAGGACTTCGGCGGTTCGATGTCCCTCTCCTTCCGCGAGCACCGCTTCGAGCCGGCGAAGTACACGGCCGACGAGTGCAAGGAGAAGGACTTCACCTTCGCCGCACCGCTGTTCGTCACGGCGGAGTTCGTCAACTACACGACTGGTGAGATCAAGAGCCAGACCGTGTTCATGGGCGACTTCCCGCTGATGACCGACAAGGGCACGTTCATCATCAACGGCACCGAGCGTGTCGTCGTCTCCCAGCTGGTCCGCTCCCCGGGCGTGTACTTCGAGCGCGTGGCCGACAAGACCAGCGACAAGGACGTGCTCACCGCCAAGATGATCCCGAGCCGCGGGGCCTGGCTCGAGTTCGAGATCGACAAGCGCGACAACGTCGGTGTGCGCGTCGACCGCAAGCGCAAGCAGAACGCCACGGTGCTGCTCAAGGCGCTCGGCATGACGGACTCCGAGATCCGCGCCGAGTTCGCGGACTTCCCGGCGGTGCTCGACACCCTGGACAAGGACCACGTGCAGACGCAGGACGAGTCCCTGCTCGACCTGTACCGCAAGATCCGCCCGGGCGAGCCGCCGACGGTCGAGGCCGGCCGCGCGCTGCTGGACAACTTCTACTTCAACCCCAAGCGCTACGACCTGGCGAAGGTCGGCCGCTACAAGCTGAACAAGAAGCTGGGCCGCGACGCCGCGCTGAGCGACTCGGTGCTGTCCCGCGAGGACATCGTCGCGACGATCAAGTACCTGGCCAGCCTGCACATCGACCGCACCTCGATGGCGGGCGTGCGCAACGGCGAGGCGATCGAGGTCCGCGTCGAGACGGACGACATCGACCACTTCGGCAACCGCCGCATCCGTGCCGTCGGCGAGCTGATCCAGAACCAGGTCCGCACGGGCCTGTCCCGGATGGAGCGCGTCGTCCGCGAGCGGATGACCACCCAGGACGTCGAGGCGATCACGCCGCAGACCCTGATCAACATCCGGCCTGTCGTCGCCTCCATCAAGGAGTTCTTCGGCACCAGCCAGCTGTCGCAGTTCATGGACCAGAACAACCCCCTCGCCGGCCTGACGCACAAGCGTCGCCTGTCGGCCCTGGGCCCGGGTGGTCTGTCCCGCGACCGCGCCGGCATGGAGGTCCGTGACGTCCACCCGTCGCACTACGGCCGCATGTGCCCGATCGAGACCCCTGAGGGTCCGAACATCGGTCTGATCGGCTCGCTGGCGACCTACGGCCGGATCAACCCGTTCGGCTTCGTCGAGACCCCGTACCGCAAGGTCGTCAACGGCGTCGTCACGGACGAGGTGCACTACCTCACCGCCGACGACGAGGACCGCCACGTCATCGCGCAGGCCAACGCCGAGCTGAAGGCGGACAACACGTTCGCCGAGGAGCGCGTGCTGGTCCGCGTCAAGGGCGGCGAGATCGAGTACGTCGCCGGCGAGAACGTCGACTACATGGACGTCTCCCCCCGGCAGATGGTCTCCGTGGCCACCGCGCTGATCCCGTTCCTCGAGCACGACGACGCCAACCGTGCCCTCATGGGCGCGAACATGCAGCGTCAGGCCGTGCCGCTGGTCCGCTCCGAGGCGCCGCTGGTCGGCACCGGCATGGAGTGGCGCGCGGCGGTCGACGCGGGCGACGTCATCGTGTCCGAGAAGCCCGGTGTGGTCTCGGAGGTCTCGGCCGACCTGATCACCATCGCGCACGACGACGCGACCACCGGTTCCTACCGCGTGGCGAAGTTCCGTCGTTCGAACCAGGGCACCAGCTACAACCAGCGCGTCCTGGTCAACGAGGGCGACCGCGTCGAGGCCGGCTCCGTGCTGGCCGACGGCCCGGCGACCGACGGCGGCGAGCTCGCGCTCGGCCGCAACCTGCTGGTCGCGTTCATGTCGTGGGAGGGCCACAACTACGAGGACGCGATCATCCTGAGCCAGCGCCTGGTGCAGGAGGACGTGCTCTCCTCGATCCACATCGAGGAGCACGAGGTCGACGCCCGCGACACCAAGCTGGGCCCCGAGGAGATCACGCGGGACATCCCGAACGTCTCCGAGGAGGTGCTGGCCGACCTCGACGAGCGGGGCATCATCCGCATCGGCGCCGAGGTGAACGCCGGCGACATCCTGGTCGGCAAGGTCACCCCCAAGGGCGAGACGGAGCTGACCCCGGAGGAGCGCCTGCTGCGCGCGATCTTCGGCGAGAAGGCCCGCGAGGTGCGCGACACCTCCCTGAAGGTGCCGCACGGCGAGTCCGGCACCGTCATCGAGGTGCGCACCTTCAACCGCGAGGACGGCGACGAGCTGCCCGCCGGCGTGAACGAGCTGGTCCGGGTGTACATCGCCCAGCGCCGCAAGATCACCGCCGGTGACAAGCTGGCCGGCCGTCACGGCAACAAGGGCGTCATCTCGATCATCCTGCCCCCCGAGGACATGCCGTTCCTCGAGGACGGGACGCCGGTCGACATCGTCCTCAACCCGATGGGTGTGCCGGGCCGCATGAACGTCGGCCAGGTGCTGGAGGTCCACCTCGGGTGGATCGCCAAGCAGGGCTGGGACATCTCGCTCGCCGAGGGCGACGTCCAGTGGCGCGACGAGGTCCCGGCGATCGCGGCGAAGTCCGCGCCCGGCACCCCGGTCGCCACGCCGGTGTTCGACGGCGTGCCGGAGGAGACCCTCACCGGTCTGCTCGGCTCGACGCTGCCGAACCGCGACGGCGAGCGGATGGTCGGCCACGACGGCAAGGCGCGGCTGTTCGACGGCCGTTCCGGTGAGCCGTTCCCGGACCCGGTGGCCGTCGGCTACATGTACATCCTCAAGCTGCACCACCTGGTCGACGACAAGATCCACGCCCGTTCGACCGGTCCGTACTCGATGATCACGCAGCAGCCCCTGGGCGGTAAGGCCCAGTTCGGTGGCCAGCGGTTCGGCGAGATGGAGGTGTGGGCGCTCGAGGCGTACGGCGCCGCGTACACGCTGCAGGAGCTGCTCACCATCAAGTCCGACGACGTCCCGGGCCGCGTGAAGGTCTACGAGGCCATCGTCAAGGGCGAGAACATCCCCGACTCGGGCATCCCGGAGTCGTTCAAGGTGCTGCTCAAGGAGATGCAGTCGCTCTGCCTGAACGTCGAGGTGCTGTCCTCGGACGGCGTCTCCATCGACATGAAGGAGAACGACGACGAGGTCTACCGCGCGGCGGAGGAGCTCGGCATCGACCTGTCCCGGCGCCCCAACGCGAGCAGCGTCGAAGAGATCTGACGACGAGCCCGGTGCGGGTCCCTCACGGGGCCCGCACCGTCAGCCCGCACCCCTTGCACCATTCCGTCCGTCGGCCCGCACACCGCGAGGCCGGCATGCGAAGGAAGTAGGACCCCTTGCTCGACGTCAACGTCTTCGACGAGCTGCGCATCGGCCTGGCCACGGCCGACGACATCCGTGCCTGGTCGCACGGTGAGGTGAAGAAGCCCGAGACCATCAACTACCGGACCCTGAAGCCGGAGAAGGATGGCCTGTTCTGCGAGAAGATCTTCGGTCCCACCCGGGACTGGGAGTGCTACTGCGGCAAGTACAAGCGCGTGCGCTTCAAGGGCATCATCTGCGAGCGCTGCGGCGTCGAGGTGACCCGCTCCAAGGTGCGCCGTGAGCGGATGGGTCACATCGAGCTCGCCGCCCCGGTGACGCACATCTGGTTCTTCAAGGGCGTCCCGTCGCGCCTCGGCTACCTGCTCGACCTCGCGCCGAAGGACCTGGAGAAGGTCATCTACTTCGCCGCCTACATGATCACGTGGGTGGACGAGGACGGCCGCGCCGAGGACCTCCCGAACCTCCAGAACGAGATCGACCTGGAGAAGAAGGAGATCGCGGACCGCCGCGACAACGACATCAACACTCGCGCCGCCAAGCTCGAGGCCGACCTGGCCGAGCTCGAGGCCGAGGGTGCCAAGGCGGACGCCCGCCGCAAGGTGCGCGACTCCGCCGAGCGCGAGATGGCACAGCTGCGCAAGCGTGCCGACACCGAGCTCGAGCGCCTCGAGACGGTCTGGGACCGGTTCAAGAACCTCAAGGTCGCCGACCTCGAGGGCGACGAGATGCTCTACCGGCAGCTCCAGGACCGGTACGGCAACTACTTCGAGGGCTCGATGGGCGCCCAGGCGATCAAGAAGCGCCTGGAGGCCTTCGACCTCGAGGCCGAGGCTGCGTCGCTGCGCGAGACGATCCGGGTGGGCAAGGGCCAGCGCAAGACGCGTGCCCTCAAGCGCCTCAAGGTCGTCAACGCGTTCCTGACGACCAACAACTCGCCGACCGGCATGGTGCTGGACGCGGTCCCGGTCATCCCGCCGGACCTGCGCCCGATGGTCCAGCTCGACGGTGGCCGCTTCGCCACCTCGGACCTGAACGACCTGTACCGCCGCGTGATCAACCGGAACAACCGCCTCAAGCGGCTGCTCGACCTCGGCGCGCCCGAGATCATCGTCAACAACGAGAAGCGGATGCTCCAGGAGGCCGTCGACTCGCTGTTCGACAACGGCCGCCGCGGCCGTCCGGTGACGGGTCCGGGCAACCGCCCGCTCAAGTCCATCTCCGACATGCTCAAGGGCAAGCAGGGCCGGTTCCGCCAGAACCTGCTCGGCAAGCGCGTCGACTACTCCGGCCGTTCGGTCATCGTGGTCGGCCCGCAGCTCAAGCTGCACCAGTGCGGCCTGCCCAAGCAGATGGCGCTCGAGCTGTTCAAGCCGTTCGTCATGAAGCGGCTGGTCGACCTGAACCACGCGCAGAACATCAAGAGCGCCAAGCGCATGGTCGAGCGTGCCCGCCCGGTCGTGTGGGACGTGCTCGAGGAGGTCATCACCGAGCACCCGGTGCTGCTGAACCGTGCGCCCACGCTGCACCGTCTCGGCATCCAGGCGTTCGAGCCCCAGCTGGTCGAGGGCAAGGCGATCCACCTGCACCCGCTCGTCTGCGGCGCGTTCAACGCCGACTTCGACGGCGACCAGATGGCCGTGCACCTGCCGCTGAGCGCCGAGGCGCAGGCCGAGGCCCGGATCCTCATGCTGTCCAGCAACAACATCCTCAAGCCGTCGGACGGCCGTCCGGTGACCATGCCGACCCAGGACATGATCATCGGCCTGTACCACCTGACGTCCGACCGCCCGGGTGCCAAGGGCGAGGGCCGCGCGTTCAGCTCGGTGTCCGAGGCGATCATGGCCTTCGACCAGGGCACGCTCGACCTCAACGCGGTCGTGAAGATCCGCATGGACGGCCTGGTCCTCGAGGAGGAGCGGGCGCCCGAGGGCTGGACGCAGGGCGAGCCCCTGCTGTTCGAGACCACGCTGGGCCGCGCGCTGTTCAACGACCTGGTCCCGGTGGACTACCCGTACGAGAACGGGGTCGTCGACAAGAAGCGCCTCTCGGCCATCGTCAACGACCTGGCCGAGCGGTACCCGAAGGTCGAGGTCGCCGCGTCCCTCGACGCCCTGAAGGAGGCCGGCTTCCGCTGGGCCACCCGCTCGGGCGTGACCATCGCCATCTCCGACGTCGCGACGCCGACCGAGAAGAAGGCGATCCTCGAGGAGAACGAGGCCCGCGCGGCCAAGGTGCAGGGCCAGTACGACAAGGGTCTGATCACCGACGACGAGCGTCGCCAGGAGCTCATCAACATCTGGACCGAGGCGACGGACAAGGTCGCCAAGGCGATGCAGGCGAACTTCCCGGCCCGCAACACGGTCTACCGCATGGTCGGCTCGGGTGCCCGAGGCAACTGGATGCAGGTCCGGCAGATCGCCGGCATGCGTGGTCTGGTGGCCAACCCGAAGGGCGAGATCATCCCGCGGCCCATCAAGGCGAACTACCGCGAGGGTCTGTCCGTGCTGGAGTACTTCATCGCCACGCACGGCGCCCGCAAGGGTCTGGCGGACACCGCGCTGCGGACCGCCGACTCCGGCTACCTCACCCGTCGTCTGGTGGACGTGTCGCAGGACGTCATCGTCCGTGAGCTGGACTGCGGCACGGAGCGCGGCCTGACCATGCCGATCGCGGTCGACGCCGGTGACGGCACGCTGCGCCGGCACGACAAGGTGGAGACCTCGGTCTACTCCCGCACGCTGGCCACCGACATCGAGATCGACGGCGAGGTGATCGGCCACGCCGGTGACGACGTCGGCGACGTGCTGCTCGACCGGCTGATCGAGTCCGGTGTCACCGAGCTCAAGGTGCGCTCCGTGCTCACCTGCGAGTCGCGCGTCGGCACCTGCGCGAAGTGCTACGGCCGTTCGCTGGCCACCGGCAAGCTCGTCGACATCGGCGAGGCGGTCGGCATCATCGCCGCCCAGTCGATCGGCGAGCCCGGCACGCAGCTGACGATGCGTACCTTCCACACCGGTGGTGTCGCCTCCGCCGAGGACATCACGCAGGGTCTGCCGCGCGTCCAGGAGCTCTTCGAGGCCCGCACCCCCAAGGGTGAGGCGCCCATCGCGGAGTTCTCCGGCCGGGTGGCGATCGAGGAGGGCGACCGGTCCCGCCGGATCGTCCTGACGCCGGACGACGGGTCGGAGGAGATCTCCATCCCGGTGACCAAGCGTCAGCGGCTGCTCATCGCGGACGGCGACCACGTCTCCGTCGGCACGCAGCTGGTCCAGGGCGCCGTCGACCCGAAGAAGGTGCTGCGGATCCTCGGCCCCCGGGCGACCCAGAAGCACCTGGTCGACGAGGTGCAGGAGGTCTACCGCTCGCAGGGCGTGGACATCCACGACAAGCACATCGAGGTCATCGTCCGGCAGATGCTGCGCCGGGTGACGGTCCTCGACTCGGGCGACACCGACCTGCTGCCGGGCGAGCTGTCCGAGCGCGGCCGCTTCGAGGACGCGAACCGCAAGGCCGTGTCCGAGGGTGGTCAGCCGGCGTCCGGCCGTCCGGAGCTGATGGGCATCACCAAGGCGTCGCTGGCCACGGACTCGTGGCTGTCGGCGGCCTCCTTCCAGGAGACCACCAAGGTGCTGACCGAGGCTGCGATGTCGAGCCGGTCCGACCCGCTGCTCGGCCTGAAGGAGAACGTCATCCTCGGCAAGCTGATCCCCGCCGGCACCGGGCTCGCCCGGTACCGGGACGTCGCGGTGGAGCCGACCGAGGAGGCGAAGGCCGAGCTGTACCCGGCCTTCGGCTACGACGAGATCGACTTCCCGGCCCTCGGCATGGGGACCGGCGACGCGATCCCGCTCGAGGACATCGACTTCGGCGACTACCGCTGACGTCGATCGCATCGCCCGAGGGGCCTGCCGGTTCGCCGGTGGGCCCCTCGGCGCACCTGCAGCACGGAGGTAGGGCTGACCGCACGTCGTCCCACGTGCTGCTTTGACGCCTGTTCGACCGCCGGGTAGCCTGGGACACCGTGCCCGCGTCGTCGGGCCCTTGTGCGTGCACGCATCGCGCCGCTGATTCGGACCAGCTCCGAGGCGGTGGCAGCGGCACCGGGTGACAGCCCGACCGTCACGACCGACCAGGACCCCGTCCTGGCCCGCGCCGCGGAGGACCGGGTCGACACGCCCGGGCGCGGGGGTCGGTGCGGGACGCTAGACCAGCCGGGGTAGTCGCGCGACGAGCGTCGATCCGGGAACCTGCCGGCCGTCCTGGGTGACGGGTCCGGTCGACCAGAGATCCATCGACAGACGGAGACGCAGTGCCCACGATCCAGCAGCTGGTCCGCAAGGGCCGGCAGGCGAAGACGAACAAGTCGAAGACGCCTGCCCTCAAGGGCTCCCCCCAGCGACGCGGTGTGTGCACCCGCGTCTACACCACGACCCCGAAGAAGCCGAACTCGGCCCTGCGCAAGGTGGCGCGCGTGCGCCTGTCCTCGCAGGTCGAGGTGACGGCCTACATCCCGGGTGTCGGCCACAACCTGCAGGAGCACTCGATCGTGCTGGTGCGCGGCGGCCGTGTGAAGGACCTGCCCGGCGTCCGCTACAAGATCGTCCGTGGTGCCCTCGACACGCAGGGCGTCAAGAACCGCAAGCAGGCGCGCTCCCGCTACGGCGCGAAGAAGGGCTGAGTCCAATGCCTCGCAAGGGTCCGGCCCCCCGTCGGCCGCTCGTCGTCGACCCGGTCTACGGGTCTCCCGTCGTCACCCAGCTCATCAACAAGGTGCTGCTGGACGGCAAGAAGACCGTCGCGGAGTCCATCGTGTACGGCGCCCTCGAGGGCGTCCGCGAGAAGACCTCCGGCGACCCGGTCGTCGTGCTGAAGCGCGCGCTCGACAACGTGCGCCCCGCGCTCGAGGTCAAGTCCCGTCGTGTCGGCGGTGCCACCTACCAGGTCCCGGTCGAGGTGCGCCCGGTGCGCGCCACCACCCTGGCCCTGCGCTGGCTCACCGACTTCTCCCGCGCCCGTCGCGAGAAGACGATGACCGAGCGCCTCATGAACGAGATCCTGGACGCATCGAACGGCCTCGGTGCCGCGGTCAAGCGCCGCGAGGACATGCACAAGATGGCCGAGTCCAACCGCGCCTTCGCGCACTACCGCTGGTAACAACCGGCGGGTCGGGGGGCGGCGGCCCACGTGGCTGCCGCCCCGCCCGACCACCCGAGCCAACCGACAAGGGGCGTACACAACGTGGCACTCGACGTGCTCACCGACCTGACCAAGGTCCGCAACATCGGCATCATGGCGCACATCGATGCCGGCAAGACCACCACGACCGAGCGGATCCTGTACTACACAGGTATCACGTACAAGATCGGTGAGGTCCACGAGGGCGCCGCCACGATGGACTGGATGGAGCAGGAGCAGGAGCGCGGCATCACCATCACGTCGGCCGCGACGACCTGCTTCTGGAAGAACAACCAGATCAACATCATCGACACGCCCGGCCACGTCGACTTCACCGTCGAGGTGGAGCGCTCGCTGCGCGTCCTCGACGGCGCGGTCGCCGTCTTCGACGGCAAGGAGGGCGTGGAGCCCCAGTCCGAGACGGTGTGGCGCCAGGCCGACAAGTACGACGTGCCGCGCATCTGCTTCGTCAACAAGATGGACAAGCTCGGCGCCGACTTCTACTTCACGGTCAAGACGATCGTCGACCGCCTGAAGGCCCGCCCGCTGGTCATCCAGCTGCCGATCGGCTCGGAGAGCCAGTTCATCGGTGTCGTCGACCTGGTCGAGAACCGTGCCCTGGTGTGGCGCGGCGAGACGGCGCTCGGCGAGAAGTACGACGTCGAGGAGATCCCGGCCGACCTGGTCGAGCGTGCCGAGCAGTACCGCGCCGAGCTCATCGAGGCGGTCGCCGAGACCGACGAGGAGCTGCTGGAGAAGTACCTGTCCGGCGAGGAGCTCACCGTCGCCGAGATCAAGGCGGGCATCCGCAAGCTGACGATCTCGTCCGAGGCGTACCCGGTGCTGTGCGGGTCGGCGTTCAAGAACAAGGGCGTGCAGCCCATGCTCGACGCCGTCATCGACTACCTGCCGTCGCCGCTGGACGTCCCGTCGATCGAGGGCCACGACGTCAAGGACGAGTCGATCGTCGTCGAGCGGCACGCCGACGCGACCGAGCCGTTCTCCGCGCTCGCGTTCAAGGTCGCCGCGCACCCGTTCTTCGGCAAGCTCACCTACGTCCGGGTGTACTCGGGCAAGGTGGCGCAGGGTGCCCAGGTGCTCAACTCGACCAAGGGCAAGAAGGAGCGCATCGGGAAGCTCTTCCAGATGCACTCCAACAAGGAGAACCCGGTCGAGGAGGCCCAGGCCGGCCACATCTACGCGTTCATCGGGCTGAAGGACGTCACCACCGGTGACACCCTGTGCGACCCGAGCTCGCCGGTGGTCCTGGAGTCCATGACCTTCCCCGAGCCCGTCATCGACGTGGCGATCGAGCCGAAGACCAAGGCCGACCAGGAGAAGCTGTCCACGGCCATCCAGAAGCTCGCGGAGGAGGACCCGACGTTCCGGGTTCGCCTGGACGACGAGACCGGCCAGACCGTCATCGGCGGCATGGGCGAGCTCCACCTCGACATCCTCGTCGACCGCATGCGTCGCGAGTTCAAGGTCGAGGCGAACGTCGGCAAGCCGCAGGTGGCGTACCGCGAGACCATCCGCCGCAAGGTGGACAAGATCGAGTACGTCCACAAGAAGCAGACCGGCGGTTCGGGCCAGTACGCCAAGGTCCAGCTGTCGTTCGAGCCGCTGGACACCGCCGAGGGCGAGGTCTACGAGTTCCAGAACGCCGTCACCGGTGGTCGCATCCCGCGCGAGTACATCCCGTCGGTCGACCAGGGCATCCAGAGCGCCATGCAGCAGGGCGTGCTGGCCGGCTTCCCGATGGTCGGCGTCAAGGCGGTCCTGCTCGACGGTGCCTACCACGAGGTCGACTCGTCCGAGATGGCCTTCAAGATCGCCGGTTCGATGGTCCTGAAGGAGGCAGCGCGCAAGGCCGACCCGGCCCTGCTCGAGCCGATCATGGCCGTCGAGGTGCGTACGCCCGAGGAGTACATGGGCGACGTGATCGGCGACCTGAACTCCCGCCGCGGCATGATCCAGTCGATGGAGGACGCCACCGGCGTGAAGGTCGTGCGTGCGCACGTCCCGCTCTCGGAGATGTTCGGGTACGTCGGCGACCTGCGGTCCAAGACCCAGGGTCGTGCGGTGTACTCGATGCAGTTCGACAGCTACGCCGAGGTTCCTCGCAACGTGGCCGACGAGATCATCAAGAAGACCCGGGGCGAGTGAGTCCCGAGGGTCGACCCCTCGCAGTACCAGCAACACACCCGACCCGGAGGACCGCACGCTCGTCGGCTACCGTTCGTAGGCGACGACGGGCAATCTCTACCAAGTCCTGAGGAGGACACCCAGTGGGCAAGGCGAAGTTCGAGCGGACCAAGCCGCACGTCAACATCGGGACCATCGGTCACGTCGACCACGGCAAGACGACGCTGACCGCCGCGATCTCGAAGGTGCTGCACGACAAGCACCCGGACCTGAACCCCTTCACGCCGTTCGACGAGATCGACAAGGCGCCGGAGGAGAAGCAGCGCGGTATCACCATCAACATCGCGCACGTCGAGTACCAGACCGACAAGCGCCACTACGCGCACGTCGACGCCCCTGGGCACGCCGACTACATCAAGAACATGATCACGGGTGCGGCGCAGATGGACGGCGCCATCCTGGTGGTCGCCGCCACCGACGGCCCGATGGCCCAGACGCGTGAGCACGTCCTGCTCGCCCGCCAGGTCGGCGTCCCCTACCTGCTGGTCGCGCTGAACAAGTCCGACATGGTGGACGACGAGGAGATCCTGGAGCTCGTCGAGGTCGAGGTGCGCGAGCTCCTCTCCTCGCAGGGCTTCCCGGGCGACGACGTCCCGGTGATCCGCGTCTCCGCGCTGAAGGCGCTCGAGGGCGACCCGGAGTGGGTCAAGTCCGTCGAGGACCTGCTGGACGCCGTCGACGAGAACGTGCCGGACCCGGTGCGCGACATCGACAAGCCGTTCCTCATGCCGATCGAGGACGTCTTCACCATCACCGGCCGCGGCACCGTGGTCACCGGTCGTGTGGAGCGCGGTCGCCTCAAGGTGAACGAGGAGGTCGAGATCGTCGGCATCAAGGAGAAGTCGATCAAGACCACGGTCACCGGCGTGGAGATGTTCCGCAAGACTCTGGACTACGCCGAGGCCGGCGACAACACCGGTCTGCTGCTCCGCGGCACCAAGCGCGAGGAGGTGGAGCGCGGCCAGGTCGTCGTGAAGCCGGGCTCGATCACCCCGCACACCGAGTTCGAGGGCCAGGTCTACATCCTCGCCAAGGACGAGGGTGGCCGTCACAACCCCTTCTACTCGAACTACCGTCCGCAGTTCTACTTCCGGACGACCGACGTCACCGGCGTCATCACGCTGCCTGAGGGCACCGAGATGGTCATGCCGGGCGACAACACCGAGATCAGCGTCCAGCTGATCCAGCCCATCGCCATGGAGGAGGGCCTCGGCTTCGCCATCCGTGAGGGTGGCCGCACCGTCGGCTCCGGCCGGGTCACCAAGATCATCAAGTGATCCGAGCCCCTCGGGGCAGCTGTTCCACGAAGGGCCCGGGTGCGCACACCGCACCCGGGCCCTTCGGCATCCTCACGCGGCGCTCCGCACGGGAACGCCTCCTGGATCCGTGGCCGCAGGACGTGCCGCCCGCTCGTGGCGGCGCGGCGGAGGTGGGGCCGGGTCGGGTGTGACGCGGTCGTCATCGACCCGGGTTTGGCCAATCGGCCGACCGTCTGGCAGACTGTCGGGGTTGCCCGCTGGGGTGTGGTGCGTTCGCGCGCCGCAGACAGGTGGGCGCGACGACGTGGAGAGCCCACGGACCCCGGGGTCACCCGGCGGTGAGGGGCTCGACCGCAACCACTGACCTCGTACCTGACGGTGCGCAGCGCGAGAGTGTGTCGCTCAAGGCGACACGCCCGAGTGCGGGGGTCGGACGGACCGGTTTCGAAGAGAGAGAAGTAGACGACGCCATGGCGGGACAGAAGATCCGCATCCGGCTCAAGTCCTACGACCACGAGGTCATCGACAGCTCGGCGCGCAAGATCGTCGACACGGTGACCCGAGCTGGTGCGCAGGTCGTGGGCCCGGTGCCGCTGCCGACGGAGAAGAACGTCTTCTGCGTCATCCGGTCGCCCCACAAGTACAAGGACAGCCGCGAGCACTTCGAGATGCGCACGCACAAGCGGCTGATCGACATCATCGACCCCACGCCGAAGGCCGTCGACTCGCTCATGCGTCTCGACCTGCCTGCGGACGTGAACATCGAGATCAAGCTCTGATCGCTGGGAAGGACTGATCTTCATGGCAACCCAGCAGACCGCTCGCCCGGTCACGGCGCTGCTCGGCACCAAGCTCGGCATGACCCAGGTGTGGGACGCGGCAGGCCGCCTCGTCCCCGTCACGGTCGTCGAGGTCGGTACGAACGTCGTGACGCAGGTGCGCTCCGCTGAGGCCGACGGCTACGTCGCGGTGCAGCTGGCCTACGGCCAGATCGACCCGCGCAAGGTCACCAAGCCGCTCAAGGGCCACTTCGAGAAGGCCGGGGTCACCCCCCGCCGGCACGTGGCCGAGATCCGCACGGCGGACGCCGCCGACTACTCGGTCGGCCAGGAGCTGACCGCGACCGCCTTCGAGGCGGGCCAGTCGGTGGACGTCTCCGGCACCACCAAGGGCAAGGGCACCGCCGGTGTGATGAAGCGTCACGGCTTCAAGGGCGTCAGCGCTTCCCACGGTTCGCACCGCAACCACCGCAAGCCGGGCTCGATCGGCGGGGCGTCCACCCCGTCGCGCGTGTTCAAGGGCATGCGGATGGCCGGCCGGATGGGCAACGCCCGTCAGACCGTTCAGAACCTGACCGTGCACGCGGTCGACGCCGAGAGGGGTCTGCTGCTCGTCAAGGGCGCCGTCCCCGGCCCCAAGGGCGGCGTGGTCCTCGTGCGTACCGCTGTGAAGGGTGCGTGACCACGATGAGTGACACGCTGACCGTCGACGTCCTGGACGCCGAGGGCAACAAGGCCGGCACGGCCGACCTGCCCGGCACCGTCTTCGACGTGCAGACCAACGTCCCGCTGATCCACCAGGTCGTCGTCGCGCAGCTCGCGGCGGCACGCCAGGGCACGCACGCCACGAAGACTCGTGGCGAGGTGTCCGGTGGTGGCAAGAAGCCGTACAAGCAGAAGGGCACCGGCCGTGCCCGTCAGGGCTCGACGCGTGCGCCGCAGTTCGCCGGCGGTGGCACCGTCCACGGCCCGCAGCCGCGTGACTACAGCCAGCGGACCCCGAAGAAGATGAAGGCCGCGGCGCTCCGCGGTGCTCTCTCGGACCGCGCCCGTGCGGGTCGTGTGCACGTCGTCACCGGGTTCGCCCCGGGCGAGGCGCCGTCGACCAAGGCCGCCATCAAGGTCCTCGACAACCTGTCGGGCCGCAAGAACGTCCTGGTGGTCGTGGAGCGGGCCGACGAGATCACGTGGAAGTCGCTGCGCAACGTCGAGCGGGTGCACCTGCTGGTCTCCGACCAGCTGAACACCTACGACGTGCTCGTCAGCGACGACGTGGTGTTCACGCAGGGTGCGCTCGACGCGTTCCTCGCCGGCACCGCGGCCGCCAAGGAGGAGACCAAGTGAGCACCGTCGGCAAGGACCCGCGCGACATCCTGATCGCCCCGGTGGTCTCGGAGAAGAGCTACGGCCTGCTCGACGAGGGCAAGTACACGTTCCTCGTCGACCCGCGCGCCAACAAGACCGAGATCAAGATCGCCGTCGAGCAGGTCTTCGGCGTCAAGGTCGACTCGGTCAACACCGCCAACCGGCAGGGCAAGGCCCGCCGGACCCGGTTCGGCATCGGTCGTCGCAAGGCCACGAAGCGTGCGGTCGTCACCCTCCGCGAGGGTTCGATCGACATCTTCGGCGGACCGGTCGGCTGAGCGGCCCGAGAGGACTACTGACATGGGAATCCGTAAGTACAAGCCGACGACGCCGGGCCGTCGTGGCTCGAGCGTGGCCGACTTCGTCGAGCTGACGCGCTCCGAGCCGGAGAAGTCGCTGGTCCGTCCGCTGACCAAGTCGGGCGGTCGCAACTCGACCGGTCGCGTGACGACCCGCCACCACGGCGGCGGTCACAAGCGGGCGTACCGGGTGATCGACTTCCGTCGCCACGACAAGGACGGCGTGCCGGCCAAGGTCGCGCACATCGAGTACGACCCCAACCGCACGGCGCGCATCGCGCTCCTGCACTACGCCGACGGCGAGAAGCGCTACATCCTCGCGCCGAACCGGCTGAACCAGGGCGACCTCGTCGAGGCCGGTGCCACGGCGGACATCAAGCCGGGCAACAACCTGCCGCTGCGCAACATCCCCACCGGCACGATCATCCACGCCATCGAGCTGCGGCCCGGCGGCGGCGCGAAGATCGCCCGCTCCGCGGGTGCCTCGGTGCAGCTCGTCGCCAAGGACGGGCCGTACGCCCAGCTGCGCATGCCGTCCGGCGAGATCCGCAACGTCGACCTGCGCTGCCGCGCGACGATCGGCGAGGTCGGCAACGCCGAGCAGTCGAACATCAACTGGGGCAAGGCCGGCCGCATGCGCTGGAAGGGCAAGCGCCCGACCGTCCGCGGTGTCGCGATGAACCCGATCGACCACCCGCACGGTGGTGGTGAGGGCAAGACGTCCGGTGGCCGTCACCCGGTCAGCCCCTGGGGCCAGCCCGAGGGTCGTACCCGTCGTCCGAACAAGCCGAGCGACAAGCTCATCGTGCGCCGTCGGCGCACCGGCAAGAAGCGCTGATAGGAGCCTGAGATGCCACGCAGCCTGAAGAAGGGCCCGTTCGTCGACGGCCACCTGCAGAAGAAGGTCGACGTCCAGAACACGGCGGGCACCAAGAACGTCATCAAGACGTGGTCGCGCCGCTCGGTCATCACGCCCGAGTTCCTCGGCCACACCTTCGCCGTGCACGACGGCCGCAAGCACACGCCGGTGTTCGTCACCGAGTCGATGGTCGGCCACAAGCTCGGCGAGTTCGCCCCCACGCGGACGTTCCGCGGCCACGAGAAGGACGACCGGAAGGGCCGTCGCCGCTGACCCCCCGGGTCGGTGACGACGCCCTGACGGCGCAGACAGAAGGCAGGACAGCGATGGAAGCCATGGCGAAGGCGCGGTTCGTCCGCGTCACGCCCCAGAAGGCCCGGCGCGTCGTGGACCTCGTCCGTGGCAAGCAGGCCAGCGAGGCGGTGGCCGTGCTGCGGTTCGCCCCGCAGGTCGCGGCACAGCCGGTCCTCAAGACCGTGGAGTCGGCGATCGCGAACGCGGTCGAGGGCGCCAAGCGAGCGAGCACGCGGCTCGACGAGGCGAACCTCTACGTCTCCGAGATCTTCGTGGACGAGGGCCCGACGATGAAGCGGTTCCGGCCGCGCGCGCAGGGTCGTGCCGGCCGCATCCTCAAGCGCACGAGCCACATCACCGTGGTGGTCGCCGAGCGCGAGCAGGCGACGGCACAGAGCACGAAGGGACGGGCCCGATAGTGGGACAGAAGGTCAACCCGCTCGGGTACCGCCTGGGCATCACGACCGACCACCGCTCGCGGTGGTTCGCCGACTCGACCAAGACCGGTCAGCGCTACCGCGACTACGTGCGCGAGGACGTGCAGATCCGCAAGCTGATGTCGACGGGCCTCGAGCGCGCCGGCATCGCCAAGGTCGAGATCGAGCGCACCCGTGACCGGGTCCGCGTCGACATCCACACCGCCCGCCCTGGCATCGTCATCGGGCGTCGTGGCGCGGAGGCCGACCGCATCCGCGGAGA
This sequence comes from Cellulomonas sp. SG140, assembly GCF_025770785.1. Lineage (GTDB taxonomy): Bacteria > Actinomycetota > Actinomycetes > Actinomycetales > Cellulomonadaceae > Cellulomonas. The sequence continues at coordinate 568,498 of NZ_JANZLA010000001.1, read as the reverse complement.
GCTGGAGAAGCTCACCGGCAAGCAGGTGCAGCTCAACATCCTCGAGGTCAAGAACGCCGAGATCGAGGCTCAGCTGGTCGCGCAGGGCATCGCCGAGCAGCTCGCCAGCCGCGTGTCGTTCCGTCGCGCCATGCGCAAGGGCATCCAGTCCGCCCAGCGCGCCGGTGCGAAGGGCATCCGCGTGCAGGTCTCCGGCCGCCTCGGCGGTGCGGAGATGAGCCGCACGGAGTTCTACCGCGAGGGTCGGGTGCCGCTGCACACGCTGCGCGCCAACATCGACTACGGCTTCCACGAGGCCCGCACCACCTTCGGCCGCATCGGCGTGAAGGTCTGGGTCTACAAGGGCGACATGACCGAGAAGGAGTTCGCCCGCGAGCAGGCGACGGCGGCTCCCCGCCCGTCCCGTGGTCCGCGCGGCGACCGGGGCGACCGTCCCGAGCGCGGCCCGCGTGCCGGCGCCCGTCGGCCGGAGCGCTCCGAGCAGTCGGACGCCCCGTCGTCGGACACCACCCCTGAGACCGGAACGGAGGCCTGAGCCGTGCTCGTCCCGCGCAGGCTGAAGCACCGCAAGCAGCACCACCCCGGGCGCTCCGGCGCCGCGACCGGTGGCACGTCCATCGCCTTCGGCGACTTCGGCATCCAGGCTCTCGAGCCCGCCTACGTCACCAACCGGCAGATCGAGGCTGCTCGTATCGCCATGACCCGCCACATCAAGCGTGGCGGCAAGGTCTGGATCAACGTGTACCCGGACCGGCCGCTCACCAAGAAGCCCGCCGAGACCCGCATGGGTTCCGGCAAGGGCTCGCCGGAGTGGTGGATCGCCAACGTCAAGCCCGGCCGCGTGCTCTTCGAGCTGGCCGGGGTCCCCGAGGAGCTCGCTCGTGAGGCCATGCGCCGCGCGCAGCACAAGCTCCCGATGAAGACCCGTTTCCTGGTCCGCGAGGGAGGTGCCAGCTGATGGCCGTCGGAACCAAGGACCTCGCGCCGAGCGAGCTGGACGGCTACGACGACGAGCGTCTCGTCGCCGAGCTGAAGAAGGCCAAGGAGGAGCTGTTCAACCTCCGCTTCCAGTCGGCCACGGGCCAGCTGGAGAGCCACGGTCGGCTCAAGGCCGTCCGCCGCGACATCGCGCGGATCTACACGATCCTGCGCGAGCGCGAGCTCGGCATCCGGACCGCCCCGAGCCCGAGCGAGTGAGGATCGCATGAGCACCAAGAACGAGTCGACGACGGCGACGTCCGAGCACCGCGCGTACCGCAAGACGCGCCGGGGCTACGTCGTCAGCGACAAGATGGAGAAGACCGTCGTGGTCGAGGTCGAGGACCGGGTCAAGCACCCGCTCTACGGCAAGGTCATGCGGCGTACGAGCAAGGTGAAGGCGCACGACGAGCTCAGCTCGGCGGGCATCGGCGACCTCGTGCTCATCATGGAGACGCGTCCGCTGTCGGCCACCAAGCGGTGGCGCGTGGTCGAGGTCCTCGAGAAGGCCAAGTAAGCAGACAGGCAGTTGCCCACGGGCGGACCCCGGTCCGCGACGTGTGCACCACGGCAACTATCCGTTCGGCCAGGCTCGTCCGTCCGGGAGACCGGGCGGCGAGAACCCGCCAGACGACAGGAGCAGGTAGATGATCCAGCAGGAGACGCGGCTGCGCGTCGCCGACAACACGGGTGCCAAGGAGATCTTGTGCATCCGTGTGCTCGGCGGGTCCGGTCGCCGGTACGCCGGCATCGGTGACGTCATCGTCGCCACGGTGAAGGACGCGATCCCGGGCGGGAACGTGAAGAAGGGCGACGTCGTCAAGGCGGTCGTCGTCCGCACCCGCAAGGAGCGCCGTCGCGCCGACGGCTCGTACATCAAGTTCGACGAGAACGCGGCGGTGATCCTGAAGAACGACGGGGAGCCCCGCGGCACCCGCATCTTCGGTCCGGTCGGTCGCGAGCTCCGCGACAAGAAGTTCATGAAGATCATCTCGCTGGCGCCGGAGGTGCTCTGACCATGGCCAAGATCAAGAAGGGCGACCTCGTCGTCGTCATCTCGGGCCGGGACAAGGGCCAGCAGGGTCGGGTCCTCGAGGTTCTCGTCGAGACGCAGCGTGTGGTCGTCGAGGGCGTGCAGCGGGTGACAAAGCACGTCAAGGCCGGCCAGACCCAGCGCGGCACCCGGACGGGTGGCATCGAGACCGTCGAGGCTCCCATCCACATCAGCAACGTGATGCTGGTCGACCCGGAGACCAAGAAGGGCACCCGGGTGGGCTACCGCACCGAGCAGGTCGAGCGTGACGGTCGCACCCGTACGGTCCGCGTCCGCGTGGCCAAGCGCTCCGGTAAGGACATCTGATGACGCAGACCACCATCGACGCGCCGGCACAGCCGCGGCTGAAGGCGCGCTACAACGCCGAGATCCGTGACGCGCTGCTCAAGCAGTTCGGCCACGAGAACGTCAACCAGGTCGCGCGCCTCGTCAAGGTCGTCGTGAACATGGGCGTCGGCGAGGCCGCGCGGGACTCCAAGCTGATCGACGGAGCCGTCCGCGACCTCACCGCCATCACCGGCCAGAAGCCCCAGGTGACCAAGTCGCGCACCTCGATCGCGCAGTTCAAGCTGCGTGAGGGCATGCCGATCGGCGCGCACGTCACGCTGCGCGGCGACCGGGCCTGGGAGTTCCTCGACCGCCTGCTGTCGATCGCGCTGCCGCGCATCCGCGACTTCCGCGGGCTGTCGGCCAAGCAGTTCGACGGTCACGGCAACTACACGTTCGGGCTGACCGAGCAGTCGGTGTTCCACGAGATCGACCAGGACAACATCGACCGCGTGCGCGGCATGGACATCACGGTCGTCACCACGGCCACCACGGACGACGAGGGACGCGCGTTCCTCAAGGCCCTCGGCTTCCCGTTCAAGGAGGACTGACATGGCGAAGACCGCCCTCGTCAACAAGGCGAACGCCACGCCGAAGTTCGGTGTGCGTGGCTACAACCGCTGCCAGCGCTGCGGCCGCCCCCGCTCGGTGTACCGCAAGTTCGGCCTGTGCCGGATCTGCGTGCGCGAGATGGCGCACCGCGGCGAGCTGCCCGGCGTCACCAAGAGCAGCTGGTAACGAACCCTGTAGGAGACAGACGTCGGTAGGTCCCGGTCCCGCAACGGCGGGACCGGGATACCCCGGCGAGAGAGGGGCGACGCCCCATGACCATGACCGACCCGATCGCCGACTTCCTGACGCGGCTGCGCAACGCCAACTCCGCGCACCACGACTCGGTGAGCATCCCGTTCTCGAAGCTGAAGTCGCACATCGCCGAGATCCTGCAGGCCGAGGGCTACATCGCCGGCTGGACCGTCGAGGACGCCGAGGTGGGCAAGAACCTCGTCGTGACCCTGAAGTACGGCCCGCACCGCGAGCGTGCGCTGGCCGGCGTCAAGCGCGTGTCCAAGCCGGGCCTGCGCGTGTACGCCAAGTCGACCAACCTGCCGAAGGTGCTCGGCGGCCTGGGCGTGGCGATCCTGTCCACGTCGTCCGGGCTGCTGACGGACAAGCAGGCCGCCAAGAAGGGCGTGGGTGGGGAAGTCCTCGCCTACGTCTGGTAACGACAGAGACGGAGAGGAGAAGCCCATGTCTCGTATCGGCAGGATCCCCGTCCCGGTCCCGGCCGGCGTCCAGGTCGACATCGACGGCGCCGTGGTGACCGTCAACGGTCCCAAGGGTTCGCTGGTCCACACCGTCGCGGCGCCCATCCAGGTGGCGCGCGACGACGCCGGCGCCCTCGTGGTGTCCCGGCCTGACGACGAGCGCGCCTCGCGCTCGCTGCACGGCCTCACCCGCACGCTCCTGGCCAACATGGTCGTCGGCGTGACGGACGGCTACAGCAAGAAGCTCGAGATCGTCGGTACCGGTTACCGCGTGCAGGCCAAGGGCTCGAACCTCGAGTTCGCCCTGGGCTTCAGCCACCCGGTCACGGTCGAGCCTCCGGATGGCATCACCTTCTCGGTCGAGACCCCCACCAAGTTCACGGTGACGGGCATCGACAAGCAGCAGGTGGGCGAGGTCGCCGCGAACATCCGCAAGATCCGCAAGCCCGAGCCGTACAAGGGCAAGGGCGTCAAGTACGCGGACGAGGTCGTGCGGCGCAAGGTCGGAAAGGCTGGGAAGTAAGCCATGGCGATCAGCATCAAGGGCAAGGGCAAGGCGATCGCGCGCAAGCGCCGTCACCTGCGCCTGCGCAAGAAGGTCGTCGGCACGGCCGCACGTCCGCGCCTCGTCGTCACCCGCTCCACGCGTCACATCACGGCCCAGGTCGTGGACGACGCCGTGGGCCGGACGCTCGTCTCCGCGTCGACCCTCGAGGTCGACCTCCGCGGCGCCGAGGGCGACAAGTCGGCCAAGGCCCGCAAGGTCGGCGAGCTCATCGCCGAGCGTGCGAAGGCCGCCGGCATCGAGGCGGTCGTGTTCGACCGCGGCGGCAACAAGTACCACGGTCGCGTGGCCGCGGTCGCCGACGGTGCCCGCGAGGGAGGCCTGACGCTGTGACCACGACGCACGTCCAGACGAAGAAGAGGATCCACTGATGGCTGCACCTGCACGCAGCAACACCGGTGCCCAGGGTGGCGCCGGCGGCGACCGCCGCGATGGTGGCCGCCGGGACGGCGGCCGTCGGCAGGACGCCGCTGAGAAGAGCGCGTTCGTCGAGCGCGTCGTGACGATCAACCGTGTCGCCAAGGTCGTCAAGGGCGGTCGTCGCTTCAGCTTCACCGCGCTGGTCGTGGTGGGCGACGGCGACGGCACCGTCGGCGTCGGCTACGGCAAGGCCAAGGAGGTGCCCGCGGCGATCGCCAAGGGCGTCGAGGAGGCGAAGAAGAACTTCTTCCGCGTCCCGCGCATCCAGGGCACCATCCCGCACCCCGTCCAGGGTGAGGCCGCTGCCGGTGTCGTCTTCCTGCGTCCCGCTTCTCCGGGTACCGGTGTGATCGCCGGTGGTCCGGTGCGCGCGGTGCTCGAGTGCGCCGGCATCCACGACGTGCTGAGCAAGTCGCTCGGGTCGTCCAACTCCATCAACATCGTGCACGCGACCGTCGCCGCCCTGCGCGGCCTCGAGGAGCCGGCCGCCGTGGCAGCGCGCCGCGGGCTCGCCCTCGAGCACGTCGTGCCGGCCCCGCTCCTGCGGGCGCAGGCCGCCGGTCGTGCCGCTGCGACGGCCGCGAAGGTCGGTGCGTGATGGCACGACTCAAGGTGACCCAGACCAGGTCCGCCATCGGCGGCAAGCAGAACCAGCGCGACACGCTGCGCACCCTGGGCCTGAAGCGGATCGGTGACGTGGTCGTCAAGGAGGACCGTCCCGAGATCCGCGGCATGGTCCGTACGGTGACGCACCTCGTCGCGGTCGAGGAGGTCGAGTGACCATGGCCGACGAGAAGAAGGCCGACGAGACGACCGAGGCGAAGGCCCCGGCGAAGAAGGCTGCGGCGGCGAAGGCCGCCCCTGCCAAGGCGTCGAAGGCAGCGGCTGAGAAGCCTGCCGCCGAGAAGCCCGCAGCGGCCAAGGCCGCCAAGGCCGAGAAGACCGAGAAGACCGAGAAGGTCGCCAAGGCTCCGGCGAAGGCCAAGGCGACTCCCGTGGTCTCGGCCGCGGCGAAGGAGGCCGCTGAGGCCGCCGCCGTCCCGGGTGCCGGTGGCACGCTGCGCGTGCACCACCTGCGGCCGGCCCCGGGCGCCAAGACGGCCAAGACGCGTGTGGGTCGTGGTGAGGCGTCCAAGGGCAAGTCCGCCGGTCGTGGCACCAAGGGCACGAAGGCCCGCTACCAGGTGCCCGAGCGGTTCGAGGGCGGCCAGATGCCGATGCACATGCGCCTGCCCAAGCTGCGCGGGTTCACCAACCCGTTCCGCGTCGAGTACCAGGTGGTCAACCTCGACCGCCTCTCGGAGCTCTACCCGGACGGGGGCGACGTCACCGTCGCGGACCTGGTGGCCAAGGGTGCTGTCCGCAAGGGCAAGCCGGTCAAGGTGCTTGGCGACGGCGAGCTGACGGTGAAGGTCTCCGTGGCCGTGGACGCCCTGTCCGCGTCGGCGAAGGACAAGATCGTCGCTGCCGGCGGGAGCGTCGCGCAGGACTGATTCGACCCGGAACGGGGCCGGTGGCGAGACCCTCGCTCACCGGCCCCGTTCCGGCACCCTGGGCCATCCGTTAGGGTTCCCCAGGTGCCTGCGACGCGTCGCAGGCGGCCCGGCCGGAGTGCTCCGGCCGGACGAGATGCCGCCGACGGGCGGTGCCAGGAGGACAGGTGCTCAGCGCATTCGTGCGGGCGTTCCGTACGCCCGACCTGCGGCGCAAGCTGCTCTTCACCATCGCGATCATGGTGGTGTTCCGGATCGGGTCGTTCCTCCCGACGCCCGGGGTGTCGTACCCCAACGTCCAGGCCTGCATCAAGCAGACGGCCAGCAACGACCTGCTCGGCATCGTCAACCTGTTCAGCGGCGGAGCGCTGCTCCAGCTGTCGGTGTTCTCGCTCGGGATCATGCCCTACATCACCGCGAGCATCATCGTGCAGCTGCTGCGCGTGGTGATCCCCAAGTTCGAGGAGCTGTACCAAGAGGGCCAGGCGGGTCAGTCGCGGCTCACCCAGTACACCCGGTACCTCACCATCGGCCTGGCGATCCTGCAGTCGACGACGATCATCGCGGTCGCCCGGTCCGGCAACCTGTTCCAGGGCTGCACGCAGAGCGTGATCCCCAACAGCAGCTGGGTGACCATGCTCGTCATGGTCATCACGATGACCGCCGGCACCGGCCTGATCATGTGGCTCGGCGAGCTGATCACGGAGCGGGGCGTCGGCAACGGCATGTCCCTGCTGATCTTCACCTCGATCGCCGCGCGGTTCCCCTCGAACATGTGGTCGATCGCCGGCGGCAACGGTGGCGTGAGCAAGTTCATCGTGGTGCTCGCGATCATCGTGCTGGTCATCGCGCTCGTCGTCTTCGTCGAGCAGTCCCAGCGGCGCATCCCGGTGCAGTACGCCAAGCGGATGGTCGGCCGGAAGATGTACGGCGGCTCCAGCACGTACATCCCGATCAAGATCAACATGTCCGGTGTGATCCCGATCATCTTCGCGTCGTCGCTGCTGCAGGTGCCGGTGCTCCTGGCCCAGTTCGGCAACCAGACGACCGGCTGGGTGAAGTGGGTCGGCAAGTACCTCGCCAGCTCAAGCGCCCCGTTGCACATGGTGATCTACACGCTGCTGATCATCTTCTTCTGCTACTTCTACACGGCGATCACGTTCAACCCGGACGAGGTCGCGGACAACATGAAGAAGTACGGCGGCTTCATCCCCGGCATCCGTGCCGGACGTCCGACGGCTGAGTACCTCGACTACGTCATCACCCGCATCACGGCTCCGGGCTCGATCTACCTGGCATTCGTCGCGCTGGTCCCGACCGTGGCGTTCGCCCTGATGAAGGTCGGGGGCAACATCCCGTTCGGTGGCTCGTCGATCCTGATCATCGTGGGTGTCGGCCTGGAGACGGTGAAGCAGATCGAGTCCCAGCTGCAGCAGCGGCACTACGAAGGGTTCCTGCGGTGAGCGTCCGCCTGGTCCTGTTCGGTCCTCCCGGTGCTGGCAAGGGCACCCAGGCCGCACGTATCTGCGACAAGCTCGGCGTCCCGGCGATCTCCACGGGCGACATCTTCCGCAGCAACATCAAGGGCGGGACCGAGCTCGGGCGACGGGTCGTGGAGTACACCTCCGTGGGTGCGCTCGTCCCGGACGAGCTGACCGACGAGCTGGTCCGTTCCCGCCTCGCGGAGCCCGACGCGGCCGACGGGTTCCTGCTCGACGGCTACCCGCGGAACCTGGCCCAGGTGGACGCGCTCGACGCGATCCTGGCCGACGCCGGGCGCGCTCTCGACGTTGTCGTGGAGATCACCGCCGATGCCGACGTCGTCGTCGAGCGTCTGCTGAAGCGCGCTCAGATCGAGGGCCGGGTGGACGACACGGAGGACGTGATCCGGCACAGGCTCGACGTCTACGCCGACCAGACGGCTCCGCTCTCGGGCGTGTACGCCGACCGTGGGCTCCTGGTGCGCGTCGACGGGCTGGGCGAGATCGACGAGGTGACCGACCGCCTGCTCGCGGCGATCGAGCCGGCCCTGCGTCACTGACCGGCGTGGCCGGCCGGGAGCGGATCGAGCTCAAGTCGCTCGACGACGTGCGCGCCATGAGGCGCGCGGGGCTCGTCGTCGCCGCGGCGCTGGCGGAGGTACGGGCCGCGCTCGTACCCGGTGCGACCACCGGCCAGCTCGACGCGGTGGCGGCACGGGTGATCGCCGCGTCGGGTGCGACGCCGTCGTTCCTCGGGTACGAGGGGTACCCGGCGACCATCTGCGTCTCGGTGAACGACGAGGTGGTCCACGGCATCCCGGGGGAACGGGTGGTCCGCTCCGGCGACGTCGTGTCCGTCGACTGCGGCGCGATCGTGGACGGATGGCACGGGGACAGTGCCTTCAGCGCGGTCGTCGGCGACGGAGATCCCGCCGACGAGGCGCTGGTCGCGACGACCGAGGCGGCGATGTGGGCAGGCATCGCCGCTCTGGCCGGCGGGGACCGCATCGCCGTGGTCGGGGAAGCCGTGGAGGACCTGGTCGACTCCGGCCCGGTGCGCTACGGGATCGTGGAGGACTACGTCGGGCACGGCATCGGCACCGCGATGCACCAGCCACCCGACGTTCCGAACTACCGGTTGCGACCCAGAGGGCACCGGCTCAGGTCCGGCATGGTGCTGGCCGTCGAGCCGATGTTGACCCGCGGCTCGGGTGACACGCACGAGCTCGCGGACGGGTGGACGGTGGTGACGGACGACGGGTCCCGGGCAGCGCACTGGGAGCACACCGTCGCGGTGCTGGAGGGCGGCCTCTGGGTGCTCACGGCCGAGGACGGCGGCGCGGCTCGTCTCGGCGAGCGGGGAGTACGGACCGCGGCGCTGGTCTGAGAACGCCCGGTCGGATCACCTGATCGGGTGGCGTTCCCGTCGATGCAGGTCACGGCTGTGAATTGCCCACATCGGTCCGTTATGTCCGATATGGTCGCTCGCGCGGGAAGGATCCCGCCACGGGCCAGGGGGCGCGAGCGCGTGCGGTACGCACGCGGCGGCACTGGTGCTCGCGTTCCCTGGCAGGTGCCTGAGCGCTGACGCCTGCCCGCATCGATGGGTGGACCATGCTGCGCAGTTCTCGTCATGGAAGCTCCGTCTCGCGCCGCGGCCTCAGGGCAGCAGCGGCCGTGCTCACCGGGACGGTGATGATGATCGGCCTCGCCACGGGTGCGTCGGCCGCGGCCAGCTGCGTGGATGCGGGCGGTGGTGGGCAGGACGAGTCCCAGGGAGTCCCCGCGCATCCGTTCCCCCAGCGTGGTGGTTCGCACGTCGCACCCGCGACCGCGACCGGTGCGTACGTGTACCGCAAGCGCGACGCCAGCCGACCGGCGTCCTGGGACAACTCGACGCAGCAGTACCTGGTGGCGACCTGGTCCGGTGCCGAGTACCGCCCGTTGAGCCTTGACCAGGTGCGCACCGCACTGGCCGCAGAGGGGATCGAGCTGTGCGGCTCCGGCTGGGGCGTGCAGGAGGACCAGGCATACGGGACGCAGTCGCTGTTCACCGGCACCCCCGCGCCGAGCTACCCGAAGGCGACCATCGGCTGGCCGCCGATCTTCGCCGCGCAGCACTGGACCCTGGACAAGCTCGTCCAGGTCCCCGCGTGCGCCGCGGCCACGGCCGTCCCGACCCCCACGCCGACGCCGACCGCCACGCCGAAGGTGCCCGCTGCTCCCGTCGTCGTCCCGACCGAGACCCCGTCGCCGGTCCAGACGACTCCCTCCACCGGCCCGAGCCGTGCGGCCACGACGTCGCCCACGGCCTCCCCGGCCGCGACGGTCGCGCCTGCGGCGACCCCGAGTGCCACAGCCGCACCGGTCGCGACGCCGAAGCCGAGCGTCTCTCCCTCGCAGGACGTCGTCGACGTCGTGCTGTCCGCACCGGACTCCACCCAGAGCGCCAGCCCACAGGTCGTCAGCGCCGTGCTGGCAGCCGAGGACCGGAAGGGTTCGTTGGCCCAGACCGGTGCGGCGCCGATCGGCGTCGCCGTCGCAGCCGTCCTGCTCGTGGCGGCCGGGGTGCTTCTGCTGGTGCTGCGTCGCCGCGGCGCGATGCGATGAGTCCGGCGGCGCTGCACCTCTCCTGACCGGGGTGGGCGGCTCGCCACCGGTCCGTGCCCGACAGTGCCCCTGGGGACCCTCCTCCCCGGGGGCACCGTCGTGCCCGGGACCCTGCGGCAGCCCGTGCCGGACGGCACGGCGCGCCCCGGCGTACCCGTCACCGGATGCCGCGCGACGGGTGTGCCGGGGCTCTCAACGGGCTGGTTTCCCGGGGTGCGGCCGATGGCGTAGGATCGCCCGTTGGGTGTGCGTCATCCTGCGCTGCGGCGTGGGCGGGCAAGGTCGTCATCTCCCGCCCTGTGGACGGGGATGACCGGCAGCACCCTCCACGATGGCACGAGTCGCCCGGGCGTCAGCTCTGGCGGGTCGCGTGTCGTGGGTCGACACGTACGGACCGACAGGCAGCGGAGGACATGGCAAAGAAGGACGGTGTCATCGAGATCGAGGGCTCGGTGGTCGAGGCTCTGCCGAACGCGATGTTCCGCGTAGAGCTGAGCAACGGGCACAAGGTTCTCGCCCACATCTCGGGCAAGATGCGTCAGCACTACATCCGGATCCTCCCCGAGGACCGCGTCGTGGTGGAGCTGAGCCCGTACGACCTGTCCCGCGGGCGCATCGTCTACCGCTACAAGTAATCACCACTCGACCACGCCGTCTCGCCCGCGAGGGCGCCCGGCGGCGGAGGGAACCATGAAGGTCAAGCCGAGCGTCAAGAAGATCTGCGACAAGTGCAAGGTGATCCGCCGGCACGGTCGCGTCATGGTGATCTGCGAGAACCAGCGCCACAAGCAGCGCCAGGGCTGAGCAGCCACCAGCACCACCCCGGGTCCCGGTGACGGGACCCGACCAGCGCACCGCCGCACCGGTCGCCGTCGTCCAGACGTCGGCGCCGGTGACACCCCCGGCTCGGAGGCCGGGGCCCGCAGGCTCGCGGGAGGACGGTGCGGCAGACCTCCGACGAAGTTGCAGGAGCCACCAGGCACATGGCACGTCTCATCGGCGTCGACCTCCCCCGCGAGAAGCGGCTCGAGGTTGCGCTCACCTACATCTACGGGGTCGGCCGCACGCGTGCGACCGAGACCCTGAAGGCGACCGGGATCAGCCCGGACGTCCGCGTCAAGGACCTCGGGGACGCCGAGCTCGTCGCCCTGCGCGACTACCTCGAGGGCAACTACAAGCTCGAGGGTGACCTGCGGCGCGAGGTCGCCGCCGACATCCGCCGCAAGGTCGAGATCGGCTGCTACCAGGGGCTGCGCCACCGCCGCGGCCTGCCGGTGCGTGGTCAGCGCACCAAGACCAACGCCCGCACCCGCAAGGGCCCCAAGCGCACCGTCGCCGGCAAGAAGAAGGCCGGGCGCAAGTAGCCCGCCCGTCGCCGGACGACCCGCAGACCCCGAGAGAAGAAGCAGATGCCCCCCAAGACCCGCACCACCTCCGTGCGCAAGCCGCGCCGCAAGGAGAAGAAGAACGTCTCCCACGGCCAGGCGCACATCAAGAGCACCTTCAACAACACGATCGTCTCCATCACCGACCCGTCCGGCGCCGTGATCGCCTGGGCGTCGGGCGGCGACGTCGGCTTCAAGGGCTCGCGCAAGTCGACCCCGTTCGCCGCGGGCCTGGCGGCCGAGGCCGCCGCGCGCAAGGCGCAGGAGCACGGCATGCGCAAGGTCGACGTCTTCGTCAAGGGCCCCGGCTCCGGCCGTGAGACCGCGATCCGCTCGCTGCAGTCGGCGGGCCTCGAGGTCGGCTCGATCCAGGACGTGACGCCGCAGGCCCACAACGGCTGCCGTCCGCCGAAGCGCCGTCGCGTCTGAGCTCGATCGCACCGGTCCGTGCCCCGCCGCACGGACCGGTGCGTCGACCGCGCCGGTGGACCGAGACCGAGCGCGGTCATTGCACGTCACTGCGGAGCGTCATATGGCGGACGCCCGCTGAGAGGAACCCCACCGTGCTGATCGCACAGCGCCCCACCCTGACCGAAGAGGTCATCTCGGAGCACCGCTCGCGGTTCTCCATCGAGCCGCTGGAGCCGGGCTTCGGCTACACGCTCGGCAACTCCCTGCGCCGGACGCTCCTGTCGTCCATCCCGGGTGCGGCCGTCACCAGCATCCGCATCGACGGCGTGCTGCACGAGTTCTCCACCGTGCCTGGGGTCAAGGAGGACGTCACCGAGCTGATCCTCAACATCAAGAACCTGGTCGTCTCCTCCGAGAACGACGAGCCGGTGGTCATGTACCTGCGCAAGCAGGGTGCCGGTCAGGTGACCGCGGCGGACATCGTCCCGCCGGCCGGTGTCGAGGTGCACAACCCCGACCTGCACCTGGCGACGCTGAACGACAAGGGCAAGCTCGAGATCGAGCTGACCGTCGAGCGCGGCCGTGGCTACGTCTCCGCCAGCCAGAACAAGTCGTTCGACACCGAGATCGGCCGGATCCCGGTCGACTCGATCTACTCGCCGGTGCTCAAGGTGACCTACAAGGTCGAGGCGACCCGCGTCGAGCAGCGCACCGACTTCGACAAGCTGATCGTCGACGTCGAGACGAAGCCGGCGATCAGCCCGCGTGACGCACTGGCCTCCGCCGGCAAGACGCTGGTCGAGCTGTTCGGGCTGGCCCGCGAGCTCAACGTCGAGGCCGAGGGCATCGAGATCGGTCCGTCCCCGACGGACGCCGCGCTCGCCGCCGACCTGGCGCTGCCGATCGAGGACCTGCAGCTGACGATCCGGTCGTACAACTGCCTCAAGCGCGAGGGCATCCACACGGTGGGCGAGCTCGTCGCACGGTCCGAGGCCGACCTGCTCGACATCCGCAACTTCGGTGCGAAGTCCATCACCGAGGTCAAGGAGAAGCTGGCCGAGCTGGGACTGAGCCTGAAGGACAGCCCGATCGACTTCGACGCGACGGCCGGTGCCGGCTACTACGCCGACGACGAGGTCGACTTCAGCGAGGACGAGCAGTACTGACGCCGGGTAACGCGCCGGTCCGTCGCTCGACGGGCCGCACGCGTCGACCATCACCAGAACTCAAGGAGTAGAGACCATGCCCACGCCCACCAAGGGACCCCGGCTCGGTGGCGGACCGGCTCACGAGCGGCTGATCCTCGCGAACCTCGCGACGCAGCTGTTCGAGCACCAGCGTGTCACGACGACGGAGGCCAAGGCGAAGCGCCTGCGCCCCCTCGCCGAGCGCCTCATCACGTTCGCCAAGCGCGGCGACCTGCACGCCCGTCGTCGGGTGATGACGGTCGTCAAGGACAAGGGTGTCGTGCACGTCCTGTTCACGGAGATCGCACCCGCGGTCGCCGAGCGTCAGGGTGGCTACACGCGCATCACCAAGATCGGCGCCCGCAAGGGTGACAACGCGCCGATGGCGGTCATCGAGCTGGTGCTCGAGCCGCTCTCGCCGAAGCAGGCCGTCGTGAAGGAGGCGACGCGTGCGACCGCCAAGGCGGCCCCCGCGGCCGCCCCGGTCGCCGCCGCTCCGGTCGAGTCGAGCGAGACCCCGGTCGAGGAGTCTGCGGCGGTCGCCGAGGAGACCGCGACCGAGCCTGCCGCCGAGACGGCCGCCGACGAGGCCCCCGAGGGCGACGCCGACAAGGCCTGATCCGCAGCATCGCAGCACCACACGAGGGCCCGGGACATCCGCAGAGGGGATGTCCCGGGCCCTCGTGCGTCCGCCGACTGGACCTGGGCGCCGGCGTGGTGGACGGCCTAGCGTCGAGCCGTGACCGAGTGGGACCGTGAGCAGCCGGCGTCGGCAGGGCCCGTGCGGCGGCGGTCGACGGTGCCGGTCGTGCTGGTGCACGGGCTGCGCACGTCGCGCACCATGTGGCGCGCCCAGGTCGAGGCCTTGGAGCGGTCGGGTCGCACGGCGGTGGCGGTCGACCTGCCCGGCCACGGCGGGCGGCGCGGGGAGCGGTTCAGCCTCGAGGCGGCAGACGAGACGCTGGTGCGCGCCGTCGACGACGTCGGGGGCCGGGCGCTCGTCGTCGGGCTGTCGCTCGGCGGCTACGTGGCGATCGCGCACGCCGCTCGACACCCGGACCAGGTGGTCGGCCTGGTCGCCGCGTCCTGCTGCACGCGCCCGTGGCCGCCGCTCGTGGACGGCTGGGCGGCCGCGACGAGCGTGATCGCCCGGCTCCCGGACGAGGGTGCGCGCCTGAATCAGGTCCTCGTCGAGCGGATGCTGCCGCCTGCGGGTGCGGCCGACTCGGGCGCCGGCGGGTTCGCCCTCGAGGTGATGGGCGACGTGCTGCACGCGATGCGGTCGGCGCGGCCGCTCGAGGACCTGGCTCGGGTCGAGGCGCCCGTGTGGCTGGTGAACGGACGGTTCGACCACTTCCGCGGTGAGGAGCGCGCCTTCCTGCGCGCGTGCCGGCACGGGCGGCTGATCGTCGTCCCCGGTGCGACGCACCTGGTCAGCCTGGTGCGTCCGACGCGGTTCACCCGCGTGCTGCTCGAGGCGGCCGCCGAGGTGGAGGGCGTCGTCGACGGAGCGGCGCCGCTCGGCGCCGGACCGACGTCAGAGCGTCAGCGACCAGGCGCGGACGCCGCCGACGATGCCGGCCTGGTTGGGCACCACGACGACGTCGTCGCCGAGCCGGTCCAGCACCTGCGGTGAGATGTGGCGGGAGTTGCCGCCACCGAGGTACAGCCGGTCCCACCAGAAGACCGGCCGGAGGCCCTCGACGACGTGCCGCACGCGGCGCGACCACAGCGCGTCACCGAGCCGGGCCCGTTCCGGCTGGCCGATGTACGAGTCGTAGGTGGTGCTGCGGCGCAGCGGCGCATGGGACAGCTCGAGGTGGGGCGCCAGCCTTCCGCCGTCGAACAGCGCGGAGCCGAGGCCGGTGCCCAGCGTGAGCACGAGCTCCACACCGGTGCCGGACACCACGCCCGCGCCGTGCACCTCCGCGTCGTTCAGCACCAGCGCCGGCACGCCGAGGCGGTCCTCGATCAGGGCGCGGATGTCGCAGCCCGCCCAGGCGTCGACGAGCTGGGGCAGCACGGTGGTGCGCGGACCCGAGCGGGTGACGTAGTGCGGCGTGGCCACGACGACGCCGTGCCGGATCATGCCGGGCATGCCGACGGTCGCACGGTTGAACGGGGGGAGGGCGGCACCGAGCTCCGCCACCGTCTGCACCAGCCGGTCCGGTGGCAGCGGGTAGGGCGTCGGCACCCGCACCGGAGGCGCGTGGAGCGTGCCGGCGCCGTCGAGCACCGACGCCTTGATGCCGCCGCCGCCGCAGTCCACGGCGAGGGTGAACGGGTCCGACGGGTTCGCCACCGGACCACGGTAGCCGGGCCGCGTGCGGCTACGGTGTGCGCCGTGACCACCGCCTCGGACCCGGTCGTCCGGCTGCGCCTCGACCTGGCCTACGACGGCGCGGGTTTCGCCGGCTGGGCGCGGCAGCCTGCGCTCCGGACGGTGCAGGGCGTGCTGGAGGACGCCCTCGCGACGGTCCTGCGCGCGGCACCTCGTGGCGAGGCCCCGCCGCGGGTGACGGTGGCCGGTCGGACGGACGCAGGGGTGCACGCCCGAGGGCAGGTGGCGCACGTCGACGTGGGTGTTGCGGCGCTGCTCGCGACGCGGGGGCGGTCGGACCGCGACGGGCCGACGGCGCTCGTCGCCCGGCTCGCCGGCGTGCTGCCCGGCGACCTCGTCGTGCATCGCGTGACCGTGGCGCCGAGCGGGTTCGACGCTCGGTTCTCCGCGCTTCGGCGTCGCTACGTCTACCGCGTCTGCGACGACGCGGCGCTCCGCGACCCGTTGCGCCGCGGTCACGTGCTGTGGCACCGGCGGGCGCTCGACGCCGACGCGATGGCGGCAGCGGCGAGCCCGCTCGTCGGACGCCACGACTTCGCCGCGTTCTGCAAGCCACGGCCGGAGGCCACCACCATCCGCACGCTGGAGCGCTTCGAGTGGGTCCGCGTCGCCAGCGGTCCGGACGAAGGGCTCGTCGTCGCCCAGGTTCAGGCGGACGCGTTCTGCCACTCGATGGTGCGGGCCCTCGTCGGAGCGAGCCTGGTCATCGGCGAGGGACGACGCCCCGCCGGCTGGGCGGCCGAGCTGCTCGCCGGACGTCGGCGGGACGGGGCCGCGGCGGTCGTACCGCCGCACGGCCTCACGCTGGAGGAGGTCGGCTACCCGCCGGACGCCGAACTGGCGGAGCGTGCGGTGCAGACCCGGGCGCGGCGCCGGCCGGAGGAGGCCGCCGGCCCCGCCGGCTGCGAGTGCGACTGACCGCACCAGGGCGGCGCGCCGTCAGTCGAGCACTCCCGCAGCGCGCGGTACCAGGACCCGACGGGCCGCTGCCGCGCCCGAGCGGAGCGTGGGGCGACGGCCCTGCTCACTCGTGCTCGTCGTCCGCCCGGTACAACGGTTCCTGCTGGTCGGGGTCGGGGATGACGTGCACCGCGGCCTCCTCGGCGCTCGCCGCGCCGCCCGCCACGCCGACGTCGTGCGCGAAGGTGTCGGTGACGCCGGCCTCCACCGCGTCGTCGTCGGCCTCGAGGCGGCCGGCCCGGTACTCCTCGCGGTCACCGCTCGGCTCCTCCGGCATCTCCCAGACCTCGGGTTCCTCCTGCCGTACCCGCTGGTCGATCGTCTCGCGGTGCTCCTCCTCCCACGCCGTCTCGCCGTAGTGGGTGCTGCGGCCGCGCTCGGGCGGGGAGTAGCCCTCGTCGAGCAGGTCCTCGACGCCGCGCTCGAGCAGCATGTCCTCGCGCGGCAGCTGGTCGGCGTCCCCCTCGGAACCGAGTGCGGCGTCGGTGCTGGTGGCTGGGGTCTCCTCGGTCATGGCTCCACCGTGGCATCCGTCGGCCGGCGGCGCCACGGGTGCGGCGCACCAGCCTGTCCGGCGGACGCGACGACGCGGCGTGGTGGGGTCGGGGGCGTGGTGAGCCACGGGTTCAGTCGAGGACGAGTCGCGCGGCGATCGTCGCCATGACGGCGGCGACCACCAGGTCGAGGACGCGCCAGGCGGCGGGACGGGCGAACAGCGGCCGCAGCCGCACGGCCCCGAAGCCCAGGGCGGTGAACCAGACGACGCTGGCGACTGCGGCGCCGGCGGCGAACTGCCACCGGGCGGCTCCCGCCTGCTGGGCGAGCGCGCCGAGCAGCAGCACGGTGTCGAGGTAGACGTGCGGGTTGAGGAACGTCAGCGCGGCGCTGGTGACGAGCACCGGGCGCAGGCCCGCGGGCCCGGCGGCGGCCGGGTCGAGGACGCCCGGCCGGACGGCACGTCGCACCCCACCGGCGGCCAGCCACACCAGGAAGGCCGCGCCTCCGACCCGGACGGCGGTCAGCGCGGTCGGGTGGGCCTGCACGACGGCGCCGAGCCCGGCGGTACCCAGGGCGATCAGCGCGGCGTCGGCCAGGACGCAGAGGACGACGACGGCGCCGATGTGCTCACGGCGCAGGCCCTGCCGCAGCACGAACGCGTTCTGCGCGCCGATGGCGACGATGAGGGACAGGCCGCTGAGCAGGCCGCGGAGCGCGATCATGGAGGGACGGTAGGCGGCTGCGCTCCCGCAGGGAAGTTCAGGTTTCTGCAGCATCTGTAGCATCGCTCATGTGTACGACGCCGAGCAGCTGACGACTCTCGCCGCGGTCGTCGCCGAGGGCACGTTCGACGCCGCCGCGCAGACGCTGCACGTGACGCCGAGCGCGGTCAGCCAGCGCGTCCGAGCGCTCGAGCAGCACGCGGGCCAGGTGCTGGTGCTCAGGACGAGGCCGTGCCGCCCGACGGCGGCCGGGGAGGTGCTGGTGCGGCTCGCCGGCCAGCGCGCCGCTCTGGAGACCGAGGCGCGGCATGCGCTGGGGCAGCTGGGCGGACCCGCCGACCGGCTGCCCGTGGCCGTCAACGCCGACTCGCTCGCCACCTGGTTCGTCCGGGTCCTCTCGAGCGTCGGCGACGACGTCACCGTCGAGGTCCACCGGGAGGACCAGGACCGGACCGCCCAGCTGCTCCGGGACGGCACCGTGATGGCCGCGGTGACCGGTGACGGACGGGCCGTGCAGGGCTGCCGCTCCGTGCCGCTCGGGTCGGCCCGCTACCGCGCGATGGCGTCCGCGTCCTTCGTCGCACGTCACCTGGCCGACGTGCCGCTGGGCGGTTCGGCAGACCGGCGTCGTCTGGCCCGGGCGCTCGCCACGGCGCCGGCCGTCGCGTTCACCCCGGAGGACGCGTTGCAGCACCGGTTCGTCACGATGCTCGGCGGCGGCACCGGGCTGCGCCGGGTGCACCACGTCCCGTCCAGCTCGGCGTACGTCTCGGTGGTCGCCGCCGGTCTGGGCTGGGGGATGGTGTCCGAGCAGGAGGCCGACCAGCTCGCGCCGGCCGGCGTGCTCGTCGACCTCGCCCCCGGCTCGTGGTTGGACGTGCCGCTGTGGTGGCAGCGCTGGGCCATCCGGACGCGGGCGCTCGACGAGCTCTCCGACCGGGTCGTCGAGGTCGCCCGCGGTGCGCTCCGGCAGGCTCCCGCCACGGTCTGACGGGGTGCCGACGGACGGGTTTTGCCGTGGTGCCGCTCTCAGTTACCCTGGTGTGTCGTTGCGCGTCCCCTGTCGTGCGCCGGTGGCTTCTCACCACCTGGCACCGGTGGCTGCACCCGGTGATCCCACTCGCCGGATCGGGATGCCTCGACATACCCGTCACGGGCTGCTCGCTCTGCGAGTCGTCCGCGGCCTCGACATGCATCACTGACCAGAAGGCTCACACCCGTGCGCACGTACACCCCGAAGCCCGGCGACGTCGAGCGGACCTGGTACGTCATCGACGCGACCGATGTCGTCCTGGGCCGCCTGGCCACCCATGTGGCCACGCTGCTGCGTGGCAAGCACAAGCCGACGTTCGCCCCTCACGTCGACGGCGGTGACTTCGTCATCGTCATCAACGCCGAGAAGGTCGCTCTCACCGGCACCAAGCGGGAGACCAAGGTCGCCTACCGGCACTCCGGTTTCCCGGGCGGTCTGACGGCCACCGGTTACACCGAGCTCCTGGCCACGCACCCGGAGCGCGCGATCGAGAAGGCCGTGCGGGGCATGCTGCCCAAGACAACGCTCGGCCGCCAGCAGCTGGGCAAGCTCAAGGTGTACACGGGTCCGGAGCACCCGCACGCCGCGCAGCAGCCGAAGCCCTTCGAGCTCATCCAGGTGGCGCAGCAGGGCTGAGGCCCGCTGCGACGAACGACGGAACGCGAGGATCCCCGTGGCGGAGACCACAGTCGACTACGACACCGAGGGCGACGACACGCCCACCAGCTACACCTCTGAGACGGCGGCCCCCACGGGGCGCGGCCAGTCCCTGACGGCACCGGGCCAGGCGCTCGGCCGCCGCAAGGAGGCCATCGCCCGTGTCCGCCTGGTGCCCGGCACCGGCACCTGGACGATCAACGGCCGGACGCTCGAGGACTACTTCCCGAACAAGCTGCACCAGCAGCTGGTCAGCTCCCCGCTGAAGGTGGTGGACGTCGAGGGTCGCTTCGACATCATCGCCCGGGTCAGCGGCGGCGGCGTCACCGGCCAGGCCGGCGCCCTGCGCCTCGGCATCGCCCGTGCGCTGAACGCGATCGACGCGGAGCACAACCGCCCGGCGCTGAAGAAGGCCGGCTTCCTGACCCGCGACGCGCGCGTCGTGGAGCGGAAGAAGGCCGGTCTGAAGAAGGCCCGCAAGGCTCCGCAGTACTCGAAGCGCTGATCGGGCGCTCCGTCACGACGGCCCCGCTGCACCTCGGTGCGCGGGGCCGTCGGCATGCCGGGCCCCGGAGGGGTCCGGCCGACGTTCCGGCCCGCGGCACGATCGCGACCGGTACCGTCCACAAGCAGATGACAGGCCGGCAGACCTCGGGGTCCCGGCACGTGGGGGACGACGACGAGGGGGTCCGCTGATGGGCCGACTGTTCGGGACCGACGGTGTGCGGGGGCTGGCCAACCGCGACGTGACGGCCGAGGTGGCGCTGGACGTCTCCGTGGCGGCCGCGCACGTGCTCGGCACCAAGGGTGCGTTCGCCGGGCACCGCCCGCGCGCGGTCGTCGGCCGGGACTCGCGGGCGTCGGGCGAGTTCCTCGCCGCGGCCGTCTCGGCGGGGCTCGCCTCCGCCGGCGTGGACGTGGACGACGTCGGCCTGCTGCCCACGCCCGCGGTCGCCTTCCTGACGGCGGCGACGGGCGTCGACCTCGGTGTCGTCCTGTCCGCCTCCCACAACCCGATGCCGGACAACGGGATCAAGTTCCTCGCCCGCGGTGGCCACAAGCTGGACGACGAGCTCGAGGACGCGATCGAGACCCGGCTCGGCGAGCCCTGGGACCGACCGGTCGGTGCGGAGGTCGGACGCATCCGGGTGGACACGGGACGCGCCGGCGAGCTGTACGTGGAGCACCTGGTCAGCACCATCACGACCCCGTTGACCGGGCTGCGGATCGCCGTGGACTGCGCGAACGGCGCGGCCAGCGAGGTCGGTCCGGCGGCGCTGCGGGCAGCCGGCGCGGAGGTGCTGGTGATCAACGCCGCGCCCGACGGGCTGAACATCAACGACCGCTGCGGCTCCACGCACCCGGAACAGCTGCAGGCGTTCGTCGTCGCCTCCGGTGCCGACCTCGGCGTCGCGTTCGACGGGGACGCCGACCGCTGCCTGGCGGTCGACGCGAACGGCACCCTGGTGGACGGCGACCAGATCATGGCGGTCATCGCGCTGGCCCTGCGGGACCAGGGCCGCCTCGCGCACGACACCCTGGTCATCACGGTGATGAGCAACCTGGGCCTGCGGCTGGCGATGACCGAGGCGGGCGTCACCACGGTGGACACCGCCGTGGGGGACCGGTACGTGCTCGAGGCGATGCGGGCCGGTGGGTTCAGCCTCGGCGGCGAGCAGTCGGGGCACATCATCCTGGCGGAGCACGCCACCACCGGGGACGGCATCCTCACCGCCCTGCAGCTGGCGTCGCGCGTCGCCGCCTCGGGCCGGCCCCTGGCCGACCTCGCGTCCGTGGTGCAGCGGCTCCCGCAGACGCTGGTGAACGTCTCGGGCGTCGACCGGACGCGGGCAGCCGGTGACGGCCCGCTCGGAGAGGCCGTCGCCCGTGCCGAGAAGCTGCTGGGCAGCACCGGCCGGGTGCTGCTGCGGCCGTCCGGCACCGAGCCGCTGGTCCGGGTGATGGTGGAGGCCGCCACGCAGGCCGAGGCCGACCGCGTCGCCGGCGAGCTGGCCGACGTGGTGCGGGAGCGACTCGCGCTGTGACGGGTTCTGACCAGACCGCACGCGACCACGCGCTGCGCGACCACGCCCTGCGACTGGTCGAGGCGGCTGCGGCGCGCCCGGACGGGCTGGCTCCGATCGTCCGTGCCGGTCACCCGGCCCTGCGGGCCGTGGCGGTCCCCTTCGACGGTCAGCTGTCGTCTACCGAGCTCGCGGCTCTCCTGTCGTTGATGCGCCGCACGATGCGGGCCGCCCCGGGCGTGGGTCTCGCGGCGCCCCAGGTCGGTCTTCCGCTCGCCCTCGCCGTGCTCGAGGACCCCGGCGTCGGCAGCCCCGAGGTCGCCGCGGTGCGCGAACGGCAGCCGCTGGCTCCTCGCGTGCTGGTCAACCCGCGGTACGCGGCGGTCGACGACCAGCGGGCCTCCTTCTACGAGGGGTGCCTGTCGGTGGTCGGCTACCAGGCCGTCGTGGCGCGGCACCGCTCCGTGCGGCTGACCGGTCAGGACGAGCACGGCGAACCGCTCGACGAGGTGGTCGACGGCTGGACGGCGCGCATCGTCCAGCACGAGACCGACCACCTGGCCGGCACGTTGTACCTGGACCGCGCCGAGCTGCGCTCCCTCTCCGCCACGGACGAGCTCGGGGCCCGGTGGGCGGCGGAGCCGCGGCCGGTCACCGCGTCCCGCACGCTCGGCTTCCCGCTGGGCTGAACGCTCCCGGAGCCGGCGCCCCGGCCTGTAGCGTGAAGGCGGCGGCACGCCCGCCCCGAGGCACGGGTGGTGCCGACCGTCGGCGAGGGGACGTCAGGCGTGCAGGAGTGGGCGTTGGCCCTGGTCGGGTCGCCGTGGGTGTTCGCCGCGCTCTACGCGTTCGCCACCGTGGACGGCTTCTTCCCGCCCATCCCCAGCGAGACCGTGGTGATCGCCCTCGCCTCGCTGTGGGCGTCGCGGGGGAGCCCACCGCTGCTGCCCGTGATCCTGGTCGCGGCCCTCGGTGCGTTCATGGGTGACCAGATCGCCTACACGATCGGCACCCGCGTGAAGGTCCGCAGCCTGCGCATCTTCGCGCGGCCCAAGGCGCAGCAGGCGCTGGACTGGGCCGAGCGGTCGCTCGCGACCCGTGGTGCGTCGTTCATCATCGCCGCGCGCTACATCCCCGTCGGCCGGGTGGCCGTCAACATGACGGCCGGCGCGCTCCGCTACCGCCGTCGCCGGTTCGTCGGCATCACCGCGCTCGCGGCGGTCACCTGGGCGACCTACTCCTCCGTGATCGGCATCGCGTCCGGCGTGGTGCTGAAGAACCATCCGATGATCGGCCTGGTCGTGGGGGTGGTCGGCGGCCTGGTGATCGGGGCCCTGGTGGACTGGGTGCTCAGCGCGTGGACCCGCCGGTCCGGCGGCTCGAGGTCACGATCCGGCGCCACCGGCTAACGATCCGGTCTCACTGCGTCAATCGACCGGATGACCCACCTACCCTCGATCCGGGTCGGCGCCGCGGCTGGGCCTCCGGCACCGCACGTCGTCCGCGGCGGTCCTGCCGGCCGCAGGACGTGGGCAGGGGCAGGACGTGGACCGAGGACGAGGGCGCGCGCAGCGCGGTGCCGCGCGTCCGGTGGCCCTGATCGGTGCGGGCCTCGGCATCGGCACCGTGCTGCTGCTCGTGGTCATGGGTCAGCGGTCCGACGACGACGTGCTGCGCAGCGCGCGGTCGGCCGAGGTCGTGCCGGCTGCCGACTGCCTCGCCCCCGAGGTGCTCGACGCGTTCGGGCTGCGGCTCGACGCGGTTCTCGCCACGGCGGGGGCCCACGAGCCGGCGCCGGCGGCCGGGCGGGTCCCGAGCTCCTTCAGCCCGGTCGGCGTGGTGGTGTGCCAGGCCGGGGGCACGCTGCGCGACGGGTCCGGCACCTGGTCGGTGGTCACGGCGACCACGAGGGAGGGCACCGCGACCGAGATCGCCGCGCTGCAGGCCGCCCTGGAGGGTGCCCCGGCACCGGTGGCGCCGAGCGGGAGGCCGCCCACCTGCTCGACGAGCCCGGCCGACCGGGTGGAGCTGTGGCTGGTGGACTCGATGGGTCAGGCGGTGCGCCCGCAGACGCCGACCGACGGCTGCGGACGCCCGACCGAGGCCGTGCGGCACGCTCTGGACGCCCTGACGGTGACGGACCAGTCCGATGCGCCGGTCACGCTGGTCGCGCCGGCGACCCCCGCACCGACGGCTCGCTGAACCGGACGACGGCTGCCGACGCGGTCAGAGCTTGCGCAGCCGCACCCGCTGGACGCTGTGGTCGGCACCCTTGGTCAGCACCAGGGTCGCCCGGCTGCGGGTCGGCAGGATGTTGTCCTCGAGGTTGGGCGCGTTGATCGCGTCCCAGATGCCCTTGGCCATGTCCGTCGCCTCGTCGTCGGACAGAGCGGCGAACCGGTGGAAGTACGAGCTCGGCTGGGTGAACGACGTCTCGCGCAGCCGCAGGAACCGGTCGATGTACCACTTGCGCACGTCCGCGGTCCGCGCGTCCACGTAGATGGAGAAGTCGAAGAAGTCGCTGACCGCGAGGTTCGAGCGACCGCCCAGCGGGGTGCGGGCCGGCTGGAGCACGTTCAGGCCCTCGACGATCAGCACGTCCGGCCGCCGCACCACCGTCCGGGCGCCCGGCACGATGTCGTAGGTCAGGTGGTCGTACACCGGCGCGCTGACCTCGGGCCGCCCGGCCTTGACGGCGGCGACGAACCGCAGCAGCGCACGGCGGTCGTACGACTCCGGGAAGCCCTTGCGGTCCAGCAGCCGACGGCGCTCGAGCTCCGCGTTCGGGTAGAGGAAGCCGTCGGTGGTGACCAGCTCGACGCGCGGCGTGGCGGGCCAGCGCGCCATCAGCTCGCGCAGCAGCCGGGCGGTGGTGGACTTGCCGACGGCGACCGAGCCGGCGACGCCGATGACGAAGGGCGTCAGCCCGGCGTCCTCGTGCAGGAACGTGCTGGTCGCCCGGTGCAGGTGCCGGGTCGCCTCGATGTGCAGGTCCAGCAGGCGGGAGATCGGGCGGTAGATCGCATCGACCTCCGCGAGGTCGATCGGGTCCCCGAGGCCGCGCAGCCGCTGCACGTCGGCGCCGGTCAGGGGCAGCGGGGTCGACTCCGACAGGCGCACCCAGGCCGACCGGTCCAGGTCGACGTACGGCGTGGACGACGCGGCGGTGAGCGGCACGGCCCGATCCTCGCACGCCGCCGGAGGCCCGCGAGGACGCCGGCGCCGGACCGTCGTGGCCCGGCCGTTACCATCGACGCCATGTGTGGAATCGTGGGTTACGTCGGCAGCCGCACCCCGAGCGCCGTTCCGCTCGAGGTGGTGATCGAGGGGCTGCGGCGTCTCGAGTACCGCGGCTACGACTCGGCCGGGGTCGCCGTCCTGACCGCCGAGGGCGAGCTGGACACGCGCAAGAAGGCGGGCAAGCTGGCCAACCTCGTCGAGGAGCTCGACGCCCGTCCGCTCCCCGCCGCGACGGCCGCGATCGGCCACACCCGCTGGGCGACGCACGGCGGACCGACCGACCAGAACGCCCACCCGCACGTCTCGGGCCGGCTCGCCGTGATCCACAACGGCATCGTGGAGAACTTCGCGACCCTGAAGGCCGAGCTGGTCGAGCAGGGCGTGCAGTTCGCGTCCGAGACGGACACCGAGGTCGTCGCCCACCTGCTGGCGGGCGCCTTCGATCGCACGGGTGACCTGACCACGGCGATGCAGTCGGTCGCCCTGCGCCTGGACGGCACCTTCACGCTGCTCGCCGTGCACGCCGACCGTCCCGACCTCGTCGTGGGTGCGCGGCACGACTCGCCGCTCGTCGTCGGGCTCGGCCAGGGCGAGAACTTCCTGGGCTCCGACGTCGCCGCCTTCATCGCGCACACCCGGGAGGCCCTCGAGCTCGGTCAGGACCAGGTGGTGACCATCACGCCCGAGTCCGTCGAGGTGACCGGGTTCGACGGCCGGCCGGCGCAGGCGCGCCGCTACGTCGTGGACTGGGACGCCGCCGCCGCCGAGAAGGGCGGGTTCCGGTCCTTCATGGACAAGGAGATCCACGACCAGCCGCACGCCGTGGCCGACACGCTCCTCGGCCGCACCGACGTGCAGGGCCGGCTCGTCCTGGACGAGATGCACATCGACGAGGCGGTGCTGCGGCAGGTCGACAAGATCGTCGTGGTGGCGTGCGGCACGGCGGCGTACGCCGGCCACGTCGCCAAGTACGCCGTCGAGCACTGGTGCCGGATCCCGGTCGAGGTCGAGCTCGCCCACGAGTTCCGCTACCGGGACCCGGTGGTCGACGAGCGCACGCTGGTCGTGGCGATCTCGCAGTCCGGCGAGACGATGGACACGCTCATGGCGGTGCGGCACGCCCGTGAGCAGGGTTCCCGCGTGCTCGCCGTGGTGAACACGCACGGCTCGACCATCCCGCGCGAGTCGGACGCGGTGCTGTACACGCATGCCGGTCCGGAGATCGCCGTCGCCTCGACCAAGGCGTTCCTCGCGCAGATCACCGCCGTCTACCTGCTCGGCCTGTACCTGGCCCAGCTGCGCGGCAACATGTTCCCCGACGAGGTCGGCACGATCCTCGCCGAGCTGCGGGCGATGCCGGACAAGATCCAGCAGGTGCTCGACCGGGCCGACCGGGTGCGGCAGGTGGCGCGGTGGATGGCCGACACGCAGAGCGTGCTGTTCCTCGGGCGGCACGTCGGCTTCCCGGTGGCCCTCGAGGGTGCGCTCAAGCTCAAGGAGATCGCGTACATCCACGCCGAGGGGTTCGCTGCCGGCGAGCTCAAGCACGGACCGATCGCGCTGATCGAGCCCGGTCAGCCCGTGTTCGTCATCGTGCCGAGCCCGCGCAGCCGGCACTCGCTGCACTCGAAGGTCGTCTCCAACATCCAGGAGATCCGGGCACGCGGCGCCCGCACCCTGGTGATCGCCGAGGACGGCGACGAGGCCGTGCTGCCGTTCGCGGACGAGGTGTTCTCGGTCCCGCAGTGCCCGACGCTGCTCGCGCCCCTGCTGACGGTCGTGCCGCTGCAGATCTTCGCCTGCGAGCTGGCCACCGCGAAGGGGCTGGACGTGGACCAGCCGCGGAACCTGGCCAAGTCCGTCACGGTCGAGTGACCGGACGGTGATCGTCGGCGTCGGCATCGACGTGGTGGACGTGCAGCGTCTCGTTGAGGCGCTGCACCGCTCACCGCGGCTGCGCGAGCGGCTGTTCGTCGCCGACGAGCGGTCGATGCCGGAGACCTCCCTGGCGGCGCGGTTCGCCACCAAGGAGGCCCTCGCCAAGGCGCTGGGCGCACCCGCGGGGCTGCACTGGCACGACGCGGTGGTGCGCCGGGTGGCGGGCGCTCAGCCCGTGATCGAGGTGACCGGGACCGTGGCGGCGCGGGCCGCCGAGCTGGGGATCACCCGGTTCCACGTGTCGATCTCGCACGACGCCGGGATCGCAGCCGCCGTCGTCGTCGCCGAGCGCGACTGAGACCCGCCGTTCAGCGCAGCGCCGGCACGACCTCGCGCTCGAACAGCTCGATGCCCGAGCGGTCGTAGGCAGCCTCGGCGAAGTAGCAGATGGCGTACGTCATGCCCAGGCTCTCGAGCTCGCGCAGCTTGTCGACGATCTGCTCGGGCGTGCCGACCAGCGGGCCCCGGCGCCACGACTCGGCCTCGTCGGCCGCCTTGGCCGGCACCGTCAGCGCGTAGTGCTCCTCGATCCAGGCGATCCGGTCGTCCACCTCGGCCTGCGTCGACCCGATCACCACGTTGTAGTTGGCGGAGCGCGTGATCTCGTCGAACGGGCGGCCGATCGCCTCGCAGTGGCCGCGCAGGATCTGCGACTTCTGCGCGAACCCGGCCGGTGCCCCGTCGAAGTTGGTGTACGAGGCGTGCTCGGCCGCGATGCGGAGCGTCACCTTCTCGCCGCCGCCCGCGATCCACAGCGGCGGGCCGTCCAGCTGCAGGGGGAGCGGGGCGAGCATCGCGCCGTCGACCTGGTAGTGCTTCCCGTCCAGCGTCGCGGTGCCGGTGCTCCACAGCTGCTTGAAGATCTGCACCCCCTCGTCGAGCATGCCGAGGCGGTTGCCGGCGGACGGGAAGCCGTAGCCGTACGCCTTCCACTCGTGCTCGTACCAGCCGGCGCCGATGCCCATCTCCACGCGGCCGCCGCTGATCACGTCCGCGGTGGCGGCCACCTTCGCCAGGTAGGCCGGGTTCCGGTACGCCATGCACGTGCACATCTGGCCGAGGCGGACGCGTGAGGTGCTGGCGGCGAACGCGCTCATCAGGCTCCACGCCTCGTGCACGGCCTCGCCGTTGGGCTCGGGCACCGAGTGGAAGTGGTCGTAGACCCAGATCGACTCCCAGGTGTCGCCGTCGTCGGCGTGCTGGGCGAGGCCGTGCATCACGGACCAGTGCTCGCGGGGGTCGATGCCCGTGAGGTCCTGCCGCCAGCCCTGGGGGATGAAGAGTCCGAAGCGCATGGTTCGCACGCTACCTGGGGACCCGCGAGGATGGGCGACGTGCTGCTGGCGTGGGGGTCGGACGACGTACGGGCCGCGGAGGAGCCGCTGCTGGCGGCGGGGGTGCCGCTGATGGACCGCGCCGCCTTCGCGCTGGCCACGGTGGTCGCGGCCGGCCTGCGGGAACGACGTGGCCGGGTCGGTGGCGCGACGGTGGTCCTGCTGGTCGGTGGCGGCAACAACGGCGGGGACACGTTGTGGGCGGGCGTCCGGCTGCTGCGGCGGGGGGCCGCGGTCACGGCGCTGCTCGTGTCCGACCGGGTCCATCCCGAGGGCTCGGCGGCGTTCGAGGAGGCGGGGGGCCGGCTGCGGTCGCTGGACGGGTCGTCCGACGGCTCGTCCGTCCGAGCGGCGGCGGCTCTCGCGGCGCAGGCCGACGTGGTGCTCGACGGGATCCTCGGCATCGGGGCGCGGGGCGGCCTGCGCGGCACGGGCGAGGCCCTGGTGACGGCGCTGCAGGAGGCCTTCGCGGCGGTGGACCGGCCGCCCCTGGTGGTGGCGGTCGACGTGCCCTCCGGCATCGGGGTGGACGACGGCAGCGTCCCCGGTCCCGTGCTGACCGCTGACCGCACGGTGACGTTCGGCTGTGCCAAGCCGGGGCTGCTGCTGCCGCCCGCGGCGGCTCTGGCGGGGCGGGTCGACGTGGTGGACATCGGCCTGCGGAGCTCCGGCACGCCGGCCGTGGTGCGGCTCGAGGCCGACGACCTCGCGGCTCTGTGGCCCGTACCCGGCGGAGCGGCGCACAAGTACACCCGCGGGGTGCTCGGCGTGGTGGCCGGGACGCCGCGGTACCCGGGAGCAGCGGTCCTGGTGAGCAGCGCCGCGGTGCTGGCCGGGGTCGGGATGGTCCGGTACGGCGGGGAGGTCGGCGACGCCGTGCTCGCCGCGCGTCCCGAGGTGGTCGTCGGGACCGGGAGGGTGCAGGCCTGGGCGGTCGGTCCCGGCATCGACCCCGACGACGAGGTGGCAGCCGCACGGGTGCGGGACGCGCTCGGTGCGGCGGCGGCCGACGACCTCCCGGTCGTCGTAGACGCGGGTGCGCTCGGACTGCTGCCGAACCGGTCCACCCCGCTGACGGTGCTGACGCCGCACGCCGGGGAGCTGGCGACCCTGCTGGGCGTGCGAGGCGAACCGGTCGAGCGTGCGGACGTCGAGCGCGAGCCGCTGCGCTGGGCGGTGCGGGCGCAGCAGCTGACCGGCGCCACGGTGCTGCTCAAGGGTGCCGTGACGGTGGTGGCGGGGCCGCACGGCGCCCTGTACGCGCAGGCCGAGGCGCCCGCGTGGCTGGCCACCGCCGGAGCGGGCGACGTGCTGACCGGACTGCTCGGCGCCCTGCTGGCCGGGCGTTCGGACGACGTCCGCGCCGACCCGACCCTGGTCGCAGCGCTCGCAGCCGCCGCCGCCTCGGTGCACGGTCGCGCGGCACGGGCGGCGAACCCCGGCGGACCGGTGGCGGCCCTGGCGGTGGCGCAGGCGCTCCCCGGGGTGGTGGCGGGGCTGGTGGCGACGGAGCAGACGGCGGCGCAGGACGCATGACCATCCCGGAGACGTCCCCGCTGCCGTCCGCCCTGGTCGACCGGGTCCGCGCGCTGCTGGACCGCCCGCCCAGACGATCCGGCGACGGCACCGAACCGTCCGACGGTGCCGCGCACCGGCGGCTCCTCGGCATCACGGGTGCACCAGGAGCCGGCAAGTCCACGGTGTCCGCGCGGTTGGCCGAGGCGTTCGGCGCGGACTGCGTCGTCGTGCCGATGGACGGCTTCCACCTCGCGCAGACGACGCTCGAGCGGTTGGGGCGGGCGGACCGCAAGGGAGCGCCCGACACGTTCGACGCGGCCGGCTTCGTCGCGCTGCTGCGGCGGCTGCGCCGGCCCGTCGACGGCGAGACGGTGTGGGCGCCGGAGTACCGGCGCGAGGCGCACAACGCGATCGCCGGTGCGCTGGCCGTCCCGGCCGACGTCCCGCTGGTGGTGGTCGAGGGCAACTACCTGCTGGTACGCGAGCACGGGTTCGGGCCGGTGGCCGGGCTGCTGGACGAGACCTGGTACGTCACGGTGGACGACGAGGTGCGGCTCGAGCGCCTGATCGCCCGGCACGTGCGGTTCGGCAAGGCGCCGGACGCCGCACGGACGTGGTCGCTGGGTCCCGACGAGGCCAACGCGCGGCTGATCGCCGCGACGGCCGACCGTGCCGACCTGGTGGTCGACCCCGGCTGACGGGCAGCCTCGGGCCCCTCCGCGGGCCCGGTGAGACACTGACGGCCGTGAGCCGCTTCCCCGCCCGTGCCGTCGTCGACCTGGCCGCGATTCGCGGCAACGTCCGGGCCCTGGCCCAGCACGCCCCCACGGCGCAGGTGATGGCCGTGGTCAAGGCCGACGCCTACGGCCACGGGCTGCTGCCCGTCGCGACGGCCGCCGTCGAGGCCGGCGCGACCTGGCTCGGCACCGCGCAGGTGTCCGAGGCGCTCGCGCTGCGCGCAGCGGGCGTCACCGCGCCCCGCGTGCTGACCTGGCTTTACGCCCCGGGAGCCCCGCTGGGCGAGGCGATCGAGGCGGACGTCGACGTGTCGGTCGCCGCCCCGTGGGCGCTCGACGAGGTGCTGCGTGCCGCCCGCGCCACCGGCCGCACCGCCCGCGTGCACCTGAAGGTCGACACCGGGCTGGGCCGCAACGGCGTGCTGCCGGACCAGCTGCCGGAGCTGACGGCCGCAGCGCTGCGTGCCGAGGCGGAGGGCGCCGTCCGCGTGGTGGGCGTGTGGTCCCACTTCGCGTTCGCCGACGAGCCCGACCACCCGACCGTCCGGGCCCAGGAGCAGGTGTTCGCCGACGCGGTGCGCACGGTCGAGGCCGCCGGCGCGCGGCTCGAGGTGCGGCACATCGCCAACTCGGCGGCGACGTTGACGCGGCCGGCCGTGCACTACGACCTGGTCCGCCCCGGGCTGGCGGTGTACGGGCTGTCCCCGGTGCCCCAGCTCGGCGGCCCGACCGAGTTCGGGCTGGTGCCGGCGATGACCCTCGAGGCCGAGCTGGCCACGGTGAAGCGGGTGCCCGCGGGGCAGGGCGTCAGCTACGGGCACCAGTACGTCACGGACCGCGAGACGACGCTCGGCGTGGTGCCGCTCGGGTACGCCGACGGCATACCCCGGCACGCGTCCGGGTCCGGGGCGCGGCTCGGCGGGCCGGTGCAGGTCGGGCGCCGCACGCTCGGGGTGGCGGGGCGCGTGTGCATGGACCAGTTCGTGATCGACCTCGGACCGGAGGCGACGCAGAGAGCGGGGGACCGGGTGGTGCTGTTCGGGACGGGTGCGGACGGCGGTCCGACGGCGGAGGACTGGGCGCAGGCCGCCGGCACGATCAGCTACGAGATCACCACGCGGCTGGGCGTGCGCGTGCCGCGTGAGCACGTGGACTCCGTGGCGCGGGCCGGTGTGCCGGCGTGCGACGAGGCGGTCGTCCGATGAGCGGCGAGCCGGAGGGTGCGCCCGGGGCGCCGGCCTCGGGTGGTGAGGCACTGACCGGCGCCGTGCGGCTGCCGGACGCCGAGGCGACCAGGGCGTACGGGTTGGAGCTCGCGGCGGTGCTGCGCGCGGGTGATCTGGTGGTGCTCACCGGTGACCTCGGCGCGGGCAAGACGACGCTGACGCAGGGCATCGGAGCCGGCCTGCACGTCCGCGGCCAGGTGGCCTCGCCGACGTTCATCATCGCCCGGGAGCACCCGCCGGTCCCGCAGCCCGACGGCTCCGTCGGGCCCGCGCTGGTGCACGTGGACGCGTACCGGCTGCGGTCGCTCGACGAGGTCGAGGCGCTGGACCTCGACTCGAGCCTGGACGAGTCCGTGACGGTGGTGGAGTGGGGCGAGGGCTGGGTCGAGCCGCTGGCGGAGGACCGGCTCGAGCTGAGCCTGCGGCGTCCGCGCGGGGCGGTGGACCCGACGGCGGACGAGCCGGCGGACGCCGGCGAGCGGGTGCTGACGGTCCGCGCCGTGGGGCCGCGCTGGGCCGGTGTCGCGCTGCCGCGCGTCGGCGTGCTGACCGGCGTGGCAGGCTGATCGCCGTGCCGATCCTCGCCCTGGACACGTCCTCCGCCGTCGCCGTCGCGCTGCTGGCCGACGACGGCACGGTGCTGGCCACCCGGTCCGACTCCGAGCAGCGGCACCATGCCGAGCTGCTCGCGCCGATGGTGCAGCACGTGCTGGCCGATGCCGGCGTCGACCGGACGCAGCTGACCGCCGTCGTGGCCGGCACCGGCCCTGCGCCGTTCACCGGGCTGCGCGTCGGGCTGGTGACGGCCCGGACGATGGCGCTGGCGCTCGACGTCCCGGCGTGGGGGGTGCCGTCGGTCGACGCCCTGGCCGCGACCGCCGCACGGACGGCGGAGCCCGGGGCCCGCGTGCTGGTGGTCACGGACGCACGCCGCCGGGAGGTGTACTGGGCGGAGTACCGCGTCGACGCCGACCGTGCGGCGGAGCCGATCGGCGGCCCGGACATCGCCGTCCCGACCACGCTCGTGGAGCACGGCCGCACCACCGACGCCCTGGTCGTCGGGCGCGGAGCGTGGCTGCACCACGAGGCTCTCGGGCTGACGGACGAGCAGCCGGACGACCCCGCGCTGCTCGACCCCGACCCCGCCGAGCTGGGCCGGCTGGCGCTGGCGCGCCACGCCGCCGGTCAGCCGCTCGCGACAACCCCGCTCTACCTCCGCCGACCGGATGCCGAGCCGTCCGTCGTGCGCAAGCGGGTCCTCACGTGAGCGCAGTCCCGCCCGACGTCGTCGTGCGGGAGCTGGCCGCGAGCGACCTGCCGCGGCTCGAGGTGCTCGAACGTGACCTGTTCGGCGCGGCCGCGTGGTCGCCGGCATCGCTGGCGGAGGAGCTGGTCACGGAGGGCCGGTGGTACATCGGCGCCGTCACGCCGACCACCGGCCTGCTGGTCGGGTACGCGGGTCTGTGGTTCGACGGCGAGGACGCCCAGGTGATGACGATCGCGGTGGACTCCCAGCACCAGGACCGCGGCATCGCCCGGACCATGCTGAACCAGCTGGTGGACCACGCCCGGCAGCTCGGCGCCCAGCGGGTGCTGCTGGAGGTGCGGGTGGACAACGACCCGGCGATCCACCTCTACGAGTCGACCGGCTTCCAGCGGCTGGGCCGCCGCCGGGCCTACTACCAGCCGGGCAACATCGACGCCTGGACCATGCTGCTCCCGCTGGTGCGGGCCGAGGACGCCCGATGAGCAGGGCCGACGTGCTGGTCTCCGCCGAGGCGCTGGCGGCGGCGCTCGCCGACGAGGAGCCGCCGGTGCTGCTGGACGTCCGCTGGGCCCTGGGCCGGTCGGACGGGCACGAGCAGTACCTCGCGGCCCATCTGCCGGGCGCCGTCTTCGTCGACCTGGACGTCGAGCTCGCCGCGCCGCCGAGCGCGGCCGCCGGCCGGCACCCGCTCCCGCCGTTGGCTGACCTGGAGGCCGCGGCGCGGCGCTGGGGGCTGCGCGACGGAGCGGCGGTCGTGGTCTACGACGCCACGGGGGGCACCGCGGCAGCGCGGGCGTGGTGGCTGCTGCGCTGGGCCGGCGTGGCCCAGGTCCGGCTGCTCGACGGGGGCCTGTCCGCCTGGACTGAGGCGGGCCTGTCGCTGGAGGCCGGTGAGGTGCTCCCCGAACCGGGGGACGTGGTGCTGCACGCGGGCGGTCTGCCGACGATCGACGCGGACGGCGCGGCAGCGTGGTCCGAGACGGGCACGCTGCTCGACGCCCGCGCGGCGGAGCGCTACGCCGGCCTCGTGGAGCCGGTCGACCCGCGAGCGGGCCACATCCCCGGCGCCCGCAGCGCACCGACGGCGGACAACCTGACCCGGGACGGCCGGTTCCTCGACGACGACGCGCTGCGTGCTCGGTTCGCCGGGGTCGGCGCGACCGGGCCGGTGGCCGTGTACTGCGGGTCGGGCGTGACGGCGGCCCACGAGGTGGCGGCGCTCGCGGCGGTCGGGATCGAGGCGGCCCTGTACCCGGGCTCGTGGTCGCAGTGGTCGTCCGACCCGTCGCGACCGGTGGCCACGTCTTCCGGGGAGACGACCGCCTGACGCGCCTCACCGGGCCGACCGCTCACGTCGGCCCGGTCAGGCGCGTGCGGTGCCGCGGTCCGCGGCAGCGGTGCGTCAGAGCGTTCGGGTCGCCTGGTCCCAGTCCAGTCGCGCGGCGCGCGGGAACGGGTACTGCGCACCCTCGGCCTGGCCGACGTTCACGACGAACAACGAGACCCACCCCGTGCCGGCGAGCAGGTCCGCGTCGATCGCGGCGGCGTCCATCCCGCCCATCGGACCGGCGGCCAGCCCCGCGGCACGCAGCGCGACGATCAGGTAGCCCGCCTGCAGCCACGCGTTGTTGCGGGCCATCTGCTCGCGCACCTGCGGCATCGCCTCGAACCTGTCCACCATCTCGGCGCGGTGCGGCGCGAGCAGCGGCAGGTGCTGGTGGAAGCGGGTGTCGGCGGCAAGCAGCAGCGTGACGGGCGCGTCGAGCACGCGCTGCCGGTTGCCCTCGTTCATGTGCGCCGCGAGACGGGCGCGGGCCTCGGGCGTGCGGACGACGAGCATCCGCAGCGGGGTGACGTTCATCGCCGTCGGACCCCACTTGGCCAGGTCGTAGGCAGCCCGCAGCTGCGCGTCCGTGACCTCGTCGGCGGTGAAGGCGCCGGCGGTCCGGGCCTCCCGGAACAGCAGGTCGGCGGTGGCTCCGTCGAGGAGACCGGCGGAGTCGAGCTCGGCGTCGAGGTCCGAGGTGTCCAGAGGTGTGGTGTCGGTGCTCACAACTCGTTGAACATTCAATTGTTGGAGTCGCTTCCCGGCCCCGCTGTGACCTGCGCCACAGCCGGGCGGACCGCGGCCGCTCGCCTATCCTGTCCTCGTGCCGCTGCCTGGATCCACCGACCCGCTCGTCCTCGGCATCGAGACGTCCTGCGACGAGACGGGCGTGGCCCTCGTCAGCGGGTACGAGCTGCTGGTGGACTCCGTCGCCAGCTCGATGGACGAGCACGCACGCTTCGGCGGGATCATCCCGGAGATCGCCTCGCGTGCCCACCTCGAGGCGATGGTGCCCACCGTGCGCCGCGCGCTGGCCACTGCCGGCGTGGGCCTCGAGCAGGTCGACGCGATCGCCGTCACCGCCGGACCGGGTCTCGTCGGCCCGCTGACCATCGGCGCCTCCGCCGCCAAGGCCCTCGCCGTGGCGCTCGACCGTCCGCTGTACGGGGTCAACCACGTGATCGGCCACGCCGTGGTCGACGAGCTGGTGGACGGTCAGTTCCCGGAGCGCGTGCTGGCCCTCGTCGTCTCCGGCGGGCACTCCTCCCTGCTGCGCATCGACGACACCGTCGAG
This sequence comes from Cellulomonas sp. SG140, assembly GCF_025770785.1. Lineage (GTDB taxonomy): Bacteria > Actinomycetota > Actinomycetes > Actinomycetales > Cellulomonadaceae > Cellulomonas. The sequence goes on along the minus strand of NZ_JANZLA010000001.1, from coordinate 533,206 downwards.
GTGACCGAGCTGGGCTCCACGCTCGACGACGCCGCGGGGGAGGCCTTCGACAAGGTCGGCCGGCTGCTGGGCCTGCCGTACCCGGGCGGCCCGCACATCGACCGACTCGCGCGCGAGGGCGACCCCGACGCGATCCGCTTCCCCCGCGGTCTGACCGCGGCCAAGGACCAGGCGGCGCACGCCACGGACTTCTCGTTCTCCGGCCTGAAGACGGCCGTCGCGCGCTGGGTGGAGGCCCGTGAGGACGCCGGGCTCGAGATCCCGCTGCGCGACGTCGCCGCGTCGTTCGCCGCCGCGGTCGCCGACGTGCTGACCGCCAAGGCGATCGCCGCCTGCAAGGCCCACGGTGTGGACACCCTGGTGGTCGGTGGCGGCTTCTCGGCGAACTCGCAGCTGCGCGACATGGCGGCGCTGCGCTGCGAGGAGGCCGGCATCACGCTGCGCATCCCGCCGATCCGGTACTGCACGGACAACGGCGCGATGATCGCGGCCCTCGGCTCGGCCCTGCTGCGCCGCGGACGGCCGGCGTCGTCCCTGGACCTGCCGGTCGACTCGTCCATGCCGCTGACCCAGGTGCTCGTCTAGCTCGACGGCGACGCGTCCATGCCGCTGCAGCTGCCGGTCGGCCCTGCCGCTACAGCGGCCGACCGGCCTTGAACTCCTCGACCAGCGCCCGGACCACCGCTCCCAGGTCGCCCGCGTTGCGCCGGGCCACGGCACGCTGCCGCTGGTACGACGCTCCGCGGCGCAGGATGGTACGGACCTGCTCCAGCTCGGCGCCGCAGCCGAGCCGCTCGGCGACGGGCGCGAGGACCTCCAGCCACCGGGTGACCGAGTCGGTCACCAGCTCCTCGTCACCCGCCGCATCCGTGATGAGGATCGCGTCCATGCCGTAGCGCGCCGAGCGCCACTTGTTCTCCTGCACGAACCACGGCTGCAGGGTGGGCAGGGGCTCACCCCGGTCGAGCTGCTCGGAGAAGTGCTCGACGAAGCAGTGGGTCAGCGCGGAGATCGCGGTGACCTCGAGGAGGTTCGCGGCACCGTCCGCGATGCGCATCTCGAGCGTGCCGAACCGCGGGGAGGGGCGGATGTCCCAGCGCACCTCATCGACCTGGTCGATCACCCCGGTGTGCACCATGTCGCCGACGTACTGCTCGAGCTGCGACCACCGGTCGAACTGCGGCGGCAGGCCGGCCGTCGGCAGCTGCTGGAAGATCAGCGCGCGGTTCGAGGCGTAGCCGGTGTCGGCCCCGGCCCAGAACGGCGACGACGCGGACAGCGACTGGATGGTGCCGAACACCGTGAGCATGGCGCGGGAGAGCGGCAGCACCTTGGCGCGGTCCTCGATGCCGACGTGCACGTGCACGCCGTAGATCAGCATCTGCCGGCCCCACCACTGGGTGCGGTCGATCAGCGTGGCGTACCGCTGCTTGTCGGTGACCTTCTGGGTGGCCCAGTGGGCGAAGGGGTGGGTACCGCTCCCCATCAGGTCGATCCGCAGGGGCTCGGCGACGTGGCGCACCTGGTCCAGCGCGACCTGGAGGTCCGCGGCGGCCTCCGCGACGGTCCGGCACTTGCCGCTCTGCACCTCGATCGTGTTGAGCAGGAGCTCCTGGCTGATGTTCGGGTGGTCGCTGCCGTCCTCGACCCGCACCGCCTGGAGGATGGTCTGGGCCGCCTGCCGCAGGTCGCCGGAGTCGGCGTCGACCAGGGCGACCTCCCACTCGATGCCGATGGTCGACCGCTCGGACACGGCGAACGGCAGGGGCACGGGTGCCGCCATCAGGGCTCCTCGGGCTCGCCGCCGGAGGCGGCAGGGTCGGACCGGCCGGCGGCCGGCGCCGTCGCGCCCGTCACCGGCTCGACGAGCAGCACCCGCTGCGAGCCACCGACACGGGTGAGCACCACGGTGGCCTCGGCGTCGCCGTGCAGGTCGAGCTGGCCGCGCAGCTGCTCGGGGGTGACGGCGGTGCCGCGCTTCTTGACGGTCAGGCGACCCACCCCGCGCTCGCGCAGGTAGGTGCGCAGCCGCTTCACGCCGAAGGGCAGGTCGTCCAGGACGCGGTACGCGGTGGCGACGTCGCTGGGCACCAGCCGGTCGGCGGTCACGTACGCGATGCTGGGGTCCAGCAGCCGGCCGTGCAGGTCGTGCGCGACGGTGCCGACCAGTCCGGCGCGGATCACCGCGCCGTCCGGCTCGAACAGGTAGGTGCCGACGGCACCGACCGGCGGCCGCTCGTCGTCGCCCGTGGTGGCGGTGAGCGTGTGCGCGCGGCCGTCGCGCAGCACCAGTGCCGACCGTCCGGAGCCCTCGGGTGACAGGGGGCCGAACCACAGACCCACCTCGACGACGTCACCGTCGACGGACACCCACTGGGCGAGAGCGCCGTCGGGCACGAGCCGGTGGGGGAGTCCTGGCCCGAGCTTGAGACCGACGGCGGGCACGCGGTCGCGCAGCGCCAGCAGCGCGTCCAGCGGCGGGGTCCAGTCCGACGGCTCCCAGCTGCGCCGTCCGGCGGCGCTGCGCCGTGCCGGGTCGGCGTAGACGCCGTCGACGCCCTCGGCCGCGAGGTCCAGCTGCAGACCGTCGCCGTGGCGCACCTGCGCCTCGGGGAAGTGCCGCAGGTTGACCGTCGCGACCGCCGCGGTCACCTCGTCGACGTCCACCGCCAGCACCTGGATCCCGACGCCCGCCAGCGCCATCGCGTCGGCGCCGATCCCCGTCGTCAGGTCCGCCACCCGGGTCAGCCCGGCGGCGAGGTAGCGCCGCGCGTGGTGCGCCGCCACCGGCAGGCGGGTCGCCTGCTCCAGACCGGCCGGCGTGAACAGCATCCCGTCCGCGAAGTCCCCGAACTTCGTGCGCGCCCGCGCGCGCAGCCGCGACTGGGTCAGTGCAGCGGCGACGAGTGCCGGGTCCAGGCCCTCCGCCTGCAGCCGGGCGGACACGGCCATCACGCGCTGCTCGTCGTACGGTGGCAGGGCGCTGAGCAACGCCCAGCCCTGCTCGCTGAGCAGGAGCGAGAGGCTGGCGGCGTCCATGCGGCGATCCTCGCACGGCGACCGGCGGCGACGCCGCCCGGCGCTGGCACTCGCCTTGACCGAGTGCTAAGGCGTTCCTAGAGTGAGGAGCTGGCACTCTCCCGGTGAGTGTGCCAACCGCACCCAGGTCCCGGCACCGCGACGACGGCGGCTGACGGTGCGGCACTGACCTGCTGAACTACTCACATGCGAAGGGGAGGTCCGCTGTGTCGGTCTCCATCAAGCCCCTCGAGGACCGGATCGTGGTGAAGGCCCTCGAGGCCGAGACCACGACCGCGTCCGGTCTGGTCATCCCGGACAGCGCCAAGGAGAAGCCGCAGGAGGGCGAGGTCCTCGCCGTCGGCCCGGGTCGCATCGACGACAAGGGCAACCGCGTGCCGCTCGACGTCGCGGTGGGTGACAAGGTCATCTACTCCAAGTACGGCGGCACCGAGGTGAAGTACGCGGGCGAGGAGTTCCTCATCCTGTCCGCGCGTGACGTGCTGGCGGTCGTGGGCTGATCCGAGCCCCCCGTCATGAACGAGGGCCCCTCTCCCGGTGCGGGAGAGGGGCCCTCGTCGTTCGGGTCCGCCGGACGCGGCTCTCGTCGTCAGCCGACGTGCCGGTGGCCCGACCGCTCGGCCAGGACGGCGGCACGCTCGTCCTCGGACAGGCCGCCCCACACGCCGTAGGGCTCGCGCACGGCGAGCGACTGCTCGCGGCACTCCTTGATCACCGGGCACGTGGCGCAGATCGCCTTGGCCGCCTCGGCACGCCGGCGGCGGGCGGCGCCGCGCTCGCCCTCAGGGTGGAAGAAGAGGTTCTCGTCGGCGTCGCGGCACGCTCCCTGGAACTGCCACTCCCACAGGTCCATCACCGGACCGGGCAAGCGCGAGATCTCGGCCATCTGGTCGTCCTCCTCATGTCCTCGGCCTTGTCGGCCGCTGCGAGCGGACCGTCCCGGCGCCACGACGAGCGGCGGTGCGGGTCGATCAAGTGGTGCGTCGCCACCGTAGCAACCGCGCCACAGGTTGTTCAAGACCCGGTCGGAAGTTCGGCCCCGGTGAAACGATATGGACGCCTGCCCAGATCTGGTCCAGGTGTCGGTGCAGGCCACGGCGCCACGCGCGGGAGCGCGACCACTGCAGTGCTCAGGCTTCTCCGGGCTGGCACAATCGCGTCATGGCCGAAGACGAGCAGGCCGCGCACCTGGCGCCGGCGCTCACGGTCGCCGCGGTCGCCCGTCGCCTCGGCGTCGCACCGGCGACGCTGCGGACGTGGGACCGTCGCTACGGCCTCGGGCCGTCCGAGCACCCCGCCGGCTCCCACCGTCGGTACGGCGCCGAGGACCTCGCGCGGCTGCTGGTGATGCGGCGGCTGACCATCGACGGCGTCGCACCCGGCGAGGCGGCGCGCATCGCGCTCGCCACCGAGGTCTCCGGCGGTTCGCTCCTGGACGCGGTGCCCGACCGGGTCGCCGTGCCGGTGCCGAGCGCGTCCCGGACACCGGGTCCGGTGGTGGACGCCGCTCTCGCCGGTGACGGCGACGGGTGCGCGGCACTGCTGCGGATCGGCGTCGGCGGTGACGTGGTCGGCTGGTGGACCGCCCTGGTCGAGCCGGCGCTCGAGGCGCTGAGCCGCCGGACCGTGATCGACCGCCCCGGCGCCGACGCCGAGACGGTGCTGCGGTCGGCCGCCCTGGGCGCCCTCCGGGACGTGACGCCGGACCAGGAGACGACGGGGCAGCCCGTCGTTCTCGTCCTGGTGCCGTCCGGTGCCCCGCGGCCGCTGCTGGCGCACGCGCTCGCGGCGGCGCTGGTGCAGCACGGCGTGGACGCTCGCGTGGTGGGCGGCCCCTTGTCGGGTCGGCACGCCGTGGAGCTGGTCGCGATGACACGGGCCGGTGCGCTGGTCACCGTGTCCCAGCAGCAGGCGCCGGACCTGGCGCCCGTCGCGCGGCTCGCCGAGGACCGGCCCGAGGTGCCGCACTTCGTGATGGTCCCCGACCCGGCGGCCGAGCTGCTCCCGCTGGGTCGCTCCGTGCACCGAGCGCGGACCTTCACCGGGCTGCTGCACGAGGTGCTGGCGGCGCTCGGCGAATCCGTGGGAGCCTCGAGTCACGGGGGGCGATTTCTCGGGTGATACGGCTCTGATCCACCCGAACGGGTCACGGACAATTCCGGTCGACCGCCCTCCACGGGGCAATTCGGCACCGCGTCGTCAAGCAGTTCCTCCGGTGCCGCTAACGTCCTTGTCCAGCGGGCCGATGTATCGGTAAACGCCCAGATGGGTGTCCGTTGCAGGGGAGGGTTACCCGAGTGGCTGGCGTGGTGGTGTGCCATGCGTCGGCGTCGGTGCGCGAGCGCCTCGTCGTCGCGTCGATCGGCGTGCCCGTGCTTGCGCCGGTCCGCGCCGCCGCCACCGCGGAGGAGCTGCTGGCGCTCGCCCGCCGGGTGCCGCCCTCGATCGCGCTGATCGACGCGCACCTGCCCGGTGCGGGCACCGTCGAGGTCGTCCGGCGGCTCCGGGGCGTCGCCCCCACCACAGCGGTGGTGCTGCTCGCCGGGCCGGACGACGGCGTGGCCCTGGACCGCGCGCTGGCGCTGGGCGCCCGTGGCTTCCTCGCGCCGGAGGTCGGTCGCGCCGAGCTCGCAGCGGTCGCGGCGCACGTGCAGGCGGGTCTCGTCGGTGCCGGCCGGTCCGTCACGGTGCCGCAGCCGGTCTCCGCGAGCCAGGTCGAGTCGGTGCACGACGTGCGCTCGCTGCCGCTGACCCCGGAGGCGTTGGCGTCGGTCGGCGCACGCTCCTCCGGCGACCTCGAGCTGACCCGACGCGAGGTGCAGGTGCTGGTCGGGATGAGCAACGGCCAGTCGAACGCACAGATCGGCGCGGAGCTGTTCCTCTCGGAGGACACGGTCAAGACCCACGCCCGGCGGCTGTTCCGCAAGCTCGGCGCCCGGGACCGGGCCCAGGCCGTCGCCATCGGGCTGCGCCGCGGCATCATCCGCTGACCGGTCCGAGGTCCCCGGCCGACCGTCGGACCCTCCCGGCGCCCCCGACCGCTGCCGGGACGCCCGTCCCGGCCCCGTACCATGGACCGATGAGCCGGACAGAGGAGCACGACCCGTTCGGCCGCACAGGACTGACGTACGACGACGTCCTGCTGCTGCCCGGGGAGACCGACGTCATCCCCAGCGAGGTCGACACGACCTCGCGTCTCACGCGCCAGATCTCCGTGCGCGTCCCCTTGCTGTCCGCCGCGATGGACACCGTCACCGAGTCGCGGATGGCCGTGGCCATGGCACGGCAGGGCGGCATCGGGGTGCTGCACCGCAACCTCTCGATCGCCGACCAGGCGCACCAGGTGGACCTGGTCAAGCGCTCCGAGTCGGGCATGGTCTCCGACCCCGTGACGGTGGGGCCGGACGCCACGCTCGCCGAGCTCGACCGGTTGTGCGCCACGTACCGGGTGTCCGGTCTGCCGGTGGTGGACGACCAGCGGCACCTGCTGGGCATCATCACCAACCGCGACCTGCGGTTCGTCCCCGCCGCCGAGTTCGAGCAGCGCCGCGTGCGCGAGACCATGACCTCGATGCCGCTGGTCACCGCGCCGGTGGGGATCGCCCGCGAGGACGCCGCCGCGCTGCTGGCCAAGCACAAGGTGGAGAAGCTGCCGCTGGTCGACGAGCACGGCGTGCTGCAGGGCCTGATCACCGTCAAGGACTTCGTGAAGTCCGAGCAGTACCCGGACGCGACCAAGGACGCCGAGGGGCGCCTGGTGGTCGGTGCGGCCATCGGGTTCTTCGGCGACGCGTGGGAGCGCGCGCTGGCCCTGGTCGACGCCGGGGTCGACGTGCTGGTGGTGGACACCGCGAACGGGCACGCCCGGCTGATGCTCGACATGGTCCGACGGCTCAAGGCGGACCCGGCGACGGCGCACGTGCAGGTGATCGGCGGCAACATCGCGACGTACGAGGGTGCGAAGGCCCTGGTCGACGCCGGTGCGGACGCGGTCAAGGTCGGCGTGGGCCCGGGGTCGATCTGCACCACGCGCGTGGTGGCGGGCGTCGGCGTGCCGCAGATCACCGCGATCTACGACGCGGCACGGGCGTGCAAGCCGGCCGGGGTGCCGGTGATCGGCGACGGCGGCCTGCAGTACTCGGGCGACATCGCCAAGGCGCTGGTCGCCGGTGCGGACACCGTGATGCTGGGCTCGCTGCTCGCCGGTTGCGACGAGTCGCCGGGCGACCTCGTGTTCGTCAACGGCAAGCAGTACAAGCACTACCGCGGCATGGGCTCGCTCGGCGCGATGGCCTCCCGCGGCCGGGTCAGCTACTCCAAGGACCGGTACTTCCAGGCCGACGTGCCGTCCGACGAGAAGATCGTCCCGGAGGGCATCGAGGGCCAGGTGCCCTACCGCGGACCCCTCGGGGCCGTCGCGCACCAGCTGGTGGGCGGGTTGCACCAGTCGATGTTCTACGTCGGTGCCCACACGATCCCGGAGCTGCAGGAGCGCGGGAAGTTCATCCGGATCACGCCGGCGGGGCTGAAGGAGTCGCACCCGCACGACATCCAGATGACGGTCGAGGCCCCGAACTACACCTCGCACTGACCTGCTCGACGCACTGACCAGCTCGACGCACTGACCAGCTCGACGCACTGACCAGCTCGACGCACTGACCAGCTCGACGCACTGACCCGCTCGACCCGGACCGGCCGGCGCCCCTACCAGAGGGTGCCGGCCGGTTCGCGTGTCGGCCAGACGAGCTCGGCACCGGGGCCGTCGAGGCCCTGCTCGGCGCGCCAGGCGTTGAACCCCTCGGCCCAGGCCCGGTGGGCGGACACCTGGTACTCGTGCAGCGTGTCCAGGTCGAGCTCCGCCAGGTGCGGGAACCGGCCGAGGATCCGCTCGAGCACGTCCAGGGTGGCGACGACGTCCACGTCGGCGCTGTGCAGCGAGCCGGACTCGATCACGCGGTAGAAGCCGCACAGGTCCACCAGCTTGCGCTTGCCCCGCCGGAACCGGTCCTCCGCGCGGTCCAGCACCAGGGGGTCGATCACCGGGCGGGCGGCCTGGTAGAGCCGGTCCGGCAGCGTCGGCAGGCGGTGCCGGCGCAGCTCCGCGTCCAGGAGCCGCAGGTCGAACGACGCGTTGTACGCCACCACGGGGACACCGGCGCGGAACGCCTCTGCTAGCTCGACGGCGATCTCCTCCAGCGCCTCCCGCGGCGGCCTGCCGTGCTCACGGGCGTGCTCGGTAGTGATGCCGTGGATCGCGGCGGCCTCGGCGGGGATCGGGACGCCGGGGTCGATCAGCCACGTGGTGATGCTGGTGCCGGTCGCGTCCCGGCGGACCAGGGCCGCGGTGACGATGCGGTCGCTGTCCACGTCAACACCGGTGGTCTCGGTGTCGAAGCCGAGCAGCGGCCCCTCGCTCCAGCTCGTCGTCATCGTGCCCTCACTGCCGGTGCTGCGCCGACCTCGTCGTACCCCCGCTGCGGCGCCAGGATGGCACCGGGCACCGACACGGCCGTGCTCGGCACGCCGGTAGCCTGGGCCGGTGAGCGAGGTCGAGATCGGACGTGGCAAGCGCGGTCGCCGCGCGTACTCCTTCGACGACGTCGCGGTGGTGCCGTCCCGGCGCACCCGCGACCCGGAGGAGGTCAACGTCGGCTGGCAGATCGACGCCTACCACGTCGACCTGCCGGTGCTCGCCGCACCGATGGACTCGGTGATGAGCCCTGCCACGGCCGTCGAGCTGGGCCGCCTCGGCGGCCTCGGCGTGCTCGACCTCGAGGGCCTGTGGACGCGCTACGACGACCCCGAGCCGCTGCTCGCCGAGATCGCCACCCTGGATCCGTCCCGGGCGACCGAGCGCATGCAGGAGATCTACTCCCAGCCCATCAAGCCCGAGCTCATCACCGCCCGCCTCCAGGAGGTGCGCGCCGCCGGGGTCACGGTGGCCGGCGCGCTGTCCCCGCAGCGGACCCAGGAGCACTGGCGCACCGTGGTGGACGCGGGGGTCGACCTGTTCGTCATCCGCGGCACGACGGTCTCGGCCGAGCACGTCTCCGGCCGCGCGGAGCCGCTCAACCTCAAGCGCTTCATCTACGAGCTCGACGTGCCCGTCATCGTCGGCGGGGCGTCGACGTACACGGCGGCGTTGCACCTGATGCGCACGGGTGCCGCGGGCGTGCTGGTCGGCTTCGGCGGGGGAGCGGCGCACACCACCCGTGTGTCGCTGGGCATCCACGCCCCGATGGCGACGGCGGTGGCGGACGTCGCCGCCGCCCGGCGCGACTACCTGGACGAGTCCGGTGGCCGGTACGTGCACGTGATCGCCGACGGCGGTGTGGGTCGCTCCGGCGACCTGGTGAAGGCGATCGCGTGCGGTGCGGACGCGGTGATGCTCGGAGCGGCGCTCGCCCGCGCCACGCAGGCGCCCGGCCGTGGCTGGCACTGGGGGCCGGAGGCGCACCACCCGGACCTGCCGCGCGGCGAGCGCGTCGAGGTCGGCACCGCCGGCACCCTCGAGCAGATCCTGTTCGGCCCGGGCCGGACGGCCGACGGCACGCTGAACCTGATCGGCGCCCTGCGCCGGGCGATGGCGACCACCGGCTACTCGGACCTCAAGGAGTTCCAGCGCGTGGAGGTCGTCGTCTCCCCGTACCAGCCCCGCTGAGCCGGTCCGGCTCCGCCCCGGAGGGCGGGGCACGGCCTGGCACGGCATCGCACGACCACCGGAGCCCGGTGCGCCATCGTCGCGCACCGGGCTCCGTCGTGCCGGCCCGAGCGCCCGTCCTGGCTGGTCGAACCGCCCGGACGGGGTGTGCCCGGTTGGGTGGGAACAGCGGGCTCACCTGCGAACATGACCGTTCGGATGCCCGTTTCACACGTAAACCGATGTGGTGATGCCGCCGGTTGAGTCCGGATGTGCTTGACATCTGTCCGAGTGGACATCATGCTCTGACGTCGCGGGCACTGCAGCCCGGTCGAGTCGACGGAGACCGATGTACGCACCCGAACGTCACCAGCAGATCCTCACCCGTGCGCGGACCGAGGGTCGGGTCGACGTCGCGTCGCTGGCGGTCGAGCTGGACGTCACGCCGGAGACGGTCCGCCGCGACCTGACCGCGATCGAGCGCCTCGGTCTGCTGCGTCGCGTGCACGGTGGTGCGGTGGCGGTCGAGCGGCTCGGGATCGAGCCGGGCATCGCCGACCGTGAGCGCGTGATGTCCGCCCAGAAGGAGCGGATCGCCAAGGCCGCGCTCGACGAGCTGCCCGACGGCGGCGCCATCATCCTCGACGCCGGCACCACCACCATCCGCCTCGCGTCGATGCTGCCCACCGACCGCGATCTGACGGTGGTGACCCACGGGCTGCCGATCGTCACCATGCTGGCCGGGCGGCCCAACATCACGTTGCACCTGGTGGGCGGCACCGTCCGCGGCCGCACGCTGGCGGCGGTCGGCTCGTGGGCGCTGGCGGCCCTCACCCAGATCCACGCCGACGTCGTGTTCCTCGGCGCCAACGGCGTGACCGTCGAGCGCGGCCTGACCACGCCGGACCTGGCGGAGGCCCAGGTCAAGCGTGCGCTCGTGGCCGCCGCCCGACGCGTCGTGGTCCTCGCGGACCACACCAAGCTCGGCGTCTCCGACTTCGCCCTGGTCGCTCCGCTGTCCGCGGTGGACGTGCTCGTCACGGACACCGACGCGGCACCCGAGCTGGTGGACGAGATCGAGGCTGCCGGACCTCGGGTGGTGCGCGCATGACCGCGCTGCCCGTCCGCCCGCACCCCGCCCGGAGCGTGGGCACCACGAACGAAGGAGAACGATGAAGGTCTTCCGCTTCTACGCCCCGGGCGACGTGCGCATCGAGGAGTCCCCGGAGCCGCAGGTCGCTGCCGGCGAGGTGAAGATCCGCGTGCGCGCCTGCTCCATGTGCGGCACGGACGTGAAGATCGCCTCCGCGGGTCACCAGCGGATGCAGCCGCCGCGCGTCATGGGCCACGAGATCGCCGGCGAGGTCGTCGAGGTCGGCGAGGGTGTGACCGGCTGGGCGGCGGGGGACCGCGTGCAGGTCATCGCCGCCATCCCCTGTGGGAAGTGCGAGTTCTGCACCGCCGGCCTGATGACCATCTGCCCCAACCAGCTGTCGATGGGCTACGACTTCGACGGCGGGTTCGCGCCGTACATGATCGTGCCGCCGCAGGTGCTGGCGGTGGACGGCCTCAACCGCATCCCCGACGGCGTCTCGTTCGCCGAGGCGTCCGTCAGCGAGCCCTTCGCCTGCGCGATCAACGCGCAGGAGCTCGCGGACACGCACGAGGGCGACGTGGTCGTCGTCGTCGGCTCCGGTCCCATCGGCTGCCTGCACGTGCGGCTGGCCCGGGCCCGTGGTGCGGCGAAGGTGTTCCTCGTCGAGCTCAGCCGCGAGCGTCTCGACCTCGCCGCCGAGATCGTCAAGCCGGACGCGGCCATCTGCTCCGCCGAGGTCGACCCCGTGCAGGCCGTCCTCGACCTGACGGACGGCAAGGGCGCGAGCCTCGTCATCACGGCCGCCGCCTCCGGCGCGGCGCAGGAGCAGGGCCTGCGCATGCTGGCCCCGCGCGGCCGGATCAGCCTGTTCGGCGGCCTCCCCAAGGACAAGCCGACGATCACCCTGGACTCCAACCTCGTGCACTACCGCGAGCTGACGATCTGGGGCGCCAACGGGTCGAGCCCTGCGCACAACAAGCAGGCCCTCGCCCACATCGCCGACGGCAGCGTGCCGGTGGCGGACCTCATCACCCACCGGCTGCCGCTGGACCAGATCCGCGACGGCCTCGACGTCGTCCGGAACGGGACGGGCATCAAGGTCACGATCGAGCCGTAAGGGGCGTGACCGCCGGGCGGTCGGCGACGGCCGCCCGGCACCAGTCCCGGGGGTGCAGGTGCCCCGGGGAGCAGGACGCGATCAATGAAGATCCCTCAGTGCCGGACCCGGGCGAGAGCCCGACCGACCGTCACACCGAACGGAGAGTGAGCGGGATGTCCGCTAGTGCGGCAGCCGTCCCCACCGTGCGCCGGGGCAAGAGCGCACAGGTCAGGGTCCAGCGGTTCGGGGCCTTCCTGACGTCCATGATCATGCCGAACCTCCCGGCGTTCCTCGCCTGGGGCCTGATCACCACCCTGTTCATCGCCGCCGGCTGGACGCCCAACGGCATCCTCGGCGGGTTCGGCAACGCCGACGCGATGAGCTGGCAGGGTGCCGCCACGGCGCTCGCGCAGGCCAAGGACGGCACGACCTTCCACCAGTACGTCGGCCTGGTCGGCCCGATGATCACGTACCTGCTCCCGCTGCTCATCGCGAACGCGGGCGGCCGGATCGTCTACAAGGACCGCGGGGCCGTGGTCGCCTCGATCGTCGCCGTCGGCATGATCGTGGGCTCCACCGTGCCGATGTTCCTCGGCGCCATGATCGTCGGCCCGGCCTCCGCCTGGGTGATGAAGAAGATCGACTCCATCTGGGCCGGCAAGATCCGTCCCGGCTTCGAGATGCTCGTCGACATGTTCTCCGCCGGCATCGCCGGCGCGGCCATGGCCGTCGGTGCGTTCTTCCTGTTCGCGCCGGTGATCACCTCGGTCAGCAAGGCCCTGGGCCACGTCGTCGACGCGATGGCGTCCCACCAGCTGCTCCCGCTGATGAGCCTGATCGTCGAGCCCGCCAAGGTGCTGTTCCTCAACAACGCGATCGGCAACGGCGTGCTGGTGCCGCTCGGTGCGCAGCAGGTCACCCAGCACGGTCAGTCGCTGCTGTTCCTGGTCGAGGCGAACCCCGGTCCGGGCTTCGGCATCCTGCTGGCCTACGCGCTGCTGGGTGTCGGCGTCGCCAAGAGCTCCGCCCCCGGCGCGATCATCATCCAGTTCTTCGGCGGCATCCACGAGGTGTACTTCCCGTTCGTGCTGATGAAGCCGGCGCTGATCATCGCCGCGATCCTCGGCGGTGCGACCGGTGTGGCGACCAACGTGGTGTTCGGCTCCGGTCTGCGTGGTCCGGCCGCCCCTGGCTCGATCATCGCCGTGCTCGCGGCGACCCCGAGGGGCAGCTACGTCGGCGTCATCCTGTCCGTGGTGCTGTCGGCCGCCGTGTCGTTCGTCGTCGCCGCGGTGATCCTGCGGGCGCAGCGCCGTCGTGACCTCGAGCTCGGCGAGTCCGGCGACCTGTCGGCCGCGATCGCCCAGACCGAGGCCAACAAGGGCAAGTCGAGCAGCGCGCTCGGCTCGCTGTCGGGTGCCGCTGCGGGATCCGCCGCTGCGCCGGTCGCCGCCGGTCCGATCCACTCGATCGTCTTCGCCTGCGACGCGGGCATGGGCTCGAGCGCGATGGGCGCCAGCATCCTGCGCGACAAGCTGCGCAAGGCGGGGCTGTCGGACATCTCGGTGGTCAACAAGGCGGTGGCGAACCTCGAGGACGGGGCGGACATCGTGATCAGCCAGAGCGAGCTGACCGACCGCGCCCGGCGGCACGCGCCGAGCTCGCGGCACCTGTCCGTCGACAACTTCCTGGCCAGCCCGGTCTACGACCAGGTCGTGGCGGAGGCGAAGTCGGCGGCGACACCGGCCGGCGACAGGAGCGCCTCGTGACGGACGTCCTGACCCGGGACCTCGTGGTGGTGCCGGGCACGGCCCGGACCAAGGACGAGGCCATCCGGGAGGCCGGTGAGCTCCTGGTCCGCGCCGGAGCCGTCACACCGGCCTACGTGGAGGCGATGGCCGAGCGGGAGCGGTCCATGTCGACGTACATGGGCAGCTTCCTGGCCATCCCGCACGGAACGGACGAGAGCAAGGGGCAGATCGTCCGGTCGGCCCTGTGCCTGGTCCGGTACGACGAGCCGATCGAGTGGGGCCCGGACAAGCCCGTCCGGGTCGTGGTGGGCATCGCCGGCGTCGGCGACGAGCACCTGTCGATCCTGTCGAAGATCGCGCTGGTGTTCGCCGACCCCGAGCAGGCGGCACGCGTGCTCGAGGTGAAGGACGCCGACGAGCTGTACCAGCTCATCTCCTCGGTGAACGAGGCCTGACGGGCCTCGGCGGTCGGCTCCCGGGCTGGTGACGCGGCCCGGGAGCCGCTGTCGAAGGGCGTCGCGGCCGTGGTGCGGGGATCACTCCAGAAGGTCCCCGCACCGCGCCCGCGGCGCCCTTCGTCGTGCCCGCTCCCGGTGGCGGCACGTCCGGAAGCGGTGGCGGCACGTCCCGAACCGGTGGCGGCACGTCCGGAACCGGTGGCCCGCTCGTCTGGCGCGAGCGCCGCCCGCGCGGGACGCTCGGCGTGTGCCGGGACGTGCGCGGACGCACGGCGTGGATGCGATCCCACAGCCCCGGACATCGGGGGCGGTAGGCGATGTCCGATCAGCGCGACCGAATGGGACCAAGGTCCCGTTTCCGGGCCAACCGGTGCCCGATCGGACCCGGCTATGTCCGAGTGTGCTTGCTTAGGGTTGACATCCGGCGTCGCGGGCGAGAGTCTCACTGCCACGGACGCGGCGCAGGGCCCGTCCGGTCTGAGGACGACGGAGTCACCGTGTACGCACCGGAGCGGCACCAGCAGATCCTGGCGCGGGCGCGCAGCGAGGGGCGGGTCGACGTCGCCTCGCTGGCGGTCGAGCTCGACGTCACGCCCGAGACCGTGCGCCGCGACCTGACCGCGCTCGAGCGGCACGGCCTGGTGCGCCGGGTGCACGGCGGCGCGATCCCGGTCGAGCGCCTCGGCTTCGAGCCCGGCATCGCCGACCGCGAGGGCGTCCTGTCCGGAGAGAAGGAGCGCATCGCCAAGGCGGCGCTCGACGAGCTGCCCGACGGGGGCGCGATCATCCTCGACGCCGGCACCACCACGGTGCGGCTGGCCGAGCTGCTGCCGAGCGACCGGGAGCTGACGGTGGTGACCCACGCGCTGCCGGTCGCCACGGTGCTCGCCACCCGGCAGGGCATCACGTTGCACCTGGTCGGCGGCACGGTGCGGGGTCGCACGCTCGCGGCCGTCGGCACGTGGGCGCTGCGGGACCTGGGCGACATCCACGCCGACGTCGCCTTCCTCGGCACCAACGGGATCAGCGTCGAGCACGGGCTGACCACCCCGGACCTGGCCGAGGCGTCGGTCAAGCGGGCGCTGGTGGCCGCCGCGCGACGGACGGTGGTGCTGGCCGACCACACCAAGGTGGGCCGGGCCGACTTCGTCCACGTCGCCCCGATCGGCGCCGTCGACACGCTGATCACGGACGCCGGCGTGGACGCCGAGCTCGCCGAGGAGCTGGAGTCGGCCGGACTGAGGGTGGTGCGCGCATGATCGTCACGCTGACCCCGAACCCGAGCCTGGACCGGGCCCTCGACGTCGACCGGCTCGAGGTCGGCGAGGTCAACCGGGCGCACGCCGCGCACGTGCACCCCGGCGGCAAGGGCATCAACGTGTCCCGGGTGCTCGCCCGGCAGGGTGTGGAGACGCGCGCGGTGCTGCCGGTGGGCGGCGCCGACGGCGACTACCTGGTGCGTCTGCTGCACGAGCACCAGGTGCCGGCCGTGCCGGTGCCGATCGCGGGGGACACCCGCACCAACCTGACGCTGGTCGACTCGCGCGGCACCACCACGAAGGTCAACGCACCGGGTCCCCAGCTGTCCGCCGCCGAGGTCGACGCGCTGCTCGCGGCGGTCGAGGCGCAGCTGGTCAGCCGACCGGCCGCCCTGGTCGCCGCCGGGAGCCTGCCGGCCGGTGCGGGGGAGTCGTTCTTCGTCCGGCTGGCGGGCCTGGCCGCCCGGTACAGCGTGCCGCTGGTGCTCGACACCTCCGGCACCCCGTTCACCAGGGCCGTGCGGGCCGGCGGCCTGTGCCTGGTCAAGCCGAACGACGAGGAGCTGGCCGACCTGGTCGGCCGCGAGCTGAGCACGGTCGGCGACGTCGTCGAGGCGGCGCACGAGGTGATGTCCGTGGGCACCAAGGCCGTGCTGGTCAGCCTCGGCGCCCACGGTGCGCTGCTGGTGCTGGCGGACGGCACGTGGTGGGCCGGTGGGCCCGCCCTGGTGCCGCTGTCCACCGTCGGCGCGGGCGACACCACCCTCGCCGGCTACCTGGGCGCCACCGGCACCCCGGCCGAGCGGCTGCGTGCCGCCGTGGCGTGGGGACGGGCCGCCGTGATGATGCCGGGCACCGCGGTCCCGGACCCCGCCGACGTCGACGTGGAGGCCGTCCACGTCATCGAGAACCCCGATCCCCGCCTCGCACTGAAGGAGCTGTGACGTGAGCACCTCGTTGATCACCCCCGACCTCGTCGCCGTCGACGTGGTCGCCACCGACCGGGACGACGTCGTCCGCCAGCTCATCGACAAGCTGGTGGCGGCGGGCCGTGTGACCGACGCCGACGGCTTCGCCGCCGACGTCAAGGCGCGCGAGGCGCAGATGGCCACCGGCATGCCCGGCGGCATCGGCCTGCCGCACGCCCGGTCCGAGTACGTCACCACCCCCAGCCTGGCGCTGGGCAAGGTGCCGGGCGGCGTGGACTTCGGTGCCCCCGACGGGCCCGCGACCCTGGTCTTCCTCATCGCGGCGCCCGCCTCCGGTGACGCCGACCACCTGAAGATCCTGGCGGCGCTCGCGCGCCGCCTGGTGCACCCGGAGTTCCGGCAGTCGCTGACCGACGCGCCGGACGCCGCCACCGTTGCCGAGATCATCACCCGAGAGGTGGTTCCCGCATGAAGTTCGTCGCCGTGTCGTCATGCCCCACGGGCATCGCGCACACCTACATGGCAGCTGAGGCCCTCGAGCAGGCCGGCAAGGCGGCCGGCCACGAGGTCCACGTCGAGACGCAGGGTGCCGCGGGGTCCGTCCCGCTGGACCCCGCGCTCATCGCCGAGGCGGACGGCGTGATCTACGCCGCCGACCTGGACGTGCAGGGCAAGGAGCGGTTCGCCGGCAAGCCCATCACGGACGTCGGCGTGAAGAAGGCCGTGCACGACGCCCCCGGGGTGATCGCCCAGGCGGTCGCCGCGGTGGAGGCCGCCCGTGCAGCGGGGACGGTCCCGGCCGCCGGGGCCGCCGCCGCACCGGTGCCCGTCGCGGCCGCGCCCGCGCGGACCGTCGGCGTGGGGCACCGCATCCGGCAGTACCTGATGACCGGTGTCTCCTACATGATCCCGTTCGTCGCCGCCGGCGGCATCCTCATCGCGATCGGCTTCCTGATCGCGACCGTGGCGTGGCCCTCCAACGGCGCCATCGAGGTGACCAAGGTGGTGAACGGCACCGACGGTGCGGCGTTCGCCAAGTGGATCGCCGACGGGTTCTCCGTCGGTTCCGCGCAGGCCTGGGCCGTGCTGCTGTTCTGGATCGGCAAGTGGGCGTTCGCCTTCCTGGTCCCGGCCCTGTCGGCGTACATCGCCTACGGCATCGCCGACCGTCCGGGCATCGTGCCCGGCATGGTGGGCGGCTTCGCGGCCGGTCTGGTCGGCGCCGGGTTCCTGGGCGGCATCGTCACCGGCTTCCTCGGCGGCTTCCTGGCCCTGTGGATCTCCCGCTGGAAGGTGCCCAAGGGCGTGCGCGGCGTGATGCCCGTGGTGGTGATCCCGCTGCTGTCCGTCGCCGTGGTCGGTGTGCTGACCGCCCTGGTGATCGGCCCGCCGATGAAGGCGCTGAACGACGGGCTCTCGAGCTGGCTGTCCAGCCTGTCCGGCGGCAGCGCGGTGCTGCTCGGGGTGATCCTGGGCCTGATGATGTGCTTCGACCTCGGCGGACCGCTGAACAAGGTGGCCTACGTCTTCGCCACCACCGGCCTGGCCAACGCGGCCAGCACGTCGGCCGCCCCGGCCAAGGTGATGGCGGCCGTGATGGCCGCGGGCATGGTCCCGCCGCTGGCCGTCGCGCTGGCCACCGTCGTCCGTCCGGCACTGTGGACGGAGAACGAGCGGGAGTCCGGCAAGTCCGCGTGGCTGCTCGGCCTCTCCTTCATCTCCGAGGGCGCCATCCCGTTCGCCGCGGCGGATCCGCTGCGGATGATCCCGTCGTTCATGCTCGGCGGCGCCGTGACCGGTGGCCTGGTGATGGCCTTCGGCAGCGGCCAGCTGGCCCCGCACGGCGGCATCTGGGTGCTGGCCCTGATCAGCAAGCCGCTGCTGTTCCTGCTGGCGCTGGTGGTCGGCACCGTGGTGTCCGCCCTGGCGGTGCTGGCGATGAAGCGGCTCGGACAGGGCTCTGACGCGGAGCTCGCCGACGAGCCCGTGGCGCGGCCGGCCGTGGCCCGGGCCGCCTGACCGGCACCCAGCAGCTGTTGACCGCGACGTTGGACGACCTGACGAAAGGCGATTGACGACATGGCAGAACGAACTGTCACCGTGGCGTCCCGGGTGGGGCTGCACGCCCGTCCCGCGATGCTCTTCACGCAGGCGGTGGCCGCCGGCGGCACTCCGGTCACCATCGCCACCGAGGGCGGGCTGCCGGTGGACGCGTCGAGCATCCTGCTGGTGATGTCGCTCGGCGTGCCGTGCGGTGCCCAGGTGACCCTCGCAGCCGAGGGACCGAAGGCGGACGAGGTGCTCGACGGCCTCGTCGACCTGCTCTCCCGCGACCTGGACGCACCCGAGGCGACGTCGTGACCGCGGCGGTGGGGGCCGCGTCCGGTGCCGTGCTGCACGGCGTCGGCGTCGGCCGTCGGACCGCCGTCGGCCCCGTCGTGCAGGTGCGCCCGGCACCGGCCCCCGCCGCCGACGCGCCGCTGCTGGTGGACGGTGCACCGGCCGGACCGGAGCAGGTGCGCGCCGCGGTGGGGCAGGCGTTCACGGACGTCGCGGAGGGCCTGCAGGCGCAGTCCGACCGCTCCTCCGGCACCGTCAAGGAGGTGCTGGCCGCGACCGCGCAGATGGCGGCCGACCCGGCGCTGCGCACGGGTGTGCTCGCCCGGCTCGACGCCGGCGAGCCGCCGGTCGCGGCGATCGACGCCGTGGTGGACAAGTTCGCCGCGATGTTCGAGCAGGCGGGCGGGTACCTGGCCGAGCGCGTCACCGACCTGCGGTCCGTGCGTGACCGGGTGGTGGCCCGCGCGTTGGGGCTGCCGGCACCCGGCGTCCCCGAGCTGACCAGGCCGTCCGTGGTGGTCGCGCGCGACCTCGCACCGGCGGACACGGCGGCGCTCGACCTGGCCAACGTGCTGGCCATCGTCACCGAGCTGGGCGGCCCGACGGGCCACACCGCGATCATCGCGGGCCAGCTGGGCCTGCCGTGCCTGGTCCGCGTCACGGGTGCGACCGACCTGCCCGAGGGCGTCGAGGTCGCCGTCGACTCGGCGACGTCCACCGTGACCGTCGACCCGGACGACGAGCTGCGGGCGGCGCTGGCGCGGCGGGCGGCGACCGAGCGCGTGTTCGAGGAGGACACCGCACCGGGCGCCACGGCGGACGGCCACCCCGTCCAGCTGCTCGCGAACATCGGCACGGCCGAGGACGCCCAGCGCGTGGCGCCGCAGCCGGTGCAGGGCGTCGGCCTGTTCCGCACCGAGGTGCTCTTCCTCGAGCGGTCCACGGCACCGACCCGCAAGGAGCAGGCGGAGACCTACGCCGTCGTCCTCCGGTCGCTCGGTGAGCGCAAGGTGGTGGTCCGCACGCTCGACGCAGGCGCGGACAAGCCGCTGACCTTCGCCACGCAGCCCGACGAGGAGAACCCGGCGCTCGGCGTGCGGGGCTACCGCCAGGTGCGCACCCACCCGGAGCTGCTCGACACCCAGCTGGCGGCGCTCGCCGACGCGCAGCGGGAGACGGGTACCACGCCCTGGGTGATGGCTCCGATGATCGCCACGGTGGACGAGGCCCGGGAGTTCGCGGCCCGGGCCCGAGCCGCGGGGGTCGCCACCGTCGGGGTGATGGTGGAGGTGCCCTCGGCCGCGCTGCGCGCCGAGCAGCTGCTCGCGGAGGTGGACTTCGTCTCCCTCGGCACCAACGACCTCGCGCAGTACACGATGGCGACCGACCGGCTGCGTGGTGAGCTGGCCGACCTGCTCGACCCGTGGCAGCCGGCGGTGCTCGACCTCGTCGCCGTCACGGCTCGCGCCGGGGTGACGCTCGGCAAGCCGGTCGGGGTGTGCGGCGAGTCGGCGGCCGACCCGTTGATGGCGCTGGTCCTGGTGGGCCTCGGGGTGACCAGCCTGTCGATGTCGGCGGGCGCCGTGCCGGCGGTGCGGTACGCCGTGCGGCACCACACCCTCGAGCGGTGCCGCGAGATGGCGGCGGCGGCGCTGGCCGCGCGGTCGGCGGCCGAGGCTCGGGCGGCCGTGGTCGGGCTGCTGGTCGACGAGGTGCGCGCGACGCTGGGCTGAGTGCACGACGTGGGTGGGGCAGCCGCCGGACGGCGGGCGCCCCACCCACTTGCTGCGCCCGACTGCGTTCGACCGGGTGCGCCCCACGGCGCCCGACTGCGCCCAGACGTGGCTCCGACGTGGCTCCGACGTGGCTCCGAAGTGGCTCCGACAGGCGGCGGACGTACCCTGACGCGATGGCGCACGACGCAGGGCAGCCGGACCCGGCACACGCCCAGCTGCACGACCCGGAGACGGACCCGCTCGCCACCTACGTGCTCGAGCCGGACGACCTGCGCACGCTGCTGGCCAGGGTGGTCGCCGGCCCCGGCCATGCCGTCCACGTCGCGCACGCGCCGTTCACCGGTGCACCGATCGCCGCCGTCCCGCTGTCCCGGCCGGAGGACGTGGTGCACGCCGTCCGGACCGCGCGTGCCGCCCAGCGGCTGTGGTCCGCCGCCCCGCTGCGGGAGCGGACGGCCGTGCTGCTGCGGCTGCACGACCTGCTGCTCGAACGGCAGAGCGACGTGCTCGACCTCATCCAGGTGGAGACGGGCAAGGCCCGGACCCATGCGTTCGAGGAGGTCGCGGACGTCGCCAACGTGGCGCGGCACTACGCCGTCCGCGCCCGCTCGTACCTGGCCACCCGGCACGCCGCCGGGCTGCTGCCCGGGCTGACGTCCACCCGGGTGGTGCGGCACCCGATCGGGGTGGTCGGCGTGGTGGCGCCGTGGAACGTGCCGCTGACCATGGCCCTCGGCGATGCGCTGCCGGCCCTGGTGGCGGGCAACGCCGTGGTGCTGCGCCCCGACCCGCAGACGACGCTGACGGCCCTGTGGGCCGCGGAGCTGCTCGAGGACGCGGGTCTGCCGGTCGGCGTGCTGCAGGTGGTCACCGGCGGGCCGGACATCGGCTCGGCAGTGGTCGACGCGGCCGACGCCGTCGTCTTCACCGGCTCCACGGGCGCCGGTCGCACGGTCGCCGCGCAGGCCGGACGGCGGTTGGTGCCCGCGACGCTCGAGCTGGGCGGCAAGAACGCCCTCTACGTCGCCGAGGACGTGCACGTGGACGTCACGGCCGCCGGGGTGGTGCGGGCAGCGTTCGCCGGCGCAGGGCAGATCTGCGTGACCGTCGAGCGCGTGTACGTGCACCGCGCCGTGTGGGACGAGTTCGTGCCGGCCTTCGTCGCCCGGACGCGTGCGCTACGGCTGGGTGCGGGGCTGGACTACCGCTCGGACGTCGGGTCGCTGACGTCGGCGGGCCAGCTCGCGCGGGTGGTCGAGCACGTCGAGGACGCCGTCGGCCAGGGTGCGCGGGTGCTGACCGGCGGGCACGAGCGACCTGACCTCGGTCCGTACTTCTACGAGCCGACGGTGCTGACCGACGTCCCGGCCACGGCCCTGCTGTGCCGCGAGGAGACCTTCGGTCCGGTGGTGGCGCTGAGCCCGGTGTCGTCGGACGACGAGGCCGTCGCCGCGATGAACGACAGCGAGTACGGCCTGAACGCGAGCATCTGGACGGCGTCGGCGCGACGCGGGGCCGCACTCGCCCGGCGCGTCCGCGCCGGGTCGGTGAACGTCAACGAGGGGTACGTCGCCAGCTGGGCGTCGATGGGGGCGCCGCAGTCCGGCTGGGGACCGTCCGGGCTCGGGGGTCGGCACGGGCCCGAAGGGTTGTGGCTGCACACCCGGCAGCAGACGATCGCGGTGCAGCGGGGCACCCACGGCGTGCTGGGTCCGTGGGGCGGGCCGACGGTGGGGCTGGAGCGGCTGTTCGGGCTGGGGCACGAGCTCTGGCCGGTCGTCTACACGCAGGCGCTGCGGGCCATGCGGACGGTTCGGCTGCCCTGACCGGCGGGTGCCGGACGCAGCGGTGCCCCGGCCCGACGAGCGGACCGGGGCACCGGTGAGCAGAAGGCCTCAGCGGCCCTCGACCACCGCCAGCGACTGGCGGGCGATCGCCAGCTCCTCGTTGGTCGGGATCACCAGCACGGTGACCGGCGAACCCTCCGCCGAGATCACCTTCGGGCCACCGCGGCCGGCGTTGCGCTCCGGGTCGAGCACGATACCGAGCGGCTCGAGCCCCTCGCACACCCGCGCGCGCACCACATCGTCGTTCTCGCCGACGCCCGCGGTGAAGGTCAGCACGTCGAGCCGGCCGAGGATCGCGTAGTAGGCGCCGACGTACTTCTTCAGCCGGTGCACGTACACGTCCAGGGCGAGCGCCGCATCGGCGTTCCCCGCGGCGATCAGGTCGTGCAGCGCCCGGAAGTCGTTCTCCCCGGACAGCCCCTTGATGCCGGAGCGTCGGTTCAGCAGGTCGTCGATGTCGTCGATCGACATGCCGGCGTTCCGGTACAGGTGGAAGACGACGGCCGGGTCGATGTCGCCGGAGCGCGTGCCCATCACCAGGCCCTCGAGCGGCGTCAGGCCCATCGAGGTGTCCACCGCGTGGCCGCCCTTGACCGCCGACGCCGACGCGCCGTTGCCCAGGTGCAGCACGATCTGGTTCAGCTCGCCGACCGGGCGGTCGAGGTACCGGGCCACCTCCTGCGACACGTACTGGTGCGACGTGCCGTGGGCGCCGTAGCGGCGCACCTGGTGCGCGGCGGCGACCTTCTTGTCGATCGCGTACGTGGCGGCCTCGGCCGGCAGCTTCTCGAAGAACGCCGTGTCGAACACCGCGACCTGCGGTTCGTCCGGCAGCAGCTGCCGGGCGACCTTGATCCCGGTGATGTGCGCCGGGTTGTGCAGGGGCGCCAGCGGGGACAGGGCGTCGATCTTCTCCACCACGTCGTCGTCGATCAGGGCCGGCGCGTCGAACACCGAGCCGCCCTGCACCACGCGGTGGCCGACGGCCACCACGTTGGACGTGTGGATCGAGGGCCCGACCTCCTCGAACAGGTCGAGGACGATCCGCATGCCGACCGCGTGGTCCGGCACGGGCAGCTCGCGCTTGACCGTCTGCTCGCCGTAGGTGTGCTTGACGTTGCCGGAGCTCTCGCCGATCCGCTCGACGAGGCCGGAGGCGATCGCGGTGCCGGCGTCGGGGTCGACCAGCTGGTACTTGATCGACGACGAGCCGGAGTTGACCACCAGGACTGTGCGGGTGCTCATCGGGTTGCTGCCTCCACGGGGTCGGCTGCCGCGGGCAGCTCGGTGCGGGTGGTGGCCCCGGCGAGCGCCTGGGCCTGGATCGCGGTGATCGCGACGGTGTTGACGATGTCCTGGACCAGGGCGCCGCGGGACAGGTCGTTGACCGGGGCGCGCAGACCCTGCAGCACCGGGCCGATAGCCACGGCGCCGGCCGAGCGCTGCACGGCCTTGTACGTGTTGTTGCCGGTGTTCAGGTCGGGGAAGACGAACACCGTCGCCCGGCCGGCCACGGCCGAGTCGGGCAGCTTCGTCTTGGCCACCGACGCGTCCACGGCGGCGTCGTACTGGATGGGGCCCTCCACCGACAGGTCGGGGCGGCGCTCGCGGACCAGCGCGGTGGCGGTGCGGACCTTGTCCACGTCCGCCCCGGTGCCGGACTCGCCGGTCGAGTAGGACAGCATCGCGATGCGCGGCTCGATGCCGAACTGCTCGGCGGTCGCCGCCGAGGAGATCGCGATGTCCGCCAGCTGCTCGGCGGTCGGGTCCGGGATCACCGCGCAGTCGGCGTACACCAGCACGCGGTCCTCGAGGCACATGAGGAAGCAGCTGGACACGTTGCTGACGCCCGGCGCCGTCTTGATGATCTCGAACGACGGCTTGATGGTGTGCGCCGTCGTGTGGATCGCGCCGGACACCATGCCGTCGGCCAGGCCCAGCTTGACCATCATCGTGCCGAAGTAGGACACCGAGGAGACGATCTCGCGGGCGCGCTCCACCGTCATGCCCTTGTGCTTGCGCAGCTGCGTGTACTCCGCGGCGAACCGCTCGAGCAGCTCCCCGTCCTTCGGGTCGATCACCTGGGCGGCGTCGAGGACCAGGCCGAGCTCAGTGGCGCGCGTCCGGATGGACTGCTCGTCGCCGAGGATCGTCAGGTCCGCCACCCCGCGCTGCAGCAGCGTGGACGCGGCGCGCAGGATGCGGTCGTCGTTGCCCTCCGGGAGCACGATGTGCCGGCGGTCGGACCGCGCCCGGTCCAGCAGCTCGTACTCGAACATCAGCGGGGTGACCACGGCGACGCGCGGCACGTCCAGAGCCGCGAGCAGGGCCGCGCCGTCGACGTGCTGCTCGAACAGCGCCAGGGCGGAGTCGACCTTCCGCTGGGAGTCGCGGCTGAGGCGTCCACGGGTGGCCGCTGCCGCGGAGGCGGACCGGAACGTGCCCAGGTCGGTGCTGATGATCGGCAGGCGGGAGTTCAGGCCGTCCAGCAGCCGGGAGATCACCGGTGCCGGGGTGAGGCCGCCGGTCAGCACGATGCCGGCCAGGTTGGGGAAGCCGTCCGCCTGGTGCGCCAGCTGCAGGCCCAGCAGCACGTCGTGGCGGTCGCCGGAGGTGATCACCACGGCACTCGGCTGCAGCCGGTCGAGCAGGTGCTCCACGCTCATCGCGCCGACCAGCAGGTCCAGCACCTCGCGGGACAGCAGCTCCTCGTCGCCGCGGATCAGCGAGCCGCCGACCGCGTCCACCAGCTCGCGCAGCGTCGGGGCCGTCAGCATCGGGTCGTCCGGGATCGCCCAGATCGGCAGCTCGTCCTTGAACTCCGCCCGCACGCCGTCCACGCACGTGGCCGCGCACCGGTTGGCCACTACGGCGACCACCTGGGCGTGGTTCGCCTTCATCTCGGCGATCGCCACCTCCGCGATCTGGTGGATCGCGTCCGGCGCCCGGTTCTTGCCGCTGACCACCAGAACCGCCGGTGCGCCGAGGTTGGCGGCGATGCGGGCGTTGTACGCCAGCTCCGTCGGGCCCGCGACGTCGGTGTAGTCCGTGCCGACGACGACGACGGCGTCGCAGCGGCGCTCCACGTCGTGGTACCGCTGCACGATCTTGGCCAGAGCGCCCTCGGCGTCGTCGAGCACCTGCTCGTACGTGACGCCGATCGCGTCGTCGTACGCCAGGTCGATGCCGTCGTGCTCGAGCAGCAGCTCGAGCACGTAGTCCCGCTCCTCGGTGGACCGGGCGACCGGACGGAACACGCCCACCCGCTGCACGGTTCGCGTGAGCAGGTCGACGAGGCCGAGAGCCACCGTGGATTTTCCGGTGTCACCCTCGGGTGAGGCGATGTAGATGCTGCGGGCCACGGTGGGCGTCTCCTGTTTCTTGCGGTTCGTCATGCGACGAGGGGGCCGGAGCGGTCACCCGCTCCGGCCCCCTCACCGACTACTCGTTGTCGCCGCCCGTGGACAAGGTCGCGGCGACCTCGCCCTCGGCGGCGGCGTCGCCGGCATCCGGCCACACCCAGTCCCGGACCTCCGGGATGTCCTCGCCGTGCTCCCGGGTGTACTGGCGGGCGCGCAGGCGGGCGTCGACCATGCGCTGGCGCAGGCCGGCCTGCGACGCGCGCAGCCAGTGCACCTGGTCGATCACGTCGATCACCAGGTGGTAACGGTCCAGGTCGTTCAGCATCACCATGTCGAAGGGCGTGGTGGTGGTGCCCTCCTCCTTGTACCCGCGCACGTGGATGTTGGCGTGCCCGTTGCGGCGGTACGTCAGGCGGTGGATCAGCCACGGGTACCCGTGGTAGGCGAAGACGACCGGCCGGTCCGCCGTGAACAGCGTGTCGAAGTCCCGGTCGGACAGTCCGTGCGGGTGCTCCCGCTCGTCCTGCAGGCGCATGAGGTCGACGACGTTGACCACGCGCACCTTCAGCACCGGCAGCTCGCGGCGCAGGATGTCCGCCGCGGCCAGCACCTCCAGGGTCGGCACGTCGCCGGCGCAGGCCAGCACGACGTCCGGCTCCTCACCGGCGACCTCGGTCCCGGCCCACTCCCAGATGCCCAGGCCCCGGGTGGTGTGCTCGATCGCCTCCTGCATCGTGAGGAAGTTCGGCGCGGGCTGCTTGCCGGACACCACCACGTTGACGTACTGCCGGCTGCGCAGGCAGTGGTCGTAGGTCGACAGCAGCGTGTTCGCGTCCGGCGGCAGGTAGACGCGGACGACCTCCGCCTTCTTGTTGACCACGTGGTCGATGAAGCCGGGGTCCTGGTGGGAGAAGCCGTTGTGGTCCTGCCGCCACACGTGGCTGGACAGCAGGTAGTTCAGGCTGGCGATCGGCCGGCGCCACGGGATGTCGTTGGTGACCTTCAGCCACTTCGCGTGCTGGTTGAACATCGAGTCGACGATGTGGATGAACGCCTCGTAGGAGGTGAACAGGCCGTGGCGCCCGGTCAGGAGGTAGCCCTCGAGCCACCCCTGGCACTGGTGCTCGCTGAGCATCTCCATCACGCGGCCGGCGCGCGCCATGTGCTCGTCCACCGCGGGGGAGAGGTACTCGGCGTTCCACTGCTTGTCCGTCACGCCGAACACCGACTGCAGTCGGTTGGACGCCGTCTCGTCCGGGCCGAAGATCCGGAAGTTGTCCGGGTTCCGGCGGATCACCTCGGTGAGGTAGTCGCCGAGCACGCGAGGCGCCTCCGCGATGGTCGAGGCCGGCCGCGGGACGTCCACCCCGAAGTCCCGGAAGTCCGGGAGGCGCAGGTCCTTGAGCAGCACCCCGCCGTTGGCGTTCGGGTTCGCGCTCATCCGCAGGTCACCCTGGGGGGCCAGCGCGCGGATGTTCGCCTCGAGGCGGCCGGTCGCGTCGAACAGCTCCTCGGCGCGGTACGACTTCAGCCACTCCTCGAGCACCTGCAGGTGCTCCGGGGTGTCCCGGGCGCTGGCGAGCGGCACCTGGTGGGCCCGCCACGAGCCGGTGGTCTTCTTGCCGTCGATCTCCGCCGGGCCCGTCCAGCCCTTGGGGGTGCGGAAGACGATCATCGGCCACATCGGGCGGCTGGTGTCGCCGGCGGCGGCCCGCGCCTTGATGTCGGCGATCTCGTCGAGCACCTCGTCCAGCAGGACGGCGAAGCGGCGGTGCACGTCCACCATCGGCTCGTCGTCGTACCCGCCGGTGAACACGTACGGGTGGTGGCCGTAGCCGACCATCAGGTCGTGCAGTTCGTCGTCGCTGATGCGGGCCAGCACGGTCGGGTTGGCGATCTTGTACCCGTTGAGGTGCAGGATCGGCAGCACGACACCGTCCTGCGCCGGGTTGACGAACTTGTTCGAGTGCCAGCTGGTGGCGAGCGGGCCGGTCTCCGCCTCGCCGTCGCCGACGACCGCGGCGACCAGCAGGTCCGGGTTGTCGAACGCGGCGCCGTACGCGTGGGACAGCGCGTAGCCGAGCTCGCCGCCCTCGTGGATCGAGCCCGGTGTCTCCGGGGCGACGTGCGACGGGATGCCACCCGGGAAGGAGAACTGGCGGAACAGCTTGCGCAGGCCGTCCTCGTCCTCGGTGATGTTCGTGTAGATCTCGGAGTACGTGCCGTCCAGGTAGGCGCTGGCGACGAGGCCCGGGCCGCCGTGACCGGGGCCCGTGACGTAGATCGTCGACTGCGACCGCTCGGCGATGGCGCGGTTCAGGTGCGCGTACAGGAAGTTCAGGCCCGGCGTGGTGCCCCAGTGGCCCAGCAGGCGCGGCTTGACGTCGTCCCGGCTGAGCGGCTCGCGCAGCAGCGGGTTGTTCAGCAGGTAGATCTGGCCGACCGACAGGTAGTTGGCGGCGCGCCACCACTGGTCGATCCGCTCGAGGGTCGATGCCTCGATCTGGGCGCCCGCCCCGCGGCGCCAGGCCGCAGGCTTCTCCGTCGTCGTGCTCATCGGTGTCTTCCCCTCGTCGACGGCCGGTCTGGGCCGGTCCCGGACCCTAGCCTTGCGTGAGCCGCGGCTCCGAATCCGGGACATGAGGCCCAGGGAGCGCTGTGACAAGGCTCATAGCGCCATACAACCCCATGGGGGCGGGCAGCGCACCGGTGCGGGCCGGATCGGTTCCCCGGCTACCGCCGAGCGCACGTCTGCCCTGGTCACGGTGCTGCCGCCGAGTGTCGAGGTACCGTGGCACGTGCCCATGAGCCCCCTGCCGAGCGCGCCGCCAGGCCCGTCGTCGGACCGTGGTCCGGGGCGTGCCGACGAGGCCTCCGGGGACGCGTCCGCACCGGTCACGGAGCCGACTGGGACTCAGGTCCCACACGCGGTGGGGGCCGACGTCCCGGCACCGTCCGGCGGGGCGGCCCGCTGGTTCCGAGCCGCGGTGACACCGCGGATGCTCGGGATGCTCGCACTGCTGCTCGTGGCGGCGGCGGTGTGCGCCCGGCTCGGGGTGTGGCAGCTGGACCGGGCGCAGGTCCGGGGGGCGGCCGCCGAGCAGCGGCACCAGACGGAGCTGACCACGGCGGCGCCCGTCCCGCTCGACCAGGTGATCGCACCGCAGCAGCCGTTCACGGGCGGCATGGTGGGGCGGAAGGTGCAGGTGTCGGGCACCTACGACCCCGCGGGGCAGCTGCAGGTGACCGGACGGGTGGTCGGTGGCCGGCACGGGTCGCTGGTGCTCACGCCGCTGCACGTCAGCACCCCGCAGGGCGCCGCCGTGCTCGCCGTCGTCCGGGGTTTCGTGCCGGACGGTGAGCCGCTGCCTGCCGCACCCGGCGGTGCCGTCTCCGTGGTCGGGTACCTGCAGGCGGGGGAGGCTCCGGGCGCGGGGGTGGCCGACGGGCGCACCGAGGCGATCAGCCCGGCCGAGCTCGTCGGGGTGTGGGGCGGCCCCACCTGGACCGGCTACGTGGTGCTCGCCTCGTCCGACCCCGCGCAGGGTGACCCGCCCTCGGTGCTGCCACCGCCGACCAGACGCGGAACCGGGCTGAACCTGCAGAACCTGTCCTACGCCGCGCAGTGGTGGATCTTCGCGGGGTTCGCGCTGCTGCTGTGGTGGCGCATGGTGCGGGACGAGGCGCGCGGCAACCCGTTCGACTAGGACGCGTCGGTCAGGCCTCGTGCTGCCACGAGCGCCACAGCGCGGCGTAGTCGCCGCCGGCTGCGACCAGGTCGTCGTGGGCGCCGATCTCGCTGACCATCCCGTCCTGCACCACCGCGACCCGGTCCGCGTCGTGGGCGGTGTGCAGGCGGTGCGCGATCGCCACGACCGTCCGCCCGGCGAGGACGGCGGACAGCGACCGCTCCAGGTGCCGTGCGGCCCTCGGGTCCAGCAGCGACGTGGCCTCGTCGAGCACCAGGGTGTGCGGGTCGAGCAGCACGAGCCGCGCCAGGGCGAGCTGCTGCGCCTGGGCCGGGGTCAGCGCCGCCCCGCCGGAGCCGACAGCGGTGCCGAGACCCTCGGGGAGGGCCTGGACCCAGTCCCACGCGTCGACCGCCCGCAGCGCGTGCTCCAGCGCGTGGTCGTCGGCGTGCTCGGCGGCCAGCCGGAGGTTGTCGGCGACCGACCCGACGAAGACGTGGTGCTCCTGGGTGACCAGCGCGACGTGGCCCCTGAGGTCGTCGAGCGGGAGGTCGACGAGGGGCACGCCACCTACGGTCACCCGTCCGCCCGTCGGCGGGTGGATGCCGGCGAGCAGGCGTCCCAGGGTCGACTTGCCGGCGCCGGAGGGGCCGACGACGGCGAGCCGTTCGCCCGGCACCAGGTCGAGGTCGATCCCGTGCAGCACGTCGTGCCCCTCGCGGTACGCGTACCGCAGGCCCTCGGCGGCGATGCGCTCGTCCACCGGCCGATCCGTGCCGGCGGCCCGGTCCGGCGCCACCAGCTGCACGCCGACGATCCGGGCGAGGGCCGTCATCGCCACCTGGATCTCGTCCACCCAGAAGATCAGCTCCCACACGGGCCCGGCCATCTGGTAGCCGTACAGGACGATCGACGTGACGGCGCCGAGGCTGACCCGGCCGTCCGCGGCGAGCCAACCGCCCCACAGCAGCACGGCGGCAGGTGCAAGCACGAAGGCGAGGTCGACGCCGGGGAAGAGCACGGTGCGCAGGTTCAGCGTCGCGCGCTCCGCACGGAACGCCTCGTGCAGGTCGGAGCGGACCCGACGGTGCCGACGGGGTCCCAGGCTCAGGGCGTCGACCGTCCGGGCGCCCTCGACCGACTCGGTGATGGTGCCGTTGAGCGTGGCGTAGGCCGCGGCCTCCCGGACGTAGGCCGGTGTCGCGCGGCGCAGGTACCAGCGCACCACGGTGACCATCCCCGGCACGCCGACGAAGAGCGCGAGCGCCACCAGGGGCGACACGAGGACGCAGGCGACCACGGTCAGGGCGATCGAGACGACCGCGACGATCACGCGCGGCACCCCGAACCGGACCGCGTGCTGCAGGCGGTTGACGTCGTTGGTGGTCCGGGCGACCAGGTCGCCGGTGCCAGCCCGCTCCACCGTCGACAACGGCAACGTGGTCACCGTCTCGACGAACTCCTCGCGGAGCTGCGCGAACACCTGCTCGCCGAACACGATCGAGGCGCGGGTGGCGTACCGGGTCAGGCCTGCCTGGGTCAGCACGGCGACCAGACCGACGGCGACCATCCGGTCGATGAACCCGCCGGTGGTGCCGTGCGTGATGCCGTCGACCACCCGCCCGAGCAGCCACGGTCCGGCGAGTCCGGCCGTCGCGGCCAGGCCGTGCAGCACCGCGATCCGCGTCAGTGCGGAGCGGTGGGCCCGCAGCAGCCCCAGCGCGTACGCGCGCACCGTCGGCCCGTCGGCGATGGGCAGCCTCACGACGCACCTCCCGTCCGCTCCGCACCGCCGGCGGCGGTGGCGCCTTCCTCGTCCAACCGGCGGCCGACGATCCGCCCGTACCGGTCGGCGACCTCGGCGCCGGCGGCACCCGCGAGCAGGTCGTCGTGCCGTCCGCGGGCGACCAGCCGGCCGTCCTGGACCAGCTGCACCTCGTCGACGTGCTCGAGGACCACGGGGCTGGCGCTGACGACCAGGGTGGACCGCCCCCGCCGGGCCTCCGCCAGCCGTGCCGCGATCCGCGCCTCCGTGTGGGCGTCGACCGCCGAGGTCGGCTCGACCAGCACAAGGAACTCGGGGTCGGTGAGCAGGGCGCGCGCCAGGGCGACCCGCTGCCGCTGCCCGCCGGACAGCGACCGGCCGCGCTCGGTCAGCTCGCCGTCCAGCCCGCCGGGCAGCGACTCCAGCACGTCGTGGGCGTCGGCGAGCGTGAGAGCGTGGCTCACGTGCGTCCGGTCGGCGACCCCTCGCACGTCCAGCTCGTCGACCAGCGGTCCGGAGAACAGGTGGGGCGTCGCCTCGGCGACGACGATCCGACGGCGCACCTCCTCCTTGGACAGGTCGGCCAGCGCGACACCGCCCAGCAGCACCGGCGTCGTCGCCTCCGCCTCGTCGTCGAACCGGCCCATCCGCGTCGCGATCGCCGCCGACTCGTCCGGGTCCGCGCTGACCAGGGCGACCACCCGGCCGGCGTCCACCCGCACGCCGCTCGTCTCGTCCACCAGCGCCGCGCCCGGCGCCGGGGCGGTCGCGCTCGCAGGCCGGGCGCCGGAGGCCGGCACCACGCGGAGCACCGCGACCACCTTGGTGGCACCCACGTGCGCCCGGGTCGCGGCCTGCAGCATCATCGTCGCGTTCTGCACCGGCCACGCGAGGAAGGCCGCGAAGCCGTAGGTCGACACCAGCTGGCCGGGCGTGACCGTGCCCGTCAGCGCCAGGTGCGCGCCGAGCCACACGAGCGCCACCACGAACGCCCCGGGGAGCAGCACCTGCAGCCCGTCGAGCCAGGACTGCGTCCCCGCGACGTCTGCACCGGCGGCACGGACCTTCTGGGACTGCTCGCGGTACCGCGCGGTGAACACGTGCTCGCCGCCGATGCCCCGCAGGATGCGCAGACCGGACACCGTGTCGGCACCCAGCGTGGTCAGCCGGCCGGACGCCTCGCGCTGCGCAGCCTGCTTGCGCTGCAGCGGCTTGACGAGCAGCCCGAGCACCGCGGCGACCGTCGGCAGGCCGAGGACCACCACCAGCCCGAGCGGGACCGACACGCGGAGCATGAGCACCGCCACGACCGCGTACGCCACCAGGCTCCCGACGAACCGCCCGGCGTTCGCGTACATCTCGCCGATCCGCAGCGAGTCGTTCGCCACCGCGGAGACCACCTCACCGGTGGGGAGCTCGGCCGTGATCGCGTGGCCCGAGCGCGCCGCGGTGCGGCCGACGAGCTCGGAGGAGGTGAACGCCGCCCGCATCCAGCACGTCACGTCGAACCGGTGGCCGATCGCGCTGGACGCCGCGCTGACCAGGCCGAGCGCGACCAGGCCCGACACCGCGCGGAACAGGTCCGGCCCGAACCCGTGCGTCAGCCCGCCGTCCACCGCCCGTCCGGTCAGCCAGGGCAGCACCGCCTGGCAGGCGAACATCAGGACGCCGAGCAGCACGGCGACCGTCAGCGGGCCCGCCTGCTTGCGCGCCAGCCAGCCCAGCAGCGGCCACGGGCCACCGGTGGGCGGGGTGCCGGGATCGGCGAGGGGCAGCGAGCGCACGGGCGTCCACGTTACGGACAGGTACCGACACGGCTCACGGTGTTTTCGCTCGTCCGGACGGTGGCCGCGGGGCGCTGCGGACCGGGCGAGCGGGTCTCGCAGCGCTCGCCGGGCCTGGACGGACGCGACGCGCACCTATCCTGGTCGGGTGACGCAGCCCCCGGCCTCCGCGCAGCGCCCGGTCCTCGTCGTCGACTTCGGTGCCCAGTACGCCCAGCTCATCGCGCGCCGCGTCCGTGAGGCGCACGTGTACTCCGAGATCGTGCCCCACACGGCATCGGTCGAGGCGATGCTGGCCAAGCACCCGGCGGCGATCATCCTGTCCGGAGGTCCCGCCTCCGTGTACGAGCCGGGTGCCCCGTCCGTCGACCCCGCGCTCTTCGAGGCCGGCGTGCCCGTGCTGGGCATCTGCTACGGCTTCCAGGCGATGGCCCACGCCCTCGGCGGGACGGTCGACGCGGGCGCGACGGGCGAGTACGGCCAGACGCGGGCCGACGTGTCCGACGACGGCGTCCTGCTGGACGGCTCGCCCGACGAGCAGCGGGTGTGGATGAGCCACGGCGTCGCGGTGCAGGCCCCGCCGGCCGGCTTCCGCGTGCTGGCCAGCACCGCAGCCGCACCCGTCGCCGCGTTCGAGGACACGGACCGTCGGCTGTTCGGCGTGCAGTGGCACCCGGAGGTGCACCACACCCCCCTCGGCCAGTCGACGCTGGAGAACTTCCTGTACCGCGGTGCCGGCCTCGCCGCCGACTGGAACCCCGAGAACGTGGTCACCGAGCAGGTCGCCGCGATCCGGGCCCAGGTCGGCGACGCGCGCGTGATCTGCGGACTGTCCGGCGGCGTGGACTCCTCGGTGGCCGCGGCGCTGGTGCAGAAGGCCGTCGGTGACCAGCTGACCTGCGTGTTCGTCGACCACGGGCTGCTGCGCTCCGGCGAGGCCGAGCAGGTCGAGAAGGACTTCGTCGCGGCCACGGGCGTGCGGCTGAAGGTGGTCGACGCGCGCGAGCGGTTCCTGACGGCGCTCGCGGGGGTGTCCGACCCGGAGACCAAGCGCAAGATCATCGGCCGCGAGTTCATCCGCGTCTTCGAGGACGCCGCGCGCGAGGTGGTCGAGGAGGCCGGCGAGTCCGGCGAGCAGGTCCGGTTCCTGGTCCAGGGGACCCTGTACCCCGACGTCGTCGAGTCCGGCGGCGGCGAGGGTGCCGCGAACATCAAGAGCCACCACAACGTCGGCGGCCTGCCGGACGACCTGCAGTTCGAGCTGGTCGAGCCGCTGCGCACGCTGTTCAAGGACGAGGTGCGGGCCGTCGGCCTGGAGCTGGGCGTGCCCGAGGCGATCGTCTGGCGCCAGCCCTTCCCGGGCCCCGGCCTCGGCATCCGCATCGTCGGCGAGGTCACGGCCGAGCGGCTCGACGTGCTCCGCGCCGCCGACGCGATCGCCCGCGAGGAGCTGACCCGCGCGGGCCTCGACCGCGACATCTGGCAGTGCCCCGTGGTGCTGCTGGCCGACGTCCGCTCGGTCGGCGTGCAGGGCGACGGGCGCACGTACGGTCACCCGATCGTGCTGCGGCCGGTCTCCAGCGAGGACGCGATGACGGCGGACTGGACGCGGCTGCCCTACGAGGTGCTCGCGACGATCTCCACCCGGATCACCAACGAGGTCCCGGAGGTCAACCGCGTGGTGCTGGACGTGACGAGCAAGCCGCCGGGCACGATCGAGTGGGAGTGAGACGGTGACAGGGACGACGGACTCGACCGGGCCCCGCGCGGGCGGCACCCCGGAGCCGACGGCTGCGCCGACAGAGGACCCTCGGGTGCGCCGGGCGTCCGGTGCGCTGCGCCGGTACCGGGTGATGGCCTACGTGACGGGCTCGATGCTGCTGGTGCTGTGCCTGGAGATGGTGCTCAAGTACGCGCTGCACGTCTACGCGCTGGACTGGGTGCCGCGGCTGCACGGCTTCGTCTACATCGTGTACCTGGTCACCGTGTTCGACCTGTGGTCGGTGATGCGCTGGAAGCTGGGCCGGTTCGTCACCATGGCGGCTGCCGGCGTGGTGCCGGTGATGTCCTTCGTCCTCGAGCGGCGGGTGCACGCCGACGGTCAGGAGCGTCTGGCGACGCTCGGCCGCCGGTGAGCGCGGCAGGCCGTCGGGCTCCTCGCGGTTAGCGGGCCCGCGTGCGGATCGTCCACATCTCCGACTGCTTCCCGCCCCGGACGGGTGGCATCGAGACCCAGGTCAGCGACCTCGCGACCTACCAGGTCGCCGCGGGGCACGAGGTCCACGTGCTGACCGGGACGTTGGGCCCCGAGGGTGAGCGGGGCGGCGCGCTGCAGGAGGTCCACGGCGTGCAGGTGCATCGCCTGGGTGCTCGCATGCCGTTCGAGCTGCCGGTGAACCCGCGCGGACCGCACCTGATCACGCAGGCGCTGCGCGCGGTGCAGCCGGACGTGGTGCACGTGCACGCGGGCGTGGTGTCCCCGTTCGCGTACGACGGTGCGCGCCTGGCGGTCGCCGCCGGTCTGCCGACGGCGATCACGTGGCACTGCATGCTCGACGGCATCGCACCCGTGCTGCACCGTGCCGTGCAGCTGTCCCACTGGCGTGGGGTGCCGGCGGCCCTCTCCGCGGTGAGCTCGGCGGCCGCCGAGCGCGTCTCGGCGGTGTTCGAGGGACAGCCCGTCGACGTGCTGCCCAACGGTGTCGACCTCGACCGGTGGGCGCCGCGGGGCGACCCCGACCGGGCCGACCGACCGGGGGAGCGCGGGCCGCTGCGCCTGGTCGCCACCATGCGGCTCGCACCGCGCAAACGTGCGGTCCCCCTGGTCAGAGCCGTGGCGGAGGCCGCACGACGGCTGCCGCCGGACCGGCTGCGACTCACCATCCTGGGCTCGGGACCGGCCCGCGGTGCCGTGCAGGCCGCCGTCGAGGACAGCGGTCTGGAGCACCTGGTGGACCTGCGCGGACAGGTGCCGCGGGAGCAGGTGCGGGCGACGTACGAGGACGCGGACGTGTTCCTCGCCCCCGCCCAGCTCGAGGCGTTCGGCATCGCGGCGCTCGAGGCGCGGGCCGCCGGCCTGGTGGTGGTGGCGCGCCGCGGGACGGGGATCGCGGAGTTCGTCGTCGACGGCGTGGACGGGCTGCTGGTGGAGGACGACGACGACATGGCGATGGCCATCGTCCGGCTCGCCCGGGACGGCGCTCTCCTGGACCGGATGGCGGCGCACAACCGTTCCCGGCGACCCGACTTCGGGTGGCAGCGGGTGCTGCGCGCCGCCGAGGTGGAGTACGAGCGCGCGCGTTCCCTCGTCGGCGCGCGCTGACCTCTCCGCCCTCCGCCCGCGGGGCTCGCCGACCCCTGCACAAGGGGGGTCATGGGACGAGATCTGTCGACAAAGGGTGCCCTGACCTGCGGCGCTACATTCCGCGGGACCTGGGTCCCAGCCAGGTGCCTCCACCAGCAGCGACGCTTTCTCTCGAGCACAGACGCTCACCGAGGGCCGGATCTCGCCGGGCCTCGCCAGCTGCAGAGATTCACGAAGGAATCGGGGAGACCATGTCCACCACCCTCAGCGAGCGCACCGGGACCGCCAGGGTCCTGGGCCTCATCGTTCTCATCTTCGGCGCCATCTTCATCGTCGCCGGCGGCGTCACGTGGGGCGCCGTGTCGAGCAACCTGGCCGACGAGAAGATCACCGTCTCGCCCGACGCCTCCGCCTTCGGTGGCCAGGACGTCAACTCGCCGTGGACGGCGTTCTCGCAGGCGATGATCATCCGCCACCACGCCCTGACGGCCAGCAACGACAAGACGTACGCCGAGCTCGGCGCCATGATCACCGACAAGCAGAACCAGCTGAAGGCCTCCGGCGAGTCGGCCGACCAGATCGCCAAGGACGCGGACGTCGTCAAGCTGCAGGGCCAGCGCACCACCGTGATGAACGGCTCGTTCCTCCGCGCCTCGCTCTTCACCTCGGTGATCGCGTTCGGCGTCGCGCTCTTCGCGGTCGGCGTGGGCGTCGTGTTCGCCCTGATCGGCTGGACCCTCATGAAGCTGTCGAAGGCGGCCGCGGTGGCCCCGGCGGCGGCTCGCGAGCCCGTCACCGTCTGACCTGCTCCCAGCACGGTCCCACAGAACGAGGGACGGTCGACCACCCGGTCGACCGTCCCTCGTTCTTTCGTCCCTCATCACCCTCTGACCTGCTGCTCGGCCGGGTCGGCCCACCGTCACCGGCCCTCCGGGCCGACCCGACCGCCTCGCGGGTGCACGTCCGCGGCGCCCCTCCTGGCGCCGGGTCAGCCCCGCCCGTCCCGCCGGTGCGGCCGGCGGATCGCCACGACGAGCGAGCCGACCAGCAGCGCCACCCCGGCACCGGCGAGCAGCACGATCAGCGCGAGCCCGCCGTCGATCCGAGCGCCCCAGGCGAACGAGACGATCCCGATGCCGACGACCGCCACCACCAGGCCCCACACCACCGTCCCGACCCGCAGCTCCGGCCCGGCCGGTGTGGCAGGTGCGGGTGCCGGTGCGTGTGCAGCTGCCGGGGCGGGTGCGGGTGCCGGTGCGTGTGCAGCCGCCGGTGCGGGTGCCGCGGTCGGCTGCGGCACCGCCGTCGGCTGTGCCGCAGCGGGCGGCCGGGGTGCGTCAGCGCCCTCGCGGGCCGTCTCGGCCGTTCCCTCCGCGACCGGCATCGGCCGGGTCGTGCCTGCGGCGTCCTGCTCCAGGGCCGCGGTGTCGGCCGCCGGCTCGGCCTCGTCCGCCGCGACCGGCTCGATCGCCCGGGTGGGGGTCTCGTCGTCCGCCGCGGGCAGCGGGCGGGTGTCGTCGGTGCTCATCACTGCTCCTCGATGGTCAGGTCGCCGGTGCCCATGCTGATCCGCAGGTGCAGCTGCGACGTGCCGCTGGACGCGGCCTGGTTGGCGAAGGTGCGCTGGGAGATGCCGACGCCGTTCGCCTGGTCGGTGCCGCCGTCGAGCCGCCAGCTGACGGAGCCGGCGCCGAGGTCGACCGTCGCCGTGACGGCCGTGCCGCGCGGCACCACCACGGTGTAGTTGCCCACCGCGAGCCACAGCGGCACCTCGAGGGTGCTGGCGTCCATCGGCACCGCGCTCAGGTCGATGCGCGTGTTCCCGACGCCGGCGCGCACGCCGCGCGCGGCCTCGGCGCGGTCGGACAGCGTGACGGTGGTCGACCCGTTGACCTGCTGCGCGTGCGACAGCCCCGGGGAGGTCCAGTCGCTGCGCTCGCCGAGCGCGGCGGGTCCGGCGATCAGGACCGCGATGATCGCGACGGCGGTCAGCCCGCCGCTACGACGTCCCCGGAGGCCGACCGCGATGGTCGCCAGGCCGGCGAGCACCACGGTGATCCCCGCAGCGGTGGCGACGACAGGTCCCGTGAAGTCGGTGGTGCGCTGCGCGATCAGCAGGCCGGCGAGCGTCAGCAGGCCGAGCGCCACCACGCTGCCCACCCACGGCAGGCCGGCGGAGCGCCGGACCGGTGAGGGGTACACGGGCGTGGCCGTCGCGACGGGGCGCGGCGGGACGGGCCCCGTCGCGTACGGAGCCTGCGGCGGGTAGCCGGGACGGCTGGACGGTGCCGCGGAGCCGGGGTACGGCCCGTAGGGGCCGGGCGGTGGGTAGGCGCCAGGGCCGCCGGGCTGGCCGGAGGTCGTCGCCCCGGGCTGGGGCGCGGCGCCGTAGGCAGCGGGTGCTGGCGTCGTCTGCTGCGCGGCCGGACGGTAGCCGGCTGCGGCCGCAGAGGTGCTCGACGCCGTGCCGGGCGCCGGGGGCACGGGCGCTCCGGGCGGCACCGGGCCGCCCGGGAACGGGCCGTAGGGCGTCGGCGGGCGCGGGGTGG
The DNA here is from genome assembly GCF_025770785.1 of Cellulomonas sp. SG140. Lineage (GTDB taxonomy): Bacteria > Actinomycetota > Actinomycetes > Actinomycetales > Cellulomonadaceae > Cellulomonas. Next base: position 494,559 of record NZ_JANZLA010000001.1, on the reverse strand, counting down.
TGCTCCGGTGGGATGCGGCGGTCGCGACCAGCACGACGGCGCCCACCACGGCGGCCACCCAGAACAGCCCCTGGATCCAGCCGGGCACGTGGCCGTCGAAGCCGAAGTAGGAGCCGCGTCCCAGCCCGACGAGCAGCATCACCAGTGCGCCGAGCAGTGCGATGTCCGGGTGCCCCAGGGTCAGGCCCTCGAGGTGGATCCGGCCGTCCCGCTGCTCCGGCAGGAGGGCCCAGCCGATGGCGTAGAGCACCAGGCCGAAGCCGCCCAGCAGCACGGTGACGGCGACGATCCCGCGTACCAGCAGTGGGTCGACGCCGAACCGGGCGGCAAGGCCGCCGCAGACACCGCCGATCCAGCGGTCGTCGGAACGGTAGAGCCCGGTACGGCGGATCGCCGCGAAGAACCCCGCCTGCGGGGCGGGCGCCGGCCCGGGTGCCGGCGTCGGGGAGGTCGGGTTGTCCATGTCCTGATCGTCCGCCGGGGGCTCCCGCCGCCACCATCGGGTGACCCCCTGAGCGCACCCTGAACCGCCCCTGATCCTGCCCCGGCGGCTGCCCTCACCTGCACCCGGACGTGTCACGATCGACCTGTGTGGACCGCTCCCGTGCCGCCTGTCGCGCCGCCGCGCCTGCCGTGGCGGCGCCCGGCCCAGGGCCGCCGGCTGGCGGGGGTGGCCATCGGGCTGGCCGTCCACCTCGGCATCTCGGTCCGCCTGGTGCGGGTCCTCTTCGTGGTGCTGACGCCGGTGCTCGGCATCGGGCCGCTGCTCTACGGGTTCTGGTGGCTGACCGTCCCGGAGGGTGACCCCGCCGAGGCGGCCGAGGCGGCGCGGCCCGCCGCGTTCACCCGGCTGGCCCGCCGGCAGGGCACGGACGGCACGCCCAGCCGCCTCCCGGTGACGGACGTGGCCGTCGGCGTGCTGCTGATGGCGGGCGCGGCAGCCCTGCTGCTCGCCCGGCAGCAGGGCTCGCTGGGGCTGCAGTGGGTGCTGCCGGCGATGCTCGTCGCCGCCGGTCTGGTGCTCGCGTGGAGCCAGCTGGACGCCGTGCAGCGCGGACGGCTGCGCGAGCGCGCCGGTGGCCGCGTGCCCGTCAGCGTGCTGCGACTGGTCGGCGGCGTGGTGCTGGCCGGCGTCGGGGTGCTGCTGCTGGTGGGCGGCGCCACGGGGCAGGGCATCGCGCCCGCCGTGCTGCTGCAGGCGGTGGTCGCGGCGGTCGCGGTGCTGGCCGGCGTGGTGCTGGTCCTGGCGCCGTGGTGGTTGCGGCTGTGGCGGGAGCTGGGGGACGAGCGCGCCGCCCGGGCCCGCGAGGCCGAGCGGGCGGACATGGCCGCGCACCTGCACGACTCCGTGCTGCAGACCCTCGCGCTGATCCGAGCCCGGTCGGACGAGCCCGGGGAGGTCGCCCGCATGGCCCGCGCCCAGGAGCGGGAGCTGCGCGAGTGGCTGTACGACGACCGGCCGGCGCCCGGTACGTCGCTGGCGGCGGCGCTGCGCGCGGTGGTCGCCGAGGTGGAGGACTCCCGCTCGGGTCCGGGTGGCGAACCCGTCGCGGTCGACACCGTCGTGGTCGGCGACCGCGTGCCCGACGAGGGGACCGACGCCCTGCTCGCCGCGAGCCGGGAGGCCCTGGTCAACGCCGTGGTGCACGGCCGCCCGCCGGTCTCGCTCTACCTCGAGGTCCGTCCGGACGAGGTCGAGGTGTTCGTCCGGGACCACGGCGACGGCTTCGACGTCGACGCGATCGGTCCCGACCGGTTCGGGGTGCGGGAGTCCATCATGGGGCGCGTGCACCGGCGCGGCGGCAAGGCGACGGTGACCAGCCGGCCGGACCGCGGCACGGAGGTGCACCTGCTGCTCCCGGTCGGTGCGGCGGTCGTGCCACCCGCGGTGCCGCGGCCGGCGACGGACGGCGACGGACGGGCGGAGAGGACGGAGATGGCCCGATGACGACGAGCGCGGTGCGCCCACCGGTGGACGTGGTGCTGGTGGACGACCACCACATGTTCCGCACCGGCGTGCGTGCGTCCCTGGACGAGCGTGTCGACGTGGTGGGCGAGGCCGACTGCGTCGACGAGGCGGTCGAGGTGATCCACCGGCTGCGGCCGCCCGTCGTGCTGCTCGACGTGCACCTGCCGGGGGGCGACGGCGGTGGAGGCGCCGAGGTGATCCGCCGGTGCGCGGACCTGCTCGCCGGCACGCGCTTCCTCGCGCTGTCGGTGTCCGACGCCGCCGAGGACGTCGTCGGTGTCATCCGCGTCGGCGCCCGGGGCTACGTCACCAAGGCGATCAGCGGCCCGGACCTGACCGATGCCGTGCTGCGCGTGGCCGGGGGCGACGCCGTCTTCTCCCCGCGGCTGGCCGGCTTCGTGCTCGACGCGTTCGGCACCGCGGCGGGCGACGTGGCCACGGGCGACGACGAGCTCGACCGCCTGTCCGCGCGCGAGCGCGAGGTGATGCGGCTGATCGCGCGCGGCTACTCCTACCGCGAGGTGGCCGGGGAGCTGTTCATCTCGGTGAAGACGGTCGAGACCCACGTCTCGGCGGTGCTGCGCAAGCTCCAGCTGTCCAGCCGTTACGAGCTGACCCGGTGGGCGGCGGCGCGTCGGCTGCTCTGAGACGCGCCGCACGGGGCGGTCTCGTAGGGTCGCCGCATGACCGTCGTCGCTGGTGTCCTCGTCGTGCTGCACCTGATCGGCTGGGCCATCGTGCTCGGCGGCGCCCTGGTGAGCCTCCGGCCGCCGCGCATCCCCACCGGGATGCTGCACGGCGCGCTGACCGCCCTGGTCACCGGTCTGATCCTCGCGTTCCTGCTGACGTCCGGCGCGTGGAAGCCGGACGAGCACGTCAGCAACGCCAAGCTCGGCGTGAAGCTCGTCGTCGCCCTGATCGTCACCGGGCTGGTGGCATGGGGCGGGCGGCGCAAGGACGAGGGCGTGCCGCGCTGGCTGGTGCTCACCATCGGCGGCCTGACGGCGTTCAACGTCGCGGTGGCGGTCCTCTGGCAGTAGTCCGGCCGGCATGACGATCGGCGCGGCCGGGGAGCTGACCTGGCTCGTCGGTGCTCTGGTCGCGGTCGGACTGGTCGGCACCGTCGTGCAGGTGCTGCCCGGCGCCGTGCTGGTCGGTGCGTCGGTCGCCGGATGGGGCGTGCTGACCGGAGGGCCGCGCGGCTGGACGGTCGCCGTGGTCGCGGTGCTGCTCACCGCGGCCGGACAGGTGCTGAAGTACCTCCTCGCGGGGCGGCGGCTGCAGCGCGGCGGAGTGCCGCGATCGGCCCTCGTGTGGGGCGGCGCGCTCGGCGTGGTCGGCTTCGTCGTCGTCCCCGTCGTCGGGGTGGTGCTCGGGTTCCTGCTCGGCGTCTACCTGGCGGAGCGGGTGCGGCTGCGGTCGCACGCGGCGGCCTGGCGCGCGACCGGCGTCGCGCTGCGCGCGGCCGGGCTGACCGTGCTGGTGGAGCTGACGGCGGCACTGCTCGTCGCCGGCGTCTGGGTGGTGGCGCTGGTCACGCGCTGAGCAGGCCCGCCGCGCCCAGGGGTGTGGGTCCGCTCGCCTACCCTGGTAGGGCCATGACGTCGCTGTTCGAGAACCTGTCCCTGCCCCTCCCCGGGTCGGTCGGCGGCACCCCCGCGCCCGGCGCCGTCCGGCCCACGCACGTCGGGGAGTCCTCGGGCCTGCCGGTGGTGCTGCCGCCCCGGGAGGACGAGCGCGCGGGGGCGTCCGACGTCCGGGACGACGACCGTGCGCGTGCGCGGGAGGAGGCGCAGGCGCGCGACGAGGCCCGCGCGCACGAGCTGCTCGAGGGGCTGAACCCGCAGCAGCGTGCCGCTGTGCTGCACGAGGGCGGCCCGCTGCTGATCGTCGCCGGTGCCGGCTCCGGCAAGACGCGGGTGCTGACCCACCGGATCGCCTATCTGCTGGCCACGCACCGCGCCCGCCCGGGGGAGATCCTCGCGATCACCTTCACCAACAAGGCCGCCGCCGAGATGCGGGAGCGCGTCGAGGCCCTGGTCGGCCCGTCGGCGCAGCGGATGTGGGTGTCCACCTTCCACTCGGCGTGCGTGCGCATCCTGCGCCGCGAGGCGACCACGCTCGGCCTGCGCTCCTCGTTCTCCATCTACGACTCGGCGGACTCGCAGCGCCTGCTGACCCTCGTCGCCCGCGAGCTGGACCTCGACCCGAAGCGGTACCCGGCCAAGGCGCTCGCGGCCAAGATCAGCAACCTCAAGGACGAGCTGGTCGACCCGGAGACGTTCGCGGCGACCAGCGGCCAGGGTGCCGCGAACGACTTCGACACCGCGCTCGCGCAGGTCTACAGCCGCTACCAGCAGCGGCTTCGGCAGGCCAGCGCGCTCGACTTCGACGACCTGATCATGACCACCGTGAACCTGCTGCAGGCGTTCCCGGCGGTCGCCGAGCACTACCGCCGCCGGTTCCGGCACGTGCTGGTGGACGAGTACCAGGACACCAACCACGCGCAGTACGTGCTGGTGAAGGAGCTGGTGGGCGACGGCTCCGACGGCGTCCCGCGCGGCGAGCTGACGGTGGTGGGCGACGCCGACCAGTCGATCTACGCCTTCCGCGGCGCCAACATCCGCAACATCCTCGAGTTCGAGGCGGACTACCCGGACGCGAGCACCATCCTGCTCGAGCAGAACTACCGCTCCACGCAGACCATCCTGTCGGCGGCGAACGCGGTGATCTCCCGCAACCCGGGCCGCAAGCCCAAGCGGCTGTGGACGGACGCCGGTGCCGGCCCGCAGATCGTCGCGTACGTCGCCGACGACGAGCGCGAGGAGGCCCGGTTCGTCGCCGAGGAGATCGACCGCCTCGGCGACACCGCCGACGTGCGGCCCGGTGACGTCGCCGTCTTCTACCGGGCCAACGCGCAGTCCCGTGCGATCGAGGAGGTGCTGGTCCGCGTCGGCCTGCCCTACAAGGTGGTCGGCGGCACGCGGTTCTACGAGCGCCGCGAGATCAAGGACGCGATCGCGTACCTGCGTGCCATCGCCAACCCGGACGACGACGTGAACACCCGCCGCATCCTCAACGTGCCCAAGCGCGGGCTGGGGGAGCGGTCCGAGGCGATGGTGGCGGCCTTCGCGGAGCGGGAGCGGATCAGCTTCGGCGCGGCGCTCGAGCGGCTCGACGAGGTGCCGGGGCTCGGCACCCGCGCGGTGACGGCGCTCGCCGCGTTCCGGGAGCTGCTGGGCGGCCTGCGTGAGCTGGCGGCCGACGCCGGTCCGGCGACGGTGCTCGGTGCGGTGCTGGACCGCAGCGGCTACCTGGCGGAGCTGCGCGCGTCCGACGACCCGCAGGACGGCTCCCGCGTCGACAACCTCGCCGAGCTGCACGCCGTGGCCACCGAGTTCGAGCAGGGCGACCCCGACGGTGACCTCGCCGACTTCCTCGAGCGGGTGTCCCTGGTGGCGGACTCCGACCAGATCCCCACGCCGGACGGCGGGGACGAGGGCACCGGCCCCGACCAGGGCGTGGTCACCCTGATGACGCTGCACACCGCCAAGGGCCTGGAGTTCCCCGTGGTGTTCCTCACGGGCCTGGAGGACGGGACGTTCCCGCACCTGCGGTCGCTGTCCGACCCGGACCAGCTCGCGGAGGAGCGGCGGCTCGCGTACGTGGGGCTGACGCGCGCCCGGCAGCGGCTGTACATCTCGCGCGCCGCGGTCCGCACGGCGTGGGGCGTGCCGAACGAGTTCCCGCCCAGCCGGTTCCTCGAGGACCTGCCGGACGAGCTGATCGACTGGCGGCGGCGCGAGTCGTCGACGTCGCGGATCCGCGGCGGCTGGGGGTCCGGGTTCGGCAGCGGCGGGGGGCGCGGGTCGTCCTGGAACGACGGGTCGCGTGGGTCGTCCGGCGGCGGAGGCGGGTCGCGGACCGAGCGGGCGCCCCTGCCGTCGACGGGTGCCACGTTCGGCTCCGCCAAGCCCCGTCCAGAGGGCGCGATCCCGACGCTGGCCGTCGGCGACCGCGTGACGCACGACGCCTACGGCCTCGGCTCCGTCGTGGCGCTCGAGGGTGCCGGTCCCAACGCGGTGGTCAAGGTCGACTTCGGCTCGGCCGGCACCAAGCGGCTGCTGCTGCGGTTCTCGCCCGTCACCAAGCTGTAGCGGTCAGGCGCCGGCTGCCTGCTCGGTGTACGGCAGCACCACCTCGGTCCGCGGCTCGGGCACCCCCGGCTCGTCGAGGTAGGACTCCCACGGCGCTCCCGCGGGTTCGGCACCGGCCTCGCCCACCGACCGCAGCAGCAGCTCGTACGCCGCGGCGACCGTGTCGTAGCTGCCGCGGTGCACCACGCTCACCGCCGGTCCGCCGGGCAGCGTGCTCGGCGCCACCCGGCCCTGCGCCACCACCGGCGCGTCCACCGGGAAGCCGGCCTCGACGTCGAACGTCCCGTCGCCGACGGGGACGTACCGGCCGAACGGCATGCCGGTGACGTGCCGGCCCTGCGCCGCGACCGTCGCCATCACCTCGCCGAACGCACCACCCAGGAACCCCGGCAGCTGCTCGGTCGCCATCCGCCCGCGCACCACCGCCACCTGCTGCTCCGCGCGCACCTCGCGCACGATCTCCTCGGTCGTCATGACTCCAGCGTCCCGCTGGCGTCAGTCGACGTCGAGAGCGCGCCGCAGGGTGCCGTTCCCTCGTGCAGAGGGCCTGATCGGGGCGACGTACAACGATGTATGCTCCGGCGACGCGGGCGCTTGCGGCGGGGCGCGCGCGCCGTCTGCCACGCTGTGGCGCTGACGGGCGGTGCGGCGACGGGAGAGGGTGACGGGATGAGCCGTGCAGGTCGCACGGGCGGTGTGACGATGCACGACGTCGCCGCGCGGGCCGGCGTGTCGATCAAGACGGTCTCCAACGTCCTCAACGCGTACCCGTACATCCGCCCGGCTACGCGCGAGCGGGTCGAGCAGGCGATCGCCGAGCTCGGCTACCAGGTCAACCTCAGCGCCCGGAACCTGCGCCGCGGCTCGACGGGCATCATCGGCCTCGCCGTCCCCGAGCTGCGTCTGCCGTACTTCGCCGAGCTCGCCGACTCCGTGATCGGCGCGGCCGAGCGCGAGGGCCTCACGGTGCTGATCGAGCAGACGGGGGCCGAGCGCGGCCGGGAGCTCGCCGTGCTGACCAGCGCCCAGCGGCAGCTGACCGACGGGCTGCTCTACTCGCCGCTGGCGCTCGACCTCGCCGACCTGACGTCGTTGCGGCTCGACTTCCCGATGGTGCTGCTCGGGGAGCGCATCTTCGGTGCGGACGCGGACCACGTGACGATGGCGAACGTCGACGCGGCGCGCGCCGCGACGGAGCACCTGCTGGCACGGGGACGGCGTCGGGTCGCGGCCGTCGGCGCCCATCCGGGGGAGCTGTCCGGTTCGGCGGTGCTGCGGCTCCAGGGCTATCGGGAGGCTCTGGAGGCGGCCGGTCTGCCGTTCGAGCCTGCGCTCGTGGCGGAGGCCTGGTTCTGGAACCGGGCCGCCGGCGCCGCCGCGATGGACCGGCTGCTGGACTCCGGGGTCGGCGTGGACGCGGTGTTCGCGATGAACGACGCGCTGGCCCTCGGCGTGCTGCACGCGCTGCACCGCCGCGGCGTGGCGGTGCCGGAGCAGGTGGCGGTGATCGGCTTCGACGACATCGAGGAGGCGCAGTACTCGGCGCCGACCCTGTCGTCGATCTCGCCCGGACGGGACCAGATCGCCCAGACGGCGGTCCGGCTGCTGCGCGAGCGGATCGACCGCGGGGACGCCGCCGGGCCACCGCGCACCGTGGTGGCCGAGTTCACGGTGGTGGCGCGGGAGTCGACGGCGACGTCGTAGTGCCGCGTCCGTCGAGCGCCCTGCTCGTCAGGTCGCCGCGTCACCACCGCTCGCCAGGACCGCTCGCCACGTCGCCTCGGCAGGCCCGCTTGTCAGGTCGGGCGATCGTTCTCTATCGTTGTACTACAACGTTCCAGAACGACGGTCGCCCAGCGGCGCGCCGCGCGCTCGGGAGCCGCAACCGTCCGAGCAGCGCCGCCCGCACACCAGGAGCTCGCCATGTTCACCGCGACCCTCACCCTCGACCCCGCGTTCCGCGTCGGCCCCGTCCGCCGTCGCACCTTCGGCTCGTTCGTCGAGCACCTCGGTCGCTGCGTCTACACCGGGATCCACGACCCGTCCCACCCGACCGCCGACGCGGACGGCTTCCGCAAGGACGTCATCGAGCTGACCCGTGAGCTGGGCGTCTCCACCGTCCGCTACCCGGGTGGCAACTTCGTGTCCGGGTACCGGTGGGAGGACGGCGTCGGCCCGGTGGAGCAGCGGCCGCGCCGGCTCGACCTCGCGTGGCACTCCACCGAGCCGAACCTCGTCGGCGTCGACGAGTTCATGCGGTGGGCCGCCGCGGCCGACGTCGAGCCGATGATGGCCGTCAACCTCGGCACGCGTGGCGTGCAGGAAGCGCTCGACCTGCTGGAGTACTGCAACGTCCCCGGCGGCACGGCGCTGTCGGACCTGCGCCGGGCCAACGGCGCGCAGGCGCCCTACAAGGTGCGGATGTGGTGCCTGGGCAACGAGATGGACGGTCCCTGGCAGATCGGGCACAAGACCGCGCACGAGTACGGCCGGCTGGCGGCGGAGACCGCACGCGCGATGCGGATGATCGACCCCGACCTCGAGCTGGTGGCCAGCGGGTCGTCAGGCGTCTCCATGCCGACGTTCGGCGAGTGGGAGCAGACCGTGCTCACCGAGGCCTACGAGCAGGTCGACATGATCTCGGCGCACGCCTACTACTGCGAGCAGGACGGCGACCTCGGCTCGTTCCTCGCGTCGGCCCTCGACATGGACCACTTCATCACGTCGGTCGCGGCGACCGCCGACGCCGTCCGGGCGCACAAGAAGCTGTCCAAGCGCATCGCCATCTCGTTCGACGAGTGGAACGTCTGGTACCAGCACAGGGCCGAGTCGCAGCCGCCCACGGGCGACGACTGGCCGGTGGCGCCCGTCCTGCTGGAGGACCGCTACAACGTGGCGGACGCCGTGGTGGTCGGCAGCCTGCTGATCAGCCTGCTGCGGCACACCGACCGCGTCGCCGCGGCGAGCCTGGCCCAGCTGGTGAACGTGATCGCGCCGATCATGACCGAGCCGGGCGGCCGGTCGTGGAAGCAGACGATCTTCCACCCCTTCGCGCAGGCGTCCTCGGCCGCCGTCGGCGACGTGCTGCAGGTGGCGATCGACGTGCCGACGTACGAGACGGCCAGGTTCGGTGACGCGCCCCTGGTCGATGCGGTCGCGACCCACGATCCCGAGACCGGCGCCGTGGCGCTGTTCGCCGTCAACCGGTCGACCACCCAGGCGGCGCGCCTCGAGGTGGACCTGCGCTCGGTCCCGGGGCTGCGGCTCACCTCCGCGAGCACGCTCTCGAACCCGGACCACACCTGGCAGGCGACGGTGGACGACGACAGCAGCGTGGCGCCCCGCCCCAACGCGACCGCCACCGTCGAGGACGGAAGGCTCAGCTTGACCGTCCCGCCTGTGTCCTGGAACGTGGTCCGGCTGAGCCTCTGACGCCGGGGCCTCAGCCGACCAGGACGCCGGCCGGGCCGTCGTCGGGCTCGGCCCACGCCCGCCGGACCGCCCGTCGGACCTCCTCGGGTGCCAGCCCGAGGCCGAGCAGCACCTGGTGCGCCGGCGCGTCGTCGAGACGCACGGCCGCGAGCAGCAGGTGGCCGGTGTCGATGCGCCGGTGCCCGGCCGCGACGGCCTCGCGCAGGGTGGTCTCGAGCAGCTTCTTGGCCGTGGTGTCGAACGGGACGTGCGTGCCCCGTCGGCCACCCCGGCCCGGCGCCGGCCGGTCGAGCGCACCGACGCCGAACAGTCGCTCGGCCCGGGCACGGACGGCCTCGAGGTCGATGCCGAGCGCGGCGAGCGCCTCGGCGTCGAGCCCGGTGCTGCTGCGGCGTCGTACCGCGGCCTCGACCTCGGCCGGCCGGATGCCCAGCGAGGCCAGCGCCCGGGACGCGGCCGACCCCTCGGTCCGCACCGCGCCGGCCAGCACGTGCTCGCTGCCGATCCGGTCGGCGTGCAGCTCGCGCGCGAGCTCCTGCGCCAGCACCACGGCGGTGCGGGCGTCCTGCGTGAACCTCTCGAACATCAGCCCAACCTCTTCCCGTACTTCTGGTGGACGGCCTGCCGGGACACGCCCAGGGCGGCGGCGACCTGCTGCCACGACCAGCCGAGCCGCCGTGCGCGCTCCACCTGCAGCGCCTCGAGGCGGTCGGCGAGCTCGCGCAGCGCCCCGACGGCGGCCAGGCCGCTCGCCGGGTCGTCGGAGGTCGCCCTGTCGAGCAACGTGTCGGTCATGGCTGTCAAGGTAGATTGACGCACGCAAGGCTGTCAAGACGACTTGACGCCACGCGGGTCGGATCCCGCTCGGCCGCCACCGCCGCTCCGCCGGCCGCTCGACCGAATCTCTCGATGTCGAGAAATCGCCGGTCCCCGGCTAGAGTCGCCACCGGTGCGCACGTCGCCTACACCGACGTGCGGGACGAGCGAGAGGACGCGCCGGCGTGGACCTGTTCGAGTACCAGGCACGGGACCTGTTCGAGAAGCACGGGGTACCGGTCCTGCCGGGCATCGTCGCGACGACCCCCGCGGACGCGCGGGCCGCTGCCGAGCGGCTGCTCGGCGAGAGCGGCGGCGTCGTGGTCGTGAAGGCCCAGGTGAAGGTGGGTGGCCGCGGCAAGGCCGGCGGCGTCAAGCTCGCCCGGTCGGCCGACGAGGCCGAGCAGGTGGCCGGCCAGATCCTCGGCATGGACATCAAGGGGCACACCGTGCGCCGCGTGATGGTGGCCGCGGGCGCCCGCATCGCCAGCGAGTACTACGTGTCGCTGCTGCTCGACCGGGCGCACCGCCGCTACCTGGCGATGGCGTCGGTCGAGGGCGGCATGGAGATCGAGCAGCTCGCCGTCGAGCGCCCGCAGGCCCTCGCCCGGGTGGCCGTCGACCCGCGCACGGGCATCGACCGCACCAAGGCGGAGGAGATCGTCCGGGCCGCCGACTTCGACCAGCAGGTCGCCGGTCAGGTCGTGGACGTGCTGGAGCGCCTGTGGGCGGTCTACCGCGACGAGGACGCGACGCTGGTCGAGGTCAACCCGCTGGTGCTGACCGAGGACGGCGCGGTGATCGCGCTCGACGGCAAGGTGTCGCTCGACGCCAACGCCGACTTCCGCCACCCGGAGCACGCCGAGCTGGAGGACAAGGCCGCGGCCGACCCGCTCGAGGCACGGGCCAAGGAGAAGGGCCTGAACTACGTCAAGCTCGACGGGCAGGTCGGCATCATCGGCAACGGCGCCGGCCTGGTGATGAGCACGCTCGACGTGGTCGCCTACGCCGGTGAGGGCCACGGCGGCGTCAAGCCCGCCAACTTCCTCGACATCGGGGGCGGCGCCTCGGCGCAGGTGATGGCCGACGGGCTGGACATCATCCTGTCCGACCCGCAGGTCAAGGCCGTGTTCGTCAACGTGTTCGGCGGCATCACCGCGTGCGACGAGGTCGCTCGCGGCATCGTCGCGGCGCTCGGCATCCTCGGCGACGAGGCGTCCAAGCCGCTGGTGGTCCGCCTCGACGGCAACAACGTCGCGGAGGGCCGCCGGATCCTCACCGAGGCGGCGCACCCGCTGGTGACCCTGGCCGACACGATGGACGGCGGCGCGGACGACGCGGCCCGCCTGGCCTCGACGGCCGCCTGAGCCACCCGACGACGAGAGAGACGAACAGCCATGGCCATCTTCCTCACCGCTGCGTCGCGGGTGATCGTGCAGGGCATGACCGGGTCCGAGGGGACCAAGCACACCACCCGGATGCTGGCGTCCGGCACCAAGGTCGTCGGCGGCGTGAACCCGCGCAAGGCCGGCACCAGCGTGACGTTCCCGACCGGGGACGTCCCCGTGTTCGGCACGGTCGCGGAGGCCGTCGCGCAGACGGGTGCGGACGTGTCCGTCGTCTTCGTGCCGCCCGCGTTCACCAAGGACGCCGTGATCGAGGCGGTCGACGCGCACGTGCCGCTCGTCGTCGTCATCACCGAGGGCGTCCCGGTGGCCGACACGGCCGCGTTCTTCGCCTACGCCCAGGACAACGGCGTGCGGATCATCGGCCCCAACTGCCCGGGCCTGATCAGCCCCGGGCAGTCGAACGTCGGCATCATCCCGGCGGACATCACCGGACCGGGCCGCATCGGGCTGGTCTCCAAGTCCGGCACGCTGACGTACCAGATGATGTACGAGCTGCGTGACCTGGGCTTCTCCACCGCGATCGGCATCGGCGGCGACCCGATCATCGGCACCACGCACATTGACGCGCTCGCGGCGTTCGAGGAGGACCCGGACACCGAGGCGATCGTGATGATCGGCGAGATCGGCGGCGACGCCGAGGAGCGGGCCGCCGCGTACATCCGCGACCACGTGACCAAGCCGGTGGTCGGATACGTCGCCGGGTTCACCGCCCCGGAGGGCCGCACGATGGGCCACGCCGGTGCGATCGTCTCCGGCTCGTCGGGTACCGCGCAGGCCAAGAAGGAGGCCCTCGAGGCCGCCGGGGTCAAGGTCGGCAAGACGCCGTCGGAGACCGCCGCGCTCGTGCGCGCGCTGCTGTCCTGAGTCCTCGGACCCGTCGCGCGGGCTGCGGCCGGCGCGACGGGACCGGGTCGCCCCGTGAGCGACTCGCCGGACGTGCCTGCCGGACGGCACGCGGCGGTCGGCCGACCATGGGCGCGTGAGCCTGCGCACCGACCCCGCCACCCGCCGCCGCGCCCCGCGGACTACCCGCGGCCGTGCCGGTGACCTGGCGCTGGCCGTCGATCTCGGCAGCGCCCTCGACGGTGCCCCGCGGTGGGTCGCCGGCGTGCTCGCCGCCCTGCAGGGCGCCCTGCTGTCGTGGCTGGTCATCGTCGTCCCGTCGGTCGCCGCGTTCGTGGCGACCTCCGCCGACCCGGCGAACGACGGTGTGCCGTGGGTGCGAGCCGTCGGGGTCGGCACCGCCGTGTGGCTGCTGGGGCACGGCGTGACGGTCAGCGTCGGCGCCGTGACCGTCGGCCTCGTCCCCCTGGGTGTCACGGCGCTGGCGATCTACACCTGCCACGCCTCGGCCCGGCGGTCCGGAGCGGCGAGCTGGTCCTCGACGCTGTCCGGGATGGCGACGTACGTGCTGGTGGTGGCCGGGATGGCGGCGCTGACCCCCGCGGCGCGCGGCGGCGTGCCCCGGGCGCTGCTCGGTGGTGCGGTGGTCGCGCTGCTCGGGCTCGGCACGGGCGTGATGCGCAAGGCCGACGCGCCGACGTGGGCGCGGCTCGCTCAGCCGCTGACGCGTCGACTGCCACCCGTGCTGCGCGCGGCGCTCGGCACGGGGCTCCTCACGGTGGCGCTGCTCGCGGTGGTGTCCAGCCTGGTGACGTGCGGCTGGCTGCTGGACGGCCGGGCTCAGGTGGCGTCGGTCGTCGGCGGGCTGAACCTCGACGTGATCGGTGGCGTCGTGCTCGCCGTGGTCCAGCTCGGGTACCTGCCGAACCTGGTGGTCTGGGCGCTGACGTGGGTCTCCGGGGTCGGCTTCTCCGTCGGCGCGGGGTCCCGGTTCGCGCCCGACGCCGTCGTGCCCGGATCGCTCCCGGCCGTACCGCTGCTCGGCATGCTGCCCGCCGAGACGGTGCACGGCATCGCGGCCGCGGTGCTGCCGCTGGTGCTGGTCCTGGTCGGCGTGCTGGCCGGACTGGTGCTGCACCGCCGGTGGGTCGCGACGCGGTGGTGGCATCCGGCCGCGGCCGCAGGGCTCCTCGCGGGCGTGGTCGCGCTGCTGGTCGCGCTCGTCGTGACCGCCGCGAGCGGGCCGGCGGGCCCGGGGCGGATGGCCATCGTCGGAGCGGAGGGCTGGCTGGTCGGCCTGCGGGTCGGGCTCTGGGTGTGGGCCGGTGCCGCTGTCACGACGACGCTGAGCGCCCCTGTGGTCCGCGCCGCCGTGCGGCACCTGGTGCGCAGACGGTCGGCCGACCCGTGGGTGCCGGACGACGCCGAGCTCGGCGGGGTCTAAGCGCTCGCGCTCGGCCGTCGGCCGTCAGGGGAGGTGCACCGAGCCCTGCTGCGGCAGGAGCGCCGCGCACGAGTACCGGGCCTGCACGGTGAGCGCGGACTGCTCGCACCGGTACGAGTCGGCACCGGCGGTCCAGTAGGCGGCCAGCATCAGCGAGACCGCGACGCTCCCGACGCCCACCACCAGCAGCAGGGTGGTCAGCACCGAGGCGGGTCCCCGCACCCGTGCCCTGGACATCAGCAGCATGGTCCGTCCCACCACGCCCGTGCCGAGCAGCGCGAACGGCAGCGCGAGCAGCCCCCAGGGCAGCGGCAGCAGCTGGACCAGGAGCGCCGCGAGCACCAGGGCGGCGCCGAAGCGCATGCCCGCGGCGATCCGCGACAGCTGCGCAGGGCTGACCGGCGGTGGCACCTCCTGCTGACCGGGGCCCTGCGGGACACCGGCGCGGTCGGCGGGACGGACCCCCGGCCACGGCGCCGGTGCCTGCCCGTCGGGACCGTGGAAGGGCCCGCTGGAGGGACCGTGCCCGGGGCCGGTCACCCCGTGCTGCCCGTCGGGCGCGCCACGGTCCGCCGGCGCCTCGTCGCCGCGGGGCCGGTCGTCCGGCGGGGCGTACGGGTTGCTCACACCTCATTGTCCCCCGCGGGCGCGGACGGGGGCGTCGGGCGTCCGCCGGCGCCCGGTTAGGGTTCCCCCGTGACCGCCGCTCCCGGCCCCACCGCTCCCGGCCCGACCCCGCCCGCACCGTCCACGAGCACCGCGGGGCGGGTCGTCGTGCTGGTCTCCGGCACGGGCTCGACGCTCGACGCCCTGCTGGCCGCCCACGCCGACCCGGCGTACGGCGCGCGCATCGTGGCCGTCGTGTCCGACCGGCACGGCGTCAGGGCGCTCGAGCGCGCGCGGCAGGCCGGCGTGGCCACCGCCGTCGTAGCCCCGGCGGACTTCCCCGACCGCGCGGCGTGGGACCGGGCGCTCGCCGACGCGGTCCGGGTGTTCACCCCGGACCTGGTGGTCCTCGCCGGGTTCATGCGTCTGGTCGGCCGGGCGTTCCTCGCCGAGCACGGTGGCCGCACGCTCAACACGCACCCCGCGCTGCTTCCGGCCTTCCCCGGTGCGCACGCCGTCCGGGACGCCCTCGCGCACGGCGTCAAGGTCAGCGGCTGCTCGGTGATCGTGGTCGACGAGGGCGTCGACTCCGGCCCGATCGTCGCGCAGTCGGCGGTACCGGTGCTCGACGGGGACGACGAGGCGACGCTGCACGAGCGCATCAAGACCGTCGAGCGGGAGCTGCTGGTCGACGTCGTCGGACGGGTGGTCCGGGAGGGGCTCAGCGTCGACGGCCGTCACGTCCGGCTCGGCGGTGCCCCGGTCGCCGGATAGCATGGCCTCGGCCGTGACTGGCGAACCGAGGTGGATCACCACCGGGGAGCGGCCGCACCACCGTCGTCCGTGCACCGTCCGCCTGGGTGCCCGGGTCCGCCCCGCGCCGTGACCGCGGCGCCCTGACCCGGGAGAGTGCTCGATGTCCCAGCAGCCCAGCCAGTCCGCCGCAACCCCGACCGGCGACGGTCGCCGTCCGGTCCGCCGCGCGCTCGTCTCCGTCTACGACAAGACGGGTCTCGTCGAGCTCGCCACCGCGCTGCACGCGGCCGGCGTCGAGCTGGTGTCCACCGGCTCGACGGCCGCGACGATCGCCGGCGCGGGCGTCCCGGTGACCCGCGTCGAGGAGCTGACCGGCTTCCCCGAGTGCCTCGACGGCCGTGTGAAGACCCTGCACCCCCGGGTGCACGCCGGGATCCTCGCCGACACCCGCCGGCCGGAGCACCTGGCCCAGCTCGAGGACCTCGGCGTGGCGCCGTTCGAGCTGGTGGTCGTCAACCTGTACCCGTTCACCGCGACGGTGGCCTCCGGCGCCTCGGTCGACGAGTGCGTCGAGCAGATCGACATCGGCGGCCCCTCGATGGTCCGGGCCGCCGCGAAGAACCACCCGAGCGTCGCCGTCGTCGTCGACCCGTCCGGCTACCCGGCGGTGGTCGAGGCCGTCGCGGCGGGCGGTTTCACGCTCGCCCAGCGCACCCGGCTGGCGGCGGAGGCGTTCGTGCACACGGCGACCTACGACGTGGCCGTCGCCTCCTGGATGGGCAACGTCGCCACCAGCACCGACGAGGTCGAGGGCGAGCACACCGGCTTCCCCGCGTGGGTCGGTGGCACGTGGACGCGCTCGGCGGTGCTCCGGTACGGCGAGAACCCGCACCAGGCCGCGGCGCTGTACACCGCAGGCGACGGTGCGCGGGGGCTGGCCCAGGCGACCCAGCTGCACGGCAAGGCGATGAGCTACAACAACTACGTCGACGCCGACGCGGCCTGGCGTGCGGCTCACGACCACGGCGACCAGCCGACAGTCGCGATCATCAAGCACGCCAACCCCTGCGGCATCGCCGTCGGCACGGACGTGGCGGACGCCCACGCCAAGGCCCACGCCTGCGACCCGGTGTCGGCGTTCGGTGGCGTGATCGCGGCCAACGTGCCCATCACCCTCGCGGCGGCCCGGCAGATCGCGCCGGTGTTCACCGAGGTGGTCCTGGCGCCGGCCTTCGACGACGACGCCCTCGAGCTGCTGTCCCAGAAGAAGAACGTCCGCCTCCTGGTCGTGGACGCCCCGCCCGCCGCCCGCCTCGAGCAGCGGTCGATCAGCGGTGGCCTCCTCGTGCAGCAGGCGGACCGGATCGACGCCGCCGGCGACGACCCGACCACGTGGACGCTCGCTGCGGGCGAGGCCGCCGACGACGCCACGCTGGCCGATCTCGCCTTCGCCTGGCGCGCCGTCCGGGCGGTGAAGTCGAACGCGATCCTGCTCGCTGCGGACGGCGCCTCGGTCGGGGTCGGGATGGGGCAGGTCAACCGCGTCGACTCGTGCCGGCTGGCCGTCGAGCGCGCCGACGCGGACGGTCAGGCGCGGGCGCGCGGTTCGGTCGCCGCGTCGGACGCCTTCTTCCCGTTCGCCGACGGCCTCCAGGTGCTGCTGGACGCCGGGGTGCGCGCCGTCGTGCAGCCGGGCGGCTCCGTGCGGGACCCGGAGGTGATCGAGGCGGCGAAGGCGGCCGGCGTCACCCTCTACCTGACCGGGACGCGGCACTTCGCCCACTGAGCGGGCGCCGTCCGGGACCGCGCAGACGGCGGTCCCGGACGAGCCGGTCCCGTGCCGGTTGTTGCCGCGGCAGCGGTCAGCGCGCGCCGGGGACGATCGCCGCGAGCACGCCGAGGACCAGGGCGAACGTCGTCAGCGTGAGCACGTCGAGAGCGCGTGAGCGCACCGCCAACGCGTTCGGTCCGGGGGCCGGCCGGACGGCCCGCACGACGGCGCACACGAGCAGCTGCAGCGCGAGCAGACCCGCCGCCGCACGGGTGCCGAGCACCAGGGCAGCGACCACCACGAGCGCGACACCGACCACCACCAGCAGGACCGAACGCGGCAGGCGCGGCCGGCGGCGCACCACCAGCGGGACGGCTCCCGATGCGGGCGACGGGGAGGGCGTGGCCATCGGTGCCACCGCGCCGAGGTTGCTCGTCGAGGGGCCGCCCGCATCGATCCGTGGCCACGTGGACGCGGTGGCGGAGGGTGTGCGGGGTGCGCCACCGGAGGTCGGTGCGCCTGTCGGCGCACGACCGACCGCATGCTCAGCGCCCATCCGTGCCTCCCTCTTGGCAGACTACCGTGGCCCGGTGCGCAGCAACCCGGCCGCCCGTGAGGTCCTGGTGGTCGGTGCCGGGCTCGCCGCCACGCGCACCGTGGCCGAGCTGCGCACCGCCGGGTTCGACGGGAGCATCCACGTGCTCGGTGCCGAGGGCGTGCCGCCGTACGACCGCCCGCCGCTTTCCAAGCACCTCCTCGACCGCACCGCACCCGCCTGGCTGACCGACGAGCTCGGGGTGGACGTCGCGGCTCTCGCCGACCGCGTCGAGCTGGACCGACCCGCGCGCGCCCTGCTGCTCGACGAGCCGGGACGACCCGGCGTCGACACGGACACCGGCCCGGTGCACGCCGACCACGTCGTGCTCGCGACCGGTGCGCATGCCGTCCGGCCTCCCGCCTGGGGCTCCGCCCGCACGCTGCACACGGCGGGCGACGCCGACCAGCTGCGTGCCGCGCTCGCGGACGGCGGGCCGCTGGTGGTGATCGGCGCCGGCTGGATCGGTGCCGAGGTGGCCGGCGTGGTCGCCGCGAGCGGCAGCCCGGTGACCGTCGTGGAGGCCGCGGACGCCCCGCTGAGCGCCGCCCTGGGCACCCGGGTCGGTGCGCTGACCGCACCCTGGTACGCGGCGGCCGGCGTCGAGCTGCTGACCGGCGCGTCCGTCGCCGCCGTGGAGGACGGCGGCGTCCGGCTGGCCGACGGCCGACGGCTGCCTGCGGCCACGGTGCTGGCCGCGGTGGGTGCCCGGCCGGCGACCGGCTGGCTGGGGGACACGCTGCCGCGGGACGCGTCCGGGGCCGTGCGGGTCGACGAGCGGTACCGGGTGCTGGCGGATCATCGGCCGGTCCCCGGCCTCTGGGCCGTCGGCGACGTGGCGGTGCGTCGGTCGGCCCGGCACGGCTGGGTCCCGGGCGGCCACTGGGAGGCGGCGCTGCGGGGGCCCGAGGCACTGGCGCGCCATCTGGTCGCACTGGACGGGGCAGGCGTGGGCAGCGGCGGCCACCGTGCGGACGAGCCCTCGCCGGACGACCCGGCGCTGACCGACCCCGCGCTGGGCGACCCCGCGCCGGAGGTGTTCTCCACCCAGCTGGGCCACGACCTGGTGCTGCTCGGCCAGCCCGGCGCCGCCGACGAGGTCGTCGTCCGCGGCGACCCCACGGCGTCCGCCGGCTGGAGCGTCCTCTGGCTCGCCGGTGACCGTGTCACGGCGGTCCTGGTCGTCGACCGGCACCGGGAGGTCGGTCCGGCCCGGCGCGCGTTCGGCGGCGCCGAGCTGCCGCGGGTCGACGCCGCGGCAGCTGCTGACCCCGACGTCCCGCTGCGCACCCTGCTCAGCAGGACGCCCGCCGCCTGACCTCGCGGGGAGGCAGGCGACGGGCGTCGCGCGGTGCGGGCGTTGCCTCAGGGCACGACGACGACCTCGGCCTCCTCCTCGCCGAACAGGTCGTCCTCGACCGGCTCGCGTGCGAAGGCCCGGTACAGCAGGCCGGACACGGCGGCGCCGAGCAGCGGTGCCACCCAGAACAGCCAGACCTGCTTGAGCGCCCAGCTCTCGGAGAAGATCGCCGTCGCGAGCGACCGGGCCGGGTTCACCGACGCGTTGGTGATCGGCAGCAGCACCAGGATCACGGCGGACAGCGTGAGGCCGACCGCGAACGGGACGTGCTGCAGGTTGGCGCGACGGTCGGTTGCGCCGAGGATCACCGCGACGAAGATCGCCGTGCCGACAGCCTCGGCCAGCAGGGCGGCACCGACGCCGAACGTGACGTCGGACGTGATCTGGTTCTGCGCCAGCACGTGCGCCAGCGGCGAGTGGGTGCCGTAGCCGGTGGACACGGTGCTGAACAGCGCGCGGACGCCACCGGACTGGTGACCGAGGATCTGCGGCAGACCGCTCGGCACCGTCAGGAACAGCACGGCCGCACCGAGCGCGCCGCCGACCACCTGGGCCAGCCAGTAGGGCAGCACGTCGGCCCAGCGGGCGCGGCCGGCCACCGCCGCGCCCAGGGTCACCGCGGGGTTGAAGTGCCCGCCGGAGACCCGGCCGAACGCGATGATGCCCGCCAGCACGGCGATGCCGAAGGCCAGCGCGACCGCCAGGGTGCCGCCGACGCCGCTGAACGCGGAGTACAGGGCGACGCCCACACCGGCGAACACGAGCACGAACGTGCCGAGGGCCTCGACGCCCAGCTTGGCCGCCAGCGACGGCCCCTCGACGTAGGTCTCGACGTCCTCGTCGAGCACCAGCTCGCCCTCGGCGGTGACGTCGGCCAGCTCCTCGGGCTCCGACACCGCCTCGGGGCGGGTGCCGGCCGGGACGGCCTCGGTCTCGACGGGCACGTCGGACGCGGTCGCCGCCGTGATGTCGGCGGGGTCGGGCTTCTGCTGGGACATGGCCGTCCTGTCTGAGTACGGGTGGAGATCGGGGGATCGGCCCCCAGCATGCCAGCCGGTCCTGTGGTGCGTCAGGCCGGTCCGGCCGGACGCACGCCGCAAAGTCTCTCGATGTCGAGTAATCTGGCGCGCGGCACCCAGCGGTGCCGGCCCCGGCCCACAGGAGAGCCCGCATCATGGCGAAGATCAGCGTCGTCGGTCCGGTCGTCGAGCTCGACGGCGACGAGATGACCCGGATCATCTGGCAGTTCATCAAGGACCGCCTGATCCACCCGTACCTGGACGTCGACCTCCTCTACTACGACCTGTCGATCCAGCACCGGGACGCCACGGACGACCAGGTGACCATCGACGCGGCGCACGCGATCGCCGAGCACGGCGTCGGCGTCAAGTGCGCGACGATCACGCCCGACGAGGCCCGCGTCGCCGAGTTCGGCCTGAAGAAGATGTGGAAGAGCCCGAACGGGACCATCCGCAACATCCTCGGCGGCGTCGTCTTCCGCGAGCCGATCATCATCAGCAACATCCCGCGCCTGGTCCCCGGCTGGACCAAGCCGATCGTCATCGGCCGTCACGCCTTCGGCGACCAGTACCGCGCCACCGACTTCGTCGTCCCGGGCGCGGGCACGCTGACTCTGACCTTCACGCCGGCGGACGGTTCCGCGCCGATCAGCCAGGACGTCGTGGTCTACCCCGAGGCCGGCGGCGTGGCGATGGGCATGTACAACTTCACCGAGTCGATCAAGGACTTCGCGCGCGCCTCGTTCGCCTACGGGCTGCAGCGCGGCTACCCGGTGTACCTGTCGACCAAGAACACGATCCTCAAGGCGTACGACGGTCAGTTCAAGGACCTGTTCGCCGAGGTGTTCGAGACCGAGTACAAGGCGCAGTTCGACGCGGCGGGGCTCACCTACGAGCACCGCCTGATCGACGACATGGTCGCCTCCGCCCTCAAGTGGGAGGGCGGCTACGTCTGGGCCTGCAAGAACTACGACGGCGACGTGCAGTCGGACACCGTCGCGCAGGGCTTCGGCTCGCTCGGCCTGATGACCAGCGTGCTGATGACCCCCGACGGCAAGACGGTCGAGGCGGAGGCCGCTCACGGCACGGTCACGCGGCACTACCGCCAGCACCAGGCCGGCAAGCCGACGTCCACCAACCCGATCGCCTCGATCTACGCGTGGACCGGCGGCCTCAAGCACCGCGGCACGCTGGACGGCACGCCCGAGGTGACGCGTTTCGCGGAGACCCTCGAGGACGTCGTCATCAAGACGGTCGAGTCCGGCGCGATGACCAAGGACCTCGCCTCGCTCGTGGGCCCGAAGCAGCCGTGGCTCACCACGGAGGAGTTCCTCGCCCAGCTCGACGAGAACCTCGCGGCGCGCCTCGCCTGAGGCCCTGACCTCGACAGCAGCACCACCCGGCGGCCGGCCGCCGCGCGATCGATTCGAAGGAGAACGAACGTGTCCGCACCCACCCCCGTGCACGTGACGGTGACCGGCGCGGCCGGCCAGATCGGCTACGCGCTGCTGTTCCGGATCGCCTCCGGCCAGCTGCTCGGCCCCGACACCCCCGTCCGGCTGCACCTGCTCGAGATCCCGCAGGCGGTCAAGGCGGCCGAGGGCGTCGCGCTCGAGCTGGAGGACTGCGCGTTCCCGCTTCTGGCGGGCACGGACATCCATGACGACGCGACGGCGGCGTTCGACGGCGTCCAGGTGGCGCTGCTCGTCGGGGCCCGCCCGCGCACCGCCGGCATGGAGCGCGGCGACCTGCTCACCGCCAACGGCGGGATCTTCGGCCCCCAGGGCGCGGCCATCAACGCCGGTGCCGCGGACGACGTGCGGGTCCTGGTCGTCGGCAACCCCGCGAACACCAACGCCTACATCGCCCAGCAGCACGCGCCCGACGTCCCGGCCGACCGCTTCACCGCGATGACGCGTCTGGACCACAACCGTGCGGTCGCGCAGCTCGCGGCCCGCACCGGTGCCACGGTGTCGGACATCGCGCGTCTCACCATCTGGGGCAACCACTCCGCCACCCAGTACCCGGACATCACGCAGGCGACCATCGGCGGTCGCCCGGCTGCCGACGTGGTCGGTGACGAGACGTGGGTCCGCGAGACGTTCATCCCGACGGTGGCCAAGCGCGGTGCGGCGATCATCGAGGCGCGCGGCGCCTCGTCGGCGGCGTCGGCCGCCAACGCCGCCATCGACCACGTCCACACCTGGGTGCACGGCACCCCGGCGGGGGACTGGACGTCGGCCGGCGTGGTGTCCGACGGCTCCTACGGCGTCCCCGAGGGGCTGGTCTCCTCGTTCCCCGTCACGGCGGCCGACGGGCGCTTCACCATCGTGCCCGACCTGCAGCTCGACGCCTTCTCGCGGGAGCGGCTCGCCGCCTCGGTCGCCGAGCTGGAGGAGGAGCGGGCCCAGGTCCGCGCCCTCGGCCTGGTCTGATCCGCACCGTCCTCGTCACCACCTCGCCCCGGTCGGCCGCCGCGCCTGCCGGGGCGAGGTCTTGACGATCGGTGGTTTGATTCACCCAGAAACCGCCCGGGCAGGCCCGGTGCGCCGATGAAGCGGCGCCGCCTCCGGCGCGGCGTGGCGCGGCGGGAGGGCGAGGACGATGTCGGGGTCGCAGTCCGCCCTGCGAGGGGCGAACCGCGCGCTGATCGTCGACGCCGTCCGTCGTTTCGGCGGTCTGACCCAGGTCGAGCTCGCCGGCACCACCGGCCTGTCCGCCGCGACGGTGTCCAACATCGTCAAGGAGCTGCTCGGCGCCGGGGTCGTCGAGGTCCGCACCACGGTCCGCAGCGGTCGCCGCGCCCAGCTGGTCACGCTCGCGCACCGCACCGGGGTGGCGGTCGGCGTGCACATCGGCCTGCGGCACCTGCGCATCTCGCTGGCCGACGCCTCGCACGAGGTGCTGGCCGACCAGACGCTGCCGCTGCCGCCCGAGCACCGTGCGGACACGAGCCTGGACCGCGCCGCTCTGCTGATCGTCGACCTGCTCGAGCGCGTCGGGTCCGCCCTGGACGAGGTGCTCGGCATCGGCATCGCCCTCCCCGCGCCGGTCGACGTCGCCACCGGCACCATCTCGGTGCCCGGCATCATGCGCGGCTGGGACGACGTGTCCGTGGGCTACGTGATGTCCAAGCGGCTGAACCGACCGGTGTTCGTGGACAACGACGCCAACCTCGGCGCGCTGGCCGAGAGCCGCATCGGCGCCTCCCGCGGCTACCAGGACTCGGTGTACGTGCGTGCCTCGTACGGCGTCGGCGGCGGCATCGTCATCGGCGGTCAGGTCCACCGCGGGTTCGCCGGGACGGCGGGGGAGATCGGCCACGTGCAGGTCGACGCGGGCGGCGACATCTGCCTGTGCGGCAGCCGCGGGTGCCTCAACACGGTGGTCGGTGCGCAGGCGCTGCTCGCCCCGCTGCGCGCGAGCCACGGCACGCTGGCGCTCCGCGACGTGATCGCCCAGGCGCTCGCCGGTGACCCCGGCTGCCGCCAGATCGTCGCCGACGCCGGTGCGACCATCGGTGTGGTCGTCGCGGGCCTCGGCATGGCCGTCAACCCGCAGTGCGTCGTGGTCGGCGGCGAGCTGGCCGAGACGGGGGAGATCCTGCTCGGACCGATGCGCGAGGCGATCCGCCGCCGTGTGCTGCTGAACCAGATCGCACCCCTCGAGGTGGTCCCCGCGGACCTCGGCGCCAACGCCGAGGTGATGGGTGCCCTCCTGCTCGTGCTGTCGTCGACCGATCTGTTGGTGAGGGCGGTCGAGGACGAGCCGGTCGGACGCTGGGGGGTTGGTTGACTGTGGACGTCCGCACCGATTCACTGACGGGACCCATGACCGACGAGGAGCAGGAGAGCATGACGGCGACGACGCCCGACATCCGCCCACCCCTGCTGTCGATGCAGGGAGTGACCAAGCGGTTCGGTGCCGTCGAGGCCCTGATCGGGGTCGACTTCGAGGTGCGCGCGCACGAGGTCGTCGCGCTCGTCGGCGACAACGGCGCCGGCAAGTCCACCCTGGCGAAGGTCATCGCCGGCGTGCTGCGTCCCGACGCCGGTCTGGTCGAGCTCGACGGCGAGCCGGCCAGCATCACCTCGGCCAAGGCGGCCCGCGAGCTCGGGATCGCCACCGTCTTCCAGGACCTCGCGCTGTGCGAGAACCTCGACGTGACGGCCAACATCTTCCTGGGCCAGGAGGTGCGCGCGTCCGGGGGCTGGCTGGCCGAGGAGCGCATGGAGCAGACGGCTCGGCGCATCCTGCAGCAGATCACCGCCGGCATCCCGTCGGTGCACTCGCCGCTGCGCACGCTGTCGGGCGGCCAGCGCCAGGCCGTCGCCATCGCGCGGACGCTGGTCGGTCAGCCCCGGCTCGTCGTGCTCGACGAGCCGACCGCCGCGCTGTCCGTGGCGCAGACCGCCGAGGTGCTGACCCACATCGAGCGGCTGCGCGACCTCGGGCTCGGCGTGGTGCTCATCAGCCACAACATGAACGACGTCCGTTCCGTCTCGGACCGGATCGAGGTGCTCCGCCACGGCCGCAACAACGGCTCGTTCGACACGGCGACCACCAGCTACGAGGCGATCATCGCGGCGATCACCGGCGCCTCGTCGAACCGGCCGGTCTCGCACCTCCGCTCCGTGATCTGAGGCGCGCCGACCGGTCGTCTGCGGTCGTCAGCCGGAGGAGCGCAGCTGCTCGAGCCGTGCGACGAGCGCGGCCTCCTCGACGTCGTCGCGCGTCTCCACCTCGACGAGCTTGTCGCGGCTGGTGGCACCGCGCACCAGCCGGACCCGACGGGCGGGGACTGCGAGCGCCTCGGCGACGGCGTCGAGCGCCGCGTCGGTCGCCTTCCCGTCGACCGCCCGCTCGTGGACGCTGACGACCAGCCGACCGCCGTGCTCCCCGCCGACGCCCGTCCGTGACGAGCCCGGCCGCACGCGGATCTCCAGACGCATGGCGTGATCGTGCCGCATGCGGTGCGGCCGGGTGAACTTCACGGGCACCGATCTAGGGTTCAAGAAGTGATGACAAGGACTGCGGCACGCCTCGCAGTGCCTGAACTCGGGCGGATCCGGACGCGAGCACCCGGGCACACTCAGACCCCGTGGATGGCAACGGACGCCAATGTCACGGCAAGGTCACGATGCGGTGAGGGTAAGGACACGGCCTTGCGTTCATGAGTTGACGCGATGGGGTGCCCTGCCTAGTGTCTGTCCGGACCCGCGGGGTCGCGGTGTGCAGTGTGGCACGAGGAGCGTGAAATGACGGACGGCCCAGTCATCCTGGAGATGCGGTCGATCACCAAGGTGTTCCCGGGAGTCCGGGCGCTGGACCGGGTGAGCATGCAGGTTCGTGCCGGTGAGATCCACGCGATCTGCGGGGAGAACGGTGCGGGCAAGTCGACGCTGATGAAGGTGCTGTCGGGTGTCTACCCGTACGGCACCTACGAGGGCGAGATCAACTACCTCGGCGAAGAGGTGCGGTTCAAGGACATCAAGTCCAGCGAGCACGCGGGGATCGTGATCATCCACCAGGAGCTCGCGCTGATCCCCGAGCTCTCCATCACGGAGAACATCTTCCTCGGCAACGAGGTCACGGGTTCGTTCGGGATCGACTGGGCCGAGGCCCGTCGTCGTGCGGTCGACCTGCTGGCGCGCGTCGGCCTCGACGAGTCGCCCGACGAGGTGATCAAGAACATCGGCGTCGGCAAGCAGCAGCTCGTCGAGATCGCCAAGGCGCTCTCCAAGAACGTGAAGCTGCTCATCCTGGACGAGCCCACGTCCGCCCTGAACGAGGACGACTCGGCGCACCTGCTCGACCTGCTGCGCGGCCTGCGCTCCCGTGGCCTGACCAGCATCATGATCTCCCACAAGCTCAACGAGATCGCCGCCATCGCCGACTCGATCACCATCATCCGCGACGGCAAGTCGGTCGAGACGCTGGACGTCGGCGCCGGCGGCGTGGACGAGGACCGGATCATCCGGGGGATGGTCGGCCGGTCCCTCGAGGCCCGGTTCCCCGAGCACACGCCGAACATCGGCTCCACGTTCTTCGAGGTGCGCGACTGGACCGTCGAGCACCCGCAGGTGCCGGGCCGCCTCGTGTGCAAGGGCTCGAGCTTCCACGTCCGTCGCGGCGAGATCGTCGGGTTCGCCGGCATCATGGGTGCCGGTCGCACCGAGCTGGCCCGCTCGCTCTTCGGTCGTTCCTACGGGCGGTACCTGGGCGGCCAGATCATCATCGACGGCCGGCCCGTGTCGATCCACACGGTCCAGCAGGCCATCGACCACAAGGTCGCCTACGTCCCCGAGGACCGCAAGGCGCTCGGGCTCAACCTGCTCGACACCATCCAGGACACGGTCGTCGCGGCGGACCTGCGACGGATCTCCAAGCACTCGGTGATCGACCCCGACGCGGCGTACCTCGCGGCGGACCGGTACCGCAAGGCGCTGAACGTCAAGGCCAACTCGGTCAACGAGGGCGTCGTCAAGCTCTCCGGCGGCAACCAGCAGAAGGTGCTGCTCGGCAAGTGGATGTTCCCGGAGCCGGACCTGCTGATCCTCGACGAGCCGACCCGTGGCATCGACGTCGGCGCGAAGTTCGAGATCTACGGCCTGATCAACCGCCTCGCCGACGCCGGCAAGGGAGTGGTCGTCATCTCCTCCGAGCTGCCTGAGCTGCTCGGTCTGTGCGACCGCATCTACACGATCTTCGAGGGCGCCATCACGGGCGTCGTCGACAGGGCGGACGCCACGCAGGAGTCCCTCATGCGCCTCATGACCGGCGCGGCCTCGGCCGCCACCCACTGAAGCCTCTCGGGCACGAAGGAATCTCGACGATGAAGTCTCTGAAGCAGTTGTTCAGCGGTGGCGCCCGCCAGTTCGGCATGGTGTTCGCCCTCGTGGCGCTGATCGCGATCTTCCAGATCACGACCCACAGCAAGGTTCTGACGCCGACCAACGCGCAGAACATCATCAACGGCAACGCCTACGTGCTGATCCTGGCGATCGGCATGGTGCTGGTGATCATCGCCGGGCACATCGACCTGTCGGTCGGCTCGGTCGCCGCCGTGGTCGGCATCGTGGTGGCGCTGGCGATCCGCGACTGGGGCATCCCGTGGTGGCTCGGCGTGCTGCTCGGTCTGGCCGTCGGAGCGCTGATCGGTGCCTGGCAGGGTGCGTGGGTCGCCTACGTCGGGATCCCCGGCTTCATCACCACGCTGGCCGGCATGATGCTGTTCCGCGGTGCCAACCAGTACATCGGCAAGTCGAACACCATCCCGGTGCCCAACCAGATCCAGTACCTCGGCGCCGGCTACCTGCCGGAGTGGGGCCCGAACACCGGCCTGAACAACTCGACGCTGCTGCTCGGCATCCTCGCGATGGTCTTCACCGTGTGGGTCGAGTTCCGCCGCCGCGCCAAGGCCGCCAAGCTCGGCGGTGCCCAGCTGCCCGTCATCGTCTCCGTGATCCGCACCGTGCTGATCGTCGGCCTGCTGGCCTACGTCACCTGGCTGTTCGGCTCCGGCCGCCCGGGCACGTCGTTCCCGATCTCCGGCGTGATCCTCGTGGTGCTCGTGATCATCTACCACTTCGTCTCGGCCCGGACGATCACCGGTCGGCACGTGTACGCCGTCGGTGGCAACCGTGCGGCGGCGGCCCTGTCCGGCGTCAACATCAAGCGGACCAACTTCGTCGTCATGATGAACATGTCCCTGCTGTCCGCCCTGGCCGGCATCGTGTTCATCGGTCGCTCGACGGCCTCCGGCCCGTTCGACGGCACCGGCTGGGAGCTCGACGCGATCGCCGCCGTGTTCATCGGTGGTGCGGCGGTCTCCGGCGGTGTCGGCACCGTGATCGGGTCGATGATCGGTGGTCTTGTCATGGCCGTCCTGAACAACGGCCTGCAGCTGATGGGCGTCGGCTCCGACCGCACCCAGATCATCAAGGGCCTGGTGCTTCTCGCCGCCGTGGCGTTCGACGTCTACAACAAGATCCAGGGCCGCCCGTCGATCATCGGCACGCTCTTCCGGAACCGTCGCAACGACATCATCACGCCCGGAACCAGCGAGCAGCCCTCCGTGCCGGTCAGCGCCGGCGAGACGGCAGCCCGCGGCTAGTCCTCCCGCAGATTTCCGCTGTTACACCCGCACCCAATGACGGGTGCCCGACAAGAAAGCGATATCCCATGAAGAAGTTCGCAGTCGCGGCCATCGCGGTCGGCGCCGCCGGGGCCTTGGTGCTCACCGGTTGCTCGTCCAACTCGCGTTCCACCGCGGCCTCCTCGGCCGGCTCCAGCGCCGCCGCCAAGGGCTTCGCTGCCGACGCCACCATCGGTGTCGCCCTGCCGCAGAAGACCTCGGAGAACTGGGTCCTCGCCGAGAGCCTGTTCAACGACGACCTCAAGGCCGCCGGCTTCAAGCCGCTCGTCCAGTTCGCCAACGGCGGTGTGACCGAGCAGCAGAACCAGATCTCCTCCATGGTGGAGCAGAAGGCCAAGGTCATCGTCGTCGGTGCCATCGACGGTTCGCAGCTCGGCAGCCAGCTGAAGGACGCCAAGTCCTCCGGCGCGACGGTCATCGCGTACGACCGTCTGCTGAAGAACACGGACGCCGTGGACCTGTACATCGCGTTCGACAACTACAAGGTCGGCCAGCTGCAGGGCCAGGCCCTGCTGGACGGCCTCAAGGCGCGCAAGGGCAACGGTCCCTACAACATCGAGCTCATCGCCGGTTCTCCCGACGACGCGAACTCCGCTCCGTTCTTCAACGGTGCGATGTCCGTGCTCGAGCCGAAGATCAAGGACGGCACGCTCGTCGTGCCCTCCGGCCAGACCACGATCGAGCAGGTCTCGACCCAGGGCTGGAAGGCTGAGAACGCCCAGAAGCGCATGGACACGATCCTCGCGGGCACCTACACGGACAAGAAGCTCGACGGCATCCTGTCCCCGAACGACACCCTCGGCCGCGCTGCGATGACCTCGGTCAAGCAGGCCGGCAAGGACCTGCCGGTCGTCACCGGTCAGGACTCCGAGGTCGAGTCCGTGAAGTCCATCATGGCTGGTGAGCAGTACTCCACCATCTACAAGGACACCCGCGAGCTGGTGAAGCAGACGGTCCAGACGATCAAGGACCTGCAGGCCGGCAAGGACCCGCAGGTGAACGACACCAAGTCGTACAACAACGGTGTCAAGGTCGTCCCGGCCTACCTGCTGACCCCGGTCATCGTGACCAAGGCCAACGCGGCCCAGGTCTACGCGAACGACCCGACGCTGGCCCCGCTGACCAAGTAGTTCCGTCAGCACAGCACGCACGAGGGCCCCGCACCGGAAGGTGCGGGGCCCTCGCGGCGTGTCCGGGCGTCAGGCCGGCGCAAGCAGCTCGAGCCGGTTGAGCAGCTCGCGCGAGCGGAGGACTCAGCGGAAGACGATGGTGCGGCCGCCGTCCAGCAGCACCCGGTGCTCGGCGTGCCAGCGGACGGCACGGGCCAGCGCGCGGCGCTCGACGTCCTGCCCGAGGCGCACCATGTCGGTGACGGTGCGGTTGTGGTCCACCCGCTCGACGTCCTGCTCGATGATCGGGCCCTCGTCGAGCGCCGCCGTGACGTAGTGCGCCGTCGCGCCGATCAGCTTGACCCCGCGGGCGTGCGCCTGGGCGTACGGGCGGGCGCCCTTGAACGACGGCAGGAACGAGTGGTGGATGTTGATCACCCGGCCGGGCAGGCGCCGGCACAGGTCGTCGGACAGCACCTGCATGTAGCGGGCGAGCACCACGAGCTCGACGTCGAGCTGGTCGACCAGCTCGAGCAACCGTGCCTCGGCCTGCGCCTTGGTGTCGGGGCTGACCGGCAGGTGGTGGAAGGCGATGTCGTAGAAGTCGGCCAGCGGGCGCAGCACCTCGTGGTTGGACACGACGGCCACGATGTCGATCGGCAGGCCCTCCGACCGCTGGCGGAACGCGAGGTCGTTCAGGCAGTGCGCCGCGGTGGAGACCATCACCAGGGTCCGGACCGGTCGGCCGGCGACGTCGAGCTCCCAGGTGAGATCGAACCGCTGCGTCAGCGCGGTGAGCGCCGTCTCCAGCGCCTCCCGCGAGGCCGCCGCCGTGACCTGCACGCGCATGAAGAACAGGCCCGAGTCGGCGTCCCCGAACTGCTGCGACTCGGTGATGTTCCCCCCGTGCTCGGCCAGCAGCCCGGCGACCGCGGCGACGATGCCGGGGCGGTCGGGGCAGGACAGGGTCAGCACCCAGTTGGTGGCGTCGGTGTCTGTGGTGGGGGACACGAGGCCCGAGAGTAGTGCGGTCGGCGCGAGGCCTGGGACGATGGCCGCATGACGGCCGACGACACCGAGATCCGCCTGGTCACCGCGGAGGACGCCGGCGAGCTGCTGACGCTGCGCCGGGCCGCGTTCGTGACCGAGGCGCAGCTCGCCAACGACCCCTTCATCCCGCCGCTGACGCAGACGCTCAAGGAGCTGCGGACGGACCTGTCCGCGCCCGGCGTGATCACCGTCGGCATGTGGCAGAAGCACCGGCTGGTGGGCTCGATCCGGGTGCTGGTCGAAGGGTCGAAGGCGACCCTCGGCCGGTTCGCGGTGGCGCCCGACCAGCAGGGGAAGGGTGTGGGCACCCACCTGCTCGACGCCGTGGCGGCCTTCCTGCCGGACGGCATCAGCGAGGTGTGGATCTTCACCGCCCGGGACTCGGTGCAGAACATCGCGATGTACACGCGGCGGGGCTACGAGTACCAGCACGACCGGACGGCCGGGGACCTCACCTACGCCTACCTGCGTCGGTTCCTGGGCCGGGACCCCGGCGAGGAGCTGGAGCCCGTCGACGACGGTGCCGCTACCGAGGACTGACGCCGCACGGTTCGGTGAGCCGCGCGGGCTCGTCGGCTGAGCTCCGGACGGGCGCAGCGCCCCGGACCAGCTGGTCCCGGAGGCGTGCGACGACGGCGGCCGTCGACGGCTGACCGACCAGCACGGCGACCAGCACGGTGGTCGTGCCGACCACCTGGAGCGGGCCGAGCCGCTCGCCGCCGAGCAGCAGGCCGAGCGTCACCCCGGTGACCGGGTTCAGCAGCCCGAGCAGGCCGACGGCGGAGGCCGGCAGTCGGCGCAGCCCGGAGAACCAGGCCAGGTAGGCGACCGCAGTGGCGACCAGCGTCACGTAGGCGAAGGCGAGGAGCGCTTCCGGTCCGAGGTGCGGCGGCGGACCCTCCACCAGCAGGGCTGCCGGTGTCAGCAGCAGACCGCCGCCCACCAGCTGCCAGGCCGTCGAGCTGATCACGTCGACGTCGTCGCGCCAGCGTGTCGCGAGCCCGTAGCCGACCGACGACATCACCATCGCGCTGACCGAGGCCGCGATGCCCAGCGGGTCCGGGCGCGCAGCGCCCGTCGTCAGCATCGCGACGACGCCGAGCACGCCGAGCGCGGCGCCGACGAGCGCGGCGCGGGTCGGGTGCTGGCCGAGCAGCGGCCGGGCCACCAGCATCAGGACGAAGGGCGACGTCGCCATGACGGTCGACGCGGTGCTGGTCTCCAGGCGCTGCGAGGCGACGTACACGAGCACGAAGAACACGCTGGTGTTGAGCAGGCCCAGCACGGCGGAGCGCCACCACCAGCGGCCGCGCGGCAGCCGTCGGGCGACGAGGAGCAGCACGAGGCCGGCGGGGAGGGCACGCAGCGCGGAGCCCCACAGCGGTAGCTGGGCCGGCAGGGCGTGCCGCGTGACGAAGTAGGTGGCACCCCACGCGACGGGGGCGATCGCGGTGGTGGCAGAGGCGCGCCAGTTACCTTCCATGGAAGGGATGGTACCTGACTGGGAAGATATACGCTGCGAGCATGACGGACGACGGGGTACAGGGCCCGGACCGCATCGACCTGCTGCGGGCGGCGTGGGAGCGGGAGCGGCCGGACCTCGACGTGAGCCCCCAGGGAGTCGTCACGCGCCTGCACCGGGTGGCCAACCACCTCACCGACCGGCTCGTGGAGGTCTACCGGAGGCACGGCCTGGGCGAGGGCGACTTCGACGTGCTCGCCACGTTGCGGCGCGGTGGTGCGCCGTTCGAGCGCAGCGCCGGCGACCTCGCCGAGCACACCCTGGTGACCACGGGCGGCATGACGAAGCGGATCGACCGCCTCGAGCGGGCCGGGCTCGTCGAACGTCGTCGCGACGCGCACGACGGCCGCGGTCGGGTGGTCGCGCTGACCGCACGGGGCCGCGAGGTGATCGACGCCGCCTACACGGAGCACATCGCGAACGAGCACCGGCTGGTGGCGATGATCGGCGAGGAGCAAGCCGGGCAGCTGGAGCAGATCCTGCGGGTGTGGCTGGCGGCGCTCGAGGAGCCGCCCGCGCACGACTGACGGGCCCCGGTCCGATCGTCGCCGCGTGCGGTGGTCGTGAGACGGGCCCGTCGTCCTGAGACGGGCTGGCGGCAGGCGACGGGCCCGTTGGTAGTCTTGGCCCGTCGCGACTGGCGCAACGGGTGGGTCACCACCGGGGAGCGACGCAGCTGCAGGACCAGCGGGTCGGACGCCTGGGCCCCCGGTCACCCCTCACCACGGTGCCGGGTGCCCGTCGCCGGCCGCCGGAACCGCTGACTGCGAACGGAGCGCCACCATGACCGATCTGATGGATCAGTCCATCGCCGAGCTCGACCCCGACATCGCCGCCGTCCTCGACGGTGAGCTCGCACGGCAGCAGGGCACGCTGGAGATGATCGCCAGCGAGAACTTCGTCCCCCGCGCGGTGCTGCAGGCCCAGGGGTCGGTGCTGACCAACAAGTACGCCGAGGGCTACCCGGGCAAGCGGTACTACGGCGGCTGCGAGCAGGTCGACATCGCCGAGACCATCGCGATCGACCGCGCCAAAGCGCTGTTCGGCGCCGAGCACGCCAACGTGCAGCCGCACTCGGGTGCGACCGCCAACGCGGCCGTGCTGCACGCGCTGGCCACCCCGGGCGACCGGATCCTCGGCCTCCAGCTGGCGCACGGCGGTCACCTGACCCACGGCATGAAGATCAACTTCTCCGGCCGGCTGTACGACGTCGCGGCGTACGGGGTGGACCCCGAGTCGTTCCTGATCACCCCCGAGGCGGTGCGCGAGGCGGCGCTCAAGCACCGTCCGGCCGTCATCATCGGCGGCTGGTCGGCGTACCCGCGGCACCTCGACTTCGCGGCCTTCCGGGAGATCGCCGACGAGGTCGGCGCCAAGCTCTGGGTCGACATGGCGCACTTCGCCGGCCTCGTCGCCGCCGGCCTGCACCCCTCGCCCGTGCCGTACTCGGACGTCGTCTCGTCGACCGTGCACAAGACGATCGGCGGTCCGCGCTCGGGCTTCATCCTGTCGCGCGAGGAGTACGCCAAGAAGATCGACTCGGCTGTCTTCCCTGGTCAGCAGGGTGGTCCGCTGATGCACGTGGTGGCTGCCAAGGCCGTGGCGTTCAAGATCGCCGGCACCCCGGAGTTCGCCGACCGGCAGCGCCGCACCCTGGAGGGCGCCAAGATCATCGCCGAGCGCCTGTCGGCGGCGGACGTGCGGGACGCCGGGGTCTCGGTGCTCACCGGTGGCACGGACGTGCACCTGGTGCTCGTCGACCTGCGCAACTCCCCGCTGGACGGCCAGCAGGCCGAGGACCTGCTGCACGACGCGGGCATCACGGTGAACCGCAACGCCGTGCCGTTCGACCCGCGCCCCCCGCGCGTCACCTCGGGCCTGCGGATCGGAACGCCGGCCCTGGCCACCCGGGGCTTCGGCGCGGCGGAGTTCACCGAGGTCGCCGACGTGATCGCCACCGCGCTGGTGGACGGCGCCGGCGCGGACATCGACGCGCTGCGCGCCCGGGTCGCCAGGCTGACCGAGGCGTTCCCGCTCTACGCCGGCCTGAAGCAGTACTGATGCCGGCACGGCTGCTGGACGGCACCGCGACGGCGGCTGCCATCAAGGACGAGCTCACCTCCCGGGTCGCCGCGCTGGCGGCCCGGGGGCTGCGCCCCGGGCTCGGCACGCTGCTGGTGGGGGACGACCCCGGCTCGCGGCTCTACGTCGAGGGCAAGCACCGCGACTGCGCGCAGGTCGGCATCGCGTCGATCCGCGAGGACCTGCCGGCGGACGCCACGCAGGAGCAGATCGAGGCTGCCGTGACCCGGCTGAACGAGGACCCGGAGTGCACGGGCTTCATCGTGCAGCTGCCGCTGCCCAAGGGCATCGACACGCACCGCGTGCTGGAGCTGATCGACCCGGCGAAGGACGCCGACGGTCTGCACCCGACCAACCTCGGCCGGTTGGTGCTGCGGGTGAACGAGCCGGTGACGTCGCCGCTGCCGTGCACGCCGCGCGGCATCGTCGAGCTGCTCACCCGGCACGGGGTGGACCTGCGCGGGGCGGACGTGGTGGTCGTCGGACGGGGCGTGACCGTCGGACGGTCGATCGGGCTCCTGCTCACGCGCCGAGAGCTCAACGCCACGGTGACGCTGACCCACACCGGGACGGCCGACCTGGCGGCGCACACACGCAACGCCGACGTGGTGATCGCTGCGGCCGGGGTGCCGGGCATCGTGACGGCGGACATGGTGCGACCTGGCGCCGTCGTCGTGGACGTCGGGGTCTCGCGGGTGACCGACCCGGCGACGGGCCGGTCGCGCGTGGTGGGCGACGTCGACCTGGCGGTGCGCGAGGTGGCGGCATGGGTGTCACCCAACCCGGGCGGCGTCGGCCCGATGACGCGGGCCATGCTGCTCACCAACGTGGTCGAGGCCGCGGAGCGCATCCTCGCCTGAGCGGGTCGCCGGCGCCGGACCGGTGCCGCGTGCCACCCCGGGGCGCGGGGCCGGTCCGCCCGGCGATGAGATCGCGTGGTGCGGGCGGTCGGTACGGCTGACGGTGCCCGCAGGGGGCGCCGGGGACGGGGTCGGTCATGACGACGGTTCGCGCGCACCTGTGGTTCGACGACCAGGCGCTGCCAGCGGCGCAGCACTACGCCGCACTGCTGCCGGACACGAGGGTCACCTCGGTGGTGCAGGCGCCGGCCGGCACGCCAGGGGTGGCGGACGGTGCGCCGTTCATCGTCGAGCTCGAGCTGGTCGGCGTGCCGTTCACGTTCCTGAACGGCGGCCCCGCCCTCCGGCTGGACGCGGCCTTCTCCGTGCTGCTGCAGGTGGACACCCAGGAGGAGGTCGACCGGTACTGGGACGCGCTGACCGCCGACGGCGGGCAGCCGGGTCGGTGCGGGTGGCTGGTCGACCGGTTCGGCCTGTCGTGGCAGGTGGTGCCGGCCGGGCTGACGCGCGTGATGAGCGGGCCGGACCCGGCCGGCGTCGCACGCGCGATGGCCGTGATGCTCACGATGTCGAAGCTCGAGGTGGCACAGCTCGAGGCGGCCTACGCCGGTCGCTGACCTGGTCGGCCGGGATGTCGGTGGCGTCGGGCACCATGTCCCGGTGCTGAGCGTCGCCACCGTCAACGTCAACGGCATCCGTGCCGCCTTCCGCCGCGGCATGGGCCAGTGGCTGGACAAGCGTCAGCCGGACGTGCTGCTGCTGCAGGAGGTCCGCGGGTCGGACGAGATCCTCGCCGACCACCTCGACCCGGCCGAGTGGGACCTCGCGCACGAGGCGGGGGCGGCGAAGGGGCGGGCCGGCGTGGCGATCGCGTCGCGGTTGCCCATGACGGCCGTCCGCGTCGGCCTGGGGACCGGAGCGACGGGCGACGCCGGACGCTGGGTCGAGGCGGACGTCACGCTGCCGGACGGTCGGACGCTGACGGTCGTGTCGGTGTACCTGCACTCGGCGACGGTGGGAACGCCGTCGCTCGACGAGAAGTACGCGTTCTGCGAGCACGTCGGTGCACGGCTGCGGGAGCTGGCACAGGCGGGTGGGCTCGCCGTGGTGGGGGGTGACCTGAACATCGCCCACCGCGAGATGGACATCAAGAACTGGAAGGGCAACCTGGCGAACGCCGGCTTCCTGCCGCGGGAGCGGGCGTACCTGGACCACTGGTTCGACGAGCTCGGCTGGCACGACGTGGGGCGCGAGCTGGGCGGCGACGGTCCCGGGCCGTACACGTGGTGGTCGTGGCGGGGCAAGGCGTTCGACAACGACGCGGGGTGGCGGATCGACTACCAGCTCGCGTCGGGGCCGCTGGCTCCCCTGGCCATCGGGGCGACGGTGGACCGCGCGCCGTCGTACGCCGAGCGGTTCAGCGACCACGCCCCGCTGGTGGTCGAGTTCGACGCTTGAGGGCCCCCGTCCGGGACCGCGTCCGGTCCGACGCGATGGGGTGGTACCGCGCTCGGATCGGCTCCGTCAGCGGCCGACGGGGGAGAGCCCGAGCGAGCGCCCGGCCAGCCCCCGCGGGCGGACCGCGAGCCGCTTGGCGATGTCGGCGAGCACCCGCGCGGCCGGTGCGTCCGGGTCGGCGGCCACGACGGGCGTCCCGCCGTCGCCCGCCTCGCGCAGCGACACGTCGAGCGGCACCTGACCCAGCAGCGGCACGTCCGTCCCGGTGATCCGCGACAGGCTCTCGGCGACCCGAGCGCCCCCGCCGGCACCGAACAGCTCGAACCGGGTGCCGTCCGGCTGCTCGAGCCAGGACATGTTCTCCACGACGCCGATCACCCGCTGCCGCGTCTGCACAGCGACGGCACCGGCGCGCTCGGCGACCTCGGCCGCGGCGACCTGCGGGGTGGTGACCACCACGAGCTCCGAGGCGGGGAGCAGCTGGGCCACCGAGATGGCGATGTCGCCCGTCCCGGGCGGCAGGTCGAGCAGCAGCACGTCGAGGTCGCCCCAGAACACGTCCGCGAGGAACTGCTGCAGGGCTCGGTGCAGCATCGGACCGCGCCACACGACCGGCTGTCCGGGGGCGACGAACTGGCCGATCGACACCACCTTCACGCCGTTCGCCTCGGGCGGCAGCAGCATGTCGTCCACCTGCGTGGGCGGACGGTCGGCACCGAGCATGCGCGGCAGCGAGAAGCCGTAGATGTCGGCGTCCACCACGCCGACGGACAGCCCCTGGCGGGCCATCGCCACCGCGAGGTTGGCCGTCACGGAGGACTTGCCGACGCCGCCCTTGCCGGACGCCACGGCGATCACCCTGGTCAGCGAGCCCGGCTGGGCGAACGGGATGACGGGCTCGCCGGCGCCGCCACGCAGCCGGGAGCGCAGCTCGGCACGCTGCTCGGCCGTCATCGACCCGAGCTGGACCACCACCTCGTCCACGCCCGGCACCGCGGCGACCGCGGCCGTGACGTCCCGCTGCAGCGTGTCCTTCAACGGGCAGCCCGGCACGGTCAGGTCGATGCCGACCACGACGCGGCCGCCGTCCAGCTCGAGCGAGCGCACCATGCCCAGCTCGGTGATCGGCCGGTGGATCTCCGGGTCCTGCACGCGCGCGAGCGCCGCCCGGATCGCTTCCTCGAGCCCGTCGGTGGCAGGAGGCGTGGCGGTGGGCGGGGTGTCGGTCGGCATGGGGCAATCGTAGGTGCGGTGGCCCGTCCGGCCGTTGTGACGCTGGTCCCCCCGCCGGGTCAGGCCTGCGGGGTGGCGCGTGCGTCGTCGGCCGCTGCGGCCGGACCGGTCTCCGGCTCCCGCTCGGTCAGGTCCTCCAGCAGGGCCCTGAGCTCGGAGCGCACGAAGTCCCGGGTGGCGACCTCCGACAGCGCGATGCGCAGCGCCGCCATCTCGCGTGCGAGGAACTCGGTGTCCGCCAGGCTCCGCTCCGCCTGCTGCCGGTCCTGCTCGAGGGCGACCCGGTCGCGGTCGTCCTGCCGGTTCTGCGCGAGCAGGATCAGCGGCGCCGCGTAGGACGCCTGAACGGAGAAGCAGAGGTTGAGCAGGATGAACGGGTACGGGTCCCAGCGGCCGACCAGCCCGACGACGTTGAGGATGACCCACACGATGATGAAGGCCGTCATGTAGAGCAGGAAGCGCCCGGTGCCCATGAACCGGGCGAACGCCTCCGCACCGCGGCCCACGGCATCCGGGTCGAGCGCAGGCCGCCACGTGCGGCCCTGCTCGCGCGGGGTGTCGAGCCGGCGCTCA
Organism: Cellulomonas sp. SG140; assembly: GCF_025770785.1. Classification (GTDB taxonomy): domain Bacteria; phylum Actinomycetota; class Actinomycetes; order Actinomycetales; family Cellulomonadaceae; genus Cellulomonas. The sequence goes on along the minus strand of NZ_JANZLA010000001.1, from coordinate 456,337 downwards.
GCCATGCTGCTCACCCGTCGCCTCGTCGTCGACCTCGCGCCAGTCCTCCGGCAGCAGGTGGTCCAGCACGTCGTCCACGGACACGGCCCCCAGCAGCCGGCGCTCGGCGTCGACCACCGGCAGCACCAGCAGGTTGTAGGTGGCGAGCTCCCGGGTGACGCTGAGCAGCGGCGCGTCCGCGGTCACGGGCTCGATGTCGGTGTCGACGATCGCCCCGATCGCCTGGTGCGGCGGTTCGCGCAGCATCCGCTGCAGGTGCACCACGCCGATGAACCGGCCGGTCGGCGTCTCGAGCGGCGGGCGGGCGACGAAGACGATCGACGCCAGCGCCGGGTTGAGGTCCTGCCGTCGGACGTGCGCGAGGGCGGCGGCGATCGGCGTCTCGGGCCCGAGGATCACCGGTTCGGTGGTCATCAGACCGCCGGCCGTGTTGTCCTCGTAGGCGAGCAGCCGTCGGACGTCGCGCGCCTCCTCGGGCTGCATCAGGTCCAGCAGCTCGGCCTGCTGCGCGTCCGGCAGCTCGCCGAGCAGGTCCGCGGCGTCGTCGGGCTGCATCGCCTCGAGCACGTCCGCCGCGCGGGTCACGTCGAGGACCTGGAGGATCTCGACCTGGTCGTCCTCCGGCAGCTCCTCGAGCACGTCGGCGAGGCGCTCGTCGTCCAGCGCCGCGGCCACCTCGAGCCGGCGTGCGGTGGTCAGGTCGTGCAGGACGTCCGCCAGGTCGGCGGGCTTGAGGTCGACGTACTGGGCCAGGAGCAGGGCTGCGCCCTGGGCCTCCGTGGAGCGGGTGAGACCCCTGACCTGGTCGGCGCCGACGAGCATCGTCTCGCCGCGGCGGCGCAGCAGCCCTCCACCGTGGCGGGCGCGCCGGACGAACAGCTGGGTGACCAACCAGTCGCCGTTGCGCTGCCGCTCGATCGCGGCGTCCTCGATCAGCACCGCGCCCGAGCCGTCGACGAGGTCCACCGTCCGGTCCAGCAGCTCACCCACGACCAGCGTCTCGGCAGCGCGCTGCTCGAAGCGGCGCATGTTGAGCAGGCCGGTGGAGATCACCTGACCGGGGTCGATCGCCGTCACCCGCGTGAGCGGCAGGAAGATGCGCCGCCGTCCCGGCACCTCGACGACCAGCCCGACCGCGCGCGCCGCCCCTTTCGGGCGCACCAGGACGACGACGTCGCGGACCCGGCCGACCTGGTCCCCGAGGGGGTCGAACACCATGGTGCCCGCGAGCCGTGCGACGAAGACGCGGGTCCCGGCGGCGCTCACGCAGGTGAGCCTAAGCGGTGCGCCTCCGCACGGCACCGGGCGTGCCGGGCTGCCCTAGGCACATCCCCGCAGCGTGGGCCAGGATCGATGCATGTCGTTCACCCGCCCGAACCGGCTCCCGAGCACACCGACGCTCCCCAAGGGTGAGACCGTCGCGTCCTACGGCACCTACCTCGAGGCGCAGCGGGCGGTGGACCACCTCGCCGACTCGCAGTTCCCCGTGCAGCACGTGACGATCGTCGGCACCGACCTGCAGATGGTGGAGCGGGTGCTGCGGCGGCTGTCCTACCCGTCGGTGGCGCTCGGCGGGTTCGCCTCAGGGGCGTGGTTCGGGCTGTTCGTCGGGCTGATCCTCACGATGTTCTCGTCGAGCGCCTCGAGCCTGTTCCTGCCGGCGATCCTGTTCGGCGGCGCCTTCGGGCTGCTGTTCTCGGTGATCACCTACTCGTTCTCGCGGGGCCGGCGCGACTTCACCTCGTCGAGCCAGATCGTCGCGACGTCGTACTCGGTGCTGTGCGCGGCGGAGCACGCCGGCAAGGCGCGCCAGCTGCTCGCCTCGATCGGGGGCGTCCGGTCCGGGTGGCCGGACCGGGGGGTGGAGACGAGCCGACCGATGGGGCCGCCGCCGTCGGACCCCACCGCGACCTACCCGGCGCGGCCCGACGTGCCGCCGACCGCACCACCCGCACCGCCGGTGCCGCCCGCCTCGCCGACGGGTCCGTCGGCTCCGCCGCACGCCGGTGAGCCGGCGGCGCCGTCCGGACCGGGCGCGCCGTCCGGACCGGGTGGGCCGACGGCCTGACCGGCCGGTTCAGGCCAGCAGGCCGGCCATCCACGCCTCCACGGCGTCGGGGTCACGGGGCAGGGCCGCCGACAGGTTCTCGGCACCGTCCGCGGTCACCAGGACGTCGTCCTCGATGCGGACGCCGATGCCGCGCAGCTCCTCGGGGACCAGCAGGTCGTCCGACTTGAAGTAGAGCCCGGGCTCGATGGTGAACACCATCCCGGCCTGGACGACGCCGTCGAGGTACATCTCGACGCGCGCCTGCGCGCAGTCGTGGACGTCGATGCCGAGGTGGTGGCTGGTGCCGTGCACCATCCAGCGCCGGTGGAACTGGGCGTCCGGCCGCAGCGACTCGGCGGCGCTGACCGGCAGCAGCCCCCAGGACGCGAGCCGGTCGGCGATCACCTCCATGGCGGCGCCGTGCACCTCGCGGAACCGGATGCCCGGGCGCACGACGGCGAAGGCGGCGTCGGCCGCGTCGAGCACCGCCTGGTAGACCTTGCGCTGCGCGTCCGTGAAGCGGCCGTCGACCGGCAGCGTCCGCGTGACGTCGGCCGTGTAGAGCGAGTCGATCTCGACGCCGGCGTCGAGCAGCAGCAGCTGGCCCGGGCGCACGGTGCCGTCGTTGTCGGTCCAGTGCAGCGTGGTCGCGTGCTCGCCGGCGGCGGCGATCGTCGCGTAGCCGACGTCGTTCCCCTCCTGGCGCGCGTGCCCGATGAACGTGCCCTCGACCACGCGCTCGCCGCGCCGGTGCGTGGTGGCCGCGGGCAGCTGCCGCACCACCTTCTCGAACCCGGCGATCGTCGTGGCGACGGCCTCGCGCATCTGCTCGACCTCGTGCGCGTCCTTGACCAGGCGCAGCTCCGAGAGCGCCTCGGCCAGCCGCTCGTCGCGTCGCTTGCCCGCGGCCTCGTCGGCGCGGATCTCCTCGACGATCTCGGAGACGGCCTGGTCGACGTCCGGCACCACGGCCAGCAGCACGCCGTCGGTGCCGGCGTCCTTGGCGAGCGCGTCGCGCAGGTCGTCGAGGTGGGCCGTGGGGATGCCGGTCAGCGTCGCCATGTCCTCGAGGGTCGGCCGGGCGCCCACCCAGAACTCGCCGCGCGCGCTGTCGGCGAAGAACTCCTCGCTGTCCCGGCCTGACAGGGGACGCAGGTACAGCACGGGCCGGTGGCTCCCGCCGCTCTCCCCGGTGCCGTCCTCGACCGGGTGCAGCACGAGCACGGCCTCGGGCTCCTGCTCCATGCCCAGGCCTGTCAGGTGGGCGAACGCGGCGTGCGGGCGGAAGCGGAAGTCGGTGTCGTTGGACCGGACCTGGGGGCGGCCCGCGGGGACGACGAGGCGCTGGCCGGCGAAGGCGTCGGCCAGCGCCGTGCGGCGCGCCGGGGTGAGGTCCGCGACGGCGGCGCGGGTGACCGTGCTGGCCGGACGGGGAGCCCAGCCGGACGTGACGAACCGGAGGAACTCCGCCGACGACGGGCGCAGCGAACGGTTGCCGCCGCGGTCCTGCAGCGGCTGGTCGGCGGGGTGGTCAGCGGGAGTCGTCGTCTCTGGGGTCAGGTCCTCGGTCACCCGACCAGTTTCCCACCGGCGTCCCACCGGCCGTGCCGTCCGAGGCCGCGGCCCGGAGCCGTGCCACCAGCTCGCACGCGTCGTCCGGCGTCACCCGGCCGATCGCCTGCCGGTCCAGCAGGATCGCCGGCGGGCGGTCGCACATGCCGATGCAGTTGGCCCACGCGAGCGTGACCAGGCCGTCGTCCGTCGTCTCGCCGAACCGGATGCCGAGCTCGTTCTCCAGCCGCTCCGCGATCGCGCCCATGCCCGCCATCGCGCAGGAGATGGTCCGGCACAGGTGCACGACGTGCCGGCCCGTCGGCTCGGTGCCCAGGAAGTGGTAGAAGGTCACCACGCCCTGGACCTCCACCGGCGGGAGGCCGAGGCGGTCGGCGACCACCTGCATCGCGACGTCGCTGATCTGCCGCCGTTGCTCGCGCAGCGCCTCGAGGATCGGCAGCAGGGAGCTGCGTCGGGCGCCGTGCTGCGCCACCAGCCGGTCGATCGCGCCGACCAGGTCGGCCTCACGCTCCAGCACGTCGGCCGGGATGCCGGTCATCGGGACGCCTCCCTCGTCGTGCTCCGCCTGCTCGTCGCACCGGCGGTGATGAAGCTGCCGCGCGGCGTGTAGGTGGTGTGCAGCAGGTGGTGGGCCGTCGGCCCGTTGGGACCGTCGGTGAGCAGCTCGTCGTACAGCCGCAGCACCGCGGGGTTCTCGTGGCTCTTGCGGGCCCGACCCGTCTCGCCGTAGTGCGCGTCCTCCGCGTAGATGGCGCGTGCCCGCGCCGCCCGGATGGTCGCGTCGGTCGGCAAGGGCTGCCCGCCGCCGCCCAGGCAGCCGCCCGGGCAGCCCATGAACTCGATGAAGTGGCACGTGCTGAACAGGCCGCCGGCGGCGATGTCCTCCATCACCTTCCGGGCATTGCCCGTCCCGTGCACCACGCCGAGCCGCAGCGTCACACCGCGCAGCCAGTCGAAGTCCGGGATCTTCCCGGCGAGGATCGCCGGGACCGGTCCCAGCTGGTCGGGGAGCGTGATCTCGGTGTACCGGGTGTCCTCGAAGCCGCGCACCGGCGTGATGTCGGCGTGGTCGAACAGCTCCTCGACCGGCCGGCCCGTCACCAGCTCGACGACGGTGCGCAGCGCCGCCTCCATCACCCCGCCGGTCGCCCCGAAGATCACGCCGGACCCCGATGCCGTGCCGAACGGGTCGTCGAAGTCCGACTCCGGCAGGTCCGGCAGCCGGATGCCGCACTCGCGGATCATCCGGGCCAGCTCGCGCGTGGTCAGCGAGACGTCGACGTCGCGGTAGCCCGAGTCCGCCATCTCCGGCCGGGCCGCCTCGAACTTCTTCGCCGTGCACGGCATCAGCGACACGGAGACGACATCGGCGGGGTCCACACCCGCCCGTGCGGCGTAGAACCCCTTGATCACCGCGCCGAACATCTGCTGAGGGCTCTTGCAGCTGGACAGGTTGCCGATCGCCTCGGGGTACCGGTGCTCGAGGTACTTGATCCAGCCCGGGCTGCAGGAGGTGAACTGGGGCAGCGGCCGGCTGTGGTCGTCGAGGACGAGGTTCTCGTACAGGCGGAGCAGCAGCTCCGTGCCCTCCTCGATGATCGTCAGGTCCGCGGCGAAGTTGGTGTCGAACACCCTGTCGAAGCCGATCCCGCGCAGCGCCGTGTTCAGCTGCCACGTCACCGGCGTGCCCGGCGGCAGGCCGAACTCCTCGCCCATCGCGGCGCGCGGGGCCGGTGCCGTCTGGATCACCACGTGCTTGGTCGGGTCCTCGATCGCCCGCCACACCGCCTCGGTGTCGTCGTGCTCCTGCAACGCGCCGGTGGGGCAGCGGTCGATGCACTGGCCGCAGTTGATGCAGACGACGTCGGAGATCGGCAGCGTCAGGTACGGGGACATGGTCGTCGAGCTGCCGCGGCCGATCACGCCGAGCGCACCCACGCCCTGCACCTGCGCGCACGTGCGGATGCAGCGCGTGCAGTGCACGCACTTGTTCATGTCCCGCACGATCGACGGGCCGACCAGGTCGAACGGCCGGGTCGGCTCGGTCTGCCGGCCGAACCGGTAGTGGTCGGAGCCGTACTCGGCGGCCAGGTCCTGCAGCTCGCAGGCGCCGTTGCGACCGCACGTCTGGCAGGAGCCGTAGTGCTCGGCGAGCATCAGGTCGACCACCGTCTGGCGGGCCTGGCGCACCCGGCGGCTGTAGGTGCGGATCTCGACGGGCTCGGTGATCGGGTACGCGCACGACGCCTGCAGCGCGCGCTGGCCGACCACCTCGACGAGGCAGACCCGGCAGATGCCGACGTCCGGCAGGTCCGGGTGGTGGCACAGGGTGGGGATGCGGCGGCCCGCGAGGTGGGCGGCGTCGAGGATCGATGAGCCGACGGGGACCTCGACGGGGACGCCGTCGACGACGACGCGCACGGTGTCCGTGCTCGTCGCGGTGCTGGTTGTCGTGGTGGTGGTCATCGTCGTCCCCTCACCGTGCGCCGGCCGGGATGTGGCTGAGCATCTCCTGCTCCAGGCTCCTGACCAGGGACAGGAACACGTTCGGTGCGGCCTGCCCCAGCCCGCACTTGGACGCGATCTGCATCGTCCCGCCCAGGCTGACCAGGTCCGCCAGCTCCTGCCGCGTGCACTCGCCACGGCGCAGCCGGCGGATGCCCTCGAGGAGCTTCAGGCTGCCGACCCGGCAGGGGGTGCACTGGCCGCACGACTCGTTGACGAAGAACCACTGCAGGTTCTCGGCCACCTCGAGCAGGTCCCGCCAGGGGCCGAGGACGATGACGGCGCCGCCGGTGGACACGTCCTCGTAGCTGATGGCCCGGCCGAAGTCGCGGCGGGGGACGCAGGTGCCGGCCGCGCCGCCGACGATCACCGCCTTGGCGTCCGCACCACCGGCCGCCTCCAGCACGGTGGCGATCGGCACGCCGAGCGGGAACTCGTAGATGCCGGGGTGCTGCACGTCGCCGGACACGCTGAGCAGCTTGGGACCGGTGGAGCGGTCGGTGCCGATCGCCGCGAACCAGTCGGCGCCGCGCGCGAGGATCGCCGCCGTCCAGGCGAACGTCTCCACGTTGTTCACCACGGTCGGCGCCCCGTTGTACCCGCGCACCACGGGGAACGGTGGCCGGCTGCGCGCCTCGCCGCGACGGCCCTCGAGGCTCTCGATCAGCGCCGTCTCCTCGCCGCAGACGTACGCGCCTGCGCCGAGGAACACCCGAACGTCGAAGGAGAAGCCGGAGCCCAGCACGTCGTCGCCGAGCAGCCCGGCCTCCCGCCGGCGGGCGAGGCACGCCTCGAGGCCGTCGAGCAGGTAGACGTACTCCCCGCGCAGGTAGCAGATGCCCTCGTGCGCACCGATCGCGTAGGCGGCGATGGTCATGCCCTCGACGACGAGGTCCGGCAGCTCGTCCAGCAGCACGCGGTCCTTGAACGTGGACGGCTCGCCCTCGTCGGCGTTGCAGACGACGTAGCGGACCCCGTCCGGCGCCGGCGCACCGGCGGCGAGGGCCCACTTGCGCCCGGTGGGGAAGCCCGCACCGCCGCGACCCTTGATCCCCGAGTCCGTGACGGTCGCCACCACCCCCGGCGGGTCGAGCGCCAGGGCGGCTCGAAGGCCGGCGTCGGGCTCGATCGACGCCAGGGTCAGGGGGGTGCGGATGCTCACAGGTGCCACCGCCTCGCGCTCGGAGCGCCAGGCGCACCGCGCGGCTCCCTCGGCGCGCCTCACGCTGTGACGTCCTCAGTCCACCCCCCGTCGCGCGCGGTGCGCGTGGTCCGAACGTCCCTTGTGGTGCGGCGCAGCAGCGGCGTCCCGGCCGATCAGCACCACGGCAGGGCGGAGGCGTCGGATCCGGGCACTACCGTGTCCGCGTGACCCGCTCCGACGTGCGCATCGACCTCCACACGCACTCGTCGGCCTCGGACGGCACCGGCTCACCGTCGCAGGTGGTCCGCGACGCGCGCGCGGCGGGCCTCGACGTGGTGGCGCTGACGGACCACGACACGACGAGCGGCTGGGCCGAGGCGGCGCACGAGGCGGAGCGCGCGGGGGTCGCGCTGGTGCGGGGCACCGAGGTGTCGGCGCTCGCGGGGGGTGTCAGCGTGCACCTGCTCAGCTACCTGCAGGACCCCACGGCGCCGGTGCTCGCCGACGTGCTGGCCCGGACGCGGGACTCCCGGGAGCACCGGGCGGAGCGGATGGTGGCGCGGCTCGCGGCCGGCGGGGTGCCGGTGACCTGGGCCGACGTGCTGCTGCAGGCCAAGGACGCCGTGGCGGTCGGCCGGCCGCACATCGCGGACGCCCTGGTCGAGCTGGGCGTGGTGCCCGACCGGTCCGCCGCCTTCGTCGACCTGCTGTCCGCCCGGGGCCCGTACTACGTCGGGTACGCGGCGCCGACGGCCGTCGATGCGGTGCGGGCCGTCGTGGCCGCCGGCGGTGTGCCGGTGTTCGCCCACCCCGGCGCCGACGGCCGGGGCCGGGTGGTGGCGGACGACGTCATCGAGGAGCTCGCCGACGCGGGCCTGGTGGCGCTCGAGGTGGACCACCGGGACCACAGCCCGGCGCAGCGCGACCGCCTGCGGGCGCTGGCGGACGCGCTCGGTCTGCTGGTCACCGGGTCGAGCGACTACCACGGTGCCGGCAAGCCGAACGTGCTGGGGGAGAACCTCACCGACCCGGCGGTGCTGGCCGCGATCGAGGAGCGCGGGAGCATGCCGGTGGTCCGGCCGTGAGGGCGGTGCTGAACGTCCAGCTGCTGCTGTCGGCGTTCGTCACGCTGTTCGTGATCATGGACCCGCCCGGGACCGTGCCCATCTTCCTGGTGCTGACCGGCGCGATGAACCGCGCGCAGCGCGTGCGGGCGGCCCGGCAGGCGATCCTCGTCGCGTTCGGCGTGATCGTCGGCTTCGCGCTGTTCGGCCAGCAGCTGCTTACGTACCTGCACGTGTCGCTGCCGGCGCTGCAGGCCGCCGGGGGGCTGCTGCTCCTCGTGGTCGCGATGGAGCTGCTGACCGGGAAGATGGACGACGAGCCGGCGCCCGACGTGGCGCGCGGCAACATCGCCATGGTGCCGCTGGGCACCCCGCTGCTCGCCGGCCCCGGTGCGATCGTCGCGACGATGGTGTTCGCGCAGCAGGCGCGCACCGCCGGCGACTGGATCGCCATCGCGCTGGCCGTGGTCGGCGTGCACATCTGCCTCTACCTGGCGATGCGCTTCGCCAACGCGATCCACCGGGTGCTCGGCGACTCGGGGACCATGCTGGTCAGCCGGATCGCGGGGCTGCTGCTCGCGGCGATCGCGGCGCAGCTGCTCGCCGACGCCGTGCTGACGTTCGCCCGGCAGGTCTGACCGGACCACGGCGTCCGACCGGACGGCCGCGTCCCGCCGGAGCCGCGACGACGACGGGCCGCCGCCGCACGAGAAGGTGCGAGCGGCGGCCCGTTCGTCGTTCGGGACGCGGTCCGGCTCAGCCCTCGGAGCCGGCCTCCGCCGTGGCGCCCGCGGCGCCCTCGACGGGGCGGCCGCCACGCGTGCGCCGACGGTTGCGCGACCGACGCTTGCGCGTGCCGTCGGCGGACGTCGCGTCGCCGCTCACTGGGGCTGCGCCCTCAGCGGCAGGTGCGGCGTCCGACGTGCGGGCGCGGTCGTCGTCACCACGTCCCTGGGGCCGGCCCTCGGAGCGGCCCTCGGACCGGCCGCCGGAGCGCTGCCGGGTCCGTTCGCCGCGGCCACCCTCGCCACGGCCGCGGCCGCGAGGTCCGTCGTGCTTCGGCGCACCGCCGTGCTTACCGGTCTCACCCAGGTCCTCGAGCACCTCCGCCGCCAGGCCCTCGCGGGTCTGCTGCGACTTCGGCAGCCGCCCTGTGATCCCCTCCGGGATGTCCAGGTCCTCGCGCACGTGCGGCGAGGAGGAGTAGGTCTCCACCGGCTCGGGGATGCCGAGCTCGAGCGCCTTGTCGATCAGGCCCCAGCGCGGCACGTCGTCCCAGTCGACGAACGTGACGGCCGTGCCCTTGTGCCCCGCGCGGCCCGTGCGGCCGGTGCGGTGCAGGTAGATCTTCTCGTCCTCAGGGCACTGGTAGTTGACGACGTGCGTGACGTCCTCGACGTCGATGCCGCGAGCGGCGACGTCGGTGGCGACCAGCACGTCCACCTTGCCGTGCCGGAAGGCGCGCAGGGCCTGCTCACGGGCACCCTGGCCGAGGTCGCCGTGGATGGCGCCCGCGGCGAAGCCGCGCTCGTTCAGCTCGTCCGCCACCTTGGCGGCGGTCCGCTTGGTCCGCGCGAAGACGATGGTCAGGCCGCGGCCGCGGGCCTGCAGGATGCGGGCGAGCAGCTCCACCTTGTCCAGGGCGTGGGCGCGGTAGGCGACCTGGTGGATGTTCTTGACGGTCTTGGAGTCGTCGTCCGGGTCGCTGGCGCGGATGTGCGTCGGCTGGCTCATGTAGCGGCGGGCCATCGCGACCACGGCGCCCGGCATGGTGGCCGAGAACAGCATGGTGTGGCGCGTCGCCGGGGTGGCGGACAGCAACCGCTCGACGTCCGGCAGGAAGCCGAGGTCCAGCATCTCGTCGGCCTCGTCGAGGACCACGGTGCGCGCGTGGGACAGGATCAGGCTGCGCTGGTTGAGCAGGTCGATCATGCGGCCGGGCGTGCCGACGACGACCTCGGCACCGCGGGCGAGCGCCTCGACCTGCGGCTCGTAGGCGCGGCCGCCGTACACCTGGACGATGCGCACCTTGCGGGTCGCGGCCGCCATGGCCAGGTCGCCCGCCACCTGCACGGCGAGCTCGCGGGTGGGGACGACGACGAGCGCCTGCGGCTTGCCGGGGGCGGACAGCTCGGCGTAGCCGTCCTCGTCGGGCGCGATCACGTGCTCGAGGAGCGGGATGCCGAAGCCGAGGGTCTTGCCCGTGCCGGTCTTGGCCTGGCCGATGATGTCGTGCTTCGCCAGGGCGACCGGCAGGGTCATCGCCTGGATGGGGAACGGGTGCGTGATGCCGTGCGACGCGAGCGCGGCGACGGTCTCGGGGCGGATGTCGAAGTCGGCGAACGAGGCGTCGACGGCCTGCACGGAGGCGGCGGCCCGGGAGTACGCCCCGACGGGGGTCGCCACGGCGTCCGCGGCGGTGAGCATGGTGTCAGCCAGCGGCTGGTCGGTGGTGGTCACGTGGACCCTTCACTGCGAGGGTGGCGGCGGGCGGCGGCCGGGCGGCCACGGCGTCTCGCCTGGCACCCCGGACGCGGCGGCGGCGCCACGCGGGTTGGCCGGCAGCCGATCGTGAATTCCGCCTCGCGCACGACGTCCGGTCCGTGCGGACCGGGGCCGGGGAGGTGGGCCACCTCGCAGGGGTGGACCCGAGATGCAAGACGACCGGGCAACCGATGTACGGGCGCGAGTCTACCGGACCCCGGTGGCGCCGCCTGGTGCGCCGGGCGTTACCCTCCAAGGATGACCGCCGACGCAGCCGTCCCCGCCCCGCAGACGTCCGCCGCGCAGCAGGCCGCCGACGCCGGGACGGGCGCCCCCGACGGGACGGAGGCCGCCGATGCGGTGGAGCTGCTGGGTCTCGTCGCCCAGGTGGCGCACACCGAGTTCGTCCGCCTCGCCGCGGATTCCCAGGCGGCACCCTCGATCGAGCAGCGCCTGGCGCTGAGCCGGTGCGCCGCCGAGTGCGTGCAGGGCCGTGACCGCGTGCTCGGCCGCATCGCGGAGCTCGGTGCCGACCCGGTGGCGGCCATGGCCCGGCACGAGCACGTGCTGGACGACTTCGACGCCCGGACCGCGCCGGGGTCGTGGTGGGAGCGCCTGCTGACCGCGTACGTCGGCTACGGCGTCGCGGACGACTTCTGCCGGCTCGCCGCCGAGGGGCTGGACGAGCGTTCGCGCACCCTCGTGCTCGAGGTGCTCGGAGCCGGTTCGCCCGCCGAGCTGGCGGCCGCGGAGCTGGACGCCGCGTCCGCGCAGGACACCGTCCTGGCGGCTCGGCTGGCGCTGTGGGGGCGGCGGCTGGTCGGCGAGTCGCTCAGCGTGGTGCAGCGGCTGCTGGCGCAGCGGCCCGCGCTGGAGCGGCTGCTGCACGCGGCGCGCAGCGGGCACGGGACCGAGTCCGCAGGGGCGGAGCCGACGACGACGAACGCACGGCCCCGAGCCGGCGAGAGCGCCGCGGTGCTCGGCGAGCTGACGGCCGAGCACACCCGGAGGATGAACCGGCTGCGCCTCACCGCCTGAGCGGGTCGGCGCAGCCGTCGTGCGCTGACGTCAGATGGTCCCGAAGCCGACCCGCGGCCGGGACTCCGCGCCGATCTCGACGTAGCCGAGGGTCGCGGTCGGCACGATGACCCGTCGTCCCTTGCTGTCCACCAGCTCCAGAGCCGCCTTGCCGGCGAGCGCGGCGGCCACGGCGGCGGCGACCTCGTCCGACGTCTGGTCGGACTCGAGCGTGATCTCCCGGGGCAGGTTCTGCACGCCGATCGTGATGTCCACCGTTCCTCCTCCTGTCCGGTGCGGGAGCCCACCGTCGTCGTCCCCGTCGTCCCTGTCGCGGGGTGGGACGGGGCGGGGTGGCCTCCCAGGGCGCTGACGCGCCACCACCGGTCGATCCTAGGTGGTGGCGGGTGGGTGACCCGGGTCGGCGGCCCCGGCGGGCTCGGCACCGGGGGTCGCCGCATCCGTCGTCCCTACCCTGGTCGGCGCCGTGCTCCCGGCGGACCGCGCGACGTCCGTGATCAGGCCGCCCACGCCGCCCCAGGCCAGCCGCGAGACGAGGTCCGTGGTGGCTTCCGCCGTCAGGGTGCCAGCATGGCGCAGGCGGTGCACCGCCGCGCCCTGCGCCATCGTCACCAGGGCGACGGACACGGTCGCGGCCTCCGCGGGACCGAGACCGGCGGCCTGCTGCAGAGCCTCGGCGATGCGGGTGCCGGTGGAGACGGAGGCCCGTTCGACCCGGGCCCGGACGCCGGGGTCGCGGGTGACGTCGGACTCGAAGAGCAGGCTGGACGCCTCGCCCGCGACCTCGACGAAGGAGATGTACGCCCGCACGATGGCGGCGACGACGTCGCGACCGTCCGTCGCCTGCCCCTGCTGCACCGGTTCCAGGGCGCGGTCCATGGTGGTCAGCAGGTCCTCGCCGCACGCGTCCACCACCGCCAGGTAGAGGTCGAGCTTGGACGGGAAGTGCCGGTACAGCACGGGCTTGCTGACCAGCGCGCGGTCGGCGATGTCGTCCATCGACACGTGGTGGTAGCCCTCGCTGGCGAACAGCTGCTGCGCGATGGTCAGCAGCTGGTCGCGACGCTGGTCGCGGCGCATCCGCGGACCCGCGGCGCGGCCCGCCGGCGGTGCCGGCACGGAGGCGGCCGAGTCCCCGTCGACGGGCGGGACGGCGCTCATCCGGTGATGGTAGCCAGCGCGCGGCCGGGCGACCCGGTGGCCGCCGGGTGAGCGTGCCCGCAAGAGGGTGCTCGGCGCCTGTCAGCGCCGCCGAGCGACGGGTCGGCTGCGGCGGTGGTGCGTCGGCATGTCGGTGGGACGTGGTGGGATCTGGCCGTGCCCGACAGCCCGTCCGCCCCTCCCGTGCTCCGCGCACCGGCGGGCGTCGGTAGGTCGGGCGCCCGTGGGACGACGGGCACGGCGGCCGGCCGATCGAGCACGTCCGTCGCGGGTCCGGTGCTGGCGCGGCCGACGCTGGCCGACGTCCCGCAGGACGGACCCGGCAGGCCGGTCGCCCTCGACGACGCCCAGCGTGCTGCGGTCGAGGCGGTGGCGGGCGGCGAGCGCGCCCTGCTCGTGCTCGGCGCGCCGGGTACCGGGAAGACGACCGTCGCGCTGGAGGCGGTGGTCGAGACGGCTCGGCGCGGCGCCCGGGCCGACGACGTGCTGGTGCTGGCCGCGAGCCGCCGGCTCGCGGGTGACCTGCGGGACCGGCTCGCGGCCCGCTGGCCGCACACCGCGGGACGTCCGCTGGTGCAGACGCCGGCCGCGGTGGCGTTCGCGGTGCTGCGCGCACGCGCCGTCGCGCTCGGCGAGCCGCCGCCCGCGCTGGTGTCGGGGGCCGAGCAGGACTTGGTCCTCGCCGAGCTCCTTGCCGGCCACGCCGAGGGCGACGGGGCCGAGGTCGGGTGGCCGGCCGACGTCCCCGTCGAGGCGCTCGGCCGGCGGGCGTTCCGTGACGAGCTGCGCGACCTGCTGATGCGTGCCGCGGAGCGCGGGCTCGCGCCCGACGAGCTCGCGCTGCTCGGCAGGCGCCACGGACGGCCGGAGTGGTGCGCCGCGGCGCGGGTCTACGAGGAGTACCTCGCGGTGATGGCGCTGCGGACGTCGACACCGGACGTCGGTGCCCGGCTCGACCCCGCCGTGGTGGTCGACGAGGCGGTGCACGCGCTCGAGACCTGGGTGGAGGAGGTGCCTCGCGTGCCACGGCCGCGGTGGGGCCTCGTCGTCGTCGACGACCACCAGGAGTCGACCGCGGCCACCGCACGGCTGCTGCGCGTGCTGGCGGAGGACGGTGCCCGGCTGCTGCTGCTCGCCGACCCCGACGCCGCGGTGCAGACGTTCCGGGGGGCCGACCCGGCGCTGGTGTCCCGGGCGGCGGTCGCCGGTGACGGTCCGGGCGAGCTGGGTGCGCGCGTGCTGGCGCTGACGACGGCATGGCGGCAGGGCGGTGCCCTTCGGGAGGTGACGGCTCGGGTCGCCGAGCGGGTCGGCACGGTCGGCACCGCGCAGCACCGACGCGCGACCACCCCGCCGGCGGCACCGGTCGGCTCGGTGCGGGTGGCGGTGCTGCCGAGCGAGGCGCAGGAGGCGGCGCTGGTGGCCCATGCGCTGCGCAGTGCGCGGCTCGAGGAGGGGCTCGGCTGGGACCGGATGGCGGTGGTCGCGCGGTCCGGGGACGGTGTCACGCGGCTGCGTCGGGCGCTGGCCGCCGCCGGGGTCCCGGTCAGCGTGCTCGGGTCGCAGGTGGCGCTGCGCGACGAGCCCGCGGTCCGTCCCCTGCTCGACGCGATGGGGGTCGCCTGCAGCGTGACGGCGCTCGACGCGCCGCTGGCCGCTCGCCTGCTGTGCTCGCCGTTGATCGGCCTCGATGCCGTGGGCCTGCGACGGGTCCGACGCGCCCTGCGTGCCGTCGAGCTGGCCGGCGGTGGCGGCCGCAGCAGCGACGCGCTGCTGGTCGAGGCCGCGGCGGAGCAGACCATGACCGCGGGGCTGCCGCCGACGGCCGCCGGCCCGTTGCGGCGGCTGGGCTCCGTGCTGGCCGCGGGGCGCGATGCGGCACTGCGGGACGGCGCGGACGCGCAGGGGGTGCTGTGGGCGGTGTGGGACGCCGCGCACGTCGCCGAGGCGTGGCGGCGTGCGGCCCTGTCGGGTGGCGCCTCGGGACAGCGGGCGGACCGGGACCTCGACGCCGTGCTGGCCCTGTTCCGCGCGGCCGAGACGTTCGTCGACCGCAACCCGCAGGCGCCGCCGGGGGCGTTCGTCACGTGGCTGGAAGGGCAGGACCTGCCCGTCGACTCGCTGGCCGCACGCGCCCGGCACCAGGCGGTCAGCGTGCTGACCCCCGCCGGCGCGGCCGGCCGCGAGTGGGACGTGGTGGCCGTCACGGGCGTGCAGGAGGGCGTGTGGCCCGACCTGCGGCTGCGGGACAGCATGCTCGGCGCGGCGGCGCTGGTGGACCTGCTCGACGGGCGTGCGGGGCCGTCGGACGGTCGTGGCGACCCCGTGCAGGCACGTGCGGCGGTGCTGGCCGACGAGCTGCGCTCGTTCACGGTCGCGTGCTCGCGCGCGCGCCGACGGCTGCTGGTGACGGCCGTCGCGGACACGGACCAGCAGCCCTCGCCCTTCCTCGACCTGGTCCAGCCGCCCGAGTCGGAGGACGGCGCCGAGCGCCGCACCACCGCACCGGCGCCGTTGGACCTGCGCGGGCTGGTGGCCTCGCTGCGGGCGTCGCTCGTGGCCTCGGTCGCGCACGGGCGGCCGGACCGGGCCGCCGCACGCACGCTCGCACGTCTGGCGGCCGCCGGGGTCGAGGGCGCCGACCCGGCGGAGTGGTCGGGGCTCGCGCAGCCGTCGTCCGACGCGCCGCTGTGGGATGAGGGCACCCGCGTCCCGGTCTCGCCGTCGCGCATCGAGGCGGCGCAACGCTGCACGCTGCGCTGGGCGCTGGAGGCGGCGGGCGGCACACCCGCCGACTCGGGCCAGCAGACGCTCGGCACGCTGGTGCACGCCATCGCTCAGGAGCTGCCCCGCGGGACCAGGACCGAGCTGCGGGAGACGCTCGACCGCCGGTGGTCCGAGCTGGGGCTCGGCGACGGCTGGCCGGCACGCGCGGCGCGACGGCGGGCCGAGCAGATGGTGGACCGGTTGGCCGACTACGTGCAGACCGCGGGGGAGCCGCTGCTGGTCGAGGCGGAGTTCACCCTGGCCACCGAGCGGGCCCTGGTGCGGGGTTCGGCCGACCGGGTGGAGCGAGCGGCCGACGGTGCGGTGCGGGTGATCGACCTCAAGACGGGTCGTACGCCGCCGCCGCAGTCTGAGGCGGAGACGAACCCCCAGCTGGGCGCCTACCAGCTGGCGGTGGAGAGCGGCGCGTTCGAGGAGCTGGCCCCCGGCACGTCCAGCGCCGACGCCCGGCTGGTGTACCTGGGCAGCGGCAAGAAGGCGGCCCAGCGGGTGCAGCCGCCGATCGGCCCGGAGACGGACGGCCCGAGCTGGGCTCGGACGATGATCGACGAGGTGGCCGGTGCGATGGCCGCCGCGCGGTTCCCCGCGACGCACAACGCGATGTGCGACCGGTGCCCGGTGCGCCGCTCGTGCCCGCTGCGCGACGAGGGCCAGCAGGTGGTGGCCGGATGAGCGTGCTGTCCGCGGTGCGGATCGCCGCGCTGCTCGACAAGGAACCGCCGACGGCGGAGCAGCAGCGGGTGATCGAGTCGCCGTTGCGCCCGGCGCTGGTCGTGGCCGGGGCGGGCTCCGGCAAGACGGAGACGATGGCGGCGCGCGTCGTCTGGCTGCTGGCCAACGGCCTGGTAGCGCCCGAGCAGGTCCTCGGGCTCACCTTCACCCGGAAGGCGGCCGGTGAGCTGGAGGACCGCGTCCGTCGGCGGCTGCGGGCGCTGGTGCGCAGCGCCCGGTCGGCTCGGCTCGAGCTGCCCGGTGCGGAGCTGCTCGGCCTGCACGACCCCGACGACCCCCTCGGTGCCCTCAGCCGGCCGACGGTCTCGACCTACCACGCCTACGCCGCGGGGCTGGTCGGCGAGCACGCCCTTCGTCTCGGTCTCGAGCCCGGGGCGCGGCTGCTGGGTGAGGCAGCCCAGTGGCAGCTGGCGGCCGACGTCGTCGAGTCGTGGTCGGGCGACCTCGACACGGACAAGGCGACGTCCACCGTGGTGGACGCGGTGCTCGAGCTGTCGGGGGCGCTCGACGAGCACCTGGTGACGGTGGCGGACGCCCGGCGCGGGATCGAGCGGATCGTCGACGGGCTGACGTCGACACCTGCCGGGGATCCGCCGCGGCCGCTGAAGCAGGAGCTCCGCACCCTGATCGGCTCGCTGCAGGAGCGGCTGCGGCTGCTCGACGTGGTGGCCGCCTACCGGGACCGCAAGCGCGCCGGAGACGTCATCGACTTCGGTGACCAGGTCGCGCTGGCCGCCAGGCTGGCGGCCGAGGTGCCCGCCGTCGCGAGCACCGAGCGGGACCGGTACCGCGTGGTGCTGCTCGACGAGTACCAGGACACGTCCCACGCGCAGCTGGAGCTGCTGCGAGCGCTGTTCGGCGACGGTCACCCCGTGACGGCGGTCGGGGACCCGCACCAGTCCATCTACGGCTGGCGGGGGGCCAGCGCCGGCGGCCTGGAACGGTTCCCCACCTCGTTCCCGGTGGTGGACGACGGCGTCCGGCGGCCGGCCGACGTGCACCAGCTCTCCACGTCGTGGCGCAACGACCGGGCGATCCTCGACGCGGCGAACCTCGTGGCCCGTCCGCTGCGGGCTGCCGCCGCCGCTCGCGTGCACCCCGTGGAGGTCCCGGTGCTCGGCGCCCGGCCCGGCGCGGGGCCCGGTCACGTCTCCGCGTTGATGTGCGCCACGGTGGAGGAGGAGGCGTCGGCGGTCGCACGGTTCGTCGCCGAGCGGTGGCGTCCGGCGAGCCAGGACGGCCGCCGCGTCACCGCCGCCGTCCTGTGCCGCAAGCGCTCGCAGTTCGAGGCCCTGGCACCCGCCCTGCGAGCGGCAGGGCTGCCCGTCGAGGTGGTCGGTCTCGGGGGGCTGCTCTCCACACCGGAGGTGGTCGACCTGGTCGCGGCGCTGCAGGCGGCCCACGACCCGTCGCGCGGGGACGCCCTGATGCGGCTGCTCACCGGGGCCCGTACCCGGCTCGGCGCTGCGGACCTGCACGCGCTCGCGGCCTGGGCGCGTGAGCTCGCCGCCCGCGGTCCGGGCAGGTCGCGGTCGGCCGACGACGGCTCCCGCGAGCGGGACGTGGTGGACGAGCGCAGCATCGTCGACGCTCTCGACGACCTCCCCGCACCGGGATGGCGCAGCCACGACGGGCGCGCGCTGACCGAGGTCGGCCGGACGCGGCTGATGGGCCTCGCCGCCGTGCTGCGTGAGGTCCGCCGGCACACCTACCTGCCGCTGCCGGAGCTGGTGGCGGAGACGGAACGCCTGCTCGGCCTCGACATCGAGGTGGCGTCCCGACCGGGCGTCGGCCCGGCCCGTGCCCGGCTGCACCTCGACTCCTTCGCCCGCGTGGCCGGCGAGTTCGCCCGCTCCGCCGAGCTGCCCACCCTCGGAGGTTTCCTCGCCTGGCTCGAGGCGGCCGACGCACGGGAGGACGGTCTCGAGCTGCCGGTGAGCGAGCCGGACCCGGACGCCGTCCAGCTGATCACCGTGCACGCCGCCAAGGGGCTCGAGTGGGACGTCGTCGCCGTCCCGGGCCTGGTGGACGGCGTGCTTCCCGTGCTGGCAAGCGGGGCCGACGGCCCGACGAGCTCGGGCTGGCTGACGGGGCTCGGCACGCTGCCGTACCCGCTGCGAGGTGACCGCGACGACCTGCCCGCGTTCCGCTACGCCGGTGCCACGAGCCCGCAGGACCTGGACCGGCGGCGTCTGGAGTTCCGGCTGGACGCAGGTCGGCACGAGCTGGCCGAGGAGCGGCGGCTGGCCTACGTCGCGCTGACCCGTGCGCGGACGGACCTGCTGCTGACGGGTGCTTGGTGGGGCACCGCGACCCGGCCCCGGGCCGTCTCCCCGTTCCTCGCCGAGCTGCTCGAGGCGGGGGCGGTCTCGGAGGCCGGCTGGGAGGCGCCGCCCGAGGCGGGCGCGGCCAACCCGCGTGACGACGTGGTGGCGACCACGCAGTGGCCGGCGGACCCGTTCGGGGACGACGGTCGGCGACGGGTGGTGCTGGAGGAGGCGGCGGACGCCGTGCGCGCCGCCGCCTCCGGCGCCGCGGCCGCCGGCCCGCCCGACGGTGCCGGCACCGCATGGGACCTGCTCGCCGACCGGCTGCTCGCCGAGCGGTCCGCCGCTCGGGAGCCGGACGGACCCGTGGAGCTGCCGTCGCACCTGTCCGCGTCGGCGCTCGTGCGCCTCGACGCCGACGCGACGGGCTTCGCGGCCGAGCTGCGCCGCCCGGTACCGTCGGCCCCCGCCCCGCAGGCCCGCCGCGGCACCGCCTTCCACGCCTGGGTCGAGGGCTGGTTCGGGTCTGCTTCGCTCGTGGACCTCGACGCCCTGCCCGGTGCCGACGACGACTCGGTGGCGGTCGATGCCGACCTCGTGGCGCTGCGTGCGGCGTTCCTGCGCTCGCCGTGGGCGTACCGGACGCCGCTGGCGGTCGAGGTGGACGTGCAGATGTCGGTGGACGGCTACGTACTGCGCAGCCGCATCGACGCGGTGTTCCCGGACCCCGACGCACCCGGCGACCCGCACGCCGTGGTGGTGGTCGACTGGAAGACGGGAGCGCCACCGACCGACCCGGCCGAGCGGGCGCACCGCGAGCTGCAGCTGGCGGTGTACCGGCTCGCGTGGTCGCGCTGGACGGGAACGCCGCTGGAGTCGGTGCGTGCGGCCTTCTGCTACGTGGGCGCGGAGCAGACGGTGTGGCCGGAGCGGCTGATGGAGGAGGAGGAGATCGCTGCGATGCTCCGTGGTGTCACCGTGTGACGGGCCGGGTCACCGTCTGACGAGCCGGTCGGCCCTAGACCGCCTCGGCGGCCGACTCCTGCTCCTCCTGCACGCGGAGGTGCTCCTCGAGGTCCAGGAGCATCGCCACTGCATCGGCCACCACCTCGTCGTCGTGCGAGCGCACGCCCACCAGCAGCCACCGCGCCAGCGCCAGCTCGCCGGCCAGCAGCGCGCGCTCGGCGAGGTTCGGGTCGATCAGCTCGGTGCGCCGCAGCTGGTAGGCCTCGAGGATCGAGTCCACCGCGTCCTGCGGAGCGGCGACCAGCAGCCACGCGAGGTCGTCGGCCGGGTCGGCCACCATCGCCTCGCCCCAGTCGAGGACCCCGCTGACGTCGTCGTCGGCCACCAGGACGTGCTCGCTGGTCAGGTCGCCGTGCACCACCGTGGGCCGGAACCGCCACAGCGACACGTCCTCGAGCTTCGCCTCCCACCGGCGCAGCAGGCTCGCGGGGACCTTGCCCGTACGTGCCGCCTCGTCGACCTCCGCCTGCCGTCGCTCCCGGTACGCCCCGGCCTCGTAGACGGGCATCCCGGCGTCCTCGACGACCGAGGTCGGCAGCTCGTGCAAGGCGCCGATCGCCCGGCCCAGCGACGCGGCGAGGCCGGGACCGGGCCGCAGCGACTCCAGGCGCAGCGGACGGCCCTTGACCAGCGGGTGCACGCAGGCGCGGCCACCCTCGGGCAGGTGCGCGAACCCCTCCGGGCGCGGCACGTCGAACGGCAGCGCACCCGCGTCGACCTGAGCGCCGAGGCGCTCGAGCAGCGCCACCTCGGCCTCGAGGGCCGCCCCGGACGCGGCGCCGACGGGGCAGCGCACCACCCAGCGGCGCGCGGCGGAGTCGATCACCATCGCCACGTCGAACTCGGAACCACCGTTCAGCGGTCGGCGCACGTCGACCGCGTCGAGGCCGGGGACCGCGACGGTCGCGAGGGCTGCGAGGGCGAGGGGCGAGCGAGGCACGTGGTCAGAGTAGGTCGGGTTCGTGGCGGTCCCGGGCGCCTGACGCGGCGTGTCCGGCGTCGGCGGCACGCGAGGCCGTGCCACCCGACGGCGGGCCGGCAGACGAGGGCCCGCCGTCGGGGCGCGGACCGATCGCCGCGTACGGTCGGCGCATGATCTCCGACGACCTGCCCCTCTCGCGCGCCTCGGTCGACCGCACCGCCGTCGCCCGTGCCGACGAGGAGCTGATCAGGCGAGCCCGGGCGGACGGCAGCACCCGGGTGCTCCTGGTCCGGGACGGCTCGGTGGTGATGCGGTCGCCGGCGGGAGACGCGGACCCACTGGTCGGTGAGGGGTGGGGTCGCCGGGCAGGCGGCATGGTGCGCCTGGCGTTCCTGGACCCCCGCACGGCGGAGGCGGTGGCCCGAGCGGCCGATGCCGCACCGCGCGGCACCCAGCCGGCCGACGCGCAGACGGGGGTCCGGAGGCCGGCGGGCGGGGGGCCGGAAGATGCGGAGCCGGCGGACGCCGAGCCCGGCGACGGCGGCTGGCTGTTCCTCGGCCGGGACGACGACGGGGACCTGCTGGCCCGTCGCGTCCGACCGGAGCACAGCGCCCCCCGGTCCGGAGCGCCCTCCGACGTGCTGGTGCACCGGCCCCGCCGGGACAGCGGTGCGGCCGCCGACGCCGCGATCGCGGCGAGCACCGGCCTGACGAACGGCACCTCCTCGTCGCCGTCCCCGTCCTCGGGCTCGACGTCGTCGACGGTCCCGTCGTCCGCCGCCGGCACCGAACCCGCCGCCTCGTCCGACGTCGAGGCCGAGCCCGTCCCCGAACCCCTCCCGGGCCTGCGCTGGGTCGCGCTGCGCGCGATCGGTGCGGAGCTGTCCGACGCCGACGCCGGCCTGGCGACCACCGCCGTCGCGCTCGACGCATGGCACGCCCGTCACCCGCGCTGCCCGCGCTGCGGGGCGCCGACGACGAGCACCGCGGCCGGCTGGACCCGCCGGTGCACAGTCGACGGCTCGGAGCACTACCCGCGCACGGATCCCGCCGTGATCATGGCGGTGGTGGACGAGTCGGACCGGCTGCTGCTCGGCCACGCCGCCGCCTGGGCGCCGCACCGGTTCTCCACGCTCGCGGGCTTCGTCGAGGCGGGCGAGTCGGTCGAGCACGCGGTCCGTCGCGAGGTCGCGGAGGAGACGACCGTCCTGGTGGGCGACGTGGAGTACGCCGGCAGCCAGCCGTGGCCGTTCCCCGCGTCGCTGATGCTGGGCTTCCGCGCCCACGCCCTCAGCACCGACGTCGTGGTCGACGGGGTCGAGCTGACGGAGGCCCGCTGGTTCAGCCGCGACGAGCTCGCCGCCGCCGTCGCCACCGGTGACCTGGTGCTGCCCAGCCCGGCGTCGATCGCGCACGCCCTGATCGAGGACTGGTACGGCGCCCCGGTGCCGACCTCGGACTGAGCGCAGCCCCGGCGGTCAGACGCCGAGCCGCTCCCGCACCTGGGCGAGCGACGGGTTGGTGGCGGCGGTGCCGTCCGGGAAGACGACGGTCGGCACCGTCCGGTTGCCCTCGTTGACGGACTCGACGAAGGCTGCGGCGTCGGGCACCTGCTCGACGTCCACCTCGGAGTAGTCGATGCCGGCGGCGTCGAGCTGGCTCTTGAGCCGGCGGCAGTACCCGCACCACGTGGTGGTGTACATGGTCAGCGGCTGCTGCGGGAGCTCGGACGTCCGGGTGTCGCTCATGGGTCCTCTGGGTCCTCGTCGGTTCGTCGTGCTGCGTCTCGTGCTGCGTCGTGGTCCGTGCAGCCGCCGGTCGCGGTCGTTCTGCTGCGGTCGCTCTGCCGGCCGTGGGGCGCAACGTCGCACCGCGGTGCCGTGTTCCCGCCGTCCACCGGTCGGCCGCCACCGTGTCGGTGCCGGCTGGGAGGATGTGCCCGATGTCCGCCGACGACCTGCTGGCCGCGCTCGACCCCGAGCAGCGTGCCGTCGCCACCGCCCTGACGGGGCCGGTGTGCGTGCTGGCGGGCGCCGGCACGGGCAAGACCAGGGCGATCACGCACCGCATCGCCTACGGCGTGCGCACGGGGCAGTACCGTCCGGCGGGCGTGCTGGCCGTGACGTTCACCGCGCGCGCCGCGGGGGAGATGCGGCTGCGGCTGCGCGCCCTCGGCGCGGGCGGCGTGCAGGCGCGCACGTTCCACTCGGCCGCGCTGCGGCAGCTCGGCTTCTTCTGGCCGCGCGTGGTGGGCGGTGCCCCGCCCCGGCTGCTCGAGCAGAAGGCGCCCGTGGTGGCGGAGGCGGCCCGGCGGGCGGAGCTCGAGGGTGTCGACCGGCTCGCGATCCGTGACCTCGCCGCGGAGATCGAGTGGGCGAAGGTCAGCCTGGTCCCGTCCGACGACTACGTCGCGGCGGCGCGCGCGGCCGGGCGGCCAGCCCCCGGCGGGGTCGACCAGCAGGACGTGCCCCGCCTGATGTCCGCCTACGAGGACGCCAAGGAGGCCCGCGGCGTCATCGACTTCGAGGACGTGCTGCTGCTCACCGCGGCGATGCTGGCCCAGCGCGGCGAGGTCGCCGAGCAGGTGCGCGCGCAGTACCGGCACTTCGTGGTCGACGAGTACCAGGACGTCAGCCCGCTGCAGCAGTACCTGCTGGACCAGTGGCTCGGGGGTCGGCACGACGTGTGCGTGGTCGGCGACCCGAGCCAGACGATCTACTCCTTCGCCGGCGCGAGCCCCCGGCACCTGCTGGAGTTCGCCCAGGCGCACCCGGGAGCCACCCGGATCGACCTGGTCCGGGACTACCGCTCCACCCCACAGGTGGTGCGGCTCGCCAACGCCGTCCTGGCCACCGCTCCGAAGCGACCCGGTCACGCCCCGCTGCACCTGGTCGCGCAGCGTCCCGACGGTCCCGCCGTGCAGTGGACGACCTACGCGGACGACGAGGCGGAGGCCGCCGGCGTCGCGCAACGGGTGGCCCGCCTGGTCGCGGCGGGTACGCCGGCGTCCCGCATGGCGGTCCTGTTCCGGACCAACGTGCAGTCGGAGGCGTTCGAGGACGCGCTGTCCCGGCTGGGCATCGGCTACCAGCTGCGCGGCGGCGACCGGTTCTTCTCGCGGCAGGACGTGCGCCAGGCGGTGCTGCTGCTGCGCGGCGCCGCTCGGTCGGCTGAGGCTGACGTCCCGATGCCGCAGCTGGTGCGCGACGTGCTGCTCTCCGCCGGGTGGGCGCCGGCACCCCCGGCCGAGCGCGGTCAGGTCCGCGAGCGGTGGGACGCGATGCAGGCGCTCGTCGGGCTGGCGGACGAGGTGGCTGCCGCAGCCGAGGGCAGACCGGCCACGCTGGCCGACCTGGTGGCCGAGCTCGACGAGCGCGCGGCGGCCCAGCAGGCACCGACCACCGACGGCGTGACACTCGCGTCCCTGCACGCGGCGAAGGGCCTGGAGTGGGACGTCGTGTTCCTGGTCGGGCTCAGCGAGGGGCTGCTGCCGATCTCCCTGGCCGAGACCGACGCGGCTCGCGAGGAGGAGCGCCGGCTGCTGTACGTCGGGGTGACCCGCGCCCGGGACCGCCTCGAGCTGTCCTGGGCCAAGGCCCGCACCCCGGGTTCGCGCGCGACCCGCAGCCGCTCGCAGTTTCTCGACGCGCTCTGGCCGGCCGGCGGCGAGAGCGGGGCCGCGGACGGCAGGGCGTCCGACGAGGACCCGGCGGCGGCCCGCACCCTCGCACGGCTCGAGCGGTGGCGTGCCGGGCGGGCGGCGGCGGACGGCAAGGAGCCGTCGAAGGTGCTGACCGACCGTGTCCTGGCGGAGCTGGCCCGGCACCGCCCGGCCGACCCGGAGGCGCTGACCCGCATCCCTGGCTTCGGTCAGAACCAGCTGGTGCGCTACGGCCGGGACGTCCTCGCCGTGATCGCGGACGCTCTGGCCGACGGTACGGCCGCCGACCCCTCGGCGGCCCTCTCGAGAACGTCTGGCACGAAGCCCGGAAAAAGGGTTGTGACGTCCACGAAGGCCCGCCTAAGGTGAACGGGTCCTTGTCGGAGGGCGCGACCGTGCAGGTCGCAGCCCGGATCGTGGGAGGAGGTGGCCACTAATGAAGCTGATGCGAATCGCATCCGAGCGTTGCGAGCAGCTGCGCGTGCGCATCCCCGCGGCCACGTCCCGCACGTTCCAGGGGCGCACTGTGCCCGCCGGCCTCTCGACGTACGTCGGCGTCGTCCGTGGCGCCACCACCGATCCCCGTCCCGGGACTCGCATGACCTGATCCGACCGTGAGGTCGGCACAGGCCGCGGAGTCCGGAACTCGGACCCGCGGCCTTTCTCGTCTCTCCGGACGTCCGGTGAGCGCACGGCGCAGGTCCGCACCGTCGCAGCACAACGCTCACCAGCAAGGACGTAGGAGGACATCGTGCGGCTCACCACGCTGCTCGACACCGTGAACAACGGGGGTTCCGGCCCGTGGCCGCCCGGCGCAACCGCGCCCGACACCCTCGACCAGCTCGTCGCCGAGCTGATCCCCTGCCGCTCGAACGACCCGGAGCTGTGGTTCGCCGAGCGGACGGCAGAGGTGGAGCGCGCCAAGGCGCTCTGCCGGACCTGCCCCCTGCTGGACGGCTGCCTCGCCGGTGCGATCGAACGTGCCGAGCCGTGGGGCGTCTGGGGCGGCGAGGTCTTCGTCGCCGGCCAGGTCGTCGCCGTCAAGCGCGGGCGCGGCCGTCCGCGCAAGGAGGCGAAGCCGGCGGCCTGACCCTGCTCCGCGCATCGGCCTCGCGTCCCTGTCTCGCGGACGGGACGGCTGGGCGCGCAGGGGGCGCTCAGCCGGCGACGGCAGCAGAGCCGTGGGAGGTGCACCCGCAGTCCGGGTGCACCTCCCACGTGCGTGTCCGGGGCAGGACGTCCGGGAGGCCGACCTCGACCGTCGTTCCGGTCCGCAGCCGGGTGCGTGTCGGGGGGTCGTCGACCGCCCGGAGCACGGCGGCGGCGGCGAGCCCGGCGCAGACGGCGGCCATCGCACCGACCTCGGCGGCGGGCGGTGCACCGACGAGCTGGGCGACGAGCCGGGGCCAGCAGGGGTCCGCGTCGGCACGGTGCAGGTCCAGGCAGCGCAGGCACGGTCCGGTACCGGGCACGACGAGGGGACCGACGACGGCGTCCGCCTCCCGCACCAGCACGGGCAGGTGCACCGTGCCCGTCCCGAGCAGCAGCTCGGTGCGGGCGGGATCCGCGGCGCCGTGCTCGACGACCACCACCACGTCCGGCTCGGCCGAGGAGTCGGTGCGGACGTCCGGCGCGATGTCCCGCAGCACCCGGGCCGCGGCCTGTTCCCGCACCGACCCGACGTCGGACCAGCGGTAGCCGCACACGCCGACGTCCACCGAGCGGACCGGGCTCGCGTCGTCGACCAGGACGGTCCCCACGCCGGCGGCCGCCAGCGTCCCCGCCGTCGCCAGACCGATCGGGCCCAGCCCCACGACGCCGACGACGGCGGCGCGCCTCGCGTCGACCACCCGGGCGCCGTCCCCGTCCGGTCGCAGCAGCCCGCACACCGTCGCATCGGCTACAGCGGGGCCGACGACGGCGGGCGAGCGGCGGTCCGGCGCCGCCAGGCCGGCGTCGCGCAGCAGCGTCGCGAGCCGGCCGAGCCGGGCTCCGGTGTCCGCGGCCAGCTGGTCGGAGTCGGCACCGGCGCCGAGCGCCAGCACCGCAGCGGTCTCCCGCTCGGTCAACCCGTCGAGGCGGACCGCCCACCGCGGGTCGGTGCCGACCTGGACCTCGCCGTCCGTGCGGGTCAGCACGCGCAGCCCGGGCCGCAGCCTCATGGTCCCTCCTCGTCCGCCGTCGGGCGGCCACTGTGCCAGTCGCGGTCGGCACCGGGCGGCGGGCCGTCCACAGGGGCCGAGGGCCGTCCGCGGGGTGGGGGACCACGCACAGTCGGAACGACGAGGGGCCGGGGACGACGAAGGGCACCGTCACCCGCTGGCGACGGTGCCCTTCGGTCGGGACGTGAGGGTCAGGCCTTGCCCAGGATCCGGTTCAGCTTGGTGCCGCAGACCGGGCAGATGGCCTTGGCCATCTTGCGACCGGACTCGGAGACGACGACGTCGCCCTCCGCCTGCCGCTTCTCCTTGCACTTCACGCAGTAGAACTCACCCGCGTACGTCTCGGCCATTCAGGTCCCTCCTCGGTGTGGTTCGCCCGACCGGAGCATGCCGGCCGGCGACAGGGTCGGCGCCGTGCCGGCGCGCCCGCGCTCACAGTAGTGGCCAGGCGCTCCGTGCGTGCGGAGCCTGCGCGGCCGCCTGTCGCACCGTGGATCTGCCGTGGTGTCACCGTGCCGCGCTACGGTGCGGCCTGTGCCGCCCGCGCACGACCCGTCGGTCGAGGTCCGCCGCTCGCGCCGCCGTGCCCGGACGGTGACGGCCTGGCGGGAGGACGGACGCACCATCGTCGCCATCCCGGCCCGGTTCACCCGGGCGCAGGAGGCCGAGTGGGTGGGCCGCATGGTGGCGCGCCTGGCGGCGCAGGAGAAGCGTCGTCGGCCGTCCGACGACGAGCTGCTGTCCCGGGCGGCGGACCTGTCGGCGCGGTACCTCGGCGGCCGTGCGGTGCCGTCGTCGGTCCGGTGGTCGACCCAGCAGGGGCGCCGCTGGGGGTCGTGCACGCCGACGGACGGCACGATCCGCATCTCGGACCGCATCCGCGGCATGCCGCGCTGGGTGACCGACTACGTGCTGCTGCACGAGCTGACGCACCTGCTGCACCCGGGTCACGGCCCGGAGTTCTGGGCCGAGCTGGAGCGCTACCCGCACACCGAGCGGGCGCGCGGCTTCCTCGAGGGGTACGCGCACGCGGTGGACCGGGAGGGGGTGCGGCCGGCGGCCGTGCCCTCGCCGTCGGGTCCGTGGTCGGACGCACCGGACGACGGGCCGGACGGGGTGGACGACGACGTCGAGGAGGACGGTCGACCCGCCTGAGCCGCCGGCCGGATCGGCTCAGGCCCGGTCGTCGTCCTGCGGCGGCTCCTCGCCCAGGATCTCGGCGAGCGCCCGGTCCAGCTCGGCGCCCTCGTCGATCGCGGCCCGCCGCCGGGCGGCGTAGCCGGAGGGGTCGTCCAGGTCGGCGGTGGCGGGCATCAGGTCGGGGTGCTGCCAGACGGCGTCCCGCCCCGACTGGCCACGCTCGGCGTCGATGGCGGCCCACAGGGTTGCGGCGTCGCGCAGCCGTCGGGGGCGCAGCTCGAGGCCGACGAGGCTGGCGAACGTCTGCTCGGCCGGTCCGCCGGAGGCCCGACGGCGACGCAGCATCTCCCGCAGCGGCACCGCGTGCGGCAGGTGGGGGAGCGCCGCCTGGGCGGTCACCTCGTCGACCCACCCCTCGACCAGCGCCAGCGAGGTCTCGAGGCGCTCGAGAGCCGCAGCCTGCTCGGGCGTGTTCTGCGGCACGAATATGCCGCCGGTCAGCGCCTCCTGCAGCGCCTGCGGGTCGGTCGGGTCCACCGAACGGACCGCCTCACCGAGCTCGTCGGCGTCGATGGCGATGCCCCGCGCATAGGCCTCCACCAGGCCGAACAGGTGCGCGCGCAGCCAGGGGACGTGCGTGAACAGGCGCGTCGCCGCCGCCTCGCGCAGCGCCAGGAACAGGCGCACCTCGTCCGCCGGCACCTCGAGGCCCTCACCGAACTCCGCCACGTTGTGCGGCACCAGCACGGGCACCGGCTGCTGGAGCAGGGGCAGGCCGATGTCGGTGGCGCCGAACACCTCGCGGGACAGGGTGCCGGAGGCCTGACCGACCTGGAGGCCGAACACGGCCGAGCCGAGGCGGCGCAGCAGCTGGCTCATGTCGACCGGCCCGCCGGTGCCGTCGCCCAGCAGGCCGCTCAGCGCCCCCGGGTGCAGCCCGCCGAACGCCCCGCCCGGTCCGCCGGGCGCCCCGAGCTCCTCGGCGAAGCCCTCGGGCAGCGACGAGCCCAGCGCCTGCACCAGCGCGGTGGACAGGGAGGACGCGACGGGTTCGGTCAGGGTGCGCCACGTCGGCAGCGTCGCCTCGACCCACTCGGCGCGGCTCCACGCGCGGCCCGTCGCCCCGGTGGGCGGCAGGTCGGTGGCGGCGTCGAGCCACAGCTCGGCCACCGAGAACGCCTGGGCCACCTGGTCGGTCTCGGCGCGGCTGACGGACGGGTCGCCGCCCAGGGAGGCCTGCTGCCGGGCGAGCTCGTGGGCCATCGACCAGTTGACCGGCTCGTCACCGGACTCGGCGAACATCCGCTGCACCTGGCTGAACACCTGCTGCAGGGCGGCGGGGTCCTGCGGCAGGCCGGATCCCGAGGCCATCGCGGCGGGGTCGATGCCTGCCGCGCGCAGCTGGGCGATCGCCTCGTCGGCGGCCGGGCCCAGCATCGAGCGGAGCACCTGCTCCCAGTCGGGCTGCTCACCCGGCACGGCCGGGTCCGGCGTCTGCAGGCTCATGGGTCCTCCTGGACGGTCGGCGGCCGACGCGTCGCACGCACCTGGGTCCGCCTGTCGCGGTCGGTGCGGCTGCCGTCGTGGGGGTCGCGGCTCCACGGTAACCGTCGCCGTCGCGGCCGAACGAGGGCCGGCACCCCGCGGAGCAGCGGGTTCGCTCACGGCGCAGCGCCGGGTCACCGGCGGGCGTCCCGTGCTCGGCCGGTGGCCCTCGTCCGAACGCGGGTCCCAGACGCGTGCGCGATGATCGGCGGGTGTTCGCCAGCCCCGAGCCCCGACCCGACGAGATCGCGCCGGCGTCCGACGAGGGTGCGGCGGCGGCCGTCGAGCCGCGCCGACCCGTCGAGCCGCGCTCCGTGCTGCTGTCCGGCGGCATGCTGCTGACGGCCGTGCTGATCGCGGTCGCGGTGGTGATCCCGGTCCCCTACGCCGTGACCAGCCCGGGACCGACGCGCGACGTGCTGGGGTCCCAGAACGGCACGCCCCTGATCCGGATCTCCGGTGCCCCGACGTACCCGTCCACCGGGCAGCTGCGCCTGACCACCGTGTCCGGCACCGGCGGGCCGGGGTACCCGTCGTCCCTGGCCGGTGTGCTGCGCGGCTGGTTCGACCCGACGTCCGTCGTCGACCCGGCCGAGGCGGTGGTCCCCAAGGGGCAGACGCAGCAGCAGATCGACGCGGCGAACTCCCAGGAGATGACCAGCTCCCAGGAGAACGCGACCGTCGCCGCGCTCACGCAGCTCGGCTACACCGTGCCGGCGACGCTGACCGTCGCCGGCACGCAGGACGGCACCGACGCCGCGACCAAGCTGCACAAGGGGGACGTGCTGGAGCAGCTGGACGGCACGACTCTGGCCGACTACCAGACGCTGGTGCGCAAGCTGGAGGCCGTGACGCCCGGCAGCACGGTCACGCTGACCGTGCGGCGCGACGGTGCCGACGTGCAGGTGCCGATCGTGACGTCGAAGCGCCCCGACGGCCGCGCGCTGATCGGCGTGATGATCGACCCGACGTTCACGTTCCCCGTCAAGGTGGACATCAGCATCGACGGGATCGGCGGGCCGAGCGCGGGGACGATGTTCGCCCTCGGCATCGTCGACAAGCTCACGCCGGCCGACGAGGCGAACGGCGCCAAGATCGCCGGCACGGGGACGATGGACGTCACCGGGGAGGTCGGGCCGATCGGTGGCATCCGGCAGAAGCTGGTGGGCGCCCGGCGCGACGGTGCCGACTGGTTCCTGGCCCCGGCGTCGAACTGCGACGAGGTGGTGGGCCACGTCCCCGTCGGCCTGCACGTGGTCAAGGTGGCGACGCTGTCCGACGCGGTGGCGGCGATGACCGCGATCGGCAAGGGTGCGGGCGGTTCGCTGCCCACCTGCACCCGCTGACCGGCGCCCGCTGGACGGTCAGTCGAGCGTCGAGCGCAGCGCCGCGACCAGGCCGGGCACCACGTCGGGACCGCCGCCCACCTGGTCGTCCGAGTCGTGCGCGCGGGTGCGCACGGCGCACCACGCGGCACCGTCGCGCAGCACGCCGACGGCGATCCGGACGTCCTGCCGGTCCGGGTGGCTCATCAGGTAGGCGACCGCCGCGTCCGGGTCGGCCGGCATCTGCGCCTCGGCGGCCGGCGGGAGCACCACGCGCTCCACGGTGAGCGCCGCACCGTCCACCGTCGACGGCCACGACAGCTGGCCCAGCAGCTGCTCGACGTCCGCCGCGGCCGGCAGGCCCTCCTGCTCGACGGACGTCAGGTGCCAGGGGTTGGTGCGGGCGGCGGCGAGCACGTCCGGCTCGAGCTGGTCGGCGAGCGTCGGCTCGGCGGCGAGCGCCTGCTGGGTGCGCACCAGGGCGAACACCCGGACGGGCGCGTCCCACCCCGCGCGCGCGACGTGCAGCTCGATCTCCCGGACCGCGGAGCTCAGCGCGGTGCGGGCCGCGACGGAGCCTGCGCCGCTCGTCGTGGCGTCGTCGTCTGCTACCGGTGCGCCGGGTGCGGGTGCCGCGCTCGCGGCCGGTGCGTCGTCGGGCGCGTCGCCCGCTGCCTGGTGTGCGTCCGCCATGGCCTCATCGTCGCATCGGTGTGGGAACCTGGGCCCCGACCGGCGCGTTCACCGGCTGGCCCCTTCGTGGGCCACCCGGCCAGGAGGCCGGACCGCTCACACGACGAGGACCACCGCCGGATGTTCGCCTCACCGCCCCGCCCCCGCCCCCGTCCCGCGCGGCGTCGACGCGGACCACTGCTGCCCACCCTGGCGATCCTCGCCGGCATCGCGATCGTCGTCGTGATCCTGTCGCACGTGTGGAC
Source organism: Cellulomonas sp. SG140 (assembly GCF_025770785.1). Classification (GTDB taxonomy): domain Bacteria; phylum Actinomycetota; class Actinomycetes; order Actinomycetales; family Cellulomonadaceae; genus Cellulomonas. The sequence goes on along the minus strand of NZ_JANZLA010000001.1, from coordinate 424,811 downwards.
CGAGGCCCTGTGGTTCGACCAGCTCGGCTACCTGCGGGTGCTGTGGACCGAGTGGGGCACCCGGGCCGTGCTGTTCGTCGCGGGGTTCGCCGTGATGGCCGTCGCGGTGGCGGGCAGCCTGCGGTTCGCCTACCACGCGCGTCCGGTGTACGCGCCGTCGACGCCCGAGCAGACGAGCCTCGACCAGTACCGCGAGGCGATCGAGCCGCTGCGCCGGCTGGTGATGCTGGTCGGACCGGTGCTGCTGGGCCTGTTCGCCGGTGGGGCCGCGGCGCAGCGCTGGGACACCGTGCAGCTGGCGATGCACGCGCAGCGCGTGGGCACCACCGACCCGCAGTTCCACCTGGACCTCGGCTTCTACATGTTCACGCTGCCGCTGCTGCGGTTCACGGTGTCGTTCCTGATGGCCGTGGTGATCCTGTCCGGGATCGGCGCCCTGGCGACGCACTACCTGTACGGCGGCCTGCGGCTGGGCCCTGCCGCGAAGGGCAACCGGACCACGCGCGCCGCGCGCGTGCACCTGTCGGTGCTGGCCGCGCTGCTGCTGGTGCTGATCGCCGCGAGCTACTGGCTGGACCGGTACTCCTTGCTGATGAAGAACAGCGCCGGGCAGAAGTTCGCCGGCGCCACCTTCACCGACGTGCACGCGGTGATGCCGTCCAAGGCGATCCTCACCGTCGCCGCCCTCGTCGTCGCCGCCGCGTTCGTCTACTCCGCGGTCACCGGCAACTGGCGGCTGCCCGGCATCGGCGTCGCGCTGATGCTGCTGTCCGCCATCGTCGTCGGCGGCATCTACCCGGCGATCGTGCAGCGCTTCCAGGTGCAGCCCAACCAGCAGGACGCCGAGAAGGAGTACATCCAGCGCAACATCGACTCGACGCGGCAGGCGTACGGGCTGACGGACGTCAAGACGAGCGAGTACCCCGCCAAGGTGACGGCCGAGGCGGGCGCGCTGCGCTCCGACGCGGAGACGACCAACTCGATCCGGCTGCTGGACCCGCAGCTGGTGTCGCCGTCGTTCAAGCAGCTGCAGCAGATCCGCGGGTTCTACGACTTCCCGCAGACGCTGTCGGTGGACCGGTACACGGTCAACGGGCAGAGCCGCGACACGGTGATCGCCGTCCGCGAGCTCGACCTGGCCGGGCTGAGCGACTCCCAGAAGAACTGGGTGAACAACACCACCGTGTACACGCACGGGTACGGCGTGGTGGCGGCCTACGGCAACACGCGCGGCGCCAACGGCCAGCCCGCGTTCTGGGAGGGTGGCATCCCGTCCAGCGGTGACATCGGCCCGTACGAGCCGCGCATCTACTTCGGGGAGACGTCCCCGCCGTACTCGATCGTCGGCGGTCCCGACGGCTCTGCCGGGTGGGAGTTCGACTACCCGGACGACACGGGTGGATCCGGCTCGTTGAACACGCGGTTCCCCACGCAGACGGTCTCCGCGGGGCCGAGCATCGGCAACCTGTGGAACAAGATCATGTACGCGATCAAGTTCGGGGACGAGCAGATCCTGTTCTCCAACCGCGTCACCCCGCAGTCGCAGATCCTCTACGACCGCAACCCGCGGGACCGCGTGGCCAAGGTGGCGCCCTACCTCGAGCTGGACGGCCGGGTGTACCCGGCGGTGATCGACGGCCGCGTGAAGTGGATCATCGACGGCTACACCACCTCGGACCAGTACCCGTACAGCGCCAGCCAGTCGCTCTCCGACGCGACCACCGACTCGGTCACCCAGACCAGCTCCAACGTGCAGGCGCTGCAGCCGAAGACGGTGAACTACATCCGCAACTCGGTGAAGGCGACGGTCGACGCCTACGACGGGTCGGTGGACCTGTACACCTGGGACACGCAGGACCCGGTGCTCAAGGCGTGGTCGAAGGTGTTCCCGACGTCGATCAAGCCGATCTCGGACATCAGCGGCGCGCTGATGAGCCACATCCGGTACCCGGAGGACCTGTTCAAGGTGCAGCGCACGCTGCTCGCCAAGTACCACGTGACGGACGCCGGGCAGTTCTTCTCCGGCAACGACTTCTGGGCCAACCCGCTGGACCCGACCACCACCACCGAGAAGGTGGACCAGCCGCCGTACTACCTCACCCTGCAGATGCCGGACCAGAAGCAGGCCAACTTCTCGCTGATGTCGACGTTCATCCCGGCCGGCTCCACCGCGCGCGAGGTGCTGACGGGGTACCTGGCGGCCGACGCCGAGGCGGGCAACGTCGCCGGCAAACCGTCGCCGGACTACGGCACGTTGCGGCTGCTGACGCTGCCGCGCGACTCGACGGTGCCCGGACCGGGACAGGCCAACTCGGCCTTCACGGCGGACGCCACCGTGTCGAACGAGCTGAACATCCTGGGCCGTGGCGACTCGAGCGTGCTGCGCGGCAACCTGCTGACGCTGCCGGTGGGCGGGGGACTGCTCTACGTGCAGCCCGTGTACGTGCAGGCGTCGAGCGGCACCACGTTCCCGCTGCTGCAGCGCGTGCTGGTGTCGTTCGGCAACAAGATCGGGTTCGCCGAGACGCTGGACGAGGCGCTGAACCAGGTGTTCGGCGGCGACTCCGGCGCCCAGGCCGGTGACGCCGGGTCCGGTGGGACGCCGAGCCCGTCGCCGAGCCCGAGCGGCACCCCGTCGCCGGCCCCGTCCGGCACGTCGACGCCGACCACCAGCCCGACGCCGGCGCCGAGCGGCTCCTCCACCGGCGGGGACGCGTCGGCGCGGGCCGACCTGCAGTCGGCGCTGCAGGCGGCCAGCCAGGCGATGAAGGACGGTCAGGCGGCACTCGCGGCGAACGACTTCGCGGCGTACGGCGCCGCGCAGTCCCGGCTGGACGCGGCGATCCAGGCCGCGATCGACGCGCAGGCGCGGCTGGGCAGCTGACGGGTGGACGGCCGGCGCCGGGTCGGTGCCGGCCGTCCACCGGTGAGCGTTCGTGCAGTGTTCACCCGCGCGCCTGCGCGGCCGCAGCGCGGTGGTCGTCGTGCCGCCGTACCATCCGGCCGTGACCGACGACTGCGGCCGGCCGTGATCGACGACGATCTCGGCCCCGGCCCGACCTCCACGCCGCCCGTCCGTGCCGCGCGCCTGACCACCGGCCGGGTCCTGGCCTGGGCGGCCTGGGACTGGGGGTCGGCGGCGTTCAACGCCGTGGTGACCACGTTCGTGTTCACCGTCTGGCTGACGTCGAAGGTGTTCGTCGAGCCGGGGGCCGACGTCACCGCCACCACGGCGCTGCACTCGCAGTGGCTCGGCTGGGGGCTGACCCTCGCGGGGGTGCTCGTGGCGCTGCTCGCACCGGCCCTCGGCGCGCTCTCGGACGCGTCCGGCCGGCGCAAGGTGTGGCTCGGCGCGAACACCGCGGTGACGGTGGCCGCGATGGCGGCGATGGTGCTGGTGCACCCGCACGACGGTGCGCGGTCGCACGCGGTGCTGCTCGGCGTGGTGCTGCTCGCCGTCGGCAACGTCTTCTTCGAGCTGGCGTCGGTGGCGTACAACGCGCTGCTGCTGCAGATCACCACGCCGGCCACGGTCGGCCGGGTCAGCGGCATCGGCTGGGGCTCCGGCTATGTCGGCGGGATCGTGCTGCTGATCGTGCTGTTCGTCGGGTTCATCAACCCGGACGTCGGCTGGTTCGGCGTGACGTCGGCCGACGGCTGGAACATCCGTGCCGCAGTCGCGGTGTCCGCCGTCTGGATGGCGGTGTTCGCCGTGCCCGTGCTGGTGGCGGTGCCGGAGCACGCCCGCCCGGACCCGCGGGCGATCGGCGCGCTCGGCGCGTACCGCAAGCTCGGTCACGACGTCGCGCACCTGTGGCGCACGCGTCGGTCGACGCTCGGGTACCTGGTGGCCAGCGCGGTGTACCGGGACGGGCTCGCCGGGGTGTTCACCTTCGGCGCCGTGCTGGCCTCCGGCACGTTCGGGTTCACCTCGTCGCAGGTGATCGTGTTCGCCATCGCCGCGAACGTGGTCGCGGGGATCAGCACCATCGGCGCCGGCTGGTTGGACGACAGGTTCGGGCCGCGGCGCGTGATCACGGTGTCGCTCGTCGTGCTGGTGCTGGCGGCGGTCGCGGTGTTCGTGCTGCACGACCAGGGGCAGACGGCGTTCTGGGTGGCCGGTCTGGTGCTGTCGTCGTGCGTCGGCCCCACGCAGTCCGCGAGCCGCGGGCTGCTGGCGCGGCTGACGGACGCGGGGCGCGAGGCCGAGGCGTTCGGGCTGTACGCGACCACCGGCCGGGCGGCGAGCTTCCTGGCGCCGATGGCGTTCTCCCTGGCCATCGCCTGGGGCGGCGCCCAGTACTGGGGGATCCTCGGCATCGTGGTGGTGCTGGCGCTCGGCCTCGGGCTGCTGCTCCTGGTGCGGTTCCCGCGCGGGCGCGGCGTGGACGGCCGGCACGACGTGGCGGTGGGCGACGTCCCGACGGCCGACCAGCGGGCGTGAGATGAGGCTGCGGACCCTGCTGTGGTCGCCGGCGGTCGATGCCGCGGCGGGCGGCCTGCACTGGGTGGACGACGAGCAGCTGGACGGCTTCGTCGCCACGCGGCTGCCCGCCGGTCCGCCCGCGCCGGGGCGGCCGCTCGCCTCCGCGGCCGCGGGCCGGACCGACCCCGTGCTGACCGTCGTGCGGCGGGCGCCGGCCGGCCGGCTGCGACGCGGGCGACCGCCGCGCGGGGTGGTGGTGCACCTGCACGGCTACAACGACTACTTCTTCGCCGAGCACCTGGCAGCGGCAGTCGAGGACGCCGGCTGGGCGTTCCTCGCGGTGGACGTCCGGCGCGCCGGCCGGTCGTGGCGGCCGGAGGAGGTGCCGCACTACCTGGACGACGTGCGGGAGCAGGCCGCCGACCTCGGCGCCGCCGTCGCGGTGGCCCGCGGGCTGCACCCGGCGGTGCCGGTGGCGGTGCACGCGCACTCGATGGGTGGCCTGGTCGCGGCGCTGTGGGCGCACGCGCACCGGGTGCACGGCGGGCCGGACGCGCTGGTGCTGAACAGCCCGTTCCTCGCGCTGGGACGGTCGTGGGTGCCGCGGGTGACCGACCGGGTGCTGCGCGTGCTGGCCCGCACGGCGCCGCTGACCGTCGTCTCCTCGGGGCCGTCGGTGTACGCGAGCCACCTGCTCGCGGCGAACGGTGGGCGGTGGGAGTTCGACACCACCCTCAAGCGGCCGGACGGCGTGCCGGTCCGCGCCGGGTGGCTCGCGGCGGTGCTGTCGGCGCAGGCCCGCGTGTCGCGCGGGCTGGAGATCGGCTGCCCGGTGCTGGTGGGGCACGCCGCGATGTCCGGCCCCGACCGCGCCGACAACCCGGCGCTGGACGAGCAGGACACCGTGCTGGACGTGCGGGCGATCAGCCGTCGGGCGCCCGGTCTGGGGCGGGACGTCACCGTGCGGTCGTTCCCCGGCGCCGTGCACGACCTGGCGCTGTCGGCGGACGCGCCGCGGACGGCCTACCTCGCCGCGATGACGCGGTTCCTCGACGAACGGGCGCGCCGGTGACGCGCACCGAGGGTCGCGGCGGCCCCGGGCAGCGGGGCGAGACGTCACGCACCGGCTACCTCGCGGACCCGAGCGGGTTCGTCGCGCTGGCGCACCGCGGGTTCTCCCGGGAGGGGCTGGAGAACTCGCTGGCCGCCTTCGCGGCAGCCGTCGACCTGGGGTTCCGCTACGTGGAGACGGACGCGCACGCGACGAGCGACGGCGTGGCCGTCGCGCTGCACGACGAGACCCTCGACCGCACCACCGACGCGCACGGGCGCGTGCGGGACCTGCCGTGGTCCCGGGTGCGGGAGGCGCGGATCGGCGGTGCCGAGCCGGTCCCGCTGCTCGAGGACGTGCTCGGGCTGACCCCTGACGTGCGGGTGAACATCGACGTGAAGGCCGCGTCGGCCGTGGGACCCGTCGTCGCGGCGGTGGAGCGCACGGCGTCGCACGACCGGGTGTGCATCGCGTCGTTCTCGGTGCGGCGGCGGCTGGCGACGCTGGCCGGGCTCTCCCGGCCGGTGGCGACGTCGGCGGCGACCAGCGAGGTGGCGGCGTTCGTCGTCGGCGCGCGCACCGGGCTGCCGGCCGGCGGCCTGCGGCGCGCGGTGCGGTCGGTGGACTGCCTGCAGGTGCCGGTGGCGCAGGGGCGGGTGACGGTGGTGGACCGGCGCACGGTTGCCGCCGCGCACCGGGCCGGGCTGCAGGTGCACGTGTGGACGGTGAACGAGCCGGAGGAGATGCGGCGGCTGCTCGAGCTGGGGGTGGACGGCCTGGTCAGCGACCGGGCGGACCTGCTGGCGCAGGTGCTGCGGGAGCGAGGGGTGTGGGCATGAGGGTGATCGGGCACCGGGGCAACAGCTCGGTGGCGCCGCAGAACACGCTGGCGGCGTTCGAGGCGGCGTGCGCGGCGGGGGTCGACGCGATCGAGCTGGACGTGCAGCTGACGGCCGACGGGCACGCCGTGGTGATCCACGACGACGAGGTGGACGCCACCACCGACGGCACCGGCCGGGTGGACTCGCTGACCCTGGACCAGGTGCGCGCCCTGGACGCCGGCTCCTGGTTCGCCCCCGCCTACGCCGGTCAGCGGGTGCCGGTGCTGGCCGAGGTGGTCGACCTGCTGGTCCGCCACCCCCGTACCGACCTGCTGCTGGAACTGAAGGGCGTGTGGACGGCCGACCGCGTGCGGCTGCTGCTGGGCCCGCTCGCGGAGGCGGGGCTGCTGCCGCGGGTGGTCGGGCAGAGCTTCGAGCCCGACAGCGTCGCCGCCCTGCGCGAGGTGGCCCCGCAGCTGCACCGCGGGCTGCTGGTGGAGGACCTGCCGGTGGGCCCCGACGGCGCACCGCACCTCGCGGCGCTCGACGCGCTCTGCTCGCGGCTCGGGGTGATGACGTGCAACCCCGAAGGCCGGCTGCTGCAGACGCACCCTGACCTGGTCGAGGCGCAGCACGCCGCCGGCCGGCAGGTGATGGTGTGGACGCTCGACGAGCCGTGGATGTGGGCCGAGGCCCAGGCGCTCGGGGTGGACGCCGTGATCACCAACCGTCCGGACCGGCTGCGCGGCTGGCTGGCCGGGCGGACCGAGGAGCGCTGATGGCCCGCAGCATCCGCTACGACGTCTACGGCGGACCGGAGGTGCTCCGGCTGGTCGAGGGACCTGACCCGGTGGCCGGTCCGGGTCAGCTGCGCATCCGCGTGACGGCCGCCGGGCTGAACCCGGCCGACTGGAAGGCGTTCGGCGGCCTGTTCGCGCGCGGGTCGGGGCCGGACGGCTCGCGGGGCGTGGGGCACGACGTGTCCGGGGTGGTGGACCAGGTCGGCGCGGGGATCGACGGGTTCGCGGTCCGCGACACCGTCTGCGCCCAGGTGCCCGAGGGGGCGCTGGCGGACGTGCTGGTGCTGGACGTGACCGATGCGGTGCTGCCGGTGCCGGCCGGGGTCGACCCGGTGGTGGCCGGCGCGCTGCAAGTGGCGAGCCGGGCGGCGGTCGCGGGCCTCGACGCGGTGGGCGTGGGACCCGGGGACGTGCTGCTGCTCAGTGCCGCCGCCGGCGGTGTGGGGCTGATCGCCGCCCAGCTGGCGGTGGACCTCGGCGTGCACGTGGTCGGCGTGGCCGGCGAGGCGAACCACCCGCTGCTGCGGGACCTCGGGGTGGTGCCCGTGGCCCACGGCGACGGGCTCGTCGACCGGGTGCGCGCCGCGGCACCGGGGCCGGTGACCGCCGTGCTGGACCTGCACGGGGCCGAGTACGTCACGGCCGGCATCGAGCTCGGGGTGCCGGTGGAGCGCATCGCCTCGATCGCCGCGCCCCCGGACCGGCTGCAGGGCGCGGTGTCCACCGGCGGTGCGCACGCGACGTCGCAGGACGTCGCGCACGTGCTCGATCTGGTGGCCGCCGGACGGGTGCGGGTGCCGATCGCGGGCCGCTACCCGCTGGAGCTGGACGCGGTGCGCGAGGCGTACGCGCGGCTGCGCGACGGGCACGTGCGGGGCAAGCTCGTCGTCACGCCCTGACCGCCGGCTGCGTCACGCCCGCGGGCTGACCCCCAGCTGCCACGCCTGCGACGCCTGCAGCGCGCCGTGCAGCACGTGCGGCGGGATGCCGGGGTTGGCGATCGCCAGCATCGTGAGCCCGTGCACCTCGCCCCACAGCGCGAGCGCCTGGATGAAGGGGTCGCGGTCGGTGGACAGCTGGCCGGCGAGGCGGCACCGCACCACGTTGTCCACCAGCTCGGCGAGGCCGTTGCCGGTGTCCGCCGGGCGCTGCTCCCCGGCGACCGCCCAGCTGGGGCGGTCGAACAGCACGCGGTACTCGCCCGGGTTGGCCAGCCCCCACTCGAGGTAGGCGGTGCCGCGGGCGGCGAGCTCCTCGAGCGGGTCGGTGATGGTGCGGACCTGCAGCTGCAGCCCGGACATGAACTCGCGCATCACGCCGTCGCACACCTCGCCGAGCAGGACGTCCTTGGTGGCGAAGTAGTGGTACAGCGACGGTGGCGTGCACGCCGCCCGTGCGCAGACGCGGGCGATGCTGACGGCCCGCGGGTCGCGGCCCTCGATCAGCAGCTGCCGCGTGGCCTCGAGGATGCGGCCCCGCAGCCCTCCGGAGTCCTGACCCGTGCCCACCACCCGAGCAGGGTAGCCGTGCCCGGCGGCCCCGCCCGACCCACCGGGCGCGTCAGCGTGGCGGCGCCTCGAGGTGCACGGCCTTCAGCCTGGTCATCGCCGCGAGCAGGTCCGGACCGTACCCGGCACCCTGTCCGCTGTCCCGGCGCGGGTCCGCCGAACCACCCGGTGCGCCGCCGAACACCGCGTTCACCTTGACCGTGCCGACGTCCAGCCGGTCCGCCGCGCGCAGCGCGTGCTCGAGGCTGCCGGTCAGCACGGTGGCGGCCAGGCCGTACCGGCCGCTGCCCGCCCACGCCAGCGCGGTGTCGAAGTCGGGGGCGCGCCGCACGGCCGCCACCGGCCCGAACGTCTCGGTGGCCAGGACGTCCATCTCCTCGGTGCAGCCGTCCAGCACGGTCGCCGGGTACCAGGCGCCGGGTCGGTCGAGGCGACGTCCACCGGTCAGGCACCGGGCGCCGGCCGCGACGGCGGCGTCGACGTGCGCCGCCACCACCGCGAGCTGCAGCTCGTCGACCAGCGGCCCCAGCTCGGTGCCCTCGTCGTCCGGGTCGCCCACCGTCTGGGCGTCGGCCAGCCGCACCAGCTCGTCCAGCACCGCGTCGGCCACGCGCTCGTGCAGGTAGACACGCTCCACCGAGGTGCACAACTGACCGGTGTTGGTGAAGGCCCCGAGGGCGATCTGCGCCGCGGCCCAGGCCGGGTCCACGTCCTCGTCGACCACCAGCGCGTCCTTGCCGCCGTTCTCCAGCAGCAGCCGCGCACCGCGGGCGCCCGCAACCGCGGCGATCGCCCGGCCGGTGGCCGAGCTGCCGATGTGCGCGATCAGAGCGACCCGCGCGTCGGCGACGAGGGCCGCGCCGGTGGACCCGTCACCCGCGAGCACCTGCAGCACGCCAGCCGGCAGCTGCTCGGCGACCAGCCGGCCCAGCAGCCACCCGGCGTGCGGGCTGCGCTCGGACGGCTTGTGCACCACCGTGTTGCCGGTCACCAGGGCCGCGGCGAGCAGGCCGGCGGCCGCCGGCAGCGGGTCGTTCCACGGCGTGAGGACCGCGACGACGCCGTGCGGCTCGCGGCGCACCACGTCGAGCGCGGCCGGTGCACCGGCGAGCGTGCGGCCGGCCGGGCCCAGGCCCGTGGTGGCGGCCTCGGTGAGCAGGTCGGCCGCCACGCGAGCGGACTCGATCGACGTGCGCAGCAGCCGGCCGGTGTCGGCCGTCAGGGCGGCGCCGAGCTGCTCGGCGTGGTCGCGGACGGCGGCGGCCGCGGCGGTCAGACAGGCGGCCCGGTCGGCCGGTGGCGTGCGCCGCCAGGCGTCGAACGCGGCGGCGGCCCCGGTGACGGCGGCGGCCACCTCGTCGTCGTCCGCCACGGTCACGGAGCCCACGCGGGAACCGTCGACCGGCGAGCTCCGAAGCAGCCGGCGGGACCCGCGCGCCGGCACCGCGGCGCCGTCCAGCCAGTGCTCCGCGAGGGTCACGGACCGGTGGGCAGCATCGGTCGCCGGCGTAGACGTGCTGGTCAGGGCGTCGTCGAGCGTGGTCATCTCGTCTCCGATCAGGGCTCCCGGCACATGGGAGAAGCGGTTCAAGGTGCGAGCCGCCGAGAAGCGACTCACCCTGGCTGGGCGGGTGACGCCGGGAAGGTGACCCCGCCGAGGACGACTCTCGCCCCTCTTGGAAAGGTCGGCCACTGATGCGAATCCTGGGGATCAACGCGATCTATCACGACCCGTCGGCAGCCCTCGTGGTGGACGGCGCCGTGGTGGCCGCCGCCGAGGAGGAGCGCTTCAGCCGGCGCAAGCACGGCAAGCGGCCGGTGCCGTTCTCGGCCTGGGAGCTGCCCGAGCTGTCGATGCGCTGGGTGCTCGAGGCGGGCGGGATCCGCCCGGAGGACGTCGACGTGGTGGCCTACAGCTTCGACCCGGCGCTGTCGAAGTCGGCCGAGGACCTGGGCCTCCACGACCCCTGGGACCACCTGCGCACCACCTACGCCGAGCACGTCGCGGGCTTCCTGCACAGCTCGTTGCCGGGCATCGACGAGGGTCGCCTGCGGTACGTGCCGCACCACGTGGCGCACGCCGCCTCGGCGGCGCTCGCGTCCCCGTTCCCCACCAGCAGCGTGCTGGTGCTCGACGGGCGCGGCGAGCGCGCGTCGCACCTGGCCGGCCGGTACGAGGACGGCCGTATCGAGGTGCTCGCCACCCAGGAGCTGCCGCACTCCCTGGGCCTGCTGTACGAGTCGCTGACAGAGCACCTGGGCTTCCTGCGCTCGTCGGACGAGTACAAGGTGATGGCCCTCGCCTCCTACGGCCAGCCGCGGTTCCTGGACGAGCTGCGCGAGATCGTGCGGACCACCGGCGACGGCGGGTTCGTCGCGCCCGTGCCGGACTGGTCGCGGTGGGCGCCGGCGCGGGTGGACGACGGCACGTGGGGCGGTGCGCACGCCGACCTCGCCGCCTCCGTGCAGGCGCGCCTCGAGGAGGTGCTCGTCGAGCTGGCCCGCTGGCTGCACGAGCGCACCGGCGACACGGCGCTGACCATGGCCGGCGGCATCGCGCTGAACTGCGTGGCGAACTCGCGGATCTGGCGGGAGAGCGGGTTCGAGCAGGTGTGGGTGCAGCCGGCCGCCGGCGACGCCGGCACGTCGCTGGGCGCCGCGCTGCAGGTGGCGGCCGAGCTGGGTGAGCCGGTCCGGCCGATGCCGGGTGCGGCGCTGGGCCGCGAGTGGTCCGACGACGAGCTCGGCGCCTGGCTGCGCACCGCGAAGGTGCCGTTCAGCACGCCGGACGACCTGGCGGGCGAGGTGGCCGACGTGCTCGCCTCCAACGGCGTGATCGCCTGGTTCGACGGCCGCAGCGAGTTCGGCCCGCGTGCCCTCGGCCACCGGTCGCTGCTGGCGCACCCCGGGTTCGCCGAGAACCTCGAGCGGCTCAACGACGTCAAGGGGCGCGAGCAGTTCCGCCCGGTGGCGCCGATGGTGCTGCAGGACCGAGCGGCGGAGATCTTCTCCGACGGCCCGATCCCCAGCCCGTACATGCTGTTCGTGCACCGGGTGGACCCCGGCTGGGTGGACCGCATCCCGGCCGCGGTGCACGTGGACGGCACGGCCCGCATCCAGACGGTCGACCCCGCCGCCCAGCCGCGCCTCGGCGCGACGTTGCGGGAGTTCGAGCAGCGCACCGGCCTGCCGGTGGTGATCAACACGAGCCTCAACACGGCCGGACGGCCGATGGTGGACGACCCGCGCGACGCCCTGGAGCTGTTCGGCTCGGCACCGGTGGACCTGCTGGTGCTCGGCCCGCACCTGGTGCGGCGGTCGGAGGTGTTCGCGCAGCACGGGGCGCCGGCGTGAGCGGCGACGGCACGCCGCCCGCGTTCGACGGGCCGACGGTGCGTCCCAGCTGGGCGGTGGTGATCCCGACGATCGGCCGGCCGTCGCTGCACGCCCTGCTGGTCGACCTCGCGGCGCAGGTCTTCGCCGGGGACCCACCCGTGCAGGTGGTGGTCGTCGACGACCGTCCGCTGGAGGACGAGGCCCCGCTGACCCTGCCCGGCCCCACCGGACAGCTGCCCGCACCGGCACTGGTCCGCACCGGTGGCCGGGGCCCGGCCGCCGCCCGCAACGCCGGGTGGCGCACCGTGCGCACCGACTGGGTGCTGTTCCTGGACGACGACGTGCGGCTGCCGGCCGGCTGGGGCGAGGCGTTCCTGGCCGACCTGCGGTCCGCCGACGCCCAGGCCACCGTCGCCGGGACGCAGGCTCGCCTGCACGTGCCGCTGCCCACCGACCGGCCGCCGACGGACTGGGAGCGGAACACCGCCGGCCTCGAGCACGCCCGCTGGGCGACCGCGGACATGGCGTACCGCCGCACGGCGCTTGCGGGCGTCGACGGGTTCGACGAGCGGTTCCCGCGCGCCTACCGCGAGGACGCCGACCTGGCGCTGCGCGTGCGGCAGGGCGGCTGGGAGCTGCTGGCCGGAGATCGCGTCACGCACCATCCCGTGCGGCCGGCCGACGACGGCGTCAGCGTGCGGGTGCAGGCCGGTGCGCGCGACGACGTGCTGATGCGCGCGCTGCACGGACCTGGCTGGCGCGACCTGGCCGAGACCGGCCGGGGCCGCTTCGCGTGGCACGCCGCGACGGTGGGGGCTGCCGCCGCCGCGACCGCGGCGCTGGCCGCCCGGCGTCCCCGCACCGCCGCGCTGGCCGGCCTGGCCTCGGCGGCGCTGACCGCCGACTTCCTCCGTCTCCGGCTGTCCGGCGGTCCGCGGCCGGGCGACGCCGAGTGGCTGCCGGAGTGGCGCCGCATGACGTGGACCTCTGCCGTGATCCCGTTCGCCGCCGTCCGGCACCGCGTGGCCGGTGAGCTGGCGGTGCGTGGTGACGAGGTGCCGCCGTGGCGGCCGCCGGTGCGCGCGGTGCTGTTCGACCGCGACGGCACGCTGGTCGAGGACGTGCCCTACAACAGCAACCCGGACGCCGTGCAGCCGGTGCCGGGAGCGCGCGAGGCGCTGGACGCCCTGCGCGCCGCCGGCGTGCTGGTCGGCATGGTGACCAACCAGTCCGGGGTCAGCCGGGGGCTGCTGACGGCGGCGCAGCTGGACGCCGTCCAGCGGCGCGTCGTCGAGCTGCTGGGGCCGTTCGACACCGTCGTGGTCTGCCCGCACCGCCCCGACGCGGGGTGCACCTGCCGCAAGCCCGGTGCGGGGCTCGTGCTCGACGCCGCGCGGCGCCTGGGCGTGGCGCCGTGGGAGTGCGCCGTGGTGGGGGACATCGGGACGGACGTCGAGGCCGCCGTCGCGGCGGGGGCCCGTGCGGTGCTCGTCCCCACGCCGATCACCCGCCCCGAGGAGGTGCAGCACGCCGAGGTCGTCGCCGAGGACCTGCGCGGTGCCGTCCGGCTGCTGCGGCCCGACGTGCCGCTGGCCCGGCACCTGGCGGTGACCCGATGACCCGGCTGCTGGCCGTCCGCCTCGACAGCGACGGCGACGTGCTGCTCACCGGGCCGGCGGTGCGGGCGCTGGGCGCGCTCGCCGATCACGTCGACCTGCTCGTCTCGCCTGCCGGTGCCCAGGCGGCCCGGCTGCTGCCGGGCGTCGACCAGGTGCACGTGTTCGATGCCCCGTGGAGCGGTTTCGTGCCGCCGCCGGTGGCCGCCCCGGCCGTGGACGCCCTGGTCAGCGGCTTGCGCGCCGCGGCCTACGACCGTGCCGTCGTCTTCACGTCCTTCCACCAGAGCCCGCTGCCCACCGCGCTGCTGCTGCGCCTGGCCGGCATCGCCCAGATCGCCGCCACCAGCGAGGACTACCCGGGCTCGCTGCTGGACGTCCGCCACCACCGGCCCGCGGGGCTGCACGAGGTGGAGGCGGCGCTGGACCTGGCGCGCGCGGCGGGCGGCTCGCTGGCGCCGGACGACGACGGCGCGCTCGCGGTGCGGCACCCGCTGCCGGACGTCTCCGCACTGCTTCCGGTGCGGCCCTACGTGGTGCTGCACCCGGGCGCCTCGGTGCCGTCCCGCGCCCCCGCACCGCAGCACGCCGCCCGCCTGGTCGGTGCGCTCACCGCCGCGGGTCGGCACGTGGTGGTCACCGGCGGGCCGGGGGAGCGGGACCTCGGCGCCACCGTCGCCGCCGGCGTGGCCGACCCGGCCGAGGTGACCGACGTGTCCGGCCGCACCGACCTCGCGCAGCTCGCCGCCGTGCTGGCCGGCGCGGACGCCGTCGTGGTGGGCAACACCGGACCGGCCCACCTCGCGGCCGCCGTCGGGACCCCCGTCGTGTCCCTGTTCGCCCCCGTCGTGCCCGCCGACCGGTGGGCGCCGTGGGGGGTGCCCACCGTGCTGCTCGGCGACCAGGACGCGCCGTGCGTCGGCTCGCGGGCGCGGCAGTGCCCCGTGCCGGGCCACCCGTGCCTGGACGTCGACCCGCACGTCGTGGTCATGGCCGTCGACGCGCTCGCGGGTGTGCCGCTGCCGCTGACGGCGCTGACCGAGCTGACCCGGCTGACGGGGATGAGCCGGCTGACCGGGCCCACCGAGGAGGTGCACGTATGAGGGTGCTCGCCTGGCACGTGCACGGCTCGTGGATGACGTCGTTCGTCCAGGGGCCCCACGACTACGTGGTCCCGGTGGACGACGAGCGGTCGCCCGACGGCCGCGGCCGCGCGCAGTCGTGGGACTGGCCCGCCTCCGTCCGGGAGGTTCACGTGGACGCGCTGCGCGACGAGCTGGTGGACGTCGTCGTGCTGCAGCGACCCGCCGAGCTGCAGCTGCTGGAGCGGTGGACCGGCCTGCGGGCCGGTGTCGACGTGCCGGCCGTCTACGTCGAGCACAACACCCCCGCAGGCCCGGCCGTCGCGACCCGCCACCACCTGGCGGACCGCACCGACCTCCCGCTGGTCCACGTCACCCCGTTCAACGCCCTGACCTGGGACAACGGCTCCGCACCGGTCACCGTGATCGAGCACGGCATCCCCGACCCCGGCCCGCTGTGGACCGGGGAGCGGGAGCGGGTGGCCGCTGTGGTCAACGAGCCGGTGCGCCGCTGGCGGGTGGCCGGCACCGACGTGCTGCTGGACGTCGCGAGCCGCCTGCCGGTCGAGGTGTACGGCATGGGCACGGCGCCGCTGGCCGAGCGGGAGCCGTCCCTCGTCGGCCACCTGCACGACCTGCCGCAGGCCCGGCTGCACGCCGCGATGGCCGGCGCCCGCGCCTACCTGCACCCCTACCGCTGGACCAGCCTGGGCCTGTCCCTGATCGAGGCGATGACCCTCGGCATGCCGGTCGCGGCCCTCGCTACGACCGCCGCACCCGAGGCGGTGCCGCCCGACGCCGGCGTGGTCAGCGCCGACCCCGCCGTGCTGGTCGCCGCGCTGCAGCGGTGGCTGGCCGACCCGGCGGAGGCCCGCGACCGCGGCGCCGCCGCCCGCACGTTCGCGCTGGACCGGTTCGGTCTCGCGCGCTTCCTGTCCGACTGGGACGAGCTGCTGAAGGGGGTGACGGGATGAGGATCGCGATGGTGTCCGAGCACGCGAGCCCGCTCGCGGTGATCGGGGGTGTGGACGCGGGCGGTCAGAACGTGCACGTCGCCGCGCTGTCCGGCGCGCTGGTGGAGGCGGGCCACGAGGTGACCGTCTACACCCGGCGCGACG
This sequence comes from Cellulomonas sp. SG140, assembly GCF_025770785.1. Classification (GTDB taxonomy): domain Bacteria; phylum Actinomycetota; class Actinomycetes; order Actinomycetales; family Cellulomonadaceae; genus Cellulomonas. The sequence continues at coordinate 409,053 of NZ_JANZLA010000001.1, read as the reverse complement.
GCAACGAGCAGCCCGAGCGGGTGCAGATGGACCCGGGCGTCGAGGTGGTGCACGTCCCCGCCGGACCGCCGCAGGAGGTGCCGAAGGACGAGCTGCTGCCGTACATGCGCGAGTTCGGGCTGTGGTTGGCCGACGACTGGGCCCGGCACGGCGCCCCGGACGTGGTGCACGGCCACTTCTGGATGTCGGGCCTGGCTGCCGTCCAGGCCGCCGCCGGCGCCGGCGTGCCCGTCGCGCAGACGTTCCACGCCCTCGGCAGCGTGAAGCGCCGCCACCAGCGGGACAAGGACACCAGCCCCGCCGGCCGCGTCGAGGCCGAGGCGACCATCGGCCGCCGCGTCGACGCCGTGATCGCCACCTGCACGGACGAGGTGACCGAGCTGGTGCGCCTCGGCGTGCCGGACACCGGCATCCGGGTGGTGCCGTGCGGGGTGGACGTCGCGCACTTCCGGCCGGTCGCGCCGAGCGCCACCCTGCCGCCCCAGCGCCAGCCGTACCGGCTGCTCAGCATCGGCCGGCTGGTGGAGCGCAAGGGCGTCGACACCGCCATCGAGGCGCTGGTCGACGTGCCGGGTGCCGAGCTGCTGATCGCCGGCGGCCCGGACCAGGCGCACCTCGACGAGGACCCGGAGGCCGTGCGCCTGGTGTCGCTGGCGCAGCGGCTCGGCGTCGCGGACCGCGTCCAGTTCCTGGGCCGGGTCAGCCACGCCGACGTGCCGGGCGTGATCTCCGCCGTCGACGCCGTGGTGGCCACCCCCTGGTACGAGCCGTTCGGCATCGTGCCGCTCGAGGCCGCGGCGTGCGGCGTGCCGCTGGTCGGCAGCGCCGTCGGCGGCCTGCTCGACTCCGTGGTGGACGGCGTGACGGGCCTGCTGGTGCCGCCGCGGGACCCGTCGGCCCTGGCTGCGGCGCTGCGTCGGCTGCTGCCGGACGCCGGGCTGCGCCGCTCGTTGGGCCGGGCGGCCCGTCGTCGGGCGCTGACCCGCTACTCGTGGACCCGCGTCGCGCAGGACACCGAGCTGGTCTACCAGTCGATGCTCGCCCAGGCCGGCTGGTCCGGACAGGGCTGGAACGGGCAGGGATGGAACGGACAGGCCTGGGCCGGCCAGGGCTGGTCCGCACAGGAGGGGGTGGCCGGATGACCGCCCGCAGCTGGATCGACGAGCACGACGAGGAGCTGCGCCGCGCGCTGCGCGGCCTGCGCCGCCAGGCGTCCACCGTCGAAGCCTGGGGCGCGACGCTGGCCGACCGCCTCTCGGCCGGCGGCCGCCTGCTGGCGGCCGGCAACGGGGGCAGTGCCGCGGAGGCCCAGCACCTGACCTCCGAGCTGGTGGGCCGGTTCCTCGGCGAGCGCCGCCCGCTGTCCGCCATCTGCCTCTCGGCGGAGACCTCCTCGATGACCGCCCTGGTCAACGACTACGGCGTCGCGGAGATGTTCGCCCGCCAGGTGGAGGCCCACGCCCGGCCCGGCGACGTGCTGGTGCTGATGTCCACCTCCGGCCGCAGCCCCAACGTGCTGCACGCCGCGCAGCGGGCCCGCGAGGTGGGGGACGTGACGGTGTGGTCGATGACGGGCCGTGGCCCCAACCCGCTGGCGTCCGCGTCGGACGACGCGCTGTGCGTGGACGCCCCCTCGACGGCCGCGGTCCAGGCGGTGCACCTGGTCGCCGTGCACGCGTTGTGCGCGGCGCTGGACTCGGAGCTGGCCCTGCGGGACGACCGGCCGGAGCTGGAGCCGGAGCCGGCGCCGAACCGGCAGATCGGGATGACGGCATGACGCGACGTCCGCACGTGGTGGTGGTCGGCGACGTGATGCTGGACCGCGACGTCGACGGCACGGTGGAGCGCCTGTCCCCGGACGGCCCCGCGCCGGTGCTCGACGTGACGGGCATCCGGGAGAGCCCCGGCGGTGCCGGCCTCGCGGCGCTGCTCTGCGCCGGGTCCGGTGCCCGTGTCACGCTGGTGGCACCGGTGGCCGTCGACGAGGCCGGTCACCGGCTCACCGCAGGGCTCGCCGGCCGGGTGGACCTGCTCGCCCTGCCGCACCAGGGCGGCACCCGCACCAAGACCCGCGTCCGCAGCCAGGCGCAGTCCCTGGTGCGCGTGGACGACGGCGGTCCGGGGACCCCGGGCGAGGTCCCGGTGGACGACGTGGCCGCGGTGCTGGCACAGGCCGACGCGGTGCTGGTCTCCGACTACGGCGCCGGCGTCACGCGCGACGAGCACCTGCGCACGCTGCTGACCAGGGCGGCCGCCACCGGCGTGCTGGTGTGGGACCCGCACCCGCGCGGTGGTGCGCCGGTCCCCGGCGCCACGCTGGTCACCCCCAACGCCGCCGAGGCGGCCGGTGCGCTCCGCGGTGCCGGTCGGCCCGAGGCGTCGGCACCGCCGGACGTCCGCGCATCGGCCTTGCTCGACACCTGGCAGGCCCGCGGCGTCGCCGTCACGGCCGGCCCGGACGGCGCGTTCGTCGCCACCGGCCGGGACGTCCGCTACGTCCCAGCGCCCGCCGCGTCCGGTGGCGACCCGTGCGGGGCGGGGGACCGGTTCGCCGCCTCCGCCGTCGCGGCCCTGGCGGCCGGCGCCACCGTCACCGACGCCGTCACGGCGGCCGTGCTCGACGCCAGCGAGTGGGTCGAGGCCGGCGGTGCCGAGGCGTTCCGGCGCTCGCACGACCGGCCGCGGTCGTCGGCAGCAGACGAAGCGCCCGACGCCGAGCCGCCGGAGGTCCCGTCAGACGGTGCCGCGGCGTCTCCCGCCCGGCTCCGCCAGACGGCTGCCGCCCTCCGCGCCGGTGGCCGCACCCTGGTGGCGACCGGCGGCTGCTTCGACATCGTCCACGCCGGCCACGTCGCCACCCTGCAGGCCGCCCGGCGGCTGGGCGACGCGCTCGTCGTGCTGATGAACTCCGACGACTCCGTCGGCCGCCTCAAGGGTCCCGGCCGCCCGGTGGTCACCGCCGCCGACCGCGCCCGCGTCCTGGCCGCCCTGGACTGCGTGGACGCCGTGCTCGTCTTCGACGAGGACGACCCCCGCGCCGCGCTGGAGCACCTGCGGCCCGACGTGTGGGTCAAGGGCGGCGACTACGACGAGCGCCTGCTGCCGGAGGCCGACGTCGTGCAGAGCCACGGCGGCCGCATCGTCCTGCTGCCCTACCTGGACGGCCGCTCCACCACCTCGATCCTGCGCCGCTCCGCGACGCGCCCCGAAGAACCCCACCCCATGAAGGAGACCGCGTGACCGCGACCGACGTGCAGCCCACCACCCCCCTCCAGCCCCGCGAGCTGGGAACTGTCCTGGTCACAGGCGGTGCCAGCGGACTGGGCGCCGCCGTGGTGGAGGCTGTCCGCGCCGCCGGGGGCACCCCCGTGGTGCTCGACCGCGCCGCCCCGGCCGCCGACGTGCCCCACGTCCAGGTGGACCTGGCCGACCCGGCCGCGGCGGCCGACGCCGTCCAGCAGCTGCTCGACCAGGTGGGGGACGTGTCCGCCGTGGTGACCGCCGCCGGCATCGACGCACCGGGCCGCCTGCTCGACATCGACCCCGCCACCTGGGAGAACGTGGTCCGCGTCAACCTGTTCGGCACCGTCGCGGTGATCCGCGCCGCCCTGCCGTCGCTGGAGCGCACGCACGGCACCATCGTCACGGTCGGCTCCACGCTCGCGCTGCGCGGCTTCAGCGACGCCACCGCCTACTGCGCGTCCAAGTTCGCCGTCCGGGGCTTCACGCACGCGCTCGCGGCCGAGCTCGCCGGCCGCGTCGGCGTCACCCTGCTGATCCCGGGCGGCATGAAGACGGCGTTCTTCGACGGCCGCACCGAGCAGTACCGCCCCGGGCCCGACGCCCAGCTCAACGACCCGGCGGCGACGGCCGGCGCCGTGCTGACCGCCCTGCGCCAGCCGGTCGGTTCGGAGATCCGGGAGATGCTGGTGATGGCGTCGGGGGAGAGCTCCTGGCCGTGAGCGGCGTGGCGCCCGACGACGTCGTGACGACGGCGGTGGCGGCGGAGAGTGCTGCGGCCGGGGCTGTCGGGGCTGGCTCGGCCGAGACGTCCGGCGACGTGCTGGTGCTGCGGGCCCTCGGGCTGGGCGACGCCCTCACCGGTGTCGCTGCGCTGCGGGGTGTCCGACGAGCCTGGCCGAACCGTCGGCTGTGGCTCGCCGGGCCCGTGGGGATCGGCACGTGGCTGCGCGACCTCGGTGTGGTCGACGAGGTGGTGCCCGCTACAGGGCTGGACCCGCTGGTGCTGCCGCCGGAGCTGGCCGGTGGTGGCCACCTCGCGGTGAACCTGCACGGCCGCGGGCCGCAGAGCCACGCGGTGCTGGCCGCCACCCGCCCGTCGCGCCTGGTCGCATTCGCGGCCGACGGCTTCCCGGACGGCCCGGTGTGGCGCGCCGACGAGCACGAGGTCGACCGCTGGTGCCGCCTGGTCTCCTGGGCGGGTGGGGAGTGCGGCCGTGAGGACCTCCGCCTGACGCTGCCGCCCGGGGGTACCGACGACGACGCGGGCGCCGTCCTGCTTCACCCGGGCGCGTCATCGGGCTCCCGACGATGGCCGCCCGACCGCTGGTCCGCCGTCGCGGCCGCCCTCGCCTCGGAGGGCCGCCGCGTGCTCGTTACCGGTGGTCCCGACGAGGTGGACCTGGCCACCGGCGTCGTGACGGACGCCCGCTCCCAGCTCACCGGAGATTCGGCACCGGCGGCTCACCTCATCGAGACCCGCGCCGGCACCCTCACCATCCCGGCCCTAGCCGACCTCGTCGCTAGCGCCGCCCTCCTGATCTGCGGCGACACCGGAGTAGCCCACCTAGCGACGGCCCTCGGCACCCCGTCGGTCCTCCTCTTCGGCCCCACCCCACCCCAACAGTGGGGCCCCGCCATCGACGAGCAGATCCACACCGTCCTCTGGCACGGCGATCCGACCAACCCCGGTGACCCTCACGCCGATCAGATCGATACCGGTCTTGAGTCGATCAGCCGGGCCGAGACGCTTGCGACGGCCCTCCGGCAACTGTCAGTCGCGGAACTGCGGACCCCTCATCCTGAATTCGGTCCACGGCCGATACGGGCGACATCCGAACGGGCGGATCACGCGCGTGCCGATGCCTGAGAGACTTGGCGAGAATTGTGACGCGAGATTATTCAGGCCTGATCGGCTCGACGGACTATCCCTGGCCCCTTGGCAGTTCAATTTCTACAGTCGGAGCCCTCCGGTGCTGTAGAAGTAGACAGGTTGACCAACGATCGCCGCTAGAACATCGGTGAGCATCGGCAGGGCGACTTCCCTGGAGACGGCATCAAACAGGTACGCCTGCTCTGGATGGCTGGCTGGGTCGAACATCTGCGGCTTGTACCTAACGAGCGATGAAGCGTAATATGTCAGGGCGTACCGCGCCATTGAAGGCGGCATGGGCAGCATCCGTGTCTTGTACAGGCTCGGTGCAAGCCACGCATCATAGTCCTCGCTCGTGCGCATTCCGAGAATCTGGCGGATATCCGCGCTGAGTTCTCTTGCGCCCTCCGGTTCGTCGTGGGTGCGTCCCACGGGGACCTTGCGCCTTGACTCGTAGAAACTAACGTCCCATGGCCACCTCCGACTCACCCCGAAGTGGTCGCGCCACTCTTGCGGCTCGGCGACTTCCTCGAAGAATCGATTGAAGAGGGTTGCCGTAACGCCTCCGAACGACTTGAGAGGGTTGGGCTCGGGGCAGGCCAGTAATGACCACGCTTCGCGATCGTCCCAAGCGAGCATTTGCATGACACCTCCGATGTGAGAGGTGCCGAGCCCAACGGCGTCGACTTGCGACGATAGCTCTGGGACCTGCTGGAGAAGACGCTTCACTGGTAGTTTCGTACCGATAGGAAGCTGAATGCCCGTCCTCCGTTGATAGAGCAGCGGAAACACTCCAGTAGTCACGCTCAATGTATCGCCCGCGACCGTCTTGGCCCTTGTCGGGCTAAAGCTGAGCCCATGGCCAATTCGGCGATCAACTAGGGCAGGGGCGTTTGAGTCCAAGAGTTCAGCCTTGGCAAAGTTCAGCGCGGCGTAGTAGTAGAGAAGTCCCGCGGACCTGTTCGGAACTCCCTGTGCTGCTTGAAAATTGCTTAGCGCCTGCCTCATGTAGTTTCTGAACTCGCGCCAGAGGGCGTTCTTCTGCGCAGTCGTACCTGCGAAACGGGCGCGACCAACCGATGCAATCTCAGCGTGTGTGCTGAGTGTTTCGAGCATGAATGCAACGGAGGCGCTCTCCGTGTACCACTGGAAGCCAATGCGGTGGTCGTGTGGTGGCTCGAGGATCCAGTGGATGTAGTGGCGATGCGGACGAAGTGTCATGTTCCGGATGCTATGCCCGTGGCAACGCACCGCGGGGCCTGTCGAGCGATTCGGTGTTCTTGAACCGAGTCCGCACCTCGATACCAGAGGACCCTGTGCCTTGAGGGTGCTTCGGCATTGCCGTCATGGCGGCCGTGTCGATCGATTCGGGAACCGGGTTGCATCCCGGAATGCGCCCCGACCGGCTCTCAAGGGATGACGCGGGTAACGATCTGCCGGGGCAGGGCAGGCCAGAACCACGGAGTGGGCGCAAGTAAACGCCGACTGCCGGTTGTGTGCGGCGCCATCTTCTCAAGCGCTGCCGCTTGTCGACGTGGGTTCGGGTAACGGCGCCGCTAATCGCTCCGCTTCAGGAAGCGGCTGTAAGCGAAGAGGTACACAAACAGAACCAGGACGCCTGAGCCAAAGAGGCATGCGACAGAGAGTCGCGCGTGGAACGACAGAGCAGTGACACCTTCAACCATCAGCGAGAGTGGAATGGCGATGTCCACGAACGCTATGTATGCGAGGACGCCGAGGGCGACGCCGAATCCCTTGGGCTGTTGGGTGGCATCAAGCTGAGCCTGGGCTGCCGCCACTTCTCCTTGGAGCCTGGAGGCATATCGATTCGCTTCTTCTTGCTGATCTCTAGCCTGGCCAAGTCTACGGGAATCGGTTGAGGTGCCGATTGTCCCGGTCTGCGAGCGGAGGGCCGAGACGAGACCATCGGTGACAGCGGACCAACCACCCGCCGCCCTGCGTGCCGAGCTTGCGCGGGCGTCCGAAAGGAACGTGTACGTCCATTGCCACACGCCCTCGTGCTCGAAGGATAGCTTGTGGGCGGCACGGAACACGGGCCAGGTTTCCTGCTCGCTGGTGTGGGGAATCAACTCCGGCAGAACCCGCCTGGCTTCACTGAGTTCCCTTTCGATCAGCAGCAGGTGCTTTTCAAGAGCGCTGCGGTACTCTTCGGGGACGTCTTGAATGACCTCGTCGAGCGTGGGGCTTCCGTCATGTTCGTAGATCCATAGGTACCGCTCGTCGTCGTCTAGGAGGATCTTTGTGACCAAGCGGGTCGCTTCTGCTCCGGCTTTGGCCTCACGGTCCTGGGCTGCGGAGAGCCGATCGGAGGCTTCGCGCAGTCGTCTACGTGCGGCGCCTTGCTCCGCGTTGAGAGCCACGTAGCGGGAGCCGAGCAGGCCACCCACGATGGCAATCAGTGCTGCACCGGACTGAACCGCGCTCGAAAGCATCCAGTTGGCGTCCGCGACTTGCATGAGGGCGACCCTAGCCGACGCTGGCGTCACGGGGAGGCAGGCGCCCTGTGGCGGCGATCTGCTATTGCAACGCCACCCGGCGCGCTGGTCCCGGTTTGCGTCCGCGAGGTGGTGGGGCCTCGGGGTGTCGCGTAAAGGGTCTGAATCCGCTGGCGACGTGCGGCAAGTGACCGTGGGAGTCGATATCCGAGCCTGTGAAGGCAACATATTCCCCGCAGGACCAGGCGGCGGCCCCAGGAGCATCCGCTCCCGGGGCCGCCGCGTCGATCAGTGCCGAGCGATCATCCATCTCACGGGAAGCTGACCACCTGGCTCGCGACGTCCTTGTTGGCGTCGCTGACCGGCCCGCCGGTGTCGTTCACCACGTGGTCGATCGTCCCCGGCCCGCTGAGGTTGATGGTCAGCAGGTCGTGCAGCCGCACGCCGTCGTTCACGGGCACCTCGAACGCGTGCGACACGTGGATGTCGGGGTTCACGTTCGTGTAGATGTAGCTGCCCATGCCGTACCCGGCAAAGGTGGAAACCGAGTCGGCCACCTTGAACGCCGCATATCCCAGAATGCCGTCGTGCTGGTAGTCGGCCTGCGTCGGCGGGTCGTAGGGCAGCTCGTTCTGGAAGAAGAGCACCTTTCCGCCGTTGCCGTTCCAGATCACGTTGTACTTCTGGAAGTGCTCGACGAAGAGGCCGGTCGCGGTGACGTCGTCGCCGTTGACCACCAGGCCGGTGTCGGCGGTGTTGACGGTCCAGCCCACCGAGCCGGGCACGCCGTGGTCGGCGCGCCACACCCACAGGTCGTCGAGCACGGCGTGGTCGGTGTTCACCTCGAGCGCCAGGTTCGCCTTGCCGACGTGCGGTCCGCCGATGCGGAAGAACACGTCCTGCAGGGCGACCGGGTCGGCGGCACCGTCGTGCGGGCGGCCGTTGTTGCCGCTCTTGGTGCCGATCTGCACCAGCACCGGCGAGTTCACCGCACCGGCGTCGACGGTGATCCCGGCGATGTCGATGCCCGGCACGTCGGCGGTGGTCAGCACGGTGTTGCCGTTGGTCGCCGTCAGTGTCGCCATGCCCAGGCCCAGCACCACGGTGCCGGCGCGCTTCACCTTGATCGGCGAGCTGACGTCGTAGACGCCGGGCGTGAGCAGCAGGTTCAGGCCGCGGGCCAGCGCCGCGTTGATGGTGCTGGCGGAGTCCGACGGGGTCGCGACGAAGAACCGGTTCAGCGGCACCGAGGTGCCGGGCGTGTGGCCGTTGGCCCACGTCGTGCCCACGGAGTCGTGCTGCACCGACGGCACGAAGACGTTCCAGCCGCCCGCCGTGTCGGTGTAGAGGTACGGCTTCTCCTTGCTCACCGGCGTCGTCGTCAGCGTGGTGTACGCGGCGCCGTTGCCGAAGTCCTGCGCGGGGGCGTTGACGTCACCGGAGAACACCTGGTTCCACACGTAGTTGGACCAGCCGCCGCCCAGGTTGGTGTTGCGCACGTAGAACTGCTGCTGGGAGCCGTTCAGCGCACCGCCCTCGAGGAACGAGTCGGCGACGAACCCGCCCGACGCGTAGTTGGGGTTCTCGCAGTACGGCATGAAGGTCGTGTAGTCCTTCACGTCCACCCGCCGCATCGGCGCGGCCTGCGACACGGCCCACATCTCGTTGCCGGTGTGGCAGCCGTCGGCGGTGGCCACCACGTGGATGGTCAGGTTGGAGACGGACCGCCAGAAGATGTCCAGCGACCCCGAGCCGTTCTTGCCGATGGCGGTGACGCCGCCGTTGATGGTGACGGCCGACGGGTCCTGGCCCAGACCGGCCACCTCGGTGTAGTAGCCGACCGGGATGTCCAGCGGGTCGCTCGCCGAGCCGTAGGTGCCGGGCTCGAACAGCAGGGCGTAGCGGCCGGTGCCCATCTCGCTGTCGGACTGCTGGGCGTAGATCACCTGGGCGCGGGCCCGGATGTCCGCCGTCGACATCGACGGCGTGAAGACGACGACGTTCGCGCCGAGGTCCGCCGCGCTGCCGCCCTGGTGCGGGTCGGCCGCGACTGCCGGCGCCGCGGCCAGGCCGGTGCTGAGCGCCAGCCCGAGGAACGTCACCCCCACGACTGCTACCCGGCGCCTGGGAGCGCTCTCTTGACGCAGGTTCTCACCACGTGATCGCACGTGCGACCGCCTTTCCGGCTGGTAAGTAGCGACCATCTGCATTGATGGTGCCGCGGCGCGCGAGGCGCCTGCCGCCAGTATCAGAAAGGCCTCGACCGGTGTCAACGGAAGCGCTCCCATGCGAGCACCCCGTCAAATCACCGGACGATTAGTTCACCGGACCTGCAATTCATGCCGTGCGGCTCAGCGCGGTGGTGAACCAGCCCACTGTCCGCTCGAGGCCCTCCTCCCACTCGACCTCGGGCGCCCACCCGAGCACCTCGGTGGCCAGGCCCGTGTCCGGGCGCCGCACCTCCGGGTCGTCCACCGGCCGCGGGATGAAGTCGATTCGGGACCGCGAACCGGTCGCCGCCACCACGTCCTCCGCGATCTGCCGCACGGTGAGCTCTCGCGGGTTGCCGATGTTCATCGGACCTGGGTGCCCGCTGTCCAGCAGTCCCAGCACGCCGCGCACCAGGTCGTCCACGTAGCAGACGGACCGCGTCTGGCTGCCGTCCCCGGCCACCGTCACGGGCTCGCCGGCCAGCGCCTGCCGGATGAACGTGGGGATCGCCCGCCCGTCGTGCGGGCGCATGCGCGGGCCGTAGGTGTTGAAGATGCGGACGATCGCCGTGTCCACACCGTGCGCGCTGCGGTACGCGGTGGTCAGCGCCTCGCCGTAGCGCTTCGCCTCGTCGTACACGCCGCGCGGCCCGACGGGGTTCACGTGCCCCCAGTAGTCCTCGCGCTGCGGGTGCACCTGCGGGTCCCCGTACACCTCTGACGTCGAGGCGATCAGGAACCGCGCGCCCTTGTCCTTCGCCAGCCCCAGCGCGTGCCCGGTGCCGATGGACCCGACCTTCAGCGTCTCGATGGGCAGCTGCAGGTAGTCCACCGGCGAGGCGGGGGAGGCGAAGTGCAGCACGGCGTCCACCGGGCCGGGCACGTGCACGAAGTCGGTGACGTCGCAGCGCGTCAGGTGGAACCGCGGGTTGTCGATCAGGTGCGCGACGTTGGCTGGCGAGCCGGTGAGGAAGCTGTCCAGGCACACCACCTCGGCGCCCCGGTCCAGCAGCTCGGTGCACAGGTGGCTGCCCAGGAACCCGGCACCACCGGTGACCACCACCCGGCCCGCACTGCTCACCCCTCGCTGTACGCGCATCCGAACCTCCCCGATCGGCCGAATTCACGACCACCCAAACCGACGACCGCCGAGCGGCCGGGGGACCCGCACGTCCACCCGGCCGTTGCGCGCGGTCAGAACACCGGCTTGCCGCCGGTCACGCCCAGCACCGTTCCCGAGACGTACGACGCGGTGGAGTCCGCCGCGAGGAACACGTACGCCGGCGCCACCTCGGCCGGCATCCCGGCCCGGCCCATCGGGGTGTCGCTGCCGAACTTCTCCAGCTTCTCGACGGGCTGCGTCGCCGGCTGCAGCGGCGTCCAGATTGGCCCGGGCGCGACGGCGTTCACGCGGATGCCCTTCGACCCGACCTCCGAGGCGAGGTTCACCGTGAAGTTGGCGATCGCGGCCTTGGTCGACGCGTAGTCGAGCAGCGACGTCGACGGCTGGTACGCCTGGATCGACGTCGTGTTGATGATCGAGCCGCCGCTGCTCAGGTGCTCCAGCGCCGTCTGCGTCACCCAGAACATCGCGTACAGGTTGGTCCGCATGGTGCGGTCCAGGTCCTCCGTGGTGATGTCCGCCATCGACTCGCGCCGGGCCATCTGGTACCCGGCGTTGTTGACCAGGACGTCCAGCCCACCGAGCCCGGACACCGCGGTGCGCACCGACTCGCGCGCCTGCTGCTCGTCGGTCAGGTCGGCCGGCACCAGCACGCACGTGCGGCCCGCCTTCTGCACCCAGTCGCGGGTCTCCTCGGCGTCGTCCTGCTCTTCGGGGAGGTACCCGATCGCCACGTCGGCACCCTCGCGGGCGAACGCGATGGCCACGGCCCGCCCGATGCCGGAGTCGCCACCGGTGACGAAGGCGCGCTTGCCCACCAGCTTGTCCGAGCCGGTGTAGCTCTGCTCGCCGTGGTCCGGGTCGGGCACCATCGGGTCGGTGTGGCCCGGCGGCTGCTGCTGCTGTGCGGGGAAGCCGTCAGCCATCGTCGCTCGCCCCCTCGCGCAGGTCCCGCGGGTTGAGGTTGTTCGGGTCGGCGTCGGTGTCCTGGTACTCGCTCGACGACTCGTCCCGAGCGGCCGCTCCGGAGCGCGGGTTCAGCGTGCCGGGGTCCGCGTCGGTGTCGTCGGGGCCGTGCGTCGAGCCCGGGTCTGCGGAGGTGGTCATGCCTCCACCATCACTCGGCCCACAGGCCCCCGCATCTGGGGACGAGGGCCCGCGCAGGCATGTCGGGCGGGCCGTGCGAACCGGCGGAACACGTCTCCGCAGGCCCCGGGCGCGGGCCGTCCGAATCGTTCCGGATGCGAACCTGTGAAAGCCGGGTGACGATCTTTCCCAGGTGGCTTACCGCCGCCGTCCGCTCAGCGAAGGGAGCTGTCCCATGGCTCTGTGGCTCATTCTCATCATCGTCGGCGTCGTGATGATCGTTCTTGGCGTCGCCGTCACCGCAGCGAAGATCCTGCTGTGGATCGGAATCGCCCTGCTGGTCATCAGCCTGATCGGTTGGCTGGTGGGTCGCGGTCGCTCGACCGTGTAAGCCGGTAGGCCCAATGTGGCGCGCCAGGGGGCGCGACTGCAGAAGGGCGGCGGTGGGGACGTGAACACGTCCCGCCGCCGCCCTTTCACTTGTGCGCGTGCTCACAATGTGGGCGCGCGTTTTCCCGTCGGCCCGCTCGGCGTGCTCGGCCCCCTTGGCCCGCTCGGCCGGTTCAGGCGACCGGCGCCGAACCCTCCCACCCGCGCGGCGTGATGTCCGGCCGGTTCGTGTTCCAGTCGGTGGACAGCAGCGGGGACGAGATCAGCATGTCCGCGGTGGCGACGTTGCACGCCATCGGCACGTTCCACACCGCGCCGATGCGCAGCAGGGCCTTGACGTCCGGGTCGTGCGGCTGGGGCTCCAGCGGGTCCCAGAAGAAGACGAGCATGTCGATGGCGCCCTCGGCGATCTTGGCGCCGATCTGCTGGTCGCCGCCCACCGGGCCGGACAGCAGCCGCGTCACCGGCAGCCCCAGCTCGTACTCGAGCATGGTGCCGGTGGTGCCGGTGGCGTACAGGTGGTGGTGCGAGAGCGTGCCGCGGTTGAACTCCGCCCAGCGCAGCAGCTCCACCTTCTTGTTGTCGTGAGCAACCAGGGCGATGTTGTGCGCGTACCCGGCCATCGTCGTCCTCCTTCACCTCGCTCCGACCGCCCGGGACCGTGCGTCCGCCCGGGCGTGGCCCAACCTAGCGGCCGGGTCGAGGGCCGTCCCCGATCGCCCCTTCCACGGCTGGCCAGGCGATACTGCTCGGTGGCCGGTGCCGGTCGGCACCGCGAGGGGTTGCGGAAGGGCTGAGATGAGCGACGAGGGTCTGCGGCTGGCCGTGGAGAAGATGCGTGCGGCTGGCGTCGCTCCCGCGGCGGTCGACGTGTTCGCCGGGTACTACCGCGACCTGGAGGCCGGTGCGACCGGGCTGATCCGCGAGGACGACATCACCCCGCTGCTGGACCCGCCCAGCCTGGAGTCCGTGCAGGTGCCGCCGACGGACGCCCGCGACGCCCTGGCGCGCACCGCGATCATCAAGCTCAACGGCGGCCTGGGCACCTCGATGGGCATGGACCGGGCCAAGTCGCTGCTGCCGGTGCGCGAGGGACTGAGCTTCCTCGACGTGATCGCCCGGCAGGTGCGCACCGCCCGCGCCCGGTACGGCGCCCGCCTGCCGCTGATCCTGATGAACTCGTTCCGCACCCAGCAGGACAGCCTGGACGCCCTGGCGGCGTACCCCGACCTCAAGGTCGGCGAGCTGCCGCTGGACTTCCTGCAGAACCGCGAGCCCAAGCTGCGCGCCGACGACCTGACGCCCGTCTCGTGGCCGGCCGACCCGTCGCTCGAGTGGTGCCCGCCCGGCCACGGCGACCTCTACACCGCGATCGAGGCGTCCGGGGTGCTCGACGCCCTGCTCGACGCCGGGTTCGCGTACGCGTCGGTGTCCAACTCCGACAACCTCGGTGCCGCGCCGGACCCGCGCATCGCCGGCTGGTTCGCCGAGTCGGGCGCCCCCTACGCCGCCGAGCTGTGCCGCCGCACCGCCGCCGACCGCAAGGGCGGCCACCTGGCGATCCGCCGCTCGGACGGTCGCCTGGTGCTGCGCGACACCGCGCAGACGGCGCCGGAGGAGATGGACTACTTCACCGACGAGCACCGGCACCCGTACTTCCACACCAACAACCTGTGGTTCGACCTGGCGGCGCTGCGGCGCACGCTCAACGAGCGGCACGGGGTGCTCGGCCTGCCGATGATCCGCAACTCCAAGACGGTGGACCCGACGGACCCGTCGTCCCCGCAGGTGATCCAGGTCGAGTCCGCCATGGGCGCCGCGATCGAGGTGTTCGAGGGCGCCACCGCCATCGTCGTCCCGCGTTCCCGCTTCCTGCCGGTGAAGACGACCAACGACCTGCTGCTGCTGCGCTCGGACGCCTACGAGCTGTCCGAGGCGGCGACGCTGGACCTGGTCACCGAGCCGGCGCCGCTGGTCGACCTCGACTCGAAGCACTACAAGACGATCACCGCGTTCGACGCCCACTTCCCGGCCGGTGCCCCGTCCCTGCGCGACGCCCGGTCGCTGACGGTGCACGGCGACTGGACGTTCGCCCGCGGCGTGGTCGCCACCGGCGAGGTCACGCTGGCCGACGAGGGCGCCCCGCGGTACGTGCCGGAGGGCACCCACCTGGGCTGAGTCCACCGGCCGTCCGCACGGACCCCGCGACCCGCTGACCCCGCCCGGTGCACCGCGGCGGGGTCAGCCGCGGTTGGCGCGTGGGCCCGTGACCAACGGCCGACCTGCGGCGCGCCAGGCGGCGGTGCCGCCGCGCAACGAGAGCGCGTCGACACCCTCGGCGCGCAGCCGCCCGACGACGGAGCGGGCGCGGTTGCCGCTCTCGCACACCACCAGCACGCGTTCGCGACGCGGCAGCTCCGCGCTGCGCAGCGGCACGTCCGCCATCGGCAGCAGCCGGGCACCGGGCACGTGCCCGCCGACGTACTCCTGCGGTTCGCGGACGTCGATCACCAGCGTGCCGTCGGCGTGAGCCGCAGCGAAGGCGGCGAGGTCGATCTCGGGCACTGCCCCTCCTCGTGTGTCGTGAGCTTTCCGTCACCATACCCCGGGGGGTATGCTACGAACCGTTGACAGGGCGTGACGGCACGGCCTTCCGGGCCGGGCGGCGACCTGCTCGTCGCATCGGAGGCGCACTGTGAGTCGCAACATGGGTTCGTCGGACCGCGTCGTGCGGCTGGTCGCCGCCGTGGTCCTGGTCGTCGCAGCGCTCCTGGCCGGAGCCGGCACCACTCTCGGTGTCGTGCTGCTGGTGGTCGCCGCGGTGCTGGCCGTGACGAGCGCAGTGGGGTTCTGCCCGCTGTACCGGCTGTTCGGCCTGTCCACCGTGCGGCGCACCGTCACGACGCGCTGAGGCGGCCACCGTGGCGACCGTCGACCTCACCGCTGACACGTTCCAGCCCACCGTCGACGCCGAGGGCATCGTCCTCGTCGACTGCTGGGCCTCCTGGTGCGCACCCTGCCGCATGTTCGCGCCGGTGTTCAGCAAGGCCTCCGAGAAGAACCCGGACATCACGTTCGCGAAGCTGGACACCGAGGCCGAGCACGCGCTCGCCGGTCGTCTGGGCATCAGCGCGATCCCGACGCTGATGATCTACCGCGACGGTGTGCTGCTGTTCGAGGACGCGGGCGCGCTGCCCGGCCCGGCCCTCGACGACCTGATCGCCCAGGCGCGCGCGCTCGACATGGAGGAGGTCCGCCGGAAGGTCGCCGAGCAGACCCACTGACGTCCGTCGGTGACGAGGCCCCGGGCCGCCCAGCGGCACCGGGGCCCCGTGCTGCCCTAGGTCCGAAGTCCGACGACCTCGGCAGCGGCCCGCCGTACCGTCGCAGCAGAACCCGAACCGGCACCGGAGCCGGTCCGGAAACAGGCGACGGCGGGCAGCGCGAGGACGCGGTGCACGCAGGTCCTGGCCAACGGAGGTCACGGCATGCGCGAGCTCTCGGACGACGACCGCATCACCATCACGGTCAACGGGCGCGAGACCCAGGTGTTCGGCGGGCTGACCATCCTGCAGGCCCTGGACAAGGAGAACATCGAGGTCCCGTCGCTCTGTCACGACATCCGCCTGAAGCGGTCCAACGGCAGCTGCGGCCTGTGCGTCGTCGAGGTGGGAGAGACCAACCCCCGCGACGTGAAGGCGTGCCTGACTCCGGTGCGTCCCGGCATGGTGATCACCACGCACACCCCGCGCCTCGAGGCGTACCGCAAGGTCCGGCTCCAGCAGCTGCTGTGCGACCACAACGCCGACTGCGTCGCCCCGTGCGTGCAGACGTGCCCGGCGAACGTGGACATCCAGACGTACCTGGCGCACGTCGCCGACGGCAACTACGAGGCCGCCGTCCGCGTGATCAAGGACCGCAACCCGTTCCCGTCGGTGTGCGGCCGCGTGTGCCCCCACCCCTGCGAGGCCGAGTGCCGGCGCAGCCTGGTGGACGAGCCCGTCGCCATCAACAACGTCAAGCGGTTCGCCGCCGACTGGGACATGAGCCGCAGCCTGCCGTGGGTGCCGCGGGTCGCGGCGCCGTCCGGCAAGCGGATCGCCGTCATCGGCGCGGGTCCGTCGGGCCTGTCCGCCGCCTACTACGCGGCGATCGCCGGCCACGCGGTCACCGTGTTCGAGAAGCAGGACCGACCCGGCGGCATGATGCGCTACGGCATCCCGGAGTACCGCCTGCCCAAGCGCACGCTCGACCGTGAGATCAGCGTGATCGAGGCGCTGGGCGTCACGATCGTCACGGGCAAGGCGCTGGGTGCCCAGCTGCAGCTCGAGGACCTCAAGCGCGACTTCGACGCGGTGTACCTGGCCATCGGCTCGTGGCGGGCCACGCCGCTGCGCCTGGACGGGGAGAACCTCGACGGCGTCTGGCTCGGCATCCAGTACCTCGAGGAGGTCACCAAGGGCGTCGAGGTGCCGCTGGGCCGCACCGTCGTGGTGATCGGCGGCGGCAACACCGCGATCGACTGCGCCCGCACGGCGCTGCGCGCCGGCGCCGAGAAGGTGCGGCTGCTGTACCGGCGCACCCGGGACGAGATGCCGGCCGAGGCCGCGGAGGTCGAGGCTGCGATCGACGAGGGCGTCGAGATGACGTTCCTTGCGGCGCCCACCCGCATCACGCAGGCCGGCGGCGTCAAGCAGCTGCACTGCCTGCGCATGGAGCTCGGCGAGCCCGACCGTTCCGGCCGGCGTCGCCCCGTGCCGGTCGAGGGCAGCGACACGATCATCGAGGCCGACACCGTGATCGGTGCCATCGGCCAGAGCACCGACACCGGCTTCCTCTACAACGACCTGCCGGTGCGCCTGAACGCCTGGGGCGACATCGACATCGACGGCCGCACCATGGAGACGTCGGAGTCGAAGATCTTCGCCGGCGGCGACTGCGCCACCGGCCCCGCCACGGTGATCCAGGCCGTCGCCGCCGGTCGGCGCGCTGCCACCGCGATCGACGAGTTCCTCACCCGCGGCTACGTCCGTCCCAGCCAGGACGACTACTCCTGCAGCCGCGGCTCGCTGGAGGACCTGCCGCGCGACGAGTTCGAGGTGCGCGAGCGCCGCGTGCGCGTGCACCCCGACGAGCTGCCGGTGGCCAGCCGCATCCGCACCTTCGACGAGGTCGAGCAGACCCTCACGGAGGAGCAGGCCCGTGCCGAGGCGGCGCGCTGCCTGAGCTGCGGCTGCGGCAAGCAGAACGACTGCGACCTGCGCCGTCAGGCCACCGCCCACTCCGTCACCTTCGCCGCACCGCTGCACGTGCGCCCCTACGAGCCGGTGGTGCGCGACCACCCGTTCATCGTCCGGGACAACAACAAGTGCATCAGCTGCGGCCGCTGCGTCGCCGCCTGCGCCGAGATCGAGGGCCCCGGCGTCCTGGCGTTCCAGTTCGAGAACGGACGCCTGACGGTGGGCACCCACAACGGCCTGCCGCTGGACCAGACCGACTGCGTGTCCTGCGGCCAGTGCGTGCGGGCGTGCCCGTGCGGCGCCCTGGACTACGTGCGCGAGCGCGGCGGGGTGTTCACGGCGATCAACGACCCGACCAAGACGGTGGTCGGGTTCGTCGCCCCCGCCGTCCGCAGCGTGATCGCGGCCGAGTTCGGCATCCCGTTCGACCAGGCGTCGGCGTTCATCGCCGGGATGATGCGCAAGATCGGCTTCGACAAGGCGTTCGACTTCGCCTTCGCCGCCGACCTGACGATCATGGAGGAGACCACCGAGCTGCTCGGCCGGCTCACCGGTGGCGGCGTCACCCCGCTGTTCACCTCCTGCTGCCCCGGCTGGGTGAACCTGGTCGAGCGGCGCTGGCCGGAGATGATCCCCCACCTGTCCAGCTGCAAGTCGCCGCAGCAGATGATGGGCGCGACGGTGAAGCGGCACTACGCGTTCCGCGCCGGGATCGACCTGGACGACCTCTACGTCGTCTCGATCGTGCCGTGCCTGGCCAAGAAGTACGAGGCCGCGCGCCCGGAGTTCGCCCCCGAGGGCATCCGCGACGTGGACGCCGTGCTGACCACCACGGAGTTCCTCGAGATGGCCAAGATGCTCCGGCTGGAGAAGCAGGACATCGTCCCCGGCGAGTTCGATGCGCCGTACTCCCTGGTCAGCGGCGCGGGCGTGCTGTTCGGCGCGTCCGGCGGCGTGGCCGAGGCGGCCCTGCGGATGGCGGTGGAGAAGCTCACCGGCGAACCGCTGGTGGAGGGCCTGGAGTTCGAGGAGGTCCGCGGGTTCGAGGGCTTCAAGGAGGCCACCGTCCAGGCCGGCGACGCCACCGTGCGCGTCGCGGTGATCAGCGGCCTGAACAACGCCGAGCCGCTGGTCCGCCGCATCGTCGCCGGCGAGGACACCGGCTACGACATGGTCGAGGTCATGGCGTGCCCCGGCGGCTGCATCAACGGCGCCGGGCACCCGGTCCCGTCCGAGGTCGGTGTGATGGCGGCCCGGCAGCAGGTGCTGGTGAACATCGACCAGACGTCCCGCTACCGCAAGTCCCAGGAGAACCCGGACGTGCTGCGCCTGTACGAGGAGACCTACGGGGAGCCGAACTCCCCGGCGGCCCACCACGCGCTGCACACCGCCTACGAACCGTTCCGGCGTGAGCCGGTGACCACCCCGACCCGGAAGGGCTGAGGCCATGCGCCGGTCGTCTCTCGTCGTCCCGCTGCTCGCCGTCGCCGCGCTGCTCGCCGGCTGTGCCGGCGGCACCCAGGCGGCGGCGTCCACCCCGGCGACCACGGCGGCCACGGCCTCCGCGACGCCAGCGGAGCGCACCACCGTCCGGATCGCCTCGCTCAAGGGCCCGACGACGATGGGCCTGGTCAAGCTGATGAGCGACGCGACCGCCGGCACCACCGCCGAGGACTACAAGGTCACCATGTACAGCACCCCCGACCAGGTGGTGCCGCTGGTGGCGCAGGGGTCGGTGGACGTGGCGCTGCTGCCGTCCAACCTCGCGGCGGTGCTCTACGCCAAGACCAAGGGTGCCGTGCAGGTCGCGGCGGTGAACACGCTCGGCGTGCTGGACGTGGTGGAGAACGGGACGGCGGTGCACGGCCTCGCCGACCTGCGGGGCAAGACCGTGGTGACGTCCGGCAAGGGTGCCTCGCCGGAGTACGTGCTGGACTACCTGCTGAAGCAGGAGGGGCTGGTGCCCGGCACCGACGTGAAGGTCGACTACCGGTCGGAGCCGACCGAGGTCGCCGCGGTGCTGGCCGCCACGCCGGGCGCCGTCGGGATGCTGCCGCAGCCCTTCGCGACGGTGCTGACCTCGAGCCACCCGGGCATCCGCACCGTGGTGCAGCTGTCCGACGAGTGGAACAAGGTCACCAGCGGCACGTCGCAGCTGGTCACCGGCGTGCTGGTGGTGCGCAAGGCGTTCGCCACCGAGCACGCCGCGGCGCTCAAGCAGTTCCTCGACGACTACAAGCTGTCCACCACGTTCACCAACGAGCACCCCGACCAGGCGGCGCCGCTGATCGTGCAGGCCGGCATCGTCCCGTCCGCCGCCGTGGCGGTCGCCGCGATCCCCGCCAGCCACGTCGTCGACCTCGAGGGTGTCGACCTGCGCAACGCGCTGAGCGGCTACCTCAAGGTCCTGTTCGACGCCGACCCCGCCTCGGTGGGCGGCGCGCTGCCGGGTGATGACTTCTACTACCAGCGCTGAGCGGCCGGTCGCAGCGCGCCCCCGGCGGTCGGGGCGTGCGCTGCGCACCGTCGGCGTGCTGGTGTTCTGGCTCGCCGTGTGGCAGCTGGTCGCCGCCGCGGTCGGTCAGCAGATCGTGCTGGCCTCGCCGGTCGAGGTGGTGGGCCGGCTGGCCGAGCTGGTGCGGACCGCGGGGTTCTGGACGACGGCCGGGCACTCGCTGCTGCGGATCGGTGCGGGCTTCGCGATCGGCGCGCTCGTCGCGGTGTGCCTGGCGGCCGTCGCGGCGGCGGTGCCCCTGGTCGCGGCGCTGCTGGCACCGCTGATCAGCACCGTGCGAGCCACCCCGGTGGTCAGCTTCATCATCCTGGTGATCCTGGTGACGGGCACCGGACGGCTGGCGCTGGTGATCTCCGCGCTGATGGTGGTGCCGATCGTCTACACCAACACCCTCGAGGGGATCGCCCACCGGGACGCCGCGCTGCTGGAGATGGCGACGGTGTACCGGCTGCCCCGGCTGCGCCGCGTGCGGGCCATCGACGTGCCGGCGGTGCTGCCGTTCGTCGTCGCCGGCTGCGAGACCGGCGTCGGCCTGGCGTGGAAGAGCGGGATCGCCGCCGAGGTGATCGGGCTGCCGACGGGCAGCATCGGCGAGCGGATGTACCAGGCGAAGATCTTCCTCTCGACCCCGGACCTGTTCGCCTGGACCCTCGTGGTGGTGGCGCTGAGCGTCGCCTTCGAGCGGCTGGTGCGGCTGGGGCTGACCGCCGCGCAGCGGCGCTGGGGCGGTGCGGCGTGAGCGGGACCGGCGGGATCGGGCTCCGCGGGGTCACGCGGCGGTTCGGTGACCACGTGGTGCTCGACGGGCTGGACCTGTCGCTGAGACGCGGCGGGGTCACGGCGCTGATGGGGCCCAACGGGTCCGGCAAGACGACGGTCGCCCGGTTGCTGCTGGGCCTCGACCGGCCGGACGCCGGGGCGGTCGAGGGGCTGGACGGGCGGCCGCGGTCGGCGGTGTTCCAGGAGGACCGGCTGTGCCCGCAGCTGTCCGCGGTGGACAACGTGCGGCTGGTGCTGGCGCGCGGGGCGGACCGCGGTGCGGTGCTCGAGGCGCTCGCGGCCGTGGGGCTCGACGACGCGGCGGTGCACGCGCCCGTGCGCGAGCTGTCCGGCGGTCAGCGTCGGCGGGTGGCGATCGTGCGGGCCGTGCTCGCCGACGCCGAGCTGGTGGTGCTGGACGAGCCGTTCACCGGCCTGGACCAGGCCGTGAAGCCGGTGACCATGGCGTGGGTCCGGGACCGCTGCGCCGGGCGGACCGTGCTGCTGGTGACGCACGACGAGCGCGAGGCGGCATGGTTCGACGCGCAGGTGGTGCACCTGGACGGCTCCGTCGGGTCGGTGCCCGGTGGCGGGGTCAGTAGCCCGCGCCGCCGTGGCTGAAGAACCACAGCGACGAGGTCACCCACAGCCCCACCAGCGCCAGCACCAGCGAGCCGCCGAGCCACGGGATCAGCCAGGCCGGCGGGCGTCGCAGGCGCAGCGCGAGCATCTTCGCCACGAACACGCCGTACAGCACGCAGCCGAGCACGGAGTGGACCAGCACGCGGAGGCTGTACGTGCCGAACCCGAGCGACCACGCGCACTGGAACGCCACCGGGAGCGTCAGCAGCACGGCGAGCGCGCCGCCGGACCGGTGCAGCCGGTGCACCCAGGCCGGTGCCGGTGCGGCTGGTGGTCCTGACGAGCCGCGCCGGCGACCACCGAGCCGGCCGTAGAGGCGCAGGGCGCTCAGCACCTGACCCGCGGCCAGCACGAGGGCGGCGGTGGTCAGCCACGCCTTCATGTGGAGCAGGTCGGTGAACCCGAGCGTCGTCAGCGTGCGGCCGGTGGGCACGTGGAGGCGGGCGTAGAGGCCCAGCGCCGACGACACGGCTGCGCCGGCGGCGAGGGTGCCGAGCAGCGCGCGCGTGGTGCCGCGCCCCGGCGTGCCCGACGCGGTGACCCCGGCGCGGTCCGATGCGTCCGTCGTCACCGCGGCGCGGCTCTGCGTGCCTCTCGTCGTCACCACCGCGGCGTCACTTGGTGGTGATCGGCGTGCCCTGCGGGCTGACCACCCACCAGACGCCTTGCACACCCTGGCCGTTCGTCTGGCCCGGCGCCGAGTCCTGGGCCCAGTAGTACAACGGCATGCCCTTGTACGAGACCTGCGTCTTGCCGTCGGGCCGCGTCAGCGTGCCGAGCAGCGAGGAGTCGACCCCGGTGCCGGCCGTGGCCGTGCCGAGCAGCGGCGGCCACGCCGCGAGGCAGCCGCCCGTGCACGTCGAGGTGTTCGGGGAGTCCTTGGTGAACAGGTAGAGGGTGCGGCCGCTGCCGTCCACCAGGATCGTGCCGAGGCTCGAGCTGGCCGTCATCACGGTGACCGCGGTGGCGCTGGTCGACCCGCCCGACGCGCCCGACCCGTACGCGCCCCCACCGGCCGACGCCGAGGAGCCCATGGCCGGTGCGCTGGTCGCGGCGCCGCCGTAGGCGCCGGTCCCTCCGCCCGACGACGAGCCGCCACACGCCGCGAGCGTCCCCGCCAGCAGCAGGCTCGCCCCCAACGTCCAGACGCGGGATCGTGCGTTCATGGCCCCTCCAGGTGGTCCGAGCGGGCCGTCCTCCGGTGGGCGGCCGTCGAGGGTGATACGTGCGGCGTGGGCCGGCGGATTGCGACGGCGCGCAATCCTTGCCGGCCCCGAGGCCGTACATGAGGACGTGCAGCTCTTCTCCGGTGCCGATCGCGCGGCGGACGCCGCGCTGGTCGCCGGCCTCGCGGTGGACGACGACGCGGCCGCCGTCGCGTTCGTCCGGCGGTTCCAGTCGGCGGTGTTCGGCCTGGCGGTGTCGATCACCCACGACACGGGGCTGGCCCAGGACGTCAGCCAGGAGGTGTTCGTCCGGGCCTGGCGGGCCGCCGGCACCTACGACGTGCGGCGCGCCTCGGTGCTGACCTGGCTGCTGACCATCACCCGGAACGCGGCCATCGACGCGATGCGGGCCCGCCGGGCCACCCCGGTGGACGCGTCGGTGCTCGAGGAGATGATCACCGCCACCTTGCAGGCGCCCGCGCCGGAGGACGAGGTGGTGCGGTCCGCCGAACGGGACGCCGCCGTCGCCCGGCTGCGGGCGCTGCCGCCCGAGCAGGCGCGCGCCGTGGTGCTCGCCGTGATCGGCGGGCGGACTGCCAACGAGATCAGCGTGTCCGAGGGCATCCCCCTCGGGACGGCGAAGACGCGCATCCGGACCGGCCTGCGTCGGGTGCGCGAGGCGATGGAGGCGGAGCGTGACTGAGCAGCAGCCGCACCTGGGCGACGAGGCGCTGACGGACCTCGCCCTCGGGCAGGTCGACGAGCGGCCCCGGGACGGGCTGACGCGCCACCTCGGCGGGTGCGAGACGTGCCGCAGCCGGTACGCGGAGATCGCCGACGCCGTGGAGCACGTGCTGGTCGCGGCGCCGCGGGTCGAGCCGCCGGCAGGGTTCTCGCAGCGCGTGCTGGTGGCGACCGGACTCGGCGGCAGCGTGCAGGCCGCGCGGCCCACCGGGGTCCGTCGGCATCGCGGACCCTCGCGGCGGACCGCCCTGCTGGTCGCCGCCGCGCTGGTGGTGGGCATCGGCGTCGGTGCCGCCGGATCGGCGGTGGTCGGACGGGGGACGAGCGCGCAGCAGGTGGCGGTCGGCGCCCCGCTGCGCACCGCCACGGGCGACGCCGTCGGGTCGGTGCAGCGCAGCTGGTCGGACGCCGGGCAGGTGCTGGTCGTCAGCGTCAGCGGCGGCCACGCCGGTCAGCGGTACTCGTGCTGGCTGGTGCTGGCCGACGGCTCGCGGCAGGCGGCCGGCACGTGGGCGCTCGACGGGTCCGGCGGCGGGAGCTGGGTGGTGCCCTGGCCGGCGACGGGTCAGGTCACGTCGGTGGAGATGGTGTCCGACTCCGGTGCGCGCTGGGCGACGGCGCAGGTGTGAGGCGCCGGCCGGCGCGGGGCCGGGCGGTCAGACCTTGCGGGGCACGCGCCCGGTCAGCGTGAACAGCCGGCACATGAACCGGTGCCCGGGGTCGGACGCCGGGCCGTACATCAGCGGGCAGCCGCCGTCGATCACCGTGATGCCGTGCGACCGCCCCAGCGCGGTCGCCGTGGCGGAGACGCTTCCCTTGTCCACCGACCGGTGCATCCACACGTGCCCGATGCCGGCATCCACCGCCTGCCGCATGGTCTCGTCCGCGTGGTCCGGACCCGTGGCGATCACCACCGCGTCCACCCCGCCGGGCACCGAGGCGAGGTCGGGGTAGCACGGGTCACCCTCCACCGTGGTGGCGTTCGGGTTGACCGCGACGACCTCGTAGCCCTTGTCGCGCAGGGTCTTGTAGACGACGTTCGCGCCGTGGCTGGCCGGCGTCCGCGACACCCCCGTCACCGCGATGCGGCGCTGGGAGAGGAACTCGGCGGCGGCGTCGGCGGTCTTCATCGTGCGCTCCTCGGCTGTGCTCGACCTGGCAGGGTTCCACGCTGCTGGTGCAGCGGGTGCCCGACCAGCCGACCGCCGGTGCGGGCTCGCGTCCAGGGCCGAAGGGCCCGGTGAGGACCTTCGGTCCGTGGTCCTGAGGGCGTCGCGGTGGGACGCTCGAACCAGACAGTGGCCCCGCGGCGGGCCCCGTCGCAGGGCCCGGGGTCGCTGCAGGAGCGCGCCATGTCGACGCTGACGAGGCCCTCGTCCTTCCCCCTCCTCGCGGCCGGTGCGATGGTCGCCCTCGTCGGCGCGCTGCTGGCCGGGTGCCAGAACCAGACGGCCGGTCCTGGCGCGTCGCCGTCGACCGTCCCGGCTCCCACCGTCACGACGTCGCCGCCGAGCCCTGTCCCGACCCCGAGCCTGACGCCGACGCCCACCCCCACGCCGACGCCGACCGTCACGACGGCGGACGTGCCCATCTACTTCATGATCGACACCCGCACCGGCCTGCGGCTGATCCCCGAGCGGCACGACCTGATCGGCGAACCGGTGCGCAGCGCCGTCGAGCGGATGATCGCCGGCCCGGACGACCCGGACTACACCAGCCCGTGGAACAAGGCCACGCGGGTGCTGGGCGTCACGCCCGGCAACCCCACGGTCGTCGACCTCAGCGCCGACGCCCGGACCGCGTCGATCGGCTCCGCCGGTGCCGCGCTGATGATCCAGCAGCTGGTGCACACCGTCACGGCGGCGACCGGCGACCCGTCCGGCTCGGTGCTGCTGACCATCGCCGGCCAGCCGGCGGGGGAGCTGTGGGGCGCCGTCGTCTGGACCGCGCCGCAGGTGCGTGAGCCGGCCCTCGACGTGCAGGCCTGGGTGCAGATCGACGCGCCGCGTCAGGGTGCGTCGACGACGTCGCCGGTCACCGTCAGCGGTCAGGCGGCGGTGTTCGAGGCGACCCTGCCGTGGCAGGTGCTCGGGCCGACGGGTGCCGTGGTGACGTCCGGGGTGGCGCACACCGCCGAGGGGCAGACGTTCGCGCCGTACTCGTTCAGCGTCCCGCTGGCGCCGGGGACGTACACGGTGGTCGCCACGGAGGACGACCCGTCCGGGGGTGAGGCACCGGGTCCGCGGATGAGCGACAGCAAGACGTTCACCGTGCACTGACCCGTCCGGCTGCCCCGTCCGGCCGTCGGCGCGCGCGGTGGACGACGGCGGCGACGGCCGCGACCAGCAACGGGATCGCCAACCCTCGTCCCACGTACGGCACGGCGAGCAGGAGGAGGACCACCGCGACCACGGCGACGAGCCGCCGCGCGCCGGTCAGCAGGCGGACGGCGGCCGCCGACGCGACCAGGTACGTGGCGAGCACCAGCACCGACGGGATCACGACGATGCCGCCGGTGCCCCAGCCGAGCAGCGCCGCGCCCGCCAGCCCGACGGTCCCGATGCCCGCGACCACGAGGATCGCGTTCGCCGGCGCACCGTGGCGGTTGCGGCGTTCGAGCGCCGCAGGTGCCCACCCGTCACGAGCCAGCGCGTAGCCGAGGCGTGAGACGGACGCGACGTAGGCGTTGATCGTGCCGACGCAGATCACCACCGCCGCGACGGCGACGACGTGCAGGGCCGACAGGCCGAGACCTCGCTGCAGCACGGTGCCGAGCGCGATGCGGTCGAGGTCCGGCGTCCCGTAGGCACGGGTGCCGACGACGGCGAGGGCGACGCCGAGGTACAGCACCGTGACCACCACGACGGTGATCAGCGTCGCGGCGGGCAGCGTCCGCCGGACGTCGCGGAACTCACCGGACAGGTGCGCGACGGCCTCCCAGCCGGCGAAGGCGAAGAACAGCACCACGACGGCGCGGCCGACGCCGCCGACGCTCGCAGGCGCGAACGGCGTCAGCTCCGCGCGGTGCACCTGCGGCAGCGCCACCAGCACCACCGTGACCAGGATCGCCGCGACACCGAGCGCGAGCGCCACCTGCACCCGCGCACCGGTCCGCAGCCCGCGGAGGTTGACCACCACGGCGCAGGCGAGGACCACGGCGGCGACTGCCGGTGACCAACGCTGCGACACGCCCACCGCGGCCGTCACGTAGTACCCGGCGGTCAGCGCCACCACGGTCTGCCCGACCGAGCCGGCGACCAGGTACCACCACCCCGTGACGCCGCCGAGCGTGGGCCCGAACGCGGCGGCCGTGAACGTCGCGACCCCGCCGGCGTCGGGGTGGCGGACCGCGAGGGCGGCGAAGGTGAACGCCAGTGCGAGGCCCAGCAGGGCGCTGAACCCCCATGCCACCAGGGATGCCGGGCCGGCGAGCGAGGCGGCCTGGCCGGGCAGCACCAGGACGCCGGCACCGAGCACCGCGCAGGAGTACAGCGCGACGCCGTGGGCGAGGCCGATGGTGCCGTCCGTCATGACGTCATCGCACCGGTCCGCCGGCCGTGCTGAGAAGTGGCACCATCGCCGTCATGCGCAACAGAACAGACGCACATCGCGTCGCGCTCGCGGTGATGCCCGGCGCGCCGATCTTCGAGATCGCGGTGCCGTGCGAGGTCTTCGGCGTCGCGCGCCCGGACCTGGTCGACCCGTGGTACCGGCTGCAGGTCTGCGCCACCGAACCGGGGGCTGCCGTCGGCCCCGGCTTCGTCGTCGGGGGCGACGCCGGGCTGGAGCAGCTGGTCACGGCGGACACGGTGATCGTGCCGGCGTGCACCGACGTCCACGAGCAGCAACCGCCGGCCCTGGTCGAGGCCGTGCGCGAGGCCCACCGTCGGGGTGCCCGCATCGCGTCGATCTGCTCGGGCGCCTTCGTGCTGGCGCAGGCCGGTCTGCTGGACGGCCGCCGGGCGACCACGCACTGGATGCACGCCGACGAGCTGGCGCGCCGCTTCCCGCGCGTGCGGGTCGACGCGAGCGTGCTGTACACGCAGGACGACGGCATCCACACCTCGGCCGGCACGGCTGCTGGCATCGACCTGTGCATCGAGCTGGTCCGGCAGGACCACGGCACGGCGGTGGCCAACGAGCTGGCGCGCCGCATGGTGACCCCGCCGCACCGGGCCGCCGACCAGGCGCAGTACATGCTGGGCCCGGTGCCGGACGTCGCGGCGTCGACGGTCGCGGACGTCGCGGACTGGGCGCTGCGCCACCTCGGCGAGCCGATCCGGGTGCGCGACCTGGCGGCGCGCGCCCACCTCAGCGAGCGGCAGCTGACCCGCCGGTTCCTCGACGTCTACGGGCGCAACCCCGGGCAGTGGCTGGTGCGGGAGCGGCTGCGCCGCGCCCAGGAGCTGCTCGAGCGCACGGAGCTGACGGTCGACGCGGTGGCGGCCCGCTGCGGGTTCGGTACCGGAGCAGGCCTGCGGGCGGCGTTCAGCCGGCACCTGCACACGTCGCCGAGCGAGTACCGCGCCACCTGGGCGGCATGAGCCCCGCGGGCGGAGACGGGAACGGGATCAGCCCAGCTCGGAGAGCGGCTCGACCGCCGGCACGACGGCGTCGCGCACCCAGGCGTGCAGCGACGTGGCGGGCGGCCGCAGGATCACCGTCTCCACCCCGAGGTCCGCGAACGGGCGCATCGTCTCGACGAAGCCGTCGACGTCCCCGTTCAGCAGCTCGTCACCGGCGTTGAGCACCGTCACGCGGATCTCGGCGGGGTCGCGGCCGACGTCGGCGCAGTGCCCGCGCAGCACCTCGAGCTTGTGCGCCACCTCGTCCGGGGTCGCCCCGAACAGGTTGCACGCGTCGCCGTACTGGGCCACGAGCCGCAAGGTCTTCTTCTCGCCGGAGCCGCCGATCATGATCTCCGGCCGGTGCAGCGGCAGCGGGGAGCACAGCGTGCGGTCCAGCTGGTAGTACCGACCGGTGTACGGGCCCTCGTCGGACGGGTCCCACATCTGCCGGGCGATCTGCACCGTCTCCTCGAGGCGCTCGAACCGCTCGGACAGCGGCGGGAACGGCACGCCGAGCGCCGCGTGCTCCTCCTCGTACCAGGCGGCGCCGATGCCGAGCGCGGCACGGCCGCCGCTGAGCACGTCGAGCGTGGCGACGATCTTCGCCAGCAGCCCCGGGTACCGGTAGGTCACCCCGGTGACCAGCACGCCCAGCTCGGCCCGCTCGGTGTGCCCCGCGAGGTAGCCCAGCGTCGTGTACGCCTCGAGCATCGGGTCCTGGGCCGGGAAGCCGGCGCGCATCATCTGGAAGTAGTGGTCCATCACCGAGATCCAGGCGACGCCGCCCGCGTCCGCCGTCTCGACGGTCCGCGCGAGCTCGCCGCGCAGGTCGGCGGGGGTGACGCTGTCGAACCGCATGAGGTGGATGCCGACGCGCATGGGTGCTCCTCGAGGACGAGCGGGAGACGGCGAGAGCCGCCAGCAGCACTCTGCACACGGTGCCCCGTCCGGCGTCAAGCGGAAGGGGCCTCCGTTTCGCCGACGGAGTCCCCTGGGGGACGGCTTCGCCGCACCGGCCTCGTCAGTCCTCCTCGACGCGCTCCCACGTGCGGCCTTGAGCCGAGCGCTCCACCGCCGCGAGCACCCGCTGCACCTGCAGCCCGTCCGCGAACGTCGGCTCCGGCTGCTGCCCGGCCGCGATGCCCCGCACCAGGTCGACCACCTGGTGGGTGAACGCGTGCTCGTACCCCAGCCCGTGCCCGGCCGGCCACCAGCTGCCGGTGTACGGGTGCACCGGCTGGGTCACCTGGATGCGCCGGAAGCCGGCGGTGCGTGGGTCCTCGTGCGCGTCGAACACCTGCAGGGCGTTCATGTCCTCGAAGTCGAACGCCAGCGCGCCGTCGGTCCCGTCGATGTCCAGGCGGATCGAGTTGCGTCGTCCCCACGCGAAGCGGGTCGCCTCGAACGTCGCCAGGGCGCCGTTGCCCAGGCGCCCCATGAACACGGCGGCGTCGTCCACCGTCACCGGTCCCCGCTCGGTGCCGGCGGTCCCGCCCAGCGCTGAGGTGCCGGTGGCCACCGGGCGCTCGCTGACGAACGTCTCGAGCATCGCCGTCAGCTCGGTCAGGCGGTCACCGGTGATGAACTGCGTCAGGTCCACGATGTGCGCGCCGATGTCCCCGAGCGCACCCGACCCGGCCTTCTGCCGGTCCAGCCGCCACGACAGCGGCGCCTGCGGGTCCGCCAGCCAGTCCTGCAGGTACTGGGCGCGCACGTGCCGCACCGTCCCGATGCGGCCCTCGGCCACCAGCTGGCGGGCGAGCTGGATCGCCGGCACCCGGCGGTAGCTGTAGCCGACCATCGCGACGACCCCGCGCTCGGCGGCGCGCGCGGCGGCCGCCGTCATCGCCTCCGCCTCCGCCACCGAGTTGGCCAGCGGCTTCTCGCACAGCACGTGCTTGCCGGCCTCGAGCGCGGCGATGGCGATCTCCGCGTGCGTGTCGCCCGGGGTGCAGACGTCCACGAGGTCGACGTCGTCACGCGCGACGAGGGCCCGCCAGTCCGTCTCGACGTCGCGCCACCCGAGCGTGTCCGCCGCGGCCCGCGCGGCTGCGGCGTCGCGCCCGGCCAGCACGGTCAGCTCCGGCAGCATCGGCAGCTCGAAGAACCGGGGCGCGGTGCGCCAGGCGTGCGAGTGCGCCCGACCCATGAACGCGTAGCCCACCATCCCGACGCGCAGCCGGGGACGCGGGGTAGGGGCAGGGGAGTCGTCTGGGGTCATGCGCACATCCTCACCTGGTCGGGGCCCCGTGACGCGCTGCCGGAATCCGTCCGAGAAGCGGCGCGGCGGGACGCCCCTGCCGTCGTCGGCGCCCCGGGGTGACGATGGGCGCATGACGAACCTCGAGCAGGCGCCGACCGAGACGGTG
The DNA here is from genome assembly GCF_025770785.1 of Cellulomonas sp. SG140. Lineage (GTDB taxonomy): Bacteria > Actinomycetota > Actinomycetes > Actinomycetales > Cellulomonadaceae > Cellulomonas. The sequence goes on along the minus strand of NZ_JANZLA010000001.1, from coordinate 378,672 downwards.
TGCGACGGCGCCGGCGCGACGGACGCCGTGCAGGTGCTCGAGCCGCGCGACGTGCCGCTCGGCGGCGTCCGGGCCATGACCGTGCGCCGCACGCTGCCGCAGCGCGCCCGATCGCTGATCGGTGCGTGGTGCTTCCTCGACCACTACGGCCCCGACGACGTGTCGGTGACCGGCGGGATGCGCGTGCCGCCGCACCCGCACACCGGGCTGCAGACGGTCAGCTGGCTGTTCTCCGGCGAGATCGAGCACCGCGACAGCCTCGGCACGCACGTCCTGGTCAGACCCGGTCAGCTCAACCTGATGACGGCCGGGCACGGCATCAGCCACTCCGAGGACTCGACGGCGCGCACCACGCTGCTGCACGGCGTGCAGCTGTGGACCGCGCTGCCCGCGGTGCACCGCGACACGGCGCCGGCGTTCCAGCACTACGCGCCGCCGGCGCTGCGGCTCGACGGGGTGACGGTGCGGGTGTTCCTCGGTGCGCTGGCCGGTGAGGTGTCACCGGTGCCGACGTTCTCCCCGCTGGTCGGTGCCGAGCTGCTGCTCGACGCCGGCTCGCGGCACACGTTCGTCGTCGACCCGGACTTCGAGCACGGGGTGCTGGTGGACCGGGGTGAGGTGCAGGTGGCGGGTGCGCAGGGGCGGGCCGACCAGCTGCTCTACCTGCCGCCGGGTCGGACGCACCTCACCGTGGCGGCCGGTGACGCTCCGGTGCGGCTGCTGCTGCTGGGCGGCGAGCCGCTGGGGGAGCGCATCGTCATGTGGTGGAACTTCGTCGGGCGCTCGCACGAGGACGTGGTGCAGGCGCGGGCGCAGTGGCAGGCGGAGATCGGGGCCGAGCCCGACGCGGGTGCGCTGCCGGGCGACGACGGGTCCCGGTTCGGCCACGTCGCCGACCACCCGCACGCGCCGCTGCCCGCTCCGGTGCTGCCGCCGTTGCGGCTCACCCCCCGCGGCTGACCGCCGCTGGCCGGCCCGCCCGGCCGCGACTGCTCAGAGCGGGGCGTCCAGCCAGACGCGCGACGGCGGCAGCAACGACTCGAGCTCCTCCCAGATCTCCTCCGGCAGCTCCTGCTGCGCGGCGGACACCGTCGCCGCCACGCGCTCGGGCCGGCTCATGCCGACGACGGTGGTGGCGAACCGGGGGTCGCGCAGCGAGAACTGCAGCGCCGCGGTCCGCAGGTCGGTGCCGTGCCGTTCGCACACCTGGCGCATCGCCTCGACCGCCTGCAGGATCTCCGGCGGTGCCGGCCGGTACCCGTACCGCGCCGGGCCGGTGCCGCCAGACCCGCCCGACCCGCCGCCGGCCAGGATGCCGCCGCCGTACACCGCGGCGTTGATCAGGCCCATGCCGCGCCGCTCGGCCTCGGCCAGCAGGTCCGCGGCGCTGCGGTCCAGCAGCGTCCAGCGGTTGTGCACCAGCAGCACGTCGAACACCCCGAGGGCCAGGTACCGCGCCATCTCCTGCACCCGCCCGCCGGCCAGGCCGATCGAGCCGACCGCGCCGGACTCCCTGAGGCCCACCAGAGCGTCCACCGCACCGCCCGGCGCGGTCAGCTCGGCGAACTCGAAGGCCTCCGGGTCGTGCAGGTGCACCAGCGGCAGGTGGTCCAGGCCGAGGCGCTGCATGCTCTCGGCCACCGAGGCGCGCACCCGGTCGCCGGAGTAGTCCCGGCCGTCGGCGTCGACCTTGGTGATCACCACCACGTCGGCCGGCTTGCCACCGACCTGGGCCAGAGCGGTGCCGATGCGCCGCTCGCTCTCGCCGTCGCTGTACCCGTTGGACGTGTCGATGGTGCGGATCGGGCTGTCCAGCAGCGCCCGGACCGTCGCGATCCCCTCGTCCCGGCTGACGTCCCGCCCGTACAGCGCCGGCATGCTGCCGAGCGGGCTGCCGCCGGCGCACACCGCCGAGACGGTGATGCCGGTGCGGCCCAGGGGACGCATCCAGCCGGCCGAGCCCGGTCGCGGGACTGACGGCGACGCTGCCGGCGTCGGGCTGTGCGTGGGACCCTGCATGACGCGCTCCCGTCGGTGCCTGGCGACCACCGCGGACGCCTGTCCGACCTTCCCACGCGCGCCTGCGCCGTGCCTGCCCGGCTCCGTTGCCGCGCGCCGCGATACTCGCGCCATGCCGGACCTCTTCGAGTACATCCCGCACCCGCACATCGCCCGCCGCCAGCAGGCCGGGCCGCCGAAGGTGGCCGCGGCCGCCGCCCAGGTGCACGGCAGCGGGCTCGTGGGGCGGTTCAACGCGCGGGTCGGTCTGCGGATCACGCTGATCGTCGGCACCATGTGGACCGCGTACGTGTTCACGGTGCTGGCCCTGGTCAGCGCGCCGTCGGCGTTCAGGTCCGGCGACAAGCTGGTGATCGTCGCGTGGATCGCCCAGACGTTCCTGCAGCTGGTGCTGCTGCCCATCATCATCGTGGGCCAGAACGTGCAGGCCGCGGCGGCCGACGAGCGCTCGCTCGCCACCTACAACGACGCCTCGGCGGTCCTCGAGGAGGCGCGGCAGATCCAGGCCCACCTGCTGGCGCAGGACGCGGCGATCCAGCAGATCCTCGCGTCGCTCGCGGCGACGGAGAAGCCGACCGCGGGCGAGCAGCCGACCGGGGGCGAGCAGCCGACCCGCGACGTGCCCGGCCCCGACCCGGCGTAGCCCCGCAGCGCGTCGGCCGCTACCGGCTCTCGCCGCCCCGGCCGGTCGTCCCGCTGCGGGCCGCGAGGTAGTCGCGCAGCACCTGCGCCTGGTTGAGGTGCGGGTCCCGTGCGGAGTAGACGAGGGTGACCACCGGGTGGTCGTGCAGCAGCCGGTGCAGCTCGTCGAGCGCGGGGTTCGCGTCCAGCTCCGCGCGGTAGCGGGCGGTGAACTCGTCGAGGCGGGCGGGGTCGTGGTCCCACCAGGTGCGCAGCTCCGCGCTGGGGGCGATCTGCTTGAGCCAGGTGCCGACGGCGGCGCGCTCGCGGCTGACGCCGCGTGGCCAGAGGCGGTCGACCAGCACGCGGTAGCCGTCCTCGGGCGCCGGGTCGTCGTAGACCCGCTTGATCCGTACGACACCGCTCATGCCGGGCCTCCTTCGAGGGCCTCCTTCGACGGTGGGTCGTCGAGGGCCTTGCGTGATGACGAAGGGTGCCGGGCCGGCTCGGGGAGGGCCGGACCGGCACCCGTCCGGCTCACACGGCGGCGGCGGCCAGCCGGGTGAGACGCACGTGCCACTCCGTGGGGCCCTCGACCAGGAACTCGACGTCGATCGGCGCGCGCTCGGAGAGCTGGGACAGCATCGGCAGCGGGGCGTGCGGGGCGACGATCACCATCGAGCCACCCGGGGCGATGGCGTCGAACGCGCCGAACACGGCGGCGTGGCGGATTGCGTGCGGGATGGTGCGCACGTCGAGCACCGGGACGGCCTCGTCGTGGCCGCCGCAGCCGCAGGAATGGCCGGCGGGTGCGGGGGCGCTGGGCAGGATCTCGATGGGCTCGCTCACGTGGTGCTCCTCGGTGGACTGACCCACGCCGACCGGGCCGACGTGGAAGGGGCTGCCCTGCCGGCCGCCCGGAATAGAGAGGATGCTACTCCGGCTTATTCGCGCGGACGACGAGTCGTCCGTCACGCGCTGCGGGCCCGGCGACGGGTCTCAGCGCACCAGCACCGACAGCGACACGAACCCGCTGCCCGGGTACGCGGCCCGCTGCGGCGCCCGCTCGGGGTCCGGCTCGAGCGAGCCGGTCGCGGCGAGCAGCTCCTCCGTCACCACGCGCAGCTCGAGGCGAGCCAGCGGTGCGCCGGGGCACACGTGGATCCCCGCGCCGTACAGCAGGTTGTCCTGCGGCGGGCGGTCCAGCCGCACCTCGTCGGGATCGCCGAACACGGCCTCGTCCCGGTCGGCCGACGCCCACATCACGGTCAGCCGGTCGCCCGGCTCGAAGGCGTGGCCGCCGAGCTCGGTGGGCGCGGTCACCACACGTCGGTTGGCGATCAGCGGCGGGTGCACGCGCAGCAGCTCGTCCATCGCGGCGGGGATCAGGCCGGGGTCGCGGCGCAGGTCCTGCTGCACCTGTGGGCGGGTGGCGAGCAGGTGCACCACGATTCCGACGGACGCGGAGATGGTGCTCAGCTCGCCGACGGTCCAGTTGCGGACGATCGAGACCAGCTCCGCCCTGGCCAGCGGGCGTCCGTCGACGCGCTCGGTCAGCAGCCGGGTGGTCAGGTCCCGTGGCGCGGCACCGCCGAGCGCGCGGCGCTCGTCCAGCAGCTGGGTGATGTAGCCGTCGAAGTCCTCGGCCACGTCGGCCATCGCCGCCCGGTCCCGCCGCAGGGTCGCCTCGCGGTTGCGCGCCGTCCAGGCCCGCAGCGGTCCGTGCAGCCGGTCGGGCCAGCCGAGATACGCGGACTGAGCGCGGAGTGCGAACAGCTCCGCGAAGTCGGCGACGTCCCACGCGGCCCCGTCGGACGAGCCCCGGGCCGGCAGGCTCTCGAGGAGCTCGCGCACCACGCGACGGCAGGCCGCCTCGAACCCGTCCACCAGCTCCTGCGTGAAGTACCGGTCCACCAGCTCGCGGAACACCGTGTGCTGCGGGGGGTCCATCCCGTTGGGCACGTTGAGGTGCGTGGACACGGCGCTGGAGAAGGTGTCGGGATCCTCGATGACGCGCAGCACGTCGGCGTGCCGGAACAGGGACCAGCCCAGGTAGTCGCTGTGCGCGACGGGGCAGCGCGACCGCATCGCGTCGTACGCGGCGACCTGGTCGTCCAGCACCTCGGGGGCGCGCGGGTCCCAGTCGTCCCGGGCCGGTGCGGACGGGTCGGACGAGGCGGCGTCAGACGGCATGGAGCCTTCCCTTCGGTGCGAGGGTCAGGACGCACAGGCCCGGCTCGACGAACGGCGCCAGCCGCACGTCCACCGCGTCCCCGGCGACCTGCTCGACGATGCGCTCGGCCAGCCCGCTGTGCACCTGGCACACGACCTCCGGGTGCCGGCTCGCGGCGTCCCGGAACGGGCACGCCCGCAGCCGGATCTGGTCGCCGGACACCTGCGGGTCGAAGCCGAGGCGCTCGAACGCCTCCGCGACCGCCACGTCGGCGCCGCCGTCCGGGACCGGCAGTGCGTCGGCCCAGCGGCGGCCGGCTGCTGCGGACTCGCGCCGAGCGGCGGCCCCGCTTGCGGCCAGCGCCTCGGCGAGCGCCGCGATCATCTGGTCTCGCGCCGCATCCGGGCCGAGGGTGGCCGCGCGGTAGTGCACGCTGGGCCGGCCGCGCCGTCCCGTGCGCCCGGCGGTGCGCTCCACCAGGTGCAGCTGCTCGAGCTGGTCCAGGTGGAAGCGGACCGTGGTGACGTGCAGGTCGAGCTCACCGGCGAGCTGCTGCGCCGTCGGCGGCTCGGTCGCGGCGCGCACCGCGTCGAGCACCCGACGCCGGGCCGGCGAGGCCAGCGCGGCGCTGGTGCTCGCATCGTCCCCTGGCGTCACGGTTTAGAAACTACCATCGTCCGTTATATTGGCCCGATGCCGCGACCGGACCCGACGGAGGCCGCTGCGCACGGCGCCGGCACCGCCGGACACCACGCCCACGCCGCCGGCCCCAGCGTTGCCGGAGGCCACCACACCCACGCCGACCAGGCGCAACGACGGGCCGTGGTGATCACCGTCTCCGACCGCTCGGCCGCCGGGCTCCGTGCGGACCTGTCCGGGCCTGCGGCCGCCGAGGTGCTGACCGCCGCCGGCTGGCAGGTGGACGCGCCGCGCGTGGTGCCGGACGGTGAGGAGCCCGTCCGGGCGGCGCTGGTGCAGGCGCTGACGGACGGTGCCGACCTGGTGCTCACCCTCGGCGGGACGGGCGTCGGCCCGCGCGACCGCACGCCGGAGGGCACCCGCGCCGTGCTCGACCTCGAGCTGCCAGGCGTCGCGGAGGTGATCCGCGCGCGCGGTCTGCTCAGCACGCCGACGGCGGCCCTGTCGCGCGGCATCGCGGGAACGGCCGGACACTCGGTGGTGGTGAACCTGCCGGGTTCACCCGCCGCCGTCCGCGAGTCCCTGGAGGTGCTGGTGCCGCTGGTGCCTCACGTGCTCGACCAGCTGCGCGGCGGCGACCACTGATGGCGGCGCTCGCGCGCGTCAGCAGCGACCCGCTGGACCTCGCCGAGCACCTGGCCGCCGTGCAGGACCCGGCGTGCGGAGCCGTCGTGACCTTCGTCGGCCAGGTGCGCGACCACGACCCGGGCGCCGAGGGCGAGGTGACCGGCATCGAGTACAGCGCGCACCCGGATGCCGAGCGCATCCTCGCCGAGCTCGCCGAGGCGGCGGAGGCCGGCGGCGCGCGGGTCGCGGTCAGCCATCGGATCGGCGCACTGGCCGTCGGCGACCTCGCCCTGGTGGCCTGCGTCGCGACCGCCCACCGGGCTCAGGCGTACGAGGTGTCCCGCGAGCTGGTGGAGCGGATCAAGGCCGAGCTGCCCGTGTGGAAGCGGCAGTCCGAGGTGGACGGTCGCACGTCGTGGGTGGGGATCTGACGTGACCGGCCCGTTGCGGACGGCGGTCCCGGTGACGATCGGGGCTCCGCGGCCGGCCGTCGAGGCGATGCCCGGGGCGCTGTCGGGACGACGGGGTGACCCGTTGGTCGACACGTTCGGGCGCGTGCACCGCGACCTGCGGATCTCGCTCACCGACCGGTGCTCGCTGCGCTGCACGTACTGCATGCCGGCCGAGGGCATGGCCTGGCTGGCCGGCCCCAGCATCCTGTCGGCCGACGAGATCGTCCGGGTGGCGCGCGTGTGCGCGCAGGACGGGATCACCACGTTCCGGCTGACCGGCGGTGAACCGCTGCTGCGGCCTGACCTGGTGGACCTGGTGGCGCGGCTGTCGGCCCTGCGTGGGCCGTCCGGTGACCCGGTGCAGGTGGCGATGACCACCAACGGCATCCGGCTCGGCACCGTGCTCGACGACCTGGTCGCGGCCGGTCTGCACCGGCTGAACATCAGCCTGGACACGCTGCGTCCCGACCGGTTCCACGCCCTGACCAGGCGGGACAGGCTCGACGACGTCCTCGAGGGGATCGCGGCAGCGGCGGCCTCCCCGTTGCGGCCGCTCAAGCTCAACGCGGTGGCGATGCGCGGGGTGAACGACGACGAGCTGGTGGACCTGGTCGAGTTCGCGGTCTCCCACGGCGCCCAGATGCGGTTCATCGAGCAGATGCCGCTGGACGCCGGCCACACCTGGGACCGCGGGCGCATGGTGACGCGCGACGAGATGCTCGCGGCGCTGGGGGAGCGGTGGACGCTCACCCCGCTGCCGGGCCGTGGCGGTGCGCCGGCCGAGACGTTCCTGCTGGACGGCGGTCCCGACCGGGTCGGGGTGATCGCGGCCGTGACGGCACCGTTCTGCGGCGCGTGCGACCGGCTGCGGCTGACGGCCGACGGTCAGCTGCGCAGCTGCCTGTTCGCCACCTCGGAGCTGGACCTGCGGGCGGTGCTGCGGGGCGAGCCGGGTGCGGGCGGGCGCGACGACGAGGGCACGGACGACGGGATCGACGCGGTGCTGCGTCGATGCGTGCACGGCAAGCTGCCGGGCCACGGCATCAACGACCCCGGCTTCCTCCAGCCGGCCCGCGGCATGAACGCGATCGGCGGCTGACCGCTGCACCGCCCACGATCTGGGCTACCTCGACCATCCGGCTACGCCCGAAGACGGCTGACCACAGCGCTCGTTGCACCCTCGTTCTCGAGTAGATCCAGCGCCATCGTCTGCCAGCGGAGCTCGGCCTGGACCACGGGATCGGCCGTGTCGACCTCGAGCGGGCGAGCCAGGGTGGCGCCCTCGAGGTAGTAGCTGATCCGTTCGAATGCTGCGTCCACGCAGCGTTGAGCTGCCCACTCGGCATCGTCCGCCGAACCGCCGACGGCACCGAGGGCGTACCAGACGGCTGCTACGTCGTCCTCATCGAGATCGGCGCGCTGACCCAGCTGCTCCTGAACCGCCTGCCAACCCACGCCTTCGTCCTTGACTGCCTGCCATCCGACCGCAAGAGCGGCTCGAAGCGGGTCCTGCTCGGGTCGGCTGCGTCGTACGAGCTGCTCGGCCACCGCGAGCGCGAAGACCGCACGAGCGTTTTGAGGAAGCGTGCGAGCCCGCTCGCGGATCGGTTCCCACGCTGCCGGTGGTGCGTCGTCCATGCGTGCAGAGTGCCAGTCGCTGCCCCGCTAGTCGTGTGCGTCAGCCGACGTCACGAGCCGTCACTCAGCCCCCGGCGAAGGGCGGGAGGACGTCGACCACCGCGCCCGCCGGCACGGGGACGCGGGGACCGTCGGCGCGCAGGCCCGCGACCAGGAAGGAGCACCGGCCGAGGACCGTCGCGGTGTCGGGGCCGCCGGCCGCGACCAGGGCGTCGACGACGTCCTGCACGGTGCCGACCGGCATCTCGAGCTGTTCGGCGCCGACCGCCTCGGCGGCGGCGGCGAACAGCCGGACCGTGGCCGTGGTCGTGGTGGTGCTCACTCGGTGCCCTGCTCGGTGGAAGGCTCGGCGGAGGGCTCGGCCGCGTGCTCCAGCGCTCGGCGCTGCACCAAGGCCGCCAGGCGCTCCAGCTCCTCGTCGACCGGCACCCCGGTCGCTGCCGAGCGACCCAACGCGAGGCCGAGCGCGAAGGTGCTGAGCGGCGCCGCCGGCCGCGCGACGCCATGCGCCACGTCCCGCGCCACGTCCAGCACCGCGTCCACGTTGATCCGGTCCTCGATGCCGAGCAGCCCCTGCAGCTCGGCGAGCCAGTCGCCGAGCGCCCCTGCCGGAACCCGTCCGGCCTTGCCGCTGTGCTCCACGGTCGTCCTCTCGTTCGTCGTCGGCCCCGCCCCACCGTCGCCGGCGCGGCGCCGCCACCACTCCACGTCCTCCGGAGTGTCCACGTCGCGCGATGCTCCCGACGGGTCCGCCACCGGCTCCAGCTGCAGGCGCCGCACCACGTCGCCCATCCGAACGCCGCGCCGCCCTGCGAGGGTCGCCTCAGACGTCGCTGCGCGCAACGCCGCGGCCAGCGCCTCCCGCGCGTAGACGCCGGCCAGCCACTGCGGCTGCTGCTCGTCGTCCACCAGCACCAAGCCGTCGCGCCCGCCCGTGCCCCCGGCCCAGCGGTCCAGCAGCAGCCGCACCACGTCGCCGGACCGTGGCAGGTCGCAGGCGAGCAGCAGCACCCACGGGGCGTCCAGCAGGGGGATCGCCGCCTGCACCGCCGCCGCCGGACCGCCGAACGGCGGGTCCTCGCGTGTCACGCGGACGCGCAGGGCGTCCGGCACGTGCGACGGCGGGGGCCCGACGACGACGGCCTCCCCAACTCCCGCCGCGACCAGGGCGTCGAGCAGTCGGGCGATGAGCGGGCCGTCGCCGAGGTCGAGCTCCGCCTTGGCGGCGCCACCGAGCCGCGACCCGCGGCCACCGGTCAGCACCACGGCCTGGATCGGGCCCGCCTGGATCGAGCCGGCCGGCAGGGGAGCGGTCACGGCTGCCGGTGCCACTCGCCGGACTTGCCCCCGGTCTTCGCCTCGAGCCGCACGTCGCCGAACCACACACCCCGGTCCAGCGCCTTGACCATGTCGACCAGCGCGAGCGCCGCCACGGACACCGCGGTGAACGCCTCCATCTCCACGCCGGTGCGGTCCGCCGTGCGGACGGTCGCGCTGATCCGCACGCCCTCGTCGGTCAGCTCGAGGTCGACGCTGGCGCCGTGCACGCCGATCACGTGCGCGAGCGGCAGCAGCTCGGCGCAGCGCTTGGCGCCGGCGATGCCGGCGATGCGGGCGACGGCGAACGCGTCGCCCTTCGGCACGGCATCGTCGCGCAGCGCGGCAACCACCGTCGGGCTGCAGTGCACGAATCCGCTGGCCGTGGCCGAGCGGACCGTCGGCGTCTTCTCCGTCACGTCGACCATCCGGGCGTGGCCGGCGCCGTCGAGGTGGGTCAGTGCGTCCATGGCTCCTTCTCGGTCCTCAGCGATCTCGGTCCTCAGCGCCGGTCCGTCAGCACGACGTCCACCAGGTCACCGGCCTGCACCTGCTCGGTCTTCGCGGGCACGATCGCATACCCGTCGGCCGCCGCGAGGCTGCCGACCAGGTGCGATGCCGACCCGCGCCGGGCTGCCGGCTCGACGGACCAGCCCTCCGCGGCCGGTGCGACCCGGACGGGCAGGTACTGGGTGCGGCCGGCCGGCGTGCGCCACGACGTCGCCGCGCGGGCGCGCACCGGCGCCGGCTGCACGGCCGACGGCTCCGCACCCTGCATGGTCAGCAGCGCCGGGCGGACGAACACGTGGAACGACACCCACACGCTGACCGGGTTGCCGGGCAGCGCCAGCAGCAGCGCCCCGCCCGGCAGCGTGCCGAACGCCTGCGGCTTGCCCGGCTGCATGGCGACCTTGGTGAACTCCACGTCCGACGAGCCGGTGAACAGCTGCTTGACCGGGTCGAACGCCCCGGCGCTCACGCCGCCGGTCAGGATCACCGCATCGGGTTCCAGGCCGACGGCCCGATCGAGGGCGGACGCCAGCGCCGCCGGGTCGTCGTGCACCCGCGCGGCGGCGACGACCTCGCCGCCCGCCTCGGCCACCAGCCCGGACACCAGCAGGCTGTTGGAGTCGGGGATGTGCCCGCGCGGCAGCGGCTCGCCCGGCGCGACGAGCTCGCTGCCGGTGGCGATCACGACGACGCGCGGCGTCCGGGTCACCAGCACGCTGCCGTGCCCGGTCGACGCGAGCGCCGACAGCACGGTGGCGCGCGCGAGCGTCCCCGCAGGGACCACCAGGTCGCCGACGGCCTTGTCCTCGCCGGTGCGCCGCACGTGCATGCCTCTGCTCGGTGCGCGCAGCACCGTGACGGTGGGCGGCAGGGCGGCGAGCGTGTCCGTGCGGTCGGTGTGCTCCAGCTGCACGACGGTGTCGGCGTCGGTCGGCAGGGTCGCGCCGGTCATGATGCGGACCGCCTGGCCGGCGGCCAGGTGCGGGTCGAGGTCCGACCCGGCCGGCACGTCGGCGACGACGTCGAGCGTGACGCCGTCGTCGTCCGCACCCCCGGCCTCGCCTTGGGCCGCCATGCCGGCGACGTCGGCGTGGCGCAGTGCGTAGCCGTCCATCGCCGACGCGTCCCACGGCGGGACCGGGACGAGGGCGTGCACGTCCTCGGCGACCCGGCGCCCCGCCGCCTGCGCGAGGGGCACGCGCTCGGCTGGCAGCGTCGGGGTGACGGCCAGCACGCGCGCCAGGTGCTCGGCGACCGGGACCAGACCGCTCACCGGGAGCTCCGCCCGGCCGCAGCGACCTCGGCGCGGATCGCCGTGACCGCGGCCGGCGCCAGCGTCCGGGCCCGGTGGTCGGTGGCCACCAGAAGCTGGACGGCCCGTGCCGACCGCGCGCCGACCGCGCAGTAGGCGACCAGCAGCGCGTCGGGATCGGCACCGGCCTCGGTCAGCAGCGCGTGCACCACGTCCGGCCCGTGCCGCGAGGCCTGCACCAGGGCGGACACCGGCACGTTGACCGCACCGGGAAGCGCGTCCACGGCGAACTCGGACGGTTCCCGCACGTCGAGCAGCACCGGGGCAGGGTCGGCACCGGCCAGCGCCCGGTACTCCTCCAGAGACAGGTCGCCGGACACCGTGGCCGGCCGCGTGGTGGCGGGCCCACGCGGGTCCCCGGTTGCCCCAGCGGTGAACGGCACGGGGTGCATTCCGACGGCGAGCCGCTCGGTCACCTCCGTCGGCGACGCGCCCGCAGCCGCCCCCGCCACATCCGCCGGCCCGCGCGCCGCCCGCGGCAGCAGCGGCACCTCCCGCACCCGCATGCCGAGCGCGTCGACCACGGCCACCCGGCCCAGCAGCACCTGCCCCGCACCGATGATCAGCTTGAGCGCCTCGGTCGCCATCATCGAGCCGACCATCCCGCACAGCGCCCCGAGCACCCCGGCCTCGGCGCACGACGGCACCGACCCCGGCGCCGGTGGCTCCGGGAACAGGTCGCGCAGCGTGACGGGGGCGATGCCGGCGGGCGGCCGCGACCAGAACACCGACACCTGGGCGTCGAAGCGGAGCACGGACGCCCACACCAGCGGCACGCCGAGCTCGGCGCAGGTGTCGGAGATCAGGTACCGGGTGGCGAACGTGTCGGTGCCGTCCAGCACCAGGTCGTAACCGGTCAGCAGCGTGCGGGCGTTGGCCTCGTCCAGTCGCACGCGATGGGCCTCGACGACGACGTCGGGGGCGAGCTCCGCCAGCCGGCGGGCGGCGCTGGCGACCTTCGGCTCACCGACCGCCGCGGTCGCGTGGATCACCTGGCGGTGCAGGTCGGTCAGGGAGACCTCGTCGTCGTCGACGATGCCGATGGTGCCGACGCCCGCCGCCGCGAGGTACAGCAGGGCTGGTGCGCCGAGCCCGCCGGCGCCGATCACCAGCACGCGGGCGGCCGCGAGGCGCCGCTGACCGAGCTCGCCGAGCTCCGGCAACCGGCTCTGCCGGGCGGTGCGCTGCACCTCGACCCCGTCGAGGGGTGGCCCGGGCTCGACCAGCGGGGGGAGCGCCACGGCCGGCTGGGATGTGAGCATCGCCTCAGTCTCCTTGCCGTCGACGCGGCACTGGGCCGGCCGTCAACTTACTACGGTTAGATCCGTGACAAAGAGCCGGCTGGACGCGCGAGCGACGGGCGTTCCCACGGGGCGCGTGCCCCGCGGTCGGCTCGCCGTGCTGGTGCTGGTCCTGGTCGCGGCGCTGTCCGGGCTGGACGCCGCCCTGCTGCGCCTCGGCGTGACCGCGCCCGTGCACTCGGAGCACCTCGCGTCGTCCCACGGCATCCTCATGATCTACGGGTTCCTCGGCACCGCCATCATGCTGGAGCGGGCCGTCGCCCTGCAGTCCCAGCCGCGCTCCGGGTGGGCGTTCGCGGCCCCGGCGGCCGGCGGCCTCGGTGCTCTGCTGCTCGTCGCCCAGTCCACCCCGCTGCACGTCCCGTGGGGCCGGGCGCTGCCCGGTGGGGCCTGGGTCGCCTCGATGGCCCTGTTCGCGGCGATCTACCTGACCGTCTGGCGGCGGCAGCAGTCCGTGGCGGTGCTGGTGCAGCTGGTCGGTGCCGTCGCCGGGCTGGGCGGGGTGGCCCTGTGGGCGCGCGGGTACGAGGTGGCGACGATCGTGCCGTGGTGGGCCGCATTGATGGTGCTCACCATCGTCGGGGAGCGGCTGGAGCTGGCCCGGGTGGCGTTCATGACGTCGGCCACCGAGCCGCGGATCCTCGCCGAGTCGTGCCTGCTGCTGGTCGCCCTGGTCGCCACCGTCGTGACCCCCACGTGGGGGTACCCGCTGCTCGGGCTGGCGCTCGGCGTGCTCATGGTGGACGTCGGGCTGCACGACGTCGCCCGGCGCACCGTCCGCAGCAGCGGCCTGACCCGCTTCATGGGCGCGTGCATGCTCGCCGGCTACGGGTGGGCGATGGTGCCGGCGCTCGTCTGGATGGTGCACGGGCCCGTGTTCGCCGGCTTCGGGTACGACGCGGTGGTCCACGCGCTGACCATCGGGTTCGTCATGTCGATGGTGGTGGCGCACGCGCCGGTGATCGTGCCGGCGGTCGCCCGGCGGCCGCTGCCGTACCACCCGGTGATGTGGGCGGTGTGGGCGATGCTGCACGCCGGGCTGGCGATCCGGCTGGTGGCGGACGCCCGGACGTCGGTCGGCGCCTGGCAGCTCGGCGGCTCGCTCAGCGTGGTGGCGCTGCTCGCGTTCCTGGGCAGCACGGTGGTGCTGGTGACCGTGGGCGGACGACGAGCGCGGGTCCCGGCCCGCACCGGCGCGGCCGACGAGGACCGCGAGGTGGTCGCATGAGCGCGACGCCCGAAGGGGCCGGACCGACCGGCGGCATCGGGCTGGGCCGTCCGGCCACCCCGGTACGGCGCCCGACCCGACGGCCCCGGACGGACCGCTGGACCACCGGCTGGCTGCTGGCCACCCTCGCGGTGACCGCCGTCGGGCTGCTGCACCCTGCGGCGCTGCCGCAGCCGCTGTGGAGCATGATCCACGTCGGCGCCCTCGGGGTGCTGACCAACGGCATCCTGCAGTGGTCCTGGTACTTCACCCGCGCGCTGCTGCACCTGCCGCCGGAAGACCGGCGGTCCGGCCGGGACGCCACCGCCCGCAGCGTGGCGTTCAACGTGGTGCTGATCGGCCTGGTCGCGGCGATGTGGACGGCCAGCACGTGGGGCACCGTCACCGCGGCGGGGCTGGTCGGTGTGGTGATCGGCTGGCACGGGCTCGCCCTGCTGCGCGCGGGCCGCACCGCCCTGGCCTCCCGGTTCGCCGTGGTGATCCGGTACTACGTGGTGGCCGCCGGCTTCCTGGTGATCGGCTGCGTGCTCGCCGGCTTCCTCACCGTCTCGATGTTCGCCCGCACGGCGCCGGCGTGGCTGCTGCACGCCCGCGACGACCTGACGCTGGCGCACGCCCTGGTCAACGTGGGCGGCTGGCTGGGCCTGTCGATCGCCGGGACGCTGGTCACCCTCGGTCCGACCATGCTGCGCACCCGCATGGACCCCCGGGCGGTGGACGACGCGATCGGCGTGCTGCCGTGGGTGGCCGGCGGCGTGCTGCTGGCCGCGACGGCGGCGACGGCCGGACTCATGCCGGGCATCGGCATCGGGCTGCTGGTGGTGCTGGTCGGGCTGCTGGTCGGCGTGGCTGTGCCACTGGTGCGCGCGGCGCTGGGCAAGGCGCCGCGCGCCTATGCGACGTGGACCATGACCGCCGGCATCGGCTGGGCGCTGGTCGCCGTGCTGGCCATCGCCGTGAACGCGTTCCGTGCCGCCGACGCGTCCGCGCTGCGCGACGCCGACCTGCCGTGGCTCGCGGTGCTCGGGGCCGGTGGGCTGGCGCAGGTGTTCGTCGGCGCGCTGACCTACCTGATGCCGGTGGTGGTGGGTGGTGGGCCGGAGGCCGTCCGCCAGGGCATGGGCGTGCTGGAGACCGTCTGGCCGCTGCGCGTGGTGCTGCGCAGCAGCGCCCTGCTGCTGATCGCTGTGACCGGAGCGGGTGCCGGTGCGCTGCGGACCGCCTGGTGGCTGCTGGTGCTGGGTGCGTACGCGCTCGACGTCGTCCTGTTCGCCCTCTCCGGGGTGCGGCAGGCCAAGGCGCGACGGGCCACGCAGGAGAGTCTCGGAGGAGCCGATGTCTGAGCAGTCCCGTCCCACCGGACCCCGGCAGCTGCCGGGTCGCGAGGGCACGCCGACGTCCCGGGCGGCGATGGCCGTGGTCGGCGTGGTGATCGTGGTCGGCGTCGCGCTGGCGGTGCTGCTCGCGCGGCCTGCGACCGGCCTGGCCGGCGGTGGGATGACGATGACGCCGGCGGCGACGGCGGGCGCGGCGGGCGCCGGGGCGACGGCGGTCACCCCGACCGGTCACACGACGGAGGTGACGCTGCACGTCCGCGGCATGTCGTTCACCCCGTCGACCATCCAGGTGCCCGTCGGCGACCGGCTGCGTGTCACCCTGGTCAACAGCGGCGACCAGCGGCACGACCTGGTGTTCGCCAACGGTGCGGCCCTGGAGCCTCTGGCGCCCGGTGCCACGGCGGTGCTGGACGTCGGCATGATCAGCGGCGACCTCGAGGGCTGGTGCTCGCTGCCGGGTCATCGGCAGCTGGGCATGGTGGTGCACGTCGTCGCGGTCGGGACGCCGGGTACGTCGGGTTCGTCGGCCGGCTCGTCGTCCGGCTCAGCCATGCCCGGGATGGGTGCGACCGACGGGACCACCGCCGCCCCCACCATGGCCGACCTGCAGGCCGAGGCCGCTGCGCTGCCGGCCTACCCCGCGCAGCTGCCACCGCTCGACCCGTCGACCGACCACTCGTACACCTTCACCATCACCCAGCAGCAGGACCCGCTGACCGCCGGGCGCACCCGAGAGGTGTGGACGTACAACGGCACGACGCCGGGCCCGATCCTGCACGGCCGCGTCGGCGACACGTTCCACATCACGCTGGTGAACCACGGGACGATGGGCCACTCGATCGACTTCCACGCCGGCGAGGTGGCCCCGGACCAGCCGATGCGCACCCTCGAGCCTGGTCAGAGCCTCGACTACACGTTCACGGCGAACCGTGCCGGCATCTGGATGTACCACTGCGCGACCATGCCGATGTCCAGCCACATCGCCAACGGCATGTTCGGGGCGGTCGTCATCGAGCCGGACGGGCTGGAGCAGGTGGACCGCTCCTACGTGGTGATCCAGTCCGAGCTGTACCTCGGCGCGAACGGTCAGCCGGCGGACGCCACCAAGATCGCCGGGCTGGTGCCGGACGTCGTGGCGTTCAACGGCCGCGCCTTCCAGTACGACGCCCACCCGCTGACGGCCACGGTCGGCCAGCGCGTGCGCCTGTGGGTGCTGGACGCGGGTCCCAACGCGGCGCTGTCGTTCCACGTCGTCGGCACCCAGTTCGACACCGTCTGGACGGAGGGCGCCTACCGGGTCCACCACGGCACGGCCACCGACGGGACCACCACCGGCAGCACGGGCGCGCAGGTGCTGTCCCTGCTGCCGGCCGAGGGCGGGTTCGTCGAGCTGGTGCCGCCGGCCGCGGGCCGCTACGCCCTGGTCAACCACGAGATGAGCCTGGCCGAGAAGGGTGCGCACGGCGTCCTGCAGGTCACCGGCTGACGACCCGCCGCCTGACGACCCGCCGCCTGACGACCCGCCGGTGCGCGCCCCGGCCACGGCCGGGGAACCTGTCGTCAGGCGCTGGCGGCGTCCCGCTTGGTCAGGTGCAGCGCCACCGTGCAGTGGTCCGGCCCCGCGAACGGGGTCAGCTCGGCCTCCACGTTGCCGTGCGACACCCGCTGCAGCACCGCGTCGATCAGCCCGCGGTGCATCTGGCAGACCAGCGGGCTGGGCACCTGGCCCTCGATCCGCAGCGGGCACTGGTGCAGCGTCAGCCGACCGGGGGTCTCCTCGGACAGGGCGCCGTAGCCCAGCGAGCTGAGCAGCAGCCGCAGCCGGCCGCCGTGCACGTCGATGCGCTGCGGCTCGTCCAGCGGCTGGCCGTTCTTGCCCGCCGGCGGTCCGGCCACGTCGATCATCCGTCGGGCCCAGCGCGATCCGATGTCCCGCGCCGCCGCCTCCGGGTCCGGCACCGTGTCGGCGAGGTGGTCCGCGACGGCGGCGCAGACGTCCGCGAACTCGCGGGCCAGCGCCGACGGCTGGGCGGGGGCGACCGACCGGTACGTCCACGACGGGCGGCCGCGACCGACGGCCGGGCGGCGGCCCCGGGCCACCAGGCCGGCGTCGAGCAGGGCCGCCATCGACTCGCGCACGGAGTTGGGGTGCAGGCCCATGCCGACGGCGAGCTCGGTGACGGTGACCGGCTCGGTGTACCGGGCCACCTCGCGCAGCAGGGTGTGCTGGGCGGGGGACAGCGCCTCGAGGGCGCGCATCAGCGTCTGCGGGGTGGCCGGGCCGTCCGGCGCGTCCGGCGCTGCGAGCGTGCTCATCTCGACGTCGATCCTGTCATGGGGTGGCTTCGGCTCGGCGGATCGGTCGTCCCGCGGAACCGGCGTGCGTTCCATTGTGCTCATGCTCCGCGGGAACGGGCGCCGTCGCGGTCGGCGGACCGCTGCACGGGTGCCCAGCCCCGGCGGCCCGCCGCGGCGGACACCGAGGCCCGACGGGCGCGGTAGACGATGTACGGGCGCGTCGGGTACTGCACCGGGATGGTGACGGCGTGCACCAGGCGCGTGAAGGGCCAGATCGCGAACAGCGCGAAGCCGGCCAGGACGTGCAGCCGGAACGACAGCGGGACCGTCGTCATCAGCTGCGGCTCGGGGGAGAACGTGAGCACCGAGCGGAGCCAGGGGCTGATCGTCTCGCGGTAGTCGTAGCCCTCCGGCCCGCCGAGCACCTGGTTGGCGACGGTCGCCCACGTGCCCAGCGCCACCGGCAGCACCAGCAGCGCGTACATCACCTTGTCGCGCGTGGTGGTCGCCAGCGTGACCGATCGCACGGCGAACCGGCGGTACAGCAGCCCGGCCAGGCCGAGCACGGTCGCCAGCGCCGCGACGGACCCGCCGATGGTCGCGGTCAGGTGGTAGACGTGCTGCGGGATGCCGACCGCCGCGGTCCACGTCTTGGGCACCAGCAGGCCGACGAAGTGTCCGCCGATCACCGCGAGGAACCCGAGGTGGAAGGTCGGGGAGGCCGCCCGCAGGATCGGCTTCTCGTACAGCTGCGACGAGCGGGTGGTCCAGCCGAACTGGTCGGTGCGCCACCGCCACACCAGGCCGCCGACCAGCAGCGTCAGGCAGATGTAGGGGTAGGCGACCCAGAGCAGGACGTCGGCGGTGGTCATCAGCGGGCGCTCCCGTCAGCGAGGGCGAATGCGGGTGCGAAGGGCATCGCGTCGGCGAAGGCGGACGTGGTGCCGACCATCTCGGCCGGCGGTCCCTGGGTGACCAGGCGCTGGTACCGCTCGTGCGTCGCGGCGTCCACCGGCGGGAGCGTGCGGCACAGCGCGTCGAGCAGGTGCGCATAGGGGGAGCGGTACCCGCGCAGCGCCGAGCGCATCACCTCGATGCCCTCCCGGTGCGAGGCGAGCAGCTCCAGCACCAGCCGGTCGCCCGTCAGCCCCGACAGCTCCAGCACCAGGGGCAGGTAGTCCGCCAGCTCGTCGCGCACCTGCTCGAAGCCGAGCGCGCGCAGCACCGCCTTGAACCCGAGGATCGCCGCACCCCGCTGCCGCGTGTCGCCCACGGCGTAGTAGCTCAGGTACAGCGCGCAGCGACGGCGCTGGTCGAACGTGTCGACGTAGTGCTCGGCCATGGCCCGCAGCCCGCTGCGACCGGCCCACTCGCAGAAGGCCTCCACGTCCTGCTGCACCAGCGGCGGCAGCCCCGCCATCGACTCGCGCGCGGCGCCCAGTGCGGCGCCCGTCCGATCGCCGGGGTAGTCCAGCAGCACGGACACCGTCATGTGCACGGTCCGCAGCTGCTCGGGGGTGCAGACGACCCGCGCGAGCTCCGGCAGCCGTGGGGCGTGCACCATGCGGGCGACCATCAGGCGTCCACCCCCGCGGCGGCCGGCGGGAACAGCCCGGCCTGGGCGGTGTCGCCGCTCCAGTCGAGCAGGTTGACGCGGCCCGGGGTCGGTGCGAGCCCGTCCGCCGCCGCCCTGGCCCGACCGCGAGAGGTGATCCGCAGCCCGGTCCCGCCGCCGTGGAAGGTCGACACGGAGCACGCCTCCGGCGCCCCGGCACCCGCGCCGACCAGCTCCTCGACCATGCCGGTCACGTCCTCGCCCAGCTCGGCGATGCCGCGCGGCGTCTCCGGGTGCGTGGTGGGGATGACGTACCGGTCGTCGTACTTGGCGATCGCCAGCAGCCGGTACATCGCCTGCACCCGCTCGCCACTCATGCCGACGGCAGCCGCGATCTCCTCGTTCCCCTCGCGGCCCAGGTCGAGGTCGCGCATGTAGGACCGCATCGCGGCCAGCCGACGCAGCGACCGCTCCACCGGCCGGGTGTCCCCGGCGGTGAGCAGGCCGGCCAGGTACTCCAGCGGGATCCGCATGGTCGACAGCGCCGTGAGCAGCACCTTGTGGTCCTCGCCGTCGTTGCCGGCGGCGGTCACGCGGTCGACCACCGGGGACAGCGGCGGGACGTACCAGACCATCGGCAGCGTCCGGTACTCCGGGTGCAGGGGCAGCGCGACCTCGTAGGTGTCGATCAGCGCCCAGATCGGGGAGTCCTGGGCGGCCTTGACCCACGAGTCCGGCACGCCCTCGGCCCGGGCCGCCGCCACGACGTCCGGGTCGTACGGGTCGAGCAGGATCGAGCGCTGGGCCATGTAGAGGTCTTGCGGGTCCTCCACCGAGGCGGCCTCGGTGACGCGGTCCGCGTCGTACAGCAGCACGCCGAGGTAGCGCAGGCGGCCGACGCAGGTCTCCGAGCACACCGTGGGCTGCCCGACCTCGAGGCGCGGGTAGCACAGCGTGCACTTCTCGGCCTTGCCGGTGGTGTGGTTGAAGTAGACCTTCTTGTACGGGCACGACGAGACGCACATCCGCCAGCCGCGGCACCGGTCCTGGTCCACCAGCACGATGCCGTCCTCGGCCCGCTTGTACATCGCGCCGGACGGGCACGCCGCGACGCAGCTCGGGTTGAGGCAGTGCTCGCAGATCCGCGGCAGGTAGAACATGAACGTCTGCTCGATCTCGGCGCGGACCTCGGTGTTGATCTTGGCCAGCACCGGGTCCTGCTGCATCGTCTCCGGCGAGCCGCCCAGGTCGTCGTCCCAGTTGGGGCCCCACCCGATGGTGTCCATCGGCTTGCCGGTCAGCTGGCTGACCGGGCGCGCCACCGGGAAGTCCTTCGAGTCCTTCGGCGCCGAGAGCAGCTTGTCGTACTCGTACGTCCACGGCTCGTAGTAGTCGACGATCTCCGGCAGGTCCGGGTTGGCGAACAGGTTGGCGAACCGGGCCACCCGGCCGCCGGACCGGGGCTTGAGCCGGCCGGAGCGGGTGCGCGTCCAGCCGCCCTTCCAGCGGTCCTGGTCCTCCCACGTGTGGGGGTAGCCGACGCCGGGGCGCGTCTCGACGTTGTTGAACCACATGTACTCGGTGCCGGTCCGGTTGGTCCACGTCTGCTTGCACGTGACCGAGCAGGTGTGGCAGCCGATGCACTTGTCGAGGTTCATCACCATGGCGATCTGGGCCATGACTCTCATCAGAACTGCACCTCCTGCGACCGCCGCCGGATCAGCGTGACCTCGTCGCGCTGGTTGCCCGTCGGGCCGATGTAGTTGAACGCGTAGCTCTGCTGCGCGTAGCCGCCGATCAGGTGCGTCGGCTTGATCAGCACGCGGGTCAGGGAGTTGTGGATGCCGCCGCGCTTGCCGGAGGTCTCGGTCAGCGGGGTGCCCATGGTCCGTTCCTGCGCGTGGTACATGAACACGGTGCCCTCGGGCATGCGGTGGGAGACGACGGCCCGCGCGACGACGACGCCGTTGCGGTTGAACGCCTCGATCCAGTCGTTGTCCCGCACCCCGACCTTCTCCGCGTCGGCGGGGCTCATCCACACCACCTGGCCGCCTCGGCCGAGCGTGAGCATGTGCAGGTTGTCGAAGTACTGGGAGTGGATCGACCACTTGTTGTGCGGGGTGAGGTAGCGGACCGCCACCTGCGCCTCGCCGCCGGCCGCCGTCCCGGTGTCACCGACCGCGCTCTCCCCGTACAGGTGGTGCAGGTCCAGCGGCGGCCGGAAGATCGGCAGCTGCTCGCCCAGGTCGCGCATCCAGTCGTGGTCCAGGTAGAAGTGCTGCCGGCCGGTGAGCGTGTGGAACGGCCGGGACCGCTCGACGTTCATCACGAAGGCGCTGTACCGCCGCCCGCCGTGCTCGGAGCCCGACCACTCGGGGGACGTCACCACCGGCTGCGGTCCGCCGCGCTGCAGGTCCGCGAACGTGGTGCGTCGGTCCTTGGACCCGTCGGCCAGGTCGGTGAACGCCGTCCCGGTGCGCCGCTCGAGGTCCGCGAACCCCTGCGCCGCCAGCCGCCCGTTGGTGGTGCCGGACAGCGCCAGGATCATGTCCGCGGCCTTGGCGTCGGTGTCCACCAGCGGCCGCCCGGCAGCCACCCCGCCGGCCGCGGTGCCGTTGCGACGGCCCAGCTCGGCGACCTCCTGGTCGGGGCGGTACTGCACCCCCTTGGTCACCATGCCGACGCCGTCCGCCAGCGGCCCGATCGCGTCGAACTTCTCGCGGATCGCGGTGTAGTCGCGCTCGACGGTGACCAGCTTGGGCATCGTCACGCCGGGCACCAGACCCACCACCGAGACGTCCGGGACCACGCCGCCGGGGTTGGCCAGCTCGTCCGGGCTGTCGTGGGAGATGGGTGCCGCGACCACGTCCGTCTGCGTGCCCAGATGGCGCACGGCCATCCGGGAGACCAGGCCCGCCAGCGTCTGGAAGGCCTGGTAGTCGGTCCGGGCCTCCCACGGCGGGTCGATCGCCGCGTCGAACGAGTGCACGAAGGGGTGCATGTCGGTGGACGAGAGGTCGTTCTTCTCGTACCAGGTGGCGGCCGGCAGCACGATGTCGGAGTAGAGCGTGGTGGACGTGTTGCGGAAGTCCATGGTCAGCAGCAGGTCGACCTTGCCGACGGCGGCCGCGTCCCGCCACACCATCTGCGCAGGCCGCCGGTCCTCCGGGACCTCGGCCGCCGTCACCGCGCTGTCGGAGCCGATCACGTGCCGGTAGAAGAACTCGGCGCCCTTGGCGGACGAGCCCAGCAGGTTGGTGCGCCACGACGTGAGCACCCGCGGGAAGTTCTCCGGGTCGTCCGGGTCCTCGCAGGCGAAGCGCAGGTCGCCGGACTCGAGCTGGGACACCACCCAGTCCTTGGGGTCGACGCCCGCCTGGCGGGCCTCCTGCCCCAGCAGCAGCGGGGACCGGGAGAACGTGGGGAACGACGGCATCCAGCCGCGCTTCATCGACTCGACCAGGGTGTCCGCCGTCGTCAGCCCGTCGAGCGAGCCCTCCGCCAGCGGTGAGCCGATGCGCGCCACCGGCGTCCCGTCGTACCGCCACTGGTCCGTGAGCAGGTAGAAGAACCCGGCGGAGATCATCTGCCGGGCCGGCCGCTGCCAGTCCAGGGCGAACGCGTACTGCGCGAACCCGGTGATCGGCCGGACCTTCTCCTGGCCGACGTAGTGCGCCCAGCCGCCGCCGTTGACGCCCTGCGTGGCGCACATCGTCGTCAGCGCCAGGAAGGTCCGGTAGATCTCGTCGGAGTGGAAGAAGTGGTTGGTGCCGGCGCCCATCACGATCATCGAGCGGCCGCCCGTGTCGATCGCGTTCTGGGCGAACTCGCGGCCGATGCGCTCGGCGGCGGCTGCCGGGACACCGGTCAGCTCCGCCTGCCACGCCGGCGTGCCGGGCGTCGACGCGTCGTCGTACCCCGTCGGCCACTCACCCGGAAGCCCGTCGCGGCGCACCGCGTACTGCGCCAGCAGCAGGTCGTAGACGGTGGTGACGTACTCACCGTCGGCGACGCGCACCGCCGGGACGCCGCGGCGCACCACGCCCGCGCCGACCGACCCGTCGCCCGGCCCGCCCGGCAGGTCGAACCGCGGCAGCAGCAGCTCCACCGGCTCGGCGCCCGGCAGGTCCTGCGCCGAGAGCACCGGGTCCACGCCGGACAGGTCGAGGTTCCACCGACCGGCACCCTCGGGGCCGTAGTGGTCCGCCAGCGTGCCGCCCGGGTCGGCGATGCCGCCCTCGCGGTCCCACACCAGCGGCCGGAAGGCGGCGTTCGCGGTGGCGGCCACCTCGGCGTCACGGACCAGGGGCGACGCCGGGTCGACGACGCCGTCGGCCACCACGTCCGCCGCGACCAGGAACTTGCCGGGCACGAACGCGCCGTCGCGCGCCTTCAGCCGCACCAGGAACGGGCTGTCGGTGAACTTCCGCAGGTAGTCGAGGAAGAACGGCGTGCGCTGCCCGACGTGGAACTCGGACAGGATCACGTGGCCCATCGCGGCCGCCAGCGCACCGTCGGTGCCGGGGGCGATCCGCAGCCACTCGTCGGCGAACTTGGTGTTGTCGGCGTAGTCGGGGGAGACGGCCACCACCTTCTGGCCGTGGTACCGCGCCTCCGTCATGAAGTGCGCGTCCGGTGTGCGGGTCACCGGGATGTTGGAGCCCCACATCACCAGGTAGCCCGCGTTGAACCAGTCGCCGGACTCCGGCACGTCGGTCTGGTCGCCGAACACCTGCGGCGAGGCCATCGGCAGGTCGGCGTACCAGTCGTAGAACGACAGCATGGTGGCGCCCAGCAGCTCGTAGAACCGGGCACCGGCGCCGTAGGACACCATCGACATCGCCGGGATCACCGAGAAGCCGGCCAGCCGGTCCGGCCCGTACCGCTTGATCGTGTAGACGTGCGCGGCCGCGGCCATCTCGGCCGCCTCGTCCCACGACGCCCGGACCAGGCCGCCCTTGCCGCGCGCCGACTTGTACGCCCGCGCCTTCTCGGGGTCCTCCACCACGTCGCGCCACGCCAGCACCGGGTCGCCGAGCCGGGCCTTCGCCTCGCGGTAGAAGTCGAGCAGCACGCCGCGCACGTACGGGTACCGGATGCGCGTGGGGGAGTACGTGTACCAGGAGAAGGACGCGCCGCGCGGGCAGCCCCGGGGCTCGTACTCCGGCAGGTCCGGGCCGGTGCTCGGGTAGTCGGTGGCCTGCGACTCCCAGGTGATCACGCCGTCCTTGACGTACACGTTCCACGAGCAGGAGCCCGTGCAGTTCACGCCGTGCGTGGAGCGCACCACCTTGTCGTGGCTCCACCGGTCCCGGTAGAACCGGTCGGCCTCGCGGCCGCCGGTGAGGAACAGCTGCCGGGCGTCCGGCGACGCCTCGCCGCGGCGCAGGAACGAGCCGAAGCGGTAGATCGGCGCGGCGGGGTCGGCGGTGGCGCCGGCCGCGGGCACGGCAGGGCCTGCGGGCATGGGGGGTCTCCGAACTGGCGGCTCGAGCTGCGGTGTGAGGTGCGGACGGCCCGCAGGCCGACGCGGGGTGCGGGCGCGCGTCAGCTGGGGAACGGGGCCCGGGGCCGCGCGTAGAAGACCCAGACGAGCGCGGTGCAGATGGCGAAGTAGACGGTCGCGCCGATGAAGAACGACTTCGGCGTGACGGCGGTGAGGGCGACGCCGACGAAGAACGGTCCGAACGACGCGATCGCGGCGGTCCACCCGATGACGCCGCCGGCCTGGCGGGGCGGCAGGATCATCGGCATCTGCTTGAACGTGCCCGCGTTGCCGATGCCGGTGAAGAAGAAGAGCACGAGCATCGCGAACAGGAACGGCCAGAAGTCGTGCGGCGTGCGCGGGGACAGGTAGATCGAGGCGACCGCTGCGGAGACGACCATCCCGGCGCCGCCGACGAACGTCCAGATCGCCCCGCCGAACCGGTCGCACAGCGGGCCCCACACGGCGCGGACCAGCGAGCCGATCAGCGGCGCCAGGAAGGCGAACGTGCCGCCCAGCGGCAGGGTCGAGGCGGCGTAGTGCCCGCCCGTGGCGAACGGCGAGTCCTTGCCGAACGTGTTGTTGATGATCAGCGCCAGCTGGGCGGCGAAGCCGGAGAAGGCGCCGAAGGTCATGATGTAGACGGCGGTGAGCACCCAGGTGTTGCGGTTGCCGAAGATGTCGATCTGCTGGCGGAAGTTGGCCTTGATCGGCACGTCCTTGAGCAGCCAGAACGCCAGGATCGCGGCCAGCACGGTCCACGGCACCAGCACGATCGCGGCGTTGTACACGTTGAGCACGTGCCCGCTGCGCGCGTGCTGCGTGCCGACCATCTGCAGGCCGAACAGCCCGAAGCCCATCACCCAGGGACCGAGGAACTGGATCAGCGAGACGCCGAAGTTGCCGAGGCCGGCCTGGAGGCCGAGGGCCGTACCGGCCAGCCGCTTGGGGAAGAAGTACCCGGTGGACGGCATGTAGCCGGAGAAGCAGCCGCCGCCGATGCCGGTGAGCGCCGCCAGCACCAGCAACCACCAGTACGGGGTCTTGGGGTTGCCGACCGCCGAGAACCACCCGAGCATCGGGATCACCAGCAGGAGCGAGGTGATGCCGACCAGCTTGCGGGTGCCCAGCACCGGCGGCAGGAACATGTAGACGAGCCGCAGCAGGCCGCCGGACAGACCGGGGATCGCCACCAGCCAGTACAGCTGCGGCTTGGTCAGCGTGAAGCCGATCTCGTCGAGCTTGGGCGCCACGGCGGAGACCAGGTACCAGACGCAGAACGCGATCAGCAGCGAGTACGTGCTCACCGCCAGCGTCCGCCAGGCGATCTTGCTGTCCCAGCGCTGCTCGTCCTCCGGGTTCCAGCCCTCGAGCACTCTGCCTGAGGTGGCCAGCTGAGCCACGTGATCCTCCTCGATCCGCCACGATCTGTGCGGGGGGAACTTACTACGGGTGTGGCTGTGAAAATATCGTGTCCGGAGGTCGTCGCGCCACGTCCGGCGTGTCGCGGCGCCGACCGACCGTGCGCCCGTCGCTTCGGACCTCGTCGTCCGTCGCACGCGCGCTCCGTCCAGCCCGTCGCAGAGCCAGTGGGAGAGACATGGTCTACGTGATCGCCGAGCCGTGCATCGACGTGAAGGACCGCGCGTGCGTCGCGGAGTGCCCCGTCGACTGCATCTACGAAGGGGGCCGGTCGCTGTACATCCACCCGGACGAGTGCGTGGACTGCGGCGCCTGCGAACCCGTCTGCCCCGTGCTCGCGATCTACTACGAGGACGACCTGCCCGCCGACTGGCAGCAGTACCAGGACGACAACTCGCGGTTCTTCGCCGAGACTCTGCCTGGGCGGGCGCAGCCGCTCGGGTCGCCGGGCGGCGCGTCGCGGACGGGTCCGACCGGGGTGGACACCCCGCTGGTTGCGGGTTTCGAGAGGCGGCGGGCATGAGCGCACGACGAGGGACGACGGGACGCGGCACGACGGCCGCAGCCGGCTCGCGGCGCGGCGCGGTCCGTGCCGGCCGTGCCGTTCCGGTGGCCACCGCGGTCGGGCTGCTGCTGACGGCCTGCGCCGCCGGTCCGGGCGCCGGAGCGGCCGGCAGCACCTCGTCGACGACGCCGACCAGGTCGGCGTCCAGCCGGGCCCCGCTGACCGGTCAGCTGGTGGTGTTCGCGGCCGCCTCGCTGCAGCAGACCTTCACCGCGCTGGGGGACCGGCTGATGGCGGAGAACCCCGGTCTGCACATCACCTTCAGCTTCGGCGCGTCGTCGACGTTGGCGCAGCAGCTGGAGCAGGGTGCCCCGGCCGACGTCTTCGCCTCCGCCAACCCCGCGACGATGAAGGCGGCCTCGACCGTCACCGACCGGCCCGTCACCTTCGCGCACAACTCGCTGGAGATCGTCGTGCCGGCCGGCAACCCCGGTCACGTGACGGGGCTCGCGGACTTCGCCAAGCCGCAGCTGAAGATCGCGCTCTGCGCCGTCGAGGTGCCGTGCGGGTCGGCCGCCGCGACCGCGTTCGCCGCAGCGGGCATCACCCCGGCGCCGGACACCTACGAGAAGGACGTCACCGCGACGCTGACCAAGGCGATCCTCGGCGAGGTCGACGCGGCGCTGGTGTACCGGACCGACGTGCGGTCCGCGGGCGACAAGGTGCAGGGCATCGACTTCCCGCAGGCGTCCACCGCCCGCAACGACTACCCGATCGCCACCGTCGCCGGGGCCCGCAACCATGCCGCGGCCCAGGCGTTCGTCGACCTGGTGCTGTCCGCCCAGGGCCAGAAGGTGCTCACCGACGCGGGGTTCGACGCGGCCTGAGAGAGTTCGGGCAGGTCGGCGCCGCCGGCCGGGCACCGTCAGAGAGAGGGGACCTGTGGTGGTGGGGCGCGTCCGACCTCGCCGACGCAGCCGTCCGCCCGTGCTGCTGCTGGTGCTCGCCGCCGTCGGCGTGCTGTTCCTCGTCGGACCCTTCGTCGCCCTGCTGGTCACCGCCCCGTGGAGCCGGCTCGGCGGCCTGATCGCGTCCGGCCCGGTGCTGCAGGCGCTGTGGCTGTCGTTGCGCACCGCGACGGCCGCCACGGTGCTGTGCCTGCTGCTCGGCGTGCCGCTCGCCTGGGTGCTCGCCCGCACCGCGCTGCCGGGCCGCGGACTGCTGCGTGCGGTGACCACGATGCCGCTGGTGCTGCCGCCGGTGGTCGGCGGCGTGGCGCTGCTGACGTTGCTGGGCCGCCGTGGCCTGCTGGGACGGCACCTGGACACCTGGTTCGGGATCACCGTGCCGTTCACGTCCACGGCGGTGGTGATCGCCGAGGCGTTCGTCGCGCTGCCGTTCCTGGTCCTGGCGGTGGACGGCGCCCTGCGCAGCGCGGACGAGCAGTACGAGCAGGCGGCCGCGACGCTCGGCGCGACCCGCTGGTACACGTTCCGGCGGATCACGCTGCCGCTGGTGGCGCCCGGCGTGCTGGCGGGGGCGGTGCTGTGCTTCGCCCGCGCGCTCGGCGAGTTCGGGGCCACCATCACCTTCGCCGGCAACTACCCGGGCACCACGCGCACCATGCCGCTGGCGATCTACCTGGCGATGGAGCAGGACCCCGCGCAGGCCGTCGCCCTGTCGCTGGTGCTGATCGGCGTCTCGCTCGCCGTGCTGATCGGCCTGCGCACGCGATGGCTCTCGGCGCTGACGGGCGGTCCTTCATGAGGCTGGACGCGCGCGTGGTGGTGCGCCGGCCGGCGTTCACGCTCGAGGTGGCGCTGACCGTGCAGCCGGGGGAGACGGTCGCGCTGGTCGGTCCCAACGGCGCGGGCAAGTCGACGTTCCTGCAGGCCGTCGCCGGGCTGGTCGGGCTCGACGACGGGCGCGTCGTGCTGGGGTCGCACGTGCTGGACGACGTGGCCCACCGCGTGCACGTGCCCACCGAGCTGCGCCGCTGCGGCCTGGTGTTCCAGCACCACCGCGTGTTCCCGCACCTGTCGGTGCTCGAGAACGTCGCCTTCGGGCTGCGCGCCCAGGGCGTGCCGCGTCCGCAGGCCCAGGAGCAGGCGCGGCAGTGGCTCGACCAGGTCGGCATGCTGCCCCACGCCGGCCGGAGCGCGGCCCGGCTGTCCGGTGGGCAGGCGCAGGCCGTTGCGCTCGCTCGCACACTGGCCGCCGAACCGGACGTGCTGCTGCTGGACGAGCCGTTCGCGGCTCTGGACGAGGCCGCGCGGCCGCTGCTGCAGGAGGTGGTCCGCCGGCACGCGTTGGACGGTGAGCGTCCGGTGGTGCTGGTGACCCACGAGCCGGCGGACGCACGCGCGCTCGCGGACCGGGTGGTGCCGATGGTCGCAGGACGGGTCGCTGCGACGGCCTGAGCCGTCCCGCTCCGGGGGCGCGTCCAACTTCACCCGGTGCTACCTGGGCACATGTCCAAGATCACACCGACTACCCCTATACCAGGGCCGGTATCCGCCGATCGGTGGACCAAGTGTCGGAAGGTCCGCCGCCCGAAGGGAGCTCGCCATGTCCACCGTCGTGCCTCCGGCGCCCCGCTCGCTGCTGAAGCGGCTGACCGCCGACTCGTCGATCGCCCTGAAGATCGGGCTGTGCCTCGCCCTGCTCGTCCTGGTCGCCGCCGGGCTGACGGGGTTGTCGGTGCAGCGGATGGACTCCCTGAGCTCGGAGTCCGGGCGGCTGTACGACAGGACGACGGTGCCGTTGACGGCGATCGTCGACATCCAGCAGCAGTTCGCCGGGGACCGGGTCCGCAACGCGGAGGTGCCCGCCCTGAGCGGTGCCGATCTGACTGGGATGATCGCCGAGCTGCAGGGCCGGTTCAAGGACACGCAGGCGCTGCTGACCAAGTACGAGCCGATGGCGTCGAGCCCCCAGAGCGCCAAGGCCATGGAGACGGAGATGGCCGCGTACCAGGTCGACTCCCAGAAGATGTTCGACCTGATGACCACCGGTGACCGCGCCGGCGCGCTCGCCTACACGGTGGGCGGGCTGCGGGACCAGGCCACCGCCGCGAACACGGCCGTCACGTCGGAGGCGGCTGCTCTGGCGAAGCTCGCCAAGTCTCTGCACGACACGGGGGCCGCGCAGGCGGCGTCGGCGATCCGGATCATGTGGATCGTCCTGGGTGTGGCCTCCGTGCTGGCGATCGTCCTGGGGATGGCGGTCCTGCGTGGGGTGCTGGCGAAGGTGAATGCGGTGAAGGCGGGTCTGGAGGCGATGGCGGCCGGTGACCTGACCAAGGAGCTGCACCTGGACTCGCGGGACGAGGTGGGTCGGATGGCGGCGGCGTTGACCTCGGCGCAGGGGTCGTTGCGGGGGACGTTGAGCGTGGTGGCCGAGACGGCGGCGGCGGTGGCGGCGGCGGCGGAGGAGCTGTCGGCGGCGTCGGGTCAGGTGGCGTCGGGGTCGGAGGAGACGTCCGTGCAGGCCGGCGTGGTGGCCGCGGCGGCGGAGCAGGTGTCGCGCAACGTGCAGGCGGTGGCGGCGGGTGCGGAGCAGATGGGGGCGAGCATCCGGGAGATCGCGCAGTCGGCGACGGAGGCGGCGAAGGTCGCCTCGCAGGCGACGGGGGTGGCGGCGGCGGCGAACGAGTCGGTGGGCCGGCTGGGGGAGTCCAGTGCGGAGATCGGCAACGTGGTCAAGCTGATCACGTCCATCGCGGAGCAGACGAACTTGTTGGCGTTGAACGCGACGATCGAGGCGGCGCGGGCGGGGGAGGCGGGCAAGGGGTTCGCGGTGGTGGCCGGGGAGGTCAAGGACCTGGCGCGGGAGACGGCGAAGGCGACGGAGGACATCGCGCGTCGGGTGGAGACGATCCAGGCGGACACGGCGGGGGCGGTGTCCTCGATCGGGCAGATCGGGTCGATCGTGGCGGCGATCAACGATCACCAGATGACGATCGCCTCGGCGGTGGAGGAGCAGACCGCGACGACCAACGAGATGTCCCGGGGGGTGACGGAGGCTGCGACGGGGTCGGGGGAGATCGCCCAGAACATCACCTCGGTCGCTTCCGCGGCGTCCACGTCCTCCCAGGTGCTGGGGCAGATGGGCGACTCCGTCGCCGAGCTGGCCCGCCTCTCGGCCGACCTGCGCACCCGCGTCGCCGCCTTCACCGTCTGACGGGCGCGGGGCTGCTCGCCCCTCCGGCGGTGCACGGCTCGGCCGTCGGCGGAGCAGGCCTCAGCCGTCGGACGAGGAGTGGTCGTCCGCCCCGTCCGGGGTGCCCTGGGTGACCGTCTGCTGGGGCACCCCGCCGCCGCACACCGCCGTCACCTTGGTCTCCGCGCCGGACTGCCGCAGCTCGACCTCGAGGTGGTCCGGGCCGGCGGCGCCCACCTCGACGGTCCACCCGTCGAGCGGTGTCGCGTAGAGCAGCGAGATCGCAGCCCCGGTGCACGAGGCGGCGACGGTGCCGCCCGGCACGGTCCACGTCCGCGCCACGGCGACCGGCGTCCGCGGCGGCGCGGACGCCGGCGGCGGGGGGAGCGGCCGTTCGGTGGGGGGTGTGGCCTCGGGTGCGGCGGCCGGGGTGGCCACCGGTGGCGAGGCGGTCGGGGTGCCGGTCGGTGCGGGCCTGGTGGCGGCCGCGCTCGCGGCGGCGCGGGCGGCCACGAGGGCCCTGTCCACCTCGGTGCGGGACAGCACGCCGCTCCGGGAGGTCTCGGTGTCCAGCACGGCGACCGCACGGCTGGCGATCACCCCGGTCACCGCGACGCCCAGCAGCCACCCGGACGCGGCGAGCGCGCCGATGCGCCGCGCCGCGGAGCGCCCGGAGGCGTGCGGGGGCGTCGGCGGACCCGGACGCCGTCCGGTCCCGGAGCTGCTGCGGGGCACGGTCCATGGTGGCCCACGCGCGGGCCAAGGGAACGTTAAGGAGGGCGCAAGATCCGCGCAGCGGCGGCGTCGGGCGGCGGTGCCCGGCCGCCGATGGCCTAGGTTCCGGGGTGTGGCGGACGTGCTCATCATCGAGGACGACGCGACGATCCGGACGGCACTGGTGCGGTCCCTGTCGGCGCGCGCGCACTCGACGATGACCGCGCCGAACGCCCTGGAGGGCCTGCAGAGCCTGGTGGACCACCCGCCGGACGTGGTGCTGCTGGACCTGGGCCTGCCGGACCTGGACGGTGCCGCCCTGCTGGCGATGATCCGGGCGGTCTCCGACGTCCCGGTGATCGTGATCAGCGCGCGGGACGACGGAGCCGGGATCGTGTCCGTGCTCGACGCCGGCGCCGACGACTACCTCGTCAAGCCGTTCGCCGCGGACCAGCTCGAGGCGCGCATCCGGGCCGTGCTGCGCCGGTCGGACCACGGCCGTCCGGCGGGTCCGCTGGTGGTGGGCGGGCTGGCGGTCGACGTGCGCGCCCGGACGGCGACCCTCGACGGCACCCCGCTCGAGCTGAGCCCCAAGGAGTTCGACCTGCTCGCGTACCTCGCCGAGCGCAGCGGCGAGGTGGTGGCCAAGCGCGAGCTCCTGGCCAAGGTGTGGAACCAGCCCTACGGCGGGGCGGACAAGACCGTGGACGTCCACCTGCACTGGCTGCGGCGCAAGCTCGGGGAGACCGCGGAGGAGCCGGTGTACCTGCACCGGGTGCGCGGGGTGGGCGTCAAGCTGGTGCCGCCGTCGTGAGAGGCCTCCTGGTGCGGTACGGCCTGGCGATGACGTCCGTCATGCTGGTCGCCTTCCTGGTGCCGCTCGGGCTGCTGGCGCGCTCGCTCGCCGCCGAGCGAGCGCTGGCCGGCGCGCGTCAGGACGCGCAGCAGGTCGCGATGTTCGCGGGGGTGGTCGCGCAGGACCCGGCCCGCCTGCAGGCGACCCTGCTCGCGGTCAACGCGGGCGCCCGGCGCACCAGCGTGTTCCTGCCCGACGGCAGCGTCGCCGGTGCGCCGGCGTCCCGGAGCGCGGCCGTCGACCTCGCCGGGCTCGGCCGCGCGCTGACCGCCCGCACCGACGGCGGCGTCGAGGTGCTGCTGCC
This sequence comes from Cellulomonas sp. SG140, assembly GCF_025770785.1. Taxonomy (GTDB): domain Bacteria; phylum Actinomycetota; class Actinomycetes; order Actinomycetales; family Cellulomonadaceae; genus Cellulomonas. Next base: position 346,198 of record NZ_JANZLA010000001.1, on the reverse strand, counting down.
GGTCGGCGGATCGGCCGGGACCGCGGTGGTGCGCACCTTCGTGCCGGACGCCCTGCTCACCGCAGGCGTGCTGCGCGCCTGGAGCGTGCTCGCGCTGGTCGGCCTGGCGCTGCTGGCCGTCACGGCCTTCGCCGGCGACCGGATCGCCGCGCGGCTGTCGCGCTCGGTGCGGGACCTGGCGGACGTCGCCGAGCGTCTCGGCTCCGGGGACCTGGCCGCCCGGGTGGTACCCAGCGGGCCCGCCGAGATCCAGTCGGTGGGTGCGGTGCTCAACGGACTGGGCGACCGCGTCGCCGGTCTCCTCGCCGACGAGCGGGAGCTGGTCGCCGACCTCTCGCACCGGTTGCGCACGCCCATCACCGCGCTCCGCCTGGACGTCGACCTGCTCGCCGACCCCGCCGAGCGGGCACGGGTGGGCACGCACGTCGACGGTCTGGTCGCGGCGGTGGACACCGTCATCCACGCGGCGCGCACGCACGACCCGCGTGTCCCCGCGACCTGCGACGCCGCGGAGGTGGTCCAAGGCAGGGCGACGTTCTGGCGGGTGCTGGCGGTCCACCAGGGGCGTCCTCTGACGGTCGACCTGCCGCCCGGCCCGAGCACGGTCGGGGTGGACCCGGGCGAGCTCGGCGCCGCGCTCGACGTGCTGGTGGACAACGTGCTGCGGCACACGCCCGCCGGGACCGCGCTGGCGCTGACGGTGCACCGCGGGCCCGGCGTCGTCGTCGTCGCCGTGGCCGACGCCGGTCCGGGCCTGGCCGACGGCGCCCTCACGCAGCGTGGGCGCTCGGGGACGGGGTCCACGGGTCTCGGGGTCGACGTCGCGCGGCGCACCGCCGAGCGCGCGGGCGGGCGGCTGGAGGTCGGACCGGGCCTCGACGGGCGAGGTGCCCGGTTCGCCCTGATCCTCCCGGCGGAGTTAACCGAGTCTTAGCCGCCGGTTGCCGCGCACCTCACCGCGCGGCGCCGACGCTGCTCCTCGACGAGGCCACCGGGGCCGTCGGACGAAGGAGGACCCTCGTGCGCTGGACCGCTCGCACCGCTCTCGCCGGCACGGCGGGCGTCGCGCTCGTCGGCGCCGGTGTGCTCACCGCGGCCTACGCCGCCACCGGGTCGCCGCAGGCGGCCCCGTCCGCCGTGGCACAGCCGAGCGCCGACCCCCAGGTGGTGGCGCTCACGCAGGAGGCGCACGACCTGCAGGACCAGCTGGCCGGGCTGCAGTCCGCGGTGGCGGCGCTGCCGGCGCCGACCCCGGCGGTCGCCACGACGGCGCCCGCGCCGACCGAGGAGGCGCCCGCGCCTGCGCCCGCCGTCGTCGAGGCGCCCGAGCACGCCCCGACCGTGACGCACGAGCCGGCGGAGAGCGGCGACCACGAGGCGCCCGAGCACGAGGGCTCCGGGTCCGATGACTGACCGCGCCCGGCAGGCCCGGCGGCTGGCCGCCCTGGGCCTGGTACCGCTCGGCGTGGGTGGGTTCGGCGGCGGCGTCGCGTGGGCGGCCTCCCACGAGCCGGCCGCCGTGCCGACCTCGCCGCCGGCGCCCGTGGCGTCCGCGACCGTGGACCCGCAGGTCACGGCTGCCCTCGCGGCGATCCAGGACGCACGTGCGCGCATCGTGGCGCTCCAGGCGACCCTCGACCAGCAGGCCGCCGCACGCACCGCAGCTGCCGCGGCCCCCGCCCCCGCGCCCACCAAGGCGCCGGCGCGGCCGGTGGCACCGGTGCGGCCCGCCGCCCCGGCCCCCGCGCCGGTCGCCGCACCGCCGGTGCACACCACCACCAAGGCGTCCTGATGACGGTGACCGCCGGGTCGCACCAGCTGAGCGCGGCGTTCCGGTCGATGGCCAGCGACGTGGAGGTGCGCGTGGTCGACCCCGGTCCGGACGCGTCGCGGGCGGTCGAGGCGGCCTGCGCCGCGATCCGGTCCGTCGCCACGCACCTGACGCGGTTCGAGGCGACGTCGGCCCTGTCCCGGCTCAACGCGCAGCCCTCGTCGTGGCACCTGGTGCCCGGGGTGCTCGCGGAGGCGCTCGAGGAGGCCGAGCGCGCGCACCGTGCGACCGGCGGCCTGTTCGACCCGCGGGTGCTCGACCGGCTGGTGGCATGGGGCTACGACCGCACGTTCGACCAGCTGGTCGGCGCGCCCGGCGCCGGGGTGCGGGACGGTCGCCCGGAGTGGTCGACGACGGCGGCGTCCACGACCGTGCCGTCGGCGCTTCCCCCGATCGAGCCGGCGACCGGCCTGGCCGGCACGGCCGTTCCGGCCACCGTCCCGCCGATCAGCCCGACGTCCGGCACCGCGGCCCAGTGGCGGGTGGCGGTGCTCCCGGGAGAGGACGGCGCCGACCGTCGGCTCGTGCACCTGGACGGCTCCCCGATCGACCTCGGCGGGATCGGCAAGGGGTTCGCCGTGCGGCGCGCCGCACGCGCGCTCGCGGGTGCCGGCAGCGCCGTGCTGGTGGACGCCGGCGGCGACGAGTGGCTCGGCGGCGACGGGCCGGAGGGCGACGGCTGGAAGGTCGGCGTCGAGGACCCGCACGGCGGGGCGGACCCGGTGCTGGTGCTCTCGCTGTCCGACCGGGCGTGCGCGACGTCCTCGATCCGCCGCCGGCGCTGGTCGGCGCCGGACGGCACGCCGGTGCACCACCTGGTCGACCCCCGTACCGGCCGGCCGGGCGGCCCCGGCCTGGCGGCGGTCACGGTTGTGCACCGCGACCCGGTGTGGGCCGAGGTCTGGAGCAAGACGCTGTTCCTCGCCGGCGCCGTCGAGGTGGAGGCGCAGGCGCACGTGCGGGAGCTCGCAGCCGCCTGGGTGACGGACACCGGGGAGGTCCGGGTGTCGGTGGCCATGGAGCCCTACGTCGTCTGGCGCGCCGCGTGAACCGGCCGCCGGAGCCCGGCACCGCGCTGCTGCGCGTCGCCACCGCCGCCCTGGTGGTGGCCACGGCGGTGAGCCTGGTCGCGGTCGGTCGGCTGGTGCTCGACGCGGCCGGCGGCCGCACCGCGCACTGGGTGCTCGGCCGCGCCGCCGGGTTGACGTCCTACATGCTCCTGCTCCTGCTGGTGAGCACCGGGATCCTGCTGGCCCACCCCTGGGCCCGGCACCTGCGCCGGCCCTCCGCCCGGACGCGCCTGGCGCTGCACGCGAGCATCGCCACGTTCACCCTGGCCTTCACCGTGCTGCACGTGGTGGTGCTGGCCACGGACCCGTGGGCGAAGGTCGGCTGGGTCGGCGCGCTGCTGCCGATGGCGGCGCGGTACCGACCGGTGCCCGTCAGCCTCGGCGTGATCGCGGCGTGGGCCGGCCTGGTCACGGGCCTGACCGCCCGGTTCGCCGGCCGGGTCGGGCGGCTGTGGTGGCCGGTGCACAAGGTCGCGGCGGCGCTGCTCGTGCTCGTCTGGGCGCACAGCGTGCTGGCCGGCTCCGACGTCGTCGCCCTGCGCGGCTTCTACGTCGGCACGGGGTGCGCCGTCGTCGCGCTCGCGGTGACCCGCTACGCCGCCCGGACGCCGGCGGACGAGGTCGGCGAGCTCGCGCGGGACCTGCAGCGGGTGCCGGCGCCGCGGCCTGCCGGGGCGCCGGGGGACACCTCCGCCCGGCGCGGCGGCGTGCTGCCCGAGGCGGGTCCGCGGGACGAGCCGGCGCGGGACACGGCTCCGACGCGCCAGATCCCCGTGGTGGGACGCGGACCGTGGCGATGAGCGGCCTGACGACGTTCCCGATGCTGCCGGGCGGCACCGTCGGGGCCCCCGCCGACGGGGCGCACCGCCTGCTGCTGCGGGACGTGCGGCTGCGCACCTCCGGCCCTGCCGACCCGGTGCACCCCGTCGCGGCGGAACCCCTGGCGGTGCACCTCGACCGGCTGGGCCCCCGGCCGCTCGGCGACCCCGGGCTCGTCGACCTGCTCGAGCGCACGGGCCTGACGGGGCACGGTGGCGCCCACGTGCCCGCCGCTCTGCGGTGGCGGGCGCTCGCGGCCGGGGTCGGACCGCTGACCGTCGTGGCCAACGGCGCGGAGAGCGAACCGGTGGCCGGCAAGGACGGCACCCTGCTGCGCCAGCGTCCGCACCTGGTGCTCGACGGCCTGATGCTCACCGCGGAGGCCCTGGGCGCCCAGCGCGCCGTCGTGTGGCTGCACGGTGACGACGACGGCGGGCGTCGGGCCGTCCTGGCCGCCCTCGACGAGCGGCGGTGGAGCGATGCGCGGCACCGCGTCGACGTGCTGATGGGTCCGGTGCACTACCTCGCCGGTGAGTCGAGCGCGATCGCCGGTGCCGTGCAGGGCGGCTCCGCGCTGCCGACCGTCCGCCGCCGACCCCGCGACCCCCGGGCACCCCGGACGCTGGTGCACAACGTCGAGACCCTGGCGCGGCTGGCCCTGCTGGCCCGCGGTCACGCCCCGTCCACGACTCGGCTGCTCTCGGTGCTCGGCACCGAGCGGGTGGTGGTCGAGGTGGAGCAGTCCACCACGTTCGGACAGCTGCTCGGCGGTCTCGGCTGGCCGTCCGCACCCGAGGCGGTGCTGCTCGGCGGGTACGGAGGCCTGTGGGCGCCCTGGGAGCGGCTGGCGCACCTGCCGCTGGACGAGCGCGCGCTGCGCGCCGAGGGGCTGACGCTCGGCGCCGGAGTGGTGATGCCCTTGGCCCCGGGCCGGTGCGGGCTGCGCGCGACGGCGGACCTGGTCGACTACCTCGCCTCGATGAGCGCCCGTCAGTGCGGCCCGTGCCGACTGGGTCTGCCGGCGCTCGCCGACTCCTTCCGGGCGCTCGCCGACGGGCGTGGCGGCGGCGTCGGAGCGGTGCTCGACGACGCCTGGGCGGTGGAGGGCCGCGGCGCCTGCCACCACCCGGACGGTGCGACGCGGCTGGTCGCCTCCGCCGTCGCGACCTTCGAGGCGGACGTGGCGGCGCACCTCGCCGGCGGGCCCTGCACCGACGGCTCGTCCCGGGCGGACGTCCCGGTGCCGGGGGTGCGCCGGTGAGCCGCGCCGCCACGACCGCCCTGCGGCTGCGCGTCGACCCGGTGGCTTGCGCCGGCGTCGGCCTGTGCGCGCAGCTCGCCGACCGGAGCGTCACGCTGGACCGCTGGGGCTACCCGGTGCTGGCCGGGCAGCTCGAGCCCGGTGCCGCGACCCGACAGGCGCGGCGCGCCGTGCGGGCGTGCCCGCGCCGCGCCCTGTGGCTGGAGGACGCGGTCGCGGACCACTGACCCGCGGCGCTCCGGCATCATGAGCCGGTGACGACCAGCGGTCCGCCCGGCGAGGGCGACACCTTCTCCGCCGATGAGGTGCGCACGGCCCGGCTGCTGGTCGCGGCGCAGTTCCTCCTCCTGGCGCTGATCGCGTTCCTGCCGGGCGGCTGGGGCTGGCCGGTGCCGGCCTGGCTGCGGCTGCTGGGGCTGCTCGGGGTGCTCGCGGGCGTCGTCGTCATGCTGCTCGGCGGCACGGCGCTCGGCCGCGGCCTGACCGCCGTGCCCATCCCCAACGAGCACGCGCAGCTGCGCACCGGGGGCCTGTACCGGGTGGTGCGGCACCCGATCTACACCGGGCTGCTGCTCGCCTCGGGCTCGTACGTCGTCGCCACCGGCAGCGGCCGGCGTGCGCTCGCGTTCGCGGGCCTCGTCGTCCTGCTCACCGTGAAGGCCCGGTGGGAGGAGGTCCGCCTGGCCCGGCGGTTCGCGGCGTACCCGGAGTACGCGGCCCGGACGCCGCGGTTCGTGCCGCGCTGGCCCCGCCGGTGACGGTCGTCCACGTCGTGGGCGGGGGACCCGCCGGGCTGATGGCGGCCGAGCGGCTGGCGGCCGCCGGGGTCGACGTCACGGTGCACGACCGCATGCCGTCGGTGGCGCGCAAGCTGCTGATGGCGGGCCACGGAGGCCTCAACATCACCCATTCGGAGCCGCTCGACCGGTTCCGCACCCGGTACGGCCCGTCGGCGGACCGCCTCGACCCGATGCTGGCGGACTTCGGCCCCGACGCGCTCCGCCGGTGGTGCGCCGACCTGGGCGAGCCGACGTTCGTCGGGTCGAGCGGGCGGGTGTTCCCCGCGTCGTTCCGGGCCGTCCCGCTGGTCCGCGCCTGGCTCGCGCGGCTCGCGGGGCTCGGGGTGCAGGTCCGGACGCGGGAGCGGTGGACGGGCTGGACGCGGGACGGCGACCTGAGCTTCGTCGACGCCGGCGGCGTGCCGACGGAGGTTCGGGCCGATGCCACCGTGCTCGCGCTCGGCGGTGCGTCGTGGCCCCGGCTCGGCTCGGACGGCGGCTGGGTTCCGCTGCTCGCCGGACGCGGCGTGCAGGTCCGGGCGCTCCGGCCGGCGAACGTCGGCGTGCGGGTGGGGTGGTCGCCCGTGTTCGCCGACCGATTCGCCGGCGTGCCGCTCAAGCACGTGGCGCTGACGGTGGCCGGGCGGACGGGCACGGCAACGGGGGACGCGATGGTCACCGCCGCCGGGCTCGAGGGTGGACCGGTGTATGCCGTCGGGGTGCCGATCCGCGAGGCGCTGGACGCCGACGGGCGGTGCGTGCTGCACGTCGACCTGCGGCCCGACCTGACGGTCACCGAGCTCGAGCAGCGGCTGTCCCGCCGCCGGGCCAAGGACTCGGCACCGTCCTGGCTGCGCCGCAGCATCGGGCTCGACGCCGTGTCCACGGCGCTGCTGTGGGAGGCCGGCGGCGGGCTCCCGACGGACCCGGCGGTGACGGCCGCCCTGGTCAAGGCCGTGCCGGTGGTGGTGACGGGCACCATGCCGATCGACCGGGCGATCTCCACCGCGGGCGGCGTGGCGTGGTCGGAGGTGGACGAGCAGCTCATGCTGCACCGGCTGCCGGGCACCTTCGTCGCCGGCGAGATGCTCGACTGGGAGGCGCCGACGGGCGGCTACCTGCTGCAGGGGTGCTTCAGCACCGGTGCGGTCGCGGCCCGGGGAGTGCAGCGGTGGCTCGCCGGGGCAGGGTTGTCGGGCATCGCCTGAGGTCACAACGCCTGTGGTCGTCCGGCGCCCCCGGACCCGCCGAACAGCGCTGTCACGATGCTCATGACTCGCCTGGTCGTTCCGGTTGACCGGCGTCGGGACCGCACCTACTGTCGAGGCACATCCGGATGTAAAACGTTATCGAAACGCCGGCGGCGTCCCCTGCGTCATGTCCTGGGGCGCAGCCCTCTGCTGCAAAGGAGCACGCAGTGCGCATCCGTCAACCCCTGCTCGCGGCCGCCCTCGCGGCGGTCGCCCTCGCCGCGACGCCCGCCGCCGCGACCGCATCGGACGTCCGTGGCACCGACGCCCCCGACCGTTCCGCCCACAGCGTGCTGAGCACCCAGCCCAGCCTGCGCATCCTCGCCATGCGGTCCGGGCTGAAGGTCGGCACGGCCGTCAACATGGACCTGTACGGGTCCGACGCGGCCTACACCCGCATCGTCGACCAGCAGTTCAGCACGGTCACCCCCGAGAACGTCATGAAGTGGCAGCTGGTCGAGCCGACCCAGGGCACGTACGACTGGGCGGCCGCGGACCGCCTCGTCGCCGCCGCACAGGAGAACCACCAGCTGGTGCGCGGCCACACGCTGGTGTGGCACAACCAGCTGCCGTCCTGGCTGTCGACCGACGGCACCACCACCACGTTCACGCCGCAGCAGGTGCGCGACCTGCTGCGCAAGCACGTGGTCGACGAGGTCAGCCACTTCCGCGGCCACATCTGGCAGTGGGACGTGGTGAACGAGGCGTTCAACGACGACGGCACGCCCCGCCAGGACGTCTTCTACAAGGCCTACCAGGCGCTCGGCATGAACGGGCTCGACTACATCGCCGACGCCTTCCGGTGGGCGCACCAGGCCGATCCGCACGCGCTGCTGTTCTACAACGACTACAACCTCGAGTTCATCGGGGCGAAGAGCAACGCGGTGTACGGCTTCGTGCAGCAGCTGCAGGCGGCCGGTGTGCCGATCGCGGGCGTGGGCTTCCAGGGCCACCTCGACACCCAGTACGGGTTCCCGGACCTGCAGAACAACCTGCAGCGGTTCGCCGCGCTGGGCCTCAAGGTCGCGCTGACCGAGGTGGACGTCCGCACCTTCGTCCAGCCGGACCCGGCCAAGCCGGGGTCGTACACCGACGTCCCGCTGACTCCTGCGCTGCAGGCCACGCAGGAGTCCTACTGGAAGCAGACGCTGCAGGCGTGCCTCGCGGTGCGCAGCTGCATCTCCTACACGGTGTGGGGCGTCGCGGACTCCAACTCGTGGATCCCCGGGGTGTTCGCCGGTGAGGGTGCGGCGCTGCTGTTCGACGACAACCTGCAGCCCAAGCCGCAGTACCAGGACCTGCGCCAGGTGCTCTGGACGACGCGGGCGCCGCACCGCGGCTGAGGACGGCGGGACCGACCCCCGGTCCCGTGCAGGTGAGCAGAACCGGGTGGGCGCGGGGCTCGAGGCCTCGCGCCCACCCGGCTGCTGAGGGCGTGCGCAGCGGTCAGACGCCGAGGTACCGCAGCACCGCCAGCACGCGCCGGTGGTCGGCCGCGTCGGGCTCGAGGCCGAGCTTGGTGAAGATCGCCGCGACGTTCTTCTCCACGGCGCCGTAGGACAGGAACAGCTGCTCGGCGATGGCACCGTTGGAGCGGCCCTGCGCCATCAGCTCGAGCACCTCGCGCTCGCGCGCCGTGAGCCGTCCGACGCCGTCGTCCCGCGCCGTCGAGGAGCTGAGCAGCTGGCTGACCACCTCGGGGTCGAGCACGGTCTGCCCGTCCGCGACGCGGCGCAGCGCGTCGACGAAGTCGCCGACGTCGGCCACGCGGTCCTTCAGCAGGTAGCCGACGCCGCGGGCGTCCCCGGCGAGCAGCCGCGAGGCGTACCTCGTCTCCACGTACTGCGAGAACAGGAGCACGCCGAGCTCCGGATGGGCGGCGCGCAGAGCCAGAGCCGCGCGCAGGCCCTCGTCGGTGTGGTTCGGGGGCATGCGGATGTCGGCCACGACGACGTCCGGCGGCGTCCCGGTGGCGATCAGGGCGTCGACCTCGCGCACCAGCGTCTCGCCGTCGCCGAGGGCGGCGAGCACCTGGTGCCCCCGCCGGGCGAGCAGGGCCACCAGGCCGTCGCGCAGGATCACGGAGTCCTCCGCGAGCACCACGCGCAGCGGCCGGGTGGTCACCGGGCCGTCGGTGGGCGTCACCGCTGCGGACCGGCCGGCAAGGTCACGGTGACCACCGTAGGGCCGCCCACCGGGCTGGAGAGGTCGAACGTGCCGTCGACGGCGTGCACCCGCTCGACCAGCCCGGCGAGGCCGGTGCGCAGGCCGGTGCCGTCCGCCGGCACCACCACGGCGCCGCCGTCACCGTCGTCGTGCACGCGCAGCCGCAGGCGGTCGGCATCCCGGTCCACGTCCACCCGCACCACGTGCGCCGCGGAGTGCTTGGCGGCGTTGGTCAGCAGCTCGGCGACCGTGTAGTAGGCGATCGACTCGGTTGCCGGCGTCAGCGGTGCACCACCGGCCACCGCCGGGTCGACGCGCAGCTGCACCGGCATCGGCGACCGGGCGGCGAGCGTCTCCAGCGCCACCGACAGGCCGCTGTCCAGGGCCGGCGGGTGGATGCCTCGAGCGATCTCGCGCAGCTCGGTCAGGGCCTCCTTGGTGGAGGTGTGGGCGGTCTGCAGCAGCTCGGCCGCGAGGGTCGCGTCACCCGAGCTGAGCTGGTCGCGCGCCTCGCCGAGCTGCATCGCGACGGCGACCAGGCGGGCCTGCGTGCCGTCGTGCAGGTCCCGCTCGATGCGCCGCAGCCGGGCGTCCGCGTCCTCGACCGACGCCGCCCGCGACGCCCGCAGCTCCGCCACGCGCTCGCTGGTGCGGGACGGACCCAGCAGAGCCTGCGTCAGCAGCCGGAACAGCAGGGCGAACAGGTGCTGCACCCACGGCCACACCAGGAGCAGCAGCAACCCGCCGGCCGCGACCAGAACCAGCCGGCTCGTCGTGTCGGCGTACCAGTCGGTACCGAACTGGGCGCCGCGGTGCCACGTGCCGTCGGACGCCTGCTGCTGGGGGAGGAACTGGTACCACACCCAGTAGGTCAGCCCGGCGGCCGCCCAGCCCAGGAACGTGATGCTCGAGACCCAGCCGGCGATCGCGACGGGGAACGCGACCAGCATGAACAGCAGCGCCCGCCAGCCGTCCAGGTCCCCGAGCATCGCCCAGATGCTGCGCCAGAAGCCCCGCGGCCGGACGAACCGGTGCGGCTCCGCGACCTCCTGGTCGAGCAGCGTCCGCGCCAGCCCCCGGTACATCGCGCCCCAGCCGCGTGCGGCGAGCACCAGCGCGCCGACCAGGCCGAGCCCGACGACGGTCACCACCAGCCCGGCCGCCAGCGACGGCACCAGCACCGCGTAGGCGAAGGCGAACGGCGCGAGCAGCAGCACCAGCCACAGGTAGCCGTGCTCGCGCCAGGTCCGGGGGTGGAACGGTGCGGTGAGGAAGTTCGGTCCCGCGCGCTGCTCGCGCGGCCGGGCGGCGTCAGGGGTGGCGGACGCCGGCACGCTCATGCTCGTCATGGTCCCAGCGTTCCGGTCCCGGGTGGCGCAGGGCAGGGTGCCCGCCGCCGAGCCGGTACGGGGGACATCCCCCGCGTTCCGCCGGCCGGTCGACGGGTCAGCGCACCGTCCACGGCGAGCCGGCGAGCAGCACCACGTCGATCGCGGCGACGGCGATGGCGGCGACGAAGGGCAGGCGGCTGTGCGGATCCCGCAGCGGCACGACGGCACCCGCAACCACCACGACGGTCGCCAGCACCAGCGTCACCACGTCGGCGGTGGAGACGCTGCCCGGCGGGGCGGTCACCAGCAGCAGCGTCGCCAGCAGGAGCACGGCGGACGACCCGAGCGCCGTGGGGGTGGCGCCGAGCCGGTGCGGCAGGCCGCGCACCCCCGTCGCCGCATCGTCGAGCAGGTCCGGCAGCACGTTGAGCCCGTGGGCGCCCGTGCCGAGCAGCGCGCCGGCTCCCACCGCCCACCACGCCGCCGTCGGCCGGCCCGGAAGGGCCAGCGCGAGCGCGAGCGGCAGCAGGCCGAACGAGAGGGCGTACGGGGCCCACGACCAGGCGGTCCGCTTCAGCCGCAGGTTGTACGACCACGCGGACGCCACCGCGGCCAGGTGCACCACGCCGGCCGCCCAGCCGAGCAGCAGCGAGAGCACGACGCAGGCCGCGGCGGCGCTGAGCGCGGCGGCCCGCACGGTCCCGGCCGCCAGCCGCCCGGCGGCGACAGGCTTGTCGGTCCGGCCCACCGTGGTGTCGCGTACGGCGTCCAGCCAGTCGTTGGACCACCCGACGGACAGCTGGCCGGCGAGCACGGCCGCGACGATCAGCACGCTGCGCACGCCGGCGCCGGCGGTCACCACCAGCACGCCGGCCAGGGCGGACACCGCGACGGTGGGGCCCGGGTGGGACGCCCGGAACAGGTCGACCGTCATGCGGCCACGGCGATGCCGTGTGCCTGCCCCTGCCGTCCCGCCTGCCCCCGCCATCCCGGCCGCCCCCGCCGTCCTGCCTGCTCCGGCCGCCCCGTCAGCCGGTCGGGTGCGCAGGACGTACCGAGGGGCGCCGACGTCCGGGTCACGCGACGAGCATGGCAGCGTCCTCACCGCATCGCCGCCGGTGCCGACGTCACGGACGCAGGAGGACCTTGCCGATGCGGCCGGCCTCGAGGCTCGCAGTGGCCGCCGCGGCGACCTCGGCCAGCGGGTAGGTGGCCGAGACGGGCAGCGTGAGTGCTCCGCTGACGACGTGCCGCACGACCTCACCCATGAGGGCGGCCCGCTTGTCACCGGCCATGTCGCGGCTCACCTTGCTGCCCCAGAAGCCCTTGACGACGAGCTGCTTGAAGATCACGTCGCCGGACGGGATCTGCAGCGTGGGGTCGGACATCGCACCGAAGACGGCCAGGGTCGCGTTCTCCGACAGCAGCGACGCCACGTCGCCGGCCGCCGTGCCGCCCACGGAGTCGACCCCGGCGACGACGCGCCCACCGGCGATGGTCGCCGCCGCCCGCTCCCGCCAGTCGGGTGCGTCGGTGGCCACCACGTCGGTGATGCCCTGGGAGGCCAGCTCGTCGACCGCGGCGGACCGGCGCACCAGGCCGAGCACGTGCACGCCGCGTGCGGCGCCGAGCTGGGCCACGAGGCGTCCGACGGCGCCGTTGGCGGCGTTCTGCACCATCCAGTCACCCTCGTGCAGGTCGAGGAAGTCGATGAGGCTGATGGCGCTGAACGGCATGGCGACCAGCTGGGCGGCGACCTCGTCCGGCAGACCGTCCGGCACGGGCAGCAGCCCAGCCGCCGGGGCCGTGAAGTGCTCGGCCCAGACGCCGAACGTGCCACCGGTGGCGACGCGCTGGCCGACCTGGAGGTGGCTGACCCCCTCACCGAGCGCGTCGACGACGCCGACAGCCTCGGTGCCCGCGCGGGCGGGCAGCTCGGGCTTGTAGCCGTAGGTGCCGCGCACCGTCCACAGGTCGTGGTTGTGGATCGGGGAGGCCAGGAGGCGCACCCGCACTTCGCCGGGGCCGGGCTCCGGGGTGGCGACGGTCTCGACGGCGAGGACGGCTGCGGGGTCCCCGAAGGTGTGATGGATGACGGCGTGCATGGCGGTGCTCTCCCTTGTCCGGTACCGGCCGGCCGAGGGGCCTCGCGGCCGGGCGACCCGTTCTGAACCGGTCGTTGCACTATATACTGCGACAGTCGGTACAGAAAAAGCCAGCCGGGGAGGACGCCATGGGGCGCGCGCGCACGTTCGACGAGGACGCGGTGACCCGCTCGGCCCTCGGTGCCTTCTGGGAGCAGGGGTACTCCGAGACGGCCGTGCCGGAGCTCGAGGACGCCACCGGCCTCAACCGCTCGAGCCTCTACCACGCGTTCGGCAGCAAGCGGGGGCTGTTCGACGCGGCGGTGGAGCGCTACCTGGACGAGGTGGTCCGTCCGCGTCTGGCGCCCCTGCTGGCGGACCACGTCGCCCCCGGGGCCCTGGGGGACTACCTGCGCGACCTGCGCGAGGCCATGCTCGGCGGCCTGCCTGAGCTGGCCGCCAACGGCTGCCTGCTGATGAACGCGACCGGCTCGTCGCTGGGCCACGACGCCGACCTCCAGCACGTCGTGACCCGGTACCACGCCGACCTGCGGGCCGCGATCGGCGCCGGGGTGGCGGCCCACCGTCCCGACCTCGACGCCGCGGCGGCCCGGGACCTGGCGACGGCCTGCACGGCGATGGTGCTCGCCTCGATGATGATCGTGCGGGTCAACCCGACGGCCGCAGGGGAGATGCTCGCCACCGCGTCGCGCACCCTCGGCTGAGGCACGACGGCACGGGCGACGTCGCGCCGGCCCCGCTCACTGCTGCAGGCGCGGGTCCTGCGTCGGGTCGGCGTACATCGCGGGACACCCGGTGCGGACCGCCGCCGGGCGCAGCTCGTAGTGCCAGGGCTCGTTGCGGTACGTCTGGCACAGCCCGTAGGCGGCGCCGTGCCGGGCCAGCCACGACGCGGCGGCGGAGGGGCCGACGTCGACGGCGCTGCCGGAGACGTGCGACGACGTCGTCGGACCGGCGACCCACCGGGCGGCCTCCGCCGGGGAGCCGTAGGTGGCGACCGCTTCGCTCAGCAGTCGGTTCTGGTAGGTGGCGGAGCGCCAGCCGCTGGTGACGTCGAGCCGCACACCGGCCGCGGCGGCGTCCGCGGCCGCGCGGCGCAGGGCGGCGAGCAGGTCCGGCCGCAGGTTCGCGATGCCCGGGTAGCGCGTGTCCGACGGGGTGGCGCCGGCCGGCAGCAGGCCGTCGGCCTGCGTCACGTCCCGCGGAGCGGCAGCCTCGCCGGTGGGGGTCGGCGACGCTGACGCCGAGTCGTGGACGGCTGCCGGGGAGGGGGAGTCGTGGACGGCGGACGCCGATGCAGGCTCGTGCACGGCTGACGCGGAGGCGGAGTCGTGCACCAGCGTGCCGACCACGGCAGCGCCCGCCACCACCAGGGCTGCCACGCCGACGACCGTCCGCCTGACCCGGCGCCGCCGCGGTCGTCGTACCGCCGGCCGGGTGCCCGGCACCGCCGGTCGCGTTCCCCGCACCGCTCGGACTCGTTCCATGCCGCCAGTCCAGGGCCGGGCGCGTTGTCACCCTGTATGCGCCAGCCGATACGCCGGCGATATGTGCGGGCTCGTAGCATCCGGTGGGTGCGTGTGCTGGTCGTCGAGGACGAGCCCTACATGGCCGAGGCGATCCGCGACGGGCTGCGCCTCGAGGCGATCGCCGCGGACCTCGCCGGCGACGGCGACACCGCCCTGGAGCTGCTCAGCGTCAACTCCTACGACATCGCCGTCCTCGACCGGGACATCCCGGGACCGTCCGGCGACGAGGTCGCCGCGAGCATCGTCGCGTCCGGCAGCGGAACCCCGATCCTCATGCTGACCGCGGCGGACCGGCTGGACGACAAGGTCACCGGTTTCGAGCTCGGTGCCGACGACTACCTGACCAAGCCGTTCGAGCTGCAGGAGCTGGTGCTGCGGCTGCGGGCCCTCGACCGCCGACGTGCCCACCTGCGGCCTCCGGTGCGGGAGCTCGCCGGCCTGCGGCTGGACCCGTTCCGGCGCGAGGTCTACCGGGACGGCCGCTACGTGGCGCTGACCCGCAAGCAGTTCGCCGTGCTCGAGGTGCTGCTTGCGGCAGACGGTGGTGTGGTGAGCGCCGAGGAGCTGCTGGAGCGGGCCTGGGACGAGAACGCCGACCCGTTCACCAACGCCGTGCGGATCACGGTCTCGGCGCTGCGCAAGCGGCTGGGGGAGCCGTGGGTGATCGCGACGGTGCCGGGCGTCGGCTACCGCATCGACGCACCACCGGCGGGCGACGCGCGTGGGTAGGCGACCCGGGCTGAGCGTGCGGCTCAAGCTGACGCTCAGCTACGCCGGCTTCCTGATGATCGCCGGCGCGCTGCTGCTGGCCGTGGTCCTGCTGTTCCTGCTCCGGTACGTGCCGGCGGACGCGGTGAGCGTCCCCCGGGAGCTGGTGCCGGGCCGGATCGGTGGGCCGAACCTGTTCATCCCCGGGCGGTCCGACCTGTGGCGGGCGTTCGCGCCGAGGGCGGCCGAGGCCGCCGTCTTCCTGCTGGTGTTCGGCCTGGTCGGCGGCTGGCTGCTGGCCGGGCGCATGCTCGCGCCGCTGACCCGCATCACCGAGGCGACCCGGCTGGCGGCGGCCGGCTCCCTGTCGCACCGGATCCAGCTGCCCGGCTCGGACGACGAGCTGCACGGGCTGGCCGACGCGTTCGACACGATGCTGGCGCGGCTCGAGGCGCACGACGCCGAGCAGCGCCGATTCGCCGCCAACGCCTCCCACGAGCTGCGCACGCCGCTGGCGATCACCCGCACGCTCCTCGACGTGGGCCGCAAGGACCCGGACCGCGACACCGACCGGCTGCTGGAGCGGCTGGCGACGGTCAACGCGCGCGCGATCGACCTGACCGAGGCGCTGCTGGTGCTCAGCCGGGCCAACCAGCGGTCGTTCACGCGCGAGCGCGTCGACCTGTCGGTGCTGGCCGAGGAGGCCGCCGAGACGCTGCTGCCGCTGGCGGAGAAGCAGCGCGTCACCGTCGCCACGACGGGCGACGCCGCCGTCACGGTCGGCTCGCACGCCCTGCTGCTGCAGCTGGTCACCAACCTGCTGCACAACGCGATCGTGCACAACGTGCCTGGTCAGGGCCTCGTACGGGGCACCGTGGAGGTCGGCACGGCGGCCCGCGCCGGCTCGGTGGTGCTCACGGTGGAGAACACCGGTCCGCGGCTCGCGCCCGAGCTCGTCTCCACCCTGACCGAACCGTTCCAGCGGGGCACCGAGCGGGTGCACGACGACCAGGCGGGGGTCGGCCTGGGCCTGGCGATCGTCGACAGCATCGCGCGGGCGCACGACGGCACGCTGACCCTGACGCCGCGGGCCGAGGGCGGCCTGCGCGTGCAGGTGCGGCTGCCGGCCGCACCATCGCCTGCCGGCTGAGGCGCCGTCAGCGCTCGCCAGCCGCCCAGCCGTCCCAGGCGCTCCGTCAGGGCGCCGTCAGGCCACCGGGAAGTCGAAGTACGTGTCGGGGTACGGCTCGTCCCGCAGGGTGTAGTGCCACCACTCGCAGGGGTTCCGCGCGAACCCGCAGGCCTCCATCACGGCGCACAGGCACTCCCGGTTCTCCGCCTCGGCCGGCGTGATGCCCGGCGCACCGTGGTGGGACACCGGGTCCATCAGGTCGTGGTCGCCGCCCATCGCGGCGCGCTCGCCGGTGGCCAGCTGGTACAGCGTCAGGTCGACGGTCGCCCCGCGGCTGTGACCCGAGCGGGCGGCGACGTACCCCTGCTCGAGGATCTGGTGCCGCTCGAGGTTGGGGTAGTGCCGTCGTTTGGTGCGGCCGTCCTCGGGGCTGCGCGACCACCGGACGAAGCAGTCGACCGCCCGGCGGGGGCGGTAGCCGTCCCACAGCAGCAGCCCGAAGCCGAGCGCCGCGGCACCGGCCTTCGCATCCGCGAGCGCCGCGCACAGCGCGCGGGTGCCGACGACGCGGTTGGCCAGGTAGCCGTCGACGGGCCGGCCGGTGAAGTTGTCCCAGGTGGCGTACTTGGCGTCCCACCGGATGCCCGGCACCGCCTCGTCGACGAAGACGAAGTCGTCCCTCATCGGGCACCGGCCCCCAGGGCCTGGTCTACCAACCGGTCGAGCACGTCGGCGAGCGGCAGGCCGGCCGCCGCCATCATCCGGGGGTAGCGGCTGTACGACGTGAGGCCCGGCAGCGTGTTGACCTCGTTGAGCACGACGGTGCCGGCCGGGGTGAGGAACAGGTCGACGCGGGCCAGTCCCGTGCAGCCGAGGGCCCGGTACACGGTCGTCGCGGTCCGTCGGACCAGGTCCCGCGACTCGTCCGGGATGTCGGCCGGGACGATCGGCGTCGAGTTCTCCGACCCCGCCTCCGGTCGGTCCTCCTGGTGGATGCGGAAGAAGCCGTGCGACAGCGCGATCCGGTCCACCTCGCCCACCACCAGGTCCGTACCGGTGCCGAGCACCGCGCAGCCGACCTCCTGACCGATCACCGCCGCCTCGACCAGCACCTTCGGGTCGTACTGCCGGGCCGTCGCCACGGCGGCGGCCAGCTCCGACGGCTGCGAGACCTTGCTCACGCCGAACGACGAGCCGGAGCGGGCCGGCTTGACGAAGACGGGGTACGGCAGAGCCTCCGCGTCGACGTCGTCGTCCGGCCCGACCGTGCGGACGTCCGGCGTCGCCACGCCCGCGGCCCGCGCGACGACGTACGCGAGCGACTTGTCCATGCACAGCGCCGAGCCGGCCACGTCGCAACCGACGTACGGCACGCCCGACAGCTCGAGCAGCCCCTGCACGGACCCGTCCTCGCCGAACCTCCCGTGCAGCACGGGCAGCACCACGTCCAGGCGCACCGTCCGGTACCGGCCGCCCTCCAGCACCAGCAGGCCCCGCACGCCGCGGTCCGGCACCAGCACCGCAGGACTTGCCGGGCGCTGGTCCCAGTCGCCGTCCGGCCCGGCGCACAGCCGCCACGTGCCGCCCCGCGTGATGCCGACCCACACCGGCTCGTACCGCTCGGTGTCCAACGCGGCGGCCACCTCGCGCGCCGACCGGACGGAGACGTCGTGCTCCTCGGACATCCCGCCGAACAGGATGCCGATCCGCAACCTAGGCACGCCGCACCCCCGTCTCGGCCTGCACGCAGCCGAGCAGGCTCTGCTCGACCGTCGCGCGCAGCGCCCGGTCCGTGTAGTAGGCCGTGTGCGGGCTGACCAGCACGTTCGGCAGCCCGGCCAGCCGGTGCAGGGGGTCGCCGCCGCCCGGGTCCGCCCGGTGGTCGGCGTAGAACAGGCGCTCCTCGCCCTCGAGCACGTCCAGCGCGGCGCCGCCGAGCCGGCCCGACTCGAGCGCGTCGACCAGCGCCGCGGTGTCGACCAGCGCACCGCGACCGGTGTTGACCAGCAGGGCACCCGGCTTCAGCAGCGCCAGGCGCTCGCGGTCGAGCAGGTGGTGGGTGTCCGCGGTCAGGGAGGTGTGCAGCGTGACGACGTCGCTGGCGCGCAGCAGCTGGTCCAGCCGCACGCTGGGCACGCCGGGCGTCGGACGCCGGTCGAAGGCGAGCACGTGGCACCCGAAGGCCCGCAACCGGTCGACCACCGCGGTGCCGATGCGGCCGGTGCCCACCACGCCGACGGTCAGGTCCCGCAGCTCGCGGTGCCGGCCGCCGACGATCCGGTAGTCCTGCGCGTCGACCCGTCGGACGATGCGCCGGGCGTCCCGCACCAGCATGAGGATCAGCATCAGCGTGTAGTCGGCGACGCCGTCCGGTGCGTACGTGACGTTCTGCACGTTCAGGCCGATGCTGCGGGCGCGCGCCACGTCGACGTGGTCAAGCCCGATGCTGCGGGTGGACAGGTGCTCCACCCCGGCCCGGCGCAGCGCCACGAGGGTCCGGCTGGCCACCGGTGCCCGGTGGTCGATGCTGACGCACCGGTTGCCGTGCGCCAGCGCGACGTTCGCCTCGGAGAGGGGCTCCGGAGTGAGGGTCGGGCGTACGCCGAGCGCGGGCGCGAGCTCCCGGACCAGGGCGGCCTCGTCCGGCGTGCAGCCGTAGACGGTGACGCCGGTGGCGGCGGGAGGTGTCGGTGGCGACGCGGCCGGTGCGGGGTGGTCGACCAGGGCGAGCGCGGGGTGCCGGTGACTCATGACCGGCAGTCAAGGCGGCAGCGTGTTGCCCGGTCGTATGCGGATGCCGATACGTCGGCGATACGCGCGGCCCGTCCGGGGCCCGGGGCGCCGTGCTGCGGCGCGTCAGCCCTGCCGGTACGCGACCCCGAACCCGCCTCGCGGGTAGTGCCAGGTCAGCGCACCGTCGGGCGCGACGGCCAGGCACGTCCCGCACTCCAGGCACGCCGCCGCGGTGAACCCGACGGTGCCGTCCGGCTCCTCGGTGTACACGTGCGCCGGGCAGATCCGCACCAGCAGCGGCGCGGCACCGGTGCGGCGCACCACGTCCTGGTGCACCTCGATGTGCGGCGTGCCCTCGTCGAGGTCGTACCGGTTGCGGGCGAGCCGCTCCGGGACCGTGCCGAGCTGCATCACAACCCCCTCATCGCGGCGACACCCAGGCCCGCCAGCTTCCGCAGCGGAACGCCGGACGTGCGGACCGCACGCCGTGCCGTGGTCCGCAGGTGCCGGCGCGGGCTCGTGTCCAGGTCGAACACCCCGTGCATCACGTCGGCGAGCATCGGCCCGACCTTCTCGTACAGCAGCGCGCTGTCCAGGAACGCCGGTGCCTTGGCATAGGTGGCCAGGTCGGCCCCGACGAACGAGCGGGAGAGCTCGGTGAGGTACCCGTCCATCGCCGCCCGCGAAACGTCGTCGGCCGCCAGCGCCCGGTCCGCCGCCGCGGCGGCCGCGATCGCGGACCCGGCGGCCAGGTCCATGCCGCGCACCGTCATGCCGGTGTTCAGTGTGAAGCCGGCGGCGTCGCCGACGATCATCAGCCCCGGCCGGCTCAGGTCGTGCGCGGCCATCGCCGGCCCGTCCTCGATGGTCAGGTGGCAGCCGTACTCCAGCAGCTCACCGCCCTCCAGCAGCGGGGCGATGGACGGGTGCGCCAGGAACGCGTCGTGGATCGCCGACGTCTGCAGGCCGGAGGCCACCAGGTCGTCCAGCCGCAGCACCACGCCGACGGACAGGGACTCGGCGTTGGTGTACAGGAACCCGCCGCCGGCGACCCCCTGCGTGCAGTCGCCGACCACGGCGTACGCCGCGCCCTCGTCACCGCCGACCCCGAACCGCTCGTCGATCACCGCGCGCGGCAGCCCGACCACCGACTTCACGCCGACGGCCAGGTGCTTCGCCGGTTCCGGGCCGCGGATGCCGGCCGACCGGGCGACGAACGAGTTCACCCCGTCCGCCGCGATGACGATGCGCGCGCGCAGCTCGTCGTCACCGGCCCGCACGCCGACCACCTGCTCGCCGTCGCGCAGCAGGCCGTCCACCCAGACCCCGGGCAGCACCATCACGCCGGCGTCCTCGCACTGCCGGGCCAGCCACGCGTCGAGCCGCGCACGCAGCACCGTCACGGCGTTCACCGGCTCCGCCAGCCGCTGGTCGCGGTAGTCGACGCTGACCGAGGAGGTCGGGTTGAGGAACATCAGGGTGTTGCGGGTGATCCGCCGTTCCACGGGCGCCTGGTCGGCGAACCCGGGGAACACCTGCTCCAGCACCCGGCAGTACAGCACCCCGCCGGACAGGTTCTTCGAGCCCGGCTCGGCACCGCGCTCCAGCAGCACCACCGACCGGCCGGCCTGCGCCAGCCGGTAGGCGGCCACGCAGCCGGCGATCCCGGCACCCACCACCAGGACGTCGGCGGCGTCCTCGTCCATCGTCGATCTCCTCGCTCGTCGGGCACGGGGGATGCGCGGGGCGGGGCCGGCCCGCTCGGGGAAGACGAGACCGGCCCCACCCCGCCGTCTCAGGCGGTGACGAGCTTCTTGATCGTCTCCGCGGCGTGGTCGGCCGCGAGCCAGCCGGACGTCAGCGCGAAGCCGTTCGCCGAGCCGGGGACGGTGAGGATGTACGAGTCGCCGAACAGGCCGCCGGCGTCGCAGCCGACCGAGTACAGGCCCTCGATGGGCTGGCCGTCCTCGCCGATCACCTGCATGTTCTCGTTGATCTTGATGCCGCCCATCGTGACCATGATCCCGGGCTCCATCTTGATGGCGTAGAACGGGCCCTCCTGCACCGGGATCAGGTACTTCTCCTTGTGGAACTTGGTGTCCTTGCCCTCGGCGCAGGCCCGGTTGTACGCCGCGACCTCGGTGGTGAGCACCTCCGGGTCGACGCCCAGCTGCGGTGCGAGCTCGGCGAGCGTGTCGGCCTTGAACACCGTGCCGGCGGCCACGTCGGCCTCGAGCTCGGCGGGCAGGTTGACCAGCTTCTCGCCCGTGCGGACGTAGACACCCAGGCCCACCTCGCACCCGTCGGTGACCAGGTGGTTCACCTGGGCGGTGTCGATGATGGTCCAGAACATGCTGCCGGGCAGGCCTGCGACCACGTCACCGGCGTTGCCGAAGTTCAGGCCGCAGATCTCGTTGGTGCAGCGGCGGCCCTCGCGGTTCACCCAGAGGTACGGCTGGAAGCCCGCGGTGTTGGTGTGCGACGTGACCGTCTTCCCGCGCATGAACGGGAACAGCAGCATGGTGCCGATCGACGACCACGGCACCGCGCCGACCTCGAACATCATGCTCAGGCCGTCGCCGGTGTTGCCCTCGCCGCCGACGTTGATCATCTGGTCGCCGCAGTCCCAGGTGGAGAAGCGGTTGATCATCTCGGGGTTCTTCGCGTACCCGCCGGTGCCGACGATCACGGCCTTGGCGCCGATGCGCACCTGCTCGCCGTCGGCGTCCGTGACGACGATGCCGGCCACGCGGCCGTCCGCCATCAGGATCTTGTTCGCGGCGGTCTGCAGGTAGATCTCCACGCCGAGCTCGCGGGCGCGGGCCTCCATCAGCTCGAGCACGTGCGCCACCTCACCGCGCGGGATGTGCCACGTCACCAGCTCACCGGGCTGGTCCTCCGCGGTGACGATGACCTCCTCGTACACCGCCCCCAGCTCGCGCATCTTGACGATGGTGGTGGCGGCGTTCTCGACGAACCGGGAGACGATCGCCGCGTCGGCGCGCCAGTGGCTGTAGTCCAGGTAGGCGCGGAACGCCTCGTCCTTGGAGACGTGGATGCCGCGCTTGGCCTGCTCGTCGGACTCGAACGCCGCGTGCCCCTCGGCAAAGGCCGAGCTGCCGCCCAGCTGCGGCATCTTCTCCAGCACCGCGACCGTCAGCCCGTCCTGCGCCGCCTGCACCGCTGCCGACAGCCCCGAGCCGCCGCCACCGACGACCACCACGTCGTACTCGACGTCGAACTGCTCTGACATCTCGACCCTCTTCTCTCCAGATCTTCTGGGGACCTGCGATGTGACGAGCCGCGTCACGCGGGAGGAGCACCCAGGGCCCGCACCAGGGCGGGCACCACCTCGTAGAGGTCGCCGACCACGCCGTAGTCCGCGGTGCGGAAGATCGGCGCCGCCGGGTCGCTGTTCACCGCGGCGACGACCTTCGCGTCGCGGACGCCCTCCATGTGCTGCGGCATCCCGGAGATGCCGAGCGCCAGGTACAGCCGCGGCGCGATGTGCTGCCCGGACCGTCCGACGTACCGCTCCTTGGGCACCCAGCCCAGGTCGTCCGCGACCGGCATCGAGCACCCGAGCTCGGCGCCGAGGGCCGCCAGCAGCGGCTCGACGACGGCCAGGTCGTCCTTGGACCGCAGCCCGCGACCGACGGAGACCACCCGGGCCGCGTCCCGCACGCCCGCGGCGGCTCCGGGGGCCGGCTCCCGCTTCACCTGCACGGCGGCCGGGGCGGCGGCGGGTGTCCAGGCCGTCACCGGGGCCGGTGGTGCTGCCGGGGCGGCGTCGTCGCTGTCGTCCAGCACCGCCGCGAGCGGCCCGGACACGGCCAGCGTCTCCACCACGGCGCCACCGAGCGAGACGCGGTCGACGACGAGCGCGTCGTCCTCCGCGCGCAGCGCGAGCACGCGGCTGACCAGGGCGGCGCCGAGCGGGACGGCCGCCGCGGCGAGCAACGCCCGGGAGGCCGGATCGGTGGGGGACAGCACCACGCGTGGTGCCGCGGCCCCCACCTCGGCACCGACGGCGGCGGCCCACGCCTCCGCCGGCTCGCCGTCCGGCGTCTCCACCCAGCGGACCTCGTCCGGCGCGGCCGCCGCGGCCGCTTCCGCCAGCGTGCGCGGTCCGACGGCCACCACGGTGACCCGTCCGCCCAGCGTCCGGGCGGCGGCGACGGCGCCGTCCAGGTGCGTGCCGGCCGCAGCCAGCAACCACGTGTCGACGGTCATCACAGGACCCCCTCGGCCCGCAGTGCGGCGACCAGCTGCCGCGCCGTCTCGTCGGCGTCGCCCTCGAACACCCTGGTCGTGGCCTGGTCCGGCAGCCGGGTGCCGCGCACCTGCACGGTCGACGGCGCCGCGAGCCCGGGCGCACCGAGCTCGGCGAGCGTGGTGGTGAGCACGGGCCGCTTGCGCGCGGCCAGCTGCTCCTTCATCCCGGGCGTGCGTGCCTCGGCCCCCTCGGCGACGACGCCGAGCACCGCCGGGCACGGGACCAGCAAGGTCTCCTGCACGTCACCGGACGGCCGGACGGCCTCGATGCCGGCGCCGGACGGCGCGGCGGAGACGATGCCCGTCACCACGGGCCAGCCCAGGGCGGCGCCGACGGCCGCCGCGACACCGGCGTGCTCCTCGCTGTCGCCGACCACGACGACGTCGACGTCGGCCACCGACCGGACCGCGGCGGCGATCACGGCGGCCGTCGTGCCCTCGTCGTCGGCGATCGGGGCGTCGGTCACGCGGACCGCGCGCGCCGCACCGCGGGCCAGCGACCAGCTCGGATCGGCGTCACCCAGCGTCAGGCCCACCACCTCGCCGTCGGCACCCGCCAGGGCGAGCGCCGCGGTCACCGCCGCCGGGTCGTCCTCACCGGCGACGGGCCGGGCGTTGCGCCACTCGACCCCGCCGTCCGCGTGCACCACCGCCCCTGCGGCGGACCGTGCCCACGCGTGCACCACCACTGCCCTCATCCGCGCCTCTTCGCTCGAGCCCGACGGCACGCGTCGGCGCGCACCGTGACTGCCTCGAGTCAACCGGGGGCGCGGAGGGCCGGACCAGCACCGACCGGGTACGCCGGGGTAGCCGATCGGCTACCGCTCGCCCTAGCGGACGATGCCCTGCCGCACCCCGAACACCGCCACCTGCACGCGGTTCCGCACGTGGAGCTTGGTCATGATGCTGCCCAGGTGCTTCTTCACCGTCGCCTCGGACAGGAACAGCTGCTGGGCGATCTCCTCGTTGGAGAGCCCGTCCACCAGGAACCGCAGCACGTCGCGCTCGCGGTGGGTCAGCCGCTCGTGCGGCGGCGGGACCGGCGTGCCGGAGCCGCCCGGCAGGCCGAACTCGGCGAGCACCCGCGCCGCGATGGTGGAGGACATCGCGGCTTCGCCGCGCATCAGGCCGGCGAGGTACTCGTGCAGCCGGTCGGCGCGCTCGTCCTTGCTCAGGTAGCCGTGCGCGCCGTTGCGCAGCGCCTGGTAGACGTCCTCGCCGAGGCTCGACATGGTGAGCATCACCACCCGGACGTCCGGGTCGGCGGCGGTGATCGCGGCGGTCGCCTCGACCCCGCCGACCGGCTCCATCCGGACGTCCATGAGGATCAGCCCGGGCCGCAGGGTGCGCGCCAGCCGGATCGCCTCGGCGCCGTCCGCGGCGGTGCCGACCACCACGAAGTCGTCCCACCGGCTGATCAGGGCCGTCAGACCGTCGCGGAACAGCGCGTGGTCGTCCACCACGAGCACGGTGGTGGGCGTCATGACGCCACCCCGACGCGGGACGGCATCGCCGAGCCCGCGCGCCGCAGCGGCGCCTCCGCCGTGACGAGCGTCCCGCCGGCGGCGCCCCGGCCGAACTGCACCACACCGTCCACCTGCTGCATCCGCTCGGACATGATGCGGACGCCGAGCCGGGAGTCCGGCACCGACGTCGGGTCGAACCCGTTGCCGTCGTCCTCCACCTCGAGGCGGATGCGCGTCGAGGTGGGCAGCAGCCGGACGGTCACGGCGGCGGCGTGCGCGTGCAGGTGCACGTTCGCCAGCGCCTCCTGCAGGACCCGGATCAGCTGGGCCGCCACCGCCAGCGGCACCTGGTCGGCGTCGCCGGTGCACTCCAGCGTGACCGGGATGCCGAACTGCCGCTCGAAGTTGTCCAGGTGGCAGCGCACCTGCGCGACGAAGGTGCCCTTGACCATCTCGGCGTCGGTGCGCAGGCCGAGCATCTGGTGCCGCAGGCTCCGGTTGGCGGTGGAGACCAGCTGCTCGAGGTGGTCCACGTCCGCGACCAGCCGGTCGACGTCCCGTGCGGCGGCGTCCAGCTGCATCACGCCGGCGTGCAGACCGAGCGCCGCCAGCTGCTGGGACAGGTCGACGTGCAGCTCGTCGCTGAGCCGGCGCCGCTCCTCCAGCGCACCGAGCTCGCGCTCCCGTCCGGCGACCTGCCACCGGTACACCGCGTTTCCGAGGATGCGTCCGGCCGCTGCGAGGAACTCCTTGCGGGTCGTCGTCAGCGCCCACGGCCCGTCGAAGCACAGCAGCACGGCGCCCAGGTGCCGGCCGTCGGCGTGGATCGACACCACCACGCCGGACTCGCCGAACCACGCCTTGAAGTCGTCGGGCAGCAGCGCCCATGCGGGGTCGGCCAGGTGGTCGGCCGCGGACACCGGCCACTCCTGCGGGTTGATCCACGGCGGGCGGACGTGCTCGTGCGCCGGCATCGTCGCGAAGTGGGGGCCGAGCGCGTCCCGCGTCTGGTCGTCGGTCACCAGCACCAGCAGGTTGCCGGCCTCGTCCTGCAGGTAGGTCGGGGCCAGGCGGGCGCCCATGATGTCGCGGATGATCTCGACCGCGGCGACGAAGGAGTCGGTGCGGTCCTGCGACCAGATCAGCGTGTCGTTGATCCGGACGAGCTCGGCCAGGTACGAGCGCCCGTGACCCATGACGTCAGGTTAGGGGCGGGGTTCGGCGCGCGGATGGGACCGTGATCCCGGGCCTCGGCCGGGACTCGCCGCGCCCTCGGGGTCCTGCACGGCGGTCTCGAGCGCGACGTCCACGGCGGGCTCCTCCGGGTGTGGGGCAGGTCAGGGCACCAGCCGGTAGCCGATGCCCGGTTCGGTGAGCAGGTGCCGAGGATGGGCGGGGTCGGGTTCGAGCTTGCGGCGCAGCTGGGCGACGTACACCCGCAGGTAGTGGGTCTGCCGGTCGAGATGAGGGCCGCGCAGCTCGGTGAGCAGCTCGCGGCGGCCGACCACCTTGCCCACGTTGCGGGCGAGCTGTTCGAGCAGGTGCCACTCGGTGGGCGTGACGCGCACGTCGATGCCGTCGCGGATCACCCGGTGATGCGGGATGTCGACGGTGAAGGCGGCCGTCTCGACCACGGGAGCGGTCTCGGGGACGGCGTGCCGGACGGCCACCCGCAGCCGGGCGAGCAGCTCGTCCATGGTGAACGGCTTGGTCAGGTAGTCGTCGGCGCCGGCGTCCAGGGCGGCGACCTTGTCGTCGGCGGTCTGCCGGGCGGACAGCACCACCACCGGCACGCTCGTCCAGCCGCGCAGCGCGTGCAGCACGTCCATGCCGTCGAGGTCGGGCAGCCCCAGATCGAGCACGACGAGCTCGACGTGCCCGCCGCCTGCGGCGTCGAGCGCGTCGGCGCCGGTGTGGGCGACGGCGACGTCGTACCGATGGGCACGCAGGGTGATCGCCAGCGCACGGGCGAGCGCCGGGTCGTCCTCGACCACCAGCACGCGGGTCATCCGGCCTCCAAGGGCAGCGTGACCACCATCGTCAGTCCTCCGCCGGGGGTGTCCTCCGCCTCGAGCGTGCCGCCGTTCGCCTCGACGAAGCCCCGGGCCACTGCCAGCCCGAGGCCCAGGCCGTGACCGCGCGGGTTGTCTCCCAGGCGCTGGAACGCGGTGAACATCGCCGGCTTGTCCTCGTCCGGCACGCCGGGCCCCTGGTCCACCACCCTCAGCACCACCGAGTCGGAGAGCGCACCGGCGACGACGCGCACGGGGGCCGAGGTGTAGCGCAGCGCGTTCTCCACGAGGTTGGCGACGGCGCGTTCGAGCAGCCCGGCGTCGGCGCGGACCAGGGGGAGGTCCTCGGGGACGTCGATGGTGAGCCGCTCGTCGTCGACCGGGGCGAGCGCCGTCAGCACCACCTCGTCGAGGGCGACGGGGGTGCGGGCGACCGTGACGGCGCCGGCGTCGAGGCGGCTCATGTCCAGCAGGTTGTCGATCAGCGCCTGCAGCCGGTCGGTGCTGGTGGTCAGGTCGTCCAGCAGGGCGTCCCGGTCGGTCGGCGGGAGCATGTCGCCGCTGCTGGTCAGAGCGGTGACCCCGGCCTTGATCGCGGCCAGGGGGGTGCGCAGGTCGTGGGAGACGGCCGCGAGCAGCGCGGTGCGCGTCGCCGTCCGTTCGCGTTCCAGTCGCGCGGCCTTGGCCTGGCTCTGCAGGGCGTCGCGCTCGAGTGCTGCGGCCGCGTGCACACCGACCGCGGCGACGACCCGGAGGTCCTCGGCCGACAACGGACGTCCCCGCAGCGTGACCGCGAGCGTGGGGTGCACGGGCACGAAGGTGACGTCGGCCTCGGACGGGTCCGCCGCTGCGAGTCCCGTGCTGTGCGCGGCCGTCCAGGCGGAGGTCTCGTCCGGACGTGTCAGCAGGGTGACGCCGTCGACGGAGAAGGCCTCGCGCAGCGAGGTGAGCATGGCCGGCACCGCGTCGGTGCCGCGGAGCACGGCAGCGGAGACGGAGCCGAGCGTGTCCGCCTCTCCGCGGGCACGGACGGCCTGCACGCTGCGCCGGGCCGCGAGGTCGACCACCGCCGAGACGGCGACGGCGACGGCGATCAGGACGGCGATGGCCACGGCGTTCTGGGGCTGCGTGATGGTGAGGGTGCCGACGGGTGGGACGAAGAGGTAGTTGCTGAGCAGGCCGCTGAGCACGGCGGCGCACAGCGCCGGGCCCACGCCGCCCACGATCGCGACGCCGACCGTCAGGGCGAGGAACAGCATGAGGACGGTCGGCAGGGAGGCCGCCGCGGCCTGGGCCTGCCGCAGGGCGAGGCCGAGCAGGACCGGTCCCGCGACGGCGAGCGCCCAGGCGGTGGCCACGCGGCGGACCGACAGTCCCGGTCGGCGAGCCCGCACCGGACGTCCGCCGCCGGCCCGCTCGTGGGTGACGACGAGCACGTCGATGTCTCCGGCGCCGCGGATCACCCGGGGCACCACGCCCGGTGCCAGCCGGCCGAGGGGGCCGCGGCGGCGGGTGGCGCCCAGCAGGACCTGCGTCGCGTTCATCGCGCGGGCGAAGTCGAGGATCGCCGCCCCGACGTCGTCCCCGACGACGTTGTGCCACGTGCCGCCGAGGCTCTCGGTGAACGTCCGGTGCCGCGCCAGCGCCTCCGGACCGGCACCGGCGAGGCCGTCGCCGCGGGACACGTGCAGCACCAGCAGCTCGCCACCGGCCGGGCGGGACGCGATGCGCACCCCCCGGCGCACCAGGGTCTCCGTCTCCGGACCGCCGGTGACGGCGACCACCAGCCGCTCACGGGCCGGCCACAGCTCCGCGATGTCGTGCTCCTCGCGGTAGCGGGCGAGGGCGTCGTCCACCCGGTCGGCGGTCCACAGCAGGGCCAGCTCCCGCAGGGCCGTGAGGTTGCCGGGGCGGAAGTAGTGGGTCAGCGCCGCGTCGACCTTGTCGAGCCGGTAGACGTTGCCGTGCGCCAACCGTCGGCGCAGCGCCTCCGGGCTCATGTCGACCAGCTCGATCTGGTCGGCGCGGCGCACCACCTCGTCGGGCACGGTCTCCTGCTGGTGCACGCCGGTGATCGACTCGACCACGTCGTTGAGCGACTCCAGGTGCTGGATGTTCACCGTGGTGACCACGTCGATGCCGGCGTCGAGCACCTCCTCGACGTCCTGCCAGCGCTTGGCGTTGCGGCTGCCGGGCACGTTGGTGTGCGCCAGCTCGTCGATCAGCGCGACCTCGGGGTGGCGGGCCACGACCGCGTCGACGTCCAGCTCACCGAAGCTGGTGCCGCGGTAGGCGATGGTCTTCCGGGGAAGAGTCTCCAGCCCGGCCAGCTGGGCGGCGGTCTGCGGGCGGTCGTGGGTCTCGACGAGGCCGACGACCACGTCGGCACCCCGTTCGTGGCGGCGCTGCGCCTCGTCGAGCATCGCGTAGGTCTTGCCGACGCCGGGAGCCGCGCCGAGGAAGACCCGCAGCGTCCCACGCCGCCGATCCGCGTTGCCCACGTGCTCACCCTGCCGCAGTGGCGGGCAGCGCGGCGAGCGCCAGGTTGAGCTCGAGGACGTTGACGTGCGGGTCACCGAGCACCCCGAGGGTGCGCCCCTGGACGTGCGCGTCGACCAGCGTGCGCACCACCGCGGGGTCCAGGCCGCGCACGCGCGCGACGCGGGCCACCTGCAGCCGCGCGTAGGCGGGGGAGATGTCCGGGTCCAGCCCGGAGGCCGACGCCGTCACGGCGTCCGCCGGCACCGCGGCCGGGTCGACGCCCTCGCGGGCGGCGACCTGCTCACGGCGCTGCTGCACGGTGGCCAGAAGTCCCGGATCGTCCGGGCCGAGGTTCGAGCCGCCGGATGCGAGGGGGTCGTAGCCGTCGCCGGCGACCGACGGCCGGGGCTGGAACCACTGGTCGCCGCCGGACGGCTGGCCGATCAGGGCCGAGCCGACCACCGTGCCGCCGACGCGCACCAGCGACCCGTCGGCGCGGGCGGGCATCAGCCGGCCGATGCCGAGCACCAGCAGGGGGTAGGCGACGCCGAGCACGAGCGTCGCCACCAGCAGCACCTTGAGGCCGGCGAGCAGCTGACGCAGCCAGGAGGTCATCAGATTCCCCGTTCCGTCCCGGTCACAGGCCGGGCAGCAGCGTGACGAGCAGGTCGATCGCCTTGATGCCGAGGAACGGCACGACGATCCCGCCGACGCCGTACACCAGCAGGTTGCGGCGCAGCAGGGCTGCGGCGCTGGACGGCGTGTACCGCACCCCGCGCAGGGCCACCGGCACCAGCGCCACGATGATCAGCGCGTTGAACACCACCGCCGACAGCACGGCGGTCTGCGGCGAGTGCAGGTGCATCACGTTCAGCGCCTGCAGCTGCGGGTACAGGCCGGCGAACATCGCCGGGATGATCGCGAAGTACTTGGCCACGTCGTTGGCGATGGAGAACGTGGTCAGCGCCCCGCGGGTGATCAGCAGCTGCTTGCCGATCGCGACGATCTCGATCAGCTTGGTCGGGTTGGAGTCGAGGTCGACCATGTTCCCGGCCTCCTTGGCGGCCGAGGTGCCGGTGTTCATGGCCACCCCCACGTCGGCCTGGGCCAGCGCCGGGGCGTCGTTGGTGCCGTCGCCGGTCATCGCGACCAGCCGTCCGTCGGCCTGCTGGGTGCGGATCAGCGCGAGCTTGTCCTCGGGGGTCGCCTCGGCCAGGAAGTCGTCGACCCCCGCCTCGTCGGCGATCGCGGCGGCGGTCAGCCGGTTGTCACCGGTGATCATCACCGTCCGGATGCCCATCGCCCGCAGCTGCGCGAACCGCTCGCGCATGCCGGACTTCACCACGTCCTTCAGGTGCACCACGCCCAGCGCTCGCGCCGGCCCGTCGCCCACCAGCTCGGCGACCACCAGCGGCGTGCCGCCCGACCCCGCGATCGCGTCCACCGCCTGGCCCACGTCGGCCGTCGGGTGGCCGCCGTGCTCGCGCACCCAGGCCATCACCGCGCTCGCGGCACCCTTGCGGATGGACCGGGTGCCGTCGGGGCCGGTCTCGTCCACCCCGCTCATCCGGGTCTGCGCCGAGAACGGGATGAAGGTGGTCCGCCCCAGCTGACCGGCCGGCCGCTCGCGCAGCCCGAACTCCTCCTTGGCGAGCACGACGATCGAGCGGCCCTCCGGCGTCTCGTCCGCCAGGGACGACAGCTGCGCGGCGTCCGCCAACCGGTCCGCCGCCACGCCGTCCGCGGGCACCAGCTCGACCGCCTGCCGGTTGCCGAGCGTGATGGTGCCGGTCTTGTCCAGCAGCAGCACGTCGACGTCCCCGGCCGCCTCGACGGCCCGCCCCGACAGCGCCATCACGTTGCGCTGCACCAGCCGGTCCATGCCGGCGATGCCGATCGCGGACAGCAGCGCGCCGATGGTGGTGGGGATCAGGCACACCAGCAGGGCGACGAGCACGGTGATCGACTGCGGCCGGCCGGAGTACGTGGCGAACGGCTGCAGCGTGACCACCGCCAGCAGGAAGATCAGCGTCAGCGACGCCAGCAGCAGCGTGAGGGCGATCTCGTTGGGCGTCCGTTGCCGGGCCGATCCCTCGACCAGGGCGATCATCCGGTCCAGGAACGTCTCGCCCGGCTTGGCGGTGATGCGAACGACGATGCGGTCGGACAGCACCCGGGTGCCGCCGGTGACGGCCGACCGGTCCCCGCCGGACTCGCGGATCACCGGTGCGGACTCGCCTGTCACCGCGGACTCGTCGACCGCGGCGACGCCCTCGACCACGTCGCCGTCGCCTGGGATCACCTCGCCGGCGGCCACCACGACGCGGTCACCGACGGTCAGCGCCACCCCGGCGACGTCCTCGAGGGTGCCGTCCGCGCGCAGCCGGTGAGCCGTGGTGGACGTGCGGGTGCGGCGCAGGGACGCCGCCTGGGCCCGCCCCCGACCCTCGGCCACCGCCTCGGCGAGGTTGGCGAACACCACCGTCAGCCACAGCCACACGGTGATGGCCCACGCGAAGCCGCTGGGGTGCAGCACCGCCAGCACGGTGGTCAACGCGGCGCCGACCCACACGACGAACATCACGGGCGAGCGCACCTGGTGACGCGGGTCGAGCTTGCGCAGCGCCTGCGGCAGGGACGCGAGCAGCTGTCGCGGCTCGAACGCCCCGGCCGGAGGGCGGGTGCTGGGCAGGTCGGGAGCGGGGGTCGGGAGCGCGGTGACGGTCATGACAGGGCCTCGGCGAAGGGTGCGAGCGCGAGCGCGGGGAAGAAGGTCAGGCCGGCGACGATGACGACGACGCCCACCAGCAGCCCGACGAACACCGGTGTGTGGGTGGGCAGCGTGCCCGCGCCGGGCGGCACGGTCCGCTGCGACGCGAACGAGCCGGCGAGCGCCAGGGTCAGCACGATCGGCACGAACCGGCCGATCAGCATGGCGATGCCGAGCGCGACCTCCTGGTAGGTGGAGGTGGCGGTGAACGCCCCGAACGCGGAGCCGTTGTTGTTCCCGGCGGAGGCGTAGGCGTAGAGGACCTCGCTCAGCCCGTGCGGACCACCGGCGCTGACGGCCGCCGACCGCAGCGCGGGGATCCCCGCCGTGAGTGCCCCGCCGACCAGCACGATCGCCGGCATGGTGAGGATCGACAGCGCGACGAGGGTCACCTCGCGGCGGCCCACCTTCTTGCCCAGGTACTCCGGGGTGCGTCCCACCATCAGGCCCGCGAGGAACACGGCGAGCACCGCGACGACGAGCATCCCGTACAGCCCCGTGCCGACGCCGCCGGGGGAGACCTCGCCCAGCATCATGTTCATCATCGCGACGCCGCCGCCGAGGGCGGTCAGCGAGTCGTGCGCGGCGTTCACCGCGCCGGTCGAGGTGCCGGTGGTCGACGCCGCGAACAGCGCCGAGGCGGCCGGCCCGAACCGGACCTCCTTGCCCTCCATCGCGGCGCCCGCCAGCGCCGGCACCGCCCCGGGCCCGCGCAGCTCCACCCAGGTGGCGACCGCCACGGCGGCACCCCACAGCGTGCCCATCACGGCGAGGACCGCCGCGCCCTGCCGCCGGTCGTGCACCAGGGTGCCGAAGGTGCGCGGCAGGGAGAACGGGATCATCAGCAGCAGCACGACCTCGACCAGGTCGGTCCACGCCGACGGGTTCTCGAACGGGTGGGCGCTGTTGGCGTTGAAGTAGCCGCCGCCGTTGGTGCCCAGCTCCTTGATCGCCTCCTGGGAGGCCACCGGGCCCCCGACCAGGTGCTGCGTGCCGCCGGCGAGGGTCGTCACGTCGTGCACGCCGGTGAGGTTCTGCACCACGCCGCCGGCCAGCAGCACCACCGCGGCGATCACCGCGAGGGGCAGCAGGATCCGGACGGTGGCGCGGACCACGTCCACCCAGAAGCTGCCGATCCGGTCCGTGCGGCTGCGCGTGAACCCGCGCACCAGCGCGACGGCCACCGCCAGGCCCACCGCCGCGGACAGGAAGTTCTGCACCGCCAGCCCGGCCATCTGCACCAGCTGGCCCATGGTCTGCTCGCCCGAGTACGACTGCCAGTTGGTGTTGGTGACGAACGAGACGGCGGTGTTCCACGCGGTCGCGGGGTTCACGGCGCCCGTGCCGAGGGACAGCGGCAGGTGCGCCTGCAGGCGCTGCAGCCCGTACAGCAGCACCACGCCGACGCCGGAGAACGCGAGCAGCGACCGGGCGTACACGCCCCAGCGCTGGTCGGCGTCCGGGTCGATGCCGCACAGCCGGTACACCCACCGTTCGACGCGCAGGTGCCGGCGAGTCTCCAGCGCCCGCGCCATGTAGTCCCCCAGCGGGACGTGCACCGCCGCCAGCACCGCGACGACGATCGCGATCTGGCCGACCGCGGCCGCCCCGGCGGACATCAGAACCGCTCCGGGTGCAGCAGCGCGTACAGCAGGTAGCCGGCCAGCGCGGCGGCGATCGCCAGCGCGACCCACGTCTCGGCGTTCACCGCCGCTCCAACCCGCGCACCAGCAGCCCGAGCACCACGAAGCACAGGGCGGTCAGCACCAGGAACCCCAGGTCCGCCATCGCGTGCGCACCCCTCGCCGTCCACGACCCGCGGGCCGGACGTCCACCGTGGCCGTCACGACCATTGATCCACCGGGGTCGCCGCCGGGCGCCGATCCTGACGGTTCCCGGACGTCGCGGGCGTGGCCCCGGACCCAACCCGGACCCGGGCAGACGGGACCCGGCGGCCCCGCCGGGCCCCGTGCCGTCAGGGTGCGGCGCAGCTCGCGGTGGCGGCCCGCGCGAGAAGCCCGTCGTGGACCGCCTCGACGAACGCGCGGTCGACCGGCTCCCGGGAGACCAGCAGCCGGTACGTGATCATCGCGGCGGGCACGTCGGCCAGCAGGTCCGGGTCGGCCGCGGCGCCGAGCTCGCCGCGGGCCGCCGCCCGGCGCAGCACCGCGCGCAGCCGCGCGACCCGCGGCTGGACCAGCCGGTCGCGGATCGCCGGCATCAGCTCGGGCGAGTCGGCGGCGTCGGCCACCAGCCCGGGCAGAGCCCGCCAGAACGCGTCCTCGTGCAGGCCCGCCCGCAGGGCGCGCAGGTCGTCGACCAACGAGCCCGTGTCCGGCAGGTCTGCGGCGCCGCCAGTCGGTCGGGGATCGGCGAGCGCGTCGACCACCAGCTCCGCGCGCGTCCACCAGCGCCGGTGCACCGTGCTGCTGCGTGCACCCGCGCGTGCGGCGACGGCGCTGAGGGTGATGCCGTCGTACCCGCGCTCACACAGCTCGTCCCGCGCCGCCGCGAGCAGCTGCGCCTCGTCGACCTCGGGCGGCCGGTGCAGCCACCTGTGCCCGCTCAGCCGCCTGCACCCGCTCGACCCGCTCGGCGACCTGGTCATTCGGCGCCCACCCGCTCCAGCCACGGCGCCGCCGACTCGTCCGGCCAGACCGGCACCGGAACCGTCCGCCGCGCGACGGCGACGACCACCCCGCACACCACGGCCAGCACCGCGACGGCGGTCAGCAGCACGGGGTAGCCGCCGAACGGTTGCAGCCAGGCCAGCACGACGGGCAGCGTGAACCCCAGGTAGGTGAGGCTGTAGTAGACCCCCGTCAGCCCCGCGAGGTGCTCCTCGTCGGTCAGCCGCTGCACCTCCACCAGGCCGGTCACCATGCAGATCCCGTAGCCGAGTCCCAGCACCACCGCGGCGACCGCCGCCAGCCACAACGTCGGTGCGACGGCCGCCCGGGCGCACAGCGCCGCACCGACCGCCATCGCCCCCATGCCGACGTGCGGAGCATGCCCGCGCCGCGTCGGCGGCAGCCGCCGCAGGCCCACCTGCACCAGCGCGCCGGTGCCGAGGGTCACCAGCGCGAGGACCGCCGCGACCGCGACGTCCTCGCCGTGGCTCGCCCGGTGCAGCAGCGCGGGCAGCACCGCGTACGCCAGTGCGGCGCCGGCGAACACCCAGGGCGCCAGCGGGGTCAGCACCAGCAGGAAGCGACGCCGCGACGCCGCCGGCACGCGCAGGTCAGCCAGCAGGGAGCGGATGTCGGCGTCGAACCGCCGGGTCTCGGGTGCGGCGACCAGGGCGGCCAGTGCCCAGAGCGACAGCAGCACGTGCACGACGTACGGCAGGACGGACGGTCCGGGCGCCCACTGCGCGAGCGCACCCGACACCCCGGCGCCCACACCGAACCCCAGCGTCAGCGTCACGGAGGCGCGTGCGGCGCCCGTACCGTCGTCCGCTCCCGGCTCCCACGGGGCCTGCGACAGCTCCCGCAACCAGCTGGTGCCCACCACCATCGCCGCGGCGACGCTCAGCCCGGACAGCAGCCGCCCCAGGCACATCACCGGCAGCGTGTGCACCCCCGTGGCCAGGGCCGCGCTCGCGGCGATGCCCAGCACCACGGCCGGCAGCATCACGCGCTTGCGGCCGTACCGGTCCGACAGCGCGCCGGACAGCAGGAAGCCGGGCACGAGGCCGGCGACGTAGGCGGCGAAGACGAGGTCCACTGCCATCGTCGTGTACCCGTCGTGCTGCCGGTACATCAGCATCAGCGGCGTGAAGTGGTTGCCGCCCCAGGCCGCCGCGAACACGGCCGGAGCGACCGTCGTCCAGGCGCGCGCCCGTCCCGTCCACGGGCCGGCACCCGTCCACACGTCCGCGCCCACCGTCGCCTCCGACATCCGACCGCCGTCCTACTGGAATCCAACTGGGATACCAGTCAGACTACCCCCGCGACCCGGGTGGGAGAGACTGGGGTCCGGCAGCGGGAACGAGGGGGCACGGGGTGGTGCAGCAGACGCCGAGCGCCGCGCAGCGGGCGCTCCAGGAGATCCGCCAGGCGATCGCCAACGGAGAGATCGCGCCGGGGTCGATGCTCAGCGAGCACGACCTCGCCGCGCGGGTGGGGGTCAGCCGCACCCCGGTCCGCACGGCGTTGGTGCGCCTGCAGGACGAGGGCTGGGTGACCATCTACCCGCAACGCGGCGCCCTGGTGCGGCAGATCGGCCCGGAGGAGTCCCGTCACGTGATGCAGGCGCGGCACGCCGTCGAGTACGCGTCGGTGCGGTCGCTGCCGGAGCCGGACCGCCGGGCGCTGGCGGCGACCCTGACCGCACTGGTCGACGACCAGGCGGAACAGCTCGCCCGGGCCGACCTCGCGCGGTTCGTCGAGGTGGACGTCGAGTTCCACCGGTCCTTCGTCGTCGCCGGCGGCAACCCGGTGCTGCTCGACTTCTACGACAAGCTGCGCGCGCGGCAGGTGCTGCTCACCGCCCGGCGCGCGGCCAGCGGGCCGAACGCCGAGCGGATCCTGCGGGACCACCGCCACCTGGCGGAGCTGGTCGAGCAAGGCGACATCGAGACCCTCGACGGCGCGCTGCGCGACCACCTCGCCACCGCGGAGCTGTCGCCGCAGGACTGAGCACAGGGTCAGACGTCCGCCCCGTCCGCCGACCGGGTCGCGCCCGTCACAGGCGCTGCACCAGGCGCTGCCGAAGCCCGGTCAGCTCGGCCGCGACCTGCTGCGGCAGCCGGTCGCCGAAGGTCTCGAACCACTGCGCGGTGGCGTCCGCCTCCGCCAACCAGGCGGCCGGGTCGACGTCGAGCAGCTCGGACACCTGGTCGGGGTCGACGTCGAGCCCGGTGACGTCCAGAGCGCCCGGGGCGGGCAGCAGGCCGACGGGGGAGTCCACGGCAGCCGCCGACCCCTCCAACCGCCCCACGACCCACGCGAGCACCCGCGAGTTCTCGCCGTACCCGGGCCACAGGTACCGGCCGTCGGCGCCCTTGCGGAACCAGTTGACGGCGAAGATCGCCGGCGCCCCGGCCCCGAGCCGGGCTCCCACCTCGAGCCAGTGGGCCCAGTGGTCGCCCATGTGGTAGCCGCAGAACGGCAGCATGGCGAACGGGTCCCGGCGCAGGGTGCCGACCGTCCCCTCGGCAGCGGCCGTCTGCTCCGAGGAGATGGTCGCCCCGAGGAACACGCCGTGCGCCCAGTCCCGGGCCTGAGTGACCAGCGGCACGTTGGTGGCCCTCCGGCCCCCGACCAGGATCGCGTCGACCCGCACCCCGGCCGGGTCCTCCCAGTCCGGGGCGATCGCCGGGCACCGGTCCGCGCGGACGGTGAACCGGGAGTTGGGATGGGCGGCCGGCCGGCCGCAGCCGGGGGTCCAGTCCTGCCCCGTCCAGTCGACCAGGTGCTCCGGGGTCCGCTCGGTCAGCCCCTCCCACCACACGTCGCCGTCGTCGGTGAGCGCGACGTTGGTGAAGATCGTGTCGCTGGCGACCATGGCGATCGCGGTGGGGTTGGTGGTCTCGCCCGTTCCGGGGGCGACGCCGAAGAACCCCGCCTCCGGGTTGATCGCGCGCAGGCTGCCGTCCGGGCCGGGGCGCATCCAGACGATGTCGTCGCCCAGCGTCTGGGCGGACCAGCCGGGCAGGGTGGGACGCACCATCGCCAGGTTCGTCTTGCCGCACGCGGAGGGGAACGCCGCGGCCAGGTGGTAGTCGCGACCCTCGGGGCTGGTCAGCCGCAGCAGGAGCATGTGCTCGGCCAGCCAGCCACCGTCGCGGCCCATCACCGAGGCGATCCGCAGCGCGAAGCACTTCTTGCCGAGCAGGGCGTTGCCGCCGTACCCCGAGCCGAACGACCAGATCTCGCGGCTCTCCGGGAAGTGGACGATGTACTTCGTCTCGTTGCAGGGCCAGGGCACGTCGGCGCGGGGCTCGCCGTCGGGGTCGACCAGCGGCATCCCGACGCTGTGCACGGCGGGCACGAAGTCCCCGTCGGAGCCCAGCTGCTCCAGCACCGCCGTCCCGACGCGGGTCATCAGGTGCATGCTCACCACGACGTAGGGGGAGTCGGTCAGCTCCACGCCGATCTCGGCGAGGGGGGAGCCGACCGGACCCATGGAGAACGGCACCACGTACATCGTCCGGCCCCGCATGGACCCGGCGAACACGCCCTCGAGCTCGGCGCGCATCTGCGCGGGGGCCTGCCAGTTGTTCGTCGGGCCCGCGTCCTCCTGCCGTTCCGAGCAGATGAACGTCCGGCTCTCCACCCGGGCCACGTCCCCCGGGGCCGACCGGGCGAGGAAGGACCGCGGTCGCCGCTCGGGGCTCAGCCGCACGAACGTCCCGGCGTCGACCAGCAGGTCGCACAGCTCCTGGTACTCCCGTGCCGACCCGTCGCACCACACCACCCGGTCGGGGAGGGTCAGGCGGGCGACGTCCTCGACCCAGGTGCCCAGGCGCTCGTTGCGCTGCGCCAGGTGCTGACCGCTCACGGTCACGGTGGGTTCGGCCAGGGACGTCATCGGGTGCTCCTTCTCTCGCAACATCGCGGACGGTCTTGACGATCGCACCGTCAGAGCCGCGTGGAACCGTGCCGGCGACCGCAAGAAACGCGGATCTTTCGATACCGTCATGCCATGCCGATCGACACCACCCACCGGACCAGCCAGGCCGCCCTGACCGGCCCGGTGATCGCCGTGCCGGAGGCGACGGGCGCGGCGGCGGAGGCCGACGACCTGCTCACGCTGGGTCGTCGCATCCGGCACGTCCGGACCGAACGGGGCATGACGCTGGACCAGCTCGGCGCGGCGGTGGGGGTGAGCCCCAGCCAGCTCTCCCTCGTCGAGAACGGCCGGCGTGAGCCCCGCGTCACGCTGCTGCAGGCGATCGCGACGGCGCTCGGGGTGCCGACGGCCTCGTTCCTGTCCGTCGAACCGCCCTCACGCCGCGCGGCGCTGGAGATCGCGCTCGACCGGGGCCAGCGGCGGGCGTCCTACGCGGCTCTCGGCCTGCCCGAGATCCGCCCCGGTCGCACGCTGCCCACCGACGTGCTCGAGGCGCTGGTCGGCCTGCACGAGGAGCTGGCCCGCCGGACGGACGCCGCGGTCGCCACCCCCGAGGAGGCCCGCCGGGCGACCACGGTGCTGCACCGGTGGATGCGCCAGCGGGACAACTGGCTCCCGCCGATCGAGGAGGTCGCCGGGGACCTGGTCCGCCGCAGCGGCTACACGACGGGGGCGCTCAGCCACCGCAGCGTCGCGCAGATGGCCGAGAGCCTCGGCTTCACGCTCGTCCACACGCCGGACCTGCCGCCCTCCACCCGCACCGTCACCGACCTGGCCAACGGCCGGATCTACCTGCCGCCCGCCTCGATCCCCGGCGGCCACGGGCTCCGTTCCCTGGCGCTGCAGGCGATCGCCCATCGCGTCCTCGGCCACGAGCGACCCACCAGCTACGCCGACTTCCTGCGGCAGCGCATCGAGATCAACTACTTCGCGGCCGCGTGCCTCATGCCGCAGTTCGCCGCGGTCCCGTTCCTCGAGCGCGCCAAGAAGGCCAAGAACCTGGCGGTGGAGGACCTGCGCGACGCGTTCGGCGTGACCCACGAGACGGCGGCGCAACGGATGACCAACCTGCTCACCTCGCACCTCGACCTGCGGGTCCACTTCATGCGGGTGGGGGAGGACGGCGCCCTGTACAAGGGCTACGAGAACGACGGCTTCCCCCTGCCGACGGACAGCACCGGCGCCTCAGCAGGGCAGATCGTGTGCCGGCACTGGCCGGCGCGCGCCGCCTTCGGCCGGCGCGACCGCAGCGCGGAGAACCACCAGTACGTGGACACCCCCGCCGGCACCTACTGGGCGTCCACCCAGACCGGCACCACCTCGCTCGGCGAGTTCTCCATCACGTTCGGGGTGCCGTTCGACCAGGCCAAGTGGTTCCGCGGGCGGGAGACGACGGTGCGCACCCGCTCCACCTGTCCCGACCCCCGGTGCTGCCGCCTGCCCGCCCGCGAGCCGGCCGAGCGGTGGGCCGACCGCTCCTGGCCCAGCGCGGTGGTGCACACGCAGATCCTGGCGCCGCTCCCGACGGGGACGTTCCCGGGGGTCGACGAGAACGACGTGTACGCCTTCCTGGACCGGCACTCCGGCAGCTGACGTCCTGGCCCCGGGGTCCGACCCCGCCCGGGGCCACGGGTGCGTGCCCCAGCTCTCGGTGGAGCACGCACCCGTGCGCTGACGAGGACGCCCGCTACTGGGCGAAGCCCTCCAGCTTGTTGGCGGCGACGACGAAGTCGTTGGTGTAGGTCTTCGTCAGGTCGACCGGTGCGGTCACCTTCCCGGCCAGCTTCTCCACCGCGAGGACCGTCTCAGGACCGTTGGCCGGCATCATGCCGTCGGGCAGGAACTGCCCCTTGTCCTGGTCGAGGGCCTTGACGTAGAGGTCCTTGGTCACCAGGCCGTTGGACACGAAGTTCGGCGGCAGGTGGTCCGCGATGTCCGCCGCGCTGTGGGTCGCGATGTAGTGCATCGTCGCCACGAGCGCGTCGACCACCTTCTGCACGGTGTCCTTGTTCGCGGCCACCCAGTCCGCCTTCGCCAGGACGGCGGCGGACGGGAAGGCGCCGCCGAGCCACTTGTCGGCCCCGTCGGTGGTGGCCAGGTCGATCGCGGAGTACGCGATCTTCTGCGTCTCGAGCGCGCTGACCGTCGGCTGGGTCGTCATGCCGCAGACGACGCTGCCGTGCTGCAGCGCGGCGACCAGGGTGCTGCCCGCGCCGACACCCTGCCGGTGGAACTGCGCCTGGGTCAGGCTGCTCTTCGCGGCGAGGTACAGCGTGAGGTCGTCGGTGCCGGAGCCGAGGTCGGTGACCCCCACGGTCTTGCCCGACCAGTCGGCGGGCGAGGAGATGTTCGAGCCCGTCGCACACATCTCCCGCTCGCCCGGCGCGCCGCTCAGCTGGGCGACGCTGATGACGTCCTTGCCCTTCTGCTGGAAGTCGATCGTGTGGACGTACCACGCACCGGCCATGTTCACCTGGCCCGACGCCACCGCGTCCTCGGCCCCGACGCCGCCGGACACCTCGGTGCTCAGCTTCATGTCGATGCCGTACTTCTTGTAGTAGCCGAGGCCCTCGGCCAGCTGGTACGGCAGGTAGATCTGCTTGTCGATCCCGCCGACCATCATCGTGACGGTGACCGGCGCGGCGCTGGCGCCACCGGCGCCGGCGCTGGCAGCGGCACCGGTGGTGCCCCCGCTCCCGCTCCCGCTCGCGGCGCCGCCGCAGGCGGCGAGGGTCATGGTCGTCGCGACAGCGACGAATCCCGTCAACGTTCGGGCGTGCACTCGTGTGGCCATGTCTCGTTCTCCTCGTTGAGAGCTGATGTGCAGGTGGTCCGGTCGGTCACGTCTGGGTGGGCACCTCCTGGGTGGTTCCGGGCAGGCGAAAGGGTGCGCGGGCAGGCGGACGGGCAGAGCCGTGGCAGGGCACGGCTCGCCCCAGCTGTGTGCCGGGGGAGGGGCTAGAGGCCCGCGACCTCGGCCTGGGTGCCCGGGCGCCAGCTGAGCAGGCGCTTCTCGAGCTGGCTGATCAGCCCCTCGGCGGTGAGCGCGACGACGGCGATCAGCAGCATCGCGGCGAAGATCCCGTTCGGGTCGAAGTTGTTCTGCGCCGTCGAGATCACCAGCCCGAGCCCCTGCTGGGCGCCCAGGAACTCGCCGACGATCGCCCCGATGATCGCGAACCCGAAGGCGACGTGCAGGCTCGCGATGATCCACACGACGGCCGACGGCAGCACGACGTGCCGGACGGTCTGCGCGCGGGAGGCGCCGAGCACCCGCACGTTGGCGACGAGGTTGCGGTCGACCTCACGCACGCCCTGGAAGGCGTTGAAGAACACGACGAAGAAGACGAGGACGGCCGCGAGGAGCACCTTCGAGGTGGTGCCGAACCCCAGCCACACGACGAAGATCGACCCGAGCACGATGCGGGGGATCGCGTTGAGCACCTTGATGAAGGGTCCGATCACGTCCGCCAGGAAGGGGATCTGGCCGAGCAGGACGCCGAGGACGATCCCCGCGAGCGTGCCGTAGGCGAAGCCCAGCAGGGCCTCCTTCATGGTCACGCCGATCTGCAGCCACAGGGAGCCGTAGGCCGTGCCGTGCTCCACCCAGTCCGTCAGCTTGAGCACGATCCCGGACGGCTGGCCGAAGAAGAACGGGTCGACGATCTTGCGGTCGGTGAACAGCTGCCAGCCGC
This sequence comes from Cellulomonas sp. SG140, assembly GCF_025770785.1. GTDB lineage: Bacteria > Actinomycetota > Actinomycetes > Actinomycetales > Cellulomonadaceae > Cellulomonas. Next base: position 304,209 of record NZ_JANZLA010000001.1, on the reverse strand, counting down.
CGACGACCACGACGACCACGGCCAGTCGCGCGGACTGGACCAGAACCCTGCGTCGGCGCACGCGGCGGCGCGCCGCCTCGGCGATCGACGCCTCGTCGCTCGGTGCGGGCTGGACGGACTGCGCGCGGATGGCGGCGAGCGTCCGGGCGTCGCCCATGGTCGGTGCCTCGTTCACGGCCGTCCTCCCTCGGTGCCGGTGCTGATGCTGGTGCCAGGCGCGGTGCCGGTGGCGCGGCCGGTCCTCGCGTACGCGCGCTCGACCTCCTCGCGCAGCGACTCCCAGATGCGCTGGTGCAGCTCGAGGAACCGGCTGTCGAACCGGATCTCCTGCACGGCCCCGCGCGGCCGGGGCAGGTCGATGTCGTAGACCGCCTTCACGGTGCCGGGACCGGCGGTCATCACCACCACCCGGTCGGCGAGCGCCACGGCCTCCTCGAGGTCGTGCGTGATGAAGATGACCGAGGGCCTCGTCCGCTCCCACAACGTGAGCAGCTCGTTCGACATGATCGCCTTGGTCTGCACGTCGAGGGCCCCGAACGGCTCGTCCATCAGCAGGATCGACGGCTCGCTGATCAGCGATGCGGCCAGCGTCGCGCGCTTGCGCATGCCGCCCGACAGCTGGTGGGGGTGGTGGTCCTCGAAGCCGGACAGGCCCACCACGTGCAGCCACTCCCGCGCGCGACCGAGGGCGGACGCCTTCGACTCGCCGCGGAACCGGGGCCCGAGCGCGACGTTCTGCAGCACGCTCTTCCACGGCAGCAGCGCGTCGTGCTGGAACATGAAGCTGGTGCGGTCGGGGATGCCGTCGACCACTGCGCCCCCGACGCGCACCACACCGGCGGTGGGCCGGTCGAGGCCGGCCACCATGGTGAGCGTCGTGGACTTCCCGCAGCCGGTCGGGCCGACGACGGCGCAGAACTGACCGGGCTCGACGACGAAGTCGACGTCGCGCAGCGCGGTCATGGCGACCCCCGTCGGCGACACGAATCGCTTCGTGACGCCGACGAGCTCGATGCGGGAACGCTCCTGGGGTGCCGAGGCCGGGGAGACCCCGCCGGGGGTGACGGAGCGCGGAGCGGCGCTCTCGTCGGCGGTTCGGGGAAGGGGCTGTCTGAAGGACATGTCAGGCGGTCCTCTCGCTTCGTCGGGAGATCACCGGGTCCGACGACTGTGAGCGGCGCCACACGTACGGTCCAGATTGCGTCGGTAGATCGCACCAACTGATCGATGAGGGCTTTGATGAGCATTTCGGTCGCGGGGGCAAAGTGCGAGAACCGGACTAACATCCGCCAATGGCACTCATCGGTGAACGCCATCGGCTGTCGACGCAGATCTTCACGCTGCAGATCGTGATCCTGCTGCTGACGGTCGTCGCGGGCTTCGCCGTGTCGTTCGTGCAGGCCAGACGCGTGCTCGACGCCCGGACGGCCGAGTCGTCCGTCGCGATCGCGCGCACGGTGGCCTCGATGCCGGAGATCGTCGCGGCGCTCGCGGGCCCGTCGCCGGCCCTCGTGATCGACCCGATCGCCGAACGGGTCCGCCGCGCGACCGGCGCTGCGTTCATCGTCGTCGCCGACCGCCGGGGCATCCGGTACTCGCACCCCAACCCCCAGCTGATCGGCACGTCGCTGCTGGCAGACCCGGACGAGAACCCGCAGTCCGTCCTGGCGGGCAACACCTTCACCGGTGTCGAGACCGGCTCGCTCGGTCGGTCGATGCGCGCGAAGGTGCCGATCGTCGCGCCGGACGGCACCGTCGTCGGACTGGTCTCGGTCGGGGTGCTCGAGGCGCACGTCAGCTCGGAGCTGGCCGCACGCCTGCCCGAGTCGTCGGTGCCGCCGCTGCTCGGCCTCGGGCTGGGAGCGCTCGGTGCGCTCCTGCTGGCACGACGCGTCAAGCGGCAGACGTTCGGCCTCGAGCCGCGGGAGATCGCGGCGCTGCTCGAGCAGCGCGAGGCGATGCTGCACAGCATCCGGGAGGGCGCCCTGACCATCGACCCGGCGGGCCGGGTCACGCTGGTCAACGACGAGGCGACGCGGCTGATCGGCATCGACACGTCGGCGCTCGGCCTGCGGCTCGACGAGCTGGCGGCACCCGGTCGGCTGCGTGACGTGCTGACCGGCAAGGTCGAGGGGCTCGACGAGGTGGTGCTGGTCGGCGACCGGGTGGTCGTGGTGAACCGGATGCCCGTCGAGGTGCACGGGAAGTCCGTCGGCGCCGTCGTCACGCTCCGCGACCGCACCGAGCTCGACGGTCTGCGGGACGAGCTCGCCGACGTCCGCACCATGGCCGACGCCCTCCGGGCGCAGGAGCACGAGTTCGCCAACCGGCTCCACGTGATCGGGGGGCTGCTGGAGCTCGAGCGCTACGCCGAGGCGGTGCGGTTCGTCAACGCCAGCTCCTCGCTGCACCAGGAGCTCGCCGGCGCGCTCGTCGGCCGGATCGGGGAGCCGATCGTGTCCGCGCTGCTGCTCGGCAAGGCTTCGGTGGCCAGCGAACGCGGCGTCACCCTGCGGGTGGACATGCTCGAGGAGGTGCCCGCCGGGCTGGTCGACCCGCAGAGCCTGGTGACCATCCTCGGCAACCTCGTGGACAACGCCCTCGACTCGGCGGCGCAGGGTGGCCCCGGCGGCCGCGTCGAGGTGTCGATCGGGCTCGACGGACCCGAGCTGCAGCTCCGCGTCCACGACTCCGGCCCGGGGATCGACCCGGCGGTGTCCGCCGAGATCTTCCGGGACGGGTTCACCACCAAGGTGGCGCGCGGCAGCGGCCGCCGACGGGGGCTCGGCCTCGCCCTGGTCAGCCAGGCCGTCCACCGGCTCGGCGGTCGCATCGCGGTGGACAACGCCGACGGCGCCGTCTTCACCGTGACGCTGCCGATCCGTCCCCGGGAGCGGGCGGCGGTGGCCGGGTGATCCGCACCCTGATCGTCGACGACGACTTCATGGCCGTCTCGGTGCACCGCCAGTTCACCGAGCGGGTGCCCGGCTTCGAGGTGGTCGGCACCGCGAGCACCGGGGCCGCGGCGCTCGCGGCGGTGGCCGAGTGCCGACCCGACCTGGTGCTGCTCGACGTCTACCTGCCCGACGTCGACGGTGTCGAGACCCTCCGACGGCTGCGGGCGACCACCGGTGTCGAGGTCGACGTCATCGCGATCACCGCGGCGAAGGACGTCGACATCCTGCGCCGCGCCATGCACCTCGGCGTCGCGCACTACCTGGTCAAGCCCTTCACCTTCGCCACGTTCCGCGAGCGGCTCGAGACCTACGCGGCCGCACGTCAGCGCCTGCAGCAGATGGCGGAGGCCGACCAGCGGAACGTGGACCGCGTGTACGGCACGCTGCGCTCGGCGGGGGTGGACTCGCTGCCGAAGAACATCTCCGCACCGACGCTCGCGGTCGTGGTGGAGGTCCTGCGGGAGCGGTCGAACATCTCGGCCGGGGAGGTCGCGACGAGCGCCGCGATCAGTCCGGGGGTCGCGCGGCGCTACCTGCGCTACCTGATGGACATCGGGACCATCGACTACACGTTGCGCTACGGCGCCGCCGGTCGGCCCGAGCACCTGTACCGATGGCTCGGGCAGCAACCCGCGGTCCCGGAGGGTCCCCGCGGGGCGCGCTGACGCCTTCGACCTCGGCCGGACAGCCGGGACGCTCGGCGACGGTCACCGCCAGCTGAAGTACTCCTGGTGGATGTTCACCGGTACCACTCCCGCCTGCCGGAAGCCGCGGGTCAGCTGCTTGACCATGCGCTGCGGCCCGCACAGGAACACGCTGAGCCGCTGCGGCGGCACGGGCACCTGCGCGAGCACCCGCTCGGCGGTCAGGTGGCCGTCGACCGCGGTGTCGACCACGTGCAGGTGCAGGTTCTGGTGCGCGTCCGCGATGCCCTGCAGCTCGCCGGCGAACGGCGACCGGCCCCGCGAGCTGACGTAGAAGTCGACGCGGTCCGCGTCCAGCTGCTCGTCCAGCGAACGGGCCCAGCTCAGGAACGGGGTGATGCCCACCCCGGCGCCGATCCACACCTGTTCCGCCGTGCCGTGCGCCCGGTCGAAGCGGCCGTGCGGCCCGTCGACCACCGCCGGCATCCCGGGGCGCACCAGGTCGTCGACGCTGCTGGAGAAGTCGCCGAGACCCTTGACGGTGATCGACAGGTCGCCCGCCCGGTCGGAGCTGGAGATGGAGAACGGGTTGCGTGACCAGCCCTGCTTCGTCTCGATGGAGACGATCGCCCACTGCCCGGCGACGAAGCGCAACGGCTTGGCCTGGGGCGCGAGGGTGATCACCTGGGCGTCCCGGCCGGGGATCGGCTCGACGGCCGTGACCTTGTACCGGTGCACCCGCACGAAGAACCGGGCGAACAGCTCGCGGTACACGTAGAAGGCCAGGCCCGTCCCGCCGACGGCGATCAGGCTCCACCGCAGCACCGGGTCGCCGCCGAACACGGTCGCGTCGAGCACGGCGTGCACGATGCCCGCCGCGACGAACAGCCCGAGGACGCGGTGCACGTTGCGCCACAGGTCGTAGCCGTTGAGGAACCGATGGGCCCATCGACCCCCGGGGCTCTGCGCCACCCGCTCGACCGGCGCGCGAAGGAACGGGGGCACGAGCTGCCGCCAGCGGGGCAGCATCGCCCACAGGACCAGTCCGACGATCCCGACGGCGCCGATGACGCCGAGGCTCTTGCCCTTCGGTGCCTCCTGGCCGGTCGACGTGGTCGCGGTGTGCACGAGCATCAGCACGGTGCCGGCGATGGCGCACGTGCGGTGCCAGATGGCGGCCCGGTCCAGGCCGGCGAACAGCGACTCGACCCAGCTGGTCGAGCTCATCAGCACCAGCGCCAGGGTGAACAGCAGCACGCCCTCGGAGCCGATCGCCTGGCCGAGGTACGTCCCCCACGGGCCGGCCGGGTGCCGGACGCCCCACAGGACGGCGTAGGCGACCACGAGGGCGCCGAGGAGGAACGGCCCGGCTGCGCGCGTCCGGTACCGGATCATCGTCTTCCGGTCGAACGGCCACACCCCGGCGAAGGTCATCTGCCTGCCTCCCGCCGCGAGAGCCGACCTGACACGGGCAGTATTCGCTGGCCACGGCCCACCTGCGAGCGGTGGTGGGTCGACACGTGGGGAGTGGCGCGCCACTGGTCCGGCTCAGTTGTGGAGCAGGTCGATCTCGCGGCCCCTTGACACCGCAGTTCGTTGAGACTAAAAAATAACTCGTGAACGAACCGAGTGCAGTGCGGCGCAAGGCCTCCGTCCGGGACGTGCGGCGAGCCAACCGGGCTCTGCTGCTGCGTCACCTGCTGTTCGGTGGCGAGACGAGCCGGGCCTCCCTGGGCGAGGAGACGTCGCTGTCGCCTGCCACGGTGACCAACCTCGTCGCCGAGCTGATCAACGAGGGGACGGTCGTCGAGCGCGGCCAGTCCGACTCCCCGGGGGGGCGCCCGCGGACCCTGATCGCGGTCAACCCGGAGGCCGGGGTCGTCTTCGGGGCGGACGTCGGCGAGACGCGGGTCAGCGTGCAGGCGTTCGACCTGACGATGCGGAAGCTGGCCGCCCGGGAGTACCAGTTCTCGGGCCGTCGCATCGCACCGGCGCACGTGACCAAGCTGGTGGACGAGTACGTGACGTCGATCCGCGCCGAGCTCGGTCCGCGGGCCGACGGCAGCGAACGACGGGTCCTGGGTCTCGGCCTGGGTGTCCCGGGGATCGTCGAGCACCCGGAGAGCGCCGCTGGATCGCCGGACCCGGCGTCGGAGCCGGTCGTCCACGCCCAGGTGGTCGGGTGGGAGACCGAGACGTTCGCGCCTCTCGCGCGCCTCCTCGGCTTCCCGGTGCTGATCGACAACGGTGCGAAGACCACGACGCAGGCGGAGTCCTGGTTCGGCTCGGCCAAGGGTGTCGAGCACGGTGTCGTCGTCCTGATCGGTGACGGTGCCGGCGCCGGGATCATCACCAACGGCCGGCTCTACCGCGGCTCGAGCAGCTCCGCCGGGGAGTGGGGCCACACCAAGATCAGCCTCGACGGGGTGCGGTGCCGGTGCGGCTCGCAGGGGTGCGTGGAGACGTTCGTCGGCGCATCGGCCGTGCTGGAGCGCTGGCGCGGGCGCGACGAGGTGTGGCGCGGCCGGGAGTCCGAGGGTGTCGACGAGCTCTTCGCCGCGTACCGCAACGGGGAGGAGCGCGCGCAGTCGGCGCTGCACGCCGTCGTGGAGCACCTCGGCCTCGCGCTGTCGAACCTGGTCAACCTCTACAACCCGCAGCAGGTGGTTGTCGCCGGGTGGTTCGGCGACCGGATCGCCAGCGAGTTCCTCGGGGACCTGCGCGCGGCCGTCCGCCGCTACTCCCTGCCGCAGCCCGGGGCGGAGGTCGTCGTCGAGCGCTCGACGCTCGGCCCGCAGATCGCCGCGCTCGGGGCCGCGACCCTCCCGCTCGACCACTTCATCGAGCACGGCTGGGGCTTGTAGCCAGCCGTCGCTCAGGACCTTCGGCAGTTCCTCACCTTCCCAGAAAGGAATCGCAACGATGCGATCTCGCCTCGCCGCGGCCTCCGTGGCCGCTCTCGCGCTCGCGGCTCTGACCGCGTGCAGCAGCGCCGTGGGGAGCCAGCCGCCGCCCACGACCGCCGGCGGCAGCACGTCAGGAGGTGGTGGCCAGGCTGTCAAGATCGCCTTCCTGATGCCCTGCTCCACGTGCGCGGACCGGTTCGAGGGCAAGGACAAGCCGTACTTCACCGATGCGGTCAAGGCGCTCGACCCGAACGCCACGGTCATCGCGAACAACGCCCAGGGCTCGGCGGACACCCAGCTGCAGCAGGCCGAGTCGGCACTGACCAACGGTGCCAAGGTCATCGTCATCAGCCCGTACACCGCGCAGGCCGGTGCGTCCATCGTCGAGAAGGCGCACGCCGACGGGGCGAAGGTCCTCGCCTACGACGGCAACATCGAGGGCGCCGCGCCCGACGGGTATATCTCGTTCGAGAACGAGACGGTCGGCCAGCTGCAGGGCCAGTACCTGCTGGACAACCTCAAGGACGGCGCGACCGTCGTCATGATCAACGGCGACACCACCTCAGCCCCGGGCAAGGCGTTCAAGGCCGGTGCCCACAAGGTCCTGGACCCGGCCTTCGCCTCCGGCAAGCTCAAGCTCGGCTACGAGTCGGACACCGCCGGCTTCGACCCTGCGACGGGCCAGCGGTCCATGGAGCAGGCGCTGACGACGCTGAACGACAAGGTCGACGCGGTCCTGGCGCCGAACGACGGGCTCGCCACCGCGGCGATCACCGCGCTGACCGCACGTCAGCTCAACGGCAAGGTGCTGGTCACCGGGCAGGACGCCACGGACTCCGGCCTGACCAGCATCGTCCTGGGCGACCAGTCGATGACCGTCTACAAGTCGATCCACGACGAGGCCACCACCGCCGCCAAGCTGGCGCTGGCGCTGGCGACCGGCGACGACGCGACGTTCAAGGCGACCGCGACCCAGTCGGTCAACAACGGCTCCGGGGACATCCCGTCCGTGCTGCTGAAGCCGGTGGCGGTCACGAAGAGCAACATCGCGGACACCGTCATCAAGGACGGCTTCACCACCAAGGCCAAGATCTGCGTCGACGCGGCGGCGAGCAAGTGCCCGCTGTGACGACCGCGGCGCTGCAGGACGGGTCGGAGGCTGCCGCCCGGCCCGTCCTGCAGATGCGGGGGATCTGCAAGCGCTACGGGCACGTGGTCGCCCTGGACGACGTCGACCTCGACGTCCACGCCGGGGAGATCGTCGCGCTCGTCGGCGACAACGGGGCCGGCAAGTCCACGCTGGTCAAGGCGATCGCCGGCACGCACCGCATCGACGGCGGCACCGTCCTCGTCGCGGGTGAGCCGGCCGAGATCACCTCACCCGCGGCGGCGACCCGGCTGGGCATCGAGACCGTCTACCAGGACCTGGCGTTGTGCGACAACCTCGACGTCGTCGCCAACCTCTACCTGGGCCGGGAGGTGAGACGCGGCCGCAGCCCGTTCCTCGACCGCGAGGAGATGGAGCGTGCGGCCGGTGAGGTGATCGCCGAGCTGGCCGCGCACCTTCCCCGCCTGGAGGCCCCGGTGGCGGCCCTGTCGGGCGGCCAGCGTCAGGCGGTGGCCGTCAGCCGGGCTGCGCTGTGGGGATCGCGCATCGTGCTGCTCGACGAGCCGACGGCGGCACTGGGCGTCGCCCAGACGGCGATGGTCTACCGCCTGGTGCGCAGCCTGCGCGACCGCGGCCTCGGGGTCGTCGTGATCTCGCACAACATGGCCGACGTCTTCGCCGTCGCCGACCGGATCGTCGTCCTGCGGCTGGGACGCAACGCCGGCACCTTCGTCACCGCCCAGACGACCCCCGACCAGGTGGTCGCCGCCATCACGGGCAGCTCCGAGATCACCGGGAAGGACTCGTGATGACCACCACGAAGCCGGTACCCACCGCGGCGCCGCCCGCACGCTCCGACACGGTCCCCGGCGCCGTCCGCCGGGCTGCGCACCTGACCGGACCGGTCCTGGTCCTGACGGGCATGGCCGTCGTCTGGGTGGTGTTCCAGCTGCTCAACCCGCACTTCCTCACCGCGCGGAACCTGTCGAACCTCGTGCTGCAGATCGGCGTGCTCGGGACGCTGTCGATCGGCATGGTCATGGTTCTCGTCCTCGGTGAGATCGACCTGTCGGTCGGGGCCATCGCCGGCGTCAGCGCCGGCGTGCTGGCGCTGACCATGCGCGACGCGCACCTGCCGGGACTGGCTGCGATCGGTCTGGCCCTGCTGATCGGCTGCCTCATCGGGCTGATCCACGGCACGGTCGTCACGACGTTCGGCATCCCGTCCTTCATCGTCACGCTGGCCGGTCTGCTCGTCTGGCAGGGGGTGCAGCTGCTGGTCGTGGGCGCCGGCGGCGAGATCGCGATCCGTGACCCGCTGGTCAAGGCGATCGCGTCCACGTACCTGGCGCCCGGCTGGGGCTGGGCCCTGGCCGCGGCGGGGATCCTCGTCGCGGTCGCGACGCTCGCCGGCAACCGGCGGCGCCGCCGCGGGTACGGCCTGGCCGTCGCACCCGTGCGAAGCACCGTCACGACGGTCCTCGTCGTCGCGGTGGTCGCTCTCGGCGGTGCCGCGCTGCTGAACTCCTACTTCGGGGTGCCCTGGATGCTCGTCATCCTGGTCGTGCTGCTGGCCGCCGGCACGGTGCTCATGCGGCAGACCACGTTCGGCCAGCACGTGTACGCGATCGGGGGCAACAGGGAGGCCGCCCGACGATCCGGCATCGCGGTCCGGCGGACCACCGTCGTCGTCTTCGTGATCGTCTCGGGCCTGGCGGCGCTGGCCGGGGTGCTCGAGGCGTCGCGGCAGTTCTCCGCCTCCAGCGCACTCGGGGGCGGGACCCTGCAGCTGAACGCCATCGCCGCCGCGGTGATCGGCGGCACCAGCCTGTTCGGCGGCCGCGGACGGGTCTACCAGGCCCTGCTCGGGGCGCTGGTCGTCGGATCGGTCCAGAACGGCCTGGACCTGCTCGGCCAGCCGGCCGCGATCAAGAACATCTCCACCGGCGTGATCCTCGTGATCGCCGTCGTCGTGGACGCGATCGGGCGTCGCCGGCGCCTCGAACGCGGTGCCTTCGACTGAACCCGGACACCCACACACGACTGGACGAACCATGACCACGAATCGATTCCCCGACGGCTTCCTGTGGGGAACCGCGACCGCCGCCTACCAGATCGAGGGGGCCGTCGACGAGGACGGCCGAACCCCGTCGATCTGGGACACGTTCTCGCACACCCCGGGTGCGGTGCTGCGGTCCGACAACGGAGACGTCGCCTGCGACCACTACCACCGGTGGCGCGACGACCTCGACCTGCTGGACGACCTCGGCGTCAACGCCTACCGGTTCTCCATCGCCTGGCCCCGCGTGATCCCCGAAGCCGGCGGCAACGTCAACCCCAAGGGCCTGGACTTCTACGAGGGGCTGGTCGACGAGCTGCTGAGCCGCGACATCACCCCCGTGGTGACGCTCTACCACTGGGACCTGCCGCAGTACCTGCAGGACCTCGGCGGGTGGGCGAACCGCGACACCGCCGACCGCTTCGGCGACTACGTCGCCGCCGTCGCCGAGCGGCTGGCCGACCGTGTCCCGTACTGGCTGACGCTCAACGAGCCGTACTGCTCGTCGTTCGTCGGCCACGCGCAGGGCCTGCACGCCCCCGGCCTGCGCGACGAGGCGGTCGCCGTGCGCGCCTTGCACCACCTGCTGCTGGCGCACGGCACTGCCGTGCAGCGCCTCCGCGACCAGGGCGTCGGCGGGAAGGTGGGCATCACGTGCAACCTGACCGCGCCCTACCCGGCATCCGATGCCGACGACGACGTGGCAGCCGCACACCGCCTCGACCTGGTCGAGAACCGCATGTTCCTCGACCCGCTGTTCCGCGGCAGCTACCCGCCCGACGCGGCCGAGTACTTCCGCACCGTGACGGACTTCGACTTCGTGCAGGCGGGCGACCTGGCGACGATCGCGCAGCCGCTCGACTTCTTCGGCATCAACTACTACGAGCAGCACGCGGTGCAGGCGAGCGCCGAGGGCGCCCACCCGGGCTGGCATCGCGTGCCCGACCCGGACCCGACCATCGTCGGCATCGGGGTGCACCCGGAAGGTCTGCACACGGTGCTCACGCGGGTCGCCCGTGACTACACGTCCGTGCCGCTGATGGTGACCGAGACCGGCATCGCCCTGCACGACTACGTCGACCCCGACGGGCGGGTCAACGACGCCGAACGCGTCTCCTTCTACGAGTCGCACATCCGTGCCGCCCACCGGGCGATCGACGACGGCGTCCCGCTGATCGGCTTCTTCCCCTGGTCGCTGATGGACGACTTCGAGTGGTCGTGGGGCTACGGCTACCGCTACGGCATGCACTACGTGGACTACGCCACCCAGGCGCGCATCCCGAAGGACAGCGCCCACTGGTTCGCGAAGGTCGCCAGGGCGAACGGACTCGTCGAGCCGTCGCTGGGAGGCGCCCGCCCCTAGCAGTGGCTCGAGCTGTGCTCCGGCCCGCGGGTTGGTGCGGGTCGGGCGGCGCGAACGCGCCGCGGTCGGCGAGGCGGACGTCGACCGACTTCCCACCACGAGAAGGGACCCACACCATGCTCCACAGCTCCGCCAGACCAGGGCGGCTGCTCGTCCTGGGCGCGGCCGCACTGACCGCCCTGGGCATGAGCGTCGCAGCCGGCGCCGGGCCGGCCGGCGCCACAGGGGAGACCTTGTCGGTCACCCTGACGAACGCCGACGGCAGTGCGAACCTCAGTCCCCAGTCCGCGATCACGCTCGGCGCGGTGTCCTCCGGCAGCATCAACGTGACGGTCAACGACGCCGTCACCTCGCAGACCATGGCGGGCTTCGGCGCCTCGTTCACGGACTCCTCGGCGTACCTGCTGGCCAACCTCAAGGCCAGCGCGCCGAGCACGTACAGCTCCCTGATGAACGACATCTTCAGCACCAGCAGCGGGCTCGGCATGTCGCTGTGGCGGCTGCCGATGACGGCGAGCGACTTCACGGCCGCGAGCGTGGACTGGACCTCGGACGACACCGCCGGTCCTTCGACGAACTACACCCAGTACTTCGCGCTCAGCAGCCAGGACACCGGCCGCATCATCCCGGTGATCAAGGACGCGCTGGCTATCAACCCGAACCTGAAGATCATCGCGAGCCCGTGGAGCGCACCGGCCTGGATGAAGTCCAACGGGTCCATGGTCGGCAGTTCCGGCGGCGTGAACGCCACGCTCCTGCCGCAGTACGACCAGGCCTGGGCGGACTACTTCGTGAAGTGGATCAACGCCTACCAGGCCAACGGGATCCCGATCTTCGCGATCACTCCGCAGAACGAACCGTGGTACGCGCCGACGGACTATCCCGGCATGTACTGGGCGCCGGGCGACATGGCCACGTGGGTCCACAGCTACCTCAAGCCGACCCTGACGAACGCCGGGCTCAGCCCGCAGATCCTCGGGTTCGACCACAACTGGGAGTTCTCCACCTACCCGCAGCAGCTGCTCGCCAGCAGCGCCGCCGGCGACTTCTCCGGCTTCGCCTGGCACTGCTACGACAACGCGAGCGACCCGACGGTCATGACGGTCCTGCACAGCCAGGATCCCTCGAAGGACCAGTACGAGACGGAGTGCTCACCGGACACCGGTCCCACCGACATCATCGCGTACGGGACTGCTGACATGACGCTGCTGTCGACGCAGAACTGGGCCCGCGGGGCGGTGCTGTGGAACATCGCCCTCACCTCGGCCAGCGGCCCGCACCTCGGTGGGTGCACCACGTGCAAGGGCATGGTCGCCATCGATGGCACCACGGTGACGAAGAACAACTTCTACTACCAGTTCGCGCAGGTGGCGAAGTTCGTCAAGGTCGGTGCGACGCACATCGCCTCGACGGTCAACGCGCACGGGATCGTGACGTCGGCGTTCCGGAACCCGGGTGGCGACGAGGTCCTCGTGGCGACGAACACCAACTCGGCCTCGACCACCTTCACCACCACCTGGAACGGCAAGGGGTCCTTCTCCTACACCCTCGCCCCCCGTGCGACCGTCACGTTCACCGGCACGATCGGCGCAGCCCCTGTGCTCTCCGGGACGCCGACGGCCGGCCACACGTACAAGATCACGTCCCGCCAGACCGGCAAGCCGTTCGGCATCGACGGCGGATCCACCGCCGACGGTGCCAAGGCCATCCAGTACGTGGACGACGGCGACGCCGACCAGCAGTGGACGCTGGTGGATGCCGGGAGCGGGTACTTCAACATCATCAACGTCAAGAGCGGGAAGGCGCTCGACGACACCGGCGGCTCGACGACGAACGGAACCCAGCTGCAGCAGTACACGATCAGCGGGACCGGCAACTGGAACCAGCAGTGGCAGATCGTCTCCGTCGGTTCCGGGTACTACAAGATCCTCAACCGGACCAGCGGACTGGGGGTCGACCTGACCGGGGGGAGCGTCGCCGACTCGACGGCCATCCAGCAGTACACCGTGTCCGGGAACGGCAACTACGGGCAGAACTGGCAGCTCGTGCCGGTGAGCTGACCGACCCCAGCTGTGGGGTGGGCATCCGCCGCCCGCCCCACAGCTGGCCTCGTTGACCCGGGCCGGACGGAGGGCCCCGGGTGGCCAGCGAAGGATCGTCCGGGCCGGGAACAGACGCGTCGACGAACTACTTACCATGTGTGAACTAGTCGTCGTCGTGCCCCGGAGGATCGCCCCCGTATGCGTCAGCCGTTCCTCGCCGCGGACCATCCCCGCTACAAGTGGGTGGCCCTGAGCAACACCACCCTCGGCACCCTGATGGCCACCATCAGCGGCTCCATCGTGCTCATCTCGCTGCCGGCCATCTTCAAGGGCATCGGCCTGGACCCCCTGCAGCCGGGCAACGTCAGCTACCTGCTGTGGATGCTGATGGGCTACCTGCTGCTCACCGCGGTGCTGGTGGTCAGCTTCGGCCGGCTCGGGGACATGTACGGGCGGGTACGCATCTACAACCTCGGCTTCGTCGTGTTCACCGTGGCGGCGATCGGGTGCTCGGTGGACCCCTTCACGGGTGGGCACGGCGCGCTGTGGCTCATCGTCTGGCGCCTCGTGCAGGCCGTCGGCGGCTCCATGCTCTTCGCCAACTCGTCCGCGATCCTCACCGACGCATTCCCGGCCAACCGCCGCGGGTTCGCCATGGGGGTGAACCAGGTCGCCGCCATCGCGGGCAGCTTCGTCGGCCTGGTGCTCGGTGGAGTCCTCGCGGTGGTGCACTGGCGTGCGGTGTTCCTGGTCTCGGTGCCGATCGGCCTGATCGGCACCGTGTGGGCGTACAAGTCGCTGCACGAGACGGGGGAGCGGAACCCCGGGCGCATCGACTGGACGGGGAACCTGACCTTCCTCGTCGGGCTCACCGCGATGCTCGCCGCGATCACCTACGGCATCCAGCCGTACGGCGGCCGCACCACCGGCTGGACCAACCCGTGGGTGCTGGCCGGACTGGTCGGCGGCGCGGTGGTGCTGGTGCTCTTCGTGCTGGTCGAGCTGCGGGTGCGGGCGCCCATGCTCGACCTGCGGCTGTTCCGCATCCGTCCGTTCAGCGCGGGGAACCTGGCGTCGCTGCTGGCCGCGATCGGCCGCGGTGGGCTGCAGTTCATGCTGATCATCTGGTTGCAGGGCATCTGGCTGCCCCTGCACGGGTTCCGGTACGAGGACACCCCGCTGTGGGCCGGCATCTACCTGCTGCCCATCACCGTCGGTTTCCTGGTGGCCGGTCCGGTGTCCGGCATCCTGTCCGACAAGTTCGGCGCTCGCGGCTTCGCCTCCGTGGGCCTGCTGGTCGTCGCCGCCACCTTCGTCGCGTACCTGATGCTCCCCGTGAACTTCACGTACTGGCAGTTCGCCCTGGTCTCGCTGGTCTCGGGCATCGGCTCGGGGATGTTCGGGGCACCGAACCGGACGGCGATCATGAACTCCGTCCCGGCGACCGAGCGGGGGTCTGCGTCCGGGGTGGCGTCGACCGTCCAGAACGCCGGCTCGTCCCTGTCGATCGGGGTGTTCTTCTCCCTGATGATCGTCGGGCTCGCCGGCTCGCTGCCGAGCGCGCTGCGCACCGGGCTGCTGGCGCACGGCGTCCCGGCCTCGGCCGCCGAGCAGATCGCCCAGCTGCCGCCCGTCGGGAGCTTGTTCGCGGCCTTCCTCGGCTACAACCCGATCCAGAGCCTGCTGGGGCCCACCGGGGTGCTCGACCGCCTGCCGGCCGCCGACCGCGCGGCCCTGACCGGGCAGCAGTTCTTCCCCAACCTCATCTCCGGGCCGTTCCACGACGGGCTCGTGGTCGTGTTCCTCGTCGCCGCCGTGATGTCGTTCATCGGGGCGCTGGCGTCCCTGATGCGTGGCAAGCGATTCGTGCACGACGAGCTGGTGCTGCCGGACGGTGTCGTCGAGCAGGCCGACGGCACGTCCGAGGACCGCGCCCAGGCGGCGGCTGCTGCGACCGTGCGGCGGGTGCCGTGAACGTCCGGACGACGGCTGCGCCGACAGCCGGTGCCTCTGACCGCCCGACGACGCCCGAGGTCGCGGACGTGGCCAGGGCGGACGGTGTGCCAGACGAACGTGCGGCGATCGCCGCCCGGTTGACGCCCGCGCTGCTGCGCATCGGCCGGCTGGTGCGGCCGGCGAGCGGCGAGCTGGCCGTCGGGCACTTCTCCACGCTGGCCACGCTGCACCGGCGTGGACCGCAGCGACCCAGCGACCTGGCGCGCATCGAGCGGTTCGCACCACCGGCCGTCGCCCGAGTGGTGGGGGCGCTCGAGGACCGTGGTCTGGTGGTGCGCCGACCGAGCCCGGACGACGCCCGGTCCAGCCTGGTGGAGATCACGGAGGCCGGGACCGCATTGCTCGCCAGCGCTCGCGCCGAGCAGGCGGAGGCCGTGGCGCGCCTGCTCGCGGTGCTGGACGCCGACGAGCTCGAGACGCTGTCGGGTGCTCTCGGCGTCCTGGAGCGGGTCGCCTCCGAGGCGGGCGCGGGTCAGGCTGCGGCGGGACGCTAGCTCGGTCCCCCGCGTCTAGCGGAGCGGGGCGGCGCAGGCGGCGCCCTCCGCCGGACGGCCCTGCGGCGGATTCGCCGAGCTGGCGACCGCGATCACGCCCAGTGTGGCAGCTGCTGGATGGCCCAGGCGTTGCCGTCGGGGTCGCTGAAGTAGACGAAGCGACCCCAGGGGAGGTCCTCGACCGCGCTGACGGGCACGCCGCGCGCCGACAGCTCGTCGTGCGCTGCATCGGCGTCGGCCACGACGATCTGGAGCCCGTGCACCGACCCCGGCGGCGTGTCGACGAGGCCTTCACCGAAGGCGATCGAGCAGGCCGACCCGGGCGGGGTCAGCTGGACGAACCGCAGCTGGTCGTTCACGCGCTGGTCGTGGTCGACAACGAAGCCGACCTTGTCGGCGTAGAACTCCTTGGCGCGGTCCACGTCGGACACGGGCAGGACGATGAGCTCGATCTTGTAGTCCATGTCGCGATGCTAGAGACGCCCACCGACACGGCACGAGGCTCCCGCGCAGGACCGCCGCGCGGTGTCACCGGGGCTGCACGCCCAGGCGGCGCGGGCCCGCAGGGGGCGGGGGAGACCGGCCACGACGTCGGTCTCGGGGCGGCCCGTCGTCTAGCGCGCTCGCGCGTCGATCTCCGCTCGTCGCGCTTGCACGATGCGTCGGACGACGTCCTCGGGCAGCGGGTGCTGCGCGGAGTAGTGGATGCTCCCGCTGGTGGTGTCGAAGCCGCTCAGAGCGTCGCGGACCGACGCGACGACCGCGCCGCTGTAGGGGTAGAGCGAGAGGAACTTCTTGGTGCGGACCGTGGCGATGAGGCCCTTGTCGCGGTAGAGGAGCGCGGGCATGGCGTAGCTGACGCCCTCGCGGGCCTCGGGCACCACCTCTCGGGCGATGGCGATGACGCGCTCGAGCGCGTCGTGATCGGCCCCGTCCACCGTGCTGAGATACGCGTCGACCTCACCCACGGGGCGACGCTACGCCAGCGGCTCTGGGTGTGGTGACGCTCTCCTGCGGCTCGCCGATGAAGGTGACATCGCCGCTGAGTCGACCGCGAGGCGGGCCACGGCGTCCGGTTTGGCACAGCCAAGACTGCTGTGCACCGCGGAACCCGAGGGTGGGAAGGCCAACACCGCCACACGGCGGACGTCGGGTGCGCGAGTGCGGATGAGTTGCGGCTCTGGGGTCCGCACGCCCCGAGGGGAGAATCTCGGGTCAGCGTCAAGGTCGACGTCAAGGAGAACGAGATGAGCCGCACGAACGGCCCGGCAGCGCGCCGGTCCGGCCCACGACGACGTCACTCCCTGGTTCTGGGTGCCGGTGTGATCGCAGCCCTTGCTCTCACGGCATGCGCTCCGCCCGGAGCGGCCAGCACCAGCGCGAGCGCGAGCACCGCGGCCGCGGCGGTGTCGACCGCCCTTCCCTCGGAACCGGTCAAGATCCAGATCATGACCAGCACGGAGTCGGGTGATGCCGTCAAGCAGCTCGGCGAGGAGTTCACGCGGCAGCACCCGAACGTGACGTTCGACATCGTCGCGGACGCGAACCAGAACCTGAACGCCAACATGTCGCGGATCCTCACCCGCGCCGACCCGCCCGGCCTGGTCTTCTCGCCGGGCGTGGCGCAGAGCGCCAAGGACGGGCTCCTCGCGAACCTCGATCCCTACGCGAAGGCCTATCACTGGGACACGTGGTCCCAACGCCTGCTGAGCATGGCGAGGCTGAGCCCCGACGGCAAGAGCGGCGACGGTTCCCTCTACGCCGTCGGGATCGGGTACAACGTGACCGGCATCTTCTACAACAAGAAGGTGGCCGCGCAGCTCGGGATCACGGATCCCCCGGCCACCCTCGACGAGTTCGAAGCCGACGCGCTCAAGGCGGCGAAGGCCGGTCTCATGGGTATCTCGCTCGCAGCCAAGGACGCCGGAACACCTTTCCTCCTGCAGGAGCTGCAGAACTCCTACGGTGACGCGCCGGCCATCAACGACTGGATCTACGAGCGCCCAGGCGCCACTTTCGACCAGCCGGGGATGCTCAAGGCGGCCACGAAGCTCCAGGAATGGACCCACAACGGCATCATCTCCAAGGACGCCGTGTCCGTGGACTACCCCACGATGATGGGTGATTTCCAGGCCGGTAAGGCGCTCTTCGTCCCGACGGGCGACTGGGAGGCGCAACGCCTGGTCAAGGCCATGGGCAATGACGTCGGCTTCTTCCTGATGCCTCCGGTGAAGGCCGGCGACAGGCAGTTCGCGATGGCATCTCCCACCAACTACGCCATCCCGGCGGGGGCCGCCCACAAGGACGTCGTGGCCTACTTCCTCAACTGGGTGCAGAGCGACAAGACGGCTCGCAAGATGATCGTCGACGTCATCGGCTGCTCTCCGGGCGGCCCGGTCGACCTGCCAGTTCCGCAGACCGACGTCCCCCTGGTCCAGCAGACCACCAAGGCGTTCCAGACGATCCTCAGCAGCGACGGTGCGGTGGACTTCATCGCCAACTCCGCGCCGGCGTTCACGCTCTCCACGCTCAACCCGGAGCTCCAGGCGCTCGTGCTGGGCACCGACACACCGCAGAAGTTCATCGACAACGTCCAGGCCGGTTACAAGAAGGAGCTGGCGGGCTGATGCGCGGCCGGGGAGGAGTGTTCGGCACGCCGAGGCGCCGCCGGCAGGCGCTCGTCGCACTGGTGTTCATCGCACCGGCGCTCGGGCTGTACGGCTGGTTGGTGCTGGGTTCTTTCGGACGGGCGTTCCAGTACTCGCTGTACAACTGGAACGGCGTCGGGGTGGCGACCTTCGTCGGCATCAAGAACTACGTGGACGTGTTCTCCTCCCCGGCTCGGCTCACGGCCTTGCTGCACTCGTTCGAGCTGATGGTCTTCTTCACCGGCGTCACCCTGGTGCTCGGTCTTGCTGCGGCCGTGCTGACCCGTGGCGCCTCCCGGCGGCGTGGGTCCGGGCTCGCCCGGACCCTGCTCTTCATGCCGCAGGTCATCCCGATCGTTGCGGCGGCCATCGGCTGGAGCTGGATCTACTCGCGCGAGGGGCTGGTCAACCAGGTCCTCTCCGCGATCGGCCTGCACCGTGTCACGCGCCCGTGGCTCGCAGATCCGGTCACGGCGTTGCCGGGGGTGGGTTTCGTCGGGACCTGGGCGCTGCTCGGCCTGGTGACGATGATGCTCACCGCCGGCATCAGCAAGATCGACCAGTCGATCTACGAGGCGGCACGCATCGACGGCGCCAACGCCCTCCAGGAGTTCTTCGCGGTGACGCTCCCCGGGATCCGGCGCGAGCTCGTCGTCTGCGCGACCCTGACGGTCATCGCGGCCCTCGCCAGCTTCGACATCGTCTTCATGACGACGCAGGGTGGTCCGAACCGGGCCACGATGGTCCCTGGCGTGGACATCTACCTGTTGGCGTTCGGACAGCAGAAGATCGGCGCCGCGGCGGCCATGGGGATCGTCCTCATGTGCGTGGTCCTGCTCGTCATCATTCCCCTGCAGCGACTCGCCGCGAAGGACTGAGCCATGCGAATCTCCCGTACCGAGAACCTGGCGGGCGGCGTCGTTCTCCTGGCGCTGGTCGTCTTCACCGTGATGCCGTTCGTCTCGCTGTTCTCCGTCGCGCTCGCGCCGGCGAACACGCTGCCTTCCGGGATCTCCTTCGCCGGCCACCTGCACTGGGAGAACTTCGCGACGGCGTTCCAGCTCGCACACTTCCCGACGCTGATGGTCTCGAGTGCCACCTTGGTCGCCGTCGTCGTCCCTCTGGTGCTGCTGTGCTCGACGATGGCCGCCTACTCGCTGACCTGGCTGCGGGTCCCGGCCGGTGGTGTGCTGTTCGTCGTCTTCCTCGCCGGGCTGACCATCCCCACCGAGAGCCTCATCACCCCCCTGTACCTGACGATGAGTCAGCTGCACCTCACCAACACCGTGTGGAGCGTCGCGCTACCCCTGACCGCGTTCCAGATGCCTTTCGGCGTCTTCTGGATGCGCTCGCACTTTCTCGGGATGCCGGCCGAGATCGAGGAGGCGGCACAGGTGGACGGTGCGGGGCCGGTCCGCACCTTCCTGCAGATCCAGGTCCCGCTTGCGCGCGCGGCCATCTCCACGATGGTGATCCTCAGCTTCCTGTGGACCTGGAACCACTTCATCCTGACGCTGGTGATGATCGACGACCCGGCCAAGCGCACCGTCGGTGGCGCTCTGGCGGGCTTCCAGGGTGCTCATGCCACCGACGTGGTGATGCTCTGCGCGGCGGCCCTTCTCATGATGATCCCGACCCTGCTGGTCTTCGCCGTCTTCCAGCGCCAGTTCCGCGCGGCGCTTCTCCAGGGTTCCGTCAAGGCCTGACGGCGGGGAGGGACATCTCATGACGCCCGACGTGCCGCTCAGGCCGCCCTACGACCCCGAGCTGGCGAGCTCGCTGATGGCCGCCGGCCCTGTCTACGTCCTGAACTTCGAGAGCGAGGCGCTCGTCTCCTTGCAGGAGGAGCTGCGGGCGCACTCCGACGCCGCCCGGGCCGAGCTCGAGGCGCAGGGTCTGGTCGTCGCCGACCTGGCTGCGCCCGGTGCTGACGGCCATCTCGTTCCGCTGCACCACGTGTTCTCGCCGAGCTCCGGCGCGCCTCGCCCGTGCATCGTGTACGTCCACGGCGGCGGCATGGTGCTCGGCACCCCATGGGACTCGGCCTCCGACTTCGTCCGGTGGATCGACGACTTCGGGGTGAGCGTCGTGACCGTCGACTACCGCCTTGCCCCGCAGGTGAAGGCGCCCGTCCCCGTCGAGGACTGCTTCGCGGCCCTGGCGTACGTGCACGAGAACGCGGCGGCGCTGGGTGTGGACCGGGAATCGCTCGTCGTGGCGGGGATGAGCGCCGGTGGCGGGCTCGCGGCCGCAACGGCGCTGCTCGCCCGGGATCGTCGCGGTCCGCAGTTGCGTGGCCAGCTGCTGCTGGCACCCATGCTCGACCCGGACGCCGATGGCGACTCGGCGCGGCAGGTGCCGGACAGTCCGTGGAACCGGGACGAGAACACGACGGCCTGGCGTCTTCTCCTGGACGGCGTCGACCCTCGCGAGGCTTCGGTCAACGCGCCGGCGCGGGCGCAGTCGCTCGCAGGGCTGCCGCCGGCCCTTCTGGAGGTGGGTTCCGCCGAGATCTTCCGCTCGGAGGTCATCGACTACGCTTCCAGGATCTGGCGGGTCGGGGGAGAGGCCGAGCTGCACGTGTGGAGCGGCGGCTTCCACGGGTTCGGCTCGTATCCCCACGCGGCCGTGACGCAAGCCGCGCTCGAGGCCCGTCGCAACTGGCTCGGCCGGCTGTTCGGGTACGGACCGCGGGAGGCGCGGAGTCGATGAGAGACCTGCTCGCGCGGTTGGCGCTGCACGACGAGGACGCCTCCGCCGCGCTGCGGGTCTACGACTACTTCGACGCGCTCGATGCCGGCGCGGCCGGCCCGGAGGCCTATCTCCGAGGCGCGGCCGGGCTCAGCTCGTGCGGGGCCGGCATGCGTCTGCCCGAACGCCATCTGACGCTCCGTGTCGGGTCCGGGGGACAGCGGCTCCCGTCGGGCGACGACTTCCAACCGGCGGAAGCCTGGCCGCAGACGGCGATCGGCGGCGAGGGCCAGGACCGCGTCTGGGTGGAGACGGACCAACCGAGCATGCTCCACGAGCTGATCCTCGAGCGAGTGGTGCAAGGGGTCCGGCGGTGGATGAACCGCATCGAGACGCTCGTGCCAGACCCGGCGCAGGCGTGGACCGCGCTGCTGAACGACCCCGTGCCGCCGGAGCGGCGCCACCAGCTGCTCGCAGCCCTGAAGCTGGACGGCAGCCGCACCTACCAGGTCGTCGCCCACCTGCCGGCCACGCCATCCGGAGGGCTGCACGCGTACACGAACCTGTGCGGGGTGGCCGTCGGCGCCACCATCCGGCGCGCTCCGTACGACACGGAGGTCAACAGCGGCGGGAACGCGCGGATCGGCGTGGGGCCGGAGGTCGACGTCGCGGGGCTGCTGACGTCGTGGGAGCGGGCCGCCATCGTGCTGCGGATCGCTCGACCGGGCGAGGTCACGCGGTGGGACCGGCTAGGCGTTCTGGGCCCGATGTTCCTGCACGTCAGCACCGAGGAGCTGCTCGCGGATCCCGTGGTGACCGCGATCAACTCCGACACCATGCCGTGGTTGGACCAGACGGTCACCGCGGTGACGCAGACCGGGTCCGTGCGTGGAGCCGCCGACCTGCTGCAGCTCCATCACTCGACCGTGCAGAAGCGGCTCGACAGGCTGCAGCAGGAGTTCAACCTCAACCTGGCGAACCAGCGCCACGTGTACCACCTCTGGCTGGCGTTGGCTGCGTCCCGGTACGCCACCTTCGGGACCCCCGCGAACCTCGAGCGCGAGGTGCGGCTCACCCCCCGGCCTCCGGAGAGCGGTCGGCGATCGTGAGCTGACGGCCCGGGCGTCATCGGGTCGCACCCGTCTGAGGCCAGGGCCCCGACGGCGATCGATGACGTGCGGTGCGCTACGAGGAGAACACGACGGTCGTCGGTTCGGAGCCGCGACGAGTGCAGATGCGGAACGACGTCGTCGTGAGATCGGCGCGCAGGGACGCCTCGCTGGTGTCGTCCGTCCACGTCAGCACCAGCACACCGTCCCGTTCTTCGTCGATGGTCAGCGACCCATCGAAGGCGGGGAACTCGTTGCGGAACCGCAGCACCTCGAGGAACTGCTGGACGGACGGCCTCTGCACGCGGGCGGCGATCTCGTCCATGGTGAAGTTGTGGCGGTTGGCCGCTCGAAGGTCGCCCACCTCCTCCAGCATCGCCAGATCGTTCGCACCGAAGAGCGCACCGACGTAGTACACCTGGGGGATCCCAGGTGCGAAGAGCTGGAGCACGCGTGCGAGAAGGAATGCTCGGTCGTCTTCGCCCAGGGCGGAGTAGAACGACGTCATGAGCTGATAGCGCTGGGTTCCCTGCCGTCCCTTGGTGATGGTGGACGGCGGACGAGGTGAACGGCTCCGCAGCTCCTCGGTGTTCGCTTCGACGCGATCGACCACGAGGTCGATCTCCTCGTCGTCGAGCAGGCCCACCACGTCGACGACGCCGATGCCGTCATGCGTGTCGAGCGTGGTGAACTGTTTGCGAGGACAGATCTCCAGCCAGTGCCGGAGCCGGTCGGACCGACCGGTGAACAGCGCGTGCAGGGTCAGCATCGGCAGGGCGAAGTCGTACACCCAATGGCCGTGGTCGGCCATCTTCAGCTGGATCTGGTAGTTCTCGTGGATCTCGGGCACCATCTGCGTGCCGCGCGCTCGCAGCGGTCGCATGCCGATCTCCAGGATCTCCCAGACCTCCGGCTCCACGAAGAAGCAGCTGGTTCCCGGGCGCTTCGAGGCGTACGCGAACGCGTCGAAACGAACCACCGCGACCCGTTCGGCGAGGATCGCGAGGTTGCGCTCGAAGTAGGCCTGGGTGACCGGCTGCCAGGGGTCGATGTCGACCTGCTCGGCGAAGAACGTGTTCCAGAGCCTGACCACCGTGCCGTCCCGGCGCGTGACCTCGAGCACCGGCCCCCCGGGCTTGCGACGGTAGAGCGCGGCCATCTCGGCAGGCGTCGGTTCACCGCCCGGCCAGAACTCGTCCCAGTGGATGAACATGTCGCGGTACGGAGACTCGTCGCCCCGCTCCAGGTAGTCGAGGAACTCGCGGGACCGGATCGAGGCGTGGTTGATCATGAAGTCGGCCATGAGGAAGTGGTCCTGGCCGAGCTCCTCGATGTCCGACCAGGTGCCGAATGCCGGGTCCACCACGTCGTACTCGATCACCGCGAAACCGCGATCGCCCGAGGAGGGGAAGAAGGGCAGGACGTGGATCCCGCCGAAGGCGCCGGCGAGATGCGTGCGCAGCGCCCGGGCCAAGCCGCGGAGGTCGCCGCCCAGGCTGTCCGGGTAGGTGATGAGCATGGCTTGGTTCGCGACGGGCCTCATGACGGGATTCCTTCCGTGTCGTCAGCGACCTGGACCGGTCCGGGCAACGCACGCGCCGGCTGCTGTCCTGGCGGGTCTTGCACGCCCAGACCTGCCACCTCCGCACCGGCACTCCGCTTCGGCCCCCACCCACGAAGGTTGCGGCCGAAGAGGAGGAAGACCAGGAGGCCGAGCGCGATCGGGACGGTGAGCGTGAGGTACATCGTCGAGTACGCCTGCGCGAGCGGGGTTCCGGCGTCGACGCGGGCGGTGACGATGGAGCCCGCCACGATCGGCATGACGAGGTAGGCGAGGTCGACGCCGATGTAGTTCGTGTTGCTGGCCACCCCCCGCCTCCCGGGTTCGACGGACATCAGGCAGAGCGTCTGGATGGCGGGCTGGCAGATCCCGTACCCGAAGGCCGAGACCGCCCCGGCGACGAGGAAGCCCGCCAGTGTCCTCGCGTGGGCGATCACCACGAAGGAGAGCGCGAACGCCGCCATCCCCGGGATCACCACCACCCGGAGGCCGTGGGTGTCGCCGACCCGGCCGGCCAAGGGCCGAGAGATCACGATGAACAGGGCGTAGACGGTGAAGAAGAGGCCGATGCCCGTGACGTGGCGCGACTCGCCGTACAGCACGATGAAGGAGTTCACGCCGGAGAACGCCCCACCCAGAAGCATGACCACTGCAGCGGGGATGAGCGCCTCCAGGGCGATGAACGACCGCCACGTGAAGCCTCGACCGACCGTGGGCTCGGGCCGGCGCGAGGGGAAGCGCCAGGCAAGGGCAGCGGCGAGCGCGAGGAGGGCGGCGCCGCACAGGAAGGCTGGACGGTACCCGAGCGAGGCGGCGAGCCACAGACCGACCGACGGCCCCAGGGCGGTTGCCACGGCCTGACCGAGGGAGAAGACACCGATGCCTTGCGCCATGCGTTCCGGCGGCAGCGCATCGCTCGCCATCGCCAGCGTGACCGGGGCGAGGAATCCCATCGCGGCCCCGTGCAGCAACCTCGCGGCGATGAGCACGGCGAGGCTGGTCGACGCGCCGTAGGCGACGAAGGCGAGGGCGATCAAGGAGACCGTCGCGGTCAGAAGAAGGTTGTGCCGGACCTTCAGGGTGGCCCATCCGACGGCGGGCCGTACCGCGAGCGAGGTGACGGCGAACACGCCGGCGACGACTCCCACGACGAGCGCCGTCGCCCCCAGTGATTCGGCCAGCTTCGGGACCATCGCGAGCGTCATGAACTGAGCGAAGTTGATGACGAAGTTGATCCCGAAGAGAGTGCTGAACTGTGACGTCCAGATCGGCGCCCGTCGCCGTTCCATGGAGCCCCCCGGGCGTCGACGTGTCCGCAG
This sequence comes from Cellulomonas sp. SG140, assembly GCF_025770785.1. Classification (GTDB taxonomy): domain Bacteria; phylum Actinomycetota; class Actinomycetes; order Actinomycetales; family Cellulomonadaceae; genus Cellulomonas. Next base: position 279,292 of record NZ_JANZLA010000001.1, on the reverse strand, counting down.
CGCAGGGACGCACCACGGTGATTTCCGTCCATCGTGGCGTCGGGGGTCGCGGGTCCTGACCCGCCTCGGTGGCGCAATCCTCAGGCGTCGGGCCGCCAGACGGCGGCTGCGGCATGCGACTCTGGCGGGACAGGGTGGGCGCAGCTGGACGCCGCCGCCCGGGCGTGACCTGGCGGTCGGCACTCCAGCTCAGCGATGACGATGCCGAGGAGAGATCGATGGCCCTGCTGACCATGAACGCCGAGAGCCGGTTCCTGCGGACCAACCAGGCGTTCAGCATGATCCTGCCGGACATGCCCCGGGCGCTGGAGCCTGCCGAGTTCTACCGGGAACGTCAGGACCTCCCGGTGGTGTGGCTCCTGCACGGCACCTACGGGGACCACACCGACTGGGTCCGCAAGACGAACGTCGAGCGGTACGCGGCCCGCAAGGGCGTCGCCGTCGTCATGCCGAGCGGGCTCAACAGCAACTACTCCAACTGGAGCCGGTGCATGTTGGGCTACGACATGTACGACTACGTGCTCCGTGAGCTCATGCCGATGGTGCACGAGTGGTTCCCGGTCTCCGCTCGCCGGGAGGACAACTTCATCGCCGGGCTCTCCATGGGTGGGCGTGGTGCGATCAAGCTCGCGGTCAACGCCCCGGAGCGGTTCGGGGCCGCGGCCATCCTCTCCGCATCCCCGCGGGACTTCGCCACGCTCACGCCCGAGTACCTCGCGGCCGACAACCCCGTGTCCGCCCGCTTCGCAGGCATGGTCGAGAACGCCGGAGGGATGTCCGCGTTCCTCGCGTCCGAGGAGAACGTGTGGCGCATCATCGACGAGCGCGCCGCGTCCGGAACCCTTCCTCGGTTGCTCTTCGCGAGCGGTGCGGACGACGACTACGTCATGAACGACCTGCGCCCCTTCCGCGAGCACGCGGCGACGCTGGGGCTCGACGCCACGTTCTTCATCGGCGAGGGCTACACGCACGAGTGGGACTTCTGGGATCTCGCGATCCGCGAGGCCTTCGAGTTCTTCGGCCTGCCCGACGTCGAGTTCGACGCCGTCTGAGGCGACGCTCCGCGCCCCTCCGTCGACCGCCGGACCCTCCGCCGCACACAGTCCAGAAGGAGCGAACCATGCCAGGAGCCGCCGTCCTGCGGCCGGGCGTCCCTGACGACGACAACCGTGACTACCTCCCGGAGTCGCTCAAGGACTCCGAGATCGTGGTGAACGAGAACGGCAACAACTCGCAGCCGTACCCAGCGCTGCTGCGCGAGCACCAGGGGGTCGTCGCCGACGGGATCACCGACGTCTGGTACACCTACGTCCCGCCGAGCTACGACCCCACCCGCCCCACGCCGCTGGTGATCGCCCTGCACGGAGGGCTGATGACGGGGTGGGGCCAGGCGGTCTACACGTCCTGGGTGAACGTCGCGGACCGTGAGGGTTTCATCGTGCTGTTCCCCACGGCCAGCTCACGCCGACTGTGGACGGTCGAGCTCTCCGCGGCCAGCCTGCCCGCCGCGACCACCCCGAACAGCAACGGGCTCTACCTGAACGAACCTGCGGCCAGTCCGGACGTGAACCACGACATCCGCCTGCTGCTCGGCCTGATCGACAGGCTCGCCGCCGAGTACGAGATCGACCGGAGCAGGGTCTTCATGCAGGGTATGTCTCTCGGCGACTCCATGACTGCCTACTTCGCCCGCAACCTCGGACACGTCCTCGCCGGCGCAGCCGGATCGGGCGGCTCCACCGACCCGGCGCTGCTCTTCGACGAGCAGGGGAGCGTCGTCAACCGCGGCGGACCTCTGGCGATCTGGCAGTCGCGGCTCGACCTCGACAACGGCCCGTCGCTCTTCTCGGACGATGCTGCCGAGGTCAACCGGCTGAACCGTGAGTACTGGTTGCGCGTCAACGGCGTGACGGAGCCACCGGCGATCGCCGTGCGCGGAGTCGACAGCTTCGCGTTCTATCGCGGAGCGCACGCCGATGTCGTCTTTCGCGACGTCCACGGGCGCGACCACGGTCAGACGTTCGACGATGCGGAGCTGGTCTGGGACTACCTGTTCTCCGGGATCCGACGGTCGGCGGACGGGTCGATCGAGAGCGTCGGACCGGCTCTCGCGCCCGTCGGCGATCCGTTCGCGATAGCGGTAGCAGACGGCCGGACGCTCGCCTGGGTGTCGGGCGAGCGAGTCGCGATGCCGGTACAGGCATTCACCTGGGAGGCTGCCAAGTACCACGGCATGGGTGGCGAGCGAGACGTGCGTGGCACCTATCTCTTCGTCCCGCTGTCCTTCTTGGCGACTCTGTTCAGAGCCGACCTCCAGGTGGGCGACAACGGCGCGAGCGCCGTCCTCACCCTTCCGGACGGGCGCACGCTGCAGTTTGCGCGCGGGGTCATCGGTTGCGTCCTCGACGGTCGCGTGACGGCGATGCCCGCCGAGGCCGTCATCCGTGAGGGCGAGCTGTGCGTCGCGCTGGAGTGGTTCGCCTTGAACGTCATGAGCCTGTGGTCGTCGACTCATTCCGGAGTGACCTACGTGACGGACCACTACGCCCAGCTCGGAGGGAACATGGCTCGTCTCATCAGCGACCTGCTCGCGTAGTGTCTCTCGTCGCGCCCCGGACGCAGGCGCGCTCATCGCGCCGACCGTCCACCGAGGTTCGTCCGCTTGCCTCGGCGCGCTCGTTGACATCATGACGACATCGACGAGAGAGGCCCTTCCGCTCGTCTGAGCGAGCGGGTTTCTGACCTGCACATCTGTAGCGCGGCGAGTAGGCCAAGGGCCTGTCGCCGCGGTCGATTGGCAAGTACCGCGTGATGCTGTATTCGATCTTCGTCCGGGCTGTACGCGACCGACTGATCGCGTCCAATCCCTGCGAGGCCACCGAGCTGCCGAGGGTCGTGGCCAAGTCGACCCCGACGTTGACCCCCTAAGAGTTCGCCTCCCGGCCGGAGCAGGTCCCAGCCCGGTTCAAGGCATTGGTGATGACGCATATCGAGACGGGGCTGCGGTAGGGCGAGTTGGCGGCGCTGCGCCCAGGGCACATCGACTTGCTGTGGTGGACGATCCGGGTAGAGGAGACCATCGTCGAGGTGTCCGCTGCTGGCCGGCGGGGGCGGACCTCAAGTCCGTCGCGGCCCGTATGGGCCATTCCCAGATCCCGACCACCCAGAAGTACCTGCATACCCTCGACGACGCCGACGACAAGGCGCTCAACGCCTTCCAGGTCATGCGGAACCGGCGCTTCAGCTGATTGCGGGAGTGACGATGGCGTGACGAGGGCAGCGGCGAGGTTCCTGCTATGGCCGGAGACGCCCCGTACGGGAGAGCCACTCGCTCAACGCGTGTCGCGCAAAGATCGGCATCGGATCCGGCCCTGCGGTCCAGCGCAGGAGAGGCTCTACGGTGCCTGTCCCGAGGTGCAGAGCGGATGCCGTCAGAGTGCCTCCACGACGGCTTCCGATCAGGAGTCGGTCATTCGTCAGGAAGCCGTAGGGCCGCGGCCCGGGCCCAGTCTCGGGCCGTGGTCGCGGAACGGCGGCGAGCGGTTCGACGCGCCCTGAGGAGACGTGGAGGACGTGAGCGATGTCGTTCCGAGCGGACGCCAGCAGCAGGAGGTTCCCATCCGGGGACCACGACATCGATCCCATCAAGATCATGTCGTGATGCTTCATCTGCACGCCTGAAGACAGGTCGAGGATCTGGACGGATGGCCACACGTCGTCGAGGTCGTGCGCGGCAAGCGCCAGCCGTTGACCGTCCGGTGACCACTGCAGCGGCAGGTCGTCGGTCCGAGAAGCGAGGGTCGTGTTCTCGAGTTCAAAGACGGGCTGAGGTCGCGCGTCCCCCTGGGCCAGACTCAGTAGCGTCGTGGGAGCCCATCCACGGGCGTCCTGCGTCGTCCGCCGAACCGACTCCGCGATGGCGGTGCTCGAGCCATCGGGGCCCGGGGCAGGCACCAGAGCCGCAGGACCACCTAGCTCGCGGGCGTACCCGAGACGCGACTCAGCTCCGCTCACGAGGTCGATCCGCCGTAGTGAGGCACCCTCGAGTGCTGCCGTCGGCTTCAGTACGGCACCGGAGTCGGTCCGAAGGGACTCGGCGAGCACGAGCCTCCCCGCAGGATCCAGCACCCCGCCGTACGACACAGGCATGAGCCCGGCCGGCGCCTGCAGCGGCTGCAGGAACAGCTGCTCTTCGCGCCAGCTCAGGAGATGGTCCACCTGGATGGAGAACGGCCGGTCCGTCGGGTCGTAGAACAGCCGCACGAGTGCCAGGCCCAGCTGCTCCACAGGTCGCAGCGGTTCCACGCTGACGTGCACGGCAGCCGGCAATGGGCGGTCCCTCGAAGGCATACCGAGACGCTAGGGCCTCGCGAGCAGGTCCACCCGAATGCGGGCCCACAAGCGGCTGACTCGTTGTTGCTTGCCCACATTCGTCGAAATGACTTCATCGAATCGATCGTGAGGGCGAGGTGTCCAGCACTTCGCCACGCTGGGCCTCGTACCGAACGCGGTGGCGATTCCGACAAAGAACCATCGGGAGGTGACGGTCGCGGTTCGATGCGAGGCGGCAAGCCCCATGCGCATCAGGGTGCCCCGCACCGCCCGCGCGGGGAGTATGCGTACATGGTGCGTACGTGAACGTCAGAGGCCCTCTCGCTCATCTGAGCGAGAGGGCCTCTGACCTGCAACTTCACTTGTAGCGGGGGCAGGATTTGAACCTGCGACCTCTGGGTTATGAGCCCAGCGAGCTACCGAGCTGCTCCACCCCGCGTCGGCTGGACAACCTTACGTCACCGCCAGAGGACGGCCAAATCCAGCCCCAGCATGACCGTCGCTGCGAGCGGTCCTCGGGCCGCCCCGGACGCGCGACGGACACCCGCCGTCACCACGGCCGCGAGCCAGTACGCTCGCGCGCGGCGTAGCCACGGCGGCGGACCGGTCCGCCTCCACGCGAGAGAGATGGCCCGATGCACCTCCTCACCACCGCAGCACCCGTCGACGCCGGCGACACGGCGTGGATCATCGTCTGCACCGCGCTCGTCCTGCTGATGACGCCGGGGCTCGCGTTCTTCTACACCGGCATGGTCCGGTCGAAGCACGCGCTCGCGATGATCATGCAGAGCTTCACCGCGATCGCGGTGGTCTCGATCACCTGGGTCGTCGTGGGCTACTCGCTCGCGTTCGACACGGACGCCGGCGGCGGCCTGGTCGGCGGGCTGCACCTCGTCGGCCTCGCTCACGCCCAGGACGCGGTGCCGGGGATCCCGCTGACCGTCCCACCGCTGGCCTTCGTCGCGTTCCAGCTGATGTTCGCCATCATCACGGCGGCCCTGATCAGCGGCGCGTCGGCGGACCGCATGCGGTTCGGCGCGTTCGTGACGTTCGTGGCGATCTGGTCGGTGGTCGTGTACGCGCCGCTCGCGCACTGGGCCTGGTCGCCCACCGGCTGGCTGCACCGCGCGGGACTGCTGGACTTCGCCGGCGGGACCGTCGTGGAGATCTGCTCGGGCGCGTCGGCCCTGGCCCTCGCGCTGGTGCTGGGCCCGCGGCGGGGCTGGCCGCGGGAGATGATGGCGCCGCACAACCTGCCCCTGACGCTCCTGGGTGCCGGCCTGCTCTGGTTCGGCTGGATCGGGTTCAACGCCGGCTCGGCGCTGACGGCGGGCACCCTGGCGGCGAGCGCGGCGCTGGCCACCCACCTGTCCGGGGTCGGCGGCATGATCGGCTGGCTGGCGCTCGAGAAGCGCCTCACCGGCAAGGCCACCACGCTGGGCGGCGCCACGGGTGCCGTTGCCGGGCTCGTCGCCATCACCCCGGCCGCCGGCTTCGTCGCACCGGTCCCGGCGATCCTCATCGGTGTGGTCGCGGGCGTCGTCTGCCTGTTCGCCATCCGCCTGAAGTTCCGCTTCCGGTACGACGACTCGCTCGACGTCGTCGCCGTGCACTACGTCGGCGGTGTGATCGGCACCCTGGCCGTCGGTCTGCTCGCCGCCACCGCGGTGAACCCCGCCGTGACCCACCAGGGCCTGCTGCTCGGTGGGGGCCTCGGTCAGGTGGGACGCCAGCTGCTCGGCGTGCTGGCCGCCTCGGCGTTCGCGTTCGCGGCGTCCTACGCGATCGCGTGGGTGCTGCGCGCCACCATCGGGCTGCGGGTGACGCCGGAGGAGGAGCACGAGGGCCTCGACTCCAGCCAGCACGCCGAGACCGCGTACGAGCTCACTGCCACCTCCAGCATCGGAAGGACCTCCTGATGAAGCTCATCACGGCGATCGTCAAGCCGTTCAAGGTCTCCGACGTCCGCGAGGCGCTCGGCGCCATCGGAGTCCGGGGCCTGACCGTGTCCGACGCGCAGGGGTACGGCCGCCAGGGCGGGCACACCGAGGTGTACCGCGGCGCCGAGTACCAGATCGACTTCGTGCCGAAGGTGCGGCTCGAGGTGGTGGTCAGCGACGAGATGGTCGACACGGTCGTGGACACGCTCGTCGCCGCCGCCCGCACGGGCAAGATCGGTGACGGCAAGGTGTGGGTGCAGACCATCGACGAGCTGGTGCGGGTGCGGACCAACGAGCGCGGGGACGACGCGGTCTGAGCCATCGTCCGGGCCGCCGTCCGGGCCGCGGGCGTCAGACGACGGGCAGCTCGAAGATCGTCTCGAGCCCGTCCTCGTCGTCCCACTGCTCGCCCACCTCGACCAGCCCGAACGAGGCGACCAGCGCCCGTGAGGCGGTGTTCTCCGCGCTGATCGTCGCCCTCAGCACCTGCACGTCCGCCCGCTGCTGCGCCACCGCGAGCAGGGCGCCCAGGGCGGCGCGGGCGTAACCCCGACGGCGCGCCCACGGCACCACCTCGTAGCCGACCTCGACCATGCCACGCGCGTCGGGCGGCCCGTGGAACCCGGCGCGGCCGACGGCGGTCCCGGCAGGGGCGGCGGGACCGCCGTCGCCCCCCCGGCGGCCCGGGGCGGGGCGGGGCGGGGGGGCGGCGCCCCGCCGTCGGCCGCGCTGCCGGACCCCGCGCCCCCGCTCGTGCCGGCCACGAGGGAGGAGTCGACCAGCAGCCGCGTCACCCAGGACGCGTCCCCGGGCCGCTCCCGGACCTGCTCGGTGCGGACCTGCCAGACCCGACGGCAGTGGTCGGTCGCCAGCTCGGGGTCGATGTGCAGGCCCGGCACGGCGCGTTCCGCGGTGTCGGCGCGGCCTGCGGCGAGGGCGGAGAGAGCCGCGGCAGGGACCTGGACCAGCCGCACCTCCGGCCAGGCGGGGGAGAGCCAGGGGTCGTCGAGCGCGGTCACGCGCCCATCGTGCCGGGGACCCCGGGGCAGGTCACGGACTTTCCCCTACAGCCAGTGCCGCCGCTTGAACACGACGTACATCCCGAGGTCGATCAGCACCACGGCGCCCATCACCCAGGCCCAGGCACCGGTGGTGTTGACCAGGGGCAGGTCCTTGAAGTTCATCCCGAACAGCCCGGACGTCACCGCAGGGATGGACAGCATCGCCGCGATGGCGGAGATCTTGCGCGTGTCCTCGTTCTGCTGGGCGGCCACGTTGTTCTCGTGGCTGGCCACCACCGCGTCCAGAGTGAGGTTCTGCTCGTTGGCCAGCACGGCGGTGCCCGCCAGGTCGTCCATCAGGTCCCGGATCCACGGCCCCACGTCCTCGTGGTCGACCGAGAGCTCCTCGAAGTGGCCCTCGCTGGCCTTCAGGGAGGCGTTCAGGGTGGCGACCGCCCGGTCGACCTTGCCGATCTGCCCGCGGAGCCGGTAGATCCGTTCGCGGCTCTCGCGGACGGAGTCGTCGAACACGTCGCGCTCCAGCTCCTGCAGCTCGTCCTCGATCCTGTCGGTCAGGCGGGCGTAGTCACCGGCCGCCTGTGCCATGACGGCGAACGCCGCGCCGAGGGCCCCGCCCTGGACCCGGGCGTCCGGCTCGGCCAGGTCGGAGCTGCGCACCGCATCGCCCTGCACCCGGGTGCGTCGCACCGTGACGAGGGCGCCGGGAGCGATGAACAAGAACACCTCACCGACGGTGACCGTGGGGTAGGTCCGGGTCAGCTCCAGGGTCCACAGCACCACGGCGAGGTGGTCGCCGAAGCGCTGGATCTTCGGCTGCTGACGGCCTGTCACCGCGTCCCGGGTGGCACGCGGGTCCAGCTGCAGCGGCTCGGCGACGGAGGCCATCTCTGCCTCGTCGGGCATCCAGAGCTCGAGCCACAGGAAGCCGCCGTCGCGGCGTGCCTCCTTCAGCTCCCTGGCGACGTCGGGCGACGGGTCGACGTCCAGTGCGTGCGGTTCCCCGGCGCTGTCGAACCGGACGGCGTGCGTGAGCACGGTGCCTCCCTCGTGCGCCGCACGGTGCTGGACGGTCGTCCGACGTGGGCGGTGGCACGAGTGTGCTGGCAGGCCCGGCGCTCCGCATCCGATGGCACCGGAGCCCGTGGGCCGATGGTCCCGCCGTTGCGCCACGGCCCGTCAAGGCGGCGTCAGGATCTGCGCGACGGCGTCAAGACGGCGTCAGGACGCCGTGGGTGCCCACCGCGGCCGCCGTTCCATTGAGCCGTGACAAGCCTGCTCACGGCGCCCAAGCGCCTGCTCGTCGGCAACCCGCTGCGCAACGAGCGGATGGGGGAGACCCTCCTGCCCAAGCGCATCGCGCTGCCGGTGTTCTGCTCCGACCCGCTCTCCTCCAACGCCTACGCCACGGAGGAGATCCTCCTGGTGCTGTCCGTCGGCGGGGCGTCGCTGCTGCACCTGACCCCGTTCATCGCGCTCGCCGTCATCGTCCTGCTCGTCGTGGTCGTCGCCTCCTACCGGCAGACCTGCTACGCGTACCCGACGGGCGGTGGCGCCTACGCCGTCAGCCGCGCCAACCTCGGCGCGCGGCCGGCGCTGGTGGCCGCCAGCGCGCTGATGGTCGACTACGTGCTGACCGTCGCGGTGTCCGTGGCGGCCGGGGTGGCCAACATCGTCTCGGCGTTCCCCTGGCTGGCGCACTCCGCGCTGCCGATCACGCTGGGGTTCGTCGCGCTGCTCGCGGTGATCAACCTGCGCGGTGTGCGCGAGTCGGGCACGGCGTTCGCGATCCCCACGTACGGGTTCGTCGTCGCGGTGCTCGCGATGATCGGTGTCGGCCTGGCCAGGACGTTCGCCGGGCACGCGCCGGTCGCGGCCTCGGCGGCGATCAGCGTGCACTCCACCGCCACCCTCGGCCCCCTGCTGGTGGTGGGCATCGCGCTGCGGTCCTTCGCCTCCGGGTGCACGGCGCTGACCGGCGTCGAGGCCGTGAGCAACGGCGTGCCGAGCTTCCGCGAGCCCAAGCCGCGGAACGCCGCGAGCACCCTGGCGGCGATGGGCGGCCTGACCATCGCGATGTTCATCGGCATCACGGCGCTGGCGATGATCAGCCACGTCCACATCGCCGAGGACACCTCCCAGCTGGTGGGCGCGCCGGCCGGCTACCACCAGGGCACGGTGATCGCGCAGCTGTCCGGGGCGGTGTTCGGGTCGTCGAGCATCGCGTTCTACGTGGTCCAGGCCTTCACCGCCGCGATCTTGGTGCTGGCCGCCAATACGGCGTTCAACGGGTTCCCGATCCTCGCCTCGATCCTGTCCGGCGACGGTTACCTGCCGCGGCAGTTCGGCCGCCGCGGCGACCGGCTGGTGTTCAGCAACGGGATCGTGATCCTCGCGCTGCTGGCCGGGCTGCTGCTGTGGGTGTTCGACGCGAGCACCACCCGGCTGATCCAGCTGTACATCATCGGGGTCTTCGTCTCGTTCACCCTGAGCCAGGCCGGCATGGTGAAGCACTGGACGACGGCCATCCGCGCCACCGTGCTGCGTGACGAGGTGCCGCGGATGGTCCGGGCCCGGCTGGTGAACGGGCTGGGAGCCGTGGTGACGGCGATCGTGCTGGTCATCGTGCTGGTCACCAAGTTCACGCACGGCGCGTGGCTGGTGGTGATCGCCATGCCGGTCGTCTTCCTGGCGATGGAGGGCGTGCACCGGCACTACGCGTCCGTGGACCGCGCGCTGACGCCTCCGCCCGGCGGCGTGCCGCTGCCCAGCCGGGTGCACGGCATCGTCCTGGTGTCCCGGCTGACCATGCCGACGCTGCGCGCCCTCGCCTTCGCCCGGGCCACCCGGCCGTCCACCCTGACGGCGCTGACGGTGCGCACGCAGGAGAAGGAGGCGGCGACGCTGCTCGCCGACTGGGCGGAGCGTGACGTGCCCATCCCGCTGACCGTGCTCGACTCCCCGTACCGGGACCTGACCCGGCCGGTGCTGGAGCACATCGCCCGCATCCGCCGGGACTCGCCGCGGGACCTGGTGGTGGTGTTCGTGCCGGAGTACGTCGTGGCGCACTGGTGGCAGCAGGCGCTGCACAACCAGAGCGCGCTGCGGCTGAAGGCCCGGCTGCTCGTGCAGCCCGGGGTGATGGTGACGTCCGTGCCGTGGGTGCTCAGCCCCGAGGCGACACCCGAGCCGGTGTCCGCGACGGCACCGTAGGCGGGCCCCAGGGCCCGAGCACGCCCGCCCGGACGGTGCGCGACCCCTCCCGCCGGAGGCGGCCGCGGTCCCCTCACCGTCCGGGTGGGCGTGGCACGCTGACGCCATGAGCGCCGTGCCGTCCGCCCTGCCACGTGCGGGGATGCGGCTCACCAGGGCCCGGCGCCTGGCCGGCATCGGTCTGGTGGTCATCGGCGGTCCGCTCGGCACGCTGGCGCTGGTGCGCCTGGGTACCGGCCTGTCGCTCGGCGCCGTGCTGATGCTCTACGTGCTGATGGTGGTGGTCGCCGCCGCGGTCGGGGGGCTCGAGGCCGCGGCGCTGGCCGTGGCGGCCGGCTTCCTGCTGGCGAACTGGTTCTTCGTGCCGCCGCGGCACACCTTCGCCGTGGACAGCCGGGACGCCGTGGTGGAGCTCACGGTGTTCGTGGTGGTCGGCGGGGTGGTCGGGCTCACCGTCCAGCTGGCGGCACGCGAGCAGGCCGCCGCCGCCCGGAGTCGGTTCGGCTCGCAGGTGCTCTCGCGCCTGTCCGCCGAGCCGGTGTCCGACGCCTCCGTGGTCGGCGTGCTGGACGAGGCCCGTCGCGTGCTGGGGATGGACACGATGGCCCTGGTGCGGCGGGGCGTCGGGGCGCCGCTGGCGCGCGTCGGCGCCACGCCGACCGGCGCTCCGGACCTGGTGCTCGACGCCGGCTCGGACCTGCAGCTGGTCGGCTACGGACCGGAGCCGTTCGCTGCGGAGCGGTCCCTGCTCACCGGCCTTGCCGGGGCGGCCGCGCGCGCGTGGGACGCGCAGGTGCTCGCCGAGCAGGCTGCACGGGCGCGCGAGCTGGCCGAGGGGGAGCAGGTCCGCACCGCGCTGCTCGCGGCCGTCGGCCACGACCTGCGCACGCCGCTGGCGGGGATCAAGGCGGCGGTGAGCAGCCTGCGGTCCTCGGAGGTCGAGTGGTCGGACGACGAGCGCGCCGAGCTGCTGGAGGCCGTCGAGCAGGGCGCCGACCGGCTGTCCGACCTCCTGGCCAACCTGCTGGACCTGTCCCGGCTGCAGGCCGGGGCGCTCGCGGTGCACCGGGTGCCGGTCGACCTCGACGAGGTGGTGGGCCGCGCGCTGCTGACGCTCAGCGACGAGCAGGTGCAGGTGGACGTGCCCGCGGGGCTGCCGCCGGTGCTGACCGACCCCGGCCTGGCGGAGCGGGTGGTGGCCAACGTGGTGGACAACGCCCGCCGGTACGCGCCCGCGGGTTCACGCGTGCGGGTGGAGGCCCAGGCGGTCGACGACGCGGTCCAGCTCCGCGTGGTGGACCACGGTCCCGGGGTGCCCGAGGGCCAGTGGCAGCACCTGTTCGAGCCGTTCCGCCGGCTGGACGACCGGTCGTCCGGCGTCGGTCTGGGGCTGGCGATCGCGCACGGCTTCGCCGAGGCGCTGGGCGGCTCGCTCGCACCGTCGCGGACGCCGGGCGGCGGGCTGACCATGACGCTGCGGCTGCCGCTGGCCGGGCCGCAGGCCGAACCGACCCCCGGGGAGACGGCATGACGAGGGTGCTGGTGGTCGACGACGACGCGACGCTCCTGCGCGCCCTGACGATCAACCTGCGCGCTCGCCGGTACGAGGTCGAGCAGGCCGCTACCGGACGCGCCGCCCTGCGCGCCGCGGCGGCCGGGGTCGACGTCGTCGTGCTCGACCTGGGTCTGCCCGACATCGACGGCGTCGACGTCGTGGCCGGCATCCGCGGCTGGTCGCAGGTGCCGATCATCGTGCTCTCGGCCCGCGAGTCCCAGGCGGCCAAGGTCGACGCCCTCGACGCCGGCGCCGACGACTACGTCACCAAGCCGTTCGGCATGGACGAGCTGCTCGCCCGGATCCGTGCCGCGCTGCGCCGCGCCACGCCGGAGCCACTGGCCGAGCCGCTGGTGACCACCGACGCCTTCACCGTCGACCTCGCCGACCACCGGGTCACCCGCGACGGCGCCGACGTGCGGCTGACCCCCACCGAGTGGCACCTGCTCGAGGTCCTGGTGCACAACGCCGGGCGCCTGGTGACGCAGAAGGAGCTGCTGGCGCAGGTGTGGGGCCACGGCTTCGAGGAGCAGGGCAACTACCTGCGGGTCTACATGGCGCAGCTGCGGCGCAAGCTGGAGCGGGAACCGTCCCGGCCGCGACACCTGGTCACCGAGCCCGGGGTGGGCTATCGCTTCGTGCCGTGAGCTGCTGCCGCCGTGCGGCTCGACGGCCGGCACAGCCGGCCGCCGTAGGCTCGCCCCATGTCGTCGGCGGAGCTCCTGCGGGTGCTCGCCGGGATCGGGCTGCTGGTGGTCGTCACCGCGGCCGTGCTGCGCACGTTCGGCGTCCGCTTCCCGTGGGCACCGGCCGGAGCGGTGGCCCGCGGCGCGCTGCAGCTCGCCGCGATCAGCCTGGTGCTGACCGGGGTGATCACCAGCCGCCTGTGGGTGTCGGCGGCGCTGCTGGTGATGTTCTCGGTCGCGGCGACCACGGCCACGCGCCGGCTCGGCTGGAGCACGGCCCGCATGCTGCAGGTGGCGGTCGCGATGGCCGCCGGCATCCTGCTGGCGCTCGGCGTCGTGTTCCTCACCGGCGCGATCGGCTTCACCGCGAGGTACACGCTCGCGATCGGGGGCATCGTCGTCGGCAACTCGATGACGATCGCCACGCTGACCGGGCGGCGCTTCACCCAGGCCACCCTGGACCACTGGGAGGAGGTCGAGGGCTGGCTGGCGCTCGGCGCCCGCCCGGCGCAGTCCACCGCCCAGCTCGCCCGCGACGCGGTGTACTCGGCCATGATCCCCACCGTGGACCAGACGAAGACGACGGGGCTGGTGACGCTCCCCGGCTCGTTCGTCGGCGCGATCTTCGGCGGGGTGTCCCCGCTGCAGGCCGGCCGCTTCCAGATCGTCGTGCTGGCCGCCGTGATGGCCGCCGGGTCCCTGACCGCCGTCCTGCTGGTGCACTGGCTGCAACCCATCCGTACCCGTCCGGAGGCCCTGAGATGACTGCCGTTCCCGGCACCGAGCGCCGGCTGCTCGTCGTGGAGGACGACGCCGACCTGGCCGACATGCTGGCGGAGCTGCTCACCGGCGAGGGCTACTCCGTCGACGTCGCCCGGGACGGGCAGCGCGGTCTGCACCTGGGGCTGACGCGCAGCTACGACGTGATGGTGCTGGACCGCGGCCTGCCGGCGATCGACGGCCTGGACCTGCTGGGCCGGCTGCGCAGCCGGGGCGTCACCACCCCCGTGCTGGTGCTCTCGGCGCTCGGCAACCCCGCCGACCGCGTGGAGGGTCTGGACGCGGGTGCCGAGGACTACCTCGGCAAGCCGTTCGACATCGACGAGCTCGCCGCCCGGCTCCGGGCCCTGACCCGCAGGCACACGGAGGACGCGCTGACGCTCCCGGTGCTCGGCGGCACGCTGCACCCGGCCACGCACGAGGTGGTGCGCGACGACGGAGAGCGGGTGGCGCTGTCGGTGCGCGAGAGCGAGCTGCTCGAGGTGCTGGCCCGTCACCCGGGCCGCGTGTACGACCGTGAGCGGCTGCTCGACACCGTGTTCCCGGACGCGGGGGAGGTGGGCGTCGTCGACACGTACGTCTACTACCTGCGCCGCAAGCTGAGCCGGGACGTCGTCGCGACGGTCCGCGGTGTCGGGTACCGGCTCGGTGCCTCATGAGCGACGCCGAGCTCGCGCCCGACGACGGCGTCGCGATCCGCCCCGGTGCGTCCCGCCCGCGCCGGTCCCCCGAGGACGTCGAGGTGGCTCGTGCCGCCCGGCGCCTCGGCTGGCAGACCGCCGTCGTGGTGCTCGCCAGCGTGGTGCTGATGGCGGCCGTGGTGCTCGTCGCGGTGCTGCGCGGCCAGGCGCGGGACGCCGAGGCGAAGCTCGAGCAGGTCGCGCACAGCATCGACGACACCCGGGACGTGCCGCCCGGACTGTGGGTCACGGTGATGTCGACGGTCGACGGCTCGATGACGTCGAGCCCGGGCCTTCCGCAGGGACTGCCGGACGTCGGCGCCCTCAGCGCCGTCGCCGAGGGCCGGCACGAGGTGCGCAGCACGGTCGCGACCGGGGAGGGGCCCGTTCCCGTCGTCACGGTCGAGCGGGACCGCGTCGTCGTGCAGGTCGCAGTCGACCCGAACGAGAAGCACGACGAGCTGGAGCGGCTGCTGACGGCCCTGGCCTTCGCCGGTGGGACCGGCGTGGTGCTCGCCGGCGTGGCCGGTGCCTGGTTCGGCCGTCGGGCGGTCCGCCCGCTGGCCGACGCCCTGGCGCGCCAGCGCCGGTTCGTCGCCGATGCGAGCCACGAGCTGCGGACGCCGCTGACGCTCCTGAGCACGCGGGTGCAGCTGCTCGGGCGCCACCTCGACGCCGACGTCTCCGACGTGCCACCACGGGTGCGCGCCGACGTGACGGGTCTGCACGGCGACACCGCCGCCCTCGCCGCGCTGTTCGACGACCTGCTGCTCGCGGCCGACGACCGCCGGGTCGCTCCCGAGCCGGTGGACGTCGCCGCGGTCGCGGCGAAGGTCGTCGCGGCCGCTGCCGCCTCCGCCTCCGCCCGCGGCATCGCGCTGCGCACCACCGGCGAGTCGGCGGCGGTCGCCCTGGCCGGTGGGGTGTCGGTCCGTCGTGCACTGACGGCCCTGGTGGACAACGCGCTCGACCACGCGGAGTCCGCCGTCGACCTCGACGTGGTGCGGGACGGCGACCTGGTCCGCGCCCGGGTGCTCGACGACGGCCCCGGCATCGCCCCCGGCACCCGGGTGTTCGAGCGCTTCGCCTCGCACCGGCCGGCGGCGGACGGTCGTCGGCACTACGGGCTCGGCCTCGCCCTGGTCGCCGAGATCGCCACGCAGCACGGCGGCCGCGTGGCGGCCGGTCCCCGGGACGACCAGCGCCGCGGGGCTCAGGTCACGCTCGAGCTGCCGGCGCTCCGCTGACGGCAGCGGGCGCCGCGGTGATCACGCGCCGGTCGGTCGTCACGGCGATCACCGTGGCGGCACCGTGCTCGACCGCCCACGCGGGTCCGTCCTCGCCCATCGCGAGCACGGTGGTGGCCAGCACGTCGGCGACCGTCAGATCCGCGGCCACCACGGTCGCCGCCACCAGGGGCAGCTGCCGGGAGCCGCTGCGACCGTCCCACACGTGGGCGCCGCGCTCGTAGGTGCCGGAGGTCGCCACGGCGCCGTCGCGCACCGACAGCACGGCGAGCACCGCCTGCGGGTCGTCGGGGTGCCGCACCGCGACGTCCCACGCCCGCCCCGGCTCCGGCTCGCCGCGGGTCACCACGTCGCCTCCGGCGTTCAGGCAGAAGTCGCGCAGTCCGGCGGCGACCAGCACGTCGGCGGCCCGCTGCGCCGCCCAGCCCTTGACCACGCCGTTCGTGTCGAGCCGTCCTTCGGGGGTGCACACGTCGAACACGCCCGCCGAGTCCTCGTGCGCCTGCGCCGCTATCTGCAGCACCTCGCGCATGTCCGGCGACAGGGCGTCGTCCGCGACCTCGCCCCGCTCCAGCCGGCGCAGCTCGCTGTCCGGCCGGTACGTGCTGAACCGCTCGTCGGCCCGGTGCAGCACCGCGAACGCCGCATCGAGGGCCGCCTCGGCGGCCGGTCCCTGGGCCCCCCGGACGTCCACGGACATCGGCAGGCCCATCACCTCCTCGACGCGACGCACCTCGCTCAGCCGAGCTTGTCGATCGCCGACTGCAGCGACTGCGCGTACGCCTGCGAGGTGAACGTGGCACCGGACACCGTGTCGATGTTCGCCGAGCCCGCCGCGATGGCCTCCTTCGTCAGGATCGGCACGGCGTACGCGTTGATCTGCACGCTCTCGCCGTGGCGGTTTGGCGTCTGCAGCGCCTGCACCGCGGAGACCTTGCCGTTGGTGAAGGTCACCGACAGCTGCAACGGCCCGTACGGCGTCTGCTCGGTGGCGCCGACGATCGTCTTGGTGCCGCTCGTGGTGCCGGACTGGGTGCCGGTCGCGCTCGAGGAGCCCGACGTGCCCGACGACGTGCCGGTCGAGCCGTTGGTCGTGCCCGCCGCGGACTGCCCCGTCGAGGTGCCGCCCGTGCCGGTGTGCACGGCGCCGGACGCCGCGAGACCGTCCGACCCGGAGAACCGGGCGGCCGCGGTCGCCGCGATGGCGGCGAGCGTGCCGGCGAAGATCAGGGTCCCGCGCCAGGGTTGGGTGCTCATGACAGGCTCAGCTCCTCGTGGTGGATGGCGGCACGCGGGACGCCGAGCGCCCGTGCCGACCTGACGACGGTGTCCGTCATCGCGGCCGGGCCGCAGACGAACACGTCACGCTGCCGGATGTCGGGGACCACACGGCCCAGCACGGCCGGCGACAGCGGGTCGTACCCGAGGTCGCGCCGGCGGCCCGGCAGCGGGACGTAGTGCAGGGTGTCGTAGTCGGGGAACTCCCGGGACAGCGCCAGCCGCTCGGCGTCGTGGGCGCGGTGCACCACCACGACGTCACGCCCCTGGGAGACGAGCTCCTCGGCGAGCGCCCGCACCGGGCCGATGCCGGCGCCGCCGGCGACCAGCAGCACGCGCCGTGACCGCGCGCGGTCGGCGGTGAACTTCCCGAAGGGCCCCTCGAGCAGCACCCGCGTGCCGGGGCGGATGCGCCGCACGGCCGTGGAGTGGTCGCCCAACGCGCCGATGGTGAACCGCACGCGCTCGTTCGTCGGGACCACCGACACGGAGTAGGGGTGCGCGGTCCAGATGTGCCCCGGGGTGAGGAACCGCACCAGGAAGAACTGCCCGGCACGGGCCTGCAGCGCATCGAGCCCGCTGCCCTTCAGCCACACGCTGGTGGTGCCCTTGGCCTCGTTGACCACGGACTCGACCGTCAGGCCGAGGTGCACGTGCTGCACCAGCGGGAGCCCGACGCGCCACCAGACGATCGCCAGCGCGGTGCCGGCGTACATGGTGAACCACACGGTCTTGGCCGGCCAGGAGCCGACGAAGTGCGCCCCGGACGAGATCTGGTGCAGGAAGGTCAGGAAGATCCCGCCGTAGATCGTGAAGTGGATGCCGAACCACCACTCGTAGCTGAGGTAGCGCCGCAGCAGCCGGGCGCTGGTCAGCCCGACGACGAGGAAGACGACGGTCCCCACGATCGCCGGCAGGATGTCCGAGTAGGTGTGCAGCTGCGCCATGAGCTCGGCCCACGGCGTCTTGTGGTCGCTGAGCATCCCGCCGAGGATCATCGCGCCGACGTGGGTCAGCACCAGCAGCAGCACGGTGGTGCCCAGCGACCGGTGCCAGGACACCAGCCGGTCCAGCCCCACCGCCCGCTCGAACCACGGCACCCGCGCGACCAGCAGCACCTGGGCGCACACGAGGAACGACGCGATCAGTCCGGCGAGCTCGCCGAACGCCGTGATCGCCGTGCCGGGTGTGCTCCCCATGGACGGCGAGGTCCCGGCCCACCAGAACCACAGCACGGCGAGCGAGCCGAGCCAGATGACGGCACGGACCGACCGGGCACCTGGCCCCCGTACGGGTGCGGCCTGACGGCTGCGCGACGCGGCGGCCGGACGGCTGCCTCGGGCTGCCGGACCGGCCGTCCGGGTCATCGTGGAGGTCGTCATGGCAAGGATCATCCCGAGCCGTTCTCAGAGTTCTCTCCGAGCCACCTGTGTGTCGGTTGTGCGGCGGTCGGCCGTCTCCGTGGCGGTCACGACGACCCCGCGAGACGGCCCGGAGGCCGTCCCGGGAGGGCGCCAAGGCCAGCCGATCCTTGCTATCGCACCTGCCCTTGGTTCAGGTATCACGGACGCATGACCAAGATCGAGGACTGGCTGCGCCGCTACCCGATGGTGGCCGCGACGCTCGTCGTGGCCCTCGCCGGACTCGTCCTGACGCTGACGGCACCCTCCGCCACCCGCTGGGTGGTCGGGGGCTACGCGCTCGTCGTCGCCGGGATGCACGCCTACCAGATGGTGCGGGACATGCTGCGGGGCAACTTCGGCCTCGACGTGCTCGCCGTCACCGCCGTCGTGTCCACCGTGGCCGTCGGGGACGTCTGGGCGGCGCTGATCGTCGTCCTCATGCTGACCGGTGGCTCCGCGCTGGAGGACTACGCGTCGGCACGCGCGCACCGTGAGGTGTCCGCCCTCCTCGCCCGCGCCCCGCACTTCGCCCACGTGGTGGGCCCGGACGGCGAGCTGACCGACGTGGCCGTGACCGACGTCCGCGTCGGCGACCTGCTGCTGGTCAAGCCGGGGGAGGCCGTCCCGGTGGACGGCGTGCTCGAGGGCGACACGGCGTCGTTCGACGAGTCCTCGCTGACCGGTGAGTCGCTCCCGGTGGAGCACCTCGCCGGCGAGGCCGTGCTGTCCGGCTCGGTCAGCGACCAGCAGGTGGCGATGGTCCGCGCGACCGTCGAGGCGAAGGACAGCCAGTACCAGAAGATCATCGAGCTGGTGCAGGCGGCGGCCGACTCGAAGGCGCCGATCGTGCGGCTGGCCGACCGGTACGCCGTGCCGTTCACCGCCGTCGCGCTGGTGCTCGGCGGCGTCGCCTGGTGGCTGAGCGGCAGCCCGGTGCGTTTCGCCGAGGTGCTCGTGGTGGCCACGCCGTGCCCCCTGCTGATCGCCGCGCCCGTCGCCTTCATCGCCGGCATGAGCCGGGCCGCGAAGAACGGTGTCGTCATCAAGTCCGGCGGGATCCTCGAGCAGATGGCGCGGATCCGCACGGTCGCCCTCGACAAGACCGGCACCCTGACCTACGGCCACCCGCGCGTCGAGTCGGTCGAGCCGGTGCTGGGCACCGCGTCCGACGACCTGGTGCGGTTCGCCGCGGCGGCGGAGCAGTTCTCGCCGCACGTCCTCGCGCAGTCCGTGGTCGACGCCGCACAGAGCCGTGGGCTCGACGTCCCCGACGCGTCCGACGTGACGGAGACGACCGCCGCCGGTGTGACCGCCACCGTGGACGGACGGCAGGTGGTGGTCGGCAAGGCGAGCCACGTCGAGCAGGTCACCGGGACGACGGTTCTGGCGGCCGAGCTGCCGCCGGGCCGCCTGGCCGTGCACGTCGGTGTCGACGGCCGCCACGCCGGCCGGCTCGTCGTCGCCGACGAGATCCGCCACAACGCGGCACCCACGCTGCAGACGCTCCACCACCTCGGCGTCCGGCACGTCGTCATGCTGACGGGCGACGCCGAGCCCACCGCCCTCCACGTCGCGGCCGCGATCGGCGTCGACGACGTGCGCGCGGGTCTGCTGCCGGCGGACAAGGTCTCCGCCGTGGTGGGCCTGCAGGACCGCCCGGTGATGATGGTCGGGGACGGCGTGAACGACGCCCCGGTGCTGGCGGCGGCGGACGTCGGCGTCGCGATGGGGGCCAAGGGCGCCACGGCCGCGAGCGAGTCGGCCGACGTCGTGATCATGCTCGACGACCTCGGCCGCGTGGCGTCCGCGGTCGCGATCGCGCAGCGCACCGTGCGGGTGGCCCTCGAGTCGATCTGGATGGGCATCGTGCTGAGCGTCGGCCTGATGGTCGTCGCCGCCTTCGGGGTCATCCCCGCCGTGGTCGGCGCCTCGCTCCAGGAGGTGGTGGACCTCGTCGCCATCCTCGGCGCGCTGCGAGCCGTCCGCCCGGGCCGCTCGGAGCCGGCACCCACCCACGCTGACGTCCCCCCGGTGGACCACACGCCGCCGGTCGCCGCCGCCGTGCTCTGAACGCCCTGAGCCGGCACGCCCACCGCGTGGCCGAGCCCGAGCCGGCGACCGCCGAGCCTTCCCGGACCGGCGCGCCTCAGGGCACGACCACCGTCATCCCCACTCTCGCGGCGCCGGGCTCACCGAGCGCCGCGAGGGCGTCGGCGGCCTGGTCCAGGCCCACGACGGCCCCGATCAGCCGGTCGGGGGAGAGTCGCCCGTCGGCGATCGCGGTCAGCATCGCCGGGTACTCGTGGGCCGCCATGCCGTGGCTGCCGTACAGCTCGAGCTCCCAGGCGATGACGCGGTCCATGGGCAGCGGCGGCCGCGAGTGCGCACCGAGCAGCAGCCCCACCTGGACGTGCCGGCCACGCCGCCGCAACGCCAGGACGCTCGTGACGGCGGTCCGCGGGTCGCCCAGTGCCTCGACGCTCACGTGCGCACCTCCGCCGGTCAGCTCCGCCAGCCGGCTCGCCACCTCCTCGGGGATGGCGTCACCGGGATCGAGCACGGCGTCGGCCCCCAGCTCGAGAGCCGCCCTGCGCGCGCCGGCCGAGGTGTCCACGCCCACCACCCGCGCGCCGAGCGAGCGGGCGATCATCACCGCCGAGAGGCCCACACCCCCGCACCCCAGCACCACCACCTGGTCGTCGGCCCGCACCCGGCCGTGCACCGTCAGCGCCCGGTAGGCGGTGGCGAACCGGCAGCCGAGACCGGCGGCGGTGGTCGCCGCCATGCCGTTCGGCAGCCGCACCAGGTTCGTGTCCGCGTGGTGGAGCGCGACCAGCTCCGCGAACGAGCCCCAGTGGGTGAAACCGGGCTGCGTCTGGTGCGGGCACACCTGGTGCTCACCGCTGCGGCACGTCGGGCACACGCCGCACGCGCAGACGAACGGAACGGTCACCCGGTCCCCGACGCGCCACCGGCGCACCAGCGGACCGGTGGTCACCACCGTGCCGGCCAGCTCGTGGCCGGGCACGTGCGGCAGCACCACCGAGTCGTCGTGACCCTGCCAGGCGTGCCAGTCGCTGCGGCACACGCCGGTCGCCTCGACCCGCAGCACCACGCCGTCGTCGGGGCACACCGGGTCGGGGACGTCCACGACGGCGGGCCGGGCCCCGAGCTCCTCGATCAGCAGCGCGCGCACCACCCGATCGTGCCAGCCGGCGCGGGGGCAGCCGTCCGCGAGCCGGGGGCCGTCGAAGATGCGGCCATGGTCCCGGTCCGGCGGCACGCTCCGGTGGTCGGATGGGGAGTGGTCTGCACTCCGGTCTGACCTCCGGGCCTGCAGGTGATCGGTCGCGACCGGCTGCCGCCGGCGCGTGGACAGAGGAAGAGGTTCGATGACGATGATCGTGCTCTGGGACCTGGACGGGACCCTGCTGCTGGACAACAGCCCCGAGGGCGGCGAGAGCGTGTTCGCCCAGGCGCTGCGCGACGTCACCGGTCTGACGGACGTCACGGTCCCGGAGCGGCACGGCAAGGTCGACTGGCAGATCCTCGACGAGATGCGCCGGGGCGCGGGCCAGCCGGACACGGTCGCGGGCCCTCTGACGCGCCGCTTCGTCGAGCTGTCGGAGGCCTGGTACGCCCAGCCCGCGAACGCGTGCGACCCGGTGCCGGGTGTCCAGGAGGCGCTCGCGGCCGTGCACGGCAACGGCTGGACCAACGCGCTGATCACGGGCAACTCCAAGCAGCGCACCCGCGTGAAGCTGACCAGCGCGGGCTACGACCTCGGTCTGTTCGACTGGGGTCACTCGTTCTTCGGCGCCATCTACCCGGACCGGGCGGCGCTCGCGTGGGCGGCCGCTCGTGCGGTGCACAACGGGGTGCTGGTCGGTGACACCGAGGGCGACGGCGTGGCCGCGAACGCGGGTGGCTTCGCCTTCGTGGCGGTCACCACCGGCGGGACGGACGCGGGCAAGCTGGCCAAGTTCGGCCCGGTCCTCGTCGTCGACGACTGGACCGCCCAGCTCGAGGACTTCCTCACGGTGGTCAAGCGCGCGGTGCGCTGACCGGCGGGCGAGGGGGCGCGGCCGTACCCGGTCGCGCCCCCTCGTCGTGCCCGGCCGGCGTATCCGGTTCTCGCGCCCGCTCGTCGTACCGCCCGGGCGTGCCGTGAGGCCGGCCGCGGACGTCAGGGAGCGCCGATGGAGAACTCGTGCGGCGTGTACTTCCACACCGTCCAGATCCAGGCGACCTGCAGCACCGCGGAGATGCCCAGCAGCACCACCGGCCAGCGCCGTGCGCGTGGACCGTCCCCGGTCTCGACGCCGAGGGCGACCACGCCGAACGGGAACGCCAGCAGGAAGAACCGGACCAGGCTGAAGATGATGTCGCCGACGGACAGGATGTAGACCAGGTACGCGGCGCTCCAGACGTACAGCTCCGCACCGAGCCGCCGCGCCGAGCGGCTCGCCAGCAGGGCGAACATCCCCAGCACGATGAGGACGATCCCCACCGCCACGGGCCACGGCATGATCCCCAGCCGCGCCCAACCGGCGAAGGGGTAGGCCCCACGCCCCACCCGCCAGGCCTTCTGGGTCAGCAGGTACGCATCCGGGATGCCGGTCACCCAGCCGCAGATCGCCGGCCAGGCGAGCCCCGAGACCGCCGCGACGGCCAGCAGCACGCCGATCCGCACCAGCTCGTGCACGCCGAGCCGGTCGCGCCCCTCGCGCTGCTCGCGCCAGCGCAGCCACGCGTGCACCAGCACCACCACCGCCATCGGCAGCGCCACCGCTCGGGTGAAGCCCAGCGCGGCGACCGGGAGGGCGGCCCACAGGTACTGCCGCCGCAGCACCAGCAGCAGGCTCCCCGCCACCAGCAGCAGCGCCAGGGACTCGGTGTAGCCCGCCTGCAGCACGGTGGCCGCCGGGTAGAGGCCGATGGCGGCGACGGTCAGCACGGGCAGGCCTGGGCGCGCTGCGACGGCCCGGGGAGCGCCCTCGGTCACCAGACGGTGCACGACGACGGCAGCCGCACAGCCGAGGACCAGCGACAGCAACGGTGCCAGCAGGTCCCAGCTGCCGCCCGTCAACGTCATCAGGCCGCGCACCAGCATCGGGTACAGCGGGAAGAAGGCCCACGTGTTCTTGTCCACCCGGCCGCGGAAGTCCAGCGGGAGCGTGTGCGGGTACCCGGTGGTCGCCACCTGGTGGTACCACCAGCCGTCCCACCACCGGCTGAGGTACAGGTCGAACGGCGGCTGCGCCAGCACCCGCCAGGAGTGGGGCGGACCGAAGCCCTGCTGCTCCCAGGCGATCAGCAGCACGCCCGTGGTGAACATCCGGGTGAGCAGGTAGACCAGCAGCGCCTGTGCCCACCAGGGCCGGCCGAGCAGCGCACGGCGGACCCGTGGCGCGAGATCGGTCACGACGCTCCTCGGGGTACCGGCCACGGGGCCGGCCGGCGCGTGACGATGATAGGGGGCGGTGGGGCCGTCGTGGGCCCCACCGCCCCCTGCCGTGCAGCCGTCAGACCGCCGCGCCCACGCCGAACCACTCGTGGACGCGATCGGTGATCGCCTTCTCGAACAGGTCGTCGCTGTGCTGGTCGCGCAGCCACCGCGCCAGGCTGCCGCCCGCCGAGGCGTCGATGTCCCGCCAGCACCCCGCCGGGTCGGTCACGGCCCGGTAGAGCTGCTCCTCCGCCTCGGCGGGGGAGCGGTAGAACAGCGGGTAGCCGCTGGGCAGCAGCGCGTGCGCCCACGGCAGGTCGGGGAAGATGCCGACCGCGCCGGCGGCGAGCGCCTCGACGTACTCCAGGCCGTAGGACTCCTCGGTGGCCGTCGCGAGGAACGCCGTGGTGCGGGACAGCGCGTCCCAGTACCCGTCGCGGGTGGCCGTCAGGGGCCCCACCCACATCCACTCGCGCGCCGACATGCGCATCGCCAGCTCGGACACCAGGTGCGACTCGTGCAGCCGGGCCTCGACGCGGATCGGCGTGCGCTCGCGCACGCGCTCGACCACCTCGAGGAACAGCCGTGGCTGCTTGCGCTCCGAGACGTAGATGGCCGGGTACAGCACCAGCGGCACCGGAGGCTCGTGGCGAGGACGGACGTGCTCCAGACGGAAGCCGAGGTTGACCCATGCCAGCCGGGCCTTCTCGGCGAGCGGCTGGACCGTCCACCGGGACACCACCTCGCGCGCCTCGTTCGCCGTCCGCTCGGAGTTGGCGAACGTGGGGAAGAGCGCGCAGGACAGCGCCAGCGCGGCCTGCTCCACCGGGTGCGGGTACGTGGTGGTCGGCCACCAGAGGAAGTTCATCAGCCGTGGCTCGGCACCCGCGGGGCGCAGCGTCCGCCACACGTCCACCGAGTCGAGCACGTCCATGCTGATCACCACGGTGGTGACCGGGTCGACGAACTCCAGCGGGATCAGGTCGAAGCCGGCGCACCTGCGCGGTCCCGGTCCGATCAGCTCGGAGCCGGGGAACACCCGCAGCAGCCGCCGTACCAGCGTGGAGCCCGCGTCGTGCCCGACGACGTGGCCGCTGCCGTCCACCAGCGCCGCGTCGTGCTTGATGGCGACCTTGGTGATCATCGTGCGTCGCCTCCTGCCGTCTCGGTCGCACCGACGTGAGCGAGCGCGGCGTCGTCCGGACTGCCGGCCGGGGTGACCAGCTGCTGACCGTCTGCCGCTGCGACGGGTGCCTCCACCGGCGCCGGTGCGGGCCGCGTGGTGCTCGGCAGGTCCCGCGCCTCGGGCCGGTCGTCAGAGCCGCGCGGTGCCGACGGTTCCGCAGGCTGCTCGTCGTCGAGCGACGCCCGGATCCGCATCCCGTAGAACGAGCGGTGCACGAAGAACGCCGAAACCAGGAAGAAGACCCCGGCGAGGATGCGCACCAGCGTGCCGTTGCCGTCCCCGGTCAGGCTCACACCCAGCTCGACGGCCAGCAGGCCGAACAGCGTCGTGAACTTGATGACGGGGTTGAGGGCCACTGAGGAGGTGTCCTTGTACGGGTCGCCGACGGTGTCGCCGACGATCGTCGCGTCGTGCAGCGCGGTGCCCTTGGCGTGCAGGTCGACCTCGACGACCTTCTTGGCGTTGTCCCAGGCCCCACCGGCGTTGGCCATGAAGATCGCCTGGTACAGCCCGAAGATCGCGATCGAGATCAGGTAGCCGATGAAGAAGTACGGCTCCACGAAGGCGAACGCGAGGGTGACGAAGAAGACGGCCAGGAACATGTTGAGCATGCCCTGCTGGGCGTACTGGGTGCAGATGTCGACGACCTTGCGGGAGTCGGACACGCTGGCACGCGTGCTGCCGTCCAGCCGGATCGTGTTCTTGATGAACTCGACCGCCCGGTAGGCACCCGTCGTCACGGCCTGGATGGACGCGCCGGTGAACCAGTAGATGACCGCACCGCCGGCGATCAGGCCGAGCAGGAACGGCGGGTGCAGCAGGGACAGGTTCTGCACGTCCTTCGTCAGGCCGCCGGTCAGCGCCATGATGATCGAGAAGATCATGGTGGTGGCGCCGACGACGGCCGTGCCAATCAGCACCGGCTTGGCGGTCGCCTTGAACGTGTTCCCGGCGCCGTCGTTCTCCTCCAGCATCTGCTTGGCGCTGTCCCACTTCGGCTCGATGCCGAAGTCGGCGGCCAGCTCCGCGTCGACGTTCTCGACCTCTTCGATCAGGGACAGCTCGTAGACGCTCTGCGCGTTGTCCGTCACGGGGCCGTAGGAGTCGACCGCGATGGTCACCGGACCCATGCCGAGGAAGCCGAACGCCACGAGGCCGAAGGCGAACACCGCAGGGGCGGTCATGAGGGCGCTGAGGCCCTGCCCGCTGATCAGGTAGGCGCCGCTCATCAGGGCGACGATCGCCATGCCGAGCCAGTAGCCGGAGAAGTTGCCGGCCACCAGGCCGGACAGGATGTTCAGCGACGGACCGCCCTCGCGGGAGCTCTTCACCACCTCGCGCACGTGGCGGCTGGACGTCGAGGTGAACACCTTGACCAGCTCGGGGATCAGCGCGCCGGCCAGGGTGCCGCAGGAGATGATCGTCGCCAGCTTCCACCAGGCGCCGGCGCCAGGTCCCTGCAGGTCGCCGAGCACGAACCACGTGGTGACGAAGGTCAGGACGATGCTGACCGCCGAGGTGAGCCACACGAGCGACGTCAGGGGCTTCTCGAAGTCCATCCGGATGGCGTCGCGGTAGCGCGCCCGCACCAGCGCGTCGTTGACCAGGTACGAGACGGCCGAGGCGACGAGCATCACGGCCCGGACGGCGAAGATCCACACCAGCAGCGTCGCCTGGACCTTGGTGTCGGCGACGCCGAGCAGGATGAACGTCACCAGGGCCACGCCCGTGACGCCGTAGGTCTCGAAGCCGTCGGCCGACGGGCCGACGGAGTCGCCCGCGTTGTCACCGGTGCAGTCCGCGATCACGCCGGGGTTGCGGGCGTCGTCCTCCTTGATCTTGAAGACGATCTTCATCAGGTCGGAGCCGATGTCGGCGATCTTGGTGAAGATGCCGCCCGCGATGCGCAGCGCGGAGGCGCCGAGCGACTCACCGATGGCGAAGCCGATGAAGCAGGCACCGGCGATGTCCGCCGGCAGGAACAGCAGGATGACCAGCATCATCAGCAGCTCGAGGCTGATCAGCACCATGCCGATGCTCATGCCGGACTTCATCGGGATGCGGTGCACCGGCAGCGGCTTGCCGTCCAGCGCCGCGAACGCGGTCCGCGAGTTGGCGAACGTGTTCACCCGGATCCCGAACCACGCCACCGCGTACGAGCCGCCCATGCCGAGCAGGCTGAACCCGATGATCACCGCGACGCGGCCCCACGTGAAGCCGACGAGTGCGCGGTAGTACACGACGATGACCGCCGCGATGAACACCCAGAGCGTGAGCAGGAACCGTCCCTGGCGCAGCAGGTACGCCTGGCAGGTCGAGTAGATCAGCTCGGAGATGTCCCGCATGCTCACGTGCACAGGAAGCTTGCGCAGCTGCAGGAACGCGACGAGCCCGAAGGCCAGCCCGAGCAGGCAGACGAGCAGACCGGCGACCAGCAGCACCCGGCCGGAGAAGCCGCCGGCGATGGTGACAGCGGACAGGTCCGGCAGCCGGAGGCTCGCCTCACCACCGTGACCGGCGGCGGCGCTGCCCGACGAGGCGCAGCCGGCCAGCGACGTCGCTACCAGTGCGCCGACGGCGAGCCCGAGCAGCGGTCGACGCCGCCTGCGACTGCCTGGATCGGGGCTCCCGGAGGGCGGAGCGGTGGGGGTGTGGAGGTGGGTGCGGGTATCCAGAAGTGTGCGCACGGTCCGATCCCAGGGAGAGCGTCGTTGCTGTCGTTCTCCACGCTAGGAGCGGGGCGCTGCGAGCGGGCGTGACCTACGGCCCAGGGCTTCGTGCAGGTCGCGGACCTGCGCTCAGGCGGACGTCAGCGCACGTCCGAGCACGTGCGCGACCTCCTCGCCGAGGGCTTCGCCCAGCGCGGTGCACGAGGTGTACGGACCGCAGACCACCCCGGCGGCGGACCAGACGAGCGTGCGAGCCAGCTCCGCACCGGAGGCCGTGGCGAGCGTGACCTCGTAGCAGCGCAGCAGTCCCTCGTCCGTCGCGTCCCGGAACTCGGGGTCGTCGTCCGGGAACAGACCGGCGGGGCGCTCGTCGGGCCAGCGCTCCACCTCGATCACGTACCCGGTGCCCACCAGCAGCTGGTCGACGGCACCCGCGTCCGGTGCCGTCGCGACGGTGAGCGCGGGGCCGGGCGCGGACCGGACGGTGTCCACGGTGCTCGTTGCCATGCTCGCCACGGTAGGTCGGACCACCGACAGGGCCCGGGACCACCCTCCGGCGCGTCGCCGGGCACCTGCACGCGACGGACGGCCGCACCCCTGTGGGGGCGCGGCCGTCCGCGGTCCCACCGCGCGTCGTGCGTGCGGCAGCTCAGATGTACAGCGGTGTCAGGGCCTCGTACTCCGCGACCGAGGCGTCGTTGAGCACCAGGTCGATGATCCGGCGGCCGAGCGGGTCCAGCTCGTCCGTGGCGAACTGCTCCAGCTCCGACTTGAAGAAGCCGGTGAGGATGGCCGCCCCGGCGTCGTACGCCTCGACGCCCACCTGCGACTGGGACTCCGGCGTGAGCAGCGTCGGCCGGATCTGCTGACCGTCGATCTTGATCTCGCGGGGCCGGTAGCCGAACAGCGCGCAGCGCGCCGGCTCCAGCTGGTCCTTGCCGATGCGACCGCCAC
Organism: Cellulomonas sp. SG140; assembly: GCF_025770785.1. Lineage (GTDB taxonomy): Bacteria > Actinomycetota > Actinomycetes > Actinomycetales > Cellulomonadaceae > Cellulomonas. The sequence goes on along the minus strand of NZ_JANZLA010000001.1, from coordinate 250,901 downwards.
CGCGGCGGGCGAGGTACTCACGCGTGAGCCACTCGGCCGCGAAGCCGACCTTGTAGGCGCCGATGTGCTGGTTGGGCGTCAGCACGTACCGTGTGTGGTCCATCTCGACGATCTGCTTGAGCAGCAGGTTCGCCGAGCCCACCTTGGTCCCCGTCGAGAACGGCCAGTACGACCCGACGCCCTCGGCCACCATCCCGCCGTGCGAGATCGCCGACTTCTCCTTGGCGCTCTCGCCGATCGACGGGTTCTTGTCGCCGCGCGGCGCGATCAGCCGCCACACCCAGGCGAGCGACGGCGGGACGATGTGCATCATCCCCATCACCCCGTAGGTGGGCGCCTCGCGCGTGCACAGCGGCATCCGGACGCCGAACGTCCGCACGTCCACGCTCTTGGGCTCGCTGACCACGTTCTTGACGAACTGGCGGGGGATCACCACGCGGGGGTTGGGGCACCGCTTGCCGTTCGAGTCGAGGGTGTGCTCCCACGGCAGCGCGGTCGCGTCGGCCACACCGTCGATCGACAGGAACACCAGCGGCTCCTGGGGCTCGATCACGGCACGCTCGAACGCCGGGTCCTCGCCGTAGCTGGTCATGTTGTCGACGCGGACGAACCAGCCGGCCTCGGCGTCCGCGACGACCAGCCGGTGGTCACCCTTCTGGATCGACGGGTGGCACAGTGTCATGTCGTCCGTCACGGGCGCGAGGGCGCTCGTCTCGCCGAGGGTGATGTGGTACGGCTCGTTCCGTACGACGTTGGTGCCCACCAGGATGCGGCCGTCGTCCTCGCGCCGGATCTCCTGGCACATCTCGGACTTGCCGCCGCCCGAGGCGCCCTCGTGCATGATCACGGTCTCGTTCTCGTACGGCGTGGTCACCTTCACCGACGAGGCGTGGGCGGTGATCCACTCCTCGTGCTGGCCGATGTCCAGCAGCACCGAGAACACGCCCTTCTTGGCGCTCGGCCCCGGGTACAGGTTGTAGGCGAACACCTCGTGCAGCGTGTCGGTGCGGTCGTGCACCACCACCTGGCGGCCGCCGAACTGCGTGTGCCGGAACGGCGGTGCGACGTACAGGATCGACCGGGGTGTGAACGGCCCGATCTCGTCGAAGGTCACCCAGCCCTGCAAGTCGACCAGCACCAGCGCGAAGAAGGCCGCGTTGGCCGGGACGATCGCCACGGACGGGTACCCGTACACCGGGCCGCCGGCCTTGAACGGGACGACGACGAGCTCCTGCGTGCCGAGCCACTCGAGGGTGTCGGCCTTCACCGGCGCGAACGCCTCGCCGAAGACGTCGCGGTAGCGCGGCTTGTCCGTGGGCAGGTCGTCCGCGATGCGCATGCAGTCGGGGTCGCGCCGACGCATGTAGTCCTCGAGGTAGTTGACCGCGATGCCGTTGCGGCAGCGGGTGACCGTGGCCTCCGGGTAGGGCGCCCCGTCCACCTCGTACTCCACCGTGAAGCTGGGGCCTCCTGCCGGGCCGAGTGCCAGCTCGTAGAGCTCGGCACGGCTCTCCGGCACGATCAGGCGCGGGCTCGCCTCGAGGGCGGCGCGGACGCCCTCGGGCAGGGCGACGTCGGCCAGGGATGCGGACGTGGTGACGCTCACGGCAGCTCCTTCTTCGAAAAGGGGCACCGGCGGGTCGGCGGCGGCTGCCGCCACGGCGCCGGGGCTGCGAGGCGGTCCGGGAGGAAGCCCCGGCCCGGCACTTGCTTTGCCTGGACGTTACGACGGGATGGCCAGCAGCCAGTGGGACCTTAGGCTGCGGACGGCGCCACGGGCCTGTGCGAGGTCGACGATCGTCTCGGCATCTGAGACCCCAGCGTCCAGGCTCTCCTACTGGACCGGCTGTCCCGGCCGAGCCTGCGGCGGGGGCGCGGCCCCGGGAGCTCCCGGGGCAGGCGCCGTCGGACGCGCCGCGGGCACGGGTGCCGGCCCGGCCACCGCTGCCGCAGGGACTGCCGGGACAGCCGGTCCACCGGGACTCGTCGGACCCCCGGGACCCCAGGGCGCCCCGGGCGGGCCCGGACGAGGCGGTGCCGTGGTTCCTCCGCGGCGCCGACGCAGCGCACGTCGGACGGCGATCGCGGCCGCGGCCACCAGTGCGGCCACGAGGAGCCACGGGCCCACCACTCCGAGTGCGACGAGGGCGCCGCGGGCGACGGCGCCGAGCGCCTTGAGACCCGCGGACCATCCGTCGGCGAAGCTGTGCAGCTGGATCCTCGGCGCTGGTGCCTCCCCGGGGGACGTGAGCACCACCCGCAGCGTCGACAGCGCCACCTGGTCGGCCAGCACCGCGCGCTGACCCTGGAGCTGCTCGAGGGCTGCCTGACGCTCCGACAACGCCTGCTCGGTGGAGATCAGGTCGGCCGTGGTCGTGGCCTTCGACATCAGGTCCTGCATGCGGGCGACGGACAACCGCGCCGCATCGATACGGGCATCCAGGTCCTCGGCGGTCCCCGTGACGTCGGTCGCCTGCAGCGTGAAGGAGGTGACGTCCCCGAGGCCGCGCAGCGTCTGCACGGTCTTCTCGAGCTGTGCCGCCGGGACGCGCACGGTGAGCGTGGCGCTGCCGGCGGTCCCCGGCCCTCGACCCGTCTCCTCGTGCGCGTCGACCCGGCCCCCGGCCTGGTCGACGACGGCGAGCACCCGCGTGACCGTGCCGACGGGGTCCGTCACCGTGAGGTGCAGCTCACCCGTCTGCACCACCTGCCGGTCGACGCCCGAGGCCGCGTTCGAACCCGCCGCGGGCGCGGCGGCGCCGCCACCGGCCTGCGCCTTGTTCGCGTCGCCCTGCGCGGCGCTGTTCGGCTGGGAGCTCGACGCGGAGCGCTGGTCGGCGGAGCACCCACCGGCCAGCCCGACGAGCCCCACCACCAGCGCCGCCACCACGACGCCGCCCGCGCGCCGCCGCCGGTGCCATCGCGTGCGGCCGAGGATGGAGTGCCAGGTCAGTGGCGTCGACGAACGCATGGCGAGACGCTAACGACCGCAGGGCCTTCGGTGTGACGCGGTTGACCTGATCGTGACCCGACCGTCACCGTTCTGTCGATGCCGGGTGCTGCACCGCTCCGTCCTCGTGCCGAGGACCGTGCCGTTCGCTGCGAGCGTGAAGGTCTCTTGGTCCGAGGCGGACGTTCCCTATGCGCGATGTCAGAGGTGGTGCTAGAAAGGAGACGGGCCGGGAGCGGGTGCCGGCCCTGCTCGAGGGTCGAGGGTCGCGGCGAGAGCCGGACCGCCCGTCAGGGTGCAGGAGCGCGCCACGTCTCGTGCCGGCGAGACGCCTCCCGTGGACGCCCCGTCTCCACAGCTGGAGACGGGGCGTCACAGCGTCTGCGGTCGGTCGTGTCGGTCCCGAACGCGTCGGCACACCTGGTGGTGGCCGGCCCGGATGCGACGCGGAGCCGCCGGTGCCACCGTGGTCCGCAGGCGCCCGCGACGGACGGGGCCCGGGAGGAGCGGCGTGGACACGGTCGGCGATCGGCAGCGCTCATGAGGGTCGTCATCCTCGGGGCCAGCGGCAACGTCGGCACGGCGCTGCTGCGCCGCCTCGCGACGGATGCCACCGTCACCTCCGTCGTGGGCGTCGCGCGGCGTGTCCCTGACCGGGTCCCGCCCGCGCCGTACGACATCGCCTCGTGGCAGGGGGTGGACCTCGGGGCGCCCGGGCCGGACGAGCCGGTCGTGCGCCGGCTCACCGACGTCGTCACCGGGGCCGATGCCGTCGTCCACCTGGCCTGGGCGATCCAGCCCAGCCACGACCGCGCGCGGCTGCGCGCCACCAACGTCGTCGGGACGCGTCGCGTGCTGGAGGCCGTGCGGCGCGCCGGGGTCCCGCAGCTGGTGGTGGCGTCGTCCGTCGGCGCCTACTCGCCCGCCGAGGGTGACGAGCCGCGTGCGGAGGACTGGCCGACCGACGGCGTGCGGTCGTCCTCGTACAGCGTGGACAAGGCGGCGGTGGAGCGGATGCTGGACGAGGCCGTGCAGCGGCTGCCCAGCCTGTCGGTCGCCCGGCTGCGGCCCGCGCTGATCTTCCAGCGGGCGTCCGGCCGCGAGATCGGCCGGTACTTCTTCGGGCCGTTCCTGCCCGAGCGTGCACTGGGCCACGTGCCGGTGCTGCCGTGGCCGGTCGGCCTGCGCCTGCAGGTGGTGCACGCCGACGACGTCGCCGCGGCCTACCGCGAGGCCGTGGTCCGCAGGGTGAGCGGGCCGTTCAACGTGGCGGCGCCCGGGCTGCTGCACGCGGAGGACGTCGCACCGCTGGTCGGCGCCGACCGTGTGGTCGAGGTCTCCCGGACCGCCGCACGGGCAGCGGTCGCGGCCGGCTGGCACCTGCGCCTGGTGCCCGTCGGTCCAGGCTGGCTGGACATGGCGTTCGCGGCGCCGGTCCTGGACACCGGGCGGGCTCGTCGCGAGCTCGGGTGGCAGGCGGGGCACGACGCGGCGGCCACCCTGGCAGAGGCGGTGCGGGGCATCTCCGACGGCGCCGGCACCGCGAGCCCGCCGCTGCGTCCCCGGCACGTTCCGCGGCGTCCGGCGAGGGGCCGACCCGTCCCGGAGGGCATCGGGCGCTAGCGAGGCACCCGACCGGCCTGTGCCAGCGCGGGCGAACCGAGCGCAGCCGGCACGTGAGCGCCGTGGCCCGCGGTGCGCAGACCTGCCCGGAGCGCCTCGGCCGAGGCGTCGAGCTGCTGCGGGGGCACGTCCGTCCGCGCGTTGGCGAACGTGAGGCTGCGCTCGTCCCACGCCGGCAGCACGTGGAGGTGCAGGTGCGGCACCTCGAACCCGGCGACCAGGACGGCTGCCCGCGGAGCGCCCCACACCGCCTGCTGCGCGAGCCCGATGGTCTTCGCCACGGCGATGAGGTGCGCCAGCGCGTCGTCCGGGGCGGCGGTCAGCTCGGGGTACTCCGCACGTGGCACGACGAGGACGTGGCCGTCCGTGATCGGCGCGATGGTCGCGAAGGCGACGGCCTGGTCGTCCGCCCAGACGAACCGCCCGGGGAGCTCGCCGTCGATGATCCGGGTGAAGAGCGTCGCCATGAGGCCCACGCTAGCGCCGTCCTTCGACCCGTCCGACGGCAGGTCAGCGACGCTCGTCCACCAGCGACTGCAGCGCCAGGACGGTGCGCCAGTTGCGCGCGGTGCCCACCCGGCCGGCCGCACGCGAGAGGACGTCCAGCGTCAGCCGGGACCGTCCGATGCCGTGCGGGTAGTAGACGTACGTCTCGTCGCCGTGCCAGGCGACCTGCTCCTCGCCGTACCGGGCGGCGTCGAACGTCCCGACGCTCTCCTCGTCCGGCGTGCCCTCCCAGCAGACGACCGTCAGCCGGGAGGGGTCGTCGGCGGCGTGGTCGGTGAACGGCACGTCCGCGACCAGCCGGTCCCACTGCGTCCCGCTCCTGGTCAGCACGGGCACGGCGAAGCCGCACAGCCGGCCCAGGGCCCGCGACAGGCGCGGGCCGATCGTCTCAGGACTCGAGTCGGACGACGGGACCAGCACCGCGTTGCCGCTGGCGGCGTAGGTCGCCACCCGCTGATGACCGAGCTCGGCGGCGGCGGCGCGCAGGTCGGCGCTGCGGACCGTCCGGCCGCCGACGTTCACCGCGCGCAGCAGCGCGACCGTCACCTCGGGCACGGTCCACACTGTGCCGCGCGCGCGTCACGGCAGCCAGTGCGCCACGCGCTCGCCCGGCGCCCGCTCCGAGCGAGCGTCCCCGTCCGGTGCGCCGACCGACCGGTCAGAGGTAGCGGGTGGGGTCGAACTCGTCGAGCGGGATGATCCGCAGGCGCGGCAGCTGCACGTTGAAGGCGGCGACGTCGAGCTCGAGGTCGAACGTCTGCAGGCCCTTGGCGGTCAACGAGGCCAGCGCCGTGCTGGTGAACTCGCGGAAGGCGAGCAGGCCGACCCGGCGGTCACCCTCCACGAGCCGCTGCACCTCGGGCGCGAAGTCGCCGTCGTGGCTGGCGAGCATGACGTCGCCACCGTGCTCCGCGATCGCGTCGAGCATCCGCTTGATGCCGATGTCGACCACCTTCTCGGTGGCGTCGCCCGCCAGCGGGATCGGCTGGAAGCCGATGGCCAGCAGCGCCTGCACGAACGACATCGGCAGCGAGCCGCTGGAGGCGTTGAGGAAGAACAGGCCGCGCACGTGCTGACCCCAGCGCTGCTCGGCGAACGCCAGGACGCGCTCCCACCTCGGTCGCTGGTCCGGGCTGGGCCGGCCACCGAGGATCGACGAACCGAGCGTGGCGTCGATGTTCTCGCCGTCGACCAGCAGGTACGTCGTCGGACCGGCGGCCGGGATCGTGCTCATCCGGTCACTGTAGCCAGCGGGCACAATGGGACGCCGCGGGCCTCTCCGTGGTCTCGCCCGTGGCGCCGGTACGCCTGCGACGGTGCCCGTGTGGGTGTGGGTGTGGGCGGTGGCACGGAGCGGACGGGAGCGGCGACGACGATGGAGCGCGCAGGGCGGCGGGCGACGACCCGCGAGGTCGCCGACGCCTGGGAGTCGCTGTTCCGCACGCAGGTGACCGTTCTCCGTCGGCTCCAGGACGACGACATCTGGGACGAGGTCTCGCTCCGTGAGTACGACGTCCTCTTCGCGCTCTCGGGGGCGCCGGGCCTCACGTTGCGGCAGCGCGACCTCCAGGAGGCGTCGCTGCTCAGCCAGCCCAGCCTGTCCCGCCTCGTCGACAGGCTCGTGGCTGCCGGGCTCGTCGAGCGTCGTCCCGTGCCGGGCGACGGACGAGGGGTCGGCGTGCACCTCACGGACGAGGGCCTGAAGGTGCAGCGTGCGGTGGGACGCCGGCACGTGCGGTCGATCGAGCGACTCCTGGGCGGCACCCTGGACGCCGACGAGCTGGCAGCCCTCAGGGTGCTGCTGGACCGGCTGCGGCACGGCGCCGCCACGACCCCGCCCGAGCGGCCGTGAGGCCGCCCATCGCGGGACCTCCGGCCCATCGCACGGCGGGGCACCGCAGGAGACGATGGATCACCTCGCCACGAAGCGCAGCGCATCCCGGGGAGGGTTGATGAGGGTCCTGGTTACGGTCGCGTCCCGCCATGGCGCGACGTGGGAGATCGGCGAGGTGATCGCCGAGGTCCTCGCCGACTGCGGTCTCGACGTGGAGACGCGCGCGCCGGAGGACGTCGCGACGCTGGACGGGATCGACGCGGTCGTGCTGGGGTCCGCGGTCTACCTGGCGCACTGGATGCCGTCGGCGCGCGACCTCGCCGACCGCCAGACCCAGGAGCTGCGGAAGCGCCCGGTGTGGCTGTTCTCCTCGGGTCTGGCTGTGCAGCCCGCCGCGTCGGCGAACTCGCCGCACGAGCTCCTCGCACTGCGGGACCAGCTCCAGGCCCGCGGTCACAGGAGCTTCCGGGGGCGGTTGGACCGCTCGTTGCTCACGTTCACGGAGCGAGCCGCCATCGCAGGCGCTCGGGCGCGCGAGGGTGATCATCGCGACATGGGTGCGGTCCGGGCATGGGCTACCGAGGTGGCCGACGACCTGATCGCGCACCCGGAGCCGATGCCGTCCGTCGAGGGCGCGTCGTTGCTCCACGAGCCGCGGCACGCCGCGGTCTGAGCCGGGTCCTCCCGGTCGCCCGTTCCGGCGGGCGCAAACGGCCGTACGGCGCCTCGCGGCGGCTGCCGGAGGTCGAGATCGTCGTACCCGCTCGGTCAGCCGGCCGCCGGCGCGAACCGCAAGGCCCGGAGCTCCGCGGCGACGGCCGTGATCGGTGGGCGGTTCGCAGGTTCGAGCTCCGTCATGCCGCGCAGCAGCCGCTCCCAGTCCCGGCCGAACCGGGTGGGCACGTCGGGCGCGCGAAGGAGCCGCGCGAGGCCGCTCGCGATCGGGTCGCCCGGGTACGCCCGCTCGCCGGTGAGGCACTCCATGAGGACCAGGCCGAGCGAGTAGACGTCGGTCGCTGCCGTCAGCGGTCGGCCCAGTGCCTGCTCGGGGCTCTGGTAGCCCGCGGTGGCCGCCGAGTCCTCGCTGTGCGACCGCTCCGACGGCACGGCGATGCCGAAGTCCGCCAGGACGACGGGTAGCTCGGGACCGTGGGTGGCACCACCGGGCCGCGGGTCCGCTACCAGCACGTTCGCAGGCTTCACGTCCCGGTGCAGCACCCCGGCACCGTGCGCGTGCGCGAGCGCGAGCGCCAGCTGGCGCCCGACGTCCGCCGTGACCGTCGGGCCGAGCGCACCCTCCCGCAGCACGTCCCGGAGCGTCGGCCCGGGCACCAGCTCCATCACCAGGAAGGCGACGGAGCTGCCGTCCTCCAGGACGTCCGAGCCGACGTCGAGGAGCGCGACGAGCGCCGGATGGCTCAGTCCCGCGAGCACGCGCGCCTCTTGCGCGTACCGGCGGATCTGGTCCGGGGACGCGGAGTCGAGCGGGAACAGCTTGACGGCGACGGGTCGGTGCAACCGAAGGTCGGTCGCCTGGACCACATGCGCCTGGCCCCCGTGCCCCAGCGCGTGGCCCAGGAGGTATCGGTGCGCCAGACGGGTGCCTGGGGCAGGGGTCACGGAACACGACGGTAGGAGCGCCGAGGTCGGCTCGCACGTCGAGGAGCGGCTTGCGTCCACTTGCGCGATATTGCAAACCACTTGCGTCGGATCCGCGTAGGATCCCGGCATGTCGCGACGTCTGGCAGAGGTGGCCCGCAAGGTCGGTGTGTCCGAGGCGACGGTCAGCCGGGTGCTGAACGGGAAGCCCGGCGTGTCGGATCAGACGCGTGAGGCCGTCCTCACGGCGCTGGACGTGCTCGGCTACGAGCGGCCCACCAAGCTGCGCGGAGAGCGGGCGCGGCTCGTCGGCCTTGTGCTGCCGGAGCTGCAGAACCCCATCTTCCCGGCGTTCGCCGAGGTCGTCGGCGGCGCCCTGGCTCAGCAGGGCTTCACCCCCGTACTCTGCACGCAGACGGCGGGCGGTGTGTCAGAGGAGGACTACGTCGACCTGCTGCTCGGTCAGCAGGTGTCGGGCATCGTCTTCGCGGGCGGTCACTACGCCCAGCGGGACGCGAGCCACGACCACTACCGCCTGCTGTCCGGGCGAAAGCTGCCGGTGGTCCTAATCAACGCGTCGATCGAGGAGCTCGCGTTCCCGAGGGTCTCCTGCGACGACGTGGTCGCGGTCGAGCAGGCGCTCGGCCACCTCGTCTCGCTGGGCCACACGAGGATCGGTCTGCTGCTCGGACCGGCGGACCACGTGCCGTCGGAGCGCAAGCTGCAGGCCGCGCGGGAGGTGGCCGCCCGCCTGGGCGTCGACCTGGACGACCGCCTGGTGGTGCGGTCGACCTACTCCCTCGAGGCCGGTCAGGCGTCCGCGACGCGGTTGCTGCGGCACGGCGTCACGGGGATCGTCTGCGCGTCCGACCCGCTCGCGCTCGGGGCGATCCGCGCGGTCCGGCGGTCGGGGCGACGGGTGCCCGACGACGTCTCGGTGGTGGGGTACGACGACTCGGCGTTCATGAACTGCACCGAGCCCCCGCTCACCACGGTGCGGCAGCCGATCGACGCGATGGGCCGGGCGGCGATCGACCTGCTGGTCGCCCAGATCCGCGGCGCAGCGGTGGCGAACGACGAGCTGCTGTTCGAGCCCGAGCTCGTGGTGCGGGGCTCCACCGGCCCGGCCCCGACCGCGCCGGCCGCCGCGGGCGAGCGGTCTGCCGCCCTCGCGCGCTGACCGCCCGTCCCGGCTGCGCTGCCGGTCCCGCTGACCGTTCGGCGTCGTCCCGGCGGCGTCACGCGCGCTGAGGCGCACCCCGTTCGCTGGACTGTCACGTTTTGATTGCGTCGGTGTCGAGTTCTTGCGCGATTTCGGTCGACGGATTTATGGTCCGTGACGAGACGATGACGTCCCGTCCGGAGGGCCGAGCGCCCGGTGTCCGAACGGGTCCGACGAGACGAGGACCCTGTGCCGCAGCAGCACCACCCCGACGCCCTGTGGTGGCGGGACGCGGTGATCTACGAGGTCTACCCACGCAGCTTTGCCGACGGTGACGGCGACGGCACGGGCGACCTCACCGGTCTGCGCGCGCGGCTGCCGTACCTGGCCGACCTGGGGGTGGACGCGCTCTGGGTGACGCCGTGGTACGCGTCACCGATGGCCGACGGCGGCTACGACGTGGCCGACTACCGCCGGATCGACCCGGCCTTCGGCACGCTCGAGCAGGCGGAGCAGGTGATCGCCGACGCGCGGGCGCTGGGCATCCGGACCATCGTCGACGTCGTCCCCAACCACGTCTCCGACCAGCACGCGTGGTTCCGGGCCGCGCTGGCCGCGGCGCCCGGCTCGCCCGAGCGGGCGCGGTTCTGGTTCCACCCCGGCAAGGGTCCGAACGGGGACACCATGCCGACGCGCTGGCGCTCGGACTTCGCCGGCAGCACCTGGACACGGACCACGCAGCCGGACGGGACCCCGGGGGAGTGGTACCTGCACCTGTTCACCCCGCAGCAGCCGGACCTGAACTGGTCCAACCCCGACGTGGTGGCCGAGCACCTCGACATCCTGCGGTTCTGGTTCGACCGCGGTGCGGCCGGCATCCGGATCGACTCGGCGGCCCTGCTCGTCAAGGACCCGGCTCTGCCGGAGGTCCCGCTGAACCCTGGACCCGGTGCGCACCCGCACGTCGACCGCGACGAGCTGCACGACATCTACCGGGGGTGGCGCGCGGTCGCCGACTCCTACCCCGACACGCGTGTGCTGGTCGGTGAGGTGTGGCTCGCGGACCCCGAGCGGTTCGCCCGCTTCCTGCGGCCCGACGAGATGCACACCGCCTTCAACTTCGACTTCATGGCCCGGCCCTGGCAGGCCTCGGCGCTGCGCGAGTCCATCGACTCGACGCTGGCCGCGCACGCCTCGGTCGGTGCGCCACCGACGTGGGTCCTGTCGAACCACGACGTGACACGGCCCGTCACCCGGTACGGACGGGCCGACACCGGCTTCTCGTTCGCCGCCAAGCGGTTCGGTACCCCGACGGACCTCGGCGTGGGACGCCGTCGGGCGCGCGCCGCCGCTCTGCTGGCCGCCGCGCTCCCGGGCCCCTGGTACGTGTACCAGGGCGAGGAGCTGGGCCTGCCGGAGGTCGAGGACCTCCCGCCGGAGGTGCTGCAGGACCCGATGCACTTCCGGTCCGGGGGAGCCGACCCCGGGCGCGACGGCTGCCGGGTGCCCCTGCCGTGGTCCGGGACCACGGCGCCCTACGGGTTCAGCCCACCTGGTGCCACCCACCAGCCCTGGCTCCCGCAGCCGGCGGACTGGGGCGCGCTCACGGTCGAGGCGGAGGAGGCCGACCCGCGGTCGATGCTGCACCTGTACCGCGAGGTGATCCGCCTCCGGCACGGCGAGCCGAGCCTCGGCGACGGGCCGCTGACGTGGCTGCCGTCGTCGCCGGACGTGCTCGCGTTCGCCCGGGGCGACGTGACGTGCGTCGTCAACCTCGGGGCAGCAGCGGTGGAGCTGCCGCCGCACACCGACGTCCTGCTCTCGAGCGAACCGCTCGAGTCGGGCCGGCTGCCGCGCGACACCGCCGCGTGGCTGCGCACCGCACCTCCGGTCGTCGTCTGACCACCGCGGGACCACGGCCGCCGCTCTGGTCCACGCACCGCTCGACGCACCAGGCCCGGTGCACCGCGCCGGGCGCACCACCGCACCACCCGCACCACCGATGCAGCACCCGTGTTCCCGCCATCCCGTCCCAGAAGGAGTGACGATGAGGTCCTCACGCACCGCCGCGCTCGGCATCGCCGGCGCGGTCAGCCTCGGCCTGCTGGCCGCGTGCAGCTCGGCAGGGGGCGCCACGTCGGCGTCGTCGACCAGTGCTGCCCCGCAGAAGGTCACCATCACGGTGGCCGGGCTGCTGCCCGGCGCCAAGCAGGACGCCGTCGACGCGCTGAACACCCGCGTCAAGGAGTTCGAGGCGAAGTACCCGAACATCACCGTGCAGCCGCAGGAGTACCAGTGGCTCGCCACGACGTTCGCCGCCCAGCTGGCCGGCGGGACGCTGCCCACCGTCTTCGAGATCCCCGTGACGGACGGCAAGACCCTGATCCAGAACGGCCAGCTCGCCGACATCGACGCCCAGGTCAAGCAGCTGCCGTACGCGAACGACTTCAACCAGGCGGTCGTCTCGAACGCCAAGGGCGACGACGGCAAGTTCTACGCGGTGCCCGCCAAGTCGTTCTACAGCGTGGCGCTGCACTACAACCGCACCCTGTTCACCAAGGCAGGCCTCGACCCGGACAAGCCGCCGACCACCTGGGACGAGGTCCGCAAGGACGCCAAGATCATCCACGACAAGACCGGCGTGGCGGGCTACGGGATGATGGCGCTCGACAACGCCGGCGGGTGGCAGCTGGTGGCGGCGGCGAACTCGCGCGGTGGGACGGTGCAGACCACCGACGGCAAGGGCAAGTACACCGCCACGCTGAACGACCCGGCGGTCAAGGCGCACCTCGAGTGGCTCAAGGCGCTGCGCTGGGAGGACAACTCCGTCTTCCCCGACGTCACGCTCGGTTGGGCGGAGATCAACCAGGCGTTCGCCGGCGGACAGCTCGCCATGTACACGTCCGGCTCGGACATCTACACCGCGCTGGTGCAGAACCAGGGCCTGACCAAGGACTGGGGCTACGGCCTGACGGCCATCCCGACGGAGAACGGCGGTGGCGCCCTGGGTGGCGGCACGCTCGCAGCGGTGAAGGTGCAGGCCACAGCGGCGGAGAAGGACGCCGCCGTCAAGTGGATCGACTTCTGGTACCTGTCCAAGCTGCTCGACCAGGACCAGGCCGTCGCGGACGCCAAGGCCCAGTCGGCCTCCGGCCAGGCCGTCGGCACGCCGGTGCTGCCCATCTTCAGCAAGGACCAGTACACGAAGTCCCTCGGCTGGATCAAGGACTACGTCAACGTCCCGCTGGAGAACATGAAGGGCTACACGGACGTGATGTTCACCCAGAAGCTGGTCGGTGAGCCGAGCCATGCCACGCAGGACACCTACGCCCTGCTGTTCCCCGTGGTCCAGGCCGTGCTGACCGACAAGAACGCGGACATCGACAAGCTGCTGGCCAACGCGAACACGCAGGGTCAGGCCCTGCTCGACCGCAGCTGACCGCCCGGGCGCCCGGCCGGTCCCGCACGACCCGCCGGGCGCCGCCGCCCCGCCCCCCTTCGGGCCCCCCCCCCCCCGGGCCCCCCCCCCCCCCCCCCCCCCCCGGCCCGCCCCCCGCCGCAGCGCCGCCCTGCGGGCCGGCGCAGACGAGAAGGACGCCACCATGACCACCGACGACGTCGTCGAGGTCCGCCCCCGGTCCGCGGGTCCCCGCGGCGGCCGGCGGGCCGACCGCACGGCCGGTGCCCGAACGGACGACCGCCGCGCTCCCATCCCGCGCCCGCCCGCCGACCAGGGGCGCCGACCACGTCGTGGACCGGCGACATGGGTCCGCGGCGGCGGGCTGTCCGCCCTGGTGTTCGGCCTGCCGGCGATCGTGGTGTTCGGTGTCTTCTCCTGGATGCCGATCGTCAAGGCCGTCGTGATGAGCCTGCAGCGGACCAACCTGGTCACCACTCACTGGGTGGGCCTGGCGAACTTCCAGCGGGTGCTGACGGACCCGGTGCTCCCGATGGCCGTCCGCAACACCCTGTGGTTCGCCCTCCTCGCCCTGGTGTTCGGCTATCCCGTACCGCTGGTCGGTGCGGTGCTGATGAGCGAGGTCCGTCGCGCCAAGGGGCTGTACTCCGCCCTGGCGTACCTGCCGGTCGTGGTGCCGCCCGTGGTGGCCGTCCTGCTGTGGAAGTTCTTCTACGACCCGCGGCCCACCGGCGTGTTCAACACCGTCCTGGGCTGGGTCGGCATCGCCCCGGTGCCCTGGCTGCAGTCGATCTCGCTGGCGATGCCGTCGCTGGTGCTCGAGGCGACGTGGGCCGCGGCCGGCGGGACGGTGATCATCTACCTCGCGGCGCTGACCTCGGTGCCCGCCGAGCTCTACGACGCCGCCGAGGTCGACGGAGCCTCCGTCTGGGGCAAGGTGTGGCACGTCACGCTGCCGCAGCTGCGCGGGGTGCTGTTCATCACCCTGATCCTGCAGGTGATCGGCACGGCGCAGGTGTTCCTCGAGCCCTACCTGTTCACCGGCGGCGGCCCCAACAACGCGACGGTCACGATCCTGCTGCTGATCTACCGCTACGCCTTCGGCAACAGCCTGGGCGGCCGGTACGGCGAGGCGACGGCGCTGTCGCTGATGCTGGCCGCGGTCCTCGCCGTGCTGTCCGTCGTCTACTTCCGTCTGACCCGCCGCTGGAGCACCACATGAGCGCCCGCACCGCCGAGCCGACCACCCGCACCGCCGTCTCCGACGTCGAGTGGCGCCGGCCGCGGGTCCGGCTGCCGTGGCAGGGGATGCACGTGGTGCTGCTCGGCCTGCTCATCCTGTGGTGCCTCGGCCCGCTCGTGCTGCTCGTGAAGTTCGCCGTCACGCCGACCCAGGACATCCTGTCCCACCCGCTCGCGCTGTTCCCGCACGGCGTCGCGTGGAGCAACGTCACCGCTGCCTGGAACGACGTCCACGTCAGTCGGTACTTCCTCAACACGGTGGTGCTGGCGGCGGGGTCGTGGGCGTCGCAGCTCGTCGTGGCGACGACGGCGGGCTACGTGCTGTCCGTGCTGCGGCCGGCGTGGGCGCGGGCGCTCAACGGTGCGGTGCTGGCGACGCTGTTCGTGCCGGCCGTCGTGCTGCTGGTGCCGTTGTACCTGGTGATCCTGCACCCGCCGCTGATCGGGCACTCGCTGGTCAACTCGTTCTGGGCCGTCTGGCTGCCGGCCGGCGCGAGCGCGTTCAACGTCGTGCTGATCACCCGGTTCTTCGACAACCTGCCCCGGGAGGTGTTCGAGGCGGCCCGGGTGGACGGGGCCGGTCCGTACCGCCTGTTCTGGTCGGTGGTGCTGCCGATGAGCAAGCCGATCCTCGGCGTCGTCTCGGTGTTCGCCGTCATCGCGTCGTGGAAGGACTTCCTGTGGCCGCTGCTGGTGCTGCGCAACCCCGACCTGCAGCCGCTGTCGGTGCGGCTGCCGTCGCTGCAGGCCACCACGGACCTCGGCGTGCTGATGGCCGCGCTGGCGATCTCCACGCTGCTGCCGGTCGTGCTGTTCCTGCTGTTCCAGCGGATGTTCCTGCGCGGCGCCGGCCTGGGCGGGGCGGTCAAGGGCTGAGCATCTCGCGGCGGCAGAGCCCGGGCCGGAGCGCAAGGGTGACGATGCGATGATCGGGGGGTGCCCACCTCGCCTGACCTGACCCGTCCGTCCGAGGCCGACGCCTCGGCCGCGCAGCCGCTCGCACCGTACGACGCCGTGCTCCTGCTGTCCTTCGGCGGGCCCGACGGTCCCGACGACGTCATGCCGTTCCTGCGGAACGTCACCGCGGGGAAGAACATCCCGGACGCGCGGCTCGAGAAGGTGGCCGAGCACTACCACCACTTCGGCGGCGCCAGCCCGATCAACGGTCAGAACAAGGCCCTGCTTGCTGCCCTTCGTGCCGAGCTCGACGCGCGCGGGGTGAGCACACCGCTGGTGTGGGGGAACCGGAACTGGGCACCCTTCACGCTCGACGCGCTGACGGAGGCGTACTCGGCCGGTGCCCGCAGGGTGCTGGCGGTGGTGACCAGCGCGTACTCGTCGTACTCCGGCTGCCGCCAGTACCGCGAGGACCTCTGGAAGGCCCTCGACGGGCTCGCCGCCCAGGTGGCCGGCCCGGGCGCCGACCACCCGTTGCAGGTGGACAAGATCCGGGCGTACTTCAACCACCCGGGCTTCGCCGAGGCGGCCGCCGACGCGGTGGTCGACGCGTTCGGGCAGCTTCCCGCCGACGCGGGCGATGCGCGCCTCGTCTTCGTCACGCACTCCGTCCCGACGACGATGGACGAGGCGTCCGCCGTCTCCGGCGCCACCTACACCGACCAGCACCGCGACGTCGCGGCTGTGGTCGCCGCGGCAGCGGCCGAGCGTCTGGGCCGCCCGCTCGACTGGGACCTCGCGTTCTGCTCGCGCTCCGGGCCGCCGAACCAGCCCTGGCTCGAGCCCGACGTGAACGACCACCTGCGCGAACTGCACGCGGCGGGGACCGGCGCCGTGGTGCTGGCGCCCATCGGCTTCGTGTCCGACCACATGGAGGTCGTGTACGACCTGGACACCGAGGCGCTCGCGACGGCGGCGGAGCTCGGCATGACGGCCGTCCGCGCCGACACGGTCGGCGTGCGCGCGCCGTTCGTCTCGGGGCTCGTCGACCTGCTGCTCGAACGCGCCGCGCACGAGCGGGACCGGTCGGCGGGGCGGCTGCCCGAGGCCGGACCCGCGGTCGGCGAGCTGCCCGCCTGGTCCGAGATCTGCCGCCCCGGCTGCTGCCTGCAGCGCGCCGGATCGCCGTCGGGCGTGCCGGCCGCGTGCTCGGCGGACCCGCTGTCCTGACCGTCCGGCCGCGCGCCACGAAACCCTGACCCAGCTCACCGAGGAGACCTTGTGACCACCGTCGACGCCGAGACCGTCAACTCCAGCCTGCGCTACACGATGTGGGCCGTCTTCGCGCTCGAGGACGCGCTGCCCGCGGACGACGAGGAGCGCGCCGCCCTCGTCGCCGCCGCGGAGCAGGCCGTGGCATCGGACCCCGAGCTGACGGTCCGCGGCTGGTACGACGTGTCCGGGCTGCGCGCCGACGCCGACCTGATGGTCTGGTGGCACGCGGAGACGGTGGAGCAGGTGCAGGGCGCCTACCAGCGGCTGCGGGCCAGCGAGCTCGGTTCCGTGCTCACGCCGGTGTGGTCCGTGGTGGGCCTGCACCGACCGGCGGAGTTCAACCGCTCCCACGTGCCGGCGTTCCTGGCCGGTGAGGAGCCCGGGGCCTACGTGTCGGTCTACCCCTTCGTCCGCTCGTACGACTGGTACGTGCTCCCCGAGGAGGAGCGCAGCCGGATGCTCGCGCAGCACGGCCGCGCCGCCGCCCCCTTCCCGGACGTGCGCGCCAACACCGTCGCGACGTTCGCCCTGTCGGACTACGAGTTCCTGCTCGCGTTCGAGGCGCCGGAGCTGCACCGGATCGTCGACCTGATGCGCACGTTGCGCGGGGTGGACGCCCGGCTGCACGTGCGCGAGGAGATCCCGTTCTTCACCGGTCCGCGCGTCGCCCTCGGCGAGTGGGCCGACAAGCGACCGCTTCGCTGAGACGCCCCGGTGCGGGTCCGTCCCGCCCGGTCCATGATCGGCGCATGACCATCGACCTGCGTGGCACGTGGACGCTGGTGGAGCTGGACGACTCGTCGCCCGCCGCCGGACCGCGAGGCCCCGTGCACCTGACCTTCGACGGTGACGGTCAGGTGTACGGGATGGCGGGCGTCAACAGCGTCCGGGGCACGTGGACGCTCGAGGACGGCCGGTTGCAGCTGGGCCCGCTCGTCTCCACGCTGCTCGCCGGCGAGCCCGGGCCGACGGCGACCGAGCAGGCCCTCGTCGCCCTGCTCCGAGAGCCGTTGCAGGTGACGGTCGACGAGGACCGCCTGCGGCTCGCGGCCGACGACGGGTCGACCGCGCTGCTCGCGCGCGCCGACCCGTCGGTCCGCCTCGTCTGACCCGCTTCGGTCAGGGGTAGAGCCCGCGGATCAGGTGCGCCTCGGCCACGCGCCGGACGCCGATGACCAGGGCCGCGTCCCGCAGGGAGATGCCCTCGGCACGGGACACCTGGGACACCGTGGCGTACGCCTCGAGCATGCGGTGCTCCAGACGCTCCTCGATCTCCCGCTCGGTCCACCAGTACGCCTGGTTGGCCTGCACCCACTCGAAGTAGGAGACGACGACGCCGCCCGCGTTGGCGAGGATGTCGGGCACCACCACCACCCCTCGGTCGGCCAGCACGCGGTCGCCCTCCGTCGTCGTCGGCCCGTTCGCGGCCTCGACCACCCACCGCGCCTTGACCCGCGCGGCGCTCTCCTCGTCGAGCACGCCCTCCACGGCGGCGGGGAACAGCACGTCGACGTCGAGCGCCAGCAGCTCCGCGGGGTCGAGCGGATCGGCGTCGGCGAACCCGACCACCGAACCGGTGCGCGCCACGTGTGCGGTCAGCGCTGCGACGTCCAGCCCGTCGGTCCGGACGATCGCGCCACGCTCGTCGCCCACCGCGACGACGCGGCAGCCCTTCTCGTGCAGGAAGCGGGCCAGCGGAGCGCCCACCTTGCCGAAGCCTTGGATCGCCGCGCTGACCTCGTCGAGCCGCACGCCGGCGTCCCGCAGGGTCGCGGTCGCGGCGTGCAGCACGCCGCGGGACGTGGCCGTGGCGCGGCCGAGCGACCCGCCGACGGCCAGGGGCTTGCCGGTGGTGACGGCCGGGATGGTGAACCCGCGGTTGACCGAGTAGGTGTCCATCACCCAGGCCATCACCTGCTCGTCGGTCCCGATGTCCGGGGCCATCACGTCCCGCTCCGGGCCGATCATCGGCATGATCTCGCTGGTGTACCGGCGGGTGACCCGCTCCAGCTCGAAGGGCGAGTACGCGCGCGGGTCGATGGTGACGCCGCCCTTGGCGCCGCCGTACGGCAGCTCGACGACGGCGCACTTCCACGTCATCCACATCGCCAGCGCCCGTACCTCGTCGATGTCGACGCCGGGCGCGTACCTCAGTCCGCCCTTGCCGGGTCCACGCGAGATGTTGTGCTGGACGCGGTAGCCGTGCAGCAGCTCGACGTGGCCGTCGTCACGGCGCAGCGGCACGGCGACGTGGAGCTCGCGCCGGGGTTGGCGCAGGACGGCGTGCATGCCGTCGTCGTAGCCGAGGATCTGCACGGCTGTCGCCAGCTGCGCTCGCGCCGTCGCGAGCGGAGAGGGAGAGGGGTTCATGGGGCCACGATGCCACCCCCGTGCTGGCCGGGCCGGTTGCCTACGCCGAGGCGCGCACCACCAGCTCGGGGGCGAAGATCAGCGGCGGCGTGGGCGTCGCCCCCTGCAGCTGGTCCAGGAGGCGCAGGCCGGCTGCCCGCGCCATCGCGACGACCGGCTGGATGACCGAGGTGAGCGGCGGCTGGGTGGAGGCCGCGACCCCGAGGTTGTCGTAGCCCACCACGGCGACGTCCTTGGGCACCTCCCGGCCGAGCTCCGCCAGCACGGGCAACGCGCCGGCGGCCATCAGGTCCGAGGCGATGAAGATGCCGTCGACGTCCGGGTGCTCGGCGAGCAGCCGCCGGGCCGCCTCGGCGCCGGAGACGATGGTGAAGTCGCCGTGCACGACCGCGTCGTCGCGTTGGCCGGCGGCGGTCATCGCCTGCCGCCAGCCGATGAGGCGGTCGATGCCGGCGGACATGTCCTCGGGTCCGGCGATCGTGCCGATCCGCCGGCAGCCGCGGTCCAGGAGGTGCTGCGTGGCCATCCGGCCGCCCTGGACGTTGTCGGTGTCGACGTACTGCAGCCGGGAGTCCACCTCGGGCGTCGCGGACAGCGGTCGCCCGACGAACACGCTCGGCAGCCGCAGCTCGACGAGAGCCCGGTCCAGGGTGTCGTCGC
Source organism: Cellulomonas sp. SG140 (assembly GCF_025770785.1). Lineage (GTDB taxonomy): Bacteria > Actinomycetota > Actinomycetes > Actinomycetales > Cellulomonadaceae > Cellulomonas. The sequence goes on along the minus strand of NZ_JANZLA010000001.1, from coordinate 231,364 downwards.
GGTGGTGCGACACCACGATGGCGCCGTCGACGTGGCCGTTGCGCAGGTAGCGGACGGTCCGCTCGTTCTGGCCGGGACGCGCGATCACGAGCACCACCTGGATCTCGGTGTCCGCGAGCGCGCTCGCCAGTCCGTTCAGGGTGCCGGCGAAGAAGGGGTCGGACAGCACCCGCTCGTCCGGCTCCGGCACGACGAGCGCGATCGAGTCCGTCCGTCGGGTGACCAGCGAGCGCGCGGCCCGGTTGGGGGAGTACCCGAGGTCCGCCACCGCGGCCTCGACCGCCAGCAGTGCCTCGGGGGACACCCGCAGCCCTCCGTTGATCGCCCGGGACGCCGTGGACCGGGAGACGCCGGCCTTCGCGGCGACCTGCTCGAGGGTGGGGACGGCCGGGCGTGCGGCATCCACGCCGCGCACGAGGCGATCGGCCATGCTGCCTCCTCCACTGCCTGGGGTGAGCCGGGGACGAGCTCCGTCCCGGTCAGGTCACCCTCCTGGTCTGGAACCTAGCGCGGCGCGCCCGCCGATCCACATCCGGGCCGGTCGCGTCTCGTTCTGCGCGACGCGGGCACCCGGGGCGGTGCGTCCTCGGACGCACCGACGAGGCGGCTCACTCTTGGGAGCGCTCTCCTCCGCCATCCTGGAAGCGCTCCTACGGAATTGGTGCCACGCGCTGGGCCGCGGGATCTCCGCGCGGCTGCGCAGGGCTAACGATTCGGTAACGTCACTGGGTATCACAAACCGCTGACCTGCATGGATGCGTTCCCACACTGCAACGTCACCTGATCGCTGCTTGACAGCCTCCTGGGGACGCAAGAGGGTTCCGGCAGCGCGTGGGAACGCTCCCGCAAGGTGGTGGGAGCGAGTCCACGGGGCATCAGCCCTCGTCCGCGCCGGGTGGTGCGGACGACGACCGGTTGACGGCAGAGCTGCCGTCAAGACGACGAGGGAGTCAGCAGTGCACAAGTCACGCACGGTGTGGGCCGCGGCCGCAGGCCTGACCGGCATCGCCCTGGCGGTGACCGGATGCTCGACGGGCAGCAGCAGCAACAGCGCGAGCACGGCGTCGTCCGGCGGCAAGGTCACCCTGAAGGTGCAGACCTTCAACGAGTTCGGCTACGCCGACCTCTTCACCGAGTACATGAAGGACCACCCGAACGTCACGATCGTCAGCGACAAGGCGGCCAAGTCCGACGACGCGCGCGCCTCGGTCAAGAACGCGATCGCGACGAGCACCGTGACCGACGACATCGTCGCCGCGGACGTCGACTGGATGCCCGAGCTGCTGAAGTCCTCCGACTTCTTCGCCGACGTCAAGACGACGGACAACGCCAAGCGCTGGCCCGACTGGAAGATGGCTCAGGCCACCGACGCGTCCGGCAAGCTGATCGGCCTCGGCACCGACTCCGGCCCGCAGGGCGTCTGCTACCGCAAGGACCTGTTCCAGAAGGCCGGCCTGCCGACCGACCGCGCCCAGGTCGCCACGCTGCTCGGCGGCTCGAGCGCGACGTGGGACCAGTACTTCGCCACCGGCCAGAAGTTCATGGCCGCCAACACCGGTGCCGCGTGGTTCGACTCCCTGGGCGCCCTCGCCCAGGTGGCCAACAACCAGCAGGCCGAGCCCTTCGAGTCCAAGTCGGACGACTCCATCACCGTCGGCAAGTCGGACTCGAACGCCAGCAAGGTCTTCACCATGCTGACGTCGCACACCGACCAGTCCGCGCACCTCGCGCAGTGGACCGACGACTGGACGAAGGCCTTCGCGTCCGACAAGTTCGCCACCGTCATGTGCCCCGCGTGGATGACGCAGATCATCGCCGGTGACGCCCCCGACCAGAAGAACTGGGACATCGCCGACGTCCTGCCCGGCGGTTCCTCCAACTGGGGCGGCTCGTTCCTGCTGGTCCCGGCCAAGGGCAAGAACGTCACCGAGGCCAAGGCGCTCGCCGACTGGCTGACCGCCCCGGCCCAGGCCGCGAAGGTGTTCGTCAAGTTCGGCAACTTCCCGAGCCAGACCGACGCCGTCAAGGACGCCACGGTCACCGCCAAGACGGACACCTACTTCAACAACGCCCCGACCGGCCAGATCTTCTCCAACCGGTTCTCGGCCGTCTCGAAGCAGCCGTACCGCGGTTCGCACTACTTCGACATCAACGACCAGTTCGGCAAGGCGCTGACCCGGGTCGACGTCGACAAGACGGACAACGCCGCGGCTTCGTGGCAGAAGTTCCTCGACGCCGTCAAGCAGCTCGGCTGACAACGGCATGACCAGCGGGGTCGGGGCGTCGCCGTCCCGACCCCGCTGGTCGCCCGTGCACCCGCAGTCAAGTCGGACGAGGAGTTGTCCCCATGGTCACCATCACTGAGTTGCCGACGCGCCCGCGCGACGTACGGCCTCGCCGCCGGATCGGCATGCGTCAGCGGCTCGGCCGCTGGGACGTCAAGGTGTCGCCCTACCTGTACATCTCGCCGTTCTTCGTCCTGTTCGCCATCACCGGCCTGTTCCCGCTGCTGTACACGGCCGTCGTCTCGCTCCACAAGTGGAACCTGCTGACGGGTGAGGGGCCTTTCGTCGGGCTCAAGAACTACGTCGACGTGCTGCACCAGCCCTTCTTCTGGAAGGCGCTGCGGAACACGTTCAGCATCTTCGCGCTGTCGACGATCCCGCAGATCATCATCGCCCTGGTCATCGCCGCGGTGCTCAACGCGAACCTGCGGGCGCGCACGTTCTGGCGGATGGGCGTCCTGGTGCCCTACGTGGTCGCGCCGGTCGCCGTCGCGATGATCTTCGGCCAGATCTTCTCCGACCAGTCCGGCATGATGAACGCGATCCTCGCCAAGGTCGGCATCAGCCCCGTCGGCTGGCACTCCAACGTGCTGGCGAGCCACCTGGCGATCGCCAACATGGTCAACTACCGGTGGACCGGGTACAACACGCTGGTCATCCTGGCGGCGATGCAGGCCATCCCCAACGACATCTTCGAGGCAGCCATCATCGACGGCGCCTCGCGGGTCCGGCAGTTCTTCTCGGTGACGATCCCGATGATCCGGCCGACGCTGATCTTCGTCATCATCACGTCGACCATCGGCGGTCTGCAGATCTTCGACGAGCCGACGATGTTCGACCAGCAGAACTCGGCGACCACCGCGGGCGGCGCCGACGGCCAGTTCGTCACGGTGACCATGTACCTGTACCAGCTGGGCTGGGGCAGCCAGAACAACCTGGGGCGGTCGGCTGCGGTCGCGTGGTTGCTGTTCCTCGTCATCCTCGCGATCTCCCTGGTGAACTACTGGTTCACCAACCGGATCGCGTCCGACTCCGGTGCCGTGCGCCGGGCACGGAAGGTCCGGTCATGAGCGCGCCCTCCATCCCCTCGATCGAGCAGTTCGCCGGCCGTGGTGCGGCCAGGGCGGCGGCTCGTCGCCAGAACCACCGAGGCTCCGGGGCCGAGCGCCGGCCGCGCTGGCTGACCTACACGATCCTCACGATCGTGCTGCTGATCGCGATCTACCCGCTGTACTACGCGTTCCTGATCGCCTCCTCCACCAAGGAGGACGTGGCGCGGCACCCGATCCCGTCGCTGGTCCCGGGGTCGCACCTGTTCGAGAACATGCTGTCGGTCATCAACTCCGACATCGGCTTCTGGCCCGCGCTGGTGAACTCGATCATCGTGTCGACCGTCACGGCCGTGTCCGTGGTGCTGTTCTCCACCCTGGCCGGCTACTCGTTCGCCAAGCTCCGGTTCCGCGGCCGTGGTCCGCTGCTGGTCTTCGTCATCGCCACCACGGCGATCCCCACCCAGCTCGGTGTGGTCCCGCTGTTCCTGGTGATGAAGCAGCTGCACCTCATCGGCAAGCTGCCGGCGGTCATCCTGCCGGCGCTCGTCACGGCGTTCGGCGTGTTCTGGATGACCCAGTACCTCGAGGGCGCGCTGCCGTACGAGCTGATCGAGGCCGCCCGCGTCGACGGTGCCTCGATGTTCCGCACGTTCTGGTCGATCGCGCTCCCCGCGGCTCGTCCGGCTGCCACGATGCTCGGCCTGTTCGCGTTCGTCGCCAACTGGACGAACTACTTCTGGCCCCTGGTCGTGCTCGGTGCGGTGCCAGGACGGACCACGCTGCCAGTGGCGCTGAAGATGCTCCAGGCCCACTACTACGCCGACTACTCGCAGGTGATGGCCGGTGTGTTCGTCTCCGTGCTCCCGTTGCTCGTGATGTTCATCCTGGCCGGTCGCCAGCTGGTGTCGGGCATCATGCAGGGAGCGGTGAAGGGCTGAGCACCGTGCGGCTGAGGGACGAGCGGCCCCGCCAGACGCACCAGCACGGTGGGGTCGCCGTGGTCCCTCCCACCCTCGAGGAGGTCGCGGCACGGGCAGGCGTCTCCCGGTCCACGGCGTCGCGGGCGATCAACGGCGGTGATCGCGTCTCGCCCGCGGCCCTGGCCGCGGTCAACGCCGCCGTGCTCGACCTCGGCTACTCGCCGAACCGTGCGGCACGGTCGTTGGTGACGCGTCGCACCGACTCGATCGCGCTGGTGGTGCCCGAGCCGGACGAGCTGGCCCTGTCGGACCCGTTCGTGCTGGCCGTGCTCCAAGGGCTGTCGAGCTCGCTCGCCGACTCCGACGTGCAGGTGGTGCTGGTGATCGCGCGACCCGGGCAGTCGGAGCGGACGCTGCGGTTCCTGCAGGGCGGTCACGTCGACGGCGCGATCGTGGTCTCCCACCACCGCGGGGGAGACCTCGATCCCGTCCTGGCGCAGCTGCCCCAACCGCTCGTGTTCGTGGGCCGGCCGCTGGTCGGCGCCTCTTCCGGGCTCGAGCAGTACGTCGACACGGACAACGTCGACGGTGCGGTCCAGGCGACCCGCCACCTGATCGACACCGGCCGGCGGCGCATCGCGACGATCGCCGGACCGCCGGACATGTCGGCCGGCATCGACCGGCTCGCGGGCTGGCGGCACGCGCTGACCGAGAAGGGTCGGCCGGTGGACGCGATCGTGCACACCGACTTCACGCTCGCGGGCGGGCAGGCGGCCACGCACCGGCTCCTGGACGAGCACCCGGACGTCGACGGCATCGTGGCCGCCTCGGACCTCATCGCCGTCGGGGCGATGGCCGCGCTGGCCGCGCGCGGGAAGCGTGTGCCGGAGGACGTGGCGGTCGTCGGGTACGACGACCTGGGGGTGGCGGCCACGGCGCACCCGCCGTTGACGACGGTCGTGCAGCCCGCGGTGGCGATGGCGCGGGCCGCCGGCGAGCGGCTGCTCGACCTGCTCGCGGGCGGACCGCCCCGGGAGCCCGAGGTGTTCCCGGCGACCCTCGTGGTCCGGGCCTCGAGCTGAGGCCGGCGGGTTCGCCGCCTCGTCCGCCCTAGTGGGCGTTCTCCGCCAGCCACTGGGCGGCGACGGCCTGCTCGGCCACGAGCGCGTCCCGGACGGCGCCTGCCGCCGCCTTCTCGACCGCGGCGCCGAACAGCGGCACCGCGGCGCGCAGCTCACCGTCGTAGGTCAGCGTGCAGCTGTACGGAGTCACGGCACGCAGGCTGGTACGGCCCGTCAGCCGCACCGGCGCACCGACGACCTCGACCACCACGGTGCCGTGGCGACCGTCCTCGTCGGGCTCGTCCCACGCCTCGACCTGTCGCACGTCGATCCGCGCCCCGACGAAGGACCGCAGCTGCGCCGGGATCTGGTCCGTCGGCAGCGAGCGTCGCGTCGTGACCGTGAACCCGTCCGCCGGCGAGCCGGCCACCACCACCTCGCCGTCAGGGTCCCCGGTCGCGGCGACCTTGGCGCGCACGTAGCCGGGGTCTGCGAGCATCCGACCCGCGCCGGCGAGGTCGGTGGGCAGGTCCAGGGTCACGCGCAGCTGCACGGTGAGCCTCCTCGCAGGGGGTCCGTCACCACCCGCGCCCGCGGGACGCTGGGCGCTTGTCGGTGAGGGTGAGGGTATCCCGCCGCGGGTCACGGCGGCGGGTCGTTCGCCGCCTACCCTGGTCCGGTGTCAACCCTGAGCACGCTCGCCGACCGGTACGGCAGCCTGGAACCGGCCGACCTGGAGTGGCTGCACCTGCTGGTCGGGGACTGGCAGGTGATCTCCGACCTGGCCTTCGCGGACCTGGTGCTGTGGCTGCCCACCGTCGACGGCGACTTCGTGGCGGTCGCGCAGGTGCGCCCGTCGACGGCAGCGACGGTGCACTACGACGACGTGGTCGGCTCCCTGGTGCCCGAGGGGCAGCGGGCGCAGCTTCTCCGGGCCCTGGACGAGCAGCGGTCGCAGCGGTCGCGCGAGCCTCGCTGGTTCGGCGAGTACGCCGTGCGGGAAGAAGCCGTGCCGGTGGTCCGCAAGGGACGGGCCGTCGCGGTGCTGGCCCGCCAGACCAACCTGGGCGGCGCGCGGACACCGAGCCGGCTCGAGCTCAACTTCGTCGAGGCCGCCGACGACCTGCTCGGGATGGTGGCGCGGGGCGAGTTCCCCGCTGCGGATGCGCCGACCGGGCCTCGCCGAGGCGCTCCTCGCGTGGCCGACGGCCTCGTGCGGCTCAACGGCGAGGGAGAGGTGCTCTACGCCAGCCCGAACGCGCTCTCGTGCTTCCACCGGCTGGGCGCCCTGGGGGACCTCGTCGGACGCTCCCTGATCGAGGTGACCACCGACCTGCTCGACACCGACGCCACGGTCGACGAGTCGCTGCCGCTGGTGCTGATGGGCCGGGCGCCGTGGCGCGTCGACGTCGAGACGCGGGGCGTCGCGCTGTCCTTGCGTGCGGTGCCCCTCACGGAGGGGACCGAGCGTGTCGGCGCGGTGCTCCTCTGCCGGGACGTCTCCGAGCTCCGCCGCCGGGAACGGGAGCTGATCACCAAGGACGCGACGATCCGGGAGATCCACCACCGGGTGAAGAACAACCTGCAGACCGTCGCGGCGCTGCTGCGGCTGCAGTCGCGGCGGGTGGGCAGCGACGAGGCGCGCGAGGCCCTCGGCGAGGCGGAGCGCCGGGTCGCCACCATCGCTCTGGTGCACGAGACGCTGTCCCAGACCCTCGACGAGACGGTGCCGTTCGACGACCTGATCGGGCGCAGCCTGCGGCTGGCCGCCGACGTGGCCACTCAGGACGGCGCACACGTACGGACGCGGGTGCACGGGTCCTTCGGCCTGGTGCGGGCCGAGGACGCCACGGCGCTCGCTCTGGTGCTGACCGAGCTGGTGACCAACGCCGTCGAGCACGGGTTCAGCGGACGCGCGGCCGGGACCGTCGAGATCACCGCCGAGCGGGCGGGGGATCTGCTGCACGTGACGGTTGCCGATGACGGTGCCGGCGTCCCGAGCGAGAAGGGAGCCGGCAGCGGGCTCGGTACCCAGATCGTCTCGACGCTGGTGCGGAACGAGCTGCGGGGGTCGATCGCGTGGCGTCCGCGGCCCGGCGGCGGCACCAGCGTCGAGCTCGAGGCTCGGCTGCGGGTCAACCGGGATGCGGCCACCGTGGCCTGATCTGCGGTGCTCCCCCGAGAGCAGCAGGACCGGCTCGCCAGTCGGCGGCCGGTCCTGAGGCTCGATCGGGTGCGGAGCAGCGGCCGATCGCGGTCGGTCCGCGCGGGACGCCGACGCGGGCGGGCTGCTCGGGTACTGCGCTCAGCTCAGCCGGCGCGGCGCTGGCGTGCGGTGCGGCGCTTGAGGGCCCGACGCTCGTCCTCGGACAGGCCGCCCCAGACACCGGCGTCCTGACCGGTCTCGATCGCCCACTTCAGGCAGGTGTCTACGACCTCGCAGCGACGACAGACCGCCTTGGCCTCCTCGATCTGCACGAGCGCGGGGCCGGTGTTGCCGATCGGGAAGAAGAGCTCGGGGTCCTCGTCGAGGCACGCTGCGCGGTGGCGCCAGTCCATGACATCTCCTTGGCACACGACGGCCCGGCTGCCCGGTCGGGGGCATGGCGGACGGCCGCGAGAAAGTGGGGGTGGGATGACTTGCTGCGTCAAGGTTCACATCCGCGGCGGGCCCGCACAAGGGTTACGGGAACGTTTCGACCCGTGACGAGTGAGGCGTTCGTCACACCTGTGCACGTGCTGAGCGGACCGGACGCCACCGGGTGGGGGTATGTCCGGACGTTCGTCCAGGTCAGCCCATGAATTGCCGAATCAGGGCGCTGACCAGGGGTGCCGCGGTGATCGCACGCGGCGCGGCCCTGGCGTCGAGGCGATGTGGGCCAGGTCACCCCGGTGGGCGAAGGTTGCCGGCCGGTGAACGTAGGACAAAGGACCTAGGCATTCTGGTGACGGTCTGGTCATCGTCACGTCCGGGATCTGCTATACGGCCCCCGGGGCCGTAGGGTCGTCGCCGTGCCACCCTCCTCCAGCACCCGCTCGACGGGGTCGCCCTCCGGGTCTTCGCCGTCGGGACGTGGTAGCCCGCGGCAGCCCGACGAGGTCGCCGGCAGGCCCCGGCTGGTGTGGGCGGTGGTGGTGGCCGTCTGGGTGGAGGCGCTCGCCGCGGCGGCCGCCGTGGTCGCTCTGCTCGTGGTCCTCGTGCGCGGGACCCAGCTCGCTGCCGCATCGGTGGCGCTCGCCGTCCTCGCGGCAGGTCTGGCTGCGGTGCTCGCCGCCGCCGGTCGGGCGCTGCTGGCCGGGCGGCGGTGGGCGCGCAGCCCGGTGATCACCGTGCACGTGCTGGTCGTCGCCATGGCGGTGGCTTCATGGCGCACCGCGCCGGCGCCGTGGCCCGCGGTCGGGGCCGCTCTCGGGGTCTTGGTGGTCGCGTGCCTGCTGCCGCGGTCCGTCGTGTCCTGGACCGACCGTACGAGCCCGCCGCGCACGCCGGCCGGCCAGGACGGGCGGCGCTGAGCGTCGCTCAGTCGGCGTGCGGTGCCCAGAGCTGCACGGGAACGACCTGGCCGTCCCGGCGCAGCACCCCGTGCCCAGGTGGTGCTCCGGCCGGGTCGACGAGCCAGCGCGCCTGCGAACCGATCAGGTCGAGGGAACCGGGCTCCCGCGGATCGAGGACGACGAGGCGGCGGGAGCGCAGCATGGTCGGGACCAGCCCGCGGTAGCTGGCGACGGCGTGCGCGGTCGACGTCGCCGCCACCAGGCGGAGCGGCGGCGCTGCACCGGCCCCGCGACGCTGCTCACCAAGCCGTTCGGCGAGCTCCAGCGCGAGGTGAGCGTCCGTCCGCTCGAGGTCGTCGAGGTCGTCGAGGAGGAGCGCCACCTCACCACCCGGGGCGAGCCTCTCGAGCAGCTGGAGCGGCGGTGCGCCGGACGCGGTCTCGAGCAGCTCCGCTGCCCTGCACGTGGCGATGCCGAGGTGCTCGATGGCTCTCGCGACGCCCGCGAGAGCGGTGGTGCGTCCGGAACCGGCCGGCCCGACGATCAGCAGCGCGTCGGTCAGGTCGACCTCGACGACTCCGTGCCCGTCCGCGCCCAGCCCGAGCGGGACGTGCAGGCGGCCGTCCGCGGTCAGACGCGCCGGCACGCCGCGCCAGGGTGCGGTGCTCGGCGGCGCGCACAGTCGGAGCGGGCTGTCCTGCCGTTGTGCGGGCGGGGTCGCCTGGACGTCGTCGGCGAGGGCGACCTGGCACAGGACGGCTCCAGCGGCGCGGACGTGGACAGCCCTTCCTGGCGCGAGACGCGGCGCGCTCAGTGCCGAGGGCACACCCGCCAGCGCATCGAGGGTCGGATCGGCGACCGCCAGGACCAGACGGTCGGGAAACGAGCCGAGCAGCCGGCTGCTCAGCGGGGACACCGGCGCGCTCGCCGCCATGCAGACCGGCGGGTCGGAACGTTCCCAGAGCGAGGTCAGCAGCTGCGCCCCGGCACCACGCGCCACCGAGGCGAGCTCGTCGAGCGCCCGGTCGAGCCGGTCGACCAGGAGCACGGGACGTTCGGACGCCGGGAGCCCGCGCGTCAGGGCATCCAGCAGCCGAGCAGCGGTCACGACGTCGCCGACCGCGGCCGCCGTGCCGAGCCCCGCCGGGACCGCTGCTCGCAGTGCTTCGACCGCGGACGGTGGCAGGCCCAAGGCGTGCACGTCCCTGCCCGCGAGCAGGGCCTGGCGGCCGACGGTGACCAGCGTCGTGCTGCGCCCGGAGCGCGGTCCTCCCAGCACGAGGAGGTGGCCGTCGTCCGGCCGCCAGCGGACGGTCGTCCGACGCTGCTCCTCCGGCACGTCTGCCAACGCGAGCGCCAGCCCGGGGCCCGCGGCCAGGTCTCCGACGGTGACGCGCTCGGGCAGCTCGGGAAGCCAGGGGACGTCCGGAGGAGGCATGCCGGCCGCGGCGGCCTGTGCCGCGGCCACCCAGCAGGCCACGGGGTCGGGAGCCGTCCCGGCGTCCCGCGCTGCCGGTCTCCACGTGGGTTCCGTCGGCCCGGCGCCGACCGCTTCCGCGGCCGGCCTCGCGAGCTCGACGCGGCGGTGCCCGCCCGAGGCGCCAGCCCGTGCGACCTGGACGGCCTCGGCGGCACCGCCACCACGGACGAGGACGCACCGGCCCGGCGTGCCGGACTCGATCCGGGCTGCGTCCGCGACACCGACCAGGTCCACGGAGTCGGCGGCATCGACCACCCGGAGCGCCACCCGGAGGGAGACGTTGGCTCGCAGCTCCGCCGGAACTGCTCCGGCGGGGCGCTGGGTCGCCAGCACCAGGTGCACCCCGAGCGAGCGGCCCTGCGCGGCGACCCGTGCGAGGCCCGGCACCAGCTCCGGCAGGTCGTCGGCCAGCGCGCGGAACTCGTCGATCACCACGAGCAGTCGCGGTGGGACCGGGCGGCCGACGGCGGGCTGCAGCTCCTGGACGTCACGCACCCCTGCGCGCGCCACGATCCGCTCGCGGCGCCGCAGCTCCGCCCCGAGGCCGAGCAGCACGCGCCGCGCGCCGGCGGCGTCCAGGTCGGAGAGCCGACCGACCACGTGCGGCAAAGTGATCAGTCCCGGCAGGCCGGTGCCGCCCTTGAAGTCGACGAGGAGGACGGCCAGGCGCCGAGGAGGGTACGTGAGCGCCAGCCCGAGCACGAGAGTGGTCAACAGCTCCGACTTCCCCGCACCGGTGGTGCCGGCCACCACGGCGTGGGGTCCGTCGCGGACCAGGTCCAGCCACACGGCGCAGCCGTCCGGCCCCTCCCCGAAAGGCGTCCTCAGCCCGGGCGGCGGTGCCGACCAGGCCGTCGCGACCGCCGACGCCGCCGGCGCGGGCGTCCCGGGCAGGTCCACCAGGGCAGCCGTGTCGGGGCAACGGCTGAGCCGGAGGCCGTCGACGGTGGTCGACGGACCGGCGACCGTTGCACCCGGTACCTGCGTCGCACGGGCCAGTGCCCGGGCGTGCGTCTCCGCGACGTCGGCCCGGACCCCCACGCTCGGCACGACCCGTGGAGCTCCGTGACCCGATCGGAGCGCCGAACCGGCGGCCGTCACCGACAGCACGTTCCGGCACCATGCCGGCGCTGCGGCGTCGCCTCTGCCCACCCAGAGCAGCCGCTGCGTCGCCGGGGCGTGAGCGCGCCACCGCGTCACCTCCGTGGCGTCCTCGCTGCCGTCCACCACGACCAGCGCCCGCGACGACGGGTCCGAGTCGGCCCCGGACGCCCCCCTGCCGGGGAGCGCACGGGAGGCAGCACCGCTCCAGACCAGCCAGGCCCAGTCGGGCACGTTGCGACCGCGGACGGTGACGGGGCACCTCCCACGGCTGCCGAGCTCGCCCAGCACGACGGCCCGCGCCGCCGCCAGAACGGGCTCGTCGGCACCGACCACCGCGAGGCAGCCCTCGTCGTCCCACGGCGCCGGAACCGTCAGGTCGGTCCCGGGTGCACCGAGCGCGACGGCGAGGCGCAGGGAGGGGATGTCGGCCGGTCGGCCGTCCACCGCGTCCCCCGGGGTTGCCGGTGCTGCCGCCGTCCGTCGGTTCGCCCACCACAGGAGCGGTCCGGTGAGGCTCGTCAGGGCGAGCAGAGGTTGGTGCACGGCGACCGCGAGGACCACGCCCGTCACCGTGGTGCCCACGGTCGACGCCGCCATCGCGGCGAAGCCGCCGCCCCGCCCGCCACGTCGGCCCCGCGGTTCCGCGGTGCGTCCCGGACCGTTCGGGGCGGTGCCCTGGCTCGGTGGTCCACCGGCTCGTGGACGAGGGGCGACCTCGCGCAGCTCGAGGACGCTGACCCCGACGTGCACCGCGGCTCCGACCGGCCAGCGTGCCCAGCGCCGACGGGGCAGGCGCCGGCGACGGGCGGACCCCGGTCGCGCCAGGACCGCGTCACCCGTGGTCCGCACGAGCACCACGGGCCCGTGCCGTCGTCCGGCGCGCGTGCCCCAGGGGCGCCGGCGCGGCGCCCGCACGCGCAGTCGCAGCGGCGACTGCCAGACGTCGTCCCGGACCACCAACTCGCCGCCGGGGCCCACGGTGGTGCTGCGCGCCAGCTCGACCGGCAGGAGAGTGCCGGAGTCCGGTCCGGCGACCACCGCCAGGTGGCGGCCGCACGTCAGCACGCGCCGTTCCGGCGGCACGGCGCTGGGCGCACCGACGGACAGCACAGCACCGGGAAGCACCGGGGTGAGGCCGGCGGGGTGCGAGTCGTCGACGGGGATGCCGTCGGCCGTCAGGGTGGTCCTGAGGGAGGCCCACTCCGGTCGGCCGGTGAGCCGCGCGATCTCCCTGCGCAGCGTCGCCACCGACGTCCCCGCGTGGACCTCCACGTCGGTCGCTCGTACCCGGTTCGGCCCCTTGTCGGAGTGGAGGACGGTCAGACGCACGCGCCGACCTTGTCGTCGAGACGCCGACCCGTCGGCCCAGCCGGACCGTACGCGCAGCCGCGTGGGGATCCCCAGGGGCGCCGGTCGGTTCGGGCGCCGTGCGAAAGTCCGCCCCACCTGCACGCCGGTGGCGGAGCAGACCCGCTCGTGACCTAGCATGGGCCAATGACCCAGGTGCTGCTGGCGGAGGACGATCCGGCGATTGCAGAACCTTTGGCCCGGGCCCTCGGGCGTGAAGGTTATGACGTGGACGTGCAAGGAACCGGTCAAGGCGCGATCGACGGTGCGCCGACGGCGGACCTCGTCGTGCTGGACCTCGGTCTTCCGGACATGGACGGCCTCGACGTCGCCCGCGCCATCCGCCACCAGGGCCTCAGCACGCCTGTGCTGGTGCTCACCGCACGCGCCGACGAGGTCGACCTCGTCGTCGGCCTCGACGCCGGTGCCGACGACTACGTGACCAAGCCGTTCCGGCTCGCCGAGCTGCTCGCACGGGTCCGTGCCCTCCTGCGGCGCAGCGGCGCCGAGCTCGTGGAGGACGACGAGCTGCACGCGCAGGACGTGCGGGTCGACGTCACGGCGCACCGGGCGTTCCAGGGAGAGCGCGAACTGCACCTGACGGCCAAGGAGTTCGAGCTCCTCCGTGTCCTGGTCGGGTCGGCCGGTGCCGTCGTCGGCCGTGACGGCCTGATGCGCGAGGTCTGGGGATCGGACCCGACGGGTTCGACCAAGACCCTGGACATGCACGTCTCGTGGCTGCGCCGCAAGCTCGGCGACGACGCCAACGCGCCGCGGTACATCACCACCGTGCGCGGGATGGGCTTCCGCTTCGAGACCGCACCCAGCGCGCTCGACCGGGTCTAGCCGGTGCGCCGTCGCGTCCTGCAGGCCACGATCGCGGCGGTCACCGTCGCGGTGGTGCTGCTGGGGTTCCCGCTCGCCTTCCTCGGCGCCCAGCTGGTGCGGGAGAGCGAGATGCGCGGTCTCGAGGCCCGCGCGACCTCTGCGGCGCGGGCGGTCGACTTCCGGATCGACCAGCAGATCGACCTCACGGACACGATGCTCGAGCCGTACACGGGAGGCGGCGGGGACATCTCCTCCTCCGTCGTGGTGCACGGTCCGGACGGCTCCGTGTACACGGCGGGTCCGACGATGTCCGGCCGGGTCCTGTCCGTCGACGTCACCAGCACCGACGGCGCCTCGGTGGCGCTGTACGTCTCCTGGTGGGACGTGTTCTGGCGCTCGGCGCGGGTGATCGCACTCGTCGTCGTCGCCGCCGTCGTCGCGTTCGCCGCGGGCATCGCCATGGCGATCTGGCAGGCGAACCGCCTCGCGGCACCTCTCGTGTACCTGGCCGCGTCGGCCGAGCAGCTCGGCTCCGGCCAGGTACGGCCCCACCTCGAGCCGTCCGGCGTGGAGGAGATCGACCTGGTCGCCGCCGAGCTGGCGCGCAGCGCCGACCGCATGGCCGGCCGGCTGGCCGCCGAGCGGCAGTTCGCCTCGGATGCCTCGCACCAGCTGCGCACCCCGCTGACCGCGCTCACGATGCGGCTGGAGGAGATCACGCTCACCACGGGCGAGCCCGAGGTCAAGGAGGAGGCGCGGATCTGCCTCGAGCAGGTCGAGCGGCTGGTGCGCGTCGTCGACGACCTGCTCTCACGTTCGCGCAAGGCCCAGGGCGGGACCACGGAGGCCGTCGTCCTCTGGGAGGTGGTCCACCAGCAGCAGGAGGAGTGGGAGCGTCCCTTCGCCGTCGCCGACCGCGAGCTCGTCGTCGACGTCGATCGCACCACGCAGGTGCTGGCCACGCCCGGCGCCCTCGCACAGGTGCTCGCGACGCTGATCGAGAACTCGTTGAAGCACGGCGCCGGCACCACGACGGTCCGGGCTCGTAGCGGGGGACCCTCCGGTGCGGTGGTGGTCGAGGTGGCGGACGAGGGTCAGGGCGTGCCCGACGACCTCGCACCGCGGATCTTCGAGCGCGAGGTGACGTCCGGTGCCGGGACCGGTCTGGGGCTCGCGCTGGCCCGCGACCTGGTGAACGCCGACGGCGGCAGGTTGGAGCTCGCGCAGCGGCGCCCCGCGGTGTTCGCCCTCTTCCTGGCCGGCGTGCCGGCGGCGCTGGCACCCGACGTCGTGCTGCCTCGAGGAGCCGCGGTGTCCACCAAGGGGGAGCGCCGGCGGCGCTGACGCCGACTCCTCACGCGGGGCGCACCGTCGCCGCACAGGCACCTGGTGCAGCGGGATGCGGCACGGGTTGCTGGCCGCCGCGGGGTGGCGGCCGGCCGGCGAGGGGTCAGACCGTCTCGGCGACGGCGTTCGCGCCCGCCGCGGAACCCGTGAACACCCACTTCTTGTAGCCGACGTACCGCAGCACGGTCGCCGCAGCGATGCCGATGACCGTGGAGACGTTGTCCGCGAGAGGACCGGCCAGTGCCAGCGTGTAGCGCGAGAACGCCAGCGTCCCCACGGGCACCAGGGCGCCCACCACGTTGATGGCGCCGTAGACGACCAGCTCACGCACACCGCGGCTGGTCTTGTGCTCGGAGAAGGTCCAGTACCGGTTGCCCACCCAGGACACGAGGGTCGCCAGCGTGACCGAGAGGATCTTCGCGGTCAGGGGCTTGTGCCCGAGCAGGTGGCCGGGGCCGTAGAGCAGCAGGTTGAACAGGCCGAGGTCGACCACGAAGGAGAGGCCGCCGACGGCGAGGAAGCGCGCCATCTCCCAGAGCCACGCGCGCAGGGCGGCCATGTTGAGCCGGCCGCCCACGGTGAAGCGCCCGGAGAGCGGCTCCTCGAGCAGGAGCGCGTCGTCCTCGGCCACGGTCCGGGTACGGGCCCGGTCCAGGGCATGGGGGACGAGGGTCTCGTCGGCGGCTGTCACTCGGAAACCATATCGCCGGAGCCTGAGCGCGGCCTGGGCTAGGGGCGGTGAGCGGTGCGACCTCCACCACACTCCCACATCGGTTCTCAGGTGGCGTGCAGCGGAGGGCCTGCCGCAGCTCGCGCAGTTACGCTCCTGGACCGTGACGTTCCCCGTGGGCAGCCCTCCGGTGGTCGCGGTGGTCGGAGGCGGCCAGCTGGCGCGCATGATGACGCCGGCCGCGACCGCGCTCGGCCTGCACCTTCGTGTCCTCGTCGAGTCGGCCACGTCCTCCGCCGCGCAGGTCGTGGTCGACTCGCCGGTCGGGATGCCACGCGAACCGGGGGTGCTCGAACAGCTGGCCGAGGGTGCGGACGTGCTGACGTTCGAGCATGAGCACGTCCCGAACAGCGTGCTGGACGCACTGGCCGCCCGTGGCGTCGCGGTGCACCCGTCCGCCGGTGCGCTGCGGCACGCGCAGGACAAGATCGTCATGCGGTCACGGCTCACCGCACTCGGGGTCCCGTGCCCGGAGTGGGCGCCCGTCTCCACCGAGCTGGAGCTGACGGAGTTCCTCGAGAGCCACGGCGGCAGCGCGGTGGTGAAGACGTCCCACGGGGGGTACGACGGCAAGGGCGTCCGGGTGGTCTCCTCGGCCGACGAGGTGAGCGACTGGTTCGCGGCCGCGGCGGACGGCTCCGGGGCGCCGCTGCTGGTGGAGGAGCGGGTGCCGTTCAGCCGCGAGCTCGCGGCGCTGGTCGCACGGCGACCTTCGGGCGAGCTGGTCTGCTGGCCGGTGGTCGAGTCCGTCCAGGTGGACGGCGTCTGCTCCGAGGTGACCGCACCGGCTCCTGGTCTCCACCCGGCGACCGAGGCGCGCGCCGAGGCCGTCGCACGTGCCGTCGCGGAGGGCCTCGGCGTCACGGGAGTGCTCGCCGTCGAGCTGTTCGAGGTACCGGACGAGGCCGGTGGGCCGCCCCGCGTTCTCGTCAACGAGCTGGCCATGCGTCCGCACAACAGCGGCCACTGGACCATCGACGGCGCGGTGACCAGCCAGTTCGAGCAGCATCTGCGGGCCGTTCTCGACCTGCCTCTGGGCGACCCCTCGCCGCGAGCGCGCTGGACGGTGATGGCCAACGTGCTCGGTACCTCGCTGCCCGACCCCACCGCGGCCCTGCCGGCGGTCGCCGCGGCGGACGCGGGGGCCAAGGTGCACCTCTACGGCAAGGAGGTGCGCGCCGGACGCAAGCTCGGCCACGTGAACGTCAGCGGCGACGACCTCGACGACGTCCGCGACCGGGCACGCCGTGCCGCAGCCCTGCTCCGGGGCGACACCGCCTGAGCCCGGAGGTCACCTCATTTCGGGGTGCCTCCGACGGTGCCCGCAGGCAGCTTGCCGTCCCTGATCTGGGCGAAGAAGGTCGGCGTGGCCACCGGGTCCAGCTGGACCGTCGACCCGGCGTTGCCGGGTCGGTAGTCGAGGTTCTTGATCGGTGGTGTACCCGTGATGCCCTTCGGGCCCGTCGCCGCCCGGAAGTCGAGCGCGAGGCGGCCGAGGTCCAGCACTCCGGTGGCGTCGTCGACCGTCAGCGAGTCGGTGCCCGCCCGGACCAGCGCCACCTGCTTGCCGGGAGCCAGGAGGACGGAGGGCGAGGCTGCGACCTTGGTGATCGCCGAGATCACCTGCCGCTGGCGCGCCGTGCGGCCGACGTCCCCGGTCGGGTCGGAGTAGCGCATCCGCGAGAAGGCCAGCGCCGCCGTCCCGTCGACCGTGCGGCAGCCCGGTGTCCACACGAGCCCGCTCAGCTGGTCGTGGACGTTGAGGTCGGAGCACAGGTGGACACCGCCGACGGCGTTCACCACGGTCTCGATGCCGCCGAAGCCGACCTCGACGTAGTGGTCCACCTTCATCCCGGTCAGCTTCTCCACCGTGGCGACCAGCAGCTTGGGACCACCCCAGGAGTAGGCGGCGTTGATCTTGTTGGAGCCGTGACCGGGGATCGGGACGTAGCTGTCCCGCGGGATGCTGATCAGGGCCGTCGGACCGCTGGTCGGCACGTGCAGCAGCAGGATCGTGTCGGACCGCGCTCCGGCGGTGCCGTCCTGCATGTCCGCCGGCCGCTGGTCGGAACCGGCGAGCAGGTAGGTGGTCCCGGGTGTGGACGTCGCGGTGGAGAGCGCGGAGACGTGGTGCAGGCGGCCGTTCGCCCACATGGCCAGGCCCACGGGCCAGGCCAGCAGCAGCACCAGCACCAGGACGAGCGTCAGGACGACGGCACGACGGCGGCGGTGGACGCGCGTACGTCCCGCCGGTCCGGGTCCTGTCGTCGGCCGCTCCGGCTGACCGCCGCGCACCGGTGCGGCTCCGCCGACCTGCGAGACGGGACGGCCGGAGGAGGAGACGGTGCGCCGAGCGGCGGCCGCCGGTCGGACCGGTGCGGGGATCGCGTGCGTCGAGCCCGGAGGCCGGGCGTCGTGGCCCGGGCGGGGATCCGCGCGCGGCACTGCCCGGTCGATGCGGGTGGGAGTCGGCTCGGCCGCCGGCACTGCCCCCGGCACGGCGGGTCGCGACTGGCGCCGCGGTGCTGCAGGCGGGACCGCCGGTGGTGCACCCGTGGGCGGGACGGGCCGGCGAGGCGTCGCCGGGCGGCTCGGGTGCGACGTGCCCACGACGATCGGCGAGTCCTCCGCGCCATCCGGGCGTGGGCGCCGGGCACCGGGGTCGAAGCTCGGTGGCGGCGTCCCAGCCGCACGTCGCTCGTTGCTCACTGGTCCTCCTCGGTGCCGCCCCTGGTCCCGACCGGTCGGGCCGGGTGCTCGTCGATCGTACGGAACGGACCTCGCTGCGACCTGGCGAGACGGGCGCGCCTCGCGGGTGCTACCGGCCCGCTGGCCAGGACGGATGCGCCACCCCCGGTCGGCGGGGCGGCATCATGGGACCGCCCGCAGCAGAACGCACCGCACCGGAGGACGCCATGCCAGCACAGCCGCTCGTCGGGATCGTCATGGGTTCCGACTCGGACTGGCCCGTGATGGAGGCTGCCGCGGCTGCCCTCGCGGAGTTCGAGGTGCCGGTCGAGGTGGACGTCGTGTCGGCCCACCGTCAGCCCGACAAGATGCTCCAGTACGGCCGCACGGCCGCTGACCGAGGCCTGCGGGTGGTCGTGGCGGGTGCCGGCGGCGCCGCGCACCTGCCCGGGATGCTCGCTGCAGCCACTGCCCTGCCGGTGGTCGGGGTCCCGGTGCCGCTGGCGCACCTGGACGGCATGGACTCCCTCCTGTCCATCGTGCAGATGCCGTCGGGGGTGCCCGTGGCGACCGTGTCGATCGGCGGCGCCCGGAACGCCGGCCTGCTCGCGGTCCGGATCCTGGCCAGCGGTGCCGACGAGCAGGCCGCACGCCTGCGGACCGCGATGGTGGCGTTCCAGGACGGCCTGCGGGAGGTCGCGGAGCGCAAGGGCGAGCGTCTCCGTGCCCTCGGCCAGCAACGCACGGGCTTCCAGGCCTGAGCGCCGAGCTCCTGGGGCGCCCCCGGCGTCCGTCGAGGCCTGGGCCGTCACGACCGGGGCCCCCAGGCGGACGGCCCGCGACGGCTCAGGAGCACGAACCGGTGTTGTCCGCGGAGGTGAACGCCTCGTGCCCGGCCGCCTTGGACGCCGACGGGGCCGGGGCGGCCGGGGTCGCTGCGGCAGCCGGCGGTGTCGCGGTGCCCGACTTGGTGCCGCCCGCCGTGCTCGTCTTGGCCGGCGTGCTCGCCGTCGTCGGCGTCGGCTGCGCCGCCTCCTGGAGGATCGGCTTGTCGGCCGCCATGTTGGCCCAGATGGCGGTCGCGGCCGACGTCCACACCAGCCGGTTCGGGTCGCTGGGCGCCGGTCCGGTGGGGATCGTCATGAAGACCACGTTGTCGCGGTTGATGTTGCGCAGGTTGTAGGCCAGGCCGGTCAGGTTCTGCAGCTGCAGACCGGAGTCGGTGGTCAGCGAGCTCGTCGCGGCGGAGAGGAACGAGACGAGGTTCGGCACGTTGGTCAGGACCTTCTTGGAGAGGACCTCGTTGACCATCGCCTGGATCAGTCGCTGCTGGTTGCCGATCCGGTCCAGGTCGCCGCCGTCGCCGATGTTGCCGTGCCGGGCACGGGCCAGCTCGAGGGCCTGCTGACCGTTGAGCACCTGCTGGCCGGCCGGGAGGTTCAGACCGCTGTACGTGTCGTGGAGGGCGTGCGGGATGCACATCGGCACACCGCCGATCGCGTTGACCATCGCCTGGAAGCCCGCGAAGTCCACGACCGCGAAGTGGTCGATCGCCACGCCGGTGTTCTGCTGGACCGTCTTGATCGCGCAGGCGGCCGCCGACGCCATGTCACCGCCCATGTCCCAGCCGGTGGCGAACGCCGAGTTGAACATCGCGCTGCTGCTCGCCCGCGACGACTTGCCGTTGGTCGCCTGGCACACCGGGATCTTCACCAGCGAGTCGCGCGGGATGGACACGAGCTCGACGCGGGACCGGTCCGCGGAGATGTGCACCACGATCGCGGTGTCCGAGCGCTGCCCGGAGTCGTTGCCGCCGATCGACGCGTTGACCCCGGCCCGTGTGTCGGAGCCCATCACCAGGATGTTCACGGGCTGGCCGGCGTTCGGGTCGCCCGGCTTGGCGACGGCCTTGGACGACGGGCGCGGGCCCGTGAGTCCGCTCACGTCGACCGTCGTGATGTTGTTCTGCAGGCGCTGTGCGACCGCCACCGCGCTCGAGGCGCCGAAGACGACGAGCGCGACCGCCGCGAGGGCGACGCCTCGTACGGCGTTGTGGCTCTTCAGGCCGCGCGCATGGCGGGGCTGCTGCGCATGCGGCACTGACTGGTGGCGGGCTGGCACGGGTCGATCCTAGGAGCGGTGTCGCGGCGCGCGGGGGAGCGGTCGGACAGGCGCAGTGGAGGATCTGTGCAGATCAGCGGCCCAGCTGGGCGTACTTCGCCTCGGTGGCGTCCTTCTGCGGCCGCCACCACGCCTCGTTCGCGCGGTACCAGTCGATCGTGGCGGCCAGGCCGTCGCGGAACGTCGTGTACTGCGGCCGCCAGCCGAGCTCGTCGCGCAGCTTCGAGGCGTCGATCGCGTACCGCAGGTCGTGACCCGGGCGGTCGTTGACGTGGTCGTAGGCGGTGGGCTCCTGGCCCATCAGCTCGAGGATCAGCTCGATGACCGTCTTGTTGTCCTTCTCGCCGTCCGCGCCGATCAGGTACGTCTCCCCGATGCGGCCCTTCTCCAGGATGGTCCACACCGCGGCGTTGTGGTCGTCCACGTGGATCCAGTCCCGGACGTTCTCCCCGGTGCCGTACAGCTTGGGGCGCACCCCGTCGACGACGTTGGTGATCTGGCGGGGGATGAACTTCTCGACGTGCTGGTACGGCCCGTAGTTGTTCGAGCAGTTGGAGATCGTCGCCTGCACGCCGAAGCTGCGGGCCCAGGCGCGGACCAGCAGGTCGGACGACGCCTTCGTGGACGAGTACGGGCTGGACGGGTTGTACGGGGTGTCCGGCGTGAACTTGGCCGGGTCGTCCAGCTCGAGGTCCCCGTACACCTCGTCGGTGGAGATGTGGTGGTACCGCACGCCGTGGCGGCGCACCGCCTCGAGCAGCTGGTAGGTGCCGATGACGTTGGTGCGGACGAACGGCCACGGGTCGTGCAGCGAGTTGTCGTTGTGCGACTCGGCGGCGAAGTGGACCACCACGTCGACGTCCTTCACCAGGCTGTCGACCACGTCCGGGTCGGCGATGTCGCCCTTGGCGAAGACGACCTTGCCCTCGACGGGGTCGAGGCTGCGCTCGTCGCCGGCGTACGTGAGCGCGTCGAGCACCGTCACGTGCACGTCCGGGTGCTCGCGCACCGTGTGGTGGACGAAGTTGGAGCCGATGAACCCGGCTCCGCCGGTGACGAGCATGCGCATGCGGTCCTCCTGGGCCAGAGACGGCGTGGAGTCTATCGATGCGGCTGGTACCGGCTGGGCGCCTCACCTTGCCGGCCGAGCGCCTCACCTCCCAGGACGGGCGCCTCACTTTCCAGGACGATTCAGACAGTGCTGGCGCGGAACCTTGACCCGACCGGGTGAGCGACCGAATCTCCTTGTGACCGCCCCGGCCATCGTCAGGATCAGCCATGCACCAGCCCGTCGTCCCGTTCGCACTCATAGCGGCCCTGGCCCTCCTGGTATCGGGGCCGATCCTCGACGGGCAGCAGCACACGTCCGGAGGGCAGGCGTCGTCCTCAGCCGGGGTGCTGGAGCAGGGGGCGAGCGCCGTCCGGACCGTCGAAGGGGTGAGCGGAGGAGCTCCGGCGGACCCCGTGACGGTGAACCAGATGGCCGTGGCCGTGTCCTCGGCAGGGGCTACCGGCACCGGGACGCCCTCGGCTACGCCGTCCCCATCGGTCTCACCGACCGCGTCGCCCACGGCGTCCCCGTCGGGCGCACCCTCGGCCGCTTCGCCCGATGCGCCGCCCGTCGCACCGTCCGCGCCGGTCGTCGCGGCGGCGAAGGACCCGAGCGGAGTCGTCGAGACGGCTCCCATCGACACGACGTCGATCCAGACCGTCGGCATCACCTGGCCCGCCGGCCAGGACGTCGCGACGCTGCAGCCTCAGATCCGCACGAAGGTGGGCGACACGTGGTCGAGCTGGCAGCCGGTGCCGCAGCCTGACAGCGCCCCGGATCCGGGCTCAGCCGAGGCCGCCCGCGGCAGGTCCGGCACCGACTCGGTCTGGATCGGCTCGGTGGACGCGGTGCAGGTCGGCTTCGCCGCGAAGAGCACCGCTGCGATGACCGACGTGAAGGTCGCGCTCGTCGGGTCCAAGGCCGCGACGACCCAGGCGCAGCCGGCGGTCTGGAGGCCCTCGAGCACCGTCTCGCGCGCGGCGTCCGCCCGACCCGCGGCTGCGCTCGCGACGTCCGCCGTGGCTGCGCCGACCATCATCACCCGGGACCAGTGGGGCGCGGCGCCCGAGGCCTGCACACCGGCCGTGGCGTCGACGCTCGTGGGCGCGGTGATCCACCACACGGCCGACACCAACAGCTACACCACGGTCGCGCAGGCCGAGCAGATGATCCGGAACGACCAGGCGTACCACATCAACGTCCGCGGCTGGTGCGACCTCGGCTACAACTTCGTCGTCGACAAGTGGGGAAACATCTACGAGGGTCGGGCCAACAGCGAGACCGAGCCGGTCATCGGTGTGCACGCCGGCGGCTTCAACACCGGGACGCTCGGCGTGGCGATCCTCGGCGACTACACCAGCCTCGTGCCCTCCGCCGCGACGCAGGAGGCGCTCGCTGAGCTGATCGGCTGGCGGCTTGCGGCGTACGGCCGCAACCCCGGCGGGATGATGACCTACACGACCTACGGTGGCGAGACGTCGCGGTGGCCGACGACCACGACGGGGACGACCGTCACGGAACCCGTGGTGATGGGCCACCGTGACGTCGACTACACCTCGTGCCCGGGCGACGGGGCGTACTCGACGCTCGCATGGATCCGTGACCGGGCCAGCAAGATCGCGTTCTCGGAGCCCCTGGTGCAGGCGCTGTACAGCGACATGCTGCAGCGGCCCGTCGATCCGACGGGCCTGTCGACATGGACCGCCGCTCTGATGGCGGGCACCGGGGCGAGCGCGCTGGGTGACCAGATCGCGCACAGCGCCGAGTACGTCAACCGGCGGGTGGTCGAGGCCTACGCGCAGATCCTGGGCCGGACCCCGGACCCGACCGGGCTGGCGACCTGGAGCCAGGCGATCATGTCCGGGCGCCTCCGCGTGGAGGACCTGCGCGGCCAGCTGATCCAGAGCGACGAGTACTACGCCCGTGCGGGCGGGACCGACCCGGCGTACGTCGCACGGCTCTACCAGGACATCCTCGGCCGAGCACCGGCGGCCTCCGAGGTCAGCTCCTGGGTCAGTCAGATCCCGAGCCGCGGCCGAGGCATCGTGAGCAACGGGGTGTGGCGGTCGCTGGAAAGTGCGCAGCGGCGCGTGAACGAGGCGTTCGGGATCTACCTCGGCCGTTCTGCGGACCCCACCGGACTGTCCACCTGGGCGCCCTACTGGCAGGCGAACGGTGAGGACGCGCTGCGGGCCATGATCATCGGCAGCGACGAGTACCTCTCGCGGGCGGTCAGCCGCTTCCCGTGACGTTCCGGGACCCCCGGACCCGCTCGAGGTTCCCGTGCCCCGGTAGACTTCCGCGGGCTCCGCGCCGCACGCGAGGCCGTCTGTCAGCCGTGAAGGGGAGTTCCGAGTGCCTAGCCCTGCCCCGGACCTCTCGGTGGTGATCCCCTCTTACCAGAGCGAGCCCTACCTTCCTTCGACGCTCGCGGCCTGCGCCGCTGCGCTGGCCAGGACCTCGTGGCGCGCCGAGGTCGTCGTCGTGGACGACGGGTCGACGGACGGCACGGACTCGCTCGTCCGGGAGCTGGCTGGCTCGTTCCCGGTGCCGCTCCACCTCGTCCGCCAGTCCAACAAGGGTCGGTTCCTGGCCCGGTGGGCAGGAATGCAGGAGGCGACCGGCCGCCTGGTCCTGCTGCTCGACAGCCGGGTGCTTCTCGACAGAGACGCGCTGGTCACCGTGGAGACGGCGATGGCGGCCGACCCGGCCCTGACCGTCTGGAACGGCCATGCTGTGACGGATCCGCAGGCGCCGCTCGTCGGGCACTTCTGGGAGGTCCCGGTGCACGTCTTCTGGGGCGGTTGGCTCGGCAACCCCAGGCCGGTCAGCTTCGGGATCCAGGACTACAACCGGTACCCGAAGGGCACCGGTGTGTTCCTCGCGCCGCGCGAGGTGCTCATCGAGGCGTGCCGTGAGGCATGGCCGACCGGGGACGCCGCCCTCGCGAGCGACGACACCAAGGTGATCCGCGGCATCGCGGCCAGCACGCCGATCCATCTCGACCCAGGCTTTCGCGCGGTGTACCGGCCGCGGACCTCGACGAGTGCGTTCGTGCGGCACAGCCTCGGCCGCGGAACGTTCTTGGTGGACAGCTTCGGCGGGGTCTCCGTGGGATGGTCCGCAGCGCTGGTCGGTCTCGGCGTCGCCCCGCTGGTGGCCCTGGCCCTTCTCTGGTGGCTGGCTGCAGCGGGAGCTTGGGCCGTGATCGGATGGCTCGCCGTGGCGGGGCTCCTGGCCGTGCTCGCGCCAGCGGCGGTGGCTGCCGCACACGGCTGCTCCCGTCGTGGTGTCGCTGCGTACGTCGCCTACCTCCCGGTGTTCGTCCTGCCGTACTGGCTGGGTCTGCTGCGCGGACTGCTGGTGCACCGTGGCGCGCTCGTGGTCGGAGCGGGGACGGTGGCTCGATGATCGTCTTCTGCTACGGGACGACGGCAGAGGCCATCAAGCTCGCACCCGTGATGCGCCGGCTGGAGCAGCGCGGCGTCCCGTTCCAGCAGTGGGTCACCCTCCAGCAGGCCGATACCGTCCTGGACGCCCTGCCCGGCCTCGGCGTGCCCGACCCCGACCACGTGCTCGCGGTGGGCCGGGGCGGGCGACCCCTGCGCGGGCCGCTCGACGTGGTCGCGTGGCTCGGCCAGATCGGCCGGTGGGCGTTGCGGAACCGTCGGACCCTTCGGGGTCGGCGCGGGCAGGACGTCGTGGTGGTCCACGGCGACACGATGACGAGTGTCGTCGGCGCCCTGCTGGCGCGTTCCATGCGGATGGACAGCGCCCATGTGGAGGCCGGTCTGCGCTCCGGCAGCTGGCGGCACCCGTTCCCCGAAGAGCTGGACCGCCGCATCGTCGGCCGGCTCGCGACCGTCCACTACGCGCCGACCGAGGTGGCGGCTGGGCACCTGGCGGGTCGCGACGTCGTGATGACCGGGGGCAACACCGTGATCGACGCCGTGCGTGACCGCGTCCGCGGCGCTGTGGACGCGGGCACGGGGGAGAGGTACGGCGTCGTGCTGCTGCACCGCTTCGAGTTCCTCGGCAACGGGTCGCTCGTCCGGCAGACGCTCCAGACGATCGTCGCCGAGAGCCGGTCCCCGGTGGTGATGGTGGTCGACGACCTCGCGCGACACTCGCTCGGGACCGTGCTGCCGACACTGCCGCCTGACCGTGTGCGCGTCGTGGACAAGATGCCGCACGCCAGCTTCACGCAGCTGATCGCCGGAGCCGACTTCATCGTGACGGACAGCGGCGGGGTGCAGGAGGAGGCCGCCATGCTGGGCGTGCCGACCCTCGTCCATCGTCGAGCGACCGAGCGCGGCGAGGGCCTCGGCGCCAACGTCCTGCTGTCGGGCTGGGACATGGGGGTGCTGCGAGAGTTCCTCGGCGACGTCGACGTGCTCCGCACGGCCCCGCAGGACGACGGCGTCTCGCCGTCGCAGATCGTCGTGGAAGACCTGGTGAGGCGGGGTTATGGGGACTGAGTCGACAGCCGTCAGCGTGGTGGTGCCCGCCTACCAGGAGGAGGCGAGCATCGTACCGGCGCTCACCCGGCTGCTCGGCGTGCTCGACCACGCGGGCCGGGAGTTCGAGGTGGTCGTCGTCTGCGACGGGTGCACCGACCGCACGGCAGAGCTGGCGAGGGGCATCGGACGTCCCGAGGTGCGCGTCGTGGAGTATCAGCCGAACCAGGGCAAGGGCCACGCCCTGCAGACCGGCTTCGCCGCCGGTACCCATCCCCTCGTCGCGTTCCTCGACGGCGACATGGACCTCAATCCCGTGGTGCTTCCTGGCTACCTCGACCGGATCGAGGCCGGCGAGGCGGACATGGTCGTCGGCTCCAAGGTCCATCCGGAGTCACAGGTCGCCTACCCGCTGACCCGGCGCGTCGCGAGTCGAGCATTCCGGCTGGCCACGCGGCTCGTGATCGGCCTGAACCTGGGTGACACGCAGACCGGCATCAAGGCGATGCGGCGGGACGCCGTCGCCGAAGCGCTGGCGCACTGCTCCTCCCGTGGCTTCGCCTTCGATCTCGAGCTGCTCGCACGCCTGGTCGACCACGACGTGCGGGTCGTCGAGGCGCCGGTCGTGCTCGAGTACGAGTTCACCTCGACCATGGGTCCGGGTGCGGCGCTGGAGGCGCTGCGCGACCTGGTGGTCGTCGCCCGACGCCGTCACGTGCTGGGTCAGCACCACCACCGGGATGTCGCGTGAACGAGCGACGTGCCATGCGCCTGGGCTACCTGCGGCGGCACGCGGCACCGTTGGCGACGGTCGGCGCGGTGAGCGTCGTCGGCATCCTCGCCTCCACGCTGTTCCAGGCGCTGACCGGCCGAGGTCTGGGCCCTGCCGCGTTCGGGCTGCTCGCCGCCTTCCTGTCCATCGTCAACATCGCCGCAATCGGTGCCTCGGCGCTGCAGAACTCCGTCGCTGTGGCGACCGCGCGGACGCTGAGCGGTGCACCGGACGCAACCGCTGCACCTCGGCGGTGGGACGGCGCGATGGTGGAGGGTGTCGCTCTCGGCGGCGGGGGCGCGCTCGTGGTCGCCGCGTTGGCCGGTCCGCTGAGCGGCCGGCTGGGCACCAGTGTGATGGCGGTCCTGCTCGCGGCCGCCACGGTGCTCCCGAGCTTCCTGTTCTCCGTCGCTCAGGGCAGGCTGCAAGGTGCCGGGCGCGCGACCGCGGTGGCGGGCTGGTCCACGGGCTCGCAGGTGCTACGGCTCGTGCTGGCCGGCGTCGCCCTGCTGGCAGGTCTCGGAGCCGTCTCGATCCTCGTGGCGGTGCTCCTCGCGATCGGTGCTGCAGCGCTCGCAGCCTCGGTCCAGGCCGACCGTGCCGGGTTGCGGACGTCGACGTCGGCGTTCACCAGGAACAGCGTCGTGCTCATCGGGCTGACGCTGGCCTTCGCCTGGTTGACCAACATCGACGTCATGCTGGTGCGCACCGGGGCGCCCGAGCACCCCGCCGGCATGTTCGCCGCCGCGGCCGTGCTGGCGAAGCTGATCCTGATCGTGCCGACGACGCTCTCGCTGTACCTCCTGCCGCGGTTCGTGAACCGTCGCGAGGACCACGGCGCGATGCGCTTCGGTGTGAACGTCGTCCTGCTCACCGTGCTGGGGACCGGACTGCTCGGAGCCGGCGCGCTCGCGGTCCTCGGCGGCTTCGTCATCCGCCTGTTCTTCGGCTCGGGCTACGCCGATGCCGTGGGCCTCCTGCCCGCGCTCGCGCTGGCGTACGTGCCATGGGCGCTCTCGCAGGGCCTCCTCATCCGCCTGACGGCGTCGCGTTCCAGGCGCGCTCTCGTCGTGCTGCTCGCGGCGTCGGTGGCGCAGTGGGTGCTCGCTCGGCAGGTGCTGCCGGACCTGCGGGCGATGACCCTCGTCATCGGGGTCCTCGGCGCGATCGTCGCGGGCGTCTTCTACCTGCTCCATCACTTCAGCCGCGCTCAGTCGCCCGCGGCTCCGACCGCTCCGGAGTCAGTCGCATGAGGCTCGTCCGTACCGCGGGCTGGTGGGCCCTCGGCACCTTCCTGATCGCCTTGGCGCTGCTGCCGGTCGCCCGGGTCCCGATCCTCGGCGACGACCTGCAG
The DNA here is from genome assembly GCF_025770785.1 of Cellulomonas sp. SG140. Lineage (GTDB taxonomy): Bacteria > Actinomycetota > Actinomycetes > Actinomycetales > Cellulomonadaceae > Cellulomonas. Next base: position 203,272 of record NZ_JANZLA010000001.1, on the reverse strand, counting down.
GCGTACTTCGAGACCTACGCGCTGGCACACGGCAGCGCGTGGCAGGCACTGACCTTCGGCTGGGGCCAGGGGATGAAGGCCGGGCACTTCAACCCGGTGGGGCAGGCCATCGGCGCGCTGTACCACTTCGGTGCGTTCGCGTTCTCGTCGGCCATGGGTTGGAGCCCGCAGCGATACCACATGGCGGGGGATGCCGTGGTGCTCTGGCTCACAGTCCTCGCCGCCGCCGCGACCCTCGTGTGGGGAATGCGACAGGTGGGGGGACGGTCGTCGGCGCGGCCGTCGCTCGCGCCGGCCTTCGCCCTGGTCGCCGGTGTGGTCGCCGTCTCGCTCGAGCTGCACCCGTGGACCAACGACCCCGTGAGCACGTTCGTCATGGCGGGCTGGGGCTCGGCCGCGATCGGGTTCCTCGTCCTCGGCCTCGCGCTGCGCGCCTCCGTCCCCGGGCGGCGGGGCTGGACCGACCTGGTGCTCGTCTCCGCCGTCGGCGTGATCGCCGTCCTCTACTACGAGGAGCTGACGGGCATGGTCGCCGGCGCTGCGGCGGTCTACCTCCTGTCCGGCCTGCGTGCGCGACGCCGCGGCGACGTTCGGGAGGTGCGGCGGCTGCTGCTCCTGGCGGCAGGTGGGGTGCTCCTGCCTGCGGTCGTCTTCCTTGCGGGTCGGTACCTCGCCGTGCCCGCGGACGTCAGCAACTACACCGGGACGGCGGTGGCCTTCGGGCCGGCCGGTGCGGCGACGTGGTGGGCCGCGATGGTCGGGGCGCTGCCGGGCGGTGGGCTGCCGTTCCTGCTCACCAACGCCGGCGGCGCGCCGCTGACCCTCACGTCGATCGGTCTCGGGCTCGCCATGGTGCTGGGTCTCGGCGTGCTGGCGGTGGCGTGGCGGCGCCGCTCCGTCGAGGTCGAGCCTGGTGGCCTCTCCTGGCTCCCGCTCGTCGTCGGCGTCGTCGTCGGCTGGGCGCTGACCACGGCGACGCAGGCCTTCACGCCGAAGTACATCAGCGAGATCACCACTCCGGGTCAGGTGTACCTCTACTACTCCGTGGGAATGGTGAGCGCCAGCCTGCTGGTCGCCTGGGTGATCGCGGCGCACGGTCCGCGGCTCAGCCGGCTGGCACCAGCGCTCCTCATGCTCGCCGGGGCGTTCGCGATGGTCCAGGTGCCGTTGAACTGGGAGCTCGGGGGCATCAGCGCGCGGGCCTACGAGGTGAACCACCAGCTGTCGCGGGTCGCCTCGGACGACGCCGTCCCGGCGGACGTCCGGTGCGCGGCCGTGCTCGCGTTCGCCGAGCGGCCCTGGCCGGACTACTACCGCAAGGCGATCGTCACGGACGCCATCACCGACTTCCGACTCGCGTTCGGCTCGGCGCTGTGCCCCAACCCCGACGTGAGGGCGAAGGTCGACGCGCTGGTCAAGTGATGCCGCGCGCGGCGCGTGGCGACGCCGGTCGCACGCCCTCGCGGGCCGCGCGCGTCAGGCGGGCTGGAAGGTCGACTCGACCGCGAGAGGACCCTGGCTGCGCCCGTCGCCCTGCACCTGGAGACTCGTCGCCTCGAGGACGCGGTGGATCTCGTGCCCGTCCGTCCCCACCAGGTCGGCGCGGACCGTGTAGAGGCCCTCGCCGAGGTTGAGGTCGGGCAGCCGGAAGTCGAACGTGGCGGGCCCCTCCAACGGTGGCGTGTCGACCCCGAGGAGCTGGGTGTTGGTGCCGAAGACGGTGGTCCCCATGGCGGTCTGGACGCCGACGCCGAGCACCCAGTCGCTGAGCGACCGCTCGGGCTCCACACCGACCCGCACCCGGATCGAGTCCCGGGAGCGAATGGTGGAGACCGGCTCCCCGGAGTTGTCGTCGACGACGGCGGCCCACGCGATGCGCGCTGCGGGCGGTGCCGGAGCCGAGGCTGCCGTGGCGCGGGCCTGCGCGCGCTCGATCTCGTTCTGCCGCGTGGACTCGAAGTCCGCACGCAGCACCCGTAGCGCCTGCTGCGGCTCACCGTCGGCGACAACGCGTCCGTGCTCCAGCACGAGGGCACGATCGCAGAGGTCTGCGACCTGGTCGAGGGAGTGCGTCACCAGGACGATCGTCCGACCCTCGTGCTGGAAGCCGCGGATGCGCTCCATGCACTTGCGTTGGAACGGCTCGTCGCCCACGGCGAGGACCTCGTCGACCAGCAGGATGTCCGGGTCGACGTGGACGGCGACGGAGAAGGCCAGCCGCACGTACATGCCGGACGAGTAGAACTTGACCTGCGTGTCGATGAACGGCTCGATGCCGGAGAAGTCGACGATGGCGTCGAAGTACCGGTCGGTCTGCGCCCGCGAGATGCCGAGGATGGACGCGTTGAGGTAGACGTTCTCGCGGCCCGTCAGATCGGGGTGGAAGCCCGCGCCGAGCTCGAGGAGAGCGGCGAGGCGCCCTCGCAGCTGGACCGAGCCGGTGTTGGGCTGGATGATCCCGCCGATCAGCTTCAGAAGCGTCGACTTGCCGGAGCCGTTGGGACCGATCAGGCCGACGGTGCTCCCGGAACCGATCGTGACGTTGACGTCCCGGAGGGCCCAGAAGTCGTCCTTGTGGAGGTTCGACCGGCCGAAGTTGACCAGCCGTTCCTTGAGGGACTTCTCCTTGCGGATGACGAACCGCTTGGAGACGTCGCTGATCTCGATGACGGGTGTGGACATCACAGCTCCTGCGCGAAGTTGCTCTGCAGCCGCGCGAAGACCCGCTGACAGATCCACAGGGCCAGGACGGACACGGCAAGTGCCACTGCGAGCATCTTGCCGAGGTTGGCGGGGTAGGGCTCGTCCGACCCGGCCACCCACAACGACTTCTGGAAGCCCAGCACCACGAGCGTCATCGGGTTGGACAGGTAGAGGTCCAGCAGCACTCCCTTGATGTGGGCGCCGACGAACTTCCACGCGTAGAGGATCGGCGAGGCCCACATCAGGATCATGATGAGGATCTCGATCAGGTACTGGACGTCCCGCAGGTACACGTTGACCGCCGCGAGCAGCAGGCCGACCGCGGTGGACCACACGACCAGCACCGCGAGCGCGAGGAAGAAGTACCCCCAGCGCGGTCCGGTCGGGAACTCGTCCATGAGCACAGTGGCGCCGAGCAGGATCACCATCTGGATCGCGAAGTTGAACAGAGCCGCGCCCACGACGCTGAGCGGGTAGACCTCACGGGGGACGTAGACCTTCTTGACCAGGCCCGAGTTCGCCACGATCGACCCGGTGCCGCCGACGACGATGTCGCTGAACAGCTGCCAGGCGGTCAGGCCGGAGAAGATGAAGATCGCGAAGCCGGGGATGCCTCCCGGGCGTCCGGGCACCTGCTCCGCGCCGAGGAACTTCCCGATCGCGATGTAGTAGACGAGCAGCATCGCCAGTGGCTTCGCCAGGCTCCAGAAGAACCCGAGGACGCTGTCCTTGTAGCGGGCCTTGAGCTCACGCCGGATCAGCAGGTCCAGGAGCTCCCGGTGCGCATTGAGGTCGACCACGGAGCGCCATGTGCCGGTGACGAAACCGGGGCGGGGCCCGGCAGGCCGCATCGGCTCCGCCGCGAGCCTTTCCGCGCGCGACTGGCTCTCGATGGTCATCGGCTCCCACACGTCCGTCCTGTCGGCCCCGCCGACGACTGCCCCCACACAGTACCTGTCCCGACGGCTCGCCGATCAGGGCGGGGGCGTTCTCAAGGTCGGCCCCCGATGCGACGATGGAGAGTACACGCCGTTCCCGAGAGGATCTCGATGTCCGCCAGGTACGTCCTCGCCCGACCCGTCGTCGCTCTCGCGGCGGCGACGCTGCTCGTGGCGAGTGCCGTGAGTTCCGCCCAGGCCACGTCGACCACCGTGCTCCCGACGGTGACCAGCCCCATCGGCACCTATGGCTTCACCGGGCACGGCTACGGGCACGGCCGGGGCATGGGCCAGTACGGCGCGCTCGGCTACGCGCTGAACTACGGCTGGGGCTACCAGGACATCGTCGGCCACTACTACGGCGGCACGGCACTGACCGCGACTGGTCAGAACCCCCTGATCACCGTCGACCTGTCCCGCTTCGACGGCAGGACCACCGTCGTCCAGGGCTACGGCCTGTCGGTGAACGGCGTCGCCGTCCCGGCCGATCCGTCCACCGGTTACGCCTACCTCCAGGTCTCGTTCGACTCGTCCGGGAACTACACGGCGGCCAGCGCCAGCAGCTGCTCGCCGGCCAGCTGGACGCCGTTCGCCAGCGGCAGCGGCGGCAGCGCGGTGATCAGCACGCCGGACCAGACGAGCCCGCACCTGGTCCGCACCTGCGAGAGCGGCGTCTCCTACGGGTACCGCGGGGTGCTCGTCGCGGCGGGTGGCGCAGGCGGTCCTCGGACCTACAACGTCCTCGGCGTGGAGGACTACGTCCGCGGGGTCGTCCCGCGCGAGTCGCCTGCGTCGTGGGGTGACCTCGGCGGTGGCAAGGGCATGCAGGCGCTCATGGCGCAGGCGGTGGCCGCACGCAGCTACGCGCTGGCGGGGACGACGCCGGGCTCCGCGCCCGGAGTCATCTGCGACACGACGTCGTGCCAGGTGTTCATGGGGACGACCCGAGCATCGGTGGACGGACCCAGCTCGGTGGTGGCGGGCAACCTCACGATCATCGAGGACCCTCGCTCGGAGGTCGCCGTCGCGAACACCTCCGGCCAGGTGATGATGGCGGGCGGCCGCATCGCCCGGACCGAGTTCAGCTCCTCGACCGGCGGCTGGACGGTTCCCGGCACCTTCCCGGCGGTCGAGGACCTCGGCGACGCGGTCTCCTCCAACCCGTACCACAACTGGTCCACGAGCATCAGCGCGACCGACATCGCCGCGCGGCTGGGCATCTCCGGCGTCAGCGCGATCAACGTGACCCAGCGCAACGGGCTCGGTGACCTCGGCGGACGGGTGCTGCAGGTGCAGGTGGTGGACGGCAGCGGTGCCAGCCACCTGTACAGCGGCACGGGCTTCCGCAACGCGATGGGGACGAGCACCTTCAGGTCGGACTGGTTTGCGGTGACCGGGGTGACCCCTGGTCAGGCACAGGCCGTGGTGCAGGCGCTCTACCAGGACGTTCTCGGCCGGGCACCGGACCCGACAGGCCTCGCCGGCTGGACGGCCACGGTGCAGTCCACCGGCAACGGCCAGGCGGTGGCCAACGGGATCGTCTACTCCAAGGAGCGGCTGGTGACGCTCGTGAGCGCCCAGTACCGCGCGGCGCTCGGTCGTGAGCCGGAGACGGACGGTCTGAACAACTGGGTGGGGTACCTGGAGCGGGGTGCCGGGGTCTCTGACCTGCAGATCGGCATCTACGCGTCGCAGGAGTCGCTCAACGTGCTGGGCGGCGGGGACACGGCAACCTGGGTCAGCGCGATGTACGCCTCGATCCTCGGTCGCCCCGCGGCACCGTCCGAGGCGGCCCAGTGGACGCAGGTCGCGCTCACGCAGGGTCGGGTGCGCACAGTGACGGGCATCGCCAAGTCGAGCGAGGCGGGCCTGCACCGGCTCGACGCCTACTACGTCCAGTACCTCGGCCGCCACCTCGACCCGACCGGAGCCTCGACCTGGCTGCCCTACATGAACGGCGCCGGCGACTTCCAGGTGCCGGGCTTCATCGGCGGCAGCATCGAGTACTGGAACCGCGCGCAGGTGCGCTACCCGTCCTGACAGGAGGGGGCCTGACCGTACGGGGAGAGGCTCTGGACCTGCCCGCTCGGGGCGGTCCAGGGCCTCACCTGTTGGTCGCGACCAGGTAGTCCCAGGTCTCGGCGGCGTACTGGTCCCACGTCCGGCTCGTGCGGCCCCGCGCCTGCACCGTGAGCTCGTGGTGCAGCACGTCGTCGGTCAGCAGAGCCCGCATCGCGGCCGCCAGGGCGGCGTCGTCGCGCGGGTCCACAGTGAGCGCACCGCCGCCCTCCGCGATCTCGAGCATGCTGCCGAAGCTCGACGTGACCACCGGTGTCCCGCTGGCCAGGGACTCCGCCACAGGAAGCCCGAACCCTTCGTTGAGGGACGGGAAGACCGTGCACCGTGCGAGCGCGTAGAGCGCCCAGAGCAGCCGGTCGGAGATCCCCAGCACCGACTCCACGGGCCGACCGGCGGCGGCGAGCTCTGCGAGCCGTCGGGAGAACCCCTCGCTCTTCCACGCGTTGCCGCCGACGAAGACCAGGGAGAACTCGACCCCGTCGCGCCAGAGCCGCTCGGCGGCGTGCAGCACGGCCAGGTGGTTCTTGCGGGGCTCGTGGCTGCCGACGCACAGCACCATGGGGAGCGTCGGCACGCAGTAGCGCGCACCCGCCTCCGCGAGCGCCTCCGGATCGGGGGCGACCGCCTCGACGGCCAGGGCGACCTCGCGGATCTCGGGTCCGGGCAGCCCCATGCTGCGGACCATCGTGCGCCAGCCCTCGTACTCGCACGCCGCCGCAGCCGAGATCGTGGCGATCCGGTCGGCGTGCCGCAGCGCGGCGAGCTCCAGCGCGAACCGGGGCGGGACGTCGTCCGCGGCCGTCTCGCCCGAGGTGATCGGTACGGTGTCGAACCCGATCGCCGCTCCACGGGAGCGCGAGAACCGCAGGAGCGCCTCCATGCGGCGGGTCCGCCCCTCTTCCAGCACCACCTCGGGCAGGAGGTACGTGCTCTGCCACGGGACGAGGACGCGCCGCTCCCGTGTCGGGTGGGGGACGGACGACCGCGACTTCGCAGGGGCGCCGCCCAGGGCGCGGGCGAGCTCGGCCGGCGTCAGGGGACGCATGGCTCGGTGGTCGAGGTGCCAACCGGCGGCATGCACCTCGTGCTCTGCGGTCCAGCGTCGCAACGTCTCGCGGGTGACCCGCTGGATCCCGGTCCCGAGCGACGTCCGGGCCAGGTGCTCGATGTCCACGACCGGGCCGCTCACCACCTCGACGATCGCGGCTCGGTCCTCGGGCCGCTCCAGCTCGGCAGCGGCGGCGAGCACGGCCGAGGGCCCGTCGAACCGAGCGGTGCGGCGCGTCGCCACCACCTGCTGGGCGGTCGGCAGCACGCCGGACAGGACTGCCAGGGCGAGCCAGACGACGTCGTCCCGCGGGCTGGTCAGATGGGACTCGACCACCGCCGGCGCCTCGTCCGCCTCCACCCGGCGGCCCTCCAGGGTGCTGGCGAGGAGGGCCATCCGGGCCGGCGCGGCACCGGCGGTGCGAGCCCGCCGGAGTGTCCGGGTGAGGATCGTCATCGTTCTGCTCCCTCGTCGACGAGCGCGTCCCACAGCTCGGCCGCGTAGCTCGCCCACGACTTCGGCGTGTACTGGCGCGCCTCTGCGCGCAGCCGTTCGAGCAGGTCCGGTTCGGTGAGCACCCGGCGCAGTGCCGACTCCAGGGCCACGTCGTCACGGGGGTCCACCAGCAGGCAGCCGCCCGCCGCGGAGGCGATCTCCTGCGTCGAGCCGTAGTCGGTGGTGATCACCGGGGTGCCGCAGGACAGCGACTCAGCCACCGGGAGGCCGAAGCCCTCGTGCAGCGACGGGAAGACGGTGACCGTCGCGGAGGCCGTCAGCGACCACATCTCCTCGTCCGGCAGGACGCCGTGGTCAACCAGCGGGCGGCCTTCCCGCAGCAGCCGCTCGACCGTCGCGTCGTACGCCCTGACGTCCCAGCCCGGGCCGCCGACGAAGTGGAGCTCGAAGTCGAGGCCGTCGCGCCAGAGCGCCTCGGCCACGTGCAGCACCGCCAGGTGGTTCTTGTGCGGTTCGTGGCTGCCGAGGCACAGCACCACGGGACGACCGTCGGTGGCGGTCGACGGCCGACCGATCACCTCGGTGGCGAGGCTGACCTCGACGACGTCCGGCCCGGGGATCCCCTGCGCCGCGAGCGCGGAGGCGAAACCCTGGAACTCCGCGGCGGACGAGACGCTGATGGCCGCGATCCGACGGGCGTGCTTGAGCATGCTGAGGTACCTGACGAACGTGGTGGCGTCCGCGAGCGGCCGCATGTCGATGCTGGTGACCGGGATCGCGTCGTACCCGATCGCGACGACGGCGTTGCCCGACGACTCCGCCAGCGCGGAGAGCGGCACCGCACCGGCCGACGGCGGCACCTCGGCGAGCACCAGCGTGCAGTGCCACGGCACGCAGAGGCGAGCCGTGGCGGTCGGCTCGGCAGCGGCGCCGGTCCACGGCTCGCCGTGCCGGAGCACCCGGTGCGCCTCCCGCTCCGTGAGCCGACGGTGGCCGGCGTGCTCGTCCGTCCAGGCGACGAGCACGATCGGGTGCACCTGCGACCACAGCGAGCTGACCCGACGGGTCACCCGCTGGATCCCCGTCTGCTTGTCGTTGCGCGCCGAGAAGTCGGCCTCGACGACCACGGCGTCGCGCACGACGTCCATCTCCATCGGCTGGAGCGCCCGGCTCCCGGTGACGTCGCGCGCGTGCTCCAGCAGGAGCAGCTCGACGTCGGTGCGGTCGGCCGCGAAGTCGATCGCACGGCGCGCCCACGCCTGGTCCTGCGGTGTGGGGTAGGCGCCGACCACGGCCGTCAGCACCAGCCAGAGGTCGGCCGCACCCGCGGTGCGCACGTGGCGTGCCAGCAGCGGCAGCAGCTGCGCAGCGTCGCGAGCCGCGTCCGGGTCGGGGGTGGGGACAGCCGGCAGGAGCACCTCGGCGGCGGAGCGCAGCCGCTGCGCGAGGCAGGAGAGGCGCTGCTGCTCGGCCGCCGCGTCCGTGAGGGAGCGGTCGGTCGTACGAGAGAAGGGCACGCGATCAGCCCCGCGTACGAGCGCGGACGGAGCGCAGCGGTGCAGTCACCCGCCACGAGATGGTCGCCCTCATCGCGGCCAGCTCGGCGCGGAGGCGGTCGGCCTCCTCGGTGGACGGCGGCGTCTCTCGGCGCGCCCAGCCCTCGAGCGCGAGCGCGCGCCAGCGGAGCACCTCGTCGAGCAGCTCGCGGCGCTCCTCGCGCGCGTCGCGCGCCACCCTCGTGTCGTAGGCGTCGTGCGGGCACGCGGGGTACGAGAGGGCCGGCGCCAGCTCGGCGTGCTCCGCCGCCACGTAGAAGCGGGAGAGCCCGTCGAACAGGCACAGCCGGTAGTCGGCGGCGAGCACCGTCTCCTCCCACGCCATGTGGCTCGGCTCGGGGCTCAACGGGTTGGTGGCCTCGACGACGAGCACCCACGGACGCCAGCGCCGCAGGTCGAGGCTGTGGAGGACGGAGCGCTCGGCACCCTCGACGTCGATGAGGAGGAAGTGGATGGGGTCCTCGGGCGCCAGGTGCTCGGCGAGGACGTCGTCCAGACGACGGGCCGCGACCTCGATGTCGCGGTGGCTCCAGCCGTTCTCCTGGTGCGAGTCGCTCACGGCGTCGACGAGGGTCGACAGCCCCGTTCCGGGGATCTCGTGCAGCGTGATCGTCGCGGCGTCGGAGTCCGTGATGGCCGCCTCCACCAGGGTGTCGCGGGGCCGCTCCTCGCGGTGCAGCGCCGCGAACACGGGCACCGGCTCGACGGTGATGCCGGACCAGCCGGCGTCGTAGAAGGCCTTGGTCACCGACATCTCGGTCGGGTGGTTGGCCCCGACCTCGACGTAGCGACCGGCCGTGACGTGCTGCAGCGCCCGCCAGAGCACCACGTCCTCGCCGTTCTGGGCATAGGAGAGGAAGACCGTGTCAGGCACCGGACGAGCATAGGGGACCTGCTCCGCAGCGCTCGTCGGGCGGACGGCGGGGGGCCCGTCGACGGACGGGGGCGAGGCACCCGCACGATAGGGTGCGACGTGACTGCCGACCGTCGGATCAGAGGAACCATGCCCCGCGCACTCATCACCGGAATCACCGGCCAGGACGGCCTCTACCTGTCCGAGCTCCTGCTGTCGAAGGGGTACGAGGTCTACGGGCTCATCCGTGGCCAGAACAACCCCAAGCGCGAGCTCGTGGAGCAGACCGTCCCGGGTGTGAAGCTGCTCACCGGTGACCTGATGGACTTCTCCTCCCTGCTGCGGGCGCTCGAGACGGCCCAGCCGGACGAGGTCTACAACCTCGGTGCGATCTCCTTCGTCGCCTACTCGTGGGAGAACGCGCACCTCACGGCGGACGTGACGGGCAAGGGTGTGCTCAACATCCTCGAGGCGGTGCGGCTCTACGCGCACGACGACGTGTCGAAGGTCCGCTTCTACCAGGCGTCGAGCTCGGAGATGTTCGGCAAGGTCCAGGAGGTCCCGCAGCGCGAGACCACGCTGCTGTGGCCGCGCTCGCCGTATGGCGTCGCCAAGGTGTTCGGCCACTACATGACGATCAACTACCGCGAGTCGTACGGCATGCACGCCTCCAGCGGCATCCTGTTCAACCACGAGTCGCCGCGCCGCGGCCCGGAGTTCGTCACCCGCAAGATCTCGATGGCCGTCGCGCGGATCAAGCTCGGTCTGCAGGACTACGTCACGCTCGGCAACCTCGACGCCAAGCGTGACTGGGGCTACGCCGGCGACTACGTCGAGGCGATGTGGCGCATGCTGCAGCAGCCGGAGGGGGACGAGTACGTCGTCGCCACGGGGGAGACCCACTCGATCCGCGACTTCCTGGACCGGGCCTTCGCGCACGTCGGCATCGAGGACTGGGCGCCGTACGTCAAGCAGGACCCGCGGTTCATGCGTCCGGCCGAGGTCGAGCTGCTGATCGGCGACCCGACCAAGGCGCACGAGAAGCTCGGGTGGGAGCGCAAGGTCGACTTCCCGCAGCTCGTCGCGATGATGGTCGACAACGACCTGGAGGAGCAGCGGGGGCTGATGGCTGGATGAGCGCCCGTCGCGCCCTGGTCACCGGCATCACCGGGCAGGACGGCGGCTACCTCGCCGAGCTGTTGCTCGCCGACGGCGTCGAGGTGCACGGACTGGTGCACCACGAGGACGCGCTCGCGGCCGAGTTCGCCCGGACCCACCCCGAGGCCGTCCTCCACCCCGGCGACCTCGCCGACCACGCGGGCCTGCGCGCCCTGGTCGAGGAGGTGGAGCCGGACGAGGTGTACAACCTCGCGGGCGTGAGCTCGGTGGCGTTCTCGTGGGAGCACCCCGTGACCACGGCCGAGCTGACCGGCGTCGCGGCCGCCGTCATGCTCCAGGGCGCCCTGGCGGTGCAGGAGCGGAGCGGCCGGCGGGTGTCCTTCGTCCAGGCCTCGAGCTCGGAGATCTTCGGCGAGGCGTCGACGTTCCCGCAGGACGAGACGACACCGGTGCGACCGGTGTCGCCCTACGGCGCCGCCAAGGCGTTCGCGCACCACATGGTGACGGTGTACCGGGGCAAGGGCCTGCACGCGACCAGCTGCATCCTGTTCAACCACGAGTCACCCCGCCGGCCGCCGACGTTCGTGACGCGCAAGATCACTGCCGCGGCGGCGCGGATCGGGCGTGACGGGCACGGCACCATCCAGCTCGGCAACCTCGACGCCCGCCGCGACTGGGGCTGGGCGCCCGACTACGTCGACGCGATGGTCCGGGCGGCCCGGCACGCCACCGCGGAGGACTTCGTCATCGCGACGGGGGAGACCCACACGGTGGCGGAGTTCGCCGAGACCGCACTGCGGCGGGCGGGCGTCGGGGACGACTGGCGGCGGCACGTGGAGGTGGACCCGGAGCTCCTACGGCCGGTGGACACGCCCCTGATGGTGGGCGACGCCGGGAAGGTCCGGCGCGAGCTGGGATGGCAGCCGACGGTCGGGTTCGCCGAGCTGGTGGCGCAGATGGTCGACCACGACGTCGAGCTGCTGCAGGACCGCTGATGTCCGAGCCCGTCGTCAGGCCCGGCGTCGTGTCGGTGATCCTGGTGAACTACCACGGCGCCGAGGACACCATCACGTGCCTGCGCGAGCTGCAGCGGCTCGACTGGCCCGCGGACCGGATCGAGCTGCTGGTGGTGGACAACGACTCCGGTACGGGGGAGTCGGACCGGATCCGGGCGGCCGTCCCCGCGGCGACGGTGATCGATGCCGGGTCCAACACCGGCTTCGCCGGCGGGTGCAACCTCGGGGTCGCGCACGCCACGGGTGAGTACGTCGCGTTCCTCAACAACGATGCGCGCCCGGACCCGCAGTGGGTCTCGGCTGCGGTACGGGCGTTCGAGGAGGACCCGACGATCGGGTCCGTCGCCTCCAAGGTGCTCGACTGGGAGGGCACGCTGATCGACTACGTCGACGGCTCGCTGACCTGGTTCGGCATGGGGTACAAGCGCGAGGTCGAGAAGCCGGACACCGGCGAGTGGGACGTCCCCAAGGACGTGCTGTTCGGTACCGGCGCCGCGATGTTCGTGCGTGCCGAGCTCTACCGCGAGGTGGGCGGGTTCGACGAGCGCTTCTTCATGTTCTACGAGGACGTGGACCTCGGCTGGCGGCTGAACCTGCTGGGCCACCGCGTCCGGTACGTGCCGGGGTCGGTGGCGTACCACAAGCACCACGTGACGATGAAGAAGTTCGGCAACTTCCGCGAGAGCTACCTGCTCGAGCGCAACGCGCTGCTGTCGATGGTGAAGAACTACGACGACGAGACCCTGGCCCGCACGCTGCCTGCCGCGCTCGCGCTGGCCGTGCGGCGCTCGATCGCGCGGACCGGCGTGGACGCGTCGGCGCTGGACCTGCAGCGCTCGCCAGGCGGGGACGACGTCGGGACCATCGAGGTCCCCAAGATGGCGCTGACCGGCCCGTACGCCATCGACTACCTGGTCGACCAGCTCCCGGGGCTGATGGCGACGCGCCGCGACCTGCAGGCGCGCCGGCGGCGCAGCGACCGCGAGCTCTTCCCGCTGTTCCGGGAGTCGCTGGAGCCGGCGTACGGCATGCCGAGCTACCTGGCGGCGCACGACGCGCTGGTCGAGGCGTTCGGCATCGGCGAGCACCTCGCCGCTCGGCACCGCATCCTGGTGGTGACCGGCGAGCCGCTCGGGGACCGGATGGCCGGCCCGGCGATCCGCGCCTGGGAGATCGCCACGGCGCTCGCCGGCGAGCACGACGTGCGGCTCGTCTCCACAGCCGGAGCCCACCGGAGCAGCAGCACGTTCTCCGTCGAGTACGCCGCCGGCACCGGCCTGCGCGAGCCGACGGACTGGGCGGACGTCGTGATCTTCCAGGGCTTCCTGCTGGAGACCGCGCCGTGGCTCAAGGACAGCAGCAAGGTGATCGTCGCGGACGTGTACGACCCGATGCACCTGGAGCAGCTCGAGCAGGCCAAGGACCTGGGCCCGGAGGGCCGGCGCAACGCCCTCGCGGTGACCACCCACGCACTGAACGAGCAGCTGCGCCGTGCGGACTTCCTCATGTGCGCCTCGCCCAAGCAGCGGGACTTCTGGCTCGGCCAGCTGGCCGGTCAGGGGCGCGTCAACCCCGCGGTGTACGACGAGGACGCGTCGCTGGACAACCTGATCGCGGTGGTGCCGTTCGGAATCGGCGACCAGGCGCCCGTGCAGCGCCGCCACGCGATCAAGGGCGCCGTGCCCGGCATCGGGCCCGACGACAAGGTGATCGTCTGGGGCGGCGGGATCTACAACTGGTTCGACCCGCTGACGCTCGTTCGGGCGGTCGACCGGCTGAAGGACCGCCACGACGAGGTGCGGCTCTTCTTCCTCGGCACCAAGCACCCGAACCCGGGGGTGCCGGACATGCGCATCGCCTGGGAGACGCGCCAGCTGGCGGACCGGCTGGGCCTCACCGGCCGGCACGTCTTCTTCAACGACGGCTGGGTCCCGTACGACGAGCGGGCGGACTACCTGCTCGACGCGGACCTCGGGGTCTCGACCCACTTCGCGCACGTGGAGACGGCTTACAGCTTCCGCACGCGCATCCTCGACTACCTGTGGGCCGGCCTGCCGATCGTCGCCACGGACGGCGACACGTTCGGGGAGCTGATCCGGGAGCGAGGGCTGGGCCGAGCGGTCCCTGAGCAGGACGTCGAGGCGCTCGAGGCGGCGCTCGAGGAGATGCTGTTCGACGAGCACGCCGGCTCGGCGGCCGCAGCAGCGGTCCGGGCGGTGGCCGGTGAGTTCGTGTGGTCGCGCGCCCTGGAGCCGCTGGTCGCGTTCTGCCGGTTCCCACGACGCGCGGCCGACCTCGCCGTACCCGGAGCACCCCAGCAGCCGTCCCGCTCACGCCGGCGCATCGGGCCCAAGCCGTCGGTCCGCTCGGACCTGGCGCTCGCACGCGGCTACCTGCGGGCGGGCGGTGTCCGTGAGGTCACCCGGCGAGCGGGTGGGCGCGTGCGGCGCCTGCTGCGCGGGCAGTGAGCGCGCGCCGCGTCGAGTGGGCGAACGCCCTGCGCGGTGTCGCAGCGGCCTCGGTTCTCCTGTTCCACTTCGGCGTGGTGTTCTGGGTACGCCAGGACGTGGCGGCGTCGCTCGCCCGGCGTCCGGCGCTGTACGCCGCAGACACGGGCGCCCCGCTGCTCCCACGGCTCGTCGAGCGCTCGGGAGTCGACCTCGGGGGCTTCGGTGTGGCCCTGTTCTTCCTGCTCAGCGGGTTCGTGATCGCCATCAGCCTGGAGCGCTACAGCCGTCGTGGCTTCATCGTCGGCCGGCTGCTGAGGGTGTTGCCGACGTACGCCGCCGGGTTCGCGGTGACGGTGCTGGTGGTGCGGTTGATGGGTGATCCCGCCCATGAGCTGTCCGTGGCCGGCGTGCTCGCGGGCATGGTCCCCGGACTGGCCCTCGCGACAGGAGTGCAGGCGCCGGGCGACGGCATCGTATGGACCTTGATCATCGAGCTGGTGTTCTACGGGATCTGTCTGATCGCCTACCGGCGCCTGGCGCGGGGTTGGGTCGCGCCCGCGGCGGTGGCCGTCGGCTGCGTGCTCGTCCAGCTGCTGGTCCCCGCGCCCCACGTCATCGCCGGCTCGGCCGCGGGCGGCGCCACCTACATCCTGCTGCTGGCGCTGCCCTTCCTTCCGGTGATGCTGATCGGCGCAGTGCTGTCCGGGGCGCGCCGCGCCGCCGTCGGCCGTGGCGTCGCATGGCTGGTGGTCGTCCTTCTCGCGGCCACGCACCTGCTGCTGCTGAGCACCTCGCACGTCCTGCCGACCACCGTGGGATACCGGCTCACGTTCCTCGGGGCGATCGGTCTGTTCTGCGCCCTCGTCGTCCTCGGCGACACCTGGCGACCCAACCGCACCCTGGGGCGCCTCGCCGACGTGAGCTACCCGCTCTACGTGGTCCACCCGGTGCTCGGCTACGCCCTCATCTCGGTGCTCGTGCACCACGGCACTCCCGCAGGGCTGGCCGTGCTCGCGGCGACCGTCGTCGTGCTCGGCGCGGCATGGCTGCTGCACGTCACGGTCGAGGTGCCCACGCACCGGCTCGGCCGCCGATGGGCGCGGCGCCTCAGCGCGACCCCCGACGCCCCGGTCCGATCACCGGAGCTCGTCGCGGAAGGCATCGAGGGCGGCACGAGCTGACCGTCGTGCCGCGCGCACCAGCGAGCGCCTCGACCGCGATCGCCGAGAAACCTCCAGCTCGACCAAGCGCGCGGAGATCCGCCGTCCGGCGACCTCGGCGTTGTGCAGCGTGGCGATGTCCTGGGCAGCGCGGGCGCCCCGAGCGGCGGCGACGTCCGGGGAGTCGACCACGAGACGCATGAACGCCGCCGCTGCATCCAGGTCCGGGTCGGCCCAGACGGCTCCCTGCGGGTACGGCGGCGCGTCGGCCGGGATGGCGACGGGCGACCAGGGCACCAGGAAGCTGTTCTCCTCGGTCATGAACTGCAGGTTGCCGGAGTAGGCGGTGGCGATGACCGGCTTCCCCCAGGCCATCGCCTCGGCCATCGTGAGGCCCAGACCCTCGCTGCGATGCAGGGACACGTAGCAGTCGCACCGCGCGACGAGGGCGTCACGCGCGTCCGCGTCGAGGTAGTCCTCGAGCAGCAGGACGTCCGGACGGGACGCCGCACGGAGGCGGAGGCGCTCCGCATCCGCGACGCGCTTGTCGGCGTTGATGGACTTGATCACCAGCACCGGGCCCTCGTCCGGCTCGAAGGCCCGCTCGAAGGCGTCGACCAGGCCCACCGGGTTCTTGCGTTCGGCCGTCGACAGGTAGTCGAAGGAGAACAGGAACACCGGGCGGTCGGGCAGGCCGAGGTCCGCCTTGGTCAGCCGCGGCTCCGGCCCGCGCTGCGGCAGAGGTGGGGTCAGCGTCCTGACGGGCACCGGCGAGTGCGGCGCGATGGCGCGGTGGACGAAGTCGGTGGCCACCCAGACCTCGTCGACGGCTGCGAAACCGCCGTGCTGGGAGACGGGGAACTCCTCGACCTCCCAGTACCACATGCCGACGCGATAGCTGCGCCGCACCAGCTCGGGGACGGTCGCGGCCACAGCCGGCGTGAGGTCCGCGTTCACGCAGAACAACGTGGTGTCGTAGACGGGCCCGTCCGGGACGACCGGCGCTGCTGCGTGGCGGCTGGCCAGGTGCAGGTCGATCGGTCGCTCCGCGTGCGGCACGCCCGCGGCGGCGAGGGCGTCGACCATGCGCCGCGCCGACTCCCCGATGCCGAGCTCCGCTGTCAGGTAGCCGACCACGGTGACGCCGGGTGCGCGGTGCAGGGCCGGAGCCGGGCGACGGAGCTCGGGGGTGCGTCGGAGCGCCTCGTCGACGATCTCGGCGGGATAGCCCTCTGCTGCGGCGTGGGTGGCGACCCAGTCCAGGTAGGCGGCCGTGTCGGCACCGGGCACGCGGGGAAACGCATCCTGAAGGTCTGGCCGTGTGGCGAGAATCGCGTCGAGGTAGCGCGGGGGACGGCCAGGCTCTGCGGTCTCCGTGAGCCAGCTCCGCAGCGCGTCGACGTCCCCGGCGTCGTATGGGTCAGGGACAGCGGTGGACGCTTCGGAGGCCAGTGCACCGCGGTACAGCTGCCGAAGCGGTTCGTCGAGTGGGAGCTCCAGGCTTGTCACGGACATGTCCCAGTCCGGTCCTCGCGAGCCGAGTTGGGCCTCGTCAGCGCGAACCCGCGCGGCTACGTCGGCGACGAAGGCGGCAAACGCAGGATGCCGACTCAGGAGTGCGGTCGGCGTGTGCGCGCGCGCGTCGTACAGCCAGGGGCGTTCCGCGTCGAGTCCAGACAAATCGACCGCGTCTACCTCCCTACCGTCAACAATTAGCGTTCCATCGTCCGTCACAACGACCAATCGCGCCTGGGAAAGCACGCGGCCGTCGAGAACGGTCCAGTCGTTCTGTGCGCTGAGTCTGTGCAGGAGCATTCCGGGTCTGAGCTCGCGAGACGCCGGGCCCGATGCGCCGAGGCTCAGGGCGCGCCGGACGTGGTCCACGATCACTGATTGAAGCTCCAGGCTGTCACTCCCAGCGCACTGGAGATGGACCATGCGCGGCGAGAGGCCTACGGCGCCGGGACTCGACAGCTCCTCCCGAGCGACTGGGACGTAGGAACCATCCAGGTCGACCACCGTGACCCGGTGTCCGCCCGCGAGAGCAGTTCGGACGGACTCACGGGCCAGTGCACGCGTACGGTGCGTGCTTGCGATCACAAGATGGGGCGCGTCCACGTCCCTCCAGCCTCTCGTGGGAATGAACCGAGAGTACCTGGGAGCCCGCGTTCGATTCGTGCCGGGTACTCTTTGGGCGGCCTTCTGCGGGCCGAAGGGGGTCGGGAGAGCAATGCGTGCCAGAACAAGCCCGGAGCACACGGATGCTTCCGCGGACGCGTCGGGGCTGTCGAACCGGTCAACAGCGCGGGTTCCAGGCCACTCAGGTGGTGCGGCGCCGGTGCTCCGGCGCTGGACCGCGAGAGTGGCCGACCACCGACGGCGTCAGCTCTGGGCTGCTCTGAGCGAGACGGCACTCGCCGGGTTCGGTGGTGCCGTCCTCTTCCTGCTTGGATTTGGTGGTGGGCGATCACTTATCGCCGGACCACTCGGCGGAGGTGACCTCCTGCCTTCCTACGCCACGGCGCAGCTCTGGTCTGCTGGAACTCCCTTTGGTAATTCTCATCTTGGTTTTCCGATCGGGATGGATCTTCGTTACTATCCAACTGCCGACGTATTCCAAGATGCAGTCGCCGGCCTGATTACGCATCTGTCCGGGAATCCTTTCGCCGGCGTGAACGTGATGTACGCACTGTCATTCCCCGTGACGGCAGTCGTGGCGTACTGGGTCCTCCGGGTTGCCCACCTCAGCGGGCCGATGGCTATTGCCGGCTCTTGGGGTCTCATGGCTGTGCCCTACCACTGGAAGCGGTTGTGGCACGTCTATCTGGGATCGATGTACTCCGCGGTCCTCGCGGTGGGTCTTGCACTGTGGATCGGATCCGGTGGCCTCGAACGCATGTGGAGGTCCCGCCACCGGTGGCCTAAGGTTGCCGCGCTCGGTGGCGTGGTGGTCTTGATTGCTGGCAGTGGCATCTACTACGCAGCCTTCGCGGTCGCTCTCGTCGCGTCCGCGGTGGCGTTCCGCTTTGCTAGGGGCCTCTCCTGGCGGCACGCCCTCGCCGAACTGCTACCTGCAGCGGCGGTGGGTTTCGTCACGGGCGCGCTGTTGGCGCCAGCCCTGCTCTTCGTCCACTCGCATCCGACGAGTCAGGCAGTCGCCGGCCGCCTTCCAGTCGAGTCTGTGATCTTCAGCGGGGTCCTTGCCTACGCGATCCTCCCGGCACCTGAGTCGATGATCCCAGGCTGGGCGCCGGTCAATTCGTGGGTCCACGGTATGGTTGCGGCGGGCGAGAAAGCACCAACTTCCGGTGTGATCTGGGACGCAGATTTTGGGTCGGTCTTCACATTTGGTGCACTTCTGCTGTGCCTTGTCGCGGTTGTCGTCGTCGGAAGGCGGCGGACGCGTAGGGTCACTGACCTGAGCCGGGTATCGGGCTCCCTCGTCACGTGGCTCCTGGCGGTGTCCGTCCTGTTCTTCGTGCCGTGGGGGTTGAACTTCCTGTTCGCTGCCGCGGTGAGTCCTCAGTTGCGTGGGTGGGATCGTCTGACCCCGGTGATCTTCACCCTTCTGACCGTCGGCGCGGGCCTCGCGTGGCGGGCGCTGAGGTGGCCCGGGCGCGGTCCATGGGCTTGGGTCGCAGCGGCCGTTGTTCTCCTTCTCGTGGTGTTCGACACCGTGCTGCCTCAGCGCTCGTGGTTCCGGGAGTCTGCCGCGCCTTCCATAGCGATCGCGGCGGCGGGACGTGAGTACGCCACCGCTCTGAACTCAACGATTCCCCAACGTTGCGGGGTCCTTGAGCTTCCTCGCATGTCATACCCGGAAGAGCCGCCGCTGAACGGGCTGGGCGGTTATGAGCACCTGTGGCCGGCACTGACTAATCCGGAGAAATCGTGGTCATTCGGTGCGATGAAGTGGTCGGCCGCCGACAACTGGCAACGATCTGTCCCGGATCCCCTCGACCGTGCTGGCGTCCAGCAACTCGTAAAGGCCGGATTCTGCGCCGTGCACGTCGACTATCGGGGGTTCGCGGCTGCGGACGTCGAGGCTGCCCGGAAGCACTTCACGGAACTCCTTGGCCCGCCCGTGGCCAGCGGCCTCGGCGGAGCGTGGAACGCATTCGCACTTGCGAACGCGCGGCAGTGATGGTCCCTAGGCCTGCCGAGCCGCGATGAACTCGTCGTAGTCGCGGATGTAGTCCTCGTTGTCGTAGGGCAGGGATGCGAAGACTCCGAGGACCGCGTCCGGGGAGTAGTCGAACTGGGTGCCCCACGTCATCGCCGGCATGTAGAGGCCGAGGCCGGGGCGGTCGAGCAGCACCTCCTGGCGGCGGTTGCCGTCGTCGACGATGCACCGCACCGAGCCCGCGAGGCACACGAGGAGCTGCTCGCACCGACGATGCGCGTGTTCGCCGCGGACGTCCTTGGACGGCACGCCGAAGACGGCGAAGAAGCGCGCCGGTGCGAACGGGACGTCACGGCCGAGCTCGAGCGCGGCCAGCGAGCCGCGCAGGTCCTGCGCAACCGTCACAGGGAGCAGGCGCGCGCCTCCGATGAGCGCAACCTCGTGGCTCGCGCTGCTCGCCACCGGGACGGCATCGTCCGCGACCGGCTCGTGGACGTAGCCCTTGATCCGCGCGGGGTTGCCGACCACCACGGCGTTGGCCGGGACGTCCTTGGTGACCACAGCCCCGGCGCCCACCATCGCACCGCGCCCGATGCGCACGCCCGGCAGGATGACCGCCCCGCCGCCGATCGATGCCCCACGCCCGACGACGGTCGTGGCGAACGTCTCCGGGTAGTGCTTGCTACGGGGGAACGGGTCGTTGGTGAAGGTCACGTTGGGCCCCACGAAGACGTCGTCGGCGAGCCGCACGCCGTCCCAGACCTGGACGCCGGACTTGAGCGTGACGCGGTCGCCGATGATCACGTCGTTCTCCACGAAGACGTGGTCGTTCAGGTTGCAGTCCGCGCCGATCACCGCGCCTGGCAGCACGTGGGCGAACGCCCATACGCGGGTGCCTTCTCCCACGGTCTGCGACTCGCAGATGCCTTGCGGATGCACGAAGAAGCTCATCAGCGAGTCCTCTCGGGTGTCCTGACGCGACCGACCAGGAGCAGTCGGCCACCGACGAAGGTGAGGGGCGCGGTCACCAGCACGACCAGTCCGCTCCACGAGCGGGGAAGTCCCTGGTGAACCGCCAGGGTGACGGCCCCCAGGCCCACCAGGTAGACCGTCAGGTACATCAGCACGTAGAGCAGGGCGAGGCGGGTCGTCATACGCACGCCGAACACGAAGCCGCCGGCCATGGCGACCGCGAGCCCCACACCGAGCGCGAAGACGATCGTGTAGGCCAGCCGCGGATCGATCACGCGAGCGAGCAGCGACAAGGCGATCGCGGTCACAACCGTGTTCAGGCCGCCCGCCACGAGGAACCGCAGCGCGGACGAGCGCAGGGATCGTGGACCGTCACTCGGCACCGTCGAACCCCTCAATCGACATGGCGATCGAGACCGGTCTCGCCTTGCTGTTCTCGAACGTGCGCCAGACGTAGGACCCCACGATGCCGAGCCCGGACAGCAGCGTGAAGGTCGAGAACAGCAGGACCAGCATGAGGGGCGTGTAACCAGGGTCGACGATGCGACCGACGAGCCATCCGACGAAGACGACGACCGCGGCAACCGTCGTGAGCGCGCCTCCGAGCAGGCCCACCGTGGTGAGCAGGCTGATCGGGATGTCGGTGAAGGCGAACACCGAGTCGAGCAGGTAACGGAGGCGCTTGCGGAACGTCCATCCGGAGGTCCCCGACGGGCGGGGCTTGCGCTCGTACGGCACCTCGGTGCGCCGGTAGCCGACCCAGTACAGCTGCGCAACGAGGCTCGAGTGCGCCTCGTCGAGACGAAGGAGCTGATCCGCAACCTCGCGGGTGCAGCCGAATACGTCAACACCGCCTCGCGGTATGGCGGGGTTGATCACCCTCCGGTAGAGCCACCAGAAAGTCCGGGACGCCAGCGAGGAGATCGCGGGATCCGACCGGGACTCCCGACGGCCCACCGTGACGTCGTACTCGCCACCGGCGAGTCGTTCGAAGAACGCCTCCATGAGCTCCGGTGGCTCCTGCAGATCGGCCGCCATCACGCCGAGGAAGGTGCCTCTCGCCGCGGCAAGGCCGGTACGGATGGCGGGGAACGATCCGAAGTTGCGTGAATGGACGACGAGCTGGCTGCGCATGCCCGCGCGGGGGAGCAGCCGACGGAGGACCGCGAGGGAACCGTCCGGAGAGCCGTCAACCACGAAGACCGCTTCCATGGCGCCGTCCAGGCGCGAGGAGACCTCGACGAGACGGTCGATGAGAGCGCCGAGCGTGGACTCGTTTCCGTAGACCGGCACGATGACGGAGTAGCGCACCTCCGCCGCGGCCAGATCGGCGCCGTCAGAACGTGGCGAGGGCATCGCAGACCCGTTCGACCTCGTCGTCCCGCAGCCCCGGGTACACCGGCAGGGACAGGATCCGTTGCGCCGCCCATTCGGTCACGGGCAGGCTCAGCCCAACGAACTCCGCCGACCAGGCCGGCTGGCGGTGGTCGGGGACGGGGTAGTGGACATCGGTTCCGATGCCCCTTGCCGTGAGGTGCTCACGCAGCTGGTCGCGGTGCTCGGTGACCACGACCGCCAGGTGGCCCACGTGCCACGGCCCGTCTGCCGGCAGGACGCGCACCCGGTCGGTGGACGCCGCCGCGTAGGCGCCGATGACGGTTCGCCGTCGGGCGTTGTCCCGGTCGAGGTAGCCCAACCGACTGCGCAGGACCGCCGCCTGCAGCTCGTCGAGCCGCGAGTTGCGGCCACCGTCCCGGCCGACGGTGTACTTGCCCTGCCAGCCGTACTGGCGCAGCTCGCGCACCTGCGTCGCGATCCCGGGGTCCGACGTCAGGACGGCGCCACCGTCGCCCAGCGCGCCGAGGTTCTTCGTCGGGTAGAAGCTGAAGGCCGCGACGTCCGCAAGTGAACCGACGCGGCCTTGCCCGGTGGTGGCACCGATGGCCTGCGCGCAGTCCTCGAGGACTCGAGCGCCGTGCTTCGTCGCGACGTTCCGGACGGCACCGACGTCGGCGGCCCGCCCGTACAGGTGGGTGACGACCACCACGCCGACGGACGCGTCCAGCTGCGTCTCGAGGGACGCGGCGTCGATGCACATCGTCTCGGCGTCGATGTCGGCGTACCGCACCCGGAAGCCGGCCCGTCGCGCCGCCGTAGCCGAGTACCCGCCGCAGTTGGCCGTGGTCACCACGACGTCCCGTCCCGCGGGCATCGCCGCGCGCAGCGCCAGCTCAAGGGCGTCGGTGCCGCTGGCGACCGCCACAGCATCGGACGTCCCGACGTACTCGGCGAGCTCGGCCTCGAAGGCGGCGTGCTGGGGTCCGTGGACCAGCCAGCCGCTGTCGATCACGTGGCCGAACGTCTCCAGCAGCGCAGCGCGCTCGACGCTGAGCGCTCGCGAGAGGTCGTTGATCCGGACGGGGTCCACGTGTGCTCCTACGACAGGTCGAACAGCTCGAAGGCCAGGTCGGTCGCCGTGTCGAGCACCGCTGCCTGGCGATGCAGCCGTAGCCTCTCGAGCCGCCGATTGAGGTCGGCGGCCAAGACGTTCAGGGGACGCGCGGCTAGGGCACGCTCGCCCGCGACGAGGATCGCCTCGGCGTAGGCGGAACCTGATCGAGCACCCACGTACTCGCGGGCGGCCGACCCGCGACTGGCCCGTTCGGCAGGGTCCGTTGCGAGCCGTTGCAGCGCTTCGACGAGCCCCAGGCGCACGTTGTCGGGATCGACCTTCACCACCGCGTCGTCCGGGAGCTCCGCGTAGTGCCCGTGGTTGAGCACGACGACCGGCAAACCTGCACCCATCTGCGTCAGCACGCTCGCCGACTGCCCCTCGAGCACGGGCGTCCGGAGCGCGACGGCGATGTCCGCACGCGCCAGGATGTCCGCGAGCAGCGCGTCGTCCACCCGTCCGGTGAGCGTGAATCGCTCACTCAGTCCCAGCTCGACCACACGCCGGCGAAGCTCTGAGCGTGCGGCAGCCTCGACGTGACCGACGGCCCACACGTGGACGTTGCCGTTGTTCACGTCGGCAGTCGCAGCGACGATCTCGTCCACGAGCCGGTTCGCATTCACGTGCCCGACGGTCACGACGAGGATGTCGGAGGGCGACAGGGACGCGAGCGCCTTGTCGATGGGGCCGCGCGCGCGCTCCGACTTCTCTCGGCTGCGCCCCGTCGGGACGGGCAGGGGTGCGACGGTGACCTCACCGAGAGACATGCCGTCGAGGCGACGTGCGTGCCAGTCGGAGTGGACGACGGCGCCCAGGCTTCGTTGCAGAGCGACGTGGTCCAGGGGTACCTGCGCGCAGAACTCCAACCACTTCAACGGGCCGCCAGGTGCATAGCCGACCCGCAGGATCTCGGCCGCCTCCTCGCCGTGGAGCTCTTCGACCTCGCTGACGACCTCGTCCAAGGACTTGTCCCGGACGGCTGCCGTGCGGATCAGGTTGGTGATCGACGCGTCGTGCAGCACGACGAGCCCGGGCACGCGTCGGAGGTAGGGCAGCATCGCAGCGTGGAAGGGGCTGTCACCGAGCACGTAGATGACCAGGTCGAACTCAGCCAGCTCCACGACGGCGTCGGTGTCGAGGGCGCCGAAGGACCGCGACGGCACAGGGCAGGGACGTGGGCTCGGGTCGGCCGGGTACCAGATCTCGAGGTCCCACTCACGAGCGAGGTCCGGAACGGCCTGCAGCATGACGTCTGCGATGGCGCTGTCCTGTGCCATCGGCGTGAGCATGGCCACTCTCATCGGGTCAGCTCCGAGATGACGCGTGACCACGACAGGTCCAGATCGAGAGCGAGCCGCCTTGCCTTGACCCCCATGTGAGCGGCTTCCGACGGTCGAAGTGCGATCTCGTCGAAGGCGGCCGCGAGCGAGTGCGGGTCCGTCGCCGTGACCAGTCCGGTCTCGCGGTGCTTCACGAGCGTCGTGGTCCCACCGGAGTCGGTGCCGGTGATGCTCGGCTTCGAGGCCATTGCAGCCTCGTAGCAGACGTAGCCGTACGAGTCCTCGTCGATCGGGAGGTAGACGGAGCCGCTGCAACGAGCAAGAAGGTCCAGCTTCTCGACCTCCGAGATGAACCGGGGGATGACCTGGACGCGGTCCTCGAGAGCCCCCTCGACGACCTCGCGCTCGATGTCCTCGAGGACCTGCGGTGTCTCGGGCTGCCCGGCGACGACGAGGCGGTATCCGGGGCGCGCGTGTCGCATCGCCCTGACCGCGTCGAGCTGTCGCTTGCTCGCGGAGAGGCGGCCCAGAGCGACGATGAAGCCCTCAGCGTCGGCCGTCCGGAACTCGTGGTCCGTGTGCGGTGGCGTCATCAAGACCTGGGCCTCCACCGAGTTCGTGCGCCTCAGCCGTTCGGCCACGAACGGGGAGATCGCGTACATCCGGGTTGCCGCGTCGAAGGCCGCGGAATCTGCAGCGCGGACGGCGGCGACCACGGGATCGAGGCGAGGGTCCGCCGGCCAGCCGACCGGCGGTTCCTCGTAGGCCTGCCTGAACTGATGGACCAGATAGATGACGACGTCGTCGTGCGGGACGAGGTACGCCGGGAACTTGAGACCGATCACGCGGTCGACGTTCACCAGCTCCGTCAAGGAGGCCGCCACGATCGACTCGAGAATCTGCTCCGGGGAGTTCCCCAGCGGCATCCGGAACAGTTCTGCCTCGTGCCCTGCCAGCCGGAGCTCGGCCACGAGCCGGTCCGCGAGCAGCTCCGCACCACCTCGCACGAATGGCGCCGCGTTGTTTGCCACCAGGAGCTTCATGCGCCGTCTCCCAGCAGTCGGGCGATGGTCGTGGGCCAGTCGATGCCGAGCTCGGCCCGTCGGTCGAAGCTGTTGCGGCCCATGCGTTCGGCTGCTGAGCGATCCAGGTAGAGCTGGTCGAAGGCCTGCGCCAGTGCCTCGGCGGTCGGTTCCGTGACGAGGCCTTCCACGCCGTCCCGCACGAACTCCAGAGCGCCTCCGGAATCCGTGAGCGTGACGATCGCCTTGCCCGAGTGGGACGCCTCGAGGGACGGGTAGCCGTACGAGTCCTCGTCCCTCGGCAAGTACGCGATGGCGAGGCAGCGAGCAAGCAGGTCGACCTTCTCCTCCTCCGGCATCCAGCCGAGCCGGAGGTCGACACGGTCCTCGAGGCCCTGTCGACGCACGTAGTCGGCGACATCGGTACCGAACGAGGCGACGTCAGGCCGGCCGGCGATCACCAGCCGCACCGGGGTCGTGGTGTAGCGCATCGCCCGGATCGCCAGCATCTGACGCTTGATCGGTGTCAGGCGACTCGGATAGAAGATGAAGTCCCCGTAGTCGTCCGTACGGAACCGCGAGGTGTCGCCGCCCAGCGGGGGGAACAGCGGCTGCGCCTCGAGCTCGTTGTAGTGGCGCAGACGATCGCGGACGATCAGCGAGTTGGAGAACAGGGCGCGAGACTCCGACAGCGCCATGTTGTCGATCCGCCGCAGCGCCTCGCGGAAAGCCATGCCCTCGGCGTTGTCCGGCACTCCACGAAACGGCGTGTCCCACAGATCGAAGAGCTGACGGAAATGGTGGATGAACCACGTCGCCTTGTTCTCGTGCCGGATCACATGAGCGGGCCAGCGGATGGCCAGAAGGCGGTCGGCGCTGCCCGCGAACGGCATCGCGCGCAGCCCCACGATGGCGGAGAGCACCTGCCTGGGTTCCGTCGGAAAGGGCAGGTAGAACTCCTCGACGTCGTGGCCCTCCTGGCGCATCGCCTCGGCCGTCCATCGCGCGATCAGCGAACCACCCCCCGAGACGTGCGGCACCGTGGTCGAGGCGATCAGCACCTTCACGTGAGGCTCCGCCCACTTGTCGGGGCGGTGGGAAGTACGTGCGGGCGACCGGCCGCCAGGTCGATCAGCACGGTCAGTTGTCGGTGCTCGGCAAGAGCCACGAGGTTGCGGAACCCCGCCAGATGGGCCGCACGATCCCTCCGGTGCCGCAGCAAGGCTCGCAGACCTGTGCGCCGCTGACCGACCGACCGTTCCAGCGTGGCTGGGTTGTTGGCGAACGCGCGGATGAGCCACTCCCTGCTCGTGCCCGTCGCCAGCTTGGTGAGCTCGTGCTCGAGCTCACCCTCGGTCGGACTGCGGTGGAGAGCCACCTCGAAGAGGGCTCGGACGAACACCTCGTCCGACACTCGTCCCTCGCGGTAGGTGTGGTCGGTGGGTCGGAACGCGACCCCGAGCTCCGCAAGGTATCTTCTCGCGTCCCAGGCGCCCAGCTGGTCGAGCACTCCCTCGCGGTGCTCCCTGGCAAGCCGTCCGAACTCCGGCGAGGTGACGAAGGCCTGCGCCACGGCGCGGACGGACATACCCGACCTGATGTTGGTCGTCCACGCTTTCAGGCCGTCCGTGTCGGCCTCACGCCCCAGCACCTCGCGGTAGAGCGTCGTCACAGCGACGGCGGCATCGGACGACCCGATTGCCAGGTCGAGCAGCGGCGTCGCAACGACCGAGCGCGGCTCTCGGGGTCGGTCGGCGCTCAGGATCCGGAGGAACGTGCTACGGCGCCGCTGTGTCCGTTCGTGGTCGGGCGGCGCGGCCGCCATCACGCTCATCCGCGCAGTTCGCGGACGCGCAACGTGAACGCGTCGCAGATCTGGTCCACGTCCGCGTCGCTGAGGAGCGTGTGGGTCGGCAGGGAGATCCCCTGCGCGCCCAGCTGCTCGGCGACCGGGAAGGCCTGGACCGGTTCGGTGATGTAGGGGGGCATCAGGTGCAGCGGGTAGAAGACGGGCCGCGTCTCGATGCCGTCGGACGCCAGCCGCTCGATGAGCTCGTTGCGCTGCTCGGTGGTGAAGCCGTCGACTCCCACGGTGTACAGCCAGTCCACCCGCTGGGTGCCGGGCCGCTGGGTCGGAAGCCGCACGCCGTCCACGGCGGACAGACGGTCCGTGTACCTCGTGCCGATCTCACGGCGTCGTGCGGTGAGATCGCCGATCCGCTCGAGCTGGCCGAGGCCGATCGCGGCAGCGACGTTGGTCATCCGGTAGTTGAAGCCCACCTCGTTGAACCAGTAGCGCCGGTTCGGGTCCATGCCCTGGCCGCGGAGCAGGCGCAGGCGGGCCGCGAGCTCGTCGTCGTCCGTCGTGACCGCCCCGCCCTCGCCGGTGGTGACGATCTTGTTGCCGAAGAAGCTGAACACACCCGCGTGCCCGAGGGAACCGACCGGACGGCCCTCCACGCTGGCGCCGTGCGCCTCGGCGGCGTCCTCCACCACGAGGAGGCCGTGCTCCGTGGCGATCTGCATGATCGCGGTCATGTCGGCCGGGTGGCCGTACAGGTCCACGGGGATGACGGCTCGCGTGCGGTCCGTGATCCGGCGGACCACGTCCGCCGGATCGAGGTTCATCGTGTCCGGCTCGACGTCGGCGAACACCGGGGTCGCCCCGGCGTACACCACGGCGTTCGCGGTGGCGATGTAGGTCAGCGCCGGCACGATCACCTCGTCGCCGGGACCGATGCCGAGGGCCGCGAGGGCGAGGTGGAGCGCGGTCGTCCCATTGTTCGTCGCCACCACGTGGCGCGTGCCGGCGACCTCCGCGAACGCCGCCTCGAAGTCGGTGATGAAGTGCCCCACCGAGGAGATCCACGTGGTCTCGAGGCACTCGGCGACGTAGTCGGACTCCTTGCCCGACAGGTCCGGGCTGGCGATGTGGATCACGGTCACTTCTCCTCGGCAGGGACGCCGACCACGGTGCGGCCGGCGGGGACGTCGTGCAGGACCACCGCGCCCGCACCGACAACGGCATCGGCGCCGATGGTCACGCCGGGCACGACGCTGGCGCCGATGCCGATCATGGCGCGGTCACCGACGGTGACCGTCCCGGCGAGGTTGACACCCGGCGCCACGTGGACGAAGTCCCCGATGACACAGTCGTGGTCGACGGTCGCGCCCGTGTTGATGATCGACCCCGAGCCCACCCGGGCCCGGGCGCCCAGCACCGCGCGGTGCAGCACCACGCTGCCCGGCCCGATCGTCGCGGTGGGGCCGACGACCGCCGTCGGTGCCACCACGCTGACGAGCTCCAGGCCGGCGGCACGGACCTGGGACGAGACCTCGGCCCGCAGGTGGTTCGAGCCGAGCGCGACGAAGGCGAGCCGGAGGCCGTCGGCTGCCAGGGCCGCCAGGTCGTGATCGCTCCCGAGATGCGGCAGACCGAGGACGTCACCAGAATCGGGGGCGACGTAGCCGACCGGCTCGAGACCGGATGCGGCGTCCCAGGCGTCCAGGCAGGCGCGCGCGTGGCCTCCGTTGCCCACGACGACGACACGCATGCCTACGGCTTCCCCCTCTTGCAGATGACGGGCGGGCACATGCTCGGCCCGAGGAACGCACAGCCTCGAGGGTGCGACCCGACCGGGTGAAGATAGCAGGCGCCGGTATCCTCACTGAATCGCCCGCGCGGAACTGCCCCGCCCGGCACACGCAAATGGCCCAAAACCGCTCCTCCGGTGGAGCGTCGGTGGCCCCTCAGGAAAGGTCGTGGCGATGCTGCGCGCCCGGAGCCGGTGGCCGTGGTTCGCCGCGGGAACGGTGCTGCTGGCCGCGGGATATGTCCCGATCGCCCGAGTTCCGCTGATGGGCGACGACTTCCACGCCTTCCTCTTCACCTACGGCGAGGTGCGGGGGAGCGTCGCCGGTGCCCTGGCCTACGGCTGGAACGCCGGCCAGCAGGCGGGGCACTTCAACCCCGTCGGCCAGGCCCTCGGGGCGCTGTTCCACTACGTCTCCTACGCGCTGCCCGCCGCGACGGGCCTGCCCGCGCGGACGGTCGCGGTGCTGGCGGGGGCCACGCTGATCTGGGGCACGGCCCTCGCGGTCGCGTGGTGCGCCGCCTGGGGCCTGCGGCACGCGGGGGCGGTCGACGAGGACCTGCTGGCACGGTGCTTCGGGGTGACCGCCGCCGTGCTCGGCGCCAGCCTGCAGCTGCACCCGTGGTCCAACGACCCCGTCTCCTCGTTCCTGATGGCGGGCTGGGCCTCCGCGCTGCTGGGGTTCGTCGTCCTCGGTGCGGCGCTGCGCGCCGTGGCACCCGGGCGGTCCGGCTGGTCGGACGTGGTGTGGCTCGGGCTGCTGGGCGTGCTGGCGGTGCTCTGGTACGAGATGCTGGCCGGCGTCGTCGCGGGGGTGGCCGCCGTGCTCGTCGTGGCCGGGATCGCCGTCTGGAGGTCGCGCGGCGTGCGTGCCGTCGGCCGCGTCCTCGCCCTGCTCGGCTCGGGCGTCGTGCTGCCGGCCGTCGTGTTCGTCGCCGGCCGGTTCCTGTCCGCGGGCCAGCAGCGGGGGTACACCGGGACGGACGTCGCCCTCGGGCGCGCTGCGCTCCGGTCGACCTGGGCGGCCTTCGTCGGGGTGCTGCCCGGGGGCGGGTGGCCGTACCTGATCACCTCGGCAGGGGCGCCCCACCTGGCTGCCGTCCCGGCCGCTCTGACCCTGCTGTACGTGCTGGCCCTCGCTGCCGTGGTCCGGCTGTCCCGGTCGCACGTCGTCGTGGTGGCGGACGCGCGCGGGCTCGTGGCACCCGCGCTCGGCGCGGCGGTGGCGTGGGGCGCGACCACGGCGACCCAGACGCTGACGCTGAAGTACGCGTCGGAGATCCGCGTGGCGGGGCAGGTGTACATGTACCACGTCGTCGCGCTCGGGTCGCTAGCGGTGCTGGTCACCCTCGCCGTCGTGGCGACCTCGGCGCGCTGGCACGGGGCGCTGGCGGACGGGACCAGGGCGGCCGTCGGCGTGCTCATCGGGGCGTTCGTGCTGGTGCAGCTGACGCTGGCGTGGCACCTCGGCGACTTCCTGCGCGGCGCGTTCGACGGCAACAGGGAGCTGACGGCGGCCGCGGTCGACGCCTCGCGCACACCGGACGCGCGGTGCGGCGTGCTGGTCCGGTGGGCCGACCGGCCGTGGCCGGACTACTACCGGTCCGCCGTGGTGATCGACGTGCAGCGCACCTACCAGGCGCGGTTCGGAGAGCCGTTCTGCGTGGCTTCCTCCGAGCTCGACCGCGTGCTGGCCGCACCGGGTGGATGACGGTTCCCGCCTCGGGTCCGCCGCCGATGCAGCATCGGGAGGTCGACCGTTCGAGGCCTACGCCTCGCCGGCCACCGAGCGGTAGACCCGCACGGTCGCCTCGGCTGCGGCGTCCCAGGTGAACGCCGCAGCCTGCCGCAGCGCGGCGGCAGCGAGCGCGTCGTGGTCCGGGCCCACCGCCCGCAGCAGCCCGGCGGCCAGTGCGTCGGCGTCCCGCGGGTCCACCAGCACGCCGGCGTCACCGGTGACCTCGGCCATCGACGTCTCCCGAGACGTGACCACCGGCGTGCCCACCGACATCGCCTCGAGGACGGGCAGCCCGAACCCCTCCCAGAACGAGGGGAACGCCAGCGCCCGCGCGGCCACGTAGGCGAGCCGCAGGTCCTCGGTGGTCAGGCGTCCGAGCTCGTGCACCCGGCCGGTCCACGGACCTTTCGGGGCGGCGGGGCGCTCCCCCCAGCCGCGGGGGCCGACCAGCACCAGGTGGAGGTCGGGATCCACCTCGGCCGCGATCGAGAAGGCCTCGAGCAGGCCGCCCAGGTTCTTGCGGGGCTCGAACGTGCCGCACCACAGGACGAACCTGTCCGGGAGCGAGTGCCTGGCGCGGAAGGCGGTCAGCTCGTCCGCCGTCCACGTCCAGCCGGGCGCACCGTGCGGCACCACGTGCACCCGGTCGGGTGCGAAGCCGGCCTCGACGACGTCGACGGCGGTCGCCCGAGACGGGACGACCACCGCCGCGGCCTCGTCCAGCGTGCGCCGCAGAGCCCGGGTGAAGAACGCCACGCCGTGCGGCGTGAAGTGCGACGGGTCCCGGAGGAACGCGAGGTCGTGGACGGTCACGACCAGTGGCCGCCGGGTGGCCGGCACGGCCCAGGTGGTGGCGTGCACCACGTCCAGACCGTGCACCAGCCACTCCGGACGCGGTGCGCCCCACCGGTTCCACGCCTCGTACAGGAGCGGGCGGGGTGCCCCGAGCGATCGCACGGGGACGTCAGGCACCCCCTCGGGGGGCGGCCCCGGGCGGTGTGCCGCCGCGAGACCCAGCGGCTCGACGTCCGCGCGGCGGGCGAGCGATTCGAGCAGCCGCGTGATGTAGGTGCCCGAACCGCCGGGGACCGGCTGCCAGAGCTGCTCGACCGTCAGCCCGACGCGCAGCGGCGCGCTCACGACCCTGCTCCGTCCGGCACGAGCAGCGCCGCGGGCACCCCACGGGCCACGGTGGCGGTCCGGTCGACCGCCCACCGCCGCCGGAGCGCCCACGGCGCGCGCGCGAGCGCCCCGAGGAGCGCTCGGGCCCGTCGGCCGCGTTGCGGCCCGACCGTGACCCGGACGGCCGTGCGGGCGAGCGCCCGCAGGGTGACGGCCCACGGCGCGTGGATCAGGCAGACGAGGATCCGGTTGCGCTCGTTGTGGTCGAGGAAGAAGGCGGAGGCGGTGCCGGACGACGCGGCGTGGTCGTGCAGCGTCACCGCCTCCGGCACGTGCTGGACGTCCCAGCCGCGCCGCCGCAGCCGCCAGGACAGCTCGGTGTCCTCGTAGTACATGAACAACGGCTCGGCGAAGCCGCCGACGTCGTCCAGGGCCGCCCGGGACAGCGCGGCACACCCGCCGTTGAAGCCGAACACCTCCGGGGCAGCCGAGACGGACCCGGCGGGCCGCAGCCAGTCCCGGTCCCGACCATTGCCCGACCGGGTGAGCTCGTTGCCGGTGCTGTTCACCAGCCGGACGCCGTGCTCGGCGCGGGTCCAGCTCCGTCCGTCGTGGCCGACGAGCGCCGGACCACCGGGGCCGGCCGGCACGAACGACCCGCTCAGCAGGACGAGCCCGGTGGTCGCCCCGAGGCGAGGGGTCCCCGCGCCGAACGGTGCGACGAGGTGGGCCAGGAACCCCGGCTCCGCCACGGCGTCGTTGTTCAGCAGCACGACGACGTCGCTGCTCGTCACGCGCAACGCCGCGTTGACCCCGCCGCCGAACCCGCGGTTGTCCGGCAGGGCGACGAGGAGGACGTCCGGCTCGTCCCGCAACGCGGCGGCGGTGCCGTCCTGCGACCCGTTGTCGACCACGACCAGCTGCACCTGCGTCCCCGCGGGCACCTGCTGGTCGCGGAGCGACTGCAGGCACCGGCGCGTCAGCCCGAGCGCGTTCCACGTGACCACGACGACGGCGACACGCATGGCGTCAGACGGCTCCGGATCGCTGGGGGACGGGCGGTCGGTGCGCGAGGGGCGCACGGACGACGGCCGGCGGGACTGCGGTCCGCGACTCTACCGTGCAGGCCGGCGCGCCGACCGCCCCCGTTACGCTCGGCGCCGTGCAGATCGGGTCGCGATGAAGATGCGGGTGCTGGTCGACGCGACGGCGATCCCACCGGACCGCGGTGGCGTCGGCCGGTACGTCGAGGAGCTGCTGCGTGCGCTGGACGCGATGGACCTCGCGCTCGCCGTGGCGGTCCAGCCGCGTGACGGTGAGCGTCTGGCGGCAGCGGCGCCGGGTGCGGAGATCGTCATCGCACCCGGAGCAGTGGCACGCCGGCCCGCGCGGATGGCGTGGGAGCAGCTGGGACTGCCGGGGGTGGCGCGCCGCTGGCGTGCGGACGTCCTGCACAGCCCGCACTACACGATGCCCGTCGCGGCCGGTCGGCCCGTCGTGGTGACGCTGCACGACGCGACGTTCTTCAGCCACCCGTCGCTGCACTCCGCCGTCAAGGGGCGGTTCTTCCGCACCGCGACGCGGTGGGCGGTGCGCCACGCGGCCGCGCTCGTCGTCCCCTCCGCGGCGACGGGCCGCGAGGTGCGCCGCTACGCCGGAGGGGACGCCGGCCGCTTCCACGTGGCCCACCACGGGGTGGACACCGCGGTGTTCCACCCGACCGACGCCGCCGAGCGCGATCGTGTCCGTGCGACGCTCGACATCGCCGACCGGCCGTACGTCGCGTTCCTGGGCACCCTCGAACCGCGCAAGAACGTCCCGGCGCTGGTGCGTGGCTGGGTCACCGCGGTGGCGGCGTGGCAGGAGCCACCGGCACTCGTGCTCGCGGGAGGGCCCGGCTGGGACGAGGGTGTCGAGCCTGCGCTGGCGGCCGTGCCGGGCCACCTGACCGTGCGTCGGGCGGGTTACCTCCCGCTCGACGACCTCGCCGGCTTCCTGGCCGGTGCCGAGGTCGTGGCCTACCCGAGCCTGGGCGAGGGCTTCGGCCTGCCGGTGCTCGAGGCGATGGCGTGCGGCGCGGCCGTGCTCACCAGCCGGGAGCTGTCGCTCCCCGAGGTCGGTGGCGACGCCGTGGAGTACAGCGGGACCACCGACGAGCAGATCGCGGCCGCGCTCCGGTCGCTGCTGGAGCGCCCCGAGCGCCGGTCCGAGCTCGGGCGGGCGGCGCAGGAGCGCGCCGCGGGGTTCACCTGGGAGGCGGCGGCGCGCGTGCACCTCGACGCCTACCGAGCGGCGCTCGGCTCCTGACCGCGGCGGCGGAGGACCGTCGCCCGGGCAGCCCCGTCGGGCGCGAGCGGCGGCGCGGACGTCAGCCGCGCAGCACGGTGGCCGCGGCGGCGGCCCAGCGCTCCTGCCACGGCCCGATCGGCGTGACCCCCGCCGCCAGCAGGGCGTCGTGCCCCAGCACGGAGTACGCGGGCCGGGGCGCCGCCAGGGCGAGCGTGGCGCTCGAGGTGGGGCGCACCTTCTCGGGGGAGTAGCCGGCCGACCCGACGACCGTGCGGGCGAACTCGTACCAGGTCGTGGCGCCCGACGAGGTGCCGTGATAGGTCCCCGCCGGGGCCTGTGCCAGGACGAGCCGCACCACGAGGTCGGCGAGGTCGACCGTCCACGTCGGTTGCCCGACCTGGTCGTCGACGACCGTGATCTCGTCACGTTCGGCGGCCAGCCGCGCCATCGTCTTCGGGAAGCACCGACCGCCGGCGCCGTAGAGCCACGCGGTGCGGACGACGAGGTGGTCGGGCTGCTCGGCACGGACGGCCCACTCGCCGGCCGCCTTGGTACGGCCGTACGCGCCGCGGGGGGACGGCGGCGTGCTCTCGGCGTACGGCGAGCCCGCGTCCCCACCGAACACGTAGTCGGTGGAGACGTGGACCAGCCGCGACCCCGTCCGCCGGGCGGCGCGAGCGAGCAGCGCCGGCCCGACCGCGTTGACCGCGAAGGCGGACGCCTCCTCCGACTCGGCCGCGTCGACCGCGGTCCAGGCGGCGCAGTTGACCACGACGTCGTACCGGTCGGCCTGCAGCGTCGCGTCGACGGACTCCGGGTCGGTGATGTCGACGGTGTCGCGGTCCACGCCGCGGACCGCGTGCCCGGCGTCCGAGGCGGCCGCGACCATGTCCCGACCGAGCATCCCGGCCGCACCCACGACGAGCCAGCGCACCGCGTCCTCCTTCTGCACCGCGGCCTCACCCACCGGGAGGGTGCTGGCGACCGACGGCCGCCGTCACCCTACCCAGGCGTGGGCGAGGCACTGACGGATCAGCCGGCCAGCGACCTGATGTACGCCTCGACCTCGTCGTAGCGCGGCAGCAGGCTCGCCGCCGCGGCCTCCTCCAGCGACGGCGCAGCCGTGTCCTTGGTCGACAGCAGGGCCTCGACCGGGCGACCCCGGCGATCCGTCGTCGGCCATGCGATGGCGAGCGTCGGATCGAGCGGGTGGACGCCGTGCTCCCTGCCGGGGGAGTAGCCCGTCGAGCACAGGTACATCACGGTCGAGTCGTCCTCGAGGGAGAAGAAGCCGTGGCCCAGACCCTCCGGCAGGTACACGGCGCGCCGGTCGACGTCGTCGAGCAGGACGGTGTCCCACGTGCCGAACGTCGGCGAGCCGACCCGGATGTCCACCACCACGTCGAGCACGGCGCCGCGGACGCAGGTGACGTACTTCGCCTGCCCCGGCGGCACGTCGGCGAAGTGGATCCCGCGCAGCACGCCCGCCGCGGACACGGAGCAGTTGACCTGCTGGAGGTCCAGCGGGTGCCCGACGTGCTCGGCGAACGGGGCGCCCTGGAACGCCTCGAGGAACACGCCACGGGGGTCGCCGTGCTGCACCGGGGTCACTTCCCAGGCGCCGGGCACGGACAGGGCGCGGTAGGTCATCGAGCTCCTTCGAACGACGTCACGACAGCGGGTGGTCGGCTGCTTCGAGCAGCCCGAGCAGGTAGCTGCCGTAGCCCGACTTCACCAGCGCCTCGGCTCGCGTGCGCAGCTCGTCGTCCGACAGGAAGCCGCGACGCCACGCCACCTCCTCGGGGGAGCCGATCTTGAGTCCCTGGCGCGACTCGATGGTCCGCACGAAGTCGGAGGCCTCCAGGAGCGAGTCGAACGTGCCGGTGTCCAGCCACGCGGTTCCCCGGGGGAGCACCTCGACGTGCAGCCGGCCCTGCTCGAGGTAGGTGCGGTTCACGTCGGTGATCTCGTACTCGCCCCGCGCCGACGGCCGCAGGTCGCGCGCGATCGCCACGACGTCGTTGTCGTAGAAGTAGAGACCGGGGACCGCGTAGCTGCTCTTGGGGTGCTCGGGCTTCTCCTCCAGCGAGAGGGCCCGGCCCTCGGCGTCGAACTCGACGACGCCGTACGCCCGCGGCTCGGCGACCCGGTAGGCGAAGACCGCGGCACCGTCGAGCGTCCTGAACCGCTGGAGCTGGGACCCCAGCCCGGGGCCGTAGAAGATGTTGTCGCCGAGCACCAGCGCGGCCGCCTCGCCGCCGATGAAGTCCGCCCCCAGGACGAAGGCCTGGGCCAGGCCGTTGGGCACCTGCTGCTGCACGTAGCTGATCGACACCCCGAACTGCGAGCCGTCACCGAGCAGGCGCTCGAACTGGGCGGCGTCGTGCGGCGTGGTGATCACCAGGATGTCCCGGATGCCCGCGGCGATGAGCGTGGACAGCGGGTAGTAGATCATCGGCTTGTCGTAGACCGGGACCAGCTGCTTGCTCACGCCGAGCGTGATGGGGTGCAGCCGGGTGCCCGAGCCGCCAGCCAGGATGATGCCGCGCATGGGCAGCCAGTCTGGCCCATGGGTGGCGTGCCACGCCAAGCCGCGGTCGTGCTCGCCCACCGCACCGTCGCGCGGTGGGTCAGGCGTGGGCGCCGTCGCGCTGCCTCGCGTCCGGGGCCGTGTCGATCGACGGGGTCGCTGTCGTCCGCCCGCGGCGGCTCAGCAGCCACACCGCGAGGGCGAGCGCCGCCGCGTTGAGGACGGTCAGGGCCAGTCCGGACAACGGCGGCGACCACGCCCCGGTGAACGCGTGGCGCCAGGAGCCGGTGTCGCCGACGGTGTAGCGCCGCAGGTTGGTGAGGAACGCCGCGAGCTCGACCGCGGCGAAGGCCGGCAGCAACGTCCCGACGACGCGGCGACCGAACCATCCCGGGAGGTCCCACGAGCCGGCACGCGCCCCGAAACCGGCCACGACCAGCACCCCGACGGTGAGCGGCAGCGAGTACCGCGCCGTCCAGATGTAGCCGACGTTGCGCGCCTGCCAGGCCTGGATGAGCACCGGCATCAGCACGGCGACCGCCACCGTGGCCAGCGTGCCGAGCCGGTCGCGCACCGAGCCGAGCGCCAGCGCCAGCAGCGTGGGCAGGCCGATCAGCGCGGCGGCGACCAGGACGACGAGGGTGGGCAGCAGGGTGTCGAGCCAGCCGAACCGGCCGATCGACATGACGAGGAAGTCGCCCGTGTCGACCAGGGTCCTGTTCGCCGTCGAGAAGAAGCCGAGCTCCGGATGAGCCGCGCCTCCACCCGCCAGGGTGCCGGCGCCCAGAGTCCAGACCAGCGAGAGGGCTGTGCCGAGGACGACCACGCCCATCCACGGCCACGTCCGGCGGTCGCGCAGCAGCGCCCGGACGCCCGACCAGGGGCCGATGGCCGCCACCACGAGCGCGATGGCGCCGAGGTACAGGGGCGACAGGCCGCGCGAGTTGACCATCAGCACGGACACCACGGCGATGCCGATCGACCGGGGGACCGCCCGGGTCCGGTCGGGGTCGCGGACCATCGCGGTGAGCGCGATCCAGAGCGTCAGCGCCGCGCTGATCTCGAGGCCGGAGGGATTCACGACGCTGTTGAGGAAGACCACCATCGGGGTCAGTGCGGCGACCACGCCGAGCACGGGGAACGAGCGTCGGCGGAGGGCGGCGAGCTCGCGGAAGCCCCAGGCGAGCACCGCCGACGTCAGCGCCGCCGAGAGCAGCCGCATGAGGTACACGACGGCGCTGCTCGGCGGCAGCAGCAGGGTCGGCAGGCCGACGACGGCGTAGTACAGCGGGTTGTTGCGGACCACCCAGGTGGAGGCGGGGGTCTGCACCGCCGCCGCCGAGCCGGACGGCAGCGGGGTCGCGCACCGCGCCGGCACGTCGCCGTGGAAGGCGAAGCAGATCGGGTAGGTCATCAGGTCCGCGTAGACCGCGGGCACGTCCACGACGCCGGAGCCCGGGTTGTCTGGCGCCGACCGGCCCTCGAGCTGGCCGCGCACCACCGCGGCGGCCTTCACGACGTGCGCGTTCTCGTCCGGGCCGGAGGCCAGCGGTGACGCCAGCGACCACGTCGCCGTGAGCAGCCACAGCAGCCCGAACGCGGACCAGAAGGTGCGCCGCCCCCTGTGCCTGGCGGTGCCCGACACCGGTTCGTCGGTCGGGGCTGAGGAGTAGTCCGGCATGGCTTCTTCCCACGTTCGCTCGTCGGGCCGGCTGCACGATAGCGCTGACCGCGGCTCGCTAGCCTTGCCCGGTGCGGATCGCGGTGGCCTTCGACTGCTTCTACCCGCTGAGCACCGGTGGCGGTGAACGGCAGTACCGCCTCTTCGCCGAGGCTTTCGTCGACCAGGGCTGGCAGGTCGACTACCTCACGCGCCGGCAGTGGAC
The DNA here is from genome assembly GCF_025770785.1 of Cellulomonas sp. SG140. Lineage (GTDB taxonomy): Bacteria > Actinomycetota > Actinomycetes > Actinomycetales > Cellulomonadaceae > Cellulomonas. The sequence goes on along the minus strand of NZ_JANZLA010000001.1, from coordinate 164,887 downwards.
CGGGCCCGCACCCGAGGTGGCGGGTGTCCAGGTGGTCGCCGTGAGCGGGGCGACCCGCCTGTACGACGAGCACGGCACGCGCCGTCCGGCAGCCTCCCTCGTGTTCGCGTTCGGGCTGTTCCGCCACCTGGTCCGCCACCGGCGGTCCTACGACGCGGTGCTCGTCAGCGCTCTGCCGACGCTCAACGTCCTGGCCGCCCGCGCTGCGCTCGTCGGCACGCGCACCGCGTTCTGCTCCGACTTCCTCGAGGTGTGGCGGCCGGCGCAGTGGAGGGAGTACTCCGGTCCGGTGGTCGGGCGTGTCGCGTCGGCGCTCCAGCGGCTGGCCGTCCGCGTCAGCCCGTGGGTGAGCGCGCACTCGGCGATGAACACCGAACGCCTCCGTGCGGAGGGGGCGCGGCGCGAGCCCGTCCGCAGCCCGGGGCTGATCCACGGGACCGACCACATCGCGTTCGTCCCGGTCCCGGCGGACCCGCCGACGGTCGTCTTCGCCGGGCGGCACATCCCGGACAAGCGCGTCGAGGCGATCCCCGCCGCGATCCAGTTCGCGCGGCAGCGCGTGCCCTCGCTCCGCGCCGTCCTGCTCGGGGACGGACCGTCACGGGACTCGGTGCGCACCGCCGTGCACGCCCTCGGTCTCGACGACGTGGTCGAGCTCCCCGGCTTCGTCAGCCAGGCCGAGCTCGAGGCCACGGTCGGGACGGCCGCGGTGCTGGTCAACCCCTCACGGCGGGAGGGGTACGGCCTCGTCGTCGTCGAGGCCTGTGCCGCAGGCACCCCCGTGGTGCTCGTCCGGGCGGAGGACAACGCGTCGACGGAGCTCGTCGAGGACGGGGTCAACGGCTACGTGGCGGCCTCGACGGACGCCGCCGAGCTGGGGGCGGCCCTGGTCCGCGCGGTCGAGGGCGGAGCCGCGCTGCGCCGCAGCGCTCGCGACTGGTTCGAGCAGGCCGCCCGGACGCGTACGGCGGAGGCGGCGGCGCGCGCCATACTGACCGCGCTCGCGGGCGACGGGGCCCACGGCCGGCACGAGGACGAGGGATAAGGTGTCGCGACCCAGCACGAACCACCGGACGGACCAGATGGCAGCGCCCGCGACCTGCGAGCTCACGATCCTGATGCCGTGCCTCAACGAGGCCGAGACGCTCGCCACCTGCATCCGCAAGGCGCGCGCGTACCTCGACGCGTCGGGCATCGACGGCGAGGTGCTGATCGCCGACAACGGCAGCACCGACGGGTCCCAGGCGATCGCGGAGGGCCTCGGAGCGCGTGTGGTCCCCGTGGCCGACCGCGGCTACGGTGCGGCGCTCATCGGCGGCACGGCCGCGGCACGCGGCCGCTACGTGATCATGGGCGACGCCGACGACAGCTACGACTTCTCGGCGCTCGACCCGTTCGTCGAGCGGCTGCGCGCGGGCTACCAGCTGGTGATGGGCAACCGCTTCAGCGGGGGCATCGCGCCAGGGGCGATGCCGCCCCTGCACCGGTACCTCGGCAACCCCGTGCTGTCGGGCATCGGACGGCTGTTCTTCAACCGGAACATCCGTGACTTCCACTGCGGGCTGCGGGGCTACGAGCGCGACGCCGTGCTGCGGCTCGGCCTGGTGACCACCGGCATGGAGTACGCGTCCGAGATGGTGGTGCGCGCGAGCCTGGCCGGGCTGAGCATCACCGAGGTGCCGACCACCCTGAGCAAGGACGGGCGGTCGCGGCCGCCGCACCTGCGCAGCTGGCACGACGGGTGGCGGCACCTGAGGTTCCTGCTGCTGTACGCGCCCCGGTGGCTCTTCCTCTACCCCGGCCTGCTCCTCTTCGCCCTCGGCTGCGCGGCGACCGTGACCCTGATGTTCGGGCCGGTGCGCGTCGGTGACGTCGGCTTCGACACCGTCACGATGGTGTACACCGCGGCCATCACGCTGCTCGGGTACGAGGCGGTCATCTTCTCGGTGCTCACCAAGCTCTACGCGGCGCGCGAGGGCTTCCTGCCCATCGGTCCGCGGTTCCGGTGGGTGTACGAGCTGTTCACGCTCGAGCGCGGAGTGGTCACCGGTCTGGTCATCTTCGTCGCCGGGCTCCTCGCCGGGCTCGCGCAGGTGATCAGCTGGGGCGGTCGAGGGTTCGGCGCCCTCGACATGGGGGCGTCGATCCGCATCGGCATCCCCGTCACCCTCGGCCTGACCATCGGCTTCTTCACCGTGATGGCGTCGATGTTCGCGGGCACCCTGACGGTCGCCACCCGCGCGGAGGCCGGCGGTCGGATCCGCACGACCGACGACGAGACGTCGACGCTCGGCGTCCAGGCCCCGTGACGCGAGCCAGGGTCGCCGTCGACCTGCTCTACTTCACCGGTCGGCGAGGCGGCACGGAGACGTACATCCGCCAGGTGCTGACCAGGGTCGCGGGGCTCGACCCGGAGCTCGAGCTCGTCGGGCTGACCAACACGACCGGCCGCGACCTCCTGCGGGACTGGTTCCCGGGCGAGCTGCGCACGGTACCGATCTCCGGCGAGAACCGGCCGGTGTGGGCGCTGGCGGAGGTGCTCGCGGTGGACGCGCTCGCGCGTCGATCCCGCGCCGACCTCCTGTGGTGCCCCGCGAACTTCGGTCCGGTCGCCGGCCGCGTCCCGCGCCTGGTGACCCTCCACGACATGATTGCGTTCGACTTCCCGAACCCCGAGGTCAGCGCGGTGACGCGGGCGATCACCAGCGGCATCATCCGCGGCGCCGCGCGGGGGGCACGGGCCCTGCTGACCGACAGCGAGGACGCCGCCGCGTCCATCGTGCGCCACGTCCACGTCCCGCCGTCCCGCATCACGCACACGCCGCTGGCCTCGAGCGCGCCGCACCCGGTCGACGAGAGCACGGCGGCGCGGGAGCTGGCCGGTCTCGGGATCGACGAGGAGCGACCGTTCGTCCTCGCGACGGGCAACCGGCTGCCGCACAAGAACTTCGTCGGCCTGGTGCGGGCGCTCGCCCGCATCGACGCCGCGGTCAGACCGCGGCTGGTGATCACGGGGAGCCACGGTGCGGACCCGTTGCGGCCAGCCGTCGAGGAGCTGGGGCTCGAGGCCGACGTCAGCCTCCTCGGCTGGGTGACGACCGCCCAGCTCGAGTCGCTCTACGGCCGGGCCGCGCTCTACGTCTGCCCGTCCCTGTCCGAGGGGTTCGGCCTCCCGGTGCTGGACGCCATGGCGCGCGGGGTCCCCGTCCTGGCCAACGACATCGCGGTCCTCCGGGAGGTCGGCGGCCCGGCGGCGGAGTACGTCGACGCGACAGATCCGGACCTGCTCGGCGTCGCCGTCAGCGGCCTGCTGGCGGATGCGGGGCGCCGTGCCGCCATGCGGTCCGCCGGGTACGAGCGGGCGGCGTCGTTCAGCTGGGACCGCACGGCGGAGCTCACGCTGGCCGTGCTGCACGGGCTGCTCCGGACCGGCGCGCCAGCGACGACATGAGGGCCCTGCTCGGCCGCCTGGCCGGATTCGGCGGCCTCCCGCTGATCTCCCTGATCACGCCGCTCCTGGTGCTGCCCGTGATCGGGCGCGTTGCGGGCTCCGGCGGCTGGGCGAGCCTGGCGGCGGGGGAGTCGATCGGCACGCTCGGCGGCATCGTGATCGGCTACGGCTGGAACGTGTCGGGGCCGCCGCGGATCGCGGCCGAGCCCGACGCGGAGCGGCGGTACGCGCTGTACCGGCAGAGCCTCGTCGTCCGGGGCGCGGTGGCGAGCCTCGTGCTGCCGGTCGTGGTGCTGCTGTCCGTGGTCGCCGCTCGTGCGGGGTACGAGCTGCCGACGGCGCTCATGGGCGTGTCCGCATCCGTCACCGGCCTGTCGTTCGCCTGGTTCTGCGTCGGCGCCGGCGACCCGCGGTCGATCGCGGTCTTCGAGGCGGTGCCCAGGGTGGCCGCCGCAGCGGCCTCAGCAGGGCTGATCCTGCTGACCCGCCAGCTCGTTGTCTACCCCGCGCTCGCGGTCAGCGTGTCGCTCGTCGGGATCGTGCTCTTCAGCCGCAGGGTGCCGGGCCGCCGTCCGCTCCCGCGGACCCGGCTGCCGCAGCTGTGGCGCCTGCTGGTCCGCGACCGTGGGCTGGCCGCCATCGACATCGCCGGGAGCGCGTACGGCTCCGTCCCCGTTCCGGTGGTGAACGCCGTCGCCGCACCGGTGCTCGCGAGCTCCTACGCCTCGGCAGACAAGCTGTACCGGTTCGGGCAGTTCGTGCCCATCACCCTGGCCAACGCGTTCCAGAGCTGGACGGTCGAGGCCGGCCGTGCCGGGCGCAGCAGGCGCCTCCGCTTCGCGCTGCTCGCCCATGGGCTCCTCGGCGCCACGGGCTGGCTGGTGTTCGCCGTCGCCGGCCCGTGGGTGTCCGGGCTGCTGTTCGGGCCCGAGGTCCGGGCCACCGCCGCCGTCTGCTTCTGGCTCGGCGCTGCGTTCGTGCTGCTCTCGCTGCGCACGGCCGTCGTGCGGCTGGTGCTGGTCCCCGAGGGGAAGGTCCGGATCGTCTTCGCCGCGACCATGGCCGGCACGCTCGTCGGGGTCCCCGCGATCGTCGTGCTCACCTCGTTGGCCGGACCGGTCGGGGCCGCCTGGGCCCTGGTGCTGAGCGAGGTCCTGAGTGCTGCCGTGCTGGCGTCCGCGACCGCGCACGAGATGCGGCTGGCGGCCCGGACGTCCGGCGAGGGGCCGTCCGTGGGCGTCGCCGGAGACCTGCGTGGTTGAGCGCCGGGCGCGGTCGTGACGGCCGCACCGACCGCCCGGGCCTCGGTACCATCACCCGGCAACCGCTCACCCACCCCGAGGTTCCCGTGCTGAGGATCACGCAGGCGACCCAGGCGTATGCCTGGGGCTCGTCGAACGCACTGCAGGACACGCTGGCGCTCACGCACGACGGGGTGCTCGCCGAGGCGTGGATGGGCGCGCACCCGTCCGCCCCGTCCCTGGTGCTGGACGACGGGCTCGAGGACCTCGTCGAGCTGCTGCGACGGACCCCGCGCGAGGCGCTGGGCATCGACGTGGTCAACCGCTTCGGCTCGCAGCTGCCCTACCTGCTCAAGGTGATCGCCGCCGAGCACCCGCTCTCCCTGCAGGTGCACCCCCACATCGACGCCGCCCGCGCCGGCTACGACGCGGAGGACGCCGCCGGCGTCCCGATCGACGCGCCGCACCGCAACTACAAGGACCGCAACCACAAGCCCGAGCTGGTCTACGCGCTGACCCAGTTCGAGGCCATGTGCGGGTTCCGCGCCCCGCGCCGGGCGGCGGAGATGTTCGCGGACCTCGACTGCCCGCTCGCCAAGGAGCTGCACGGCATCCTGGTGGAGAAGCCGTCCACCGAGGGCATCCGCGAGGCGTTCACCCGGCTGCTGGACCCGGCGACCCGGCCCGGTCCGGAGGAGGTGGCCCGGCTGGCCGAGGCCGTCGCGGCCCGGCTCGCCGACGGGTCACCGTCGCCACGCACCGACCGCACCGTCGGGCTGCTGCAGCGGGAGTACCCGGGCGACCCGGGGGTGGTGACGTCGATGCTGCTCAACCCCGTGACGTTGCAGCCCGGCGAGGCGATGTTCGTGCCGGCGGGTGGCGTGCACGCCTACCTGCACGGTGTCGGCGTGGAGATCATGGCGAGCTCGGACAACGTGCTGCGGGCGGGGCTGACCCCCAAGCACGTCGACGTGCCGGAGCTGCTGCGCAACGTCGACTACGTCGCGGCGCCTCCGATCCGGATCGCCCCGGAGGTGTTCCACGGCGCCACCAAGGTGTTCTACGCGCCGGTGGACGACTTCGAGCTGTCCGTCACCGAGCTGGCCGACGACGACGACCACCCGCTGCCCGGTCGGGGACCGCGGATCCTGCTGGCGCTCGCGGGGGAGCTGACGGTGGCGACGTCGAACGACGGCACCGTGACGCTGACCCAGGGCCAGGCCGCCTTCGTGCCGGCGAGCGACGGACGGCTGCGGGTGCGCGGTCGAGGCCGGCTGGTGCAGGCCGACGTGCCCTGACCGACCCGGGGCCCTTCGTGGACCGCGGCTGCGGTAGGTCGGAGCCTGCCGCGGACCGGCCGTCGGCGGCGAGCCGCTACAGGCGGTCCGACGTGACGCGTTCGCTCGCGACGAGTGCAGTGCGGCGTGGGGTGTCGGAGCGGAGGGCGCCAGCCATCGCGGCGTCCACCAGCACCACGGAGCCGGCGCCGGCCAGCACGGCCAGCACCGCGCCGAGCGTCCCTGGTAGGTCGCCGCCCTCGAGGAGCGCCCTGTCGGCGGGCGGGGCACCGGCCGCTGCAGCGGCCGCGGCGGAGAACAGGTCCACGTGGCTCGTCGTCCCGGCTGGTGTGGCCAGCGCCGGCGCGGCGGGGTCGACGGCCGGTGACCACCCGATGCGGTCGGAGTAGGTCATCACGGCGCTCGCCGCGTCGACGGCGCCCGCCGGCAGGGGTCCGTCGAACCGGCGGGCCAGGGCGGCGAGCGTGACGACGACGAGATCCCGCGCCGCAGCGTGTGCCGACGGACGGTCCGTCACCACCAGATCAGCGGCGGTGCCTGGATCGTCGGACGACCCTGTTGCGTCCCCGGCGTCGACGCCTGCGGCCTCCCGCGCCGGCGTCACCACGCAGGCGCCCACCCGCCACGCCGCGAGCGCCCACACGACGGACCGCCAGTGCGCCGGCAGGTCGAGCAGCACACGCGCGCCGGGCGCGGCATCGAACTCCTCGACGAGCAGGTTGGCGGTCTTCGAGACCCAGTTGTCGAGCACCGCCCCGGACAGCTCGACGCGTTCGCCGGCCTCCGAGTACCAGGTCAGGCGCGGCCGTCCGGGGTCGGTGGTGAGCAGGGCGAGGAGCTCGGCGACGGAACGCGGTGGGGTCGGCACGCCGTCAGGGTAGGGCGACACGCCGGGCCGCCCAGAATTCACCCCGGACGAGGCGGACAAATACCACGGCTCCGGTTGACTCCCCAGAACGACACGCGTGTAATTCATGGCAACCGCGGTGGCGCGGGGCAGTGATCTGGCAGGCCGGTTCGACCACTCGACAGCCCGAGGACAGCCCACAGACCCAGGCAGCACCGAGCACCAGACCCGCACGGAGGCACGTATGTGGAACCTGCTCGACGACGACGACGAGAGCTTCCCGTCGGACGCGAAGGTGGTCGGGTCGGTCTCGGCGTCCAACGTGCACTCCCTGTTCGGGGAGGCCGAGGACGACGGCCTGATGGGGTGGCAGGAGCGCGCACTGTGCGCGCAGACCGACCCGGAGGCCTTCTTCCCGGAGAAGGGCGGCTCGACGCGCGAGGCCAAGAAGGTCTGCACGCAGTGCGAGGTCCGGGCCGAGTGCCTCGAGTACGCGCTCGCCAACGACGAGCGGTTCGGCATCTGGGGCGGGCTCTCCGAGCGCGAGCGGCGCAAGCTCAAGCGGCGTGTCGTCTGAGGACCACCTCCGCGAGGCCGACGGCGTCGCGGGAGTGTCGCAGCCGGGCGGGCACCCGGCTGCGTCGCATGATGGCGCGAGCATGACACAGACCGTCCAGGGCCCAGCCGCCCCCACCACGACGACGTCGTCGATCCCCGTGACGGCGCCGGTGACGGCCGTCGTCGTCACCGCCGGTCTCACCCGCTACCTGCCGACGACCCTCGCCGCCCTCGCGGCACAGGTCAGACGACCGTTGCGGGTGCTGGTCGTGGACGTCGGCGGGCCGGACGGCGTCGCGGCGGCGCTGGACGAGGCGTTCGCGGGTTCCCCGGCCCCGGCCCCACGGCTCGCGCGCACGACGGCGCCGGGGTCGAAGAGCTTCGGCCAGGCGGTCACGCGCGGCCTGCTGACGGCGGCCGAGGCGCTCGGCGAGTCGCCCACGCCGTGGCTGTGGCTGCTCCACGACGACAGCGCGCCGGCGCCGACCGCGCTCCTCGAGCTGATGCGTGCGGTGAGCCACGCACCGTCGGTCGCCGTCGCCGGCGCCAAGCAGCGGACGTGGACCGAGCCGGAGCGACTGCTCGAGGTGGGCCTGCGCACCACCCGGTGGGGTCGCCGGATGTCCGACGTCGAGGCCGGCGAGCTGGACCAGGGCCAGCACGACGGGCGTACCGACGTGCTCGGCGTCGGCCTCGCCGGTGCGCTCGTCCGGCGCGACGTCTGGGACGCGCTGCGCGGCACGGACGCCGCGCTCGGACCGTTCGGTGACGGGCTGGACCTGTCCCGCCGGGCTCGCCTGGCAGGGCACCGCGTCGTGGTGGTGCCGGCCGCCGTCGTGCGGCACGCCCAGGCCCTGTACCAGGGACTTCGGGACGCCGACGCCGGCCCCGAGACGGACCTCGACGGTGACGGTGAGCCGGACCTCGGCGACCCGCGACGGTCCTTCGCGGCGCGCCGGCGCTCTGCGGTGCACGCCCGGCTCGTCGCGGCACCGCTGCCGCTCGTCCCCTTCGTGGCTGTCGCCGGTCTGCTCGCCGCCGTGGTGCGGGCGCTCGGTCAGCTGGCCGTCAAGCAGCCCGGTCTGGCCGTCGCCGAGCTGACCGGCTGCCTCGCGGCACTCGGCCGGCCGGGGGCCGTGCTCCGGGCGAGGCGGGTCGCCGCTCGCACCCGCGCCGTCCCGCGGCGGACCCTGTGGCCGCTGCAGGCCGGTCTGCGGGACGTGTGGACGCAGGAGCAGGACCGGCGGCTCGCCCGGCTCGAGGCGCGGAAGGTGCAGCGTGCACCGTCCGAGCTGGAGATCGGCGAGCTCGCCGCGATGGCCACCCGTCGGCGCTGGACCGCCCTGGCGCTGACGGTGGTGCTCCTCGTGGCGTCGCTCGCGGCGTTCGGGCGGCTGCTCGGACCGGTCGTCGGTGCGGGGGCCCGCCTGGTCGGGGGCGCGCTCGCGCTGAGCTCGTCCTCCGTCGGGCAGCTGTGGCAGGCCGCGTCCTCCGGCTGGGTGCGGGACGGCCTGGGGCAGGCCGCGCCGGCGGACCCGCTGCTCACGGTGCTCACGGTGCCGACGCTCCTGGCAGGTCACCTGCAGGCCGTCGTCGACGTGCTGATGCTCGGTGCGGTGGTCCTGTCCGGGATCGGCGCCTGGGCCGCTGCCGGCGCGGCCACCCGGTCCGCGGGCGTGCGTGCGTGGGCGGCGCTGGTCTGGGCGGCCGCTCCCGCGCTCCTCCTCGGTGTCGGCGGAGGCCACCTGGGCGCCGTCGTGGCCCACACCGCGCTGCCGTGGGTCGCGCTCGGCATGGCGCGCGCCGTCGGCGTGCAGCGCGTCGACCAGGTGCTGTCCGGTCTGGTGACGGTGCGTCGGGCGGACGACGAGGACGACGGCGTCGTCGACCTCGACGAGGGCGCGGAGCCGGAGACCGCGGCGTCCGCCGCACGGACCGCGGCGATCCCGTCGCCCCGGCCGGCGCCTGCGGGTGGCGTCGTCTCCGCGGCCGGCAGCGTCGGGGGTGCCCCGCTCGCCGCCGCCGTGTCATCGGACGGTTCGTCGTCGGAGCACCTCGGCGAACCGGTGCACTCGGGGGACTCGACACCGGAGCCGGGTCCCGTTCTCGTCGGGACGCCGGACCCGACCGGCTCCGTCGCCGGGGCGGCCGGTGCGGCACTCGCGCTCGCCGTCGCCGTCGCAGGCGCCCCTGTGCTGCTCGTCCCGGCCGTCGTGCTGGCGGTGGTGGCGGCCGCGACGGCACCCCGCCGGCGGGGCCGGCTGCTGCTGGTACCGGTCCCGGCCGTCGTGCTGGCGGGCCCGTTGCTGGCCGAGGTGGTCCGTCGCGGGGTGCCGGGACTGCGGCTGCTGCTCGCCGAGCCCGGCCTGCCCGTGCAGTCGGTCCCCGCCGGACCGCTGCTCCGGCTGCTCGGCGTGCCGACCGATCCCGGTGCCCTCGTGCCGGTCGGGCTGCACGGCACGGTTGCTGTCGTCTGGCCGGTGGCCCTGGTCGGCAGCGTGCTGCTGCTGGCCGTGCTGGCGCTGCTGCGCGGCGCCGCGGTGGCTCGCGGTGTGCGGGTCGGGTGGCTGGTGGCCGTCGTCGGGCTGGCGGCCGCCACCGTGCAGGCGCAGCTGCCCGCCGTGCACGACGCCGCCGGGGTCGGTCGGGCGTGGGTCGGTGCGTCGTTGTCGCTGGCGCTGCTCGGCCTGCTGACCGCGGCGACCCTCGGCACCGACCGGCTGCAGGCGAGGCTGACGCGGTCGACGTTCGGCTGGCGGCAGCCGCTGGCCGTGCTCGGGAGCGTGGTCGTGGTCGTGGTCGCAGTCGGTTCGCTCGCCTCGTGGGTCTGGACGGCGCCCGGAGCGACGTCGCTGCGGGCGCTCGGGCGTCCCGTGGTGCCGGCCGTCGCGCAGCAGGCCCAGCAGGGCGTCGACGCGTCGCGCGTCCTCGCCCTCAGCGCGACGACCGACGGCGTGTCCTGGGAGCTGCTGAGGGGCGACGGTCTGGACCTGGTCGACCAGGCTGCCGCGGTCCAGACGGGGTCGCTGGGCGGCGGGCTGCGTTCGGCGACCGTCGTCGCCGCCGATCCGGCGACCACGGAGCTCCGCACGCTCGTCGCGCGGCTGACGAGCACGGCGCCCGGGGACGTGGCCGGTCCGCTCGGCGCCCTGGCGGTCGCCCACGTGGTCGTGCCACCTCTGGCGGTCGGCACCTCGGACACCGACCCCCTGGCCGGCGCGCGCGCACAGCTCGTCGGCCGGCTCGACGCGACCCCTGGACTGGAACGCGTCACCGAGAACGCGTCAGGGACGTTGTGGCGGGTGCGTGCGGCCGTCGGCGCGGACGGGTCGCCGGCACCGACGGTGGTGACGTCGTGGGCTCGGCTGGCGAAGGCGGCCGGCGACGTGACGGATCCCGCGACCGCCGTGACCGCGGTCCCGGCGACCGACGCGAACGTCGACACGACCGTACCGACCGGTGCGCCCACGCGGGTCCTCGTCCTGGCCGAGCGCGCCGACCCCGGCTGGCACGCCTGGCTCGACGGACGGCCGCTGCGGTCGGTGCAGCTCGGCTGGCGCCAGACGTTCGAGGTCGGTGCTGCAGGAGGTCACCTGGTGGTCCGCTACGACTCGCCGACCCGGACCGGGTGGCTGGCGCTGCTCGCCGTGACCGGGGTGGTCACCGGGCTGCTCGCGCTGCCGATCCGCCGGCGCCGGGCAGGTCGCTCGTGAGCGCCCGTCCCGCCGTGCAGCGGGGGCTGCGCGCGCTGTCCGGCGTCGCGGTCCTCGCGCTCGCGGCGGCCACGGTGGTCGGCGCGAGCCGGCTGCCCGCACCGACGAGCACCGCGGACGGTCCGGCCCTTGTCGCCGTGCCCGCCTCCGCCGCCACCGCGGTGTGCCCGGGCCCGCTGATCATGCCGAAGGCGTCCTCCAGCGCGAAGTTCAACCCGGCGCCCGTTCCCCCCGTCACCTCGGTGTCCGTCCTCTCGGCGCCGGACGAGGGCACGTCCGGGGCCGGCACCGTGCGTGCCCTCAGCGGCTCCGCGGTGCTCGCACCGCTGTCGGCGGACGTGCCTGCCGCGGCGCTGGCGGGCACCACGGGACCCGTCGTCGTGCGAGCCGAGCCGGGCAGCACCGGCGGTGCACGCGTCGCGGCCACCGCGGTCGGCCTGGTGACCGACGGTGACCTGCGAGGCCTCTCGGCGGAGACGTGCACGGCACCGACCTCGGACGCGTGGCTCGTCGGCGGCTCGACCGACCTGGGCCGCACGGCCGTGCTGGTGCTGGTGAACCCCGGCAGCACGGCGGCCGAGGTCGGCGTCGAGGCGTGGGGGCCCGACGGACGCCTCGACCTGGCCGGCGGCTCGCAGGTGGTGCCGCCGCACGGCAGCCGATCGGTCACCCTCGAGGCGGTCGCCGCGGCGCAGCGCTCGATCGCGGTGCACGTGCGGGCCACCGGCGGACAGGTGTCCGCCTGGGTGCAGGACGGCGCCGTCCGGGGCTTCACGCCCGCCGGTGCGGACCTCGTGGTGCCCGGCAGCGCGCCGGCCCAGCGGCTCACGATCCCCGGGCTGCTCGTGGACGCCTCGACGGTCGACAGCCCCGACGCGCCGGTGCTGCGGCTGCTCGCACCGGGCGCCACCGGCACCACGGCGACGGTCAGCCTCCTCGGGTCCGACGGTCCGGTCACGTTGCCGGGTGCTGGCACGGTGGACCTGGCGGCCGGGTCCGTGACGGACCTCCCGCTCGGCGGGCTCCCCGCCGGCCAGTACACGGTGGTCGTCCAGGCGGGTCAGCCCGTGGTCGCCGCCGCGGAGTACTCGCGGGTCGGGACGCCCGGCGCGCTGGACACCCAGCCGCGGGTGGAGCGCGCCTGGGCCGCCGCCGTGGCACCGGCCGGCGGGCTGGTGGTGCCGGCGCCCGGGACGGCCGACACGCTCGTGGTGGGCGCGGTGCCGCGTTCCGGCGACCCCACGGCCCAGGGGTCCGGCGCGGCCGCCTCCGTCACCGGGACGCTGCGCCTGCTCCGGTCCGACGGCAGCGTGCTCGACGAGCACCAGGTCAGCGTCGACGCCGGGACGACGGCGGCGTGGCCGCTCGCGAAGCTGGTCGCCGATCCCACGCAGGTCGCTGGGGTGTCCCTGGTCACCACGGACGGCCCCGTCGAGGCGTCCTGGGCGCTGGTCGCGGAGCGCGCACAGTCCGACGGCACGTTGGTGTCCCTGCTGCTGCCGGCCCCGGAACCGACCGCTGCCGGCCGGATCGCCGTCCGGCAGGACCCGCACGTCGGGCTGGGCTGACCGCCTCAGCGTGCCGCGCGCAGCTCCACCTGCTCGCGCAGCCACAGCCCGCTGCGCAGCACCAGACGCACCGGTGCCATCCGCCAGCCGGTGTACCGGCGGGACAGGTACCGCCAGGCGCTGGCGTGGTGCGCGCGGATCATCGGGGCGGGTCGTGACCGCCACGACGTGCCGCCGATGTGCGTGACGGCCACCTGCGGCGCGTAGAGGTTCACCCAGCCTGCGGCACCGAGCCGCTCACCGAGGTCCACGTCCTCGAAGAACATGAAGTAGTCCTCGTCGAACCCGCCGACCTGCTCGAACGCCCGCCGTCGCAGCACCAGGCACGCGCCGGACAGCCAGCCGGCCGCGCGCTGGACCCCGACGGTCTCCTGACGTGCCTGGTAGGCGCGCGTCCACGGGTTGCCCGGCCACACCCGGCCCAGCACCGCGTGGCCGACGCCCTGGGTGAGCGACGGCAGCTCCCTGGCCGAGGGGTACACGGTGCCGTCGGTGTTGAGCAGGGCGGGTCCGACGGCACCGGCCTCGGGGTGCGCGGCGGCCACGTCGAGCAGCCGGTCGAGCGAACCCGCGGGCCACTCGAGGTCGGAGTTGGCCACCACGAGCCACTCCGCCGTCGCGTCCATCGCACCGACGTTCGCGGCGGCTCCGTAGCCGAGGTTGCGTCCGGGGACTACCAGGCGCGCACCGTGCTCGTCGGCGACCGCCCGAGACACGGTCTGGTCGTCGCCGTTGTCGACCAGCACCAGCTCGAAGGGTCGCGAGCTCGCCGTCCGCAGACCGTCGGCGAACCGCGCCAGCTCCGGTCCGGGGTGGTAGACGACGCAGACGACGCGGACGGCCGGGATCGGGGTGCTCATCGTCCGGACAGGCTATCGGCCCTCGCCGTAGCCGGGGTCCACGTCCTCCGGTGACCGGCCGAGGAGATGCGCCACCTGCTCCACGACCACGTCGTGCACCAGCTCGGCGAGGTCCGCGCGGTCCTCGGCGCGCGCCTCGAGCGGCCGCCGGTAGACGACGATGCGGGCCGGGAGCCCCGCGTCGGACGGGAAGCACCGGCCCAGCGGCACCCCGCCGCGCTCCCAGGGTGCCGGGTTGGACGGCGGTACGTCCTCGACGGCGAACTCCGTGCCGTCGAGCTGCCGCGCCCAGGTCCGCTCGAGCTCCTCGACCGCGTCGAGCACCAGGTCGTCGAAGAGCTCCGCACGGGTCCGGTAGGCCGGGAGCGTGCTCGGCAGCAGGGGGCCGCGAGGGCCGCGACCGCGACGGTCACGACGACGGACGGGCGCGGCGGGCGACCCCGTGCGGGCGGCCGGGGCTCGTGACGACGAGGTCGGCTCCGGGAGCCGGTCACCGGTGCTGTCCGTGTCCGCCGGGCGACGTCCCCGACCGGGCAGCTGCCCGGGGAACGAGCCCCGCCGAGAACCCCGTGACCTCACCACTGGAACTCTAGTCGCCGCCTCCGGGCGCACCCGGGCCCGGAGGCGGCACCGTCCGGGGGTGTCCCGGCCGAGGTGTCGCACCTGCGTTGTAGCGTCAGCGCGTGCGATCCGTTCGGCAGTGCTCCCGCTCGGCGTGCGCGCGCCCGGCGGTGGCGACGCTCACCTACGTCTACGCGGACTCGACCGCGGTGCTCGGCCCCCTCGCCCAGCTGGCGGAGCCGCACTCCTACGACCTGTGCGCCGAGCACGCCGAGCGACTCACCGCGCCGCGCGGCTGGGAGGTCGTCCGGCTGCTGCCCGACTTCGAGCCGGCGGCCCCGAGCCACGACGACCTGCTCGCCCTGGCGGACGCCGTCCGTGAGGCCGGTCGACCCGCCGTCGCGGTGCTCGAGCCGGAGCCGGTGGCGCAGCCCGTCACGCCGGACGGTCGCCGTCGCGGGCACCTCCGCGTGGTGCACGGCGAGGAGAGCGTGCGGTGACGCGGCGGCGCGAGTCCCGTCGCGTCGCCGAGGGGCCCGTCCCGCTGGGGTCGGTCAGCCAGGGCAGCGGACCGCTGGTCGAGGGGACGCGCGAGTGCCAGCGTTGCGGCTCCACCGACCTGGTCCGCATCCGGATGAGCACGCCGACCGGGCGCGCGGCTGTGTTCGTCTCCTGCCCGGCCTGCGAGAACCGTGCGTGGTTCGCGCTCGACGGGGACGGGACGCCGCTCAGCGACGAGGACGTGACGGGCCGCCCCGCGGGCGGTCCCGGGGCCGGCCGGTAGGCTCGTCGGCGCCCTCGACGCCTGCGAAGGAGCCTGACCCGTGACGGAAGCTGACGACCCGGACCGCCTGGTGGCGGTGCTGCGGGACGCCGTCGACCCCCGGGACGCCCGTGCCCTGCACGTGGTGGTCCACGCCGGCACACCGGGCCATGCCGAGGCGCTCCAGCAGCTGCTGGCGGACGGGCCGGTCCGGCTGACGCTCGTCAGCGGCCCCGGAGCCGACCTGTCCGACCTGCGCAGCGTGGTGCTCGAGCACGGCGCCGACGCGGGCGCGGTGCTCGCCGGCGACGCGGTGCACCTGCTCGACGAGCGGGGCGAGCCGGTGCCGCCGTCGACCGTCCTCACCGTCGTGGGCCTGCGCCTGACGGCGGCGGAGCTGGCCGCGGGTCGCGTCCCGCTCGTGCTGCACGACGACCTCACCTCACGGGCGGTGCCGGACCTGCTCGCCGCTGCCGGTGCGGCGACGGCACGCGTGCACCGCGCCGAGCTGGCGGAGCAGCTGGCCGTCCGGGGCGCCGTGCTGGGTGGCGGCGCCGACGGCCGGCTCGTCGCGCGGGACGCCGGTCCGGCGACCGCCGGCCTGCTCGCGCTGGTGCACGTGCTCGCCGAGCTCGGTCGCCAGCCGCACACGTTGTCGGTGCTGGCCGAGCTCTACCAGCCGTACGTCACGGCGGGACCGATCGCCGTCGAGGTCGCGGACGCGGACGGCGCAGTCGCGCGGGTGGTCGAGGCCTACGTGACCCATCCGGGCGGCGGGCCGGTCGAGTCCGAGGAAGGCGACGGGCTGCTGGTCTCGCACTGGGACGCCCCACCTCCGTGGTGGTTCGCGGTCCGTCACCTGGGCGACGGTGTGGAGCTGACGGTCGAGGCGGCCGACGAGGACGTGCTGGACAAGGTGCGCGACGACGTCCTGTCGTTGCTGCGGACGGGGGAGGACCGATGAACGAGCCGGCGACGAGCCTGGAGCCATGGGCACGAGAGCTGCTGCGGTGTCCGGTGACCGGGGCGACGCTGACCGACGAGGTGGGTCCGGACGGGCAGCCCGAGCTGGTCTCGACCGATCCCGACCGGCCGCTGGCGTACCCCGTCCGCGACGGCATCCCCGTGCTCCTCGCCGACGAGGCGCGGCCGGTCACCCCGCGCTGAGCCGCTGTCGGTGCGTGGTCGCCTAGGCTGACCTGCGTCGACGCAGGCCGCACGACCGGGGGAGACGGGCATGGCGCACGAGGGCGGCACCAGGGCGATCATGGCGGCGCTCGCGGCGAACCTCGGGATCGCCGTCACCAAGTTCGTCGCCTTCCTGCTCACCTCTTCCAGCTCGATGCTCGCCGAGTCGGTGCACTCCGTCGCCGACTCCGGCAACCAGCTGCTGCTGCTGCTCGGCGGCCGGCGTGCCCGGCGCCTGCCCGACGAGACGCACCCCTTCGGCTACGGCCGCGAGCGGTACGTCTACGCCTTCATCGTCTCGATCGTGCTGTTCACGCTCGGTGGCCTGTTCGCGCTGTACGAGGCCTGGCACAAGTGGGCCGACCCGCACCCGCTCGAGGGTCGCTGGTGGTGGGTCCCGCTCGTCGTGCTCGTCATCGCGTTCGTGATGGAGGCGTCGTCGTTGCGGACGGCTGTGCGGGAGTCGGACGCGGCACGGGCCGGTCAGTCCTGGCCGTCCTTCATCCGCACCGCCAAGGCGCCCGAGCTCCCGGTGGTCCTGCTCGAGGACTCCGGGGCGCTGATCGGTCTGCTGCTCGCCGGCCTCGGCGTCGGGCTGACGCTGCTCACCGGCGACGGCCGGTGGGACGCCGTGGGCACCGCCGGCATCGGCCTGCTGCTGGTGCTCATCGCCGCGGTCCTCGCGGTGGAGACGACCTCGCTGCTGCTCGGTGAGGCGGCGTCCGCGGCGGACGTCGCGGCGGTCCGCGCGGCGCTGGTCGGGGACGGGGTGGCCTCCGTCATCCACCTGCGGACGCTGCACCTGGGGCCGGAGGAGCTGCTGGTGGCGGCCAAGATCGAGGTGACGGCCGACGACAGCGCCGCGGACATCGCCGCGGCGATCGACGCCGCGGAGGTCCGGGTCCGGTCGGCGGTGCCGATCGCGCGCGTGATCTACCTCGAGCCGGACCTGCGTCGGACGGCGCCGTCGGCCTGACGTCGCACCGCCACCGGCGTCCGGCGCCGGAACCGCTCAGTCCACCGGGTCCGGGATGGCGTGCGGCAGCCGCGTGAGGGCCGCCGCCTCGACCGACTCACGGACGGCCCGGCGCTGCTCGGCGGCGAGCTCGCGCTCCCTGCGCTCGGCGAGCACCGCCGCGAGGAAGTCCTCCGGGTGCGTGCCGGGCGGGGGCAGGGGACGAACGTACTGCTGCACCTGTGCGGTCAGCCGGCCGCCGAGCTCCATCCGCGAGGCCGGGTGCAGAGCCCGCGCCCGGCCCAGGAACTGCCGCACGGCCAGCGCGAGACCGTCCGGCAGTCGTGCCACGTCGGCGTGCGACGCCCACCGGGCCAGGTACGGCGGCATCGGCACGGGCGTGCGCACGGGCGCCTTGCCCCGGACCCGTGCCGCGTAGGTCCCCGCCAGCACGTCGCCGAGCCGCTTGCCCTGCGGGTGCGCGACGCTGACCAGCAGCGCCACGACACCGGACGTCAGCCACAGCTCGAACACGCCCGTCAGGGCGCGCACCAGCGCCTGCCGGAACAGCACCGGGCCGCCGTCGTCCCGCACCACCCGGATGCCCATCGCCAGCTTGCCGAGCGACCGCCCCCGGCTGAGCGTCTCCACCGTCGCGGGCACCAGCACCGTCACCGTGGCCAGCGCCACCACGCCGACCGCCCGCGCCGCCTTCTCGTCCGGCACCAGGTTCAGCGCGCCGAACAGCAGCCAGGCGAGCGCGCCGATCACCACGGCGAGGGCCAGGAGGTCCAGCACGGTACCGAGCGCGCGGGAGGCGAACGAGGCCGGCCTGGTGTCCAGCAGCACGGCCTCGCCGGTGAGGATGCCCTCGTCCACGGTGCCTCCCTCAGGTCCGGGTGCAGGCTATCGGGCCCGACGGCCCCGGCGCCGGGCGTCGCGATGGCAGGCTGTGCGGCATGGACCTCGACGCCCTGGTGGTCGCGCGGACGCCGGAGTGGGACCGCCTGGACCGGCTGGTGCGCCGCCGGCGGCTGTCGGGCGCCGAGTCGGACGAGCTGGTGCGGCTCTACCGGGCCACGGCCACGGACCTGTCGACGCTGCGGTCGGCCGCTCCCGATCCGGAGACGGTCACACGGCTCTCGCAGCTGCTCGGCCGGGCGCGCGCCCGGATCGCCGGGACGCACGAGCCGGCGTGGCGGGACGTCGCCCGGTTCCTCACCGTGCTGCTGCCGGCCGCGCTGTACCGGATCCGGTGGTGGACGGTCGGCGTGATGGTGGCGTTCCTCGCGGTCGGCGTCGTCAGCGGAGCGTGGGTCGCCACGCATCCGGAGGCGCTGGCCGCGATGGGGACCCCGGCCAGCCGCAAGGAGTACGTCGACCAGCTGTTCGCCGCCTACTACGACCCCGGCGTGACGTTCGCCGCGATGGTGTGGACCAACAACGCGTGGATCTCGGCGCTCTGCGTCGCCACCGGCATCACCGGCGTGGTGCCGGTGTACTTCCTGCTCAGCAACGCGGTGAACGTCGGTGCGGCCGGTGGCCTGATGGCGGCCTACGGCCGGCTGGACATGTTCCTGCAGCTGATCAGCCCGCACGGCGTGCTCGAGCTGACCGCGGTGTTCGTGTCCGGTGCGGCCGGTCTGCGCCTGTTCTGGACGCTGGTCGACCCCGGCCCCCGGCCGCGTGGCCGGGCGCTCGCGGAGGAAGGTCGGGCGCTGTTCACGGTGGCGCTGGGGCTGGTGGGCGTCCTGGCGGTGTCGGGCCTCATCGAGGGCTTCGTCACCGGCTCGCAGCTGCCGTGGGCGGCGAAGATCGCCATCGGACTGACGTCGCTCGCGGCGTTCTGGGTCTACGTGCTCCTGCTCGGTCGCCGCGCCGCACGCGCGGGCCAGACGGGCGACCTGGAGCTGGACCGCGCCGGCTATGCGGTGGCGACCGCGGGCTGACGGCACGGCACCGCCACCAACACCAGTGCCTCCGTGGCACGAGGCCGCCGCGTGGAGCCGCCCGTCACGACGCGGCGGCGACCTCGATCCGACGGTCCGCCACGTCGCCGGCGAGCAGGGTGAGCACCCCGTGGGCCTCCGTGTCCAGCTCGTCCCGCTGCTGAGCCGAGAGGTGGACGAACGGCTCGACGCGCAGGGTCACCGACCCGGGTGCACCGGCGCCGGCCGTCCCGCGCTCGCGCCGCAGCCGCCAGACACCGCCGACCTGCCCGTCCACCAGCACGGTCCCCGGACCGCTCCCGTTCGGCGTGACCAGCCGGCGCCGGACGTCCTCGGGCACGATGCGGGTGCGGTCGGCATGGGACAGCACCACGTTGTCGAAGTCGGGGAGGAGCCGCACCGGCGCCGGGGTGTCCTCGTCGGGCCGCGGGGCGTCCGGCACGTCCAGGAGCACCGTCCGGTTCCGTCCCGCCCGGGCCGCCAGCGGGCGCAGGTGCAACACGCGGTCACCCAGTGCCTGCACCACCGGCGCGAGACGCGTCATCCCCGACCAGGCCTGCACGTCCGCGACCGACGCCGGTCCGAAGGCGGCGAGGTAGCGGAGCACGAGATCGCCCACCACCTCCGCCCGCACGTCGGGGTCGTGCAGGTCGGGAGCCGCCGCGACCGTCTCCGGGCCGAGCCACGACTCGGCGGTCGTCCACGTGGTGGCCATGCTGGCGCCCCACTGTCCCCGTGGCGTGACCTGCACCAGGGACAGCAGGCAGCGCGCGGCGTAGGCGAGGTCGCTCGGCGGGTCGTGCGGCAGCTCGGCTGCGAGCGCGAGGCCGAGCTGGGTGGGCCGCATCGGCGTGCGCTCGAGCAGCTCCCGAGCGCGGACGGCTATCCGGTCCAGCTCCGCCGCGGACAGGCCGCGCGTCTCGCGCGAGAGGGTCCGTGCGGTCAGCACCGGGAGGGTCAGCGCGTCCTGGGCGGTGAGCAGGTGGACGGTGCTGCGCATGGCGGCGACCCGGGCCGTACGACGGTCGGCCAGAGTGGCGGCCAGGTGCGGCGGTGCGAAGCCCTCGAGGCGGCTCCAGAGCGCGATGTACGGCGACGTGGGGTTCTGGGCCTGCAGCCCGACGAGCTGACCGACGAGCCGCTCCGCCGCGCCCGCTCCGTCGCTCTCCGCCGGTGCACGCGCCAGGAGGTGCTGACGGGCGAGCAGCGCGCGACCCAGCGCGCGGGGGGAGAGCTCGTCGTCGGGCACGCGGCGACCGTAACGCCGGCCACCGACACCGGGAGTGCTCAGAGCCGGCCGGCCGCCTTGAGCGCGAGGTACGTGTCCGCGAGGCGCGGGGCGAGCTCGTCCGGCAGCGCGTCCAGCACCTCCACGCCGAGACGTCGCAGGCGCTGCGACACGGCCTCGCGCTCCAGCACGGTGCGCTCGGCCGCCGCGGCGTCGAACACCTCGGCCGCGCTGCGGCGACCGTGCCGCAGGTCGTCCACCTCGGGGTCCGCGACCGAGGCGAGCACCACCACGTGCCGGTCGGTGAGCCCGGCGGCCACGCCGAGGACCCCCCGCTCGACGGCGGCGGGGTCCACGGTGGTGAGCAGCACCACCAGCGACCGTCGGCTCAGCCGGCTGCGCACCTGACCCACCAGGCCGGCCCAGTCGGCCTCGACCAGCGCGGGCTCGACACCGGCCAGCGACTCCGCGACGGCCGGCAGCACCCGGCTGCCCGTCCGCCCGGCGGTGCTCGCTCGGACCCGGCGGTCCCAGGCGAGCAGCTCGACGCGATCACCGGCCCGCGTGGCGAGCGCCGTGAGCAGCAGCGCCGCCTCGATCGACGCCTCCAGCCGCGGGGCGTCCAGGACCCGGACGGCGCTGGTGCGGGAGGTGTCGACGACCACCAGCACCCGCCGGTCCCGCTCGGGCCGCCAGGTGCGCACCACCACGTCGGCGCGACGGGCGGTCGCGCGCCAGTCGATGGACCGCACGTCGTCACCGACGACGTACTCGCGCAGCGAGTCGAACTCCGTCCCGGCCCCGCGCACCTGCACGGCGGCGCGCCCGTCCAGCTCGCGCAGCCGGGCGAGCCGGCTCGGCAGGTGCCGCCGCGAGGCGAACTCCGGAAGCACCCGCAGCCGCCCGGGAACGGCGAGCGACGCCTGGCGTCCAGCCAGTCCGAGCGGACCGACCGTGCGCACCGTCACCGCCCCCGCCGGGATGTCGCCCCGCCGGGTCGGCCGCAGCGCGGTGACCACGCGGGCGGCCTCACCGACGGCGACGTCGAGCGTGTGACGCGGCGACCGTCTGCCCAGCGCAGCCGGCGCACCCACGTCGAGCGACGCCGAGGTCGGCAGCGCCGACGGCGGCCACGCGTCCCGGACCAGGCCCCGCAGCCGGCGCCGGTCGAGGTTGGTGATCGTCAGCGTCGAGCTCGTCGGCTCGGTCCTGCGGACGGACGCCGGCACCGACCGGGACACCGCCAGCCGGCGTGGGGACGCCGCGAGGGCGACGTCCACCGCGCACAGCGCCGCGACCAGCGCCACCCACGCGAGAACCGTGCCCGGGACCGGCAGCAGCAGCACCGGGACGGCGCCGAGCGCGGTCAGCGCCACCGCACGCCACGTGATCGCCACCGGGGCGCCTCAGCGGGGGACCGGCACCGAGGCGAGCACGGTGTCCAGCACCGACTCCGCCGTGACGCCCTCCAGCTCGGCCTCGGCACGCAGCTGGACCCGGTGGCGCAGCGTCGGGTGCGCGAGCGCCTTGACGTCGTCGGGCGTCACGTAGGGTCGTCCGCTCAACCAGGCCCAGGCCCGCGAGGTCGCGAGCAGCGCCGTCGCACCTCGAGGCGAGACACCCAGCGACAGCGACGGCGACTCGCGCGTCGCCCGGCACAGGTCGACCACGTAGCCGAGCACCTCGCGCGCCACCTGCACCCGGGCCACCTCGGCGCGGGCCGCCGCCAGCTCGGCGGGGCCCGCGACCGGCCGCAGGCCGGCGGCGGTCAGGTCGCGCGGGTCGAAGCCGGCGGCGTGCCGGGCGAGCACCTGCACCTCGTCGGCGCGCTCGGGCAGCGGCAGCAGCAGCTTGAGCAGGAACCTGTCCAGCTGGGCCTCCGGCAGCGGGTACGTCCCCTCGTACTCCACCGGGTTCTGCGTGGCGATCACGACGAACGGGTCGGGCAGCCGTCGCGCCGCGCCGTCCACCGAGACCTGCCGCTCCTCCATCGCCTCGAGCAACGAGGCCTGGGTCTTCGGCGGTGTCCGGTTGATCTCGTCGGCCAGCAGCAGGTTGGTGAACACCGGCCCGGCCCGGAACGAGAACTCCGCGGTCCGCGCGTCGTAGACCAGCGACCCGGTCACGTCGCCCGGCATCAGGTCGGGCGTGAACTGCACGCGCTTCGTGTCCAGCGCGAGGGCCGCCGACAGGCTGCGCACCAGCAGCGTCTTGGCGACACCCGGCACGCCCTCGAGCAGCACGTGCCCCCGGCACAGCAGCGCGATGACCAGGCCGGTGACCGCGGCGTCCTGACCGACCACCGCCTTGGCGACCTCGGCCCGCACCGCGGCCAGCATCCCCCGCAGGTCGACGGAGGGGCCCGGGGCCGCGGCGTGGGACCCGGTCACACCCGCCCCCGCGGCGGGCGGGTAGGCCGCGACCACCGGTGCTGCTCCGTGCTGCGGGCCGGTGGCAGGCCGGGGCACGGTGGCACCGTCACCGCCGGCGGTCGATGCGGGATACGGCGCGGCCGAGGGCGGCACGGGGGACGGCGGCAGGACGTCGCTCACGATCGGTGAACCTCGCTCTCCAGGTGGTCCAGCTCACGGGCCAGCATGGCCAGTGCTCGGTCGTCGGTGGGTGACGAGCCGTACAGCAGGTGCTCCACGTCCGCGGCCGGCCGGCCGGTGGCACGGGAGATGGCGGCCACCGTGGCCGCCCGGTCGGCGGACCGCGGCAGACCGAGGCGCGCCGCCGAGCGGGACGCCGCACCTGCCCGCAGCGCGGCGGCGGCGTGCGCGTGCGCGCCGGCGCGTCGGTACAGGCGCCCGCGCCCACGGGTCGTCTCGCCGGCACGCACGACGACGGGCAGCCGCTCGCTGACCACCGGTCCGAGCCGACGGCCACGCCACACCGCCGCCACCGCGACCGTCGCAACGGCGAGCAGTCCCAGCCGCACCAGCCACGGTGGCATCAGGTCGGTGAGGCTGGTGCCGCTCTGCGAGCTCCGCTCGATGCCGAGGTCGTCGGAGGACGGGAGGTACCAGACGAGGTCGGGGTGCACCCCAAGGAGCCGCAGGGCGAGCGCGGCGTTCCCCTGGTCGGCGAGGGACCGGTTCGTCAGTGGGCCGGCGTCGGTCAGGACGCTGACGCGTCGTGCGCCGGCGACGACCGCGAGCGCACCGCCCTCGCTCGCGCCGGCACCCGACTCGAGGAAGCACACCGTGACGCCCGGACCGTGGGCGCGCACCGCACCGGCGGCCGTGATCGTCCCCGCCGCGACGGCGTCCGGGTCGTCGCAGGCGGCGCCGCGCACGTCGGCGGTCGAGCCCCCGAAGCTCGGGACGACGCCCGGTGCCAGCCTGTCGAGCACGTCCGGCGTCTCGACGAGCACGAGGTCCGCCGGGCTGCGGCCGATCCGGCCGACCATGTCCGGCGTCAGGTAGAGATCACCGAGCACGAGGAGCGTGCTGCCAGCCGACGCGGCCTTCTCGGCGGCTGCGATGGTGCGGACGTAGTGCACGCGCACGCCGTGGCGCGTGAGGATCTGCGCGAGCGCGCGAGCGCCGGTGTCGCCGGGGTTGTCCGGCGCCAGGGGTGCGGTGGAGGTCCGCGGGGCGGGCAGCACCGCGAGCAGGCCGCCGACCAGCAGCAGGGCGAGCAGCACGAGGGGTGCCCGGGCCTTGCGCCAGCGTCGGGCTGCGCGGCTCCGCCCCGTCGTCCCGTCGCCGGTGCTGGGGGTCAGGGTGGTGGTGACGGGCGCGGTCACGAGGCGTCCTCGGGTACGTGGCCGACGGACACCGTCCGGCGGGCGGCACGCACCGCGTCGTCGGTCGCCCGAAGCTCGTCGTCGTCGGCACGCCGCGCGGTCCGACCGCCGTACACCACGTCGTCGAACAGGCGCCCCGCCCGGACCAGGTCCGTCGCCACGGCGCTCAGCACGTCCCCGGCGTCGCGCGCGACCTCGTCGGCCGTGCGGCCGGGTCGCTCGTCGAGCACCGCGCGCTCCTCGAGACCGCGGGCGAGGGAGCGGAAGCGCTCGGCGACGGCCGTCGAGAAGTCCCCCGCAGCGGCCGCGGCGTCCGCCGCCGCCCGGAGCTCGGCCGCCGTGCGCCCGTCCGCGGCGGCCAGGACGGCCTCCGGCCGGGTCCGTCGCGACCGCCGCACCGGGCCGGTCACCCACAGGCCGACGACGACGAGCAACGCCAGGCCTACCGCGGCCGCGAGCAGGGCGCCCCGCGGCGGCAGGGCCGCGCCGTGCATCCCGCTGAACAGGTGCGCCAACCAGCTCAGGAACCGGCTGAGCAGGCTCTGCTGCTGGTGGTAGACGGGATCGAGCAGCTCCTCCCGCGCCCAGCGCTGGGCCGTGGGCCCGTCCGGGCGGACCGGCGGCTCCGAGGCACCGACGAGGGCGGCGACGACGGCCACCGCCCGTGCACCGGTCACGCCGGGGAGTCGGTCGAGGCCGCGCGCGCCAGCTCGACGTCGAGCGCCTCGCGCCGCATCCGCACGTCGATGTACAGCAGCGCGATGACGGCCGCCTGGTAGGTCGTCGCCGCGGTCAGCGTGATCACCTTGCCGACCGAGATGATCACGACCGCCCAGAACGACGTCACCCCGCCGGTCACCCCCTCGGCCACCAGGGTGAACGGCACGGAGATGATCTGGGTCAGGACGGACACGAGCACGGCGACCAGCAGGGCGATCCCGAACAGCCGCCAGAAGCTGCCCCGGGTCAGCCGCCACGCCCGCGCGATGGTCCGCCAGAACGGCTTGCCCTCGAGCATCAGCGCCGGCGTCACGAGCAGCGTGCGGGTGTTCACCCACACGGCGGCGACCGCGAACGCCAGACCGCCGACGAGGGCCGCGAACGCGAGCCACCCCCACTGCTGGCTCCGACCGGCCCACACCATCACCGCTGCCAGCACGCCGCCGACGACGAGCACCGCCAGGGACATCAGCAGGGTGAACCCGATCACCCACCACACCCGCCACGACCGCGCGACCTCGCCGACGGTCGCACGCCGCCCGAGCACCGAGCGGCTGACGGACACCACGAGGAGGCCGTCGAGGATCGTCGTGGCCAGCGCGGTGACGGGAAGAGCGGCGAACGTCGCGAACGCGGTGCCGAGCTGGCTCGAGATCGCACCGAGGTCGGTGGTGCTCGCGTCGGGGAGGCCCGAGAGCTGACGGGAGAAGGAGTCGAGCGGACCGGTCAGGAGTCCGCCGACGTACGCGGTGACGATCGCCGAGAGCACCACGCCGACCGTGACCACGACGGCGGCGAGGCCGAACATCACCGCGGGGTTGGCGCGGATCGCCCGGACACCGCCGTCGAGCAGCTCTCCGAGGCTGAGCGGCCGCAGCGGGATGATGCCGGGCTGCAGCGCGGGTGGACGCCAGGCGCCGGCGCCCGGAGGACCGTACGGGGTCGGTCCCCAGCCCGCCTGTCCGTACGCCGGTGGCTGCTGCCCGTACGCCGGTGGCTGCTGCCCGTACGCGGGTGGCTGCTGCCCGTACGCGGGTGGCTGCTGCCCGTACGCGGGTGGCTGCTGCCCGTACGCGGGTGGCTGCTGCCCGTACGCGGGTGGCTGCTGCCCGTACGCCGGTGGCTGCTGCCCGTACGCCGGTGGCTGCTGCCCGTACGCGGGGGGCTGTTGCCCGTACGCGGGCGGCTGCTGCCCGTACGCGGGTGGCTGCTGCCCGTACGCGGGCGGCTGCGGGGCGTGGCCGGGAGGGGGATCCGCCGGGACCCAGCTGTCGGGCCGGTCGTCGGCCGGCTTCCCGGCGGACGCGCCGGGCGCCGCCCAGCCGCTCGGCCGGGACGGGTCCTGCGGTTCGCTCATGTGCTGGGGCTCCCCTGGTGGCGCTGGTCGGTGAGGGCTCGGCTGAGATCGGTCCCGGCGCAGCACGTGGACACGTCGACGGTCGGGCCGCCGACGCCTCATCGTGCCACGGGGCCCTGCCGTCGGGGGCCGTCCGGACGGGTGGACTGCCAGGTGGGGACCACCCGGTCGGCGCTGGAGGATCGGAGCAGGTCAGGTGCGACAATGACCGCCATGAAGGGACGCGTCCTGGTGGTCGACGACGACACCGCCCTGGCGGAGATGATCGGCATCGTGCTGCGGTCCGAGGGCTTCGAGCCGGCGTTCTGCGAGGACGGCGACGAGGCGCTCGGCATCTTCCGCGCGACGCAGCCGGACCTGGTTCTGCTCGACCTGATGCTCCCCGGACGGGACGGCTACGAGGTGTGCCGGCAGATCCGGGCCGAGTCCGGTGTGCCGATCGTCATGCTCACCGCCAAGAGCGACACCGTGGACGTGGTGCTCGGCCTCGAGGCCGGCGCCGACGACTACATCTCCAAGCCGTTCAAGCCCAAGGAGCTCGTCGCCCGGGTGCGCGCACGGCTGCGCCGCAGCGACGAGCCCGCCCCGGAGCACCTGACGATCGGTGACCTGACGATCGACGTCCCCGGGCACCGGGTCGCACGCGACGGAACGCCGATCTCGCTCACCCCGCTCGAGTTCGACCTCCTCGTGGCCCTGGCACGCAAGCCGTGGCAGGTGTTCACCCGCGAGGTCCTGCTGGAGAAGGTGTGGGGCTACCACCACGCGGCGGACACCCGGCTGGTCAACGTCCACGTGCAGCGGCTGCGGTCCAAGATCGAGCACGACCCGGAGCGCCCGGACATCGTGGTGACCGTGCGGGGCGTCGGCTACAAGGCGGGGGCTGGCTCGTCGTGACCCGGGCCGGGGGTGCACCGTGCCCCGGATGACGAGCGTGTGGCGGCTGGTCCGCGCCCGGTGGGGCCGGCGGATCCGGTCGACGCTGCGCTGGTGGCGCGGCTCGCTGCAGGTCCGCGTGCTGACGTCCACGCTCGCGATCGGCCTGGTGGCGCTCGCCCTGGTGTTCGCGTACGTCGGCCAGCGCACCGCGGACGGGCTGTTCCGCGCCCGTCTGCAGCAGGTGCTGGAGGAGAGCGCCCGCAGCACGCAGCAGGCCCAGAACACGTTCGACTCCGCGACGGCGACCACGGGGGCCGAGGTCCAGCAGCTTCTCTCCGACGTGACGAGCGCGCAGCACAACGCGGGCTCCGGCGGCCGCGAGGTCTTCCTGCTCCGCGCGCCCGGTCAGGCGGTGTCGGTCCAGGCGGGTGCGACAGCCACCAACGCGGCGTACGTCGACCTGATCAGCGCGGACCTGAAGACCGCCACGTCGTCCGGGGGCCAGCACTGGCAGTCGGTCGCCCTGCGGGTGGGTGGCCGGCTCGAACCGGCCGTCATCGTCGGCCAGCAGGTCACGGTGCCCGTGGTCGGCACCTACCAGCTGTTCTTCCTCTACCCGTTGCAGGCGGAGCAGGACCGGCTCGACTTCCTGCTGCGCACGCTCGCGCTGGGCGCCGGGGCGCTCGTGCTGCTGCTCGGCTCCACCACCTGGCTGGTCACCCGCCAGACCGTGCTGCCGGTGCGCCGGGCCGCGCAGGTCGCCGAGCGGCTGGCGAACGGGCAGCTGACCGAGCGGATGAGCGTCCAGGGCGAGGACGAGATGGCGACGCTCGCCCAGTCGTTCAACGAGATGGCGGAGAGCCTGCAGGACCAGATCCGCAGGCTGGAGGAGCTGTCCACGCTGCAGCGCCGGTTCGTGTCCGACGTCTCCCACGAGCTGCGCACGCCGCTGACGACCGTCCGGATGGCCGGTGAGGTGATCCATGCCGCCCGGCACGACTTCGAGCCGTCGGTGAAGCGCTCGGCGGAGCTGCTGTCCACCCAGCTCGACCGTTTCGAGGACCTGCTGGCGGACCTGCTGGAGATCAGCCGGTTCGACGCGGGCGCCGCGGTGCTGGACGCGGAGAGCCGCGACGTCCGCGACGTGGTGGTGCGCACGGTCGACGCCTCGGTGCCGCTCGCCGAACGCAAGGGCTCATGGGTCTCCGTGGTGCTGCCGGAGCAGCGCGTCGTGGCGGACATCGACCCGCGCAGGGTGGAGCGCATCCTGCGCAACCTGGTGGTCAACGCGATCGAGCACGCGGACGGCACGCCCGTGGAGGTGACGGTCGCCGCCGACCAGCACGCCGTGGCCGTCACGGTCCGCGACCACGGCGTCGGGATGACCGCGGGGGAGGCGCAGCACGTGTTCGACCGGTTCTGGCGAGCGGACCCCGCCAGGGCGCGCACGACCGGTGGCACGGGGCTGGGCCTGGCCATCTCCCTGGAGGACGCGCGGCTGCACGGTGGCTGGCTCGAGGCGTGGGGACGCCCGGCGCGCGGGGCGTCGTTCCGGCTCACCCTGCCGCGGCGGGCGGGCATCCGGCTCCAGTCGTCGCCCCTCGAGCTGGTGCCGGACGAGACGCAGGAGCAGGCGGCGCCGGTGGCCGCGACGAGGCCGCGCTCGGACCCGGCGGCCCTGCCGGACTGGTCCGACGCCGACCAGCCGGTCCAGGAGGTCCGATGAGCACCCCGCAGCGGCTCCGCGCCGCCCTGGCGGCGACGGCCGTGCTGGTGGTCGCCGCGTGCAGCGCCATCCCGACGCAGGGTGCGGTGCAGAAGGGTGACGCGCGGGTCCCGGAGGGGGACCCCGTCGTCGTGGTGGCCGAGGGTCCGGCGCCCAACGCGGACCCCGTCTCCATCGTCGAGGGCTTCCTGCTCGCCGGCTCCGCGGGGCTGTCCGGGGACTTCGTCGACTTCGTCGCCGCGCGGGAGTTCCTGACCCCGGACGCCCGGTCCAGCTGGGACCCGCTCGGCAGCGTCGTCGTCGCCTCCGCCACGCAGGTGCAGCGCACGTCGGACACCCAGGTGACGGTCGAGGTGCAGGTGGCCGGCAAGGTGGACGCCGACGGGCGCTACACCGAGGCCTCCGCCGACGGCCGTGAGTCGGTGACGTTCGACATGGTGCAGGACAGCCGGCAGCAGTGGCGGATCGGCGGGACGCCCAAGGGGCTGATCCTGTCCCAGGGTGCCTTCACGGCCCGGTTCCGTGCCGCCCAGCTGTACTTCCTGTCGCCCGACTCTCAGGTGCTCGTGCCCGAGACCCGGTGGTACCCGTCGCGGAACCTGCCGACCTCGGTGGTCAAGGGCCTGCTCGCCGGCCCCTCACCGTGGCTGCGGGACGCGGTCCGGACCGCCGTGCCGGACGGCGTCCAGCTCAAGCCGGAGGCGGTCACCGTGGACGCCGACGGCGTGGCGGAGGTCGACCTCGAGCCGGCCCGGACGGTGCAGGCCGCCGACCGCGGGCTGCTGCTGGCGCAGCTGCAGCAGTCGCTGCAGCTGCCGCAGGTGCGGTCCGTCGTCGTGCGGGCCGGCGCCGCGGGCGTGCCGCTCGACGGCGCCACCTCCGTGCCGACGCCGGCGGTCGGCGATCCGGTGATGATCCAGGGTGATGCCCTGGTCAGCCTGGCGAACGGGGCGCTCCAGCCCGTGGCCGGCGTCGGTTCGCTCGCCGGCCTCGACGCCCGCAGCCCGGCGCGCAGCGCCGACGGGTCGGTGCAGGTGCTGCTCTCCGGGACGGACCGGCTGGTGCTCGCGCCGACCTCGACCGCGCCCGCCCGGGTGCTGCTCTCGGGCGCGGGCCTCGCGGCACCGTCCGTGGACCGCCGGGGCTGGATCTGGACCGCGACGGGCGGCAGCGTGCTCGCCGTGACTCCGGCGGGCTCGCAGGTGACGCTGACGGCGCCGTGGTTGGCCGGGCGATCCGTCAAGGCGCTCGCCGTCGCGCGCGACGGCACCCGGGTCGCGGTGGTGTCGGACGGTGCCGACGGGGTCGCGATCGACGTCGCGGGCGTCGTCCGCGACGCATCGGGAGCGCCGCAGCAGCTGAGCACCCCCGTCCGGGCAGGAGCTTCCGTCGCCGATGCCCACCAGGTGGTCTGGGTGG
Organism: Cellulomonas sp. SG140; assembly: GCF_025770785.1. GTDB lineage: Bacteria > Actinomycetota > Actinomycetes > Actinomycetales > Cellulomonadaceae > Cellulomonas. The sequence goes on along the minus strand of NZ_JANZLA010000001.1, from coordinate 134,855 downwards.
ACGCGGTGACCCTGGGGGTGCTCGGCGGCGGCGGCGGCCCGTCCACGCTCCGCCTCGTGCCGGTCGGCGGTCAGTCGGAGCCCTTGCCGGACGTGGCAGATGCCGCGTCGATCGCCTCGGGGCTGGGGGACCGCAGCATGCTCGTCGCCACCCACGCGGGCGAGCTGCTCCGGTACGACGGCCGCACCTGGGTCCCGGTCCAGGGAGCCACCGGGGTGCACGACCCGGCGTACCCCGGCTGACGGCAGGGCGGCCGCGAGCCGCCCTCAGTCCGCCGGCCACCGAGTCGTTCTCGGCCGACCGCCGTCCACGGGCTCGGCCCCGCTGCCGGGCACCACGCTGACAGTGTGCCGACCGATGCGCCGACCTTGCTGCGCCGCACCGCCGCCGAGCTGCTCGGCCTCGTCCTGCCGGTCGCCTGCGCCGGCTGCGGTCTCGACGACCAGCCCTGGTGCCGCGACTGCGCCACGCTGCTGCGACGGAGGGCGTGGCGGTGCGAGGACCGCGCCGGCCGGCTGGACCGGCTCGACGGGCGGACGCCGCCGTGGTGGGCCGTGGCCGACTTCACCGGACCGGTGCGCCGCGCCGTCACCGCGTGGAAGGACCACGGTCGCACCGACCTGACCCGACCGTTCACCGCGGCGCTCCGGAACGCTGCGCGGGCCGCCGTCCCGGTGCTGGCCGGCGCGGCTCCGGTGCTGGTCGTGCCCCTGCCGTCCACGGCCGCAGCGCGCCGCACCCGCGGGTGGGTCCCCGCGGGCGTGCTCGCCGCTGCGGTGGCGGACGAGCTGGCGTGGCGCGGCGTCCGCGCGACGACGGCCGGTGTTTTGCGCCGGTCGCCCGGCGCGGACCAGGCGGGGCTGTCGGCGCGCGCGCGGTCGCGCAACCTCGCAGGCCATGTGCACGTCCGAGGCGGGGCGCGGGTCGCGGGCGCGCGCGTGCTGCTGGTGGACGACGTGCTGACCACCGGGGCGACCGCGGCCGCTGCTGCTGACGCGCTGGGCGCGGCGGGCGCGCGGGTCGTGGCCGGCGTCGTGCTCGCCTCGACACCCCCGCCCGGTCGCTTGGTGGCCGGAGCGCAGGGGCGTTAGCGTGGAGGTTCCAGCCGACGCAACCGGCTGGCTCCCGCCAGGGGGCCGCCCCGCGCAGGCCGAGGAGGTGGTGCCGCACCTGTCCCACCAGGGGCACAGACAGCACGTCACCGGGCGAGCCCAGCAGGCTCTGCCCCTCACCTCCCAGGAGGCCCGCATGGAGATCGTGGTAGCCGGTCGGCACACCGAGGTGTCCCCCAGGTTCCGGGCGCATCTCGACAGCAAGCTGACCAAGGTCGAACAGCTGGCGCCTCGCGCGCAGCGCATCGACGTCCTCGTGTCGCACGAGCCGAACCCCCGTCAGTCCGACAGCAGTGAGCGCGTCGAGCTCACCGTCGTGGACAAGGGACCGGTCATCCGCGCCGAGGCGTGCGCCGACGACGCGTACGCAGCGCTCGACCTGGCGATGGCCAAGCTGCTGGAGCGCCTGCGCCGGACCCGCGACCGCCGCAAGGACCACCGTGGGGCCCTCCCGGCCACGGCGACGGAGGCACCCGCACCCGTCGCCCCGGAGGCCGAGCCGCCTCGGGCGCCTCGTACGGTCGCCGAGGGTGCCGTGGAGATCCCGCTGGGTGACTCGCCGGTGGTGATCCGCGAGAAGGTCCACCACGCCGCGCCGATGACGGTCGACGACGCTCTGTACGAGATGGAGCTCGTGGGCCACGACTTCTACCTGTTCGTCGATGCGGAGACGGCACAGCCGGCCGTCGCCTACCGACGGCACGGCTGGAGCTACGGCGTGATCAAGCTGGACACGCCGGTCGCCGCGCCGGTCGTGGTGGCGGACGCCCTCGCCGGCTGAACCGTCCTTGCCCGGTGCCGCCCCGGCGACGCACCACCAGCACGACCCTCGGCCCGGACGCCCGCCGTGGCGCCCGGGCCGAGGGTCGTCCGCGTGTGGGTGCCCGGCGGCACGATGTGCGGGTGCCTGACACCACGACAGCCGCGCGCGCCCGGACGTCCGTCACGGGCGAACGACTGACCCTGGGTCAGGCGCGTCGCCTCGCGCTCGCGGCCCAGGGGTTGCACCGCCGGCGTCCCGAGCGTGGTGCCGCCGTCACCGCTCGGCACCTCCAGCAGGTCGTCGACCGACTCGGAGTGCTGCAGATCGACTCCGTGAACGTGTTCGCCCGGGCGCACCTGATGCCCCTGTACTCCCGGCTGGGGCCCTACGACCCCGCCGTGCTCGACAGGGCGGCGGGCAGGGCGCCACGACGGCTCGTGGAGAGCTGGGCCCACCAGGCCTCGTTCATCCCCACCGAGGACTACCGGCTCTTCGACTGGCGTCGCCGCGACTACGAGTCGCAGGCGTGGGGTGCCATCCGCGAGGTCCCGCGCGCTCACGGCCCGGTGGTGGACGAGGTGCTGGCGATGCTCGGGGACGAGGGGGCGCTGACGGGCGCCCAGGTGCACGAGCGGCTGCAGCACGAGCACCCCGGTCGGGGGGTGAACTGGGGCTGGAACTGGACCGTCGCCAAACGGGTCCTCGAGTACCTGTTCTTCACGGGCCAGGTGACGTCCGCAGGTCGCAACGGGGCGTTCGAGCGTCGGTACGACCTGGTGGAGCGCGTGCTGCCCGCCCCCGTGCTCGCAGCTCCGGAGCCACCCCGGGCGGACGCCGTCCGGGCTCTCGTCGCCGCCTCCGTGCGCGCGCTGGGCATCGGTACGGTGCGCGACGTCGCGGACTACTACCGACTGAGCACCTCCGAGACCGCGGCCGCCCTCGCAGAGCTCGTCGAGGCCGGCGAGGTGGTCCCCGTCCAGGTGCCGGAGTGGGGCGACGGTCGCGCCTGGCGGCACCGTGACGCCCCGCCCGTGCCGCGCCACGCGGGCGGACGAGCGTTGCTCAGCCCTTTCGACCCCCTGGTGTGGGAGCGCCGTCGCGTCGAGTCGCTGTTCGGGCTCCGCTACCGCATCGAGATCTACGTCCCCGAGCCGCAGCGCGTCTGGGGGTACTACGTGCTGCCCTTCCTGCTCGGCGAGCACCTGGCGGCCCTCGTCGACCTGAAGGCCGATCGCCAGTCGGGTGTGCTGCGGGTGCACGCGGCCCACACGGCGCCTTCGTCCGGCGTCACGGCGGGGGGTGTCCCACCCGCCGACGTGGTCGCGCGCGAGCTCGCGGCGGAGCTCCGCCTCGCGGCGCGCTGGACCGGGCTGGGGGACGTGCTCGTCGGTGACCGGTCCGGCGAGCCCCGCGGGGACCTGGCCATCGAGCTGACCCGCGCGCTCGCAGACTCGTCGGGCTGAGGCGGACGCCTCCGCGCGCGACGTCGAGGAGGCCGGCGGCCCACCGCCGGTGCCTGCGGCTCGCCTACGATGGACCGGCCCGGCCGTGCGGCCGGTGCAGCCCCCACCCCGTACGGGGTGCGATCACGTCGGGAGTCATGCGTGCCAGCGATGCTCGAGAAGGTCCTGCGCCTCGGTGAGGGCCGGATCCTCAAGAAGCTGTCCGGTATCGCCAGCCAGATCAACGCGCTGGAGGACAGCTTCACGGCGCTGTCCGACGCGGAGCTGCGCGAGGAGACGGACCGGTTCAAGGCGCGGCTGGCCGACGGCGAGACGCTCGACGACCTCCTCGCGGAGGCGTTCGCGGCGGTGCGCGAGGCGTCTCGGCGCACGCTCGGTCAGCGGCACTTCGACGTCCAGCTGATGGGCGGCGCCGCGCTGCACCTCGGCAACATCGCCGAGATGAAGACCGGTGAGGGCAAGACGCTCGTCGCCACCGCTCCGGCCTACCTCAACGCCCTCACGGGCAAGGGCGTGCACGTCGTCACGGTCAACGACTACCTGGCGGGCTACCAGTCGGACCTGATGGGCCGGGTCTACCGGTTCCTCGGCCTGACCACCGGCACGATCCTCGCCAACCAGACGCCGGCTCAGCGCCGCGAGCAGTACGCCGCGGACATCACGTACGGCACCAACAACGAGTTCGGCTTCGACTACCTGCGCGACAACATGGCGTGGAGCACCGAGGAGCTGGTGCAGCGCGGCCACAACTTCGCGATCGTCGACGAGGTCGACTCGATCCTGATCGACGAGGCCCGTACCCCGCTGATCATCTCGGGCCCCGCCTCCGGCGACGCCAACCGCTGGTACGCCGAGTTCGCCAAGGTGGTGCGCCGCCTCGAGCCCGAGCGCGACTACGAGGTCGACGAGAAGAAGCGGACCGTCGGCGTCCTCGAGCCTGGCATCGGTCGGGTGGAGGACTACCTCGGCATCGACAACCTGTACGAGTCCCTCAACACCCCGCTGATCGGCTTCCTCAACAACGCGATCCGCGCCAAGGAGCTGTTCAAGCGGGACAAGGACTACGTCGTGCTGAACGGCGAGGTGCTCATCGTCGACGAGCACACCGGCCGCATCCTGCCGGGCCGTCGCTACAACGAAGGCATGCACCAGGCCATCGAGGCCAAGGAGGGGGTGGTGATCAAGGCCGAGAACCAGACCCTCGCCACCATCACCCTGCAGAACTACTTCCGCCTGTACTCGAAGCTCTCCGGCATGACCGGTACCGCCGAGACGGAGGCGGCCGAGTTCCAGGGCACGTACAAGCTCGGTGTGGTGCCGATCCCGACGAACCGGCCGATGATCCGGATCGACCAGAAGGACTTCGTCTACAAGAGCGAGGAGGGCAAGTTCGACGCGGTCGTCGCCGACATCGTGGAGCGCCACGCCAAGGGCCAGCCCGTCCTCGTCGGCACCGTCTCCGTGGAGAAGAGCGAGTACCTCTCCCAGAAGCTCAAGAAGCAGGGCGTCCCGCACGAGGTGCTGAACGCCAAGCAGCACGCGCGCGAGGCGACCGTGGTCGCGCAGGCCGGTCGCAAGGGTGCGGTGACGGTCGCGACGAACATGGCCGGCCGCGGCACCGACATCATGCTCGGCGGGAACGCCGAGTTCATGGCCGTCGCCGAGCTGGCGGCCCGGGGCCTGGACCCGGCAGAGAACGCCGAGGAGTACGAGGCAGCCTGGCCGGACGCGCTGGAGAAGGCCAAGGAGGCCGTGGCGGCCGAGCACGAGGAGGTCGTCGAGCTCGGCGGCCTGTACGTCCTCGGCACCGAGCGCCACGAGTCCCGTCGCATCGACAACCAGCTGCGTGGCCGCTCCGGTCGTCAGGGCGACCCGGGGGAGTCCCGGTTCTACCTGTCGATGCAGGACGACCTGATGCGCCTGTTCAACTCGAGCCTGGCCGAGTCGATGATGACCCGTGCCGGCTTCCCGGAGGACATGCCGCTCGAGAGCAAGATCGTCACGCGCGGCATCCAGTCGGCGCAGTCCCAGGTCGAGGCGCGCAACTTCGAGATCCGCAAGAACGTCCTGAAGTACGACGACGTCATGTCGCGGCAGCGCGAGGTGATCTACGAGCAGCGTCGCCGGGTCCTGGAGGGTGAGGACCTCGAGGAGCAGATCGCCCACTTCCGCCACGACGTGCTGAGCGCGTACATCCAGTCGGCGACGGCCGAGGGGCGTCCCGAGGACTGGGACCTCGACACCCTCTGGACCGCCCTTCGGGGCGTGTACCCGATCTCGATCACCCCCGAGGAGGTCGTCGAGGCGGCGGGCGGGCCGACGCGCCTGACCCACGAGGTCCTGGAGCGCGAGATCCTCTCGGACGTCGACGTCGCCTACGCCGACCGCGAGGAGCAGATCGGCTCGGACAACATGCGCCAGCTGGAGCGGCGCGTGACGCTCGCGGTGCTCGACCGCCGGTGGCGCGAGCACCTGTACGAGATGGACTACCTCAAGGAGGGCATCGGCCTGCGGGCGATGGCCCAGCGCGACCCGCTGGTCGAGTACCAGCGCGAGGGGTTCCAGCTGTTCGGCGCCATGACGGACGCGATCAAGGAGGAGACGGTCGCCTACCTGTTCAACCTCGAGGTGCAGGTCGCCCCGAGCGAGGAGCAGCAGACGGCAGACGGCTCCCCGGTGATCACGGCTGAGTCGGCGGCCCGCACAGCGACGGGACCTGGTGCGGAAGCCGCGGCTCCGGCCCGGCTCGTCGCGAAGGGTCTCGACGGTCCGGACGCCCGGGTGCCGCTCCAGTACTCGGCGCCGTCGACCGACGGTGACGGCGGCGTGGTGACCGAGGCGGAGGACACCGCGGGCCGTCGCAGCCCGGCTGCCGGCGGCGCCCCGAGCGACGGGTCCAACCGAGAGGCGCGGCGCAAGGCTGCCAAGCAGGGCAAGCGCCGACGCTGACCGCCGTCCAGGCGGTGTGAGCACCGCGCTCGACGTCGACTAGCCGACGTCGAGCGCGGTAGCCCGCCACATCCCGCGGTGGGTCTCCAGGCGGACGGCCACGGCCCTCACCCTGCAACCGTCGTCGACCACGACCGCGGCCTCGACCACGCGCTCCTCGACCCGGCAGACGTGGGTGCTGCGGACCACCGGCGGCCGTGCCCCGGCCGTCGCGCGGCCCGCCGCGGACGTCGCCCGGCGATGCAGGTCGGCACGCATCCGTACGGCTTGCAGCACCCCAGGGGTCAGCCACCGGGCCAGCTGTGCGGCGGGCCGCAGACCGGCGATGACCTCGACCGCGGCCAGCGAGAGCCGGCGCACGATCATCGCGGGCTCGGCGGTCGGGAGGTCCCCACGCTCCTCGTCGGCGCACTCGAGCACCAGGGCCCGGTCCGAGGACCGCATCACGGTGATGCGCTGCCGGACGTCCACCGGCGTCCGGTGCGCGGGACCCTCGGCCTGCGCCGGCGACGCACCGCCGCGGGTGGGCAGGAGGTGTGCGCGCAGCTCGGTCGGTCGCCCCGACGGTGCGCGTCTGGGCGGAGCGGACGTTCCGCGTTCGGCCGGTCGGGGACGCGACCCGGCGCGCGACGGCGTGGCCGCCCGAGAGCCGGAGGCGGTCAGCGGCGCGGTCGCGCAGGCGATCACGTCCTCCACGCTCGTCCTGGCCGCCGGCTGGTCGCTGAGGGCGGCGGTCATGACGTCGAGCCCTGGAGCTCGACCGGCACGCTGAGGACCAGGCCGGGGCGGATGAGGTCCGGGTCGCTGCCGATGCGGGTCGCGTTGGCCGCGTACCAGACCGGCCAGGCTGCGGCGATCTGCGCGTCGTCGGCGCCTGCCGGAAGATGCCTCGCGGCGATCGCCCACAGCGTGTCGCCGCGCGCGACCGTGACGGTCTCCGGCGCTGCGGCGGCGCCGGCTGCGCCCGGTGGGCTGGACGACGTCGTGTGGGCAGGTCCCGGTGACTCCGAGGAGACGGTCCGGGCCGCGCCCGCGGCCGTTCCGGCGCTCGGCGGTGCGCCGAGGGGATGGGCGCTCGGCAGCGGTGCGGCCGGCGTGGGGGTGGGCTCCGCGGTCACCGTCGCTGCGGGAGCCCCGGACGGCAGCGCCGAGGTGCCGGGCTCGGTCGGCACCCAGCCCAGGTCCCTGCCGGGGTCCGCCGCCACGCTGACGGTGGGCAGCGGCGATCCCGTCGGCCCCGCGTCGGCTGCGGAGGCTCCCGTCGCCGCGGAGAGGCCGATCCCGGCTCCGACGGCGATCACGACCGCTCGCCGCACGACCATCGGTGCCCAGCGCTGCAGCCACACCTCACCGCGCCGCCATCCGGCACCCGCCGCCCGCGCCGTCAGGCAGACGGCGGCGACCGCGCAGCTCAGCGTCAGCCACGCCAGCACGGCGGCCCCGACTGCGACGACGCCCAGCTCGACGAACCCGTCGACGCGCGAGGTGGACGCTGAACCGACCAGCCCGAGGAGACGGAGAGTGAGTCCCGTGCCGAGCGCTCCGGCTGTCAAGGCTGCGAGCCACAGGCCGGCTGCGCCGCGGAGCGCGTGGCCGCGGGCGACCGGGGGATCGGGGTAGCAGGTCATGTGTCGTCCGTTCACGCGTAGCGGCCACTTTGATGTCGTTTGATGTCGTTTGATGCCGTAGGTCTAGAGCATCCCGGCCCGACTTGTCCAGTACGCCCCTTCTTGCGCCCCGGCCGGCGGTGCGATCCCCTACGGTTCGGCGGTGCGCTGGGACGAGCTGTTCGACGACCTGGAGGCGCAGCTGCGGGCCGCACGCGCCGACGAAGACCGTGGTGAGCTCCGTGAGCTCGTCCGCGCCGAGCGGGCAACCGTCCCGCTCGGCGACCGCCTGGGTGCGACGCGTGGTCACCAGGTGCGCGTGCACGTGGGCGACCTGGCGGGGGAGCGAGACGCGGTCGTCGCCGGGGAGCTGGTCGGGGTCGGTCCGGACTGGGTCCTGGTCGTCGAACCCGGCGCGCGGCACGCGCTCGTGCCGCTGGGCGCCGTCCAGGCGCTGGTCGGCGTCGTCGCCCACATCAGCCCGACAGGGGTCGAGGTGGAACGCCGCCTGCGGCTCGGGTCCACCCTGCGTGCGCTCGGCCGTGACCGTGCCGAGGTGCAGGTGCACACATCGGGTCGCACGCTCGTCGGTCGGATCGACCGTGTGGGCGCCGACCACCTCGATCTCGGAGCAGGCCGGGGCGGGCCCGTGTGGACGGTGCCTCTTGCTGCGCTACGAGTGGTGCGTTCTCGCCGACCGATCGGCTCCTGACGACACGTCAGTCCTCGGGCAGGGGCTCCGCAGCGCCTCGTCCGGCACGCGCCCGGGTCTGCGCGTACATCCGCTGGATGTACTTCTCCAGCTCGGTCGCCTCGACGCGCCACACGTGCCGGCCGCCGACCTGGATGGCGGGCAGGTCGCCCGAGACGACCAGCGCGCGAGCCTGCTGCGGGGAGACGTTGAGGATCTCCGTCACGTCGGTCAGCGTCAGGAACCGCGGTGCCATGTCGGCAGTGTGGCATGGGCCGGCGCCGTCCTTGATTCGTCCACAGAACCGGCCCGCAGGCGGCCCCGGCGCGGCCAAGATGGGCGGGCACGACATCGATATGAGGGGGATTGGGTGGATTCCGCGTCCAACGAGCTACCACTGCCGGTCGCTGCCCGGCTGCGTCGCCCCGGCTGGCGAGACCCGCGGCTGCTGGCCGGCATCGCGATGGTGGCCGCTTCGGTGGCCCTCGGCTCCTGGGTGGTCCGTGCGGCGCAGCACTCGGTCCCGGTCTACGTCGCCCGGACCACGACGGTGCCCGGGCAGCGTCTCGGTGCCGGCGGCCTGACGGTGGCCGACGTCCGGCTCTCGGGAGCCGATCTGGCGCGGTACCAGCGCGCGGACCAGGAGCTGCCGTCGGATGCGGTCGCGCTCCGGGTCGTGCAGGCGGGAGAGCTGCTGCCGAAATCAGCGGTCGGCTCCGCCGCCGACCTCGCCGTGCGGCCGGTCTCGGTGCCGGTCACGGGCGTGCCGTCGGAGGCGGTGCGGGCGGGCGCGCAGGTCGACCTGTGGTTCACCGCCGCGGTGGAGCGGTCGGCCACCTCGAGCAGCACCGCGCCGGTGCCGGTGCAGCTGGCCTCGGGCCTCACCGTGGCGGACGTGAGCAAGCCGGCAGGTGCGTTCGCGGCCGGCGGGACGACGACGGTGCACGTGCTCGTGCCGGTCACGGATCTGGCGAAGGTGCTGGGGGCGCTGGCCACGGACGGTGCGGTGGCGGTCGTCGCAGTGCCGGGGACGGGTGGCTGAGGTGGCCGTCGGCGTGCTGTGCGCGGTCCGCGGTGCGGCGGAGAGCCTCGTGGTCCGTGCGGCCGAGGCCTCCGCCGGACGGTTCACGGTGACCCGCCGGTGCGCGGACCTGACCGAGCTGCTCGCGGCGGCGGAGGCGGGCCTGGGTCGGGTTGCGATCGTCTCCGCGGAGCTCGACCGGCTCGACCTGGAGGCGATCCTCACGCTGCATCGCGCCGGGGTGCAGGTCGTGGCGCTCGCCGACGCGGCTCGTCCGTGGCTCCTCGACCGGGTGCAGGCGTGCGGTGCGGACCTCGTCGTGCCGACACCTGACAGCCTGACGGGTGCGCGGACCGTGCTCGAGAGCGCGACGGCGCTGCTCGACGCCGCCGTCCCGGATCATCCGGACCTCGGGGGAGCCGACGACGAGCTCGACGAGCCGCTGCGGCGGGGACGCCTCGTCGCGGTCTGGGGACCGACCGGCGCACCGGGCAGGACGACGGTGGCCGTGAACCTGGCCGCCGAGCTCGCGGCTCGGGGGGAGACGACGCTGCTGGTGGACGCGGACACCTACGGAGGCACGGTCGCCCAGGTCGTCGGCCTGCTGGACGAGGCGCCCGGTCTTGCGGCCGCCGCCCGTGCTGCCGGGCAGGGTTCCCTCGACCTCCGGTCGCTCGCGCGACTCGCACCGGCGATCGCCGAACGTCTGCGGGTCCTGACAGGTATCTCCCGGGCGGACCGCTGGCCCGAGCTGCCCGCCTCCGCCCTCGACGCGGTGTGGGGAGCGGCACGTCAGCTCGCGGCCTGGACGCTCGTCGACACGGGCTTCTGCCTCGAGCAGGACGAGCAGCTGAGCTACGACACGCGCGCGCCGCAGCGCAACGCCGCGACGCTGAGCGCGCTCGGGGCCGCCGACGTGGTCGTGGTGGTCGGTGCCGGCGACCCGGTCGGGCTGACCCGTCTGGTCCGCGCCCTCTCGGAGCTGGCAGACCTGCGCCTCGACGTCCCGCAGGTCGTCGTCGTCAACCGGCTGCGGGCCTCCGCCTCGGGAGCTCGGCCGGAGGCCGCCGTGCACGATGCCCTCGCGCGCTATGCGGGTGTCCACCGAGTGCTCACCCTCCCCGAGGACCGTGCGGCCGCGGACGGCGCGCTGCTCGCCGGACGGGTGCTGCGGGAGTGCGCCCCCGGCTCGGCGCTCCGCAAGGCGCTCCTGACCGTCGTCGAGCGGCTCGCCGCGCCGGTCGCCGTCGGCTGAGCGCGGGCCCGGCAGACTGGGGCCGTGCGCGTCTACCTGCCGGCCACCCTCGACGAGCTCGACCATCTCGCTGCCGATGGTGGGCCACGCCGCGCCCACGCCGTGACAGCGGCACTGCGCGCCGCTCTGCCGGACGAGGACGACGAGGGCTGGGAGTTCGTCGCCCAGCTCGTCGCCGCTGACGAGAGCCTGGCGCTGCTGGCGGACCGGCCCGGCGTGCCGCGACTGCGACTGGTGCTCGCGGCGGACGTGCCGGACGAGTCGGTGGTACCGGATGCGGACCCGGACGCGGAGGTGACCGCGGTGACGGTCAGCTCGGGAGTGCCTGCCGACGCGGTGGTGTGCGCGCACGTGGACGAGCCGTCCGCTGCGGCCGACGTCGGCGCCGCGGTCGCCGGCGACGACGCGGCCGTGCAGCGGCTGGAGGACCGCGACCTGCTCTGGTACGACGTGAGCGAGTTCGGCCGCATCCCGCGCTGACCTCGCCGGGCGACCGGTACCGGTGGCCGGCAGGGAGTCCCCCGCGAGCGTGAGCGGGCGCACGCCGGCGGTCCCGGCACCGAGTTGGACCCGCCCCCGCGGCTCCGGTAGTGTTCACCGCCGGTACGGCCCCCGGGCTGCTCCTGTCGCTCTCCTCCGAGGTGCGTCGGGATCGCGGAGGTCATACCCCCATGGGGTATGGTGTAATTGGCAGCACGAGTGATTCTGGTTCACTTAGTCTAGGTTCGAGTCCTGGTACCCCAGCGTGAGCACCGCTGGTCCGCTGTCCGGCTGAGTCCGGGCATCGGGTAGAGTGTTCATCCGCACGTGCGGCTCCGGCCGCGCAGGCGTAGGCCCCCGTTGTGTAGCGGCCTAGCACGCCGCCCTCTCACGGCGGTAGCGCCGGTTCGAATCCGGTCGGGGGTACGCACAAGGCCCGGTCACCGAGGTGACCGGGCCTTCGTCGTGCTGTCGCCGCCTGGTGGACGTCGACCTCGAGGTCAGTCGCCGGTGCGGCGCAGCACCTCGGTGAGGCGGTTCGCGGCGGACACGACCGCGGCGGCGTGGAGGCGGCCGGGCTGCCGGGAGAGCCGCTCGAGCGGGCCCGACACCGAGACGGCCGCCACGACCCGCCCGGACGGTCCGCGCACGGGTGCGGAGACGGACGCGACACCGACCTCGCGCTCGGAGACCGACTGCGCCCAGCCCCGGCGGCGCACCCCGGACAGGATCGTTGCGGTGAACTTCGCGCCCTGGAGCCCGCGGTGGAGCCGGTCCGGCTCCTCCCAGGCGAGCAGGATCTGGGCGGCGGACCCGGCGAGCATCGTCAGCGTCGCGCCGACCGGGATCGAGTCGCGCAGGCCGACCGGACGCTCCGCGGCGGCGACGCAGATGCGCATGTCGCCCTGGCGGCGGTAGAGCTGGGCGCTCTCACCCGTGTGGTCCCGCAGGGCGGCGAGCACGGGGCCGGCGGTCGCGAGGAGGCGGTCCTCGCCCGCAGCGGTCGACAGCTCGGACAGCCGGGGTCCGAGCACGAAGCGTCCCTGCAGGTCGCGGGCCACGAGGCGGTGGTGCTCGAGCGCGACGGCCAGTCGGTGCGCCGTGGGACGGGCAAGATGGGTGGCGGTGACCAGCTGTGCGAGCGTCGCCGGGCCGGCCTCGAGGGCGCTGAGGACGGAGGCGGCCTTGTCGAGGACGCCGACTCCGCTAGAGTTGTCCATAGGTCGATATTGGCGTCTCGATCTCTGAGATGCAAGCCGCAGGTTCGGCGGGTCGCGCAGCGGCTCGTGCCGAGACTGACGCCGACGACGACGACACGGGACAGCACGACGAGACGGGACTCACCTATGACCGGCACTCTGGCGGAGAAGGTCTGGGACGCACATGTGGTGCGCCGCGGCACGGACGGCGCCCCGGACCTGCTCTACATCGACCTGCACCTGGTGCACGAGGTCACCAGCCCCCAGGCGTTCGAGGGCCTGCGGTTGGCGGGCCGGCGGGTGCGTCGTCCGGAGCTGACGCTCGCGACCGAGGACCACAACACGCCGACGCTCGACATCGACCTGCCGATCGCGGACCCGACCAGCCGCACCCAGATCGAGACGCTGCGGCGCAACGCGGCCGAGTTCGGCGTGCGGATCCACTCGCTCGGCGACGCGGACCAGGGGATCGTGCACCAGGTCGGTCCGCAGCTCGGCCTCACGCAGCCGGGCCTGACGGTGGTGTGCGGCGACTCGCACACCTCCACCCACGGCGCGTTCGGCGCCCTCGCGTTCGGCATCGGCACCAGCGAGGTGGAGCACGTCCTGGCCACGCAGACGCTGCCGCTCGCCCCGTTCAAGACCATGGCGATCACGGTGAACGGTCAGCTGCCGCAGGGAGCCGGCGCCAAGGACATCATCCTGGCGATCATCGCCAAGATCGGCACCGGCGGCGGCCAGGGCTACGTCCTGGAGTACCGGGGGGAGGCGATCAGGTCCCTCACGATGGAGGGCCGGATGACCGTCTGCAACATGTCGATCGAGGCGGGCGCCCGCGCCGGGATGATCGCACCCGACGACACGACGTTCGAGTACCTCAAGGGCCGTCCGCACGCTCCCGAGGGAACCGACTGGGACGCCGCCGTGGAGTACTGGCGCACGCTGCGGTCGGACGACGACGCGCAGTTCGACGCCGAGGTGGTGCTCGAGGCGGCCGACCTCGAGCCGTTCGTCACGTGGGGCACCAACCCGGGCCAGGGCCTGCCGCTGTCCGGCAACGTGCCGGTGCCCGAGCAGATCTCGGACGCCAACGAGCGCGTGGCGGCCGAGCGGGCGATCGAGTACATGGGTCTGACGCCGGGGCAGCCGCTGCGCGAGATCGCGGTGGACACGGTCTTCATCGGCTCGTGCACCAACGGTCGCATCGAGGACCTGCGCGCCGTCGCCAAGCTCGTCAAGGGTCGGCAGAAGGCCGAGAGCGTCCGCGTGCTCGTGGTGCCGTCGTCGGCACGCGTCCGCCTGCAGGCCGAGGCGGAGGGCCTGGACAAGATCTTCCTGGACTTCGGTGCGGAGTGGCGCAACGCCGGCTGCTCGATGTGCCTCGGCATGAACCCGGACCAGCTGGCTCCGGGGGAGCGGTCGGCGTCGACGTCGAACCGGAACTTCGAGGGCCGGCAGGGCAAGGGTGGTCGCACGCACCTCGTCTCGCCCCTCGTGGCGGCCGCGACCGCGATCCGCGGGACGCTGTCGTCCGTGTCCGACCTCGGGCCGGACGTCGTCTCCCCGGACGGCTCCCCCCTCACCCCCGACCTGCTGACCGCCTGAGACGAGGACGACGACGATGGAGAAGTTCACCCAGCACACCGGCGTCGGCGTCCCGCTGCGCCGCAGCAACGTCGACACGGACCAGATCATCCCGGCGGTCTACCTCAAGCGGGTCACCCGCACGGGCTTCGAGGACGCGCTGTTCGCCGCCTGGCGCGGCGACCCGGCCTTCGTGCTGAACCAGGACGCCTACCGCAGCGGCTCGGTGCTCGTGGCGGGGCCGGACTTCGGTACCGGGTCCTCGCGCGAGCACGCCGTGTGGGCGCTGAAGGACTACGGGTTCCGCGTGGTGATCTCCGCACGGTTCGCGGACATCTTCCGCGGCAACTCCGGCAAGCAGGGGCTGCTCGCCGCACAGGTCGCCCAGGAGGACGTCGAGCTGCTGTGGAAGGTGCTCGAGACGCACCCCGGCACCGAGGTGACGGTCGACCTCGAGTCGAAGACCGTCACGTGCGACGACGTCGTGGTGCCGTTCACGGTGGACGACTACACGCGCTGGCGGCTGCTCGAAGGTCTCGACGACATCGGCCTGACGCTGCAGCACGAGGCCGAGATCACGGAGTTCGAGGCCCGTCGTGAGTCGTGGCGTCCCGCCACCCTGCCGGCCAAGCACCTGCCGCCTGTGCCCATCGTCGCGGCCCGGCCGGTGGTGCACGTCGAGCTGGGCGCCGCCCGCACCAGCTGAACGCCCGGCGCGGGACCGGACGTCGTTCGTGATCTGGTCCCGCGTGCCGGCCTCGGGAGGGGCGTGCACCACCTAGCGTGGGAGCACGTCCGACACCGAGGAGGGTCCGATGGTCAGCAGGTCTGAGCTCGCGACACGGCTGGCACGCGACGGAGCGAGCCATGCGCAGGCGGCGCACGCGGTCGACGCCGTGCTGCACGAGATCACGGCGGCGCTCGTCGCCGGTGAACGTGTCGCGCTGACGGGCTTCGGCACGTTCGAGCCCGTCGCGCGGTCCGCACGAACTGCCCGGAACCCGCGGACGGGGGCGGCGGTCGAGGTGGCCGCGACCACCGTGGCCCGCTTCCGGCCGGGCGTCCAGCTGCGCGAGGCGCTGGTCAGCGGGGACGCCGGCGTTGCGCCGGCGGGACGGCTCCCCGCAGCGGCACGCCCGGCCGCACCGGCAGCGGTCCCCACGGAGACCGAGTCGCGGCCGCGAGCGACGGACGAGGCGGCCTCGATCGGGACGCCGGGCACGGCGTCGACCGGCTCCGGCAAGGTCGAGCCGAAGCCGCAGCGCAAGTCGAAGCCGAAGGACAAACCGACGAGCTCCAAGCACGCGGACAGCGCGAAGCCGGCGAAGGGCAAGAAGGGCAAGAAGCTCGCGACGACGAAGGGGTCGTCCGGTTCTGCGAAGTCCCGCGGGGCGAGGAAGTCGTCCAAGGGGAAGCACTGAGGCGCACTCCGTGTTCGTGACCACGACGGAACGGCGCACGGCTCCCTGTGCGCGACCGGAGGACCTCCCCGGTGGCTTGTGAGGGTTTCGGGTGGGATCCTCGCCGCACCCGGGACCGCGGTCCGGGGCTCGTGAACCCATGAGAGACGATGGTGCGATGGCCGACCTGCTGTACGTCGACGGTGGCAACCCGCTGAACGGTGAGATCACCGTCCGCGGCGCCAAGAACTTCGTGTCCAAGGCGATGGTCGCCGCCCTGCTGGGCGAGACCCCCAGCGTCCTGCGCAACGTCCCCGAGATCCGGGACGTGCAGGTGGTGACGGGGCTCCTCGACCTGCACGGCGCCCGCGTCGACGTCGACGCCGACGCGGGCACGGTCCGCATCGACCCGACGGACGTGGAGTCCGCCCACGTCGCGGACATCGACGCGCACGCCGGGTCCAGCCGGATCCCGATCCTGTTCTGCGGCCCGCTGCTGCACCGCCTCGGCGAGGCGTTCATCCCGGACCTCGGCGGCTGCCGCATCGGCGACCGCCCGATCAACTACCACCTCGACATCCTGCGGCAGTTCGGCGCCGTGGTGGACAAGCGGCCCAACGGCATCCACATCGTCGCCCCGCAGCGGCTCCAGGGCACCAAGATCGCGCTGCCGTACCCGAGCGTGGGCGCCACCGAGCAGCTGCTGCTGACGGCCGTGCGTGCCGAGGGCATCACCGAGCTGGCGAACGCGGCGATCGAGCCCGAGATCATGGACCTGATCAACGTCCTGCAGAAGATGGGCGCGATCATCTCCGTCGACACCGACCGCGTGATCCGGATCGAGGGAGTCGAGCGGCTCGTCGGCTTCAGCCACACCGCGCTGGCGGACCGGATCGAGGCCGCCTCGTGGGCCTCGGCGGCGCTGGCGACGGGGGGCGACGTGTTCGTCCGCGGTGCGACGCAGCCGGAGATGACCACCTTCCTCAACACGTTCCGCAAGGTCGGCGGGGAGTTCACCGTCGAGGAGGACGGCATCCGCTTCTTCCACCCGGGCGGCGACCTGAACTCCATCCAGCTCGAGACGGACGTGCACCCCGGGTTCATGACCGACTGGCAGCAGCCGCTCGTCGTGGCGCTCACCCAGGCCAAGGGCCTGTCGATCGTGCACGAGACGGTGTACGAGAACCGCTTCGGGTTCGTGGACGCGCTCGTCGGGATGGGCGCGACCATCCAGGTGTACAAGGAGTGCCTCGGCAGCCGGCCGTGCCGGTTCGGGCAGCGGAACTTCTACCACTCCGCCGTGATCTCCGGACCGACCCCCCTGTCGGCAGCGGACATCGAGGTGCCGGACCTGCGCGGCGGGTTCAGCCACCTGATCGCGGCGCTGACCGCCAAGGGCACGTCGGCCGTGCGGGGCATCAGCCTGATCGACCGCGGGTACGAGCGGTTCACCGACAAGCTCGAGGCGCTGGGCGCGCAGTTCAGCCGGGAGGAGCCGCGCTGACGCTGCGGCTAGCATCGTCGCCGTGCCGAGCCCCGCGCGCGCCAACCGCGCCTACCGCCGTGTGGCCGCCGTCGTGCGCCCCGTCCTCTTCGCCACGACGCGGCGGGACTGGCGGGGGGTGGAGAACCTGCCCCGGGAGGGTGGGTTCATCGTCGCGGCGAACCACGTCACGCAGGCCGACCCGCTGACCCTGGCGCACTTCCTCTGGGACAACGGGGTGGTGCCGCGGATCCTGGCGAAGGCGTCGCTGTTCACGGCGCCCGTGATCGGCGCGGCGCTGCGCGGGACCGGTCAGATCCCGGTGCAGCGCAACAGCAGCGCCGCCGGTCAGTCGTTGGACGCGGGCGCCCAGGCCGTCCGGGACGGTGAGTGCGTGGTGGTGTTCCCGGAGGGGACGCTGACCCGCGAGCCGGACATGTGGCCGATGCAGGGCAAGACCGGTGTGGCACGTCTCGCGCTGACCACCCGGGCCCCTGTGATCCCCGTGGCGCAGTGGGGGGCGCACCACCTGCTCGCGCGCTACGGCAAGGTGCCGCACCTGTTCCCGCGGGCGCACGTCGAGGTGCTCGCCGGCCCGCCGGTGGTGCTCGACGACCTGTACGACCGACCGATGGACTCCGCGACGCTGCGCGAGGCGACGGAGCGCGTGATGGAGGCGATCACGCGGCTGCTCGAGGGCATCCGTGGCGAGCAGGCCCCCGCCGTCCGGTTCGTGCCGCCCCCGGGTGGTCGGGGCGGGGCGACCAGCACGCCGTCGGCGTCGTGACGGACGACGCGACGTCGGGCATGCACCCGGCCGGCGCGGCGACCCGCGCAGCCGTGCTGGGAGCGGGCAGCTGGGGCACCACGTTTGCGATGGTGCTGGCCGACGCCGGCTGTGACGTGACCGTGTGGGGCCGGGACCCGCAGGTGTGCCGGCAGATCCGCGACGAGCACCGCAACGAGGCCTACCTGCCCGGCGTGACCCTGCCCGCGGCCGTGACCGCGGAGGCCGATGTCGTCGAGGCGGTGCGGGGGGCGGACCTGGTGGCCGTCGCCGTGCCGTCGCAGGGTGCGCGCGCGCTGCTGGAACCCCTCCGGTCGGCCATCGGTCCGAACACGGTGGTCGTGTCCCTGATGAAGGGCGTCGAGCTGTCCTCCGACCGGCGGATGAGCCAGGTGGTCGCCGAGGCGCTCGACGTGCCGGCGGGACGGGTCGCGGTCGTCTCCGGACCGAACCTCGCCCACGAGATCGCCCAGCGGCAGCCGACGGCCACGGTCGTCGCCAGCACGGACCCGGACACCGCCGCGTTCGTCGCCCGCTCCGTGCGGTCGTCGTACTTCCGGCCCTACACCAACCCCGACGTGGTCGGCGTCGAGCTGTGCGGTGCCGTGAAGAACGTCATCGCGCTCGCGGTGGGCATCTCGCAGGGTCGCGGCCTCGGGTTCAACACGATGGCCACGGTGATCACGCGGGGTCTGGTGGAGATCACCCGGCTCGGGCTGGCCCTGGGCGCAGACGCCGACACGTTCGGCGGTCTGGCGGGCATGGGTGACCTGATGGCGACGTGCGCGTCCCCCGACTCCCGCAACCACCGGCTCGGTGTGCACCTCGGCGCGGGGATGTCGCTGGCGGAGGCGATCACGGCGACGGGTGGCACCGCCGAGGGCGTCAAGACGTGCCGACCCGTGCTGGACCTCGCCCGCTCCCGCGGCGTCGAGATGCCCATCACGGAGGCCGTGGTGCGCGTCCTCTACGAGGACCTGCCGGTGGACGAGCTCGCCCCGCTGCTGCTGGGCCGGCCGACGAAGGCCGAGGGCGTCTAGCTAGCGGTTCGTCGCGACGCGCAGCGCCGCGTCGAGGTCGGTCCAGAGGTCCTCCACGTCCTCGATGCCGACGGAGAGCCGGAGCAAGTCCTCCGGGACGGTGGGCGACTCGGTGCTGTAGCGCCGACGGCGCTCGAGCGACGACTCCACCCCGCCCAGGCTGGTCGCGGGCACCCACAGCCGGACGGCGCCGACCACCGCGTCCGCAACGGCCGGTCCGCCCGTCGGCCGGATGCAGAGGATGGAGCCGAAGCCCTCCATCAGCTGTGCGGCGCGCCGGTGCCCCGGGTCGTCCGGCAGGCTCGGGTGCCGCACCTCGGCGACGCCGGGGTGGTCCGCCAGGCGGCGCGCGAGCTCGGCGGCCGTGGCCTGCGACCGCTCGACCCGCAGGGCCAGCGTCCGCAGCCCGCGGAGCGCCAGCCATGCCTCGAAGGGCCCCGCGATGGCGCCGTGGACCGTCCGGTGCGCCAGCAGGCGTGCATGGATCGCCTCGTCGTCCGCCAGCGCTGCACCGAGGACGACGTCGCTGTGGCCCGCGAGGTACTTGGTCACCGAGTGCACGACGACGTCGGCGCCGAGCGTCAGGGGCCGCTGGCCCAGCGGTGTGGCGAACGTGTTGTCGACGGCGACCAGGGCACCCGCCGCGTGCGCCGCGGTCGCCAGAGCCGGCAGGTCGGCGACCTCGAGCATCGGGTTGGTCGGCGTCTCCACCCAGAGCATCGCCGCCCCGGTGAGGGCGCCGACCACCGCGTCGGTGTCGGCGATGTCGACGCGGGTGACGGAGAGGGCGCCTCGTGCCTCGAGCTCGTCGAGCAGGCCGAGGCTGACCTGGTAGGCGTGCCGGGGCACGACGACCGTGCCGCCGGTGGGCACGAGCGAGAGCGCCGCTGCGACCGCCGCCATGCCGGAGCCGAACAGCAGGCCGGGGCGGGCCGAGCCCTCGAGCCGTCCGAGCGCCTCCTCGAACGGTTGCCACGTCTCGGTGCCGCTGCGCGTGTACACGAGCTCGCCCGGCCCGGGCACGCCCTGGGACACGTACGTCGAGGACAGCACGATCGGGGGGTTCACCGGAGCGCCCTGCGCACGGGGCGGCCTGCCGGCCGTGACCGCCAACGTGGCGGGGGACAGGTCGATCGGGTGCTCCGACGTGTCGTTCACCCGCGCAGGGTAGCCCGCGGCTCGGGGTAGGGTCGGCGCGATGTCCGCCACTCCCGCCCCGCGCCGCCCCCGGGTCATGGTGCTGTTCGGCGGTCGGTCCGGCGAGCACCCCATCAGCTGCGTCACCGCAGGGGGCGTGCTCCGCGCGATCGACCGCGACCGCTACGACGTGCTCGCCGTCGGCATCACCCGTGACGGTCGGTGGGTGCCGGTGGACGACGACCCGGACCGCTGGGTGATCACCGGCGGCAGGCTGCCGGAGGTGACGGACGCGCCGGCGCGCGTGCTGCTGCCCCAGGCGGTCGACGACCGCGAGCTGCAGGTGCTGCGCGGCGGGGTCGCCGAGGCGCTGGGGACCGTGGACGTCGTCTTCCCGCTGCTGCACGGCCCCTTCGGTGAGGACGGCACGCTGCAGGGGATGCTCGAGCTGGCCGACGTCCGGTACGTCGGGGCCGGGGTGCTCGCCTCCGCGGTCGGCATGGACAAGCAGATGATGAAGCTGGTCTTCGCCGGTCAGGGGCTGACCGTCGGGCCGTACCGCGTCGTGCGTCCCGGCGAGCTGGACCGGGACCCCGCGGGTGTGGTCGCGCGCGTGCAGGAGCTCGGCCTGCCCGTGTTCGTCAAGCCTGCGCGTGCGGGGTCCAGCCTCGGCATCAGCCGCGTGGACGACTGGGCGGACCTGGAGACGGCGATCCGCGCGGCGGCGGAGCACGACCCGAAGGTCGTCGTCGAGGCGGCGATCGTCGGTCGCGAGATCGAGTGCGGCGTGCTGGGCGGTGCGGACGGCAGGCCGGCCCGGGCGTCGCTGCCGGGGGAGATCGTCGTCACCGACCACCGGCACGCCTTCTACGACTTCGAGGCCAAGTACCTCGACGAGGCGAGCGTGCGCCTCGAGTGCCCGGCCGACCTGCCCGCGGACGTCATCGAGCGGGTCCGGGCGATCGCGGTGCAGGCGTTCGACGCCGTGGGCTGCGAGGGTCTGGCCCGCGTCGACGTGTTCGTCACGCCCGACGGCGACGTGGTGGTCAACGAGATCAACACGATGCCCGGCTTCACCCCGTTCTCGATGTACCCGCGGATGTGGGCGGCGACGGGCACCGACTACCCGACGCTGGTCGACGAGCTCCTGCGGCTCGCGCTCGAACGGCCGACCGGCCTGCGCTGAGCACGGCCGCGCCCTGGGCGGTCGTCCGTCGCGCCGGTCAGACGCAGGAACGCTCCTTCGTCGTCCGCGCGATCGCCGGTCCCAGCGCGTCGAGGAACGACGTCGAGCGCTGTGCGGCGACCTCGGCCGGCACGTGCACCTCGACCGCCGGCACGCGTCCGTAGGTGACGAACGTCCAGTCGGTCGGCGCGCCCGTGCTCGAGGCGGCGGCATCGGCCGGGATCACGAGCCAGTCGATGCTGGGACCGTTCGGCGTCTGGATCGTCTCGCACCGCTCGGTGGTCGGCCCCGGCGGCTCGACGCCGCACCTCAGGACGACGGGCGCCTGCTTGGTACCCCAGGCCGTGGTGGCCTGTGCGGACGTCGCAAGCCGGTGCAGCCCCGGACCGAGCACGTCCGGGGTGCTGAGCACGACGTCGGCGCACACCGGGTCCGTCGCGTGCGTCGCCACGGCGACGGGCACGGTGCTCGCACAGCCCGCGAGGGAACCGGCGGCAACGGCGGCACCCAGCAGAGCGGAGGTCCGCAGGACGGCACGGCGCCGCCAGGCGGGCATCGGGAGGGGCACACGCCACCGTAGCGCTAGCGTGGGCCGCCGTGGCTGACCTGCTCGTCCGTGACCTCTCCGAGGAGGCGCTGCTCCGTCGCATCGTCCCGGT
Organism: Cellulomonas sp. SG140; assembly: GCF_025770785.1. Classification (GTDB taxonomy): domain Bacteria; phylum Actinomycetota; class Actinomycetes; order Actinomycetales; family Cellulomonadaceae; genus Cellulomonas. The sequence continues at coordinate 113,039 of NZ_JANZLA010000001.1, read as the reverse complement.
GCTCCCGCGGGGTCGGCTGACGCTGATCGCCGCCGGCGACGACGCCGCCGTGGTGAACGCCCCGGACGGCCGGGTGGTGGTCACCACCGACGTGCTGGTGGAGAACCAGCACTTCCGGCGCGACTGGTCGTCCGGGATGGACGTCGGCCGGCGGGCCGCCGTCCAGAACCTCGCCGACGTCGCCGCGATGGGCGCGCGGCCGACGGCCCTGGTCGTGGCCCTGGTGATGCCGGGCGACCTGCCGGTGCACTGGGCGGTCGGCATGGCGGAGGGCCTCGCCGCCGTGTGCGCACCGCTGGGGGTGGGTGTCGTGGGCGGCGACCTGTCCGGTGGTCCGGTCGTGGTGGTGAGCGTGACGGCGCACGGTGACCTCGAGGGTGCGGCGCCGGTGCGCCGGTCCGGTGCCCGGGCGGGCGACGTGGTGGCGCACGCCGGCGTCCGCGGTTGGTCGGCGGCGGGCCTCGACCTGCTGCTCGCGGGCCGGGGACACCTGGACGACGAGCTGGTGGCGGCCTACCTGCGGCCGACGTCACCGCTGGACGCCGGGCCGGCGGCGGCTCGTGCGGGCGCCAGCTCCATGATCGACGTGTCCGACGGCTTGCTGCGCGATGCCGGTCGGGTCGGGCGCGCGAGCGGCGTGGTGATCGACCTCGACCTCGCGGAGGACGCCTTCGGAGACGACCTGGACCGCCTGGCCGATGCCGCCGGCGCGCTCGGGAAGCCGGCCCGCAGCTGGGTGCTGGGTGGCGGCGAGGACCACGGTCTGCTCGCGACGTTCCCGCCCGACGCCGTGCTCCCGGAGCCGTTCCGCGTGGTCGGTCACGTGCGCCCGGTGCCGCACGGCGGCCGTCCCGGGGTGCTCGTCGCCGGCGCCGTGCCCGACGTCGCGCCGGGGTGGGACCACTTCGGCGGCTGACCCGTCAGCCTCGGCGGTAGCGCACCTCGAGCAGCTCGGCACCGCCGACGTCCTCGTACTTCTCGATGCCGTCCGGCTGGAACCCGTGGCGGCGCCAGAAGTGCTGTGCACGCTGGTTGTCCGCCATCACCCAGAGGACGAGGCGCCGGCCGGCGCCGGCCTCCGCGATCACGGTGCGCATCAGCTCCCGTGCGACCCCGCGGCCCCACTGCTCGGGGGACAGGTACATGGAGTAGATCTCGCGGTCCGCGCGGCGGCTGTCCTCGTCGCGGCCGGGACCCAGCGATGCGAAGCCCACGATGCGGTCGCCGACCACCGCGACCCAGGTCCGCACGTCGTCGGCGGGGCCTCTGCTCAGCAGGTCCGCCCAGACCGGGGCGCGCTCGTGCGGGTCGAGGTCCGCCAGGTACGAGTCAGGGACGATGCCGGCGTAGGCCTCCTGCCAGGACCGGACGTGCACCTCGGCGATTCCGGACGCGTCGTGGACGTCGGCCGGGCGGACGACCACCTCGTCGGGCTGCTCCATGGGCTCACGATGCCACAGCGTCCTGTGGCGGTGGCAGCCTCGGCACGGGGAAGTGCTGAGGCACGAGAACGGGCGGCTCGACGCGCCCGGATCGACGTTCCCGGGCAGCACGAAGGCCCGCGGGCTGAGCCCACGGGCCTTCGGCGACGTTCGACCGGTCGGTCAGACCGCGCGCTGCACCTTCCCGGCCTTGAGGCACGAGGTGCACACGTTCAGCCGCTTCGGCGTGCCGGCCACGACCACGCGCACGCGCTGGATGTTCGGGTTCCAGCGCCGCTTGGAGCGGATGTGCGAGTGCGAGACGGAGTGCCCGAAGCTCGGGCCCTTGGCGCAGACGTCGCAGTTGGCAGCCACGATCTTCTCCTGGTCTTCAGTGGTGCATGGTTCGAGGGCCGGACGGGCCGGAGGTCGAGCTCCGTCCGCCAGGTGGGGCGCTCCGCACGGCCGCCGGCACCGTCACAAGACGATGGGAGCCGAGCCGGGCACCACCAGTGGTCCGGACCGGCCGGACAACCGGACAAGACTAGCCCACGGTCCGGTGGGGTCCAAAATGGCGCGGGCGGTCGCGATGTCGGCGGTCCCGGGCAGGGTAGGCCGTGACGAGAGGGAGGTCCATGGAGGAGCTGGACGGCACCGCGGTGCGGGCCTGGGCCGTGGCTGCCGTCGACGCGATGGCGTGGTCGGCAGCCCGGATCGACGCGGTGAACGTCTTCCCGGTGCGGGACGCGGACACGGGCACCAACGTCCGGCTGACGCTGGCCGGGGGTGCAGCCGCGGCAGCGCGGGCGCCGCAGTCCGCGGACGCGGAGCAGGTCGCGCGCGCGTTCGCCCTGGGATGCGTGCGCTCGGCGCGCGGCAACTCCGGCGTCATCCTCAGCCAGTACCTCGAGGGGTTCGCCGCCGGGCTCGGCGACGTCCCCGACGCTGCACCCGACCGCGCCGCGCGCACGCACGGCGAGCTGCTGGCTCGGGCGCTGGTGCGCGCAGCCGCCGAGAGCGCCCGCGCTGTCGCGCTGCCGCAGGAGGGGACGGTGCTCACCGTCGCGCGCCTGGTCGGCGAGCGTGCGAGCCGTTCGGCCGCGGACGGCCGGCCGGCGGTCCAGGTGCTCGGCGCCGCCCTTCGCGAGGCGCGAGCGGAGCTGCGCCACGTGAGCGCCGGGAACCCGGTCCTGCGGCAGGCCGGTGTGGTCGACGCAGGCGCCTGCGCCCTGCTGGTGCTGCTCGAGGCGCTCGAGCGCGCACTCCTGACGCCCACCGGCCACCAGCCGGCTCCGCTGACCGGTGCGCCGGACTGGCTCCCGGTGGGCGGCCCACGGACGGGTGCTCGGCACGCACCCGGGTTCGGCGGCACGTTCGAGGTGATGATGCTGGTCCGCCCCTCGGAGCCGGACGCCGCGGTGGGCGACCGGTTGCGAGCGGCGCTCGGCGAGGTCGGCGACTCGGTCGCCGTGGTCGGCGCGGACGACCTGTGGCACCTGCACGTGCACACCGACCTGCCGGCGGCCGCGATCGAGGCGGGCGGGACGGCCGGGACGCGGGAGCAGGTGGTGGTGCGGCTCGTCGAGGGGGCGGCCGCCCAGGTGGCCGCGGGTGACGACCTCGGGGTGGTGATCGGTACGGCGTCACCCGCGACAGCGGGCTGGTTCGCCACCGGCGGCGCGGTCGTGGTGGTGCAGTGCCCGGAGGCGCCCGTGGACGCGGTGCACCTGGTCCGCGCGGCCGCCGACACCGGTTCCGACCACGTGGTGGTGCTCCCCGGGACCGAGGAGGCCGCGGCAGCCGCCCGGCTCCTGCTCGACCCGGCCGGCGGCGGCCGCGACCTCCCCGGGGTGCGGGTGGAGGTGGTGGACACGGCGGTGGGGGTGCTGCGGACGGCCGTCGCGTCGCTCGCACTGCTCGGCACCCACGCCGGCGTGGGGGTGGGACGGGCCGAGCAGGCGCGCGCCGCACTGCTCCGGCTGCGCAGCTGTGACGTCGTGGCGGCGGACGGCGTCGACGACGTGGTGAGCGCCGTGGACCGGCTGGTCGCCGAGCTGCCGTCCGCGCAGGCCGTCACCCTCCAGCACGCGCACCCGTTGCGGGACGGTGCCGCCGTGCTCGGGGCGCTCGCGGACCGGTTCCCGGACCTCGACGCGGTGCCGGTCGGTCCGGTGGGTTTCGGACCGGCGTGGCGGATCGGGGTGGACTGAGGTGGCCGACCGTTCGAGCGGGGGATCGGGCATCGGTGCGTCGGCCGTGCGCTCCGACCGCCCGTTGGACCGTCCGCTGACGGCCGTGGTGTCGAAGGGGCCGGCCAAGGCGCTGGGGGGACTCGGCCTGCACACGGTGGGGGACCTGCTGCGGCACTATCCGCGCCGGTACGCCGAACCCGGGCAGCTGACCGACCTCACTGGCCTCCGCGAGGGCGAGCACGTGACGGTGGTCGCCCAGGTGGTCCAGGCGACCCTGCGGACCACCCGACAGGGCCGGGGACTGCTGGAGGCGGTGGTCACCGACGGGCGCGGTCGCCTCGACCTCGGGTTCTTCGCTGCCAGACCGGGCGCCCTGAAGTACCACGAGGGCGTGCTGCTGCCGGGCCGGCGGGCGATGTTCACCGGCACGGTGAGCCGTTACGGCCCCAAGCTGCAGCTGCTGCACCCGGCGTTCACGCTCCTGGGCGACGACCTGGACGAGGAGCGGCATCGCGAGGAGGCGGCGTGGCCGATCCCGATCTACCCGGCGTCGAAGAGCATCGAGTCGTGGAAGATCCGGGAGGCGATCCGCGCGGTGCTCGCCGGTCTTGACGACGACGACGTGCTCGATCCGCTGCCGCCGCGGGTACGGGCCGACCACGGCCTCGGGACCCTGCGCTCGGCGCTGACGGACGTGCACGAGCCGCACGTGGACGCCGACTGGCGACGTGGGCAGGACCGGCTCCGGTACGAGGAGGCGTTCGTCCTCCAGGCCGAGCTGGCCCGCCGGCGGGTGCGGGCGGCGCAGCAGGCTGCCGTGCGGCGCCCCGGTCGCGCGGAGGGTCTGCTCGACGCATTCGACGCCCGGCTGCCGTTCACCCTCACGGCAGGTCAACGTGAGGTCGGCCAGGTGCTGTCGCGTGAGCTGGCCGGCGACCACCCGATGCAGCGGCTGCTGCAGGGCGAGGTCGGGTCGGGCAAGACGGTGGTGGCGCTCCGCGCGATGCTCCAGGTGGTCGACTCCGGCGGGCAGGCGGCACTGCTGGCTCCCACCGAGGTGCTGGCGGTCCAGCACGCCCGGACCCTCCGGGTCCTCCTCGGCGACCTGGCGGAGGGAGGGTTTCTCGGCGGCGCGGACGTGGCGACCCGCGTCACGCTGGTGACGGGTTCCCAGCCGGCGGCGGTCCGACGGGAGGCGCTCGCCGATGCGGCGGGAGGCCGGGCCGGGATCGTCGTCGGGACGCACGCGCTGCTCTCCTCCACCGTGCAGTTCGCCGACCTCGGGCTGGTGGTGGTGGACGAGCAGCACCGCTTCGGCGTCGAGCAGCGCGACCTGCTGCGCGCCAAGGCGCAGGCGACCCCGCACCTGCTGGTGATGACCGCGACGCCGATCCCCAGGACCGTCGCCATGACGGTGTTCGGGGACCTGGAGACGTCGGTCCTGGCGGAGGTGCCGGCCGGGCGCAGCGGCGTGCGCACCTTCATGGCGGCGGCGGACCGACCCGCCTACATGGCTCGGACGTGGGCCCTGGTGCGCGAGCAGGTGGACGCCGGAGGCAGGGTGTTCGTCGTCTGCCCCCGGATCGATCCCGACGACGCGTCGGCCCCGTCGCCGGAGGCGGAGCTGGACGGCGCCGACCTGCTCGACGACGAGGGCGCGGCCGGTCCGCGTCGACCGCTGCGTGCCGTGCTCGAGGTGGCGGAGGACCTCGGCAACCGTCCTGAGCTGGCCGGCGTGCGCGTCGGCCTGCTGCACGGCCGGTTGCCGGCGGAGGCCCGGGACCAGGTGCTGGCCGACTTCGCCGCCGGGACGGTGCCCGTGCTGGTCACCACGACCGTCATCGAGGTCGGCGTCGACGTCCCGGCCGCCACCGTCATGGTGGTCCTCGACGCCGACCGGTTCGGCCTGTCCCAGCTGCACCAGCTGCGTGGTCGGGTAGGCCGCGGCACCGCGCCCGGCACCTGCCTGCTCGTCTCGCACGCGACGGAGGGGACACCGGCCTGGGACCGGCTGACCACGCTGACCACCACCTCCGACGGGTTCGCCCTCGCGGCCGCCGACCTCGAGCTGCGCCGCGAGGGAGACGTCCTCGGAGCGGCGCAGTCCGGCGGGACGAGCTCCTTGCGACTGCTCCGCGTCGCCCGCGACGTGGACGTGATCGAACGCGCCCGCGCGGATGCGACGCGGTTCGTGGCCGACGACCCGGAGCTGCGGAGCTGGCCACCGCTCGACTCCGCGATCGCCGACCGGCTGACCGGTGACCGTGAGGAGTTCCTCGAGCGGGTCTGAGCGCGCCAGCCGGGAGGGCACCCGTGCCACCCACGCCCGGGCGCCGCCCGACCGGCCCACGGGACGGCCGTCGGCTCGGTCTACCCTGACCGTCGTGCCGAAACCCGTGCCCGCCGTCCGCGCCCAGGACCTGCTCGTCGGCTACGGCGGCGCCCCGGTGTGCGCACCCGTCACCTTCACCCTGCAGCCCGGCCGTGCCCTTGCGCTCGTCGGGGCGAACGGCGCCGGCAAGTCCACCGTGCTGCGCGCCGTGATCGGGCTCCTGGAGCCGGTGAAGGGCCGGCTGGAGGTCTTCGGCTCCGAGGTGGACGAGCGCGAGATCGGCTTCCGCACGCAGGTGTCCAGCGTGCTCGACGACGACGCCTACTTCCCGTCCCTGTCCGTCGCGGAGCACCTGTACCTGGTCGCACGCGGTCACGGCGTGCGAGACGCCTGGGACCGGGTCGACGAGCTGCTGGAGGAGTTCGGCCTCACCGAGCACGCACGGGCCCTGCCGGTGGCCCTCTCGTCCGGTCAGCGGCGTCGGTTGCTGCTCGCCGCCGGCTTCGCGCGTCCGCGGTCTCTCCTGGTGCTGGACGAGCCGGAGCAGCGGCTCGACCGGCGGATGCACGCGCGCCTGATGGAGCGTCTGCGCGCCGAGAAGGCCGCGGGCGGCGCGGTCCTGGTCGCGACCCACGACCCCGCGCTCGTGCGTGGCGTGGCCGACCGGGCGCTGCACGTCGACGAGGAGCGGTGCGAGCTGCTGTCGGCCGAGGACGGGGCTGCGCTGATCGCCCAGGTGCCGGCGTGACCTCGTCCGAGGCGTTCGACGGCACGCCGGCGGTCCTGCCGGGGGAGCGTGGGGAGCTGCCGTCCGCGCAGGCTGTCCGGCGTTTCACCGCGGCAGCAGGACGCACCAGGGCCGGCGCCGGCGTCGGTTCGCTGCTGTCGGACGTCTACTACGCCGTCATCATGCTGGCGATCGCCGTCGGCGTGGCGCTCGGTGTGGCCCAGCAGCTGCGCGTGGCGCTGCCGCCCGCTCCGGCGGTGGCGGCGCCGCACGGGCTCAACCTGCCGACGCTGGTGACCGTCCTGGTCGCCGCACTCGTCGGAGTGCTCGTGTCGTTGTCGGGCCGCCTCGGCCCGGTCGCGGCCGGTGGTGCCGAGGCGTCCTGGTGGCTGAGCCTGCCGGTGGCGCGCCGCGGCCTGCTGCGGCCGGCGGCTCGGCGGCTGCCGCTGGTGGCCGCCGCCGCGGGTGCCGTGGTCGTGGCCCTGCTCGACGCCGGTCTGCTGGCCGACGGCGGTGGCCGCGTGCTGCGAGCCGCCGCGGCGGGCGCCCTCGGTTCGGTGCTGCTGGTCCTGCTCGCCGCCGCCGGCCAGTCGCTCGGCGTCGCACGTCGGCACACCGCCCTGGTCGGCGACCTCGTGCTGGCCGCCGCCCCGCTGGTGGCGGTCGGCCTGACGCTCGCGGGCACACGCGTCGGGGCGCTGCCCGTCCCGTCGTGGGCGTCGCTCGTGGTCGCTGCGGTCGTGGTCGTCGGGCTGGCCGCGGTGGTGGACCGCCGGTTGGACCGCATGCCCGCCCGCACGCTTCGCGAGAGCGGGTCCGTGGTGACGCAGGCGGTCGGAGCGGTCGTCTCGATGGACTCCCGGGAGCTCGGCCGTGCGCTGTCCGCCGGCGGTGAGTCGCCGGCCCGACGGCGGGTCTCGCGGCTGCGCACCGTCCGCGGTGCCACCAGCGCCCTGATCACGGCCGATCTCGTGCTGCTGCGGCGCTCGTCGCGGCACCTGGTCCAGCTCGTCGTCGCCGCGCTGGTGCCGCTGCTCGCCACCGTCGTGCCGCAGCTCGCGGCGCCCGCGGCCGTCCTGCTCGCGCTGCTGCTGTCGGGAATGGTGGCGCAGAGCGCGACGGCCGAAGGCGCTCGCCGCGGCGAGATGGCGCCCGTGCTCGACCGCGCGCTGCCGCTCGGGGCCAAGACGGTGCGTCGGCTGCGGATGGTGGTGCCCGGTGCGGTGATGCTCGTCTGGAACCTCGTCGTCTTCGCCGGGCTCGGGCGTTGGGCGGCGGACGTGCCGGGTTGGCTGGCGCTCGCCGTGGCCGGGACACCCGTCTGGGCCGCCGGTGCCGTCCGAGCGGCCTACCGACCGGCACCCGACTGGAACAAGCCGCTCGTGTCCACACCGATGGGCGCTCTGCCGACCGGGGTCGCCGCCGTGATCGCCCGTGGGCCGGACGTGATGCTCCTCGGCCTGCTGCCGACGTGGATCGCCGTCCTGCTGCGCACCGTGAGCCCCACGCTGCTCCTGGTCCAGGCCGCCCTGGCCGTCGTGGCCGTGCTCATCTCGTCGTCCCTGGCGACGGGCGGCTTCATGGACTGGATGGCCCGTCAGCAGGAGCTCCTCGAGGAGGAGAAGAAGAAGACCGGCGCCCGTACGGGACGTCCGTGACCCGGATCGTCGCCGGCTCGGCCGGCGGGCGCACCCTCCAGGTCCCTCCGCGCGGGACCCGTCCCACCAGCGAACGCGTCCGAGAAGCGCTGTTCTCCCGGCTGGAGCACCGCGACGCGGTGGCGGGTGCCCGCGTGCTCGACCTGTACGCCGGCTCTGGTGCGCTGGGCCTCGAGGCGGCGAGCAGGGGGGCGGCCGCCGTGACCCTCGTCGAGGCGGCCCGTGCCGCGGCGGACGTGTGCCGCCGCAACGCGACCACGCTGGGCCTCTCCGCGCGGGTCCAGGTGGTGGCAGAGCGCGTCGAACGGTTCGTCGCACGCCCTGCCGCAGCGCCGTGGGACCTCGTGCTGCTCGACCCGCCGTACGACGTCCCGGCCGCCGCGCTCGACGACGTCCTCGCCGCCCTGGTGCCGGCGCTGGCACCGGACGCCGTGGTCGTCGTGGAGCGCTCCGCCCGGGGAGCGGGGCCGACGTGGCCGGGCGGTCTCGTGGCGGACGGCGAGCGCGGCTACGGCGAGACCCACGTCTGGTTCGCCACGACGTCCTGACGGCGTTCGCGCACGGGCCCGGCGTAGGTTGGCACCGTGAGCCTCGCCGTCTGCCCCGGGTCCTTCGACCCCGTGACCCTCGGCCACCTGGACGTGGTGCGGCGCGCGCGGTCGATGTTCGACGAGGTGGTCGTCGCCGTCGCGCACAACTCCGCCAAGCGGCCTCTGCTCGGCGTGGAGGAGCGTGTCCGGCTGGTGCGCGAGGCCGTGGCGGACCTGCCGGGGGTGCGGGTGGCCGCCACCGACGGGCTGCTGGCCGACTTCCTGCGCGAGACGGGCGCGGACGCCGTGGTCAAGGGCCTGCGCGGCGGCGCGGACGTCGACGCCGAGCTCGCCATGGCTCTGATGAACCGGCACCTGTCCGGTGTCGAGACGGTCTTCGTCCCCGGCGACACGGCGCTGGCGCACATCGCGTCGTCCCTGGTGAAGGACGTCGCCCGGCACGGTGGGCGGATCGACGACCTCGTCCCGCCCGGTGTGGCCGAGGCGGTCCTGCGGGCGGTGGCAGCGGAGGGAGCCGGAGCCGGGGGCCGCGCGGGGGTCGCGACGGGCTCCGACGGCTCGAGCGTGTCGGCAGCGACGGAGGTGACGCGATGAGCGAGATCGACGACCGCACGGGCGGTGTGCAGGGCGTGCTGGAGGCGTTGGCGGCCGCGGTGGAGCAGGCGCGCGCGATGCCGATGTCGTCCTCCGTGCTGGTGAACCGGGCGGAGCTGCTCGACCTCGTCGACCAGGCCCGCGCGGCCCTGCCGGCGCAGCTGACGAGGGCCGACGCCCTCCTGGCCGACGCCGACGCGGCGCGTGCCGACGCCCGATCGGAGGCCGAGGCGATCCTCGCCCGCGCTCGGGAGCAGGCCGACCGGCTCGTCGAGGCCGAGGCGATCACGGTCGAGGCCCGCGACCGTGCGGCGCAGCTGCTCGCCGACGCGCAGGAGCAGGCCGATGCGCTCCGGCGCGATGCCGACGACTACTGCGACCGGCGCCTGGCGGACTTCGAGATCGACCTGGGCAAGGTGCTGAGCCAGGTGCAGGCCGGTCGCGCGAAGCTCGCGGGGCGGCTGGGCGCCGCGGGCATGTAGCCGCTGCGTTTTGGCGTGCCCTACCGGGTGCCGTAGAGTTGCCGGCTGGTCCTGCCGGTGGTGGTCCGGACCGAGATCGACGAGGGGACACCTGCCGTGCAGCGCCCTGGCCAGCTCGATCCCCGCTCGCCCCTGGTGCTGGACACGCACGAGCTGGGCCGGGCGCCGGGTTCGATGCGACCCGAGCGCCGGACGGTGGCGGCCCCCGCCGACCTCGGCACGGTGGTCATCGGCATCCCTGAAGGATCCGAACTCGAGCTGGACCTCCGGCTCGAGGCGGTGACCGAGGGGGTCCTGGTCTCCGGAACGGTTCGCGGCCAGGCCGTCGGGGAGTGCGTGCGCTGCCTGGACCGGGTGCTCGAGGATGTCGAGGTGCACCTGTCCGAGCTGTACGTGTACCCCGAACGTGCGGCGGTCGCGGTCCAGGACGGTGACGACGAGGAGGACGTGCGGGAGCTCGAGGGCGATCTGATCGACCTCGAACCCGCGCTGCGGGACGCGGTGGTGCCTGCGCTGCCGTTCCAGCCGGTGTGCCGGCCGGACTGCCCGGGCCTGTGCCCGCAGTGCGGTGCGCACCTGGCGGACGACCCGGACCACACGCATGAGACGCTTGACCCCCGATGGGCTGCCCTGGGCGGCCTGGTCGGCCAGGATGACGAGACGAAAGAGAGCTAGCCGTGGCTGTTCCGAAGCGCAAGATGTCGCGCAGCAACACCCGGGCGCGCCGCTCGCAGTGGAAGACCACTGCCACGCCGCTCACCACCTGCCCGCAGTGCAAGGCTGACAAGCAGCCGCACGTCGCGTGCCCCTCCTGCGGCACCTACAACGGCCGGCAGTACGCCCAGGCCGTGCGCAGCGAGTTCGAGGGCGTCTGACCTCGCGCGGTGATCTCGTGATGAGCACCGCGGCCGATCAGCTGCTGACGAAGCTCGGGGTCCACCTGGACCCCGAGCTTCTCGTGCTTGCCCTGACCCACCGGTCGTTCGCCCACGAGGCGGGGGGCCTGCCGACCAACGAGCGCCTCGAGTTCCTCGGCGACTCGGTGCTCGGCGTGGTCGTCACGGAGCGGCTCTACCGGGAGCACCCCGACCACCCGGAGGGCGATCTCGCCAAGATGCGCGCGGCGACGGTGTCGCAGCGCGCGCTCGCGGGGGTCGCCCGGGAGCTGGACCTCGGCCGCTTCGTGCTGCTCGGCAAGGGCGAGCTCGCCACCGGTGGTGCGGACAAGGACTCGATCCTCTCGGACACCCTCGAGGCGATCTTCGGCGCCGTCTACCTCACCCACGGCCTGGAGACGGCGCGGGTGCTGGTGGACCGGCTGGTGGGGCCGACGCTCGCGCGAGCGGCGGACCTCGGGGCCGGGCTGGACTGGAAGACCTCCCTGCAGGAGCTCGCGGCCGCGCTCGGCATGGGCGCGCCGGAGTACCTGGTCACGGGCGAGGGCCCGGACCACGCCCGGGTGTTCACCGCCCAGGTGGTGGTGGGCGGCGAGGTGCGCGGCACGGGTGTCGGCTCGGCGAAGAAGATCGCCGAGCAGGAGGCGGCCGAGGCGGGCTACCTCGCGCTGGGTGCGCTGCGGGACGCCCAGGACGAGGCCGAGGCGCAGGCCGTGGCCGACGGCCGGGCCGGCTGAGACCGCTTGCCGGAGCTGCCCGAGGTCGAGACGGTCCGCGAGGGCCTGGCGTGGCACGTCGTCGGCCGCACCGTCACCGGGGTGCAGGTGCACCGCGACTACAGCGTCCGGCGGCACGACGGGGGACCGCTGGACTTCGCCGCGAGACTGGCCGGACGGCCGCTGACGGCGGCGGTCCGGCGGGGCAAGTTCCTCTGGTTGCTGCTGGGCTCCGACGACGACGCCCTGATGGCCCACCTCGGGATGAGCGGGCAGCTGCGGGTGCACCCGCCGGGTGACGACGAGGCCGTCGAGCACCCGCACCTGCGCGTGCGGCTGGAGCTCGACGACGGGTCGCGGCTCGACTTCGTCGACCAGCGCACCTTCGGCCACCTGTCCGTGCCCGACCTCGTCCCGACGTCCGACGGTGGTGCCGGGGGCCTCGGCTCCGCCCTGCCCGCCATACCCGCGCCGGCGGCGCACATCGCCCGCGACGTGCTGGACCCCGTGCTGGACCCGGAGGCGGTGGTGCGCGCGATCCGCTCCCGCCGCACGGGGCTGAAGCGGGCGCTCCTGGACCAGACGCTGGTGTCCGGTATCGGCAACATCTACGCGGACGAGGGCCTGTGGCGTGCGCGGCTGCACTACGCCCGGCCCACGGAAGGGCTGCGCCGAGCCGACGGCCTGCGCCTGCTGGCCGCGGAGGCCGAGGTGATGCGCGAGGCGCTGGCGGCGGGGGGAACCAGCTTCGACGCGCTCTACGTCGCGGTGAACGGCGCCTCGGGGTACTTCGACCGGTCTCTGGCGGTCTACGGCCAGGCGGGTCGCCCGTGCCCCCGGTGCGGCACACCGGTACGCCGCGAGGAGTTCATGAACCGCTCGTCGTACCTCTGCCCCCGCTGCCAGCCGCGACCGAGGCAGCCGCACCTCTGACGGGAGCCGCGCCCGCCGCTACCGCTGCACCACGTTGCGCAACGGGCTGCCGGACACGAACCGCACCAGGTTGTCCGCGACCAGCTCGGCGGCGCCGACGGGCCGCCCACCCGCGGCGTGCGGGCTGATCAGCACCGACGGCTCGTCCCAGAGGGGTGAGTCGGACGGCAGCGGCTCGCTCTCGAACACGTCCAGCGCGGCGCCGGTCAGACGGCCTGCGCGGAGCGCGGTGACGAGCGCCTCCTCGTCGAGCGTCGCTCCACGGCCGACGTTGACCAGCAGCGCCCGCGGCGGCAGGAGGGCCAGCGCGCCGGTGCCGATGGCGTGCCGGGTCGCGTCCGTCGCGGGCAGCAGCCCGATGAGCACATCCGTGTCGGGCAGCACCTCGCTCAGCGCGGCGCGCGTCACCACCGGGAACCCGTGCCGGACGCCGGCCGCGGTCGCGATCCCGGTGACGTGCGCCCCGAGCGCCGCGAGGGCGGGTGCGAGGCGGGCGGCGATCGACCCGAAGCCCCAGACCGTCACGTGGGCGTCCAGGAGCGTGCGCACCGAGCCCTCGGGGTGCAGCGGCTGCAGCCCACCGAGCTCGGCCGCCCAGCGGTGCTGCTGCTGCGCGCGCACCAGGTCCGGCACGCGGCGGACTAGCGCCAGCGTCAGGGCGAGGGTGTGCTCCGCGACCGGCAGGTCGTGCAGGCCGCGGCCGGACGTGATCACCACCTCGGGACCGAACCCGGCGGCCAGCACGTCGTCCGGTCCGGCGGCCAACGACTGCACCCAGCGCACCTTGGGCAGGCGCCCGGCGGCCTCGGTCAGCCAGGCACGGGAGCTGCCCCAGACCACGAGCGCCTCCGCCTCGTCGGCCTCGGGGGGCAGCGGTCGGTCGGCGGCGTAGCGGACGGACCGGACGTCTGCCGGAAGGACGGGTTCGCGGTCGAGTGTGTCCGGGAGCAGGACGATCGTCACAGGTCGCTACGATGCCACGGTGAGTTCCCCCGGGACTGCGGGCATCGACCGCCAACGCCCCATCAGCGTCATGATCGTCGACGACCACGAGGTCGTCCGCCGCGGCATAGCCGAGGTCGTCGAGCGCACGGACGGAATGACCGTCGTCGCCGAGGCCGGCTCCGTCGCCGACGGCGCCCGCCGGGCCGCGCTGGTGCGCCCGCAGGTGCTGCTCGTGGACCTGCAGCTGCCGGACGGGACGGGCATCGACCTGATGCGCGCGGTGCGCGAGACGCTGCCGGACAGCAAGGCCATCGTGCTGACGTCGTTCGACGACGACGACGCGGTGGCGCAGGCGCTCGACGCCGGCGCAGCGGCCTACCTGCTGAAGAGCGTGCGAGGCGCCGAGATCACCGACGTGATCCGCGCCGTCGCGGCCGGGAGGACGCTGCTGGACGAGCGGACGGTCACCCGCCGGCGGGCCGGCCACGAGGACCCGACCGAGAACCTCACGCCGAGCGAGCTGCGGGTGCTGGACCTGATCGGCGACGGTCTGTCCAACCGCGAGATCGCCGACCGGCTCGGTGTCGCCGAGAAGACGATCAAGAACCACATCACGTCGCTGCTCGCCAAGATGGGCCTGCAGCGGCGCACGCAGGTGGCCGCCTGGGTGGCGGCGCGCAAGCACTCCGGCTGGCGGGCCGAGCCCGGTCACTGACGGCCGGGCGCCGGCCACCCGACCGGGCGGGTCGGCCACCGGCGTCTCCGGCGCGGCTCAGGGGAGCGGCGCCTGCCACGTCAGCAGCGTCCCGCGCCCGTCCGGCGGCGTGCTGAGGGAGAACGTCCCGCCGTGCTGACGGGCACGGGCCGCGAGGTTGCCGGTGCCGGAGGTGCGGTCGCGACGCGTCGGCATGCCGATGCCGTCGTCCTGCACCTCCACCAGCACCGTGCCCTGCGGTCCGCTGCCGCGCACGGACACCGACACGGTCACCGACGAGGCGTGCGCGTGCCGGGCGGCGTTGGCCAGCCCCTCACGCACGACGGCGACCACGTCGTCGGTCAGCTGCGCGTCGAGCCGCTCGTCCAGCAGGTCCTCGGCCTCGACGTCGTCCGCGCCCAGCATGGCGCCCTCGAGGGAGATGACCAGGGACGGGGCGAAGCCGAGGCCGGTCCGGGCGAGCGACGCCTCGCGGCGCAGGCGCTCCACCAGACCGGTGGCGGCGTCCGGGTCGCGCAGCTCGTGCACGATGTGACGGATCTGCCGCACCGACTCGTCGACGTTGTCGAGGGCCTCCTCGACGATGGCGGTCAGCTCGTGCGCGTCGACACCGCGGGCGGAGCGCCGGCGCACCGTCTCCAGCTGCATGCCGGTGGCGAACAGCTGCTGGATCGCCAGGTCGTGCAGGTCCCGGGCGATCCGCTCGCGCTCGTCGAGCAGCGCCGCGACGTCCTGGGCGTGACGGGCCTCCGCCAGCACGTACGCCAGCGCGGCCTGGGACGCGAACGACTCGGCGGTCACCAGGTCGCCCTCGTCGAACGGTAGGGAGGCCACGCGGCGCAGCAGGATCAGCACGCCGACGCCACGTCCGGACGTCTGCAACGGGGCGAACATCGCCGGCCCGAAGGCGCGCATCGCCGCGAGCGTCACGGTGCGGGAGGCGGACAGGGACGGTGTCATCAGCCCCTTGCCCTCCTTCATCACCGTCCACGCACGGCCGCCCTCCGGCATGACCTGGCCGAGCAGCTTGTCGGCGTCGTGCCCGTCGGCCAGCTCGATCAGCAGCTCGCCGGCGAGGCCCGGCAGCGCGAGCGCCGCGGTGTCGGCACCGGCCACGTCGCGCGCGGTGCGGGTGATGTGCTCGAGGGCCTCCTCCTCGTCGATGCCCTCGAGCAGCATCGTCGTGATCTCCTGACCGGCGCGCAGCCAGTGCTCCCGCCGACCGGACTCGGCGTACAGCTGGGCGTTGGAGACGGCGACACCGGCGGCGGCGGCGAGGGCGATCACGGTGTCCTCGTCCTGCTGCGTGAAGGCACTGCCGTCCAGCTTCTCGGACAGGTAGAGCTGGCCGAACACGCGGTCGCGCACCCGCACGGAGGCGCCGAGGAACGAGCCCATCGGCGGGTGGTTGGCCGGCCAGCCGCGGAACGCCGGGTGCTTGGTGAGGTCGGTCAGCCGGAGGGCCCCCTCGTCGGGGATCTGGCCGAGGACGCCTTGGGCGTGCGGCGGCCGCGCGAGCATCCGGGCGATCGCCGTGGGGACGCCGGTGTAGACGAACGTGGTCGAGGCCCCGCGGTTGTCCAGCACGTTGATCGCACCGAAGCGCGCACCGGTCAGCTCGGCGCTGACCTGGACGAACCGCTCGAGGACGGCCGACAGCTCCAGCTCGCCGGCCACCGAGAGGATCGCCTGCATCAGGTCGGTCAGGCCGTCGCCGGTGAGGGTCGCGGGATGCGTGCCGGCCTCCGTGAGCACACCGTGCTCGAACGGGGCGCCCACCTGGCGACCGGGCGCAGGGACTGCGGTCATGCACGCTCCTGTGGCTCGACCGCGACCCGCTCGCGGTCCACCGCCTCACGGTAGCCCGGGGTCCCGTCGAGGAGCTGCTGGTGGGTGCCACGCGCCGCCACGGTGCCGTCGGCGAGCCAGAGCACCTCGTCGGCGGCGGCGAGGGGCGCCAGGCGGTGGGTGACGACGACCACCCCGCGCGGGCTGCCGTCCCAGCCCGTCGGCCGGTCGAGCAGCTCGTGGACCAGGGCGTCCGCCGTCGCGGGGTCGAGGTGCTCGGCGGGCTCGTCGACGAGCAGCAGGGGTGCCGGGGCGAGCAGCGCACGGGCGAGGAGCAGCCGACGACGCTCGCCGCCGGAGACGGTGCGCGCATCGGGGCCGAGCAGCGTGTCGAGCCCGTCCGGAAGGCCGGCGAGCCACGTGCCCAGACCGACACGCTGCAACGCCGCCCGGGCCTGGTCCGGTGTCACGTCGCCACGGGCGACGCGGAGGTTCTCCAGGACGGTGGTGCCGAACACGTGCGCGTCCTCCGTGGTGACGACGACGCCGGCCGCCCGGTCCGCGTCGCCGAGCATCCGCAGCGGCGTCCCGTCGAGCACGACGGAACCGTGGCGGGCATCGAGGAGACCGGCGAGCGTCAGCAGCAGGGTCGTCTTGCCGATGCCGCTCGGTCCGACGACGGCGACGGTGCGGCCCGGCCGGAGGTCGAGGTCGACGCCGGTCAGCGCAGGCGACCGCGAGGGCCAGCCGACGGCCAGGTCGCGCGCGCGCAGCACGTGCGGGCCGCCGCTCGTCCCCGCCGGCACGGCGTCGCCTGCGTCCACGACCGGGGCCTCTGCGGCGTCCAGCAGCGCGAGGATGCGCGCTGCTGCGACCCGGGACCGCTGCACCTGCACGGCCGCTGCCGGCAGCAGCGCAGTCGCCTCGAACGCCGCGAGCGGTGTCAGCACGATCACCGCCAGCTCCACGGGCGCGAGCAGCCCGGCGCGCAGCGCGGGCACGCCGGTCACCAGCGCCGCCACCGCTGCCAGGACCGTGGCGGCGGTGCCGATCCCGGCCGCCAGGGCCGTCGGTCGCGCACCGGCGTCGACGGCCGTGGCCACGCGGGCGTCCGCCGCGCGCACCGCGCCCAGGCGGGCCTCGAGGCGGCCGGACACCAGCAGCGGACCGGCGTCGTCCAGGACCGACAGCGCCGCGGCGGACGAGTCGGCCCTGGCGTGCGCCGCCCGCCGCTCGGTGGCGCGTGCGCCCCGGACCGTCAGCGCCGGGGCGACCACGCCGGCCAGCAGCAGGCACACGGCCAGCGCCAGGGCGGCCGGCGGCCAGAAGAAGGCCATGGCGGTGACGGTGCCGACACCGAGCGTCAGTGCCACGCCGGCGGGCAGCAGGCCGCGCACCACCACGTCGCCGACGGCGTCGACGTCGGCACCGACCCGGGCGAGCAGGTCGCCACGACGCAGGCCGAGGGTGGCGTCGGCGCGTCCCTCGGCCAGGCGGTCGTACAGCGTCGTGCGCAGCGTCGTCATGCCGCGCAGCGCCACGTCGTGCGACACCAGCCGGTCGCAGTAGCGCAGCACCCCGCGGCCGATGCCGAAGGTCCGCACGGCGACCGTGGCGACGGACAGCAGCAGTACCGGAGGCATCTGAGAGGCTCGCGCGATCAGCCAGGCCGAGACCGCCGCCAGCGCGACGGCGCAGCCCAGGGCCAGCGTGCCGACCAGCACCGCGAGCAGCGCGCGGCCGCGCGGCACCTCCAGCAGCCGGAGGGCGCGACGCAGGGTGCCGCGGGGCGGGCGGTCGGCCCCGACGCCGTCAACGGGTGCACGGCGCGCCGAGAGCGGCTGGTCCGTGCTCACGCCACCACCTCGGCGGCGCGTTCGGCGTGCACCGTGACGACGTGGTCGGCGCCGGCCACCAGCGAGGGCCGGTGGGCGACGAGCAGCACCGTGCGGCCCGCGGCGCGCAGCGCGGCGACGGTTGCGAGGACCACCTGCTCGCCGGCCGCGTCGAGGTGCGCCGTCGGCTCGTCGAGCACCACCAGCGGCGCGTCCGCGAGCAGCGCGGCGGTCAGCGCGACGCGCTGCCGCTGACCGACGGACAGGCCGGAGCCCCCTGTCCCGAGCGGTTGGTCCCATCCGTGGGGAAGGGCTGCCACGACGGCATCGAGTCCCGTGAGAGCCGCAGCGCGCGACCGGGCGTCGTCGTCGTGACCGCCGACGAGCTGCCGCACGGTGCCGGGTTCGAGGACCGGCCGTTGCGGCAGCCAGCTCACCTGGTCCCAGTAGCTGCGCCGGTCGACGTCGGACAGGTCCAGCCAGCCGCCGTCGGGCGTCTGGACGCGCGCGGTGCCGTGGTCGGGCGCCAGCAGGCCCAGCAGGACCTCGACGGTGCTCGTCTTGCCCACGCCGGAGGGCCCGACGAGGGCCACCACGGTGCCCGGGACCAGCTCCAGGTCGAGGCGGGCCGGTGTCAGACCCCCGGCGGACCGCACGCCCACGTCGGAGAGCCGCAGCGTCGAGCGGGACAGGTCCGGGCAGGCCTGGGTGCCGCGAGCGGGCACCGGGGTGTCGAGGACTGCGAACGCCGCCTCGGCCGCGGCCACCCCGTCGGCGGCCGCGTGGAACTGTGCCCCGACCTGCCGCAGCGGCCAGAACACCTCCGGGGCGAGCATCAGCACCGCCAGGCCCGTCACCAGGTCCAGCCGGCCGCTCACCAGGCGTAGCCCGATCGCCACCGCGACGAGCGCGACGGACAGGGTGGTCAGCAGCTCGAGCACCATCCCGGACAGGAACGCGATCTGCAACGTCGCCATGGTCGACCGCCGGTGCGCGTCGCCGAGTGCCCGTACGCGTGCGGCAGGCCCGCGCTGCCGACCGAACGCGCGCAGCGTGGGCAACCCCGCGAGCAGGTCGAGCACCTGGGCGCCGAGCCGCTGCATCGCCTCGAGGCCGCGGGCGGAGCGCCCCTGCGTCAGCTGACCGATCAGCACCATGAACAGCGGGATCAGCGGGAGCGTGCCGACCAGGATCGCCGCCGACACCCAGTCCAGGCCGAGCACCACCAGCAGCGTGCCCGGCGTCAGCGTCGCCGCGAGCACCAGCTGGGGCAGGTACCGGACGAAGTACGGCTCGAGGCCGTCCAGACCGCGCGTCGAGAGGGTCACCACCGCGGGCCCCTGCCCCGAGGCGAGCCATCGCGGCCCGAGGTCCGCTGCCCGGGCCACCACGCCGCTGCGCAGCTCGGCCACCGCGCGTGTGGCCGCACGGTGCGCGAACCGTTCCTGCACCGTGGTGACCAGGCCGCGACCGACGACGACGCCGACCAGGGCCAGGACGGTCCCCGAGAGCGATGCGAGCGTGGCGCCGTGCTGCACCGCACCCCCGAGCGCGTGGGCCAGCAGCAGCGCCTGCGCGACCACCAGGGCGCCCATCGCGAGACCGAGGCCGACGGTCAGCGCGACGTAGCCCCGCGCGGAGCGGGCGTAGCGCAGCAGCCGCGGGTCGAGCGGCCTCACGCGGCCGTCACCGTAGCGACGGGGCGTTCTCGAAGGTCACGTCCACCTGCTCGGGGATGTGGTGCACGCCGATGCGCTTGCGGAACACCCAGTACGTCCACGCCTGGTACGCCAGCACCAGCGGCGTCAGGATCAGCGCCACCCACGACATCATGGTGAGCGTGTAGGCGCTGGACGAGGCGTTGTGGATGGTCAGCGAGTACGCCGGGTCGATGCTGGACGGCATCACGTCGGGGAACATCGCGCCGAAGATCAGCACCACGGCCGCCACGATCGCCACCGCCGAGGCGGCGAACGCTCGCCCGTGGGTCCCGACCCACGC
The DNA here is from genome assembly GCF_025770785.1 of Cellulomonas sp. SG140. GTDB lineage: Bacteria > Actinomycetota > Actinomycetes > Actinomycetales > Cellulomonadaceae > Cellulomonas. The sequence goes on along the minus strand of NZ_JANZLA010000001.1, from coordinate 93,253 downwards.
GAACCAGGCAGATGCCGCGAGGGCGAGGGCCGCGAGCACGAGCGCCGCCCACGTCCAGGCGTTGCGCGAGAAGGCCAGCTGCAGCCAGATCGCCCACACGGCCCCGACGCCGAGCGCGGCGAGGGACAGCCGCTTCGCCAGCACGGCGGCTCGCGACTGGAGGTCTCCGGCGGTCTTCAGCGACAGGAAGATCGCGCCGTGGGCCAGGAAGACGGTGGCGGTCAGCACGCCGGTCAGCAGGGCGAAGCCGTGCCCGGCACCCAGCAGGTCGAAGAACCCGCCGGTGTACTGCAGCGTGGTCCGGGTGATGTCCTGGGCAGCGCCCGGGTTGCTCACCGTGCTGGTGACGGGCGAGATCTTCAGGCCCGCGACGAGGTTGCCGAACGCGACGCCCCACAGCACGGCCGGGACCCACGAGCCGAGCACCAGGCCCCAGTAGAAGCTGCGCTGCCACCTCGGGGTGCTGATCTTGCCGCGCCACTCGAAGGACACGACGCGCGCGATCAGGGCGAGCAGGATCAGCAGCAGGGGCAGGTACGCGCCGGAGAACAGGGTGGCGTACCACTCCGGGAAGGCGGCGAACGTCGCGCCGCCCGCAGTGAGCAGCCACACCTCGTTGCCGTCCCACACAGGGCCGACGGTGTTGATCATCACGCGGCGCTCACGCTCGTCGCGCGGCAGGAAGGGCAGGAGCATCCCGACGCCGAAGTCGAACCCCTCGAGGACCAGGTACCCGGTCCAGAGGACGGCGATGAGGACGAACCAAAGGATCTGCAGGGTCTCGTGGCTCATGGTCTGAAGGCTCCGGCGGTCTCAGTACGCGAAGGACAACGGGCGGTCGACGTCGGTGGTCGTTCCCTCGCCACCGTCCGCGGGGGTCTCGGCGCCGAGGCCGGCGTCGTCGACGCCGCCCGCGACGTACCGGCGCATCAGCCGGTACCACGCGACGGCGAGCACTCCGTACAGCAGGGTGAACAGCACCAGTGAGGTCACCACGGAGCCGGCGCTCACCTGCGTCGAGACGCCCCGCATCGTCAGCTGCCACACCATGTCCGCACCCTCGGGGTTGGGGTTCGGCGCGACGACCCAGGGCTGGCGGCCCATCTCGGTGAAGATCCAGCCGGCGCTCGACGCCAGGAAGATCGTCGGCAGTGCCGCCATGGCGACGGGACGCAACCAGACGTTGTCGCTGACCCGGCCCTTGCGCGTCAGCCACAGCGTCATCAGGGCCAGCAGCGCCGCGAATGCGGCGAACGCCATCATCAGCCGGAACGACCAGTAGGTCACCGCGAGGTTGGGGATGTAGTCCACGCCGGTGCCGTACTTCTGCTCGTACTGCTTCTGCAGGTCCGCGACGCCCTTCAGCGTGGAGTTGCAGGTGTTGTCGGCGAGGATCGACGTCAGGCAGGGGATCTGCACCAGGTGCTGCACGCTGGCCGGGTCGTTGTTCAGGCTGCCGACCGTCAGCAGGGACAGCGGGACGCGGGTCTCGGTGTTGACCAAGCCCTCTGCCGCGGCCATCTTCATCGGCTGCTGGCGGAACATCAGCTGCGCCTGCCAGTGCCCGGATCCGGCGACGACGATGCCCGAGATCACGATGGCCACCAGGCCGAGGCGCAGGCCCGGCCGGTAGACGCTGCGCGCCCGGTCGGCGTCGCCCCGGCGCACCAGCCGGACCATCCACAGCGTGCACACCGCCGCGACGAAGGTGCCGGCGGTCAGGAAGGCTGCCGCGATCGTGTGCGGGAAGGCCGCCAGCACCGTCGGGTTGGTCACCACGGCGGCGAGGTCGTGCATCTCGGCACGGCCCGTCGCGGGGTTGAAGGTCGCCCCGACCGGGTGCTGCATCCAGGAGTTGGCCGAGAGGATGAAGAACGCCGACAGCGTGGTGGACCCGGCCACGAGCCAGATGGTCGCGAGGTGGACCCGCTTCGGCAGCTTGTCCCAGCCGAAGATCCACAGGCCCAGGAACGTGGACTCGATGAAGAAGGCCGCGAGGGCCTCCATCGCGAGCGGTGCGCCGAAGATGTCGCCGACGAACCGGGAGTACTCGCTCCAGTTCATGCCGAACTGGAACTCCTGGACGATGCCGGTGGCCACGCCGATCGCGAAGTTGATCAGCAGCAGCTTGCCGAAGTACTTGGTCAGGCGTAGCCACTCCGTCTTGCCCGAGCGGACCCACAGCGTCTGCATGATCGCGACGAGGGTCGAGAGACCGATCGTCAGCGGTACGAAGATGAAGTGGTAGACGGTGGTGATACCGAACTGCCAGCGGGCCAGGGTCAGCGCGTCCACGCAGGTCTCCGGGGGTCCAGGATCGGGCGGCGGGGCAGGCCCTGCGCCCGTCGCACCTGATCGCGCGGCGGGGTCGGGGCCCGTTCGGAACGCTAGGGCTCCTAGGGCCGAGGTCCTAGGACCTAGGTCACGTATGCCGACGCGGTGTCGTCTTCCTGACGGCGTGGCGTCGGCGTGTCGCGGCACCCTCCTGTGCGGGCGGCGGCGGACCACGGGAGGACGCCCCGTACGCGGCCCGGGGTGTCCTCGTCGGGCGGACCAGCCTCGTCGCTCCCGTCTCCGGAGGGCTGCTGTGCGATACTTGGGGCGGACATCGGGCGCCCACACCGCCCTCCCGTCCACCGAGCTCGCAGTCCGGCGCGTCCCGCGTGCCAGCCGCCGCTCGGCCAGGCAGGACGCCCCAGACCGGGGCCCAGCCGGGCCAGCAGGCGATGGCGCCGACGTGCGAGGCCGCGACCCGACCGCCGACTTCCGTCCCGGCCACCGTGCCGAAGGACGACCGACCGCCCGACCAGCACCGTGACGTGTGGGCACGGGGCTGCTGGGTACCCAGGAGCACATCGCGTGACCGAGCAGACCACCCCCGAACCCGTCGACGGCCAGGCTGGCGGGGGTGAGACGGTCCGACCGCGTCGGCGCCGGGCCACTCGCTCCGTCGCGGCGCCGACGCCGGTGACGACCCCGACAGCTGCGGGAGCCGAGCAGGAGGTCCCCGTCGCGGCCACCGCCGTGCCGGCTGACGCCGCACCGACCGCCGAGGCGGCCGCGATCCCGAGCGGGACGGCGAGCGTTCCCGCGTCCGACCTCCCTGCGGAGCCGTCCGCGGCACCGCGTCGCCGCCGAGCGGTCCGCCGGACCGCGGCGGCCGGCGCCCCGGAGGCGGCCGCCGAGCCGTCCGCACCCGATGTCGAGGCGCCGGTGGCGCCCGAGGCGGAGGAGGTTCCCGCCGGTCGTCGCCGTTCGAGCCGTCGGCCGGCCGGTGGCCGTGCGCGCTCGGCAGCGCCGGACGAGGCGGCGGAGGTCGAGCCGGTCCAGACCGCCGGGCCCGAGACCGTCGCGGAGGAGCTCGAGGAGGACTCGCAGGCGGCACCGACGGCGGCCGAGCCCGCGGTGACCACGCCGGCGGCACCGTCCACCGCATCGTACGAAGCGCCTCAGCCGCCTCGGCTGGCGACGACCGCGCTCCTGTTCCAGGCGCCCGATCTCGCCGCGACGCGTCAGCGCCGCCGCCGGGCCCAGGTGGGTGCCGGCTCGCCCGAGGAGATCTCCGAGGCCGCGCGCCGCGCCGAGCGCGCCGACGCGGCCGTCGCCGAGATCGAGACCGCCGCCGAGGCGCCGGCGGCCGAGGAGGGCCAGCAGGGTGGCCGCTCCCGTCGCCGCCGTGGTCGTGGGCGAGGCGAGCAGACGCCCGAGCTGGCTGTCGTCGACGAGGCCGTGGGGGTCGTCGAGCTGGAGGGCGTCGGCGACGAGGCCCTCGACGTCTCGGAGGACGACCTGGACACCGAGGCCCCGGAGGACGAGCAGGGCGCACCCCGTCGTCGTCGACGCCGTGGCGGCCGTGGTCGGCGTTCGCGCTCGGAGGTCGGTGAGCCGCTCGCCGGCGCGACCGACGAGCCGTCCGAGGACGAGGAGGAGCCGGCCGCCGAGGTCGGCGAGGAGGACGGCGCCGAGGACGAGCAGGGCGCGTCGAGCCGTCGCCGTCGCCGTCGTCGCCGCGGGGCCCGGACGGACTCCGCCGAGAGCGAGCCTCGGTCGCGCACCCGCAGCGACGAGGTGACGGCGCTGCGCGGCTCCACACGCCTGGAGGCGAAGCGTCAGCGCAGGCGTGAGGGCCGCGACGCCGGACGTCGCCGCCAGATCATCAGCGAGGCCGAGTTCCTCGCCCGCCGCGAGTCGGTGGACCGCGCGATGGTGGTGCGCGAGGCCAACGGCCGCACGCAGATCGCGGTGCTCGAGGACGGCGTGCTCGTCGAGCACTACGTGTCCAACCAGGCGCAGGCGTCGATGGTCGGCAACGTGTACCTCGGCCGGGTGCAGAACGTGCTGCCCAGCATGGAGGCCGCGTTCGTCGACGTCGGCAAGGGTCGCAACGCCGTGCTCTACGCCGGTGAGGTCAACTGGGACGCGGCCGGGCTCGAGGGTCAGCCGCGCCGCATCGAGCAGGCGCTGAAGTCGGGCGACGCGGTGCTGGTGCAGGTGACCAAGGACCCGATCGGGCACAAGGGTGCCCGCCTGACGAGCCAGGTCACCCTGGCCGGCCGGTACCTGGTGTACGTGCCGGGCGGCGGGATGACCGGCATCAGCCGCAAGCTGCCGGACAACGAGCGTGCGCGGCTGAAGAAGATCCTGCGGGACATCGTGCCGGACTCCGCCGGCGTGATCGTCCGGACGGCGGCCGAGGGCGCCAGCGAGGAGGAGCTCCGCGCGGACATCGCCCGGCTCCGTGGTCAGTGGGAGGCGATCGAGAAGAAGTCCGCCAGCGCCTCCGCCCCCGCGCTGCTGCAGGGCGAGCCGGACATGGCGATCCGCGTGGTCCGCGACATCTTCAACGACGACTTCTCGTCGCTGGTGGTCCAGGGCGACGACGCGTGGTCGACGATCTCCGGCTACATCGGTGAGCTCGCGCCCGACCTGGCCGCGAAGGTCAGCCGGTGGACCGGCACCGGTGACGTGTTCGCCGCGCACCGCGTCGACGAGCAGCTGGCCAAGGGCATGGACCGCAAGGTGTGGCTGCCGTCCGGCGGCTCCCTGGTGATCGACCGCACCGAGGCGATGACCGTCATCGACGTGAACACCGGAAAGTTCACCGGTGCCGGCGGCACCCTCGAGGAGACGGTGACCCGCAACAACCTCGAGGCGGCCGAGGAGATCGTGCGCCAGCTGAGGCTGCGGGACATCGGCGGCATCATCGTCGTCGACTTCATCGACATGGTGCTCGAGTCGAACCGGGACCTGGTGCTCCGTCGGCTGGTCGAGTGCCTCGGGCGCGACCGCACCAAGCACCAGGTGGCCGAGGTCACGTCGCTCGGTCTGGTCCAGATGACCCGCAAGCGCGTGGGTCAGGGCCTGGTCGAGGCGTTCAGCGAGACCTGCGAGCACTGCCACGGGCGCGGGTTCATCGTGCACACCGACCCGATCGAGCGGAACGTGCGCCCGGACGCCGGCCAGCAGCAGCCGGCGCCGAGCGAGGGCACCGCGAAGCGTTCGCGTCGCAAGCGCGGCGCGGGCGAGCCCGTGGCCACGCCGGCGGTGCCTGTGGTGCCCGTCCTCCCCGAGGCGCGCGAGGCCGTCAAGGCGACGCTGGCGACGATCGCCGCAGCCGCGGCGCACGCGCACGAGCACGCACCCCAGGAGGGGCACCCGGGGGCGGAGGGCGTCCCGGCCGTGCCGGAGATGCCCGCGTCGGACGAGCCGTCGTCGGCTCCCGTCGAGGTGGCCGTGGTCGAGGCCGGGGACGTCGAGCCCGCCGCAACCCCTGTGCTCGACGTGTTCGCCGAGCTCGCGGCGCGCGGTGTCACCACCGATCCGCAGCCGCCGTCGGGGACGTCGGTCGTGGCCGAGCCGACGGCTGGCACCGAGCAGGGCGACGCCGAGGCGCTCGCGCTGACCCCGGTCGCACCGGAGGTGTTCGCGGCCGACGGCCAGACGGACGCTCACACCGAGGCCGAGACGGGCGCCGAGACGGGTGCTGACACGGGCGCTGACACCGGCCCCGAGCAGGTTTGACCACCGCTCCCGCGGTCCGTACCCTGGTGTGTCGGCGCGCTCAGCGTGCCGACCGTGCGTGCCTTCGCTCGTTCCGTGTCGCGGTTGTCCGCGGCGCCCGGATCCAAGCGGCGGACGCCGACGCGAACCCCCAGGCCTGCGGCCACGGGTGTGCGCGGGCTCCGGGGGCATGCAGGTACAGGACGCAGGACGACGAGCAGAGATGAGCAGCAACGTGGTGTACGCGATCGTGAAGGCTGGCGGCCGCCAGGAGAAGGTCGCCGTCGGCGACGTCGTCGTCGTGGACCGTCTCGCCGCCAAGGCGGGTGCGACCGTCGAGCTGCCGGCGCTGCTGCTGGTCGACGGTGAGAAGGTGACGGCCGACGCCAAGGCGCTGGCCAAGGTCACCGTGACCGCCGAGGTCGTGCGCGACGAGCGCGGGCCGAAGATCGACATCCTGCGGTACAAGAACAAGACCGGCTACCGCCGCCGTCAGGGCCACCGTCAGGACCTCACCCGCCTGAAGGTCACCGCCATCGGCTGAGCCCCGCGCTCGGTCACCATTCGTCGTACGAGAGCAGGTTCGTCATGGCACACAAGAAGGGCGCGAGCTCCTCGCGCAACGGTCGCGACTCCAACGCCCAGCGCCTCGGCGTCAAGCGTTTCGGCGGTCAGGTCGTCAAGGCCGGCGAGATCATCGTCCGCCAGCACGGCACCCACTTCCACCCCGGCGTGAACGTCGGCCGCGGCGGGGACGACACCCTGTTCGCGCTGGCCGAGGGCGCTGTGGCGTTCGGCACGCGGCGCGGCCGCAAGGTGATCGACGTCGTCACGGCCGAGGTCTGACGTCCGGCACACCGTCGTCGACGAAGGGGCGCACCGCTTCGGTGCGCCCCTTCGTCGTGTGACCATCGAGCTCGACCCGCACCGGGGTTCCGGTGCACCGACGGACCAGGGAGGAGTGAGCGATGACCACGTTCGTGGACCGCGTCGTGCTGCACGCGACGGGCGGTGACGGTGGCAACGGCTGCGCCTCCATCCGCCGGGAGAAGTTCAAGCCGTTGGCCGGACCAGACGGGGGTGACGGCGGCAGCGGCGGCTCGGTCGTCCTCGTGGTCGACCCGCAGGTGACCACGCTGCTCGACCTGCACCGCCAGCCGCACCGGCGCGCGCAGCCGGGGTCGCAGGGCATGGGGGACTACCGCGACGGCAGCACGGCTCCGGACCTGGTGATCGGGGTGCCGGACGGCACCGTGGTGAAGTCGACGGACGGGCAGGTCCTGGCGGACCTGGTCGGCGTCGGCTCGCGCTACGTCGTCGCCGCCGGGGGCCGTGGGGGTCTGGGCAACGAGAAGCTGGCCTCGCCGCGCCGCAAGGCGCCGGGGTTCGCGCTGCTGGGCGAGCCGGGCGAGACGGCCGACGTGGTGCTCGAGCTGAAGTCGATCGCGGACGTCGCGCTGGTCGGTTTCCCCAGCGCGGGCAAGTCCTCCCTGGTCGCGGCGATGTCCGCGGCGCGCCCCAAGATCGCCGACTACCCCTTCACCACGCTGGTGCCCAACCTGGGGGTCGTGCAGGCCGGCGCCTCCCGGTACACCGTCGCGGACGTGCCGGGGCTGATCCCCGGTGCGTCGGCGGGCAAGGGCCTCGGTCTGGAGTTCCTGCGGCACATCGAGCGGTGCGCCGTGGTGGTGCACGTGCTCGACTGCGCCACGCTCGAGCCCGGGCGCGACCCGGTCAGCGACCTCGACGTGATCGAGTCCGAGCTCGGCGCCTACGCCGGCGACCTCGGCATCGAGGGTGGCCGCGTGCCGCTGATGCAGCGGCCGCGGGTGGTCGTGCTGAACAAGATCGACGTGCCGGAGGCGCGTGACCTCGCCGAGCTGGTGCGGCCGATCCTGGTCGACCGCGGCCTGCCCGTGTTCGAGGTCTCCACGGCGAGCCACGAAGGGTTGCGGTCGCTCGAGTTCGCTCTCGCCGAGCGGGTCGAGGCCGCGCGTGCCGCGGCGCCCGAGCCGGAGGCGACCCGCGTGGTGCTGCGCCCGCGCGCCGTGGACGAGGCGGGCTTCACCGTGACGCGCCGCGAGGCGGCCGGTCAGGTGTGGTTCGCCGTGCGCGGCGGGAAGCCCGAGCGCTGGGTGCGGCAGACGGACTTCAGCAACGACGAGGCCGTCGGCTACCTGGCGGACCGGCTCGCCCGGCTCGGCGTCGAGGAGGCGTTGTACGAGGCCGGCGCCGTGGCGGGCGACGAGGTGCGGATCGGACCGGAGACGAACGCCGTCGTGTTCGACTGGGAGCCGACGCTGCTGACCGGCACGGAGCTGCTGGGCGGGCCGCGCGGCACCGACATGCGGCTGGACGACCACTCGCGACCGACGCGCGGCCAGAAGCGCGCCGAGTTCAAGGAGCGGATGGACGCCAAGACCGCCGCGCGCGACGAGCTGTGGGCCGAGCGCGAGGCCGGCGTCTGGACCGATCCCGACCGGTGACCGCCGGCGCGGCGGCGCGCCGGTGCGCGGGAGAATGCCCGCCGTGAGCGCCGCCTCGCTGCAGACCAGGGCCCAGCTGCCCGCCGCCCACCGGATCGTGGTGAAGGTCGGCTCGTCGTCCCTGACGGACGGCACCGGCCATCTCGAGCCGGAACGGCTGCGCGCCCTCGTCGACGTGCTGGCCGCCCGGCTCGGTGCCGGGGGACAGGTGGTGCTGGTGTCGTCGGGCGCCATCGCCGCCGGTATGGGGCCGTTGGGGCTCGTCGCGCGCCCGCGCGACCTGGCCACCCAGCAGGCGGCCGCCTCCGTCGGACAGGGCCTGCTGATCGCCCACTACACGCGGGCGTTCGCGGCCCACCAGCACCGCGTCGCCCAGGTGCTGCTCACGGCCGACGACACGGTGCGCCGCGGCCACTACCGCAACGCCTACCGCGCCCTGGCCCGGCTGCTGGACCTCGGCGTCGTACCGGTGATCAACGAGAACGACGCCGTCGCCACCGACGAGATCCGGTTCGGCGACAACGACCGCCTGGCCGCCCTGGTGTCGCACCTGGTGCACGCCGACGCGCTGGTGCTGCTCACGGATGTGGACGGGCTCTACACGGGCCCGCCCGACCGAGACGGCAGCGTCCGCATCCCCCTGGTCACCGGTCCCGCCGACGTCGAGGGCGTCGACGTGACCAGCCGGGGGAGCGCGGTGGGCACCGGCGGCATGGTGACCAAGCTCGAGTCGGTGGCGATCGCGACCCAGTCGGGGATCCCCGTGCTGCTCACCTCGGCGGCGCAGGCGGCGGCGGCGCTCGACGGCGAGGACGTCGGCACGTGGTTCGCCGCCACCGGGCGGCGCTCGTCCGTGCGACTGCTGTGGCTGGCGCACGCCGCGCGCACCCGGGGCCGGCTCGTGCTGGACGACGGAGCCGTACGGGCGCTGGTGGAGCGGCACAAGTCGCTGCTCCCGGCCGGGGTGACCGGCTTCGAGGGCGAGTTCGAGGCCGGCGACCCGGTCGAGCTCGTCGGCCCGGACGGCACGCTCGTCGGGCGGGGGCTCGTCGCCTACTCCGCCGAAGAGGTCCCTGACCTGCTGGGACGCAGCACCAAGGACCTGCGGGCCGAGCTCGGACCGGGGTACGACCGCGAGCTCGTCCATCGGGACGACCTGATCCTGATGCGCCGTCGGGCCCGGGCTACCCTGGACCGATGACCCTCTCCCTCGACGCCGCTGCCGTGGCGCCGGCCGGGCGTACCGGCGACGTGGACGCCCAGGTCCGTGAGATCGCGCGGCGTGCCAAGACGGCCTCCCGGGCGCTGGCCACTGCGACCCGGTCCACCAAGGACGCGGCGCTGCACGCGATGGCGGACGCCGTGCTCACCGCGACGGACGAGATCCTGGCGGCCAACGAGCTGGACCTGGCCGCTGGTCGTGCTGCCGGACTCAGCGCCGGTCTGCTGGACCGGCTCACGCTGACGGCGCCTCGCCTGTCAGGCATCGCCGACGCGCTGCGCGAGCTCGCCGGTCTGCCGGACCCCGTCGGTGAGGTGGTCCGCGGCTCCACGCTGCCCAACGGTCTGAGGCTGCGGCAGGTGCGCGTGCCGATGGGCGTGGTCGGCATGATCTACGAGGCGCGGCCCAACGTGACCGTGGACGCCGCCGGCCTGGCTCTGAAGAGCGGGAACGCGGTGGTGCTGCGTGGCGGGGGCGCCGCGGCGCACAGCAACCAGGTGATCGTCCGGGTGCTCGGCGAGGCGCTGGAGGGTCAGGGGCTGCCGGCCGACCTGGTGCAGTCGATCGACCGGTACGGGCGCGAGGGTGCGGTCGCGCTGATGCACGCGCGGGGCCTGGTCGACGTCCTGGTGCCGCGTGGCGGTGCGGACCTGATCGCCACCGTGGTGCGGGAGGCCAGCGTCCCGGTGATCGAGACCGGCGTGGGCAACTGTCACCTGTACGTCGACGCGACGGCGGACGCGCAGGCGGCGACCGCCATCCTGCTGAACGGCAAGACGCAGCGCGTCGGCGTCTGCAACGCGCTCGAGACGCTCCTGGTGCACGCCGACGCGGCTGTGACGTTCCTGCCGTCGGCGCTCGCCGCGCTGGGGCAGGCCGGTGTGACGGTGCACGGGGACGAGCGCACGCTCGCGCTGGTGCCGGACGGTGTCACGGCGGTCCCGGCGACGGACGTCGACTGGGCCACCGAGTACCTCTCGCTGGACATCGCCGTGCGCGTGGTCGACTCGCTCGACGAGGCGCTCGAGCACATCCGCACGTGGAGCACGGGCCACACCGAGGTGATCTGCACGCGCGACCTCGCGGCGTCCGAGCGGTTCGTCGCGGAGGTCGACTCGGCCGCCGTGATGGTCAACGCCTCGTCGCGGTTCACGGACGGCGGCCAGCTGGGGCTGGGCGCCGAGATCGGCATCTCCACCCAGAAGCTGCACGCCAGGGGGCCCATGGGCCTCGCGGAGCTCACCACCACCAAGTGGGTGGTGCACGGCGACGGGCACGTCCGCCCGTGACCCGTGCCGCACCCGTGAGAGACTGGCCGTCCCGTCCCGACCGCTGGAGGTTCCCGTGCAGGCTGCGCTGATCGCCGCCCAGGAGGCCGCAGGCGCCACGTTGCCGTTCCCCGCACCCGTGTTCGGCATCGGCGCGTTCGTGGGGCTCGTCGCCCTGCTGCTGATCACGTCCGCGTTCCGTCACGCGGGCTCGAAGCACTGACCTCCGGCGTCGTCGCGCCGCCCATGTCTCGACCACGCGTTGGCGTCATGGGCGGGACGTTCGACCCCGTGCACCACGGTCACCTGGTGGCGGCGAGCGAGGCGGCCGCGCGGTTCGACCTGGACGAGGTGATCTTCGTCCCCACCGGCAAGCCGTCGTTCAAGCAGAACCAGCCGGTGTCCGAGGCGGAGCACCGCTACCTGATGACCGTGATCGCGACAGCCTCGAACCCGCGGTTCTGGGTGAGCCGGGTGGACGTCGACCGGCCCGGCCTCACGTACACGGTCGACACGCTGCGGGACCTGAAGTCTCAGCGTCCGGGTGCCGATCTGTACTTCATCACGGGAGCGGACGCCGTCGCGCAGATCCTCACGTGGAAGGATGCCGACGAGCTGTTCACCATGGCGCACTTCGTCGCGGTCACCAGGCCGGGGCACACGCTGTCGGTGGACGGGCTGCCGGGGGATCGCGTCAGCGTGCTCGAGATCCCTGCGCTGGCCATCTCCTCGTCGGACATCCGGGCACGGGCGCGGACCGGCATGCCGGTCTGGTACCTCGTGCCGGACGGCGTGGTCCAGTACATCGGCAAGCACAGGTTGTATCGAGGTCCTGATGAGTGAACCCGGAGAGCGCCGGCGGCGCCGCGAGAGGGAGCGTGCGGCCGCCGAGGCCGCCGTCCCCGCGGAGGAGACCGCCACGGGCGCCGCACGTGCGCCCCAGTGGGCGCCGTCGCCATCGTCCTGGTCGGAGCGGACCCGTCCGCAAGCACCGTCCGGGACGGAGCAGCCTGCTCGGACGGATGCGCGGCCTCCGACGGCGTCCCGCCGTGCGCTGCGCGAGCAGCCGACGTCCGGTCAGCCGGCCTCCGGGGGGACGCCCGTGTGGGCGGCGCCACGGCCGACGTCGGGTCCGACGTCAGGCTCGCGGCCCGCGCCCTCGGCCCCGGATGCCGTCCCCGGACGTTCGACGTTGGGCCCGACGCCCCGGAGCACCGCGACACCTGGCCGGGTGCCGCCGCCCGTACCCGCGCAGGGGTCCGTCGCGCCGCCCGCCGGCCCGACGCAGGGCGGCGTTCGTCCGCCGGTCATCTCCGACGCGGCCTACCGCTCTCGGCGCGCGACACGCGACACGCTCGACCCCACGGCGGGCCCCCGCTCGTCGATCGCACCGTCGGGTGCGTCGGCCGGTGCCCCGCAGGGTGGGGCGCCCGCGGCGGGTGCCGCGCCGACGCCCGGCCTCGCCGGACGCCCCGCTGCGGCGACCGGCTGGGCACCGGCGACGAGCTCCCCGTCGTCGGCCGATCCGTCCCGAGGTCCGTCGGCGGCGCCGCCGGCCCGCAACCCGGTGCCGCGCGAGGCCCCTGCTCCGCCGGCGCCCACCTCCCGCGCCGCCTTCGCGCCGTCGAACGGCAGCACGCCCCAGGGCAGGTCGAGCGACGGGTTCCAGCCCGGTCGCGGCGGCGCGCCGACGTGGGCCCCGGGCGCAGCCGCTGACGCCGCTGCACGCGGACCACGGGCGCAGAGCGCACCGGCGTGGGCGCCCGAGGGCCGTACGGCTGCACCGGGACGGCCGGCGGACGCCCCGCAGGGCACCAGCCAGGCGTGGCCGTCCTACGGCTCGGCCACGGCGGCGCCGGAGCAGGTCGCCGGCCAGCGTTCGGCGGCCTGGACACCGGCTCGTGCGGAGGCCGCACCGACCATCCAGGCGCCTGCGCCTGCGCAGGCGGTCCCCACGCCTCCGGCGGAGCCGCGTCGCGGCTCCTGGGCCGTCGCGGAGCCCGGTGCGGCTCCCGCCCCGAGCCCGACCCCGGCAGCCCGGTCGGCCGGTCCGGTCGCGGCGTCGCCCGCGGTCTCTGGCGCACCCTTCCCGTCGCCGCGGACGGCTCCACGCGCGGACCTGGACGACGAGGACGACGAGCCGGTCGTGCGCCGCCACCCCTACACGTGGCTGCACCTGATCGTCCTGGTCATCGTGGCGTTCGTGCTCGGCTTCCTCGTCGTCGCACTGTGGAACCACGGGCGCCCGTCCGGGTCGTCCGGCGCCGAGGGACCCTCGTCGCACTCTGTCGTCTCTGTGCTGGCCACCGCCGTCGCAGACCCCACCACCGCGCTCTGACGCGCCACCGAGGAGCCCCGTGCCCGCATCCGACCGTGCCCTGCAGCTGACCTACGCCGCTGCGCACGCCGCCGCCGACCGCAAGGCGCAGGAGATCATCGCCCTGGACGTGAGCGCCCAGCTGGTGCTCACCGACGTGTTCCTCATCGCCTCCGGCACCAACGAGCGGCAGGTCGGCGCGATCGTCGACGCCGTCGAGGAGGCCCTGTTCAAGCTCGGCGCCAAGCCGCTGCGGCGAGAGGGCAAGGGTCAGGGCCGGTGGGTGCTGATCGACTTCGGCGACGTCGTCGTGCACGTCCAGCACGCCGAGGACCGCGTGTACTACGCCCTCGAGCGGCTGTGGAAGGACTGCCCGGTGATCGAGCTGCCGGCTGACTCGCGGGGCGTCGAGCAGCAGGAGCACGCGGGTCCGTCGAACGAAGGCCAGGAGCACGAGGACCTCGGGGAGTGACCGCCGGACGCGTGCTCCTGTGGCGGCACGGCCGCACGGCGGCGAACGCGAGCGGACGGCTGCAGGGTCAGATCGACGTCCCGCTCGACGACGTCGGCCGCTGGCAGGCTCGCACCGCCGCCGCGACGATCCTCGCCCGGTACGAGCCGACGGCGATCGTGTCCTCGGACCTGTCGCGGGCGCGGGCCACGGCCGAGTACCTGGCGCGCGGTACCGGCCTGCCGCTCACGGTGGACCCGCAGGTGCGCGAGCGCAGCTTCGGGGAGTGGGAGGGGCTGACCGGCGAGCAGATCGACGACCGCTGGCCGGACGAGTTCGCCGTCTGGCGTGCCGGTGGTGACCCGGCCGGGGTCGGTGCCGAGTCGCGGGCCGACGTCGCGGCACGCCTCGGCGCCGCGATCCGTGCCCATGCGGCGGCGCTCGGACCGGCGGACACCCTCGTGCTGGTGTCGCACGGGGCGGCCATCGCCCTCGCAGTCGGCGAGCTGCTGGGGCAGGTCCCGGCGTGGCGCGGGGTGATCGGTCTGCAGAACGCGCACTGGGCCGACCTCAGCCCCTCGCACGGGCCGGTGGCACCGGACTGGCGGCTGCACGGCTTCAACCTCGGACCGACGGACGCCTCCCGGGACTGGGACGCGGGCCCCGACGCGCCCGCCGAAGCCGAGTCGCAGACCCGGAACCCGGATTAGCGTTCCGGCGGGGGATCGTCCTAGACTCTCCAGGCGCCCTCCGGGGCGCGGCTCGCGGTTGCGGGCCGAGGGGCTGTGGCGCAGCTGGTAGCGCACCTGCATGGCATGCAGGGGGTCAGGGGTTCGAGTCCCCTCAGCTCCACCATCACCGCAGGTCAGAGGCCGTTTCTCCGGATGGAGAGGCGGCCTTCTTGCTTCTCGGCGGCCGCAGGGCTCGGGTTGTCGGTGGTCGGTCAGTGCGCGCCCCGTGCCGTCGCGTCGTTTCGAGGACGCGGCGGCGTGGGCGGATCGTGGGGGAACAGGACCGGGCTGAGCACGTAGGGCCGTCGGTCGGACGTGGGCTCGTTGTCCATCGAGCCACGCAGCACGTCGACCATCTGGCGCAGCAGCTCGGCGAGCTCGGTGGGCCTGAGCCAGAGCACCGCCTGGCGGTAGCCGACCTGGTCGGCGACGGGATCGGCGTCCCCGCGGTCCAGGTAGGCGTTGAACTCGGCGATCAGGACGGCCATCGCGGCGGCGAACCCGCGCCGGTGGTCCTCGATCGTCATCTCCGCTGCGAGGTCGGCGCCGATGCGCGGACGCTCCGGGAGCAGTCGGTACCGGCGTTCGACTGCGCCCCGGACCCGGTCCTCGCCGGCCACCTCGATGTAGCCGGTCTCCAGCAGCAGCGCGAGCTGCCGGTACACGGTGACGCGCGAGACGTCGCTGATGCGCTCGCACAGCTGCTTGGTGGTCAGCTCCGACGCGCCCGACAGGGCAGCGACGATCCGGAGCCGCACAGGATGCAGCAGGACCTCCGTGGCGTTCACCGCCCAATGGTGTCATAGTTGCGACCGGTATCGAACATGAAACTAATCGGGGAGGCGGCTGTGCGCGACGTCCCAGGCCGGCGGGTGGCGGTGAACGGCCGCAGCGTGTACGTCGAGGAGTCGGGGGAGGGTGACGACTGGGTGGTCTTCGAGTCCGGAGCGGGCGCCGGCCGGACCTCCTGGGATCCCGTCCTGCCCTTCCTCACGGACACGGCTCACCTGGTCACCTACGACCGAGCGGGGCGCCCACGAACCGAACCGGTCGCCGGGAGGTTGAGCATCGAGGAGATGGCGGACGACCTCGTTGCCATGACCGAGGCGGTCGTCCCCCGTCCCTTCGTGCTCGTCGCGCACAGCATGGGAGGCCTCGTCGCGCGCCGGGCGGCCGAGCGCCTCGGCCCGCGGCTGCGCGCCCTGCTCCTGGTCGATCCCACACCCGAGACCTCACCGGTGTACGACGACTGGGACGCGAGAGTGGCGGAGGCCGACCGCATGATGGCCGTGATGCAGGTTCTGACCTACGTCCGGCCGCTGCGTGGACTGTTCCTCGGCAACCTGCGCACCGGCTACTCGCCCGAGACCTGCCAGGCGATCCTCGACGAGGACTTCACCCCGGCCGGGACGGCGCAGACGCGCAAGGAGCTGAGGGCGGTGGCCGACGGGATCCGCGACTTCCGTGGACGGCCGCCGGCGCCGCCGGCGTGTCCGGTGATCGTGCTCGCGGCCACTCGCCCTGTGCGGCAGAAGGCGTACGAGATCGCGTTCGTCGCGTCCGCCCAGGACCACGACCGGCGGTACGCGCAGGGCCTGGCCAACGGGCGGTTCGAGGCGGTGGACTCGGCCCACCTCGTGCAGGCCGAGCGGCCGGAGGTCGTCGCGGGGTCCGTCCGGGAGCTCCTCGCGGGCGTCGGTCCGCACGGGGTGGAGTGACCGAGGAGCCGAGGCCGTCCACAGCCGCCGACCGAGGACTGACGCCCGGCACATCGTCTCGCTGACGTGCACCCGCGTCGGCACGCTCGATCGGGTGCGGCCACGCCGGCGGCCTCAACGGCGGGTCGTCACGAGCCGATGGTGACGATGTGGCGCCGATCCCGGACGACTTGCCCCGCTCGCCCAGCGGTCGCATCCCGCAGTGGGTGATCGACGAGGCAGCAGGGAACGCGACGCAGCCCACCGGGTGGCGGACGGCCGAACCGTTCCCCGTGGAGCCGTCCCGCCGGCCCGGTCGCCGTGGGTTCCGGGCAGCCGTCGCAGCACTCGTGCTCCTCGCCGTCGTGGGCGGCGGCTGGTGGCTGGCGACGGGCGACCACGTGGCGGCAGTGCTGACGTCCGCCGCCTCACGTCCCGGAGCGGTCGGTGGGATTCCCGCGCCTTCGGCGACCGCGGTGCAGCTGGCTGACGCGGCGCACCTGTCGTCCCAGGGCCGTGCGATCTTCTACGCCACAGCTCCGCGCGTGCTGGACGCCAAGGGCTTTGCGGGCCAGTGCGCGGATGCCCCCACGATGGCGGTCCACGCGGACGGGGCGGTCGGCTGCTACCTGATCGGTCTCAACAAGATCGTCGTCTACGAGCCCGCCGACCCGCGGCTGCGCGGGTTCGCTGTGCAGACCGTTGCCCACGAGACGTTGCACGCGGCGTGGGAGACGCTCTCGGTGGGGGAGCGGGACCGGCTGGTGCCTCTTCTCGAGGCGGCCGTGGCGCCGTTCCCGGCGGCCAGCACCTTGCAGAAGGAACTGGCCGGCTCCGTGGGCTCGCACCCGCAGAACCGTCCGACGGAGATGTTCGCCTACGTCGGCACCCTCGTCGCGCCTGGCAGCGGCGTCGACCCTGTGCTGGAGGCCGTCTACGCCCGGTTCATCGCGGACCGGGCCGCGCTCGTGGCCGTGAACACCGCCGACACGGCGCTGCTCGACGGCATGAACGCCACCATCCAGCAGGCGTCGACGGCACTGTCGGCCAGTGAGACGAAGAACGCGCAGGACCGCGCGCAGCAGGCGGCGGACACCGCGTCGGTCGCCTTCTACCAACGGGCGTACGACGCGAAGGTGGCCGAGGTCGCCGCGATGCCCGCCACGACCCGCAACGGGCTCCAGCTGTCGTGGACGTGGTGGGACGGCACGAAGCTGCCGATGGCGCCGGCCGCGCAGACCTTGTCCGCCGCTGCAGCCCTGCTGGCGCGCGACCACGCCGCCCTGTCCCAGCGGGCGACCGCGACCGCGGCCGCTGAAGCGGCAGCGGCCAAGGAGCGCGTCCGGATCCAGGGCCTCGTCGACGACCTCAACGGTCTGCAGGCTCAGCTCGACCCGGCGAAGGCCGCGGCGAGCTGACCGGTGCAGGGACGGCGACCGGCACGGGCTCCAGGTAGGGTGACGCCGACCTCGCGGGTGTCCCGGGCACGGGACTGAGATTCGGGCTGAGGCCGCCCGAGCACCGTTCGAACCTGACCGGGTCATGCCGGCGGAGGAAGAAGGAGCTCGTGGTGCCGACCCCTGCGCAGAACTACCCCACGCACACGCTGGACCACCTGGTCGACCAGGAGCACGGCATCCGTGTGCCGGTCACCAGCATCGCCCTGGACCCGTCCCCGGACGGCACGGCGAACGCAGCGGTACGCGTGTACCGCACGGCCGGTCCGGGCGCCGACCCGGTGGTGGGTCTGCCCGCGCTGCGGGCCGCCTGGATCGCCGAGCGCGACGACGTCGAGCCGTACGAGGGTCGCGAGCGGGACCTCGCCGACGACGGACGGTCCGCGCTGCGGCGGGGCCGTGCCAGCCGGGAGTGGACCGGCGCGCGTCGGGCGCCGTTGCGGGCCAGGCCGGGGCGGACCGTGACGCAGATGCACTACGCCCGTCGCGGGGAGGTCACCCCCGAGATGCGGTACGTCGCGCTGCGCGAGGGGGTCGACGTCGAGCTCGTGCGGACCGAGGTGGCGGCGGGCCGCGCGATCATCCCGGCGAACGTGAACCATCCGGAGTCGGAGCCGATGGTGATCGGTCGGGCGTTCCTGGTGAAGATCAACGCGAACATCGGCAACTCGGTCGTCACCTCGTCGGTGGACGAGGAGGTCGACAAGCTGACGTGGGCGACCCGCTGGGGCGCCGACACGGTGATGGACCTGTCCACGGGGGACGACATCCACACCACACGGGAGTGGATCCTGCGCAACGCCCCGGTGCCGATCGGCACGGTCCCGCTCTACCAGGCGCTGGAGAAGGTCGGCGGCGACCACCAGGCGCTGACCTGGGAGGTGTTCCGCGACACCGTCGTGGAGCAGTGCGAGCAGGGTGCCGACTACATGACCATCCACGCCGGGGTGCTGCTGCGCTACGTGCCGCTCACCGCCGGCCGCGTGACGGGCATCGTGTCCCGCGGAGGTTCGATCATGGCCGGCTGGTGCCTGGCGCACCACCGCGAGAACTTCCTGTACGAGCACTTCGACGAGCTGTGCGAGATCTTCGCGCGCTACGACGTGGCGTTCTCCCTCGGTGACGGGCTACGCCCTGGGTCGCTGGCGGACGCGAACGACGCCGCGCAGTTCGCCGAGCTCGACACGCTCGCGGAGCTGACCCGGCGCGCGTGGCAGCACGACGTCCAGGTGATGGTGGAGGGCCCCGGCCACGTGCCATTCCACCTGGTGCGCGAGAACGTCGAACGGCAGCAGGAGCTGTGCGGTGGCGCACCGTTCTACACGCTGGGGCCGCTGGTCACCGACGTCGCACCGGGCTACGACCACATCACCTCGGCGATCGGGGCCACGGAGATCGCTCGCTACGGGACGGCGATGCTCTGCTACGTGACCCCCAAGGAGCACCTGGGGCTGCCCGACCGTGACGACGTGAAGACGGGCGTGATCACCTACAAGATCGCCGCGCACGCGGCGGACGTCGCGAAGGGGCACCCCGGCGCGCGCGACCGTGACGACGCGCTCTCCAGAGCGCGTTTCGAGTTCCGCTGGCGCGACCAGTTCGCGCTGTCCCTCGACCCCGCCACCGCCGAGGCGTTCCACGACGAGACGCTGCCGGCCGAGCCGGCCAAGACGGCACACTTCTGCTCGATGTGCGGGCCGAAGTTCTGCTCGATGCGCATCTCGCAGGACATCCGCGACGAGTTCGGCGACGCGGCGGGGCAGGCGCACGTCGTCGCGGCCGGCTTGGCGGCCAAGGCCGAGGAGTTCCGTGCGGCGGGCGGTGGCGTCTACCTGCCGGAACCCACGGTCGTGCCCCGACGCTGAGCGTGCCCCAGCTGCGCCGGGCGACCGGGGAGGGACCTGCCGCGCCGGGACGTCACCGGCCAGGGCCTCCCCGGTCGATCTGCATCGGGGCCTTCTCCGGCTACCGCTCGTACGGGGCGTCCTCGTCGCGCCGGTCCTGGGCCGGACGCGGCTGGAGCAGCAGGTTCTCGAGGGCTGCGAACGTCTCGAGCAGCCCGGCGCGCAGCACCACCTGGAACTGCCCGTGCTGGTGCACGCCGAGCACGACCTCCGGAACGGCCGAGACGGCGTCGCGGTCGACGGCGTCGGGGTTCACCAGCTCGAACCGCAGCCGGGCCCAGCAGCGCGTGAGCAGCGCGATGTTCCCCACGCCACCAACCGCAGCGAGCAGCGCGTCGGCCACGCGTGCGGCGTCCACCTCGGTCACGTCGCGGCCCCTTCGCGCGGGTCGGCCCCGGCCGCCCCTGTCGCTGCGACGCCGTCGCCGTCTGCGAGCCGGCTGACGTGCAGGGCGAGGTAGAGGATCTCGTCGGTCGAGACCTCCCAGCCGAAGCGCGCGGCGAGAAGCTCGCCGATCCGCCCCGCCGACGTGTACTCCCGCGGCCGTGAGCTGCGCAGCGCGGCGTGCAGCTCGGCGGGCGTCTGGCGCAGCTTTGCGCCGGTGCGCTCGCGCAGGAAGAGGTAGCGCAGGTGCGTGACGAAGCGCGCCACGTCGACCGAGTTCTCGTCGATCTGGACGTCGTACTCCTCGCCGATGATCGCCAGGACCTCACGCAGGACCTGCGTCATCTGCACCGTCGCGTCGAGGTCGCCGACCCCTCCGAACTGGGCGTTGACCAGGTGCAGCGCGAGCGGCACCGCCTCGACCGCCGGGAGCCGGACGCCGCATTCGGCGGCGACCAGGTCGAGCGCCTCGCGCGCGACGGCGACCTCGTCGGGGTAGAGGTGCTGCACCTCCCAGCGCAGCGGGTAGTCGATCTCGGCGGCACCCTCGGCTGCGCGCCGCAGCGCGAAGCTG
Organism: Cellulomonas sp. SG140; assembly: GCF_025770785.1. Classification (GTDB taxonomy): domain Bacteria; phylum Actinomycetota; class Actinomycetes; order Actinomycetales; family Cellulomonadaceae; genus Cellulomonas. The sequence goes on along the minus strand of NZ_JANZLA010000001.1, from coordinate 72,762 downwards.
AGGTGGTCGGCCAGCGGCAGCAGCACGTGGTCGGCCAGGTCGCCGCGCAGCCGACTGCGCGCGAGGGCCACCACACGTTCGGTGAGCTCGAGGTCCGGCAGCGGGATCTCGCCGACCAGCGACGCGATCCGTTCCGCCGAGGCCGACCCGGACGGCACGAACCGCCGCTCGACGCGTGCGGCGTCCACCCCGCTGCCCGGGAACGCCTGGAACCCGAGGCCCCGGCCGAGCAGGACGACCTCGACGCCGTGGTCGTCGACGCCGAGCACGACGTTGTTGTTGAAGACCTTGACGACCTGCACGTGACCCTCCTCTCCACGCTGAGAGTGCGGCGCTGCCCCGGACACGCCTCGTCCTACCCCCGCGTGCTCCGCGGGCGCGACCTCCAGAAGTGCTGTGCTCATCCTCGCAGCGAGGCGCCGCGCGTCGCGATGACGTCGGCGTACCAGCCGAAGGACTTCTTGCGGTACCGCGTGAGCGTGCCGGAGCCGTCGTCGTGGCGGTCGACGTAGATGAACCCGTAGCGCTTGGACAGCTGCGCGGTCGAGGCGCTGACCAGGTCGATCGGTCCCCACGTGGTGTAGCCGAGCACCTGAACGCCGTCCTGGATCGCCTCGGCCACCTGGACGAGGTGGTCGTTGAGGTAGGCGATCCGGTAGTCGTCGACGACCGTCGGGACGCCGTCCACCTCGACCAGCTCGTCCTTGGCGCCCAACCCGTTCTCGACGATGAAGAGCGGCTTGCCCCAGCGGTCCCAGAACTGGTTGAGGACGATCCGCAGACCCACCGGGTCGATCTGCCAGCCCCACTCGGAGGCGGGCAGGTGGGGGTTGGTCGTGCCACCGATGAGGTTCCCCGGCCCCGGAGCGGCGGCGGGGTCCGCCGACTCGCACTGCGACATGTAGTAGCTGAAGGAGACGAAGTCGACGGTGTGCCGCAGCAGCTCGCGGTCCTCGTCGGTGATGTCCAGCTCGATCCCGTGCTCCCGGAAGTGCCGCAGCGCGTAGCCCGGGTAGACGCCGCGCGTGTGCACGTCGGAGAACATGAGGTTCGCGTGGTCGGCGTGCATGACGGCCAGGACGTCCGCCGGGTCGGGCGTCAGCGGGTAGATCGGCATGGCGATGACCATGCAGCCCACCTGGAGGCCCAGCCCGGTCTCGTGCGCGATCTTCGTGGCGAGCGCGCTCGCGACGAGCTCGTGGTGCGCGGCCTGGTAGAGCGCGGTCGGCGAGAGCTCCTCGCGCGGCGTCATGATGCCGCCCGACATCAGCGGGACGTGCAGCACCGAGTTGATCTCGTTGAAGGTCAGCCAGTGCTTGACCCGATGGCCGTAGCGCGCGAAGAGCACCCGCACGTACCGCTCGTAGAAGCCGATCAGCTCGCGCGAGACCCAGCCGTCGTACGCGCGGGCGAGGTGCAGCGGGGTCTCGTAGTGGGAGATCGTCACCAGCGGCGTGATGCCGTACCTCTCGAGCTCGTCGAGGACGCGGTCGTAGAAAGCGAGGCCGGCCTCGTTGGGCTCCTCCTCGTCGCCGTTCGGGAAGATGCGCGACCAGGCGATCGAGAAGCGGAAGACCGAGAAGCCCATCTCCGCGAAGAGCGCGATGTCCTGCGCGTACCGGTGGTAGAAGTCGATGGCCTCGAGCTTGAGGTTGTCCGGCGTCGGGCCGTCCGTGGGGGCGGCGAAGATGCCGCGCGGCATGACGTCCTGGATCGACAGGCCCTTGCCGTCGACGTCGTACGCGCCCTCGACCTGGTTGGCCGCGGTCGCGCCGCCCCACAGGAAGGACTCGGGGAAGCGGGGACGCGGGGTCGCGGCGGGCGCGACGGCGGTCTCGGTGGACATGCGGAGGCTCCGTTCGGATCTGTGCTGGTGGGAGGCGTGCGCGAGGTGGTCGGGCGGGCGGCGCGAGGGCGGCGACGGTCCGCGGGAGGAGGGCGGGGCCGGCGGCGCTGCGGCCAGCCCCGCCCTCGCGTCAGCCGACGAGGTCGAGTGCGACCTCGCCCTTGGCGACCTCGCCCGCGGCGACGGGCACGACGGCCGAGTAGGCGCCCGGGTTGGTGACGATCATCACCGTGACGGGGTTGTAGCCAGCGGCCTCGATCGCGGCCAGGTCGAACGTGGTGAGCAGGTCGCCCGCGGCGACGCGCTGGCCCTGGACCACCTTGGCCGAGAAGTGCTGGCCCTTCAGCGCCACGGTGTCGACTCCCACGTGCACGAGCACCTCGAGGCCGTTGTCGGCGCGGATGCCGAACGCGTGCGGCATGACCGTGAGGAGCTCACCCGCGATGGGCGCGTAGGCCTCGCCGACGGCGGGGACCACGGCGATGCCCTGACCGATCGCGCCGGACGAGAACGCCTTGTCCGGCACGGCCGAGAGCGGGACGGCCTGGCCGATCGCCGGGGCGGCGAGGGTCAGTGCCTCGGACTCCACCGCACCCGAGGCGGCCTGCTCACCCTTCGCCGGAAGGTCCTTGAAGCCGAGGACCGTCGTGAGGACGAACGCGATCACCATCGCCGAGCCCGTGCCGATGAGCTGGAGCGTGAAGTTGCCGATGCTGACCGCCGACGTGATGGTGATCAGGCCGGGGACGACGAAGCCCTGAGCGGCCGAGCCGCCCGCCGCGGCGATCGCACCGCCGACGGCGCCGCCGATGACGCCGTAGACGAACGGCTTCTTCAGGCGCAGCGTGACGCCGTAGATCGCGGGCTCGGTGATGCCGGCGAGGATGCCGGAGATCGCAGCCGGGCCGGCCACCTGCTTGAGCTCCTTGTTGCGCGTCTTGAAGAACACGGCCGCCGCGGCGGCCCCCTGGGCGAGGACCGCGGCGAACAACGGGCCCGTGATCAGCGAGTACCCGTGCGTGGACAGGTCCTGGACCAGGATCGGGATGAAGCCCCAGTGCACGCCGAAGATGACGAACACCTGCCAGAACCCGCCCATGAGCGCACCGCCGACGATCGGGCTGAGGTTCCAGAGCCACGTCACGCCGTGCGACAGACCCTTGCCGGCCCAGTCGGAGGCGGGGCCGATGAGCAGGAAGGTCAGCGGGACGATGACCGCGACGACGACGAGCGGGGTGATGAAGTTGCGCACCGCCTCGGGCAGGACCCTGGTGAGCAGGTGCTCGAGCTTGGACTGCGCGTAGACCGCGATGATCGCCGGGATGACCGCCGAGAGGTAGCTCACCATCACCACGGGGATGCCGAGGAAGGTGAGGTGGCCGCCGCCGTCGGCGAACGCCTTGAGGGTGACCGAGGCGCCGGCGGCGCCGGGGATGACCGCGACGGTCGCCGAGTAGATGAGCGCGCCGGCGATCGCGAGAGAGGTGTAGACGTTCGCCTTGAACTTCTTCGCGGCGGTCACCGCGAGCAGCATGGGCAGGAACTGGAACAGCGCGTCACCGGCCGCGAAGAGGATGGCGTACGTCGGCTTCGTGGGCGCGGTCGCGTCGAGCTTGAGCCACACGGCGAGGAAGGCCTTGAGCAGGCCCGTGCCCGCGAGCGTCCACAGGACGGGCGTGAAGATGCTGGTGATGAGGTCGATCGCCTTGGCGAAGAGACCACCCTGGACGACGCCCTCGCTCCTGAGCTCGTGGGCGGAGGTCAGCGCCTCGTACACGCTGTTCACGGTGTTGCCGATGACCACCTGGAACTGACCGCCGGACTCCACGACGGTGATGACGCCGCGGGTGCCCTCGACGGCGGCCTTGTCCGCCTTGCTGCGGTCCTTGAGCGTGAAGCGCAGGCGGGTCGCGCAGTGGGTCACGCTGGCCACGTTGTCCGGACCGCCGACGCCCCGCAGGACGTCGTCGGCGAGCACCTGGTGCTTGCTCGCTGTTGCCACGATTCCTCCTCGAATCCTGTCAGGTCCGCCGTTGGGGCATGCCTTCTGGCAACAAAAAAACCCGAGACGTGGCCGACGCTCGCGCGTGGTCCGTCCCGGGTTTTGCCTGCCGTGCAGTAACAATCCCAGACTTCGGGGACACCGGTCGGGGTGTCCGCGACGGATGCTAGGGCCTGGCTCCGAGCGTTGTAAAGACCTGGCGATGGACGGGCCCCTGAGCTGACCGGCCCGGTCCGGCGGCGAGGGGACTTGACGGTGCGGCTCGCAGCGCCGGTATGGTGACGCCCGGATTGTGACCGACCTCGGTCGGGCAAGGCCTGGAGGAGCACCTCGTGGTGCACGCCTCCAGGCCTTTCTTGTTGGTGACCCGCGTCCGGGTCCGACGACGGAGAGAGAGCGACGATGCTGCAGCGGACTGTCACCATCGGATCGGCGTCGGGCCTGCACGCCCGGCCCGCCGCCATGTTCACCCAGGCCGCCGCGCAGTGCGGTCACCCCGTGCGGATCGCGACGGTGGGCGGCCGGGAGGTCGACGCCTCGAGCATCCTCATGGTGATGGCGCTCGGGGTCGGGCAGGGCCAGGAGGTGCTGATCTCGTCCGACGACGAGACCGCCGGCGCCGCGCTCGACGCGCTCGCGGCCATGCTCGAGCGCGACCTCGACGCGGAGGCCTGACGTGCGAGTCCTCACCGGTGTGGGGGTGGGTCGGGGCGCCGTGGTGGGTCCGGTGGCTCGTGCGTATCCCGTCCCGGTGGTGCCTGCGGACCTGCCGGTGCCGGCGGATCCCGAGGCCGCGGCGGTGGAGCTGTCGGCAGCCTTCGCGGCGGTCGCCGCGACGCTCCACGCGCGCGCGGACGCCGCGACGGGGACGTTGCACGAGGTGCTGTCGGCGACCGCGTTGATGGCGGCGGACCCGTCTCTCGTCGGTGCGGCGACGGCGAAGGTCCGGGCCGGTGCGGTGCCCGCGCGGGCCGTGGGGGAGGTCGCGGGGCAGTTCATCGACCTGTTCACGGCCGCGGGCGGCTACATGGCCGAGCGAGCCACGGACCTCGCATCGGTCCGTGACCGGGTGGTGGCACGCCTGCTGGGCCTGCCGGAGCCGGGCGTGCCGGCGCTGGGGCGCCCGTCCGTCGTGGTCGCGGAGGACCTCTCCCCGGCGGACACCGCGGTCCTGGACCTGGACAAGGTGCTGGGCATCGTCATCGAGCGCGGCGGACGCACCTCGCACACCGCGATCATCGCCGGCCAGCTCGGGCTGCCCTGCGTCGTGCGCGCGACGGATGCCGCCGGCCTGGAGGACGGCGACGTCGTGGCCGTCGACGCCGCTCGTGGGACCGTGACCGTCGACCCCGACGAGGCCGTCGTCGCGGCCGCCCAGACCCGCCGCGCCGCGCTGGCTGCGCTCGCGGCCGACACCGGCGACGGAGCCACGGCCGACGGCCACCCCGTCCAGCTGCTCGCGAACATCGGCACGGCGCAGGACGCGGCCCGGCTCGAGGACGTCGCGGTGCAGGGCGTCGGGCTGTTCCGCACCGAGGTCCTGTTCCTCGGCGCGCAGACCGCTCCCGCGCTCGAGGACCAGACCACCACGTACGCCCACGCGCTCAGCGCCCTGGGGGAGCGGAAGATCGTGTTCCGCACGCTCGACGCGGGTGCCGACAAGCCGCTGGCGTTCGTGAACCAGCTCGACGAGGAGAACCCGGCGCTGGGCATCCGGGCGTACCGCCTGGTCCGCACCGCGCCCGAGCTGCTGCACACCCAGCTCGCCGCGATCGCCGCGGCGGCGGAGCAGACCGGCGGGCGCCCGTGGGTGATGGCGCCGATGGTCGCGACCGTCGAGGAGGCCGCGGAGTTCGCGGCATCCGCTCGCGCCGCGGGCATCGGCACGGTCGGGGTCATGGTCGAGATCCCCGCGGTGGCGCTGCGGGCCGCCGACGTCCTCGCCCACGTCGACTTCGTCTCGATCGGCACCAACGACCTCGCGCAGTACACGATGGCCGCCGACCGGCTGCGGGGCGAGCTCGCCGACCTGCTCGACATCTGGCAGCCCGCGGTCCTCGACCTCGTCGCCGGAACGGCGGCGGCGGGCCTGGCGGCGGGCAAGCCTGTCGGGGTCTGCGGCGAGTCCGCCGCCGACCCGGTCATGGCGCTGGCGCTCGCGGGCATGGGCATCACCTCGCTCTCCATGGCCCCCGCGGCGCTGGCCGGCGTGCGGTACTCGCTGCGCTCGCACTCGCTCGAGGCGTGCCGCGCCATCGCCGCCGCTGCCCGCGCGGCCCGGACCGCCCCGGAGGCGCGCGCCGCTGCCCTCGCGCTCGTCGCGCCCGAGGTCCGCGAGGCGCTCGCGCTCTGAGGAGGGCGGACCTCGTGGCCGGCGTCAGAGCAGGCCGAGCTCCGCGAAGAGCGGGACCAGCCCCTCGTGCTGCGGTCCCGCGGCGGTGCGGTCCGCGACGGCGAGCAGCCGTGGGTCGGCGCCCTCGATCGCGACGCCCGTGCCGGCGACCTCGAGCATCTCGAGGTCGTTGAGGCCGTCGCCCACCGCGACGACGTCCGCGAGCGCGACGCCCAGCGCCTCCGCCGCGATCCGCAGGCCCACGGTCTTGTCCATCCCGACGAGGAACACCTCGCCCGCGGCCTCGCCGAGCTCGACGATCGAGCTCGGCAGGGCCGTGACCTCCGGGCCGATCTCGGCGGCGAGGGCGTCGATCGGCAGGCCGCCGTCGAAGCACGTCACCTTGCCGAACGACGCGCCGCGCAGGTCGCCCGGCATCTGCAGGCGCGCGAGGATGTCGCCGCCGCCGGCGCCCGCGCGCGCCATGCCGGGCACCCGGGCCTCGAAGAGCCGCGCGAGGCGCGCATCGGTCCCGGGCGGTGCGAAGAGCGCTTCCGGCCCTTCGAGGATGTAGGCCGCTCCGTGCGCATCGAGGACCTCGACCGCGCGCGCCGCGAGGTCCACCGGGAAGCGGACGTCCGCGAGGACGCGGCCGTCGATCTCGACATAGGCGCCGGCCCCGCCGACGAGCCCGTCGAACCCCGCCGCCGCGATGGCCGGGGGCACCATCGCCTTGGGTCTGCCGGTGCAGAGCACCACGAGGTGTCCCGCGGCGCGGACGGCGCGGACGGCCGCCTCGTGCGCGGGCGGCACCACCCCGTGGTGCGCGTACGTGCCGTCGATGTCGAGGAAGACGGCCCGCCTCATCGGGAGCTGAGGGTCGTCGTCATGACCTCACCGTACCGAGGGCACGGTCCGCTTCTCGGCCGCGCCGCTGCGGGTCAAGGAAGGGTTTCGTCGTGCCGCGCCAGGGTGACGAGGTTGTCGAGCAGCTGTTCCCAGCCGACGCCGAGGCCACCGATCGCCGCCTCGGCGCCGGCGCGCACGTCCTCCGGGGTGACGGTGAGCTGCACGTCGGTGCCGCCGGGGACCACGGACAGGCGGACGTCGTGCCGCGCGACGAACAGGGGCTCGTCGTCCGGACCGATCGGGTCGAGCGTGAAGCCGAGCCGCCGTGGCTCGTCCGCGGTCACGACCTGACCGGTGGCCCGGTGCAGGGCGCCGTCACCTTCCTGGAGCACCAGCTCGACGGCCCCGCCTGGGCGGGTCTCGAGGCGGAACCGTGCGACGGTGAAGTGCCGCGGGTGCCACCACCGGGTGGCGAGCGCGGGGTCGGTGAAGGCGCGCCAGACGGTGGCCGGGTCGGTGGGAACCGTGCGCCGGACCGTGACGGGCGCCGGCGCTGCGGCCGCGGCGATCGCAGCGCCGTAGCGGGCGAGTGCGGCGTCGTCCGGACCGGGGACGGCGAGCTCGTCGGCCCAGCGGGCCACGTCGGCGAGGGTGGACCGGTCCAGCGCGCAGACCTTGCGCCGGCCGAGCCGGTGCACCTGGACCACGTCCGCGCGTTCGAGGGTCTGCAGGTGCTTGGTCACCTGCGGCTGACGCAGCGCAAGAGCGGCGGCGATCTCGCCGACCGTGTGGGGCCGGCGGCGCAGCAGCTCGACGATGCGCAGCCGGTTCGGCTCGGCGAGCGCCACGAGCACGGTCACGTCCACGGCCCTAGTCTGCCTTGACTCATATTCTCGAACAAGAATACGTTGGCCGTCATGACGACACATCGACTCGAGCACAGCTACCCGACCGACCCCGCGACCATCTGGACCTTGTGGACAACGCCGAGCGGCATCGCCCGCTGGTGGGCACCCGACGGGTTCACCACGGCCGTCGGCGTCCTCGACCTGAGGGAGGGTGGCGAGCTCGTCTACACGATGACCGCCACCGCACCCGAGGCCGTCGCCTTCATGCAGGCCGCCGGCATGCCGCTGGCGACCGTGTCCCGCAAGTGGTTCACCGGCGTGGAGGAGCCGAGGCGCCTGGCGTACCAGTCCCTGGTCGACTTCGTGCCCGGCCACGACCCGTACGAGTTCGGCACCGAGGTCGTGCTCACGCCGACCGACGACGGTACCCACGTGGTGATGACGGTCGAGGAGCTGCACGACGAGGTCTGGACCCTGCGCCTCCTCGAGGGTCGCGCCAACGAGCTGGCCAACCTGGACGGGGTCGTCCGCGGAGCGTGATGCTTGCCGGCGTCCGGCATCAGGACCGAGAGGTCGCGCGCGGCGGCCGCACGATGCAGAGGAGCGGGTGCTCATGACCGTCAGGTTCGAGAACGTCGGCATCGCGGTGCGCGACCTCGACGAGGCCGTCACCTTCTTCACGGCGCTCGGCCTGAGCGTCGTGGGCCGGGACACCGTCAGCGGGGAATGGGCCGACACCGCGGTCGGCCTCGACGGGAACCACGTCAAGATCGCCGTGCTCCAGACGCCCGACGGCAACGGCTGTCTCGAGCTGTTCGAGTACCTCCACCCGGACGCGATCGAGACCGAGCCGACCCTGCCCAACGAGATCGGGATGCACCGCGTCGCGTTCTCGGTGGACGACCTCGAGCGGGCGGTCGCCGTCGCGGCGACGCTCGGGTACCACCCGCTGCGGGGCATCGCCACGTACGGGGACGTCTACAAGCTCACCTACCTGCGCGGCCCCAGCAGCATCCTGGTGATGCTGGCCCAGAGGCTGATCGGCGTCTAGGGCGGGACCCCGTGGTGTCAGCGCCCGAGGTCGCGCCCGGAGGTCTCGGATCACCTAGTGTCACGCCATGCATCGCAGCCGTGTCTTCGCGCTCCTCTTCGACACACCGGAACAGCAGGCTGCTGACGCCACAGCCTTCTGGTCCGCGGCGCTAGGTGCGTCCGTTCGCCCCATCCCCGCAGAGCCGCAGTTCACGCGGTTGGATGATGCGATCCCGGGGCTGGCGACCGTCGTCCAGGCAGTCGACGATGCGCCCCGATTCCACCTCGATATCGAGACCGACGACGTCGAGGCTGAGACCGCGCGCTTGGTCGCCCTCGGAGCGGTCCAGGTGGGGCAATGGCTCGAGTGCAGAACACTGCGGGCTCCCGGCGGGCACCTGCTCTGTGTCGTCCCCGTCCACACCGAGCCAGGGTTCTTCGCCTCTCACGCTCGCAGCTGGGAGTAGCGGGGCCGATTCCCCGGCCGTTGTGCCCGCTCCTTCTCGGCACGGCGGGGCGACGAGACCGAGTGCCTGCTGCGCGAGGAGCGCGTGGGCCCTGAGCCTGACCGGCATCGAGCCGCGGTTCTCCGCATCGCGCCGACCCGAGCTGGGGCGGCTGCACCTCGAGCACGCCCATGCCGTGGGGATCCGCCTGGCGCTGCGCCGCTGACGCCGCGGCGGTCGCGCGACCACTCGGCGAGGCGATTCCTGGTCACTTGTCCAGAACTCCTTGAACTGCGCGAACGGCCGCCGATGGGTTCGTTCGAGGGGTCTGCGCGCGTCGGCCCCCGGACGGGGGGAAGCCGTGGAGCGGCCAGCGCCCGGAGCAGGTGTCCCGCGGGACGTCGTCTCGCGCGGACGGGCGGTGCTGGCCCGGCGCGGGCAGACGTCACCGACCGAACCGCCGGACGCCGTCGTCCCGGCCCCGCGTCCGCAGCAGGACGTCGAGCGGGCGGACGCCGCGCGAGCCGGTGGGCCGGCGAGCACCGGGGCGTTCGCGCGGATGGCCGGGCTGACGGTCTTCGGGCTGGCCGCGATCGCCGGCACGCTGCTCCTGCTCACGGCGAGCGCGATCGGCAACCCGGTGCAGATGGCGCCCATGGAGGGTCACCTGCTCGGCCTGTGGCGGGTGCTCTACGCGACCGAGGCGCCGTCCGTGCCGGTGGCGCTCGCGGCCGTGGCGCTCGCCGTGCTGCTGGCCCTGGGCGTCGCGGTCGTCGAGCTGCGCATCGCCAACCGAGCGCGTCGCTCCGCCGACGGCCTGGGACACCCGCTCGCCCCGAAGCCGGTGATGGCCCGGACCGCAGGCGTGTTCGCCGGGCCCGTGACCGTCACCGTGCTCATCCCGGCGCACGACGAAGAGGCGTCGCTGCCGCAGACCCTCGCCTCACTGGTGGACCAGCCGCATCCGCCCGAGCGGATCGTGGTGATCGCCGACAACTGCACCGATGCGACCGTCGACGTCGCCCGTCGCGCGGGCGTGGAGGTGGTCGAGACCGTCGGGAACACGCAGAAGAAGGCGGGTGCGCTCAACCAGGTGCTGCGCGGGCTGCTGCCGGGTCAGGGCGACAACGACGTGGTGATGGTCGTCGACGCGGACACGCGGCTCGACCAGGGATTCCTCGAGGCGGCGGTCGCCCGCTTCACCTCGGACCGTGCCCTGATGGCGGTCGGTGGGCTGTTCTACGGCGAGGAAGGTGCCGGCGTGCTGGGCCAGTTCCAGCGCAACGAGTACAGCCGGTACAGCCGGGACATCGGGCGGCGCCGCGGGCGCGTCTTCGTGCTGACCGGGACGGCGTCCATGTTCCGGCCGGCTGCCCTGCGGACCGTCGCCGAGCAGCGCGGCACGTCGCTGCCGGGCACGCACGGCGACGTGTACGACACCGCGGCGCTGACCGAGGACAACGAGCTGACCATCGCGCTGAAGTCGCTCGGCGCTCTGATGATCTCGCCCGCCGCCTGCACGGTGGTCACCGAGGTGATGCCGACGTGGCGGGCGCTGTGGCGGCAGCGGCTGAGGTGGCAGCGCGGCGCGCTGGAGAACCTCGCGGCCTACGGGTTGACCCCCACCACGCTGCGGTACTGGTCGCAGCAGCTCGGCATCGGGTACGGGGTGATGGCGCTGGGCGCGTACGCGCTGCTCACCGCGCTGACGGTGCTGTCCGTCGACCGGTGGGTGTGGTTCCCGTTCTGGATGGGCATGGGTGCGCTGTTCGCCGTGGAGCGGGTGGTGACGGTGTGGGCCGGGGGATGGCGGGCGCGTGCGCTCGCGGCCCTGCTGCTGCCCGAGCTGGTGTTCGCCGCCTTCCTCGACGTGGTGTACGTGCGCGGCGTGGTCGACATCCTGCTGGGCAGGCGCGCCGGGTGGAACCACGTGGTGCACGCCGCCCCGGCGCCCGCGACGGAGGTCTCGCCGACCGACGTCGCCACGGCGGTGGCGCGGTGAGCGCCGCGCTGGTGTGGACGGTGCACGCGGGCGTGCTGCTGCCGGAGCGCCTGCTGCACAGCCCCGGCTTCGAGATCCTGGCGACGTTCGTCGCCCTCAACACGCTGATGTACGCGACGTTGGCGGTGCTGAAGCTGGTGCCGAGGGGGCACGCGGTGCGCGGGTGGTGGTCGCGGCTGCGCGACCGAGCCGCCGCGCCCGAGCCGCCGCGGACGGCGTCTCCGACGCGCAGGGCGGGAGCCCGGCCCCGCGGCCGCGACCGGCGCGCCGAGGACCGGAGCATCTACGCCGGCCTGCCCCCAGCGGTGCCAGGCGCGGCCCAGCCTGCCCGGCCGCGGACCTCCGACCGGTAGTCGGTCCACCGCACCCGCGAGCGGCATCTGGCCTGCCGCACCGTCGTCGTCCCGCGTCGTCCCGCGTCGTCCCCTCACGCCGTGCGCCGCCTGGCCGCAGCCGGCACGACGAGCGCCGCGGCGGTCAGCACCGCCAGGGCGATCAGGACGGCGCCGTCGCGCATCGACGCGGCGTAGGAGCCCGAGACGGCCAGGACGAGGCTCATGCCCAGTGCACCACCGAGCTGGTGCACCGAGTTCACCACGCCGGAGGCGGCCCCGGCCTGCGTCGGGTCGACGCGAGCGATGCCGGACGCCGTGAGGGGTCCGAAGGCCAGCCCCTGGCCGGCACCGACCAGCACCATGGGCAGGGCGACGCCCGGCAGGTAGGCGCTGCTCGGACCGACCAGGCCGAGAGCCGCGGTGCCGACGGCCGCCAGCGCCAGCCCGGTGACCAGGAGCACACCGGCGGGCACCCGACGCTGCAGCCGGGTGACGGAGACCGCGACGGCGAAGTTCACGGTGGTCATGGGGAAGAAGCCGAGCCCCGCGGCGAGCGCCGACCAGCCCCACCGCGCCTGCATGAACTGGCTGGTGAACACGAAGAAGCCCATCATCGCGCCCATGAACAGGGCGCGAGCGGTGTAGGCGCCGACGCGCTCGCGGTCGCGGAAGAGCCCGAGCACCAGCACGGGCTGGGCGGCCGACCGCTCGACGAGCACCAGCCCGGCGACGAGGAGCACGCCCGCCAGCATGGCGACGAGCACCCCGGGGTCGGTCCAGCCGCGCTGCCCGACGCGCACCAGTGCGTACACGAGCGCTGCGGGTCCGGCCGTCGCGAGCGCAGCCCCGGGCAGGTCCAGCCGCCCGCGCGAGCGGGGCGTCTCGGGCAGTACGCGCAGGCCGGCGGCGAGCATCGCGATCCCGATCGGCACGTTGATGAGGAAGCCGGCCCGCCACGTGACCAGGTCGGCCAGCAGCCCGCCCGCGACGAGGCCGACGCTCGCGCCGATGCCCGCCACCGCGCCGTACGCCGTCGTGGCCCTGGTCCGCTGCGGCCCGTCGGGGAAGGAGGCCGTGAGCAGCGCGAGCGTCGAGGGGGCGAGGACGGCGGACCCCAGCCCCTGGGCGGCGCGGGCGCCGACCAGCAGGGCGCCCGTCGGGGCGAGCCCCACCGCGGCGGAGGCGAGCGTGAACAGCACCAGGCCGACGACGAACGTGCGGCGGCGGCCCAGGACGTCGCCGGTCCTCGCGCCGAGCAGCAGCAGCCCGCCGAAGGCCAGCAGGTACGCGTTCACCACCCAGGCCAGTGACGTACGGCTCATCGCGAGCTCCGCACCGATGTGCGGCAGGCCGGTGATCACGATCGAGTTGTCGAGCACCACCATGAAGTAGCCCACGAGGATGATCCCGAGCACGGCGCGGGGGTGCGGTGGGGCGTCGGCCGCCCGGGGTGCGCGGCCGGGCGTCGAGGTGACCTGGTTCTGCGTCGTCGTCATGCCGCCAAGGCAACGACGGACCCGCACCGCGGGGGAGGGCGGGACGTTCCGGGTAACGCCCGTACCTCCCAGCGGGTGCGGGCGGACCGTACCGTCGGCCCATGGACCTGAGAGCCGAGACGCGTGAGTTCCTCAGGAGCCGCCGGGCCCGGATCTCGCCGCAGCAGGCGAACCTCCCCGCGTACGGGCGCACCCGACGCGTGCCGGGGCTGCGGCGGGAGGAGGTCGCGATGCTCGCGGGCGTGAGCATCGACTACTACACCCGGATGGACCGCGGGAACCTGGCCGGCGTCTCGGACGAGGTGCTGGAGTCCCTCGCGGACGCCCTGCAGCTCGACGAGGCCGAGCGCGGCCACCTGCTCGACCTGGCGCGGGCGGCCAACGCCTCCGGCGTCGCTCGCTCCCGGGCCCGCCGGACCCCGCCGCCCGCCGTGCGGCCCGAGGTGGCACGGATCCTCGAGGTGATCGACTCACCGGCGTTCGTCCGCAACGGCGTGCTCGACGTGCTGGGCGCCAACCTGCTCGGCCGCGCGCTGTACGCGCCGCTCTACGACTCGCCGACCCACGACCCGGGACACCCGGTGAACGTCGCGCGCTTCCAGTTCCTCGACCCGGCTGCGGCCGCGGCGTTCTCCGGGGACAGGCTCGAGCAGCTGGCGCACGACGCCGTCGCCAGTCTGCGCGCCGAGGCCGGCCGCAACCCCTACGACCGGCGGCTGACCGACCTGGTCGGGGAGCTGTCCACCCGCAGCGACGACTTCCGGCGCCTGTGGGCCTCGCACGACGTGCGGCACAACCGGTCGGGCAGCAAGGTGTTCCACCACCCGGTCGTCGGCCGCCTCGACCTGGACTACGAGGTGCTGACGCTGCCGGCCGACCCGGGTCTGCAGCTGAACGTCTACACCGCCGCGCCGGGCTCGGCGTCCGACGACGGCCTGCGGCTGCTCGCCTCGTGGGCCGCCACAGAGCTGGCGGCGGCGCTCGACGGCGACCCGGCATGGGCACCGCCGACGGCTGGGCGCTGATGGGGGCGGCAGGCCGCGACCGTCGGGTGCGGGGACGGACGCTCGCAGCGTGGACGGCGACCGTCGTGGCCGTCGTGGCGGCGGTGGCCCTGGGCCCGGTCCTCTGGCTCGAGGTCGACGAGGGTGCCACGCCGCCGGTGTCCGCGGCACGGCTGCCGGCCGGCGTCGAGGAGGTCGGTCAGGAGCGCCAGTGCGGGTCGGGCGGCTGCTGGTGGCAGCTTGCGCTGGAACCCGCGACGGGCGCGCAGGACGACGTGCTCGCCGCCGGGAGCCGAGAGACGTGCGCGGCGCGCAGCTGGATCGATCGCCGCACCGTCTGCACCGGCGTCCAGCTGCACGGCGGCCGGCTGACGGCGTACGTGCGCTACCAGCGGCTCTCCGATCTCGGCTGAGCCGAGCGACGCGGGGCGCCCGCGGATGCCCGACGTCGGTCAGGAGCGGAAGGCGTCCCACAGCCCGAGCAGGTACTGGGTGCCCAGCGCCCGGTCGTACAGGCCGTAGCCGGGCCGGGGTCGCCGCGTCGTGTTCTCGTCCCACAGGTGCCGGCCGTGGTCCGGACGGACGTAGCCGGTGAAGCCCGCCTCGGCGTAGGCCTTCATGATCCCGATCGTGTCGACGGAACCCTCGGAGGCGCGGTGGCCGACCTCGGTGAAGCTGCCGCCGGGCAGGTGCTTGATGTTGCGGACGTGCGTGAAGTGGATGCGGTCCATGAAGGTGCGTACCGCGTCCACGGCATCGGCCTCGGGGTTCGACGAGAAGCTGCCCAGGCACAGCGTCAGGCCGTTGTAGACGCTGTCGTTCAGAGCCAGCACCGTCGCCAGGTCGTCCTTGGTGGAGACGACGCGCGGCCAGCCGAACAGGTCGAACGCCGGGTCGTCCGGGTGCACGCCCAGCTTGACGTCGTACTCCTCGCAGGTGGGGATCACCGCGTCGAGGAAGTACTTGTAGTGCGCGTACATGTCGCCGTGCGTCACGCCCTGGTAGGCCTCGTTCAGCTCGGCGAAGTGCGCGAGGCGCTCGGGCTCCCAGCCGGGCATCGTCAGGGCGCCCGTGCCGGCGGCCATGTCGGCGATCAGCTTCTCCGGGGTCAGCCCGTCCACGACCTTCTGGTCGTAGAAGAGCGCGGTGGACCCGTCCGGCAGCGGGTGGAACAGGTCGGTGCGCAGCCAGTCGAAGACGGGCATGAAGTTGTAGCAGACGACCTTGACGCCGGCCCGGCCGAGGCGCTCGATCGTGGTGACGTAGTTCGCGATCGCCTCGTCGCGGCTCATGCCCAGGACGGTGGTGCCGAGCTTGATCGACTCGTGCACGTTGACGGACTCGACCACCTCGGCGTCGAGCGTCTTGGTGACGCCCCGGGCGCGGTGCTCGTCGGTCAGCTGGGTGATCGTCGCGATCTCCGCCGCGATCTCCGCCTCCTCCCAGACCTCGCCGGCCTGCTTGTGGTGCAGCGACCAGACGACGGTCTGCACGCCGGGGATCTGGCGGATGTCGTCGAGGGAGACGGTGTCGTTCCCCTCGCCGTACCAGCGGAAACCCATCTTCATGTCCGCTCCTGTGCGGGTAGGTCGCCGGACGTGCCGGCGAGCGTGTCGGCCGACCGGCCGACGCACGCCGCGACGGTGCGGCGACCTGACGGAGCGCCGGGCGACCGGACCCGATACTGCCCCGAACCGCGGGCCCGAGGCCAGGCGCCGCACGCGGACCGCCGTCGTGCGCCTGCACAGGGTTCCCGCAACACCTGCGCCGGACGTGCCCAGCCGTCGCCGAGCGCCCCGACAGGAGCCTCAGACCCGCCACCTAGACTCCGCGCGTGGACCACATCAGCTACTTCCAGGCCGTCGTCATCGGGCTGCTGCAGGGCGTGACCGAGCTGTTCCCCATCTCGAGCCTGGGTCACTCGATCCTGGTGCCGGCCTGGATCGGCGGGAGCTGGACGGCGCTGGTCACTGACCAGTCGAAGGCGGAGTCGCCCTACCTGGCCTTCATCGTGGGCCTGCACGTGGCGACCGCCCTCGCGCTGGTCGCCCTGTTCTGGCGGGACTGGGTCGGCATCGTCCGCGGCTTCTTCACCTCCCTGCTGCGCCGCCGCATCGAGACCACCCACGAGCGGCTGGCCTGGCTGATCGTGGTCGCCACCATCCCGGCAGGGCTCCTCGGCCTGGTGCTGGAGCACTCGCTGCGGACCCTGTTCGCCAAGCCGCTGTTCGCCGCCGTGTTCCTCACCCTGAACGGCCTGGTCCTGTTCGCCGCCGAGCGGCTGCGCCGGCGTGCGCCGAGGCACCGTCCGGCACCGGACGCGGTCGACGCGGAGGGCCCGGTACCCGGCCTCGACGTCGCGATGACGCAGCAGGTGAGCGTGCGGGACGCGAGCGTGATCGGCCTGCTGCAGAGCGGTGCGCTGCTCGCCGGCATCAGCCGGTCCGGCATCACGATGGCGGGCGGCCTGCTGCGCGGGCTGACCCACGAGGAGGCCGTGCGGTTCGCCTTTCTCCTGGCGACGCCGATCATCCTCGCGGCCGGCGTGCTCAAGGTGCCGGACCTGATGGGACCACTGGGCGAGGGCATCCGTGGGCAGAGCCTGGCGGGCGCCGGTGCGGCGTTCGTGGCGGCGCTCGCGGCAGCGACGTTCCTGCAGCGGTGGTTCAAGACGAGGACGCTGACGCCGTTCGCCGTGTACTGCCTGGTGGCCGGGGTGCTGTCGATCGTCCGGTTCGCCTGACGGAGGCGCCGGCCGGCCGCGTCACCGAGCGGGAAGCTGATCCAGTGCGCGGAGCAGGTCGTCAGGGTTGGCGACGTCTCTGAACTCGACCTCGTGGGCGGTCGTCGTCCCGGACAACCACCAGCCGCCGCGTCCCGAGATGCTGGAGCCGAAGCCCACGGTCGCGTGCGTCCCGTTCCGGCTGCGCCGGACGGTGACCGCCGGGCCGGGCATCCGAAGCTCCACCGTCTTCCGGGGCAGCACAGCGACCGCTCTCCGGTTGGTCAGCACGTACGTGGATCGGGAGGCCGTCCAGCGCTTCACGAAGAATCGGCCGACCGTGATGTAGGCCCCGATCAGCACGAAGGGCACTCCCCAGAGGCGGAAGAACAGGGGAGCACCTGAGGAGACGACGCCGAGCTCCCAGAACACCGCGAACCCGGCCCAGAGCACGGAGAAGGGGACGAGCAGGAGGTCCTGCGGCCCGAAGACGACGGCCGGGTCCGGGTGACCGGTCCACACGATGTACTCGTCGACGGCAAGCCTCGCGAGAACCGAGTCCGCACCGGGGGTCATGAGGACAGATGGTGGCACGTCGTCTCCCGGCGCGGTCCGACGGTGGAGGGACGTACGGTGACCTGCGAGACGATCGACGGACGGAGGCGGCGGCCGTGAGCCCCCTGGAGACCGGGCGGTTCAAGGACCTGTTCCGTGGGCACCCTGCAGGCGTCGCCGTGGTGGGGCTGCGGGGACCGGACGGTGCCCTGGTGGGCCTGACCGTCACCTCGGTGATCTCGGTCTCCGCCGAACCGCCGATCCTGGCGTTCTCCATCGCCTCCACGTCGTCGTCGTGGCCGGCGGTGCAGGCGGCCCGGACGCTGGCAGTCAGCTTTCTCGCCGACGACCAGCACGAGCTCGCGGCGCGGTTCGCGCGGCACGGCATCGACCGGTTCGCGGACGGCGGGTGGCACCTGCTGCCGACCGGCGAGCCCGTGATCGAGCGCGCCGTGGCCTGGATCCAGGGCGAGGTGGTGCAGCGCGCGCCGGTGGGCAGCAGCTACCTGGTGGCGGTGCTTGCGCAGCAGGCCTCCGACCGTCGGGAGGCGCACCCCCTGGTCTACCGGGACCGGACGTACCACCGGCTGAGCGGGCGTCGCGAGCCGTGAGGAGATCCCTTGGTCGCGGAGGCGCGGACGCGCGGACCGTCTCGGCGGGGGTGGGCGCAGCCGCCGGGCAACGCCGCGACGGGCGTCGTCGTCCCGGCGCCGGGTAAGGTCGGGGCGCCCGCAGGGGAACCCGGGCCCGTCGAGCAGAGGGCAGAACGCGTGCGAAGGCTTCTCGGCACACTGACCGGCAAGGCGGTCGCCGCCGCGGTGCGGCTGCGCGGACGCAGCGCGGGGCAGGCGATGCCGGGGCGGGTGGTCGAGCGGCTGGTGCCGGGCTACCTGGCCGCCGTGCTGGGACAGCTGCCGCGCGGCGTGGTCATGGTCACGGGGACCAACGGCAAGACGACCACCACCAAGATGGTGGTCGAGGTGCTGCGGGCCAACGGGCTGCGCGTGCTGACCAACGCGACCGGCAGCAACATGACGCGCGGCATCATCAGCAGCGTCAGCCAGCAGGCGCACCTGACCGGGCGGCTGCCGTTCGACATCGCGGTGTTCGAGCTGGACGAGGCCTACGCCCCCCAGGTGGCGGCCGCCGCGCCGCCGGCGTGGGTGCTCGCGCTGAACGCCAGCCGCGACCAGCTGGACCGGTTCGGCGAGGTGGACACCGTCGCGCGGCTGATCACCAGCGCGATGCGCGCGGCGAGCACCGGTGTGGTGGTCAACGGTGACGACCCCCGGCTGTCCTCCGGCGCCCCGACCACAGGGGTGCGCGTGGAGCGGTTCGGGGTGGCACCGGACCTGCTGCGGTACTTCCCGCGGGACGACGAGCTGGTGCGCACCGGAACGGGCGCTGCGACGCACATGGCGCCCGGCACGGTGACCGGTGAGCTCGAGGAGCCGGCCCCGGTCCCGCCGGTGCCAGGGGTGGAGCTGCTCGCGTTCGACGGTGACCGTGCGCGCTACCGGGTGGATGACCAGGAGGTCGACGCGCGCCTGCAGGTGACCGGTCAGCACAACTTCCAGAACGGTGCCGCGGCGCTGGCCCTGGTGCACGCCCTGCTGCCGGACGTGCCGGTGCGCACGCTCGTGGACCAGCTGGCCGACGTGCGACCCGCGTTCGGCCGGGGCCAGGTGTACGCGCTGCCGGGCGGCGGGCGTGTGCAGCTGAACCTGGTGAAGAACCCGGCCAGCTTCCGGCAGGGCCTCGCGTCCTACGTGCGGGAGGGGACCACGGTCGTCGTCGCGGTCAACGACCTGGTCGCGGACGGCAGGGACCTGTCCTGGCTGTGGGACGTGGACTTCTCGCCGCTCGCCGGGCGCGAGGTGGCGATGACGACGGGGATCCGGGCGGTCGACATGGCGTTGCGGCTGAGGTACGACGACGTGCCGGTCGGTCGCATCGAGCCGGACCTGGAGGCGGCGGTGGCGCTCGTCGCCGGCACGCCGGGGGAGACGGTGGTGTTCTCCACCTACACCGCCATGCTGCGGCTGCACACCATGCTCTCGGCATCGGCCGCGAAGGGGACCGCACGATGACCCTGCACCTGGTGCACCTGTACCCGGACGAGATGAACACGTACGGGGACCGCGGCAACCGGCTGACGCTGCTGCAGCGGGCCCGGTGGCGCGGCCTCGACCCGGTGGTGCACTTCGTCGGCATCGGCGACGACTTCCCGGAGGAGACCGACCTGGTGCTGGGCGGTGGCGGCCAGGACTCGGCGCAGGCGGACATCCAGGCGGACGTGCTGCGCAAGGGCGACCGGCTGCACCAGCTGGTCCGCGACGGCGTGCCGATGCTGATGGTGTGCGGCACGTACCAGCTGCTCGGCCGGCGGTTCCGCACGCACGAGGGCGAGGAGATCGCCGGCATCGGCGTGTTCGACGTGGAGACCATCGGCGGGGACCGGCGGCTGATCGGCAACGCGGCGGTGCAGACCGAGGCGTTCGGCACGCTCTACGGCTTCGAGAACCACAGCGGCCGCACCCGGCTCGGTGCCGACCAGCAGCCGCTGGGCCGGGTGCTGCGCGGCAACGGGAACAACGGAGAGGACGGCACCGAGGGCGCCCGCACGGGCAACGCCATCGGCACCTACCTGCACGGCCCCCTGCTGCCGGCGAACCCCGTGCTGGCGGACGCCCTGCTGTCCCTGGCGCTGGCGCGACGTGGTGAGCCGGCGCAGCTCGAGCCGATCGACGAGCCGCTGGTCGAGCGGTCCCGCGCGGAGGCGGCGACGCGGGCCTACTGACCGTCGGCCAGCCGCTGGGGGTTGCATCCGGGCCCCGAAGGAGGACGCTGGAACCAGGACTCGCGCAGTGCGTGAGCAGGGAGTCAGCGATGACGACGACACCCGTTCCCCCGGCCGGACCGGCGCTCGAACCGTCCGGCGGCACACCCCCTCGCGGCCCGGTGCATGCGGCGCTCGCGGCCCTCGTGGCCGACGGCACGCTGAGCCCGGCCCAGGGCGACGCGGTGCTGACCGCGATCGCCCGTTCGGAGGCCGCTCCGCCCGGCACCTCGCCGGCGGCGACACCGCCGGCCGCAGTCGCTGCTGCGTCACCCGCGGCGTCCGTCGCGGCGCCGGTCGGGCAGCCGGTCCCCGCGTGGCGCGGCCGGCTGCTCGAGGCGGGCGTGTACCTCGGCAGCGTCTTCGTGCTGGCTGCCGTCGCGCTGGTGGTGCAGCAGTCGTGGTCGACGATCTCGCGGAGCACGCAGCTGCTGCTCGCCGGCGGCCTCACCGCCGTGGCTGCGGTGGCCGGGCTGCTGGTCGGCTGGCCGGTGCGACCGCAGGTGGTCGGCACCGACCCCCGGCACGCGGTGCGTCGGCGGTCCGCGAGCGTGGTGCTGACCCTCGCGGTCGCCCTGGCGGCGGCCACCGCGGTGCTCCTGGTCCGGGAGGCCCGGTGGTCCGGCGTCGTGGCCGCCGGCGTCGCGCTCGTCCTGATGCTCGCCGTGCACCTGGTGGCGCCGAGCGTGGTGGCGGAGCTGGCGATGTTCGGCGCAGGTGCCGTTCTCCTGGGGATGGTCCCGGAGGCCGTGTGGCCGGTACCCCAGGGAGCGGGCGACGTCTACGACTTCGCGCGGACGGACCTGACGAGGGGCCTGCTGCTGTTCGGGTACGGGGTGGTCTGGGCCTGGCTGGTGTCGCGCCGGCTGCCGCACCGACAGCTCGGTGTGGCGCTCGGGCTGGTCGCGGCGGTGATCGGTGCCCCGACCACCGCCGGTCGGGGGATGCCCGTGGCCGCCGCCCTCCTCGGTGTCCTCGCCGTCGCTGCCGTCGTCACCTACCTGCGCGACCCGTTGTGGGCGTGGATGGTCGGTGCCGTCGGTGCTGCGTTCCTGGCCGTGGTCCTGATCGGCAACCGGACGATGGGCCCCGCGCTGACCTTCCTCGTGGCCGGGCTGGTGCTGCTCGGGGGGACCGCGGCGGCGGTGGTGGTGGGCCGCCGTCGGGCGGCGCGCGCCGGCGACCGCGGGTCGACCTGACGGGCGACCAGCGGCTGGTCGGAGGTCGGCCCGGAGAGCGAGAGGTGGGTGCCGTGCCCGTCGGGACGTCGCTCGCGGGGGCCGACGATGTGGTGCGGCTGCTCGACGCCCCGGCCGGCGCCTACGTGCACGTCCCGTTCTGCTCGTCCATCTGCCCGTTCTGCCCGTACAACAAGGTGCGGCTGGGCGACGTGCCTGCCGTGCCGTACCTGGAGGCCCTGCGCCGGGAGGTCGACGCGGTCGTCGGCGCGCACACCGCCCGGTTCGGGTCGTTCACCTCGCTGTACGTCGGGGGCGGGACGCCCACGCTGTTCCCGGAGGTGCTGGCCGACCTGGTCGATCGCGTGCCGACGACGGGGCGGCGCGCCGTCGAGGTGCTGCCGACCCACGCCACGTCCGCACGGCTCGACGTCCTCGCCGCCGCGGGGTTCGACGCGGTCAGCATCGGCGCGCAGTCGTTCCACGACCCGGTGCTGCGTCGGCTCGGCCGGCCGCACGACGCGGCCGCCTCCCGCCAGGCGGTGCTGGCGGCGGTCGGGCGCTTCGCCGTGGTGGACGTCGACCTCATCGTCGACGTCGCGCTGCCGGGATCCTCGCCGGCCGCCGCGACCGCCGTCCGCACGTTCCTCGACGACGTCGCCTGGTGCTTCGAGACCGGCGTCGACCAGGTGTCGACGTACCCGTTGATGCGCTTCGGCTACACGCCGTTCGGTCTCGCGCCGCACGCGCGTCGCCGTGAGCACGCCGTGCTGTCGCACGTCGCGGAGCTCGCGCGTCGCCGCGGCTACGAGCGCCGCTCGGTGTGGACGTTCAACCGCGTGGGCAGCGCGCCGTACACGTCCATCACCCGGCGCCGGTTCCTCGGCATGGGTGCCGGCGCCTCCTCCGTCACCGGCAGGGACCTGCTGGTGAACCACTTCGGCCTGGCGGCGTACGAGGCGGCGGTCGCCGCCGGCCGGCTGCCGCTCGCCCGACGCTTCCACCTCGGCGCGGTCGGCGGAGCGGCGTACGAGGCGTTCTGGCAGGCCTACGCCGGTGCGGTCGACCCGGCCGCCCTCGCCGCGGCCTACGGCGCGCTGGGTGCCGGACCGGTGCGGGCCCTGACGGGCGTCGCGCGGGCCTTCGGGCTGGTCAGCCCGGACGACGGGCTGCTGCGGCTGACGCCGCGCGGCTACGACCGGTTCCACGACCTCGAGCGTGCGGTGACGTACGGGCTGATCGAACCGCTGTGGGCCCAGATGCTGCGTGAGCACGCGGGCGGGGCGGTGCAGGCAGCGGGCGGCTGGGCCCGACCCGCCCGAGGGCGCAGCGGCCCGTTGTGGTGGCTGGCTCGGGCGCTGACCGAACGCCGGGCGCCCGACGGTGTCCGGCCCGCTGAGAGGAGCTGACGTGCACCCGTTCTACGAGCACAGCGCCCGGCTGGTGACGGACCGGGACACCCGCGCGCTGGGGCTGGTGTCGATGGCCGCGTACCTGCTGTTCTGGGCCGCGGCGATCCCGGTCGCGCTGCGCGCGCTGCGTCGTGCCCCGGCACCCGTGGGCCAGGTCGGGAACCGGGACCCCGCGCTGGAGATCGTCCGGGCGCGGTACGCCCGGGGAGAGATCGACGAGCGGGAGCTGGGGGAGCGGACCCGGGCGCTCCGGCGTCAGTCGGTGGGCGGGGCGGGCCGGAGGTAGGGCTCCAGCAGCTCGTGCGCGAGGCCGCGGGCGCGGCGTTCGCTGACGCCGTCCTCCACCATGCGGCTCACGGCGTACACCAGGGCCTGGATCAGCTCGGCCGTGCGGTCCGGGTCGCTGCTGCCGTGCTCCCGGAGCGCGGCGACGAGGGGCGTGCGCAGCTCCTCGTGCAGCAGGTGCGTCGACTCGGCGAGGGCGTCCGAGCGAGCGACCGAGGCGAGGGTCATCGCGAGCGCGTGATCGCCCCGCGCGACGAGGTGGACGTTCGCGTCGACGTACGCGAGCACCTTGCCGCCGGGCGTCGACTGGCGGGCCATGCGCTGGTGCACGTAGCCGGACCACCGCGGGAACGTGTCGGCGACCAGGGCGTCGAGCAGGTCCTCACGGGAGCTGAAGTAGGAGTAGACGCTCGACCGGGCCAGGCCGGCCCGTTGGGCCACGTCCGCCAGAGCCGGCGCCTCCGTCGCGCCCTCCGACAGCAGGCCGCGGGCGGCGTCGAGCAGCGCGGTCCGCTGCGCCGCGCGGTGCTCGGCGACGGTCGGTGCCTGGATGCGGGGCACGGCGGCCTCCTCGCTGCCGGGTTGGGCTGCGCGAGCGCGGAGCCGCGGAGCCGGGTCGGACTCATGATAACGACGGGGTGTCGAGACCCCCGGGCGGCACCGATTGATTTTGCCGACACGGTGTCGGTAAAGTCGCTACCGTGACCCGACCCGCCGCCGCACCCCCCGCCGTCCCCACCCCGCCGAGCGGGCCGTCCGGGGGCGTGACTCTCGACCGTCGCGCCTGGGCGGCGCTGCTCACCATCGGGTTCGGCGTCGCGCTGGTGATCATGGACGCGACGATCGTCAACGTCGCCCTGCCGGTGGTGATGGCGGACCTGCACCTGACCGCCGCCGACGCCCAGTGGCTCAACGCCTCCTACGCCCTGGTGTTCGCCGCCGTGCTGATCACCGTGGGGCGGCTGGGCGACCTGCACGGCCGGCGGCGGCTGTTCGCGGCCGGGATCGTGCTGTTCATGGCGGCGTCCCTGGTGGCCGGGCTGAGCGGTGGTGCGCCGCAGCTGATCGCCGCCCGGCTGGTGCAGGGGCTCGGCGCGGCGATGGTGGTGCCGAGCACCCTCTCGACGCTCAACGCAACGTTCACCGGGCGGGCGCGCGCGATCGGGTTCGCCGTGTGGGGGTCCGCGATCGGCGGCATGGCCGCCATCGGCCCCCTGCTGGGCGGCTGGCTGGCCACCGACGTGTCGTGGCGCTGGGCGTTCTGGCTGAACATCCCGGTCGGGCTGCTGGTGGTGGTGGGCATCGTGCGGGCGGTGCCGGAGACCCGGGACGCCACCGCGGCGCCGGGACGCGACCCGTGGGGCGTGCTGCTGAGCGCGGTGGGCATGGGCGGCATCGTCTTCGCGCTCATCGAGTCCTCCTGGTTCGGCTGGACGCGGCAGCCGTCCGGCGCGCTGTCCCCGGTCCCGTTCGCCCTGGTGGGCGGGGTGCTGGCGGTGGTCGCGTTCGTGGTCGTCGAGCTGCGCCGCGCGCGCGCCGGGCAGCACGTGCTGGTGGACCTGTCCCTGCTGCGGGTGCGCACGTTCCGGGCCGGGATCGTGGCGGCGCTGATCGTCGCCTTCGGCGAGTTCGGGTTGCTGTTCACGCTGCCGCTGCTGCTGCAGGGCACCCTCGGCTACACGGCGCTCGGGACCGGCGGCGTGATCCTGTGCCTCGCGATGGGCACGTTCCTGGTGTCCGCCGCGCTGCCGCGGCTGAGCGGCCGGATGTCCCAGCGGGCGATCGTGCAGACCGGGCTCGCGCTCGAGGCGGTCGCGGTCGGCGGGCTGGCGCTCAGCCTGTCGACCAGCATCTCGACGCTCGCGCTGTGCCTGTGGCTGTTCGGCTACGGGGTCGGTGTCGGCATGGCCACCGCGCAGCTGACCTCGCTGCTGCTGTCCGACGTGCCGGTGCAGGAGAGCGGACAGGCCTCCGGGCTGCAGAGCACCGTGCGCCAGCTGGGCTCGGCGCTGGGCGTCGCCCTGCTGGGCGGCCTCCTGGTGTCCACGCTGGCCTCGAGCACCCGCGCCAACCTCGCGGGCGCCGGCCTGCCCCCGGCCACGGTGGACGGCCTGACCGCGGCGGTGAAGGACAGCGCCGGCATCGCGATCGCCGGGCTGCAGGGCGCTCCCGGCATGCAGGCCGCGGCGACGGCTGCGGGCGACGCGATGGTGCACGCGAGCCAGGTCACCACGGGCCTGGCCGCCGTGGCGCTGGCCGCCGGCCTGGTCGCGACGTTCGCCCTGCCGAGGCGCGCCGCCCGCTGAGACCGGCCGGGCCCGGCTGGACACGACGCGCCGGACGTCGTCTGATGGGCCGTCCGGCCGGTGAGCGGCCGTCCGCGGCCGGCTCCCTACGCCGCCGCGCCCGCACCAGGCACGGAGGACGCATGCGAGCACGTCGGGTCAGCGGGACGGCCGCCGCGATCGCGGTGGGGCTGGTGGCGGCGTGCAGCCCGTCGACGCCCGCGCCCGCCGGTGTGCACGGTGCCGCCTCGGCCACCGCCGGGGGTGCACCGACCTCGGCGACGGCCTCCACCGCCTCGGCCCCCGCCGCGTCGGCGTCGGCTGCCTCGGCCGCCCGGCTCACCGTGACCACGCTCGCCACGCACCTGCCGACGCCGTCGTCCCGCATGGTGGTGCTGCCCGTCGGCGACCGCCTGCTGCTACTCGGCGGCCTGGCGGGCGGCACCACCACCGCGAACGTCCTCACGTTGGACCCCAGCACCGGTGCGACCTCGGTCGTGGGGCACCTGGCGCAGCCGACGCACGACGCCGGGGGAGCGGTGCTCGGCGGGCGTGCCGTGGTGCTGGGCGGCGGCGTCAGTGCGTCCACGGACCCGGTGCAGGCCATCGCCACCACCGGCGGCACGGGGACCGTGGTGGGCCACCTGCCGCAGGCGCGGTCCGACCACGCGGTGGCGGTGGACGGCGGCACGGCCTACGTCGTCGGCGGGTATGCCGCGAGCGCCGAGCTGGCGGACGTGCTCGCCACCACCGACGGCACCACGTTCCGCACCGTCGCGCACCTGCCGACCACCGTGCGGTACGCCGCCGCTGCCGTGGCCGGCGGGGCGCTGTGGGTGCTGGGTGGGGAGCACCAGGGCACGGCGATCGACCTGGTGCAGCGCATCGACCTGACCAGCGGCGCCGTCACCGTCGCCGGGCACCTGCCGGCACCGCTGTCGCACGCCGCAGCCGCGACCCTCGGCGGTGCGGTGCTCCTGGTCGGCGGCACGCGCGGCGCCGCGCACCAGGACGTCGTGTACCGCCTGGACCCGGCCTCTGGGCAGGTCACCGCCGTCGGGCACCTGCCCGCGCCCACCTCCGACCCGGGGATGGCGGTGCTCGGGGACTCCGCCTACGTCGTCGGCGGCGAGACCGCGGACGCGGCCGGGAAGACGTCCGCGCTCTCGACCGTCGTCCGGATCCAGCTGGCCCCGTAGCGGCCGAGGGCCGGCGCGCTGCTACCGGGCGGCCGGCGCGCCCGTCACCAGGCGCCCGGAGCCGGTGCGGTGAGCCCGACGACCGTCGCGTACGAGTGCGGCGGCACCGGGTCCAGCCCGTCCGGGGTGTTCAGGTAGCCCGGCTGGTCGCCGGCCTGCCCGGTGTGCCCGTACTGCCACACGATCTTGTTCTGCGTCGGGTCGATGACGATCACGCGGTGGTTGGCGTCGTCGTTGAGGATCACGTCGCCGTTCGGCAGGCCCTCGGCCAGCGACGGGTGGTTCAGCCTCCCGTCACCGCTGGCGGGGTTCCACCGCCACAGCGCCTTGCCGGACTGGTCGAACAGCACCACCTGACCCGGGCTCGAGTAGTCGACGGTGACGTACTGGCCGGGCTTGTACTGGCTGGAGTCCGACGGGTAGGCGATGGCCGGCGGGTGCGTGGACCAGTAGACGTGGCCCGAGCGGTCCATCTCCTCGACCCAGTCGCCGTTGATCTCGGTCACCAGGAAGTGCCCGTTCGGCAGGGGGAACACGCCGTTGGGGCTGCCGAAGTGCGACGGCGGGTTGTGCTGGCAGGAGCCGAGGGTGCCGAGCGTCCACAGCGGGCTCTGCGAGGACGGCGACAGGTCGACGATCCGGCAGTTCTTGATGTCCGGGGCGATGACCGTGTGGTCCGGCAGCATCATGCCGTCGTCCGGGTTCCACAGCTGGTTCGGACCCGAGCCGTGCGTGCCGGGGGTGCCGTAGCGCCAGACGATCTTGCGGCTGGCGATATCGATCTGGGTGATGACGAAGTTGTCCTCCTCCGTCGCGACGATGCTCTTGCCGTCGGGCGTGAAGAAGGCGTCGTCGGGGATGAGGAACGTCTGGCCGGGGGCCAGGTCGCCGGCCTGCGGCCACTGCCACAGCACCTGCCCCTGCGGGCTGACCACCACGAGGCGGTTGTTCTTCTTGTCCGCGATGAGGATCGGACCGGGCAGCACGCTGGGGTCCGAGCCGGCCGCGAGGTAGCCGGGGGTGCCGGCCGGTGCGGCGGGCGGCCACGCGGTGGTGGCGGTCGGCGTCGGGGACGGGGTCGTCGCGGCGGGCGAGCTCGCGGCCGGTGCGGACGAGGATGCGGACGAGGGTGCGCCGGACGCCGCGTCCGCTGCCGACGTGGAACGCGGGGTGCCGGAGGGTCCGGCCGTGCACGCGGACAGGATCAGGAGGGCGGACACCGACACGGCGACCAGCGGGCCCGTTCTTCTCATGCCGGGGAGTCTGCGGTGCGGAGGCGCTCGACGCCAACCCGTCCCACGCCGAGCTGGCGTGTCGGCGCGGTGCGGCCGCCCCGCCGATGCGTCCTACCCCGGCCGACCGACGCGGGCCGGTCAGGCCGACGCGTGCTCGACGACACCCAGCACGGTCAGGGTGGCCTGCGCGCCCGCCGCGGCGAAGAACTGCACACCTCGAGGCGTCTGCCCGGTGGCCCGCATCACGTCGAGCGCCTCGAGCGACGCCCACACGGTGTGGATCCGCCACTGCGCGTCGTCGCGGGCGTCGTGCAGCAGGTACGTCTCGACGATGCCCGGCTCCAGCTCCCCGACGCCCTCCCGGTAGGCGCCGACCAGGTCCGCCGCCCGTGCCGGGTCGACCTCGGCCTGCAGGATCGTGACGACCATCGCGCACCTCCACCGGAGCCGTGATGCGTGCATCACACCACCGCGCGGGACCGGCCGCACGGGGCCCGTTACGGTGTGCCCGCGGGTGGTCGGCCCGCGCGAGGCGACGGGAGCGGCGTGCACGACGAGCACACAGGCGGCACGACGGCGCCCGGCAGCCGGACGTGGGCCGTGGTGGTACCCGTCAAGGACGCCCGGCACGGCAAGACGCGCCTGTCGGCGGTGCTGGCACCCGGTCACCGGGCCGACCTGGTGCGGGCGATGGCGCTCGACACGGTCGAGGCGGCACTCGGGTGCGACCGGGTGGCCCGCGTGCTGGTGGTGACGGCGGACCCCGCGGTCGCCGAGGAGGCGTCCCGGCTCCCGCGCGTCACGGTGGTCGGCGAACCGTCGCACGCTGGTCGGCGCAGCGGGCTCGACGCGGCGGTGCTCGCGGGTGCCGCGGCGGCCCGGCGCGACGGGCCGGCGCCGGTGGCCGTGCTGCTCGGCGACGTGCCGGCCCTGCGGCCGTCCGACCTCGCGGAGGCGCTCACGGCGGCGGACGGCGTGGACCGCGGTCTGGTGGCCGACGCACCCGGTACGGGGACGACCATGCTGACGGTCGGGCCGTCCGCGGAGCTGGAGCCACGGTTCGGGACGGGGTCGGCGGCGGCTCACCGGGCGCTGGGTCATGTGCCGCTGGACGTGCCGGCGGCGTCCACGCTGCGTCGGGACGTGGACGTCCCGGCCGACCTGCGGGCGGCGGCGGCCCTGCCGCTGGGGCCGCGCACGGCGTCGCTGGTCGCGCTGCTGCCCGGGCTGGTCTGACCCGGGCCGCCCGGTCAGGCGCGTTCGTCCGACCGCGTCCCGGCGCGGCTGTGGGTCACGGCAGCCGGTCAACCAGGGACAGCGCGGCGGCGGCGATGCGCGCGGTGGTCGGCACGTCGGTCATGAGGGTGCCGGTCGCGGCCGCCGCGAGTCCGGCGAGGGCCAGCTCCGGCACCGCGCCGGCGTCCGCGTGGTCCACCAACCAGCCGTCCAGGATCCCGCCGGACGACCGTGCCCCGTAGTGGCGGGCGACGCCCGCCGCGCTCGTCTCCACGCCGATGGCGTGGTCGCCACGCCACCAGGAACGTCTCTGCGACGACGTCCTGCGCGCTGTCGGGGTCCGTGTGCCGACGTGCGTACGCGTACATGCGCCCGCGTACTGGTCCCACGGCCGAGAGAAGCGGGCCCCCTGCCCGTCGCGAACGTTCACACCCCGTGATGTCCACCGGCGCCGGCGTCTGACAGACGTCCTCGCGAAGCCTCGCGATCCGGCTCGACGCGACAGGCGTCACGGCCGAGGTCCCGCGCGGCGCGCGTGGCAGTGAGCCGGCTGAGGAGGGGCTCAGAACGGGACGGGAGCAGTGGGCACGATGAGCGCAGCGCCGTGGACGCGGCGGCGGCCGACCGGCGTACGTAGGTCGTCGTGGTGCCTGTCAAGGACGCGCGGCGCGGCAAGACGCGGCTGTCGGCCGTGCTCTCGCCTGGCCATCGCGCCGAGCTGGTCCGGGCGATGGCGCTCGACACGCTCCTGGCCGCCCTCGCGTGCGACCGGGTGGCTCAGGTGCTGGTGGTCACCGTCGATCCGTCCGTCGCCGCCGAGGTGACCGGGCTCGAGGGCGCGACCGTCGTCCCCGAACCGCCACACGCCGGTCAGCGCACCGGGTTCGACACCGGTGCCGGTGGCCCTGCTGGCGCACAGCGGCGCTCATCCTGCGGCTGCCGGAATCTCATGTGACGCCGCACCGCTGTAGGCGTTGAACGGGCACGAAATCGCCCACCGGGTGCGGCCCACACTTCCGCGTAGGCCCAGACCAGTGTTCCGCGCGAGTCCCACAAGATCAGGGCGGCGGACGCTGAGCTTCGGTCCCGGTGCCTTTTACCACATTTGGGAGCAGCGTGAGGGTGAAACGCCCGTCAAAGATGGTTTGACTTGGTTATAGTGCGCCGCTAACTTCCGGCGTGCTGGAGGTTTTGTTCTCCGCCAACACGCAGTGCTCACTACTTGGAGACAGTATGGTGAGCAGGGGGATGGTCTGGTCGCTCACCCGCTCAGGCGTCGCAGCGGTTACCGTGATGGCAATAGGGGTGGCGTTGTCGGGTCCCGCGTCGGCCGCCACGCCCAACGTCGACGGCGCAGGGCAGAATGTGTCTTCGATCGCACGAACGGTCGCCCGTGCGACTCAAGGAATGGGGAGTCGGGTCCGCGCCAGCGTGGGGGACCCTTCAGTGGCCACTCAAGCGGGGCCGAACAGAGTCTCCATTCCGAGTGACCCGCGTTCGCCAATTGTCATGCAGCGGGCGAGCGGGCAAGGTGTCGGCCTGACAGTTCGAGTGCCGGATGACCTGGGACTCTCGGCCGCGCGCGTTGCCGCGGATGGCACTGTGGTGTACTCATCGGACAACAGACATGCCGCCGCGGCGGTCCAGATCCTGGATGATGGCGCGGTTCGACTCCAGACCGTAATCCCTAGCGCTGTGGCAGTTGGTGACTACTCGTATACATTCGATTCAGATGTGACGCTGTTGCCGAACTCAGACGGGACTGTGAGCCTCGTCACCGAAGTGGCGCCAGGGTTGACAGTCATTCGCGGAACGGTCGATTCTCCGTGGGCGGTGGATTCCAAGGGAAATCAAGTACCGACTTCGTACCGCGTGGTCGGCCACAGCCTCGTTCAGGCAATCAGGCCCCTGGCCGACACGGTGTATCCCGTGGTGGCAGACCCGAAGTTGACCTTCGGAATGGGTGCTTACCTGAATATGTCTGGCGCCGAGTGGAAGTCGTGGGCCTACATCGTAGGGAGCTCATTGGTCTTCGGGTCGACGTACGTCTGTATGCGTTTTGGAAACACGATCATTGGGCAGGCGTGTACGCTTATCGGCGTACCTACTGGAATATCGACGTTCCTCGACATGGTCGCGTCGGTCGGTGCTTGGTCTCTCGACCCGGTAGCTTGCTATCAAAACCGGATCCTGCCCGAGAATAACAGAGTGACGCGCGTGGCGTTGTCCAACTGCCAATGACTGGAACGGTTGGGGTTCGGGTTATATCGGCACGGCGGCGAGGGGTGTGAACGTGGGCGCTGACTTCGTTCCTATGCGTCCCGTCGGGCCAGAACAGGTTCGTGAGGCCAGGCAGACGCACTGGTTTCGACGTGGATGGCTGCTTGTCTTCGTCGCATATGTGGTCGATGGCTTGGTCTGGTGCTGGTCTGGCTCCGATCTGATGTATGGATTTGTCGTGGCCGCGACCGTCGTCGGAACCGCATTGGAGAGTCGCAGCTTCACCCCTGGGAGCAGGCGTGTTGTATTGGTGGCGATCATGACGAGCGCGAGCGTGGCGGCCGGCATACTTCTCAGCACGCGGTACGGTCTTGGCCTGCCGGTCCGCGCCCGTCTCTTTCAAGGAGCGGGCGGTGTCGCTGTTGGAGCGTTCGCCGCATGGCTCGCGATGCGGCGAACGGCCAGCACGCGTCGAGGCAGATGACTTCTGGCGTGGTGTTGACGGGGCGCCGGGCTCACAGACCGGCCGGGTGAGCGCGGGGCCAGGACATTCGGTTGTCGGAGCGGGCGCCATGTTGGCCGTCGTCGACCTCCGGGACCTCCCGTCCCGGAGAAGGCGGGTGGCGCATTCGTGCCGACGCCGTGAGGCCGCCGCGTCGGCTCGCGTCCGTCGGCGACCGACCAACCTGCTTGAGGGGTCCTCTACGAGGCCCGGTCAACCAGGGACAGCGCGGCGGCGGCGATGCGCGCGGTGGTCGGCACGTCGGTCATGAGGGTGTCCGTCGCGGCCGCCGCGAGACCGGCGAGAGCCAGCTCCGGCACCGAACCGCCGTCCGCGTCGTCCACCAACCAGCCGTCCAGGATGCCGCCGGTCGAGCGGGAGCCGTAGTGCCGGGCCACCGCGGCAGCCGTCGTCTCCACCCCGATCGCCGTCAGGCACGCGTCCGCCATGCCGCGCACCGGTGCGCCGCCGATCACCGGGCTGACGCCGACCACCGGTGCGGCGGTCCCGGCCAGCGCGGCGCGGACCCCCGGCACGGCCAGGATGGTGCCGATCGACACCACCGGGTTGGACGGCGGGAGCACCACCACGTCGGCCTCGGTCAGCGCCTCCACGACGCCGGGTGCCGCGGTCGCGGCCTCGAGGCCCACCTGCACGAAGCGCCGGGCCGGCACTCCCGCCCGCAGGCGCACCCACCACTCCTCGAAGTGCACGGTCCGGCCGTCGACCAGCTCGACGTGCGTCTCCACCGGCTGGTCGCTCATCGGCAGCAGCCGTACGCCCGGCCGCCACCGCTCCGCGAGCCGCGCGGTGACCTGCGACAACGTCAGGCCCTCCTGCAGCAGCTGCGTACGGGCCAGGTGGGTGGCCAGGTCCAGGTCACCGAGCGTGAACCACTCCCAGCCCAGGCCGTACGCCGCGAGATCGCCCGAGACCCGGCTGGTCTCGTCCTGCCGGCCCCAGCCCTGCCCCTCGTGCACCGCACCACCCAGCGTGTACATCAGCGTGTCCAGGTCGGGGCAGACGCGGACGCCGTGCAGCCACATGTCGTCGCCGGTGTTGGCCACGACCGTCACCTGTGCCGTGGTACCCCCGGCGCCGTCGGGCAGCCGGTCGCGCAGCAGCGCCAGCAGCCCGCGGGTGAACCGGGCGCCGCCGACGCCGCCGGACAGCACGGTGATCCTCAACGGTCCTCCTGGGGTCGGGGGCTCGGACCGACCGGGGAGCGGTCGGTGAACGCGATGACGGGCCGGCCGGTGCGCGGATGGGTCAGCACCTCCGCCTCCACGCCGTACACCTGGCGCAGCAGGGCAGGCGTCAGCACGTCGGCGGGGTGGCCGGCGGCGGCCAGCCGGCCGGCGGACAGCACGAGGACGTGCTCGCAGAAGGCCGCGGCGAGGTTGAGGTCGTGCAGGGCGGCGACCGTGGTGGTGCGCAGGTTCCGCACGAACGCGAGCAGGTGCAGCTGCGCGGCGACGTCGAGGTGGTTGGTCGGCTCGTCGAGCAGCAGCAGGGCCGGCTCCTGGGCGAGGGCGCGGGCGATCTGGACGCGCTGGCGCTCGCCGCCGGACAGCGTGGCCCACGCGCGGTCGGCCAGGTGCGCGGCCTCTGCGGCCACCAGCGCGCGATCGACGGCGGCGGGGTCGTCGTCCGTGCCCCACCAGGAGCGGTAGGGGATCCGGCCCAGGGCGACGACGTCGCGGACGGTCAGCGGCACCGCGGAGCTCGACTCCTGCTCCAGCAGGGCGATGCGGCGGGCGCGGTGCCGGCGGGGGAGCAGGTGCACGGGCACCTGACGTGAGGGGACGGCACCGGCCGCACCGGCCGCGCCGGGCTCGTCGTCCGAGACCAGGACGGCGCCCGCCTGCGGGACCAGCAGCCCGGCGACCAGGCGCAGCAGCGTCGTCTTGCCCGCACCGTTGGGCCCCAGCAGGCCGGTGAGCGCTCCCGCCGGCGGCGTCGCGTCGACCCCGTCGACCACCCACCGCCCGCCCAGCTGCGTGCCCACACGCGCGATGGTCAGCTCCACGCCGACCCCTGCCCCCGCCGCAGCAGCACCGCGAACACCGGCACGCCGATCAGCGCGGTGACGATCCCCACCGGCAGCTCCCGCGGGTCGAACACCGTGCGCGCCAGCGTGTCCGCCCAGACCAGGAACGTGCCGCCCGCCAGGGCCGCCACCGGCAGCAGCCGCCGGTGCGCGGGCCCGGTGAGCGCGGAGACGATGTGCGGCAGCACCAGCCCGACGAACCCGATCGCCCCGCTGACCGCCACCATCGCGCCGGTCAGCAGGGCGACCAGCGTCATCAGCGTCCACCGCGTGCGGTCCACGTGCAGGCCGAGCGCCGCGGCGCTGGTGTCCCCGAACGTGAACGCGTCCAGCCGTGTCCCGCTGACCACCAGCACGGTGCCGACCACCAGCAGCGCCCCCGCCGAGATGGCGACCGACCGCCACGTCGCTCCGGCCAGCGACCCCATCAGCCACGCGAGGATCTCCCGGTAGGAGTCCCCGGTGGCCGTCCAGAAGATGACGAACGACGTGCCGGCCGCCGCGAGCTGGGACACCGCCAGCCCCGCCAGCACCGCCCGACCCGGCGTCAGCGTCCCGCCGGCCCGGGCCAGGGTCAGCGTGCCGACCAGCGCCAGCAGCGCACCGGCGAAGGCGGCGACCGGCAGCACCAGTGCGACCCCGACCACCAGCACCGCGACGGCGCCCAGCGAGGCCCCGGAGGACAGGCCCAGCAGGTACGGGTCGGCGAGCGGGTTGCGGGTCAGCGACTGCATGACGGCCCCGGACAGCGCCAGCCCGGCGCCGACGGCGGCGGCGGTCAGCACGCGGGGCAGGCGCAGCTCCCAGACGATCGCATCGTGCAGCGGCGCCACGGCGTCCGTCTGGCCGACCAGGTGCAGGTGCAGGCCGATGCTGCGGGCCACCTCGCCGACCGCGAGCCGAGCGGGCCCGATGGTGACGGCGACGAGCACGGTGACGACGAGCGCCACCACGCCGACGGCCACCAGCACGGTCAGCGGAAGACGACGAACCCCCGTCGCCACCGCCGTCAGCCGGCGCTGGGCGTGGCGCTGGGGGTGCCGAGCGCCCCCACACCGTCCAGCGCGCTCACACCGGCGACGACCGCCTGCACCGCCTCGACGTTGCGGACACCGGCCTCGGTGGCGGCGAACGGCACCACCACGTACCGGTGCTGCTTGACGGCGGCCAGCTGGGCGGTCGCCGGGTTCTGCTCGAGCGCGGTGATCTTCGACGCCGCGGTGTTCCACGTCGCGTCGACCAGGACGATCACGTCGGGGTTCGCCGCGACCACCTTCTCCCAGCCGACGGACGTCCACGTGTCGTGCACGTTCGCGAACACGTTGGTCAGCCCGGCGGCGTCCATGATCATCTGCGGCGCCCCGATGCCGGCGCCGACGTACGGGGTGTCGTTCCCGGAGGAGTACCACAGCGCCGTGTGGTGACCGGGCAGCTTGTGGACGGCCGCGAGGTCGGCCTTCTGCTTCGCGACCAGCGCCTGCGCCCGGTCCGGCACGCCGAAGATCTGCCCCACCTGGCCGATCTCGCCGAACACGGTGTCGAACGTCAGCGGGTCGGGCATGGAGCCCTTCTCCTTGCACGCCGCGGGGGAGACGTAGGTGCCGATCCCGCGCGAGGCGAGCGTCGCCCGGTCGCCGACGCCGGACGACGACACGTTCGACTCCCAGCCGGCGTAGACGAAGTCCGGGTTCGCCGCGAGCAGCGCCTCCTGGCTGGGCACCGTGTCGCCGAGCACCGGCACCTTGGCGGCGGCCGCCGCCCACTGGCTGGGCACCGGCCCGTCGGCGAAGGCGGTGCCGACCAGGCGGTCGCCGAGGCCGAGCGCGAGCATCATCTCGGTCGCGCTGGACTTGATCGTCACCACGCGGGTGGGCGGCTTGGTGACCGTCACCTGCGTGCCGCAGTCGTCCAGCGAGACGGGGGCGAAGGTCGCCGTCGTGGCGGCTGCGGTCGTGGACGACGACGGGGCGCCGGACGCGCCGGAGGCGCAGGCGCCGAGCGCCAGGACGGGCGCGAGCACCACGGGGAGCATCAGACGGGACGGGACGGCACGGCGGTGCATGGGAGGGCTCCTCGGCAGGTGGCGGGTCGGCGCACGTCGTCGTCGCCGCTCACACGGGAGCACGTCGCTCCCCGGAATCGCACCGCCCAGTGGGGACGGCGCGGCCCTCGCCAACATCCGGTGGGGTTCCGGCGCACACCCTAGGCACGCAGGTCGGAGCCCCACAACCGGCCGGTCACGGTGCCGCCGCGAGGGCTAGCGCGCGAGCGACCGCGTCGACGTCCTGGCGCAGCGCGCTGACCGTCACGCGCAGGTGACCGCCACCCTCCTGACCCGTGGCGGCGAACGGCCGGCCGCGGGCCACCCGGATCCCGGCCGCACCGAGGCGCACGAGCGCACGCTGCTCGTCCGCCACCGGCACCCACAGGTTCACGCCGTCCCCGGGGACCAGCTCCAGGCCGTGGTGCGTGAGCGCCTGCGTGAGCGCGCGCTGCCGTCCGTGGTAGACGCGGCGGGCGTGCTCGACGGCGTCCACGGCGGACCCGTCGGTGAGCAGGTCCGCCAGCACACGCTGCAGCAGGCGGCTGGTCCACCCGGGGCCGAGCAGGCGGCGGGCGACGAGCGCGTCGAGCACGGTGGCGGGTCCACCGACGGCGGCGATGCGCAGGTCCGGACCGTGCGACTTGGAGTACGAGCGCACGTGCACCACCCGGTCGGGCAGCAGCGCACCCAGGCTGACGTCCCGTGCGGAGGAGATCTGGCCGGAGTGGTCGTCCTCCAGCACCCAGACGGGCTGGGGGGCGGCGCGCACGGCGGCTGCGAGCTCCCGCGCACGGGTCGGCGTCAGGCTGACGCCCGTGGGGTTGTGCGCGCGGGGCTGCAGCACCACGGCGGACGCACCGGCGGCCAGCGCCGCCGCGAGCGAGTCCGGCACCATGCCGTGAGAGTCCAGCGCGACGGGCACGCGCTCGAGCCCCAGCTGGTCCAGCAGGTCGAACAGCGGCGGGAAGCCGGGGTCCTCCACGGCGACGCGGTCGCCGTACCCGCACGTGACGTCGAGCGTGCGCGCCAGCGCGTCGACCGCCCCGTCGACCACGGTCAGCCGTTGCGGCGGGAAGGGCCACGTGCCCCGCAGCAGGTGCTCGAGCTCCGGCACCAAGGACGGCGCGACGTAGCTGGCCGTCTCGGCCGCGGGCATGCGGGCCGACACCCGCGCCAGCGCC
Source organism: Cellulomonas sp. SG140 (assembly GCF_025770785.1). Classification (GTDB taxonomy): domain Bacteria; phylum Actinomycetota; class Actinomycetes; order Actinomycetales; family Cellulomonadaceae; genus Cellulomonas. The sequence goes on along the minus strand of NZ_JANZLA010000001.1, from coordinate 35,627 downwards.
GGGCCCAGCTCGGGCAGCAGCTCGGGGTCCGGTGTGCCGGTGGACAGGTCGAGGCGGCCCGGGGCCCCACCGGTCAGGTCGCGGTAGCGCGGGGGTACCCGGTCCTCCGGTGAGGGCAGCACGGTGGTACCGGCCCGGCCGCGGGACGACACGAGGCCGACGACGGACAGGGCGTGCCACGCCGACCCGACGGTGGCGGGGCTGACCGCGAGCTCCGCGGCCAGGGCCCGGACGGTCGGCAGCCGGTCGCCGGGTCTCAGGCCGCCGGTGTGCACCAGCCGGGCGACGGTGGCTGCGATGCCCCGCGGGCTGCGGTCCACGACCAGGTCGGCGAGGCGAGCCGCCGCGGCCCGGCCGTGGCCGACGTGGAGCTCCTCGCGCCCGCGGTTCGGCGCCCGTTGCGAGTCCCCCCGCGCATCCCCCTGGTCCACGACGGCATCGTCCGTGCTCGGCGCGGTCGGCGCGGACCAAGGTCCCCACTGTTTACACGCGGTGGTCCGGAAGTTCCCGGACGGCAAATGCCGGGAAACGCCGCAGAAATGTCCAACCTCGACAGTCACATTCCAGGCGGCGCGGCCGGGACGGCCTCCGCCGGACCCGACGTACCGCTTCTCGCCCGCTGTCGAGCACCACCGAGGAGCCGGACATGACCGTCGTACGTGTCGCCTTCACCCAGGCCACCTGGACCGGGGACAGGGAGTCGATGATCGCGCTGCACGAGGCGTGGACGCGTGAGGCGGCCTCCGCCGGCGCGCAGGTGATCGGCTTCCAGGAGCTGTTCTACGGGCCGTACTTCGGCATCACGCAGGACACCGCCTACTACGACTACGCCGAGACGATCCCCGGCCCGACGGTCGACCGGTTCGCGGCGCTGGCCGCCGAGCTGGGCATCGTGGTCGTGCTGCCGATCTACGAGGAGGACCAGCCCGGGGTGCTCTACAACACCGCGGTGGTGATCGACGCGGACGGCACCGTGCTGGGCAAGTACCGCAAGCACCACATCCCGCACCTGCCGAAGTTCTGGGAGAAGTTCTACTTCCGGCCCGGGAACAGCGGCTGGCCGGTGTTCGACACCGCGGTCGGCAAGATCGGCGTGAACATCTGCTACGACCGGCACTTCCCGGAGGGCTGGCGGAACCTGGCGCTCAACGGCGCTCAGATCGTGTTCAACCCCAACGCGACCGCCCCGGGCGTGTCCAACCGGCTGTGGGAGATCGAGCAGCCCGCCGCGGCCATCGCGAACGGCTACTTCGTCGTCGCGAACAACCGCGTGGGCCTCGAGGACAACGAGTACGGGGACGAGGCCGTCAACTTCTACGGCTCGTCGTACGCGGTCGGACCGGACGGCAACTACGTCGGCGAGGTCGGGTCGAGCACCGAGGACCAGCTGATCGTCCGCGACCTGGACCTGGAGCAGATCCGCGAGGTGCGCGAGCGCTGGCAGTTCTTCCGCGACCGCCGGCCGGACCAGTACGGGCCGATCGTCGCGCCCTGACCCGCTGCCCACCCCACCCGCAGGCCCTCCCGAAGGGAGCCCCATGCCCACCACGCTCATCACCGGGGGCACGGTGGTCAACGCCACCGGCCGCGGCGCCGCCGACGTCCTGATCGACGGCGAGAAGATCGTCGCGATCCTCGAGCCCGGCTCGACCCTGCTCGGCCACGACCTCGCGTCCTCGGTCGACCGCGTCGTCGACGCCACCGGCAAGTACGTGATCCCCGGCGGGATCGACGCGCACACGCACATGGAGATGCCGTTCGGCGGCACGTTCGCCTCGGACACGTTCGAGACGGGCACCACGGCGGCGGCCTGGGGCGGGACGACGAGCATCATCGACTTCGTCGTCCAGTACGCCGGGGAGAACCCGCTGGACCAGTACGCGCTGTGGCACCAGAAGGCCGCCGGGAACTGTGCGATCGACTACGGGTTCCACCAGATCCTGAGCGACGTCCAGGACTCGTCCCTGGACGCGATGGACGAGCTGGTGGCCGAGGGCGTGAGCAGCTTCAAGCTGTTCCAGGCCTACAAGGGCGTGTTCCTGTCCGATGACGGCCAGATCCTGCGGGCCATGCAGAAGGCGGCGGACAACGGCGCGCTGGTCATGATGCACGCGGAGAACGGGTCGTGGATCGACACCGTGGTGCAGCAGCTGGTCGCCGAGGGCAAGACCGACCCGTACTACCACGGCATCTCCCGGCCGTGGCAGGCCGAGGAGGAGGCCACCCACCGGGCGATCATGCTGGCGCAGTACACCGGCGCCCCGCTGTACGTGGTGCACGTCTCGGCCAAGCAGGCCGTCGCGCAGATCGCCGCCGCCCGGGACACCGGCCAGAACGTGTTCGGCGAGACGTGCCCGCAGTACCTGTACCTGACCCTGGAGGACCAGCTCGGCGCCCCCGGCTTCGAGGGGGCCAAGTGGGTGTGCTCCACGCCGCTGCGCTCCAAGGCGGAGCATCACCAGGAGCACATGTGGCAGGCGCTGCGCACCAACGACCTGCAGGTGGTGTCCACCGACCACTGCCCGTTCTGCATGAAGGGGCAGAAGGAGCTGGGGCTCGGCGACTTCTCCAAGATCCCCAACGGCATCGGCTCGGTGGAGCACCGCGTCGACCTGCTCTACCAAGGGGTGGTCACCGGCCAGATCAGCCTGGAGCGCTGGGTGGAGCTGATCGCCGTCACCCCGGCCCGGATGTTCGGGCTGTACGGCCGCAAGGGGGTGCTGGCGCCGGGCGCCGACGCCGATGTGGTGGTCTACGACCCGAACGGCCACACGTCGATCGGGGTGGGCAAGACCCACCACATGAACATGGACTACTCGGCCTGGGAGGGCTACGAGATCGACGGGCACGTCGACACCGTGATCTCCCGCGGTTCCGTGGTCGTGGACGACGGGCAGTTCCTCGGCACCGTCGGCCACGGGCAGTTCCTCAAGCGCGACCTGTCGCAGTACCTGGTCTGAGGCGCACATGGACTTCGGCGTCGTCCTGCAGACCAACCCACCCGCCTGGCGGACGGTCGACCTGGCCCGCCAGGCCGAGACCCACGGCTTCGACTACGTGTGGACGTTCGACTCGCACCTGCTGTGGCAGGAGCCGTTCGTCATCTACTCGGCGATCCTGGCTGCGACGCACACGGTCAAGGTCGGTCCGATGGTCACCAACCCGGCCACCCGCGACTGGACGGTGATCGCCTCCCTGTTCGCGACGCTGAACGAGATGTACGGCAACCGGACGGTGTGCGGCATCGGGCGCGGCGACTCGGCGGTGCGCACCCTGAACGGCAAGCCGTCGAACCTCGCGACGCTGCGCGAGGCGGTGCAGGTGATCCGTGAGCTGGCCAACGGTCGTGCCGCGAACCTCAACGACCGCACGGTCCGGTTCCCGTGGGCGACGCGTTCGCAGCTGGAGGTGTGGGTCGCCGCCTACGGCCCGCAGGCGCTCAAGCTCACCGGTGAGGTGGGTGACGCGTTCATCCTGCAGCTGGCGGACCCGGACATCGCCACGTGGATGATCAAGGCGGTCCGCGACTCGGCGGAGGCCGCCGGCCGCGATCCCGACGAGGTCCAGTTCTGCGTCGCGGCACCGGCTTACGTCGGTGACGGTCAGTCGCCGGCCGAACGGGCGCACATGCGTGAGCAGTGCCGCTGGTTCGGCGGGATGGTCGGCAACCACGTCGCGGAGATCGTCCGGCGGTACGGCACGGACTCGGCGGTGCCGAAGGCGCTGACCGACTACATCCGCGACCGCGAGGGCTACGACTACAACCAGCACGGCCGCGCCGGGAACACCCACACGACCTTCGTGCCGGACGAGATCGTCGAGCGGTTCTGCCTGCTCGGATCGCCGTACGAGCACGTGGAGAAGCTGCGGGTGCTCGAGTCCCTGGGCTGCACGCAGTACGCGCTCTACCTCCAGCACGACAACAAGGAGGAGACGATGCGGCTCTACGGCGAACGCGTGATCCCGGCGCTCGCCGAACCCGTGGTGGCGACGGCATGACCGGCCCCCGGGCGCGTGCCCTGCGCTCGACGGCCTACGGGCTGGCCGCGCTGGTGCTGTTCTGCCTGGTCTGGGAGCTGGTCAAGGCCGTGGTGCCCGCCGGCGGCGTGCACGTGCTCGGGGCCAGCGTGCTGCCGCGCACCGACGACCACGCGATGCCGCACGTCTGGGACGTGGTCGCCCGGATGGGGCGGTCGGAGACGTCCGCACGCGGCGCCGACTCGGTGCTGGTCGCCATGGCCAAGGCGGGCTGGTTCACGCTGCGCGTGGCGCTGGCCGGCTGGCTGGTCGGCGTGGTCGCCGGGATGGCGCTGGCGGTGCTGATGGCCAGGCGCCGGCTGGCGGAGGCCGCCGTGCTGCCGTGGGTGGTGCTCAGCCAGACGGTCCCGCTGATCGCGCTGGCACCGCTGGTGGTCGGCTGGGGCGGTCGCATCCACCTCGGCGCCTTCGAGTGGCAGCGCTGGATGTCGGTGGCCGCGATCGCGTCCTACCTGGCCTTCTTCCCGGTCGCGGTCGGCGCCCTTCGGGGGCTGCAGTCACCCACCCCGGCGCAGACCGACCTGTTCCGCGCCCAGGCCGCGGGGTGGTGGCGGACCCTCGTCTCGCTGCGGCTCCCGGCCAGCGTGCCGTACGTGCTGCCCGCGCTGCGGCTCGGCGCCGCCACCGCCGTGGTGGGCGCCATCGTCGCCGAGGTGTCCACCGGGACCCCGGGCGGCATCGGGCGGCTGATCATCTCGTACGCGCAGTCTGCCAGCGGCGACCCCGGGAAGCCGTGGGCGGCGATCGTGGCCGCCGCCGCTCTCGGCCTGCTCGCCGCCGGGCTCGTCGGCCTCGTCGGGCTGCTGCTGCGCCGCTACCGCTACGCGGAGGTGTCCTCATGACCATGCCCACCCCGGTCCCCACGCCGGCGCCGGTCGCCACCCACCCCGCCGCGGCCGTGGTCGCGCGCGGCGTCGGCAAGACCTTCCGCACCCGCAGCGGCGAGGTGGTCGCGCTCGAGGGCGTCGACCTCACCGTCGCCGCGGGGGAGTTCGTCTCCCTGATCGGCCCCTCCGGGTGCGGCAAGTCCACGCTGCTGCGGCTGGTGGCCGACCTCGACGAGCCGACGTCCGGCGACCTGACCGTGTTCGGCAAGCCACCGCGGGTGGCCCGCGAGGGGCAGGACTACGGCATCGCGTTCCAGCAGGCGGGGCTCCTGCCGTGGCGCACCGTCAAGGCCAACGTCGAGCTGCCGCTGGAGCTGCACGGCGTCGGACGCCGGCAGCGCGCCGCGCGGGCCGCCGAGCTGCTCGAGATGGTGGGGCTCGCCGACTTCGCCGGCCACCTGCCCGGCCAGCTGTCGGGCGGCATGCAGCAGCGGGTCGCGATCGCCCGGTCGCTGGCGGAGCGACCGAGCCTGCTGCTGATGGACGAGCCGTTCGGGGCGCTCGACGAGATGACCCGCGAGCGGATGCAGACCGAGCTGGTGCGCATCTGCGCGGAGAGCGGCGCGGCGGTGCTGTTCGTCACGCACTCGATCCCGGAGGCGGTGTTCCTGTCCCACCGCGTGGTGGTGATGAGCGCCCGCCCGGGCCGGATCAGCCAGGTGGTGCCGATCTCCTTGGCGGCGACGGCCAGCCGGACCGACGGCACCCGCGAGGACAGCGCGTTCTTCGCCGACGTCACGGCGGTGCGCGAGGCGCTGCACGGTGGGGCGACCGCCGCGCGAGGGGTGGACCTGCGATGACGGCCGCCGCGGTCCGCCGGTGGCTGGCGCCCGTGGTGCTGGGCGCGCTGGCGCTGCTGGGCTGGCAGCTGTTCGTGCAGGTCAGCGGCGTGAAGCCGTACCTGCTGCCGGCTCCGAGCGCGATCTGGACGCAGCTGGTGACGGTGTGGCCGCTGGTGTGGCGCTCCGCGCTGGCGACGGGCACCAACGTGCTCGTGGGCCTGCTGCTGGGCGCGCTCGGCGCGGTCGGCGCCGCGCTGCTCGCCGCCCGCAGCCGCGTGGTGGACGCGCTGATGTCGCCCACCGCCGCGGCGGTGGCCGTGATGCCGATCGTCGCGCTCGCCCCGGCGCTGAACACGATGTTCGGCACCACCACCACGACCCCTCGCCGGCTGATCGTCGCCGTGGTGGTGTTCGCCCCGGTGTTCGTCAATACCCTGCGCGGGCTGCGCCAGGTGCTGCCCGTGCACCGGGACCTGCTGCGGGCCTACGCCGCCACCCCCGGCCAGCTCGCCCGGACCGTCACGGTGCCCGGTGCGCTGCCGTACCTGTTCACCGGTCTGCGGATCGCCTCGTCCACCGGCGTGATCGCCGCGATCGTCGCCGAGTACTTCGGCGGGCTGCAGAACGGGCTCGGTTCGCGGATCACCGCCGCCGCGTCCAACTCCGCCTACGCCCGGGCGTGGGCCTTCGTCGTCGGCGCGATCGCGCTCGGGCTCGTGTTCTACCTGGTCACGCTCGCGGCCGAGCACGCCGTCGCCCGCCGGCAGGGGGCCGCCTGAGCCGGCGCCGCCGGACCCCACCACCCGTCCCGCCTGCCATCGGCGCCAGGCCGGCCGACCCCGCGTCTCGCCCCTCCGCGAGCCGCACCCCGCACCGAGGAAAGGGATGAGCCAGATGAGACTCACCAGGCGCACCGCGTGGGGCCTGACCGTCGCCGCGACCGCTGCCGCGCTCGCGCTCACCGGCTGCAGCAGCAGCGGCTCGGCCGCCGCACCGGCAGCCTCCGCGTCCGGGACGGGCGGCTCCGGCACGCTCACCCCGGTCAAGCTGCAGCTGCAGTGGTTCACGCAGGCGCAGTTCGCCGGCTACTACGCGGCGCTGAAGCAGGGCTACTACAAGGACGAGGGTCTCGACGTGCAGATCGTCGAGGGAGGCACCGACATCGTGCCGCAGACCCAGCTGGCCAACGGGTCGGTGGACTACGCGCTGGCGTGGGTGCCCAAGGCGCTCGCCTCGCGCGAGCAGGGTGCCGGGATCACCGACGTCGCGCAGATCTTCCAGCGCTCCGGCACGCTGCAGGTCTCGTTCAAGGACAAGAACATCACCACCGCCGCGGCCCTCAAGGGCAAGAAGGTGGGCAACTGGGGCTTCGGCAACGAGTTCGAGCTGTTCGCCGGCATGACCAAGGCGGGGCTCGACCCGGCGAAGGACGTCACGCTGGTGCAGCAGCAGTTCGACATGAACGCGTTCCTCGCCGGTGACATCGACGCGGCCCAGGCGATGGTCTACAACGAGTACGCCCAGCTGCTCGAGGCGAAGAACCCGGCGACCGGCAAGCAGTACACGGCCGACGACTTCAACGTCGTCGACTGGAACACCGAGGGCACCGCCATGCTGCAGGACGCGATCTGGGCCAACACCGACAAGCTCAAGTCCGACAAGGCGTACCAGGACACGACAGTCAAGTTCATCAAGGCCAGCATCAAGGGCTGGGTGTACGTCCGGGACAACCCGGAGGCCGCCCGCGACATCATCGTCGCCGCCGGGTCCAAGCTCGGCCAGAGCCACCAGCTGTGGCAGACCAACGAGGTGAACAAGCTGATCTGGCCGTCGCCGGACGGCGCCGGGATGATCGACCAGAAGGCCTGGGACCAGACCGTGTCCATCGCGCTGGGCACCAAGAACGACCAGGGCGCGACCGTCATCACCAAGAAGCCGGACGCCGACGCGTACACCAACGACTACGTCACCAAGGCGCTCGCCGAGCTCAAGGCCGAGGGGGTCGACGTGACGGGCTCGAGCTTCAAGCCGATCACGGTCACCCTCGCCGAGGGCGGCAACTAGACGGGCGTGGGGGCGGGCGGTCCCGCCCGACGCCCGTCCCCACCATCCGCGCACGGCACCACCGACCAGCACCGCCACGAGGAGCCACGCTCATGCCACACGCAGCCCCGGCCGTCCCGACCGCCGCGGCCCCGACCGGACCGGACCTGGACGCCCTCGCGGCGAGCCTGGACCGCGCGCACCTGTTCCACTCCTGGTCGGCGCAGGCCCACCTGACGCCGTTCGTGCTGGCGGGCGGCGCGGGCTGCGAGCTGTGGGACCACTCCGGCCACCGCTACCTCGACTTCTCCAGCCAGCTGGTCAACGTCAACATCGGGTACCAGCACCCCAAGGTCGTCGCCGCGATCCACGAGCAGGCGGACCTGCTGACCACCATCGCGCCGGCCACCGCGAACCTGACCCGTGGTCGGGCGGCGGCCAAGATCGTCGAGCACGCACCCACCGGCTTCTCCAAGGTCTTCTTCACCAACGCCGGCGCGGACGCCAACGAGAACGCGATCCGGATGGCGCGGCTGCACACCGGCCGGGACAAGGTGGTCAGCGGCTACCGCTCCTACCACGGCAACACCGGCGCGGCGGTGAACGCGACGGGCGACTGGCGACGGATGCCCAACGAGTACGCGCGCGGTCACGTGCACGTGTTCACGCCCTACCTGTACCGCACGGAGTTCTGGGCGACGACCCCGGATCAGGAGTGCGAGCGTGCGCTGCAGCACCTGGAGCGGGTGATCCAGTGCGAGGGTCCGGAGACGGTCGCCGCGATCCTGTTCGAGTCCGTCCCGGGCACCGCGGGAGTCCTGGTGCCCCCGCGCGGCTACCTGGCGGGGGTGCGGGCGATCGCCGACCGGTACGGGATCGTGCTGATCCTGGACGAGGTGATGGCCGGGTTCGGCCGCACCGGCTCGTGGTTCGCGTTCGAGCAGCACGACGTGGTGCCGGACCTGATCACCTTCGCCAAGGGGGTGAACTCCGGGTACGTGCCGGCCGGCGGCGTGCTGATCAGCGACGCGGTCGCCGCGACGTTCGACGAGCGGGTGTTCCCCGGTGGCCTGACGTACTCCGGCCACCCGCTGGCGATGGCGGCGATCGAGGCGACCATCACCGCGATGGAGGACGAGGGGGTGGTGGCCAACGCCGCCGCTATCGGTGCCGACGTGCTGGCCCCGGGGCTCGCCGAGCTGGCGGCCCGCCAGCCGCTGGTGGGCGAGGTGCGCGGCACGGGGGTGTTCTGGGCGGTGGAGCTGGTGGCCGACCGGGACAGCCGGCAGCCGGTGAGCCCTGCGACGATGGGCGCCGTGAAACGCGCCCTCCTCGACCGTGGCCTGCTGCCCTTCGTCTCCGACAACCGCATCCACGTGGTGCCGCCGTGCGTGATCAGCCGCGCCGACGCCGAGCGCGGCCTGGCGATCATCGACGCCGCGCTGACCGCCGTGACCGCGGGCGGTGCCGCGTGAGCGCCCGCCGCGCCCTGGTGACGGGCGCCTCGTCCGGGATCGGCGCCGCCACGGTGCGTCGCCTGCGGGCCGACGGCTGGGACGTCGTCGCCACGGCCCGTCGCGCGGACCGTCTCGCGGCGCTCGCGGAGGAGACCGGCGCCGAGGCGTACCCCGCCGACGTGACCAGCGACGGCGACGTCGCCGCACTGGTGACCCACCTGGCCGCGACCGGCGGCCTGGACGCCGTGGTGAACAACGCCGGCGGCGCACTGGGTCTGGAGCCGGTCGAGCACGCCGACCTGGACCAGTGGCGCACCATGTACGAGCTCAACGTGCTCGGCACCCTGCGCGTGACCAAGGCCGTGCTGCCCCTGCTGCGCGAGCGCGGAGCGGGTGACGTGGTCGTCGTGACGTCCACCGCGGCGCACGGCGCCTACCCGGGCGGAGCCGGCTACACGGGGGTCAAGGCCGCCGAGCAGATGCTGACCACCACCCTGCGCTGGGAGATCGTCGGCGAGCCGCTGCGCGTCATCGAGATCGCGCCCGGCGCGGTCGCCACCGAGGAGTTCTCCCTGGTCCGGTTCGGCGGTGACGCCGAGCGGGCGGCGAAGGTCTACGAGGGCTACCAGCCGCTGGTGGCCGACGACATCGCCGACGCGATCGCGTGGACCCTGAGCCGTCCGCCGCACGTCAACGTCGACCTGCTCGTCGTCCGCCCGCGGGCGCAGGCCAACAACACCACCACGGCTCGCACGGGCGTCTGACGGCGGCCGAGGACGGCCCCGCAGCATCGGTCGCTGCGGGGCCGTCCTCGCGTCCCGGCACCCGGCTCAGAACACCTGGCGCAGGTTCGCCCGGCCCAGGTCCAGCAGCTCGTCGCCGCGGCCCGACAGCAGGGTGCGCAGCGCGTAGAGCGCGAAGCCCTTGGCCTGGTCGAGCTTGATCGACGGCGGGATGGTCAGCTCCTGCCGCTCGGTGACCACGTCGACGAAGGCGGGCCCGTCGTACGCGAACGCCTCCTCCAGCGCCTGCCGCAGGTCGGCGGAGCGCTCCACCCGGAACGCCTTGAGACCCGCGGCCGCGGCGATCCCCGCGAGGCTCGGGTTCTCCAGCCCGGTGGCGTTGGTGACGAAGCCGGCGGCCTTCATCTCCAGCTCGACGAAGTTCAGCGAGGAGTTGTTGAACACGACGATCTTCACCGGCAGCTTGTTCTGGGTGAACGTCAGCAGCTCGCCGAGCAGCATCGCCACGCCGCCGTCACCGGACATCGCCACCACCTGACGGCCCGGGAACGCCGCCTGCGCGCCGACGGCCTGCGGCAGGGCGTTGGCCATCGACCCGTGGATGAACGAGCCGATCACCTTCCGGTCGCCGTTCATGGTCAGGTACCGGGCGGCCCAGATGACGGGGGAGCCGACGTCGGGGATGAACACGGCGTCCTTCGAGGCGACCTCGTCGATCACCTTCGCGACGTACTGCGGGTGCAGCGGCTGGTCACCCTTGCGTGGGGTCGCCAGGTCGTCGAGCTTGGTGCGCGTGGTGCGGTAGTGGGCCAGGGAGTCGTCCAGGTGCGAGCGGTCGGTCTTCTTGGCCAGCAGCGGCAGCAGCGCGGTGACCGTCTCCTTGACGTCGCCGACCATGCCGAGCGCCAGCGGCGTGCGGCGGCCGAGGTTCTCGCCCCGGATGTCCACCTGGATCACGGTGGCCTTCTCGGGGAGGAACGGCCGGTACGGGAAGTCGGTGCCGAGCATCAGCAGGGTGTCGCACGCCTCGAGCGCGCGGTAGCCGGAGGCGAAGCCGAGCAGCCCGGTCATGCCGACGTCGAACGGGTTGTCGTGCTCGACGAACTGCTTGGAGCGCAGCGTGTGCACGATCGGCGCGGCCAGGCGGTCCGCCAGCGCCACGACCTCGTCGTGGGCACCCTCGACGCCCGCACCGGCGAGGATCGTCACCTTGCGTCCCGCACCGAGCAGCTGGGCCGCCTGCTCCAGCTCCGCGGCCGAGGGCAGGATGCGCGGCCGGCTGGCGCGCACCGGCGTCACGGTCGTGTCCTGCGCGTCGGCGAGCGCGACGTCCCCGGGGATCACGACGACGGCGACGCCCTTCTTCTCCAGCGCCGTCTGCATCGCGGTGCGCAGGATGCGCGGCATCTGGGTCGGCGAGCTGGCGTACTCCGAGTACACCGAGCACTCGCGGAACAGCTCCTGCGGGTGGGTCTCCTGGAAGTAGCCGCTGCCGATCTCCGACGTGGGGATGTGCGCCGCGATCGCCAGCACCGGCGCGCCCGACCGCTGCGCGTCGAACAGCCCGTTGATCAGGTGCAGGTTGCCCGGGCCGGCGCTGCCGACGCACACCGCCAGCTCACCGGTGAGCGCCGCCTCGGCACCGGCGGCGAACGCCGCGGCCTCCTCGTGCCGCACGTGCACCCAGTCGATGCCGGAGCCGCGCAGGGCGTCGGTGAAGCCGTTGAGCGAGTCGCCGGGGATGCCGTAGACGCGCTTGACCCCGGCGGCGACGAGCGTGTCGACCATGTTCTTGGCGACGGTGACCATGTGGACCTTCTTCGTGGTGGGCCTGTGGTGGCGGGCGGTGCGGGTGCGGTGGGGGATCAGGGGACGGGGGGTCCGGGGGTGGCGACGGCCGGCCAGACCAGCGCGCACACCTGCTCGGCGAGGTCGTCGCCCAGCTCGGTGTGCCCCCAGATCAGGCGGTAGTACGCGGGTGCGAACAAGGCGTCCGTCACCAGTCCGGTGTCGGTGCCCGGGCGGACGACGCCGGTGGCGATGCCGCGCTCGAGGTGGTGCATGGCGGCGTGGCGACGCGGTTCGAGCCAGTGCTCGAGCATCGCGGCGGCCACGTCGCGCTCGGTGATCGACGCCGCCATCAGCTGCCGCAGCAGCATCCCGGCGGAGGTGTCGCGCAGCAGGTGCACCAGTGCGTCCACCTGGGCGGTCAGCGCCTGGCGGACCGGCAGGTCGTCGTCGAACTCGATGCTCTCGTGGAAGTGCTCGAGCAGCCCCTCGAGGAGCACCGTGGCGGCCGACGGCCACCACTTGTAGAGCGTGGTGCGGGAGACGCCGGCGCGTGCGGCGATGGCGTCCATGGTCGGGATCGACCCCCCGGCCAGGGCGAGCTCGGCGGCGGCCTCGAGGATCGCGGTGCGCCGCGCCTCCGAGCGGGGCCGGCCCGGTCGGGCGGTGTCGGTATTACTGGACACGTTGTTCACTATATCCCGGTCGAGGACGAACGTCCCGAGGTGTGACGCAGATCGCTCGGATGGGTCGGAGGGCCCGCGCGGAGTGCTCGGGGCCGTGGCTACGTTGCCCAGGAGGGCCCCGCGCGGCGTCCTCCGCGCAGGGGCGGACGGGGCGCACAGGGCCGGGGAGCCGGACGGCACATCGAGGGTGGCGGCGGATGCCAGGGCACGGCGGCACGGCCCAGGACGCGCTGGCCGCGTCGGTCACCAGGGCGGCGAGCCTGCAGTCGTACCTGACGGTGCGGTGGCTCGCCGACCCGGCCTTCCGGGCGGACGGGTACGGGCTGTACGCCTACTTCCGCTGGCTGGACGACCAGGTCGACGAGCACCTTCCCGACGAGCCGGCGCGACTCGCCTTCGTCGCGCAGCAGCGAGCCGTGCTGGCGGCGGCGGTCGACGGACGGCCGGGCGGGGTGCTGCGCCCGGAAGAGACCCTGCTGGTCGGGCTCGTCGACCGCGACCGAGCCCGCCGACCCCAGCGTCCGGCCGGCGGCGCGCCCGACGACGAGGGGCTGCTGCTGTGCCTGCGCTCGATGCTCGACGTGATGCAGGTCGACGCCGGCCGGCGCGGACGAGCGGTCGACGCCGCGACGCTCGACGCCTACACCCAGAGCCTGTCCGTCGCGGTGACGGAGGCCCTGCACCACTGCATCGGGCACGGCGCAGGCGCGCCGCACGGTGCCGACCGGTACGTCGCCGTGCGCGGTGCCCACGTCGCGCACATGCTGCGCGACCTGGTCGAGGACGTCGAGGCGGGGTACCTCAACCTCCCGGCGCAGCTGGTGCGCCACGACGCCCGCCCGTCGGAGTGGGTGCACGAGCCGGACGTGCGGGCCTGGGTGCGGGACCGCGTGGCGCTCGCCCGGTCCTGCTTCGCGGCGGGCCGGCGGTCGTTCGCCGCGGTGGAGAGCCGCCGGTGCCGGCTGGCCGGTCACGCGTACGTCGCCCGGTTCGAGTGGGTGCTGGACACGATCGAGCGGGAGGGCTTCCGGCTGCGGCCGTCCTACCCCGAGCGGGCGACGTGGCGCGGCGGGGTGCGGATCGCGGTGGGCACCGCGCGGTCGGCGCTGGGCGGGTCGCGCAACCGCGCACCCGCCGCGCGGCAGGCGGTCGGCGCATGAGGACGACCGCCGTGGTGGTCGGTGCGGGGGTCGGCGGTCTGTCGACGGCGATCCACCTCGCCCGGCAGGGCGTCGCCGTGACCGTCGTGGAGAAGAACGGTGCCCCCGGTGGCCGGCTCGGGCAGTTCACGCGGGAGGGTCATCGGTTCTCCACCGGTCCGACCCTGCTGATCATGCCGCTGCTCTACCGCAGCGAGCTGGCGCACCTGGGCGCCGACCTCGACCGTGATCTGGCCCCCGTCCGGGTCGACCCGACGTACGACATGGTGTTCGACGACGGCACCCGGCTCGCCATGACGTCCGACCTGGAGGCGATGCGCCGCCAGCTCGAGGCGATCGAGCCCGGCTCGTTCGGCGGCCTGCTGCGCTACCTCGAGGAGGGCCGCCGGCACTACGACCTGTCGATGCCGGGCCTGGTCGAGCGCGACTTCCGCCGGGCTGTCGACTTCGTCAACCCCCGCAGCCTGGCCCTCGCCCTGCGGGTCCACGCCCTGCTGCCGCACTACCGCCACATGTCCCGCTTCTTCACCTCCCCGAAGCTGAAGGCGGCGTTCACCTGCCAGGACGTCTACATGGGGCTGAGCCCGTTCAGCGCGCCGTCGACGTTCTCCCTGACGCCGCACAGCGAGCTCGCGCACGGCGTCTGGTACCCGACCGGGGGCATGTACCGGATCGTCGAGGTGCTCGCGGCGCTCGCGGACGAGGCGGGCGTTCGGTTCCGGTACGACGAGCCGGTGCGGCGCATCGAGGTGGAGGGCGGCCGGGCGACGGGCGTCCGCCTGCAGGACGACGGTGTGCTGCCCGCGGACGTCGTCGTCGCCAACGCGGACCTGCCGTACGTGTACCGCGCGCTGCTGCCGGACCCCGGTCCTGCGGCGCGGCTGGCCCGCAAGACGTTCTCCGGCTCGACGATCAGCTTCTACTGGGGGCTCGACCGCCGGTACCCGCAGCTGCGGACGCACACGCTCTTCCTCGGCGACCGCTACCGGGAGAACTTCGACAGCATCGACCGCAACGAGCCGCTGCCGGACGACCCCAGCGTGTACGTGCACGCCCCCGCCTCGGTGGATCCGACCGCGGCGCCGGACGGCCGGGAGACGCTGATAGCGGTGGTGCCGTCGGGGCACCTGACCTACGACGGCACCGACCCCGAGCGCCGCGCGCGCGAGCGTGAGCTGTGGGCCGGTGAGCTGGCACGCGCTCGTGCCGCCGTGCTGCGGCGGCTGTCCCAGGTCGGCATCGACGACCTCGACGCGCACGTGACCGTCGAGGCGACCGCGACGCCGCTGACCTGGCAGGCGCACCACAACCTGGCCTGGGGCGCGACGCACGGGCTGGCGCACACGCTGCCCCAGCTGGCCTACCTGCGACCGCACAACCGGCACGCGCGCTACCGCAACCTCTACTTCGCGGGCGCCAGCACCCACCCGGGCACCGGCGTGCCCACCGCGCTCGTGTCCGGCCGGCTGGCCGCGGAACGGGTGCTCGACGACCTCGGCATCGACCGGCCGGGAGCTGCGCGACGATGACCGACCCTGCGGGTGCCGGTCACGATGGCCCGGGCCGGTGCGACGATGCCGGCGTGCCCCCGTCGGGATCGTCCACCACGGCGTCGCCGGACCCGTGCGTCGCGCGGGTGCCTGTGTTCGCCGGCCTGTCACCCGAGCAGCAGGCGGAGGTCGCCCGGCACGTGCGTCCCGTCTCGGTCGACGCCGGCGACGTCGTGGTGCGTGCGGGGGAGCGGTCCTCGCGGCTGCTCGTGGTCCACGAGGGCCGGGTCACCGTGTCCCGCACCAGCGCGAGCGGGCACCGCACGATCCTGCGGGTGCTGGGGCCCGGCGACGTCTCGGGCGAGGCGGCGTTCCTGACCGGCGCACCCGCCGAGGAGGACGCCACCGCCGTCGAGCCTTCCCGGCTGTGCACGCTGGAGCACGCCGAGCTGGCGCACCTGCTCGCGCGCATGCCGGACATCGGTGTGGGGATGCTGCGCGCCGTCGCCGCCAAGCTGACCTCCGCGGAGCGCATGCTCGCGGCGCTCGCGTCCGCCGACGTGGGGGCGCGGGTGGCCGCCTACCTGCTCGACGCCCCGAGCACCTGGGACGCCGGGCGCGCCACGGTCCACCTGCCGCTGCCCAAGAACCAGGTGGCCGCGTACCTCGGCACGACGCCGGAGACGCTCAGCCGGCGGCTGCGGGCGCTGGAGCGCGACGGTCTGGTCGAGGTGCTCCCGGGGCGCGACGTCGCGATCCTCGACCCGACGGGGTTGGAGCTGCGCGCGTCCTCCTGAGCGCTTGACCTGCGTCAAGGCGCCGGGTCGCCAGCCTTCGTACCGTCGCGTCACCGACGACGAAGGAGCGGACGATGACCCACAGCAGGACCCTCACCCGGACGATCGCGCGCGGCCTGCGGGCAGCGGTGCGGCTCGTCGTGCGACCGGCCAGCGCGCACTGCGACACCGAGGACGGCCCGGTGGTGAAGGCCGGCCGACGTGCGCTGATCAGCGGCGACGTCAACCACGCGCTGGCGTGGGTGCGCGCTGCCGACGAGGACGAGGTCCGGGCCGCGTTCACCGCCGTGGTCGCCGGGCTCGGCCCGGAGCGGGTCGGGGCCGACCGGCGCTTCCTCGAGACGCTGGTGCGCCTGCACCGCGCCGGTGAGGGTGCCGGCTTCGACGGCATCAAGCCGTCCGGGACGCCGCAGCCACCCGCCGTCACGGCCGCCGACCGGGCGCTCGAGACCGGCTCGCTCGTCCCGCTGCACGGCCTGGTCGAGGCCGATCGCTGGCCGGGGGTCGTGGAGCGGTTCGCCGCCGCGAGCGCGCTCCAGCACCACGACACCGGCGACCTGCCCGCGGCACGCGCCGCGGTCGCGGCCTACGTCGACTACGTGCACTACGCGGCCGGCCACGGCAGCGACGCGGCGGGCGGCCACCGACCGCACGCGCACCTCGGCGCGCTGCCCACCCAGCGCGCCAGCTGATGGCCTGGCTCACCGTGGTCCGGTCCAGGTCGATGGAACCGACGCTCCGGGCCGGGACGTGGTGGCTGACCCGGTCGTTCGGGCGGCGTGCCGTGCGCCGCGGGGACGTGGTGGTGGCGGACTCCGCCGAGCTGGGCCGCCGCATCGTCAAACGCGTGGTCGGGCTGCCGGGGGAGCGGCTGGTGCTTACCGACGGCCGGATCACCGTCGACGGGCGTCCGCTGGACGAGCCGTACGCGCGCCCGTCGGTCTTCCGCGGCACGTTCCGCGTGCCGCCGGACCACTACCTGCTGCTCGGCGACGACCGCGACGCCTCCGACGACGCCCGCTCGTGGCAGCAGCCGTACCTGCCCCGCGAGGCGCTGGTCGGCCGGCTCGTCGGTCGCCGCCTGCCGGCCGGCACCTGATCCGGGACCGGCGCCCGGGGAAGAACCCCCCAAACCCGGGACGGGAAACCGGCCCCCCCGGGGGCCGGGGGGGGGGCCCCGTCCCCCCGTCGGGTGTGGTGCCCCCCGGGCGCCGTCCTGTCACAGGTGCTGCTCGGCGTACGCGTGCAGCGCGTCCCGCACCAGCTCGGCGCCGTGCTGCCCGCCGTAGTGCGCCGCGAACCGCGGGTCGGCGACGTATATGTCGGCCAGCCCCTCGACGTACGCGCGCACCGGGGTGCCGCCGTGACCCGGTGTTCCCGGCACGTCGGCCAACCACGCCACGTGCCGTGCGGCCAGCTGCTGCGCCTCGTCGGAGCCCGGCTCCACGTCGCGCTCCGCCGCCGCGCGCCAGTCGGCCTGCAGCGCCGCCTGCCGGGCCTGCCAGGCGGCACGACCCTCCTCGCCGAGCCCCCGCCACCAGCGGTCGGACTCCGCGTAGGCGGCCACGCCCCAGCGCTGCTCCACCTCCTCGCGGTAGACGGTGTGGTCGAACCCGTCGAACATCTCGTTGCTCATGAGTGCTTCTCCTGCCTCTCGTGCCGTGACGGTCCGTTCGACGGAGGCGATCTGCCGGGCGAGGCGCTCCTGCTCCGCGCGCAGCACGGCGAGGTGGCGACGCAGCGCCGCCACGTCGTCGACCTCGCGCTCGAGCACCCGGCGCACCTCGGTCAGCCCGAGCCCCAGCTCGCGCAGCAGCAGGATCCGCTGCAGCCGCAGCAGCGCCGCGGCGTCGTAGAACCGCATGCCGTTGGAGCCGACCCGCGACGGCCGCAGCAGGCCCACGTGGTCGTAGTGGCGCAGTGCCCGGCTGGTCGTGCCGGTCAGCCGTGCCACCTCCTGGATGGAGGACTCCATCGGTGCACCTCTCGGGGTCGAGGGCCTGGTCAGGCCGCCTGTCGTCGAACCTGCTCGACGGTAGGGGTTGACGCCGCGTCAATGTCAACCGACGACCGACCGCGATCGCGGGTGCCCGTCAGGTCGGGACCTCGTGCCCTGGCGCAGGCCTCGCTCGGGGTTCGACAGTCGAGCTGCGGGCCGGTGCCCGTCGGTGGCGCCCGGCCTCGCAGGGAGCTGCACCATGTGCCGGCTGCGCAGGGGCGGGGTCTGCCTGACGGTCCTCCTCGTTCTGGGGGTCGGCGCCTGCTCGGGAGCGTCCCCCGGCACGCCGTCGCCGGCACCGTCCGGCGTGCCCGTCTCGTCGCCGCCGGCGCCCACCCTCGAGGCGCCGTCGTCGGCCCTGTCCTCGGCGCCGTCGACCCCGCCGCCGTCGAGGGCGCCCGTGACGAGCGCCTCGGCGCAGCGTGACCTCGCCCCCTTCGTCGACGCGGCGCGCGACCTCGACAGGCGGCTGCATGCCGCAGCAGCCCTGATCAACACGGGTGTCCACGCGGACGCCGTCGTGGTCGACCGGTCGACGGCCGCCGCAGTGCAGGGCCTCGACCTCGGCGCCGTCGGCTCTGCGATCCCCGGCGCCCTGCCTCGCGAGCTGATGCGGCGGGTGCTGACCACCTACAGCGACCTCGTCTCCCGCACGCTGGCGATGAGTCCCTTCCGCTTCGCGGACAGGACGTACACCCGCATCCCGCCTGAGGGGACGACGGCCCGGGCGGAGGGCGAGGACATGGTTCTGTGCCTCGGCAACGGCACCGTCGCAGCGCAACGCTTCGATGCGGACCTCGCGGCCGTGGTGACCGCCGCGGGATCGACACCACCACTGCCGACGGTGGACCCGGCCTCGCTCGCGCGGGCCGAGGTCGACGTGCGGCTGGCGGAGATCGTCTTGCGCAACCGTGGCTGCGGCGCCTGCGGCGGCTTCGTGCAGACCGAGGTGTCGACCATCGTCTGGGACCAGGCGCCGGCGTCCGCCACGACGCGGACCGGCGCGCTCCTCCCGGAGGCGTCCGCCGGAGACGTCGGGGGCGGCCTCCCGTTCACGGCCGTCTACACCCCCGGCACCGGCTGGAGCATCGACATCCTCGCCTGCTGACCTCTGCGCCCGCCATCTTCGGAACCGAGCTGCGGGTCGGACACCGTGCTCGACCTGCGCGGGGACCGGCCACCTGCAGTCGTCCGCCGTTGCGCACGGCTCGACGCGCGGTCGTCGGGCGCCACCCCTACCGTGCAGGCATGAAGGCCACGGTGTCCCGCCGCAGGCGGCTGCTGCGCGCCGTGGGGCTGTCCCTCGCCTTCAGCGTCCCCGCAGCCGTGCTCGCCTTCGTCGTCCGCGTGGGCGTGCCCGACGTGATCCGGCTCGACGACGCAGCGATCCGTACCATGACGCCGCTCGCGCAGACGGATGCGACCGTGCGCAGCGTGCTGCTCGCCGGCCAGGCCGCGTTCCAGCCGCCGTGGGTCAACCTGGTCGTCGCGCTGGTCTGCGTGTGGGCCTGGCGACGCCGCGGGCTCGGTACGCGGGCGCTGTGGGCGATCGTGACGGTGCTCCTCGGCTGGGGCCTGAGCAACGCCGTCAAGGCGCTGGTCGGTCGCGCCCGGCCCGTCGTCGAGCACGCCGTCGACCACGCCCCCGGCTACAGCTTCCCGTCAGGGCACGCCACCAACACGACGGTCGCGGCGGTCGTCCTGCTGGTGCTGCTCTGGCCGCTGCTGCGTCGCCGAGGACGTGCGACCGGTGTGGTGCTCGCCGTGGCCGTGGCGCTGCTCATCGGCCTGGACCGCGTGATGCTCGGCGCCCACTTCCCGTCCGACGTGCTCGGCGGCTACCTCTTCGGTGCGGCCGTCGCTGCCGGCTCGGCGCTCGGCTACCTCGGTCGCGGCCCCGCTGCGCCGGCCAGGCCCACGCCCTCGGTCGATCGTCCCTCCACCGCCCCGCCGTCCCCGAAGGAGCCCTGATGAGCGCCCTGACCCGGTACGACGCCGACCGGTCCGCGCCCACGGTGCGCGAGGCCGTCCGTGACGCGCTGGTCCGTGCCGCCCTGCCCGCCGTGCTGCTCTTCGGCGTGGTGCTCGGCCTGGGCCTGGTGCTGACCGGGCCCCTGCACGGCGTGCCGTCCGAGCGTGCGCTGAGCCAGGCGCTCGCCGACGGCCGCACGCCGCTGATGAACACGCTGACCCGCTACGGCTCGCTCACGGGCAGCACGGGCGTCATCGCCGTCTGCACCCTCCTCGCCGTGCTGCTGCTGTGGTGGGCGACGCGCGAGTGGTGGTCCGCGGTGGTGCCGGCGATCGCGGTGCTGCTCGAACTCGCGGTGTTCTTGAGCGCGTCGCTGATCGTCGGGCGGCCGCGCCCCGACGTGCCGCACCTCGACCAGGCGCCGCCGACGTCCAGCTATCCCAGCGGCCACACCGGCGCGTCGACGGCCCTGTGGTTGAGCCTCGCGCTGCTCGCGCAGCGCATCCGGACGGTGTGGGTCCGGGTCCTGGTGACCGTGCTCTGCGCGCTGGTGCCGTTCGCCGTCGCCTACTCCCGGATGTACCGCGGCATGCACAGCGCCACCGACGTCGCGGCCGGGTTCCTCAACGGTGCCGTCTGCGCGGCTCTCGCGTACGGGTACCTGCGGCGGGACACCGCCCGGACGGTCCGGGTCGACGACGCTCCCGACCGCACGACGTCCGGGCACGGCCGGTTCACCCCGGACCTGACGCCGCCCGCACCGGGCTCGCCGGCGCTGACCTCGCCTACGCCGGTGCTCGCACCGGCGGCCGGGCCGGCGCCGCTGCGAACCGGGCGGCACGCAGCCCCGCCCGCGTCGGCACTGCCTGAGTCCGCACCGCCGGTGGCGGTCTCAGACGCGGGCGTACCGCGCGCGGGCGAAGGAGTAGATCCCGTACGCCGCCAGGCCCACCGCCACGAGGACCAGCAGCACCCGACCGAGGGGTAGGGCCAGCAGGCTGCGCAGCGCGCCGTCCAGGCCCTTGGCCTTGGTCGGGTCGGCGCTCACCGCCGCGGACACGAACAGGGCACCCACCAGGGCGAGCGCGACGCCCTTGGCCACGTAGCCGATGCGGCCGGCGAGCACGACGCCGCCGTTGGGGTGCTCGCGCAGGTCGGTGAGGAACTTCTTCTTCCAGCCCTTGACGACGTGGTAGACGCCGACGACGACCACCAGCACGCCGATCGCGCCGACCAGCAGCCGGCCAGCCGGGTAGGTCATCAGCCGGGCTGCGGTGCCGGAGGACTGCTGGTTGCCGGTCGCCCCGGAACCGCGCAGCACGCTGAACGCGGTCCACGCGAGCGCCAGGTACACCACGGCCTTGGCGGCCGGCTTGATCCGCTGCTTGCCGTACCGGCCGATCGCCTCGGCCACCTGCCAGACGCCGAGCAGGATGAACCCCGCCAGCAGCACCCACAGCAGCACCTTGCCGATGCCGGTGCTGGCCAGGGCCGCGAGCGCGCCCGTCTGGTCCGCCGTGGCAGCGTGGCCCAGGGCGAGCTGCAGGGCGAGCCAGCCCAGCAGCAGGTGCAGCACCCCGCTGGCCGCGTAGCCCAGCCGGGCACCGTTCTCGATCACGGGGTGGTTGCCGGCCCGGACGGCCGACGCGCGCACGGTGTGGTCCATGGCTCGCAGGATCGCACCGGGTGCTCGCACCCGCGCGCCGAAGGCGCCCCGGCCGCCGCCGGGTGCGCAACCTGGTGGCAACGCGGCGCCCCTACCCTGTGCCGATGACGATCGGACGCCCGACCCCGGTTGACGAGTCCGGTGCCGAGCTGGCAGACGCCCGCGAGGTGCTCGGCTGGGAGCTGTTCGGCACCGCGGTCCGCGAGCTGGCCCAGGCGGTGGTCGACTCCGGCTTCCGTCCGGACGTCGTGGTGGCGGTGGCGCGCGGCGGCCTGCCTCCCGGCGGCGCGCTCGCGTACGCGCTGGGCACCAAGGCCGTCGGCACGCTGAACGTCGAGTTCTACACGGGTGTCGACGAGCGGCTCGCCGCGCCGGCGGTGCTGCCGCCGCTGCTCGACACCTCGGCGCTGCACGGGCTGCGGGCGCTCGTCGTCGACGACGTGGCCGACACGGGGGAGACGCTGGCGCTGGTGCAGCGGCTGGTGGCCGAGCACTGCGAGGAGGCGCGCACCGCGGTGCTGTACGCCAAGCCCCGGTCGGTCGTCGACCCGGACTACGTGTGGCGGCGCACCGACCGGTGGATCACCTTCCCGTGGTCGGCGCAGCCTCCGGTCGCGCCTTCTGCGGGCTGAGCGGCAGGCGGTCCGCCACCGCGGGCAGCAGCTCGGCGGGCCGGTCCAGCACCGCGACGGCGCCGGCGCTGCGCAGCTCGCCGGGGACGGCGTACCCCCACCCCACCCCGAGCGTGTCGATGCCGTGGGTGCGGGCGCCGATGACGTCGTGCTCCCGGTCGCCCACCATCAGCGTGGTCGCCGGGTCGAAGCCGTCGGGCCCGAGGGACGCCAGCGCCTCGGCGATCACCGTCGCCTTCGAGGACGGCACGTCGTCCGGCGGAGCCCCGAACACCCCGTCCAGCAGCTCCGCCAGGCCGAAGTGCTCGACGATCGGCCGGGCGAACATCGTCGGCTTGGACGTCGCGACGAGCAGCCGGGCCCCGGCGGCGCGCAGGTCACGCAGCGCTTCCGGCACTCCCTCGAAGACCGCGTTGTCGAACATGCCCCCGGCCCGGAAGTACCGCCGGTACGCGGCGATCGCCTCGGCGACGCGCTCCGCGGGCACGCCGTGGGCCAGGAACGACCCGGCGATCGGCGGTCCGACGAAGGTGCGCAGCGTGGCGGCGTCGGGCGTCGGCAGGGCCAGGTCGGCATAGGCGGCCCGCGCCGACGCCACGATCCCCGGTGCCGAGTCCGTCAGGGTGCCGTCGAGGTCGAGCAGGACGAGCGGTGCAGGGCTCATCCCACGATTGTCCCAGCGGTCGCGGCGGGGCACCGCCCACCGATCTGGTCAGGACCGTGCCCGAGCTGCCGATGGGTTGGACAGCCGTCCACATCGACCCGGAGCACCCGATGACCGCGCCCACGACCGCACCGTCCGCCCAGCCCGCCCGCCGTGCGCACCTGACGGTGCGCGGCAAGATCCTCGGGCTCGTGGCCACCTTCGCGGTCGTCGCCGTCGCGCTCGGCGGCGTGGCCGCCGTCCAGATCACCCAGATCACCGCCGACGCCGCGCGGCTCGCGCACACGCAGGCCACCGTCGGGACCTCGCTCACCGCGCTGAAGGACGCGCTGTGGACGGTCCGCAACCAGGTGACCGCCGTCGCCGCCTACCCGCAGAGCGCCAAGAAGGCGCAGTCGGACAAGCTGGCGACCGCCTACCAGGGCCTGGACAAGGCCCAGGCGACGTTCGTGGACGCCTTCACCGCCTCCCAGGGCGCCGCGCCGACGCACTGGCAGGGCTTCGTCGATGCGCTCGCGGCCTACCGGAAGGTGGTCGACGGCGACCTCATGCAGGCGGCCCTCAGCGGCGACCAGGCGGCGTGGGCGCAGGTGCGTGACAGCAGCGCCGCGTCCCTGGGCGGGGCGATGGTCAGCGCGCTCACCGACGTGGAGACGGAGGTGACCGCCGCGATGACGCGCCAGGCCAAGGCCTCGAAGGCCGCGGGCGACCGGGCGCTGCAGCTGACGGTCGCAGCGCTGGCGGCGGGCCTGCTGCTGTCGGCGGTGATCGGCGTGCGCATGGCGGGCTCCATCCGACGGGCCGTCGCGGAGGTGAAGCGCTCGGTGGACGCCCTGGCGCAGGGCGACCTGACGCGGGAGCCGCGCGTGCTCTCCGGGGACGAGATCGGTCAGATGGCCCGGGCCCTGGTCACGGCGCAGGGCACCCTGCGGGCCACCATGCGCGGCGTCGGGGACGCCGTGCTGACGGTCTCGTCGGCCTCGGAGGAGATGTCGGCGATCTCCACCCAGGTGGCGTCCGGCTCGGAGGAGACCAGCGCCCAGGCCGGCGCGGTCGCCGCCGCCGCGGAGCAGGTCAGCCGGAACGTGCAGGCGGTCGCAGCGGGGGCCGAGCAGATGGGCGCCTCGATCCGCGAGATCGCCGTGTCCGCCAACGAGGCGGCGCGCGTCGCCGAGCAGGCCACCCAGGTGGCCGACCGGACCAACGAGTCGGTGTCCCGCCTCGGCGCCTCGAGCCAGGAGATCGGCAACGTCGTCAAGGTGATCACCAGCATCGCCGAGCAGACCAACCTGCTGGCCCTGAACGCCACCATCGAGGCTGCGCGCGCCGGCGAGGCCGGCAAGGGGTTCGCGGTCGTGGCCGGCGAGGTGAAGGACCTCGCCCGGGAGACGGCCACCGCGACGGAGGACATCGCCCGGCGGGTCGCCGCGATCCAGGCGGACACCGACGGCGCCGTCGAGGCGATCGGGCAGATCGCGCAGATCATCGCGGAGATCAACACCCACCAGCTGACCATCGCCTCGGCCGTCGAGGAGCAGACGGCCACCACCAACGAGATGTCCCGCTCCGTGACGGAGGCCGCGACGGGCTCCGGTGAGATCGCCGGGAACATCGTCGGCGTCGCCGACGCCGCGCAGTCCTCCACCCGGGCGCTGTCGCAGCTCAACCAGTCGACGGGCGAGCTCGCGCGGCTCGCCGCGGGGCTGCGGTCGCAGGTCGCGGGGTTCACCTACTGACGTACGACATACACTGCGGGCACAGGCGTCGACCCGGCCATCACCGGCGAGCCTCCGGAAGAACAGGGCCGCAGCAGCACCGCGGTCCCCAGTAGAACCGGACGGGGCAGGCCCGTCACAGCCGCAGGCGAGCGGCCGGACCCCTCGGGGCCCGGCAAACGAGGTGGTACCGCGGTGGGGTCCGGCCGGTCCGGACGTCGTCGTCCTCGTGACCGGAGTCGTCCGCACCCGCCCGGGTGCGTGCAACCAGGAGAGTCTCGCCGTGGCGTATCCGCTGCACCGTCCCTCGTCGTCCGACCAGTCGTCCGAGCCGCAGGGCGTGCCCGCCTCCCCGGACCTGCCTGCGCTCGAGCAGGACGTGCTCGCCTACTGGAAGGCCGACGGCACCTTCGTCGCCTCGGTCGAGGCGCGTGAGGCCGGTCCCGACGGCTCCAACGAGTTCGTCTTCTACGACGGCCCGCCGTTCGCCAACGGCCTGCCGCACTACGGTCACCTGCTGACGGGCTACGTGAAGGACGTCGTGCCCCGCTACCAGACCATGCGCGGCCACCGCGTCGAGCGACGGTTCGGCTGGGACACCCACGGGCTGCCGGCCGAGCTCGAGGCCGAGCGGATCCTCGGCATCACCGACAAGTCGCAGATCGAGCAGATGGGCATCGCGGCGTTCAACGCGGCGTGCCGCGAGTCGGTGCTGACGTACACCCACGAGTGGGAGGACTACGTCACCCGCCAGGCCCGCTGGGTGGACTTCGAGCACGACTACAAGACGCTGGACCCGACGTTCATGGAGTCGGTGATCTGGGCGTTCAAGCAGCTGTACGACAAGGGGCTGGCGTACTCGGGCTACCGCGTGCTGCCGTACTGCTGGCGAGACCAGACGCCGCTGTCCAACCACGAGCTCGGCATGGACGCGGACGTCTACCAGGAACGTCAGGACCAGACCGTGACCGTCACGTTCCCGCTGGTGGGGGAGCGGGCGGAGGCTCTCGGCCTGGCCGGTGTCCGGGCGGTCGCGTGGACGACGACGCCGTGGACGCTGCCGACCAACGAGGCCCTCGCGGTCGGCGCCGAGATCACCTACGTCGTCGTGCCCGCCGGGCCCGCCGGGACCTCCGCCGGCACCGGCCCGTTCCTGCTCGCCCGCGACCTGCTGCCCGGCTACGCCAAGGACCTCGGCTACGCCGCACCCGACGACGCCGTCACGGCCGTCACCCGCGAGCTCCCCGGCGCCGAGCTGGCCGGCCTGCGCTACGAGCGGCTGTTCGACTACTTCGCCGACACCGAGAAGTACGGCACGCAGGACGCCTGGCAGGTGCTGGTCGGCGACTTCGTCACCACGGAGGACGGCACCGGCATCGTGCACCTGGCACCCGCCTACGGCGAGGTCGACCAGGGTGCCTGCGACGCCGCCGGCATCCCCACGCTGCTGTCGGTGGACGACGCCGGGAGGTTCACCGCCGTGGTGCCCGACTTCGAGGGCCAGCAGGTGTTCGAGGCGAACATGCCGATCACCCGCCGGCTGCGCGAGGACGGCCGGCTGCTGCGCCAGGCCTCCTACGTGCACTCCTACCCGCACTGCTGGCGCTGCCGGAACCCCTTGATCTACAAGGCCGTCTCCTCCTGGTTCGTGCGGGTGACCCAGTTCCGTGACCGGATGATCGAGCTGAACCAGCAGATCGCGTGGACGCCGGAGCACATCCGCGACGGGCAGTTCGGCAAGTGGCTCGAGGGTGCTCGCGACTGGTCGGTGTCCCGCAACCGGTACTGGGGCACGCCCATCCCGGTGTGGGTGTCCGACGACCCGGCCCACCCGCGCGTCGACGTCTACGGCTCGTTCGCCGAGCTGGAGGCCGACTTCGGCCGGCTGCCGCTCAACGAGGCCGGCGAGCCGGACCTGCACCGGCCGTTCATCGACGAGCTGACGCGGCCCAACCCGGACGACCCGACCGGGCAGAGCACCATGCGCCGCATCCCGGACGTGCTGGACGTGTGGTTCGACTCCGGCTCCATGCCGTACGCGCAGGTGCACTACCCGTTCGAGAACGCCGACTGGTTCGAGCACCACTTCCCGGGCGACTTCATCGTCGAGTACGTCGGCCAGACGCGCGGCTGGTTCTACCTGCTGCACGTGCTGGCCACGGCGCTGTTCGACCGGCCGGCGTTCACCTCGGTGATCTGCCACGGCATCGTGCTGGGCGACGACGGCCGCAAGGCGTCCAAGTCGCTGCGCAACTTCCCCGACCCGATGGAGATGTTCGACACCTACGGCTCCGACGCCGTGCGGTGGTCGCTGATGAGCTCGCCGGTGCTGCGCGGCGGCAACCTGGTGGTGGCGGAGGAGAACATCCGCGAGGCCGTGCGCCAGGTGGTGCTGCCGCTGTGGAGCACGTACTACTTCTTCACGCTGTACGCGGGCGCGGCCGACGAGGGGCGGGGCTACGTCGCCCGGCCGGTGGACGACGAGCGCGTGGCCGGCCTGCCGGTGATGGACCGGTACCTGCTGGCCCGGACCGGTGAGCTGGTGGGCGCGGTCACCGCGGCGCTCGACTCCTACGAGATCGCCGCGGCGTGCGCCCTGGTGCGCGAGCACCTCGACGTGCTGACCAACTGGTACGTGCGCACGCAGCGCGACCGGTTCTGGGTCGAGGACCACGACGCCTTCGACACGCTGTGGACCGCGCTCGAGGTGCTCACCCGGGTGATGGCGCCGCTCGCGCCCCTGGTGACCGAGGAGGTCTGGCGAGGCCTGACCGGGCAGCGCTCGGTGCACCTGACGGACTGGCCGACGCACGTGCCGGGCGGCCACGGCGCCGACGAGAACCTGGCGGCCGTGGTCGACCAGGTGCGCTCGGCGGTGTCGACCGCGCTGGGGCTGCGCAAGGCCCACCAGCTGCGCGTGCGGCAGCCGCTGCGCTCGCTGACCGTCGCGGTGGCCGACCCGGCGGCGGCCGTGCCGTACACGGACCTGGTCGCGGCCGAGCTCAACGTCAAGCGCGTCGAGCTGGTCGCCGACGACGAGGACGCGGCCGCCCGGTTCGGCATCACGCAGCGCCTCGCGGTGAACGCGCGGGCCGCCGGCCCGCGCCTGGGCAAGGGCGTGCAGACGGCGATCCGCGCGGCCAAGGCCGGCTCGTGGCGGGCGACCGAGGACGGTGTGGTGGTGACCCTGGAGGACGGCACCGACGTGCCGCTGCTGCCGGCGGAGTACGACCTGACCACCGTGGTCGACGGCGCGGCCGGCGCGGACGTCGCCGCGGCGGTGCTGCCCGGTGGCGGCGGGTTCGTGGTGCTCGACCTGGGCCTCGACGACGCGCTGCTCGCCGAGGGGTACGCCCGCGACGTCGTCCGTGCGGTGCAGGACGCCCGCAAGGCGGCCGGACTTCGGGTGAGCGACCGGATCGACCTGCGCCTGCAGGTGCCGGCCGCGCAGGTCCCGGCCGTCGAGGCGCACCGCGAGTTCGTCGCCCGGGAGACGCTGGCGACCTCGTTCGACGTGACGCCGGGCGACGAGCTCACCGTCCAGGTCAGCCGGGTGGAGGCATGAGCCGCCGCGGCTCGTCGGGCGCCGACCACCGCCGCGACCAGCAGGCCGAGGCCGCGCGCCACGAGGCCGACCGCGTCTACGCCGCGATCGTCGCCCGCGCACCGGAGCACGAGATCGACCCGACGCTCGACCGCGTGCGGCAGGTGTGCGAGCTGCTCGGCGACCCGCAGGACGCCTACCGGGTGGTGCACGTCACCGGCACCAACGGCAAGACGTCCACGGCCCGCATGGTCGAGCGCCTGCTGCGCGAGCACGGTCTGCGCACCGGTCGGTTCACCAGCCCGCACCTGACCCGGGTCAACGAGCGCATCGCGATCGACGGCGAGCCGATCAGCGACGAGCAGTTCGTCGCGGTGTGGAACGACGTGGCGCCCTACGTCGAGCTGGTCGACCAGCGGTCGGTCGACGCCGGTGGCCCCCGGCTGTCCTTCTTCGAGGTGTTCACCGTGATGGCGTTCGCGGCGTTCGCCGATGCGCCGGTGGACGTCGCGGTCGTCGAGGTCGGCATGGGCGGCCTCTGGGACTCCACCAACGTCGTCCGCTCGCAGGTGCAGGTGATCACGCCGGTCGCGATGGACCACGAGCGCTACCTCGGCCACACGCTGGGGGAGATCGCCACCCAGAAGGCGGGGATCATCGAGGACGGCGGCACGGTGGTGGTCTCGGCGCAGGCCGAGTCGGCCGAGGCGGTGATCGAGGCGGCGGCTGCCGAGCACGGCGCCCGGCTGGTGCGCGACGAGCAGGAGATCGCCGTCCTCGAGCGCCAGGTGGCGGTCGGCGGCCAGCTGCTCACCCTGCGCGGGCTCGGCGGGGTGTACCAGGACGTGTTCCTTCCGCTGCACGGGGAGCACCAGGCCCACAACGCCCTGCTGGCGCTCGCGGCGACCGAGGCGTTGCTCACCGGTGGAGGCGCGCTGGACGGCGACGTCGTCGGTGCTGCCTTCGCGGACGTCACGTCGCCGGGCCGCCTCGAGGTGGTCCGGTCCAGCCCGACGGTCCTCGTGGACGGTGCGCACAACCCGGCCGGCGTCGAGGCGATGGTCGCGGCGCTGGACGAGGCGTTCGCCTTCGAGCGGCTGGTCGGCGTGGTGGGCGTGATGGCGGACAAGGACCCGGAGGCGATGCTGGGCCTCCTGGAACCCGTGCTGGCCGAGGTGGTCGTGACCCACGCCGGGTCGCCGCGGGCCCTGGACGTGGCGGAGCTGGCGGACCTGGCCCGGGACGTGTTCGGCGAGGAGCGGGTGCACGTCGCGGAGCGGCTGGACGAGGCGATCGCCGTCGCGGTCGAGCGTGCGGAGAGCGAGGTCGAGCGCGGCGCGGGCGTCCTGGTCACCGGTTCGCTGCTGCTGGTCGCCGAGGCGCGTGTGCTGCTGGGTCGCCCCTGACCATCTGCACGAACGTGCAGCGGCAGCGCACTTGCGTCCGGTGCGGGCCCCGGCGAGGGTGAGCCTCACGGGACGACGGCGTCCCGGTCGCCGTGTCCCGGGCCGGCCGACGCCGATCGGCGCCACCCTCGGGACGCCGCACAGCTGCCCACCCGAGGAAGGCAGGTCGCCGGAGTGAAGAAGCTCATCAACGATCCCGAGCACGTCGTCAACGAGTCCGTCGAGGGGTTCGGTCTGGCCCACGCCGACGTCGTCGCCGTGCACACCGACCCGATCTTCGTCACCCGCGCCGGTGGTGCGGTGCAGGGCAAGGTCGGCCTGGTCAGCGGCGGTGGCAGCGGCCACGAGCCCCTGCACGCCGGCTTCGTCGGGCTGGGCATGCTCGACGCCGCCGTCCCCGGTGCCGTGTTCACCTCGCCCACCCCGGACCAGGTCGCCCCGGCCATCCAGGCCGCCGACGGCGGTGCCGGTGTGCTGGCGATCGTGAAGAACTACACGGGCGACGTGCTCAACTTCGAGACGGCCGCCGAGCTGGCCGACGCCGAGGGCGTGACGGTGCGCTCCGTGGTGGTCAACGACGACGTCGCCGTCGAGGACTCCCTGTACACGGCCGGTCGCCGCGGCGTCGCCGGCACGGTGTGCGTGGAGAAGATCGCCGGTGCCGCCGCCGAGCGTGGCGACGACCTCGACGCCGTGGTCGCCGTCGCGGAGAAGGTCATCGCCAACGTCCGGTCCATGGGTGTCGCTCTCACGGCATGCACCGTCCCGCACGCCGGCAAGCCGAGCTTCGACCTGCCCGAGGACGAGATCGAGATCGGCATCGGCATCCACGGCGAGCCGGGCCGCCGTCGCATCCCGCTCGCGTCCGCGGACGAGATCACCGAGATGCTGCTCACGCCCGTCGCGGACGACCTCAAGCTCGCCTCCGGCGAGAAGGTCCTGCTCTTCGTCAACGGCATGGGCGGCACCCCGCTGTCCGAGCTCTACGTCGTCTACCGCCACGCCAGGGCGCTGCTCGAGGGCCGCGGTGTCGAGGTGGTCCGGTCGCTGGTCGGCAACTACGTCACGTCGCTCGAGATGCAGGGCGCGTCCGTCACGGTGCTGCGGCTGGACGACGAGCTGACGGCCCTGTGGGACGCTCCGGTGCACACCGCCGCGCTGCGCTGGTGAGGCGCGCCTGGTAGGACGGTCGCCGGGGGCATCGGCGACGGTGAGCGGGTCGGACGAGCCAGGGAGCGCGGGATGAGTCTGGACGTGGCGTGGGCGGTCGAGTGGGTGCGCCTCTCGGCGAAGGTGGTCAAGGAGCACCGCGAGGAGCTGATCGAGCTCGACCGGCAGATCGGCGACGGTGACCACGGCGAGAACATGAACCGCGGGTTCACCGCCGTCGTGGCCAAGCTCGACGGCCTCGAGGCGCCACCGGAGCAGGTCGGTGACGTGCTCAAGCTGGTCGCCACGACCCTGATGTCCACGGTCGGCGGTGCCGCCGGCCCGCTGTACGGCACCGCCTACCTGCGGGCGGCCAAGGCGGCCGCGGCGGCCGAGCTCGACTCGGCTGCTGCGGTCGCCGTCCTGGAGGCGGCCCTGGAGGGCATAGTCGCCCGCGGCAAGGCGCACACGGGCGAGAAGACGATGGTCGACGCGTGGACTCCCGCGGTCGAGGCCGCGGAGTCCGTGGCCGACAACGGCGGCTCGCCCGCCGCGGTGCTGGCAGCGGCGGCCGACGCCGCGGCCACGGGAGCGCAGGCGACCATCCCGCTCCTGGCCACGAAGGGCCGTGCGTCGTACCTCGGCGAGCGCTCCATCGGCCACCTGGACCCCGGCGCCCGGTCGACCGAGCTGCTGCTGCGCGCCGCGGCGGACGCGGCCGGCGCATGACCGTCCAGGTGGCGTTGGTGCTGGTCTCGCACTCGCGCCTGATCGCCGAGGGGCTGGCCGAGCTCGCGGGGCAGATGGCCCCGGACGTCACGCTGCTCCCGGCCGGCGGCATGCCCGACGGCGGCCTCGGCACCAGCTACGACGCCATCGAGGCCGCCCTGGAGCAGGCGACCGCTGACGGCCGCTCGGCCGTGGTCCTCACGGACCTCGGATCCGCCGTGATGACCGCGCAGTCCGTCCTCGAGATGCTCGACGAGCCGGTCGCGGAGCGCGTGCTCCTGGCCGACGCACCGCTGGTCGAGGGTGCGGTGGCCGCTGCGGTGGCCGCGCAGGGCGGGGCAGGGGTGCAGGGCGTCCTCGCGGCGGCCGAGGGCGCCGTCGCCACGTTCGCGGACGTCCTGCACCCGCACCCCGGCCACACCGCGGCCGAGCAGTCCTCGACCACCGAGCTGTCCACGGAACCCGGCGCGGTCCGCACCACCGTGACGGTGACCAACAGGCTGGGGCTGCACGCGCGGCCCGCGGCGATCGTCGCCCGGACGGTCGCCGGCTTCGACGCGCACGTGCGGCTCGGCGGCGTGGACGCCGCGAGCGTGCTCCAGCTGATGGCGCTGGGCGTGGCGAACGGCACGGACCTGGTCCTCGAGGGCAGCGGCGAGCAGGCTCAGCAGGCGGTCGACGCGGTGGTCGCCCTGTTCGAGGACAAGTTCGGCGAGGACTGAGCGCCGCGCGCGGGCCGGCTGCTCGGCCCGGGCAGACGAACGGGTGCGGCGGGGCTCGCCGAGACCCGCCGGTAGCCTGACGGCGTGACCAGCCCCGCGCCCGCCGTGCGACGCAAGCGCCCGGCGCGCATCGTCCTCGGCCAGACGATGCTGCTGCTCGAGGCCTTCGTCGTGCTCTTCGCCGCCCTGGTGGCGTTCGGCCTGCGGTCGGCGCCGCCGGCGGCGATCTGGTCCGTCGGCGGGGGGCTGGCGGCGCTGCTGCTGGTGCTCGCCGGCCTGCAGCGTCCGCGCTGGGGCTCCGTCGCCGGCACCGTGGCGCAGCTGCCGGTGCTGGCCTGCGGGTTCGTCGTGCCGATGATGTTCGGCGTCGGTGGCCTGTTCGCCGTCCTCTGGGTGCTGTTCCTGTGGCTCGGGGTGCGGATCGACGCCGAGCGGGCCGTCTTCGACGCCGCGCACCCGGACGCCGTGGAGCCCGCCCGGCCCCGTCGTCGGGTCTGACGCCGGCCGGCTCCGAGACCGGCACTAGGGTTTCCGCCATGGCCGACGCACCTTCCGTTCAGCGCACCCTTGTCCTCGTCAAGCCCGACGGCGTCGGCCGCGGCCTGGTGGGCGAGGTGCTGCGCCGCATCGAGGCGAAGGGCTACACGCTGGCCGCCGTCGAGCTGCGGACCGCCGACCGCGCGATCTTCGAGCAGCACTACGCCGAGCACCTCGGCAAGCCGTGGCTGCCGGCGCTGATCGATTTCATGACGTCCGGGCCCCTCGTCGCCGTGGTGGCCGAGGGTCACAAGGTGATCGAGGGCTTCCGCTCGCTCGCCGGCGCCACCGACCCGACCGCCGCCGCCCCCGGCACCATCCGCGGCGACCTGGCGCGCGACTGGGGCACCTCGGCGATCCAGAACATCGTGCACGGCTCGGACTCGCCCGAGTCCGCAGCGCGTGAGATCGCGCTCTGGTTCCCGCACCTGTGACCGACGCCGCCTCCGCGGCGCGCGCGGTGCCCGACCGTAGGCTGCCCCCGTGCACCTGAAGACCCTGACGCTGCGGGGCTTCAAGTCGTTCGCCTCCGCGACGACCCTGAGCTTCGAGCCGGGCATCACGTGCGTCGTCGGGCCCAACGGCTCCGGCAAGTCCAACGTGGTGGACGCCCTCGCCTGGGTGATGGGCGAGCAGGGCGCCAAGTCGCTGCGCGGCGGCACCATGGAGGACGTCATCTTCGCCGGCACCGCCGGCCGGCCGCCGCTCGGCCGTGCCGAGGTGTCACTGACCATCGACAACACCGACGGCGCGCTGCCGATCGACTACACCGAGGTGTCGATCTCGCGGACCCTGTTCCGCAACGGTGGGTCGGAGTACGCGATCAACGGCCGCTCCTGCCGGCTGCTGGACATCCAGGAGCTGCTGTCGGACACCGGCATGGGCCGCGAGATGCACGTCATCGTCGGCCAGGGGCGCCTCGACACCGTCCTGCGCGCCACGCCGGAGGAGCGTCGCGGCTTCATCGAGGAGGCGGCGGGGGTGCTCAAGCACCGCCGGCGCAAGGAGAAGGCGCTCCGCAAGCTCGACGCGATGCAGGCCAACCTGACCCGGCTGGCGGACCTCACCACCGAGATCCGCCGGCAGCTCGGCCCGCTGGGTCGCCAGGCCGAGGTCGCGCGCAAGGCGGCCGTGGTGCAGACGGACGTGCGCGACGCCCGGGCCCGGCTGCTCGCCGACGACCTGGCGCAGCTGACCGCCGCGATGGCGCAGGAGACGGCCGACGAGACGGCGCTCCTCGCCCGGCGCGAGGAGGTCGGCACCGAGCTCGCGGCCACCCGCGACCAGCTGGCCACGCTCGAGCGGGCGGCAGCCGAGGCCGCACCCGCCGTCACGGAGGCCGGCGAGCTGTGGTACCGGCTGTCGGCGCTGCGTGAGCGGCTGCGCGGCACGGCGTCGTTGGCGGCGGACCGGGTGCGCCTGCTCGGCGCCGCCGCACCGGAGCGGTCCGGCGGTCAGGACCCCGACGACCTGGTCGCACAGGCGGCGCGCGTCCGGGCGGCCGAGGCGGAGCTGGGCACCGAGGTGGACCTGGCACGCGCGGCGCTCGAGGGTGCGGTGACCGCGCGGCAGCAGGCGGAGGCGGTGGCCACCGAGGCGGAGAAGGCGTTGGCCTCCGTGCTGCGGGCGGCGGCGGACCGTCGTGAGGGCGTGGCGCGGCTGGCCGGACAGGTCGCCGCCCGCCGCAGCCGCCTCGAGGCGACCGGCGAGGAGATCGGCCGGCTGCGCGGGGCGCACGCGGCCGCGCAGCGCCGCGCGGAGGAGGCGACCACCCAGTTCGCGGCCCTCGAGGGCCAGGTGGCCGGCGCCGAGGAGGGCGAGGAGGGGCTGGACGCGGCCCACGAGACCGCGGCCGACGCCCTGGAGGCGGCGACGGAGCGCGTCGCGGACCTGACGGAGCGGCTGGCGGAGGCCGAGCGGGAGCGCAGCACGCTGGCGGCTCGCGCCGAGACGCTCGAGCTGAGCCTGTCGCGCAAGGACGGTGCGGGCGCGCTGCTCGCCGCCGACGGCCTGCGCGGGACCATCGGGTCGGTGGCCGCCCTGCTCTCGGTGGACCCACGCGACGAGGAGGCGGTGGTCGCAGCCCTGGGACCGCTCGCGGACGCGGTGGCGGTCGACGGTGTCGACGCGGCCGTCGACGCCATCCGCTACCTGCGCGAGCAGGACGCCGGGCGGTCGGGGCTGCTGGTCGGCTCGGCGGCGCCCGCCGGTGCCGGCCCGGTCGACGACCTCCCGCTGCCCACCGGTGCCGACCGCGCCGTCGACCTGGTCCGCTGCCCGCCGGCAGTGCGGGACGCGGTGGCGGCCGCCCTGGCCGGTGTCGTCGTCGTCGACGACCTCGCCACGGCCCGCGCCGTGCTCGGTGCCCGCTCGGACCTCGTCGTCGCCACCCGCACCGGTGACCTGCTGTCCGCCCACCGCGCGTCCGGGGGCTCCGCCGAGGCGCCCAGCGCCCTGCACCTGCAGGCCGCGCTCGACCAGGCGCGCTCGGGGGCCGAGCAGGCGCAGGCTCTGGCGGAACGGCTGCGGTTCGAGCTGGCGGGCGCACGTGACCAGCAGACCGCTGCTCGACAGGCCTACCAGGAGACCCTCGACCGGCTCAACGAGTCCGACGCCGCGCTTGCGGCGGTCGCGGAGCAGCTCGCCACGCTGGGCTCGACGGCGCGGTCCGCCCGTGCGGAGGCGGAGCGGGTCCAGCAGTCGCTCGACGCTGCCGAGCGGACGCTGCAGGAGGACACCGAGGCGCTCGCCGAGCTGACCGAGCGGCTGGCTGCCGCGCAGGACCAGCCGGCGGACGGCGAGGACGCGGTCGCCGAGCGCACGTCCGAGCGTGACCGGACGGCGGCCCTCGCCACGGCGGCCCGCGGCCGCGAGACCGATGCCCGGCTGACGCTCCGCACCGCCGAGGAGCGGGCGCGCGCGCTCGCAGGCCGCGCCGACTCGCTCGAGCGTGCCGCTGCCGCGGAACGGACGGCGCGCGAGCGTGCCGCGGAGCGGGAACGCGCCCGCGCCCGCCAGGCG